>JAFLBK010000002.1 GCA_017303335.1 Chitinophagales bacterium
CAGTCGTTGCCTACCACAGATAACCGTCCTTTCTTTAACGCTGTCTGAAAATATTTGTACTGCTGAGCTGAGCATCCTGCAAAACTTAGGGAGCAACCAATGTCGCTGCCATCGAATTACGCCTAACATTAGTATTGACGTATTACACGCAGCTTAGTGATGAATAATGGTATTGAACATCAGGGAAGTGGTGATATACATTTTGTATTGGTTGTTACGTCAATGAAAACTATGAAATGATATAATCAGGGTCGGGGAAACATGGCTTCGCCGTCCTGGGTCACAGGTGAAACGTGCTTCTGAATATACAAAAGAATTTTAAATTGTCAAACGAGCCCTTGCCTGTGGCAAGGGGGATTGTTGATAAATTCAGAATCACATCAGAGGGCTGCCCATGGATCTTTGTACAATTCGGAAACGTCTTCAACCATGCGCCAAGCAAGTTCCTGCTAACCAATTGTTCTAATGGTTGCATCGACTTGATACTTTTAATAAATTAGATGAAATACCAGCATTTCTGGAGAGAAAAATCACCTTTTTTGTGGGGAAAAATCCAGATCATTTGAGCTAGGTAATATGGCCTGAAGTCTTTTTGTATGCTGGTAAAAATCGATCGGAAACAAGCACTTAATTGGTTGTTGCCGACATGCTTAAAGCGCTCGATTTTTCTGCGATAAAACTGATTCAGTCAGTAACAGGTAAGTTATTAACTAACTGTAAATCAGCTAGCAGTGAATTAGATATTATTCCTTTTTTCGGTACAACGCCTAAATTCTTTCAGGTAAAGAGTTTGGGCTTTTTTCTTTCAGCTCTCTTGAGTGCAGTAATTATTCACAGCTAACAAAAAAGCTAACAAAAATTACTGCATCATGGTTACGTTACCCAACGGCTGCATCTGCAGCACATTATCGGTCTATCCCAAGAACTGGCAGGCAAAAAACGCTAAAACTACCTTAGACTGGTACATTACCTACCGATTCTATGACCCCAGATACCCAAAGCCAAAACTGGTAATGGTAAAAGGAATGAACCAGTTTAAAACACTTCCGGAACGGCAGGCAGCCACCAAGAAATCATTGGCAGAGGAATTAGATAAGCTCGTAAGAGGAGAACTCAACCCATTTAACCGGGCTTCGATTTTTTCTGACAAGCCTGAATAAGAACAATGACTAACGAATAAAGAAGCATGAGTAGTAGTGCAAATTTTTGCTTGCATTATCAAAGGGTTTGATTTCTTTGTGCACTAATCAGACCCGGGTAAGTAACTTTTTGGGTACAGAAGGGAACGGTATTATGACAAACGCCCTTTGTCAATGCTAGTCCACGCTACCTGGAGAGGCTGCTTGTACGAGCAAGATGATCTTAAAGCTCAATGCTGCATGATCACTCTGTAATAATTTACGAAGGGACCTATGTCCATAGTATATGTATAGGAGAGCTCCGTTTCATCCAGTTTTAGGATAACCCATTCAGGCAATGGTGCCGGGAAAATGATCTTTTTGATATCCGATGAAAGAGACCAGGTGGAACTCATGACGGTTGAAGGGTCAGTTGGACTGCATTTGGTGGCACCTTCGGTTACCAGGTAAACTCCATCAGGCCGGAAAGCAGTCTCATCATCTTTTTTACAGGCCTGCATGGCTGCATAGCCGTCAATCCAGGTTCCGGTTGTGCCAACCTTATATTCTAGGCTAACCATTTTCCATTTCCCGGTAGTTAGATAATCTTGCCTTGTGGGTTCATTTTTCTTTTTGCAGGAAGAAATGATGACTACGATAAAACCTGCCAGGTATAATAGATTCCTTTTCATATAGCTGATGATTTAATTGGAAATGACTCGATGTATCCCCTGATAAAATGACATCAAAATTTCATTTTCATTTCAAAACGGCCATATAAAAGTGATAAACGTCCTTTGTCAACCGGGTATCAGGGCTATAGCATGTAGATGATAAACAATAAGGTCATAGATTTGATATTCATCAGTCCTGGATATAATCTGAGGGTAGAATAGGACAATCCTATTTTCAGACCAGCCAATTTCTTCCAGCCATGGCAGTAAAAAAAATATTTTGGGAGGATCCTTATCTCACGGAGTTAGGAACTATAGTAACTTCTGTGGAAGAGAATACGGTCACCCTGAAAGAGACGATTGTCTATGCTTTTTCAGGGGGCCAGCAGTCGGATGACGGGACGATCAACCATTTCCGGATTCATAATGCCCTTAAAAAGGGGAAAGAAATCTATTACACCATTGATAAAGACCATCATTTGAAAGTGGGTGACAAGGTTTGGGTGGAAATCGACTGGGCCAAACGTTACCGGATCATGAAACTGCATTTTGCTGCAGAAATTATTCTTGAATTAGTCAATCAGCATTTTGGGAACCCGGCAAAGATCGGGGCCAACATCACTTCAGAAAAAGCGAGAATTGATTTTCTCTGGGAAGGTAATATTTCGGAGATATTTCCTCTTTTAGCTGAAAGGTCCGGTAAACTTATCGGGGCCAATAAACCTGTTATCAGTGATTTCAGTAACGAGGAGGTAGAAATCAGGTTTTGGAAAATTGAGGGTTTTGGCCAGGTAGCCTGTGGAGGCACCCATATCAGAAGCACGGGAGAAATCGGTCCCTTGCGGCTCAAAAGAGACAGGCAGGGAAAGGGTAAAGAAAGGATAGAAATATACCTGGTTGACTAGTTTGTTTGAACCTTTTCCCGGTTTTGCCCAATGTATGCAATGCTAAATTCGCTAAATCTGCCTGTTCGGAATCATTGCCTTTCATAATACCCGTGCTGGTAAAAAATGAGATGACGAAATGCGTTTGTCATAATGAGTATGGATTTTGTAACTATATGTTTTTCTTACTGTTAAATTCATAATGTGGTTACTGTGCTAAACCCTGCAAGAATGTTTCAAATCAAAAATCTGCATGTTGCTGTTTTTTTATTGATAACAAACATTTCATCCTGTGCCCAGTCAAAAGTTGCAGATGGTGAAATTGTATTGGTTACCGAGGACTCCTTGCATGGCTTCTGTTATCCATACTTTTTGTTTATGCCGGACAAAATGGATTCAACACGTCAAGTAACAATTATTGTGGAGCCCAATAATACTTCCTTTACCAGTGACGACTTTACTGAACATATTAAAAGGGCTAAAGAGCTTTGTGCAGGAAAGGGATATATGGGTAATCATCTTTCCGTCAATCTGCAATATCCCCTGCTTGTGCCAGTTTTTCCCCGGTCAAAAACAGACTGGCTTATCTATACACATTCGCTTGACCGGGATGTAATGATGCAGAAGGGAAACTCTTTACATAGATTGGATTTACAGCTTATCGCCATGATTGAGGACTGCAAAAAGAAACTTGAAGCTCGTGGATTCAAGGTAAAGGAACGGGTTTTCATGACGGGGTTTTCTGCGTCTTCCATGTTTGTTGAACGGTTTACAGCCATCCATCCCGATAAGGTAAAAGCTTCCGCTGTCGGAGGTTTGAATGGACTATTATTCATGCCGTTTAATAAGCTGAATAATCAAGAATTAAATTACCCGATAGGTACAAACGATTTTTCCCGCATGTTTGGGAAGCTATTTGATTCAGCTTCCTTTAAAAAAGTGCCGCAATTCTTTTTCATGGGGGCAAAAGATGAAAACGATGCTGTTCCTTATAAAGATGGTTATGAGGACAATGATAGAAAGATAATATACGAGCAACTGGGACAGGTAATGATGCCTGACAGATGGAAGAAATGTATGGATATATATATAAAAGCAGGTATGAATGCTACCTTCAGGACTTATCAAGGAGTGGCTCATAAATTCAACAGGAAAAACATATTGGAAGATATATTGAGCTTCATAAAACAGAATGATGGAAAGTAGCATCTCTGTTTTTCCCCTCATTAACTTGGCTGAACTGGATACAAAGAGGAAGAAAAATGCCGGTAAAGAGATTATGAAATTTGGTTCAGGTAAACTAAAATAGTGTAGAGCCGGCTTACTCACTTATGAAATGGTGATTTCATTAGTGAAATGGAATAACCTGTCTGGCACATCAACATTTCAGCTGCTCATAAATAGATGCAAAGCAGATAAAGAATTAGCATGCAGTAAATGGGTTATTATTCTCCCCCTATCATGTCCTGCTTTTCGACCGTTCCTTGCTCCGCTCAGTCCAGCCCCATGCGGGCGCAATCATATATAGTAATGTAATTTGTTTAACATTGGTTGCAATATTCACTTCACTTAATTATTTTCCTGCAGCATAATCAGTTTCAACAGTCAGCTTGGATAACCTGCGGGAAGTTCATTCTTAAGATAAACAGTATGTGCAGTTTCAAATGCCATTCTATCGCTGCAGTAAGGCGCTCCGTCAAACACTAAACCCAGGCGATTGATATTCTAAGACCTGCTGATGTTCCTGAAACTGATTTTTCCTGCTGAAAGTAAATGACTGCCAGAGTATACAGCAAGTAAAAGGAAGCTGGTTAGGCCAGCACACCCTTACGGAGAAGAACAAGTGAATTGCTGAAATACCTAAGTAATCAAGGCAAACCTGCTTTTGTGACAAAAGTCTTTCGTCATATTCCCGAAAGGAAAACTACCCTGATTCCAACTTTGTATCTCTTCTCTACTCTTTAATTCGAAACAAATAGTTGGAAACAGTTGTATCAATACGCATTAATTATGTTCAGCAGGCCAGAAGGGGCAATGAAAAGGCCATCAGGGAGCTTTACCGCCAGTATGCAGACGGGATGTATAATTTATGTGTGAGGATGTGCAGTGACACGGAATTGTCAAAAGATATTCTGCAAGATGCGTTTATAAACGCATTTAGGAATCTGGCGCAGTTAAAAGACGATAATCTTTTTGGCGGATGGTTGAAACGAATTGTGATTAATGAGTGTCTCCGGCAGATGAAACAATCAAAAAGGGTTACTGATTTTGCTGAAAGCTCGTTTGAAATACCAGTGGAAGAAGGGGGATGGTTTGAAGACATTGATATTAGTGTGGTAAATGAAGAAATAAAAAAACTGCCGGATGGATGCCGCCAGGTATTTGTACTGTATGCCCTGGAGGATTACAGTCATAAAGAAGTGGCAAATACGCTACAGATATCTGAATCCACCTCAAAAAGTCAGTACCAGCGGGCCAGGGCTTTACTGAGAGAACGGCTATTAAATATAAACTGATGGACAAATTCAAACAGTATTTGCAGGACAACAGGGGAGGATTGGATACCGAGAAATTCCCGGTGGAGGAAAACTGGGAGGCTATCCGGAAGCGATTGCCGCTGCAAAAAGAAAAAACTGGACTTTTTCGCTGGGGAATTGCCGCCTCTTTCCTGATTGTGGTATCAGTTGGTTTATATGCAGTTTACCAGAGAAGACCAATGGATAGTCCAATAGCAAAGGAGGTTCCGGGGGAAATACCATCCCCGCAGGTCAGGGATACAGTTTCAAATTCGGCAGAAAAGAATATGGGTACTTCGGAGAGTAAATCCAGAAACCGGCATATTGCAGGGAATAAGGAAAAGACCTCCTCTGAGTACAGGAGAAGAAGAAGGACAAAGCAACCGCTTTCTGAAACGGAGCAAATGGATATTGGATTTCAGGCTATGATAAATGCACAATTGAGAACGATAAGGACCACTCCGTTCTATGCGGAGAACCCTGATTACTTCTCTTCTTTTAAGAAGGAGTATGGTATCCTTGAAAAAGAAGAAACAACCCTGAAGCTGGAGGCAAAACATAACGGAATGAACGAATTGTACCTGGATCAGCTCATTGATATATACCAGGGAAAATTATCCCTTTTGAAACGCCTGCAGTCCGAAATCCAGAGAATGAATAACCGTATCCGCCAGGCGGACCCAGAAGCAGAAAAAAGAAACCCCGTTTATTTAAATATTTAAAAAAGTATAGCCATGAAAAAATTAATTCTTAAACCGCTTTTGGCAATTGCTGTTCTTATTGCCTTTACAGGGAGCAGCTTTTGCCAGGAAATTGCAAAACTTAAAGTATTCACGGCCCAGGAAGCAGTTGAAAGCAACAGCACTATCCGTATCAACAACAGTAACCGGACCCTCCAGATAAAGCTATGGGAACAGAATACTGTCAAGGTGGAGTTTCCGGTTCCGGATACATTGGCCAAAGGCATGACCGAAAAGAACTGGCAGGAAGTCACTGGTAGTAAAATCAGCAAGTTTCATTCCAGGATGGATATTGTTATTAATGGTCTGAGTATCGGAGCAGGTGCCGGTAAGAATTATTCTTACAACCGAGATGATGCGCTGAATAATTTAATGCAAAATACCTTAATCAATGAAGTGGCCACAGGAACTCAAACAGGTAAAGTTATTACATCTCAACTGGGGGGATGGACAGAAGATATTTCAAAGTTGAAGCCGTTGATACAACCAGGGAACATTATTACATATCAACAGTGGGGTACTGGAACAGGGTTTTTAATACCTGTAACGATTTACCTGCCATCCAATGCAAGTATCGAATTGGTAAATAAGTACTCCGGGGTACAGATATCCGGTAATATTAAAAAGAGTTATTTCAACCTGACCAATACGGTCCTTGATGTTGAAAATGCAGGAAACGTTCGAATCACCTCAAAATTCTGTACACTGAATTTTGGTGTGATAGGTGAATGTGAGGCGGATATATCCAATTCAACTTTCCGGGCAGATGCTATTAAAAAAATGGAAATAGAAAGTACCCGCAGCACGGTGGAGTACAGGATCGGTGACAGCATCTATATAAGAAGCAACCTGGATAACAGTTATACCATTGAGGAAATAAATGTAGCCGAAGGACGACTGTTACACAGCAATGTCAAGCTGGAAAAACTCAATAAAAAGGTTGACTTTGACGGGAATAATTATGATTTGAAAATCCGCCAGATAAGCCCTGATGCAGCGTTGATAAAAATAAACAATTCATGGGCTGATATGCGACTTCCCGTAAGGGGGCTCAGCAACTACACGGTAAATTTTGACGGGAAAAACTGTGCTGTATTTGCTCCTTTTGAGATTGTGCCTGAAAAGCGGGAAGAACCGGAGGCAGCTAAACCCGGCCTTGTATTTAGCATGGGGGAAACCTATCTGAAAAACAGTCAGCGGCCCAATGTGCCGCGTTATTTTAAGGCTTCCTTCGGCTCTGCTTCCGGAATACCTACCCGTTTTGAAATTACCTGCCAGCAATGTATAGTTGATTTTAAGTAAAACTTCCCAGGTTCATATTGATAACTGCTTAATCATAGAATATGATAAGGATTCTTATTTCCATAAGTAACCTTGTATTGTTACAAACTTTAGCAAGTGCCCAGTCAAGTTCAGGAACAATAACGGGAAGCCTTTCAGACTCCATGAGT
Organism: Chitinophagales bacterium; assembly: GCA_017303335.1. Taxonomy (GTDB): domain Bacteria; phylum Bacteroidota; class Bacteroidia; order Chitinophagales; family Chitinophagaceae; genus Ferruginibacter. The sequence continues at coordinate 7,384 of JAFLBK010000002.1, forward strand.
AAACAACCGCTTGCCTTTGCAACAGTATCTGTTTACAAAGTCAATGATTCATCACTGGCCACCTACAGGCTGAGCAACCCTGAGGGGAATTTTAAAATTTCCGGGCTGCCACTTGCCACCAGTCTGAAGTTATCCACAAATGATATTTATGCAAAAGTTCTGTCTCTCGGCTGTTCTCCTATTTACCGGGTTAGCTGTGCGTAGCCAGCAACATCTGTTAAATGTAGGCGACAACTTCCCGAACTATATAATCAGGCCGGTAGTCAATGCCCCGGTTAAGGAATATGATATAGTAAAAGAAAACAAGAAGTACCTGATCTTAAACTTTTGGGGCACCTGGTGTGTCCCCTGCATACCAGAAATGGATAGTCTGAACAGATTACAGGAAATGTATAAGGATAAGATTCATGTTATTGCCGTTTCCAATGAAAACACCGACAGGCTGGAAAACTTATTAAGAAAGAGACCTTCAAAACTATGGCTGGCCGCAGATACAAATTCTTATCTCTATAACGGGTTTGGCTTTAATTATGTTGGCCAAAGTGCCATTGTTGACGGTAATAACAGAATAATTGCACTTGTCCGTACTGATTCTATCAATCAGAAATTTATTGATAATTTAGTACAGGGGACACAGGTAAAATCATCTGCTGAGACAGGTATAGCCAGCCAGGCTCCGGCGGCTGATTATTTCGGCCTGGACAGTAGCATGACCAATAGTGTAACGCTGTGTTCAGCACGGCCAAAGGATTTTGGATCTGGAAGCCCGGACTATTCAAAAACTCCCTTTGCAGGAAGAAGAATAACCTATTTCAATGTTCCTGATGCTTATTTATATAATGTGGCTTTCGGAAAAAAATCCTCTGAGACATTTTACGAACCGGATTTTCATGTAGTTGGAGCCGGGAAAAAGATAGTTTGTTTTGACCTTTTGGGATCTCCCGGGCTGGAAGACAGCATCAAAATAATAATGCAACAGGAATTAAATGAAATGCTCCCTTTTAAAGCCGGAATTGAGAAAAGGAAACTATCTGTTTATATTTTGAAAAGAAAAGAATTTGACACATCAACCTGGAAAACATCTGATGCACCCGAAATATTCAATATGTTCAGCGGAAAAGGATTTGCCGGAAAAGCGGTACCACTCTCAGTGTACGCGGATTATCTGGCTAGTCAGTTGTTTGTAACTGTTATAGACGAGACTGGACTTAAGGGAAAATATGATATAATAACAGTGAATGATATAGCCACAAAGGATGAGGTTCTCAAAGAAAATGAAAAACTTGGACTTACTCTTGAAAAAGCCGAAAGGGAATTAGAGGTGCTTATAATTTTCAGGCCTCTGAATTGATTGAAGTAACAATTTCTTAATGAATAATTTTGTTTAACTGAGCAGCATAGAGGTGAAGACATTTTACCGCATCTTAACTTTTCATATTAGCTGGTAGGCTTTAAATGGGAAAGGTTAACCTCTGAAAAGGAATTCTGTTTAATAAGGGTTGATGAAAGATGTTTGTCATTAATAGAACAAACTCTTCAACGTGTATTTTACCTTTAGCGCCAATTTCATTAACTCAACTTAAGGGCATGACTATCTCCAATTCCAGAATCCGGTCCATAGATATCCTGCGTGGCGCCGCCATGGTGTTAATGGCACTTGACCATGTAAGAGTATATTCAGGTGTGCCTGGCTTCTCTGCAGAAACAGGTGCTTTTCTCACCCGGTGGGAGACCCATTTTTGTGCCCCGGGCTTTGCTTTTCTGGCCGGAACAGCCATTTTTTTGCATCAAAAAAAGTTGAACAATATCCAACGGCTTTCCAGGTTCCTGATTACACGGGGCTTACTCCTCGTCATCCTGGAAATTACCCTGATTCGCTTTTGCTGGACATTTAATTTTGATTACAGTAAATTCTTTTTAGCAGGAGTTATATGGATGTTGGGTTGGTGTCTGGTGTCTGGTGTTAATGGCATTGCTGGTAAGATTAAAACCGGTTATTGCAGGACTTACCGGTATTGTCATCATCGCAGCACAGCAGGCCTTTAAAGCTATTCCGGAAATGTTGCCGGAAACTATCCGACCATCATTTGGCAGGTTTTGGGAGTTCATATATCCTTCCGGACTTCAGGGACCGGAGGGGGTTACTATATTATATGTGATCGTTCCCTGGATCGGTGTGATGGCTGCAGGCTACGGATTTGGTCTCATTTTTTCAATGGATGAAAAGAGGCGCAGGAAAATCTGTCTGATGACCGGTCTGGCAATGACGGCGGCCTTTTTGATTGCCGGCAGCCACCTTGTTTACAGGAACAGCTCAGCAGAAAATGTTTCCCCTTTCTGGATGCAATTGCTGAACCAGAACAAATACCCGGCATCACAGTTGTTCCTGTTAATGACGTTGGGCCCGCTGTTAGCTCTTGTTCCGCTGGCAGAAAGAACGAAGGGGCGGCTGGCAAAAGGACTGGATGTATTCGGAAAAGTCCCCTTATTTTTTTACCTCTTACATATTCCGCTCATTCATCTATCTGCACTGCTTGTAAACATGATTAACTACGGTAAAAGTTTATCAGGCTTTTATGACACTGCGCCTTATTGTTATCTGCCCGATGAATATAAATGGAGCCTGCCGCTTGTGTACCTTGTATTTATTGTAAATATCGCCCTGTTGTTTCTGGCATGCAGATGGTACCTGAAAATAAATGCCACACATCCGGCCGGATGGCTTCGGTATATTTAATTTGCGATGATAAGACTATACCCCGTTATATCTGACAATCAACAGAGGAATTAAACTTGCATAAAGCAGGTTTTGAGGAAATTCATTATGAACATCACGGGCTATGGTGGCTTACTCAGCCACAATTACATGGAAAACGGTTACAGACTTATCAGCATGGACATGGGTATAGGAATTGGCAGACACATTTTGCCCCTCAATTATGTCTTTTTGTGAATTTGGATACTTTTCCTCCAGTGCATAATCGTAGATGATAAAATATTACCATCTCCAGGAGCAATAAAGTTTGTAGTATAAGAAGATTGGCTATCACTGTCAACTATGGTCAGTTCGTGTCTTCCTATTAGTATAAAGCAGTTAAGATCTACTTTCTTTTTATCTAATGTGTTACTTACTTTCCCTGAGAAAAGGATGACATCATCCAGAATAACTTTCAAATTAACGTAGCTTTTGAACTGGCTGTTGTTTTGAATTGAAATCCTTGTCGTGTTTTGCAACGATCCACAACAAATAAGAGTTGCGAAGGTCAACGTTGTAATAAAAAACCTGTTCATAAGAAGCATCTTAGTACGAATATTAATTTACTATAATGAGGATGTCCGGTTGGCGGAAAATGAATTACTTAAGGCCTTGACTTTTTACCAGAAAAGTAAAATTATGGCCTCTGTGTTACGCCAATTCGCCAGGGTGAACATTTCTTATCAGGCCAATAGCAGGTATTGGGTGCAACCTTGTCTGCGCTTAGTTTTGGTTATTCTCAATATGAACCTAAATATTCACCCCTTTCAAAAGATCAAGTTTCTTAATAGGATCAAGTGTTAGTGGAATTTTTATAGCCTTGCTTTTTTGAATATAGCTTCCCGAATTAAAAGAAATGTCCTCATTGAAAGCGGCTTCCCATAACAGATCAGCTCCGTAGGATGGACTTTTATATATCAGTTTTACATATAGTTTCATCCATCCGGGCATGCCTTTTCCGGTAGATAGTTTTGTCTTATTCCCTCCGGGTGAAACAAAAAGATATTTTACTTTACTTTGCCCATTGTCCTCTGTTGAATCTTTCATAATAAGATACTGGGCTAATTTGGAATACATGTAGGGCCCGAAAAGTTTTCTGAATTTTTTGGGATTAATTAATTCAGGGATGTCAAGCTTCCTGATATAGTGTATCCCATCCGTGGAGGTATTCACTATAAGAGGGGTCTCGCTTTTTGCCAATGCCGGTCTCAGGTGTGAGGCCAGCAGAAAGGGGGCCAGTGTATTAACCTCATAGTGCATTTCATTACCTTGGGCAGAGAATGCAGGTTTTTCAAGAAGAACCCCGGCATTATTAAAAAGTACATCAACCTTGGGCCAGCGGTTTATAATTTCCTGGGCGACGGCCTTTATTTCGATTTGTACGGAAAGATCAGCAAAAAAGTAATCAAGTTTCTCATACCGCGATAAGCCCGGTTCAGCGTCTAATAGCTCGGATTTCCTTGCGGCATTACGAAGGATGAGCCCAACATGCCTCCCTTCTTTCAGCAGCTTTTTTACAAGTTTCAGACCAATACCTGAACCTCCACCCGTTACTATTGTCCATTCTTTTTTCATTGATCTCATATTTTATTACTTAATAAGTGTGGTTAGATCTGCCCTAAACACTTCTGCAGATTCAAACTGTTTTCAGTAGTTAATTTTTCATTTGGTTCATAGTGGACAATTCATTTGTCAGTACCCATTCTTCAGCAAGTTTCCCATCCTTACATCTAATAATGGTTATTCCAGTTGCTTTGGCTCTTGAAACTAAATCGCTCCAACTACCTGCATATCTCGCTGTCACCAGGTCGGTTTCTACCAGTAAAAGGTTTATATCCATTTTCAAATTCCTGAGACTTTTAATCAGGTTACCTACAGACTTGTATCTTACTCCAGGTTGATATCCTTTTCCTGAGTATGACCTGTAAATACAGGAAAAGGGTGATCCTTATATAATTTAAGTTTGCCGTTTTGCAGAACTTTAATCGCCAGGGTATTTACAAGTTCTTTCTTCCTCTCAATTAGCGCCGAATTTAGTTGAGCATGTTCTTCACCCCCTGCAATTATGAATAGGATGAAGAAAGCATTATAATGGTAGCAGATTCTCATTGATTTTGCATTGAAACAAAATTAAACAATAAACACAGGGTAAATTAAATTCAATCCTAATTCCTGACGAAAGGATTTCATCAATTATAAGCCCCCGATTAGAAACTAAATTCGCAATTTTATTTTTCCTCTTTTTTATGATGAATTGGCCATTAATATAAATTGATGCATTACCATTTCGGGAAATCCTTGGCCATTTAAAAAAGTAAACACAACAATCAATGCGACACACAAAAACCGGTTTGTTTATACAGTTTCTTGTTTTGAATCTCTTTTTTAATACTTACGGGCAAACACAAGGCAGTGGAAAGACGTATTTAGTTATTAACGGAATTTGGTTTACAGGCAACGGCTTTGTAAAGCAGACTTTTTATTGTTCAAATGGGATACTTGCTGCTAAAAAGCCAAATCGTGTTGACAGTATAATTGATCTCGCCGGTAAGTATGTGATACCCCCGTTTGGCGAAGCGCATAACCATAATGTAGAATGGTATGGCGAGGAACGCTTCTATAAACTACGGGACCGGTATCTGAAAGACGGCATCTTTTATGTAAAGAATCCTAATAACCTGCCGAAAGTACCGGGGCAATTAGCAGGCAGAATTAATACTCCCCAAAGTATTGATGTGAGTTTTTCAAACGGGAGTATAACAGCACCACAGGGCCACCCTTTAGGGCTCGTAAAAAGAAATATTGACAGGGAGGTTTGGACAATAGCAGACGGCGAGGGCGGTTTTTATTATTCAGTCGATAATCTGAAAGAGTTTTATACCAAATGGGAAACGCTGAAAAAAACAAAGCCCGGCTTTATCAAGCTATATCTCTTATACTCAGAGGAGTATGCAAAACGAAGAACAGACAGCAATTTCTTTGCATGGAAAGGATTAAATCCTGCAATGCTGAAAACAATGATTGAAAAGATCCATAAAGACGGGTACCGTGTTGCTGTACATGTGGAAACATCAGCCGATTTCCATACGGCATTGCTTGCCGGTGCAGATGAAATCAATCATACACCCGGTTTCCGTGCAAAAGAAGATTATGGCTTCGAAAACTATAAAATAGCAGAAGCTGATGCAAAACTGGCAGCAAGAAAAAAAATAGCAGTAGTTACCACCATGGGAACAGCTATTGATAACATCTTTAAAACAATTGACAGCCTTCCGTATAAGGCCACCGAAAAAGAAATGATTATTCACAATCTCCTGGTTTTACACAAAAATAAAGTGAGACTGGCCATTGGTTCAGATGCATATGGGCAAACGGCCCGGTTCGAAATTGACCATCTGAAAAAACTTGGAATATTTGACAACCTGACTTTATTGAAAATGTGGTGTGAAACCACGGCGCAAACAATTTTCCCCGGCAGAAAAATTGGATACCTGAAAGAAGGATATGAAGCCAGTTTTCTTGTGTTGGAGGGAAACCCGGTTGAGGATTTCAAATATACTGAACGGATAATGATGAGGGTTAAGTCCGGATTAATAATGAGAAATTTATGATCTGGAAAGATGTATAGTCTTTGGGGTTAGTAACGAGAACAAGATTTGTAAATAATCCTTCACAGATTTGAGACGTAATGGGGAAAGGATAATACCTGAGTTGACAAACGCATTTCATCATTATTTTATGTTTCAGTACTCCTTCAATTAGATATTACGAATACATTCGTATAAAAAATTTATGAAGATACTGTTCTGTTACTTCCTCCTATTTGTAAATTGTATAGTGCTGTCATACGGGCAAAAAGCGAAGAAGTATAAAATAGCCGGTAAGATAGAAAATGCCGCCAACGTCTTTATCTACTTAAAACCTGGTTACGGACCAAATTATGGTGAAACTGATTCAATATGGTCAAAGGATGGAAGTTTTAGTTTTAATGGTGAAGTAAGAGAGCCGGTTTTGAAAAGTCTCTATATACAGGGGCAAAGACTGGGGGTAGCTTTTGTACTTGAGCCGGGGGAAATAAAGATCAAAGGAATCAGTACCGACATGAACAATGCGGAAGTGAAGGGCGGAAAGGAAAATGATATTTATAATATATTCAGGGAGGCAGGCAAGGAAGCCCGGAGAGAATATACAGCCATCACGGCAGCTTTGAAACAATACCGGGAGGCAGGTGATTCTGCCCGCTATAAAGAATACAATGAGAAATGGATGAACTGGGGAGAAAAACAGAAAGCCATTCACGAGGCGTTTGTAAAGAAATATCCCGGGAGTTTTGCATCACTGGCAGTTTGCCGTTCCCTATTTGGGGAACCGGAATTTGTTGGCAAATTGCTTCGCTGCCTGGATAAATCTCTCCATGAAAATCGTATTTATAAGGAAGTCAAATACAGGACCGATGTGGAAATGCGGATCGGGCTGAATAAGCCGGCCCCGGATTTTAGCCAACCACTACCGGATGGGTCACTTTTTAAACTGTCTTCATTAAAAGGGAAATATGTATTGCTGGATTTCTGGGCAAGTTGGTGTGTCCCCTGCAGAAAGCAGAGCCCGGAAATGGTGAACTTGTACTGGCAATTCTCAAATAAGGGATTTGAAATGGTAAGCATTTCACTGGACAGTGAAAATGCTAAATGGCTGGAAGCTGTCCAAAAAGACAAATATACCTGGATCAATGTTTCTGACCTGAAAGGTTATAATTGCGAGGCCGCCTCATTATACGGAGTCTCCACTATCCCGAGAAATTTCCTATTGGACAAAGAAGGAAAAATAATTGCGATGGATCTTTCAATAGGGGGGGTGACAGAAAAGCTAAATGAATTAATTAAGTAAGTATTGGGTAGTGTCCTAATTTGAAGTGTTTGATTATCAATGCTTGACCGAAAAAGCAAAGGATAAACCCTATATTTGCTGTAACTAATTTCTAAAAGTTATGGCAAAGAGAAAAAGGCTACCAGCCGACACCAACCAAAAAGCCAAAGCAATAGTTGACCTTGTTACGGATCAGCCTAAACCAACCCCATCTGATGAAATAAGGGCTGCTGCCGCAGCATTAGGAAGGGCTGGAGGGCTTAAAGGTGGGCCAGCCAGAGCAAAGGCTTTATCCTCAAAAAGACGTTCTGAAATCGCTAAGAAAGCTGCGGCGGCAAGGTGGAACAGAAAGGATTAACTACGGCTTTAATATTACATCGCCTTTTACAAGGTCTTGTACGTTTACAAGTGGTACAAAAAACTTACTATAAATAGGATGCTTTTCTATCTTCCCTAATAAATATCCTCTGGTAGAACCAATAGTCAACATTGCCAAATGCGTCGCAAAATCTTTTGGCAATGTCACAGTTTTTTCTTCTGGATTAAAAATCTTTTCCCAAGATTCTTTGATTATTTCAAAATGACAACTAACTTCTACAATAATAAATGCTGAAGTAGAATTTTGTAAAAAATCAATTTTTGTGTACACTCCAATCATTCTAGCTTCATCATTCTTTACAATCTTTAAGGTTGTATTTACTCTTAATTCCTCATTATCCTTAAATTGAGCGTCAATTAATGCAAATTGTTCAGCAGTCAAACCTCTAAACAAAAAACTTATACTTGTATTTACGTTTTCATTAGCCATATTATGCCCGTATAGCTGGTGGAATATTTTCTAAATTTTTAATTTTATCAACAATAACTTCTTTCCACTTTGTTACTGTTACAACTTCGCTCGTTGAAGCATTTTTTTCTTTCATTGTATTATCAATGAAATCCTGCCAAATTAATTTATCTAATCTACCTTCAAATTTTATTGGTTCATATACAATAGTAGATTTATTTTGGTATGAAGATGCGTCTGAATAAATAGTAGAACTATATTCATAATCTGGGAATGTAATTAACTCAAACCCCAGTGCATCGGATAGTTTCCCTATTGTTTCTAAAGTTAAATTTTCTTGCCCTTTTACAATTTTACTTACCTGTTGTGGAGAAATGTCTAGGGTTCTAGCCAATTCTGCTTGGCTCAAGTCTTCCCGCTCATCAATTTTTGCTAAAATACGTCTGGCTATATGACTTGAATACATAAGCCATTTTTTGTTTTTAATCCTAAATCTAGCACCTTGAATCCAATTACTTTTTTTCTCTGGCTTTTTCATAATAAACCTTTTTATTAATAAAGACCTTCTTTGGTGTGAATAAACTCAGCCTTTAAATAATTCGCAACTCTTTTCATCCTTTTTATTTCATCTTTTATGTGATTTCGTTCCAACTCAAAAGAAATTTTTATTGCCCCTCCAGTAATTAAAATTGTCCCATCTTCCAATTCAACACCATACAATCGTAAAAACTTTGGATAGCTGTCTATTTTCCCCTTTTTGAATTTTCTTTGGCTTCCTTTGAATATTAATTCGCTATCCCTAAAATCTTCAAAAATATCTTCAATTTCTACTCCATCACACTCATCATGTCTGTCTTCAATGCAAATCAATTTTTCTTGTAAGTATGTAATTTCTTCAAGTACTAATTGTATTGCTTTGTCTATGTTTATTCCGTTCCAATAGGGGCTAGTAAGGTCAGCTTTATGCTCAATAAAAAAGTTCTTTAAATATTCAGTGTCAGTCCATTTATCAAAAAGAACAGTGAAAAGATCATCGCCATTATCCTGCTCATACACAGGACACCAAAACTTATCAGTACTACCAAAGATAGGAACAAATTCCATATTGTCAACCTATAAGTTGATAATTTAAAAATATTTAATACCTTTGCGGACTTTTTTAAAATAGGTAGGCAATAAAGCTAAAATAATAAAAAAAATGAAAATGTGATAATATGCTTGTACGGTCAAGCATATTTCCTTATCTTTATCTTATGAACAAGCTACCAATACATAAGCAGACACAGATTATTAGCCTCTTGGTTGAGGGTAATTCCATTAGGGCTACTTCCCGGATTGTGGGGGTATCTAAGGATACCGTTTGCAGTTTATTGGTACGGGTAGGAAAAGCCTGCCAGCAGTTCCATAATGACACAGTGCATCATTTGCTTTCTGAACGTATCCAATGTGACGAAATTTGGAGTTTTGTAGGCTGCAAGGAAAAAGCAAAAGAACAGGGAGCATCTGGCCAAGGTGATGTTTGGACGTGGGTAGGAATAGACGCAGACAGCAAACTTGTTGTTTCCTGGCTGGTAGGTGATAGAGATGTAGAGGCAGCTACAATTTTTATGCAGGACATTAAAGACAGGTTGCAAAACCGGGTACAATTAACCACCGATGGGCATAGGCCGTATTTACAGGCCGTTAAAGAGGCTTTTGATTATGACGTAGATTATGCCATGCTGGTTAAGATGTATGGCGGAAGCGATGGCAATACCGAAACAGAAAGAAAATATAGCCCTGCCGAATGTACTGGCTGCAAAAAGACCCGTGTTATGGGTGATCCCCGGCCAAAGTTTATTTCTACGTCTTACGTTGAGCGACAAAACCTAACTATGCGGATGCACATGCGCAGGTTTACAAGATTAACCAATGCTTTCAGTAAAAAAGTAGAGAACCATTGCCACGCAATTGCACTTCATTTCGTTTATTACAATTTCTGCAAAGTGCATCAATCATTAAGTGTAACCCCTGCAATGCAAGCTGGGTTAACTAAAAAAGTGATGAGTGTTGAGGATATAGTAAAACTTACTGATTAATGAGAAATGTAGTTATCAAATGGAACCCAGTAAACCTTCCCTTTGATATACATATACCTTTTTAACGGGTCTGCATAATCACCAAAAAATAAAGGGTGAATTTTATCACCCAATCTTGGATGCAGGTGCAGCCTATTAAAATTAAACACATCTAAAACAATAGGTTTTTCTTTGGAAGCTATGGAATTGATGAACGCCTTTTGTAACACATAAAATCTTGCATGTATAAGAATTGATTCTTTGCTATCATCTATCGTTAAATTTTCCCCTTGGTACGAACCAAGCATAAACCCAGATATTGAAGTATCGTAAGCAAAATATGGTCTAAACCATACACCTTGTTTCGGATAAATTGTAAGCCTATCTTGGGCTCCATCAATAATATAACTATAATTGGATGAATCGGGTATAATTCCCCTTCTTTCTAAATCCAAATTGAAACTATCCCGTAAATACTTTCTTAGTTCTATATTAATGGTAGCATTATTAATGCTATCAATCCTCCTTTGATCTAATAGCTTAATAGAATTTTCTTGCAGATTCTTATTGCTCTGCTTTGTCTCTTTTATGGTATCTGAATTATCCCAGCTATTCCACCACGCAAAGCCTAAACTAACTATGCCAATCAACACAAATAGGTAATGTTTTGGTTTTACCCCGGCTTTGTGAGAAGGTAGAGTAAACATCAAGGCAGCAAAAGTTAATACTGGGATAACCCATTCAGCTACGCTCATTTTTATCTTTTCTGATCTTATAGACCATGTACATACGATCTACATACATGCCTAAACCAAAAGATATTAAAATAACAGGGAATAATATAGTAAATGAAGACATAAATTTGAGTTGAGGGAATGAAAAGAGGGGATGAACAGAAATGCTTTTTCGGTCAAGCATTAATAATCAAGCAGTTGAAATTAGGACACTACCAAGTATTGATATGCGTCATATTATCCTTTGTTTACTTTTAAATTTGTGGCTTTCTGCTTTATATCCGATAGGGTTCTGTAAGGCCGGAGAAACTACTCCAGTTTTTTTATGCGGTGATTCTGCAAATATTCCTGTAATCAAAGGAAGGCTGCCAGGTAAGGAAAACCATAAGCTGTTTATTGGTTATTTCCCGCCCGTGCTGGGCGGATCTAAATTTATTGATTCCTGCATCATTGACAAGGACGGGTCATTTGAATTCCAATCCCCTTTTCAGGAACCAGTACTTGCCGTTATCAGGCTTGATTTTCTGAGTTCTTTCGATTTCATTGCAGACACAGGCATTGTAAAGCTGATTCCTACATATGCGGAAAAGGATTTCAGTATTTTAGCTCTGGAGGCAGTTTCCCCTTTAAATAAGGACTATATGTTTTATAAGACATATATACGGGCAGAATTGACCCTTGCTGATTCACTTTATCAGATCAGGGACCGGCTGGTGGCACGCAAAAAGAAAGACTCTCTTCATTTACTTGAACCATTGCTGGCCAATGCGGATAGTTTACTCTTCAGGAAGAATTATGATTTTGCTTTCCGCCAGAGTTGTTGTGAGTTCATCAAAAGTTTTGTCATCTATCGCAGGCTTATGCTCCGGCTTCCGGGAGAGGAACTCAGGCTTTTGTATGAATTACTGGGACCAAATGGGAAAAACTCCCTATATGGCGAAGCCATTCTTGGATTTGTCCTGAGCAAGCATGGTTTAAGGATTGGAGTATTGTCTCCATTATTTTATAGCCAATTGTCACCTGACGGAAGCACAGTTCGACTGGAAGATTATAGAGGAAAATATGTATTGGTTGATTTCTGGGGCTCCTGGTGCCAGCCCTGCAGGGCTCAGCATCCGGATTTAATAAAACTATATAGGGAATATAAGGCAAAAGGCTTTGAAATTATCGGGATCGCTCTTGAAAAAAGCAAAGAAGAATGGTTAAGGGCTATCCAAAAAGATGATCTTCCATGGATTCAGGCAACAGACCTGAAGTTTTGGGGAAGTGAATGCGCAAAACTGTACGGACTCTATAGCCTGCCTTTTAATGTGCTATTGGATAAAGAAGGGAAGATAGTTGCCATGGGACTTGAACCGGATGCGTTGGCTGAAAAACTGGATTTGCTTTTTAATAAGAAATAGTTTCCATTCATTCCAGTTTGTAGGAAACTTATCTCCTGACTCAGTCTTAGAGTGAGAAACCTTTATTCGCTAAGACTCATTATTTGCCCGTTGACCTGAATTCATCCTTACCAATCAGAAGCCGCAGTAACCGCTTGTATAGTAAGCGCTATTGACAAAGGAACTTCGTCATTTAATACTCTTTTCCAGGATTTGCAGTAGATATTTTTGTGTTACTGTAACTGTTTGACTAAATAATGATAGCGAATATGAACGTACGATTTGGATTTCTGCTGTTCTTTGTCTTGTGCAGCAACCTGGCACTTAAGGCACAAAAAATTCATGGTATTGCCACTAGTAATGATAATAAACCAATTCCATCAGCCACTGTTGGCCTGCTCAAAGCAAAGGACTCGTCTGTAGTGAAATGGGCCACCACAAAGACGGATGGCTCTTATGAATTTGCACAAATACCTGCCGGACAATATTTGATAGCAATCAGCCATGTAAATCATAGTAAATCCTTTTCCGCCATTGTTGAACATGCCGGCAATGCAGATTATGCTGTACCCCCCATCCTGATGTCTCCGCTGCAAAAAAAATTAGCCGGAGTTACTGTAACTTCAAAAAGACCAATACTGGAAGTAAAAGCTGATAAAACCATCTTCAATGTGGAAGGTACAGTAAATGCCATGGGTACTGATGCGCTGGAATTGCTCAAGCGGTCTCCGGGAGTGCAGGCTGACAAGGATGATAACCTGAGCATGAGCGGAAAAAATGGCGTCCAGGTATATATAGACGGACGACCAACGCCCCTTGGCGGGAAAGACCTGGCAGATTACCTGAAATCCATTCCTTCCGCTCAGATTGAGGCCATTGAAATAATTTCCAATCCCTCTGCCCGCTATGATGCGGCTGGCAATGCCGGTATTATCAATATAAGGCTGAAGAAAAACAAGAGTTTGGGAACTAACGGCTCCATTAATTCCGGCTATGCCATCGGAATATATCCAAAATACAATGGCGGCCTGTTTTTGAATCACCGAAATAAAAAGGTAAACCTGTTTGGTAGTTACAACACCAATATTGCCAAACAGGAATTCACCATTGATTTTGACAGAACTATCCTGGATACTTTTTTTCAGAACCGAACACTCATGATTATTGATCCTGTTTTTCACAGTTATAAGACAGGGGCTGATTATTTTGTGAGTAAGAAAAGTACCATTGGTGTGCTCATAAACGGGGTGGTCGCCAACGGGGAAGTAAATTCCGTCAGCACCACCCCGGTGATTTACAAACCCTCCAGCACTATTTCCAAAATCCTCAAGGCTGGGACCAACACAGATTTTACCAGAAATAATATCAATACAAACATTAATTACCGGTATGCGGATAGCACCGGCCGGGAACTTAACCTGGATGGAGATTATGGCCATTTTAAGATTAGGACATCTCAATATCAGCCCAATATATATTATGATCCTACAGGTACTGTTGAAACATCAAGAATCATTTATCGCATGATTGCGCCCAATGACATTTATATCGGAACCCTGAAGGCAGATTATACAATGCCTTTTCAGAAAGGGCAGCTATCCTTTGGGGGTAAGATAGCTGTTATCAACAGCAAAAATGATTTCAGGAGGCTCGATGTGTTCCCGACATATGAAAAACAGGATACACTTCGAAGCAATAATTTTAACTACAAAGAGAATATTAATGCCCTATATATAAACTTCAATAAGAGTTTCAAGAAAGTAGTTATCCAATTTGGGGTGAGAATGGAAAATACAAATACGGAAGGCCGGTCAAAGGGATATAAACTAAATGCGACCGGTAATTATGTGACCTATGATTCCAGTTTTGAACGTAGATATACAAACCTGTTTCCCAGTGCGGCTATTACATTTAATGGCAAACCTCAAAGTCAGTGGAGCATTTCATATAGCCGGAGGATTGACCGTCCGACCTATCAAAGCCTGAATCCCTTTGAATTCAGGCTGGATGAATATTCATTCAGCAAAGGAAATACAGGGCTTCGCCCCCAGTACACCAACAGTGTTGCCATCACGCACATCTATAAATTTAAACTCACAAGTAAACTCAGTTACAGCCATACAAAGGATATATTTACACAGTTTTTTGACACTACAGAACGGTCAAAAGTATTTATAACCCAGCGTAATCTTGCGAAGCAGAACACAGTTGGTTTTGATATCACTTATCCATTGCAACTTAAATGGTACAGTGGATTTATAAATCTAAACAGTTACTACTCGCACTATGAGGCGGATTTAGGACCCGGCAGAGTAGTTGATCTGGATATATATGCTTTGTCGCTTGTGATGCAGCATAGTTTTAGTTTGGGGAAAGGATATAGGACTGAATTTACCGCTAACTATAGCTCACCCTCCATTTCACAAGGCACTTTAAAAACCAAAAGCCTTTGGGGCCTTGATGCAGGTATGCAAAAATCGATATTGAAAAATAAGGGAACAGTGAGGATCGCTGTTTCAGATATTTTCCAGACAAGATGGCCCAAATCCGTCAGTGATTTTGCAGGCCAGGAGCTTTATTCAAGGAACCGCCTTGAGTCCCGACAGTTCAGGATTAATTTTAGCTATCGGTTTGGAAGCAACCAGGTGAAGGGGGCAAGACAGCGGAGAACTGGTGCAGAGGATGAATTAAATAGGGTACAACCTAACTAATAAATTATGAGTGAAATGGAATTCTAACATATCAGGATGGGCAGCCCTGTTAATGCTCACATTGTTTGCATGTCTTTGGGGTTACTGGGGCATTATAGAAAATTTCTATGAAGGATGGTATTATGAATCCTTACGAATGAACCTTAAACTGATGTTCTATCAGTACCTGAGCCCGGTATTCATTTTCCTAATGCTGGGTATAGGAGTAATTTATCTGAAGAAGTGGTCAGTACTGTTTATCATGCTTTTTGGTTGCTGGATCATTGTGTATTATCGCAATTGGTTCTATTTCCTGCCCTTCCTTCCTGCTGCACTGCTGGCCTTATGGGGAAATATCAGAAAACAAAAACTGGCGCTGAAGATACATCTTCTGATACCGGCAATTACCTTGGTGACTGCGGGGGCGGAACCTGTTTACAGGGTTTCCACAAGGATAAAAAAGCATACGGGCGAGGCGGTGATTGTTACAACGGGGACGGGCAGGATTAAATGGATCCAAGAAGGACCCGGCTGGGGTAAGGCAAGTTATAACTGGTATGAGGCCGTTCGTATCTGCAGGCAATTGGATAGCTCGGGCAACCGTATTTCAGACAGGGAGCAGAACATATGGCGGCTCCCGGATATTGATGAGGCGGTAACTTCTATGCACCGGCATGGAAGTCCTGCAGGGGGCAAGTGGGATCAGGCAGCAGAAACAGCCTTTTATGACAGGCTTCCGGATAAAGAGTTTCCCATGTGGAGAAGGCATTCGCCAATCATATATTGGTGGACCGGAACAGGCCCATTGTCTGATACCACCTATGCCTGGATGATCAGTGCAAACGGGGTGGTTAAAAAGGTAAAGAAAAAATTCAAGGCAGGTTATTATGGATTCAGGGCCGTAACGACCTTACCGGATACGAAGTAATTGTTCAAAAAAAAAAGTCAATAGGAAATGCCGGGATACAGATTTCTAAAATTTCGGATTGCAGTACACCTTCTTATCGGAACTTGTATGAGTCCCGTGATTGCACAAACCCAATTGACCATGGCTGATACGGCTCACCGCTACTTCACGGAAGTGTATGCTGCATCAAAAGAAAATCTGAAAATTTGGGATATTGATTTGTACGGACCTTTACTTATTGTCAACCCCATTACAAGGCAGGCATACGCCAATTACCCGGATTCCGCTGGTATACTGAAAAAGGACAAAAATATCTACACCGGGAAACTGCCTGGCAATATCCTTATTGGAAATGCATCACTTGATTGGGGCGGCAGAAGATGGGCCATGGTACTTACCTTCTTCCTGAACCACGCTGACCTGAAAGACAGGGTTGATCTGTTTCTCCATGAATTATTTCACAGGGTACAGCCATCACTCGGATTTGCCAATCTGAAGGAACTGCCCAATGATCACCTGGATAAAAGGGAAGGCAGAATTTATCTGCGGCTGGAACTGGAGGCATTGAAAAAGGCATTAACTGCCCGGGCTACTGAGGAAAGGCGGTTGCATGTCAAACATGCCCTTCAATTCAGGGCATACCGTTACCAGTTATACCCCGGAGCACTGGAAACGGAAGGTTCCGTTGAAATCAATGAGGGTATGGCGTCTTATACCGGGAAAGCTGCACGGCAACTCGGCGATAAAGAACTGGTGGAATTACTTTGCCTTAAGATTGACAGCTTTTTCCGTCAAAAGAACTATGTAAAGTTGTTCGCCTATGAAACCGTTCCGGCCTATGGTTTCCTGCTGAGGGACACGGATCCTTACTGGAATAAAAAAGTGAATAAACAAACGAATTTGACTCATTTCTTCGGGGAAGCTTTAAGGAATGGGCTACAGGACCATACGATTACGCAGGGAGAAATAGAGGCAACCGCAGACCTGTATGGGGGCAAATACATTGCAGGCCAGGAAACTGACAGGGAAGAAACCATGAAGAAAATAGTCGCCGGCTATAAAAGAAGATTCCTGGAACAACCCCATTTTGAACTCGCCTTCACAGGAAAGAAAAGCATTTCCTCTGATTCAAGATTGATGGTTAGTATTGAGGATCTGGGCCGGGTGAACCCCAGTATGAAAATAATCGCAGATTGGGGGATACTGGATATAAAAGAAACAGGAGGATTTTTGACACCCAATCTTGATAAGGTTATTATTACGGTTCCCCTTAAAACAGAGAAAAATATTGTTTCAGGCGATGGATGGGTGCTCACAGTAAATCCCGGATATGAAGTGGTGAGAGAGGAGAAATCCGGAAACTATTTTCTCGTAAAGCTAAAGTGATTTCAAAGGGCGGGATAAATCATCTTCGTGTAACCCTATTGAACAGCCCGGCTACTTGCAGAATATGGAACATCCCGATTTAGATAACAATCAAAAGATGGGCAGGTGTACCCTGATAGTTGATGCAGGCATGGGCAACTGGTCAGTCTTTTTTAAGCCTCTTGCAGAATTGCTGAGGCCTCATATCCCTGTTTGCCTGATCGACAGAGCCGGTTATGCGGAGAACCAGCTCCCCGCAACCAAAAGATTAAGTACACATATGGCCCTTGAGATGAATGCCATGCTGGAAATGAAAGGTATAACCGGCAATCTTATTCTTGCAGGGCATTCACTCGGCGGATTAAATGCCAGGATGTTTTGCAGCTTCTTTCCGGAACAAGTAAAAGGATTGATTCTCCTGGATGCTGCACACCCATTCCTGCTTGATAAAATGCCGGGAATAAAAGGTAATATTGATGCGCAGATAAAACAAATCAATAAAATAATGTTTATTGCCCGGCTGGGCTTTCTCAGATTTGGGACAAGGAAGGTGCCTACATTTGGGCTGCCTGACTATTTATTGGATGAGTATTACAGCGTTACCTTACATAGCCGTTATTATCGCATCTACAAGATGGAACTGGAGTCATTTGAAGATAACCTTGAAGTATGCAAGAAACTACCCGCTCTTGGCGCTACCCCCTTATTGGTTATAGGTAGCCGGAAAGGGCTGAACCATTTCATCAATCCTACTGAAAAAGGGGATGATTTTACAGACACCTCCTGGCTTGAATTGCAGCGTGATTTGACACAACTCTCCAGCCGGTCAGTTTTTGTTGTAAGCAATAAGGACCATTTTTTGCATTTGACGGATACCGAGTTTGTAGCAGATTCCATTCTGAAATTCTGTAATCCTCTGACAAGTACATCCAACACAGTTTTCTGAAGCAATATGAAGGACTTAAAGGAAATAATGCTGCAAATTGAATTGCACTCACCGGAAGGGATCCGGGAATGCTTTAAAAAGGGCATCAGCGCCAATGAACCCTGCAATGGACGGCCTCTTTTTTATGAACTCCTGGGTGAGTACACCCGTACGCCCAGGTTTAAAGATTGTGTAAGAATGTTCATTGACTACGGGCTTGAATTTGAAAACAAAACCTTGCTCGGGGTACTGGCCGACTATCCTGAATTCCTGGAAACTCTATTATCTGTTCACCCGGACGAAGCGCACAGGCATGTTAGTCTTCCGTGTTCGTATACGCCTATGTATGAAGTCAGCCTGCTGCATGTATGCGCAGAATTTAATCATATAGACAGCGCTAAAGTACTGGTAAAACATGGGGCTGATATTAACGCAAAAGCCGGTGCAGATGAAAATGGATTCGGAGGACATACTCCCATCTTTCATACGGTAAATCAGAATTCCAATAATTCGGAAGAAATGTTGAACTTTTTGCTGGAGAAAGGCGCCGATCTCGATATAACAGTAAAAGGGCTGATCTGGGGAAAAGGATATGAATGGGAGACATTTATACCGGCAGTAAATCCTCTCAGCTATGCGATGATGGGACTATTGCCTCAGATGCACCGGGATGAAGTTGTAATCGCAAAGATTATTGAGATATTAATGAAAAAGAAGTTCGGAACAGGCTATACTCCTAAAAATGTACCAAATAAATATCTTGGAAATGAAAGAAGAGGATAATGAATTTGACGCATTCCCTTACCCTGCAAACCACATAATTAGATCTTTTTTCCGGAAAATAACAGAGATACAACCCGGCTTTCCCGTTGGAATATATCTTACTGGCTCAATTGCTATGAATGATTTTTATCCTTTTAAAAGTGATATAGATTTTGTTGTAGTATGTAAAGAGATACCTGATAAAAAAATAGCCGGGCAGCTAAAGCAGATTCATAATGAAATAGCAGCAGAGTATCCTAAACCTGACTTGAGCGGATATTATATTGCCTCCGGGACGCTTGAACTGAATGATCCCGGTCAATCCAGTCTCTTCTACTATCATGAAGGAAAGACAGGTTATAGATTATTTGAGATGGGGCCGGTTGCTCTTACTGAAATAAAAAGCAACGCCATCACCTTGCTTGGGCCGGATGCAGCAAACTTACCCTTTCATATCACCCGAAACAAATTAAATGATTTTCTGTTTCTGAATAATTCATCATATTGGGGTAACTGGATAAGAAGGCATTCCTCGTACTTCGGTAGGAAACTAATACTGGTGTTGTTTCCACGGTTTACTGAATGGGTAATACTTGGGATAGCAAGGCAACTTGTTACTCTTCAAACCGGCAAAATTGTTTCAAAAGCCGAGGCTGGTATCTACTGCCTGACTATTCTGCCTGCCCGGTTTCATAGCATAGTTCAGGAAGCAATTGACATCAGGAAAGATGACCGGACTTACCCAATTGTAGGGTCTTACGCTATAAGGCCTTCATTCAGGCGATGGTCTCAGACTTTGGTTTGTGCCAGGTATATGGTCAGTTTATTCAGAGAAAAATATTATCAAAACGTTTCCAATGAGAAAAATGAAATTTAAGATTTCAAGAGTAAATGGTAGCTTGCTAAGCGCCTGTTTCTTGATGTTTGGTTCTGTTACAGAGGCACAAATAATTGCTTCGGATATACCTTTGGAGATAAATAAGAAAGAGAGATATCTATTCTACCTTCACGGTGCAGTTGTAACGGAACTTGGCAACAATGCAATTAATCAATCGGTGCCCGAATGGGGTCCCTATGAATACCTTAATATACTTGATTCAATAAAGTAGCGGGGATTCAATGTCATCAGCGAACAAAGGCAAAAGGGAGTGGCAGATTCTGTTTATGTGCAGCGTATTGCAAAACAAATTGACACCTTGCTTAAAGCTGGCGTCAAAATGAAGAATATAATAGTATTGGGAGCATCGGCCGGATGGGATATTGCATTGCATGTATCAGCCCGTATGAAAATGAGGAAACTGGGTTTCATTATCATGGGTGGATGCTGGCCCGACACCTATAAAAGCTATGTTGAAATGAAATTATATGGAAAGTTCTTGTCCATCATTGAGGCTACTGATCCGCATCAGACATGTGTGAAGATATTTAAAGACAGAAAGGAAATACCGGGTTAAGTCATGGTTTCATTTATAAAGGGTATAAAGAATGGCTTGATCCGGTTGTAGAATGGGTTTCGGGAAAATAAACAGTTATGACTTGCTGACCAAAATTATAGGATATAAGGTATCGCCAAACTGTGCGAAAATTGAAGGGACTCTCCTTTCTTTCCACCCTTTATTTCAGTAACTCCCTCATGATGGCGAAAGCCAGTTCGGAGCAATCAATGCCGGAGTTATTCAGTACGACTATACCTGTTTTTCTTTCCTTTACAAAGCCGCATACGCTTGAAAAACCTGAAGTTCTTCCATCATGGAAAATGAAGTTCATGTTTTTATAGGGAACTATGAACCAGTTAAGCCCAACTGCCTGTTGGGAATCAGTAAATACAGGTTGCTGAGACAAAGCTATTTCTTTGGATGTGCTGTTGATCTGGTTATTCAAGTATAAAATCATATCATTCAGGCTGGACTTAAGACCGCCAGCGGAAGCCAGGTATTTCCAGTTCCAGTAAGGGGTTGCTTTTCCGTTTGAAGCCCTGTAGCCCGTAGCAAGTTGGGTGATGGCAGAATCGTTTGTGTTAAACCCGCTTTCCTTCATGCTGAATGGCTTTAAGATCAGTTCAACACATAACTCTTCAAAGGGCTTGTTGTAGATATTGGCCAGGATCATGCCGAGCAGACCGACGCCTGTGTTTGAGTAAGTAAAAACGGTACCCGGGATGGTATCAGGCCTGGAATTCTTTAAAAATTCAATAAATAGCCCGCTGTCGTAGTTCCTGAACGGGTCATTGGGATCATAATCCTTCTGAAATGTAAGATTAGTTGGATTGGCGGGCAATCCGGAACAATGGCTGGCCAGGTGCTTTACGAGAACAGGTTTTCCGGTCATTTCGGGTTGGGTTAAACCTTCCGGCAGGAATTTCCTGATTTCATCATCCAGGCTGAGTTTCCCGGCACTGACAGCTTTAGCCAGCAGAAGCCCTGTAAATGTTTTCGTGATGGAACCAATTTCATATTGTGTATGGATATCCGGTAAGATGCCGGTACCCCTTTTTGTTTCACCGTAAAAATAAGTTTCCGTCTTTCCGTCCTGTATTATTCCAATACTCAGCCCGCAGTTCACCGGGTTCTCAAAAAATTTACGGGTCACTGAATCTATAAGTAATTGTAAACCCGAATGGTGGGGATTATTTGTATTGACTGTGCTGGCATCCCTTTTTATAATTTCTTCGGCCTGATAAGGAAGCCATTGGAGGCTTTGAATCAGGTTATTTCGCCCCATCAATAAGGAGAGCTTTAGATCTCCCTTTTCAAATGTGACCTTATAATTATCAATTCCGTTCTCTGCGGAAATTGGCTTTACCGATAAGGCATTTCCATAAGGTCTGATGTTTGTTTTGTAAAATTCATGATGATCCTTTCTGGAAAACTCTTTCTGGAAATCAGCAGCCAGCATCATGTACAAGCTGTCATAGTTTTCGCTGTTATAATGCCCGATCAGTTTTGTTGCGATAGGAACTGTCTGACCAGTTGACTCCATGGATAACAAGTTACATACCGCAAAGAAAATGCAGGCAACAGAAAGTTTATACATAAAAGACTTCTGAGTGATTAATGATATATCTGCAAAAATAAATCAGCAACTCACTGGATGGTTTAAATTCTCCTTAAATGCCGTTAAACCATAGGCAGAAATGACAAACGACTTTTGTCATTTCTGTGCCAATAAAGAATTTAAATACCGGAACAGCCATTCAGTTCAGCGAGACCTTTCATACACCCTGCTTGCCTCTTGTAAATATGGCGGTCATTTTGCCTGCTGATTAAAGCATTTCGTCCTTTTTCCCCGCATTAGCACCAACAAAAAAAATAGTTTTATCGCCTTAAACGACAAGTGAAATTAATTTATGAAAAAAATCATCATTCCGGGTATACTTTTCCTGGCTTTGACCCTGACAAAATCGCAGGGGCAGAGTACAGCTTTGAATGTGGCGGAGATTAATAACCTTGTTCATGTACCGGGTTATACCACCAGTAAATACGCTGCTGTTCCCTCATTTATAAAACGGGGAAATGGCAAGAAGAAAATGATCCTGATTCCGGGGCTTGGGTTTGATGCGGCGGTTTTTGAAGATTTAATGAAGGCCAATGAAAAGGAATACACCATGTATGCGGTTACCATTCCGGGTTTTGGCAATACCAAAGCGCCGGATATGCCCGACACCACGGTGAGTTACGGGTTGCAAACGTGGAACAGGAGCATGTTGGCCGGGCTGATAAAGCTTATAGACAGGGAAAAAATTGAAAAGCCAATTATAGCCGCCCATTTTGTAACTGCCACACAAATTGCCATGCGAATGGCCATTGACTTTCCGGATAAAGTAGGGGCAGTTATTATTTTGGGCGGCCCTGCTAAGTTTATTGCCATTCAGCAGGGAAAACTGGCGTCACTCCCAGTGAAACAGATGATTGGTTACACTGATAATGTTACATCCAAAAGGTGGTTTAAGACAATGAAAAAAGAGACCTTCGACCAGGGTAATTTTATTCCCGAAGTTTACTCGGTCGATTCCAGCCGTGCTCAGCATCTCTGGAACCAGGTTGCAGCGGTACCTCTACCGGTAATGATCAGGTACAGTTGTGAGTATTTTGCAGCGGATTTAATAGCAGAGATTAAGAATCTTAAATGCCCTTTGCTGGTTCTCAGACCAACCTTTAATGCGACTTTTTTCCAGAATCCCATGAATAAGAACTGGATTGAACCGCAGCTTATTGAATCATGGAACCTGGCGGCCAAGGAAAATCCCGCTATAGTTATAAAAGATATACCTGGTACTGCGGCTTTTGTATGGAAGGACAACCCGACAGCCGTGTACGGTGAAATTAAGGCTTTCGTAAATGGGATAAAATAGGCAAGATGAGAAATTATTTGCCTTGCCTCCTTTTGTTTTTTGTACCGACACTGCTTCAGGGGCAGTTGCTAATCATAGAGCACACAAATGTGGTGGATGTAAAGAACGGATCGGTACGCAGAAATGTAACGGTAGTAATTGAACAAGACCGCATACTGGCAATCAGCAGTGCCCCGGGAAAGTACACAGGAACCATCATTGACGGAAAGAATAAATACCTGATCCCGGGACTTTGGGACATGCATACCCATACCTGGAGCAGCGAACGGTTCTTTTCATTATTGCTGGCCAATGGGGTGACAGGTATTCGGGATATGTTTGGAAATATTGACAGCATAAACAGATGGAAAGAACAAATAGCCAGGGGGGCAATTAACGGCCCAGAAATTATTGCCTCGGGCCCGATCCTGGATGGGCCAAAACCGGTCTGGCCGGGCTCGGTGGCTGTGCAATCTGAACGGCAGGTGGCAGGCATAGTTGACTCATTAAAGAATCAGTTAAAGGTTGATTTTATCAAGGTTTACTCACTGTTGCCCCGCCAGGTCTTTTTTAAAATAGCCGATGAGGCTAAAAAACAGCAAATATCATTTGAAGGCCATGTACCAAATGAAGTATCGGTGCTGGAGGCAGCCCGTGCGGGACAGAAAAGCCAGGAACATCTCGTAGGAATTATTCAGGAATCTTCCGACAGCGCGGCATACCTGTTGAAACTGGCGCAAAGGGTGATC
The DNA here is from genome assembly GCA_017303335.1 of Chitinophagales bacterium. GTDB lineage: Bacteria > Bacteroidota > Bacteroidia > Chitinophagales > Chitinophagaceae > Ferruginibacter. Next base: position 31,693 of record JAFLBK010000002.1, read on the forward strand.
AGCGATACATCTTTAAAGGATCCGGTAGCCAAAACGAAATTAATGCTCCGGACATTTAACAGGGACAAGCTGCTCGCTGTAATACGGGAACTTAAAAGATATGATTCCTGGATTTGCCCGACCATGGTTGTAAACAGGAATATCGGGCTTCTTACCGATTCGGCTTTCTCCAACGACAGCCGTATTCATTACATGCCTCCGGGTATTGAAGCGATCTGGAAACCCAACAATGATTTCCGGTTTAAGAAAGCCGGGGCCGAGTATTTTGAACTGACAAGGGCGATGTTCCGGCTGCATAAGGAAATCGTCGGCCTGATGCAGAAGGAAGGAATCCGGCTGCTGGCCGGCACGGACTATCCCAACCCATATTGCTACCCCGGTTTCAGTTTGCATGATGAACTGGCTTTACTGGTGGAAGCGGGACTTACGCCCCTTCAGGCACTGCAGACAGCGACCCTGAATCCGGCCATTTACTTTAACAGAACTGCTGACCTGGGTACTGTCGAAAAAGGCAAAATGGCGACGCTGGTGCTGCTGAACGGTAACCCATTGGATAACATCAGTAATACAAAAGATATACAGGCAGTGATCAATAAAGGAAAGTTATTTACTAAACCGCAACTGGAGTTCCTTTTGAGTTCCCAGCGGCATGAATAAACAACTAAAATAGTAAAAATGAAAATTCAACGAGTTTCTATCCTCGGCATCATGCTAGTTATTGGTTCAGTAACCAACGCTCAAAAAGCAGACACTATTACAATTGACGCATCAAAAGTAAACACCAGTGTCTTAATACCCGGAACCCACCGCTACCTGGTGTATTTTAAAATGGGTAAGGACAGCAGCCGCAAAATGTACCAGTTGTGGTCCCGTACCATCGGGAACACAAATTATGAAGGTAAAGAGGCCATAACCGTAACCCAGGAATGGGAAGATAATGATACGGTGGTTCATAAAACCTATTCAGTTCTGGACAAGAATAGTTTTGCCACTTTATATCATGAAAGCTGGTGGAAAAGGACCGGCTTATATAAATTCAATTTCCCTGCAAAAGAGTTCAGTATTGATGGTATAGCTGCAACAACAAGAACAGATTCAATTACTATCAAACAAGTTAGGGCTTTTGAACAGGCCACCGGCCGGTATTTTTTGAACTGGCACCTGGACCTGGAGGTATTTCCTCTATTGCCCTATAAAGAGGGCGTAAGCTTTAAAATACACTTTTATGACCCCGGTTCTTCTGCTCCCCGGTATGAAACCTACACAGTGGCCGGCAGCGGTACGCTTACCGGGTACAATAATCAGAAAATAGATTGCTGGCTGTTACGGCATGGCAGTTTGCCCCGTAACCTGGAAACATTCTGGATCAGCAAGGAAACAAGAGAAGTGCTGAAACTGGAACAGGAGTTTGCAGGAGGAAGAGCGAGGTATAAAATCAAATTAGGGTATAGCAATTAAAATATAGTAAACCATTGCATATGGATGAAAAGGTTCAATTATTACAGCGGCAGGTTAACAAATTGAAATTATTAGTGGCCGCCATCTGCCTTTCGGCCATACTATTTTTCATACTGGCTTTCGGCAAAAGAGAAGAAAATGAATCTATTATTCGGGTGAAGGGGATTATAGTGGAAGATGAAGCAGGTCGTGAAAGAATCATAATTGGCGCACCGCTGCCATTTGCAAAAAACAGGGCCAGGACAGACACTGCCAAGATAAAATCCAAGTGGGCTATCGGTATGGGACCGCAGTACATGAATAATTACAAAACTTATAATCACAGTGCAAATGGCATTGCCATACTGGATGAAAATGGATGGGACAGAATTGTACTGGTAGACCCGGTGCCAGACCCAATCATAGGCAATCGCATAGGGCCCGAAACAGGTTTGCTTCTTAACGATGATAAAGGTTTGGAAAGAAGTGGTTATGGTTTACTAAATGTAAACAATCAGTTACGGGTTGTGCTGGGGCCGGATCATGGTAACGGAATGGAAGGAGCTGCTTTGAGTGTGTTGCCGGATGGTTCTGTTGGCCTTTACCTTGACTCAAAAGACAATTCAATTTTTGCGGGTCATGTAAAAGCAGACCATTGGAAGTCGCCCAATAAAAAGGTATTTACGGGCATTACCCTGCATGACAGTACTGGAAAAAAAATTATTATTCCGGGTAATTAACGTTGCGCCAGTCGGATGAAACCGGTATTTCCAATTATATTTTTTTTTCTGCTGTTTCAGCAGAACAGAGCACAGGTATCCCCGGGTTATGCAGAGTATTGTACCAAAGCAATTCTGCAAAAGACTAATTTGACTTACCGGGTTCAGCACTATGAGTTGGATAACGGGAAGGTTATACACGGGATCTCTGGTGAGGTTACACTAATCAGGCACACAGACACCCTGTTTGGATATCTGTTCAGAGTGAAGACCGATACAATGGAGGTTATTTTTGATGGAAAGCTGGGGTTTGTAATAAATAATCAGACCCAAAGAGTGAAACAGGTGAACGCACAACTACTGCATGATGAGGCGGCAGTTGGATTATTATTTCCGGTGCTGGTTAAAGGATTCGGTGAACCTGGGCAGTATAGCTGTTCTGTGCAGGGTGAACCTTCAGACGAAGTAATTGAATTTACTAAGATAGCGAAGCAGTCCAGGGAAATTATTTATGCAGGTAAACAGGATTTTTTACCACGGAAAATAGAAGTTGAGATCGCAGAAGGGGGGAAGAAAAAAAGGAAAAGGACTATTGTTACGGGGATTGAATATAACAGGGTTCCTGAAGATGGTATAGTATCAAGGCTTATTGAATTACTGGATACGCATTTATTAGAACCGCTTGATCGTGGTAATGAGCTTTACAGTTCAGGCAATGATAATACGCTTATCGGCCGGGAAGCTCCTGATTTTCGCTTACCTGATTTCAATGGGAAGTATGTCGGGCTACGCGATTTCAGGGGTAAGATTGTCCTGTTGAATTTTTGGGAGCCCTGGTGCGGACCCTGCCGGATGTCTATTTCTTATTTGCAGGAATTCGTTACAAAACTGAATACTGATGATCTTGTTATACTCAACCTTACAAAGGACAATATTGATTTTTCAAGGAAACTAATCCAGGACAGGAAGATCAGCCTGCCAAATCTTATCTCGAACGAAGAAGTAAATAAAGTATATGATGTTTACGTAATACCACAGTATTTCCTCATTGACAAAAGGGGAAGAATTATTTACGCGAGTAGGGAAGGATATGAAAAGAAAATGGAAGACCTGATACTGCAGTTTCTAGAATAGTTTAATGATATTCAACCTGCTTTAGTGGGCTGCAGGAGTCAGAACGAATACCTGCTGTATTTAGTGGCATATGAGACGAATTTACCTGAGCATTGGAATTCTGTTTTGTTTTTTTTCTACAGACGGTCAGCCAGTCTCGCTGAAGCCGGACAGTATTGCCATTTATTTTAAGGATGCGGAACTGTCGACCAGCCAAAGCACCAGGCTCTGGGATATGAATTTCTATGGACCTGTGATGCTCGTCAATCCGGCAACAAGGGAAGTTTATACGAATTATCCTGATAAAGCGGGTGCGCTGAAAAAGCAAGGGGATATATTCACCGGCCTCTTACCGGCAGGAATCAATATTGCCAACTATGTTGTGGAGTGGAATGGCCTTCGATGGGCCATGATTATGACTAATTTGGTCCCTGCCCGAAAAGAAGACCGGGTCAACCTGTTTGCACATGAGTTATTTCACCGGGTACAGCAGGAACTGGGATTCGGTCTCATCACCCCGGATAACAGTCACCTGGACAAGAAAAACGGCCGCATATTTCTCAGGCTGGAACTGGAAGCTTTGAAAAGGGCGGTACTGGTGCATAAAAGAAAATCTGTACACAGGCACCTCACAAATGCTTTTCTATTCAGAAAGCACAGGCAGCAGTTTTTCCCGGGATCAGGTATGGCGGAGAACTGGCTGGAACTTAACGAAGGGATTACAGAGTACACCGGGCTGATTATTGATGGAAGAACCCGGGATGAAGCGGTTATGAAACTGGTCAGGAAGATAGAAGGTATTCAGGCCGGTAATATGTCCTTCGTAAGAAATTTTGCTTACGCCACCACACCTGTACACGGCTACCTGCTCCGTAAAAACAAAACATACTGGAACCGCGGGATAAATTCTGAAACAGACCTGACCGGGTTTTTTGTAAATCAATTCCGGATTAGGCTTCCGGCGCTTATTCCTGGAGAGATTTTACGGATAGCCAGTGAATACAATGGCGACAGTATAGTGAGCCAGGAAAATCTTAGGGAAGAAAGCATGACGGCCCTGGTAAAAGAGTACACAGAAAAACTGGTAACCCACCCACATGTTGAAATTCGGTGTTACTCGCTGAAATTTACGGCCAATACAGGTAATCAGTTGGCTGCGGAGAACCACGGTACCATTTACCAGTCCTTCTTCAGCGGCGCTGATGATTGGGGTACACTGCTTGCAGAAAAGGGGGGTGTTTTGGTAGTAGCCGGGAAAAAGCGGATAAATATCAGTATGCCTGTAACTGTTGATGGCAATACTGTAAAAGGAGAAACCTGGATACTGAAACTAAATGACGGATATACAATTGAAAAGCATACTGCGACCGGAAACTTTATCGTAGTAAAAAAGTGAAAACCATCCTGAAGGAATGAACTTTAAATAATGAAAAAAGTAATCATCATACAAGAAACAGCAGCGGACAAAAAACGTTTATGAACTTAACAGCCTGGCATTCGGACAGGAAGATGCGGCAAGATTGGTAGATCTTCTGCGTGAAAGTGACGCATTTATTCCTGAACTTTCATTGGTAGCAGTATCCGGCAATAAACCGGTTGGCCATATTTTGTTCAGCAGAATTGTTATTGTGGACCAGGACCAAAACAAACATGCTAGTTTAGCTCTGGCACCCATGTCGGTGCGGCCTGAGTTTCAAGGAAAAGGAATTGGAGGATTGCTGGTTAAAAGCGGACTTGACAAAGCAAGAACACTAAACTATAAATCCATCATTGTTGTGGGACATGAACAGTATTATCCAAAGTTCGGTTTATTACCTGCAGTAATATGGAATATCAAGGCACCTTTGGAAGTCCCGGCGAATGTTTTTATGGCACTTGAATTAGTAACAGGCGCATTCCAGGGCGTTAGCGGGACTGTACAATATCCAATGGAGTTTGGAATGGATTAGAAAAGGTAAAGCAGTGAATCGCTGAGGTAGATAAATTAGCAGAAATTTGGTGGTAGCTCATTCACCCAAAAAGAGTTTTAACTATCCTCAATGCTGCAGGGACAATAAAACACCCCGGAATCTTACCTTTTTTCCCAATGGCATTTTTTAAAATAGTTTACAATGCCTTTTGGGTATTTTGCTTGATGTTGGCGGGATAAAGTAACTTTGAAATGATGATTCCTTCCATTAGGCTTCCTGCAAGAAGAATTAATAGTTCAACAAGATTTAGCAGCAGGGGTTCCCTCAAAAGGGTATGATAAATAAACCATTCCTGGAAAACCCAGAACATCAGCCAAATAGTGAAACCCCAGAATAGCCCCTTTTTTAACCAGGTACTTCCGGGAATGGAAGCCTGAAGTACTGTGAATAACCAACTATGCGCAATACTCAGCACAACAATTCCGGCAATGGAAGGAAAAAGATCTCTGGTAGGTGTGATCTGAATAAAAACATCACTTTGATAAGCCGGGTTATACAGAAAATGTTTCACCGGAGGACTCATGAAAAGAGCGCCTAATATACCTTCGCTAATGAAACCTGCTACTAACCCGGAAACGATAATTTTGACTGTCTTGGTCATGCCTTTTTAAGATTTGACGATTGAGGCAGCAAAAACGATCGGGAAACCAGAGCAGGATATCAAGTAGTGACGAAATGGATACAAGGTTTCTGGTTTTCTCCCGTTATGCTATTGCATATCAATACTTTAGAAGTGTGGCGTCTATCGCAAGGCTGAGTTTCCTAGTAATCTATTTTGCTTATTTCACCTTCCACTTTACGGGTTATTTGCATAAAGACTTCATGCAGATTGGTCCCCCGTGAGGTTAAAGGATTAATATTGCTGACCAGGTTTGCACGCAAAAAATACAATTGTTCGATATCCAAAACACCGGCTTCCTTTACCAGTTGCATCTTCATCAATTCCTCCTGTGTCTTTTGCTTTGGGTTAAAATAGCCATTTAATTCTGAACATTGGTGGCATACGCCTTTTTTACTGATCAGGGCACAACGGTCATCAAAAATTACCATCATTGTTTTACGGGCATCATGTAATAAATGTTTCACCACACCCGGAGATCTGCTGATGATTTCGGCAATTTCAGTTACAGTAAATCCGTAAATGTCTTTCAAAATCAGGGTAATTTGCTGTTCAAGCGGTAAGGTCTTAGTCATACAGGTGAAACAAAAATCAATGTGTTCCTTTATTTCATAAACACCGTTCAAAGAGTACTTATTCGTTCTTATTAAGGCCTCTTCAACATCCATATTTGTTTCAGCAAATGCACGGCTTTTATCCTGCGAGTATACACTCCACCTGTTGCGTTTTCGGAGAAAATCAAGACACAAATTGGATGCAATGGAGAATACCCATGTTTTCAGGCTTGATTTTTCATTAAATGTTCTGATTTTTGAAAAGGATTTTATAAAACTGTCATGTGTCAGGTCGTCGGCATCGGACCGGTCAGCCACCAGGCGATAAATAAATGCCTTCAGTTCCTTCTGAAATCCCGAAAACAACTCATGGTAAGCATTGATGTCGCCTGTTTTAGCCAGTCGTAATTTTTCTTGCATCCTATTAAGAAATTAATCAAAAAATTTACGTAAATCGGGTAATAGTGTTATCCAACTTCATCTTCCTTCGAATTGATGCATTTGGCTAAATGGCACTACTTTGCGTCGGAGGTTGAACAGGCAAGGCGCTGTTTTTTTGTTGGTTGGGAGTGTAAACAGCACTATTTTAAAACCATACTACAACCTGCTGTTTTTTCTTTTATTCTTCATAACAATGAACCAACCTGCTATTACAATTACAGAAAAAAGGCCAGCGAAAATTGCGATATTCATATTGATGGTATTAAATTACTTGTCAGATAAATAAGAGTTTTTTTGCCGTGCTGGATACTTATGTGTATTTGCTGCATACCATAGTCCGGATTAAATGACCCCTTGGCCTTCAGCCCCCTCACTTTGTCCTTAATTTGTTCCCAAAGACTGTCAGCATCTTCAATTTCCAGGTAGCATTCCATTTGCCCTATGTCCTGCGCCGCCCGCTGAATATCTGTGGTCAGGTTATCTTTTTGATAAATTGCATAAACCTCGGTATCCCGAACAGGCGAAAAGGTTAATACATCTTAAAATTAACTTCCCGTTTCCCTGCTATTAAAAAAAGGTATCACCGGGCTTAGAAAAAGGGCTTTGCACATCGAGATATTTTTATCGTGTTGATATGCATGGATTCGTAACAAACTTCACTGATCATATGCCAGGACCCGGAATATCTTTAGCCTGCTTTTTTCTTCCGGAATCGCCTTACCAGTAGAATCAGGAACGGTACCGCGTGTAAACCAATACCGGTAAGGGCCGCCAGCAGTTTGGCTGTTGCCGGCAGCGGGAGAACAAAGAATGATACAATGCCCAGCGGCAGGTATAGCAGCAATGCCGTAGCCAATCCCGGAAAATACTTCTTTTGCTGTATGGTCTTTCCTATATGCAGGATACCGTTCACCGTGGTCAATGATATGACTGACAGGGCCCAAAAATAGGAGGCAGGTAATGCGATCACGGTGCTTACGACCGCAGAAAGGAATAGTGTATTAATGAACACCATATCACGGGGCCTGGCATCCAGGCCAATGGCTTTCATCATTATTCTGTATTCTCGGAAGAAGCCACCCGGACGTAAAAACTCTTCCGCGATATGCAGTACTGAAGATATGAGTAATATCCAGATCAGAGCGACGGGGGAAATAAACATCCTATTGGGAAGTACAGAAATAATATTTGGGAAACCGTATGACAGCACTCGGAATATTGAGCAATCTTCAAGCATATATGCATAACTATTCTTCCGTCACCTTCCTGTAATAATGCCTGTACGCCTCCGTAATATTGTCGGTAATGACAAGCTGATCACCCTGTATGATATAATGTTGCGGAGTTTCAGGAGAATTATTCTCATCATAAAAGAAAATGCTCTGTACAGGCTCCCCGGTTGAAATATCAGTGGCGGGGGCAACTGTATACCGCATCCTGACATAATTATCCTGACCCTAGTCTACGATATATTCCGATTCATTAAGGATCCAGAGTATTTTCAATGTTCCGGGCAAAGGAGTTTTAAGGTCATTTCCGGTTGTTCCTCCCGCTGATTTCTCCCATAACCATTTGCCTGCCAGGAAAACTTCCGGAACCACATTTTTCTGACAACTGGCATAAAGCAAGGCAGCACAAATCACAGCAACAGAAATTGGTTTCATAACAGAAGAATAAATAGGGATATAGGCCATTTTGATATTAAAATTACTAAAGATGTTGTACAGATTCATTTAATAGTGACCAACGCCTTTTGTCACATAACCAGCATGGCCTGGGTATGAAAAACTGCTGTGAAATAAAGCCAATGGATTAGATTTGTGTAATATACATCAAACCCGGATGCAGTTACAAGGGAAGATCAATAAGCTGTTTAATAATTTTTACTGGCGAAACCTGGTAGCTTATTTTATTACTATGATAGTGAGCTGTATAACCCTGGTCTCAGACTTAAATTTCAGATTGACAAAGCGGGACATGGTGGGGCTGCTTTATTATACTTTTTTGTTTGTTTTTGTTTTTGTGCACAACAGGTTTTTATTGCGGAAAATACTGGTTAAAGGCCGGGTCCTCCTGTATATTTTATTACTGATACCAGCTTTTGTACTATTCGTTTTCATGAAGAAAATATTCCTGCTTGTTTTCCCGGATATACGGATACAGTATTTCCTGGAGGTTTATTACTTCATCATTACCCTCTCGCTGGGCACGGCTATTTTCTTTACAACCCGCTATCTTCTGGAAAGAAGAAATTTTTACGAATCGGCTATCCTGAAGCGTGAAATGGAATTGCAACAGTTAAGGTCGCAGCTGAATCCGCATTTCCTGTTCAATGCATTAAACAATATCTACAGTTACACACTGTATAACAATAAATTCGGCAACGAACTGATACTGAAGCTAAGTGAACTGATGCGGTTCATTCTTGACTCGGCAAAGTTTGATTCCATTCCCTTGAGTAAAGAGATCGGGTTTATCGAGAACTACATTGCCTTTGAAAATGAAAGGCTGAGTAACCGGTGCCAGATAAATTATTCGAAGAATATCCTTTTTGAAAACCGAGAAATCACGCCGCTGATACTATTCCCCTTTATTGAAAACGCTTTTAAATACGGCGCAGATACCATTCAGAATACGACAGTTGTCATTCAGCTTTATGATACGAAAGATGAGCTGAAACTAATTGTCAAAAACAACATTGTAAAGAAAACAAATCCCTCCACCAAAACGGGCCTTGCCAATGCTAAAAGGAGGCTGGAACTTCTGTACCCCGATAAACATAAACTAAGAATTCAGTCTTCCAATGATGAGTATATCGTCGATTTAACTTTGTTCTATGATAAAAATTAAAACTCTTATTGTGGATGATGAACCCAGGGCTCATAAGGTGCTGGAGAACTATATCAGCAGAATGCCCCAGCTGGAATTGAGCGGAGCGTGCCTGAACGCCCCGGAGGCACTGGATTTTTTGGAAACTCATCCCGTTGACCTGCTCTTCCTGGATATCACTATGCCCGAAATGGATGGCTTTGGCTTGCTCAATAACATAGAATTCCGACCCTTTGTCATCTTTACGACGGCACATTCTGAATTTGCCCTCGAAAGTTATGAGTACAACGCGGTGGATTATCTGAAAAAGCCAATCCCCTTTGATCGTTTTTCAAAAGCCATCGGGAAACTTCAACACTTAATTGACAAGGGAGTCTCCTTTAAACCTGAGAAAGAAAGCATTGAACTGAAAGTGGATGGCAGACCGGCAAGGATTCTTTTCAATGAAATCCTTTATCTCCAGAGTATGGGTAATTACGTAAAAATTTATACCGATAACCGGATGTATGTGACACAGATTACGACAGCTGAAATAGAGGAAAATCTTCCCCACCATCAGTTTTTGCGCATTCACAAATCTTTTATTGTGAACAAACAGAAACTGGATACCGCTACCGATGAAATGGTTCGGGTAGGTGACAATGTACTGCCAGTGGGTAAGACATTCAAGAAATATGTGAAAGAACAGATAAATACGGCCAATCGGAGGGATTGAGTAGAGGCCCATTGTTTTTCATGGTACAAAAATCCCAGTCATTTGACTTTCTTAAAATGCCATTGCCATAGCTTCGGTTGTTAATAAAAGTGAAATCTGAATTGTAATCCGACCCAAACAGGAGTCAAGCCTGTTGCTTCGATGGTTCTGTAGCTGGTGGCGGCAACTTTCAATAGGGCTTCTTTTCAAGGGCAGACGGCAGTAAGCTGCTGACAGATGAGCCATTCCCGGTAGCAAGAAGAGGCTGGGCAACCAGCAGGTATTCAGAAAAGTGCAGGTATTACCTGCACTTTTTGATTGTGCATTTCTCTCGTCCATGTAAATTGATGCCAGGCTGATGCAATGATACAGTGACCAACGCCCTTCGTCATAATCTGAACATCCTCTCCAACCCTTTTAATATTTTGAAGGGTACTACTCACAGAAACAATTTTATTACTTAAAACATTTTACCATGAAAAAAATTATGTTATCTGTGATGGGACTGGCGGTATCCTTAGTATCCTGCCAGAAAGAACAAAGCACACTCAATGGATGTACACTGAGTATGGCTTCCATAGCCGGAACCTACAAAATAACATCCATCAGGTATAAGTCTGCCAGCAATGCCCCTGAACAGGATTATCTCGCTATGATGGAACCATGTGAAAAGGATGATCTTATTAAAGTGAATGCGAACGGAACGGCCGACTACCAGGATGCTGGAACTAAATGCTCCCCGGAGGGCAGTTATCCCAGCACATGGTCTTTAAGCGGCAACACCATGACCATTGACGGTGTGACGGGAACCATACAGTCTTTTGATTGCAGGAAGCTTGTTATTACCGCATCTGGGGCATTCGTTCCCGGGGACATATACACGGTTACGTATGAAAAGCAATAAATTCTTAACTCAAACAGCATAATCAAATGAAAACTCAATACAGATTGCCGTTTTACTTTTTCCTGGCTGTACTGGTCTTCGTTCTTGCAGTATCCTGCAGAAAAAATACTATCACAGACAGCAGTTTCCTTCGCCTCAGCCATGGGATTGTGAATATAGCTGACGAAGGCACAAGGACAAAATTCACCGTTGAATCTGACCAGCAATGGATTCTCAAATTTTCGCCATCAGCTGTCGACTGGGCGGAGCTTGACAAAACAAACGGGAATGGAAATTCAACTGTAACCATTACTGCAAAGAAACCGGCGCTGCCGAACGGCGCTGTCAGGAGTGTAGACATAATAGCGACAGCAGAGAATAACCCGTCAATTCCGCCCATCAGGCTGATGCTACTTCAACATGACTCAACATATAAAAAATAAACCATTACAGCTATGAAAATCAATAACAGCTTATTAGCTACCATCCCGGTATTACTCTGTGCAGTAATAGCAACTACTGGCTGTTCCAGCTCCATGAAAATCTCTCTGGATGTTCCGGAGAGATTTTCTGAGCAGGCTACCAGGCACCATGTGGAAGGCGCAAAGGGATCAGGTTTTACCGGCGCTAAGTCAAACCTTCGTTTCGCAGGCTATTATGCGGATGATGTAAAAAGGGGTTGGACTTTTTCAAAATCAGTCATTGATAAAACCGGTTTCTCCGAAGCGATGGAGCAAACAGTGCTTATCAATTTCGGAATTGAAAAAAATAAAATCACTTCCAGTCAAAACGATAAATACCAGTTTACACTGAAGGATGACAAAGGCTCCGCCTTTGTATTTTGCCAGGAGCAAACGACTTCCAGCAGTACCCGGATCAGTACCCGGTATACCGGCGAAATAAATACCATGAAAGGGCAGCGGTACAACTTCGCGGCGACAATATTCCCAACGGACATAAACCCCTCCGCCGGCTGGATGCTGGAATTGGGGTATGACTTGAATACACCCGGTGGGATGTTGGCTACTGTAATCCGGGATGGACTTCCGGTTGAAAAAGGTTTTATAACCAATAAGGCAGATACAATCACAGTAAAGCCGGTTTATGTAAAGAGAACAAAGAACTATGAGACCGGGAAAGCCGGAAATTTCCCGATTACCCTGCTGGGAGGGTATGAATTCAGAATCGGGGAAGGAGTGGCGGCCATCGTAGATGTGATCAATGACAATATTTGGTTTTATAACGGGCTGGGAAGGGATTATAAAATAGTAATAGCTGCGGCTGCTTCTGCGATATTGTTGCGAAGGGAAAGGTAACTGACGGAACTAGTAATGACGTTGGATAAGCAATCTGAATTACGTGAAATAATAAGGGGTTGTTGCGAAAATCAGCCCCGGTCACAATCGCTGCTCTATAAAGAGTTGTATAGACTTGCGATGAACACTGCTATGCGTTACTCAAGAGATGAAGATGATGCAGCGAATATTGTAACCGCCGGTTTTGTAAAAATGTTCCGCAATATAAAGGCATTTGATGCTGGTAAAGGTACTATACACGGCTGGTTAAAAAAGATCATTATTAATGAAGCCCTGGATTTTTTAAAAGTGAGGCAAAAATTCAGCCGCTATGAGGAAGTGGACGAAACGACCCCAGGCATAGCCGATTCCGGGATGACAGAAAAATTGGGAGCAACGGAACTCCTGGAACTGACGCGTATGCTCCCGGTCACTACACAAACTATATTCAACATGTACGTAATAGAAGGATATACGCACAGGGAAATAGCCGGTATGCTGGGGATAAGTGACGGCACCAGTAAATGGCATCTGAACCAGGCCCGCAAATTTCTTCAACGGGAAATTACTAACCTGAGCGGCGCATGAGAACGTTATTACCATATGAAGAGATCATTGTCAAAAAAATGGAAGAGCTTCCTGTGCCGGACCGGGAGGAGGCTGTTTGGAATTCCATACGGGCTGATTTAGGATATCCTTTGCCGGATGATATACCTGACGAAGGTACAGGTAGATCAGATGGGATAACCGTCAGTACAGGTAGAATAGTGACAGGGATAATTGTTTCGGTGATTATTATAGTCATTACAGTAATGGTAGCCAGGCGGAAAGCGAAAATTAAGCAGCATACCAGTCCGATACCCGTCATTACGCAACCACAGACCCCGGCTAATGACAGTTCCCAGAAGAATGAGCCAAAGAGAAATGCAACAGCCCCATATGCCGGACCTGAAACCAGTGCAACCCTTCCATTACCAGCTAACGCAGACACATCCATAGTGAGCAGCCCCGGGTTTCCGGAGACAGATCAATCTGACAGCAACAGGCTATCCATCCCGCTAAGGCCTGCTAAGGACACTTCCCAGAACCTTCCCGGCAATCAGCCAAAGAGAAAGACAATAGGGGTTACGGGAATCAGCGACAGCAGCTATAGAATTTCCGGGAAAAGAGACAGTTTGTAAAGTGCTCCCTGTGAAGTATAAACGAAAGAAATGAGGGTTAACATAGTACCCGGAATCAGCCAGGGATGTAAGGACTCAGCTATTTTCCAGTTCTTCCAGTCGCTGCTGAAGTAAGTTTATTTCTTTTCCATAAATATGATTGAGTACAGGTGAAAGAAGCGCTGCCATTACAACTACGTAAAACAGGGCGCATGCTTTTAACCACATTGTTTGAGAAAGAAAATACCTGTCGGTTAGCAGGGCAATGATGATAAAAAGGCAGGTTAGTAAACCGGCATACAAATAAATCCGTAACGATTTTTTCAAGCCGTTTACTGCCTTTTTAAGATGGGAAACCAACGGAACGGCATAATCTGACATCCTGAATGCGGAAACAGACTGGTGCAGGAGCAGGATAGAAGGAATGGCAAACAAAGCGGTCAGCAGTATGATTTTCAGGGCGAAAAGAATTTCCTTTTGCCCGGACTGGGAGATAAATAGCAACAGTCCTGCGCCTATATAGATGGAAAGGCCTGCAAATATTTCCATGTACAATTTCCGGAGCAATCTCCGGTGACTCTTCCTGATGTTGGAGGCGATCCTGTCAAGGGAAGCCTGATCCAACACTTTCCGGCTGGTGTTGAGTTCCTGCGATTGCCACAGGCGTTGAAGATTAGCTGATTCCATATTTCAATAGTAGTTTTTTAAGCTTTTCTTTGACACGACTGATCCGCATACCGACATTGGCTTCAGCTAACCCGGTAATGACTGCTATTTCCCGGTAGCTCAGCTCATCCAGATACAGTAAGGCAATGGTCTTATCTGTTCCACTTAATTGATGAAGGGCTTTATAGAGTAAGACCAGGTCATCGGCATTGTCCCGGCCTCGCTCTTCGTCCATTTCTAAAGCCTTTTCCGTGGGTTCATCAGGAATGACAACAATGGGCTTTTTCCTCAGTTTGCTCATCGCTGTATTTATGCCAACCTGGTAAAGCCAGGTAGAGAATTTGGCATCGCCCCGGAAGGAAGCAAAACTTTTCCAGGCATTGAGTAAAATGTCCTGGTAAAGGTCTTCCCGGTCTGCCGGGTGATCATAATACAGCCTACATATTTTTTGCAATATCCCTTCACATTCATTGATGTGCTTCAAAAATGCTTTCGTATCATCTTGATGGCCCATGATGATTATTCCTCAAATTTTGTAACCGTAAGTAATTGCTTCAGCATTCCTGCCGGATTAGTTCCGTTCGCATAAAACAACAGTAAATCTTTCCCTCGTATTACCGTATAAAATGCTTTTGTTTTATCTGTCATTGTATAGATTTTTGAACCATTAAAATCAGACACAGACTCCAATTTACTTTTACTTACAGATTCAATTTCACTTTTAATGGCCTGCTCCTTTGTTCCCGGGGCCATCCAGTATCCCTCCATCATTTTAACATGGCCTTCTTTGAAACGGACCGTGGCAAAACTTTTGGAAGGCCATAGCTCATCCAGATTGCCGAATTCAAAATCTCCGGTACCGGTAATTTGTATTTTTTTACCGGGGTTATGATACACATTCCCCTTAAGCGTATAGGGCTTTTCTGTTTCAGGAACAGAAACCTTCTTGCCATTTACCGTGTAGGATAGAACTTTTATATCTGCGTTTCCAAATAAAATACTTCCCCTGGAAGCAGCAAATTCTGCCATTCCGTTTTTAAGACTCCAGCCATTGCCGAACGAAATCCTTGCCGCATCGGCTATATCTGTTGTATTAATCGTTGCATCCATCGGTATCCATGTTCCATGATGATAAATTTCAACCCAGGCATGACCACCCCAGATACCATTCATATAGACATACCCGCCTATATACCGGGCAGGTACACCCGCGGCCCTTAACAAGGAAGCAAAAAAGGTTGAAAAGGCAACACAGGTACCCTTTCTGGTCCTGCATACTTCACTCCCGGGTGCAGCCACCACACCTAAATCCACTTCAACATTGGCTGATACCCAGTTTTTAAGCGCAACTGCCTTTGCAAAGTTATTTTTCTTTCCGCTGGCCACCGAGTTGGCAATTTTTATTATTTCAGGGTCATCCGAATTAATAAGTGAATTGGGGCTAAGATAATCGGTGAGATCATCCGCTTTGGCTTCCTGTGCTTTTGGGGCATCCACTACCCGGCTGTACTGAATAACCGCATAATTTTTTCCCTGCTCTAAAACTTTCTGGTTCCAGGTATTTAGATCCGGGAACTCAAAAGAACTGTTTTTCAGGGTTACCTTACACGTAAGCTGTTCCAGGTTCCTGGGATCTGTAAACCGCACATTGGAAGCGATAACCGTTTTTTCCCAGGAGTCAGCAGGAAGCAATGTGTTTTCTCCAGCCTGTTCAGCGATGTGTCTGGTTGTCAGCGTACTTTCAATATTACCAAAGGGAGACGGATCAATCGTTTTTACAGGATGGTAAGCGTCGTCAACAAATAGCACTCTTGCGTAAGGGCTCTCTTTGTAAATATCCGTTATACGGTGAACAGGTAGTTTTGCCCCGCCAAGAGTTACTGCCTCGGTGCTCAACAGTTTTCGGGTAACATGAACCACGATGCCCAGGTCAGGAGAAAATGCTGTATAATGAATTGAGTCGCCCGGGTGTTTCAGCATGGCCATCGACTTTTTACGGATAGCGCCGGGTCCATCCAGTTTCTCTTTTACAGCTATTTTAGTTTTATAGATTTGTCCACCTGTTGAGGTAGTAATATGGATGCTGTCGCCTTTCAGCACCCCCTCCAGCGATATATCCTGGCCCGTTGTTTTGACCGTCCCTCTTGCTGATAGAAATTCCCCTTTTTCATTTTCGGTAATTTCAGACTTGAGCAGCATTTCAATTTTACTGTTTTTTCTGTTAAAGACAAATTTCATGGAAGTGCCCGATGCGGTTAATCCATCCTGGGTTTTAGTGTTTTCGGCTACGTAGCCTACGGCTGTACCTGCCATGGTACTGATAAACCATTTTTCAGTGTTCTGACCATGCAGAGAAATGCCGGTAAACATTAAAAGCGAAAAGAATTGCGTTTTTCTCATGTTACTTTTTCAAATAAGTGTAATTTCTTTCAGTTTTATAACGGCATCATTAAAATATATTTTTTGCATTGCGGAATGACGAACGGCCTTCGTCATTTTGTAATATTCTCTCTTAGCCTTTCAGGGTAGTTTTATAACTCCATAACGTGGTGCATCAGGTATGAAATAATATCTTTCGGGTACACTTCATTGTGCATCGACGGATTGGCAACCTTCTGCGGATACTAATTTTTACCGGCTTCGGATGGTGGATACAGGCGGTAAAAAGAAATTTTCCATGGTGGTGAAAGTACAACTCGGGGTGACAATAGATATTTTCCCGAACCCCGGCACCACAGGAGCCTTGAATATCCAACTGCAGAACAAGAGGGCAGGTGTTTATACAGTTCAGTGGATGAACTTACTGGAGCAGAAGGTGTTTCAGAAGCAATTGAGCCACTCAGGAGGCTCATCCAGCCAGTTGCTGTGCCTGCCTCGGGTAATAGGTAAAGGGTATTAGAAGCTTGATATTTTCGGAGAAGTAATCCGTGACAGTTGCAGGCTGATCATTCAGTAAGGTTTATTCACAGGGCTTGTGGGTAAAGTTTAGGTTCAGGCAGCGGTAAAGGGCTATGGATACGGATGGCCCCTTTTAATACCAGCCTGGCTTGTCTGTAAAATTGAAGGAAAATTTGTCGGGTTGGCTTCTGATCACAATCGCAAGAAGTGTTGCACGCTGATAATCATCCGCTTAGTAAATGTTTTTCGGTATTTATCAGTGCCTGGCCCGAAGCAATCCAACATTAAATTTTGTGCAGATGCTTGTTACAAAAGCAGGCTATCGGTTACAAAGAAATAGCTAAAAATGGTAGATTCAGGTATTACTCATGATCATGAAATACTGGCGAAACTCAGGAGTGGTTCCGGGGTGGAGGAAGCGGTAAAAGCAATTTATTGCAACCATTATAAAAAGTTGACCGGCTATATCCTCCAAAACAACGGTAATAAGCAGGATGCAGAGGACATATTTCAAGAAGTAGTGCTGGCATTTATTGAATTGGTGAAACTCAATAAATTCAGGGAGGAGTCAAGCATTTATACATTCTTGTTTTCTATTAACCGCCATACCTGGCTGAATGAACTCAAAAGAAGGGGGCGGGCCCTGTACAGGGAGGAGAAATATGAGGAGGGGATAGAGAAAGTGGAATCGGATGTTGGTCAGTTTATGGAAGAGCGGGATAAAAGGGTCCGGATCGCCTCATTGGTGGATGGCTTGGGTGGAAAATGTAGGCAAATACTCCTGGCTTTTTACTTTGAGAAAAAGAGTATAAAAGAAATCCTTTACGAGACTGGTTATGATAACGAACAGGTAGTAAGGAATAAAAAGTACCTGTGTCTTAAACAACTGGAACAAAAACTAAACGAGAACCCAACATTGAAACAAATCCTAAAAGGCTTATTATATGGATAATCCTCAAAATGATCCTGTCGGAGAACTTATCCGGTACTTTGACGGAGAACTTACAGGAGAAGAAAGGGCAACGCTGGAAAATAAGCTGCATTTGGATGCGGGTATGATGGAGGAGTATGAAAACCTGCTGCTGGCAAGAGCAGCGATTACTCACTATGGATATAGACAGATAGTGGCTGATGTGCACAAAACATTTTCCGGAGAAACTTTATCAATTTCGCACAAAGAATTTTCATCTCCTAAAAAAATACGGTACTACCTGGCTGCCGCTGCTGGTATTATTTTGCTGATCGGCGGGTTTTGGATGTACAGGGCTTTCAGCTTGTCACCGGAAGAAGTTTTTTCACGAAACTACCATGTGTACTCCCTGAATATCCCCGGGTCCGACAGTAGCGGTCTCACCCCGGTTGAAACAGCCTATAGCCGGGCAAATTACAGGGAAGTGATACGGATCCATGATGCCGGGCTGGATAAAACAGCAAAGGGAGAGTTTCTTGCCGGTATAGCTTTTCTGGAGAAGGGAAATAATCAAAAAGCCATCAAGTGCTTTCATGAAGTGCTGGACCTAAATAGTAGCCAGGCAGACCCGGCCTTCAAGGAAGAATCTGAATATTACCTGGCATTAACATACATTAGGAACAAATCCCTGGATGAAGCTATCTCTCTGCTGAATGCAATAGCAACTGATAATTCTCACAAATACCACGAAGAAGTCAACTCCGGACTTTTTGAGCAAGCCAAAAAGCTCGGCAGCCGTTAACGGTTTACCAGCATCGCCTGAATCTTTTCTTTGAAGTGAACAGGTCGCATCTCCGGCAACCGGTGTATCGATTGCCTTATCCGCGGGCGATACAATTTCCTAAAAAAATGGATGGAAGAATGATGAACGGCGTTCGTCATTCTGCTGCCATTCGGCTGTTACCTAATGAGGATTGGTAATTACCCATTATAGTATGGATCGTAATGACAAATCACATTAAAAAAAATGACAATGAAAAACTCGACACACGCCGCAAAGAAGGTTTCCCAAAGTATCAGGCTTTTATTCTTGTTGACTTTGACCGTAACAACGTCCCCAGGCTTCTCACAGATAGGTTGGGTACAGGTTCCTAGTATCAGTCCGGGGAATTCCCAAAATACAATCAGGGGTATCTCTGGCACATCATCCACTGATGTATGGGCAGTTGGATACTTCTCCAACAGTACTCCAACACCGGAAGTATTTCAGGATTTGATAATGCATTGGAACGGCAGTTCCTGGCAACAGTCTGCACCCTTAAACCTCAGTTCTTCGCTTAATGATCTTTGGGATGTGGAGGCGGTTGCTTTGAATAATGTGTGGGCAGTAGGCTCTTACCACAATATCACATCAAGGGCCGCCTTATTCCATTATAACGGCTCTGCCTGGTCCAATTCCCCGCTTCCCCCAATTACAGGAGGAGCTTTTCTAAGAGCTATTCATGCCGTTAGCCCCTCGGATATCTGGGCTGTAGGCGGAAAAAGCGGCGCAACTGATTTTCCACCCTATGTTATTCACTATAACGGAAGTTCCTGGTCAGAAGTAGCGGTTCCGAATCCTGATTATCGTTCTCATTTTAATGACATCCACGGCACGGCCAATGATTTGTGGGCTGTAGGCTATAAGGGAAATACTGTTGGACAGTTTCATTCATTTGCCATGCATTGGAACGGCAGTAACTGGACCGAAATAAGCCTTCCTTCTTCCGTGGCGACACCTCAAACCCAGCTGCGTGCCGTAAAGATGACCTCAACCAACGATGTTTGGGCTGCAGGAACCTATTCGGCAGGTGGTATGTTTACCATCCATTGGAATGGAACACACTGGGCAGTAATGAATTCGACTTCCGGTGCACCGGTACTGGGAGCTAATATTTCGCCTGTTTCATCAAACAATGCATTTGTTTTTTCAAAGGATATTACGCAGTGGAACGGGACAGCCTGGAACACAGTGGATTCATTGACACAACATACCGATCCGATTCTCCGGTCAACGATCAGGTTTTCAAATGGGGAAATCTGGGCCGGCGGACATGCTATCGATTTCGCCGCCAACAAGTATGTTACATTGATTTACCGTTCCGTAAATAGTACACCGCTATTCACAGGAGGTAATTCACTATCCTGGAATGTTGCAGCCAATACAAATAATAATTCTGCGGGTAATTTGCTATTGACAACAGATCCGGATATTAGTCAGATCCTTACTTATTCAATTGTTTCCCCGCCAGCGCATGGCAGTTTAACGGGTTTACCAACGACGGCCATTACTAATAACGGCAATGCATTGCCTTCCGGCGTTGGGTATACACCGACACCCGGATATACCGGAACGGATCAATTGGTAGTAAAAGTTTCAGCAGGGCCGGTAAGTTCTATCGCCACCATCAATATAAACGTACTTGGCGTTTTGCCGGTCGTTCTTACAGATTTTCAGGCGATTAAACAGGGAAAGTCAACCTTATTGAAATGGACGACCGCTTCTGAATTCCACACACTGAATTTTGAGGTTGAGCATAGTATCGATGGTCTAAATTTCAGCAGAGTGTCCACTCTTGCTGCGAGGGGCAGCAGTAATACGCCTTCCCACTACGAATTTGTACATCATACCCCGGTAATAGGCACGAACTATTATCGCCTGAAACTCGTAGATCTTGATGGAAGAACAACGGTATTTCCGACAAAAAATGTTCAATTTGACGCCGCATACATGCAGCCAATAGTGCTGTTATCGAATCCGGTAAAGAATAAAAGTATCAGTTTCCTTGCCAACGCTACGGGAGTCTTACAGATCAATGTCTATACCTTACAGGGACAAGAAGTAATTAGCGAAACTATTAATAATTCCGTACCCGGCGCCCGCCATTCTGTACACCTGAACTATGCAACACCCGGAGTTTATATCCTGCACGTTGCAAATGGCAAGGACCGATATTCCGTCAAGGTAATTTTGCAATGAATCGTTGCTTCTGACAGAAGTAAATGATTGGCCTGAACGGTTATTTACTTAATCAAATTCAATAATTAGCAAGCCCGATATTAGCTCCGGGCTTGCTTGTTTTCATAAGCTCTCTGGCAACCCCATGTCAAAAGGTATTGATGGTATGAGTAGGGTTCCTGGCACTAACTTTGGCGAGGTGGTCTACGTCTTCCATAAAGGACTTCAACAATTGTACTGTCTGCTCCTCACTACCAATTTCAGCCTTAGGCGACTACCAGCCCTGCATCGCTTGGCATGGAAATTTCTAACCTGCTCCTGTGCATCCACTTGTTCTCAATAAATTGGCGAGCTGCTCTCCCACAGTACCTGCGGGAAGCCTGTGTATCTTTACCGGCTCATTATTCGCTTAACTCCATTAAATCCCCTCGCATTGGAGAGCCACTTTATGTTATAAAAGAAGATCCTAGGGCTTCTTTTTGGTGCCCTCGAACCGTATTAACCCCTTGTAAAGGATCCAATGTGTCTCGACTCTGAAATAATAAATTTTGCAGCTTTAATCGGCAGCAAAAGTAGGTTCTGCTGAAAGTTCTAAACTCTAAATGCAAAATGGCCAAATCCGCAGGAGTATGTAATTATGATTTAATATAAATTAGATATAAGCATAATAATAAAACATGATACTAAGTAAAAACTATAAAGTTGCAAAAAACTGGAAATCATGCAACATTGAGTTAGATAATTTTCCCTTTCCCGGTACAACGCCTTTCAAACTGAAAGGCTTTTTTATTTGGCATAAGGCAGGTTCATCCCGCCCTGGCGGGACCCCGGCATGTGCCTTTCAAGTTGAAAGGCTTTTTTGTTTGGTATAAGGCAGGTTCATCCCGCCCTGGCGGGACCCCGGTACAACGCCTTTCAAGTTGAAAGGCTTTTTTATTTGAGGTTATGGGAAGGATTCATATCCGCCAACTGGCGGACGGCAGGTTTACCTACCGAAGGCAGGTTTACCTACCGAAGGTAGGTTCATCCCGCCCTGGCGGGACCCCGTACGTGCCCTTCAAGTTGAAAGGCTTTTTTATTTGAGGTTATGAAGGATTCATATCCGCCAACTGGCGGACGGCAGGTTTACCTACCGAAGGTAGGTTCATCCCGCCCTGGCGGGACCCCGGTACAACGCCTTTCAAACTGAAAGGCTTTTTTATTTGGTATAAGGCAGGTTCATCCCGCCCTGTCGGGACCCCGGCATGTGCCTTTCAAGTTGAAAGGCTTTTTTATTTGAGGTTATGGGAAGGATTCATATCCGCCAACTGGCGGACGGCAGGTTTACCTACCGAAGGTAGGTTCATCCCGCCCTGTCGGGACCCCGGTACAACGCCTTTCAAGTTGAAAGGCTTTTTTATTTGGTATAAGGCAGTTCATCCCGCCCTGGCGGGACCCCGGTACAACGCCTTTCAAGTTGAAAGGCTTTTTTATTTGGGTTATTGGAAGGATTCATATCCGACAGCTGGGAGACGGCAGGTTTACCTACCGAAGGCAGGTTCATCCCGCCCTGGTTGATGCGATTTACAAACTGTGGTCCCGCTAACCTTATTTTCGTTCGGCAGCCGGCGAATAGCTACATTTGCGGGCAATTAAACAATCGTATGGCAATCAGTACAAAATTGAGCGAAAGAAACCAGGGTTTGTGCGAGTTATGCAATTCAAATCCGGCAACACATGAATATCTGGTTAGTCCACGCACCGAAGCGGTACTGGAAAACCAGGTGGCGCTGTGTGATTCTTGTCTTGAAAAAATAAACGGCCAGGAAAAGGGAGATTATTGGCGTTGCCTGGAGGGCAGCATCTGGAATCCCGAACCAAGTGTTCAGGCCTTGAGTTACCGGTTATTGCATAACTGCCGGAGTGAGGAGTGGGCAGAGGATGTACTCAATTCCGTGGAACCGGATGAGCATATCATTCAGTGGGGGTTAAGCGCCTTTGAGGTAGCAGACCGGCATAAAGATGCTTTCGGGAATGACCTGGAGAACGGGGATAACGTGGTATTGACGCAGGCGCTCAATGTGAAGGGTACCAGTTTCTCGGCGGCGAAGGGAACTGTTGTAAAAAGGATCCGCCTTGTTTCAGGTAATACGGAGCAGATTGAAGGGAAAATAAATGATCAGACAATTGTGATCTTAACGAAGTACGTAAAAAAGGGGTAGTTATCTAAGCCCCATCCGGTGGTTCAATAAGCGATGATTTACATGCGGGCGTTGTACCCGGTTACCCAGGCCATCGCCTCCACCATGGCTTCGCTGAGGCGGGTTCATCCTGGTTCAGTGGGGTGTTTAAACAGGGAGCCAGTATCCGCTCCAGTTCCGCGATCGCTTTTTGCTGATCAACAACCTGCCTGTCCTTATTCAACCCATACTGAACCTCGCCTTTCAGGTTGTCGTCATTGATTTTTGCGACAGCAAACAATGCATTGCAGGCATGATAGCGGATCAGGTATTCATTCTGCAGGTTCCGCACAATTTCAAACAGGGGGTTTATCGATTTTACGGTTCCTTTTTCCTGGAGCACTCTCCACACCTGGTAATTATCACTTCCTTTCCAGATGCCGTATTTGTTCTCTTTCTTGTCCGAAATCAGCGAAATAAGCTCGGGTTCGCTAAGCCTGCTTAATTTTTTATATGCGCTTTCAGCATATTCTTCAAACTGTCTTTGGAATTCCGCATATGTCATAAAGGGGAAAGAATTTTATACATCAACGGGTTGGTTTATCTTTTTTTAAACAGTAGCGGGATTTTATTTCATACTAAGCGAAATGCATGAACCTGACCTGTGCATGATGCTGCCGCGATTTGTTTTCGTAACGAATTAACGAAGATATTTTTTTGACCGGCCCTTTTAGTTGCGATCCCGAATGTACGAATAAGGTTTTTTGAAATTTTCTTCAACGGGGTGTACGGTACGGTGAAAGAACGGGTCGATTAGTCGGATAAACAGGGTGAAGAGTATACCTCATTTGTTGATTTTTTGCCTGGAAGATCCCTTCCAATTCTTGTGCAATAATCTTAATATAATATATATTTATACATAAAAATAATCAGCATGAAATCCTTGTTTTTTACTGTTTTAGTTGGTTGCATATGTTTTAAAGCGGAGGCACAAAGTGTGGCTATTAACACCGATGGCAGCACGGCCCATGCCAGCGCCCTGCTGGATGTAAAAAGTACCACCAAGGGCGTGCTGGTACCCCGTATGAGCAAGGCGCAAAAAAATGCCATTGTTACTCCGGCAACAGGGCTGCTGATTTACCAGGATGCGCCAGATAGTACAGGTTTTTATTACTACAATGGCAGTAACTGGCTTTGGTTGGCTTCGGCTACCACCTCTGTAGGCTGGCTCACTACCGGAAATGCGGGAACAGATACAGCTGTGAATTTTATCGGCACCACCACCAATATGCCTTTACGTTTTAAGGTGAATAACCAGTGGAACGGGCAATTCGATCCCAATAACTCCAATTTCTTTATTGGTAATAATGCAGGCAGGTTGAATACAGGAATTGTAAACACGGCCTTCGGCTCTATTGCATTGGCAGGTAATACCACGGGCAATTTCAATACGGCTTTTGGTGGTGGAGCAATGAGTTCCAATACAACAGGAGGCAGTAATGTGGCCATAGGTAATACAGCGTTGGCTAATCACAAAACAGGGGATAATAACACGGCCCTCGGCAGCAATGCCCTTAATGCAGATACAGCCGGCAACAGTAATGTTGCGGTAGGTGCCTATGCCATGTTAAGTGGCAAAAACTCCAACAGCAACACGGCCATCGGTTATGGTGCGTTATCCGCTGCCGGGTTGAACAGCACCAATTTTTTAGAAGGTAATTTTAACACAGCCATAGGCGCAAACAGCGCCGTAAATATAAAACGGGGCTATAGCAACGTGTCGATCGGTTACCAGGCCCATTCCGCCGACACATCTGGCGTTGGCAATGTGATGATAGGTACTAGCGCCGGCAGCGGCCATATTGGCGGGCAAAACAATATTGCCATAGGCAATGGCGCCTTTTTTGGAAATACCCGCGGGAATAATAAAATTGCTATCGGTAGCCGGGCCCTGGATACCGATACTTCAGCCAATGGGAATATAGCCATCGGACACTTGTCTATGTTTGTAAACAGAAGGGGCCTGAATAATGTGGCAGTAGGCACATCGGCCCTGTATGGCAACTTCTCGGGCAGCCGGAATGTGGCCATCGGCGATTCGGCCCTCTTCAGTAATAATTTCCTGGTGAGCAGCGGCGATCATTTTACCAATAATACCGCCATTGGCTATAAAGCACTTTTCACCAACAACCCAACCACCTCAGCCAATGGAAATAATAATACTGCTGTAGGTACTGAAGCGCTGTTTTCAAACATCATGGCCACCTCAAATGTGGCCGTTGGTTATGCTGCCGGCCGTACCAATACCTCCGGAAACCAAAATACTTATGTTGGTGAAAGCGCCGGTTTCGCCAACACTACTTCAAGTTTCAACAGTTATTTTGGTAACGATGCCGGACTGAATGCAACCGGCAGCAACAATACTTTTTTGGGGCAGGCTTCCGGTTCTTTGATGAATACCGGTAATAACAATACATTGGTTGGTCGCCAGGCTGGCAGTAATCCGCTGGGGGCCAGTGCTTCCAATAACAACAGTACATTGGGAGCCAGCGCCGGACAAAACCTCCGCACGGCCGATGATAATGTTTTTGCCGGCTACCAGGCAGGCCTTACCGATAGTACCGGGAACCAGAATGTGGCAATTGGCGCCAATTCGCTGCAGGCGTTGGGCACGGGCTTCCAAAATGTGGCAGTAGGAAAAAGTGCCCTGCTTGTAAACAGGGATGGCGATGGCCATGTAGCCATTGGACCATTCGCATTAAGCAGCGACACCACCCAAACCCAACCTTTCTTGTCGGGCGGACCTTATGCTAATACGGCCGTGGGTTATTTCAGCATGGAAACGAACAAGGATGGTACAGCCAATACATTCATGGGTGCACAAAGCGGTTCGAAGGTTGACAGGGGCAGTTTCAATACGGGTATTGGCGCCCGTGCACTTTCCAATGCCAATTTTATTTTTGCCAATAATACCAGCAGCTATAATACAGCGCTCGGTTTTGAAGCCCTGCACCGGGTAAATACGGCCGACAGCAATGCTGCCGTGGGTTTCCGTACTTTGGCCACCAACCAAACTGGCGCCCGCAATACAGGTATCGGCAGTGCTGCCCTGCTATTCAACAGCAGTGGCAACAACAATACGGCTATCGGTACCGAAGCCCTGGCTGCCAATAGTACCGCCAGCAACAATACCGCCATTGGTTTTATGGCTGCGAGGTCATCAACAACAGCCACCGGCATTTTGGCCATTGGCGACAGTGCCATGTACAATAACAGCGCTTCCAATAACCTGGCTATCGGCAGCCGGGCCCTGCGTGACAATACCACCGGCACTACAAACATTGCCATTGGCCGTAATGCACTCGAAAGTAACCTGACGTGTAGTCAGAATATTGCCATTGGAGAATCGGCGCTGGCTTCGATGAATTTCGGCTCGACTATTTTCGGGAATAATGTGGCTATTGGGTACCGTTCATTACTCAATGTTAATCCGGTAGCGCTAACAAGCAGCGGTTCGCAAAACACGGCTGTAGGGGTTTTCACGGGCGATGATATGAGTACCGGGTTCAATAATACCTTGCTCGGGTACCTGACAGGCAACAACCTCACCACGGGTGCCAACAATACGTTTGTCGGTCATACAACGGGCGGAACAACTACCGGGGATCAGAATACGCTGATCGGGGCCAGTGTGTCGGCCAGTGCAGCTATTGATAATGCAAGCGCACTGGGTTACAATGCAGATGTTACCCAGAGCAACAGTATGGTATTTGGTAATACCGCTGTAACCAAATGGGGCTTTGGTGTAAATACGGCTGCCGCAAACATTTTAGAGTTCAACGCCGCTGTTACCACGGCCCGGCTGACCACCGGCGGAGTCTGGACAAACGCCAGTGATCGGAACCTGAAAACCAATTTCACTTCCCTGGATGGCAAAGATTTGCTGCAGCGCATTGTGCAGTTGCCCCTGAGCAGGTGGAGTTATATTAAAGAAGGAAACAGCATTACCCATATCGGGCCCATGGCTCAGGATTTTTTTACCTTGTTTAATACCGGTGGCGATGATAAAACCATTTCATCCATCGACCCGGCTGGTGTAGCCCTGGCTGGCATACAGCAGCTTGCAAAGGAAAATGAACAGTTGCGCAAGGAACTGGAAGCGTTGAAGCGGCTTGTTATTAAGCAGGTGAAGTAGGTCTGCTGGCGTATAAACCAGGTGGGAGGTTTGTCCGGCCCAAACGAAGTGGAGCAGTGCAGTGCAGTGAAGGAACGTAGAAGTATTGCAGCCAGGCGCCGTATGTTATCAAAATTTACGGCCTGTTCGCTTTTTCTAAGGCTATAATCCTGTCAATGAAGCTGTTTATTTTCAGCTCTTTTAATTCAGCGTATCGTTTGCGGTTCTGATTGGCTTTTTCGGCCAATTCATATTTCATTTGCTGGTATTCAAGCCTGGCCCAATTGTTTTTCTTCAGGTAGTCCCTGGAAAGCAGATGCCGTTCCAGTGCCTGGCTGTTTACCGGGCAAACATAAAGATGATGTTTTACCGAATCTAAAATTTCATTGACTGATTGTCCGTCTCGTTTAAATACCTCCCGATCTTTAATCCCCTGGTCGCCATTATGATAATATCCTGCTTTTTCAAGCCCTGCTTTTATGCGTAGAAAATCAGTTTGGGTGGAATAAATAATATCAATATCGATAATTGGCTTTGCGTCTAAATAAGGAACAGAGGTGCTTCCAATATGTTCTATGTTATAGTCTATCCCGTATAGCGCATTTTCAATTTCGCGTTTTATGTCCTTAAAAAAACGGGGCCAGTTTGGTGAGTATTTTTCAATTAACATTGCGATGCCTGGTTATTGTAAAATGTACTGCCTGAAGCATGATTCCATCTTAAACGGGGTGGCAAAGAAAGTCATTTCTCACTCCTTTGCTTTTGTAGTCTCTTACGGTTACTTCATGATAAGTTTGCTCAACAACCGTCTTTGCGGGGGGCACGTTTGTAAATTACTTTACCATCCCGTTCTGCATAATCGCCTGATATGATGGCATAGGAATACTTGGGGGCGTAGGATACAAAATGGCTTCGTATGATAATTTTGTCATTAACTTTCAAACTATACAATTCCTTAAGTACAGCAGGCTTTTCCGGACCAAAGCTTAGAATATACTCGTCGTCATTAATCCTTACCATCACCCCGAAACCCAATTGCGAGCCCGGCGGAAGTGAAAGAGAAGTTACGACAGCTTCCATATTGGCTGAAGTATTTACCTGGTTCCTTATTTTTGCTGCACCGGCAAGTACTTTTTTACCTTGGGGAGATGCTTCCCATTTTTTAAAGTTAATACCAGGAGGGGTGGCTTCCCATTTTGCCAGTTCGGATTTCATTTCAGCGGCAGAGAGTGGCTTGGGGGTAGCTTTTTTTGATGCTTCTTTTTTGAATTCGCGGTTAGCAAATACGAACCCGCTAACGGCAACCAGCAGTACGATCAGCGCATAAATAACTTTTTTCATATATTTTGTAGGTTTAAGTAACATGATCGATCCCGGATAAACCCGATCTGTTTAAGGCGATTTTTTATTTTCCATGCTTTTAAGTTGACTCGGCAAAAATACCCTGGAAATGTGCAGGCAGCGGCGCCCGGCGTGTAAATAATAGTGTAAACTTTGTAAATAATATATTGACAATATGCTTGTTAGAAGAAACCGCTTGCCAGTCGGGCGAAAATACCTGGGCGGGTTATTACTGCTGGCATTTATCGCTGTAATCTGCGTGGCTTTCAGTATGACAGGCAAGGACGACTTTGACGTTGCCCGGAGGGAAATTCTGCTGCGCCGGATCGGGCATGAAATACTCCTTCAGTCGGGCGACAGTGTGTCGCGGGTGCTTCCGGTAAAAAGGATCGCCAACAATGAATACCAGGTCAGTTTTGAGAATGAATTTGCGTTTCAGCCCGAATACCTGGTGAATACTACCCAGCGTTTATTGGCCAACGATCCGGCCGCGACGGATTATGTTGTTAATGTACGGAACTGTGCCGGTGCCAATGTAGTCTATGGATATGCGATATCGAAAAATAAGAAAGATGATATTGTAGCCTGTGTGGGAAGAAGGCAACCCAGGGGCTGTTATACGATTACTATTAAATTTAAGCCGGGGGGGATAACTGTGGGAAAGAACGCCTACCTGTTGGGCGCCATGGTATTTGCAGCACTCGTTGGATTTCTCTTTTGGAGACCGGCCAGGCCCGGGAAAACCGCACCGGAGATTGCCCATACCGGGATGTTTACGCTGGGGGCTATCTTGTTTGATCCGGAGAAACGTAAACTCCTGTTCAATGAGAACAGCACAGACCTGACCAGGACGGAGACCCGTGTGCTGCGCATTTTTGCCTTGTCTCCCAATGAGGCCATCGAGCGAAGCCGGCTGCAAAAAGAGATATGGGAAGATGAAGGAGTTATAGTAGGCCGCAGCCTGGATGTGTTCATATCAAAACTCAGAAAAAAACTGGAAGTTGATCCGAATGTCAAAATCGTGGTTCTTCGCGGCAAAGGATATAAACTTGAGATCAGCGCTTAACTAATTTTCCCGCCCCGGACCGGCCCTGTCGGAACCTGCTTTTAACGACTACTCCAAATGGATTATTTGCCCGTAGCGAAAAGGTTTTTTACTTCAGGCCATTCCTGATTCGTTCTTAACCTGTAAAAACGCTAGTATGCAAATCAAGACTTTATTGTTGCTGTCCGTACTTGTTCTTGCCATGGGGGCCTGTAAAAAATCGAAGGATGATCCCGCCCCTTCTTCAAGGAATCAGTGGGATGGGAAGTACCGCATGGAAGGTACCATGACCGATCATTCCAATTCGGCTTTTGGATGGATGAATAACACGTATCAATATACGCTGCAAACCAGTGGCGCCGCTACCGACAGCCTGGTTTCGAATGATCTCGGGTTCCCGGGTATCATTATAGGAAATACGGGCGGCGGTATCACAAACGCTACCTACTACAGCAAATTCGGGCTGATACTCGCTTTCGACGCGGCTACCAACAAAGTCACGTCCGTTACCAACTATTATGGCCAGCCTTCCTCCAACGGGCGTTCCGCCGCGTTGGATCCTACGGGGGTTAATGCGGTGGATCCCGCGACCAAGAATATCCGGGTCAAATTCTTTATGGATGAAACAGGGATAGCCGGGCATCGGGCAACCTTTGATGTTACCTTGGTTTACCTGGGTGCAAGGCCATAAATCCCAATCGCGGAAAAAGGAAGCATTATCCTGCGGCACGTGAGCCGGCCGGCAGGTAGGGGAAAAGCCTTTGTGGGCTGCCGCGGGATATCCTGTATTTTATTTTTTTGAGACAGGTACTTCATGTGTCATGCAGTGAAGGCCCCCGCCGCCCCTGTTCACCGTTCTGCTGTGAATTTGTATTATTTGCCTGTCAGGAAATAATTGAGCGAATATTTTTCTTACTTCCTCATCTTTTTGCTTTTGCGTCTCCGGCATTCCGGGTTTCCAGTATTTCTGAAGCAGTACTACGTTGTTGCTGATGAAATAATTGCAATAGCTGGCAGCAAGTAGCCGGTAGATGGTATCCCCGGCGTTGAACCCAAAATCCCTGAACCGCTTAATATCGGATTGTTCAATAACCATCGCGTATTTGAGCTGCTCGATCTCAGGCATGGGTATGCGGATTATTTTAATCTTCTTCCCGTCTGCGGTAGTCGCGTTTTTGAGAATTTCATAATTGGTTTCAAGCATTGGATGATTAATACTGTCAACGGGGCTTTTGGCTTTATCCGCTGCGGAGATATAGGGCAATACAACGGTGGTTTCATCTACAAACCGGCAAAGCTCATCAACGTGCATGTTGGCGCCCCCTCCGAAATAATTTTTATAGAATGGGCCAAAGTTGGGAAACAGCCTGTCTTCAATAAGTCCATTGGCCAGCCAGATGATCTTACGTGCACCCAATGTTCTTTTCAGTTCCGCTTCAATTTCAGGAATCGTCTTTTTGGGGTTCCGTTGTAATGCCATTTCTTTTATGACCAGGAAGGTTCCCTTGCCATTTGATTCGATACCCCCGCCTTCAAACACATAGTCACTGGTAACAGCAGGTACACGCATCTTTTCTGCCAGGCGCTCATCCCATTTCCCAAACCGGCCTTCTTCTTCTGTCATAGGTCCAAGAAGGTCGGGATACATGCCATAGGATGAATAATCAAAACAAACGATCTGTAATTTTTCTGCGGCATCTTTTACAAAGAATACATAGTCCCGTATATAGAAATCGGCATAGGCGTCTTTTACAAAATCCAGTTTGGAAACATCAATGTTGTAACCGGACATGTACTGTATAGCCGCCATTTTCATCGAGTCTGACTCTACGTTTATGGATAACGGTACATGGGGCTGCCGGGCTTCAATAACCCGGCATGAGGTGGAATCCCGTCTTTCCTGGCCGAACCAGCTGAGCCATACTTTTTCCTGCTTTTCCCACTCTGCCGGTATCCGCACTGTTTGGGCTGTACCATGCAGGGGAATAATTAATAAAAGGATTATAATGTACTTCGGTGTTGTCATGATAAAGGTAGTTTGTATGAAAATTCTATTGCCGCTATCGCTTCCGGTATGTACGGTGCGGGGAAAGTAATGTACATACCTGTATTGTGCACTGTTTATTTTTCAACAAATACATCTTCATTAACACCGAACATGGGTGTCATGCCAACGGTAATGAGTTTATGGGTATTGTAGAAATAGGTCAGGCTGTCAATATTTTCAGGGACGATTGCCATTAAAGTATACCTGCGCTTCAGAACCAGTTTTGACTTTCCGGTGTATCTGAATGTTAACAGGTTTTCATTAAGGAATGCTTTTCTGTCACCACTTAATTCGACAGCAGTCCTGCGCTTTGCTACTCTTGCTTTAGTTTCGTTTCTTCTTTCGGGTCTTATTTCTTTCAATAAATATTTCCTGA
Source organism: Chitinophagales bacterium (assembly GCA_017303335.1). Taxonomy (GTDB): domain Bacteria; phylum Bacteroidota; class Bacteroidia; order Chitinophagales; family Chitinophagaceae; genus Ferruginibacter. Next base: position 64,021 of record JAFLBK010000002.1, read on the forward strand.
AGAGAGCTGCCTGCTCTTTATTGCTTCCCGTGCTCATGCCTGATTCAAATTGTGAAAACAGCACCCTGAAACGAATCTTAATATTGGATTCCGGATGCCGGAATGTTATAAAGGGATAGGAGAATTTACCATGTAACAAAACTGCATCATTATTCACGAGCGAAGGAAATGCGAAAATTCTCTTTTTAAGAAAGTCGATCAGTTTTGTAATATTCCCTCTGTGGTTTATTACAGGTATTACGTGTAAAAAATCCTGGGAATCAATGTCGGGGAGTTCGGTGGCAAATTTCACTTCCTTCGTTAAAAAAAGAGACCTTTCATTGGAAAAGCTCATCTGGTATACCGGAAAAATTTTACTCATACGAGTTCGGCGTTAGCTTGGTTCAGAATAGCCTCCGATTTAAAGGATTCAAATTTATACTGCTCGGCGAAATCAATGACGGCAAAGGGCCCCACAACATAATCGACATTGTACCTGAATGTTTTTAATGCCCTTTCCCTGAATAGTTTTTGCCATTGTTCATAAACATCTTTCCGCTTTAAAATAGCTTTCGCCTCTAATTGCACCAGGTGTTCATCTTTAATGGAAAAGCGAAGAACTCTTCCGTTTTTCCCAAATTTACCAATAGCGAGGGTGTGCGCCAATACGATATTGTTGCCAAGATAGAATCCTTGTCCAAGTTCACCGCCTCCTTTTGTTACGTCTACGTTATTGACCGGATCCCCGATTATTTTACTGCCGTAATGCAGGCTTGTTCCATGGTATAAAATCATTTCGAATAATTTAAAAACATCGCATAAGCCCCCGCGTGTATGCGGCTGCTGGGGAGTTGCTGACCCGCCCCATACCTGCGGCAGGTGCAGCCGGAAGGTTAGTGGTTTGTGGATAATAGTTAATAGTTAATAGTTAATGGTTGTTGCTAATTACCCCGCATGTATGCAGCTGGTGGGGCTGCAAGCCTGCGGCGGGTAGGCCGGCAGGTAGCGTAAATGCTATTGTTAGCGGAAGTAGCTTAAAGAGATTTTAAGGATGCAAGTAAGGAAGGGAGATAGGATTCCTTTATTTCCCAAACAATTGAATAGTCGATACCAAAATAGTGATGAACTATCCGGTTTCTAAAGCCTCTTATTCGATGCCAGTCAACGGAATCGTGCTTGTCTTTAAAGTCTTCCGGAAGCCGGTTAGCGGCCTCTCCAATTATTTCAAAATTCCTGATTACAGCATCGATCGTTTTGCTGTCACTGGTGAACTCTTCGAATGAAAGATTCTCCGTATAACTAAGGATTTTATCTGCACTTTCAATAATGTCTTCAACAAGAAGAGATGGCTCTCTTTTAGACATAGATTATTTCAGATTGAATTTGTTGTAAATACTTTGGCTTTAATCCTTTCTTAGAGACTAAGTCAACCTTTTTTTTAAGCTTCGCTTCAATATAGTCAGCCAAATCAATAAATTCAACACCAACTGGTCTGCTAAAGTCAACAATGATATCAATGTCGCTGGTAGGGGAGAAATCGTCTCGAACAATAGAGCCAAACAGACCAATAGAGTCGACAAAAAACCGCTGAGTCAACTCTGGCTTGAGCTGAGTAAGGATTTGTCGTATTGAGTATAGTTCTGTCATTAATCAAAGATAATAAACTTTCTATAGCTATTTCCGCTAACGATCCTGCATTTACGCTGTAGCCAGCAAGAAGAGTTTGAGAACCGATATAGTAATTCGTTATGGAAGATGTGTTTGAAATTACATTTATTTAGTGCCTTTCAAAAACTTCAGTTCGGCTTCCAGGGCCTTGATCTTGAGTTGGGTCTTCAGCCGGATGGCGGCCGCGGATCCCTCGAAGGCTTTTTTGACGTTGTCTTCAATGATGCCGAGCAGGCCGGGGTCTTTGAAACTGCCTTTTCTTTTCAGGTCTTCCAGTTTGGCCAGCATGCCGGATGCCCGCTGCTGCTGTTGTTCCAGTTTGCGGAGTGTATTGCGGGCGGCAGCCAGCTGGTACTCCCGCTGGATCCGGTTTGCTTCCACTGCCTTCCGGAGGGCGGCGCCGGCTTCTTTGGCCATAGCGGGCGGTGGCGGGGCTGTTTTACCCGCCGTGAGCTGCATGTACAGTTCCATCAGCCGGGTATAGGCGCTGCTGCTGAGCGCCCGGCGGCTGGCCTCCACCATGGCCAGGTGGCTCCGGGAAATACCCAGGTAGCCGGCGGTAAGTTCCTGCGACAGACCGAGTTCCTGCCTGATTTTTTTGATCATAGCGTGCCGTTAGGTTTTGTGACAAAAATGCTGTGACAAAATAAATTGTCTCAAAAAAAATGTCACCGTTTTGAGACGATTTTTAACGGGGAAATAAAATTGTCACAACATTCCGGCCCTGGGGCCTTGCCGGGCCGTTGTTGCGGGGTGCCGGTTATTCCCGGCAGGCACATTCGTGATGTTCCTGGATGTACCGGATCGTGGCTTTGCTTAGCTTTTCCAGTATATCGAGGTTAAGGTCGGATAGTTTTTTGAAGTAAATACAGGCTTTCCCCATTTTGTACTTCCCCAGTTTGTCGAGCAACTGCTTGTTGTCGTTACCCGGGGCGGAGACATAGAGGGAGAATTCGGCTTTTCGGGGCGAAAAACCGATCAGCATGGCATCCCCCTCATGGCCGCTGGCGTACTTGTAGTGGTAGCTGCCAAAGCCGATCATGGTTGGCCCCCACATTTTGGGCTTGAAGCCCGACCATTTTTGCATCAATTCAATGAGGCGGATGCTGTCCTGTTTCTTTTGCTCGCTGTCGGCAAAAGCGTTCAAAAAACCGAATACGTCAACGTCCGTTTCGGTTGTCTTGGTTTTTGTTGCCATCGCTATTTTTTTAATTGTTTACAATGACCGCCAACGGGATTGTATCGCTGAGGCAGTAGGCAGGCATTGCCGGTATACTTATTTCGGTCTTATGGGGATGTAAATGGTTTCTTCTGACCCGGCATCGTTGTTCCTGTATTGTTCACCCAGTACTTCAAAATGGGGCCGGTCGTCTAACCGGTAGCTGCTGGCCGGGATCCAGGTCGAATAGATGTACTGGAATATGGAATTGTCGGTGCTTGAGCCTTTATAGGTAAAGATGGCATACAGACCTGCCGGTACGATAAGCGGCGACAAGCCGGCTGGTATGTTATCAAATCCGGTTACTTCCACGGCGGCCCATTTTTCAAAATCGTTCGAGGGGTTAAAACGGGTAAAATAGCTTGCGTCGTACACAGACAGCGAGAGTACGTCATTGGTAGTCGTGTTCCTGATCTCCTTTCGTTTCGGCATAAATGCTTTCCACAGATCGGCAACCTTGTAGTCGGCTAAACTCATCCGGGCCTGAAGCCCGATAAGTTTCTTTTCTTTAATGAGCTCAATTCTCGGTTCCATATGGAGGTTTAGGTTTTTGTACGGGTTATTAAAACACCGGCATCTATGCTGTTGGGGGAGGAGTTAGGCCTGCTGTAGCGTAGATGCCGTGTTGGCAGTATTGTTATGTTATTATTTTTTCTTTGAATGATAGCTGGCCCTGTAACCCAGCAGGTAACTAAGGGGTGCAAGCAGCAGGTAGGTGACTAGCTGCACAGCCCAGGGCGGACTTGTAACCCGGATCTCGTTCCGATGCTTTAAACCCATCAGGGGCAGTTGCAAAAAGGGCGGCATCCCGCTCTTGCTCAGCTTACCGTCGTTGGCAAGGGCGAAAAAGGATTCAAAGAATTCGTCGATATGCAGCGCCGGGGTAAACTGCTGAACCGAATGCGCCTCTGTGTCGTCGTCGTTCCAGAAGCAATGGGGAGCGCCGGCATGTATCACGATCCGTTCGCCGGGACCAACTACCTGTTCTTTGCCATTGACCAGGAAATGGAGTTTGCCTGACAGCACCCTGGCAGCGCTTTCCTGTTCTGGATGAACGTGCATGGGCTCTCTCATGGCTGACCTGGGGTTGAAGGATTCGATCTCCAGTAATTGCCCGTTGGTCTCCTTTCCTGTTTGGAGAAATATCATTTTCTGCCCTGTCCGGGCATTTATGATCTGGTCGCCCTGCTTTGCCATATTTGAAGATTTGGTTTATCAAATAGTATAGTACAGCGCAGTGGTTGAGGTAGCGGGTTTAAGTAGCTGCCAACACGCTCCGCATCTATTCTGTTGGGGGTAGGTAGCATAAATGCTAATGTTAGGGGCTGAAAATTGCAATTAGTTTAATGTTTTCCGATACTGAATCCTGATTGGTTTTATTTCAGATGAACATGTCTTAAACCCTACTTCGGCTCGAACCTTTCTGGCTTGAGTAGTTTTCCCTACTAGTATATTATCGAGCATTGTTTCAGAGACCTCAATTTTTTTTCCGTCAATAGTTGAAAATTCAAAAATTAGAGAAGGGTCAAACTCTTCTACTGGTAGTTTTGTTCCATTGATGATTTTTTCACCTGCGGCAAATTTCTCTTCTCGTATATAATCTTTGGCGCCAATATTTGTAATCATATATTGAGCTATACAAGTATTTCCATCAGATTTGTTTTTCGACTCAATGTAATCTATTTCAATTTTGAATTTATGACCATGGCCTGACTCTAACTCAAATTCATTACTCCCGGTGCGTTTCATGCCATTCGCAAAAACGAAACTGTATAAAAAAATTATTTTTAGTAAAATTTCCATTGTTATTTTTAGGCGTCTAGCGGTCTAGCATTTACGTTGTAGGATGGAGGAACTGTTATACCTGCCCCCATGCCAGCGGCAGGAAAAGTTGCCAGATAGTGTAAATTCCTATGATAGCTGCAGGGCAGGCTTAATTATAGAGTACAACTGAATTTTAATTTGATTTCTTTTGCAAAGGCAAAATCATCCAACCAGCCAACACCCATATTATCACATACATGAGGTATTTTAATCTTTGTGGGATTAGTAAAACTGTCTTTTGATTCTTTTGTTACAACTTTCGCATTTTCATTTATTGCGTGAGCAATTACCCAAGGGTCTGCTATTGAATGTTGCCCAGTACTCGATACGAGATATTTATGCGATGGATCGGCTGCGTAAATACTTGTTAGACATTTCGAGACGGCACTATCAATTGAACGAATAGGGATTTTGCTTGATTTTAGCCAAGAAGTAAGGTCGTCCTCAGTTCTTGTGATTTCTTCATAAACTATCTCAGGAAGAAATATGGTATTGTTAGTTCCTAATTGATTTAAAACATCCCAATATGAAGGACAAAGTGTTGGGCAATAATATTTCTGCCACGCTTGAATAAGAATGTTAGCGTCTAAACAATACTTTTGCTGATTTAGACTCATTTGTATAAAAAAGCTTCAAGTTTAGAAAAGTTATTTACCTGTGTATTCAGCAAGCTACTCGCTTGAGTTGGCTGAATTAACCCTCCACGAAACGCATCCATGACAACTTTTGTAAAAAGATGACTGTTTTTATTTACAAGGAGTAAATAGTAATTGGGACCGCTAGGCTTTTCTTTTTGCTTAGCTTTTGCTAGCGCTTTCTTTTCCTCCTCCCTTCTTAAGAAATCTCGGAAATTTGTATCAGCGTCGTTTTTTAAATTTCTATATTTTTCTACTGAAATTAAATTAAGTGAATATGCTCTAAATAGAAAGGCAAAAGAGCTTACTCCTAATTTTTTAGAAACTTTAAATACGTCTTGAGAAGAATTAAAGACTGATGGATTCAAAGATAACATTAGAGCTTCTGGGAGAAGTATATTCGCTGTAACCGTATTGCAAAAAAGTTCTACTGGATGAAGTTTATCTTTGTGCTTTAGCTCTGGCTCAATTTCGTTTGAAATTCCGGAAGCAGCTATCCAAATGTGGACCAGCTCATGAACTAAAGTAAAAAGCTGTGGGGCATCCCAGTCATCCGAATTGATGAATATAAAAGGTGCATGTTTATCAGCTATGGTAAAGCCTTGAATTTCTTCACTGTCTAGTTTTAATCTAGAATGAATAAAACTTGTTCTTGAGATAAAAATACCTTTAGCTTCGGCCTTTTGTATCCACTCTTTAATTGGATTTTCCGTTGAATACTTTAAGGGATTAATCTCGAGTGTTGTAAGTATATCTTGGGCAACCAGTAAAGGGTTTGAATTAATTGTGAATTTGCCTACACATGATAAAGTGTCTTCATCATTCTCTCTAAATAGATCACTTAGCCATGCTTGCTTTTGTTGAATTTCTCTAATAATAAAAGTTGAAGCTGTTCCTAATGGTTTTGCTGTCTTTCTCCTGAAATCCTTTAATGGTTGAAAATCTCGGGGAGCCTCCGGCAAAAAAAATATTGCAAATGCCCTCCTGTAAGTTTTAGCTAAAGTTTCAGCTTGCTTTATTGTTGGTTGTGAAATTCCATCCTCCCAATCTTTAAGTTTTTCAGGACTAACGGGTACTTTTGCAGCAGCATCTTCAATCGACATTCTAGCCGATTCCCTGGCCCATATTAGGACTTTTGGGGTTATGTGTGCTTTGTCAGACATTCAAGTTGCAATAATACGAAGTATAGTTAAAATGTTGTTCTTCTCAAGGCCTTGCAGCAAATGCTCCAGCATTTGCGCTGTTGTTGGGAGGATAGATTATGCCTGCCTCCAAGCCAGCGGTAGGTAAAGCCCGCTGGAATCGTAAATGCTATGATAGCAGTTGTTCATTTATAAAAAACTTATGGTATATTAAAGCTCAAATGGTATATGATAATTATCTATCCCTTTAATGTGCATAATGCTTGCTTCAGCCTGGGCAGACAAATTAAACTGCGATTTTAGTTGCTCTCCAGTATTGAAGGGATCTTGAAAATAGATTTTTTGCAAGGTATTATGCATTGAATAGAATATTTGTTGATCAATTTTTCTATTGAAAAAGGGGAATGAGTACCCAATGACAACGAGAATATTAGTTCCAGTAGCCATTTCAAGGGCGACTTTGACTTTTTGTTCATTGAAGATTTTCTTGGAAGTGTTCTCTTCATCTTCCCATGCAAATGATAATAGGGATTCAGTTTTTTCAACATTTGAAAAACTGAAGTATGATTCAAACACATCATAGAAATTTCTTTCGGAATAGGTACTGCCCGCAACACCATTTAGGTGAATGAGAAAGGGATTTTCACCAGTTTCAAAACCATCACGGGAGTTTGGCCAGCATGTAAAGCCTTTAATCTTATCATATAATGATGAATTAATGGGCTTTAGTTTTTGAGCAGCTATTTCAATTTGAAGATCATAATTCCAAGATATTAGTTTTACATTTTCGGGGATTTTTTGATTAAATGCAAGTGTGGTTAAAAAAGTTAATGCTCTTAGATCAAATCGATTTTCCCTTTCTTGCTTGTATTTAAAAAATATGGATAATAGATGTTTTAAATACTTATAGCTCTTTGAATCTCCTATTTCAAGTAAATACTTGGCAAATAAATCTGGGGTACCAAACTCAATACAGTTTTTAGAAATACCAGCTAGAAATTCAATATCTGAATTATCCCAACCTTTATTTTGCTCGATTAATGAAGTGGAGTGTTGTTTTACGAAAGAAAATAACTGTTGCGGTAATGCAGGAGTATTTTTATCTAAGCTACCCTTTATTAGAGGTAGTGCATTTGCGCTAGCTCCTGCACCAAGTAAATACGTAATTTTTTTCATTCACTTACCTACATTTGACTCTTAGAATGCATGACTGCAAACACTATGTATATTGACTTCTTACAGCAGCTTCGTAATGATCTTGTATTCTTAGTTATGCCGAAGTATTCCTGGAATTGTAAATGATTCGGATTCACATGGCTTCGCCGCCCTGGGTCACAGGTGAAACTAGCTTTTGAATATACAAAAGAATTCTAAACTGTCAAGCCGTTTTGGCTTCTCTGTAGGTGGATTGTTGATAAGTAAGTCGGTTCCTGCTTTTCAAAGGCATTACCCATAAAAACCCCGGAACCGGCCCCACCATTGCCCGGGAAAAGAAACAGGAACAGGGATCTATTTCAGCTATGCTATATTTGGCCATGGATTACTACAATTACAATGGTAAACTGCTGGAGGGCAGCAAGGCTTTTGCCGGGCCTTCGAGCCGGGCCATCCGCTATGGCGACGGGCTTTTTGAAACCATCAAGTCCGCCAACGGGGAACTGGTTTTTGCCGACGACCATTTTGCCCGCCTCTGGGATGGGCTGGAGCGCTTAAGGTTTCAACTGCCGACGCACTTTACCCCCGCCCGGCTGCAGCAGGAGATCCTCGATCTTCTCCAAAAAAATAAACAGGATAAACTCGCCCGGGTACGGCTTACCCTGTTCCGGGGCAATGGCGGCTTGTATGATCCCGTTCACCTGCACCCCGAGTATACCATCCAAACCATGGCCCTGCCCGATACCGCCGGGCAATGGAACAGCAATGGCCTGGTGCTGGGCATCTACGAAGCGGCCCGCAAATGCCGCGACGCCTTCAGCGATATCAAGCACAATAATTTTCTTCCCTACGTGATGGCAGCGCTGGAAGCCAGGGAACAGCAATGGAACGACGCCCTCCTGCTCAACGACGCCGGCCGGGTATGCGACAGCTCCATCGCCAACGTATTCCTCCTGAAGAACGGAACGGTAAGCACCGTTGCGCTCACCGAAGGTTGTATCGCCGGCGTGATGCGTAAGAACGTAATGCGCCTGCTGGCCGAAAAGGGCATGCCGGTGACCGAAGCGGCGATCACGGTAGATGAACTGCTGGAAGCCGATGAGGTATTCCTCACCAATTCGATCTTCAACCTGCGCTGGGTGCAGCGCATCGGCGATAAAAAATACGACTGCACGGATACGCGGAAAATTTATGCGGAAACGCTGTCAACTATTTTACCCTGATCTTGTTTTGCATCGTTTGAAACCCTTCGTTCATGACAACCGTCAACATTTTCTGGTTCCGCCGCGACCTGCGCCTGCACGACAATGCCGCCCTCTACCATGCCCTGCGCTCCGGTAAACCGGTATTGCCCATCTTCATCTTCGATACGAACATCCTCGATAAACTGGAAGACAAGTCCGATCGCCGGGTACAGTTCATTCATGCCGCATTGGAAGAGATACAGCATGCCCTGTTGACCATGGGCTCCACGCTGGAGGTATTTCATTCCACCCCGATCGATACATTCCAGGAACTGCTGCGCAGGTATAAGATCGAAGCCGTTTTCACCAACCACGATTACGAGCCCTATGCGCTGGAACGTGATGCCGCCGTCGGCAAACTGCTGCAGGCAAATGGGGCGGGCTTTCATACGTTTAAAGACCAGGTTATCTTTGAGAAGGACGAAGTGCTGAAAGACGATGGTAAGCCCTATACCGTGTTCACGCCCTACAGCAAAAAATGGAAGGTGTCGCTGACGCCCTTTCATTACAAAGCCTATCCCACGGAAAACTATTTCGCTCAGTTTTATAAGCAGGAGCCAATAGCCCTGCCTTCGCTGGAAGCGATCGGTTTTCAGAAGGGAACTGTTGTTTACCCGGGGAAGGAGCTCGATGCAGAACTGGTGCGTAAGTACAAGGAGCAGCGGGATTATCCCGGCATTGCCGGAACTTCGAAGCTGGGCGTACACCTGCGTTTCGGCACGGTGAGCATCCGGCAACTGGTGGCCAAAAGCCTCGGGCTCAGCGAAACCTTCATCAATGAACTCATCTGGCGTGATTTCTACCACATGATCCTCTGGCATTTTCCGCAGGTGGGAAAAGGAAAGGCGTTCAAACCGGAATACGATACCATCGAATGGAGGAAAGACGGGGGTGAGTTCGCTTTGTGGTGCGCCGGAAGGACCGGTTACCCGATCGTAGACGCGGGCATGCGTGAGCTGAATGAAACCGGTTACATGCACAACCGGGTACGCATGATCGTGGCTTCGTTCTTAACCAAGCATCTTTTGCTCGACTGGCGCCTGGGTGAAGCGTATTTCGCCGAAAAGCTGCTCGACTTCGACCTGGCAGCCAATAACGGCGGCTGGCAATGGGCGGCGGGCAGCGGTTGCGACGCGGCGCCTTATTTCCGCATCTTCAATCCCTACCTGCAAACGCAGAAATTCGATCCGCAACTGGCGTATATAAAGAAGTGGGTTCCCGAACTCAACGAATTCAGTTATCCCAAACCCATCGTAGAGCATGAGCTGGCCCGCAAGCGTTGCCTGGAAGTGTACAGTAAGGCATTGAAGAAAGACCTGACGGTGGGCTTACGCGACTAATTAGTGGAGGAAGACATCATCCCGTAACTGCGTAGCGGGATGATCCTGTTTGTAAACGTCCAGTAGTTTGTTCACGGCCGTACGCCCTTCTTCTCCCAGGTTGATGGAATGCTGGTTCACGTAGAGGTTGATGTGCTGGCGCATCACCGCTTCGCTCATTTCCTGCGAATGTTTCTTTACATAGTCGGTGAGTTCTTCATGATGATGCCGGTAGGCATATTCGATGCTTTCGCGGATCAGGCTGTCGACGGTTTGTTGTATGCTTGCCGGTAATGAACGTTTGATGACGATACCACCGAGTGGTATGGAATGCCCGGTGTGTTTCTCCCAGTAATCGCCCAGGTCGGTGATCTTGTGCAACCCCTTATCCTGGTAGGTAAAACGGTTCTCGTGGATGATCACACCCAGTCCCTGCCCGCTCAATACAAATTCCTCGATCTTATCGTAGCGCAGGAAAACCTTCTTCTTCGCATGCGGATAAGCCAGGGAAAACAGCAGATGCGCCGTGGTATGTTCGCCGGGTATTGCAATTACGTTATCTTCTACATTCATCATTCCCTGATCCTTGTTTGATATTAATAACGGTCCCACACCGCGGCCCAGTGCGCTGCCGCTGTTCAGCAGGATGTATTGTTCAAGCACCAGGGGCAGTACGCCGTAGCTGAGTTTGGTGATGTCGAGTTTACCGGCGATGGCCCATTCGTTGAGGGTTTGTACATCTTCGAGCACAACGTCGAATGAAAGATCTCCGCTATCGATCTTGCGGTTCACCAGCGCATCGAAGATGAAGGTATCGTTGGGGCAGGGGGAGAATCCAAGGCTGCATTTCATCGGCGGATCTGTTGATTGAGCAGTTTGAGCAATTCGTTGTGCAGGTTGGTGATGGCTTCCTGCATTTTCCATTTCGATTTATCCCGTTCGCCCACGTAATTGGAAATGGCCCGCAACTGGATGAAGGGAACTTTTTCCTGCAGGCATACATAATGCAGGGCTGCGCCTTCCATCGATTCGATATCGGGTTGAAAATTTTCAACGAGCTGCTCTTGCTGCAGCGGGCTGTCGGTAATGGTATTCACGGTAACGGCACGAACAGCACGCAGCGCAACCTGGTTAGTGATCTTGCCACTGTTCGTGAGCCATCCATCGGTGAAGGGGAATTCATTCTTATCTGCCAGTCCGCTCTCGAAGAGCGGAGCGAAGCGGCCTTTTTCTTCGGTACCGAGGTCGCCGAAGCAATCCTGCTGAACCCAAACCGTTTCACCCAGGGCGATGTTCGTATTAAATGTTCCGGCAATACCAGCCTGGATGACGAGGTCGTAATCGATCTGCTGCATGCGTTTCTGCAGGTGGTAAAGGGTGGCGGGCACGCCAACACCGGCGATCAGGAGGTCGACCGGGGAACCGTTCCGGGTGAAGAGTTCTATTTCGTTGGCGGTAGCCGAAAGCAGCAGTATTTGCATGGGGCAAATTTCGTGTTTGTGCTTCATATTTCAGGATTTTGCCGCTACCTTTGCGCAAATTTTGACGACGAGATGGTTTACGTAACACGTACAGAACATTTTAACGCGGCCCACAAGCTGTATAACCCGCGGTGGACGAAGGAGCAGAACGATGCCGTTTTCGGGCGCTGCGCCAACGAGAACTGGCATGGGCACAATTTTGAGCTGGACGTTACGATCAAGGGTAATCCCGACCCGGATACCGGTTTCGTGTACGATGTGAAGAAACTCAGCGCCATCATCAACGAACACGTCATCGAAAAACTCGATCACAAGAACCTGAACCTCGATGTGGATTTTATGGCCGGCAAGATGTGTTCGATCGAGAACCTCGTGATCGGCATCTGGAACCAGCTGGTTCCGCATCTCCCCGAAGGGGTGAAACTGCATTGCCTGAAACTGCGGGAAACGCCGAAGATCTATACGGAGTATTACGGCGATTAGTTTTCCGCGTCCGACGAACTATTCCTACCTTTAATTGTAATAGCTTCCACACCGGTCGTTGTGAACAGCAGACTTCTGTTCCGGTAACCGGCCGCGGGCACCGATCAGCAGAAACGGATCTTTTCAGTTCGCATTGTCAACCGAAAGCAGATTATCATGAGTCAGAAAGTAGCTGTATACCGAAAAGAACATTTCAACGCCGCCCACCGGCTCAACAATCCCGATTGGGACGAAGCCACCAATGCCCGGGTGTTCGGCAAGTGCAACAATCCCCATTACCACGGACATAATTACGAACTGATCGTGAAACTGACCGGCGAGCCCGACCCCGCTACGGGTTATGTGTACGATCTGAAATTGCTGAGCGACCAGGTGAAAGAGACCATCATCGACCGGTTCGATCACCGGAACCTGAATGAGGATACGGTGGAGTTTAAAAATCTTAATCCCACCGCGGAGAATATCGTGGTGGTGATCTATAACCTGTTACGGCCGAAGATCGATACAAAATACGACCTGCAGGTGCGCTTGTTTGAAACACCGCGGAATTTTGTCGAGTACCCGACGAACTAAGTAAACACTAAATTGTTTATTGAGCATTAAATGACAAGAAATGGCCTATAAAAAAATTGAGCAGTATGATGAAGCGGTTACCGCGGGATTGATGGACAACTACCGAAGTTCGCTGCAGTTACTGGGAGAAGACCCGAACCGCGAAGGATTGATCAAAACACCGGAGCGCCTGGCCCAGGCCATGCAGTTTTTGACACAAGGGTATGAGATGGATGCCAACGAGATCCTCAACTCGGCCAAGTTTCACGAAGACGTGAGCGAGATGATCATCGTGAAGGATATCGAACTGTACAGTCTCTGCGAACACCACATGCTGCCTTTCTACGGCAAAGCGCATGTTGCCTATATACCCAATGGATTCATCACCGGCCTGAGCAAGGTGGCCCGGGTGGTGGAAGTGTACAGCCGGCGCCTGCAGGTGCAGGAGCGCCTTACGCACCAGATATTGAACTCGATCAAGGAAACACTGAACCCGCTGGGCGTTGCGGTAGTGATCGAAGCCTCGCACCTGTGCATGATGATGCGGGGCGTGGAGAAACAGAATTCGGTTACCACCACATCCGCTTTCTGGGGCGAGTTTGAAAAGAACGAAACGAGGAGTGAGTTTGTGAAGCTCATCAGTGCGAAGCTGCATTAAGAACGAGGATCTGTTTAGTTGTTTACTTGTTTATTGGTTTATTGGGAAGAAGGGTATATGTTCTGCTACCCTGATTCCTGGTTATTTTAGCCATTCGTTTCCTGTTTTTTCAGCATTTATTTGATGCCGGGGCTTCTTAGCTTCCGGGAAACCATTCCATGTACACACTGGATAATCTTGATGTTTATAAACAGGCCCAGACTTTTGGGGATAAGATTTGGTTTATCGTGGCGAAGTGGGATAATTTTGCGAAGTTTGGCCTGGGCAGGCAGTTGACCAATGCGGCCGATTCCATCGCTTCGAACATAGCGGAAGGATACGGTCGTTATTTTATCCGGGAAAATATTCAATTTTGTTTTTACAGCAGGGGATCGGTACTGGAAACAAAGAACTGGCTGCAGCGGTGCGAACAAAGAGGCCTGATCCGTGGAGAGGAGTTTGAACAACTGCTGAACTCGCTAGAGATCATTCACCGGAAACTGAATGGGTATATAAAAGTGCTTAAAGCCAATCTCGGGAAACAAAAAAACTAACTAGTATAAAAGTTGCAAAACCACTAAACCACTAAACCACTAAACCAATAAACCGATAAACCACTAAACCAATAAACCACTAAACCAATTAACCAATAAACATTACCAATGGCTCACGCATACGTATTCCCCGGCCAGGGATCGCAATTCAGTGGAATGGGAAAGAACCTCTACGAATCCCACCCGGCTTCCAAAGACCTTTTTGAGCAGGCCAATGAAATACTCGGCTTCCGCATTTCCGAAATCATGTTCAATGGTTCGGATGAAGACCTCAAGCAAACCAATGTAACCCAGCCCGCCGTTTTCCTGCATTCGGTGATCGCTTTCAAAACACTGGAAAATCCCAGGCCGGCCATGGTAGCCGGTCATTCGCTGGGCGAGTTCTCGGCGCTGGTGGCCAATGAGGCGCTCAGTTTCGAAAGTACGCTGATGCTCGTATCCATCCGGGCGCAGGCCATGCAGCGTGCCTGCGAAATGAATCCTTCCACCATGGCGGCCGTGCTGGCGCTGGCGGATGAAAAGGTGGAAGAGATCTGCCAGGCGGTTACCACCGAAACCGGCGAAGTGGTGGTGGCGGCCAATTACAATTGTCCCGGGCAACTGGTGATCAGCGGTACCATCAAAGGAATCAATATCGCCTGCGAACGCATGAAGGCGGCTGGCGCCAAGCGTGCGCTGGTATTACCCGTTGGCGGCGCCTTCCATTCGCCGTTGATGATGCCGGCCAAAGAAGAACTGGCGGCAGCGATCGACGCCACGCATTTCAATACGCCCATCTGCCCGGTATACCAGAACGTGGTTGCTAAGGCAGTGAGTGATCCTGCCGAAATAAAAAGAAACCTGATCGACCAGCTTACCGGCGCCGTACGCTGGACACAGAGCGTTCAGCACATGATCGCCGACGGGGCTACCCGTTTTACCGAAGCCGGTCCCGGAAAAGTATTGCAGGGCCTGGTGCAGAAGATAAACAAAGAGATGCTGGTGGATGGGGTGAGTTAGGGGTTGGTTTATTTGTCAGTTAGTTTATTAGTCTATTAGTTTATTGGGTGAATACCTGAACCAATAAACCAGTAACCCAGTAAACCAATAAACCAGTAAACCAATAAACAAATAAACCAGTAAACTACTAAACCACTTACCTGGCGATCGTTACCGTTCCTTTCCGTTGAATGATATTTCCCCTGTAGTCTACGCCCTCGGCGATCCATACATAGGCGCCGGTGGGTTGTGCCGTTCCCCTGATCTTTCCATCCCAGCCATAGAGCGGGTCTTCGGTACTGAAGATCATATTTCCCCAGCGATCGAATAAGCGGAAGTAATGGAAGTCGCGGATACCAACCGGTATGGCCCGCAGGCGGTCGTTCAATCCGTCGCTGTTCGGGGTAAATGCGTTGGGCACGTAGATATTGGGTCCCTTGTACACCTTCACTTTAATGTCATCCACAGCGATACAACCGATGCTGTTGCGGGCGGTGAGGGTATAGGTGATGTCCCTGTCGGGTATGGCAACGGGGTTTTGACTGCTGGCATCATTTAATCCGTAAGCAGGCGACCAGGTGTACTGGATGAAGCCGATATTGTTCACATCCACCGCATGCAGGGGCAGGGGCTGGTTAATGGCCAGTACCGTATCTCTTCCCGCGAATACAATGGCCGGTCGTGTAACCGTAACGCGAACCGTATCACGCTTCAATGAATTACAACCGTTGGCATCGGATACATGCAGGTAATAGGAGATGGAGCCGTTCAGTTGAATGGCGGTTGGGTTCGCGACGCGGGGGTTATCCAGGTTGGCCGACGGGCTCCAGAAATACGATGTGCCGCCCGAGCCGGTGAGTACCGTGTTCTGTCCATAACAGATCGTTTGATCGGCCCCCGCATGGGCCTTCGGCGCCGGGTTTACAAGCACGGTTACGGAATCGGTCATCGAACAGATACCGATCGTAGCGGTAACATAATAGCGGGTGGTGCTAACAGGTGATGCCACCGGGTTGGGAATGTTCGGATCATTCAGTGAAGCGGCGGGTGTCCAGGTAAAAGCCAGGCCATTCGAATGGGCGATCAGTTGTTGTGTTTTTCCTTCGCAGATCACAGGATCGGTTCCCGCGTCGAGTGTGAGGATATTATCGAGTGTAACGGTAACCGGTTGCGTACTGGTGCAATTATTATCATCCCGCAGGGTTACGGTATAATTACCCGGTGGCAGGCGAAACACATTCGAGGATTGAAAATTCACTCCGTCGACCGAATACGCGTAGGGCGCTTTACCGCCGCTGGTGCTGACTGTAACCACACCGTCGGCGCCGCCACCCGTGCAGGTAACAGGCACCACGGCAATACCGGTGATGAGCAGGTCGGGATAGGCCTGTACCAGGCTGATCAGCAAACTATCGATGCAACCGCTGGCATCCTTGATCCTGACCACATAATTTCCAACGGGCAGGTTGCTGAATGTGCTGTCGGGCTGATAAGGTCCGTTATTGATCGAATACTGTACAGGGCCCGTCCATTCGAAGCCGCCGGATACCCGTATCTCGCCGGTGGACGCGTTTTTACAATTGATATCCTTCTTCGACACAAAATCAAGCGTTTTAACCATCACCCAGGAAGAGTCGCGGCCATGACAGGTACCTTCGGTGGCCGTGCAGTAATAGGTGGTGAACGGGGCCGTGGGTGCGGCAACGGGTGTGCGTATGTTCAGGTTGCTGAGTGTGGGGTTCGGATCCCAGGTATACTGCGAATAACCCGGCGAGGCGGTTAAAACAACCGTACTGTTCTTACACAGGCTGATCGTATCGGGTGTGATGCCGAGGGTATCGTAATCGCGGATCTGGATCACGGTGCTGTCGGTTGGGATGGTGCCGCATCCGGCCAGTGCGAATATTTTTATTGTTTCAATTCCTTCGGGCATGTTGTCGATGATGGGCACTACGTTCACCGTAACTTCTGTCTGGTTCGACGGTATGGTTACGATACCTGGTAATGTCAGCATGTCTACCCCATTGGTGGCGGTACCGGTGTACGAAAGCGTAACGGGCAGGGGTGATGCTTCGGCCCTGGGCCTTTTCACTTTAAAAGATCCGGTAGCGCAGCCTTCCACGAGGTAACTGTTGTTCTGCTGGTCAACCTGCGTGGTATTTTGCAGGGTAACGGCGTTCGACGAAAGACTTTTTGCTTCGAGGAATACGCCGCTGTCGAGTATGCCGTCGGATACATCGGCGATCACCAGTTTCAAATGATAGGTCTGGCAGGGTTCAACTTTTGAGATCGCGGTAAATATCGTGGTATGTCCGTTGTGCGTGAAAAAAGTATTGGTGAAGTTGTTCACGTAGTATTGCGGAAAGAGGGCGCAGTTGAGATCGTCGCTGATGTTGTTGATGGTAACCGGGGCCGATGAACCCGGTATCAAAGCGATGTTCTGCAGGCCCACGATGCCGGGGCCGCTGATGAAGAAGGCGAATGCATCGTTGAATTCGCTGCAGGTAAAATCGGGGTATTCTTCCGAACTGAAAACGTAATTGAATTTGACGGTATCGCCCAGCGGTACAAAATCGAATTCCAGCACACAGGCATCGTGTGTTTCATTCTCACCCACACCAATGAGTCTTTCCAGGTCGCGGTCGCCCGAAGGAGTGGCGAGCGGGAATTGCATCAAGCTGGCGAATGCGCTTGGCGGACCTCCGTGTGCGGGAACCAGGCCATTGCCATCCACGCCCCAGAGATTGCCTTCCGTTTTTGCCCGTCCGTTGGTGAGTACGATGCCGCTGTCGATGCCGATGGCATTTCCGCCAAGGTTTTTAAAAATGCCGGTGCCCCGGGCATCCGCCCGAAGGCTGATATTGCTTACGGATACGCCTTGCCCCAGCAGGTAATCGACCAATGCCTGCGCATTGCTTTGCGCAACCACCTGCAACTGGGCCTGCAGTGAAACCGCAGCCAGCAGGAAGACAAGCAGCAACAACGATGCTTTGTGGAAGAACCTCATGTGCGCAATTAGTTGGGCATACAAGGTAAAAAGAAAAAAAGGCAAGTTCAAGCCGGGCGGCATGTTTTAAACAGCCGGTAAATGTAAATACTGGCCAGGGTTGATAGTCAATTGCCTGGGAGCCTTGTGTGATTTGTTTAGCGGATAAGTGTTGAATATCCTTTGCGCATGATCAGGTTTCCTTTGTAGTCGACGCCTTCGGCGATCCACACATAGGTGCCGCTGTTCTGTTCAACACCCTGTATGCGCCCGTCCCAACCCCGGGCAGGATCGGTAATCGTGAACAGCAGGTGACCGAAGCGGTTGAAGATCTTCAGGTAGTGAAATTCGACCAGGCCAACGGGTATTGGCCTCAGCAGATCGTTCAGCCCGTCGCCATTGGGGGTAAAGGAATTGGGTACATAGATATCGGGTCCGCGGAATACCTTGATGCTGATATGGGCGGTGGCGGTGCAATGGTATTTATTGCTGGCCTGTACGGTATAGGTCATGTCTTTATCGAGCCGTGCAACCGGGTCTTTGATGAACGGGTTGTTGAGTCCGTACACCGGCGACCAGCGGTAATCGATAAAGTCGCTGTTGTTCTTATCAACCGCATTCAGTTGTACCGGCTGGTTGATGGCAACGGTGCTGTCGGCTTCAATGAATATCGTGGCGGGCGCAGCGAAGGTGATTTTCACTTCATCGGTGGAAGACTCGCAGCCGTTTGCGTCGGTTACTTTCAGCCGGTACGTGATGCTGACCGGGTTGCCCGGGTTATTCACTTTCGGATCGGCGATGTTCGGGTTGCTGAGATGGGTAGCGGGCGACCAGGAATAATGTGTACCACCCGTTCCTTTCAATTGATGGTTATTGCCGGCGCAAACAACGGCATCGTTGCCGGCATCGGCTTTCGGTGAGGTAAGGGCTTTAATTTCAACCGGGGCGATAAAACTGCATCCGTTTGCCGCAACCGCTTTGATGAAGTAGTTGCCGGCCTGCACGTTCGCAGGATTGGTAACCGCGATGGTTGCCTGCGTATCGGTCCAGTAGGAATAGGTTAATCCGGCTGTTGATCCGGCTGTGAGTGCGGCATTGGTAAGATCGTATGTTTTACCCGGACAAACACCCGCGGGTGGATTAATCTTCAGCGAAGCAGGCGCCTGTGCGGTGAAATCGGTACTGAAGGATGCGCCGCTGCAGGTTTGATTGATCACCGCTTTGATGCTGTACTGCTTTCCGGCCGACAGGTTGCTGAAGATGCCGGTTTGATTGCTCGCAATCATATTGTTACCATCGAACAACTGGTAGGTTACAAGGGTGCCTGCCGGTGGCAGGGGCGATAAGGACGCGGTGGCCGATAAAGAAGAGCAGTCTGCGGTGATATGGACTGTATAGTTGGTGCCAACAGTGCAATTGCTGGTAAGATCGAAGGAAGCCACAAACCCATCGCCCGAGGCGTAGAGCAGGTTGCGTTCGGGGTTATAGGCCAGATCGTATATCGAACCGGTATAACCCGGGATGATGATATCGGGCATGCTGTCGTCGTCGAAGCTGCTGCCGTTGAAGCGGTATACTTTGATGATGCCGTTCGCGGAGCCTGCGTACACGTTATTGCACTCATCGGCGATGATGCCGCCCTGCATCAGCAACTGGTTGCTGGCGACAATGAGCGTTGCGCAGAGAGCGTTGCCGTTGTTTTTGTTGAAGGCCTTCAGGTTTCTTCCATCCCAGTAAAAAAGATAACCGGCGTTAACAGCGATCGTATTGCTGGAATTATCCAGACCGGAAAGATAAGGGCGATTGGCCGGTTCGTGCAGGGCATGGCAGCCGGTAACCGCCGACCAGGCGATATCGTGATGCGAGAACGGGAGTTTGTGTTTGAACAGTTTATTGTCTTCCGCCGGATCGAGGATGGAGGTGGAGAAAAGCGTGAACAGTTGTCCGTTCGCGGGATCCATGACCATATCGGAGATATCGGTATTGCCGGTATTCACACCCGTGATGTTGATCGGTGAGAAGGTATGCGATGCGGGAGCGAAACGGATCAGTTCCACGTTGCTGGTATTGCCCGTACCCGAACCACCGCCGCCGGCGATGTAGATGTTGGCGTTGCCGTCGTTGCAGTTCCAGAGCATTTTCCAGTTCTGGGCGAAATCATGCCCGGCATCCATGCTGTAATTGTCGTAGTCGCCGTTCCCGTCGAGGCGGATGATCTTGAAGCCATCGTTGTTGATGCCCTGCCCGAGGTAGATATTGCCATTGATCTTATCTACACACCAGCCACCTCTTGCCGTACCGAATTCCCAGCAGGGTACATTGAGTGTACCGTTGAAGGTCCATTGCAATACCCCGGCCGCGTTGTACTTACTCAGCCGTTGCACATTGCCATCGCCGCCGCCCACGACGTACATATTGCCCGCGTAATCGAAGTCAACGTCTTTCGCTTTTCCCGCGTCGGCACCGGTGAGGGTGCCCGTTCCCGAAACGAAGGGATCGATGACGAATCCCCGTTGTTTATTCAGGCTGGCGGGTAAGGAAAAGCGGATGCTGTTATTGCTGACGCGGAAGGGCGTGGCTATTTTTTGCGAACGATCGTCGGCATAAAAACTTGCTGCCGCGGATACGGTGATCTCTTCAATGTCGGAAGCGATGGTCAGGCGACCATCGGCTCCCAACCTTACCGTCTTCACATCTCCACCGTAACGAAACTGTACGTTGGCGGGGCTGGCGCCCGGCGCAACCACCAGGCTGTATTCGAAGCCATTCGGTTTACCGGCGTCGATGCTGTATACAAGGTCGATACCGGGATAAAGTTCCTTGTAGGTGATGCGGTTGTATGTTTTTGCACGGGTTGCCGTGAAAAGGTAGGTAACATAGTGCGCCGATTCTTCTTCGGCTATAACAACCGGTCGCGGGTTGGCATTCACCCATTCCATGCTGATGAACCGGGTTGTGCTGTTCTGCTTCCAGATATCCCGGTCTGTCATTCCTTTTTTGCGCATGCCGCCGATTTCGTCGGCGCTGGGTGAACGGGTGCTGCGTTGCAGGTGGATCAATCCCCTGGGTGTGAACAGTACCGGCATCTTCAATCCTTCAAAGCCATACAGGATCTTTCCCATGCTTCCGAAGCCTGTGAGTGAATCGTTGTATTGACCGATGTTGCTGATGAAACGGCCTCCGCCGAAGGCGTCGTTATTCTTTTGAAAACCAATTCCGGGAGACGTATACTGCGTAAGCGGTGGCACCGGCCTTTGCGCCTGGGCAAAACCGTTACCGCATTGAAGCAGAGGCAGAGAAAATAAGAAAAGAATCAGCAGGTAGTTTCCTGACCCTTTGCAATAGGTTTTCATGTACGTTCAGTAACGTATTAAAGGTAACAATATTTCATTAAAAAAGCCCCTGGAATTTATGCAGGGGCCTTGGTAAGATGTTGAAAATGAATTAAACGCTCAGGGTATCGAGCACGCTGTTCATGTTGCGGACCGCGTCGGCGCTCTTGTTGAAAAGCGCTTGCTCTTCGTCGTTGAGTTTGTAGTCGATGATTTTTTCCCATCCATTGCGGCCGATCACAACCGGAACACCGATGCAGATATCTTTTTGTCCGTATTCGCCATCGAGGTAAACACAGCAGGGATAGAGTTTCTTTTCATCCCGTACGATGGATTCCACCAGTGCGGCACCGGCGGCGCCGGGAGCGTACCAGGCAGAAGTACCAAGCAGGCCGGTGAGGGTAGCGCCGCCCACCATGGTATCGGCCACCACTTTCTTCACTGCTTCGGCATCGAGGTAGTTGGCAACGGGTGTACCCTGGTAGGTAGCGAGGCGGGCCAGGGGTATCATGGTGGTATCTCCATGTCCGCCTACAACCACGGCCTGCAGGTCGGTTGCCGTACAGCCCATGGCTGTGGAGAGATAATATTTGAAGCGGCTGCTGTCGAGGATACCGCCCATGCCGATGATCCGGTTCTTGGGTAAGCCACTCGATTTGAGCGCCAGGTAGGTCATGGTATCCATCGGGTTGCTGATCACGATGATGATCGCGTTGGGCGAATGCTGGAGGATGTTCTGCGTAACTGTTTTTACGATGCCGGCGTTGATGCCGATCAGTTCTTCACGGGTCATGCCGGGTTTGCGGGGAATGCCGGATGTGATCACGGCCACGTCGGTACCCGCGGTTTTGGTATAGTCGTTTGTGCAGCCAACGATCTTGGTATCGAAACCCAGCAGGGTGGCTGTCTGCATCATGTCGATCGCTTTGCCTTCGGCAACGCCTTCTTTGATATCGAGGAGAACGAGTTCGGTACAGAGTTCTTTACGGGCGATATTATCGGCACAGGTTGCACCCACGGCACCGGCACCTACAACAGTTACTTTCATGACAATCGGGATTTATACGTTGATAAATTATTTTCCGGCGCAAAGGTATGCAAAACCGTTTGCCGGAAAAACGGAATTACAGGTTTTCGGCGATCTTTTTGGCTGTTGCCGGCTGATCGAACCTTGTTACAAAATGGCCCTTCCTGTTGTAAATGAAAACAGCCGGTACCGATTCCACCTTGAAAAAGGTTCCGAGGAAATTGGTGGGGTCGCGGCCCATGAGCATATTCGGGTAACCGGCGATCTTCAGTTCCTCGTAAAACCGTTTCAGGTACTGGAATTCGATGGGCGAAGCGAGGATCACCTGCACGTCTTTGAACAGGTCGATGTTGGTCTTGATGTCTTCGATCTCGTGTTTGCAATGGTCGCAGAAGGGGTTGAAAATAATGAATACCGTGGCTTTCTTTTTTTCCAGGTCATCCTTTCCAAACGATGTGCTGTCGCTTATTTTCGTGAGCTTGAAGGGGGGTATGGAGGGAAATCGTTTGTAAACGGGCGTTGTATCCGCCTGGGCAACGGCGAACAGGCTCAGGCAAACGGTCGCAACAAGTAAGAAACTCTTTTTCAAGGGCGATTTTTGCGTAAAACTAAGGGCTTTCCGCCTTCCCGCATCGGGCCTGGCAATATTCGCTATCCTTATTTCGGATTTCGGCCCGGTATCGTTACTTTTGCAGCCTCTTAAAAAAATCATTATGGCAACTACAGCAGATATGCGCTCAGGACTGATCATCAAAGTGGATGGCAGCCTGTACAGTGTAATCGAGTTCGGACAGAACAAAACAGCCCGTGCAGCCGCCAAGGTGTGGGCCAAACTGAAAGGGGTGGACAACAGCCGCACCATCGAAATGACCTGGAACAGCGGGGAAACCATCTTCCCGGTTCGGGTGGAAAAAAAGCCTTACCAGTTCCTCTATAAAGACGATACCGGCTACAACTTCATGGATACCGAAACCTTCGAACAGATCGCTGTTCAGGAGAGCATGATCGATGCGCCCAAATTCCTGAAAGACGGGCAGGAAGTATCGGTACTGATCAATGGCGAAACCGACCAGCCGATGGGTGTGGAGCTGCCCGATAAGATCGTGCTGCTGGTAACCTACAGCGAACCGGGTATGAAGGGTGATACGGCCACCCGTACCCTGAAGCCGGCCACGGTTGAAACCGGCGCCACCGTCAACGTTCCGCTCTTCGTGAACGAAGGCGAACTCATCCGGGTAAACACCAAAACCGGTGAGTACGTGGAGCGTGTTAAAGACTAATCAAGACCAGGCACTAATAGGTAAAAAGTGGGAGATCGGGCAGCCGGTTTCCCACTTTTGCTTTTCAGTAATTTTACTGATTTTTGCCTCTTTTTGGCCCTTTTTTGCCCGAATTAGGCCCAAAAACGCCCATTTTTGGCAGATTTCTGTATTCCGGGTTGCAGTTATGAATAATCTTCCCCTATCTTAGCAGCCGGTTTCAAAATCAACACATAATCACTTAAACCAAGCACATGGACATCAAGCAAATCCAGGAGTTAGTAAAACTCATCAATAAGACGAATATCGGCGAGATTACCATTGAAGAAGACGGTGTTAAGATCACAGTGAAACAGAAAAAAGACCCCGTTCAAAAGATATATACCGGTGGCGCAATGCCCGGTTACCAGGGCGCTCCGGCCGCCGCTCCGGCCCCGGCTCCGGCACCGGCCCCGGCCGCTGCAGCAGCAGCCCCGAAACCCGCAGCCGAACCCAAGGCCGATAATCTTGTTACCATAAAAAGCCCGATGATCGGCACCTTCTACCGCCAGGCCGGTCCGGGTAAACCCATCTTTGTAAACGTGGGCGATGAAGTAAGTCCGGGCAAAGTGGTTTGCATCATCGAAGCCATGAAACTCTTCAACGAGATCGAAAGCGAGGTAAAAGGCAAGATCGTGAAAGTGCTGGTGGAAGACGCCAGCCCGGTGGAGTATGACCAACCTTTATTCCTCGTAGACCCTTCTTAAAGTAAAAACTAAAAATTCAAAACCAGGAAGTTCAAATGTATAAGGGCTTTTGAATTCTTAATTTTTAATTCTTCATTCTTAATCGACTTATTGTGTTTAAAAAGATACTGATTGCTAACCGGGGAGAAATAGCCCTTCGTGTGATCCGCACCTGCCGCGAAATGGGCATCAAAACCGTTGCGGTATACTCCACCGCTGATAAAGACAGCTTGCACGTAAAATTCGCCGACGAAGCCGTTTGCATCGGTAAGCCGGCCAGCGCCGAGAGCTACCTCAATATGGCGCATATCATGGCAGCCGCCGAGATCACCAATGCCGACGCGATCCATCCCGGCTATGGTTTCCTGGCCGAGAACGCCAAGTTCGCCAAGATCTGCGGCGACCATGGGATCAAGTTCATCGGGCCCACACCCGAGATGATCGACGCGATGGGCGATAAGATCACCGCGAAAGATACCATGATCAAGGCCGGTGTACCCGTGGTGCCCGGTGGTGGCGGACTCCTGCAGAGCATCGAGGAAGCCAAATCGATCGCCAAAGAGATCGGCTACCCCGTTATCCTGAAGGCAACTGCCGGCGGAGGCGGAAAGGGGATGCGCATTGTTTGGGAAGAGAGCGAACTGGAGCGTAACCTCGACATGGCCAAGACCGAAGCGGCCGCGGCCTTCAAAAATGATGGCGTATACATGGAGAAATTCGTGGAAGAACCCCGGCATATTGAGATACAGGTTGCCGGTGATCAATACGGCACCGCCTGCCACCTCAGTGAACGCGACTGCTCGATCCAGCGCCGTCACCAGAAACTGGTGGAAGAATCGCCTTCTCCCTTCATGACGGATGAGCTGCGTGATAAAATGGGCGCCGCCGCCATCAAGGCCTGCAACGCCATCAATTACGAAGGTGTGGGAACGATCGAGTTCCTGGTGGATAAACACCGCAACTTCTACTTCATGGAAATGAATACCCGTATCCAGGTAGAACACTGCGTTACGGAAGAAGTGATCAACTACGACCTGATTAAAGAACAGATCAAGATAGCCGCCGGCGAAAAGGTGAGCGGTAAAAACTATCTCCCCCAGATGTGCGCTATTGAATGCCGCATCAATGCCGAAGATCCGTACAACGATTTCCGGCCTTCACCAGGCAAGATCACCGTACTGCATACGCCGGGCGGGCATGGGGTACGGGTCGACAGCCATGTGTACGCCGGGTATGTGATCCCGCCGTATTACGACAGCATGATCGCCAAACTCATCGCGGTGGCGCAAACCCGCAAGGAAGCCATCGACACGATGAGCAGGGCCCTGAGTGAATACGTGATCGAAGGCGTGAAGACGACGATCCCGTTCCACCAGCAACTGATGCGGGATGAAAATTTCATCAGCGGAAATTTCACCACCAAGTTTCTCGAAACATTCAAACTGAAATAATAACCGGCGAACAACCGGTGACGATCCGGGGCCCAGCGGCTCCGGATTTTTTTTTGACCTTAATGATTCATTATAACGCAACGTCCCTTGCAGGAGACGTTGCTGGAAAAAAAATAATAACCGGCGAACAACCGGTGACGATCCGGGGCCCAGCGGCTCCGGATTTTTTTTGACCTTAATGATTCATTATAACGCAACGTCCCTTGCAGGAGACGTTGCTGGGAAAAAAACGGTTGCCCGGAAGACAGTATAACAATATTGCCTGTACTAATTTTCCATTTTGTAACATTTCTGCAGCACAAACGTATTACACACCCTGACCAAAACAATGAGTACAATGAACGCAACATCCCACGGTTTTGAGGATATGAAACTTAACATCAAAATCAAACTTTCGGCTCTTTGGACATCGGTTACACTTTGTTACCTGTATGGCGATTATTTTGAACTGTACGTGCCGCAAAAAACACAGGGGCTTGTAACCGGTGCGAATTTGCTGGATACTCCGTTTAAATTATTCGCCGCATCGGTGCTCCTTGCCATCCCTGCGCTCATGGTCTTCCTGTCGGTTAGCTTGAAACCGGCAGTAAACCGGCGGCTGAACATTGCGCTTGGCTTTTTCTTCACGGTCATTATGCTCTTGATTGCTGTTACCTCACTTACACCCTGGCGTATGTTCTATGTTTTCCTGGCAGTTGTTGAGAGTTGCCTCACATCCCTGATTATATGGTATGCCTGGAAATGGCCACAAGAGCGTGTTTCGAACCAATAACCAACCAACCATGATAAAAGCAAGATCCAATAAGCGGATGGCACGGGTAGCCGGACTGCTGTACCTGCTTGTAGTGCTGACCGGTATTTTCAGCCTGATGTATGTCCCTTCCCGCCTGATCGCGGCCGACGACGCGGCGCTGACATACAAAAACATCCGTTCCGCAACATTCCTCTTCCGGGTTTGGATTGTAAGCGGATTGTTGTGCTATACATTTTTTCTGTTCCTTCCGCTTGCGCTGTACAGGCTGCTGAAACCCGTTCATGCGTACTATGCTGTTCTTATGGTACTGTTGGCCGTTATGAGTGTGCCGGTTTATTTTCTCAATGTCCAAAATCAATTTAGTGTTCTTTCATTGCTCGATGGAGCCAAAAACAGCTACGGGTTAACCATTGAACAAATACAATTGCAGCTGATGCTGTACCTGGACCAGTATGATAATGGTATGCGCATCGTTCATATATTTTCCGGGCTTTGGCTGTTCCCTTTCGGTTACCTGGTATTCAGGTCGGGATTTCTTCCCAAAGCACTGGGCCTGTTATTGATGGCAGGCTGCTTCGGGTATCTCGTGAATTTCCTGGGCCATACCTTATTTCCCGCGTATGCGCAACTTGGTATTTCATCCTATGTTAGATTGCCAGCAAGTATTGGCGAGATCGGTACCTGCTTGTGGTTGTTGATTGTGGGGGCTAAAGAGGTTAAAGAAGCGTAAGGCAGGACTGCAAACTTGTTTTCCAATCCGGGATGCGGATACCGAATGTATCCCGGATCTTTTTTGTATCGAGCACGGAGTATTTCGGCCTGCGGGCAGGCGTGGGGTATTGATCGGTTGTGATGGGATCAACCGTGCATGCACTTCCGGTGAGTTCTTTGATGGCCACCGCGAATTGGTACCAGCTGATGATGCCCGTATTGCTGTAATGATACACGCCTCCCTTTTCTTTTGTTTCTCCGGAAGCGATAAGCTGCAGGATGGCGGCAGCCAGATCGGCCGCGTAGGTCGGGCTTCCCCATTGGTCATTCACCACACCGATACGGTCTCTTTCCTTCATCAGGCGAAGCATCGTTTTTACAAAGTTGTTGCCGAACGAAGAGTAAACCCAGGCCGTGCGGATGATGATGGCCGTGGGATCGTTCTCCAGTACCAACCGTTCGCCTTGCAGTTTTGAAGCGCCGTAAACGCCCAGCGGAGCTGTTGGGTCGGTTTCTTTGTAGGGTTCTGCGCCGTTGCCATCGAACACATAGTCGGTAGAGATATGGAATAATTGCGCCTGGTACAGGCGGCATATCCTTGCCAGGTTTCCTGCCGCATCGGCATTGATGCGGAAAGCGTTTTCTTTATCGTTTTCTGCTTTATCAACGGCCGTATACGCGGCGCAGTTGACGCAATAGCTGATCCTGTTGGATGAAAAGTATTTTTCCATCGCAGCCGGGTCATCGATCGGTAATTCATTCCGGCTGCTGAAAAGAAAACGGTATTGCGGATAGCGGGGAGCGATGGCCCTCAGTTCGGAACCCAGCTGGCCGTTGGCGCCGGTGACGAGGATGGTTGTATCAGGGTTCAAAAACAAAACTGTTTTTACATTCAGCCAGTGCCGGGTTCAACCGATCCTTGTCGGATATAATGGCTTTTCCGGCGGGTATCTTCCAATCGATCTGCAGGGCAGGATCATTGTAGCGGATGCCGCCTTCGGATTCTTTGTTGTAAAACGCGTCGCATTTGTAGAGGACCTCGGCGGTTTCACTTAATACCGAGAACCCATGGGCGAATCCTTTTGGGATATACAATTGTTTTTTATTGGTAGCGGAAAGTTCGATGGAGAATACGTTTCCATAGGCCGGGGATCCCCGGCGGATGTCGACGACCACATCGAGTATGGTACCCGACAGCACCCGTACCAGTTTTGTCTGCGCATGCGGCGGCAACTGGTAATGCAATCCGCGGATTACGCCGTACGATGATTTGGATTGGTTGTCCTGTACGAATGCGGTGCTGATACCTTCTTTTGCAAACGCCTGCGCATTGTAGCTTTCGTAGAAATAACCCCGGCTGTCTTCGAATACGGTGGGTTCGAAAACCAGCAGACCCGGGATATCTGTTTTAATGAATGGCATACGGCAGCGGTTATCAGGCGTATTTGTTTTTGAAAAAATCGATGGTCTCGGCCAACCCGTCTTCGAAACGTTTGGTGGGCTGATAACCGAGTAGTTTTTTGGCGAGGCTGATATCGGCCAGCGAATTCCGGATATCGCCTGCGCGGGGTTCCCGGTATTGCGCGGGGAAGGTACTGTTGAGCCGGTCCAAACAGGCCTGGTACAGGTAGTTCACGGTGAAATTTTCACCGATGGCCACGTTGTACACCTTACCCAATGCCTCCGGATTATCCGTGAGCATGCCCTTTATATTTATTTGTACCGCGTTATCGACAAACGTGAAGTCGCGGGTTTGTTCGCCATCGCCATTGATGAAAGCGGGGATCTCTTTCATGATGCTTTTTACAAAGAGCGGGATCACGGCCGCGTAAGCGCCATCGGGATCCTGCCGCGGGCCGAAGATGTTGAAATAACGAAAACCCATCAGCCTGATGCCGTACACATCGGCAAATACCTGGGCGAACAATTCATTTGTTTTTTTGGTGGCCGCGTAGGGGGAGAGGCACTTGCCGATCCGGTCTTCCAGTTTGGGCAGTGTGGGTTCATCGCCATACACCGACGACGAAGACGCGTACACGAATTGTTTGACCTTGTTGTCGACAGCGGCTGTAAGCACATTGACAAAACCACCGACATTCACTTCGTTGAAATATACCGGTTCCCGGATGCTGCGGGGAACGGAGCCGAGGGCAGCCTGGTGACTTACATAATCAATGCCGGTGCAGGCCTTCTGGCAGATATCAATATCGCGGATATCGCCTTCGATGAATTCAAAGGCGCTGTATTGCTTCAGGATGGCCAGGTTCGATTTGAAACCATTCGCCATATTGTCGAGTACCCGTACTTTACCGGCGCCGTTCTTCAGGAGGTATTCGGCGATGTGACTTCCGATAAAACCGGCGCCTCCTGTCACGAGAAAGGAGGAGGTGCTGAGGTCTTTGCTGTGAAAACCCCCATCCCCTGAAGGGGGGATAATCAGCGATTCTTTTTTTGGGTCACTCATTTATGCTTATCTGTTATTACTTAGCCATAATACATTTACACCCCCTTAGGGGATTGGGGTTATAAACTCCAGTATTTCCGTGCGTGCATCCGGCCGCGGTAAATGCCTTTCAGGTCGGCCACCATCGCGTGGTTCTTGGTGATCGAGGCGAAATAGGTTTCGTCGAGCGCTTTGTATTCCTTGTGGGGCACGGTCACGATCACGGCGTCGTAGTCGTTACCGGTCCGGGCTGCGAGTTCGAATCCGTATTCGTGTTTCAGTTCCTCGCTGTCGGCATAGGGATCGGTCACGTCCACGTTCAGCGAAAAGGCTTTCAGTTCCCGTACCACATCGGCCACTTTGCTGTTGCGGATATCGCTTACGTTTTCTTTGAACGTAGCGCCCATCACCAGCACTTTGGCTTCTTTTACGTTGCCGGTATTCTGGATAATATGCTTCAGTACTTTGCGGGCTACGTACCCGGCCATGGCGTCGTTGATGAAACGGCCGGCCAGTATCACCTGCGAATTGTAACCCAGTTTTTTGGATTTATAGGTAAGATAATACGGATCTACACCGATGCAGTGTCCGCCAACGAGGCCGGGTTGAAACTTCAGGAAGTTCCATTTGGTGCCCGCGGCTTCCAGCACTTCGTAGGTATTGATGTTCATTTTGTCGAAGATGATCGAGAGTTCATTCATCAGGGCGATGTTGAGGTCTCGCTGGGTGTTCTCGATGATCTTGGCCGCTTCCGCCACCTTGATGGAGGAGGCACGGTGAACGCCCGCTTTTACCACCAGCTCGTATACCCGGGCGATCACATCGAGGCTTTCGGCATCGCAACCGCTCACCACTTTGGTGATGGTGGTGATGGTGTGTTCCTTATCGCCGGGGTTGATGCGTTCGGGGGAATAACCGATCTTATAGTCACCGGCCATTTTCAGGCCCGAGAGTTTTTCGATGATGGGCACGCAGTCTTCCTCGGTGCATCCCGGGTACACGGTGCTTTCATACACCACGTAGTCGCCCTTCTTGATCACTTTGCCGATTGTTTCACTGGCACGTTGCACAGGTCGCAGGTCGGGTACATTGTGTTCATCCACAGGCGTGGGAACCGCTACGATGAAAAAGTTGGCCTGGCGTAATACGTCGAGGTCGCTGGTGAATTCGATATCGCAACCATCGAAGTCGCTTGATTCCAGTTCCTGGCTGGGGTCGATCTTATTGCGCATCATCTCCACACGCTGATCGTTGATGTCAAAACCGATCACTTTTATCTTGCGGGCGAATTCCAGTGCGATGGGTAATCCCACATAACCCAGCCCGATCACGGCGAGTTTCTTTTTCTTGTCTACTAATTCCTGGTACATGAATGAGTCTAATTATGGTTTACGAATTATCGTTTACTTTCAAATTCCTTCGGTAATTTATTCAATTCTTCCTTGGGCAGCGAGCGGAAGTATTCATACGTGATCTTCAGTCCTTCCGATCTTGAAACTTTTGGCTCCCAGCCCAGAAGTTGCTTCGCCCGGGTAATGTCGGGCCTGCGTTGTTTCGGATCATCGGTAGGCAATGGTTTGTATACGATCTGCTGTTTGGTACCGGTGAGCTTGATGATCTCTTCGGCAAAATCCTTCAATGAAATCTCATCGGGGTTGCCGATGTTCACCGGGAACGCGTAGTCGCTCATCAGCAGGCGGTAAATACCTTCCACCAGGTCGTCTACATAACAAAAGCTGCGTGTTTGCGAGCCGTCGCCGAAAACGGTGAGGTCTTCGCCGCGGAGCGCCTGGCCGATGAAGGCCGGCAGGGCCCGCCCGTCGTTGAGCCGCATGCGCGGGCCGTATGTATTGAATATGCGTACGATCCTTGTTTCTACCTGGTGAAATGTGTGATACGCCATGGTCATCGCTTCCTGGAAGCGTTTGGCCTCGTCGTACACCCCCCGTGGGCCAACCGGGTTTACATTACCCCAGTATTCTTCGTTCTGCGGGTGTACCATCGGGTCGCCGTATACTTCGCTGGTGGAAGCTACGAGTATCCTGGCTTTCTTGGCCAGCGCCAGTCCGAGGCAGTTGTGTGTGCCCAGCGAACCTACTTTCAGCGTTTGTATCGGGATCTTGAGGTAGTCGATCGGACTGGCCGGTGAAGCGAAATGCAATATATAATCCAGGGGGCCGGTTACGTGAATGAATTTCGAAACATCGTGGTGGTAGAATTCGAATTCCGGTAATTTGAAAAGGTGTTCGATATTCTTCAGGTCGCCGGTAATGAGATTGTCCATTCCGATGACATGATAGCCTTCCCGGATGAATCGGTCGCACAGGTGGGAACCGAGGAATCCGGCGGCGCCGGTGATTAAAACTCTTTTTGCTGCCACGTGTATACTTCTTGGTTTATTGGTTTACCTGTTTAATGGGACGGCGGCCCACGCTTTCGTAGTGAAAGCCCAGTTCTTCCATCTTCTGCAGATCGAAGAGGTTTCTTCCGTCGAAAATAACTTTATTTTTCAGCAGGCGGACGATGTTATCGAAATCCGGCGTGCGGAATTCACTCCATTCGGTGGCGATCACGAGAGCGTCCGCGTCCTGGAGTGCGTCGTATTGACGTTCGGCGAATTCAACCTGGTTTCCAACCTGCGCTTTCACGTTCGGCATGGCTTCGGGATCGTAGGCACAGATGTGCACGCCTTCGGCTACCAGTTCCTTGATGATGGTGAGGGCCGGCGCTTCGCGGATATCATCGGTATTCGGCTTGAAGGAAAGTCCCCACAAAGCCATTCTCTTTCCTTTCAGGTTGTTGTTGAAATAGGCTTTTATTTTCGGGATGAGGTGCGTTTTCTGTTTTTCGTTCACATCCATCACCGCGTCGAGGATACGAAAATCGTATTGCGCTTCCCGGGCCGACTTAGACAAGGCCTGTACATCTTTGGGGAAACAGCTTCCGCCGTAACCGATGCCCGGGAAGAGAAAACGTTTGCCGATGCGTTCGTCGCTGCCGATACCCTTGCGCACCATGTCCACGTCGGCGCCCAGGCGTTCGCAGAGCTGGGCCACTTCGTTCATGAAGGTGATCTTCATGGCGAGGAAGGAATTGGCGGCGTACTTGGTGAGTTCGGCGCTGCGTTCATCCATGTATAAGATGGGGTTTCCCTGGCGAACGAAGGGAACGTAGAGTTCGTTCATTATTTTCTTGGCTCTTTCGGAACCGGTGCCGATGACCACGCGGTCGGGTTTCATGAAGTCGTCGACAGCCACGCCTTCCCGCAGGAATTCGGGGTTCGATACCACGTCAAAATCCACCTTGGCGTTTTTCGCGATGGCGGCATGTACTTTTTCGGCCGTACCCACGGGTACGGTGCTCTTATCAACGATCACCACGTATTCGGTGATCAGTTTCCCGAGGTCACCGGCCACACCCAGGATGTATTTGAGATCGGCGCTGCCGTCTTCGCCCGGGGGCGTGGGCAGGGCCAGGAAAATGATGCGGGCCCCTTCGATGCCTTCTTTCAGGGACGTGGTGAAATGCAATCTTCCTTCTTTCTGATTGCGGATGAATATTTTTTCGAGGCCGGGCTCGTAGATGGTGATTTCGCCCTTGGAAAGTTTCTCCACTTTTGCCTGGTCGATGTCTACGCAGGTAACATTGTTTCCCGTTTCGGCAAAGCATGTACCGGTAACCAATCCTACATAACCGGTTCCTACAACTGCAATTTTCATATTTGCCCCCAACCCCTAAAGGGGGGTTAAGCCTTTTTAAGATGATGAATACGTTATCTGTTTACAAACTCAAGCACCTTGCTCACGATGAAGTTTTGCTGCTCTTCATCCAGTTCGGTGTGGATGGGCAGTGAAATAACCCGTTCTGTGAGCCAGTCTGTCAATGGGAGATCGTAGCTGCTTCCGCCAAAGGCATCAAACATTTTCTGCCGGTGGGCAGGTACGGGGTAATAGATCATGTTGGGCACCCCCTGTTCAGTTAGGTATTGGCTTAGTCCGTCCCGGTCAACTCCATTCAAAATCAACGTATACTGGTGAAATACGTGTTTATTATTGCCCTCTCTAAACGGAATAGTGATGCTTTTATTTTCCGCGAAAGCCTTATCGTAGAAATCGGCGGCTTTGCGGCGTGCGGCGATGTATTCGTCGAGGTGTTTCAGTTTGATATCCAGTATGGCAGCCTGCATGGCATCCAGCCTGGAATTGCAGCCTACCACGTCGTGGTAGTAACGCTTGCTTTGTCCGTGCGAAGCGATCATGCGCAGTTTGGCGGCCAGTTCGTCGTTGTCGGTAAACATGGCGCCACCGTCGCCGAAGGCCCCCAGGTTTTTGGAAGGGTAGAAAGAGGTACAGCCGATATGCCCGATGGAACCGGTCTTTTTCACCGTACCATTGCTGAAGGTATAGTCGCAGCCGATGGCCTGGGCATTGTCTTCGATCACATAGAGGTTGTGCCTGGCGGCGATGGACATGATCGTTTCCATGTCGGCCGCATGGCCATATAAGTGAACCGGAACGATGGCCCTGGTTTTCGGGGTGATTGCTTTTTCGAGTGAGGCCGGGTCGATGCAGAAAGTCCGTTTGTCGACTTCCACAAAAACAGGCTTGATCCGGAGTAAGCCCGCTACTTCCACGGTGGCGATATAGGTAAACGACGGAACGATCACTTCGTCGCCGGGTTCCAGGCCAAGGGCCATCATGGCGATCTGGAGGGCGTCGGTTCCGTTGGCACAGGGAATACAATGCTTGCTTCCGTTGTACCGGGCCAGGTTTTCGGCAAAGGTATTTACCACGTTTCCACCGATGAACATCGAACTTTCCATCACTTCCAAAACAGCAGCGTCCACCTCTTTTTTGATCTTCTGGTACTGTGTTTTGGTATCCACCATTTGCAGGGGTCTCATACGCATGAATTTTATGGGCGCAAAGATAAGGATTGCAGTACGAATGAAGAATTTATACTATGCACTTGCCCCGATTAAAAAATTGCCGTTAGATTTGTTGAAATTCGATGGTGAGCAAGCTGTTATACGATCTGTTCCTGGTACTGTATGGTACCGGAATCCGGGTAAGTTCCTGGTGGAATCCGAAGGCCCGGAAATGGCTGAATGGGCGCAAGAATATCATGGACTCGATCCATGTCGAACTTCAAACTTCACACGTTAAGCCTCAAACTGTCTGGATGCACTGTGCCAGCCTGGGGGAGTTTGAACAGGGGCGTCCCTTGCTGGAAGAATTAAAAATTAAGAATGCAGCATTAAAGATTGTCCTTACTTTTTTTTCGCCGAGTGGTTATGAGGTCATGAAGGATTATAAAGGGGCCGATCATGTGTTTTACCTGCCGATGGATTCGCCCGCGAACGCCGCTCGCTTCCTGGATATTGTAAATCCATCGCTGGTTCTTTGGGTGAAATACGAATACTGGTTCTATTACCTCGATGAGATCCGGAAGCGGGGCATACCGGCACTGCTGGTGTCGGGCATATTCCGGAACGGCCAGCCTTTCTTTAAACCGTACGGAGCCTTGTGGCGCCGGATGCTGCAATCCTTCGGGCATTTCTTTGTACAGAACGAAGAATCGGTCCGGCTGCTGCGTTCGATCGGTATTACCGGCAATGTAAGCATCAGCGGCGATACACGCTTCGACCGGGTGATCGCGATTGCCGAAGCTTTCCAGCCTGTAGCGCATATCAGTGAATTCTGTGGAAACGGCACCGTCATCGTGGCCGGGAGTACCTGGGAAGAGGATGAGATCGAACTGCTGCATTTTGTAAAGCAGCACCCGGAGATCCGCTTCATCATCGCCCCGCACGAGATCGACGCCGGGAACTTAAAGGATGTAAAGAAAACATTCCCCCATTCCCTGTTTTACTCGGAACTGCAAATGGCAGAATTCCGTCCATCTCCCGGAGAAGAATCCCAACCCGCAACCTCAAACCTCAAACCCCAAACCTCAGATCCCAACATCCTCATCATTGACAATATCGGTATGCTGTCGCGTTTGTACCGGTACGCTGCGATCGCTTATGTGGGCGGTGGCTTTGGAGAGGATGGCGTGCATAATGTGCTGGAGGCGGCGGTATACGGCAAGCCGGTTGTCTTTGGCCCGGTCTACGATAAATACATTGAAGCGGCCGCACTGGTAGAGGCGGGGGGCGGCATCAGCGCTGATGGTCCGCTCAAACTCGAGGCGATCCTGGAAAACCTGTTACAGAACGAAGCGGAACTCGAAAAGAAAGGGCGCTCAGCCCGTGACTACGTATACGCGAATGGCGGCGCTTCCCGCCGGATCGTGGCGTATATTCAGGAAAAACGTCTCTTGACAAGCCGGTAGAACTGCTGTACGATCTCGTTGCTGTCGTTCCAGCCATTCTTAACCTTCAGTTCCCGTTGGATCCAGTATTCGGCTTCGGGAAAGATGGAGAATCCGTTGATGGTTTTGATGCTGCGTTCATAGGCCGGTTCGTCGCCGCGGAATAATTCATTGATGAAGAGGAAGCGATCGTTCACGCCGATGGCCTTTCGCAGGTCGCGTACCGGCGCTTCGGTAAGCGTATCGCCCAGGTCGATCTTTGATTGTTTTAGTTTTTCATTCAGCGACGTATTGCCGTGAGCGCTTCCAACGGCTTCGTTGATCTCTTTCGGTGCTTCGCTGGTTTCCGGCTGCCTGGCCTGGTGGGTGAGGGTGGGTATGTCTTCTTCGGGCCCGACGACAATTTGCGGTTTATGCTGCAGGCTGATCTTCTGCATCGCTTCGGCGTTACGCCGGATCTCTTCCAGTTCGGCTTCGATCTCGGCTTCATCCACCTGCAGTACCTCGATCGTTTTTATTTCCATCTCCACATCATCCGTTACCGGTTTGCTGAGCGGCGGTGCCATCATGCCCGAAACGGTTATCGCAATGTTTGTTTCCGATGCCGCGGGTGATGCGGAACCCTGCAGCAGGAGCAGTTCGGCCTGCAGCATCTGCACAGTCAGCAGCATCTGCCCGGGCGAAGCATGCTGCGCCAGTTGGTCCTGTAATTTTTTCAGGAGTGTTTCCACTCTTTCCATGATAATTAATATACTTTTGATGCCCGGTTTCGGAAGGCCGTGTATTTACTGCATTGCGGTCCCCAAGTTACAAACAGATTTTTAAAATTTATACCTAAATGTTCATTGAACCGAGTTTAAAAGGCGAGCGGCGGGGATGGATCGAAGTGATCTGCGGCAGCATGTTCAGCGGGAAAACAGAGGAACTGATCCGCCGGCTGAAGCGGGTAAAGATCGCCAACCTCAAAGTGGAGATATTCAAACCCGCGATCGATGTGCGGTACGACCAGGAGAAGATCGTGAGCCACGATACCAACGCCATCCATTCCACACCGGTCGATAATTCGCAAACCATTTTATTGCTGGCGCAGGATGTGGATGTGGTGGGCATTGATGAAGCCCAGTTCTTCGACGACCAGGTGAGCGTGGTATGCGAACAGCTGGCCATGCGGGGGATACGGGTGATCGTTGCCGGACTGGATATGGACTACCTGGGCAACCCGTTCGGGCAGATGCCCAACCTGCTCGCCAAGGCCGATTACATCACCAAACTGCATGCGATCTGCCAGGTATGCGGCAATATCGCCAACGTGAGTTACCGGAAGATCAATGAAGGAGGCCAGGTATTGCTCGGTGAAAAGGATGTATACGAGCCCCGCTGCCGGATCTGCGCTCAATTAAAGGATTGATCATACGCATTGCACCCAGCACCATGATGAAACGTGTTTTTGCTTTATTGGGAAAAGACATACTGCTTGAATTCAGGCAAAAGCATACATTTTATGGTATCCTGCTTTACATCGCTTCCACCATCTTTGTGCTGTATCTCTCCCTGGATAAAACCGATGCCGCTGTATGGAACGGATTGTTCTGGGTGATACAATTATTCATTTGCGTAAACGCGGTGGCCAAGAGTTTTTTGCAGGAGAGCAGGGGACGGATGCTTTATTTTTATTCCATCGCCTCACCGGTCGAGTTCATTCTTGCCAAACTGCTCTATAATCTGTTGCTGATGGTGCTGATGAGCCTGATCAGCCTGGCGCTCTTCGCCACCTTCCTCGATAACCCGGTAAGCAATATGCTTCTCTTCACGGGCATCGTGGTATTGGGTGGTATGGGTATCAGCATCGTGTTCACCCTCATGAGCGCCATCGCCGCCAAGGCCCAGCAGAACGCCGCCCTGATCGCCATACTGGGTTTCCCGGTTATCCTGCCCCAGTTGATGCTGCTGATGCGCCTGAGCAAGACGGCCTTTGCCGAAGTGTTCAAAGAAGGAGCCCTGCTGCAGATGACCGGCCTCATCGCCGGACTGGATGTACTTGTTATCGGCCTGGCGCTCATCCTGTTCCCGTATCTCTGGAAGGAATAACGGCTTTAAAATATACCGGAAACCCGATCGGAAAACTGGAAACTCTCCCCTATCTTTGCCCCCACATTAAATTTTTCTTTGTTGAAGAAAAACGGGTGGAAAATATTATCCCTGTTATTATTGATCTACACCGTAGTGGCAGGTTTCCTGGTGGCGGTGCCCGACCTCCCGATCATCCACCAGTCGATCCGTAACCTGTATTTCCATGTGTGCATGTGGTTCGGTATGATGATCCTTTTCATCATCAGTTTCGTGTACAGCATCAAATACCTTCGTGGTTTCAAACTCCGCAACGACATCTACGCTTCCAATTTCGCGGCTGTTGGAACCCTGTTCGGCATGCTGGGTTATATCACCGGCGCCATCTGGGCCAATTATACCTGGCTTACCGATCAGAACCAGTCGCTCGGCAGCGTACTGAAAGAACCGAAGCTCATCGGGGCTGCCATTGCCTTACTGATCTATGGCGCCTATTTCGTGTTACGGGGTTCTTTTACCGATATGGATAAGAAGGCCCGCGTGAGCGCTGTATATAATATATTCGCCTTTGCCATGCTCTTTCCCAGCATCTGGATCATTCCCCGGCTGGTGGGAAGCCTGCACCCCGGGGCCCCGGGAAGCGATAGCGGTAACCCGGCCCTGAATGCGCAGAAGGACCTGGATGCGGGTATGCGTATGATCTTTTATCCCGCCGTGATCGGCTGGACCCTGCTGGGCGTGTGGATCGCCACCTTACGGATCCGGATACAATTGCTTAACGATAAAACCTTGCTGAATGACTAAGTTTATTTCCCGCCTGTTGCTGGTTGTTGCCGCCCTGCTGGTTACCGTGGTATCGCAGGCGCAGGATAACAACGGATCAACCGATGTAATGCGGAGCAACGGAAAGATATACGTGGTGGTGGCCGTATGCCTCACCATCCTGCTGGGATTATTCCTCTACGTTTTTTCGATCGATCGCAAGATCAGCAAACTGGAAAAAGAAAAATAACAGCCTTCCCGGCGGGTAAGCATATTACCCTTTTTTGAAAATACGATTGCTAAATAAAAATCAAGATTTATGAGCGCTACAAAGCCCTACAGTTTCTTCCAGAGCGTGGAAAGAAGCTTCGACAAAGCCGCCAAATTGACCAAGTGGGATTTGGGGATCCTGGAACAGATCAAAGCCTGCAACAGTGTTTACCAGATGCGTTTCCCGGTTAAAATGGACGACGGAAGCATCGAGGTGATCGAAGCTTATCGTGTACAGCATAGTCAGCACAAAACCCCCTGTAAAGGCGGTATCCGTTTCAGCGACGAAGTGAACCAGGATGAAGTAATGGCTCTCGCCAGCCTGATGACCTATAAATGCGCCATCGTGAATGTGCCCTTCGGTGGCGGTAAAGGCGGTATTAAAATCAACCCCCGCAATTACAGCACCTACGAATTGGAAAAGATCACCCGCCGTTATACTTCCGAACTGGTGAAAAAGAATTTCATCGGACCGGGCATCGACGTGCCTGCACCCGATTACGGAACCGGCGAACGCGAAATGTCGTGGATCGTGGATACCTACGCCTCACTGAAACCCGGTGAGATCGACGCTGCCGGTTGCGTTACCGGTAAGCCGATCACGCAGGGTGGCGTACGCGGCCGTAAAGAAGCCACCGGCCTCGGTGTATTCTTCGGTATCCGCGAAGTGTGCAACATGGAAGATGTGATGAAGAAGCTGGGACTTAAAACAGGTGTTGAAGGTAAAACGGTTGTTGTGCAGGGATTGGGTAATGTGGGTTACCACAGTGCCAAGTTCTTCCGCGAGGGCGGAGCCAAAGTGATCGCCCTGGCCGAATACGAAGGCGCCATCATGAACCCGAACGGACTGAATGAAGAAGAAGTGTTCCAGCACCGCAAAAAAACCGGCAGCATTCTCAACTTCCCCGGCGCCACCAACCTGGCCAAGAATACCGATGCCCTCGAACTCGAGTGCGATATCCTGATCCCCGCAGCCCTGGAGAATGTGATCAACGGCGAAAACGCTCCGCGGGTAAAGGCAAAGATCATCGGCGAAGCGGCCAATGGCCCCTGCACACCCGAAGCGGATGAAGTGTTTGCGCAAAAAGGCATTCTTTGCGTACCGGATATGTACCTCAACGCCGGCGGTGTAACCGTAAGTTATTTCGAATGGCTGAAGAACCTGAGCCATGTTCGTTACGGACGGATGGAAAAACGTTTCAACGAGAACATGAATATGAAGATCATCAACCAGATGGAATCACTCACCGGCAAAACCGTTGGAGCGGAAGAAAAGAAATCGATCGCCCACGGCGCCGATGAACAGGAACTGGTTCATAGCGGCCTGGAAGAAACCATGATCAGCGCCACCCGCGAGATCATGGAACTCTGGCACAGCAACCCGGATATCCCGGATATGCGTACTGCCGCGTACGTGAGTGCGATCAATAAGGTAGCTACCAGCTACGTTGAACTGGGTATCTTCCCATAAACGTAGTGGTTCCGATAACGAAATGTCCCGCCTGTTCTGCAAGCGGGACATTTTATTTTTTGGGAGTTGTAGTAACGCCTTGTTGCCTGCTTATAGTTTTACCACGTTCATTTGCTCGGTAGTGCTTTGCTGGCGGCTTATCTTATACGAAACCGATCTGCCTGTTCTGCGGCTGGTGATCTGGAAGGTAAGCACCGCGTCGCCCAGGTCGTCGGTATTAAGCAGGAATTGCTTTGAGAAATTCTCCCCGCGTACATTGTTGCTGTACAGCACAACGCCCGATTGATCGGTAACGGTGATGCCAAACAGGTTCTCTTCCTTCGATCCGGCGAACGTAAGCTGGATCAGGGGTTGGTTGTTAACCCTGCCGGCGTACCTGAGTTCGACGGGTAATGCGTTGTTGGGGTCGTTGTATGCGGTATCGGCTGCGGTGGCGCTGGCGAACAGCATAACAGAAGCTACGGTAAATGCGGCGAAGATGTTGTTGCGTTTCATAAAGTGTACGTTTAATGGTTACTGAAAATTTCCATTAACAAACAACCGGATCAATCCTATAGCAAGAAAGTTAAAGGCAGGATGTACTGCAGTACGGTACGGTCAACGGGCCATCGATTGTTTCGATGATGTAAAAGTATACGGGGAACCCGGTACCCGCAAAACAGGTTCGCCGATGATCTCAACCATCCAAACCGATCGTTCTGCTATCAAACGCTTGCTGGTAAAGGAATTAGGGCGAAGCGCCGTATGATATCCAACTTTTGGTTCTGCTTCAGAAATCAAACAGCAGGAGGGCGTTTTTCTTTTTTGTTAACATACCCGATACATGCAAACTCCGGTTATCCGTGTTGTTGACGGTTAACCGAAACTCCTCGATGTTACGGCACCGGTCCGAAACCGCGTCGGGCAGGTAACGAAGGAGGTCGGGCGGAATGGCGGCAACCGAAAGCCGGATGAAAAGCAGGGCCTTTACTGAAGCGCTTGCAGGCCGGGGCTGGTAATTGAACGATTCGATCGTCAAATTACCCGGTTTGTTTTGCCGGCAGTACGAGCGTACCAGCGGCATGGGCAGGAATACCATTCCCCCGGCGCCGTTCTCCAGTTTCTGGTTGCGCAGCAGGTATTGGTATATTGAATCGGTATGGGCTCCGTTGGCGAAAAAAGAAAATGCCGGTTCCCGCACCGTGTTGAGTACTTTGTTCTCTACCGGGTTGAAATCATCGTCGTAGGTATACGTAATGGCGGTATCCTGGCGCTCCCGGATCGACTGCAGGTCGATGCTGTACGACCGGTTGGAAGCGACAAAGAATGAATCAGCGTTCAATCCCA
This sequence comes from Chitinophagales bacterium, assembly GCA_017303335.1. Lineage (GTDB taxonomy): Bacteria > Bacteroidota > Bacteroidia > Chitinophagales > Chitinophagaceae > Ferruginibacter. The sequence continues at coordinate 105,787 of JAFLBK010000002.1, forward strand.
GCGCCTTTGAAATCCTTTCTTTTGTTTCCGTACCCATCCGTTCAAGTAATTCCCGCGGCGGTTGTACCAGTCCTGCGGAACTTAACGACTCCGGTGCATACAGGAAATTTTCTTCCGCGTACAGGTATGGTTGCGCCGGGGTGATATCGCCTTTGATGCGCAGGGACTCTTTGTCGAAATTGAGGCTGAATATGCCTGCTTCCCGCAAAGCGCTTCCCGGGGTTATGTACAGGGAAAGATGGCTTTTGGCGTCGATGGCTTTACGGATTTCGGAGCCGGCCATGAATTTTTTTTCCGTAAAGAGTTCATGGGCTACCTGCCTTACGGATAAACTATCGGCCGCCGGGGCCCGGGCCAGCAGCACTTCGTTGTCGTCGTGTACATATAGGTACAGACCGGCTTCCTTGTTCGCGTATTCCCGTTCGTTGATGCGTCCGAAGGCGAATTTTGAAAGGCCCGCCTCGAAACCCTTCCTGCTATCCATACTCAGTACCGTGTACCAGTTGTTCAGGGATTGGTTCTTCGCGTGAAAGGCGAAAACATAGTCGGGCAGTTTGAACATGTCACGCCAGCTGGTATCTTTCGATCGTTTGGAGAACAGGTTGCCCGTCTTCCATTTGGATGGGGTGCTGAGAAACTGCCAGATCAGGGTATTGGTCACCCGTTTTACGTCGAGTACCAGCACCGCGTCGGCGCTGGCGGGCACCCGGGTTTTATTCCAGGTCTTGTAAAAAAGTTTAACGTAACCGAAGCCCAGCAGTACGAGCAACAGGAGCAGCGCCCATTTTTTGCGGCTCATCAGTTGATCTTTTTCTTTCCTTCCTGTTTTTCCTGTTCCATGATGTTGTTGATGCTGTCCATCATGTTGAAAAGGAATTCGAGGCTGTTGCTGTTGTTGCCGGTAACCTGCAGGATGGTGGTTCCGCGGATCATGCCGTCGCGGATGCCGGTTTCCATTTTCAGGTCGCCGAGGTTTTTGATCAGGTAGTCGGCCACTTTCTTATTCGATTCGGTGCTGAGCTGCGTGCTCAGTTTTTCGATGAGCCGCTTGCTGCTGATGTTAACCGAGTAATTATTGCCCAGGACCGAGTTGCGGGTGTTTTCGTCGGGCGTATACGTTTTACCGGCCAGGGTCATGTCGATCACTTCTTTGGAAGTGGTCACGATCCCTTTTCCATCCTTTACCATAAAGTACATGCTGGAGAAGGGCATCTCGCCTTCTTTGAAAGCGAGTTCGTAGTAACCGCCTTCTTTCCATTTGTAGCTGGAATCGCTTTTCTCGGCGTACTTCACGGGCAGTTTGGCCAGTTTTTTCAAAAAGTCTTCCCGGCGAGTTTCAAAGGCGAAGGTGAAGAGCGGTGATAATTCTTTCTTGGTCTTCTTTACTTCCTTGCGGTTGAACTCATCGTCGTATTCGTAATCGGTGTAATTCACGATCCGGGGTTTCATGTCGTGCATCACGAACATGTAATTGCCCGGCAGCAGGTCGGCGATGCCTTTCTCATCCAGTAATATCTCCAGCAGGTCGATATAAATATCAACCACTTCGGAATACTCCCGCATGTTGTACATTTTGGCGAGGTAGCGGCGCATGTATTCGTAATAGTAATGCGTCATGGCCTCGCTGTTGATGCTTACCGAGAAGTAGCCGATATTGCCCGGGTTCACGTAACCGAGCAGGCTGTTGCTCTGCCGGCTGTTCATCACGCTTTTGCCCAGCGCATCGAGTTGAGGATCCAGGCTGAACGTGCTTGTTTCCATGCGCATCTTGTCTTTGTCAAAATAGATGTTCAGGGCCGAGCTGGATGAGTTTCCCGTATCGGAATATTGTTTCGCGTAATTGCCGAAAATGCTGTAGCGACCCTTTTCGAAGAAGTTCCAGTACTGCTCCAGGATGCCTTCGTTATTGATCCAGATGCTGGCATGGGCGGCCGGGTCGATGATCTTCGTATAGGCAGGTTCGTTTTTGATCGAGCGGATGTTTTCCGAAAAGAAACGGTCCATCACATGGGCCGACGAAAATTCCTGTTGCTTGCGGGCGATAAGGTCCTGTTGCTGCTGCCAGAGTTCCCATTTCATGTTGCTGATGCTGTCGCGGATCCTTCTTTCTTCTTCCTCTTTTGCCTGGTCTTCGATCATGGGGGCCAGTTCGATCTCCATGGTGGCCGTATCCGATTCAGGGGCCATGGTTGTATCCACGATTTTAGGCGGCGTGAACTGATAAGCGGAATCCACAGTGACCGCAACGGTACTGTCGGCAACAGCCACCACCGTATCCGCGGCGATCGTATCGTAATACCTCGTCCAGTAGTTTTGCCGGTTCTGGTAACTGGCATCCACGATCACGGCGCTGGTCTTGTTCCAGCCGATGTATACACCATCGGAAACGGGTAAAAAGGTATAGCCATTTTTCTGGATGGTGTTTTTCTTCGCGTCGTAGCTGTCGCGTATCATCTTGATGAACTGCGCCTCGTTCTTCAGCGGCAGCAGGGTCACAAAATTGATACAGGTATCTTCCACGGCCACATACTGGCAGATGTCTTTCCCGAAGTCGATGCCCGTGTTCTGCACGGAACGGAGGTTTTCGATGTGCAGCATTTTGAATACATGCTCTTTAATGAACCCGTAACTGTCGAGTTTCTTCAGGGGGATGTTCTTACTGAAATTTTCGCCCGAATACCGGATGGCCATGGTGGCGGTTGCGGGTACTTTGTCGAGCAGGTTTTGCGCATGGCCGGCAATGGCCAGGCAGGATACGGAGAGCAGCAGTAAATACTTTTTCATTTTATCGCTTGGTTAGGTTGATCTTATTCTCGATCGATTTTTTTTCGGTGATCACATCCAGTGTATTGAGTTTGAGCATCACAGCCTTTTTGCTGGGCGCTATCCGGGTTTCCTTGTTGCTGGCAGCCGATACGGCGGATTCGAATTTGAAGATGGCCGTGTAATTGGCGGTGGCGAAAACCTCTTTATCGGCATTGCTGAGTTTCGAGTAGTCGTCTTTGAAGGAATACTTATTCCAGCGTTGAAAGACGCCGGCGTTGTATTCATAGATCTTTTCGGGTGCTTTCTTCCCGGCATTCTCTTTCAGGTAGATATTTTTTACCGCGTTGTTCAGCGCCGCCACGTTTTTGAAACTGCAGTTGATGCTGGCGATGAAATTGTCGAAGTCGATGCTGGTTTTTACATTGCTGATGCCGGCTGTTTTAGACACCGTTTTTTCAATCTCCGAAAGCCGGTACCTGATATCCTCTTTGGAAGGTACATCGTGCCCGTTGATTGTTTTCATCTTCATGATCGAATTCAGCCGGGTGCGGCTCTTGCTGAGGTTGAGCACCATCTGGAAATCGCCTGAGCCATCGGTTTTCAGGAACAATTGCTCCACGATCTCGAAACAACCGGTCAAACTGATCAGGCAAACAAAAAGAAAGAGAGAGGCAACAGTTCTCATACGGTTCAAGTTACGGCAAAACTACATATTAATACGGAACTGCTTACGGGCCGATCAGGTCCCAGCGGTTTCCATACAGGTCTTCGAAAACGGCGACTGTTCCATAGGGTTCCCGGGCCGGCGGGCGAACAAAGCGTACCTGTTTTTGCAGCATGTTGTTGTAATCCCGTTCAAAATCATCGGTATGCAGGAAGAGAAATACCCGGCCACCGGTTTGGTTGCCCACCCGGCTTTGCTGCGCTTCGCCAACGGCCCTGGCCAGCAGGAGGGCGCAATGCCCATCACCGCGAGGCTTAACCAGTACCCAGCGCTTGCTGTCGCTGAGGCGGCTGTCTTCGAGCAGTTCAAAATTCAGTTTTTGGGTGTAGAACGCGATGGCTTCATCGTAGTCGGTTACCACCAGGGCTATATGTGCGATGCGTTGGTTCATAAATCGGATTCATGTTCTTAAAGAAACGAAATATTATCTATGCCGGTATCAACGGGCCGGTAAAAACTTTTTTCCGGCTTCCCTCGGTCATGGCTTTCAACTGGCATTCCAGGTATGCCTGGTACCGCTGGTAGGCGAGTATGCCGGCCGCCAGGTAACTGCCCTGGCAGCACCCGGGCCTGCCTGCGGAAATAAACCGGCCGGTAAAGCGGATGCTGTTCTGCCGCAGGGTAAAATACATCGCATCCAGTTCGGTGAGTCCGTTGCAGTAGTAATTCCGGAAGGCCTGGTGCCTGTGCAGGAACTGGTCGGCCCGTTTGAGTTGTTTAAGCCAGTACGAAAGCAGTGTGTCTTTATCGGTGGCCGGTTTGAAAAGTATCGCCTGGTAGAGCAGCATATAGTACTCCATGACCGCGATGAATGCCGGCTTTATGTGTTTAAAGAAAAAGATCTCCTCGGCCTCGGTGGAAAACAGGTTCGATTCGGCGATGATCCGCACGCTGCTCCAGTACGCCAGTGCGATGCTGAAACATTTTTCCACGCAGAACATCTCATTGCCGCCGCTGGCTTCCACCGCTTCGATCTCTTCCTGCATCCGGGCATACAAGGGCCCTGAACGTAGGTTCATACGATTGGGTTTAATGGGTTATGTCTGGCTATGCATGGCATGGGGGTGGGCTTGTTGTTTACCATGCTGCGTTCCGGGTCGGTCAGCGTTGTTTAATGAGTTTCTCTACCCGGGTTCGTCCGCCAGCTGATAAAGAAAGAAAATAGATTCCCGGGGGCAGGTTTGGTGGTACGCCGAGTTCCCATTGATTTCCGGAGCGGGAAACACGCAGCTCTGTTTGCCGTGTTCCATCCGCCTGGTACAGCGCGGCACGCAGGCTTGTATTGCTTTCTGTCAGCGATACGTACAGGCGATCCCTGAACGGGTTGGGATATACGCGGAATGAGGAAGCAGGTTTCTGGATAGCCCGCACCACCGGACTGTACACGACGCTGTTGGTAAGTGTGTCGGTATATACCACCCGGTAATAATGAATACCGGTCCGGATCACGGCATCGAACCAGGCGTACCGGGCCGTGTTTCTTGTATCACTGACCGCGAAGGAGGATAAGGTATTGAACGAATGACCGTCATCCGATAGCTCAATATAAAATCTTCCTGTGGCGCTGATGTTCTCGATCTGCCAGTACAGCGCATTGCCATCGGGATGCTGTTCGGCATCGAAAGACGTAAACCGGGTTGGCAATAACTGGATGGAACCGCAGCTCACGCAGCCCCGGAACAGTACCGCGGACCCCCAGACCGGTTTGCAGCCCCAGGGCCTGCAGGTGGAGTCGGTGCGGTGCGTCAGGCCCAGGCACATGGTGATGTAGGGGTTCAGGGTGGAAAGGGTATCCCAGAGCTGCGAGAACTCCGACACCGAAACACAGGCGGAGGGCTCGGGAGCGTAGAAACTGTTCTTGACCTTATTGTAGAGTACGGTCATCTTTGTTTCGGTTCCTTTGGCCAGGCACACGCAGCGGGGCGACGACTGCGGGTCGGTGATGATGCCATGGAAATAGGCCTTGCCCTTGTTCACGAACCAGGAGTCTGCGTTGTTGATCACGAAGTACTGGTTATTCATTTTGAACTGCGCCGTCGAACTGGCGTTGATAATGAGGTTTGGTTCTGAAGCGCTGGCCCATCCGCCTTCGAGCGACAGGTTACGGAGTATCTCGAGTATGCCGTAGTTGTAGAGAGCGCAATTGCCGCGGAACACCAAACCGGCGCCCTCACCGTTACCGATCACAAACCGCCCGCCGGGCCGCACATAAATCTTTCCCGAATCCATGTAGAATTTATCGATCGTGAGATTGCCGCAAACGATGAGCGTACCGCCTTTGAGGGTAAGCATGTTGTAGGTAGTGGTGGCGCCATAATACCATTTGGTGGTGCCGCTGTTCAAGGTTTCACCGTCGGTTACCAGCGGTTCGGTACCATTGCAGGCTGGCGCCGCCGGCGCCGATAAACATTGAGCGTGTGTGTAAGGAGAACAGCAGAGTAACAGGCACAACAAGATGCCCAGGCAGATGAAAAGGTTTTTCATACTGGTTAATTTTGGATAATGGTTTTGTTACAGGTTAATCTAGCAAGCAATCACGGCAATAGCAGTGTTGCGGGGTAAACCTAAATACTTTCGGCTGCCAGGCGCAATGAACCTGCAGCAGTTGAATGAAACGCTGCATTAACTGCCCGAATCGGCACCCCAATTTCCGGGCGGGGTCATTCACCCAGCCACTTACGGAAATTCAGGATACGCTCCCGGCTTACGATCATTTCTTTATCGGCCGGCGGGTTGAGGTTGATCTTGAAACGGTTCCCGGGATAGGCGTGAATCACCAGGATGGAGTTGATGGAAATGATGTACGACCGGTTGATGCGGAAGAACAATTGCCTGTCGAGAATCTGCTCCAGCTCATCCATCCGGTATTCGACCAGGAATTTGCGGTTGTCGAATGTTTTGAAGAAGATGAACCGGTTATCGGAAAAGAAATAAGCGATCTCTTCCACCGGGATGGATAATAATTTCTGCTGGTAGGTTACCAGGAAACGTTTCTTGGTGGCCTGCTGCAGGGGGATGGGTCCCGCGGTTTCTTCGCCGGGATAATTCCCCGCCGACGCCGCCAGGCGGGGCAATGGCAAACCATGATTACCCGCCGGTTCCGCCTTGAGCAGGTATTTCTGCAGGTAATCCAGGTTATTCACCCGGAAGGCGAGATACACGAGATGATTCTGGCTGGAGGTAATGATCAGTTTCGCTTCAATGTTGCGGTGCGTGGCGCCCAGCAACGACCTGTTCACCAGCACCAGGTCGGGCAGGGGCGATTCTTCGTTTCGTTTCAGCAGGGCATCGATCGTGCGCACTGCCTGCAGTACTTCAATACTGCTGTCGATGGAGTGCAGCGTACGGATGACCCTGCGGACCACTTGTTTATCCGGCTCTACAATAATTACTTTCATGGCTATCGAAAGTCTTGCTTTGAGTGCAAGTTGCTCCATTACAGGCGTTGAATCAACCCCAACAGGAATGAACTGAAAAAATCAATGGATGAGCTGCGCCCTGCAACGGCGGAATTAATAGTGGCGCGCCTGTAAATGCGGGCTGTTTTCCAGGAAGAGCCGGAAATTGGCGTCGGGCCGGTTGATCACGTCGTTGTGTTCCTTGAGGCTGTGAATAAAGACGACCCGGTTGCTGCGGAGCGCAGCGGGGGCCAGGTCCTTTTCTTCGAGGGAAGCAACGGGTATGCTTTTGTCGTTCAATCGTTGTGCAAGCTCGGCCGAAACGTTGTCGGTACCGCCACCCTTGTTCGTATAGATATTAATGAAGCGGTGCGATGAATCGGCCTGCAGCCAGTTGATGTATTTGTCTACCTGTCCGTACATGCCATCGAAGAGATTGGCTTCATTGATCTCAATGCCGCCATGTTGCAGGATGAATGCCATCACCCGGTAGGCGCCGCTGTGACCCGCGAGTATGATGTTTCCGGCTGTCGCTTTTTTCGATACGATCTTTTCTTTTTTCAGTTTGGCAAGCACGTCTTCCAGCAACAGGTTGAACCGGCCCTTCTGTTCGAGTTTACCGCCATAGCTGTCGGGCGCATCTTTCGCCGATTCGGGAATGATGAGGATGGCGTTGCGCCCGGAAGCGGTGAATTGCTGTGCGATCTCAAAATAGCTCAGCACGCTGTCGATATGGTTGTACCAGCCATGAAACCAGCAAACGATATCAACCTTCTTGCCCGCTTTGAAACCGGGCGGCACCACGATGAGCACCGTGCTGTCGTCGTAATGGTCTTTCACCGGGTATACCAGGTTGTTATACCGGTGGCCGTTTGCCCGGCCGGTATCGGGGAAGGAAGTGTGCGCAGAGGATATGCGAAAGCTGTTCCCGGTTTGGGCCAAAGCCACTGCTGCCGGAATTACCAGCAAAACAAAAAATAATAGGCGCATGCTTAAAGGTAGAGCTTTGAATCAATAGAAGAAAACATCGGGCGGGTGATAGTGATTAGAGGTCAACTATTATTTTATACTCATATACCGGTGCCCCGACTGTTCCTGAATTGGAAACAATCAGAAAGCCTTCCCGCAGGGAAATTTTTCTTCGTTCCGCCGTAAGCCGGTCGTCATCATCAAATAAAAGTTCGCCGGGGGCCCGGAGCGTTTTTCCATTCCTGTCCCAGATGTGGATATGTATATGCGCAGGGAGGTCAGACCCAGGGTATCCCATGGGTTTTATGGTTTCGTATACAAAATTGCCGTGCTTATCTGTTCTGAAATAGGCAAAAAGACGGGCATGATTCATATCCCCTGAGTTGATGAGAATGTGGGCGCCGGTATCGGAATACCAGCCTTTGGCGGATGTCTGGTAAACGTAAACAAGCCCGTCAGCAATTGGGTCTCCCCTGCGGGTGGTTACGGAACCTTTAATGGTCACTTTTGTGCCCGGTTCTGAATTGCTGGTCATGCAGAATTTTCCGGCAACCGCATTCGCACGTATCACTTCCCGGAACTTTTTTTGGGAATGCAATCTCATCAATGAATCGGTGCATAATACCTGAGATACCGTCCACTCATTTGCTTTGAGTTTTTTATCAATTCCTTCCAGCAGAGCCGCATCCTGGCTGCGACAATGGATGAAAGACAGGTTCAGTAATGCCAGCGAAACGATTTTATATAAGGAGTTCATGGATGGTCGGTTTGCGATTCTTTTAAAGTTACATTTTCCACGAGCCTGCACAAGCCGTTTGAATAAAATCCGTATTGGCGGAAAGTTAGCTGGGGGAATGCATCTGTGTGCTTATAAAAAATCCCGCTCAACTGAACGGGATCTCTGTATAAATTTTATATACTTTATCTACTTATTCTTATTCCCGGCAACGTCTCGCACCGGGGACGTTGCGTAGTTTGATACCGGCCCCATGCCGCAACGTCCCTTCCAGGAGACGATGCGGGGAAGAGGTTGGGGAAACAAAAATTCCCGCTCAACTGAACGGGATCTCTGTATAAATTTTATATACTTTATATACTTTATCTACTTATTCTTATTCCCGCCAACGTCTCTCACCGGGGACGTTGCGTAGTTTGATACCGGCCCCATCCCGCAACGTCCCTTCCAGGAGACGATGCGGAGAAGAGGTGGGCAAAAGAAAAAGTCCCGCTCAATCGAACGGGATCTCTTTATATACTTTATGTACTTTATCTACTTTATCTACTTATTCTTCGGCCTGTCACGCATGTAGTCGAACCGTTTGCCGCTTACCTCGGCCATATCGGGGATGGCTTCCACCTTATAAGCGCCGGCATCGAGTTTCTTCTTGGTTTCTTCAAACGCTTTCAGCGTGAGCTCGATGTCTTCATCGGTATGCGCCGCGGAGGGGATGAGGCGATAGATGATATGGCCTTTCGGAATTACCGGGTACACCACGATGGAGGCGAAGATGTTGTAGTTCTCCCGCAGGTCCATCACCATGGCGGTAGCTTCTTCCACGCCGCCCTTCATGTATACAGGTGTAACCACGGAATCGGTTTTGCCGATGTCGAAGCCGCGGTCTTTCAACCCTTGCTGCAGCTTCATGGCGTTGCTCCACAGTTTCTCTTTGAATTCGGGATGGTTGCGCAGCAGTTCGAGGCGTTTGAGGTTACCCACCACCAATGGCATGGGTAAGCTCTTGGCGAATATCTGCGAGCGGATGTTATACCGGATGTAGTCGATGATCTGGCGGTCGCCGGCGATGAAGGCGCCGATGGATGCCATCGATTTGGCAAAGGTGGAGAAGTACAGGTCGATCTCGTTCTGGCAGCCCTGTTCTTCACCGGCGCCGGCTCCTGTTTTACCCAGGGTGCCGAAACCGTGAGCGTCGTCTACCAGCAGGCGGAAGGAATATTTCTTTTTCAACGCGGCGATCTCTTTGAGTTTACCCTGGTCGCCGGCCATCCCAAACACGCCCTCGGTGATCACGAGGATACCACCGGTTCCCTGCTTTTCGATGAGGGTGGTGGCACGCTGCAGTTGTTTTTCGCAATCGTCGAGGTCGTTGTGTTTAAAAACATAGCGATGACCCGGGTGCAGGCGCAGTCCGTCGATGATGCAGGCATGGCTTTCGGCGTCGTACACGATCACATCGTGGCGGCTGCAAAGCACATCGATGATGCTCACCATCCCCTGGTAACCATAGTTGAGCAGGGCGGCGTCTTCTTTCATCACGAAGGCTGCCAGCTCGGCCTCCAGCTGCTCGTGGAGGTCGCTGTTGCCACTCATCATGCGGGCGCCCATGGGCAGGGCCAGTCCGTAGGTAGCGGCGCCTTCGGCATCGGCCTTACGTACTTCGGGATGGTTGGCCAGTCCGAGGTAATTGTTCAGGCTCCATACGATCATTTCCTTACCGCGGAATTTCATCCGGCTGCCGATCTCGCCTTCCAGTTTGGGAAATGCAAAATAGCCATGGGCTCTTTCGCGATGCTGGCCGATGGGGCCGTAGTTCTTTATCAGTCGTTCAAAAATATCTGCCATAATTGTTGGAAGATTAGGGGTTATCGTTTCTCGGTCTTGCTTGTAAAATTGCGGCAAAATTAAGGTTTTGGGGGCAAAACGCCGCAAAAGAACCCGGGAACCCTGGAGCGGTTTCCCCACCTGATTCTAATCAGGCATTAACCCTTGAGTGACGTAACTCAAGTATCTTTCTACCATGAAAGCGTTCTTCTTAGGTATTTGCATCCTTGTATCCGGGCTGGATGCTTTTTCCCAGCGCAACGAAGAAAAAGTACAGCGGCTCAGATTCTGTGGGTACCGGTATAAAGACACAGCCTTGCTGCGGAGGCAATTCGAACAGCAATTGGCTTTCCTGCAGGTACGGGATGGCGATACCATTGTGGATGTGGGTACCAGCAGCGGCGCTTACATTGGAGCCATCAATGTGATCGCCGGGTTTAAAAATGTTCATTTCATTCTACTTGATATCGACAGTGGCTGCCTGAACAGAAGCAAGGTGAACAATATGATCGCCCATTACGAGGCGTTGCGGGGATCACCGTTCAATAACAGTATTTCTTTTGTAGTAAACAGAATTGATAGTCTGTGGCTCCCCCTGAACAGCCAGAAACGCATGTGGATGTTCAACACCCTTCATGAGATTCCCGACAAGGCCGGTATTATCCGGCAAATGGCCACTGTGCTGCAGCCCGGTGGCGAGCTGATCATTGCCGAATTGCTGGCTACCGAAAAACGAAAGATTCATGGCGGCTGCAAGAAGCCCCTGGTAACTGGGTGGAATTGAAAGAATGGCTGGCGACGGGCGGCTTCGATTTCAAGGACATGATCGCGAACCCGATCCCGGTAAAAAAGATAAAGAATCCTTATTGTTTGTTCCGGTTTATAAAAAGATAATCGGGTTACATTTGCCCACGAAACTGACAGGTATGTATTATAAACGAGTTTTTGCTTTTCCCTTGTTGCTTTTTTTGTTTCTCAGCTCTGTTGCACAGGTAAGTCGCCCCAAACTGGTGGTCGGACTTGTCATTGACCAGATGCGCTGGGATTATCTCTATCGCTACAGCGATCTCTATGGCGCGAATGGATTTAAGCGGTTGCTGCGGGAGGGATTCAGCGCCGAGAATGCAATGATACCCTATGCGCCTACCGTAACGGCGGCCGGTCATACCTGTATCTATACCGGCAGCGTACCGGCCATTCATGGCATTGTTGCCAACGATTGGGTGGAACGGGAAACAGGCGCCCGTAGGTATTGCGCAACAGATACAAGTGTGCGGCCCGTGGGTTCCGGCAGCATGTGGGAGGGGCAGATGAGCCCCCGCAATATGCTGGTGAACAGTGTGGCGGATGAACTCCGGCTGGCTACCAATTTCCGGAGCAAAGTGATCGGCATCGCGTTGAAGGACCGGGGCGGGATCTTCCCGGCAGGCCACAGCGCCAACGCGGCCTATTGGTTCGATGATAAAACGGGCAGGTGGATCACGAGTACGTATTACATGAATGAATTGCCACAGTGGGTGAGCCGGTATAACGACCGCCGTGTGCCGGATTCATTAATGAGGAACGACTGGAACCTCTTGTACGATCCGTCGAAATATACGCAAAGCACCGGCGACGACATGCCCTGGGAGCGTTTGCTGGAAAGCGACAAGAAGCGTACGTTCCCGCATTCGTACACCTCGGTGATCGGCAGCAATAGGTACGATCCCTTCCGGTCGAGTCCCTATGGAACTACGTACACATTCGATTTTGCCCGGGAGATCATCCGCCATGAACGGATGGGACAGGGTACCGAAACGGATATGCTTTGCGTGAGCATCTCGTCGACTGATTACATCGGGCATCGCTACGGACCGAACTCGCTCGAAGTGCAGGACCTGTACCTGCGCCTCGATAAAGAGATCGCTTCGTTCCTTTCGTACCTCGATCAAACCCTGGGCAAGGGAAATTATACGCTCTTCCTCAGCGCCGATCATGGAGCACCCAATAACAGTTTATTCCTGAAGGCAAACAAATACCTGAATGCCGGAAACCTGAGCGGCGGCGGCGCTGTAAGAAGCATGAATAATTTTTGCAAACAGAAGTTTGGCGACAGCCTGCTGGTAAAGCGGGTGTACGATTTCCAGGCCTACCTCGATCTGAAACGGATCGATTCGCTTGGCCTGAATCTCAAAACCGTGAAGAAAGAAATTGCGGGTTACCTGAAAACATTGCCGGAAATCTGGAATGCATTTGATGAGGAAGACCTGATGACCACGATATTGCCTCCTGTAGTAAAAGAAAAGATCGCCAACAGTTATTATTTCCGCCGCAGCGGCGATATACAGTATTTCTACAAGCCGCAATACATCGAAGGTCCGGCCGATGGCGTGGAGCATGGAGCCTGGTATCCGTACGACAGCCATATACCCTGTGTGTTCTTCGGGTGGGGTGTGAAACCTGGCCGCACAAACCGCGAAACCTCCATGGCCGATATTGCGCCCACCATCGCGGCGATGCTCCGGATACAGATGCCCAGCGGCTGCATCGGGCAGGTGATTACCGAACTCGTGAAATGAGTAAGCGAAACGTCATTGCGAGGATCCGAAGCGACGAAGCAATCTGCCTTAAGATCTAAGTTCTCGGGTTACGGGTTACCTGTTACGGGTTGAATCGAATACAGAACCGCATCAAACGCAGTAATGAACTTTTTACCGGGATTTATCTATTGCTTAATGAACCGGGTTTCGGCGATGCGCTCATTGTTGCTGATCAGCACAACGATGTAGATCCCTGAAGCGAGGTTCGAAACATCGGAAGCGATGATGTTCCGGCCGGCCGATGCGGCTGCATTCAAAACCTTTACCTGCCTTCCTTCCGCCGTATAGATCTTACAGATCAGCGAAGCGCTTTCAGAAACCGTAAGCGCCAGGTTCAGTTGGTTGATTACGGGGTTGGGGTTTATCTTCAGTTCTTTTACGATCGAGTAATTGAATAATACCGGTACCACAGCGGAGTATTTGTATTGCCCGTCTTTATCCACCTGCTTTAAGCGATAGAAGTTCATTCCTTTCATGGGCGCCGGATCTGTAAGTTGGTAGTCGGCGCTGCCATTACCATTACTGTTCACCCTCCCGATCATACTGAAGTTGTTGCCATCGAAAGAACGTTCCACTTCAAAATGGCTCGTATTGATCTCGTTGGCGGTGCTCCAGTTGAGGCGTACCGTATTGTCTTCCTGCTGTCCGGTGAAACGGGTCAGTTCCAGCGGTACTACCACCGCAACGCGGTTGATCCAGATCGGTGAGGTCCAGATAATATCCCCATCCACCTGGGTGATCTTGGCGTAATAGTAATAACTGGTATTGATCGTGGTGATGTGCGCATAGTTCAGGGTGCTGCTTCCGGTGTTCGAGGTAAGCAGGGTGGCGTTCACGCCGCTGCCCGGGTTGCCGTAGAATATCTCGATCTTGTTTACCGGGTCGGTCGCCCCATCGAGGTCATTGAGGGTAACGTTGATGGAGGAATTAAGTCCTGTGGTGTTCACGGTGCCCATCATTTTGCCATTGATGGTAAAACTCACCTGTGCGTTCCAGTCGTCGGAAGCATAGAAGCGAAGCGCTTTGAATGCCGCCATGATGCTGTCGCGGTTAAGCGATGCGGCGAGCGCTACGGTGCGTCCCTGGTTGGTACGGCCGAAGGTGGTGTAGTGATTATCGTGATCGATGGTGGGGCCGATGTGGTAACCGGCTGCCAGTCCTTTCAGGAATTTGGATTCGTAGGACGCGGCTGGCGGATCGGTATAATCGGTGGTGGTGGAAAAAGCGCTGCCGCTCCGGATGGCGCTGCCCACAACCACGCTGTCGGTATTGGCATTGTATGCCGCCCCGTCGAACAGGCTCCCGTAATCGTTGGTCTGCGGGTGGGCAAGTGTACAAAAGGCCGTCGGGTACGATTTTACAATGGGCCAGAAACTGGTGAAATCGCCCTTGGCGCAGAATACATCGTAGTTATTGGTTGGGCCCCAGCCGCCACTGCCGCTTTCCCAGCCGATCAGGGCGGGTACGCCGTAAACGACCACATGGCCGCCCTGGCTGATGGTACCCCATTCCATGCCGTACATAGCCACAAAACTGCCGTTGTGGTTGGCGGTATCTGCCTGGTAAAGCCCCATGGAATAATGGCCCACGTGCATGCCCGGGTTGTTGTTGGAGGAATAGTGGTTGTGCTCGGCGATGCCCAGGTAATCCATGTGGTAACTGGCGCTGGCATAGCGGAAATCGTTACCGGGGTTGTAGTGGCCGGTAGCCACACTATCCTGGTTACCATCCGAATAGGCCGAATGGCTGTGCAGGTTGCCGAAGTAGAAATTGTACTGGCAAAAAACCGTGATGCTGCAGAGTAATGGTATGATCAGTATAAATCGCCTCATGGGAATGTGTAAAATTAGATTTTTTACCCTAAACGGGCAATGAAACCCGCTAAGTATCGGAGTTTCCCCGTCTTTAGCCGAATTCGAAAAATAACGACATGCGGCAAAAAAAAACCGCCCGTGTTCAACACGTTGGCGGGGGTAAGTTGGGTTACTAGGATTCGAACCTAGACAGACAGAATCAAAATCTGTAGTGCTGCCGTTACACCATAACCCATCGATAAAATCGGCTGCAAAAATAAGGGATCAGGCCTTTTCGGCCAAAAGGAATTTCGGGTTCTTTTTTATAACCCGCTGATGTTCATCGCTGCACTCCGGAAAGTTCTCAATATCCAGTGATAATATTCATGGAAAGGGTGAACTGGGTTTGTACCAATCGCTTTCGTTTCCGGGCAATCCTGCTGCGCCAAATCATCAAATCGAATCATTCCTTCGCTTCTCTTGCCTTCAGTTCCTTGATCTTATCCAGGGCCCCGGCCACCACATCGCACATGATGGTGTACAGGGCTCCGGGTATCTGGTTGGCATAGATGTATTCCAGCGCTTCGTTTTCGTTGGCGATCGTGAGCGTGGGTACATGCGGGTTCACTTTGTCGATTCCCTGTTTGAGCAGGCCGATGATCTCATCGGCCGTACGCCCGCGCAGGTTCTTATCGCACCGGATGATGATCTGGTCGAAGTATTGGGCCGAGATTTCACCGAGCTCCATGATGTCTTCATCCCGGCGGTCGCCGGTGCCGCTGATCACACCCACCTTGGTTTTGTAATCGAGTTTGCTTACAAAATCGCAGAGCAGTTTCAACCCATGCGGGTTGTGGGCGAAGTCGGCCAGGAAGCTGATGTTTTTAAAGTGGAAGAAATTCAGCCGCCCGGGTGTAAGCGCTTCGCCGGGCATGAATGTTTGCAGGCCCAGTTTGATATCGTCGATCGAAATATCACGGTACAGGTAGGTGGCCAGCACCGCGGGCAGGCAGTTGGCGATGTTGTGAACGGCTTTTCCTTCGTAGGTAAGCGGTATGTCTTTAGCGGCCATCACGCGTATCTTCCAGGTTCCTTTCATGATGGTCACATAGCCGTTTTCGTATACGGTTGCCAGTCCGCCGGCTGCGCAATGTTCTTTGATCCGCGGGTTGTGTTCATCCATGCTGAAGAGTGCGATATTGCACTTCAGGTTATCCTTCATGGCATATACGAGGTCGTCTTCGGCATTGAGGATGGCATAGCCATGCGGGAAAACGGTTTCGGGAACAACGGCCTTTACTTTTGCCATTTGCTCTACGGTATAGATACCACCCAGCCCGATATGATCGGCCGCTACATTGGTAACAATGCCTACATCGCAGTTCTGGAATGCGAGCCCCGATTTGAGGATACCGCCCCGGGCGCATTCCAGCACGGCAAAATCAACCGTAGGATCTTTTAAAACAAAAGTGGATGAAACGGGGCCGGTGCAATCGCCCTTCATCATGAGCTGGTTCTGTATATATACACCATCGCTGGTTGTATAGCCTACTTTCTTGCCCGCGCTTTTGGCGATATGCGCTGTCAGGCGGGTGGTGGTTGTTTTTCCATTGGTGCCGGTAACGGCGATGATGGGTATACGGCCCACACTTCCTTTCGGGAAGAGCATGTCGATCACCGGTTCGGCCACATTGCGGGGCAGGCCTTCGGCCGGTTCGATGTGCATGCGGAAACCGGGCGCCGCGTTCACTTCCAGGATGGCGCCCCCGTTTTCGCTTACGGGTGTGCGCAGGTCGGTGGCCATCACATCGATGCCGCAGATATCCAGTCCGATGATCCTGGCGATCCGTTCGAACATGAACACATTGGCGGGATGCACTTCGTCGGTTACATCGGTGGAGGTACCGCCGGTAGAGAGGTTAGCGGTGGGTTTCAGCAATACCCGCTCACCTTTTTTGGGGATGTACTCCAGCGTGATGTTGGCGTCATCCAGCATTTTCTGCGTGAACTGGTCGATGGTTATCTGGGTAAGCACTTTTTCGTGGCCATACCCGCGGCGGGGATCTTTGTTGGTTTCGTCGATCAGCCACTGGATGTTGTGCACGCCGTCGCCCACGACCGAGGCGGGTGTACGCAGGGCCGCACAGATGAATTTGTTGTTGATCACGAGGCAACGGAAATCGAAGCCCGTGATAAAACGTTCTACGATCACGCTGCGGCTGTAAGCCTTTGCGGCTTCAAACGCTTTTTGCGCCTGTTCGCGGTTGATGATGTTGGTGGTATTGCCTTTTCCGTGGTTGCCATCGATGGGTTTTATCACCAGCGGATAGCCGTATTTGGCGATGGCTTCTTCGAGTCCTGCTTCGGTGCGTATCACCGTTCCCCTGGGTACGGGAATTTCGGCTGCTTCCAGGAGCATCTTCGTCTCTTCTTTGTCGCAGGCGATATCTACGGCGATGTTGGACGTGGTGGAAGCGATGGTGGCCCGGATTCTTTTTTGATAAATGCCATAGCCGAGTTGCACCAGGCTTTGTTTGTTCAGACGGATATACGGGATATTCCGTTTGGCCGCTTCCTTCACGATGCAACCGGTGGAAGGACCGAGGCGGGTATCTTCCCGTATCTCCCGGAGTTTCTGAATGTCTTCGTCGAGGTTGTATCCGGTTCCGTCGGTAAGGGCCTGTGCGATGCGTACCGAGGCGCGGGCGGCGTATACGCCGGCATCTTCTTCCATGTACGTGAAGCATACATAGTACACGCCTTCCTTTTCATTGGCGGTACGTGTTCTTCCGAATCCCACATCCATACCGGCCAGTGTTTGGATTTCGAGGGCGATGTGTTCGATCACATGTCCCATCCAGGTGCCTTCCTCCACCCGTTGAAAGAATCCGCCACGGGTGCCAACACTGCAGCGATGCTCGATCATGCTCGGGAACATTTTTTCGAGCCGCTCCCGGAATCCGTCGATGGAATTGGTGGGGCGTTGCTCCATCTCCTCCAGGTCGAGTTTCATCTGGATCAGTTTGGTGCGGCGTACACTCCAGTAATTGGGTCCTTTCAAAACTTTGATTTCGACAATCTTCATAAATCGGTTAATGGTTTGACGTTTTGGGTTTGTGGTTATGATTCTTCAGAAAGTGTCAGCAGTTTTATGGGATAGTGGGGAAACCGGAAATTAGGACAATCATCTTGCTTTGCAAAAAACAAAATTTGTACATTGTATTTCCAAAACAACACACATGAACAACCGCCGTTCTTTTCTTCAGAAAGCAGGATTGCTGACCGCTTCCGCACTCACTGCCAACCTGCTTCAATCGGCCTGGGGCCGTAATCTCGACGCGGCGCTGAAAGATGTTGCTGCCGTTGCTCCATCCGACCTGGCAACCGATGAAGACTTCTGGTATTATGTGCAGCAGGCCTATACCATCGCTCCCAATTTCATCAACCTGAACAATGGCGGGGTATCGCCGGCGCCCAAAGTGGTGGCCGATGCGATGAAGGAGCATTACGATCTCAGCAACCAGGGCCCCAGTTATTATATGTGGCGCATCGTGGACCAGGGGCGTGAACCGCTGCGCAAGAACCTGGCCCAGTTGGCGGGTTGCGACAAAGAAGAGATCGCCCTGCACCGCAATGCCTCTGAGGCCCTGGAAACGATCATCTTCGGGCTCGAACTCAAAGCCGGCGATGAAGTGGTGCTTACCAAACAGGATTATCCCAACATGATCGCCGCCTGGAAACAACGGGAGAAACGGGAAGGCATCAAACTGGTTTGGGTGAACCTCGACCTGCCGAGTGAGGATGAGAACTATCTCGTAAAACAATATACCGACGCGTTTTCACCGAAGACCAAAGTGGTGCAGATCACGCATATGATCAACTGGATCGGGCAGAAACTACCGGTGCGCAGGATCGCGGATGCTGCAAAGAAGAAGAATATTGATGTGCTGGTAGACGGAGCGCATACCTTTGCGCAATTTGAGTTCCAGGTACCCGACCTCAACTGCGATTATTTTGGTACCAGCCTGCACAAGTGGCTGGGCGCACCGATCGGTACGGGCATGTTGTACGTACGTAAGGAGAAGATCAAAAACGTGTGGCCGCTGTTCGGTGCCGGCGAGAAGGAGGACGAAGACATCCGCAAATTCGAACACCTGGGCACAAGGCCTTTCTTCATCGAAGAGGCAACGGATAAGGCCATCGACTTCTACGATATGATCGGCGCCAAACGAAAAGAAGAACGCCTGCTCTATTTAAAGAATTACTGGATGGAACGGGTACAAAATATTCCGAAGGTGAACGTACATACCTCCTTTAAAAAGGAATTCGGTTGCGCCATCGGGCTGGTAAGCGTGGAAGGCAAAAAGCCATCAGACCTCGACGGATTCCTCTGGAATAATTATAGGATACACACTGTTGGCATCGAGTGGGAGAACATCAAAGGCGTTCGCATCACCCCCAATGTATATACCAGCACCAAAAACCTCGACAGGCTGGTGGAGGGGATCGGGAAGTTTGCGAAGAACGGTTGAAAGCAGTTGAATGTGTTTTAATGTAGTTGAAGGTGGTTGAATGTAGTTTAATGTAGTTGAAGATGGTTGAATGTAGTTTAAAGTTGTTGAATGAGGTTGAATGTGGATTAAAGTAGCGGGTTATCTACAACAACCTTCAACCTTTCAACAATCTTCAACCCTTCAACCTTTCAACAAACTTCAACCCTTCAAACCCTCATCAACTCATTGAAATCCACACCCCTTGGTAAGTAGTTCCGGTTTCTCAAACACGAATTCCCTTATTTTTGCGTTAATCATTAAAAAGAGTAAATGCTGTTTGCTAAAGGAAAACTGATAGCGATCGGGGGAGCGGAAGACAAGGGAACAGACTTAGAGAAAGGAGAGATCCATCGCAACAACCTCAACTTTTTTGAATTAGGCATCCTCCGCCGTATCGTGGAAGAATCCGTATCCGGCCCACTATCCCGCATCGAAGTGATCACCACCGCCAGCACCATTCCCTATGAAGTGGGCGACAATTACCTCGACGCCTTCGGAAAGATCGGCTGCACCAATATCGGCGTGCTGCATATCCGCAACCGGGCCGATACCAATAATAAAGAATACATCGAGCGTATCCGCAAATGCAACGCGGTCATGTTCAGCGGGGGCAACCAGCTTCGCCTCAGCAGCACTTTCGGTGGTACCGAATTTTTCCGCGTCATCCTCGACCGGTATGTGAACGAAGCCGATTTTGTCATCGCCGGAACTTCGGCGGGCGCCATGGCCATGAGCAATACCATGATCTATGAAGGCAACGCGGCCCGGGCCCATCTCAAAAGCGAAGTGAAGATCACCACCGGGCTCGGCTTCATGGACAATGTCATCTTCGATTCGCATTTCGAAAAACGCGGCCGCTTCGTTCGACTGGCGCAGGCCGTGGCCGCCAACCCTTCCTGCATCGGCATCGGCCTGGGCGAGGATACGGGCATGCTCATCACCGGGGGCAATAAGATGGAAGCGATCGGGAGCGGATTGGTGATGATCATCGACGGGCATGAAATACTTCATTCCAACATCGCCGACATACCCGATGGCAATCCCATCAGCATCGAAAACCTGAAAGTTCATTTCTGCGAACACGGCAACGGCTACCTCATCAGTGAACGTCAATTTCTTATGGAAGCCGGCGATGGTTCGGTGATCCGTAAACAGGTGAACGTAGAGTAATAAACACCGGTTGATAAATAAATGGGTGTATTCACGTATTCGTGGATACATTTTCTTTTTACCTTACCCGCATGAATCGGAAAAAATTCATCCGGCAAACCTCGCTGGCCTCTGCCGCCTTACTTCTCAGTGATCTGTCTTCTGCCCATCGTGCCGGCGACTTCCCGGTGGTGCGTACACCCGGGCACCTGCGGAAATTCAAAAGTCCGGCCGTGGAGCGGGTGATCGCCGAGATCAAAAAGAACATCGGTAACAAAGAGATCGCCTGGCTTTTTGAGAACTGCTTTCCCAACACCCTCGATACCACCGTGGATTTCGAGATCATCAACGGCAAGCCCGATACCTTTGTCATCACCGGCGATATCGACGCCATGTGGCTGCGTGATTCCTCCGCACAGGTATGGCCCTACCTGCCCTTGATGAAAGAAGACAGGAACCTGCAGGAACTCATCAAGGGGGTGATCAACCGCCAGGTGAAATGTATATTGAAAGATCCCTACGCCAATGCGTTCTATAAGGACGAAACCAAGATCAGTGAATGGAAAGATGACAAGACCGAAATGAAACCCGGTATTCACGAACGCAAATGGGAGATCGACAGTTTGTGTTACCCGATACGGCTTAGCCATGGGTACTGGATGGAAACGAAAGACAGTTCCATTTTTGATACCGATTGGCAGGAAGCCATGCGCCTGGTTGTGCGTACATTCAAAGAACAGCAGCGGCTCGAAAATAACGGTCCGTATAAATTCGAACGAACCACCAGCTGGGCAACC
This sequence comes from Chitinophagales bacterium, assembly GCA_017303335.1. Classification (GTDB taxonomy): domain Bacteria; phylum Bacteroidota; class Bacteroidia; order Chitinophagales; family Chitinophagaceae; genus Ferruginibacter. The sequence continues at coordinate 127,075 of JAFLBK010000002.1, forward strand.
GATGGGGTACCGTTAGGTGGTTATGGTTATCCAGCAAAGAAGATCGGGTTGATCCATTCTATGTTTCGTCCGAGCGACGACGCGACGGTTTATCCATTCTTAATACCCTCAAATGCCTTTGCCTTTAAATCGCTGGAGCATTTGGGCGATATCCTCGAATCGATCAAACAGGACAGGGACCTGCGTAAATCGGCCTATGAACTGGGCAAGCAACTCAGCGAAGCGATGGATAAATGGTCGGTTGTTACCGGCATGAACGGAAAGAAGATCATTGCCTATGAAGTGAACGGATTCGGCAGCTACAATATCATGGATGATGCGAATATCCCTTCCCTGCTTTCCATGCCTTACCTGCTGGGCGGTTATGTAAGCGGGAAAGAAGAATATGAAAATACCCGGCGCCTGCTGCTGAGTGAGGAAAATCCTTTCTTCTTCAAAGGCAAGGCGGCCGAGGGAATTGGTGGTCCGCATGTGGGTATGGATTATATCTGGCCGATGAGCATCATCATGCGGGCACTAACAAGTACGGATGATAAAGAAATAAAAACCTGCCTGGGTATGCTTCAGCGAACACATGCCGGCACCGGTTTCATGCACGAATCCTTTCACAAGGATGACCCCTCGAAATTCACCCGTAAATGGTTCGCCTGGGCCAATACCCTTTTTGGTGAATTGGTTTGGAAGGTTTACAAGGAAAGAAAACATCTTTTGAATTAATTACATTACTCTTGCGGTATGAAGACACTTGTTTTTACGTCGCTGTTTGCGCTGCTTGCCATGCTGATGCCTGTTGATAAAAAAAAGAAGATCGTTTTTTTCGGCGATTCGATCACCGAAGCCGGGATCATGCCCGGTGGCTATATCCGGCGCATCGATTCGATGCTGAACGGAAGGGGCATGGGTGAGCAATTCGAACTGGTGGGCGCCGGCATCAGCGGCAATAAGATCTACGATCTCTTCCTGCGCATGCAAACGGATGTGCTCGACGCCAAACCCGACATCGTTGTTATATACATCGGTGTGAACGACGTATGGCACAAACGCCTCGCAGGCACCGGTACCGATGCCGACCGCTTTGAACGTTTCTACAACGCGATACTTCAAAAACTAGCCCTGGCGAATATCAGGGCCATCATCTGTACACCGGCCGTCATCGGCGAACGAACGGATTTCAGCAATGAACAGGACGGGGAACTCAACAACTACTGTACGATCATCCGGCGTATCGCGGCCACCCATAAAACACCGCTGGTCGACCTCCGGAGAGCCTTCCTGGACTATAACCTGAAGAACAACCCGGGCAACAGGGAGTCGGGTATTCTCACCACCGACCGGGTGCACCTGAACGCAGCGGGTAACCAGCTGGTGGCCGACGAGATGCTGAAGGTCATCCTCGCTTTATAATTTTCAGTGCGGTGTTTTCTATTCTTTGGGAAATGGATTATCTTCAATTCTTACTTCGGCATACCACAGGCGAAATTTAACCACTTACAAACAAAAGCTATGAAATTCAACAAACCAACTCGTTGGGTTGCCGCACTGCTATTGCTGGCGATCACTGCATGTAACTCCAAATCAGACCTGGAACCCAAGCCACCCCTGGTGCCCCTGGAAGATTTTTTCAAGAACTCCGACAAATCCGGCTGGCAGATATCTCCCGACGGGGAATATGTTTCCTACCGCTCGCCGTACAAAGGACACACGAATGTATTCGTTCGGAAGATCACCGATACGGTAGGTATCCCGGTTACGTTTGATACCGTGCGGAATATCTACGATTACCAGTGGAAGGGGAACCGCATCCTCTACCTCCAGGATGTTGGCGGAGATGAAAACTTCCAGTTGTTCTCCGTTTCCATTGATGGCAAGGATCAAAAAGCCCTCACGCCCTATCCCAAAGTACGCACCGGCATCCTGAACGACCTGCGTTATGTGCCGGGCAGGGAAAAGGACGTGATCATCACCATCAACAAACGCGACCCGCGTTACTTCGATCCGTACAGCATCAATATTGAAACAGGCGAAATGAAGGAGCTCTATAAGAACGATCAGAATTTCGACAGCTGGTACACCGATCACAACGGCGTGATCCGCATGGCGGGCAAAACCGATGGCGTAAACATCACCCTCTACCACCGGGCCACCGAAGCCGATCCGTTCGATTCGCTGCTCACCACTTCCTATAAAGAAACGTTTGCGCCCTATCTCTTTACATTCGACAACAGGAATATCTATGCCGTCAGCAATATCGGCCGCGACAAAACGGCCATCGTTGAATACGACCTGGCTGCCCGGAAAGAAGTGAGGGTACTCTACGAGAACAAAGAATATGATGTGGATGGCATCAGCTATTCGCCCAAACGCAAAGTACTCGAATCGGTGAGCTATACATCCTGGAAAGGAGAACAGTATTTCCTCGATAAGGAAGCCGAGGCCGAATACAATAAGATCCGGGAAAAATTCAAGGGCTATGAAGTGGACATCTACAGCGGCAACGACGCCGAAGACAAATTCATGGTTTGGGTAGGAAACGATAAGCTGCCCGCCAAGTTCTACATCTACGATAAGAGTACCGGCGAAACAAAATTCATGGCCACATCCCGGCCCTGGTTGCGGGAAGAAGACATGGCTACCATGAAGCCGGTTGAATACAAATCAAGAGACGGACTCACCATCCACGGTTATCTCACCCTGCCCAAAGGCGTGGAAGCTAAGAGCCTGCCGGTGATCGTGAACCCGCATGGTGGCCCCTGGTACCGGGATCAGTGGGGGTTCAATAACGAGGTACAGTTCCTGGCCAACCGGGGTTACGCGGTATTGCAGATGAACTTCCGCGGCTCTACGGGTTATGGAAAAGAATTCTGGCTCAAAGGCTCTAAAGAATGGGGTAAGAAAATGCAGGATGATATCACCGATGGCGTGAACTGGCTCATCAAGGACGGAATCGCCGATCCGAAGCGGGTGGCCATCTATGGAGGCAGTTACGGCGGGTACGCCACCCTCGCGGGGGTAACCTTCACGCCCGACCTCTATGCCTGTGCGGTGGATTATGTAGGTGTGTCCAATATGTTCACGTTCATGAACACGATCCCGCCCTACTGGGAGCCTTTCAAAAAACAGATGTATGAACTGGTGGGCGATCCGAAGAAAGACAGCGTTTTGCTGGCCGAGGTTTCGCCGGCCCTGCATGTGGGCAAGATCAAAGCGCCGCTCTTCATCGCCCAGGGAGCCAATGATCCCCGGGTGAACAAGGCCGAGAGCGACCAGGTGGTGGAAGCCCTGCGCAAGCGGGGTGTGGAAGTGGAATACATGGTGAAAACCGACGAAGGTCATGGATTCGCCAACGAGAACAACCGCATCGATTTTTACAAAGCGATGGAAAAGTTCTTCGACAAACACCTCAGCGGCAAACCGGCCGAACAGAAGAAACAATAACAAACGAAAATACCTACAGAGAACATCCCGCGATGCGGGATGTTTTTTTATGCGCCTGCCGGAACCTTGCGTTCATTGGAGCTTTTGACAACCGTGTATTTCAGTTTCAGGGTGAGGAACCATTTTTCGACATAGTTGTACGAGAGCCAGGAGAGAAGAATGGTGGCGGCGATCACAAACGCGTATACAAATCCGTATTTGAGTATGGCCGGCATGGCCATTTCCTTCAGCAGTTTGCCGGAGAAAAAGATTACCAGCGGATGGATCACGTAGATGCCATAGGATATCTTGCCCAGGAAATCGCAGGGTTTGATATCGAGATTCACAAGCCGGTTCGTAACCGTGATCTGCCCCATGATCAGGGCCACGGTCACCACGCTCACGATCTCGTGATCGATGATGGAGGCGATGTGAAAAATATTCAGCACCAGCAGTACCACCACCAGCCAGGCAATGGCCTGGGTGATCTTCGACGTGAATACCCGGGTGAACAACGCGTGTTTGTTGAAATACAGGATGGCGCCCAGGCTACCGATGAGCATGCAATCGAACCGGATCACATCGAAGCAGGCTTCGATGATGGAACCCGGGTACCGGAAATGGAAAAAGATCTTCAGGATCACGAACACGGTGATGAACCCGGTCACGAAATACACGAGGCGCTTTTTTATCTTCTTCACAGCCCAGGGCCAGAACAGGTAGTATTGTTCTTCCACCCCCAGCGACCAGTAATGGCGCAGGAAAGGGAGGGGCGTGTTGAGTATATGCGGCACATTGGCGGCAAAGAAGGTATAGGTAAGCAGCATCTTGCCGTCGAACGACATGCTGTAGTAAAAGATAACCGCAAGTGCCGCTGCCAGGTACAGGTAATACAGCGGCCAGATGCGCAGGATGCGGCGCACATAGAATTTCGGGATGTCGATCTCCTGTTTTTGTTTTTCGGCCAGCAGCAGGTAGGTGATCAGGAATCCGCTGAGCGCAAAGAAGATGGTAACGCCAAAACCAGCCATGGCGAAGCCTTTGGGCGAACCATCAGCCAGCCGGCCGAAAATGTAGGGATCGAGCCCGAACTCGGCGAAGTCGCGGGTAAGGTGGAAGATCACCACCGAGATGGCGGCAAGGGCACGCAGCCCGTTCAGTCCGGGAAAGAATATGGGTTTGGTTTGCTGCATTCGTTTTGGTACCGAATTCCGATTGTCTTAACGCCGGCCTGCGTTATTAAATTGCGGTTGCTGTAAGATTGATCGCCTCAGGCCACCGATACCAGGTAATAGTTCTTCTTACCTTTCTGCACCAGCAGGTATTTACCATGCAACAGCAGGCTGCCGTCGATCTTCATGTCGATACCTTCCGCTTTATGCCGGTTGATGCTTACGCCGCCACCCTGCACCATTTTGCGGGCTTCGCCTTTGCTGGGGAAGATCGATGCGTCGGCCAGGAAGGAAACAATATCGATTCCCGCATCGATCTTCTCTTTGGAGAAGCCGATCTTCTGCACACCGTCCATCGCTTCCAGGTCTTCCACGCTCAGGCTTTCGGCCGGTGCATTTTGGCTGGCGAATAATTTTTCCGTTGTTTCGATCGCCTTTTGATATTCTTCCTCGCCGTGTACAAAAATGGTTACCTCTTTGGCCAGCGTTTTTTGAAGAACACGTTTTGAAGCGTCTTGTTTATGTTCTTCAACCAGGGCGTTGATGCGGGGTTGGTCGAGGAAGGTGAAGATCTTGATCCAGGTTTCCGCGTCGTCGTCGTTGGCGTTCAGCCAGAACTGGTAGAACTGGTACGGGCTGGTTTTTCCCGCATCCAGCCATACATTACCTTTTTCGGTCTTTCCGAATTTACCGCCGTCGGCTTTCTTGATCAGCGGACAGGTGAAGGCGAAGGCTTCGCCACCACATTTGCGGCGGATGAGTTCGGTGCCCGTTACGATATTGCCCCACTGATCGCTTCCTCCCATCTGCAGCTTGCATTTTTTGTGCTGGTAGAGCCAGTAGAAATCATAGCCCTGTACGAGTTGGTAGGTGAATTCGGTGAAGCTCATGCCGTTCTCGCCTTCAAGCCGTTTCTTCACGCTGTCTTTAGCCATCATGTAATTCACGGTGATGTGCTTGCCCACGTCGCGGATGAAATGCAGGAATGAAAAATCCTTGAACCAGTCGTAGTTGTTGACCATCTCGGCCGCGTTGGATTTGCCCGGATCGAAATCCAGGAATTTTTCCAGCTGGGCTCGCACACAGGCCACGTTGTGATTGAGTACATCTTCGCTGAGCAGGTTGCGTTCTTCGCTTTTACCGCTCGGGTCGCCCACCATGCCGGTGGCGCCGCCCACGAGGGCGATGGGTTTGTGCCCGGCTTTTTGCAGGTGCACCAGCAGGATGATCGGAACGAGGCTTCCGATATGGAGGCTGTCGGCCGTCGGATCAAAACCGATATAGGCCGTGGTGATCTCTTTTTCCAGTTGTTCCCTGGTTCCGGGCATGATATCCTGGATCATACCCCTCCACTGCAACTCGTCAATTAATGAATACATCTTCTTCGTAAAATTTTAAAAATCAAACCGGCGAACGGATGCCCTGCCTGTTCCCGGCAAAAATCCTTAATAAAATTGATAAAACGATCACCGGGGTGAAGCGCCGGAATGAATGCGGGATAAATCAGGGGAGCGAGCCAACATTTCCGGGATTTTTTTCGTTCAATTCAAAGCATCCTTTTCGTTGCCGAAAGCCTCTTCTTACGGGATTTTGCTACCTGAACGGGAGGGGATAAAATCCCGGCTGCAGTATGGTGAAATAGACTTAATTTTATATTGTTATATGTACACAATTTAGCAAGTATTATAGCGTTTTAGCTTAATCCACCCCCATAAAAAAACAAATACTAACCGGTGTCATTATGAGAATTTACCTGACTTTATGCTTATTGGTCATGCTGACCATTCCCTGCCATTCTCAGTTCCGGAAATACTCCAATGAATTTTTGAGTGTAGGCGCCGGCGCCCGCGGACTTGCCATGGGCAGCTCGCAGGTTGCCTCCACCAAGGATGAAACGGCAGGTTACTGGAACCCGGCTGGACTTACCAACCTCAAAGATCACCCGTCTATCGGGCTGATGCATGCCGAATATTTCAGCGGCATCGCCAAATACGATTACCTCTCGGCCGGCATTCCGATCCAGGATAACCGCCGTGCCCTGGGTATTTCCCTGATTCGTTTCGCCATTGATGAGATCCCCAACACCCTTAACCTGGTTGAACCGGATAACAGCATCAACTACAATAACATCAAAACATTCACCGTGGCCGACTGGGCCCTGCTGCTTTCCTTCGCACAGAATTTAAAGACCACGGAAAATACCAACCTGAGTTTCGGTATCAACGCCAAAGTGATCTATCGCAAGATCGGGAGCTTCGCCACCGCCTGGGGCTTTGGTCTCGACGCGGGTTTGCAGTACCGTGGTCAGCGCAGTCATTTCGGCGTGATGGCCCGGGATATCAGCACCACCTTCAATGCCTGGTCGTTCAAATTCACCGACCAGGAGAAGGAAGTACTCTACCTCACCAAGAATGATATTCCGGTGAAATCAACAGAACTTACCATGCCCCGGCTTGTGCTGGGCGGCGGCTATAATTTCCGGCTGGGAAGTTCGGTAAGCCTGCTGGCAGAACTGAATGCCGATCTTACATTCGACGGAAAGCGAAATACCGTATTGAGCGGAAATACCGTAAGCGTCGACCCACGCCTGGGTCTCGAAGCGAACATCAAGGATGTGTTCTTCGTTCGGGCAGGGATCAATAATTTCCAACAGGCGATCAAGGACGGGGATACCACCAACCAGAAAAAAGTGTGGATCTACCAGCCTTCTGCCGGCGCTGGTTTCAAACTGAAGAACGTGATGATCGACTATGCCTTCACCAACCTGGCCAATCAATCAAATCCATTATACACCCATATATTTTCCCTCCGCATCAACCTGGCGGGTAAACGGGAAGTTGAATAAAACCAAGGAAAGACAGTATGAAAAAATCACTGTTAACTGCTGTACTCGTAGTAACCGCCGCGATGGGATTTTCGCAGCTGAACAACAGCTGGATCGATTACAATAAGACGTATTATAAGTTCCGGCTGGCCAAGGATACGCTGACCCGGATCAGCCAGCCCGTACTGGCCGCCGCCGGATTGGGCAATGTTCCGGCGGAGCAATTCCAGCTCTGGCGTAATGGCCAGCAGGTTCGGATCTATACGTCGGTGCCGACCGGTGTCCTGGGTGCATCGGACTATATCGAATTCTGGGGCGAGATGAATGACGGCAAGCCCGATAAGGCGTTGTATCGTAACCCGGATTACCAGTTATCGGAGCGCTACAGCCTGGAAACGGATACGGTGAGTTATTTCCTGACGGTGAACCCGGCGGGAGGTAATCTTCGCTATACAGCGGCGGTGAACAACACGGCGGGCAACGTATTGCCGGCCGATCCGTATTTCATGCGCCGGATCGAAGTGAATTACAGGCAACAGGTGAATAAAGGATACGCCGCTGTGATCGGTGAATACGTTTTTTCATCTGCCTACGATATCGGGGAAGGTTGGTCGAGCAACGATACCTATCCTTGTTGTGCGCAATCGATGGTGGTGCAGGATGTAAACCGCTACGCGGCGGGTCCGGCCAACAGCGTTACCGTTACCACCGCGGTGGCGGGTAATGCGCTCTATACCCGCGACCTGATCGTGAAAGTGAATAACACAACGGTATTGCAAAGTCCGATGCCGTATTTCAATTACCGCAAGGATACAATCCGGAACCTGCCGTTATCGATACTGAACAGTCCTTCTTTCATCGGTGTAAGCATCGGTGGTAATTCCAGCAATGCCAACGACCGTATCGTTGTCAGCGCATTCTCCGTTACCTACCCGGCGACCTTCAATTTCAACAACCTGAAGAATTTTTATTTTGAGCTGAAGGACAATACGGCGGGCAATTATTTAGTGATCACCAATTTCAACAACAACGGCGTAGCGCCGGTTTTGTACGATTATAATAACGGCCGCCGATACCTGGGCGATATCAGTACGCCGGGCCAGGTGAAATTCGCCTTACCGGCTTCCACCGATACGATCCGCCGTTTCAACCTGATGAGCGCCGACGCGGCGAACATCAACCAGGTGACATCGCTCACCAGCAAGACCTTCCAGAATTTCGCCAACACCTCGCTGCAGGGCGAATACATCATCATCAGCCACCCGTCGTTGTACAATAACGGAACAGGCGTGAACTATGTAGACCAGTACCGGCAGTACCGTGCATCGGCCACCGGTGGTGGTTTCAACGCGAAGATCTACAGCATTGATGAACTCAACGACCAGTTTGGATTGGGTATCAAACGGCACCCGGCCGCCATCCGCGATTTCATCCGCTATGCGGCACAAAATTTCGCCGTTGCGCCCAAATATGTTTTCATCATTGGCCGCGGACTCAGTTATGTCGACTATGCGCCGAACGCGGGTAACCCTGCGGCGGAGCAACTCGACCTGATCCAGACCTTTGGCTGGCCGGCATCCGATGTATTGCTTTCCTGCCTGCCCGGTACCAATGTACCGCTGGTTCCGATCGGCCGCCTGGGCGCCATCACCGGTAATGAAGTGGGTATCTACCTGGATAAAATGAAACAGTACGAACAGGTACAGCAGTCGCCCAGTCAAACCATCGCCGATAAAGGCTGGATGAAGAATATGCTGCACACGATCGGCGGTTCGGACAGTACCGAAAATGCCGATTTCCTGATCTACATGAATGGATACAAGACGATCGCGGAAGATAGTTTGTTCGGTGCCAAAGTGGAAACATTCTCTAAAACATCGGTACTTACCATCGAGCAGCAGCAGAGCCAGCGGATCAGCGAGTTGTTCCAGGAAGGGTTGAGTTATATCAAATACTTCGGTCACTCTTCGGCCAACGAACTGGCCATCAACCTGAACTATCCCGAGAACTACCAGAACAACGGCAAATATCCTTTCATGCACGTGAGTGGTTGTACGGTGGGTAATTTCTTTACCTACAGTCCCGGCCGTGTGAATGGATACAATGGTATGTCGCTGTCGGAGAAATATATTTTCCTCGATCACAAGGGAAGCATCGGCTTCCTGGGCAGTACGCACTTTGGTATAGCGCCCTTCCTCAATTATTACAATACCAGCCTGTATAATAATTTCTGCCGCGACATGTACGGCAATACGATCGGTAACCAGATGAAGGCTACCCTGCAGGCCCTGGGCGGAAATCCCGGGAACCTCGACTTCTACACCCGTATCCACCTCGAAGAAGTGAACCTGCATGGCGACCCGGCGCTTCGGATCAATGCGCACGCAAAACCGGATTACGTGATCGAAGACCAGCTGGTGAAGTTCACGCCGAACATCATTTCGGTGGCCGATGGCAGTTTCAAAGTGGATGTGAAGTACATGAATATCGGCCGTGCCATCCGGGATTCGATCCGGGTTACGATCCGCCAGAAACTTCCTGATGGAACGATCCGTTCGCTGTACAACCAGAAACTTCGTGCGGCGATGTACATGGACTCGATGAGTATAACGGTGCCGATCAACCCGATCACGGATAAGGGACTGAATAAATTACTGGTAGACCTCGACGTGGATGGCAAGGTGGATGAACTCTCGGAGATCAACAACAGCCTGAGCAAGGACTTCTACATATTTGAAGACGAACTTCGCCCGATCTCTCCGTATAATTATTCGATCGTCAACCAGCCAAACATCAGTTTCTACGCCAGTACGGCCAACCCGCTGAGCGGTCAGCGCCAGTACGTGATGGAAGTGGATACAACGGAGTTGTTCAACTCGGCGTTCAAGAAAAGTTATACAGTATCCGGCATCGGTGGTGTGATCCAGTTCACACCGGGTAACCTTACGTTCACCGACAGCACGGTGTATTACTGGCGTACGTCGACGGTACCCACATCGGGCAACAATTATATCTGGAATACCTTCTCGTTCATCTACATGGCCAATGGTACGCCGGGCTTCAATCAATCGCATTACTACCAGTTTAAGAAGAATACGTTTAATAATATCAATCTGGGTACCGACAGGCTCATGCATTTTATGACCCGGCCTGTAGAAGTAAATGTGCGTACCGGTGTTTACCCGAACGCGAACCAGACCAACGACTATTCGATCAGCATCGACGGCTTGCTGGAGCAGGCCGGTTTCTACGGTCCGGGCCTGGCCCCGAACACGGAAGTGTTACGCTTTTATGTGGTCGATACGATCACGAAGAAAGCATGGGTGAACCAGGACAACGGCACGTCGGGCCTGTATGGAAGTGTGCGTCCGTTGCCGATTAACAGTACGGTGGTACCAGGTTGGTTCCAGTTTAAGATTACCAGCCTGGCTGAACGGAACAATGTGATGAATTTCCTGGATAACATTGTTCAGAATGGTAATTATGTAATTCTGACAAACAGTCCGGCAGCGCCATTCACGCACTTCCCGCCCGAGTGGCAGGATGATACCCTTACCAACGGTTCAGGCAAATCGATGTACCACAGCCTGCGGAATGCCGGCTTCACGTATATTGATTCGATCAAATCGCACCTGCCTTTTGTATTTGTATATAAGAAAGGAACGCCGGGAGCTGTCAACCAGACTTTTGGCTTGCAGGCGGTAGATAAACCCATCGTAAGTTTCCACCTCGTGGGCAATCACCTGAGCGGCGATGTGCTTTCCGATAAGTTTGGTCCGGCCCGCAGCTGGAGCGACCTGCACTGGAGAGGTAGTGCGCTCGAAACGCCTACGCGGGACTCGGTATTGATACAGGTATATGGTATCACCAATGCGGGAACCGCCGATCTGCTGGCTACCGTGCGCCCCGCAACCGATACATCACTCAGCTGGATCAACGCTGTCACCTATCCTTACCTGCAGTTGAAGATGCTGAATACGGATTCTGTTACGGCAACCCCGTACCAGCTCCGCTACTGGCGTGTGAATGGTACATACATACCCGAAGGCGCCGTGGCCCCGAACGTGCTCTTCAGCGCCCGGGATACCGTTGACCAGGGCGAACAGGTTGATTTCAAACTGGCATTCAAGAATATCAGTCCAACGGCTTTCTCCGACAGTATGCAGTTCAACTTCGTGATCACAGACCGTAACAACGTTCCGCACCCGATCCAGTTACCGAAGGCGAAGATTCTTCAATCGGGCGATACGATCACGATCAGCCGGAAGATCGATACCCGCAACTACCCGGGAGCCAACACGATCTTCGTAGATGTGAATCCGAATACGATACAACCCGAACAATACCATTTCAATAATATATTGTTCAAAGACCTCTATGTGCGGCCCGATAATTACAACCCGTTGCTGGATGTCACCTTCGATGGTGTTCATATCCTCAACCGCGATATTGTTTCGGCCAAACCGCATATCCTCATCAACCTGAAAGACGAAAGCCGCTTCATGGCCCTCAGCGATACCGCACTCATCAAAGTACAGGTTCGTGACCTGCAGAACAACACCGTCCGCACCTATTACTTTGGCGATTCGCTGAAGTTCACGCCGGCCAATCTTTCGAACGGCAACAATACGGCGGTGATCGACTTCCTGCCGTATTTCCCCGAAGAAGGCGAATACGAGTTGATCGTGTCGGGTAAAGACGTGGTGGGTAATACAGCCGGAGCGCTGGATTACCACATCAGCTTCCAGGTGATCACCAAGGCCATGATCAGCAACATGCTGAACTACCCGAACCCCTTCACTACTTCTACAGCTTTTGTATTCACGATAACCGGCAGCGAAGTGCCGCAGAACATCCGCATCCAGATCCTGACGATCACCGGTAAGATCGTGCGTGAGATCACCAAGGAAGAACTGGGCCCGCTGCATGTGGGTACCAACATCACCGAGTTCAAGTGGGATGGAACGGATATGTACGGCGCCAAACTGGCCAACGGCGTATACCTGTACCGCGTGATCACCAACCTCAATGGTAAATCACTGGATAAGTACAGGGCCGATGGCGACAACACCGACAAGTTCTTCAATAAGGGCTATGGCAAGATGGTGCTGATCCGGTAAACGAATACGTTCATATAATTACAGGGGCTGTCTGTGTAAAGCAGAACAGCCCTTTTTTATACTGTAAGCAAAGATTACATGATATTCTCAGTAACGGGTATGAAGCGATCATTAGTAACGGTTGTTATGCTGCTAACCGCCGCGATGGGATTCTCGCAGCTGAACAACAGCTGGATCGATTACAATAAGACGTATTATAAGTTCCGGCTGGCCAAGGATACGCTGACCCGGATCAGCCAGCCCGTACTGGCCGCCGCCGGATTGGGTAATGTACCGGCAGAACAGTTCCAGCTCTGGCGCAATGGCCAGCAGGTTCGGATCTATACGTCGGTGCCCACGGGTATCCTGGGCGCATCAGACTATATCGAGTTCTGGGGCGAGATGAATGATGGCAAGCCCGATAAGGCGTTGTATCGTAACCCGGATTACCAGTTATCGGAGCGCTACAGCCTGGAAACGGATACGGTGAGTTATTTCCTGGCGATGAACCCGTCGGGAGGTAATCTTCGCTATACAGCGGCGGTGAACAACACGGCGGGCAACGTATTGCCGGCCGATCCGTATTTCATGCGCCGGATCGAAGTGCATTACAGGAGCCAAGTGAATAAAGGCCTCGCGGATGTGAGCTACCAGGAGTATCTTTTTTCATCGGCCTACGATATCGGGGAGGGTTGGGCGAGTACCGATATCTATCCCACGGCTTCTCTTACCACAACGTTACAGAATATGAACCGGTATGCCGCGGGGCCTGCCAACAGTGTTATGTTCACGATCGGTGCAACCGGTAATGCTTCCAATACCCGCGACCTGGTGGTACGACTGGGGTCAACCACGATATTGGGTGGAGCCGGCAGCCCGAACCCCATGCCTTATTTTACCTATCACAAGGATACGGTTCGCAATCTTCCGCTTTCCCTGTTGAGCAATCCTTCCACCCTGCAGGTGGTAGTGGGTACCAATTCGGCCATCGGAACCGACCGCATTGCGTTAAGTTGCCTCAGCGTTACTTACCCGGCAACCTTCAATTTCAACAACCTGAAGAATTTTTATTTTGAGCTGAAGGACAATACGGCGGGTAATTATTTAGTGATCACCAATTTCAACAACAACGGCGTTGCGCCGGTTTTGTACGATTATAATAACGGCCGCCGTTACCTGGGCGATATCAGTACGCCGGGCCAGGTGAAATTCGCTTTACCGGCTTCCACCGATACGATCCGCCGTTTCAACCTGATGAGCGCCGACGCGGCGAACATCAACCAGGTAACATCGCTTACCAGCAAGACCTTCCAGAATTTCGCCAACACCTCGCTGCAGGGTGATTACATCATCATCAGCCACCCGTCGCTGTACAATAATGGCAACGGGGTTAACTATGTAGACCAGTACCGGCAGTACCGTGCATCGGCCACCGGAGGTGGTTTCAACGCGAAGATCTACAGCATCGATGAACTCAACGACCAGTTTGGATTTGGTATAGTGAAACATCCCGCCGCGATCCGCGATTTTATGCGTTATGCCGTGCAGGGCTTCGCGGTGAAACCCAAATACCTGTTCATCATCGGCAGGGGTGTTAGTTACCTGGATTACGTTACCAATCCGCCCAGCCAGGCCATGGAACAGATGGATCTCGTGCAAAGCTTTGGCTGGCCGGCATCGGATATCCTGCTGGTAGCGGAACCGGGAACGCTTTTCCCCACCGTGCCTGTTGGCCGCCTGGGCGCCATCACCGGTAATGAAGTGGGTATCTACCTGGATAAAATGAAACAGTACGAACAGGCGCAGCAGTCGCCCAGCCAAACCATCGCTGCCAAAGGCTGGATGAAGAATATGATGCATACCCTGGGGCCATCCAATACCAGCGAGGAAATAGAATTCTCGGGATATACGGGCGGGTATAAACAAACGGTTGAGGATACCTTGTACGGGGCACATGTGGAAACCTTCACGAAAACATCCGTTGTGGCGATCGAACAACAACAGAGCCAGCGCATCAACGAATTGTTCCAGGAAGGATTGAGTTATATCAAATACTTCGGCCACTCTTCGGCCAATGAACTTGCCATCAACCTGAACTATCCCGAGAATTACCAGAACAACGGCAAATACCCCTTCATGCACGTGAGCGGTTGTACGGTGGGTAATTTCTTTACCTACAGTCCGGCCCGTGTGAACGGATACAGCGGAATGTCGCTTTCGGAAAAATACGTTTTACTCGATCGCAAAGGAAGCATTGGTTTCCTGGGAAGCACCCATTTTGGCGTAGGATATAACTTAAACATCTATAACGAAGTTTTGTACGACGCGTATTGTCGCAGCATGTATGGCAATACAATCGGCAACCAGATACAGGCCACCCTTCAGCAACTCGGCGCCAACCCGGGTGCGATGGGTTTTATCCAGCGGATCCACCTCGAGGAAGTGAACCTGCATGGTGACCCGGCGCTGCGGATCAATGCGCACGCAAAACCCGATTATGTGATCGAAGACCAGTTGGTGAAGTTCACCCGGAACATCATTACGGTGGCCGATGGCAGTTTCAACGTGGATGTGAAGTACATGAATATCGGCCGTGCCATCCGCGATTCGATCCGTGTTACGATCCGCCAGAAACTTCCTGATGGAACGATCCGTTCGCTGTACAACCAGAAGCTTCGTGCGGCGATGTACATGGACTCGATGAGTATAACGGTGCCGATCAACCCGATCACCGATAAGGGACTGAATAAATTACTGGTAGACCTCGACGTGGATGGAAAGGTGGATGAACTCTCGGAGATGAACAACAGCCTGAGCAAGGACTTCTACATTTTTGAAGACGAGCTTCGCCCGATCTCCCCGTATAATTATTCGATCGTCAACCAGTCAAACATCAGTTTCTACGCCAGTACGGCCAACCCGCTGAGCGGCCAGCGCCAGTACGTGATGGAGGTGGATACAACGGAGTTGTTCAACTCGGCGTTCAAGAAAAGCTATACAGTATCGGACATCGGCGGCGTGATCCAGTTCACACCGGGTAACCTTACGTTCACCGACAGCACGGTGTATTACTGGCGTACATCGACAGTACCTACATCGGGTAACAATTATATCTGGAATACCTTCTCGTTCATCTACATGGCCAATGGTACGCCGGGCTTCAATCAATCGCATTACTACCAGTTCAAGAAGAATACATTCAATAATATCAGTCTCGATAACGACCGGGTGATGCGTTACACATCGAGGCCCGTGGAAGTGAATGTGCGTACAACGATCTATCCCGTTTCGAACCAGGGACCCGATTATTCGATCCGCAACGACGGAATAATGGTGATGGAAGGATTGTACGGCCCGCTCTCCGCCAATTCAGAAGGATTGCGGTTTTATATTCTTGATACGGCCACGCAAAAGATCTGGGTAAACCAGGACAATGGCGTGTCGGGGCAATACGGCAGCGTGCGTCCGGTACCGATCAATCCTACGGCGAGACCCGGTTGGTTCCAATTTAAAATAGAGACCAAGAGCCAGCGGGACAGTGTGATCAACTTCCTCACCAACATCGTTCCCAACGGTCATTATGTGGTTCTCACCAATTGTCCCGTGAGTCCGTTTACGCATTTTCCATCCGAATGGCAGAACGATACCCTGGTCAATGGTTCGGGAAATTCGCTCTATCACCTGCTTCGCAACGCGGGATTCAGTAAGATCGACTCGGTGAATATTCACCGGCCCTATGTATTTGTATATAAGAAGGGAACACCCGGCGCCATTGTTCAAACAATCGGGCTGACAACAACGGATAAACTGGATGTGGGCTTCAGCACGGTGGGTAAGAACCTCGCCGGTGATGTGCTTTCCGATAAGTTTGGTCCGGCCCGCAGCTGGAGCGACCTGCACTGGAGGGGCACGGCGCAGGAACCCAATTCGGCCGATTCGGTTTCCATTGAATTGTATGGCGTCGATAATAATAATAACGCAAGCCTGCTTGCCCGGGTACGGCCCGCAACCGATACATCGCTCAGCTGGATCAACGCGGCCAGCTATCCTTACCTGCGGTTGAAAATGCTCAACACCGATTCAGCCAATGCCACGCCCAATCAGCTGCGCTACTGGCGCGTGAATGGTACATATATACCCGAAGGAGCCGTAGCGCCGAATATTCTTTTTGTATTAAAAGATAGCTGCGACCAGGGCGAAGTGATCGACTTCAAGCTGGCGTTCAAAAATATCAGCGCAGCCGCATTTTCCGACAGCATGCAGTTCACTCTGGCCATCACCAATAGCAGGAATGGACAGGTGCCGGTAGTTCTGCCAAAAGGCAAAGTGCTTGTTTCGGGTGATACGCTGCTGGTCAGTTATAAACTGGATACCCGCAATTTCCCCGGCTCCAATGTATTGTTCCTGGAAGTGAACCCGAACAACGCCCAGCCCGAACAATATCATTTCAACAATGTGTTGTTTAAGGAACTGTATGTACGCCCCGATGACTTTAACCCGTTGCTGGATGTTACCTTCGATGGTGTTCATATCCTCAACCGCGATATCGTTTCGGCCAAACCGCATATCCTCATCAACCTGAAAGACGAAAGCCGCTTTTTGACACTCAGTGATACGTCTCTTATTAAAGTGCAGGTTCGTTTTCCCGATGGTACGTTGAAGAGCTACGCGTTTGGCGATTCGCTGAAATTCACGCCGGCCAATCTTTCGAACGGCAACAATACGGCGGTGATCGACTTCCTGCCGTATTTCCCCGAAGAAGGCGAATACGAGTTGATCGTATCGGGTAAAGACGTGGTGGGTAATAGTGCCGGAGCGCTGGATTACCACATCAGCTTCCAGGTGATCACCAAGGCGATGATCAGCAACATGCTGAACTACCCGAACCCCTTCACCACTTCTACAGCTTTTGTATTCACAATAACCGGCAGCGAAGTGCCGCAGAATATCCGCATCCAGATCCTGACGATCACCGGAAAGATCGTGCGTGAGATCACCAAGGAAGAACTGGGCCCGCTGCATGTGGGTACCAACATCACCGAGTTCAAGTGGGATGGAACGGATATGTACGGCGCCAAACTGGCCAACGGCGTATACCTGTACCGCGTGATCACCAACCTCAATGGTAAATCACTGGATAAGTACAGGGCCGATGGCGACAACACCGATAAGTTTTTCAATAAGGGTTATGGTAAGATGGTGTTGATCCGGTAGAACGACTTCATACCAGGAAGAGGCTGCCCTTACCGGCGGCCTTTTTTATTCGTTACCTTTGCCGGAAAATAAGCAGCATGGCTAAAATAGCTATCAATATAGCCACCGGAAGTTTGCAGCAGGAAGAGATGATCGTGGGTATCGACCTGGGTACTACCAACAGCCTGGTGGCCATCATTCACCCCGAAAGCAGGAAGCCCGTGGCGCTCCAGGAACACAACAGCAGCCTGCCTGCCGGACAGGCAGGTTCGCTGGTTCCGTCGGTGGTGCATTTTTCGGATAACGGGTCTGTGCTGGTGGGAGAGGAAGCGAAAAAATTCCTGGTAGATGATCCGGCCCGTACCATCTTCTCGGCCAAACGGCTGATGGGCAAAACCTACAACGATGTAAAAAACAATACGACTTCCCTGGCCTATAAGATCATCGACGATGAGAACAGGCTGGTGAAGGTGCAGGTGGGAGACCAGTTCTATTCCCCGGTCGATCTTTCTTCCCTTATCCTGAAAGAACTGAAGAAACAGGCCGAACACATCCTGAAAACACCGGTAAGCAAGGCGGTGATCACCGTGCCGGCATACTTCAACGACGCACAGCGCCAGGCCACCCGCGACGCCGGGAAGCTGGCGGGGCTGGATGTACTGCGCATCATCAACGAGCCAACGGCCGCGAGCCTGGCCTATGGATTTGGATTGCATAAAGACGAGAACAAGACCATTGCCGTATACGACCTGGGCGGCGGCACCTTTGATATTTCCATCCTGCATATTTCCAACGGTATATTTGAAGTGTTGTCTACCAACGGCGATACCTACCTGGGCGGCGACGATCTCGACAATGCATTGGTGGATCACTGGATCGAAGTGCTGGGACTGACCGGATCGGCGCAGGAAAAAACACACCGACAAATGCTTCGCCTGAAGGCGGAAGAAGCCAAGAAGCAATTATCAACGCAGGATGCATACGAATCGGCCTATGAGGGCATGCAGCTTTCGGTTACACGATCCGTATTCGAATCCCGCATCGGGCCGATACTCGAACGCACCATAACATCGTGCAGTCAAGCCTTGAAAGATGCCGGACTTGCCAAGGCCGATATTCAGGAAGTAGTGATGGTGGGCGGCAGCACCCGGGTACCCCTGGTGAAAAAACGGGTATCGGAATTTTTCGGAAAGCCGGTGAATGATACCGTGAATCCCGATGAAGTGGTGGCGCTGGGCGCCGCGATACAGGCCGATATCCTGGCGGGTAATACAAAGGATGTGTTGTTGCTGGATGTAACGCCCCTGTCGCTCGGACTGGAAACCATGGGTGGCTTGATGGATGTATTGCTGCCCCGGAATTCGAAAATACCCACGAAAGCGGCCCGGCAGTATACAACCTATAAAGATGGGCAGAGCGGGATGAAGATAGCTGTTTACCAAGGGGAGCGGGACATGGTGAAAGACAACCGCCGCCTCGCCGAATTCAACCTTACCGGCATTCCGGCTATGCCCGCGGGATTGCCCAAGGTGGAAGTGAGTTTCCTGATCAACGCCGATGGCATCCTGGTGGTGAAGGCGAAGGAATTGCGCAGCGGTATCGAGCAATCGATCGAGGTAAAACCCCAGTACGGATTAACCGATGAAGACGTGGAGAAAATGCTCCTCGATTCGATGACACATGCCAAAGAGGATATGGAAGTCCGTGCCCTCACCGAGGCCAAGACCGAGGCGGAGCAGTTATTGCAGACCACCGAAAAATTCATTCAGAAGAATTTCAAATCACTGACGCCGCAGGAATTGCAGGAAACGTCTTTAGCCATGCAGGCGCTGCAGCTCTCACTGGATATGAACGACAAGAACCTGGTACAGGCCAAGACCGAAGAACTGAACCAGGTATCGCGGCCTTACGCCGAACGGCTGATGGATGAAGCCATACAACAAACGATGAAGGGAAATAAAATCGACCAGCTGTAATGGGGCAGGGGAATAAATACTATTTCCCGCAACTGGATTCGGTCCGGGGCCTCTCGTTCCTCGCTGTCTATTTTTTTCACGCGGTACATCCCGCCTTCGGCGCAGGTCTCTGGAGCCGGTTGTTGCAGTTCCTGTACAACAATATGGTGCTGTCGATCGATGTGTTCTTTATTCTTTCGTCGTTCCTGCTTACCTGGCTCGGCATGCGGGAGTACAAAACAAAGGGGAACTTCTCGTTCATTAATTATTTCATACGCCGGGCCCTCCGCATCTGGCCCCTGTATTTCCTGCTGATGATCTTTGCTTTTGTGCTGTTGCCCTATGTGGCCGCGGAATACCAGGTACAGGTAACCTTACCCCCGGCATATTACTATGTGCTCTTCATTTCAAATTTCTACCTCGAAGGACATGTTTATTTTCTTCGTTTCCTCTGGACACTGGCGGTGGAAGAGCAGTTCTACCTGTTGTGGGGTGTATGTCTCTGGTTCCTGCAGAAATACATGAAAGCATGTATCCTGTTGCTGGGCCTGGGGAGTATACTCTATACCGCCTATGCCATTGCGAATAATATTCCGCACGACTTCCATACCCTTACCTACCTGTTCGACTTCGCGGCGGGTATCCTGGCTGCTTACCTGCTGCAGGAAAACCATGCGCTTGCCGCCTGGGTGAGCCGGTGGGGTAAAAAAGGGTCTGTATTATTCCTGCTTTTTCTGCCCTTGCTTTTTGTGATCATGTTTTTTATCCAGGATAATGTACCGGCTGTTTTGGTTCCCTGGATCGATTGGATCGTTCGCCTGCTTTTCATTCTTTACACCGCTCTTTTTATCATGGAGCAGATGGCCAATGAAAAGACCCTGCTTAAACTGGCCGGCTCATCATTTCTCGTGTATACCGGTAAGATATCTTACGGACTATACTGCTTTCATGGGATTGTGCTAACGTTTGGCATGATAGCGTTGGAAAAGGCCGGGCTTTCGGTACCCGTTGTTGCGCGGGTTTTCCTCTTTCTGGCGATCAACTACCTCGTAGCGGGGCTGAGTTACCGCTTTATTGAAAGCCCGTTCCTGAAACTGAAAGACAAACTGCGCCGGATCTGAGCCCGCGGCTTACTTCAATCCCTGGATCCGGCTGATGTATTTCCCGATCATATCGAATTCGATATTGACCCTGTCGCCTTTCTGCAACCGGTGAATATTGGTATGTTGGTATGTGTAAGGAACGATTGCAACGGTAAACGCATCTGGGGCAAGGTCAAAGATGGTAAGGCTGGTTCCATTGAGCGAGATCGAACCCTTTTCGATGATCAGGTGACTGAAACCTTCGGGCAATTTGAACCGGTATTCCCAGCTTCCCTGTTTGTCGGTTATCCCGGTACATTCGGCGGTGGTATCCACATGGCCCTGGACAAAGTGCCCGTCGAGCCGCCCGTTGGCGGGCATACAGCGTTCGAGGTTGATCAGGGTGCCTTTTTGCCAGGCGCCCAGGGTGGTTTTACCCAGGGTTTCGTCGATGGCGGTTACCTGGTGCAGTCCGCCGGCCAGTTTTTCAACGGTCAGGCAAACGCCGTCGTGGCTAAGGCTTTGATCTACTTTTAATTCGGGATAAAGCGGGGAGGATACGAGGAAGGTCTTATTGGAGCCGCTGACGGATACCTCTTCAATGAGCCCTGTTGTTTCTATGATTCCGGTGAACATGGCGCAAATTTCGGATTTTGTTCCTGTAATTTGCTTTTTTGGGATAGAATACGCTATCTTTGCGGCCCTGCCGGTTGGGCAGTAAAATTCACCTAAAGGAGGTATACAACACATTATGCTGATCATTGATTCTAAAGATTGCGAAAACATCGACAAGGCGCTCAAAAAGTACAAGAAGAAATTTGAGAAAAGCAAGATCCTTCTCCAGTTAAGGGAGAGGCAGTCGTACACCAAGCCTTCCGTTCGCCGTCGTAAAGAGATCCTGAAAGCTGTTTACAAAGAGCAGATTTCATCCGGCAAGATTGATTAATCTGCCCGGTTAATAATATACATGAACTGATACCCGGTTATCTTAACTTTGGGTATCAGTTTTTTTATGCCCCCAACCCTCGCTACACATACCCGGGCTTTCCTGGATTACCTGAAATTCCAGAAGCGTTATTCGCAGCATACCCTCATCGCTTACCAGAACGACCTGGATTCCTTCTTTGTGTATTTGATAGCCCAGTTTGGCGAGATGGAATTGCAGGAGATCAAGGTTGCGTTTGTGCGTTCCTGGCTGGCCGAACTCAAATCCGCGGGTATGGAAAGTAAATCCATCAACCGGAAGATATCGGCGCTCAAGTCTTTTTTTAAATACCATCTCCGGGAAGAAACGATCTCCACTACGCCCATGGCAGGCATTATTTCTCCCAAAGTAAAAAAGCGACTGCCGCAGTTTGTCGACAATGAAGCCATTCGTGTGTTGTTTGAAAACGTGGAATTCCCGGATGATTGGGATGGGAAGACCCAGCGGTTGCTGCTGGAACTTTTTTACAATACCGGTATGCGCCAGGCGGAACTGATCGGGCTGAAAGAAACCCAGGTGGATGGATCGGGCAATACCATCAAAGTACTGGGGAAAGGCAGCAAAGAACGGGTGATCCCGGTGAGCCCCGCCCTGATGGGCCGGCTGCGGGAATACATGACGGATAAGAACCGGGTCTTTGCGCAATGCGACAGGGTGGTGTTGCTGGTAACGGCGAGCGGGAAGAAGCTCTACCCGGGATATATATACAATACTGTCAAAAAGTACCTGGCCCTGGTGACCACCATCGATAAGAAAAGTCCGCACGTACTCCGCCATACCTTTGCCACCCATCTCATGAACAGCGGGGCCGACCTCAACGCCGTAAAAGAACTGCTCGGGCACAGCAGCCTGGCGGCCACGCAGGTATACACGCACAACAGCATCGAGAAACTGAAAGACGTCTACAAAAAAGCCCATCCCAAGGCCTGAGACCGGGCAACCGGGCATCAAATTTTATTTTGAAAAAAGAGGAGCTGTTGGTAACTTCAGGATGAAAAAGCATTACCAGCAAAAAACCATACTCCTGTAAACCGCCTATGCCCTGATTTCTACTTTGACAAACTCTATTTTTCACCGATAAATTTGAATGACATGAACGTTAACATTCAGACAGTGCGATTTGACGCTGACATGAAACTACGCACCTACATTGAGAAAAAACTGTCCAAATTACCCCAGTTTCACGAACGGATCACCAAGGTGGACGTATTCCTGAAACTCGATAATGTGGTACATAACATCAAGGATAAAGTGGCCGAGATCAAGGTTACCATTCCACGGCATGAATTCTTTGTGAAGCATTCATCCAAATCATTTGAAGAGAGCTTTGACGCCGCCCTGGATTCACTCATCACGCAGATAAAAAGAAAGAAAGAAAAGCAAGCCGCGTAAAATGGCCGATTGGATAGTCCTGGATCCCGCCACCACGGCGGGATTTTTTTGTTTATTCACATTTTGCGGAATGGCTTTAAAAAAAAACAATTCAAAGTTTTGGTATTAAGCATTTTCTCTTACCTTTGCCTTCCCAAAAAAAGGGGTGCTTCGGCATGTCCTTATTCAGCGGAAAACAGTTCTTTTTTTATGCCGAAGTAGCTCAGTTGGTAGAGCAACTGATTTGTAATCAGTAGGTCGGGGGTTCGACTCCCTTCTTCGGCTCTTTTGGAAAAGTTGATGGGTTCCAAGCAAGGGGTTGATCAGGGTGCCTTTTCAACATTCCGGCTTGACCGATCAACAGGGACGGGCAGTTTCCAGAGCGGCCAAATGGGGCGGACTGTAAATCCGCTGTCTTTCGACTTCGGTGGTTCGAATCCACCACTGCCCACAAACCAATTTGATGATTATCCGATTTGATAATTTGAGGATTGAACAGTTCTTTTACAGTTTGGAGTTAAGATAATCGGCACATCGCCGGATCATCAAATCTTCAAATCGTTTTGCGGAAGTAGCTCATTTGGTAGAGCGATAGCCTTCCAAGCTATAGGTGGCCGGTTCGAGCCCGGTCTTCCGCTCATTTGGGATGTCGGATGCCAGGTGCAGGCGGACAGATGTATTATCTGTCTGCAACGTTCCGGCAGCGAACGACTCCTAAGTAAGCCGTGGTAGCTCAGGGGTAGAGCACTTCCTTGGTAGGGAAGGGGTCGTGAGTTCGATTCTCACCTATGGCTCAAAACAGTAAAATACAGTCGGTGGTTACAGACTCTAAATGTCAACCGAATTTCAAAACAATTTTTAAAAAATAAACAATGGCAAAAGAATCTTTCAAAAGGGATAAACCCCACTTAAACGTTGGTACTATCGGTCACGTGGATCATGGTAAAACAACACTTACAGCCGCCATCACCGATGTTTTGTCAAAAAAAGGTCTGGCGGAGAAAAAGAATTATGATGATATTGATGGTGCTCCGGAAGAAAAAGAAAGGGGTATCACAATTAATACAGCACACGTGGAGTATGCTACGGCCAACCGTCACTATGCGCACGTGGATTGCCCGGGTCACGCCGACTACGTGAAGAACATGATCACCGGTGCTGCCCAGATGGACGGCGCTATCCTCGTGGTAGCTGCTACCGATGGTCCGATGCCGCAAACCAAAGAGCACATCCTGCTGGCCCGCCAGGTAGGTGTACCCCGTATCGTGGTATTCATGAACAAAGTTGACCTTGTGGACGATCCTGAACTGCTGGAACTGGTGGAAATGGAGATCCGTGAGCTGCTGACTTCTTACGGTTTCGATGGCGACAACACGCCGATCATCAAAGGATCTGCTACCGGAGCCCTTGCTGGCGAAGCAAAATGGGTGGAAGCAATCGATCAGCTGATGGAAGCTGTTGATAGCTATATTCCGCTGCCTCCACGGTTGGTTGACCAGCCGTTCCTGATGTCTGTGGAAGACGTATTCTCTATCACAGGTCGTGGTACCGTTGCTACCGGTCGTATCGAAAGGGGCCGTATCAAAGTGGGTGAAGCGATCGAGATCGTGGGTCTGCAGGAAAAACCGCTTTCTACAACCTGTACCGGTGTGGAAATGTTCAAAAAACTGCTGGATGAAGGTGAAGCCGGTGATAACGCGGGTCTGCTGCTCCGCGGT
Source organism: Chitinophagales bacterium (assembly GCA_017303335.1). Lineage (GTDB taxonomy): Bacteria > Bacteroidota > Bacteroidia > Chitinophagales > Chitinophagaceae > Ferruginibacter. Next base: position 151,888 of record JAFLBK010000002.1, read on the forward strand.
ATTGAAAAGAACCAGATCCGTCGTGGTATGGTGCTTTGCAAACCCGGTTCTATCACACCGCACACCGAATTCAAAGGCGAGGTTTACGTACTGAGCAAAGAAGAAGGTGGCCGTCACACGCCGTTCTTCAACAAATACCGTCCGCAATTCTATTTCCGTACTACCGACGTAACCGGTGAGGTTACCCTGGCTGCGGGTACAGAAATGGTGATGCCTGGCGATAACACCAACCTGACTGTTAAGCTGATCCAGCCGATCGCGATGGAGAAAGGTTTGAAATTCGCTATCCGCGAAGGTGGTCGTACAGTAGGTGCCGGACAGGTAACTGAGATCATTAAATAATCAAAGTATCTTTGATAAATAGTCATTGGTCATTAGTCATCGGTGTTAAAGGGAAACCTTCACTATGACTAATGACTATTGACTTAAATACGGGCAAGGTCCCGCCCACTGCGGGATACAGTCAGAAAAGTACGGGCAAGGTCCCGCTAATAGCGGCGGGATACGGGTCTGAAACAAATACACGGGCATGGTGCAACGGTAGCATACGGGTCTCCAAAACCTTTGATCTGGGTTCGAATCCTAGTGCCCGTGCTGAATAAGGTTGCAACGGTTTAATGTTTAAGGTTTACCGTTGATGGCCGCAAAACAAAAATCTTGAACGATCTAAACAAGTACTATGAACAAATTCACGGCATACATCCGGGATTCTTATAAAGAACTCCTGCACAAAGTGACCTGGCCCAACTGGGAGCAGTTGCAGCAGTCTACCATGATCGTGCTGGGAACAACCCTCATCATCACACTTATCGTGATGCTGATGGATTTTGTTTCCAACAACGGTATGAAACTCATTTACTCGCTTTTCAACTAATACAATTATGGAAGCAACAACACCGATCGTAGAGAAAACGGATAAGGCGGAAAAAGAAAGCAAGTGGTATGTGCTCCGTGTAGTTAGCGGTAAAGAACGTAAGATCAAAGAATACCTCGACAAGGACATCGTACGCAACGGCTGGAGTAATATCGTAAAACAGGTGTTCCTGCCTGTGGAAAAGGTATACAAGGTGGTGAACGGTAAAAAAGTAATGCGGGAGCGCAACTTCTACCCCGGCTATATCATGATTGAAGTGGCTGATGGCAAGCTGAGCGATGACATGATCCAGTCGATGAGCAACATCACCAACGTCATGCACTTCCTCACCGATGGAAAAGGGTCAAAAGGAAATATCATCTCCCTGCGCAAGGCCGAAGTGAACAAGATGCTGGGCAAGGTAGACGAGATGAGCGATGTGGGCGGTATGACCATGAGCGAACCGTTCATCGTGGGCGAAACCATCAAGATCATTGATGGTCCGTTCAACGACTTCAACGGCGTGATCGAAGAAGTGAACGACGAAAAGAAAAAACTCAAGGTGCAGGTAAAGATATTCGGCCGGGCAACCCCGGTGGAATTGAGTTACATGCAGGTAGAAAAAATAGCGTAATTTACAAAGCCACGAAAGTGGCTTTTTTACTAATAAAAATTTCCAGACATGAAAAAGACAATACTTCTGTTGCCGGCCCTGCTCTTCGGATTCTGCCTGCTGGCACAGCCCCCCAAAGTACCTGCTGATAAAGGAACCAGTTTCGGCGAAAAAACAACCGAGGAAGGAGCCATCCCGGCAAACGACCTGGGCGCTAAACTGAAGGGCGCCGAGCCCGTTGAGGTAAAAGTGACCGGTAAAGTGGTGGAAGTGTGCAAGGCCGAGGGTTGCTGGATCCGCATGGAAACCGCCAACGGACCCATGCTCATCAAAATGAAGGATCATGCTTTCCTGGTGCCCCTGGTGCTTAATGGCAAGAATGTCGTTGTACAGGGTACCGCTACCCTGAAGGAAACGTCGGTGGAGATGCTGCGCCACTACGCCGAGGACGCCGGTAAAAGCAAGGCTGAAATCGAAGCGATTAAGGAGCCTAAAAAAGAGATCACCATGCAGGCCAGGGGTATCCTGGTACTGTAAGTTGGATAAAAATGAACGGATCCCGGGTTTTCCCGGGATTTTTTTTTGCAAAAAATGCCTGAATACCGGAGATAATGTGTAGCTTTGCCGCCCCAAATAGTTCTTTTTATCCGCACAGCCTAGGCGAAGCGGAAAATAGGTCTCATTGACTTGGGAGTTCGGGTAAAAAGCCCGGACGTTATCACCAAAATCGTAAAACAATGGCAAAAGAAATCACCGGCTATGTCAAGCTCCAGTGTAAAGGAGGACAAGCCAATCCGGCACCGCCAATAGGCCCGGCACTCGGTTCTAAAGGTATCAACATCATGGAGTTCTGTAAGCAGTTCAATGCCAGAACCCAGGATAAACAGGGCAAGGTGCTCCCTGTTCTCATCACCGTATACGCCGATAAGTCGTTCGACTTCATCATCAAAACTCCCCCGGCCGCCGTTCAGTTGATGGACGCAGCCAAAATCAAAGGCGGAAGTAAAGAGCCTAATCGTAACAAAGTTGGTAAAGTAACCTGGGCACAGGTGGAGGAGATCGCCAAGGATAAAATGTCCGATCTCAACGCCTTTACCCTGAAAAGCGCCATGAGCATGGTGGCAGGTACAGCCCGCAGCATGGGATTAACCGTGGAAGGAAAAGCTCCCTGGGAAAATTAATTTATCAACCTTAAAATTTGTAAGCAATGATTACGAAAAAAAGAAAAATAGCAAATGCTAAGGTTGATGCCAACAAAGCGTACACGCTTAAGGAAGCTTCAAACCTGGTTAAAGAAGTAAATACAACAAAATTCGACAGCTCTGTTGACCTGCATATCCGTTTAGGTGTGGATCCCAAGAAAGCCGACCAGGCAATCCGTGGTACGGTTTCGCTGCCGCACGGAACCGGTAAAACAAAGCGTGTGCTGGTTCTTTGCACGCCGGATAAAGAGGCCGAAGCCAAAAACGCCGGCGCCGACCATGTAGGCCTGGATGAATTCATCACCAAGATCGAAGGTGGCTGGACTGATATCGATGTGATCGTGGCAACGCCTTCGGTGATGCCGAAGATCGGTAAACTGGGTAAGGTGCTTGGCCCCCGTAACCTGATGCCGAATCCGAAGACCGGTACCGTTACCAACGACGTGGCAGGCGCTATCACCGATCTGAAAGGTGGTAAGATCGCTTTCAAGGTCGATAAAGTGGGTATCATCCACGCATCGATCGGCCGCGTAAGCTTCTCTCCGGATAAGATCGCCGAAAACAGCCAGGAGCTGATTAATGCCATCATCAAGCTGAAGCCGTCTTCCGCCAAAGGAACCTACCTGAAAGGCGTGAGCATGGCCAGCACCATGAGCCCGGGCATCATGATCGACACCAAATCTGTTCAAAACTAAATCTGAATTGCCCGGCCCCAGGCCTGGAATAAAATATTTGTTATGACAAAACAAGAGAAAAACGAAGTGATCGAGCTGCTGAAAGGCAAGTTCGCTCAGTACAGCAACTTCTACATTACAGACACCGAAAGTCTGACGGTAGAGCAGGTGAGCAGCCTTCGCCGGCACTGCTTCAACAAGCAGGTCGAAATGAAGGTGGCCAAGAACACCTTGATCAAAAAGGCGCTCGAAAGCCTCGACGCGGAAAAATATGCAGGCGTTTACGATTCTCTGCACAAAGTAACCGCCCTGATGTTCAGCGAGAACCCGAAAGATCCGGCTGTGATCATCAGCAGCTTCCGCAAGGAAACAAACAACGAAAGGCCGGTCCTGAAAGCCGCCTTTATCAATGGCGATGTTTTCGTTGGTAACGACCAGCTGAAGGCACTTACGCAGATCAAGACCAAGAACGAGCTTATCGGCGAGATCATTGGTTTGCTGCAATCGCCGATCCAGCGTGTTATCGGCGCCCTGCAAAACAGGCCGGAAGCCGCCGAAGCGCCCGCAGAAGCATAATTTTCGTAACAGAAAATATATCAATGCCCGGAGCCTGGGGGCATAAAACCCAGGGCAAAACAATTTTTTTAAACACTCCGCCGGAGTATAAAAGCAATGAAGGCGGAAAAAATTAAACACTATGGCAGACGTAAAAGCATTAGCCGAAAACCTGGTTAGCCTGACCGTTAAAGAAGTTCAGGAACTGGCCGAAGTATTGAAAACCGAATACGGTATCGAACCAGCTGCCGCTGCAGTTGTAGTAGCCGCCGGTGGTGGCGAAGGAGCCGCTGCTGCGGAAGAGAAAACATCTTTCAACGTGATCCTGAAGAGCGGTGGAGCCAACAAGCTGGCCGTTGTTAAGATCGTGAAAGAACTGACCGGTTTGGGTCTGAAAGAAGCAAAAGACCTCGTGGATGGCGCTCCGAAGCCTTTGAAAGAAGGTGTGGACAAAGCCACTGCTGAGGACCTGAAAGCCAAACTGACTGAGGCAGGTGCCGATGTTGAAATCGCTTAATCGGGTCTTCCGATAAAACACTGGGCCCCGGGTTTTCCCGGGGCTCTTTTCGTTCCGGAAACTTCCTGCCGGGGAAAAAGGGCCGATTATCCACAAAAACCCTTCCAAATGCCCAAAAAATCGCATTTCGGAAGGCCGGAATAGCAAAAGATTCCCTACCTTTGCCGTCCTTTAATTTGGGGTTAGTGGCACATGCTGCGAACCATGCCCCGGAAGCAAGGGCCCTTCTGCACACTAAAACGTTTTAATTACAATATGTCTGCAACAAAAACAAACCCTGCTAAACGTCTCAATTTCGGTAAAGTTGAACTGTTAGCAGAGACTCCCGATTTGCTGGGAATCCAGATCCAATCGTTCAAAGATTTCTTCCAGTTACAAACCACGCCGGATAAACGAAACGTGGAAGGACTGTTCCGGGTGTTCAAGGAAAATTTCCCGATCACCGATACCCGTAACATCTTCGTACTGGAATTCCTGGATTACTTCGTAGACCCTCCCCGTTACACCATCGAAGAGTGTATCGAACGCGGACTTACCTACGCGGTTCCCCTGAAAGCAAAACTGAGGTTAAGTTGTAACGACGAAGAGCACGTTGACTTCCAGACCATCGTTCAGGATGTGTTCCTGGGCAACATCCCCTACATGACACCCCGCGGTACATTCGTGATCAACGGTGCCGAAAGGGTGGTGGTAAGCCAGCTGCATCGTTCCCCGGGTGTGTTCTTCGGACAATCGATCCACCCCAACGGAACCAAGATCTATTCCGCCCGTGTGATCCCGTTCAAAGGAGCCTGGATGGAATTCGCCACCGACATCAACAACGTGATGTTCGCGTATATCGACCGGAAGAAAAAATTCCCCGTAACAACCCTGCTCCGTTCCATCGGTTACGAAACGGATAAAGATATTCTTGAACTCTTCGGCATGGCCGATGAAGTGAAGGCAGATAAAAAGAACCTCGAAAAATGCATCGGCAAACGCCTCGCTGCCCGCGTACTGCGTACCTGGGTGGAAGACTTTGTGGATGAGGATACCGGTGAAGTGGTTTCCATCGAGCGTAACGAGATCGTGCTGGAACGTGATACCGTTCTCGACGAATCGAACATCGCCATGATCATGGAAATGGAGGTGAAGAGCATTTTCATCCAGAAAGAAGAAGTGAGCGGCGATTATGCCATCATCTACAATACCCTGAACAAGGATACTTCCAACAGTGAACTGGAGGCCGTTCAGCATATCTACAAACAATTGCGTGGCGCCGACGCCCCGGATGATGAAACCGCCCGCGGCATCATCGACAAGCTGTTCTTCAGCGACAAACGCTACGACCTGGGCGAAGTAGGCCGTTACAAGATCAACCGCCGCCTGGGCCTGAACTTTCCGATCACTAAAAAAGTACTGACCAAAGACGATATCATCGCCATCATCAAAACACTCGTACTGCTTACCAACGGTAAGAGCGAGGTAGACGATATCGATCACCTCAGCAACCGCCGTGTACGTACCGTGGGCGAACAGCTTTACGCACAGTTCGGCGTTGGCCTGGCCCGTATGGCCCGTACCATCCGCGAACGGATGAACGTACGCGACAACGAGGTGTTCACACCGGTTGACCTGATCAATGCCAGGACCCTGTCTTCTGTGATCAATTCCTTCTTCGGAACATCGCAGTTGTCGCAGTTCCTCGATCAGACAAACCCGCTTTCGGAGATCACACACAAACGCCGTATCTCGGCCCTCGGTCCCGGTGGCTTAAGCCGTGAACGTGCCGGCTTCGAGGTGCGTGACGTACACTATAGCCACTACGGTCGTCTTTGCACGATTGAAACACCGGAAGGTCCGAACATCGGTCTGATCTCTACGCTTTGCGTACACGCCAAGATCAACGAGATGGGCTTTATCGAAACGCCTTATCGCAAGGTGGATGAAGGTAAAGTGGATATGAAGAAGATCACCTACCTGAGCGCCGAGGAAGAAGATACCGCCAAGATCGCCCAGGCCAACGTGGAAATTGACGGCAAAGGAAACTTTGTCGACGACCGGATCAAGAGCCGCCAGACAGGCGACTTCCCGATCCTGGATAAATCCGAAGTGGAGTTCATGGACGTGGCCCCGAACCAGATCGTTGGTTTGAGCGCCTCCCTGATTCCGTTCCTGGAGCATGACGACGCCAACCGTGCGCTGATGGGATCGAACATGCAACGCCAGGCCGTGCCGCTGATCAAGCCCGAAGTGCCCATCGTGGGTACCGGACTGGAAGCCAAAGCCGCCCGCGACGCACGTATCCAGATCCACGCGGAAGGAGACGGTGTGGTTGAATTTGTGGACGCCAACGAGATCCATGTCCGTTACAAACGCAATGAAACCCAGCAACTGGTAAGTTTCGACGAAGACCTGATCGTATACAAACTGACCAAGTTCGTTCGTACGAACCAGGAAACCTGCATCAACCTCCGCCCGGCTGTTGCCAAAGGCCAGAAAGTTTCGGAAGGCGACTTCCTTACCGAAGGATATGCCACCAAAGGCGGTGAACTGGCCCTCGGCCGTAATATGAAAGTGGCCTTCATGCCCTGGAAAGGTTACAACTTCGAGGATGCCATCGTGATCAGCGAAAAAGTGGTGAAAGAAGACCTCTTCACCTCGATCCATATTTCTGAATTCGAAATCGAAGTACGTGATACCAAACTGGGTGAAGAAGAACTGACCCCGGATATTCCGAACGTGAGCGAAGAAGCCACCAAAGACCTGGACCAGAACGGTATCATCCGTATCGGCGCCCATGTGAAGGAAGGCGATATCCTCATCGGTAAGATCACACCAAAAGGAGAGAGCGATCCTACGCCGGAAGAAAAACTGCTGCGTGCCATCTTCGGCGACAAAGCCGGTGATGCCAAAGACGCTTCACTGAAAGCGCCAAGCGGTACCGAAGGGGTGATCATCGATAAGAAACTCTTCCAGCGTGCCAAGAAAGACAAGAACGCCAAAGTGCGTGAGAAAGCACAACTGGATAAGATCGAAAAGACACACGAAAAGAACCAGGCCGACCTGCTGGAACTCTTACTCGGCAAACTGCAAACACTGCTGAAAGAAAAAGCCAGCGCCGGTGTAAGCAACAACTTCGGTGAAGTGCTGATCGGCAAGGGAGCGAAGTTCAACTCCAAGAACCTGGCCAACATCGATTACCAGAACGTGAACCCGCTGGGTTGGACCGGTGATGGCAAGACCGATGAACTGATCAACATCCTGCTTCATAATTATAACATCAAGTATAACGAAGAACTGGGCCGTTACAAGCGTGAGAAATTCAACATCTCCATTGGCGACGAATTACCAGCCGGTGTACTGAAACTCGCCAAGGTTTACATGGCTGTAAAGCGTAAACTGAAAGTGGGTGATAAGATGGCCGGTCGCCACGGTAACAAAGGTATTGTTGCCAAGATCGTACGCCAGGAAGACATGCCGTTCCTCGAAGACGGAACGCCGGTCGACATCGTGCTGAACCCGCTGGGTGTACCGAGCCGTATGAACCTCGGACAGATCTATGAAACCGTTCTCGGCTGGGCCGGCGAAAAACTGAGCGTTCGTTTTGCCACGCCGATCTTCGACGGGGCCAGCGTTTCAGAAATCGACGAACAGATCACCAAGGCAGGATTGCCCAAATTCGGCCACACTTATTTATATGACGGCGAAACCGGTGAACGCTTCGACCAGAAAGCGACCGTGGGTATCATCTACGTGATCAAACTGCACCACATGGTGGATGATAAGATGCACGCCCGTTCGATCGGACCGTACAGTCTTATTACGCAGCAACCGCTCGGTGGTAAAGCCCAGTTCGGTGGCCAGCGTTTCGGTGAGATGGAAGTATGGGCACTCGAAGCTTATGGCGCATCCAACATCCTGCAGGAATTGCTGACGCTGAAATCCGATGACATCATCGGAAGGGCCAAGACCTACGAGGCCATCGTGAAAGGCGACAACATTCCAAGGGCAGGTATCCCTGAATCATTCAACGTATTGGTTCATGAGTTACGCGGCTTGGGTCTGGATCTCAAATTTGATTAAGTCAAAACTCAAAAGTGAAAACCCAGGATTTACTGGTTTTGACTTTCAACTTTTGACTTCTACCGTTAACATCAACTACAAACAGAATACATAATATGGCATTCAAAAAAGAAAACCGCCCAAAGTCAACATTTTCGAGGATCACCATTGGCCTGGCTTCGCCAGACAGCATCCTGGAAAAGAGCTACGGGGAAGTTTTAAAACCCGAAACGATCAACTACCGCACCTACAAACCCGAGCGTGATGGTTTGTTCTGCGAACGGATCTTCGGACCGGTAAAGGATTATGAATGCGCCTGCGGTAAGTACAAGCGTATCCGCTACAAGGGTATCGTGTGCGACCGCTGCGGTGTGGAAGTAACCGAAAAGAAAGTGCGCCGCGAACGCATGGGACACATCAAACTGGTGGTTCCCGTGGTACACATCTGGTACTTCAAGTCATTGCCAAACAAGATCGGCTACCTGCTGGGTACAAGCTCCAAGAAACTGGAGAGCATCATCTACTACGAACGTTTCGTGGTGATCCAGCCGGGTATCCGTACCGATAAAGGTCAGAATTACGGCGACCTGCTCACCGAGGAAGAATACCTGGATATCCTGGATACACTTCCGAAAGACAACCAGCACCTGCCGGATGAAGACCCGAATAAATTCATCGCCAAGATGGGCGCCGAAGCCGTGCATGACATGCTTCAGCGTATCAACCTGGATCAACTGAGCTTCGACCTGCGTAACGCCGCTGCCAACGAAACATCGCAGCAACGGAAGGCCGACGCCCTGAAACGCCTGAGCGTGGTGGAAAGTTTCCGCGACGCCAATACCCGTATCAACAACCGCCCGGAATGGATGGTGATGCAATACATCCCCGTTATTCCGCCGGAACTGCGCCCGCTCGTTCCCCTGGATGGTGGCCGTTTCGCCTCTTCCGACCTGAACGATCTCTACCGCCGGGTGATCATCCGTAACAACCGGTTGAAACGCTTGCTTGAGATCAAGGCGCCGGAAGTGATCCTGCGTAACGAAAAACGTATGCTGCAGGAAGCGATCGATTCGCTCTTCGATAACAGCCGTAAGTCGAATGCCGTGAAAGCGGAAGGCGGCCGTGCGCTGAAATCATTGAGCGACGTGCTGAAAGGTAAACAAGGCCGTTTCCGTCAGAACCTCCTCGGTAAGCGTGTCGACTACTCCGGCCGTTCGGTGATCGTGGTAGGTCCGGAACTGAAGATGCACGAGTGCGGTCTGCCGAAAGACATGGCGGCCGAACTGTTCAAGCCATTTATCATCCGCAAGCTCATCGAAAGAGGTATTGTGAAAACCGTGAAGAGCGCCCGTAAACTCGTTGATAAAAAAGAAGCCATCATCTGGGATATTCTTGAAAACATATTGAAAGGTCACCCGGTTATGCTGAACAGGGCCCCGACCCTTCACCGCCTTTCGATCCAGGCCTTCCAGCCGAAACTGATCGAAGGTAAAGCGATCCAGCTGCACCCGCTCGTAACAACGGCCTTCAACGCCGACTTCGATGGTGACCAGATGGCCGTGCACGTGCCCCTGAGCAACGCCGCTATCCTGGAAGCCCAGTTGCTCATGCTTTCCTCGCACAACATCCTTAACCCGCAGAACGGTACGCCGATCACCCTGCCTTCGCAGGACATGGTTCTTGGTCTGTACTACATCACCAAGGGTAAGAAATCGACCGCGGAGGAAAAAGTGAAAGGCGAAGGAAAAGCCTTCTACTCAGCCGAGGAAGTGATCATCGCCTACAACGAAAAGCAGATCGACCTGCACGCCAACATAAAAGTAAAGGCCGACGTGCGCAACAGCGACGGTACACTTACAAGGAAGCTCATCGACACCACAGTGGGTCGTGTGATCTTCAACCAGTTTGTACCGAAGAGCGTGGGCTTCATCAACGCACTGCTCACCAAAAAAGCGCTGCGTGAGATCATCGGCGATATCATCAAATGGACAAGTGTTCCGGCAACGGCCAAATTCCTGGATGATATCAAAACCCTGGGTTACCGCATGGCCTTCCGCGGTGGTCTGTCGTTCAACATCAACGACCTGATCATCCCGGAGATCAAGACCATGCTGATTGAAAATGCGCAGAGCGAGGTGGATGAAGTGTGGGAGAACTACAACATGGGTCTGATCACCAACAACGAACGTTACAACCAGATCATCGATATCTGGAGCCGCGTGGATACCAAGGTTACGGAAACCCTGATCCACGAACTGGCCACCAATAAACAAGGTTTCAACTCCGTGTACATGATGCTGGATTCCGGCGCCCGTGGTAGCAAGCAGCAGATCAAGCAGCTGGCTGGTTTGAGGGGATTGATGGCCAAGCCGCGTAAATCCGGTTCATCCGGATCCGAGATCATCGAGAACCCGATCCTCGCCAACTTCAAAGACGGCCTGAGCGTATTGGAATACTTTATCTCTACCCACGGTGCCCGTAAGGGTCTGGCCGATACCGCCCTTAAGACAGCGGATGCCGGTTACCTGACCCGCAGGCTGGTAGACGTTTCACAAGACGTGGTTATTAATGAGGAAGACTGCGGAACCCTGCGTGGTATCGCTACGTCGGCCCTGAAAGATAATGAAGACATCATCGAGCCGTTGAGCGATCGTATCGAAGGCCGTACATCCCTGCACGATATCTTCCACCCGGTAAGCGATGAACTGCTCATCACCGCCGGTGAAGAGATCAGCGCCGAGATGGCCCGTACCATCGAAGACAGCGGTATCGAAACCGTGGAGATCCGTTCGGTGCTCACCTGCGAAAGCAAGCGTGGCGTGTGCGTGAAATGCTATGGTAAGAACCTGGCTTCCGGTATGCTGGCACAACGTGGTGATGCCGTGGGTATCATCGCCGCCCAGTCGATCGGTGAACCGGGTACACAGCTTACCCTGCGTACCTTCCACGTGGGTGGTGTGGCGGGCTCCGCTTCGGTAGAGTCGTCACTGGCCGCCAAGTTCGAAGGAACCCTGCAGTTCGATGGTCTGCGTACGGTAAGTACCGAGAACAACGAAGGCAAAAAAGTACAGGTGGTTATCGGTCGTACCGGTGAGATCCGGAACATCGACGTGAAATCCGATCGCCTGCTCAACAGCATGCATATCCCGTACGGCGCGATCCTGAACGTGAAAGACGGTCAGAAAGTGAACAAGGGAGATGTGATCTGTACCTGGGATCCGTTCAACAACGTAATCGTTTCAGAAACCAACGGTACCATCCATTTCGAAAGTCTGATCGAAGGTGTTACCTACCGCGATGAGGCCGACGAACAAACCGGTCACCGTGAAAAAGTGGTTATCGAAACAAAGGATAAAACAAAGCTTCCTACCATCATCGTGGAAGGCAGCAAGGAAAAGAAAACCTACAACCTGCCGGTTGGTTCTCACATCGTGGTGGAAGAAAAAGACGACGTGAGGAGCGGACAGGTACTGGTGAAGATCCCAAGGGTGCTCAGCAAACTGAAGGATATCACCGGTGGTCTGCCCCGTGTAACTGAACTCTTTGAAGCCCGTAACCCGAGCAATCCGGCCGTGGTTTGCGAGATCGACGGTGTGGTTGCCTTCGGCGCCATCAAGCGTGGTAACCGCGAGATCATCGTGGAAGCCAAAGACGGCGTGGTGAAGAAATACCTGGTTCCGCTGAGCCGCCAGATCCTCGTACAGGATGGCGACTTCGTGAAAGCGGGTGCCGCGTTGAGCGACGGACAGATCGCCCCGGTAGATATCCTGGCGATCAAAGGACCGTATGCCGTTCAGGAATACGTGGTGAACGAGATCCAGGAAGTATACCGTTTGCAGGGTGTGAAGATCAACGATAAACACATCGAGGTGATCGTGCGCCAGATGATGCGTAAAGTTCGCATCGAAGACGCCGGCGATACCAAATTCCTCGAAGGAGATACGGAAGACCGCTTCGACTTCAACGAAGAGAACGATTTCATCTTCGACAAGAAGGTGATCACCGAACCGGGCGAAAGCGCCAAGCTGAAATCCGGCCAGATCGTTACCCTCCGCGATGTGCGTGAAGAGAATTCTGTTCTCCGCCGTGCAGATAAGAAGCTGGTGGAATACCGCGACGCCAAACCCGCCACATCGTCTCCGTTGTTGCTGGGTATCACCAAAGCGTCGCTGGGTACACACAGCTGGATATCGGCCGCATCGTTCCAGGAAACGACCAAGGTACTTTCTTCTGCTGCCATCCAGGGCAAGACAGACGATATGCTGGGTCTGAAAGAGAACGTGATCACCGGTCACCACATCCCGGCCGGTACCGGTATGCGTGACTTCGAGAACATGATCGTGGGCAGCAAGGAAGAATACGAATTGCTGATGACCACCAAGGAAGCGATGAGCTTCGACGAAGAAGAATAACTGTAACGAATCTCAGATACGAAGGAGTAAGCATCGCTTACTCCTTTTTTATTGCTGCAGGATCCGGCTGCCGGTTACGCCCGGGCGGGAGAAGACATAGGATTCCGTATTATCCAGGGGGCCTGTATATCCGTAGTCGGGAATATTTCTGCCCAATACAATATCGCGGATGCCCACCAGCAGATCGCCTTGCCTGCGGAGCGTAACAATACCGTTGCCGCCGCGTTGCTCCAGGCGGTTCCTTTCTTCGGGCTTGAGAAAGGGATCGTCGTCGAAAATGAATTCATCGATATAGTATTCATTCCTGCCCGGTTCCTTGATGACCGGGTGAATATGTTTGAGCGCCGTGGAATTGGGGTAGGAGGCAGGCAACAGGGTGTAAAAACGGTATTCCCCTTTTGCATTGGTCCGGACCCAGCCACGGATATATCCATGACGGCGGGCCCAGCCTTTTTCATTGCCCCTTCGCGGGTACACCCCCTCCTGGTTGGTATGGTATACATAGAGGATCACATTGGCGGCTGGGGTTTTCCCGTCGGCTTCGTAGATAACACCCCGGATGAGCAAGCGGGGCCCCGGATCGTTGAAATCGGGGAGTGTATCCACTTCATCCAGCGCATCGAACGGAACCGGCGATTCGTAAATGGCTTCACATCCTTCGCAGGATCCGCCCACCCTGACCTTGTTCTTCGGTTGTTGCGAACAGGCACTGAGGAAAAGGAAACAGCACAGAACGGTTAAAAAAGAATAATACGGCATAACAGAACGGTTTAGGGAATAAAAATCGGCAACCCGGGAGCCCGGTCAAAATCAGTTACACCAACCAGGCGCTTTCCTTGACGAAGCGGAATGCTGCATTTCGTCAAGTGCTGCCGGTATTTCCTGTAAACCCGGTTCTGCGGGGAATTTGTACATTTAGTTTTGACACATGCACAACGCCGCCTTCTTTATACGTTACAAACTGCACCACCTGTTCGCCTGGATGCTGCTGTTCGGGTTATGGTTCATGCTGCGCTACGAGGATTATCCTACCGGGCAGAAAGCCTTCCTGGTCACCCTCATCAAAGTGGCCGACCTGGCCATCATGGTGTACATCACCAATTACCTGCTGATACCCCGCCTGCTGTATAAGAAGCACTACGTATCGTTCGCCCTGGCGTTCCTGGTCATGATACTCCTGAGCAGCGCCCTGAAGATGAATATCCTGGGCCGCCTCCTCGATAACCCCCTGTTGCTGAATCTTACCGGCAATCTCAAACAGCGCCTGTACGACAATGTGATCCCGCATTTCTTCCTTGTGACCGCCGGCGCCGCGATCAAACTGATGGTCGATCATACCCGCATGCAGCAACGCATGACCGAGATGGCCCGGGAGAAAGCCGAGGCGGAACTGAATTTTCTCAAATCACAGATCAATCCGCATTTCCTGTTCAACTCACTGAACTCGGTTTATTTTCTCATCGATAAGAACAATACAGAGGCCCGTGGTGCGCTGCACAAGTTCTCAGCGATGCTGCGCTACCAGTTATATGAAATGAACGGCAAAAGCGTTCCGGTTGAAAAAGAGATCGAATACCTGAACGATTATATCGATCTCCAGAAACTGCGGAAAGACGAACAGTGCGAGGTCAGTTTCGGCGCTTCGCCCGACGTGCGGGGATTTACGCTCGAACCGCTGCTCCTCATTCCCTTCGTAGAGAACGCCTTCAAACACATTTCGCACCATGCGGATAAACCCAATTTTATCCGGGGCGGCATGACGATGCAGGGAAACCGGTTTCGGTTCTTACTGGAAAATTCGCAGGAAGCGGAAAATAAAGGAACGCATCCGCATTCGGGGATAGGACTTGTCAATGTCCGGCGCCGCCTCGAATTGCTCTATCCCGGCAGGCACGATCTGCGGATACAAAATGATAACGGCGTATTCACGGTCGATCTTTTTATACACGTATAAGTACATACTTATGACCATCAACTGTATTATCATCGATGACGAACCCCTGGCAAGAGCCGGTATGAAGGAATATTTGGCCGATGTCGATTTCCTGCACCTGGCCGGTACTTTCGATAACCCGCTGGCCGCCGCCGGCCTGATCAGCAGCGGCGATATTCACCTGGTATTCCTCGACATCCAGATGCCCAAAATAACAGGGCTGGAATTTTACAAGACATTGAAGAACCCGCCCGCTGTGATATTCACCACCGCCTACCCGCAATATGCGCTGGAGGGTTTTGAAGTGAACGCCCTCGATTACCTGGTGAAGCCGGTTTCTTTCGACCGGTTTCTCAAAGCGGTGCTCAAGGCCAAAGAATTTTTTGAAGTCAGGCAATTGAATAAGGCGGAGGCGGCGGAACCCTATTTCTTCATCAAGGCGGATAATAAGCTGGTGAAGATTTTATTCGACGAGATACTGTACGTGGAAGCCCTGCAGAATTACGTGAATATCCATACCGCCGATAAGAAGTACATGAGCTATCTCACGTTTAAATCGGTGGAAGATTACCTCCCTGCCTCCCGGTTCATCAAAGTGCATAAATCCTATATTGTAGCGGCGCACCGGGTAGACAGCATCGATGGCAACGAGATCCGTATCGGGCAACACCGCATCCCCATCAGCCGCAGCCTGAAAGACGAAGTGATCGAAAAACTGGTATCGGGAAAATTCCTGAAGCGCTGAACGATCCGTTATTTGAACACGATCCCGCTCATGATCTTTTTAGCGGTTTTGTCGTGCGTTTGTTTCTCCGCATCGGATACAAACGTGGCCAGGTAGAGTTTTGACTTGTAGAAACAGAACCACTGGGTGCAGCGTACCCGTATGGATTCATCGGATTTGCTGTACCCGGAGTATACCAGTTCCGCCGCTTCGTAGTTGTTCCATTTGAAGTAGCGAAGACTCTCTTCCTTGAAATCGGAGAAGGCGTTTGCCATCTGTTGCGTTACCGTCGGGAACAGGTCTTTGATCCGGGCGTCTTTACCGAACGATTTATTGTACGAAACGGCGATGTTGATATTCTCGTAGAAGGTATCATCTTTTCCATCCGAAGGAGAAGTGAAGAATACCCGGTTACCGGCTTTGATTTTATTGATCCAGTTTGATGGGTAACTGGCGGTGAAATTACCGGCCGAATCGGTAAAGGTCTTCCATTGCTGGCCCAATGTATTCAGCGTAAACAGGCAGGCGGGTATAAGGAAAAGGAGTCGGCGCATACAGGTATTTTGCGACAAGATAGCGAAATATCGAAAATGATTTCTGCCTACGCGTTTTCTTACGCGGGAGGGGGTTAACCCTTTCCTAAAACTTTTTCAAAGCCATTGCCAGCGTTGGGTTTGTAAGTATATTGCCGGGAAATAAACGAATGATGAAGAACCTCTCCCTGATCCTCAATATAGTGCTGCTGCTGGCTGTCGGGTACCTCTATTATTACGATTTCTCCGGTAAAAAGGCCCGGGATGTGGCGGAAAAGATCAGCCGCCCGTATAGTACGAACGACAGCGGAAGCCATCGCCCGGTGCTGGCTTATGTAGACCTGGATTCGCTGAATTCCGGAATACTCTTTATGAAAGAAAAGAAAAAGGAACTGGATGTGGAGCTCAAGGAGGCAGACCGTAACTATGAAGAAGGGATCCGGAAACTGCAGGCAGCGAGGGATAATTTCATGAAACGGGGCACAACGGTTTCCGATGCCGAAGCACGCAGTTTTTCCGAACAACTTGTGGCGGAACAGCAGCTGCTGGAAAACAAACGTCAGCAACGGGGTCAGGAACTGAATACAAAAAGCTTCGATATCCTTGAAGTGTTCAGAAAGCGATTGAAGGATTTCCTCACCGAATACAACAAGGATAAGAACTACCAGTGCATCTTCATGGTTGGTTCTGAACAGGAATACATGATATACAGGGATTCAAGTCTTAATATCACCGCCGACGTGATCAAAGGGCTGAATGAAAAATGGAAGCCTGCATCCAAACAATAATTTCCCGTAATTTATCTATCTTGTTCTGCTAAACAGGGAAACCAATGACAGAACAGACTGCTGCTTTTAAACCAACCCTCGGCCTGCTCGATTCGACCATGATCGTGGCGGGATCCATGATCGGTTCGGGTATCTTTATCGTAAGCGCCGACATCACCCGGCATGTGGGAAGCGCCGGATGGCTCATTATGGTATGGCTGATCACCGGCTTCATGACCCTTACGGCGGCATTGAGCTATGGCGAACTGAGCGCCATGTTCCCCAAGGCCGGCGGTCAATATGTTTACCTCAAGGAAGCATTCAATCCCCTGGCCGGTTTCCTGTACGGCTGGAGTTTCTTCGCGGTGATCCAAACCGCTACGATCGCGGCGGTAGGAGTGGCCTTCAGTAAATTCGCGGCCTATCTTATCCCGGCACTGAGCGAAAAGAACATATTGGCCGATCTCGGGTTTGTTCAGATATCCGCCGCACAACTCGTGGCCATCCTGCTCATCATCCTGCTCACCTATATCAATTCACGGGGCATACAAAACGGTAAGATCATTCAGACCGTTTTTACCGCCACCAAACTCCTCAGTTTATTCGGACTGATCGTTTTCGGTTTTATCCTGGCCGCGAAGTCGGAGATATGGAATGCCAACTGGACCGACGCGTTTTCGATGAAGGGATGGGATGCCGATACCAAATCATGGGGTGAAGTGCTCGGCGCGGGAATGGTAGGCGCTGTAGCGGCATCCATGGTAGGTTCTATCTTCAGCAGCGATGCCTGGAACAATGTTACCTTCATCGCGGGTGAAGTAAAGAATCCCAAACGCAATATTGGTTTGGCCCTGTTCCTGGGAACGCTGATCGTAACGGTGATCTATGTGGCCACCAACCTCATGTATGTTTCCGTATTGCCCATGAACGAGATTGCCTTTGCCGAAAACGACCGGGTAGCAGTAACGGCTTCGCATGCCATCTTCGGCAACGCCGGCACCATCGTGATCGCGGTGATGATCATGATCTCCACCTTCGGCTGCAACAACGGACTTATCCTCGCCGGCGCCCGGGTGTACAACGCGATGGCGCTGGATGGCCTGTTCTTTAAGAAAGCGGCCGCGCTCAATAAATACGCGGTTCCCGAATATGCCCTCTGGGCACAGTGCGTCATGGCCTCTATTCTTTGCCTGAGCGGAAAGTATGGCGACCTGCTGGACATGATCTCCTTCGTGGTTGTGCTTTTCTATGCCATCACCATTATCGGCATATTCAAACTCCGCAAAACCCGTCCGGATGCGGAACGTCCGTATAAGGCTTTCGGGTATCCCATACTGCCGGCGGTTTATATCCTGCTGGCGCTTGTGTTCTGTGTATTCCTGATTTTATTCAAGCCCGTATATGCCGGTATCGGACTCGGCATTGTGCTCCTGGGGATACCTGTTTATTTTATCTCCATTTCGAACCAGAAGAAAAGTTAGTTCCTATGCCGGGTCATGATTTTGAGCAACTCTTTCACCAGTTCCATCAACTTAAGGTAGCCGTTGTCGGTGATGTGATGCTGGACACCTATTGGTGGGGCCATGTAGACCGTATTTCACCCGAAGCCCCGGTGCCGGTGGTGGCGGTAAGCCGGAAAGAGCAACGCATCGGCGGGGCCGGTAATGTAGCGTTGAATGCCCGGTCGCTCGGCGCAGCGGTAAGTATGATCAGCGTGCTGGGTAAAGACGACGATGGCGACAGCCTTACGGCGTTGCTGCAGGAGCAGGGCATCCAGTCAACATACCTGGTGCATAGCGAACAGCGCATCACCACCAATAAGATCCGTATCATCAGCCGTAACCAGCACATGATGCGCCTCGATGCGGAAATTACCGCCGACATCGGCCCGGAAGACGAAGACAGGCTCTTTTACGCGTTTGAAAATTATGTGGCCGCCGAAAATCCCAACGTGGTGATCCTGGAGGATTACAATAAAGGCGTGCTTACCGATAAACTCATCCGCAAGGTGGTTGATCTCTGCGGTAAAAAGGGGATCCTTACAGCGGTGGATCCAAAACGGAAGAATTTCTTTTCCTATGAAGGCGTGGGGATATTCAAACCCAACCTGAAGGAGGTTAAAGAGGGATTGAACATGCTGCCGGAAACCATCAATCTTCATGTATTACAGGATATGCACCTGCAGTTGCAGGAAAAACTCAGGCATACCATCTCCCTGATCACGCTTTCGGAGAAGGGCGTCTTTTATCAAAAAGACAACGACGCGGCAATCATACCCACGCATATCCGCAGCATTGCCGATGTGAGCGGTGCCGGCGATACCGTGATCGCTGTGGCTTCCCTGGTGTACGCGGCCACGAACGATGTACGGCTGATGGCCGAGGTGGCCAATATTGCCGGCGGACTGGTTTGTGAAGAAGTGGGTACCGTGGCGATCGATGCCACGAAACTGCTGGCCGAGTGCAAACACCTGCTGGGTTAAGCGCCTGGTAATTTCTTTTCCCTCTCCATTTTCAACCGGGCCTTCGCCTCGGTGATATTGATGATGCGGTCGAACCGAAAGTACACTTCCACATAGATCTTCACCAGGGCCAGCACCAGTATAAATACATGGCCGCCGCCAAAAACCAGGAGCATGCTTCCTATGATCACTACAAATTGCTGTACAATGATCCGCCCGTAAGGTTGCATCATCACCTTCAGCATCGACACGGTTTTGTATTCCCCGGTCAGGAAGAAATCGAAAAGGGTCTGCAGGGTATAATAGATCACGAAGATGGCAAGCAGTAATTTACCCTCGTCGCCCAGGATCGCCGGTATCCGGGCATAGACCCCAAAGGTTGAATGGTCGCTCACCAGCCCGCTGACCGAAAAGAATATCTGTGTTTGTACGAAAACGAAGATGCCGTAGTGCACCAGGAAGAATAGTATAAAGAACAAGCCGCCCACCTGTACCGGTACCGATCCGCCCTGCCACTCGTCTCTTGGCTTTATGAACAGGGTGATGACGGCGATTTTCAGGATCGTGAACAAACCAATGATCACCGTCTCGAGGCAATAAACAAGGAATACCTTTGTCGCACTCCATTGCTCGAACCATACGCAATAGACCGGAACCAGATTTACGATTATCAACAGATAGTCTGCCGCAGTTAGTTTTCTTTTAAGCATTCGCATAAAATTTCAGAAAGTTTGCGATGGTAAAATAGATAATTTTGACCCCATACAAATACCCAATACCACGTATGCAGCAATTCTCTATGGTGATCCACGGCGGCGCCGGCACCATCCTCAAGGAAGACATGACCCCCGAACTGGAACAGGCGTATATCCAGGGGCTTGAAGAAGCTCTTACGGCGGGTTATGCCGTACTGGAACAGGGAGGCACAGCGGTCAATGCGATCAAAGCTGCGGTGGTGGTGCTGGAAGACAACCTGCTTTTCAATGCAGGCCGCGGATCGGTGTTTACCAAGAAGGGTGTACAGGAAATGGACGCCGCCATCATGGATGGCAGGAACCTCGACGCCGGCTCTGTTGCCGGTATCCGCAATGTGCGCAATCCCATCGAACTGGCTGCCGAAGTGATGGTCAACAGCAACCACGTTTTTTTGAGCGGCAAGGGTGCCAATGATTTCGCGATCAAACAGGGCATCAAACTGGAACCCGATGAATATTTCTTCTCCCAGTTCCGCTACGATCAGTGGAAAGAGATCCGCGACAGCGATAATTATTCCCTCGACCATACGAACAAAGGACTCGAAGAACTGATGAAGGATAAGAAATTCGGAACGGTTGGCGCTGTAGCCTGCGACCAGTTTGGTAATATCGCGGCTGCCACCAGCACCGGGGGCATGACGAACAAAAAATACGGCCGCATCGGCGATAGTCCGCTGATCGGCGCCGGCACCTATGCCAACAACCGCACCTGTGCCATCAGCTGCACGGGCCATGGCGAACCATTCATCTGCGCTGTAGCGGCGCACGACGTGAGCTGCCTCATGGAATACAAAGGCCTCAGCCTGAAAGACGCGATGAACGAAGTGGTGAATAAGAAACTCGTGCAGATGAAGGGAGAGGGCGGAATGATCGGGGTAGACGCCGCCGGCAACGTGGGAATGATATTCAACAGCGCGGGCATGTACCGGGCCATGCAAAGCAGTAACGGAGAAAAAAAGATTGGTATCTATAAAGACTAAGCGCAGGGCTATTACCGGCTTCCAAAACACCCGGATAAGAAAGCCTGCTTGCTGAAACGATCATGAAAAAATACGCCGTAATCGTTGCCGGT
Source organism: Chitinophagales bacterium (assembly GCA_017303335.1). Taxonomy (GTDB): domain Bacteria; phylum Bacteroidota; class Bacteroidia; order Chitinophagales; family Chitinophagaceae; genus Ferruginibacter. The sequence goes on from JAFLBK010000002.1 coordinate 173,003, forward strand.
GGTACGGGCACCCGGATGAACAGCATTACCCCCAAACAGTTCATGCTGCTGCATGGGAAACCCGTTCTCTACTACACGCTTCGCACCTTCCTCGACGCCTACGCCGATATGCAGGTGATCCTGGTACTGCCGGATGAACACATGGACGCAGGTTACGAAATCATCGACGCTTATTTCGGACACGACCGCATACAGGTTACGATTGGCGGGCCTACACGTTTTCACTCCGTACAAAACGGGTTGCAACTTGTAACCGAGGAAAGCATCGTATTCGTTCACGACGCGGTTCGTTGCCTGCTGAGCACCGCCCTGGTACACCGCTGTTATGAAAAAGCGCTGGAATCGGGTTCCGCGATACCGGCTATCGACAGCCGCGACAGCGTGCGTATCCTCACACCCGAAGGCAATGAATCGGTGGAGCGTAGTTCGGTAAAACTGGTACAAACACCACAGACCTTTCACAGCAGGATACTGATACCCGCTTACCAGATCGACTACAAAGACCGCTTCACCGATGAAGCCACCGTGGCCGAAGCTTTTGGAATCAAAATACAATTGGTGGAAGGCGAGGAGAATAATTTCAAGATCACCAGGCCGCTGGATATGATACTGGCCGAGCAGGTACTCCAAAAAGAAACATAAGCTCCGACTCTTATTTTATTTTCCTGTACACATCTTCGTAAAAGCGCAACTCCCCGTCGGCGTTGATCCAGGCGGTATGGTATAGTACGAATACCGGTATCTTTTCGGTGGCTGGTACCGTAATGGGCGCCTGGTTATGCAGGCATCCTTTCTCACTGAGCGTATCCAGCGCAAGGGTATTGCCCCGCATGATGTATCGCCCCAGTTCCATGGCTTTTTCCAGCCGCATGCAGCCATGACTGAAATACCGTTTATTCATGCTGAACAAGAATTTATTCGGGGTATCGTGCAGGTACACGCTGAAGGAGTTGTAAAAATTGAGTTTTACCAATCCCAGCGCATTGTCGCAACCCGTCGATTGCCGGATCGTATACGGAAAATTCGACGGGCCCAGGGAATGCCAGTTGATGTTTTCCGGGTTCACCACTTTTCCGCTGCTGTTGAGTACCTGGTAATTATTGGCAGCGAGGTACCCGCGGTTTCGTTTGATGATGGGTAACAGTTCCCGCGTAGCGATCTTGTAGGGTACGTTCCAGTAGGGATATAAGATCACTTCTGTAATGGTGGAGGAGAGGGTGGGGGTAGGGGTGGATTGTTTGCCAACAATCAGCCGGGATGTTAGTACAAGGTTACCGTGTTCATACAAAAGCAGGCTCGCGGATGGAAGGTTGACGATCGCCACGTGTTGCTCCTGCTTGATGCAGTGCAGCCAGCGCATCGCATTCAGGGCGCTTTCGAGTTCGCCGACACGTTGCCGCAGCGGAACATTCAGCGCCTGCAGCGTGGTGGAACGCAGGGCTCCATCGTTTAACAACCCGAACAGGTTTTGCGCTTCTTTCAGTTTCACTTTCAGCAGAGCATCCGACGGCTTGCTGCTGTCGGCCGGTACGAATCCCCATTGCTGCAAACGACTGACCAGCGCCGGGTTGCTGTTGCTGACCTTATTCGATGTAACGGCAACGTCTTTAAAACCCGGGGCAGATACAACGGTTACCAGCGAAGACAGCCGGGATCGTACAGCGGTATATGCCGGATCTTTTAATTCCTGTTCTGCCAGCAACAGGGCAAAACGGCCGGAAAGGAGGTAGGTGTTCAACAGGAGCGGAAGATCGTAACAGCCGGGCTGGTATTTCAAACCGTCGTATCCAAGCGATTCGGCTTTATTGCCCAGGAGCAGGTCGTGCAGCCAGTGCAAAGCCGCGTCGGTGAATTGTAATTCCGCGGATACAGAGTCATGTACCCGCTCTCCGGCAAGCCATGCATGGCAAAGTTCGGGATGATAATCGGTTTGTTGTAACCCAAGCAAGGCCGCATTGCCGGTATACACCAGGAGTTGCCGGAGGTCGCTGCGGTGCTGTTCATCAAGCCAGGAATAATTGTAATTGTTATGCTGGTAAAACGCTCTTACTTCGTTGGGGTATTGTAAGCCGGGTAACGCGGATGCATGGATCTGGGCTTTCAGTTTTTCGGGGAGCGACTGGCCGAAGGAAGCCAGTGCGCAAAGCGCCGTGGCCAGTAACAGTATACAAACTTTGTAAGGTTTCATAGAACCTTTTCTTTCTGCCAGCGCTTTAAGTGCGGCAATGCCCGGAGCGATCCTTCGATGATGTTCTCCGGCAAACTCATCTGTTTCATCTGCGTACCGATCAGTTCTTTCATTTCCTGGAGCGACATGCCGGGATTGATGAAGTGCCCGTCCTGGTAGCAGTACTTGCAGTATTCATTGTTTTTTGAACCATCCTTTTCGGTACCCCGGTCGGCCATATCGTCGATGGGCATGGTACAACTCTGGCAGAATAATTTCGGACTCATACGATTCGATTTGTTACGGTTGTTTATTTTTTGATCCATTTACCGATCCGGGCCATGATCTTATCTTCGGCCCTGGCGGCCAGTTTGGAAGCGAACTTAGCGGCGATCTCGGAGAGGATGCCTGCTTCGGTTCTTCCTTCTGTTTCTTTTTCCGTCTTCACGCCACTGAATACCTGGCCCGCAATATTCGAAGGCCTGAGGCTATCTTTCACATCCCGCCAATCGTAGCGGATGGCTTTTTCCAGTTCCGCCCGGCGTAACTTCAGCCGTTTTTTTTCTTCGCGGACCTGCTTGCTGTTCTTAAAGGTTTTCATCGCTGTCCTCCTCTTCGTTGAATAATTGCTGTAAGATGGCATTCATGATCGGCATACGCAGGATCCTTTCTTTCAATGACCAAACCAATATGCCGATGAGCAGGTAGATGCCCGCCACGATCAGGAAACCCCAGTAATATTCGCCCGTTAGTTTGGCAAAAGCGAAGGCAACCGCCACGCTGCTGAAAATGACAAACATGACAAAGACCAGCAACGCGATGGTTACCGCTATGATGTTGGCCAGCAGGGCCGATGTTTTTTCGGCCACGCTCAGTTTTACTGCGCTGATGTGGTTATTCACGTATTCCTTCACGTGATCGGCCATTTCTTCCACTTTGGCGAATGTTTTTTCCATCGTTTCTGTTTTAACGGTCAGGCGAATTCCTCCATTTTTTCTTTCAGGCCTTCCTTCACCTCGTTCAGTTTCTCCATACCCTTGTTGAACTTGTCTTTCACGTCATCGGCCATTTTCCGGCCTTCTTCTTTCATCTTCTTTCTTGTCTCGGACCCCTTACCCGGGGCGAAGAGTACACCGAGGACGGCGCCAACGGCCATACCCGCTGCCAGCGCTGCCAGTATTTTACCATTCTTGTTCATACTGTATAGTTTGAGATTACCGGATAAAGGTCCTCTTTTTCGCCGCGGCTTGCAATGATAAGCGTCAGCAGTGGCTTTGACAGCTATCATTGAACCAGGCCTTGTCCGGTTCTAAGTTTACAAAAAAGAGCACATGAAACGGATCATCGCCGCTTTTGATGGATTGAAGTATTCCACGAGCACAAGGGACTACAGCATTGCACTGGCGAAGGCCGGTAACATGCATCTTACAGCAGTCTTTCTCGATGATTTCTCGTATACCAGCTATAAGGTATATGAACTGATCACCGAAGAGGGCGTATCGGAAAAAAAACTCAGGCAGTTCGCCCGCCAGGACGTGGCGACCCGTAAAAAGGCTTCGGCCGATATGGAAGCGGCGTGCCGGAAGGCAGGCATCGAGTACAATGTGCACCACGACCGTAAGGTGGCCCTGAAGGAATTGCTGCATGAGAGCATCTATGCCGACCTGCTGATCATCGACAGCAAGGAAACCCTTACCCATTACGAAGAAACCCTGCCCACCCGTTTTATACGCGACCTGCTGGCCGAAGTGCAATGCCCGGTAATGCTGGTGCCGAAACGGTACAAACCGGTCGACAAAGCGGTGCTGCTCTTCGATGGAAGCCCGTCATCGGTGCATGCCATCCGCATGTTCAGCTACCTGTACCCGGTGAACGAAACATTGCCGGTGGAAGTGATCTCGGTAAAAGGGATGGGCCGCGATAAACACCTGCCCGACGGCAGCCTGATGAAGGAGTTTATCCGTCATCATTTTCCGAAAGCCGGTTACAAAGTGCTGAAAGGACTCCCCGAGATCGAGATCGTAAAATACCTGGAAACAGAGAAGAAACAACCGCTGGTGGTACTGGGCGCTTACCGCCGGGGAACCGTATCCCGCTGGTTCAAGGCCAGCATGGCCGATGAACTGATGATCGAACTGAAATGCCCGTTGTTCATCGCACACAGTAAGTAGAAAGATGTATAAGAAGCGGATGCTTATATTGATCAAGATCATCCACAGCATCGTGTGGCTTTTTTTCAACGGGGTGCTGATCTATCTTTTTTATGCGGGCATCACCAACCGGATCGATGGGTGGGTATGGGCCGGACTGGGTTGCTTTGTGCTGGAAGGAGCGGTCTTGTTGCTGTTCAAAAATTATTGCCCGCTAACCCTCGTCGCCCGGAAATATTCCGATTCAACGAAAGATAATTTCGATATTTACCTGCCGGAATGGCTGGCTAAGTACAACAAAACCATTTATTCCGGCCTGCTCGGCATCGCCATCCTGCTATTGGCGTACCGTTTAGCATCGAACGCATAACAAATTGGATTCACTTACCCATATTGCCCTCGGCGCCTGTGTAGGCGAAGCGTTCTTTGAGCGTGGCTTTGGCAAGAAGGCCATGATCTGGGGAGCGCTGGCGCAAAGCATACCCGATATTGATTTCGTGGCGGGTTTGTGGACGAGCCCGGCCGGCGACCTGCTGGCGCACCGCGGGTTCACGCATTCGATCCTGTTCGCCCTGCTCATCATACCGGCTTTTGCGCTGACGGCCGACAAGATCCACCGGCCGCACAACATCGCTTTCCGTACCTGGATACTTTTCTTCGCCGCCGAAGTGTTCATGCACCTCTTCATCGACGCGTTCAACAACTATGGCATCGGGTGGTTCGAACCGTTCAGTCATGCCCGGTATTCATTCAATACCATTTATGTTGCCGATCCGTTCTTTTCTCTCTGGCCGGGTATCGCGTTGCTGATGCTGATCCTGCTGAAGCGCTACAGCCCCAAACGCCGTTTCTGGTGGCGATTCGGGTTGATCCTTCCGTTCACCTACCTGGGCTACTGCACCGTAAATAAGTTGACGATCGACCGGGACGTGCGCCAGGCATTTGCCCGGCAGCAGATCAACCACGAACGCTATTTCACCACGCCGGCGCCTTTGCAGAACTGGCTCTGGTATGTGGTGGCGGGTAACGACAGCGGCTATCATGTTGGCTTCCGCTCCCTGTTCGACAGCAGGAAGGATATACAATTCACCTATTTTCCCCGCAACGACTCCTTGCTGAAGCCCATTGCCCAGGACGAAGAGCTGCACAAGCTGATCCGCTTCTCGGAACAATTTTATACGGTTGAGAAATGGAACGATACGCTGGTGTTCAACGACCTTCGTTTCGGGCAGATCATCGGCTGGGAGAAACCGAAAGAACGCTTCGTGTTTCATTTCTTCCTTCAGTACCCGGATGGCAACAAGATGGTCGTTCAGCGGGGCCGCTTCACCGGGTGGAACCGGCAGGTAGCGAAAAATTTTCTGCGGCGCATCCGCGGTAACTGAGTTTCGTTTCAGGAATGCCGCCTGAAGTAGAAGGTAAAAAGATAGAAGACGAGCCGGATGAACTGGTACGAAAGCCAGCGGCTGAATTGTTTGAATACATTTTTGGTGCGCAGGTGCGCTTCCATGCTGATGATTGTGCAGTCTTCTTCGATGATCCGCTGCAACAGGTTCCGGGTATGTTCCGCAAATGCGGCGTTGCGGATATCCAGGTTCAGTTCGATACTGGCATAGGCGCTGATATTATTGATATTGTACGAGCCGATTGTCATCCATTCACCATCGCATACCGCCATCTTCCCGTGGAGCACATTGCGGTTGTATTCGTAAAGTTGTATGCCATTGCGCAGGAGCCAGTCGTACAACCAGCGCTCGGCGCTCTTCGCCACTTTCACATCCGATCTGCCCGCGGCGATCACCCGTATCGCTACGCCCCGTTTGATGGCGCTGAGCATTTGCCGGCGGATGAAGCCGCTGGGTAAAAAATAACTGCAGAGGATCGTCACTTCTTTTTTTGAGGAACGCAGGATCTCTACATAGGTGGAGGATATCTGGTTCTTACGACGCACCCAGTCGTTGCGGCGCATACGTACCTCGCTGCGTTCTTCCGCGGGGAAATCAAATGTCGGGGGATGTAATTCGCAGGGCGTTATGCCCATATTCATGGGGTAGCCATACCAGGATTTCCAGCAGAGTACGCAGAGCTCTTTGGCGATCTCACCTTCGGCGAATACGGCAAAGTCGAGCCAGGCCGGCGTACCGGGCATATCGTTGTACCGGTCGCCGATATTGATGCCGCCCACCAGGGCGTAGCGGGTATCCACCACAGTTACTTTATGGTGCATGCGCCTGCCGAAATAAAAATCGTTGCTGCGGAAGACCGGTTCAAAAAAGCGGACATGGATGCCGGCATCCTTTAACTCCTGGATGAAGGAACCGGGTAATTTTCGGGAAGCATAGCCATCGGCCATCAGGTATACGGAAACCTTTCGGCCGGCTGCGTCCTTCAACGCCGCGGCAACCCGGGTTCCTGTTTCATCGTCTTCGAAAATATAGGTTTGAAGGTGGATGCTGTCGGTTGCGTCGGCGATCAGGCGAAGCAGTAATTCGAAATAACCCGAACCGCCGCGGATCAATTGCACTTTGTTCTGTATCGTGAAATGGTTTTTGATACCGTTTATTTAATGCCCGCCTTTATCAGTTCATTACCACCCGTACGCTGTTCGGGCGGGATATAAGATAGTCCGAATAATTGATAAATGCTCTCTTCGGTTTCGCCGGCCAGCCGCTTCCCGGTGCGGCTATCAAAAACGCCGTATTCGTTCATGCGCCAGCCATGCTTCCGGGCGATGGTACGCAAGCGGATATTGTGTTCCCTGCTGCCGGTGAAATAGAACAGGGCCGAACCATACTGGGATTTTTCCACCACACGGATATCCGCCTGGATACCCCGCTGAAGTTGTACACTGGCCTTTGTGGCGCCGGCTGCGATTACATGAGCGATGCCGGGAAGCGAAATGAAATGCCTGATGATGGCCCGGTGATTCTTCTGAGCGGCCAGGACGATGATGTCGATATCACCGATCGTTTCCTTTTTCCGCCGTATGCTTCCGGCAATGCTGGCTTTTTGTACATGGGGGATCTTATTGATCTCCCGTAAAACAGCCCGGGCGATCCGGGATGCTTCGGCCAGCGGGAACCGCTTCTTCGTTATGCCTGGTTTCAGGAGTTCATACAACAGGGCGATCCGTTTTTTTCCGAAACCACGGATCGTTTCCAACTTTCCGGCTGCCAGCGCCGCTGCCAGTTCTTGCCGGGTGCTTATGTGCAGTTCATCGTGCAATTGCCGGATCGTGGCGGGGCCGATACCTTCCGCCTGCATCAGTTCCAACAGGTCTTGCGGGATTTTCCGTTTCAGTTGTTCGTAAGTGCGGATCCTGCCTGTATGCAGGTACTCGATGATCTTGCGTGCGATACTTTCACCCACCCCTTTGAGGGCATCCAGCGCTTTCACATCATCCCCGTACACGTCTACCGGTTCCCGCATATTCGAAAGTACATTGGCTGCCATGGCATAGGCCCGGGCACGGAATCGTTCTTCCTTTCCCAGGTATTCATAACAACCAGCCATCCGCCGGAAGATCTCCGACAGTTCGGCGTTGTGCCGCAGCGTTGCATTCGGTGTTGTCCGCCTGCGCATGGCGTAAAATTATTCCGGCATGGGAGGCGGTCCGCTGAGTAAAATCATAGTTTGCTCTGACAGCAGTTATATAAAAGCAGCAAACCGGAAAATAACTTTAGTACAAACGATTGTATCATGACACACACATTTTCTTCCGACGAAAAAGCCGTTCTGCAGGCAGTAAAATATTTACCCGCTGTTTCACTCATCATGCCATTCGAACCCAAACTTACTCCAAAAGCGGAATTGGAGTACCGGTTGAAAATGGCGCTGAACAAGACGGAGAAGGAATTGATGGCCAATTACCCGGCCGAGAAAGCCCTGCCGGTACTGGACAAACTGCGTGACCTGGTGGCAGGGGTAAGTTTCACCACCCTGAAAAAAAGCCTTGCCTTTTTTGTGTCACCGGTGGTTGAAAAATTATTCTACCTGGATATCCCGGTAAATGAGAAACTGGTCATCGATGAAAGTTTCGAGATCCGCGACCTGGTATACCAGAAAAAGCACGAGATACAATACCTGGTGCTGATGCTGAGCGCCAAAAAGTCGCTGATGTTCCTGGCCGACGCTACCGGGATGAAACTGGTGAAATCCAACCTTGCTGAGCACATGCAGATGACGGAAAAGGATACGGCGGAGCGTGTGGCCAATTTCTCCGATCCGGATGCACGGACAGAAATATTGCTCGAGAAGTTCCTGCACCAGATGGACGAGGATCTTTCCCTGATGCTGAAAGCGTATCCCTTGCCCGTGTTTGTAATGGGCGCCGAACGGGTGCTGGGTCATTTCAAAAAACTGACAAGGCACCAGCACGATATCACCTGGTATGTGGCGGGCAATTACGAAGAATTGCCGGTTCCGCAGATATTTGAAGTGTTGCAACCGCACGTGGCCAACTGGCGGCATGTAAAACAACGCGACCTGCTCAACCAGGCGGAAAAAGCCATGAATGCGCATAAGCTCGTGTACGGCATGGAACAGGTTTGGGAAGCCGCCACACACCGCAACTCACGCCTGCTGCTGGTAGAAAAAGGATTCACCTATGCGGCACGCCAGGGCGCCGAGCCGGATGTGATCTACAAAGAAGAACTGCCAAGCGATTACCCGTTTTATATAAAAGACGCCGTAGACGATGTGATCCAGAAAGTACTGGATAACGGAGGCGATGTGGAGTTTACCGACGATGGAAGCCTGGAAGCCTACGGCCACATTGCGCTGGTACAGTATTATTAACCCGAACCGGAAACGGTTAAAACAACGACCATGAAAAAGATTTTGGTAGCCGTCGATTTTTCGGAGGCCTCGCGGAAAGCGATGGATTATGCCGCGGCTCTCGCCAGTTCCTTCAACGCAGGGTTGGTACTGGTTCACGCATTTTACATGCCGGCGCCGGTAGGCGATGCGCCGGGTTATATTCCGCTCTCATTAACAGAGGTGCAGGAAGAGAATGAGGCTTTCCTCCAGCGGGAACTCGAATACCTGGCCTCCAATTTCAGGATCAGGGCGGATGGGTACGTGCGCATGGGAACAGCCACCGGTGTTATCCGGGAGCTGGCGAAAGAAATCGGGGCCGATCTCCTGGTGATGGGCATGAAAGGAGCGGGGCATTCGATGTCCCTGTTCGGCAGCACGGTGGTATCAGCCATACGTAAATTGAAGATTCCCCTGCTAGTGATACCGGAACAGTACACATTCAGTTATATCAAGTACATCTGCTTCGCCTGCGATTTTACAGAAAAAGCGGGCGCCCACCCGCACCAAATGCTGGAAACAATCGCCACGCACTTCAATGCCGATGTGCGGGTATTGCATGTACAGAAGAATGAGATCGCACTGGGTGGTTCCGAAGTGGCTGGTAAGATGGCGGCCGACCTGGCGCTGAGCCGGATCCGGCATAGTTTCCATACCATGGTAGATACGGATGTGGAAAAGGGGATCAATGATTTTATGGCGACCAATTCAACCGACCTGCTGGTCATGGTATCCCACCATCACAACCTGTTCGAACGCCTGTTCATGAAGGAACACAGCCGGCAGATGGTTTACCAGGCCCGGGTTCCGCTGTTGGTGCTGCACGATTGATCATCCGCGGTTTGCTGACAAGAGTCATTTTTTTGATTGACCAATGTCGTTGTTTTTGCCGGTTACGCGATGGTAGCTTTAGGATGTCAACAATATTCAAAACACGTAAAACAAAGGAGGTGGTTATGTCAACCAAGACTTTAATCAGAACCGGTGACCTGATGCCATCTGTCTTTAATGATTTCTTTAAACCCTGGAACAACTGGTTCGATATGAACAACGGAGGAAGTTTATGGGGTAATATGCTCACGATCCCTGCCGTGAACATCGTGGAGGATAAGAATGATTTCAGGATCTCACTGGCCGTGCCGGGAATGAAGAAAGACGATTTTAAGATCGATGTGGAAGGCGATATGCTTACCATCAGCGCCGAAACCAAAGAAGAGAAAGAGGAGAAGGAGAAAAAATATACCCGCAAGGAGTATAGCTATTCTTCTTTCAGCCGCACGTTTACGATTCCGCAAGGAACCAAAACCGATAAGATCGATGCCCGGTATGAAGACGGGGTGTTGAACCTTATCATCCCTAAAACCGAAGAAACCAAAAAGCTGGAGGCTAAACACATAGCCGTAAGGTAAGCGGGCTTCTGTCCTGCTTAATCAATACCCTGCCGTACAGGGCGGCAGGGTTTCTTATTTTTTACTGTGAACGATAAATAGTCCGGTTATGAAAAACAAGATACTCCTGGGATTCATCGGGATTTTGCTGATGAGTTCCTGTTCCAGCAGCCGCATCACCAGTTCGTGGAGCGCCGCTGGTTCCGCCCCCAAAAAATTCAACAAAGTACTTGTGCTGGGATTGATCCGCGACCAGGACCGGAGCATCTGCACCTATATGGAACAGCACATGGTGGACGATCTCAAAGCGCTGGGGTACAATGCCAGTTCGGCCCAGGTCGAATTCGGGCCCAAGGCATTCGAAAATATGTGCGAAAAAGACGCGGTGGATAAGATCCGCCAGGCCGGCGCCGATGCGGTGATCACCATCGTATTGCTCGACAAATCCAAAGAACAGTATTATGTACCCGCGCAGCGGGAAAACCTGCCCCGGTCGGTTTACTACCGCCGCTTCGGCGGTTATTACACCACGGTATTCGACCGCATTTATTCCCCCGGGTATTACGTAACCGATACCAGGTATTTCTGGGAAAGCAACCTGTACGATATGGGTACCAAGGACCTGTTGTATTCGGTGCAAACAGAGTCTTTCGATCCGAATTCGTCGGAAAGCCTCGGGCATGAATACGGGAAACTGATCGTGGAAAACATGGTGAAGAAAAATGTGCTGGCTAAACAATAACGGATAATCCTAACGCAGGCATGAATGAAGAAAGCAGCCCTCGGGCTGCTTTCTTTTTGGGGATCATGCTTCATGCTTGCTCCGTTAATCGGATAACACAACCCTATATCTTCTCATACCGGCCGGTCATCTTTTTGATCTTAATCCGGTACATAACAGTTTTCACCCGGTTGCTGTCGTCGATGGTCCCTTTTTCATCGTGTTCGTGGAGATGTATGGTGCTGCTGGTAAGCAGCGTAAATACCCGGTTGAACAAGGTATCCCGGGCATGTTCGGCTTCTTTTCCTTTCAGTTCCCTGAACTCCCCGAATACCAGCACGGATTTCCAGTTCGCCATATCGGTCATCATGTCCACCTCAAAGCAAATCCTGGGGTTCTTCCGCAGCGCCCGGATCTTACGGCCATAATTGGTTTGACCATAAATGTATTTTCCGTCGTAGGTATAAGTGAGCGGAACAATATAGGGTTGATTGCCATCGCTGCAGGCAAGACGGCCGAGCACCTGGCTCGACAGCACATTTTTCATTTCCATATCGTTGAGTTCGCCGAGCATAAAAATGTTTTATACAGCAAATGTATCGCTGAACGTATGCGGTTAAAAATGACAAGCGTCAGTGATGCCTCTAACGATGCTCATTGCCATGCCCAGGGACAGCGGGTTAGCTTTGTTGCAGAAATAAAAAGATCATGTACGACGATCCCAAAAAGAAGCCCCATGAGATTCCCCCGGTGAAAGATCCGGATATTCATCCCGACGCGGTTCCCGACCTGCCGGTATTGCCCGAAGAGGATCCCGATGTGATACCCGATGAGGATCCGTTCGAAACACCTCCCTATGAAGTACCTGAACCGGGAGAAGGGCCCTGAGGAATTCAAAACAGGAATTAATAATTGAGAAATGAAAACAGTATTGGATATACTATTATTCTTTGTAGCGGTCACGGCGTTGATATCCGGGGTTATCATCATCCTCTACCCCGATGGCAGTGTGATGCAGATGTCGACCGATCTGTTGAAAACATCTCCTTTTACAACATTCCTGGTTCCCGGAATCGTACTTACTGTTTTTGTTGGAGGAAGCAGCCTCGTCGCATTCGTGCTGAACCTGCGGAATACGTTGCGTCGGTATGAATGGGCGATTCTTGCCGGCGTTATGACCTGTGGCTGGGTATTGGTGCAGATGCTGCTTATTAATACCATCTTCTGGCTGCAGTTTGTGTACCTGGGGATCGGTATAGTGATGATGCTGATCGCGTATCAGCTGAAAGGCAAGGCATTGATCTGATCTGTTACCTCCTCATCTGTTCTTTCCTTCATTCCGCCGTATCAATATATTCACGGCTCCCCACTCAGGAACGTTATCAGTGACCAGTTTCAGCATACCCAGGAAGGGGATAAAGAGGATCATGCCGCTCACGCCCCAAAGAATACCACCGGCAATGATAGCTACCAGCGTGGCCCAGGTACTGATGTTGAGTTGCGTGGCCACCACCTTGGGAAATATCACATTGGCTTCGAGGTATTGAACAAATACAAAAACGCCTACCACGCCAATGGGGTACCAGACGCTGTCCTTGGTGATCCAGGCAATGGTGATGGGTAACAGGGCGCTGATGATAATGCCGAGATAGGGTATGATGGTCATGATGGCGGTAAGAAAGCCGAACAGGATGGCATGGCGGATGCCGAGAGCCAGCAGGCCGATGCTGTTCAGCACACCTACGATCAGGTAAACGAATACCATTCCCTTGATGAAATGGAAATAGGTGAGAATGGTTTCTCCGAGTACCTGCTGCAGCCGTTGTTTGTTTTCCGCTCCAACAATCTTTTCCAGGAAGCGCACAAAATCTTTTCGGTTATAAAGGAACAGCGCCGCGAATACAGGTGTGATAAAAAGGGTGAACAACCCGGAGGCGGTTTGACTGAAGATGCCGGTGATCAATCCCGGGGCTTTGCCCGATAGCTGATCGGATTCATCGGCCCACCATCGCTCCTGCGAGGCGATGGAAATATTGAAATTGTTTTCCAGCCAGTGTTGCAGGTTGCTGATGGCGGGCTGCAGTTTGGCTTTGAGTTCGGGCAGGTCCTGCAAAAACGCGTTGAACTGGATCACTAGCAACGAAACCAGCCCGGCGAAAAGCAGCAGTACGAGCAGGAGTCCGGCCGTGATAGCGAGGCTGCGGGGCACCCCTTTTTTTTCGAGCCAGCGGCAGATGGGGTACAGAACAATGGCGATGAACAGCCCGTAAAAAAGCGGGATGAACAGCGTTTTACCAAAATAGAGCAGGGGCAGGGCCACGGCAGCTATCAATAATCCATTGATGATCCGGCTGTTTTGTATTGCCTGTTTTTCCATATAGCAAGATTGCGGATTTGACGGCGCAATGCCAATGAGGCATGTCTGTGCCCCGGGTGATAGAGGTCAGTTTCCGGTGGCAGTTACTTTAACAATTCAGAAACAATATGCCGGCCGACCTTTGCGTCGTTCAAATCAAGCATGAAGAAAAATACCGGAATGAAACGATCCGTATCCATACTCCCGTTATTCATTATCATCTTTTCAGTTGCACTGGCCCTTTCGTTTGAAGGACGGGCTGCCGTTAGCCGGATCCGAACCGTAGCTGCGGTAAAAGATTCACTCTCCAATTTCGCCGAAAAAAACACCGAGGTGGCATTGTTGTATGAACGCCTCGACCTGGCGGAAAAGGGTCTTAGCCGCAAGGCATTTGAATACGCCATGCAGGGGTTTGCGTACCTTCGCCGGAAAGGAGATATCCGCAACGATGAGGTGATTTCGATCGTGGATTTCAGTTTGCCTTCATCTTCCCGTCGTTTATTCGTGATCGACCTGGCCAACAATGAAGTATTGTTCTGCACCTACGTGGCGCATGGTCAGAATTCGGGGAAGGAATATGCCAGGCAGTTTTCCAACACACCCGAAAGTAACAAAAGCAGTTTAGGATTTTACCGAACGGGGGCCACCTACCAGGGAGCGCATGGCTATTCACTCAAACTGGAAGGCCTGGAAAAAGGCATTAACGACAATGCAGACCGGCGTGATATTGTCATTCATGGTGCCGCGTACGTTAGCGAGGCATTGATCCGAGCCCAGGGCTACCTGGGGCGGAGTTTAGGCTGCCCGGCCCTGCCCGAGAAACTGCATAAACCCATCATCGACAAGATCCGGAACGGAACCTGTTTGTTTATCTATGGCGGCGATAAGGCTTACCCGGCTAAGTCGAAGATCCTCCGGGAATCGTAGTTTTATAATCTCCCCGCTTCTCAATACCTTCACAAAAATTTTGTTATGGGTTTGCGAACTAAACTGCAGGGCACCGGCGTGGCCATTGTTACTCCTTTTAAAGCATCGATGGAAGTGGATTTTGAGGCGCTGGGCAAACTGATCGATTTTATCATTGCGGGCGGGATCGAATACATCGTGTCCCTGGGCACAACAGGTGAAACACCCACACTTGATGCGGAAGAAAAAGCGGATATCATTCATTATACTTACGAACGTGTGAACGGACGGGTGCCGGTTGTGGTAGGAGTCGGTGGTAATAATACCCGTGAAGTGATGGAGAACCTGCAAAGCTATCCGCTCGAAAAAGCGATAGCGGTATTGAGTGCGAGTCCCTATTACAATAAGCCTTCACAGGAAGGGATCTTTCAGCATTATAAGAACCTGGCGGAAGCAAGTCCGAAACCCTTATTGCTCTACAATGTGCCCGGGCGAACCGGAAGTAATATCACAGCTGAAACAACCCTGCGCCTTGCGGGGGAAGTAAAAAATATCGCCGGCATCAAGGAAGCCAGCGGAAACATGGTGCAATGCATGCACATCCTGCGGGATCGTCCGGATGATTTCCTGGTAGTGAGTGGTGATGATCACCTGACCCTGCCATTGATCGCATGCGGCATGGACGGGGTGATCAGCGTGGCCGCCAATTGTTTCCCGAAAGATTTTTCCGACATGGTGCGTTTCTGCATCAAGGGCGATTTCGCGTCGGCCCGGCCGCTCCATTACACCTGCCTCGAAGGGAATGACCTGTTGTTCGCAGAGAACAACCCGGCGGGCGCCAAGGCCTTTTTGTCGGAGTTGGGAATCATTAAAAATGTGTTGCGGTTGCCGCTTGTGCCCTTGAGCGCATCCATTCACCAGCGGGTGAAGCAATACCTGGGTAAATAGAATCTGAACCACCACTTCGCACAGGAATCGGTTCTGTGCATTGCCTGTGGTTCATCAAATCAATCGCGATGAAAAAGCTATGGAGTCTTTTTGCCCTGCTTTTTGTTTTGGTCAGCGCCCAAGCGCAGCATCGTGTTACATTCCGGCTCCTGCAGCGACCGGCTTCACATTCCGGCGACAGCATCTTTGTGTCGGGCTCCTTCAATCGCTGGAAAGCAGTTCCGGAATTCGCTTTTTCCCGATCTTCCGGTGGTACGATACAATGCACGGCATCATTACCCGCCGATGATTATGAATACAAATGCATACGCGGCAGTTGGGATAAGGTAGAGACAGGCACGGGCGGAACATTTAAGGCCAATCGTTTTCTTCGCCTGCAATCCGATACGGTGATTGATGTTTCGATCGAAGCCTGGAGGGATGATTTTCCACCCGAACCACCCCGGCACACCGTGAGTGATAATGTACGGGTGATGGATACGGCTTTCTTCATCCCGCAGCTGAACCGAACCCGGAAGATCTGGGTGTACCTGCCACCGGGTTATGAAAAAGGGAATAAACAATATCCTGTTCTGTACATGCACGATGGCCAGAATCTTTTTGATGAATTCTATTCCGGTTTCGGTGAGTGGGGTGTGGATGAATGCCTCGATTCACTGATCGCCAAAGGCCGGCCGGCCAGTATTGTGGTAGGCATCGAGAACGGGCCACGCCGTTTCAATGAATACAATCCTTTTTATTTTGAACGCTTTGGTGAAGGAGAGGGCGATGCGTATATCGATTTTATCGCCAATACGCTGAAGCCATACATCGACGGTCATTACCGCACCCTCCGTACAAAAGAACATACCCTTATCGCGGGAAGTTCGATGGGTGGACTAATCTCGTACTATGCGATTCTCCGGAAGCCGGATGTGTTTGGTAAAGGCGGGATATTTTCACCCGCTTTCTGGACGGCCGGTGCCATCAAGTCACTTACGGATTCCCTGGCTTCCCGTATGACCGCGAAGGTCTTTTTCTACATGGGAGGGAAAGAAGGCGGCTCCTATATACAGGATATGCAGGATGTACAGGAATCG
The DNA here is from genome assembly GCA_017303335.1 of Chitinophagales bacterium. Taxonomy (GTDB): domain Bacteria; phylum Bacteroidota; class Bacteroidia; order Chitinophagales; family Chitinophagaceae; genus Ferruginibacter. The sequence continues at coordinate 189,533 of JAFLBK010000002.1, forward strand.
CTGGGCGCAGGTTCTTCCTCTATGATCTATTCCATCATCGATCCGGAGAGCGGTCACAATGAACCGGCATGGCGTAAGTGGTTCCCCGAATTCTACAACTGGATCATGGCGGATGGGTTCAATTACGTGGTGAAGACAAAGGAGTAGGTCAGATCATGTAACAACTTCCCTGCAACGCCAGTTCCGTATTCTCGAAAACAGCGCTGGCCTCGGTAAGAAAGTCATCCAGTTTTTCATACTTGGAAGAGAAATGCCCGATGAGGAGTTTCCTCGCCCCGGCTTTTTTTGCGATCTCAGCCGCCTGTATGGTGGTGCTGTGATACCGGGCGGCGGCTCTTTCGTGAAGATCTTTCAGGTAGGTGGCTTCGTGGTAGAGCAGATCTACATCCTTTACTTTTTCCGCAATGCGTTCATCGTAGATGGTATCGGCGCAGTAGGCGTAGGATCGTGGCCTGGGGCCGGGGATGGTTACTTCTTCATTGGGAACAATACTGCCTTTTTTATTGGCATAATCAAATCCCTGCTGCAGTTTTTCATAAAACGCGGCGGGGATCTCGTAGATTCTTGCTCTTTCGGCGTTCACCCTGCGCAGGTTTCTTCGTTCCCGGAACAGGAATCCCCAGCAGTCGATGCGGTGTTGTACGCGGAAACACTCGATGAGGATCTTGTTGTTTTGTACAATCACCGTTTCTTCAGTGAGGGGGTGAAAGTGCAGCGTATAACTCAGATGCGTATCGGCCAGGTCAAGCTGAAGGTTGATCACCTGTTCGAGTTCGGGGGGCGCATGCAGGTGCAGGTCCTGTGTGCGGTTGAGTAAACTCATGCTCGTGAGCAGCCCGATCAATCCGAAATAATGATCGCCGTGCAGGTGTGAGATGAAAATATGGTTGATGCGGCTCCGCTTGATCTTGTATTTGGCCAGCTGCATTTGCGTTCCTTCGCCGCAGTCGATCAGGAAACTCTCCTCCATGGTTTGCAATACCTGGGCGGTAGGGTTACGGTCGAATGCCGGTATGGCCGAATTGTTTCCTAAGATGGTCAGCGCAAACACAATAATTGATTTGAAGTTTATGATTTGTGGTTTGATGCTGTGGTTTGGACGGGTGTATGAAAAAGAACAATAACTTCAAACTACAAGCATCAAACAGGTTTATTCATCTCTAAGAAATTCCCGCTCAATTTCTTCCATCTGCACAATATCCCATGCTTCACTTTCGGAAGGTGTGATGTTCATGGTGTCGAGCAGGTCGGCGGCGCCGAATACTTTTTCAACATCCGGTTGCAGGCAACAGAGCACACATGACTGGTTGGCGGCGTAGAATTCCTGCTGAATACCGGCAATCACCGTCGCCGCTTCCGGGTCGATGCGGGAAACAGCAGACAGGTTCAGTACAATATGCGGTATGTCTTTTTGCAGGTAGGGAAGCAACAGATTCCGCAGTTCTTCTGTCATAATAACAGATAAACTGGCTTCCTGGGGCGTTATTACCGTAAATCTCTCTTTGGTATCTGATTTGACATTCATCGTAGCGACATTTTTTACATCCGGTATTCTGTAAAGTAAAGCAAATTTTGATTATGTATTCCCGGAAAACGGAACTTCTCTTTTTGATGGAATCACTTCATTACCAGCTGCGTTTTTACTTTTTAACATATTAACATTTGCCGGGTTGCGTAAACTATATCTTTGAAATAATCGTTATTATTGTACACATAAATTCAATATAAATGGATAATAATTTTTCAGCCCAGGTTAAAGAGATTATCTCCTACAGCCGGGAAGAAGCGCTCAGGTTGGGAAATGATTTCATCGGTACCGAACATCTGGTTTTAGGACTGATCAGGGATGGAGAGAACACAGCGGTTAAGATCCTCAAATCACTCAATATCGACCTCTTCGAACTCCGTAAAGAAATAGAGATCGCCGTTAAAGACAAAACGGGCAAGAACATCGCCAACATCAATTCGCTTCCGCTTACCAAACAGGCAGAAAAAGTGATCCGTATTACGGTCCTGGAAGCCAAAGCACAGAAAAGCGCCCAGGTAGAAAGCGAGCACCTGATGCTTTCGATCTTAAAAAACAAAGAGAATATCGCTACACAGATACTCAACCAGTTCGATGTGGATTACGACATTTTTAAAAATGAACTCGGTTTTGTTACCAGCAATCCGCCTTCGGCCGAATTCAGCGATGAAGGTGATGAGGAGTTTGAAGATGAAAAGAAATACAGCCAGCAAAAATCGCAACGTGCCGGCGCAGGCAATCAGCCCAAAACCAAAACGCCTGTTCTCGACAATTTTGGCCGCGATATCACCCGCCTGGCAGAGAATGGAACCCTCGACCCGATCGTGGGCAGGGAAAACGAAATCGAACGGGTATCCCAAATACTTTCCCGTCGTAAAAAGAACAATCCCATCCTTATCGGTGAACCAGGTGTGGGTAAAACCGCTATCGTGGAGGGTTTGGCCCTGCGCATTGTACAGCGGAAGGTATCGAGGGTATTGTTCGATAAACGGGTGGTAAGCCTCGACCTGGCAGCGCTCGTTGCGGGCACCAAGTACCGCGGTCAGTTTGAAGAGCGCATGAAGGCGATCATGAATGAACTCGAGAAGAACCGTGATGTGATCCTGTTCATCGATGAGATCCATACGATCGTGGGTGCCGGCGGCGCCAGCGGCTCACTCGATGCTTCCAATATTTTTAAACCCGCCCTTGCCCGGGGCGAACTGCAATGCATCGGCGCCTCCACGCTGGATGAGTACCGGATGCATATCGAGAAGGATGGTGCGCTCGACAGGCGTTTCCAGAAAGTGATCGTGGATCAGCCTTCCGTGGAAGAAACCATTGAGATACTCAACAATATCAAGAATAAATACGAAGACTACCACAACGTAACGTACAGCCAGGACGCCATTGAGGCTTGTGTAAAATTAAGCGATCGCTATATGACAGACCGGTTGTTGCCCGATAAGGCCATCGATGTACTGGATGAAGTGGGCGCCCGCAAGCACATCAAAAACATCAATGTGCCCAAGGAAATCATCGACCTGGAAAAAAAGATCGAGGATATCAAACTGGAAAAGAATAAAGTGGTGAAGAGCCAGCGGTTTGAAGAAGCCGCCTCGCTCCGGGATACCGAAAAGCGTTTGCAGGAAGAACTCGAGGCGGCCAAGAATGCCTGGGAAGAAGAAAGCAAACATAAACGCTACCCGATCGAAGAAGAAGATATCGCTGAAGTGGTTTCGATGATGACGGGCATCCCGGTTAAGCGGATGGTTCAGGCTGAAACCGAGAAATTGCGCCGCATGGCTACCGACCTGCAGGGAGCGGTTATCGGACAGGATGACGCCATTACCAAAGTAGTGAAAGCTATCCAGCGTAACAGGGTAGGACTGAAAGATCCCAAAAAACCCATCGGCACGTTCATTTTCCTCGGACCCACCGGTGTAGGTAAAACGGAGTTGGCAAGGGCGCTGGCCAAACATATGTTCGACAGTGAGGATGCCCTTATCCGTATCGATATGAGCGAATACATGGAAAAATTCACCGTGAGCCGCCTGATCGGCGCTCCTCCCGGTTATGTGGGATACGAAGAAGGCGGACAGCTTACTGAACGTGTACGGCGTAAGCCCTATTCCGTGATCCTGCTCGACGAGATCGAGAAGGCGCACCCGGATATATATAATATACTCCTCCAGGTACTCGATGACGGTCAGCTTACTGATGGTATGGGACGGAAAGTAGATTTCAAGAATACCCTTATCATTATGACTTCCAATATCGGAGCCCGCCAACTGAAAGATTTTGGCGATGGAGTCGGCTTTGCTACTGCCTCCCGTATGGAAAATACGGAAGAGAATAATAAAGCCGTGATCGAAAAAGCCCTTAAACGCACCTTCAGTCCCGAATTCCTGAACCGTATCGATGATGTGGTGGTGTTCAATTCACTCAGTAAAGAGAACATATTTGCAATCATTGATATACTGATGAAAGGCGTAATGAAGCGTTTGGCCAACCTGGGCTTTACCATTGAGCTTACAGAAAAGGCCAAGGAATTCATTGCCGATAAGGGCTACGATTCTCAATTCGGCGCCAGGCCGTTGCACCGGGCGATCCAGAAATACCTGGAAGACCCCCTGGCGGAGGAAATACTGAACATGAGTATCAAGGCCGGGGATATCATGATTGCCGAGCTGGATGAATCGGGAGAAAAGATCAAATTCTCTGTTAAGCCGGAGGAAAAGAAAAAGGAAAAAAAGTCGGAAGTATAACGACAAACAATAATAATTCTCAGCGCCACCCAGTAAAGGGTGGCGTTTTTTATTTTATAGTAAAAAAATACTGAGTCAATAGTGTGTGATTTTCAGTTATTTAGCGCTTAGTTAGAACTTTTTCGACAAAAAAGTAGGCCGAACGCTTGGAAATCCGGAAAACGTTTAGCTATATTTGCGTCCCCTAACTGAAATAGTAATTTTACTGTCTTCCACGTGTTTCTTCCCTTATTAAGCTAAGTGGTATTTTCTGTTATTGCAGTCGGTTTACTTAGCACCGGTTCACAAGAAATAAACAAGCGTAAACTATCCAGTATTCTTTTATGAAAGGCCAGATGCTTACAAAAATCTGGAATCATGAAAAGAATTGTACCCCTTCTGATCACAACGGTGCTTTTATGTGCCGTTACGAATGCGCAAATCGTGCGTTCATTCACGACCCGCTACTACAACCCCTCCGCTAAAGGGAATATCGTGTATGTGGCGAACAGCATTATCTCCACGTCAGGTATAGGATCCGGCGATCCGGGAACCGGCGAAGTACCCCCTGCAGGTTCTTCGATGGACAACGGCGGAAACGGTATCAATATCGACGTAGATAATCCGGCCCCGACCGTAAAACTGCCTTTCGGTAGTGTTTGGGATTACCATGCACGAAACACAGCTCCTGCTAATAACCCCGTGGCTACAGACTGGAAGCAAACCGGGTATGTGCTGAATGCCAACTGGAACGTAGGCGCTTTACCGGTGAACGGTGCTGGCAAGTACGGCTATAACTCCGGGCAGACCACCTGTCTCCCCAATGGTCAGCTTCCTATCTGCTTGCCGATAGGAGGAAACAAGTATACGGCCTATTATTTCCGCAAAACGGTGAACTTTACCGCTGCCGAATTATCTGCCACGTTTTACTCTATTCAACTGAACCTGTTGCGGAATGACGGTATCGTGGTGTATGTGAACGGAGTGGAAAGGATCCGCGACAACATGCCCGGCGGCGCTGTAGGTTACGGTACGCTGGCTTCATCCAACATTACCCCGGGGGCTGCTGAAGCGGTTAGTTATAACCTGAGCCCTTCTTTCTTTACAGCGGGTAATAATACCATAGCGGTGGAAGTTCACCTACGTGCTGCCAGCTCGAATGATATGTCATTTGATATGCAGGTATTGGGCCTGGATAACAACGGAACATTCAATTCATCCACGGCTGATCTGAACCTTCCTTCCTGCTCAAATGTGCTGTTCGCGGGTTTGTATTGGGGCGCCGGTGAGGGTGTGAATGGCGGAAGCACAGCCTGGATCACCAATGAAACAACCTGTAAACTGAAACTCCCGGGTTCTGCTTCCTATACAACGATTACATCAAGCCAAACAGATTATTACAACTCCGGCGCTCCTGTCGGTTTTAATTATACCGGTTTCCAGTGCTTCGCTGATATCACATCCCTGGTGAATGCCACAAACCCGAACGGTACTTATTCCGTAGCGAATGTTTGTCCGCCGCTCGGTAAGAACAATGCATATGGCGGCTGGACGATCGTGATCGTATATGGTAATCCTTCCCTGATCTCCCGCAACCTTACTGTATTCGACGGTTGTGCGGTGGTACAGAAAGGGAATGCCCCTGTTGATTTTACCCTGAGCGGATTCCTGACTCCGCCTACCGGTCCGGTAAGCTGTGAACTGGGTGGTGTGGTATATGATGGCGACCGCAGCTGGAAAGATTCTTTCGCGTTCAAACAAAGTGGCGCCGGTTCTTTTGTGAACCTGACTCCCAGCGGAACGGCTGGCCTGAACGATATGTGGAACAGCACCATCGGTTACAAAGGCTCGGTGGTAGCCACCCGTAACCCGGCTTTCAATAATACCCTCGGGTACGATGCCAACATCATCGATATGCCCAATGCGGGTAACGCAAACCTGGGGAATAATAAGTCATCGGCAACAGTTCGCCTGGCTTCGCCGGACGAAATGGTGATTGCCCATGTGCTTACCACATCAATCTCCCAATACAACCCTACATTCGCGTTTGATAAAACGGCTACGGATATCAATGGCGGATCCCTGGTGCCTGGCGACAGTATCCGGTACCAGATCAATTACAACAACGCCGGTAACGACTCAAGCACCAATACTATCATCACCGATAACCTGCCTTCCGGTACTACCTATATCCCGGGAACCATACGAATCAACGGCGTGGTTAAAACAGACGCTGCCGGCGATGATGAAGCGGAATATGATTTTGCCAGCAACCGTATCCTTTTCCGCATCGGTGTAGGCGCTAATGCCGCTGCCGGTGGTAAGATCGGACCGGGCGTTGGTGGGAATGTTCAATTCGATGTTGTTACCGCTTCTGCCTGTAAGATCGTAAGCTGTGTGGGCTCCCTGAAAAACAACGCCCGCATCAACTATACCGGCCGTTTGTCGGGCAGCGCCCTGTTCGATTCAAGTGGTGTGGTTACATCCGGTTGTATTATCAAAGGGCCTGTTATCAGCCCGCTTGCCGGCCCCTGCTTTACACCAAAAGACACCTTACTCGTAAACAAATGCGCTAACCTTACCGTAACCCTGCCCTGGCGTAAGTATGCAGGATATACATTCTATTCTGCCATGCCTTTCATTCCGGCAAACATGTACAATCCCTACACACCGGTGAGCGCTTCCGGGATCTACTGGGCCTATTATACCAACGGCGCCGGTTGTTCCGACACGGCCCGTATCTCGGTGATCATCACGGTATGTGTGGATATCGACGACGACAATGACGGAATTCCTGATTATGTTGAATTCAATAACGCATTGGCACTGCAGGATCACAACTCCAATGGTATCCCCAACTGGAAAGACCCGGCCTATCCCGGATTCGTGGATACCAACCTCGACGGCGTGAACGACAACTTTGATTATGGCGCCGATTCGGACAACGACGGAAACCCTAACTATTACGATACAGACTTCCCTGGCTTCATTGACTCTAACGGCGACGGCGTGAACGATAACGCCGACAAAGATCTCGACGGAATCCCTAACCAGTATGATCTTGACTCCGACAACGATGGTATCCCCGACGTGGTGGAATCCTACGGCGTGGATGCCAACGGCGACGGCATTATCGACAATTACACCGATACAGACGCCGATGGTTTTTCACAGAATGTGGATGCCAACAGCACAGGTGTTCAGGGCTCAGGCAACGGCCTTGGCGCCCAGGACTTCGACGGCGACGGCATCCCCAACTACCTCGACCTTGATTCCGACAACGACGGTATTCCTGATGTGATTGAAGCATTGGGCGCCGACAGCAACAACGACGGTAAACTCGATGGATTTACCGACGCCAACAGCGATGGTATTGCCGACAATTTTGTTTCGGCTACCGCCTTGCTGAAAACGGGTACGGATCTGAGCCCGGTAGACGGACGTGCCGACAGCTACCCGAACAAGAACAAAGACCAGGACTTCCGTCCGAATGCCTACGACCTCGACAGCGATGGCGATGGTATTCCGGATGTGGTGGAAGCCGGTTTCGCCGACGCCAACTTCAATGGTATTGTAGATGGTTCCTTCGGCAGCAACGGCTGGTCGACGACCGTATCCGGCTTTGCCAGTCTGAACCTGCGCAACAGCGATGCGGACATTTATCCCGACTATCTCGACATCGACGCTGATAACGACGGTATCCCCGATAATATCGAAGGATTGTCAACTGTCGGATATAAATTACCGGCGACAACCGATACCGATGGCGATGGTATCGCCAATACATACGACAACAGCGCCAGCTACGGAGGTTCGGGTATCATCCCGTATGATCATGATAACGATAGTACACCCGATTACCGCGACCTCGACAGTGATGGCGATGCGCAACCGGATATCGTGGAAGGAAACGACTTCAACCTGAATGGTAAGGCCGACGACCTGGTTACCCTGACCGGCCTGGATACAGATGCAGACGGATTAGACAATCGTTTTGATTCACTGAACTCTGTGATCAATGTGAAAGGAACTTCGTACCGAATGGGAACCGGCGGAACATTCAGCGGCGACGCCACACCCGGATCCCGTACAACAGTACAGAAAAAATATCCGGCGAACATCGATCGCGACTGGCGTTTTGTGGGCGTGGTACTGGCAAACGAGTCGCTTACCCTGAGCGCTGTGTTACAGGGTAACGAAGCCGCCATGAACTGGGTGATCGTTACCAGCAACCCGATCGACCATTTTGAAGTGGAGCGGAGTACGGATAATATCCGGTTTACCCGCGTATCAACGGTTAACCAGCGTGTGGTTTCAACCCAGGCGCAGGCCTTTACAGCCAAAGACAATGTAAGCAACGTATATGAAGAAGTGCTGTACTACCGCGTCAAAGCCGTGACAGCTACCGGCGAGTATACGTACAGCAATATCGTGGCGCTGCGTAAGTCGAGAATGAATATCCCGCTGACCCTGATGCCGAACCCGGCAGGCGCCGAGATCGCGATGAGCTTCAGCGCCGACAATGCCGGTGAAGTAACGATCCGCATGATCGATGCCAACGGCAGGGTAGTGCATACGCAGAAGCAGCAGGTTGCGAAGGGAACCAATGTGATCCGCCTCAGCAACCTGTCCAGGTTCGGTAACGGAACCTATACCATGCAGGTACAGGTGAACAACCGGATGCTCAGCCAGAAATTCATTTTATTCAACTAATAAAACCAAAACCAAGCATTAATACTGTCCATCGGTGGCGAAAATGGTTCTGCCTTAAATTCATTTTGAATTCGGTTATTTTTGAACCATTTTTGCCTTCAGATGAAACCAAAAATCACCATTACAATCGACGGTTGGTCTTCCTGTGGTAAAAGTACACTGGCCAAACAACTGGCTAAGGTACTCGGGTATGTGTATATCGACAGCGGCGCTATGTACCGGGCCATCACGCTTTATTTTTTGCGCAATCATATCGATTGGACGGATGAGAAAGAAGTGACGGAAGCGTTGAACAACATCAGTATTGAGTTTCACTACAACGACGTGTCGCAGCAATCGGAGATATACCTGAACGGAGAGAATGTGGAATACGTGATCCGCGACCTGGTGATCGCGGAGAAAGTAAGCGATGTGGCGGCCATCGAATCGGTTCGGTCCTTCGCGGTGGCGCAGCAGCAAAAGCTCGGAATGTATAAAGGCATCGTGATGGATGGAAGGGATATCGGTACGACCGTATTCCCCGACGCGGAACTCAAAATATTCATGACGGCCGATACGGCGGTTCGGGTAGAGCGCCGGTTCAAGGAATTGTATGCGAAAAATCCCAATATCACCATTGAAGAGGTAAAGAACAACCTCGAAATGCGGGATTACATCGATTCGAACCGGAAGATCAGTCCTTTACGCAAGGCGGAAGATGCAATAGAAATTGATAATACGAACCTCAGCATGGAAGAGCAATTACGTAAGGCGATCGATCTGGCAGAAAAAAAATTGAAAAGGCTTGCATAAGTGGATCGCAATATCTACTTTTACGGCACCTCCAAGATACCCTGCACACGCAGGCGCTTTTCCTGAAAATATCCCGTTGAAGAATACACATTAATGAAATGGTTTGTTGCCGTGCGCAACGTTTCAGATACTTATATCCTCCGAAAACTTCTGAACCAGTCCTGCTAAACCTGCCGTTGCCGCTTGCATAAGCGCACATCTTCCAATACTTCTGAAAGGTTACCCCGTAAGCTTATTCACTGAATCATCCCGTGTTATGAAGACATATACCTGTACACAAGAATACCTGCCGGTGAAACAATGGCAATTACTGCTTCTTACTTTATTGCTTGCAGCGACTCCTTCTTTCACGCACGCAGGAAACAAACATATTGTTGCCGGCCATGCCGCAAAACAGGAACAAGTTCTTTTACCGATCGTGTGGACTCCGCTGAAAGCCTACTATTCCCAGGGTGTTGTATACCTGAGTTGGTCGAGCCTGCAGGAAAGCAACAGCAGTCATTTTGATGTTCAGCGCAGCGCCGATGGCATCACCTTTTACAGCACCGGTAAAGTGCAGGCCCAATCGGTAAGCGATAAAGTGGTGTCGTATAATTTCCAGGATGCGAACGCGGAAGACGGAATGAATTATTACCGTGTTCAGTACTTCGATAATGATGGTCATTTTCAGTACAGCAATACCATCCTGATGAATGTGAAGATCAAGGGAGTCAACATTACCTCTGTGTATCCCGGTCCGTTCACCGATAAGGTACATGTGCGTATCGCCAGCGAAGAGAAAACACCGGTATATATATCCGTATTCGATAACACCGGAAGGGTGGTGGCCAGCAAGCAATGTGTGGTGAGCCACGGAGCCAATACCGTATTGGTCGACCAGTTGGGTAGCCTCGCGAAAGGTATATACATCATCCGCGTCCAGGCCGGGGATGCCATATTGAGCAAACGACTTTTGAAATAAACAAGATATTAGATAACCAAGCACAAACAAAGATGTCCCTCGCCAACAGCGGGGGCTCTTTATTTCAGGATGTATCGATTGACCCGCCGGAAAATAATTTCGACACCGGATTCTGAAAAGCGCTATATTTGCGCCCCCCAATACCTCCCAAAGACCCCACCTCCTTACCCGCAACAAATACTGTTCAGGCAATGGCTTACTACGGCGGTATGCCTGGATATAACTCCCCAATACCTCTGAATTTCCTTCACGATCATGGCTTTATACATCCAACCCTCGAAAAGCTGTCTGCCAGACTGACGATTTTGAAACCAAACCCAAGTTAACATGAAAGAAATTTCTGCCACAGGAAAAGGACTGTTCAGGCTATTGAACCTGGTCTTCCTTGTAAGCCTGTTTACCGGCCTTGCCCAACCCTCATTCGCCCATAAAGTAGAACGCTACAATGTTTCCTGTTTCCTGCAAGGCGAAACAGTGACCATCCATACACAGGTTAGTGCTATCGGCTACAACTCGTACATCCATTGGCAATACCGAACGTCTCCTGCTGGGGCATGGACCTATCTCTCCAACGGAAACAACCTGATCAATGGCCGTACATTCCTGGTCACCGGCGCTTCGCAACCTACTTTTATTGAAGACTCAATCGAGAATCTCGTGATCGCAAATGTTGGATCACCGGCGTATACAACGCAACTGGATAATGTTGAGTTCAGGGTATTGATGACGGACTTCGGGCTGGATCCCCAGACCAATACCGGGATACCGGTATATGGGGGAGAGGAATTTGGCGACAGGGCGGCGAAGACGATCCGTATCCGCACACGGCCGGCCGGCGAAAACTGCTATTCTGCCTGTACCAACAACATGCTGGTAATAAACCCGGCGTTGGTTCCGCCACCGATCACTGATTATTTCGGTGGTTTTGAAGTAGCGGGCAGCGGTAATTTTTCGGCGCCTGGTACAAACGGTGTTACCGCGAAAGCATATACCGACATGACCCAGTGGACCTCGGGCTCAGCAGGATCCAACCCCCGTTACCGGGTAATGAACAATCCCGATTCCATGAATACCTCGTTTTCGGCCTTTGCTCCTCATTCGGGCATGGGCATGATGGTCGTGAATGCGAACAACTCCTGCACGAACCGGGTATGGTACCGTACCATCGCAGTACCCGGCGCTAATACATACTACCAGGGAACCCTCATCTTCAGGGCCTGGTTCTCAAAGATCAGTACCGGTACATCCGATCCGGTTGTGATGCTGGAATTGAAAGGGGGAACCACCATCGCGGCGCCAACTACTTCTTATGTTTCGTTGGGATCCGTTACGCAAACGGTTTCCGGTACGCCCGGAACCTGGACACAACTGGTGCTGGCCGTAAACATCCCGGTGAACAGCTACCAGAAACTCGAGATCAGCATTAAAACACCCAATGCATGCAATGGTACGGCAGCCTACCTCGCCATCGACGACCTTTGCCTGCTGGAGCCGGTGAGTGGCTTATTGCCGATTGTGACAACACCCTTGCAGGCCGCTTACACCAATGGCATTGCACGGTTGAGCTGGAGCAGCCTGCAGGAGCAGAATGGACATTATTACGAGATCCAGAAAAGCGCCGACGGGGTAAACTTCACCGCACTGGCTAAGGTAGAAGCGCAGGGCAACAGTGAATCAAAAGTGAACTATCGCTTTGATGATATACAGGTGAGTGCCGGAACGAATTATTACCGGTTGAAGCAGGTGGATAAAGACGGATCATTCCTTTACAGCAATATCGCCGCCCTGCAGGTGCAGGTAAAAGGTGTGCATGTAACAGGAATCTATCCAGCACCTTTTACGGATAAAATATCGGTAACACTGTCGAGCGAAAGCGCCGGTCGTGCAGGCATCAGCCTTTTTGATAATACCGGTAAACGCTTATCCGGATCGGAATACAGGATCACGAAAGGGGTGAACACCATCCGGTTAACCGGGCTCGATAACCTGTCGAAGGGCCTGTACATCCTGAAGGTGCAGATCGGGGAAGAAGTGACGGTGAAGAAACTCGTCAAGTAACAACAAAAGATACGAACGAAGCCCCTGCCTGCGCGGGGGCTTTTTTATGCCGGTTGCAAAAATTCTCCGGCCAGTTCCTCAATACTCTTTTGGGCCGGGAAGAAAGAAACAATCTTGCCGATCACTTCTTCTACCAACGCGTCGGGGCAACTGGCGCCGCTGGTGATGAGTATGTCTATGGTTTCTTTTCGCGGCAGGAAATTTTCAGTAACCTGCTCTTCCTTACGGTGCATGTTGTAATGCCGGATCGCCGAAGCGGAAAGTATCTTCTCTTCGGCGTTGATGAAATAGGTGGGTAATTTCCCTTCACAGAGTTCTACCAGGTGCGAGGTGTTGCTGCTGTTGTACCCGCCCACTACGATGGCGAGATCGGCCCGGGTTTCCAGCAAGCCATATACGGCCGATTGGTTATCGTTGGTGGCGTAGCAAAGCGTATCCCGGGTATCGGCAAAGCGTTCTTCCGTATTGGCGGCTGTAAGATTGTGTTTTTTGATCATCACCTGTTTCAGGAATTCGGCGATGGCCTGCGTATCGCTGGCCAGCATGGTGGTTTGGTTCACCACGCCGATGCGTTCCAGGTCGCTGGTTACATCAAAACCGGCAGAGCATTTACCAGCGAATTCGGCCGCGAAATCCTCCGGGTTCTTTTCACCGGTGATGTACTTGCTTAATTCTATGGCTTCGGCCATATCGTTCACGATCACGGTAGGCGTGTGTGCCGATGCGTGCGAAAAGGTAGCCCGGGTTTCTTCGTGCCGGGGTTTGCCATGCACCACAACGGTGTATTCTTTTTTAGCGATCTGTTCACTGCGGTTCCAGACTTTTTCAACAAACGGGCAGGTTGTATTGTATTTCTCGGTAACGATCCCGATAGCGTTCAGTTTTTTCTCTATGTCGAGTGTGGTGCCGAATGCAGGAATGATCACCACGTCTTCTTTGGTCAGTTCATCGAACGGAAATAATTGTTTCCCATAGGTGTCCTGCAAGAACTGAACACCCCGTTCTTTCAGATCGGCATTCACCTGCTGGTTGTGGATCATTTCGCTGAGCAGGAATATCCGTTTGCCGGGGTTCTCTTCGATGGTGCGGAAAGCGATGTCGATGGCATTCTCTACGCCATAGCAGAACCCAAAGTGGCGGGCCAGGTAAATACGCACGGGCCCGAAATCAAGCAGGGTGGGGCTGAAGTCTTTCTTCATCTTATCAAGTTGCTTACGCCTCGCCTTAACGGCGCTGATCAGCGGACTCCGGTAGATGATGGGAACATTAAACTGTTTCATACGTTAATAACAGGTGCAAAGGTACAGCGTTGAGACCGATATCGGCTTCCGTAATTTGGAATAGCGGTGTACATTTGGGGAACCCTGATAATTTTCCGCCTATGACTGAACAAACATTCAATAGGGCCTATTGGCTTCCCTCCACCAATATTTACGAGGTGAATATCCGCCAGTACACACCCGAAGGAACATTCAACGCCTTTTCCGCATCCCTGCCCCGCCTGAAAGATATGGGGGTGGAAGTGCTGTGGCTGATGCCCATTCACCCGATCGGTGAAAAGAACCGGAAAGGAAGCCTGGGCAGTTACTATTCGATCCGCGATTTCAAAGCCGTGAACCCGGAGTTTGGAACAGCCGGTGATTTCCGTGCGCTGGTGAAGCAGGTTCACAACCTGGGAATGAAACTGGTACTCGACTGGGTGGCCAATCATGCGGCCTGGGATAATGTTTGGACAAATACCCACCCTGAGTATTTTGAACGGGATCACGACGGGCATTTCAAGGCGCCCTACGACTGGACAGATGTGATCCAGATCGACCATGCCTGCGAAGCGGAGCAGGATGCCATGATCGATGCCATGCAATACTGGGTGAGGGAATTTGATATTGATGGATTTCGTGCCGACCTGGCGCACCTGACACCGTTGCCATTCTGGAAAAAAGCCCGTACCGCCATTGAGCCCTTAAAAGAGAATCTTTTCTGGCTCGCTGAAACGGAGGATTTCAATTATCATGAAGTGTTCGATGTGTCATTCACCTGGGAATGGATGCATAAAACAGATGAGTACTGTAAAGGCATGACCAATGTGGATGGATTGAAGATGATTCTTCACCGCTACTACGGCACGTTTCCGGCCTCGGCATACCGGATGTATTTTACCAGCAATCATGATGAGAATTCATGGAATGGTACCGAATATGAAAAATACCATGATATGGCCCAAGCGCTGGCCGTATTCAGTTGTACCTGGAACGGTATCCCGCTTATTTACAGCGGTCAGGAATTACCCAACCTGCGCCGTTTGAAATTCTTTGATAAGGATCCCATTGATTGGACGGGTACCGCCCGATTGCATGATTTCTATAAAACCCTGCTTTCGCTGAAAAAAAGAAACATGGCCCTTCGTGCCTGCGATCCGCAGGTAAGCAGTTTTATGATCAACACCACACGAAACGATGTGGTGCTGGCATACCTGCGTATGAACGGCGAAAACGCCGTGCTGGTTATGCTCAACCTGAGTAAGGAGGAAATCGCTTTTTCAACCGAGGATTCCCTGGTCGAAGGAAATTATACCGATGTGTTCAGCGCTTCGGCAATCAGCATTGATGCGGGCCGGGAATTCCTCCTGCCACCGGGTGGTTATCTCGTTTATGAAAAATGCGAATAAAAAAAGAGCGGTGATTCACCGCTCTTTTTAATTTATTCTGCTGCTATCCGTTTATTGCTCACCTAGTGTCAACGGGTATTCGTATATCCCGTCGTAGCCCGGGTAGAAACCGCTGATGGTAATGTCTTTTTGGGTACCGACGATCTCCTTGAACTCATCGATCGATTTAACGGTCTTGTCATTCACTTTCAATATGATGAATCCGTCCTTCATTCGGGTCTGGTCGTACAGTGCCCCGGCATTGATCTTTTTTACAATCACGCCGCCGGCTACACCGTACTCACGGGCTTTTTTCTGGTCAAGTGTTGCCAGGTCCGCCCCCAGCGCTTCGATAGCGTCATTGCCTTTCACGATATCATAATTACCAGCTTTATTTTTTAGAGTTACGGTCACCGTGCTTTCTTTACCATTGCGCAGGTAGGTTACCGGTACTTTGTCGCCGGGTTTGTAGCCACTGATCAAGCCCTGCATCTCGGCGCCGGTGGTAACTTCTTTATTGTCTACTTTCTTTAGAATATCTCCTTTGCGTATTCCGGCTTCATAGGCGCCACCATCCGTGGGAACATCCGAAACATAAATGCCTTCAGCGCTGGTTGGGATACCCGCTTTTTTCTTTTCCTCTTCGGAGAAATCACTGGCATTCACGAAACTAACGCCTAGGAAACCTCTTTGTACGGTTCCGAAGCGGATCAGGTCGTCGACCACTTTCTTTACAATGTTCACCGGTATTGCGTACGAGTAACCTGAATAGTAACCGGTGGGCGAAGCGATGGCCGAGTTAACGCCGATCAATCTGCCATCCGTGGCAATCAGCGCTCCGCCGCTGTTGCCCATGTTTACGGCCGCATCGGTTTGGATGAACGATTCAACAGCGCCTTTGGTGTCTCCGTTCTTGTCTTTATTCAATCCCAGCGACCTGGCTTTGGCGCTGATGATGCCAGCGGTTACCGTGGCTTCCAGGTTCAGGGGATAACCGATGGCGAGTACCCATTGCCCGATTTTCAGGTCATCTGAATTTCCATAAAGCAGGAAGGGGAGTCCTTTTGCATCGATCTTGATTACAGAGAGGTCGTACGAGGGATCGGTTCCGATCACTTTGGCCTTGTACGTTTTTTTATTGTTCAGGGTTACGGTGATTTCATCGGCATTGTCAACCACGTGGTTGTTGGTTACAATGTAGCCGTCTTCACTGATGATCACACCCGAACCGCTGGCTCTTTGTTCGGGGATGATACCCCGGCCACGGCCAAAAAGCTGGTTGATCATGTCGTCGTCGAAGAAATCACTGAATGGATTGGCCGGAACCCGGCGGATATTATTGGTTACCTGTTTGGCGTTTGTTTTTGTTTTGATGTGAACAACTGCCGGGGTTGCCGCTTCGGCCGGAGTTGTAAAGTCCAGGTTGGTACCCGGGCCGTTATTACCGTCCAGGAGGCCGGCATACTTTGAATAATTGGCGGGAACGGTACCGGCTTGCTGGCCTGCATACCCGTTATTGTTTCCTGTAAATTTTGCATACCCCCAGATTACGCCCAGGGTGGTAACTGCACTAATGGTAACAGTGGCTAGAATTTGCTTCCATTTCATTGCTCTTCGGTTTTATTGTTCAACAAATTTAATAAGGTTTAGTTTATGCGGCAGGCAGGTCATCAAGCCTTGTGCCGGCCGCACAAAGTAACGAGGATATGTCAAAATACGTTTTTCTTACTGTCACGTTTAACATATAATTAGGAAGACTTTCGTAGATCTGACAAGTAAATGACAAACAACGTTTTCGGTGCTTTATTACCGGTTCGCTTCCGATCAGACCGAGAGTAAAAATTGCATCGTGTCTACACCATCCGCATAGTCGGAAAGTCCGGGCGATTGCGCCTTCCCGAATGGCAAAACGGAATTGCCGGTTATACATTGTATCTCATCATTTCCCTGCAAGAGCGAACCAGGTTCGTCGGGGTGCCTGTAATAACTGTAATTAACCCGGCTGATCGCTGAAAAATTGTCATCGCTTTCCACCAGCAGGGTGGTTCCATTGGTCATGTAGAATACCTTATTCATGAGTAAGATGGAAAGCTGGTAGTCGTAATTGTTCTTGTATTTGTGGTGATCGGAAAAATAGGTGTATTTGTCAAAGGCTTTCAGGAGCGGAACAAAATCATATCCTTCCGGAACCAGGAGGCGGGTTACGTTCCGGCAGCCGAGCCCGAAATACTGGTGGATGTCGTCGGAAAGATGCCGGAGTTCTTCTTCTGTTTCATGGCCCGAAATGATCGCTACCGATGTTCGGTTTTTCCGGATGATGCTTGGATACCTGGCAAAATACTGCTCAAAGTACCGGGCCGAATTATTGCTTCCTGTGGCAATATATGCGTCGCAGCCTTTGAGTATATCGGCAAAAGCGATTCGTTCCTGTACCGCGGGCTCCCATTCGATCATTTTCCCGGCAAGGTGTTTCAGAAGTATGTCGTCTTTGGATGATAGTTTTATTGTCTGCCGGTGGCCGCAGATGAATACGCAGAGGAAATCGTGAAAGCCAACCAGGGGAATGTTTCCCGCCATCACGATACCGATATTTTTGCCGCCGATATTGTCGTCGAGGTGATAATGCGCCGCCCAGGCCGCCAGTTTCTCGGTTGGCAGAAACTGATCGCAGATATTGGTAACGGCCAGGTCGATGAATTCCGGCGTAAACCAGCCATTGTGTACGGTTGTTCTTTGTTTGATCTCTTGCCACGCTTCTTCGTTCGAACGCAGGTAGGATTGGAGGCGGTTGAATATTTGAATCCGTTTTTGTAAATTCATTTCGATATTGTTAAATTGCAGCAGACTTCCATATTGAAGTTGAACGTCAAAATTACGATAGATGGCTATAAAGATCACAGAAGAATGTATCAACTGCGGCGCATGCGAGCCCGAATGTCCGAACAACGCTATTTATGAAGGTGGTGTGGAATGGGCTGTGGCCGATGGTACCACGGTAAAGGGAATGTTTACCTTGATGGATGGGACCCAGGTCGACGCCGACCAGCGTCATGCTCCCATCAGCAACGACATTTATTATATAGTACCGAATAAGTGCACCGAGTGCCAGGGATTTCACGAGGAACCTCAATGTGCCGCTGTTTGCCCGGTCGATTGCTGCGTACCGGACGAAATGTACAAAGAGACCGTTGATGATCTCATGGCGAAGAAGGCCAAGATGCATATCTAGTTCAGGATTCTGCCTGGCCGGGTTGCAGGTAAGATTTTTAGAAATCCGCCATCGGCGGACCACCTCAGGCGGGTGATATTTCCTGCCGCGGGCGAAGGTATTTTTAAATACTTTCGCCTTTTTTATTTTTGCAAAGGTTTTTTAATTTACTTGTGCGATGAAAAGACTTTTACCTGCGCTCTTATTGATTCCTTTCCTGTATTCCTGCCTTTTCCCGGGTAAGGATAAAGCGCCCGGCACCCAGGCCCAGGCCAAGATTGAACTGATGGATGTAGACAGGGCCTTTTCCCGGCTCAGCGAAGAAAAAGGAATGAAACACGCTTTCCTGGAATATATAGACAGCAATGGGGTGTTGCTTCGCCCCGACAGGGCCCCGATCGTAGGCGCCGACGCGGTTGACTTCCTCATCCAGGAAAATGACACCACCTATACGCTGAAATGGGAACCCAAGGACGGGGCCGTTGCCGCTTCCGGCGACCTGGGTTATACCTATGGTATCTACGCCCTCATGCCCACCTCCCGGGATACGATCATCTATGGAACATACGTAAGTATCTGGAAGAAGGAAAAAGGCGGCCGCTGGAAATACGTACTCGACACGGGCAACCAGGGCATTGGTAACCTGGATGAGAAAAAAGAGGAATAGGATACCGAAATGTTAATTCGATAAATTTTCCGGGGCACCGCGGCCTAAAACAACAAGCATCGGCGATATTTCGTTTCTTTGCTTAAACAACCCCCCTCCAACCGAATGAAGAAAAAGATTGCACTTATCACCGGTGGCTATTCCGGAGAGGCCGTCATCTCATACAAAAGTGCTCAATCCATTGAAAAGAATATCGACAGGGAAAAATGGGATTGCTACAAGATCGATATCAATCCCGCAGGCTGGAACTACCTGGCGCCGGATGGTAAAACTTACCCGGTGGATAAAAATGATTTCAGCGTTACGGTCAACGGTACCCGGATTCATTTCGACGCGGTGCTTGTTGGTTTGCACGGCACACCCGGTGAGGATGGAAAACTCCAGGGATATTTTGATACCCTGAACATACCCTATACTTCCTGCGACACCGCCACTTCAGCGCTCACATTCAATAAACGATACACCGTAGCCGTAGCGTCTTTTGCCGGCATGCACGTAGCCAGGTCGGTTCACCTCTTCAAGCATATACCAGTAAGCCCCCAACAGATACTGAGCGACATCCGGCTGCCTGTTTTCGTTAAACCGAATAATGGCGGCAGCAGCATCGGCATGAGCAAAGTGAAGAAACCCGAAGAACTGCAGGCCGCACTCGACAAAGCCTTTCGCGAAGACGACCAGGTGCTGGTGGAGGAATTCATCAGCGGCCGGGAACTGACAATCGGGGTGTTTAAGTCGAAAGGCAAGATCATCACACTTCCCATCACCGAGATCATCGCCAAAAATGAATTCTTCGATTTCGAAGCGAAATACGAGGGGGCCAGCGAGGAGATCACACCGGCGCAGGTGGATGAATCCATCGCGGAGAAAGTAAGAGCGGAAGCCGTAAAAGCGTACGCGGTGTTCAACTGCCGCGGCGTGGTGCGCATCGATTTTATTTACAACGCCGAATCCGGTCAGCCCTATATGCTCGAGATCAATACCGTACCCGGGCAAAGCGAGGCCAGCATCGTTCCGCAACAGGTTCGTGCCATGGGTTGGACACTGATGGAATTCTATTCCGCCCTGATCGAGGAATGTTTTCAATAAGATTGAACGAAACTTAAATAACCAACGTGTTTAAATTCATCACCAATCGTCCCTTCTGGGTTAACCTGCTGGCAGCGATCCTGCTGGGTTTATTGCTGTTGTTCCTGTTCCTCAAAATGCTGGGCTGGATCACCAAGCATGGCGAATACCTGAAAGTGCCTGCCATCACCGGGATGAAAACCACCGACGCGGTAAAACTGCTCGAAAAACAAGGCTTCGATGTATTTATCCAGGATTCTGTGTTTACGGATACAGCGGCACGGGGTGTGGTGCTGAAACAAATACCCGATCCGAATTCGACCGTAAAAATCAACCGGACCGTTTTCATCACCGTGAACCGGGTAGTGCCTCCGATGATTGAGATGCCGAACCTCGAAGGACAAAGCCTTTCGTTTGCACTGGTATTGCTCGAACGCAATCACCTGAAATTGCAGGATACGATCTTTCGCCCCGACTTCCGCATGGGTTCTGTCATCGAACAGCAGTACAATGGTGTACCGATCAAAGCCAAGGCGAAAATACAATGGGGCAGCCGGGTAACGCTGGTGATCGGGGCCGGACTGGGTAATGAACAGGTTCCCGTTCCATCGCTGGTGGGCATGACCTACGCTGAAGCGAAAGCATACCTCGATGAAAATAACATCAGCCTGGGCGCTGTGGTGCTGGATGGAAAGATAACCGATACGGCTACGGCCTATGTGTTCAAGCAACGGCCCGAAACCAGGGATGCCGAAGGTGTACCGCAATTCATCCGCCCCGGGCAGGTAATGGATCTCTGGTTATCACAAGCAATGAAAATTGTAACCGACAGCGCAGCGGATAAAAAAAATCAGTTACCATGACTATAATCACTGCTGAAGAACTCAAGGCCCGCATCGAGGCCGGCGAATCACTCAACCTGCTCGACGTTCGCGAACCGGATGAACGTGCCGAATTCAATATCGGCGGCACGTTCTTGCCCCTGGGGCAGATCATGAGCATGCAAACCGACGATATAGCCGATTGGCAGCAGGAAGAAGTGATCTGCTATTGCCGCAGTGGTAACCGCAGCATGCAGGCCTGTATGATGCTCGAAACATTTGGCTTTACCAATGTCAAAAACCTCCAGGGCGGCATGAATGGCTGGAGAGAGAAGTATGGTTCATAGTTAATCCCTGCTAAACCTATAAGGTCTGTAAGACCTTATAGGTTTGAAATACCTTTCTTTAAAACCGCAGGTTCACACCCAGCATCCAGTTGAACCCTGCCATCGGGTAATAAAAATTCTCGGTTGTGAGACTTCCTCCATAGATATAACTGAAACTATACCCATTGGGCTCGTATTTTTTATTGAACACATTATTGAGCTGGAGGATAATATTGGCCTCCTTCACCCATTTACACTTCCATAAATAACTCACGCGGATATCCTGCAGGTAATAGGGATCCAGGCTCCTGGATTGTTGATCCGTATTATCCAGGTACTGCCGGCCTACATACTTGCTGATAAGGTTGATCTCGGTATTTTTTACGGGGATGAAGGTTACCGATGCGCCACCGATCGCCGAAGGTGAGAAGGCGATATCCGTTTTGCGGTAGAATTTCGTTTGCTGTCCGCCATTGTCGTAATCATCAATGTACTCGGTGAAATTCCGGATCTTGTTTTCACTCAGGCTCAGGTTTGCGCCCAGGTTCATCCAGTTGGTTACACGCACCTGTCCCTGCAATTCGATACCAGCCCGGTAACTGGTTGGGATATTGGTTCGGGTAAAAGCGCCCACATCGTTGATCTTGCCTGTAAGCACCAGTTGATCTTTGTAATGCATGTAATAGAGGTTTGCGCCAAACGAATAAGCGCTGGTCTTTTTTTCCACTCCCAGTTCCAGGTCCTGTAAGCGTTCGGCTTTTGGTTGCTGGGCGATGCCTGCCTCAAAATCATCGCGGTTGGGTTCCTTGCCGGCAAGGGCGTAAGAGATATAAGCCTGCCAGTGTTGATTTGTATAGGTAATGCCGAATTTGGGGTTGAAAAAGGTATAGTGCTCATCGATCTCCAGGGTTGGGTTATCCCGGAATCCATGAATGCGGTAGTCGATATTCCGTACCTGCAGGTCAACGAAGGCCTGCCAGTGCGTATGTAACTGCTGCGTCCATTTGCTGTATAGGGAGAGGTCTTTCTTATAAGCTGTCAGGTCGTACCAGCGATGGTCTTTCGGAACCGCCGCCTGTACAGCCGCCCATTTGATCTCGCCATAATGCCTGCCGTCGTAGGCATTGTAACCACCTCCGATAATGAGTTGTGTTTTCTTTTGTTTGTATTGCAGGGAGAAGATGGTTCCGTAGAAATAATTGTCGAGCCAGAGCCGGCGCACCAGGTCGGTGCGTTGGATGGTATTCGTTCCATCGAAATAATCCGGCAAACCATAATCGGCCAGTTTCCGGTCGGCTTTGTATTGTTCATAATATCCTTTTCCCCGGGTCAGGAAGGTTGCAATAGCGCCTGTAAGGACTTTGCTGAATTGATGGTTGTAGAAAAGCTGGTAATGTGTCTGGATGTAATTGTCGGTTTCATTGTGGTACGGATCGCCGGGTTTCTCCGTGCCTGCGGAGTTATAGGTTCGGTTGGTTTGCAGCAGGTATTCCGGAACGCCGTTCCAGGCCTGGTAGGTTTTTTCGTTGCCCGAGAAAATATTCAGCCGCAGGGAATTGCTTTCGTCCGTGTAGGCGGCTGTTCCGTAAAAGGATTTCAGATCGGTTGTTGCCCGGTCGATATAGCCGTTGCTGGTGATGCTGCTCAGCCGTCCATCGATCGTAAAGTGTTTGCCAAGCAGGCCGCTGCCGAACTGTATGTTATTCTTATTCGTACTGAAAGAGCCATAGCTGCAATTGGTGGCTACATAGCGTTCCTTGTTCAGCTCGTTTGTCGATACATTGATGGTTGCGCCGAAGGCGCCGGCGCCGTTCGACGATGTACCCACACCCCGCTGGATCTGTATGCTGTTGGCCGATGAACTGAAATCGGGGAGGTCTACAAAGAACGTTCCCTGGCTCTCGGCATCGTTGTACGGTATCCCGTTGAGCGTGACATTTATCCGGGTGGCATCGGTACCCCGGATGCGGATACTTGTATAACCCACGCCATTGCCTGCATCGGAGTTCACCACCACCGAAGGGGTTTGGTTCAGCAGGAAGGGGAGGTCTTGCCCCAGGTTATTTTTGGCGATATCTTTTTTACCCAGGTTGGTCTTGGCAAAAGGCGCTTTCTCCGCCGCCCGTACAGCCAATACTTCCACCGGCTGCAGGAGGGTGGTATCGTTGAATTGCTTTTTCTGCTGGGCATTCGCGAGCCCGCATGCTGCAATCAGCGGGAGGCTGATCAAAACTTTTTTCATCTCGAAAAATTTGGCCGGATGGCCGGGGAATGACGTACATAGATCCTCCGGGATGGAGGACTTTCTCCCTTCGCAGGCATTATCCTGTTCAGGTTATACGGGTATCATCTCAGCCTTTCGTTACCGAACGAAAAGCACCCCGGAAATGCTGGCGGTGAATAAGAGCTGACCTGCCAGCCGGCAGGCCTGGATGCAAAGGTAGGGGTTTTGGATATTTTTTCGATTCGCTGTAACAAAACCGTTTTACACTTCGTATAGGTACAAAATATAGCCATGAATCGTCCTTACAAGCAACCCGATCAATCCCGGTCTGGTTGCTTTGCAGGAGGTTTCATCTTTCTGTAAACATTAAATCGAACCAAGATGAAAAAACTATTAGTCTCCCTTGCCTGCCTGCTTTCCTTTGCAGCTTTTGCCCAGGACGGTAAAACCTTTTCCGACCCCCATGCCACAACAAGAACCCTCAATGGAAGTTTTACAGCTATATCCGTTTCGAGCGGTGTGGATCTGTACCTTAGCCAGGGTAATGAAGAGTCCATCGCGGTAAGCGCTTCGGACGAGAAATACCTGTCGCGTTTTAAAACCGAAGTGGTTAATGGAACCCTTAAGATATATTACGATAACAACGGTGTAACCTGGACCGATCACAATAATCGAAAACTGAAGGCATGGGTATCCTTCAAAACCCTCGAAAAACTGCAGGGTTCCGCCGGCGCTTCGGTAACCATGCGGGGAATACTGAATGCCGGAAACCTGGATATGAAATTTTCGAGCGGCTCCGTGTTTGAAGGCCAGGTGAATGCGCAGGCTGTTGCTGTTGACCAGAACAGCGGATCGGAGATCAGCATATCCGGCAAGGCCGAAAAACTGACCATCGAAGTAAGCAGCGGCGCCATGTTCAAAGGATACGATATGGCCGTAGAATACTGCGATGCCAAGGCAACCAGCGGGGCCGATGTGCGTATCACCATCAATAAGGAACTGAACGCGAAAGCCAATAGCGGCGGCGGTATCCGGTACAAGGGAGCGGCCCTTATCCGCGACGTAAGTGTGAACAGCGGCGGGTTGGTAAAAAGAGCATAATCCATAAACAACATTCGATATGAAAAAAATAGTATTAGCCGTTTTATTCGCCGGAGCAGCCCTGTTCGGACAGGCGCAAAACACCCTGGTGGTGGATCCCAACGCTACGGTCAGGGAGGTGAAAGCTGAGTTCAAAGCGATCAAGGTATCGGGTGGCATTGATCTGTACCTGTCGCAGTCCGACAATGTGGCCATCGCGGTGAGCGCCGCCGAAGAGCGGTACAAAGAGTTCATCCATACCGATGTAGAAGACGGAACCCTGAAGATCTATTACGAAGGCGAACGCTTCAATTGGAAGAACAAGCGCCTGAAAGTATACGTGTCGTTCAAAACACTGGAGAAACTCAATGCCTCCGGCGCCAGTGATGTGGTGGTTACCGGTACGATTGAATCCGCTTCGCTGGACATGCAGTTGTCGGGCGCCAGCGACTTCAAAGGAGCGGTGAAAGTAGACAGGTTGAAAATGAACCTCAGCGGCGCATCGGATGTACGCATCTCGGGTACCGCACGCACGGTAGATATTGAAAGCAGCGGAGCCAGTGATGTAAAAGGATACGAACTCGTAACCGACTATTGCAATGCAACGGCATCCGGCGCCTCCGATATCAACATTACGGTGAACAAGGAACTCAATGCGCACGCGAGCGGCGCCAGTGATATCAATTTCAAAGGAGAGGGGCTCATCCGCGACATGCACGCCAGCGGCGCCAGCAGTGTTACACGGAGGAAAGGATAGGTGAGGGTTTATTGTTCATAGTTCATAGTTCATAGTTTGTGGGATACCCATCTGCTATGAACTATTTTCTTTAAGACATATTTATGCGCTGTTCTACATAATCCATGCGCAATGAACCATCATCCATGAACTTATTTCCCGAACGCCCATACCAGGAAGGCCGGTAACTGCCGGCTCCAGGAATGATAATCGTGTTTCCCATTCGGGTCTTCGGTAAAAACAATATCTCCCGGCAGGGCGATTTGTTTGTTCCGTAAAACGGCAATGATGTCTTTGGTATCGTCTACCGCGTCGATGATGCCGTCTTTATCCCGGTCTCCTTCTTCTTCCTTACCGCCTGCGAAGAACCAGTATTTGAGGTTCGCTTTTTTACGGGAAGCGTTCAGCTTGCTGATCATGATCCGGTTTTTTTCATCCGAGTAATCCGCTGCCTTATCATCTTTATCCCGCCACCAGAACGAACCGGAGAACACACCCACTTTGTCAATCTTGTCGGCCCTGTTCCAGGCGATGTCGAATGCGGATAACCCGCCGAGCGAACAACCGGCGATGACTACCGATTGAAATTTGCGGACCGTGGCTTTCTTTTTTACGAAGGGATAAAGTTCGTTGTTGACAAACGCGTCGTAGTAACCGGCCTTGTCGCCCCGGTTCATAAAATCCGGCCGGTCGGCCACACCGTATTCCTTCATCCGGTCGCCGGCCTCAATGCCCACGATCAGCAAGGGCTTGATCCGCTTCTTCCGGTATAAGCTGTCGACGATCTCTTTGATGCGGAAAGGGCCCATGTCCTGCCCGTCGTTCAGCAACAGCAGGTTCAGCTCGTTCTTGTCATCGGGCATGGGCGTACTGATGATATGCAGTTTAACCTGGCGCTGCAGGTGGCGGCTGTAGAGTTGGTCTTCCGATTCCTTGATCTTGCTTTTGCAGGAGATATGCAGCGCCGCCAGGATCAGGCACCAGCATACATGCAGGGCTGTTGTTTTCATTTTTATCGTTTACAGGATGAATTTAGGTAATTTGATGGCAATGGCGAAGCCGGGACCATACCCCATTCCCGTCGTATCACAATAATTTCGTTTCTTTAGTCAACCCCACAACCTTCTCCGGCAAATGGCTGATGAAATAAACGAGGAACAGCTCCTGGAACCTGCAAACACACAGCCGGACACTCCCGGAAAAATTTAACAGGGTCATTGCGTTACATCGAAAAATGGTCAATGCCATGCAAAGAAAGAATTTCCATATGATGAAAGCCTTCCTGCTTCTTATTCTCACTTTTATGCTGCGCCCGGTTCAGGGGCAGGTGGTAACGGATTCCGTTAAGGAATCAACGCCTGTCACCCTGCACACCCAAACCGGGGATATTGAAGGAACACTCACCATCCCGCTTGCGGCCGAACGGATGCCGGTCGCATTGATCATCGCCGGCTCGGGGCCTACCGACAGGGACGGAAATGGCCCGCTGATCAAGACCGACACATATAAGCAACTGGCGCACGCACTGTCGCTGCACAAGATCGCCGCTTTGCGCTATGATAAACGGGGCGTGGGAAAAAGCATGGCCGCCATGAAAAGTGAAAAAGAACTTCGCTTTGATGATTATGTGCAGGATGCCCGGGAATGGATCGCCTGGATGCGGCAGGATAAACGCTTCACCGGCATCATACTCATTGGTCACAGCGAAGGATCGCTGGTGGGTATGCTGGCTGCGCAGGAAGGGGTCGACCGTTTCATTTCCCTGGCTGGTGCCGGTTTTGCAGCCGACAGCATCCTGAAAAAGCAACTGGGCGCACAGCCTTTATTGCGGGAACGTTCATTTTCCATCATCGACAGCCTGAAGGCCGGGCTTACGGTTGCACAGGTGCCGCCGATGCTCTTCACTGTATTCAGGCCCAGCGTGCAGCCCTACATGATTTCCTGGTTCAAATACGATCCGGCAACGATCATAGCCGGATTGAACATACCCGTCTTGATACTGCAGGGTACCCAAGATCTCCAGATCAATGTGGCCGATGCGGAGCGGCTTCATGCGGCGAACGCGAAAAGTGAACTGGTTATTCTTGATGGCGTGAACCACGTATTGAAAAAAGTAGCTGATATGGCTGAGAACCAGCGGTCTTACCGAGATCCGGCGCTTCTGCTGGATGAGCGACTCGTAAACGCAATCGTGGGGTTTACGAAACGCAGGTAAGCGCCTAGCCGTTATTCAGAAAAGAAATAATGATAGAGATATTATTTGGCAGCGATGCCTCAAACCCTTACCTTTGCACCGCGAAGTAGAGCAGCGGTAGCTCGTCGGGCTCATAACCCGAAGGTCACTGGTTCGATCCCAGTCTTCGCAACAGATCCAAGGCTCGGTAAGAGCCTTTTTTGATTGAAGTTCTTTCTCGTATTGGGTAGCTGCGGGGTTCATATCCGCCGGCTGGCGGACACTGGTTCGAAGCGGCTCTGTCGTGCCCGAAATGAAAAAATAACAACAAATCTGGGGATATCACCAGAGTTAAATACTAGTTCTTTCCATAGGTTTATTCAATGTACTTTGTTTATGTTCTTTACAGCAGAACGTTTAATAAGATATATGTAGGGGCTACGTCAGATCTGGAACAGCGGATACTCTCTCACAATCGAAGCGGAAAGAGAGGCTGGACGATCCGGTACAGACCCTGGCACCTGGTTTATAAGGAAGAATATCCTGAGAAGCCGGTTGCATTGAAAAGGGAAAAAGAACTTAAAACGGCACAAGGAAGAAACTTTATCTGGAATTTGATTCGTGCGATGTAATGTGGCTCATATCCGCCGGCTGGCGGACACTGGTTCGATCCCAGTCTTCGCAACTAAAAATCAGATCCTCAACTCGTACTGATTTGAGGATTTTTTATTCGTAGCGCAGGTTACAGCTATAGAATTTGACTACCTCCCCTCATTCTCCCGCTTGTGGCTTGCAGCTCGCATCAATGCTGTAGCATGAAATCTGGTTTTGTAAATATTTTCGGTAAGCCCAATGCGGGTAAAAGCACCCTGCTGAATGCCCTGGTGGGAGAGAAGATGGCTATCGTGTCGCACAAAGTGCAGACCACGAGGCACCGGATCAAGGCCATACTCACCAATGAAGACTACCAGGTCATATTCTCCGATACACCGGGCATTATTGAACCCCGGTACAAGCTGCATGAGAAAATGATGGAAGCTGTTCGTTCGGGTCTCGAGGATGCGGATGTTGCCCTGCTCATCGCCGATCTGCGGGAGCCTGCGGAAGAAAGTCACGCGGTTTTTGCCTCGCTCAAACTGAAAGCGCCTGCTATTGTGGTGCTGAACAAAGCGGATTCGGCCGGGCCCGAAAAACAGGAACAGGCAGCATCTTTTTTCCGGCAGCAACCGTATTGTAAAGAAGTGGTGGTGGTTTCGGCGCTGAAGAAAAAAGGAGTCGACCGCTTGCTCGAACGCATCCTGCATTACCTGCCCGAAGGCGAAGCCTTTTATCCCGGTGATGACATGAGCGACCTGCCCACCAAGTTTTTTGTGAGCGAGATGATACGGGAAAAGATATTCCAGTTCCTTGGCGACGAGATACCTTATCATACCACCGTGCTGGTGAACGAGTTTAAAGAGAAAACGACGCTGGTAAAGATCGCGGCTGATATCATTGTGCAGCGGGAATCGCAGAAAGGGATCATCCTCGGCGAGAAGGGAAGCATGATCAGGAAACTGGGTACCGAAGCGAGAAAGGATATCGAAGCGTTTCTCGGGCAAAAGATATTCCTGGAACTATTCGTGAAAGTACGCCCGAAATGGAGAGACAATGAGATGCAGTTGCGGGAATACGGATATTAGATCATCGTTCATGGATCATAGATCATAGTTTGTTGTTTTAAGTTTTGGGAAGATGGTAGTTGTGAAATCATTCGTTAACCATGATCAATTAACTATGAACCATGATCAACAAACCAAGAACCAATTATGAGTTTCACATTAGCCATAACAGGCCGCCCGAACGTGGGCAAGAGTACATTCTTCAACCGTTTGCTGGAGCAGCGTAAGGCGATCGTCGACGACGTGAGCGGCGTTACCCGCGACCGGCAGTATGGTATAGCCGAGTGGGTTGGCAAAACATTCAATGTGATCGATACCGGCGGTTTCGTGGCCGGGAGCGACGATATCTTCGAGCGGGAGATACGTAAGCAGGTGCATATTGCCATCGAGGAAGCCAACGCCATCATCTTCATGGTGGACGCGGCTACCGGTATCACCGAACTCGATAACGCCATGGCCGATATGCTCCGCCACAGTACCAAACCGGTATTCCTGGTGGTGAACAAGGTCGATAACAACGAACGCCTGCTCGAAGCCAGTGAATTTTACAGCCTGGGTTTTGAGCATATCTTTTTTGTATCATCCATCAGCGGCAGCGGAACCGGCGAAATACTCGACGCGGTGGCGGCGCTGATCACCGACAAGGATCTGGCTGAAGCCAATAAGGAGGCAGGCTTGCCGAAATTCGCCATCATCGGTCAGCCCAATGTTGGCAAATCGTCCCTGCTCAATGCCCTGATCGGGAAGGAGCGTACCATTGTGAGCGATATCGCGGGTACAACAAGGGATACCATCCATACCCACTACAATCTTTTCAACAAGGAATTCATATTGATCGATACGGCCGGTATCCGGCGCAAAACAAAAGTGCACGAAGACCTCGAGTTCTATTCTGTCATCCGGGCCATCAAGGCCATGGACGAAGCGGATGTTTGTTTGCTGATGCTGGATGCCGGAAAAGGTATCACGGCGCAGGACCTCGCTATCTTTTCCCTCGCGGTTAAAAAAGCGAAAGGTGTGGTGATCCTCGTAAACAAGTGGGACCTGGTGGAAGAAAAAAAGACCAATACCGCGAAGGATTATGAGCAGGAACTCAAGAACCGGCTTGCGCCTTTTTCCGATGTGCCCATCATCTTTATTTCCGTGCACGAGAAGCAGCGTATTTTCAAAAGCATTGAAACAGCCCTGCAGGTGTATGAGAGCCGCCAGCAGAAGATACCTACCGCCCAACTGAACGAGGTGATGCTGAAAGCCATCGAAGCCTACAAACCACCGGTGGTACGGGGACACGCGGTGAAGATCAAATACATCACCCAGTTACCCACCCATACGCCGGCCTTCGCCTTCTTCACCAATTTTCCGGATGATATCAAAACGCCTTACCGGAATTACCTGGAGAACCAGTTACGGGCCCAGTTCAATTTTACCGGGGTACCCGTTCGGATCTATTTCAGAAAGAAGTAGCGTGATAAACCTATAAGGTTTCTGAAACCTTATAGGTTTACTTTTTTTGAACTTCACAGGTCTGCCGGAAAATCAGTTTTCAGGTTTATTGGTTGCCTGTGAAAATCGATAAATAACTTCCTGCTTCCAAACCATCCAATCATTTCGTCTCTTAGCAGATGTGTCGGTTTCTCACTCAATAAAGCCCGGTATCCATCGTAATTCCAGTCGCCGATCTGTTTGCATAAGGAATGATGAACCGCATTCTTGTGAATGTAAAAAACGAATGAAGCGAAATCGCTTTCTTTTTCCACCCGGCTTCTTTTAAGATAATCCATGAACAGCGCACCTTTTCTGCTAAAACGTTTATTATACGCCTTCGTATAACTGTTCAGCCAGTTACTGAATTGTTCCATAATGAAATCCGGCAGGGAATGTACATTATCGCGGAATGGGATCTTCTTACGTTGTTTAAATTGATCTTTAATAATGTGTTCTTCTTTGATCCGCAATAGAAGGTGAAAGTGGTTAGGCAGCAGGCTGTACGTGAAGATATCAGCCACCGGAAGAACATAGACGACCAGCCGGGCAAGGAAAAAGCGGTAATTTTCATCAGAGCGGAACAGTTTTTCATTGCCTACAGCCCTGCTGAAAATATGGTAAGTACTTGAAGGTGAAAGGGGTATATGATAATCCGGCATGGTATAAGGTAGTACAGAATGGCAGGATTGACCTGTTCTTTTTCCCAAACCTATAAGGTTTAAAAAACCTTATAGGTTTTTTGCCCTAAAAACTTGCACAGGTTAAAAACGGCTACTATATTTGCGCCCAACATTAAAAAACCAAAAAAACTCCAAATGAAAAAAGTATTTGCTATCCTGGCCCTGGCCACTGCAATGACTGCCTGCAACAACGAAACTGAAAAAACAGAAGCTCCTGCCGGCGATTCTACCAAAACCGAAACTCCTGCTGCTCCTGCTGTAGTTGATTCAGCTGCAAACGCAATGAAAGCTGTAGTTGATAGCGGCGCCGCCAAAGCCGGTGAGGTTATCGACAGCGCTAAGAAAGCCGGTGAGAAAGTGGTGGAAAAAGCGAAAGAAGCTGTAAAACACTAAGAAAAGGCCTTTTGGCTCCTCATAAAAGCCTCCCGCCCGGGAGGTTTTTTTATGACGGTTATTGAATGAGAATCATGGATGATATTTTTTTTTGGTTTGAATGGCAGCAACGGGGGCTCAGGAGCCAACCTTGAATTTGCATTGCGCATCAAGACAGGTGGACTGAGTTATTTGGCAGTTCCGGCCGCAGAGGACTTCATCATGTACCTCCGGCTTCCTAAATCGGATTTTTCTGAAACGGATGTGATCAACATCGTCCAGACAAATACCAGCATCTTCGGAGCTACAGGAACCATGCTGTTCCAGGGGATATTCGACCTGGGTGATCCTACCTACCTGTATGCGGGTCTTGCCCTGAATGCGGCATCCGGTATGAACCTGAGTTCGCTGAATGCAGGAACCAATGCCTGGTCTTTCGCATTCACGATTTCGTTCACGCCGGCGAAGACCGCAGCGCAATACAACCAGTTGCGGGTGATCGACCAGACGAACAATACGTATATCTCCACTATTTTCGGAACACCAACCTTTACTGCTTTGCTGATGTCGGGTGTTAATCAGCTTACCGGCTCTGCTTTCGTAGTGCTGCCGGTTGACCTGCTCACCTTCAGCGGTTACAAAGACGGCACACGCAACCAGCTTCGCTGGTCAACAGCCAGTGAGTTGAACAACCGTGGTTTCGAAGTACAGCGTTCCATGGATGGTATCAACTATACAACCATCGCCTTTGTGAACTCACTTGCTCCGGGCGGTTACAGCACCAGCAAACTGGATTATGCATATACTGATAACAATGTTACCGGTAGCCGTCAGTTCTATCGACTGCGCCAGGTAGATTTCGATGGTAGAAGCAAACTCAGCAACATTGTACTGCTGAAGAGCGACAAGCCAACGATCATCACGCTCGACGGTATGTTCCCGAACCCGGCTGTTTCCGTGGTGAACATGCTCATCGCTTCACCGGCCAAAGACAGGGTGCTGATGACCCTGGTGGATATGAGCGGACGCACCGTGCTGCAAAGACAACTCAATGTTTAAACAGGCAGCAATACCTTACCCGTAGACGTAAGTGCACTGGCCGGCGGTACCTACATGGTACGCCTGCAGAGCAGCAACGGCGAAGTAACAACCGGCAAACTGGTAAAACAATAAAGAAGGATTCAGGAGCCGGGATACAGGTTGGTTGATCCCGTAAGCCGCAACGCTTTTCATATAACCCCTTAAGACTCTCTCAAGGGCCGCCATAGGCGGCCCTTTTTTCGTGTTTTACCCCACCGTATCACCCGAAAAGGGTATTTTTTATCCACATACCCTATGGCGGCCCTTAGCCCGGCCGGAAACAGGCCAGATGCGGCTTTGGCCAGCCCGGGAACCCCCCGGCAGGGGCCATTTGCCCGATTCATAATGCTATTTTAATATGAGTGCCTGCAGCGAAACAGGGGAATAGAGTATCTTGCAGCTGGTTTGGCATATTTCCCCCGCCAAACCGGCCAAAAAGTCAATATCCTCCGTTGAAAAGCCTGCAGATACCAGACTACTGCGATTTTAATTTTAAACTCAAAGGATCATACAATTTTGGACTATGAAAAAAATTTACTTCGTACTGTCATTCTTATTAGCCCTGTCTGTTGCAAATTCAAATGCGCAGTTGCTTCAATGGAACACATTCGGCAATGCAGGTACAGAAACAACCGAGGCCAGTGTAGCTAATAATGCAAATATTGCAGCCGCAAATCTGACCCAGGGTACCATTACAGCAGCGGGTAACGCTAATCGTTTTGGAGGTAGTGGCTGGTTCAATACCGGAAATACACCCGGTGGAAATACCCTTGCGGAAGCCGTTGCGGGCAATGATTACATCCAGTTTATTGTTACACCCAACGTAGGATTTTCATTTACACCTACATCGTTTGTGTTTATCTGGGACAGATCAGGCACAGGTCCGCAAAATGTTACCTTGCGTTCGTCTGTAGATGGATTCACAGCAGACCTGGGTACTGTTACCGGCATTACAGCGGGTGCATTTGCTACCAATACCATTACCATTACCGGCCTGGCTAATATTACAACGGCAACAACTTTCCGTTTATATGGATATGGTGCTTCTGCAACAACAGGTACTGGTGGGTTCGATGCAAATGTCAATGCGATTAACGTTACCCTCAATGGTACAACTGCGCCGGTTGGCGGCGTTCCTAATATTACAGTTGCACCGACATCCCTTACAGGCTTTATTTCAACTTCCGGGGTACCCTCTGCCGATCAGAACTATACCGTTTCCGGAACAGATCTTACCGCAGATATCAGCATTGTGCCTCCGGCGGGTTTTGAAATATCAACGACCAATGCTCCGTTCACTCCGGCAAATCCAATTACCTTAACGCAAACCGGTGGTGTTGTTGCGAATACTACTATT
Source organism: Chitinophagales bacterium (assembly GCA_017303335.1). Taxonomy (GTDB): domain Bacteria; phylum Bacteroidota; class Bacteroidia; order Chitinophagales; family Chitinophagaceae; genus Ferruginibacter. Next base: position 223,890 of record JAFLBK010000002.1, read on the forward strand.
TATGTGAGGATGAATTCGGCCACGCTTGGTACCAATACCGGTAATATCACGCATACAAGTGCAGGTTCCAACAATCCAACCGTAGCGCTAACCGGAAAGGTGCTGGATGCAGAACCCACTACACAAGGTTCCATTACGATCGGTACGGTTACCAACAGTTCTATACAGGTTACCCTTACAGCGGGTAATGGCGGCAAGCAATTGCTGGCCATCCATGCGCTCACACCGGTTGCAAATGATCCCGTCGACGGCACAACTTATACAGCGAACACCGCATACGGTGCCGGCTCAAACCTGGGCGCCAATACCTATGTGGTGTTCAATGGCGCAAGCGGAAACGGCGGCGCACCGATCACCATCACCGGCCTTACGGTTGCTACCACCTATCATTTTGCCGTGTACGAATTCAACGACGGCGGTGGTATTTCGGGAGCGGAGAATTACCTGGTCACCACACCGGGAACGGCCAATGCCACCACGCTTAATATCGTGAATACTTATGTGTGGACAGGTGCTAGTAATACACTCTGGACCGACCCGCTGAACTGGCTCCCGGTGCGCACCACTCCATCTTCCAATGATAGCCTCCTCTTTGTTGGTCCGCTAACCGTAACCGTTACCGGAGTGCCCACCGAAACTATCGGGTACCTGGGCGTTTCGCTCGGGGCCAATGTTACCCTGCAGGCATCTGCCAACAATAACACCTTAACGATCAGCGGTGGATTCACCGGCGAAGAACTGGAACTGGAAGCCGGTTCGCAACTGAATATCTCCGGTAACAATGCGCTTACTATCAATATTCCCAGTGGTAATAGCTCCATCATCGATGGTGATATGACATTCTCTGCCGGTGTGGCCACAGCCCATAAGTTAACGGCTGGCGCTGCCAACGGCATTACGTTCAATACCGGGTCTTCATTCACAGCGGGTGCTTTTATGAGCGGCAATCCGTTTGGGGCCACTACCGCCAATTCTGTTGTGTTTTTGAGTGGTTCCGTATTTAACCAGATCGCTGGTTCGAACCCATTTGCATTGGGTCAACCTGCTTCGGTAGTTGTGTTCCAGACAGGTAGTCTTTACCGGATACTGGCCAACCTTACGCCGTCGCTGAGTGGTAGAACCTACGCTGACCTGGAGGTAGACTTCGCTACATTCTCGGTTCCGAATGCCACCGGAGGAAATGCGCTGAGCATTGATAACCTTACCATGACCCAGGGTTTGATGAATCTTAACCTGACCGGCGGTATCAGCATAAAGGGAAATATCACGGTGGCACCCGGAGCCACATTAGGCTTTAATTCCGCAACTGCGAATACGGTAACATTTAATGGTGCGGCTGCACAGTCAATCACCAATAACGGAACATTCACCTGGGGCGCCAATGAGAGCCTTACCATCAACAATGCCGCGGGGGTTACACTGAACAGCGATATCACAATCGGAGCTACGGCAACCCTGGCGCTTACCAATGGTATACTCAAACTGAATGCGCCTGCCAGCATGCTCACACTGAGTGCGGGAACAACACTTACCGGTGGTAACTCCAACGCAAGCTATGTAGATGGTAAAGTGCGGAAGATCGGCAATACCGATTTCACCTTCCCGATCGGCAAAACCGGGTTCGGCTATGTGCCCATCCGTGTGAGCAATTTTGCGGGTGGCGCCGCTACCGACCAGTTCGACGCGGAATATCTTCGGGGCAATGCCCGCCTGCTGGGCCCCATTACCGACCCGTTGATCAACCATGTGAGTGGTTGCGACTGGTGGACGCTCGACCGTACGAATGGTACGCCTACGGTAGACGTTACTGCCTACTGGAGCGCCAATAACGTATGTAACGGTACTTATGTAGATAACCTGGCCACCCTGGCCCTGGTACACTTTGATGGTACCAACTGGAACAGCAGCAGTGTAGGATTCAACCCGCCGCCAAACGGAACCATCGCGGCAGGTGATATCACCTGGCCGGCTGTAACAACCTTCAGTCCGTTTGCCTTGGGCAGTACGGCTACCGATAACCCGCTGCCGATCACGATCAACTACTTCACCGGTGTGAAGCAGAATGGCGATCACCAGCTGAACTGGAAAGTGACCTGTACCAATACGCCAACTGTTACCATGCTGCTCGAACGCAGCAGCGATGGCCGTACCTATACCCCGGTGAACAGCATTACGGCTACGGCCCTGCAATGCCAGCAGCCGTTCGGCTATACCGACGCGGCACCGGCCAAAGGCGTAAATTACTATCGCCTCAAACTCACCGATGTGAATGGTAAAACAACCTACAGCAGCATTGTGAGCCTGATCAACGCAAGCAGCGGTATCGACGTACTCAACATCGCCCCGAACCCGATCGTGGGTGGTCGCTTCACGCTGAAAGTAAGCGCTGCCAAAGCCATGAACATGGAACTGGTGATCACCGATATGCAGGGCAGGGCCATGCAGAAGCAGGTGCTGAACGCGGCGGCTGGTTTCAATACCATCCCGGTAGATGTACGCAGCCTGGCTGCCGGAACCTACCAGCTGTATGGATTCACCGCAGAAGGTAAGACGCGGGTATTGCGTTTTGTGGTTCAATAAAACATAAGAACCGTATATTATATCAAAGCCCCCGGTATCCGGGGGCTTTGCTTTTGCGGTATGCTAAACCTATAAGGTCTTTAAGACCTTATAGGTTTGTTTCAACCAACTGGCGGTCTTTCGCCACCTGAGCAACCTGGCTGTGCATATGTTAGCAAGTAGAAAAAGGGAAAGCGATACCTGTTTTCTATTTTTGGTATATCGTTTGACCCCTCCGGGGCTGCAAAACCAACTTTTATGAAGAGAACCTTGCTGGCCGGCTGCTTCATCTTCCTCAACAGTATTTGTTTTTCTCAAACCAAAACCTGGAATGGCGCCAATGGCGCCAACTGGAATGTGGCCGGTAACTGGACCCCGTCCGGTGTTCCAGGGGCTGGTGATACGGTCATCTTCAATTCTTTCAATGCCTGCAATGTGGATATCAACCCAAGCATTGCCGCACTGCGTGTATTGGGTGCAGGTGGAAGTCTCATCTCTACTGCGGCCGTACGCACCATCAGCATCAACAACAATGCGGCCGCCAACCCGGTGTTGTCGGTAGCCAGTGGTTCCAGCTTAACCCTTGGCAACGGTGGTTTTGGGGTTTCGATCCAAACCTACGGTGGATTAACGCCCAACTATGCCGACATTGATGGTACCATGAACTTTGGTTTTGCCTCTGCGTGGATACTCTGCAATGCAACCTTTACAACGAATACCAATGCGGATATATCCGGAACCATCAATGTATTGTCTGTTCATACCGGGGCGCTCTTCACCAACAGTTCATCGGTGTACCTGCGGTTCTTAAGCGGTTCTTCGCTTAACTGGCAACGGAACGGTGGCACCATCCCTGCAGCTAATTTCCAGGATGGATCCACCATCCATGTAACCGGCACCACGTCTACCATGCTTACCTTCAATACGGGTTCGGTGTATAACGGGCTAATTGTGTGGAATGCGGCAGGCCAGACCATTTCAGGGGCTTCGGCCATCCTGTTGCCATCGCCTTCCTTCAGCGTCGACAGTGTACGGGTACAAAATACCGGTTCGGGTACCCTGCGCATGGCTACCAATCCATCCGGGTACACGTTGGGGCATCTCGAAGTGCAGGGGGGAACCGTGGAGATGAGTGCGCCCGCTTCAGCCTCCGGCTCGGGTAGCATCAGTACCGATCTGAAAATGACCGGGGGTACCATCATCGGCAATGCCACCTACGCGTTCGACAACCTGGCCGCGTACCCGATGTTGCTCATCGTGAACGGCAATCTTATCATCAGCGGGAGCAGTACGTTCAACTGGACAAACCGCCCTACAGCCAATGCACCTGCAGGCGCTTTTCAACTGAATCTGAAAGGGAATGTAACGCAAACGGGAGGAACCATTACGACCACATCGGCTTTTGGGTCGCAGAATTACCTTATGTTCAACGGTACGGTGAGCCAGAATGTTCAGATAACGAACATGACCGGCTCGGTGGGGTTGGTGATGTTCAATGCGGCAGGGGCGGTCTTGCAGGCTCCGCTGACGGTTCCTTACGCTTTCAATTTCATAAGCGGCGTGTTAACCAGCACGGCAACCAACCTGCTTACTTTTTCGGCCGGCACTTTTGTGGCCGGAGCTTCCAACAATAGTTTTGTGAATGGGCCGGTGCGTAAAACAGGCAATACGGCATTCACTTTCCCGGTAGGTAAACCAAACTGCGGGCCGAGCGGAGCCGTGAATGGATACGCGTACCTCGCTATCGGTACGTTTACAGGCGGGGCTGTCACCGACCAGTTCACGGCAGAGTACAAGCGGGGCGACGCGATGGCTTTGGGAGCGATCTCGAGCCCGGGGCTTGATCACATCAGCCGCTGCGATTACTGGACACTTACGCGGGATAATGGAACTTCCACCGTCGATATCACCCTTGCCTGGAACGAAAGCATCAACAATTGTGTAACGCCGATGCCCTATGTGAACAATCTCGGCACGCTTACCATTGCGCATAACAACAACGCGGGGGGTACCTGGGATGCCATCGGCACGGCCGGGGTAACAACAGGCAATGCCACTTCGGGTACCGTGATCTGGAACGGGACGCAGTCGGCCAGTTTCGGCGCCTTTGCGATTGGCAGTACCAATTTTCAGAATCCCTTGCCCTTTACCATCAACTATTTCAGGGGCGTTAAGTTGAACCGGGAACATCAGCTCAACTGGTATTTGTCATGCTACAGTACGCCTTCGGTGACCATGTCGCTCGAACGCAGCGGCGACCAGCGTACATACAGATCGCTTCATACCATCTTCGCAACCGCACAGGATTGCCAGCAGCCCTTTGGCTTCCGGGATATCGACCCGGCGCCGGGTATCAACCACTATCGCCTGAAAATAACCGATGCCGATGGACGGGTAAGTTATAGCCCCGTTGTGTCGCTGATCAACGCGGATAAAGGCCTGGACATCCAGCCTATTGCGCCCAACCCGGTTACCGGCAGCCGCTTCAATGTGCGCATAAGTTCAGCCAAAGCGCTTGTATTGGAGTTACACATCACCGATATACAGGGGCGTGTTGTTCACCGGCAGCGCCTGAACCTGGTTGCCGGTTTCAACGAAAACACGGTAGACATAAGCCGCCTGCCGGCCGGAACCTACCAGGTCTATGGCCTGGCCAACGGTGAGCGTACAAAAGTGTTGCGGTTTGTGAAGTAAAACCAAAATAAAAAACCTATAAGGTCTTTAAGACCTTATAGGTTTACCTCGTTAAGGCCTTATAGGTTTACGTGCAGGCTGCATTCAATTATATTATTCCAGGAATTTCCGGATCACCACATAGCTGAGTACAATGAGTACCAGCAATACCACAATGCTGATGAGTAGCCAGGGCTGGTCTTTCAGTTTGCGTTTTTCCTTGCGCTGCTGTTTCTTTTCGAGTTGTTTTTTGAGATCCTTGTTGAGTTGATGTACGTAAAGGGAGAGGTCTTGCTTATTGCTGAAACCCTCCAGGCCTTCCACGGCATCATTGATGAACGGATCCCCGGCCATCTGCTTTTCCAGCTCATGCGCTTCGGAAGCCGACAGTTTCTTGTTCAGGTAGTCGAGCAGTTTATCCTGCTCTACGTCCTTATTCAGGTTGGATAATATGTCTTTCAGTTCATCGCTCATTGCCCTTACCCCAGCCTTCCCGTCGCCGGGAGGGAGTGGATTTCGTTTTAGTATATAATGGGTATCCGTCGGATACGCGTTGTTATTTTGCGTTTCGTTCCATAATGATCTTAAGGTTCCGTTTGCCGTTCTGGATATGGCTTTTGACCTGCATCAGGGTAAAGCCCTGCGAATCGGCGATCTCCTGGTAACTCTTTTTCTCCAGGTAAAATAAAGTTACGCATAGTTGCTGTTCTTTATTCAGTTGCAACAGGGCGGCCGCCATATCGGTGAGGGCCCGGTCTTTTTCAAGGTGAATGTTCTTTCCCTCGTTTTCATCGGCCACGCCCATGGTCCGTTCGTTGATCTCGGCGCTGAACCGTCCTTTCTTGCGCAACTGCATCAGGCAATGGTTCTTGGCGATCATGTAGATCCAGCTTTTGAAATATTCCACCTTGTATTTATGCAGTTCATGGATCGCTTTGAGGAATACCTGCTGTACGGCGTCTTTGGCTTCTTCCTCATTCTTCAGGTACTTCATGCAAACACCCAGCAGGAGCATGGTGTATCGTTCGAGTAAAATACCCAGCCATTCATTGTTTCCATCGGAATAAAACTGCTGCAGGAGTTCGGCGTCGGGTGCATTATGTAAACGGCCGCTGTTCAACGTGCTGTAAAAAATTTGTGTTTTGCTGAGATGTAAACATAGGTTAATTTCCACAATAAAACTCACCAGCTCTACCATGAACTATGCAGCCTGTATGGTACCCGTTGCGGCCATGCGCCTTGAACCCGATCATCGTTCCGAAATGGTCAGCCAGTTTCTTTTCGGCGAGTACGCCGTACTCCATCAAACAGAAAAAGACGGATGGGTGCTGGCAGAAAGTAAATCAGACGGCTACCGGGGCTGGTGTCAGCAAACGCATTTTCAGCCTATCACCCCGGTGCAGTATGCCATAGACCCGGCTGCTTTCGCTGCCGACTGGGTGAATCATGTAGACGTGAACGGCAGGCCGGTACGGGTTCCGTTCGGCAGTTCGCTTCCCGTTCTTTATGATGAACAGGGTTCATTGGGTGAGCATATAATCCGGTTTTCCGGGAAGTCGCTGGACCCTCTCAAGGCGGAGCGGGAAACGGAAACGATACGCGGCCTGGCTTTCATGTACCTGAATACGGCTTATCTCTGGGGCGGCCGTTCGGTATTTGGGGTGGATTGCAGCGGATTTACGCAGATGATTTACCGGATGATGGGTATATCCCTGCTGCGGGATGCACAACAGCAGGCCACCCAGGGGGAACTCATCAACTTTTTGCAGGAAGCCCGGTGTGGCGACCTGGCTTTTTTTGATGATGCGGAAGGAAGAATCATTCATGTAGGGATGCTGCTGAGCCCGATGGAGATCATTCATGCATCGGGAAAAGTGCGGATCGACAGGATCGACAACAGCGGTATCGTACAGGTGGATACCGGCCAGCGTACCCAGCGCCTGCGGATCATCCGGCGTTATTGCTGACCGGCGTATTCTCCGCCTCGTTCTGCGCATTCGTTTGTGCGGCAGGAGCGTTTCCTTCTTTTTTTGTCTTGTCCAGGAAAAGCATTTTCATGGCCACAAGGATCAGTACGATGGCAAAAACTTTTTTGATCGTTTCCTGCGAAAGGGTGAGTGCGATCTTACTGCCCAGGTAACCCCCCAATAAGAAGGAAACCGAAACAATACCCACTACCCGGAAATCGATATACCCCTGCTTGTAATACTGGAAGACGGCAAGGATGCCCACCGGCAGCAACAGGATGCCCAGGGAAGTGCCCTGCGCCAGTTTCTGGCTGAAGCCGAGAAAAAATACGAGGGCGGGAACAATGATGATGCCGCCGCCTACGCCCACGAAGCCGCTGAGCATGCCGGCGCCCACCCCGATCAGGAGCAGGATCAGTATCGTTTGTATGTCCATGGTGGATTTTTTTGTGGTCATTGCGGGAACCGGGTTTTGTAATAGGCGATCGCCTCTTCGATGACTTTATAGGCTGCCTGCTTATCCTGGAATTCGTCGATCTCCACTTTTTTATTCTCGAGCACTTTGTATTGTTCAAAATAATTCTTCAGCACCGCGATAAAATGCCGGGGCAGTTCATCCACATCGGAGATGTAGTTGACGCCGGGATCCCGGGTGGCTACCGCGATGATCTTATCGTCTTTCTCCCCGTTGTCGATCATCTGCATATTGCCGATGACGGTTGCCTCCACGAGGCAGAGCGGCTGGATGCTTTCCGAACACATCACCAGGATATCCAGCGGATCGCCATCCTGTCCGAGGGTTTGCGGTATGAATCCGTAGTTGATGGGGTAGTGGAAGGAAGAATAGATCACCCGGTCCAGTTTCAGCAGACCGGTCTTTTTGTCGATCTCGTATTTGGCCCGGCTTCCCTGCGGGATCTCGATCAGGGCATTCACGGCCTGCGGTGCCTTATCGCCGAAGTGGGCGCCGTGCCAGGGATGCAGTACGTACATGGGTTGTTAATTAAGAATTAGAAATTAAAAATTAATAATTGAGCATTGAGAATTCTGGATTGAAATGCTTTACATGCCTGATTTTTTACTTTGGAAGCATTGATATACATTCTTAATTCTTCATTACAAGTGTGTAGCCCAGGAAGGTTGCTGCTATTCCCAATACCAGGCTCAATCCGGTATATACCAGCGCAGCTCCGTACCTGCCGCTTTGCAGCATCCCCATGTTCTCGAGTGAAAAAGCGGAGAACGTGGTGAAACCGCCGCAGATGCCCGTTGCCAGGAAGAGTTTCCAGTGTTCGGCGAGCCCGTTCTGGCGCAGGCTCAGGGCAAACACGATCCCGATGATGAAGCATCCGGTAAGATTCACCGAAAAGGTTGCCAGGGGATAGAGTTTGTCTTTGAAGAGTACTGAAGCGCCATACCGGAGCATCGAACCGATAGCGCCTCCCGCCGCGACCCAAAGAAAATTAGTCACCATCATGCTTACATGTTTCCTGAAAAGGTATACTGGAAATCGACGAGCCATTTGCCGCCGATGCGTACGAGTTTCAGTTTATTCTTATTGGCAAGCGCATAGCTGTTGCTGTAGTTGAAGATAAAGATGCTGTCGGTAACATAACTCGTTTCATTCACGATGATGTCGGCATCCTTGTATTTTTCAAGTTGTTCCTTGCGCTGGGCGCTGTACTGTTGTTTAAACCGATTGAAGAGGTCCGCGTTGGTCTGGTCCTTCAGCAGGTACTTTTCGGCCTCGTCGAATTTGTTGTCGAGGATATTGCGTACGAAGGCCCTGGCTACCTCCATATCGGTTGTTGGTTCCTTTTTGGCGGGGCCGCCGCAGGAAACCAGGGTAATCAGCAGGAGCGGGAGGAATGATCGTTTAAGCATGCTTAAAGGTAAACATCTTTGCGCAAGGGATAAAAAAACTGTCCCGCCACAGGGGCGGGACAGCGGGATCTTTCAAATGGAGGATCAATGTTCTTTCCGGGCCTTGATCGTATCCATGAATTCTTTCGCCTTATCCATGATCAGTTTCAGGGTGTCTTTGTTCATGTTTTTAAGTTTCTCCAGTCCTTCCTGCAGATCGGGATCATCCTTACCCAGGTCTCCTTTCATACTGCTGAACATGCCCTCGCCGGATTTGCTCAGGGCAATCTTCCAGGCCCCGTCTTCCTTTACCAGGTTGAAGGTATGGCTATCGGTTTTCGTGCTGTCGGTCACTTCAACGTCCACGGTGGCCTTATCCCCGTCGATCTTTTCATTTTTCAGTTTATAGCTAATGTTCTTTGATTTTTCCTTGAGTTCGGTAGCCATGGTTTCCTGCGCTTTCTTAACAAAGCCGGAGTCGATACTGCTGATGAATTTCATTCCTTCTTCCAGCAGGGCCACGTCCTGTTTGGTGATGAATTTCTTAAAATCCTCCAGGTTTCCGCTCTTCATGGCGGTGAACATACTTTCGATGGTTCCGGAAGGAGACGAGGAAGAGGGGCCCGCGTCTTTACTGTTGCAGGCGGCGAAACCGGCAGCGATGGCGATTACTAACAGAATTCTTTTCATAAAGGGGTATTTAATGTTGAGCCCAAATTTAGGTGGATTCCTTTTCTCCGGCGCAAAAAAAAATCAGGCAACGCGAAGTCGCCTGATCTATGGCAGGGGTCAGCTGGATTCAAAGGGTTAGGAACCTTTTTTTTGCTCAGCAGTCTTTTCGTCTTCCCTGTTATAGGCTTTGATGATCTGTTTAACAAGCCGGTGCCTTACCACGTCTTCCTCATCCAGTTCGATATGGGCGATACCCTCGATGTTCTTCAGGATCTTCGTTGCCCGGAAAAGGCCGCTCGATTGGTTCTTCGGCAGGTCGATCTGGGTGGGGTCGCCGGTAATGATGGCCTTGGCATTGGGGCCGATACGGGTCAGGAACATCTTGATCTGGAGGTCGTTGGTGTTCTGGGCCTCATCGAGGATGATGAAGGCGTTATCAAGTGTCCGGCCACGCATGTAGGCCAGCGGTGCGATCTCGATGGTGCGGGTGCTCATATAATACCCCAGCTTGTCGGCGGGGATCATATCGTCCAGCGCATCGTAGAGGGGCCGCAGGTAGGGGTCGATCTTTTCCTTCAGGTCGCCGGGCAGGAAACCAAGACTTTCTCCTGCTTCCACGGCGGGCCTGGTGAGGATAATCTTCTTAACTAATTTATTCTTGAGTGCACGTACAGCCAGGGCCACGGCAGTATAGGTTTTACCGGTACCGGCGGGGCCGATGGCAAAGAGGATATCGTTCTTGTCGCAGGCCTCCACCATTTTTTTCTGGTTGGAGGTGCGGGCCCGTACCGTTTTTCCGTTGGGACCGAATACCAGCACGTCGTTCGGATTGCGGTCCATGAAATTGTCGATCACCCGTTCGTCGTCGCCGCCCAGTATCTGCTCGAAATAATTCGTGCTCATGTGGCCATTGCGTTCGAGATAGCGCAGGATGAGGTCGATCTTTTCCCGGGCGCCTTCGATCTGTTCGGGGGCACCGCTCAGTTTCAGTTGTGTACCGCGGCTGAGGATCTTCAGGAGGGGGAACTTTTTTTTCAGGATATCGAGCTTGCCGTTGTTGACTCCAAAAAACTCAATAGGATTTACGGTTTCGAGGTTGATGATCGCTTCTGTCAATGGGTTTTCATTTTTTCGCTGTTTCTGACCTGCCGTGTACCGGGCACTCATAGCAGCGTTCCGTTATAGAAATTGTTCAATAAGGTACTTACTAACGCATCTTCTGTTTCAAATGTAACAAAATGACATTGATACATCCCAAACTTACTTATGCACAAAACGAAAATCTGGTGGAAAAGTTTCAGCAATGACTGCTTTTAACATGAGTGTGGCAGTACAGCATGGGTTACCGGTTATGAACCAAACCTCGTACCCCCGGTTCGTGACTCATACAACCCCCGCTTCGTGGCTCACACAGCCCCGGTTCGTGGCTCACGAACCGGGTATGGAAATAAACCATCTTTTATGGTTGAATCCCCTTCTGAAACGATACCTAATTTCCGAAATTTAATTCATGCAAGTACTGCGGCGTAAATCAACCATGTCGTTGGGACGAATTTATTTCTGGACAGCTACTATTTACCAATGGAATCCTCTGCTCGCTTCACAGGCAAATAAAAATATCCTGTTGAACTATCTCGGGTTTCTGGTGCAAAAAGACCTTATTACCCTTTACGCGATCGTCATCATGCCCAATCATATTCATCTTATATGGCGGCTGAATAAGTACAATGGCAGTGAATCTCCTTCGAGCAGTTTTCTAAAACATACAGCACATGAGTTATTAAAGGAACTTAAGAAGCGGGATAAAGCAGACATTTACCGGGTTGATGCTCGTAATAAAAAGCATAATATATGGCGCAGGGATTCGCTGGCCATAGAAATTTACAGCAGGGCTGCAGCCCGGCAGAAATTGGCCTATATTCATTGCAACCCGCTACGGGGAAAGTGGAGGCTGGCCAATACAGACATTGAGTATCCATATTCTTCAGCCAGGTTTTATGAGACAGGCGTAGATGATTTCGGTTTTTTATCAGACCTGTATACTGTCTTTGATGGTGAATAGCCTGGTTCGTGAGTCACGAACCAGGGCTTCGGATTAGCCGGGTTCGTGTGCCAAGAATCATAGCCAGCTTAAATAGTGAACCGCAGTACCTGGCTGATGCACGTACTGCGGTCGCAAAAAAAAAAACGCTGAAAAAATCAGTTAACAGGAACGTGTACGGTAGTTTTTCATTGGTCTCACATCAACCGGTCTGCACGCCGGATCTTAAAACGGGCCCTTTTGGTTCTTCATACGGTCGTTGCTGTTGTAAGGATTTCTGGTATAAAGATCAGCCCGTATGGGAGCCGGGCAAAACCAAAACCGCTGAACCGGTATTTTGAGATGCTGAACCGGAAGCCTGTTTTACCCGGCGTCAGCGCTGGTTTCCATCATCGAGCCAGCTCTTGAATTCGGCCGATCGTTCTGTGCTGACGATGGTTTCCTGTTTGGCGGCCGGATTGAGTTTGATGAGCACCCGTCCCTTGGTATAGGCGAACATTTCGGCGATCGACCGGATCGATACGATGAATTGCCGGTTGATGCGGAAGAAGAGTTTCGGGTCGAGGGCCGTTTCGAGCTGATCGAGATTCATATCGATGGCATAGCGCCTGCCTTCGAACGTTGTGATGAAGTTCACCTTGTCTTCTGTATAAAAATAGGCGGCCTCTTCCGTCGGGATGGTCTTGATGTGATCGCCATAGCGCACAATGAACCGGGTTTTATACACCGGTGCCTGCGGCGAGTAAGCCTGTAATAATTTCTGGATATCGAGGGCGGGTGTTGCCGCCGGCGATGGCCGGGTGGTACGGTATTTTTCGAGGGCGGCCGTCAGCTCGTCCTTTTTCAGCGGCTTCAGCAGGTAATCAACGCTGTTGAGTTTGAACGCGTCGATGGCATACTGGTCGTAGGCGGTTACGAAGATCACCGGGCACTTCACGTTCACTTCCCGGAATACATCGAAACTGGTTCCGTCGGCCAGTTGGATATCCGAAAAGATGAGATCGGGTTCTTCGTTTGCGGCGAACCAGCTGATGGCGGACGATGCGCTTGCGATCACGGCCAGGATATCAGCCTGTGGTTCGGCTTCCCGGATCATTTTCTCCAGCCGCTTGGCGGCGGGTTCTTCGTCTTCGATAAGTAAGATGCGTAACATATCAGTTCTTTAAAAGGGGTAATGAAACGATGAAATTTTTTCCGTCATTATTGATCTGTACCCGTTTGCTGGTGAGCAGGGTATAGCGGTTTACAATGTTCTGCAATCCCATGCCGGCGCCTTCCTGCTTGCTCATCCGCATGTTGATGTTGTTTGCCACCTGCAGGTATTCGTCGTCGGTAATGCGCAGTTCGATCACCAGCCTGGTTTCTTTCGAGATGGCGTTGTGCTTGATCGCGTTTTCCACCAGCAGCTGCAGGGTGAGGGGCGGAATAAAATACTGGCTTTTCTGCTGCTCGGTGAGGTGGTTCCGCAGTTCGATGTTGTTGCCATGCCTTTTCTGCTGCAGGAAATAATAGATACCCAGCAGCTCGGTCTCTTCCTTGAGCGAGATGATCTCCTTGTCGCGGTAGTTCACAATGTTGCGGAAGAAATCCGACAGCTGTTCCACATACTCCACCGCCATCTTCGGATCGTCTTCGATCGTTGATATCAGTGTATTGAAACTGTTGAACAGGAAATGCGGGTTCACCTGGTTGCGCAGTACCTCGAACTGGAACTGCACTTTTTCCTGCCGAAGGCGTTCCAGCTTTTTCACTTCGGCTTCGCGGCTTTTGATATACCAGTACAGCAGGGCGGTTACCAGCGCTGCGCAAAGAATGATGAACCAGGCTTGCCGGTAAAACGCTTTCTTGATCACAAAGGAATACGCCGCTTCATCCGCGTTCCTGAAATTGCGGTTCAGGGAGGCCCGGATGCGGAAGGTGTAAGTGCCGGGTTCCAGTTTGGGAAAGTTCTTGCTGCGGTCGCGGGTGATTACCCAGCTGCTGTCGAGCCCCTCCAGTTTATACTCGTAATACACCTGCTCGGGGTCGGAATAATAAAGACCGGTGTAGTTGAAGGTGAAATTATTTTCATCATGGCTGAATACGGCCGGCCGGTCGTCGGCGATATCATCCAGGAACAATTGCACCGATTCGATCACGGCGGTTGGTTTTTGCAGCGAATTGGCGGGTGAGGAGAAGGTGAGGATGCCGTCGGTGGTGCTTACCATCACCCGGCCGAACCGGTCCTGTGTTACGGCGCCCAGGTCTTCGGCGTTGATCTTTGAAATGCCCTGGTTAGCGTTCAGGTATGAAACATCGCCGGTCACCGGGTTCAGGATATCCAGTCCCAGCTTGTGCACAATGATGATGTTGCCCGCCTTATCGGTTTTCAAAACGGAGATGTTCAGATCGCTCAATCCCTCGGCTACCCCGTAGTTGGTAAATTTCTTTCCATCGTATCTGTAAATACCGGCGCTGGCGGTGCTGAACCAGATATGGCCCTGTTTGTCTTCGGTGATGGAATAAATATGATCGTCTTTGAGATTATCCTTCTTGGTAAAATAACTGAAGGAACCCTGTTGCAGCAGGGTGAGCCCGTTGCCATCGGTAGCGAACCAGGTGCGGCCCCGGCTGTCTTTAAAAATATTGTAGATGTAGTTGGTGCCCGTACTTGTATTGTCGTAATTGAAGAACCGGTATGTTTTGCTGATATCGGTATTCTCCGGGCTGATGCCGATCGACATGGAGCCCTCGAGGCTGCTTACGTACAGGGTATCATCCTTTCCGCTGATCGAAAGAATGCTGGCATCCCGGAAAACCGGGTTCTCGTGGAAAGGGCGTTGCTGATTCGTTGCCGGGTTTAGTATGAACAATCCCTTGCCCATGCTGCCAACCCAGATATTCCCGTTGGGATCCTGGTAGAGCGAGGTGATATCGGTCTTTTCATTCAGTGCCGGTATCCTGATCTTTTGCGCCTGGTATTTTCCATCCCGGAGGTATACGCGTATCACATCGTTGTTGTAATCGTTGAGCCAGGTATCGCCGTTACCGGCCGAAAGGATCGCATGCACATGCTCAAATACCGGCGAGCCCGGAATGGGAACGAGTTTCAGCACACCGCCGTTGGTACGCACCAGGCCGTGCTGCGACGAAGCCATCCAGATGTTTCCCTGTTTATCCCGGAGCAGGTCCTGGATCGTTAAACCGGCGCCGGCGCCGGCAAGTGTATCCAGTACCCGGTTTTGCCATTCGTATTTGAACAAGCCCTGGTCATTGGTGCCGATCCAGAGCATGTCGTGCGATTGCAGCAGGGAATTTACCTGGCCGTATTTCCAGTTTTGTGAAGCGGGAGGAACGGTGATGGTTTTGTTGTTGTGATTGTAGAGGCAGAAGCCCTTATCCTGCAACCCGATCCAGTAGGTATTGTTGCCCGCCGGGGAGATTGATGTAACGATGTAATCGGGTAAACCATTCCGGGGGCCGATCACCGATACAACTACGTTGCCGTTTCGTAAACTGCAGAGGTTGATTCCCTGGTCGCTGCCGGCCAGCACATCGCCGTTATCCGTCAGCAGCATCGAACTGATGTTGGGATCGCTGAGTCCGTTTTCTTCATTGACCAGGTAGATATGCCTGTCTTTGATGTAGTAGATGCCTTCGCCGTTGCTGGCGAACCAGATATTGTTTTCCCTGTCCTGCAAAAACGCGGTGATCTTTTTTTTGGGAGTGCCTTCTTCGGGGTTATAATAAACCAGCCGTTTGTTGATGATGTGTGCGATGCGGCCGCTCCTGAACCCCACCCATATCCGCTTTCCCCGGTCTTCGAAGAGGGCGGTAGCGGTATCGGTATAATCGGGGTTATCGAAATTGATCCGTGTATAGCGCTCGCCGTCGAAGCGGTAAACGCCGTTGTCGGTGCCGGTATAGATGTATCCCTGGCTTGTTTTGAAAAGCGTGTTGATCTTAACGGCCTTGTTGTCTTTTTCGAGTTTGAAATATTTGTAGCCGGGTTGCTGGGCATGCGTGGCGGCTGCCAGGAAAATAAGGAAGAAGAACAGGATCGATTCTCGGATGGCGGTCCTCATGATGCAGACAGTTCGGCTTTAACTTCTACTTTGATCTCGGAGGCGAGTTTTTCATGCACCACTTTCGGGATGAGGATATTGTGCTCGGAGAGGAGTACGGTGAAATTCGAACGGAGCGATACCTTGCCGTCTTTCACCACCAGGTCGCTTTTGATGATGCGTTCCTGGGTTACGCCATGAATGGTCAGGTTGCCCTTGGCACGTACGGTATAGGATCCGTCTTTGGTGAGGTCGATGTCTTCAATGATACGGCCGCTGAAGGACGCGTTGGGAAACTGAACGCTCTCCATGTAATTTTCGTTGAAATGTTCTTTCTGGAGCGGGCTGTTGAACCCGTTAAAAGAACCGATACGGATGCTGAAGGCGAATATCTTCTTGCTCATATCCACCCGGCCCTTCATTTCATTGCTGGAAGCACGGATCAGTTCGAGCGGGGCGTCGGAACTGAAGCTGATGCTGCCGTTGTTGGTACCATACACCTGTGCACGTACGCACGAGAACGTAAACAGTGAAACCAGGATGAGTGTATACCTGCGCATCGCGATCATAGTGCTACAAGTTAAGTATAAAATGCAAATCCGGGGGAATGGCGGCTGTGCTGCCAGGCGCATCCTCCTTGTTCCTATCTTTTCTTCCTGCTGAGGGTGAATACCCGGGAAATGTTGAATCCGAAATAGATATCGCCTTTCTCCCAGAGCCCGGTTGTTTCTGAAATGAAGGTGCGTTCATTCATGCCGCGGGAATTGGTGAAATGCAGTTGGAACACGTGACCACCGGTCTCAATGTCGAACCCGAGCGAAAGCGAATTGCTGCTGCCGTTGAGCCGGTATCCGGGAAGCTGGTAATAATATTCGGCGTTGATGCTTACCCGCTTTGTGATCTTTTGCCGGCCGCCGATGCCGATGGCGAACAGGTCGTTCGATTCGGCGGCGTATTTCACCAGGTTGCGGTGTATGTACGTAGGCATGAGCTGCAGGGAGGTACCCTCCGAGAACTTACGCCCGATCAATAACTGGTGCGAAAAATACAGCCTGGATGTATAATAATTCTTACGGTCGGGGTCCTCGTACTTGAGTGTTTTGAGGGCTATTGTTGGTACATAGCTGATGGTGAAAGGCATTTTGCGCCTGCCATTCGATTGCCGGAACAGTTTCAGTTTGAAAAAAGCGTCGTAGGTTTTTTCAAAGGTACTCCGGCCGATGCCCACCATGAGGTAGCGGGTGATGCCGTAATCGAGTCCCATGCGCATGCTGGCATTGTCGAGCCCGAACAGCTCGTACCCGCCGCTGTTGAGCTTTCCAAAGCGATGCGATATTTTGACATCGAGCACACCGGCCGCTACATTCTCTACCGTATGCCCGTTGATGAGCCGCGTGGCTTTAAAGGTGGCGGTGGCATAATTGGTCTGGTTTTTTGCGTCGCCGGCCACTTCTTTTTCCAGCATCGACAGGAGGTCGGTGCTGTCGGTCTGGGCCAGAGCGCCAAGGCCAAAGGCGAGGCAGAGAAGAAGGAGTGCTGATTTTTTCATGCTGGTTGATTGAACGGTTGGGTTACATTTTCTGGTCGAAGTTCGAGTTCACGGTCACTTCCACCGATTCGGCGATATTGTCTTTGACCACGCTGGGTATGCTGATATTGTAATCAGCCAGCTTGATGAAGAATTTCGAAAGCGCCGATACGTTTCCTCCCTTGATGGTGATCGTTCCGGTGATGGTTATCTTTTTGGTTACACCGTGCATGGTGAGGTCGCCGGATACCGGCACGGTGTACATGCCATCGGTGCTGAAGTTCACGCGGCTCATATCGGTGATGGTTCCTTTGAACGTGGCTTTCGGGAATTTCCCGCTTTCCAGGTAGTTCTCGTTGAAGTGTTCTTCCATCAGGGCCTTTTCAAAATGAAAACTCTTGATCAGCACGGAGAACTGGATCTCGCCGGTTTGCGCATTGAGTACGCTCAGCACCTGGTTGTTGTCGGCCTTTATATTTTCCATCGATGTTTTGGAGAAGAAGGAGATGCTCCCGTTCTTGGTGTAGTATTTCTGCGCCGTTGCGCCGGTGACCAGTACGGTGAATAGGGTTGTCAATAGAATAACCTGTTTCATGGTGTTTATTTTAGTGTTAGTAGTTCGGTTAATTGTTCGGGGCGCCGCTGTCGATCCAGCATTTGAGTTTTGCGATCTCGGCGGGGGGTAATGCCCCGGAGGCCGGCATTGTTTTTTCCAGCACGGCCCGTGCGTATACCCGGTCTTTTTTAGCGCTGATCTGGCTGTGCGTTTGCAGGATCACGCCGCCGCTGGCGCTGTTGTCGTGGCATCCGCTGGTAGCGCATTTGGCGGCGATGATGGGCTGTACGTCGGCCGCGAATTTGGCGGTAACCGTCGAGCAGTCCACCGCTGTTACACTCCCCGGGTACAGTAGTTCTTCCTTATCGTAATAGCAGCTTCCGAGCAATACCACAAAGGCCGCGGGAAAGAATCGTGATAGTAATATGCGTGCTTTCATTACTGGTTATTTGTTGGGTTAATTATTGGGTGCCCCCGCCGCGATCCACTTGCGGATCTGCGTCAGTTTGCAATCGCTGAGTTTGGTTCCTCCCTTGGGCATGGCCGGGTAACCGGGCTGGTGATCCACGCTGCCCATGAATTTGCCGTTGAGTGCGATCGTTTGTACGTTGTTGTATACGGTCAGGTCGAGGTTGCCGCTGATGAAGTTGGGATTGTGGCAGCCCTTACAATGTGTATTGATGATGGGAGTAATGGCGCCGGAATAGGTAAAGCTGCTGGTGTCGCAGTCGTTGCAGGCATTGTTCTTCGCTCCCTGCAGGATCCAGGTATAGATGATGGCTTTTTCGGCCGCGGTCAGCGGAGCCGAAGGCGGCCGGGGCATGATCTTGTCGGGCCTTGTTTCATTGAGCACTTCATACAGATCGCTGTTGTTGGGATCGCCGGGCCTTACTTCGCCGGAAGCCATGATCTTGTCGTACGACGTGAGTTCTATTCCATCCTGCCGCGAGATGGCGTCGTGGCAGCCGGGCTTGGCGCAACTGGAAACGATCAGGGGCAATACCTTGTTCTGGAAATATACCGTGTCGGTACTGCAGGCTTGTGTTCCTCCGTCGATCGGGGTAGGCGGCATTGTACCGGTCGGTTCGTGTTTACAGGAGAAGAAAAGGGTGATGGCCATAACCGCCAGGGTTAAGCTTGGTAGTGGTCGGGTCATGTGGGTTGTTTAGTTGGTGGCGATATAACACCGGGTTACGTATACGTCGCCTGGAATGCCCAGGTCAGCATCTCCCTGGCCAATGCCGCTGCAAATGCCTTTGATGCGGATGGTATGGGAAAGAGCGGTATTCATGTCGGGTCCTTCGAGGGTGCAATTCACATAGGCGCCATCGGTACCCGTTTTAATAAGCACTACTTTCTGGTTGCTGTTGTTGGAGCTGATGCGGGTTACCTCGCCTTCCACCTGCACAACCCGGCCGGTGAATTTCTTTCCGGCAAATACCGAATCGGTGGTAAACAGGTTGTACAGTTCCGTGGCGGAAACCCGGATCCCCCGTACCGACTTCACATCCATCGGCCCTTTGTTGTATAAATAAATGCCCGCGGTGATGGAAAGTACCATGAGCGAGAGGATGGAGATAATGATGAGTTTTTTTGTGCTTCGTTTCATGCGTCAAAACTATTCCCGGTGCCTGCGGGTAAAAACTCAAATCCACCGAACGGGAAAAAAAGGGGGCTGAACCGGGAAACCCGCTTGTTCCGCCGGACAACTTTCGGGCGGGTATTTACGATGCGGGGCCTACGAAGCGTATTGGGCCGGACTGTATCCGAATTGTTTTTTGAATTCCGCCGAAAAACTGCTCACATTGTTGTAGCCGATGAAAAAGGCCGTTTCGGATACATTCATCTCTTTTTCCCGGAGAAGTTCTTTGGCCTTCTGCATGCGCAGCCGGAGTATATGGCTGAAGACGGTGGTCTGGAAGAATTGCCTGTATCCCTTCTTGAGTTTGAATTCATTCAATG
Source organism: Chitinophagales bacterium (assembly GCA_017303335.1). Lineage (GTDB taxonomy): Bacteria > Bacteroidota > Bacteroidia > Chitinophagales > Chitinophagaceae > Ferruginibacter. Next base: position 243,754 of record JAFLBK010000002.1, read on the forward strand.
CGAACCGGCTGCAAAGTTCCTGTAAGGACAAGGGTTCAAGGTATGACTGCTCGATGAATGTTTTTACCGCGTGGATCTTTTCTTTATCGGCCGGTTTCCATTTGTCGGTTGAAGTGCTTGTTTGCAGGGTATGCAAATGTTCGAATTGCAGTACGAATAATTCCATCATCTTGCTTTCGATAAACAGGTAGCGGGTGAGTCCTTCGAAACGGCATTGCCGTATTGAGGCGATGATGCCATACATTTCGCAATGCCATTGAACCGGTTCGGGGATGGCGAGGAATGGACGTTTTTTATCGAGATGCCGCCGGAAAGCCGTCAGCGAACCACTGTCACCTGCGGCCATGAGTTCATCGAGGAAAGAAGGATTGTAGGTAATGGTGCATGCGTGAAAGCGGCCTGATAAAAGCGTATGCCTGCCGCTGAAGTCGGTATTGTAATGAAAGTTGTGCCGTTGGTTACCGAATCTGACCGTACCCTTCATATTATTGAATGCCGATTCTACGTCTCCTTCCAGGATAAAGGCAGATTCGGCCGTTTCAGCCGGCTCGGTATCCAGCAATATCACCGGACTGTGTGTGTGAATACGAAACTCGGAAAAACGCATACCCGCGGTACCGATCGTGTGTAAACTGCCGCTGCCCAATGCAGGTTCCGAAAATGCAAATCTATCTTCTGTATACCGTTCCCCCGCGTGCACGGGATCATGCATGATATCACCGAAGTACTGCGGCAGTGCGGCTGTGTTGATCGTATCCATTTTCCGAAAATATTAATCCGTTTACCTGAAAAGAGGAGGCCTTCGCCGGGTTCATCTTTGCATAAAAGTATCAAGCCATGCAAAACAATGTAAACACAGCTGTATCTATTGATGAAAAAGCTGTATCAGTTGACAAAAAAAGAAAGCGGTACCCATCCTCCTGGTACCTGTTTTACCCGGTTGGCGTCGTAAAGGCCTGGAGGAGCAAACGCAAGACCTGGGTCAAACTGCTTTATTCCGTGCTCTACCTGCCCGTTTTTCTCGTGCTGTTCCTCTACCTGGGCATTGTCCTGTTCGCGGCCTTCCTGCCGCCCCTGGACAGAACCGTAGGATCCCGTTCCGACCGCAGTATTGTCAACAAGGAAGGAAATTATGCCGCCCGTTTTATTAAAACAGGAGCCGAAACAAACGGGGCCTATGAACTCGTGGAAGTGGAGCTGGAGCCTTTTGGCGGTAACGACTGGCATTACCACAGCCGCTTTGTGGAAGAGTTTACCGTGCTGGAGGGGCAGGTGCGCATCGGGCAAAACGGGACTGAACTGTTATTGAATAAGGGGCAGGGTACGGCAGCACAGAAAAAAGACATGCATTATTTTAAAAATGCGCTCAACGCGAAATCGGTACTGCTGGTGAAGATCACCCCGGCCGCGGGCCTCGAAAAAACATTGCGGGTGGCATACGGATTGATCAACGATGGCCTGCTCAAAAATGAAATGACCGAAAATCCCTGGCATATGGCCCTATTGCTTGCCTACAGCGAATCGTACCTGCCAGGTATGCCATCCTGGTTCCAGGAACCCCTGATCAATTCCCTGGCGAAGATCGCTCAATGGAAAGGGGAAGACAAGTCCTTGTACAAATACTTCAAATAATCGCTATGATGATGAACTTCATTTTCGCCCGGCATTGACCGGGCTTTTTTGATCAGCGAAACCACCGGTCGGGACAGAATGTGCTAACTTTATCACATGCTCGACATAGTCATAGAAGCCCGCAAGGCCGCCCTTGCTACCGGACTTGATGTGCGCCGTATCCTTCCCTTTCGTATGCGCCGCATGGTAGGCCCGTTTATCTTTATGGATCATGCCGGCCCGGTTGAGATGGCGCCTGCAACCGCCCCATCGATGGATGTGCTGCCGCATCCGCATATCGGCCTCTCCACGGTTAGTTATTTATTCGACGGGCAGATGATGCACCGCGACAGCCTCGGGGTGGAGCAGATCATCCGCCCCGGCGAAGTGAACTGGATGACGGCGGGCAGCGGTATATCGCATTCGGAACGGTTCGAAGAGCCGGGGGCCCTGGCGGGTTCGATGGAATTGCTGCAGACCTGGGTGGCGCTACCGGAGAAGGATGAAGAAGCCGCTCCTTCGTTCGATAATTATAAGCCCGAACAATTGCCGGTGTTCACCGATACGGGTGTATGGATGCGGCTCATCGCCGGAAACGCGTATGGACTCAACAGCGCCGTCAAAACACATTCGCCCCTGTTCTACCTGCACGTGGAACTGGAAGCGGGCGCTGTGTTCGGTTTGCCGAAAGAACACAGCGAACGGGGGTTTTATATTGTAAAAGGAAGTGTGGAGATGGCCGGGCGTTTTTACAGCGCCGGGCAGATGCTGGTATTTACCAAAGGGGTGGATCCGCTGATCAGGGCCATGGAAAAAACATCGCTGATGATGCTGGGTGGAGAACCACTCGGTGAGCGCTTCATCTGGTGGAATTTTGTTTCTTCACGCAAGGAACGCATCGAACAGGCCAAGGCCGATTGGAAGGAGGGCCGCATCCTGTTACCGCCAACGGATAATCACGAGTTTGTTCCGCTTCCCGAGGACAAGTCTAAGTCGGCCGGCAGTGCGCCACCTCCTGAATTACTTTCCTGATCTTTCGCAATGATCAGCCCGCCGGGAAATGTTGTTGCAGCAATGCCAGCCCTTCATGCCATTGATAATGCCCGCTTGCCGAATTGATATGGCCTGCCTCGCCGATGTTGATGAGTTCGCTGCCCCAGCAGCGGGCAAAGTATGTTGACCGATCCAACGATACCCACACATCATTCGAACTTGCGACAATGATGCTTTTGAAATCAAGCTTATTTCTGGGTATCGGTGCAAAGCCTTTGGCCGGAAAGGTATATACATCCGCCTCGGCGTCGCTGGGCGCTACCAGCAAAGCGCCTTTGATTGTGCGTTTATATTGGTTTGCCCAGTGTACGATGGTAAGGCAGCCCAGGCTGTGGCCGATGAGCACCACCGTAGCGGGATCGTATGCGCTGATCGCTTTATCAATGCGGGCGATCCAGTCTTCACAAACAGGCGCATCCCATTCTTTTTGTTCCACCCGTGTAAAATTTTTCCCGGTGCTTTCAAACCAGGTCTGCCAGTGTTGGGGGCCCGAATTGCCCAGGCCGGGGATGATGAGGTAGTTGGTCATTTTTTCTTTTACTGGGTTAGTCTTTGAATAACTGGTCGATCTTTTTCCCGACGCTGGCTTCTTTCATCTCCGCCTCCAATGCGCCGAATCCATCCTTTTGTACCGAGCGTTGGATCATTCCTTCGTGCAACAGGTGTATCTCATCGCAGGTATCGTGCAGGGTGGAGAAGATATGCGACGACACCACGACGATCTTGTTTCGCTGTTTCAGCGAAAGGATCAGTTCGGTGATGACGATATTGCTTTGTATATCGACGCCGTTGAAGGGCTCATCCAGGATAAAGTAATCATTATCCTGCAGAAGGATGGCCATCAGCGCCAGCTTCTTTTTCATTCCGGTAGAGTAGGTGGATGCATACCTTTTCAGGGGCAACTCAAAGATATTCCTGCTTTCGATATCTGCTTCCTGTTTCTGGCGGGCATTGCAAAGCAGGCGTATGTACTCAATTCCGGTGATCCGCGAGAAAAAATAGGGCTCGGTGGGTAATAAGCCGAGATGGTTTTTGAGTGGATCCTTATCGGCCCTGATTTCGCCTTCGCAGGTTTCGAGCCCGGCTATGCAACGGAATAAGGTTGTTTTACCGGCGCCATTCTCCCCGGCAATGCCATAGACCCTGCCTCTTTCAAGTCGCAGGTTGATATTTTTCAATGCCTGCTTGTCGCCATAATTTTTTGATAAGCCCGTAACCTGGATCATTTGAGTATGCGGTTGAGTGAGCCCGTGGCCCGGTTGTAAAAATAGGGTATGGCAATGAGCAGCAAGGGTGGAAACGCCAGGCAGAAGGCCAGTATAATGCCGTTCAGCAGACCGATCTCGCCCGGGTAATCGGCATATTTTGCCAGGATCATGGATGTCAGTAACGCAAAGCCGATGATTGTGAACAAAATAAGCAATCCTGTTTTTTCCGGGAAGAAGATAAGCAGCGCCACCAGGTCAGCAGCCACGATCATTGCACTGAATAACCAGGCTGTCTTTATTTTTTCAAGCAGGAATTCTGTTGGGGTCAAACTGTATATCCAGACATAATATTCATTCTCCGGCTTGAGGTAAAACCCAAGGATGATGGCGAACAGGGCCAGCAGACTGAAAATACCCAGGTTGGGATTATTAACGGAGACCGCTACGGCAGTCAGTATATAGATCCCGCCCAGCAGGTAGAATGCATTGCGAAATCCGATTGTGAATTCGAATGGTTTTTTTGAAAAGGGAGTGGGCATGGCTGGCACCGGCAGCGACCGGAAGTTGAACAGGGCGAGTATTGCTGCCAGGGCCAAAAGGGCCAAGGCGATGACGTATTGTTGTTTGAAGACAAGGAAAATGAAAAAGGGTAATGCAACCAGGCCGTTCTCTGCCATGCGCACCTGCCTGAACACCGGGTCGTTGAAACAGGTTCTCAGAAAATCAGTTCTTCTTTTTTCGGTAAGGGGTACCAGCAGGCCCAGTGCGATGGCTGTATAGATGAATGGTGCCAGCCGGGTACGGTCGAACAACAGGAAAGAGAAAAGGATAAAACCGGATACCAGCAAAAGCCAACCGATGCGGGGATCGATTCCCGCGTCTTTAATCCTTCGGTTCAATAACGTAACGTGGAGTAAGAAATATGCTTTCAACGTGCTTATGCCGGGTGCCTGGTGAAGGGGCGAATATATCGATGTTGCCGCTAACCGGCTTTCGGGAAATGTTAAATGGCGGTATACCGGTTCTTAATCAAATTCATTCCGGTAACCGGCGTCGCGGACATTCTTCACACTTTCCTGCACCACATCATCCTGGTATTCTTTAAAGGCTTCCAGTTTTCCGGCGATGGATGTGTCGTGCAGGGCCAGCACCTGGGCGGCGAGGATACCCGCGTTTTTGGCGCCATTCAGCGCCACGGTGGCTACGGGCACGCCGTAGGGCATCTGCAGGATAGACAGTACCGAATCCCAGCCGTCGATGCTGTTGGATGATTTTACGGGTACGCCGATCACGGGCAGTACCGTATTGGCGGCGATCATACCCGGCAGGTGTGCGGCTCCGCCGGCGCCGGCGATGATCACTTTCATGCCGCGGTCCTTGGCCTGACGGGCGTAGTCACGCAGGCGTTCCGGCGTGCGGTGGGCCGATACGATCGTAAGCTCCGGCTCCACCTCAAACTGGCGCAGCATTTCGGCGGCGCCTTTCATGATCTCGAGATCGCTCTCGCTTCCCATGACGATGCCCACAAGGGGACCGTTTGCGGGAGCGGGTTGCTGGTTTCGGGTTGCGGGTTTTGAACTTTGCTTTGCCATCGCTGCCTGGTTTATTTTTTCTTGTTGTTTGAGGCGTTAAGGTAAGAAATAATCGGAGGCAGGGGAAATTTTGCGAATATCGTTTTGTTGCCAGCGATCAACAGAATGGAGTGTCATCCTGAGCGTGAGCGAAGGATCTCAAATCCGTTCCCGGATAAAACAAGGAGATGCTTCGCGTACGCTCAGCATGACAGCATACGCGAATTCAGCGTGCAGAAGACGTCATTCGTTATTTTCCGAAATCTCCCTTCAGCCTCAGCAACTCTGTTTCGGCGAGTTTGGTATTGTAGCGGGCGGCAATGAGCCGGTCGTAGGCCAGCTCCAGGCTTTTCTGGGTTTCCCGCAATTCGAGGTAGGTGGAGAGGCCCAGGCGTAAACGCTCGAGGGCGATGAATACATTTTCTTTGGCCAGCAGGATATTCTCTTCCTCCAGTGCCAGCATTTTTTTCTGCAGTTCATAATCCTTGTAGGCATTGGTGATGCTGAGGTCGATCTGCGCTTTCTGGTTGAGGTAGGAAAGATTGAGGTAATCAATATCGAGCTGGGCCTGTTTGATGAGCCGGCGGGTATTGAAGCCATTGAGGATGGGTATGCTGATCCCGATGCCGTAATTGAAACCGTTGTTCCGGCTGTACAGGGGTGTAAAGGGATTGATCACCGTTTTGTTGTCGGTCTTGGAATAATTATAAGCCGAATTGAAGGTGAGCGTCGGCCAGCGTTCCGCTTTTCTTTCTTTCAGTGTGAGCTTACCGATGTCGATATTCTTTTTGGTGATTTGCAGTTGCGGGTTCGTTTTTTCGGCGGCGCCGAAGATATCGCCGGCATTGATATCGTCGCGGAAGCTGATCGAGTCGGATACTTCATAGCGGCTGTTGAGCGCCACGTTCATGACCTGGTTGAGTTGTTCTTTCAATTGCTCGATGAGGGTGAGTTGGCGGAGGCGGGCGGCTTTCTGTGCGTTCAGGTCTACCTTTCCCTGCAACAGTTCGGGCTTGGCGCCGAGGCCGGTGCTGAGTTTTTTCTCGGCCAGTTTAACCCGGTCTTCGTTGATGCTCATCTGTTCCTCGATCGCCTTGAGTTGCTGCTTCTGGCGAACGATATTGTAGTAGTTGTTGATGACGCTGGCAATGGTGCCGATCATCTGGTTCCGTATGGTGAGTTCGCCGAGCTGCACGAATTCGTTCAGTTTATCGCGGGTGACGAACATCTTGAGTCCGTCGAAGAGGGTCCAGTTCAGTTGAACCGAACCGCTCAGGGTATTGGAACGGATGGCCTTGCTCTCCCGCTTGGATCCGTCGGCAAGCCGTTGTTTCTGGTTGTTGTTGTTGAATACAAGCCCGCCCGTGGCGTTCACACGGGGAAGAAAGGCCGCGTTGGCGTAGGATTTATCCAGGGCAAAGGAAGCCGAGTCGTTGCGCAGCAATTGAATATCGAAATTGTTTTGCAGGGCCGTGGCAATGGCCTGCTCAACCGTGAGTTTCTCCTGGGCCATCACCTGGCGGCATCCCGCCAGCATAATAATACACAGTACCGTTATTAATAAGCGATTCTTCATTCAAAATTCATTTTCGTTATGCCTGTTGGGGACTTTCCGGGATCTCATCCAAGGCGCTTTTCTTTTTTCGGGTTGAAAGGTACGAGTACATGGCCGGTATCACGAACAGGGTAAGTACAAGGGAGAACATCACGCCGCCCACGATCACAATACCCAGCGGAATGCGGCTTGTGGAAGCGTCGCCGAGCGACAGGGCCAGCGGCAGGGCACCGAGGCTCATGGCCAGGCTGGTCATGATGATGGGGCGGAAACGGGCTACCGATGCTTCGATCACCGCCTGCCGTTTTTTCTCGCCCGCCAATTGTTTCTGGTTGGCGAATTCCACGATCAGGATACCGTTCTTTGTTACAAGCCCGATAAGCATGATCATGCCGATCTGTGAGAAGATGTTCAATGTTTGGCCGAACAGCCACAGGGATATAACAGCGCCGGCCAATGCAAGCGGTACGGTGAACATGATGGTGAACGGATCGATGAAACTTTCGAACTGGGCGGCCAGTACCAGGTAGATCAGCACCAGCGCCAGGATAAAGGCGAACAGGGTGTTGCCCGAACTTTCCGCAAAATCCCTCGAGGTTCCGGTAAGGGCTGTCGAGAAGGTTTCATCGAGTAATTTATCGGCGATCCGTTCCATTTCCTTGATACCATCGCCCACCGTTTTTCCGGGTTGTAAACCGGCCGAGATGGTGGCAGAACGGTAGCGGTTGAAGTGGTAGATCGTTGGAGGCGTAACTTCTTCCTGGTACGAGATCACATTCTCGAGCGGAATGGCAACGCCGCTGTTGTTGCGAACATAGATCGTTTTAAGATCGGTGGGGTCGTCGCGGTCGGAGCGTTCAACCTGTCCGAGCACCTGGTATTGTTTCCCTTCCTTGGTGAAATAGCCCATGCGGCGGTTGCTGAGCGCCAGTTGGAGCGTTTGCGATATATCATCCACACTCACCCCGAGTGCGCTCGCTTTCATGCGGTCGATGCTTACCCGTAATTCGGGTTTATTGAATTTCAGGTCGGCGTCAACACCCAGCAATACATCGCTTTTATTGGCTTCTTCGAGAAATTGGGGCAATACTTTCTTGATCTTTTCCGGATCAACATTCTGTAATACGAATTGAACAGGCTGGCCGCCGCGGCGATTCACCGAAATGGTTTGTTCCTGGATGGCGAAGGCCCGGCCCTGGTTGAAACGCGGCACCACCTTGTTCACCCAGTTCACAATATCCTGCTGGCTGCGGTTGCGTTCGGAAGGATTGCTTAGTACAATGCGCACAAAGCCCGAGTTGGCCGAGCCGGATCCGGTGAAGCCCGGTGCCGTCATACTCACCATGTATCTTTTTTCGGGGATGGAATCGAGGAGGAAGTTGCTGAGTTTGTCCATGAATTTATCCATGGCATCGTAAGAGGTTCCTTCTGGCGCTGTTACCGAAAGACGGAAACCGCTCTTGTCTTCCATCGGTGCCAGTTCGCTCTGCAGTTGTTTGCCAAAGAAATAGATCAGGCCAAAACAAGCCAGCAGCAGCACGAGGGCCATCCATCGTGCCCGCATGAACCCATTGAGCATGCGGCGATACCCGTTTTCGAGGTTGCGGAAGAAGGGTTCGGTGGCGGTATAGAACCAGGAATGTTTATGCGATTTGCCGGCCAGGTACACGTTGAGCACCGGTGTAAGCGTAAGGGATACAAAAGCGGAGATCAATACGGCGCCGGCCACCACGATGCCGAATTCACGGAACAGCCGTCCTACAAATCCCTGCAGGAAGATGATGGGCAGGAACACGATGGCCAGTGTGATGGAAGTGGCGATCACCGCAAAATAAATCTCCTTGGAACCTTCTTTGGCCGCCTGCCACTTGGGCATGCCGCCTTCGATCTTCTTATAAATATTTTCGGTTACCACGATACCATCGTCCACCACGAGGCCCGTTGCCAGCACGATGGCCAGCAGGGTAAGTACATTGATGGTAAAACCTGATATGTACATGATGAAGAAAGCGCCGATGAGCGATACCGGGATATCGATCAGGGGCCGGATGGCGATCAGCCATTCGCGGAAGAATAGGTAGATGATGAGAACTACCAGTATGAAGGCAACGATGAGGGTTTCGCCTACTTCGTTGATGGATTTACGGATGTATTGTGTTTGGTCGTACGACATCTCGAAGCGGATGTCTTTGGGCAGGTCTTTCTTGATCTGGTCGATGCGCTTGCTCACTTCGTCGGCGATGGCGATGTAGTTGGTGCCCGGCTGGGGGATCACAGCGATCGCGATCATCGGGATACCGCTTTCCTTGAGCACGCTTTCTTCGTTCTCGGGGCCAAGCACCGCTTCACCGATATCCTTGAGGCGTATATCGGCGCCGTTCACATTCTTAACGATCAGGTTATTGAATTCTTCCTCCGTATTGAGGCGGCCGAATGTACGGATCGACAATTCGGTGGCGTCGCCGGATATCTTACCCGAAGGCAATTCCACGTTCTCCCGCTGCAGGGCGGCTTGTACATCGGATGGGGTAAGTGAATAAGCGCTGAGCTTGGTGGGGGAGAACCAGATGCGCATGGCGTATTTCTTCTCACCCCATATCAGCACGTTGCTCACGCCCGGAACCGTTTGCAAACGCTCCACGATATTGTTGTTGGCGAATTCGGTTATCTGCAGTGAATTGCGCATGTTGCTCTGCACGAGCATGATCACCACGGGATCGTTGCTGGCATCGGCTTTCGAAACCACCGGGGGCGCATCCAGGTCGCTTGGCAGCGAGCGGGTGGCCTGTGAAACTTTGTCACGCACATCATTGGCGGCTTCTTCGAGGTTGGAGCCCAGTACAAATTCCACGGTGATGTTGCTGCTGCCCTGGGAGCTTTGCGATGAGATATTCTTGATGCCGGCAATGCCGTTGATGGCTTTTTCCAGCGGTTCGGTGATCTGCGTTTCGATGATCTCGGCGTTGGCGCCTGGGTAAGAGGTACGCACATTGATATTGGGAGGGTCGAGAGCCGGGAAGTCGCGTACACCCAAAAAGTTGAAGCCGATGGCGCCAAACACCACGATGAGGATGTTAAGCACAATGGCAAAAACGGGTCTTCGTAAACTGAACTCCGATATATTCATGGGCCTGCTTGCTTACTTGTTTATTTTGGTGATGGAAACTTTGGCTTCGGGTTTCAGGCTCATCAGGCCGGTGATGATCACGGTATCGCCTTCTTTCACACCGCTTACGATCTGTACGAAGGCGGAATCGCGTAATCCGGTAACCACGTCGGTGAAGCTGGCCGTGCCATTATTGAACAGTACCACTTTCTTTCCCCGGGCCTGGGGCAGGATGGCCTGGCTGGGCACCATCAACCCATTCGGATCGGTATTGAAATCGGTAGCCACTTTGGCGAAAACGCCGGGCAACAGATTGCCGTCGTTGTTGGTCACCAGGGCACGTACATTGAGGCTGCGGGTGTTTTCGGTTACGCCGGATTCGGCGGCGATCACCCGGGCCGAATATTTTTTGGGATTATTTTCTACGGTAAAATCAACCACCTGGCCCAGTTTGACACTGCCGGTGAATTTTTCCGGAAGCGTGAAGTCGAGTTTAAGCTGGCTGTTCTGGCGCAGGGTGGTAAGGGTGGTGGCCGGACTTACATAAGCGCCGGCGCTTACGTTTTTCAAGCCCAGTGTTCCCGAGAAAGGAGCCCGGATCTCGGTACGGCTGATATTGGTGCGAACGATCTCCATATCGGCCTTGATGGTGTTTACCTGTAAAACGCTCAGGTCGTATTCCTGCTGGCTCACGCCGTTAATCTTCAGCAATTCGCCCATGCGGCTAACGGTTTGTTCGGCTGTAGCCAGCTGTACCTGCAGTTTTTTCAGTTGGGCCTGCAGGTCGCCGTCGAATATCTTGGCGAGCAATGTTCCCTTACCCACCGTTCGGCCTTCATTCAGGTTAAGGTAGGTGAGCCTTCCGGATATTTCCGGGTGGATCTCTGTTTCTTCGTTGGCGATGATGGAGCCGGGCAATTCCGCTTTATCGCTTACGGTCATTTTTTTGACGATAAAACCTTCCACTTTCATGGGCATGTTTTTCGGCGGGCCGCCTGCCGGCGCATCCGCTTTTTTATCGCTGCTCTTGCAGGAAAAAAAGAAGATGGCGGAACTGAGGAGGATGCTGGTCGTGTGCGTGGTGCGCAAGAATGATTTCACCTGGTTATTCGTTTTTTATTCAGGCGATAAATGTACGGTATAATCGGTTCTTAACGTATACTTTTTGTACAGCTATATGGCCGGCAATCCTATTCTAATGTCTTTATAATTAAGCCATGTTTGACCCTGTTTGCCTGGTGGATGAGTTCCTGCCGTTCCTTACTGAGTATGGTTACATGGCCCATCTTGCGGCCGGGTTTTGTGTGGGTCTTTCCGTAGATGTGCACGAAAGCGTTTTCGATGGCCAGGATATCGTTCAACCCCTGGTATTGGGCGGGGCCGCTGTATCCTTCGGCGCCGATAAGGTTCACGATGGCGGCCGGCAGGATATGATCGGTGCATCCCAGGGGATAGCCAAGCATGATACGCCAGAGCATGTCGAACTGGGAACTGTAATTCGCTTCAATGGTATGATGCCCGCTGTTGTGAACCCGGGGTGCCGTTTCGTTCACAAACACATTGTCGTCGAAATCGACGAACATTTCTACGGCAAAGATGCCGGGGCTCTTCAGGTCCTTTACCACTTTCAGGGCTATAGCTTCTATTTTCCACAAGACCTTTTCGGGCATTTCAGCCGGGCTGATCTGGTACTCAAGCAGGTTGAGTTTATTGTCGAACACCATGTCAACCGGCGGGTAGAGGGCATTCTCTCCTTTGTCATTCACCGCGATGATCATCGAGATCTCTTTTTTGATGCGGATCAGTTTTTCGAGTACGGCCGGGGCATCGAAGCCCTTCTCGAGGTCAGAGGTTGTTTTGATGAGTTGAACGCCCTTGCCATCGTACCCGCCCATGGCCAGTTTGTGGGCCGCCGGCAAGAAGGAAGCTTGTTGCTGGAGTTCGACCAGGCTGTTGGTGACGATGAATTCGCTGGTGGGTATTTCGTTGTTCCGGTAGAATTCTTTTTGGAGGATCTTGTTTTTGATGGTTCGGAGCGCCGATGGTTTGGGGTATACCCGAACGCCTTCGGCTTCCAGTTTTTCGAGCGCATCCGCGTTCACCGATTCGATCTCGATGGTGATGGCATCCAGTCCTTTTCCGAACGCATAAACATCGTCGAAGCTGCTGATATCGCCCCGGGTAAAATGATGGCAGAGATGGGCGGAAGGACATTCCGGGTCGTTCTCCATCACAAAGGTTTCTACCGGGTAGTTGGCCGCCGCCTGCAACAGCATGCGGCCGAGTTGTCCGCCACCGAGGATGCCTGTTTTTTTGAGCCCTGAGCGGAGTCGAAGGGCGGTTGGTCGAGCGGAGTCGAGACTGTTTTCCAATTGCAGATACTTATGGTGTGAGAAATTATTGCATTGCGAAAGTAGCTGAAGCTTGTGAAAATTCTGTTCAATGAGCGCTTTTTTCTTTGCCCGGTTCCATCCTTTAATCTGCGTTTCACGCCTGACCGCGTCGGCCAAAAAAGGAATAGATTCATAATACACAAGTATAACAGGTCTCCTGGTGAACGTGTAGCAATTTTCGTAAAATCCTTCTTCGTGTTCACCAATACGTCTTACGAGATCGTCTGTGAGACCTGTATAATATGTTCCGTCGCTGCAACGTACCAGGTATACATAATAGCATTCCTGGTGAATATTATAGATCATGCGGCAAAGCTGGTGGAAATGCTGTTTTTTGTGACTGGCCTGAACCCGTTTCAGGGTGAGAAAAATCCCCGTTTATGACCCTGTCCCTCGACTCCGCTCGGGACAGGCCGTTCCCACTTCGACTTCGCTCAGTGCAAAAAATTGTTACCTTTGAATACACGATGACTCCCGATTATCCACATAAACACTTCGCCGATAAGCGCAACGATTATTCCCTGTTGATGCTTACCCTGGCTATGGACTCGGCCTATTAATTTGAATGCTGCCTGACCGCAATCTTTTTTATTTCAAATTAATTACAATGGAAACAACAACAGTACAACCCCAGGTGTCAACCGCTGCACAAACCGATTTTCTGCCGCTCCATGGCACCGATTACGTAGAATTTTATGTGGGCAATGCCAAGCAGGCAGCTCATTTTTATAAAACAGCTTTCGGGTTCCAGTCGCTGGCCTATTCCGGTCCGGAAACAGGTGTAAAGGACAGAGTGAGTTACGCGATCCGCCAGAACAAACTCACGTTTGTGCTTACGACCCCGTTAAAGACCGATAACCCGATCGCCGATCATATTTATAAACATGGCGACGGGGTGAAAGTGCTGGCGCTGAAAGTGGATGACGCGACATCTGCCTATGCGGAAACAACAAAACGGGGCGCCCGGTCCTACATGGAACCCACAAGGCTCCGGGATGAGCATGGCGAAGTGGTGCTGAGCGGTATCCATACCTACGGAGATACCGTGCACATTTTTGTTGAACGCACCCATTATACAGGTCCCTTCATGCCGGGTTTCCGCGAGTGGAAGAGCGAATACAATCCGGCGCCGACCGGTTTGCTGTACGTGGATCATTGCGTGGGTAATGTGGGCTGGAACCAGATGAATCCCTGGGTGAAGTTTTACGAGGATGTAATGGGATTCCGCAATATCCTCAGCTTTGACGACAACGATATCTCCACCGAATATTCCGCCCTGATGAGCAAGGTGATGAGCAATGGAAACGGCTACGTGAAATTTCCCATCAATGAACCCGCCGAGGGCAAGAAGAAAAGCCAGGTGGAGGAGTACCTCGATTTTTACAATGGCGAAGGGGTTCAGCACGTGGCCATCGCTACCAACGATATTGTTTCTACCGTCACCCAGCTTCGCGACCGGGGCGTGGAATTCCTGCGGGTGCCCTCAACGTATTATGATGACCTGCTCGACCGGGTAGGTAAGATCGATGAAGACCTGGAACCGCTGAAAGAACTGGGGATATTGGTCGACCGGGATAACGAGGGTTACCTGCTCCAGCTTTTTTCCAAGCCGGTAGAAGACAGGCCAACCCTGTTCTTCGAGATCATCCAGCGCAAGGGCGCCAAGAGTTTCGGCAAGGGAAATTTCAAAGCCCTTTTCGAAGCCCTGGAACGGGAGCAGGATGCCAGGGGCAATTTGTAATATTCAATTTCAGGTAATCCGAATAACTGCATGAGATCCATAAGGTTATTCGGATTTATTAAAATGCGCTTCCAATACTGTTTTTTATTCGGGATTTTTTCTATTTTTAAGGTCCTGAACGTATCAATCCCCTAACAAGATGAGCCGCTTACTTTTAAAATCATGTTTGCAGGTTTTCATTGCAATGATTGCAGGGGCATCGGTATACGCACAAACGGCCTTCAACGACAACCCGAAAAACAATTACCGGCTGGGCGGCACTTTCAACAAACTGGAAGACTCACTCAAAAAACAATTCGAAGAAAAAAAACTGGCCTGGCCTCCGCAGTCGCTCTACATCCGTTCCTTCAAATACGACCGTCAATTGGAAGTGTGGGTAAAGAACAATCCGAATGAACCCTACCGCCTGTTCAAAACCTACAAGGTTTGCATGCAAAGCGGAACCATGGGGCCCAAGCGCATGGAAGGCGATTACCAGATACCGGAAGGCTTTTACTACATCAACGAGTTCAACCCGAACAGCAAATACCATCTCTCACTCGGACTTAATTATCCCAATGCGTCCGACAGGATACTGAGTGATTCCGTTCGTCCCGGTGGCGCCATTTATATTCACGGCAATTGTGTGTCGACCGGCTGCATCGCCATCAGTGATCTGCCGATCGAAGAACTGTTCATCATCGCCAGCCGGGTAAAGGCCAACGGGCAGGATTTCATCCCCGTGCATGTGTTCCCGGTAAAATACGATGTGAAGAAATCATTACAATACCTGGCCGAGGCCACCATACGCAACCAGGCCGTTCAGAAATTCGCCATCAAACTCAAGGAGGCCTTCGATTATTTCGAAGAGCGGAAGCAATTGCCGGTGATACTGGTAAACAAATCCGGCGAATACGTAATTAATTAACGCATCAGCACCTGTACCGTTTCCGGCGTACGCTGCATCAGCAACACCGTTTTTCCCCTGGTAAGTTCCTCGTATTTCTCCCGGCTGTAATGACGGATGGTCAGCAGGGTGAGGTTTTTTTCCAGCTGCACATCAAAAATGGCCGAAGCCGCGAGGGCCAGTTTTTCGATCTTATCCGGTTTATCATCCAGGCAGCAGAGCAAACTGACGGCGCCGTTCTGCGATAGGTTCGGCCTGATCTTTACCTGGTCGTATATCTCGTGCAGTTGCGCAATGGGTTTGTCTTCCACGAACGAAAAATCCTTTGAACTTAGTTCCATCAATACCTGGCTCTTCTTCAGTACAATGATCGGGGGCAGGTTATGAACCGGCTGCTGGCTGATGACCGTTCCGGGCAGTTCCGGTTTCAGGAAACAGCGTACATGCAGGGGAATATTCTTGTTCTGCAGGGGTTTGATCGTTTTGGGATGGATCACCTGTGCGCCATAGTAGGCCATTTCCACCACTTCGCGGTAGCTCAGCGCAGCGATGGGCTGTGCGTCGGGGAATTCTTTCGGATCGGCGCTCATCACCGCTTCAACATCTTTCCAGATCGTTTGGCTTTCGGCGTCGAGAAGATTGGCGAAAATGGCGGCGCTGAAATCACTGCCTTCCCGCCCCAGTGTGGTGCTTTCGTTTTCATCGGTTGCGCCGATGAATCCCTGGGTGATGATGATGTCGTGTTCGGCAAACAGGGGCATTACCTGGGCCTCCACCCGTTGCCGGGTGTATTCCCAATCGATCGCCGCGTCGCGGAAATTGTCGTCGGTTCGAACGATATCCCGTACATCCAGCCATTGGTTACGAATGCCCGCTTCATTGAAATAACTGCTTACCAGGGAAGTACTGAGCAATTCGCCGCAGCAAACCACCTGGTCGTAGTAATAATCATATTCCCGTACCGGTTTATCGTGCAGCAGCCATTCCACTTCCGTAAAGAAATCCCGGAGCTGGTCTTCGGCGGCTTTCCATTGGATCGTCACCAGGTATTTCAGCAGGGTAAGATGCGATTGCTTCACCTGTTCGAACAACTGCAACGCGTCGTCTTTTCGGCCCTCATAAAAAGCGTCCACCACTTTTTCGAGGGCATTGGTGGTTTTACCCATGGCGGAGATGATCACGAGTATCTTTTCGCCTTTGTACGAAGCAAGAATACGCCCCGCATTCTGAATCCGTTCCGCTGTATTGATGCTGGCTCCGCCAAACTTAAAAACCTTCATGGAGTGTGGGTTGATTGGTCAATTTGGGTTAATTTAGCCCGGATGAAATGAGGACAAAAATCGTCATTCCTGCCCAATAAACGAACTATTGCCTGACCCAAATTATCTGTTATGAGTGTTAACCGTAAAATACAAACGCTGGATGAATTCACCATTCAGCAGATGCGTGATTTTCCACACGCCACCGGCGAACTGGCCGGCCTGCTCCGCGATATCGGGCTGGCCGCCAAACGGGTGAATACCGAAGTGAACAAGGCCGGCCTGGTAGACATCCTGGGCGACGCCGGCAGCATCAATGTACAGGGTGAGGAAGTGAAGAAGCTCGATGTGTATGCCAACAACCAGTTCATGGGTGTGCTGCAGCACGGCATCAGCTGCGCCGGCATCGGCAGCGAAGAACTCGACGACATCGTGGTGTTCGACGACCCCGTAAGCAACAACAGTAAATACGTATGTCTTTTCGATCCGCTCGATGGCAGCAGCAATATCGATGTGAATGTTTCCATCGGCACCATCTTCAGCGTTTTCCGCCGGGTGAGCGAACTGGGAAAACCTGCCACCCAGGAAGATTTTCTGCAACCGGGCAATAAACAGGTGGCTGCCGGTTACGTGATCTACGGTTCATCCACCATGCTCGTGTACGCCACCCGCCGGGGTGTGAATGGGTTCACGCTCGACCCCTCGATCGGGGAATACACGCTCAGCCACCCGAACATCAAATGCCCCGAAAAGGGGAAAATCTATTCGGTGAACCACGGTAATTTCTTCCAGTATGAAGAGGGCGTGAAAAGCTATATCACCGTTTGCCAGAAAAAAGACAAGGCTACCGGGGGCCCGTATACGCAACGCTATATCGGCAGCATGGTGGCCGATGTGCACCGTAACCTCATCAAGGGCGGCATATTCATGTATCCCGGCACTACCGACAAGCCCAAGGGCAAACTACGCCTCCTGTACGAATGCAATCCCTTCGCCTTCATCATGGAGATCGCCGGCGGCAAGGCTACCAATGGGAAGATACGCGTACTCGATATACAGCCCACCGAATTGCATCAGCGTACGCCTTTCTTTGTGGGCAGTAAACTGATGATGGAAGAACTGGAAACGCATTATAAAGGATAAACAGCCGGCACCCGTGATCAGCATTGTACCATACGAGGATAAATACCAGCCCGATTTTGAACGGCTGAACATGGAATGGCTGGAATTGTACAGCCTCACGGAAGAATACGACCTCGCCATACTCAATGATCCCCGGGATACCGTCATCAATAAAGGAGGCGCCATCTTCCTGGTGCTCGAAGATGATAGTGTGATCGGCACGGCCGGCATTGCCCGGGTGTCCGACACACAATACGAACTGATTAAAATGGCGGTCGACCCCGCGGCCCGGGGAAAGGGGATCGGGAAACTCCTGCTGAACCGCTGCCTCGAACATGCCAAAGAGCTGGGGGCGCAAAAGATATCCCTTTTCTCCAGCACGCATCTTAAAACGGCGCTTCGGATGTATGAGGACGCGGGTTTTCAATATGTACAGGTAAGCGACAGCCCGATGCTTACCGCGGATATTAAAATGGAAAAATCCTTATAACCAATAACAACAAAATGCCCCAGGCCATCATCTCCGTTAAGAACCTTGTTAAGAACTATGGAACCTTCCAGGCCGTAAAAGGGATATCCTTTGATGTATTTGAAGGCGAGATATTCGGTTTGCTGGGACCCAATGGCGCCGGCAAATCCACCACCCTCGAGATCATCGAAACCCTCCGCACTAAAACCAGCGGCGACGTAACCGTTTGCGGAATGAATCTCGATAAAGAACCCGACAGCATCAAACGCGTGATCGGAGTGCAATTGCAGACATCCGGATTCTATCCCGGTCTTACCCTGCTGGAACTGATCGAACTGTTCAGCGGGCTGTACAACGAAAAAGTAGACGCGATGGAACTGCTGAAACTGGTGAACCTGGCCGATAAAGCGAAGAACAAATACAAGGAGATGAGCGGCGGACAAAAACAACGCTTTTCCATCGCCACCACGCTGATCAATAAACCCCGGATTATTTTCCTCGACGAGCCAACCACCGGGCTCGATCCGCAGGCCCGGCGCAATTTGTGGGATCTCATCCGCGATATCCGGCGCCAGGGATCTACCGTCATCATCACCACGCATTATATGGATGAAGCGGAACAACTCTGCGACCGCATCGCGATCATGGACGAGGGTAAGATCATCTCACTCGACAGTCCGGATAAAATGATCGACGACCTGGTTCAAAGCGGCTTCGAACGCCCCAAGCAGGTAAAGGCCGCCAGCCTCGAAGACGTTTTTATACAATTAACAGGTAAGGACATGCGGGAAGAGTAAAATGCCGTTTCTTTGCCTTCCGATAGTAATCGGAACAAATTTTCAATCAAAAAAACTTCTATGAAAAGATTTCTGTTGCCTACAATCGTATTGTGTTTTGCCGGTATGACTGCGCTTGCCCAGGGTGGGGCAAAACCCAAATCCAAACCGGCGGCGGTAAAACCTGCAGCAAAACCGGTGATGAAGAGCCTGCTCGACAGTTTTAGCTATGCAGCCGGAGTGAATGTGGCTACCAATATGAAAGCCCAGGGCATCAGCACTCTCAATGCGGCGATGATGCAAAAAGGACTCGACGACGTATTTAAGAATAAGACCCCGCAGCTTACGCCCGAACAGACCAACGCCTGCATGCAACGGCAACTGGAGATTTTCGCCGCTGCTAAAAACGCCGAGGCGATGGCAACCGGTAACGCCTTCCTGGAGAACAATAAGAAACGCGATGGCATTACCGTTCTGCCCAGCGGACTTCAGTACGAAGTGATACGGAGCGGTAAGGCCGACGGCATTAGTCCGAAACTGGAGGATACCGTGGAAGTGAACTACATCGGCCGGTATATAGACGGAACTGAGTTTGAGAACTCGTACAAAAACGGCCAGCCGGCGGCATTCCCGTTGGGCGCCGTGATTAAAGGTTGGGTAGAAACACTGTTGCGCATGAAGCCAGGCGACCACTGGAAAGTATTTATCCCAAGCGAACTCGCCTACGGCGCAGCCGGGAATGGCGTGATTCCACCCAACGCGGTACTGGTATTCGATATCATCCTGGAAAATGTTCGCACGGCCGCACCCAAAAGCAATGAATAATGGAAGATCTTCGCTACCCGATCGGCCGCTATACGGCCCAGCCTTTTTCTGAAAAACTCCGGGAAGAATGGCTGATCGATATTCAATTTCTGCCACAGCATCTTGAAAATGCGGTGCAGAACCTCGACGCTGCCCAGCTGGATACAGCCTACCGCGAAGGAGGGTGGACGGTGAAACAGGTGGTGCACCACGTGGCCGACAGTCATATGAATTCGCTGATCCGGTTCAAGCTCGGACTTACCGAAGACAATCCCACCATCAAGCCCTACGATGAAAACGAATGGGTAAAACTGGCCGATACGCAAAACCTGCCTGTCAATGTTTCGCTGACCCTGTTGCACGCTTTGCACATCCGCCTGCACGAATTGTTGAAGAACATGAGTCGTACTGATCTCGACCGGACCTTGTTTCACCCGGAGCATAAAAAAGAATTCACGCTTTGGGAATTCCTCGGACTTTATGCCTGGCATGGCCGCCATCATACCGCACACATTACTTCACTGCGGGAGCGGATGGGGTGGTAGTGCGGTTGATTTGTTTATTGGTTTATCAGTTTATTGGTAAGCAACTTTCTGTTTGGGGAACTACACAGCCCTTATCCGCTATCAACCATGAACTATTTGCCATGAACTATTAACTATGAACCATTAACTAATTCATGAACTGGAAAACACTTTCTTCCCAATACATCAGTCAGCATGTGTATTTCACCGCCCGCCGGGATATTTGTGAAATGCCCGATGGAACCATTGTGGATCCGTATTTTGTAGTGGAATTACCCACATCGGTATGTGCGCTGGCGATCACCGATGACAACCAGGTCATCCTGGTAAAGCAATACCGGCACCCCGTATCGGATACGCTGCTGGAAGTGCCCGGTGGTTTTGTGGATGCCGGCGAGTCTTCGGATAAAGCTATCGCCCGGGAGTTGCTGGAGGAGACAGGCTATGTATTCAGGGATTATATTTTTGTGGGCAGGATCGCCGCCAATCCCGGGGTGTTGAATAATTATACCGATCTGTACCTGGCCACGGGAGGCATCAAACGATCAACCCAGCAACTGGATCATCATGAAGAGATCGAGATCATGCTTATGCCGGTAGAGGAGGTAAGGCAACGGCTGCTTAATAATGAGATCAGGCAATCCCTGCATGCCTGCTGCCTGTTCTACGCTTTTCACAAACTCGATTCACTCGGCCGCTGACCGGTCCACTTCGGCTACCAGGAACACACTTCCGCAAACGAGGATCATATCACCCGGTTTTGCCGCCTTGCGGGCCGCGGCGATGGCCGCATTCACGTCATCAAAACAGTTTCCATGAATGTTGAAGCCGGCAGCTTTCAGTTTCAGTACTTCGGAAGGCATCGCACGGGGTATATGCGCATGGCTGAAATAATAATGCCCCGAAGCGGGCAGCAGTGAAAGCGCTTTGGTTACATCCTTATCCTTAACCATGCCCAATACAAAATGAACCGTTGAAGGCGCTTGTTCAATAAGCGACAATTGCTTTAGTACCTGGCGGATTCCATCTTCATTATGCGCCACGTCCAGTACAGTAACCGGGTTTGTGTCGATCACTTCCCAACGGCCATGCAGGCCGGTTAACTGCTTTACATTTTGTAAAGCCTGCTTTTCACTTTCATTGCTGATGGAAAAACCCCGTTGCATCAGCAGCCCCTCTGCGCAAAGAACGGTGGAAAGGTTCTTCACCTGGTAAAAACCGTTCAGGTCGAGTTCGAATGATTCGGTGACCTGGTGAACCGTGTTGGTCACATCGCAACGGAGCGAAGCGGGGGAGTAACGGATATTAGCGGCATGGTATTCTTCCTGGGCAAAACAGATCGGCGCTGCAAGTTCGCGGGCCTTCCTGATGAACACTTCCTTTGTTTCGGGGAGGTATTCGCCGATCACCACCGGTACACCCGCCTTGATAATACCTGCTTTTTCCCCGGCGATTTCCGGTAAGCTGTTTCCCAGCAGGTTCATGTGGTCGTAGCCGATATTGGTAATGATGGATACGAGCGGCGTGATGATGTTGGTACTGTCGAGCCGGCCGCCGAGCCCGGTTTCAATGACCGCGATGTCTACCTTTTCTTTTTCGAAATAATCGAATGCCATGGCTACCGTGAGCTCGAAAAAAGAAGGTTGTACCGCTTCCGATAAGGTCATCGTGCGTTGAACGAAATTCACCACAAAATCCCGGCTGATCATTTCGCCATTGATCCGGATACGCTCCCGGAAATCTTTCAGGTGCGGTGATGTATAGAGCCCGGTTTTATAGCCTGCCTGTTGCAGGATGGCAGCCAGCATGTGACTGGTGCTGCCTTTGCCGTTGGTGCCGGCAATATGAATGCTTTTGAATTTTGTATGCGGGTTGTCCAGCGCTTCGCAAAGTGCGATGGTATTGTGCAGGTCTTTTTTATAGGCAGCCGCACCAATCCTGCTGAACATCGGCAGTTGGGCATAGAGATAGTCCAGTGTTTGCTGGTAATTCATCCCCGCAAATATATGTGAACTGAAGAAAGCTTCTTATTGTTCCCGGAAGTTAAAGGGTACTGTTACGATGGACTCGTGATCTGATTTATTGAATTCGATATTCGGCAGGTAACTGCGTATCGCGTTGGCGTATTTAGGATCGGCGCTCGTAGAGCCTTTGTCAAAGGTTACAAATGTTCCCCTGCCGGATGGAGAAACCTTGATCACGGCATTGATGGTGGCTTTCGGTAAATCGCCCATGAAAATATAATTGTTTACGATGGTACGGTCACCCTTGCTCACTCGTAAAGCGCTTCCACCGGTTCTTCCGCCCGGATTATTCCCATAGCTGTCGGGTTTGCCATTCGGATTGCCGGCATCGCCCTTGCCACCGGGGTTATTGCCCTGGTATTTGTATCCGTTGTCTTCCGTAGCGCCATTGCCGGTGCCATTCTTCGGACCGCTATAGCCGGCGATCTTTGGTTTCTGCGGTTTGGGTTCGGGCTTGGGGGCAACCGGGGTGGGTTCCTTTACTTTTACGGTTGTTTTTACCGGATTTTTGATCGTCGCGGATTCTTTATCGGCCAGGTCGTCGGTCTTCACTTCTTCGGCTTCAGGAGTTTTTGCGGCTGCCGTTTTGGGTTGTTCCGCCTCCTGTTCCCCGGGCGCTTTCTCGCCTTTGACCAGGGGTTGTACTTCTCCATATCCCTCGGCATTATTGCCCAGGTTGATCTCGATCAGGTCTTCGGTGATCAGGGGTTGTGTATGCGTATGTGTCCAGGAAATCAGGAATGCCAGCAGCAGGAGTGTGCCGCAGATAATAACAGTATAAATAAGGGCTTTCCGGTTTTTTTCTGCTTCGAAGGAGGCTGTCATAGCAATGGTATACATCTCAAAGGTATTTAATTGGCGCCAAACGATGCAATCCCATGCCGTATTTGGTGTAGGTTGTTAAGGTTTTAACAATTCTGAAATTCCGCCAAAGACGCTGCGATAAAAATCTGCTTGACATTGGCATATAATCGCTGTAATTTTCTGCGGCTTTATTACTGCCGGGCATTCTCCCAATACTTACCAGGTACCCTTGCCTGCTTCTTGAACTGCTATTCTTCACTGGTTAAAATTTATTTTATGAAACCCCAATGCCCGCTCCTCTTTTTATTATTCTTCGTTATGCTGCATGCTGCTTTTGCCCAAACCATTTCCACGCAAAAGGGGCTTACTACAGCCGTCTTTACCTTACCCGAAGGAACCATCACGGTATACCTGCCGGATGATATCCGTTCCGGGGATTTTATCTCAGGTACGATACAGGTTGTACCTGCCGGAAAAACAGCAAGGCAGGCAGAAAAGAATCTTGGCCGGCTCACAAAGTTTATGGTTGAACTTGGGGGCCAGCGATTTGCTGTTCCGGGGATCCGGGGTACACTACAACATCAACTGGATAACATCAGTTCACTCCATCGTTTCTTGCGTATACTTAACAGCGAGGGAGTGCAGGCCGGCGAAACGATCATCCGATGTATGCCAGCCCGGCAACCCTCTCTGCAGTCCGGATGTTCTGTGCCCACGCATGCCTTAACGGCAGCGCCCTTCCGCGTTACCGGTTCATTCGACGGAAACAGCAGTAATACGCAATGCCGTCTTGGTGATCAGCCTGCAGCAATACTGGCCGAATCGCCCCGCGAGTGCATCATGCAGTTTCCGGTAAGTGGCAGCGGTATGCAAAGACTTGTAATAACCGAGAATGGAATGCAGGAATGTTCCGGAACTGTTTCGGGGGTTGAAATGCAGGTAACAAGCGGCAGGCTGAGTTTGCGGAGGGGCGAACGCACTTTTATACGGGTAGACATAACCGGGTTGCAGGGGCTGCACGATACGGCACGTCTCACGCTCACGAACCGTACGGTTGATATCATACTGATGCAGCCATCTGATGACTTTGTCCTGCTGCTTCCACCCGACAGCGTGGCAAACGGAAATTACACGGGCCGCTTTGATGTACAGAGCATCAGGCCCGGAAACTTTTCGGTGAACGTTGATCTCGACCTTCCGCAGCCGCCGGTATATGCCGACAACCGGGGGGTGGAGGCAGGCGGTATCAAATTACACCCGCTTGAAGTAGACGGTTTGAAGAACGGAATGTCGGATGCTTTTAAGAAGGCTGTCACCGAGATAACCGGCAACCGGGCTACTAAATACCCGGAACTGGATGGTTGCGGCTCCTGCCTCACCTGCATTCAGGGTATGCTTGATGAAGGAAAAGTGGCGCTGGTGGGCGATATCGGGAATATTCTGATGGACCATTACGTTGACCTGCTGGTAGGAAAAGCGGGCGGGGCACTTGCCTGGATAAAAGATAAGTTTGATAAACTGGAAAAGGCGGAAGATTTAGCCGGGGCCATTGCCGATGCGGTTAGGAAAGGGGAAATACAGGTGGTGGAATTCTCTGAGAAAATGTGCGGCTATTGCCTGGTATCGGCCATCGGTTTTTACGATGCCAGGACACAGTGCATGGATGCTTTCTTTTACTGCAAGGGGAGTAAGATGTGCTGTACTCAAGCGCTTACGATCATTCACCTGAAGTATTGCGTAAACGAAGACGGATTTAAAATACCAGGTACAGGTCTCGATATAGATGTGATCAGCAAATGAATCTACCGGGCGCCGAATAAAAGGCTGCCGATGCGTACGAGGTTGCTGCCTTCTTCCACGGCGATCCGGTAATCGGCGCTCATGCCCATGGATAATGTTGCGGGTTGCGGGTTGTTGGTTGTGGAAGGAAAATGTTTATCAACGAGTGCTTTCAGGTATTTGAATTCACTTCTTATCAGGTCGCTGTCATTTGAGAAGGAGGCCATGCCCATGAGGCCGGTGATGCGTATATTGGTTAATTGCTGAGCGGGTAATGACCCTATTAATTCGTTGAGCTCATACCCGTCGAGGCCGAATTTTGTTTCTTCCCGGGCGATATATACCTGCAGCAGGCAATCGATCACCCGGCTGTTCTTTGCTGCCTGCTTGTTTATCTCGCGGAGCAGGTTGAAACTATCGACCCCGTGAATAAGATGAACGAAGGGAGCGATGTATTTTACTTTATTGCTTTGCAGGTGACCGATGAAATGCCAGCGAATGTCTTTGGGAAGCTGTTCGTATTTCTGTGTGAGTTCCTGTACATAGTTCTCGCCGAAATCGCGGTGCCCGAGGTTGTACAGTTCCAGGATGTCTTCAACCGGTTTTGTTTTGGAAACGGCAACCAGGGTGGCTTTGCCCTTCAGTTCGTTGATGATCTCGCTGTATTTTTCTTTGTTGATGCTCATGGATGAGTCGCTGAACGTACAGGTAAAGGTCTTATAAAGACGGGAAAAAAAATGTGCAGACCCGGGTTCCGCACATTTCCAGTTATATTGTTTTTGA
Source organism: Chitinophagales bacterium (assembly GCA_017303335.1). Lineage (GTDB taxonomy): Bacteria > Bacteroidota > Bacteroidia > Chitinophagales > Chitinophagaceae > Ferruginibacter. Next base: position 269,222 of record JAFLBK010000002.1, read on the forward strand.
TCATTTCAAAATCGACCTGCCGATCACGATGCGCTGCACTTCGCTGGTGCCCTCGTAGATCTGGGTGATCTTGGCGTCACGCATCAGGCGTTCTACATGGTATTCTTTTACAAAGCCGTAGCCACCGTGAATCTGTACTGCTTCCGTGGCGGTCCACATGGCGGTTTCGCTGGAAAATACTTTGGCCATGCTGCTGCTTAAGGTGTAGTCGATATGCTGGTCTTTTTCCCAGGCGGCTTTCAGGCAGAGCAGGCGGGAAGCTTCAATGCGGGTTGCCATATCGGCGAGTTTGAACTGGATGATCTGGTGATTCATGATCTCAGTGCCGAAGGCTTTACGTTGTTTGCTGTAGGCAAGTGCCAGTTCGTAGGCGCCGCTGGCGATGCCCAATGCCTGTGAAGCGATGCCGATGCGGCCGCCGGCCAGGGTTTTCATAGCGAACTTGAAACCGAAGCCGTCTTCGCCGATGCGGTTCTCTTTCGGCACTTTTACGTCGTTGAACAGGATGCTGTGTGTATCGCTGCCGCGGATGCCGAGTTTGTTCTCCTTGGCGCCCACAACCACACCGGGCCAGTTCTTCTCTACAATGAAAGCATTGATGCCCTTGCTTCCCTTGGCAGGATCTGTTTGGGCGATCACCAGGTACACGCTGGCGCTGTTGCCGTTGGTGATCCAGTTCTTGGTTCCATTCAATAAATAATGATCGCCTTTGTCTTCGGCGGTCGTGCGTTGCGAAGTGGCGTCGCTTCCGGCCTCGGGTTCACTCAGGAGAAATGCGCCGATATAAAGCTGCCCATCCTTCTTGCCCTGTGCAAGGGGCGTCAGGTATTTTTTCTTTTGATCTTCTGTTCCGTATTCCTGGAGACCATAACAAACAAGACTGTTGTTCACACTCATGCAAACACTCACGCTGGCGTCTACCTTGCTGATCTCTTCCATGGCCAGTACATAGCTTACGGTATCCATGCCACTGCCTCCGTATTCCTGTTTCACCATCATGCCCATGAATCCGAGGTCGGCCAGTTTTTCGATCTGTTCTTTGGGAAATTTCTGTTGTTCGTCGCGTTCGATTACCCCGGGAAGGCATTCATTCACGGCAAAATCGCGGGCGGCCTGGCGGATCATTTGTTGTTCTTCAGTCAGTTGAAACAGCATAAGCAATAGTTTAGATAGGTGCAAAAATAGGGTTATGGGCGGGTATTTTCCGCCAGCAGCCGCATAAAATCTTTGCGGAGTATCATCCGGGCGCCCAGGCTTTCAAGGTGCAGGGTATACACCTGGCAATCAATCAATACCACGCCTTCCTGTTTCAGCTGTTCTACATACCGGGCCAGCGCAAATTTGCTGGCATTGGTCTGCCTGCTGAACATACTTTCACCGAAGAATATATTGCCCAGCCGTACCCCATAAATACCTCCAACCAGTTCGTTGTTGTTCCAGGCTTCGGCGCTGTGCGCATAGCCAAGTTCATGCAGGCGTATATAGGCGTTCTGTACTTCAGCTGATATCCAGGTGCCATCCTGGTCCTTCCGGCTGATAGTTTTGCAGTTGCGTATTACTTCGGCAAAAGCCGTATTGGTTGTAAAGCCGAATGGCCCGCTGCGCAATACCCGTTTCATACTCCGGCTGATCTTCAGTTCATCGGGAAAGAGAACAAAGCGGGGATCGGGGCACCACCAGCAGATGGGATCCTGTTCGCTGTACCAGGGAAAGATGCCTTGCTGATAGGCCAGCAATAAACGCCCGGTGCTGAGGTCGCCGCCGATGGCCAGCAAGCCGTCTTCATCAGCCATTTCCACGGGTGGAAATACCAGGTCGTTGCTGAGCAGGAACATGGGTGATCAGTTGGCGATGACTTCGATGGTAGCGTTGATGCCGCGGTCGGTAATGGCATCGCATTGGGGCTTCAGGGATTCGTAGCTGCCTTCCTTAACGGCGTATTTGCCTTTGGCATCGATGATGATGGCGCATTGTTCGGCCTGTTCGATGCTGTGTCCGCAGATCTTGATGAGTGTTTCGATAACCCATTCGAAGGTATTCACCTCATCGTTCCATACAATGAGCGAACAGGGTTCATCGATGGCGGTAAGCAATTCGGTTTGCTCGTCGGATTGTGTATATGGGTTCGTGGGAAACATGGTAGGGACAAAAATAAGGCGATTTTTCCCGAAAAAGCAAAGATGTCTACACATGAAAATGCCCTGCTATGTGTAACCCGACTGGAAACCGAAGGCCTGCTTTCTGGCCGGCTACAATTTATTTTTTAGTGCGTATAGAGAAGGTCTTTCGGAAATACCCGCTGGCTACCGGGCTCTATAAAATAAAAAAACCTCACATTGCTGTGAGGCTTGTGGGAGCACACGGGCTCGAACCGCGGACCCTCTGCTTGTAAGGCAGATGCTCTAAACCAACTGAGCTATGCTCCCTTTTTTCGGATGGCAAAGATAAGGGTTAAAATGTTCTGGCAAAATCTTTTTGAAAAAATCAATTGAGTTGTACAGCGGGTAAACGGTACGATTGTCCATCGTATACAAACAACTCGTCGATCTCGACGGTCCAGTACCGGTACAGGGGCGATTTGCTGAGGTAGTGTTCCACTTCGGCCTTATCGGGCGCATTGAACACCATCCAGCTGCGCTGGGTTTCCATGCTCACGGTATAGTAGTCGATGATGTTTTTTTCGATCAGGCTGTTGATGTATACCCGGTGAGGCGGAACGAAGCTCATGAATTCTTCGTCCATCTCGAACTGGATGGTCACCTGGTATTTATTCAGCGGCACATTGTTCATATTTTCCATTCGGTGATGCTGTTTTCCCATGCTTGCTGGTACGGCACGGTGATCTTGATATAATTATCGGTATAGCCTTCCAGCATACCGTTCCGGTTCTTCGATTCGAACAATACTTTTCTCGTCTGCCCGATATGCTGGCTGGTGAAATACTGCATTTTCCGGTAGCTCAGGTTGCGGAGTTGTTTGTTGCGTTCGTGGCGTATGTTCATCGGCACCACCTCGCTCATTCCGGCGGCCAGGGTATTCGCCCGCTCAGAATAGGTGAACACATGCAGGTAGGAGATGTCCAGTTGATGCAGGAAGTCGAAGGTCTCCCTGAAGTCGGCATCGGTCTCTCCCGGAAATCCCACGATCACATCCACGCCGATGCAGCAATGCGGCATGATGGCTTTGATCAGGCCCACCCGTTCGGCATATAATTCCCGCTGGTACCGCCGCCGCATCAATCCCAGTATCCGGTTGCTGCCGCTTTGTAGCGGGATGTGAAAATGCGGCATGAAGCGTTTGCTGTTGCTCACGAATTCGATGATCTCGCTGCTGAGCAGGTTGGGCTCGATGGAAGAGATCCGGAAACGTTCGATGCCGCTTACGTCATCGAGGGCCTGAACCAGTTCAAAGAAATTCTCCTCTTTTCGTTTACCGCCACTCAGCCCCTTGCCGAAGTCGCCGAGGTTGATGCCGGTAAGCACTACTTCTTTCGCGTCTTGCGACGCAAGCGCTTTTACATTGGCAACAACATTTTCGATGCTGTCGCTCCGGCTCTTGCCCCGGGCCATCGGTATGGTGCAGAACGAACAGGTATAATCGCAGCCGTCCTGTACTTTTAAAAATATGCGGGTGCGGTCGTTGATGGAATGGGATGCCGTGAACGAATTTACATCGTCGATATCGCAGCTGCAGATCTTCGCCGCATCTCCCTTGGTGATCTCACGCAGATGCTCGGTGATGTTGAATTTCTCGGCGGCGCCCAGCACCAGGTCCACCCCGGGAATGGAAGCGATCTCCTGGGGTTTCAACTGGGCGTAGCAGCCGGTGATAACCACCATGGCTTCGGGGGCTTTGCGCTGGATCCGGCGTACGAGCTGCCGGCATTCTTTATCCGCGTTCTCCGTAACCGAACAGGTATTGATGACGTATACATCGGCCACTTCGTCGAAGTCTTTCTTTTCAAAGCCGTCGTTCTCGAGCAACCTGCCAATGGTGGAGGTTTCCGAGAAATTCAGCTTGCAGCCCAATGTATGCAGCGCAACGGTTTTGTTCATCGGGGCAAAATTAGCGAAAAGCGGGGGAACCGCTTCCCGGATATTGCAATCAGTCATTTCAGTTAACTTGCAGCATGCTTAAAAAATATCTCCCATATATAGCGCTTGTGGCAGCTGCCGGTTTGCTCTTTTTCATCAAACGCAATCAACGCGGTCGGGTACAACCGCCAACCGAACAAACTGAGCGGATAACTGTTCCGCCGGTAATGCCCGGGAAACCGGAACAGAAGCAATATGAGGGTTTCGATCGCAATACCAGCCATCTCATCTTCAGCAAACATGCAAAATGCCGGATGGATTGCCGACATATCGACGAAGCAGAGGTAAGGGAGATTCTGAAAAACGGGGTGGTGAATGAAAAAAAGATCCAGCGGGATAAACGGGGCATGACCTACCCGGTGGAAGGAACCACCCGCGACGGCCAGCGGGTGCGGATCGTTTTTGCGCCCAAGGATGATGTACTGGTGGTGGTAACCGTGATCGACCTTGGTACAGAATGGTCATGTGATTGTAATTAGTTCTCCACCTGTCAAATCTTGGGCGGTGGCAGAAATAAAAAACCTGTAAGTTTGTTGCCCAACGAGAACGGTTTGCGTAATGAATATTAAATCCATCCTGGCAAAGCCATTTGCCGGGTATATATATAAACAGATCAGGAAGGGTATGGAAACGGCGGTCGCCGATCAGCAATCCCTGTTCCAGCAGCTCATCAAAACAGCCCTCAAAACAGAGTTCGGCAAAGACCACGATTTCGCCAACATCAAATCGCACGAGGATTTTGTAAAGCGGGTTCCGCTCCGCGACTACGAGGCCTTCAAGCCCTATATCGAAAAGATCAAGGAAGGCAAGCATAATATTCTCTGGAAAGGACAGCCCATTTATTTCGCCAAGACCAGCGGCACCACCAGCGGGGTGAAATACATCCCCATCACCAAAGAGTCAATCCCCAACCATATCAATACGGCACGCAACGCGTTGTTGTGCTACATGGCCGAAACAGGCAATTCGAAATTCGCCGATGGCAAACTGATATTCCTGAGCGGTTCGCCCGAACTGGAACGGGTGGGTGGTATACCTACCGGCCGGCTCAGCGGCATCGTGAACCACCACGTGCCCAAGTATCTCCGCTCGAACCAGCTTCCTTCTTTCACAACAAACTGCATCGAAGAGTGGGAAGAGAAACTGGATAAGATCGTGGAAGAAACGATCCGCCAGGACATGACGCTCATCAGCGGTATTCCGCCATGGATGCAGATGTACTTCGACCGCCTGATCGAAAAGAGCGGGAAAAAAGTGGGCGAATTATTTCCCCATTTCAGCGTGATGGTGCAGGGAGGTGTGAACTTCGAACCCTATAAAGCCAAGTTGTATGAAAGCATCGGCCGCCCGGTCGATTGCATCGAACTCTTCCCGGCCAGCGAAGGATTCTTCGCCTTCCAGGATTCTCAGAAAGAACCGGGCTTACTGCTCAACACCAACAGCGGTATCTTCTTCGAATTTGTTCCGGCCGCGGAGATATTCAATGAGAACCCCACAAGGCTTACACTCAGGGATGTGAAAGTAGGCGAGAACTACGCTCTTATCATCAGCAGCAATGCGGGACTCTGGGGATACAATATCGGCGATACGGTGAAATTCGTTTCCACCAACCCGTACCGGCTGGTGGTGACCGGTCGTACCAAACATTTTATCTCCGCCTTTGGCGAACATGTGATCGGGGAAGAAGTGGAAGCGGCGTTGTTGCAGGCCGCCAACGAAGAGCATATTCATATCACGGAGTTTACCGTGGCTCCGCGTATATCCACCGATGCCGGAAAAAGTTTTCACGAGTGGTTCATCGAATTCGAGAACAAACCCGAGGATATAGCGGCCTTCGCCCGCAAGATCGACGACAACCTGCGCAACAGGAATGTATATTACGATGACCTCATCGCCGGTAATATCCTGCAGCGGCTTAAAATTTCCCCGATACAGAAAAACGGTTTCATCGATTACATGAAGAGCATCGGTAAACTGGGCGGACAAAACAAAGTACCCCGCCTGAGTAACGACCGCACAATCGCCGATGGATTGTCGGCCTTCGTTCAACAACAACCGGCCCCCGCTGAACTTTAACCCGAAAAAATTGCCCGGTTTATTTTCAAAATCACTTATTTTTGTGCCCCTATAGTTACTTATATACGTGAACAGGACACAAATACATAACTTCTCTGTTGAATTGCTGCCTTCCGGCAACAATGCCCGTTACGTATTGCGATACCGACGTGGATGCTGATAGGACAAGCAGTTAAAAGCTGCCCCTGTCAGTGAAAAAAGCCCCCCGGACAATTTCTCTTACCCATTTATTGATCACCTTTTCAATTTTCACGAATTGGAAAATCACAACATTATCATCAGGGTTGCCATACCCGCCGATAAAAAATATGCCGACCTTATCACCGAGGAAATGGCATCTTCCGCCAAAGCCCGCGGCACCGGCATCGCCAAGCGCAGCCCGTCTTATATAGAAGAAAAGATGGAAGAAGGCAAGGCGGTGATCGCATTGACAGCCGATGGCGAATGGGTTGGGTTCTGCTATATCGAAGCCTGGGAACACAACAAGTTTGTGGCCAACAGCGGCCTGATCGTATCGCCCGCCTTCCGCAAAACCGGCGTTGCCAAATCCATCAAGAAACGGATTTTCGAACTCAGCCGCGAGAAATATCCCGACGCCAAGATATTCGGACTTACCACCGGGCTGGCAGTGATGAAGATCAACTCCGACCTGGGCTATGAACCGGTTACCTATTCCGAGCTCACCAACGACGACCAGTTCTGGGCCGGCTGCAAAAGCTGCGTGAACTACGATATATTAATGAGCAAGGAACGAAAGAACTGCATGTGCACCGCCATGCTCTTCGATCCGGCCGATCACTACGAGCCGGAAGAAACCAAGGAAGAATTCCGCAAGCATTCCAAACTCTATGAGCGCTTCATGCGCCTGAAACAAAGCAGGCTGCTCCGGTTCCTGCAGAAAAAACAATCACAAGGAACTTCACGCACATTTCTCAGCCATTTTTTTAATTTCTAAAATTACCATAGATGCAAGCAGACACAAACGTGGCTATTGGAAACTCCCCTTCAGGGGTTGGGGGCAAAATTGTTTTGGGTTTCAGCGGCGGGTTGGATACATCCTTTTGTGTGAAATACCTTACCGAAGAAAAAGGATTCGAGGTGCATTCGGTGATCGTGAACACGGGAGGTTTCACTTCCGGCGAACTGGAGAAGATCGAAGCGCATGCCTATGCGCTGGGTGTAAAATCGCATGCAACGGTTGATGCGGTAAAAAGCTATTACGACCGGATCATCAAATACCTGGTTTTTGGAAATGTACTGAAGAATAACACCTACCCGCTGAGTGTAAGCGCCGAACGGTTAAGCCAGGCGCTCTGCATCGCCGAACACGTGAAAAAGACCGGGGCCGGTCATGTTGCGCACGGAAGCACGGGCGCCGGTAACGACCAGGTGCGTTTTGACATGGTCTTCAACATCATGATTCCCGGTGTGGAGATCATCACGCCGATCCGTGATCTGAAACTGAGCCGCGAAGCGGAGATCGAATACCTCAAAGGAAAAGGCGTGGATATGAACGTTGAGAAATCCATGTACTCGATCAACAAAGGACTCTGGGGAACCAGCGTGGGCGGAAAAGAAACACTCAGCAGCAAAGGTATGCTGCCGGAAGAAGCATGGCCGACGCAGGTAACGAAGAGCGGACAGGAGAATATTGAACTCGGGTTTGTGAAAGGAGAATTGCAGACCGTAAACGGGAAAGCATTCGGTCATCCAACGGAAGCCATCCGGGAACTGCAGCAAATTGCCGGACCTTACGGCATCGGAAGAGATATTCACGTGGGCGATACGATCATCGGCATCAAGGGCCGCGTTGGTTTTGAAGCGGCTGCTCCCCTGATCATCCTCAAAGCGCACCACGCACTCGAAAAACATGTGCTTACCAAATGGCAACTGAACTGGAAAGACCAGCTGGCCCTGTTCTACGGCAACTGGCTGCACGAAGGCCAGATCCTCGACCCGGTGATGCGGGATATGGAGGCGTTCTTTGAGAGCACGCAGCAAAACGTTACCGGCACCGTATTCCTCGAACTGGCGCCGTACCGGTTCCAGGTAACCGGTATCGAATCGGCCTACGACCTCATGAGCAGCCGGTTCGGTAAGTACGGCGAGATGAACAATGGCTGGACCGGCGAGGATGTACGCGGGTTCTCTAAAATCTTCGGCAATCAAACCATGATCTATCACGCAATAAAAGAAGCGACCGATGGCAAATAAGATAAAGGTTGGAATCGTAGGCGGCGCCGGCTATACCGGCGGCGAACTGATCCGGATATTACTGAACCACCCGGCAGCGGAGATCGTTTTTGTGCGCAGCAAAAGCAATGCGGGCAATTACCTGTACAGCGTTCACCAGGACCTGCTCGGCGAAACCGATATGAAGTTCTCCGCCGAAATGAGCGCTGGTATCGATGTGCTGTTCTTATGTGTGGGTCATGGCGAAGCGAAACAATTCCTGCAAAAAAACGAGATCGCTCCTTCCATTAAGATCATCGACCTGAGCCAGGATTTTCGCCTGGGCGAAGAAACGCCGACCAGGAAATTCATCTACGGTCTGCCCGAGCTCAATAGAGAAAAAATCAAAACGGCCATCAATATTGCCAACCCCGGCTGCTTTGCGACGGCTATTCAACTGGGCCTGCTGCCCCTGGCGAAAGCAGGATTGCTGGATGATGTATACACGACCGGTATCACCGGTTCTACCGGGGCAGGGCAATCGCTGAACGCCACTTCGCATTTCAGCTGGCGGGCCAATAATATACAGGCATATAAAACATTGTCGCACCAGCACCTTGCCGAGATCGGCCAATCCTTCATGCAACTGAACCCGTCCGGCGATGTGGAACTGAATTTCATTCCCTGGCGGGGCGATTTCACGCGGGGTATCTTCATCAGCTCCCAGATCAAATGCGAACTGTCGAAGGAAGAGATTGATAAACTCTTTACGGATTATTACGCGGCCCATCCATTTGTTTCGGTAAGTACCGATTCCATCTTTCTCAAACAGGTGGTGAATACCAACAAGTGTGTCATCCAGCCGGAGAAAGTGGGTAGCAAACTGGTGGTACATTCCATCATCGATAATTTGGTGAAAGGAGCCAGCGGGCAGGCGGTGCAGAACATGAACCTCCTGTTCAACCTTGATGAAACAACCGGTTTGAAATTAAAGGCCAGCTATTTTTAAAACCCCGGATCTGCAGCGATGACCAATAAACCAGTAAACCAATAAACCACTCTCCCAAGGTTCATGAAACTATTCGACGTATATCCACTCAACGACATCACCATTGTAAAAGGAGCCGGTTCCTACGTATGGGACGACCAAGGTAAAAAATACCTCGACCTCTACGGTGGCCATGCCGTGATCTCCATCGGGCATACACATCCGCATTACGTAAAACGTATCGAAGAACAGTTGCATAAAGTCGGGTTCTACTCCAACTCCATCAAGATTCCCCTGCAGGTGGAGCTGGCAGAAAAACTGGGTACGGTTTCGGGGAAAGAAGATTACCAGCTTTTCCTCTGCAACTCCGGCGCCGAAGCCAACGAGAATGCGTTGAAGCTCGCTTCCTTTTACAATGGCCGGAAAAAAATCATCGCTTTTAAAAAGTCATTTCACGGCCGAACCTCGCTGGCAGTGGCCGCAACCGATAATCCCAGCATTGTTGCCCCGGTAAATGAAACGGAGAATGTCATCTTCCTGCCCTTCAACGACGAAGCGTCGCTTGAAAAGGCCTTCCGTGAAAATGAGATATCCTCGGTGATCATTGAAGGCATACAGGGGGTTGGCGGTATCAATGTGGCGGCTGAATCTTTTTTACGAAAGATCCGGTCGCTTTGCGATGCGCATAATGCCGTATTCATCGCCGACTCGGTGCAGTGCGGTTATGGGCGCAGCGGCCGATTCTATTCGCACGATCATGCCGGTGTGCAGGCGGATATATATACCATGGCAAAGGGCATGGGCAATGGGTTCCCGGTTGCCGGTATCTCCATCGCCCCGAAGATCCAGCCCAAACACTATATGCTGGGCACCACCTTCGGCGGCAATCACCTGGCCTGTGCGGCCGCACTGGCTGTGCTGGAAGTGATGGAAGAAGAGAAACTATTGAAGAATGCGGAAGAAATCGGCGGGTACCTGGTCAACGAGTTGAATGGTTTGCCCGGGATACGTGAAGTGCGTGGACGTGGGCTCATGATCGGTATCGACCTTCCGGATGAATTAAGCATGGTGAAGAAGAACCTGCTGTTCAAACATAAAATATTCACCGGGGAAGCGAAGCCGAATGTGATCCGCCTGCTGCCGGCCCTGAACCTGGGAAAAGCCGAAGCAGATATATTCCTGGAAGCATTAAAAACTGAATTGAATAAGGTCTGACGTCCTCGCCTGCCTGCCGCAGGAAGGTCTGACCATGTACCAAACAACAATGAAAAATTTTATCTCTGTTCACGACGTCAGCGATGTAAACGCCCTGGTTGGGAAAGCCCTGGCCTACAAGGCCGATCCATTCCGGGACAAAACCCTGGGCGCCAATAAACGGGCCGGGCTCTTGTTTCTTAACCCGAGCATGCGCACCCGCCTGAGCACCCGCATCGCAGCCAACAACCTGGGCATGGATGCCATCGTATTCAATATCGACAAAGAGGGCTGGGCCCTGGAGCTGGAAGAAGGAGCTGTTATGAACGGAACCACCGTGGAGCATGTTAAAGACGCGGCGCCGGTACTCGGACAGTACTTCGATATTTTATGCGTGCGCACATTTCCTTCCCTGACAAATAAGGCGGATGACTACGGCGAAGCGGTGATCAACCAGTTCATCAGGTACGCGGGTATACCGGTGGTAAGTTTGGAAAGCGCCACCTTGCATCCGTTGCAGAGCCTGGCAGACATCATCACGATCAAAGAAACATTTGCCGAAAAAAGAAAACCCAGGGTTGTGCTTACCTGGGCGCCGCATGTAAAAGCGCTGCCTCAATGCGTGGCCAATTCATTCGCCCAGTGGGTGAATGCCTGGGGCGAAGCCGATTTTGTGATCACCCACCCGGAAGGATATGCGCTGGATGAAAAATTCACGAACGGAGCTGTCATCACGCACAATCAGGATGAGGCCTTGCAGGGAGCCGACTATATTTATGTAAAGAACTGGAGCAGCTACCAGGATTACGGGAAGATATTGAGTACCGATCCTTCCTGGATGCTTACCAATGCGAAGCGGGCGCTTACAAACAACGCGAAGGTGATGCATTGCCTCCCGGTGCGTCGCAATGTGGAACTGAGTGATGAGATACTGGACGGCCCCGGCAGCCTGGTTACGCAAGAAGCGGGCAACCGGGTTTGGTCGGCGCAGGCAGTATTCGGGGAAATACTAAAAGAATGCTGATGGGTAAACTCTTTGTCATAAAAATTGGTGGTAATGTAATCGATAATGACGCTGCTTTGCAGTCGTTCCTGGATGACTTTGCCACGATACCCGGTAAGAAGATACTTGTTCACGGCGGCGGAAAGATCGCTACATCGATCGGTAAACAACTGGGTATCGAGCCCGATTATATCAACGGACGGCGCATCACAGATGCGGCCACCATCGACCTGGTGACGATGGTTTATGGCGGGTTACTGAACAAGAAGATCGTAGCCGCCTTGCAGGCGCTGGGTTGCCATGCCATCGGCCTCACGGGAGCCGATGCCAATATCATTCCCGCGAATAAACGCCCGGTAAAGGAAACCGACTTTGGCTTTGTGGGCGATATCCGGAATGAGGAAGTAGGCAAGAATACCATCGAATTATTTTTAACGAATCAACTGGTTCCGGTTGTGGCGCCGCTGACGCACGATGGCAAGGGACAGCTATTGAATACCAATGCAGATACGATCGCTTCATCCCTGGCCGTGGCGCTTTCGGCTTCTTACGATGTTCGCCTGATCTATTGTTTTGAGAAGAAAGGGGTGCTGGAGAATGTAGAAGATGATTCTTCCGTGATCAACCTGATCGATCAGGAAAAATACAAACAATTGCTGGCCGGCCAGAAACTGGCCGATGGGATCCTGCCGAAGATCGACAACGCTTTTGCCGCGATCGGCAACGGCGTGAACGAAGTACTGATCGGCGATGCGAAGGACCTTGTTCAGAATACAACCGAAACTGTAAAAGGAACCTTATTCCGCGAATGAATACCGGATTGTTATACCCCGATGCCGTAGACTTGCTGAAGCGATTGATCGCCACGCCTTCTTTTTCCAGGGAAGAAGAAAAGACTGCGTCGATCCTTGAGCAGTTCCTCCAGGAACGGGGTATACCGCATAGCCGTTCCCTGAATAATGTTTGGTGCACCAATAAATACTTCGACCCAGCAAAGCCCACCATCCTCCTTAATTCCCATCACGACACGGTAAAACCCAACCCGCAATACACGAAGGATCCGTTTACGCCGCTGGAAGAAGATGGAAAATTATTCGGACTCGGCAGCAACGATGCGGGTGGTTGCCTCGTAAGCCTCGTAGCGGCTTTCTGTTATTTCTATGATCGCCCGGATATGGCTTATAACCTGGTACTGGCAGCCACCGCCGAGGAAGAGATCAGCGGCATCAACGGCATCGAATCCTTGCTGCCTTCTTTACCCCCGATCGAGGTTGCCATGGTGGGCGAGCCTACCCAAACCAACCTGGCCATTGCCGAAAAGGGTTTGCTGGTACTCGACTGCACAGCAAGTGGAAAGGCAGGTCACGCTGCCCGCGAAGAAGGAGTGAACGCCATCTATAAGGCGATGCAGGATATTGAATGGATTTCAACATACCGTTTTCCCAGGGTTTCCGAAACGCTGGGGCCGGTAAAGATGTCGGTTACTTCCATCAGCACAGAGAATAAGGCGCACAATATGGTGCCGGCTTCCTGTACCTTCCTGGTTGATGTTCGGGTTACGGATGCCTATACGCATGAAGAAGTGCTGCAAACGATCCGGCAGCATGTTCAATCCGATGTGAAACCAAGAAGCATGCGCCTGCGTTCCTCATCCATTTCGAAAGAACATCCGCTGGTACAGGCGGGGATCAAACTCGGCAAATCGATGTATGGGTCGCCTACCACATCCGACGCGGCCCTTCTGAACGTACCGGTGCTGAAATGCGGCCCCGGCGACAGCGCCCGCAGCCATACCGCGGATGAGTTCATTTACCTTGCTGAGATCAGAGAAGGCATCGATACATACATTCGAATCCTTGAAGAAGTAATAGGTAATAAGTAATAAGTCTTAAGTGATAAGTATTTAAAGATAATTTCCAGTATGCAGAATTATAAAGACCTGAAGGTTTGGGAGAAATCTCACCAGTTTGCATTAGAGATTTACAGGGTAACCGAGGGTTTCCCGCGACAGGAAATGTACGGACTAACCAACCAGCTGCGCAGGGCCGCATCATCGATTGCTGCAAATATCGCAGAGGGTTGTGGGAGAAAAACAAAACCCGACTTTGCGAACTTTCTGAACATATCGCTCGGCTCTTCGAACGAAGCTGAATATTTTGTTTTGCTCGCCAGGGATTTGAAATACATAACTGATACCTACTACGAAATTTTTTCAAAACTGGTAAATGAGATAAAAGCGATGTTGATAGCTTTAATCACCAAAGTCAGAGGCTGACCTGACTTACTACTTATAACTTATCACTCAAAACCTACGACCTGTATGAAACTCTGGCAAAAAGATAAAACCGCACTGAAAGAAGTTGAACGGTTTACCGTTGGCAACGATCGGGAACTTGATACCTGCCTGGCGCCTTTCGATGTATTGGGCTCATTGGCGCATATTCAGATGCTCGGGTCGGTTGGGTTGCTCACCCCGGAAGAACGGGCACTGCTGCAGGCAGCACTGAAGGATATGTACAAGCAGATCACCGAAGGAAAATTTGTGTTGGAGGAAGGGGTGGAGGATGTGCACTCTCAGGTGGAACTCCTGCTTACACGCAGCCTGGGCGATGTGGGTAAGAAGATACACAGCGCCCGCAGCCGCAACGACCAGGTGCTTGTTGACCTGAAACTGTACATGCGGCACGAGATCGAGCGTACGGTAGATCATGTTCAGGAACTGTTCAACCTGCTCATCGAGCTGAGTGAAAAACACAAAGAAGACCTGTTGCCCGGCTATACACACCTGCAACTGGCCATGCCGTCTTCATTCGGGCTCTGGTTCGGCGCTTATGCCGAAAGCCTGGCCGATGATCTCGTTACACTTGAAGCCGCGTACAAGCTGGTGAACCGCAACCCGCTTGGATCCGCCGCGGGCTATGGTTCCTCGTTCCCCATCAACCGGCAACTCACCACCGACCTGCTGGGCTTCGAAGCCATGAACCGCAACGTGGTGTATGCGCAGATGGGGCGGGGCAAAACAGAACGCATCGTGGCATCGGCGCTGGCCAATATCGGGGCCACGCTTTCCAAACTGAGCATGGATTGCTGCCTGTACCTGAACCAGCACTTCGCCTTCATCTCGTTCCCCGAAGAGCTCACAACAGGCAGCAGCATCATGCCGCATAAAAAGAACCCGGATGTGTTCGAACTCATCCGTTCGCACGGCAACCGCCTCCAGGCATTGCCCAACGAGATCATGCTCATGACGGCCAACCTGCCCTCCGGCTATCACCGCGATCTGCAACTCATCAAGGAGCATATTATACCCGCCTTTGAAAACCTGCAGGATTGCCTGCGCATGACAACCTTTATGCTTGGCCAGGTGAGCGTGAAGAAGAACATCCTGCAGGGTGAGAAATACGCCTCTCTTTTCAGCGTGGAGGAAGTGAATAAACTGGTACTGCAGGGCATGCCCTTCCGGGATGCGTACAAGAAGGTTGGCGCCGATATCGCTTCGGGCAATTTTAAACCCGGTACGGTCATCCATCATACACACGAAGGATCAATCGGCAATCCCGGCAATGAAGCCATCCGCCGCTACATGGAAGATATTATTCAAAACTTCAATTTTAATGCAGTCAAAATTGCGTTGCAACAATTATTAAGTTAGATTTGTCGGCACAACCGTAATTGGGTAATGACTCAGCAGGCTTCAAAAAAGCGCATCGCAATCTTTGGTTCCACAGGCTCTATCGGCACACAGGCGCTGGATGTTATCCGGGCCAATCCTTCCATGTTTGAAGTGGAGATACTCACCGCCCAGACGAACGACGAATTGCTCATCACCCAGGCCATGGAATTCAGGCCCAACGCCGTCGTGATCGGCGATCATACCCGCTACGAGAAAGTAAAAAACGCCCTCGGCTCCACCGATATCAAGGTGTTTGCCGGCGAATCCGCCCTCGAGGATGTGGCTGATTTCGATACCTACGATATGATGCTGGCAGCCATTGTTGGTTTTGCCGGACTAAAACCCACGCTCAAGGCTGTGGAAAAGGGCAAGGCCGTAGGACTGGCCAACAAAGAAACCCTGGTCGTTGCCGGCGATATCGTCATGCAAACGGCGATTGAAAAAAGAGCCCCGATCATCCCGGTCGATAGTGAGCATTCTGCCATCTTCCAATGCCTGGTCGGCGAGGGAAGGAATCCCATCGAAAAGATCATCCTTACGGCCAGCGGCGGACCCTTCCTGGGTAAAAAACCCAATTTCCTCGTAAACGTAAAAAGAGAACACGCCCTGCAGCATCCCAACTGGAGCATGGGCGCCAAGATATCGATCGATTCGGCCACGCTGATGAACAAAGGGCTCGAGATGATTGAAGCCAAATGGCTGTTCAACCTCCGGCCCGAACAGATACAGGTGGTCATTCACCCGCAAAGCATCATCCACAGCCTCGTGCAGTTCGAAGACGGAAGCCTGAAAGCCCAGATGGGTTTACCCGATATGAAACTGCCGATACAATATGCCATGGCTTTTCCCAACCGGGTGAAAAATGATTTCCCCCGTTTCAGTTTCCGCAAATACCCATCCCTCACCTTCGAAGACCCGGATGTAAAAACCTTCAGGAATTTACACCTGGCCACCGAAGCGCTGAACATGGGCGGCAATATGCCCTGTATTCTCAATGCCGCCAACGAGATCGCCGTATGGGCCTTCCTCCGCAACCGGATCGGGTTCCTGGACATGACGGCCATGGTGGAAAAGACCATGCAAAAACTGCCGTTCATCGAGAAACCAAGCCTCCAACAATATTTTGACAGCGATGGGGAAGCCCGTAATTTTGCCGCTTCGCTGATAAACCTGTAAAAAGTGTTTTGTACCCGGCTCCTGTACTACTATGAAGCTTCGGTGGCGTCGCACTCTTGTACGGTTCCAGCCGTGTTCAACAAAAATCAAAAAAGATAAATGGAATTATTAGCAATAAACTGGAGTAGTGTAGGCTTGAAAGTGGCCCAACTGATCCTGTCGCTGTCGATACTGGTCATCCTGCACGAATTCGGTCATTATATTACCGCACGCTGGTTCAAATGCCGGGTAGAGAAATTCTATCTCTTTTTTGATCCCTGGTTCTCCCTGGTAAAAAAGAAGATCGGCGATACGGTTTACGGTATCGGCTGGCTGCCCCTGGGTGGTTATGTGAAGATATCCGGGATGATCGACGAGAGCATGGACAAGGAAACCATGAAACTGCCGCCCCAGCCCTGGGAATTCCGCAGCAAACCGGCCTGGCAACGCCTGATCATCATGATGGGTGGCGTTACCGTAAACGTGATCCTGGCTTTCATCATTTATGCCGGCATCCTCATGGTTTGGGGCGAAGACCGCATTCCGAACAGTTCGGTAAAGAATGGGGTGTGGGTGACCGATTCGCTCATGTACGAGATCGGCTTGCGGGACGGCGATAAGATCATGGCCGTGAACAACGACAGCATCGCTTATTTTGAAGAAATACCCAAGAAGATATTATTCAGCGGCGGAGGGCATATCAATATCGTTCGCAACGGGAAGGACACCGATATCGTGATACCCCGCAGCCTGATCGGGCAACTGGTGGAAAAAAAGAAATCGCGGGGCCGGCTCTTCATGCCGCGTATACCCGCCATCATGGGCCAGTTCGATAAGGACGATACCAGCCGGGCCAAAAAAGCCGGCTTGCAGTTCATGGACAAGATCGTGAAAGTGGATTCCCTGCCCATTCAATTCCTCGACCAGGCAGCTGCCTACTTCAATACTAAAAGAAACCAGCAGGTCATGCTCACCGTCGACCGCAAAGGCTCCGAGATACAACTGCCCGTTCAGTTGAATGAAGAAGGAAAAATGAATCCAACCTTATTGGGGAATAAACAGTACGACAGCCTGGGTATGTTCGACATCGTGCATACCGACTACGGTTTCTTTGAAGCCTTCCCGGCCGGATTCAACCTGGCCATTACCTCACTGAAAGATTATATCGACCAGTTCAAACTCATCCTGTCGCCCAGCACCGGCGCCTACAAAGGCGTGGGCGGTTTCAAAGCCATGGGCTCTGTTTTCTCGGGCAGCGAGTGGGACTGGCAGCATTTCTGGAGCATTACCGCTTTCTTCTCCATCGTGCTTGCATTCATGAACCTGCTGCCGATTCCGGCGTTGGATGGGGGCCATGTGTTGTTCACGCTGATCGAAATGATCACCGGCCGCAAGCCCAGCGAAAAATTCCTCGAATACGCACAGATCACCGGCATGGTGATCCTGGTGGCCCTGATGCTGTACGCCAACGGAAACGATTGGTTTGGCTGGGGAAGAGGGAAGTAGGTGGGGTTGATCTGCTGATGCGTTAATTTGAAAATCTGAAGATGAAAGCAACGCTTGCTTAAAATCTTCATCTTTTATCGTCATCGCATCAACCTATCTTCAAATCTTCACATTTTCAAATCTTCACATTTTCAAATCATCACATCAACAAATCAGCACATCGTTTCACAGTTCAATCCCGATCTTCTTCATCAGGATTGATGCGTTCATACTCTTGCAGATACCTTCCTGCAGGCGGTAGTCGAAGAACAATTCTCCCTTATCCACCTGTACATCGAAATGATAGTTCCGGATATTGCCGGGATGGCTTTCCTGCAGTTTGGCCAGTTCGATATCGTGTGTGGCCAGGATACCCGAAGCCTTGTGCCGGATCAGTTGTTTGATGAGGGCTGCCGATCCGGTGTGCCGGTCGAACGAATTGGTGCCGCGGAGTATTTCATCCAGTAAGATGAAGACCGGTTCTCCCTTGTTCACGCTTTCAATGATTGCCCTGAGTTTTTTAAGTTCCGCGTAAAACGTAGACGTGCTTTCTTCGAGGTTATCGGCAATGCGCATGCTGCTCATCACCCGCATCGGCGAAAGCTGGAAATGGCTTGCGCAAACAGGCGCCCCGGCCATGGCCAGTACGGTATTGATACCAACGCTGCGCAGGTAGGTGCTCTTGCCGGCCATATTGCTGCCGGTGACCAGTACAAGTTCTCCCGCTTTGGAAATGTTCACGGGGTTGGTCACACGCCGTTTGGGTGCAATCAGGGGATGACCCATTTCCTTTCCTTCAATGAAAAAAGTTCCTTCGGTGAACACGGGGAATACCCACTGCGGATGATTGAATTGCAGGGTGGCCAGGGTACTGAGCGCTTCAAATGTTCCGAGTGTATTGAACCAGCCGAGTACTTCCGAATGGTGTGTGCGTTTCCAGCGTTCCAGGGCGAGGGCCTGCTGGAGGTCCCACTGAAAGAGAACAGCCAGCGGAATAAAGACAACGATGTTCAACCGGAGATCGAGCCGTTCCAGTACCCGGTTCAGGGAACGTAAGCTTTGCGATGCCGAGCCCTGTTCGTAGATCAGTTGCTGCTGTAACCGGCAGAGATATTCGTTTTTGAATCTTGTTTGTTCAATGAGGCGGATGCTGCCGGCGAATACGTCCATCTCATCGGCCATCCGCGATACCTGCTGGTGCAGGGGCGTTACCTTACCCGCAATATACAAGGCGAGTATACCGGAGGCCAGTAAACAATAATTGCGAAGCGGCGTATCAACGATGCCTAATATGTTCAACAGGATAACCGTAACAACGACGGCCGGTACCGCCAGGCTGATCATGCTCCAGTAGCGGTTATCGAGGAACCGGTTTTTTTCATTGAACCAGTTCTGCAACCGGTCCTGGGTGGATGCCTGTATTTTGGCAGCGAGCGCATAGGCCTGCAGTTTTTCACGCCATTCGGGTATGCCTGCCAGTTCACGGATCGCATCCTGCCGTTCGCGGATCTCAGTAATACCGGCCGGGCCCGATAACCAGCCGGCGAGTTGCGCATCGCCCATTTCGGAACTGCTTCGGTTGATATACTGGTATAAGGAAGCGTGGCCGAAAATATCGAGGTCGGCGGAATAGGGATGATCGGGACTGCTGTAAATAGTTCCGGTATTGCCGGTGAAGTTATGATCGAGCGACAGGATTTCGGTTTCAATAACCTCCACCAGGTATTCCTGCTGTTTGATCGCGGCGTTGTTGTTAACATCCATAAGTACCAGCCGTATGAAAAGAACAAGCAATGCCAGGTCGGCGATCCAGCCGGAAACAGCGTGGCCAGGAAAGAGCAGGTAGCTGAAAAGGATCATGGCTCCGATGGCGGCAAAGCGAAGCCAGCCCAGTATTGCTTTACGCCTGTTCAGGGAATCGAGCCCGGTTTTGAGTTCGTTCAGGCGGTTGCTGTAATAGGTTAGAGGTTCCATATGCGGTATTTGCCGCTTGAAGATATTACAAAACGGCCGGCAGTGTCTCAATTTGAAAATACAATCATCTCTTTTAACGACTTGTCAGCCTGAGCCTGCCTGTCGGCAGACAGGCCTGTCGAAGGCGATTAATAAGCCGGTTTCGACCGGCTCAACCTGACAATATTTTTTTCAAGCTGCGGCACTACAAAACGGCCCGTTACGTTCAGTGCTTGGGTTAATCTTCGTAACTTTGCGGTTCATCCGGGGCTGACCGGTTTTGACAGCATAGTTCTTTGTAAGTGTAAGCATGTACTGCGTTGCGTAATTAGCAGTTGAATCTGAATACGAAAACTTTAAATGGCAATACTTCGTATGCCATGGCTGCCTAATCGATAGATTAGCATCCATTCGGGCCGCCGAACAGGTCAGTCCTGTTACCATGTTCCGCCGCCGACTCAAAAAACAAAACGGGATGCTGCTATGGAATGATGTGACCATAGCTTAAGACCATTCATCTAAGGAAACGGTTGGTTTGTCATGCTCCTGCTGTTTCCCTACAACCAATGCATGAATAAACATGTAGAAAGCTTACGGCGGATATGTTTGGACTCGAGTTCGATTCTCGACAGCTCCACAGGGCCGGGACAAATGCCGATGTGTTTGTCCCGGTTACATTACACCCATGAATACCAGCAACAGATATTTCGTGCCCGAAAACTCCATTGTAAGAAAGATATGGGGGAAATCGGACACCATCCTCTTCATCTTTGCCGGCTCGGCAGCTGAATTTGCATTGAACAAGGCGGTTGACTGGTTGTACTTTACCGGCAGGCTCCCATCTGATCCATTGGGGAGATTATTCTCTACTGTTGCCTACGCAAGAGCAATCGTTTTTTCTGACGAACAAAAAGCACTTGCCGCCATTGATAAGATCAGCGCCATACATGGAGCCGTGGAAAACAGCCGTGGAGCAAAGATCCCCGACTGGGCCTACCGGGATGTGCTTTATATGCTCATCCACTATTCGGTTGTTTCGTATGAATTACTGGAAAGAAAATTAACCGTGCAGGAAAAGGAAGAAGTATATGATGTGTTCTTCCGGCTGGGATCGAGAATGAACCTGAAGGAACTTCCCGGCTCTTACACAGATTGGCTCATCAGCCGGCAACAGCACCTGGAAGCCGATCTCGCAAAGAGTAATTACAGCACTGATCTGTACAAACAGTACAAAAAACACCTGGGCTCATTCCGTTACCGGGTACTGATCGAATCGCAGAAACTGATCGTACCGCCTTGCGTGAAGGCAATGCTGAATTTTACGAACAGGCACCGGTTGAAACCCTTCATCCCTTTTTATAAACTATGCAGAAAAGTAAAATTAGATGGTGCCGTAAAGGCACTCTTGCTGCCTTCATCTTATAAAGCACAGATAAATGCACTTGATTATGACTAGTGCCATCAGCTTTTCTTATTCCGGATAAAGACTACTCCGTCCTGTATTTCATCGGCAAGTTGCTGAATGGTTTTTGTGGTGAACAGGGTTATCAATTGGTTTTTTATGGTCTTATACTGTGCATGCAGGGGGCATGGCCTGGTTTCGGAACAAAGTTTTAAGCCCATTACACATTTCTCGAGTATCTCATCTTCATTCATAGCTTCCAACACGACATGAACAGGTAGTTTCTTCACTTTTACCGGAATAAAGAAACCGCCCTGTGGCCCCCGCGCAGAACTGACGACCTTATTATCTCTTGTCAGTTGCTGTAATATTTTCGCCGTAAAAGGACGGGGAGAATCGATTGCCAGGGCTATTTCTTCAATACCTATTTTTTTTTCTTCCGAACTTTTTTGAGCTAAAAAAATGGTAGCCCGCAGTGCATATTCTGTTGCTTTTGAGAACATATCTGGTATTATAAGGAGAAACTACAATAATTTTTAATGAGCCTGTCATTGATTCACCGGCTGGTTCAATACCCATTCAGCATACGAGTCTTTTGTTTCATAGATCTTCAGATACTCTAAACGGGTATTCCCCGGTAGTTTTATGCTTAATTCATTCTTTATATAGACCAGCATGTTCTCTGCAGTAGGTTCCGCCTCAAAAATAACCAGGTTTTCCATCGATGCAAAGCCGGGATTGGCAGCTACAAAACCGGCGGACAACAGTACCTTGTGATCGAATTTCCCTACTACCGTATTGTTTACGATCCTTTTGATCTCTTTAAAGTCCATCACAAAGCCGGGTGAAGGTATGTAAGTATCCTGGTTTGTAATGGAAGATATCGTTACGTGCAGTTCATACGAGTGGCCATGGATATTTCTGCAGGCGCCCGGGTATCCATATACGGCGTGTGACGCTTCAAAGTGAAATATTTTTGTAAGCTTCAGCATCTATGCTTTTATTTGGGTTGACCAGTTTAACGAGTTATTTTGCTTCCTGGTACTTTCCTTTTCTTTCCGGACGGCTGTTTTGAAGAAACAGGTCAACTGGTTTTTTACCAAAGGGTAAATTACCAGGTAGAACCCTGTTGTCATCGCTGTTCCGGCTATAAAGAAAAGAATGAAATAAGGCCGTAATTGCAGCATCATTGAACTAAAAGGGATCCTTGCTGAACTCATCTGCCATTTGGCTTTTAATATGCCGGCTGTAATGAGGCTGATCCAGAAAAGGAGTAAGGAACCATTTGCAACCATGTAACCGCTGTTGAACCACTTCCCATGTTGTTTTACAGGCATGCAGGTATCTTGCAAAATGTCTGAAGCCATAGCCAGTAAAAGAAAACTGTTGATGCCGATCGTTGCCCCCATGGTATGTGCTACTGTAATATGTGTGCCATGTGTATAGACATTTATAGCAGGCACAGACATTGCGATGGCCAGCACCAGTGTCAGGAATATCCAGATATCTGCCGCCAGTAAGAAACGATACGTGGCATTGTGCTGGTATTTGCGTGCTGTGGTCAGAGAAGATTTCCATTGCCAGATGATCCTGCCTAAGATAAAAAGTTCAGTCATGCTTACTGCATAACTGATGTGTTTTACAAACGGGTACGTGGGCAAGGTATAAATATGATGTCCCCAGTTGAACATAAGATTAAACAGGCCGGTGAAGTAGAGTACAAAGGCGACCGGGGCCCGGCTGTATTTTCTTTCACCGCTGATCTTTTCCATCAGGAATATGCTGCAGCCATAGATAAGCATATTCCACGATCCAACCATGGATCCATAGGATTTCCATTGTACGGTCATATCGTTTACCACATTGTTCCGGAAATAGGGGAACAGCCATAGATAGGATTCAATAAATGTGAACAGGAAAAAGAACAGGCCGGTAAGCCACATCCATACGTAAACCGGTTGTTTCTTAAAACTGTCAATTGATTTTATGAAGTTAATGATGAAGAGTATCCAGCCGGTAGCAATGGGTATGGCCAGCACCGGGTGAAACTCCCAGTATTCCCGTCCGCCAAATACGCCGGCACAATAAGATACCAGTATTACCGGAACAGAAACGGCGAAGAGGATGAATTGGATACGGGCAAGAAAAGATGAATAAAGTTCCCTGCCTGTATATTCCTGTAAATAACTTAATACTGCTCCCATGGCGGCCAGGATGATCCAAAAGACCATCGAAGAAACATGCAGGGGCCTGGTTATTTCGAAAGAGAGATGGGACTTCAGGAATCCCGGTATCAGGTATTGTAATGCACCGATGAGACCAAATAACATACCGGCTGCCATTAATAGCATACCGGCGATCAGGAATAATTTTGTAACACTGGGTTTATTTCTGTTCAATAGTTCCCTCATAGCTGAGCATAAAAGTTTTTGGGTCCGACTTGCCGGAGGCATTTAGTTGCCTGAAAAAGCCCAGCAGGTTTTTTATCTCTCCCTGCTTCAGGTGAAAATCGGGCATGATGCCGGTCCCGTTCTTCAGAAATGCTTCAATGTATGCCGGCCCCCTTACTGAATACACATTCGTGAGGTCTGGGCCCAGGTACCCACCCAAACCATATACCTGGTGACAGGCATTGCAATTATATTTCTGCCAGGATAGTTTTCCGGCAGCAGCGTCTCTGTCCTGCTTGATCCTTTTCACCGGAAGGTTGGTATACAGGTAAAATGAATAGCACAGGAAGAAGAATAATAAGATAAGTAAGACCAAAACTCTCTGCCGGTCGCCGGATAGATGAATATGCATAACTAATTAAAGACAAATTTATCCTTAATTATTATATTTGCCAAAATTTCCTCTTCCTGGCTAAGGAGAATTTTATCGGCTACCGGCTTAATCGGGGAAACTGGTGGCTGCCGTTTTATTTTGCTGCCAGTAATTATTAAGAACCGGCTGGTGGAGATAGGGAGTAGCTCATTTATTGAAAGTGCCGGTTCCCAAACGTTGACCTGGCTGCGTGTTGCAGGCGGTTCGCTTTGGAGGGAGTAATGCTCCTGTTTGGTTTATCACAGGAGGAAGAAAGGGATTAAAAAAAACTATTTCGTCCCGTTAATGAAACAATCATCTGATGAAAAAATTACAGCATCTATGGCTCAAAATAAAAATAAGTATTATTTGGTGGCCTACCCATTATTTCCTGATGACCGGGTCAAAAAGGTCAGAAGGGAATATCTCATGTAATAAAAAAAAAGCCTGTGATAAACCATTGGTATATTCCTGTTCGGGGTGTTCAAGCGCTGCACAAATGGCCAATTATCTTGCTGTACAACTTGACAGAGCCGGGCTGGCTGAAATGTCATGCATCGTTGGTGTAGGAGGTAATGTAAAGAAACTGGTACATACTGCAATGTCCGGAAGGGAAATAATTACCATCGATGGTTGCCCATTGGCATGCTCCAAAGCATGCCTGGGTAACCATTCTTTACAATCAGACATGCATTTTGAACTAACAAGTATGGGAGTGAAAAAAATACAGCATGAGGACTTTGATCCCAGGCAGGCGAATAAAATATTCTGTATGATCAGGGAAAAACTGACCAGGGTTGATAAAGTGGCCTGGGAAACATCCACATAGAAAAGCAGAAGTGCCAGAGACCCATTTGAATTTGGTCCCAGTAAAATAAAAGCCGGTTGCCATAATGATACCAATCTGATGGCATTGTAACGGGCAGGCGACTGGTAGAATGAATGCATACTGCTGCTGTGTTTTGTACATGAATCCATCCTGATTTTTTTTTGAATCACTCTTACTAAAATCCTGAATAATGATCGCAGCCTTTTTATTCTCAATTTTGTACAGCGTACTTTTTTAAATCAATTATTAATACCCGTTAAATCAATTTTATCTCATGAATTCTCCCGGATACCATAGATTCCACATCCCTGTAATGGGTTTAGCCTATACTATAGACAGCCCTGTTAAAGTTGCCCGTTTTGGTATTTCCTCGGTCATATCAATAATAGAGAACCGGCTGATTGAAATGATGCGGAAACATTATTATACGTTCAGTGGCAAGGATTTTTTTCCGATCTCTTCAAATGAAAAGGATTTTAGAGCCAGACGGGTTACCGATTATCTCAACCTGGTCAACAGCATCGTAGAGTCCCAGGTGCAGGAACTCAGAAGATCTGCCTTTGAAAAGGGATCGGAAATTGTCAAGTATTTTGAAATGCTTCCTGATGACAGCACGGTAAAACAGTTGTATTATAAAATGACCAAAACAACGAATGCCGCAGAAAGGAAAAAGCTGGAAGATCATTTGCGGACACAAATACGCCCAGGGAGCATTGATGTGAATATTATGACCAAGACCGACCGGAACAATTATGGTAAAAATGGAGAACTGCTTGCAGAAGGGTCAGATGCGATCGCAGCGCTGAGGGGATATGAAAAAAGCGAATTAAAGAACTCGTCTGTGATATTTTCTGCGGGTACTAACTTACGGTTATTTAATTATCTTGAAAGCTGTACATCATTTCAAGTTAATGAAGACGGCATTTTTGCCAAAAAAGTAGTTATTAAAGTGAGCGACTACCGCTCTGCGCTCATTCAGGGTAAATACCTTGCAAAAAAAGGGATCTGGGTAAGTGAGTTCAGGATTGAATCAGGTTTGAACTGTGGCGGCCATGCTTTTGCAACAGATGGGTACTTGCTGGGGCCGATACTGGGTGAATTCACAAAAAAAAGGCAGGAATTAACCAATGCTCTTTTTGATATTTACAACAAGGCTCTTATAGAGAAACATAACAGAGGACTTTTGTATCCTCCCAAGATCAGCCTTTCCGTTCAGGGGGGTATTGGTACGCATATCGAGGATGAATTTTTGCACCAGTATTATAAAATAGACAGTACAGGATGGGGTACCCCGTTTTTATTGGTTCCGGAGGCAACAACTGTGGATAAAGAAACAATGGATCTTTTGTGTAAAGCTAAAGAAGAGGATGTTATTCTTAGCAAAAATTCCCCATTGGGAGTTAGGTTTCATTACCTGAAAGGGACCAGCTCTGAGAAGGAGAAACTGGCGAGAATTTCAAGTGGGAAACCCGGAAGCCCTTGTACCGAAAAGCACCTGGCATTTAATACCGAATTTACAGAGGAGCCGATCTGTACTGCCTCCCGGAAGTACCAAAAATTAAAAATCGCACAATTGCAGTCATTGGGTTTGCCTGAGCCGGTTTATGAAAGGCAACTTTCTGAGATTCTGGATAAGGAGTGCTTATGTATTGGACTGAGTAATGCTGCGGCTATTAATTATTCCCAAACCATGATCAAAAAACTTACGGCAGTAACCATATGCCCCGGCCCGAATGTTGTCAATTTCTCCCAAACTGTTTCCCTGCAAACCATGGTGGGGCATATATATGGAAGAGAAAATATTATTTCTAATGAAGGAAGGCCTCATATGTTCATTGCCGAACTCAACTTGTATGTCAGCTACCTGGAAGAGCAATTGGAGGATGCAGCCAATGAACAAGGAGAGGCAAGGCCGATAAAATATTATGTCTCATTTTATCAAAACCTGAGGAATGGGATATCGTACTATTATAACCTGCCTCAACTTCTTCATACAGCAGGAGACCAGTTTATTCTGGCATTGCGAATTGCAGAAGCAAAACTGGATGCATTGAGTGTTCAATATCCGCTCTTAGAACAATAGTACCGGAAAAACCGGCACTGCAGCCAATGCGTTACTTTCAAGTTGGCAGTTGATGATATAAAATTTTGCCGATCAAGCCTGGACGAATATATGGCCATGCCTGATCGGCAATAATTTAGTACGAAGGCACAGTTAAAATGAGTAAGTCAGCGAAAACCCGGTCAATAGCGAGCAACGATCATTTTCTGTCTGTTGGTCATGATGGATCTTAAAGCGGAAAGTGAATGTTCATTCCTGTCAGTTCAGCTGCTGCATTATTTTCTGCGCCAGCGGGAACAGCAGGTTATTTTCAAGATGCACGTGTTTATGCAGATCTTCTTCAAATTCTTTCAACTCGGCCAGGCTTATCCGGAAAGTGGTACAGGCTTCCTCCGGAGCCGTATAGTTGCCGGTGAGTTCACGGATGCGGTACATCAGTTCACCGGCGGCGTCGTGTTCGGCTTCCATCACCTGGATGGGAGCGGTTACATAGCGGGCATCCAGGTTACGGTGCTGATGAATGCTCACGAGTGTTTCAATTTCCTTGATCCGCGGGAACAGGATCATTTCTTCCTTCTGCATGTGCGCATTCATTTCAGTAGCTACCTCGTTGAACAGGTAGAATACTTCCACCATGTAGGGAAATCGTTCGCCATGCTTTTGCGCCACCCGTTGCAGGTGAGCCAGTATGTTGGGGATGGCCTGCTTCACATAGAAATGATGCTGCAGCAGGATATAGCTGATGAGTTGTGCGGCATTCATGGAAGCGAAGTCGGTCTTATCCTCCGGCGCCAGCTGGATGCGTTTGGAAAGCTCTTCGGCCACGGATTCAAGCGGCAAGCCTTTTTCGAGGCAGGCTTCGGCGAGGGTACGTTTGCCTTTGCAGCAAAAATCAAGATTGTATTTTTCCAGCACGGGTACGGCCTGGTGGTTGCTTCGCACGATGGAAGCGAGGGTTTGTTCGGCAAGGATTGACATAGATGTAATTTTTGTCAAAGTTCCCCCGGCCAAAATTCAGTTTCTGTGATTCAAATCAGGTTTGAAAATATTTTGACGAAGTGCTGACAAGCAGCAGCGCCCCGCTGAAGAGGATGAACGCGGTGGCAAAGAGCAATTCGTTGATATACGGAACGGCTACATAGCTCATGGCCGAAACACCCTGGATCATCAATAGTATTTCATTGATGATCACCCCGCCGGCAAAAAGAAATACGGCAAAGGATGTTTTGCGGTTCGCTTTGATGTATTCGCCCGCGAAAAAATAGCTTAACAGGAACAAGGTGATCATTCCCAGCAAAACCAGGTGCAGGTACCCGATGATGATGGGTCGGAAACCGAAGGCCAGGTCGCTCAGCGAGGGAATGGTGGAACCCAGTTGCAAAAGCAGCTTGATGCTGAGCGCCACCGCCGAAAAGCCCATGATCCATTTGGCGGTAAGCGGCAGGGTATCTTTCAGTACCGGCCATTTCCTCCGGATCTGTACCAGCATCTTGCCCCAGCCCAATACCTGGGCGATAGCCGAAACCACCACCAGTATATATACCCATACCGGCAGGTCCATCCACAGGGCGGAGAGAAAATAAGCGGGTATGGCCGCGGCGCCAAAGAGCCAGAACATCTGCGTCAGTAACCTGGGATCGGTATCCACCCGGCGAAGCACTTCGTTCAGTAGCCCCATACAACCGAAGAAAAACCAGCCATTGTACTGGAAATGCAGGTAAAAATATTCAGCGGCCAGGTAGGCATTCTGGAACACCACCCGGTTCACCATCATGAAAGCGAGGGCAAAAGCGCCGATGGAGGAAAAGGCGTTGAAGAAAACAGCGGCCTTGAACCAGAGGTGCGTGGGTGTTTTTTCTTTCAGTTTATTAAGATCCCGCCATACATATACGGCAAACACGTAGGAAACGAAAATGGATGCCGTGGAAAAGATGATCGAATACAAACCATAGCCTTCTATAGGGAAAGCGATGAGCATGGCATAGGCTGTAGCGAGGTTGGCATAGAGGAGCCAGCGGTAACGCCGGAACATAACCCCGCCCGCCTGGCGGGATAAATACGTAACCACCAGGGTCATGATGGCCTGGGATATCCAGCCGGCAAAGGCAAAATGCGAATGACCGTGCAGCAGGTGTTTCTGATCGACAAACGGAAGGGGAAACAGGATCTTATACCGGAGCACCAGCCCCAGGCTTGCTACGATCAGTAAATTGAACAGGGAGATGCGAATCCAGCGATGAACCGGCGGTACCATAATTTCTTGTTGCTGCAAAAATAAAGATCAGGGAATATACAACGGTATGACCTCGATCACAATCAGCAATAAACCTTGCCCTTATCGATCCGCAGCAGCCCCATCGAATGCATGTTGCGCATGGTGCGGATAACGGTCTCTACCCGCAGCCCGGTCATGTCGGCGATCTGCTGGCGGGTAAGTTTGAGGCGATTGCATTTGGTGCAGATATTCTTCTTGTGTTCCTTGAAATAACTCAGGAGGGTGGAGATGCTGCTCTCCGGGTTGTGGGTTGCCAGTTCCTTCAATATGAGAAACTTAAAACGGAGACGTTGCGTAAGCAGTTTGGAAAAGGCAAAATGTATCTCGGGGTTTTCTTTGATCAGTTGCAGGAAGGTTATTTTGTGCAGGCGGATGATCACCGAATCTTCATCGGCAATGGCCGAGGCGGCATAGGCTTCATCATCGAAGAGGGGCAACTCACCGAAGCATTCGCCCGGTTCGATGATCGTCTGGATGAATTCCCTTCCTTCATCGTTGATATTCACCCACCGCACTTTTCCGCTTACCAGTTGGTAATAGAAGGAACAATTGCCGCCCTCCCTGAAGATCATTTCGCCGGCGCTCACTTTTTTATAAGCCGCTCCCCAGGCTAACAGCAGGTCAATGTCGATCATCATTGTAAAGTAGTTTAGTTGATTTGAACAAAACTATACTCCGGGCAGTGTGAGCAGCATGATGGTAGACAGCACGAGCTATGATTAAAATCATAGCGGGTCATTTTGCAGGAATCCGTTCGGCAATTCCTTTGCCAGTGAGGGTTCCAGGGAAACAGTGCCCGGTCGCTGAAAATTTGGCCGGGGATATGACCTGACGCATAAAATATCAGGAAATCAAAACGTAATCTTGTATCCTAATATTAAACAAAAATTTCCAGTTATGAAAAAAATCGCAGCCTTTTTAGTCCTGGGCACCCTGTTCGCCGCCTGCGGCGGAAACTCAGGAAACAATTCGGCCACCACAGAAACTGCTACTACACCGGGAGCAACCACTTCCAATGGAAATCCATCCTATGATCCGCAGCGGGGAGAGGGAAAATTCACCAAGGTGGATGTGAGCCCTACGCTGGATGTAGCGAAAGCGGCAGAGGGAGAAAAAGTATTCGGCGTAAAGTGCAGCAGCTGTCATAAACTCACCAGCGAGAAACTGGTTGGTCCGGGTTGGCTGGGTGTTACGGAGCGTCATACAGCCGAGTGGATCATGAATTTCTCGACCAATACGGATGCCATGCTGGACAAAGATCCCAAGGCGCAGGCGCAACTGGAAATATGCCTTGTACGCATGCCGAACCAGAATCTTTCGGATGACGATGCCCGGAATCTCTACGAGTTCATGCGGAAGAACGACGGTGTCAAATAAGTAACCTAGCATAAATCATATAAACATGAAAAATTTTAAGCCCATAGCGGTTGCATGCATTGTATGCGGTTTACTGTTCGGCCTCCAGGCCTGTAAACCCAAAAATGCCGGCTCAGCCGTGAACTCCGACGCTGCTTCCAAAGCGTATGTAGCCCCCGGTAAATACGACGAATTCTACAATTTTGTCTCGGGTGGTTTCAGCGGACA
This sequence comes from Chitinophagales bacterium, assembly GCA_017303335.1. GTDB lineage: Bacteria > Bacteroidota > Bacteroidia > Chitinophagales > Chitinophagaceae > Ferruginibacter. The sequence goes on from JAFLBK010000002.1 coordinate 299,969, forward strand.
AATGAGCGTGTACGGCCTGCCAAGCGGCCGCCTGCTCCGCGTGATCCCCGTGTTTTCCGTAGACCCGGAGAAAGGTTACGGCTACAGCGAGGAAACCAAACCCATGCTTAATACCTCGCATGGTATTGTGCCCTGGGACGATCTGCATCACCCCGAACTTTCGCAAACCAATGGCGAGGTCGACGGGCGTTGGGTGTTCGGCAATGCCAATAATACACCCCGCGTGGCACGCATCGACCTGGCTACCTTCCGAACCGCCGAGATCATCGAACTGCCCAACAGCGGCGGTAATCACAGTTCGCCCTTCATCACCGAAAATACCGAGTACGTAGTGGCCGGAACACGTTTCAGCGTACCGGCGGATGACAACAACGGCGATGTGCCCATCAATACCTACAAAAAGAATTTCCAGGGTTCCATCAGTTTCATCAGTGTAGGCAAAGAGGATGGTAAGATGGATATCGCCTTCCAGCTGCGCTGCCCCGGAGTCAACTTCGACCTGAGCCATGCCGGTAAAGGAAAATCGAACGGCTGGTTCTTCTTCAGCTGTTACAATACCGAACAGGCCAATACCCTGCTGGAAGTGAACGCTTCGCAGAAGGATAAGGATTTCATCATGGCCGTTAACTGGAAGAAGGCCGAAGAATACCTGAAAGCAGGTAAGGGAAGAAAGCAATCCGTTAAGTATGCGCACAATGTATACAACGAGAAAACACACACAGCTACTTCCGAAATAAAGACCGAAGTAACCGTGCTTGATGCCCGGGAACTGAAAGACATCTGTTATTTTATCCCTTGTCCGAAATCACCGCATGGCTGTGATGTGGACCCAACCGGCGAATACATCGTGGGAAGCGGTAAACTGGCCGCACTCATTCCTGTATTCAGTTTCGACAAAATGCAGAAGGCCATTGCCGATAAAGCTTTCGCCGGCGATTACGACGGTATCCCCGTGATCAAGTACGAAGCGGCGCTGTATGGCGAGGTGAAGAAACCGGGCCTCGGACCATTGCATACCGAGTTCGACGGAAAGGGTAATGCCTATACTTCTTTCTTCGTATCCAGCGAAGTGGTGAAATGGAATATCAAAGACCTGAAAGTGGTGGATCGTGTTCCAACCTTCTATTCCGTTGGTCACCTCTGCGTACCGGGCGGCGACAGCAAGAAACCATTCGGTAAATACATGATCGCTTACAATAAGATCACCAAAGACCGTTACCTGCCAACCGGGCCCGAACTGGCTCAAAGCGCCCAGCTCTATGATATCAGCGGCGATAAAATGCAACTGATACTCGACTTCCCGACGATCGGTGAACCGCACTACGCACAGGCTGCGCCCGCGGATATTATCCGGAACCGTTCGGTTAAATTCTATAAGATCGATGAAAATGCCAATCCTTATGTAGCCAAGGGAGAACCTGCTACCAAGGTGGTTCGCGAAGGCAACAAAGTACATGTATATATGACATCCATCCGCTCTCACTTCTCACCCGATAATATTGAAGGTGTGAAAATGGGCGATGAAGTGTATTTCCATGTCACCAACCTCGAACAGGATTGGGATGTACCGCATGGTTTTGCCATCAAGGGAGCGATCAACGCCGAACTGCTGATCATGCCGGGCGAAACACAAACCCTCAAATGGGTACCCGACCGGGTAGGCATGTTCCCGATGTATTGTACCGATTTCTGCAGCGCCCTTCACCAGGAGATGCAGGGATATGTGCGGGTATCACCGGCCGGAAGCAACGTGCCGCTGATGTTCAGCACCGGCAAAAACCTGCCGGCGGCCGACTCCGCAGCTAAAAAATAAATGACGATGACCGGAACAGGCTGTTCACGCAGCCTGTTCTTTTTCGGTTATCCTGAAATCGTTTCATATGAAAAATTATTCCATGAAAAGTTGGGTGCGGGTCTTACTGGTTTTATGCGGCCTCGCCCTCGTGCCCGTGATCTTTTTACCGATGTGGCGCATCGACCTGGTAGCGCCGCAATACCCCGAAGGATTGCGATTACTGATCTATCCCGGTAAACTGGGTGGCAATGTCGATATCATCAATGGCCTGAATCATTATATCGGCATGAAAACACTGCACACCGAAGATTTTATCGAATTCACCATACTTCCTTACCTCATCGGTTTTTTCGCCGCGTTCTTTGTAGTAACCGGTATAATCGGCAAACGCAAACTGATGTACGCCCTGTTCTTTTTGTTTGTGAGTTTCGGACTTTTAGCCATTTATGATTTCTGGCGCTGGGAATACAACTATGGTCATAATTTAAGTCCGGATGCCGCCATCATCGTTCCCGGCATGGCTTACCAGCCACCGTTGATCGGCTTTAAACAGTTACTCAACTTCGGGGCGTATTCAATACCCGACCAGGGCGGATGGATATTCGTTTCCGCAGGGGCCATCCTGCTCGTTTGCTTCATCGTGGAATGGCGGCGTGCCTCCCGCATCTCCAAAGGCCTGGCCATGGCCATACTGGTACCCGTTTTTTTGAATTCCTGCAGCAGCGGACCGCAGGCGATAAGCCCGGGCGTGGATAATTGTTATTTCTGCAAGATGACGATCACCGATGCCCGCTTTGGCGCCGAACTGCTGACCAAAAAAGGAAAAGTATACAAGTTCGACGATATGCACTGCCTGCTCGCTTTTGTGAAGGCGGGTACGGTGGAGAAGGAAGCGGTCAAAGAAATTTACCTTACCAACTACAGTGGCGCCCATCAATTGATACCTGCCGGTACTTCGTTTATCCTGAAGGCGGATGAACTGCGCAGTCCGATGGGCGGCAATATGGCCGCGTTTGATAACCGCGACAGCATGGATCTGGTCATGAAGATCATACCCGGTAATACCGTTCGCTGGAATGAACTCTATAAACAGTGAAACAACTGTTCATTATAATACTACTTCTTTTCTTCTTTCTCGGCTCGTTTGGAAAAACAATCCGGGTGGGGAAGGGCGAGTTCTGCCAAACCATCCAGGCCGCACTGAAAATTGCCGCCGACGGCGATTCGGTGCTGGTGAGCCCCGGGCACTACCACGAGGGTAACCTGCAGCTACAACGATCCATTTACCTGGTCGGCACGGGCAGACCAACGCTGGATGGCGATCATAAATACGAAATCATTTCGGTAAAAGCCGATGGCGTGCTGATCGATGGATTCCGGATCATTCATTCCGGCGTATCCAGCATTGAAGACTTCGCGGGCATCAAGATATACAACCGGCGCAACGTGGTGGTGCAGAATAATATCCTCGAGGATACATTCTTCGGCATCTATACGCAATACGGCATCAACTGCGTCATCCGGAATAATCAGCTTACGGCCTTTGGCGTCGAAGAGCAGGAGAGTGGCAACGGTATCCATTGCTGGAAAAGCGACAGCATGCAGATCATCGGCAACAGCATACGCGGCCACCGCGACGGGATCTATTTTGAATTTGTAACCCATTCGGTCATCTGGCGGAACATTTCACAGGATAATATCCGGTACGGATTGCATTTCATGTTCTCGAACAACGATGCCTATTACAGCAACGTGTTTGAGGGCAATGGCGCCGGGGTGGCGGTGATGTTCTCCCGGGAAGTGACCATGGAGAATAATTATTTTGAAGAGAACTGGGGCGACGGGGCCTATGGTTTATTGCTGAAAGAGATCAGCAACAGTTCGATCACCAACAACCGGTTCACCCGGAATACCACGGGTATATATATGGAAGGCGTGAGCCGCCTGCAACTGCAGAAAAATGTGTTCAGGGGTAATGGCTGGGCCATGAAGATACAGGCCAGCTGCATGGAAGTGAATGTGCAGGAAAATAATTTCCTGGCCAACACTTTTGACGTAGGAACCAACGGAAGCCTGGTGCTGAATACTTTCCGGCATAACTACTGGGACCGCTACGAAGGATACGACCTGGATAAGGATAAACTGGGCGATGTGCCCTACCGGCCCGTGAGCATGTATGCGCTGATCGTGGAGCAGAACCCGCCGGCGATGATCCTCTTCCGAAGCCTTATGGCCACCCTGCTCGATAAAACAGAAAAAATATTACCCACGCTTACACCGGAAGACCTGAAAGACGATCATCCGTGCATGAAACCTTTACGCTTATGATCATCGCAAGCAATGTATCGAAACGGTTTGGAAAACTGAAGGTGCTCGACGATGTATCCGTTACCTGCGGTAAGGGAGAATGCATCGCGTTGATCGGCCCCAACGGTTGCGGTAAAACCACCCTCATCAAATGCGTCCTGGGCATGGTGATACCCAACAGCGGTTTCATCACCTTCAACGGAAAAAATATTACGCACGACTGGCAGTACCGATCACGGATCGGGTATATGCCCCAGATAGGGCGCTACCCGGATAACATGAGCATCGGGCAGGTGCTGGGGATGATGAAGGATATCCGCGGCCGTGGCGAAAAGAAACTCGACGAAGAACTGATCAGCCGCTTTGGCCTCAACGACATGCTGAACAAACGGATGCGTACCCTTTCGGGCGGTACCCGGCAGAAGGTCAGCGCTTCGCTGGCATTCCTGTTCGATCCCGATGTGCTGATCCTCGATGAACCAACGGCCGGGCTCGATCCCGTATCCTCCGAGATACTGAAAGAAAAGATCATCGCCGAAAAAGCGAAAGGCAAACTGGTGCTGATCACTTCCCATATCCTCAGTGAACTCGACGACCTGGTAACACAGGTGGTGTTCATGCAGGATGGAAAGATCTGTTTTCACAAAAACCTGGATGCCCTCCGGGAAGAAACAGGCGAGGAGAAATTATCAAAAGCCATTGCCCGGGTGATGCTGGCAAAATAAAATCGCATGAAGAAGATCATCAAATACGTCATCATCGATATCCTCCGCAACCGGATCATGCTGGCTTATACCCTGTTCCTGTTCCTGATCGGCAGCAGCATCTTCAGCCTGGAAGACAATTCCGCCAAGGGCCTCATGAGCCTGCTCAATATCGTGCTGATCATCGTTCCGCTGGTAAGCCTGCTTTTTTCGGCGATCTATGTATACAACAGCGCCGAATTCCTTGAATTACTGGTGAGCCAGCCTTTGCGCAGGCGTACGATCTGGCTGAGCCTCTTTATCGGGCTTGCCGGAAGTATGGCCGTATCTTTTTTTGCCGGCATCGGGATACCCATCCTGCTTTTCGAACCCAGCGCCACCGGTTTCATGATGCTGGGGGCGGGCTTGTTCCTTTCCGTGATCTTTGTCGCCATCGCCATGCTGGCCGCTGTGATCACCCGCGACAAAGCCAAGGGCATCGGCGTTTCCATCCTGCTCTGGCTTTATTTCTCGGTGATATTCGACGGGCTGGTGCTGTTCATTTTATTCCAGTTTGCCGATTACCCGCTGGAAAAACCCATGATCGGTATGACGGCTTTGAACCCGATCGACCTGTCGAGGGTACTGGTATTGCTCAAGATGGACGTATCGGTCATGATGGGATATACCGGCGCCATCTTCAAGGATTTCTTCGGCACCCGTACAGGGCTCATCATATCATTCCTGGTATTGGTTGTCTGGATCATCATCCCCGCCTGGCTCTCCCTGCGCAGGTTTAACCGTAAAGACCTTTGATATGAAACGATCCGAAACATTGGCCCCCTTGTCGAGAGACCACCACCGGTCGCTGATACTGGCGCAACTGCTGAAAAAGAATGCGCCCGCGTATAAGGGGCTGCCCGAAACAACCAGCGGTAAAGCGGAATACGCACTGCAGCAATTCAGGCAGGATATCGCCGGGCATTTTGAAAAGGAAGAACAGGTATTGAAAACGCTGGGCGGACTGCATCCACAGATCGATGCACTGGCCGGCCAGATCAAAGAAGAACACGCGTTGCTGCATAAACTGTTTTCGGGGCTGGAAGCGATGGAGCAACCGGAAGAGGACCTCGATGCGCTGGGCAGGTTGCTGGAGCAACATATCCGAACGGAAGAACGTGTTCTATTTCCCCTGCTGGAGCAGCATTGCCCGGAAACATTGAAAGAACAGGTGCATGCATTGTTACACTAAACTATTCACCATGCGAAAAGAGATCGAGACAAGAGAAGATATTGAATTGCTGGTAAACCGTTTTTACGAGAAAGTGATCCAGGATGGATCCATCGGTTTTATCTTCAACGACGTGGCCAAAGTGAATTGGGAGAAACACCTGCCCATCATGTATAATTTCTTCGAGAACCTTTTGTTCTACACCGGGAGCTATGTCGGCAACCCCATGGAACTGCACCGGCATATCAGCCGTAAGCTCCCCCTCACCAATGAGCATTTTCAGCGCTGGGAAACATTGTTCTGCCAGACGGTGGATGAATTGTTTACCGGTGAGAAGGCGGAACTGGCCAAGCAACGGGCCCTCAGCATCTCAACGGTCATGAAGATCAAAATACTGGATGCATCGGCCGCCGGCCGGATTTTCTGATTGCGCATGCGGGATACCTTATACGTAAAAGCGCAGGCTATTACCTGCGCTTCTTAATTTTCATCGTTATATAATTACTTACTTAGCCGGTGGTAACAGAACCGCGTCGATCACGTGAATGATACCATTTGAAGCGGGTATCGAAGCGATGATCTTAGCCGTTCCGTTCACGTAGATACCGTCGGGCTTTTTGCTGATCGTGATGTTGCCGCCATTCACCTGGCCCAGCGACTGCCCGTCCTGCAGCATGTCTTCCTTGAATACGCCGACAGAAACATGGTACTGTAATATGTCGGTAAGCGCATCCTTCTTCTCCGGTTTCAGCAATCCATCCACTGTTCCCGCGGGCAGTTTATCAAAGGCCGCGTTGGTGGGAGCGAATACGGAAAACGGACCGGCATTGCTCAGTGCGTCTACCAGTTCAGCGGCCTTAACAGCCGTTACCAGGGTCGTATGGTCTTTGCTGCCGATGGCCACCTGTACAACATTTTTGGCGGAAAGATCATCCTTCACACCCGATTGCCCGGTTGGTGCGGGCGTTTCGGTACTGCCGGCAGACGTGGTTTTTTCGGCGCTTTCTCCAGACTGGCAGGCCGGAATACAGAAAAGAAATGTTAAAGACGCAGCGGTGATGAGTATGGGTTTCATAAACGTGTTTTTGGTGATGTAAAGAATGCTGTAAATCTATTGGAAGCGGGTTCAGGTATTTATGACCTCAGTCACAATTACCGGTATTATGATATCGATCATTTTTGCCTCCTTTGGCAGTCAGTAAATTTGGGATGTAAACAGAATAGATTTGTTATGCACTAAAACCATTCACAATGAAAAAGATTATCCTGGCGCTTGATGGGAAACATTTTCCGCAGGGCGCATTTGAATTTGTGAAAAGCATCAACAACCGGAACAAGGTATTGCTGGCTGGCGTATTCCTGAGCCCGGTCGATTACTCAAAAGTGCTGGCATTTACGGGAATGGAGGGCGTGGCGCTGATGCCCGACTGGCTGATGCGGAACGAAGATGATGTGCTGGTGAATTCGAATATCCAGGTATTTGAAGAAGCCTGTGCCGATGAAGGCATCGAATACAGGGTTCACAAGGATACCGATATGATGGCCATCGCCTCCCTGATCGAAGAGACCCGTTTTGCCGACCTCTTGCTCGTGAGCAGCGACCTGTTCTACGAAAACGTACAGCGTGAGCAACCCAATTTTTACCTCGAGGAGGTATTGAAGAAAGCCGAATGCCCGGTGATGCTGATCCCGGAAGATTACAAGGAACCCGAACAGAACTTCCTCACCTATGATGGCAGCGAATCATCCGTATTCGCGATCAAACAGTTCGCCTATATCCTCCCGGAACTGGCCGGGAACGAAACCATATTGCTATCCGCTGTGGGGCATAAGGATGAATTGCCCGAGTACAGCATGATCGCGGAACTGGTGGCGAGGCATTATCCAAACCTCAAACTCATGTCGCTTCCACTGGTGAACCGGAATGATTTTGCCGATTGGATCGGCAGGCAACGGCCCGGCTACATCGTGTTGGGCGCTTTCAGCCGCTCCCTGTTCTCCCAGTTGTTCAAGAAGAGTTTTGCCAACCGGGTGATCCATGATATCCGGATGCCGATTTTTATCTCACATAAATAAGCAACCATGTTATCCAAGACTGAAGCACATCAATATTACTTTGAAGTGCAACTCGATCACAAAGAAGGGAAGACAGGTATCCTGGCGGCAAAAGATATCCCGGATACCATTGAAGTGGCAACCCCTCCGGAGTTTGCGGGTGGCGTGGCGGGCAAGTGGAGCCCGGAGCATCTCTTCCTGGCTTCGCTCTGCAGTTGCTTGATGGCCACCTTCCTGGCCATCGCCGACAAACGAAAGCTGCATGTATGCGATTTCAAATGCAGCAGCATCGGCCGGGTTCGTCTTTACGAGGGGCATCTCGAGTTCACGACCATCGACCTCTTTCCCAAAATATTCGTGGACGCGGAGACCGATATACCCCTGGCGAACGAAGTATTGCTCAAAACATACCGGCATTGCATCGTGGCCAATTCGATCAAACCCCTGCTGGTACACCATGGCGAGGTGCTGGTAGCCGACGCGGAACACGCGGCCTGATTGCGGCGACCTGTTTCTTTTTAAATTGTGTAAGTTTGAAAAGGAATAATTATCAGCTATGTCGAAAACAGAGATCCGCTTCCTCGAAGGTCCGCAAAGCCGCTGGAAAGAATTTAAGTTTACCGTTTCCGTACTGTATGAATTTATCAAGGGTTTCCGGGCTCTTCACTTCGTGGGGCCCTGTGTAACCGTTTTTGGATCGGCCCGTTTCAAAGAGGGGCATCCCGATTATGAATTCGCCCGCCAGCTTTCGGCCCGCATCGCCCAACTGGGACTTACGATCATGACGGGTGGCGGACCCGGCATCATGGAAGCCGCCAACCGGGGCGCCCGGGAAGCCGGTGGAAGGAGTGTGGGTTGCAATATCCAGCTACCGCACGAACAGGAACCCAACCCGTACATGGACAAATGGGTGACCATCCGCTATTTCTTCATCCGCAAAACACTGCTCACCAAGTATTCCTACGCCTTTGTTGTACTGCCGGGTGGTTTCGGTACGCTCGACGAATACTTTGAAGCCATTACCCTCATTCAAACCAAAAAGATCAGCCAGTTCCCTGTTGTGATCATGGACAAGGAATTCTACAGGCATATCATGGCACATAACGAACTCATGCTGAAAGAAGGCACCATCTCTCCGGAAGATATGAAGCTGTTCATCTTCACCGACGATGTAGATGAAGCAGTGGCATACATCCGCGACAATACCATCCACAAATTCAACCTCAAGCCCGAACGGCCCTTCCGTCCCTTCAAGTGGCTGTTTGAAAAAGGCTGATCCCCGGTTCCCCGGTTTTATGACGAACGTCATGTTTTACTTTGATAGCAGTCATTTTACAGTCAGTGACGGCACGGCATCTTTGTGCTGTAATCGTTGGCTATGCAAGAAATTAAAGGAATTGCTGGCAGAACCAGGGGGTATATGTGGAAGACGATGTCACTGATTACAGGCTCGTTTTTCTTAGGTTCTGCACATCGATTTTCGGGGCTGAACATCAGTTCAACCAAAAGTGTACAGTAGTTTCTGTTTATTTTACCCGCTGCATATTCTTATGCGGCGGCTTTTTTTTGGAAAATCAAAGCGATCAAAAAAGCTACAACCATACAAGATACCTGCTACCATTGCGGCGATGTCTGCGACAGCGAACCCATTGTGCTGGAGGAAAAGCATTTCTGCTGCACGGGCTGCAGGCAGGTGTACCTGCTCCTGAACGAGAATAATCTCTGTACCTATTACGACCTCGATAAGAACCCGGGCCTGAAAGCCCGGGGTAAATTCGTTTCGGGCCGCTTCGCGTACCTGGATGATGATTCGGTGCTGCAGAAACTGGCCCAGTTCCGGAGCGATCAGCAGGTGAATATCAGTTTCAGCATTCCGCAGATGCACTGCTCGTCGTGCATTTTCCTGCTCGAAAACCTGCACCGGATCGAGCCGGGTATCCGGCAATCGCAGGCCAATTTTCAACAGAAGGAGGTGTTCGTTTCCTACGATCCCCGGCAGGTGTCCCTGCGAAAAGTGGTGGAACTGCTTGCCTTCATCGGGTATGAGCCTTATATCAGCTTGAACGATAGTGGCGAGAAAAAGGCAAATAATTTCAATAAGAACCAGCTCTACCGCATCGGCGTAGCGGGATTCTGCTTCGGCAATATCATGATGATGAGTTTCCCGGAGTATTTTTCTTCGGGGATCATCAACGAGGCCGGACTGAAGGAAACCTTCAGCTGGATCAATCTTTTATTATCGCTTCCTGTTTTGTTCTTCAGCTCCTCATCGATCTTCAGTTCGGCCTGGAAGGGTTTGCGGCAGAACTTTCTGAATATCGATGCGCCGATCGCTTTGGCCATCATCGTAACCTTTGCGAGGAGTTATTACGAGATCGTATCCGGAACCGGCGCGGGCTATCTCGATTCCGGTACCGGCATTGTTTTCTTCATGCTGGTGGGCCGCTGGTTCCAGAATAAAACCTACGATTCCTTCTCCTTCGACCGCGATTACCGCTCTTATTTTCCCCTGGGCGTATCGGTGATCCGGGAGGGCGAAGAGAAGAATATTCCGGTTACACAGTTGAAACTGGCCGACCGCATCGTTATCCGCAACGAAGAAATGATACCCGCCGACGCGGTGCTGATGAAGGGCGATGCCCAGATCGATTACAGTTTTGTGAGCGGGGAGAATACACCGGTAGAAAAAAAGAAAGGCGAACTCATCTATGCAGGGGGCAAGCAAACCGGTGGCGTCATCGAACTCGAAGTGATCAAGGAAGCCTCGCAGAGCTATATCACGAAACTCTGGAACAACGAAGTGTTCAGCAGCAGCCGCAAGAACGAAGAGAAATCCTTTGTACACCCGTGGAGCCGGTATTTCACCCTGGCCCTGTTTTCCATTGCGCTCGGCGCATTGGTCTACTGGTGGATCCATGATACATCCCGGATCCTGCCGGCGGTGAGTGCGGTGCTGATTGTAGCCTGCCCCTGTTCATTGTTACTCTCGGCCACCTTCACCTATGGTAATATGCTGCGCATATTCGGCCGCAATAAACTGTACCTGAAGAACGCCAGTGTGATCGAAGCGCTGGCCCGGGTGAACAGCATTGTATTCGACAAAACAGGAACCATCACACAAAATCATTCTTCGATCCTGAGTTACGAGGGCACGCCGCTTACCGAATCGGAATTGCAAGCCGTACGGGCCGTTGCCCGCCAGTCGTCGCACCCGCTCAGTAAGGTGATCGCCGCGGGATTAAAAGTGAACGATATGCGGGAGCCTGCCGTAACCCGGTTCCGGGAATTCACCGGTAAGGGGGTGGAGGCAACCGTGAATGATATGGAACTGAAACTGGGTTCTGCCGGCTTTATCAACGAATTCAGCCAGGGCATGATCTCGTACGATACCGGAACGCATGTTCACCTGGTGAAGAACAATGTACACATGGGCCGGTTTACGGTTCGTACACAGTATCGGAGCGGAATCGGGGAGATGCTCAAACATTTACGGCAGGATGGGTTTGAACTCTACCTGTTATCCGGTGATAATAATGCCGAACAGCAGAACCTGGAGCGGATATTCGGCAAAGGAACGGAGATACGTTTCAACCAGTCGCCGCAACAAAAACTCGACTTCATCCGGAACCTGCAGGCCGCAGGCCGGAATACCCTGATGCTGGGGGATGGCCTGAACGACGCGGGTGCCCTGATGCAAAGCGATGTGGGCATTGCCGTCAGCGAGAATTCGGCCCAGTTTTCCCCGGCCAGCGACGCCATCCTGGACAGCGTCAACGTAGGTTTGCTCGACCGCTTTGTTGCCTATGCCCGGGCCGGTAAAAAGATCGTGCTGGCCAGCTTCATCCTGTCTATTCTCTATAATATCGTGGGTTTGTCCTTCGCGGTGCAGGGAACACTTTCGCCCATCATCGCCGCCATCCTGATGCCTGCCAGCAGCATCAGCATCGTGCTCTTCGTTACCATCCTTTCTTCTTGGGTGGCCCGGCGTAAAGGCCTGGGAATCACAACATGACCAAAATCATAAATCGCTTTGATGCCCATCATCCCGCAGGGGAAGAGGCCATTTTACTTTTGGCACTATTAAAATATTGAATCCTTGAGCGCACTATTCATTTTGATTGGTATAAGCATCGTGGTTGCCGGCTGTTTCTTAACGGCCTTCCTCTGGAGTGTGAAGAACGGCCAGTACGAAGATGATTATACCCCCTCCGTACGCATCCTCTTCGACGATAAGCAAAAAACAAATACCGAAATATCCAATCCGACTTTAACTCAAACCAAATAACCAACAACAACATGCAGGTAGAAAAATTTTATTACGACAACCGGATAGTAAAGAACTTTGCATACGCTACCATCCTCTGGGGCGTTGTGGGTATGCTGGCTGGCCTCTGGGCGGCTTTGCAGCTGGTATTTCCACAGCTCAATATCACCCAATACGGTACTTTCGGCCGTCTTCGCCCGCTCCACACCAACGCGGTGATCTTCGCCTTTGTGGGTAACGGTATCTTCATGGGCGTTTATTACTCGCTGCAGCGTCTTTGCAAGGCGAGAATGTTCAGCGATACGCTGAGCAAGATCCACTTCTGGGGCTGGCAGCTGATCATTGTTTCCGCTGCCATCACGTTACCCGTAGGTCTTACGCAGGGCGCCGAGTACGCCGAGCTGATATGGCCCATCGACATTGCCATCACCCTTATCTGGGTGGTATTCGGCTGGAACATGTTCGGTACGATCATCAAGCGCCGGGAAAAACACCTTTATGTTGCCATTTGGTTTTATATCGCCACGTTCGTAACGGTTGCCGTGCTGCACATCGTGCGTTCGGGCCAATTACCTTATTCCTGGCTGGAAAGCTACAGTTGGTATTCGGGTGTACAGGATGCGCTGGTGCAATGGTGGTACGGTCACAACGCGGTGGCTTTCTTCCTCACCACTCCGTATCTCGGGCTGATGTATTACTTCATGCCGAAAGCGGCCAACCGCCCGGTATATTCCTATCGTCTTTCCATCATCCACTTCTGGGCGCTGATCTTCCTGTACATCTGGGCGGGTCCGCACCACCTGCTGTACACCGCCCTGCCGAACTGGGCGCAATCGCTGGGTGTGGTATTCTCCTTCATGCTCATCTTCCCCAGCTGGGGCGGTATGATCAATGGCTTGCTTACCCTCCGTGGCGCCTGGGATCGTGTACGTGATGACGTGATCCTGAAGTTCATGGTGGTGGCCGTTACCGCTTATGGTATGGCAACCTTCGAAGGCCCGATGCTTTCGCTGAAATCATTCAACGCCGTGGCGCACTTTACCGACTGGATCGTGGCGCACGTGCACATCGGCGCCCTCGGCTGGAACGGTATGCTCACATTCGGTGTACTGTACTGGCTGATACCAAGATTGTTTAAAACAGAACTTTATTCAAAACGCCTCGCCAATAACCATTTCTGGCTGGGTACCCTGGGTATCGTTTTCTACGCGATACCGCTTTACTGGGCTGGTTTTACCCAAAGCTCCATGTGGAAACAGTTTACCGAAGCCGGGCAGCTCAAATACAATTTCCTGGAAACCGTAACCTACCTGAAACCTTTCTACGCCATGCGTGCGTTGGGTGGCACCCTGTTCCTGGCAGGCGTACTCATCATGTTCTATAATATCTATAAGACAGTGAAGCAGGGAAAACTGGTAGCCGATGAAGAAGCCGAAGCCGCTCCGCTGACAAAAGAACACGTTCAGCACAGTGGCGAACACTGGCACCGTGTGATCGAACGCAAACCCGTTCAGTTCATGATCCTCAGCCTGGTGGTGATCCTCATAGGCGGTATCATCGAGCTGGTACCCACATTCATGATCAAATCCAATGTGCCTACGATCAGTTCCGTTAAACCGTATACACCGCTCGAATTACAGGGCCGCGATATCTATGTGCGGGAAGGATGCTATGTGTGTCACTCGCAGATGATCCGTCCGTTCCGCAGCGAAACCGAACGTTATGGCGAATACTCCAAAGCCGGCGAATTCGTGTACGACCGTCCGTTCCAATGGGGTAGTAAACGTACCGGACCCGACCTGGCCCGGGAAGGAACCGATAAGCTGAAGAAATCCGACGACTGGCATTTCCGCCACTTCCGCGAACCATCGTCCATGAGTGAAGGATCCATCATGCCGGCCTATCCGTTCCTGATGGAGCAAAAGATTGATACGGCCAGTACGGCCGCCAAGATCGGCGCTCTCCGTAAGCTGGGTACTCCCTATGCCGTGGGCTACGAACAATTTGCCAACAGTGAGTTGATGACGCAGGCCAACAGCATACGCCTGAACCTGAAGATCTCGGGTATCGAGATCCCGGCCGACCGGGAAGTGATCGCCCTGATCGCTTATGTGCAGCGCCTGGGTAAAGATATCAGTAACAACAAAACAGCCACTGAAAATAAATAACCATGTTCAAATTCATCAAACAATACGCCGAGCAGATGCAGAACGCGGATATTTATCCGATCATCTCGCTGTTCATCTTCTTTACCTTTTTTGTGGTGTTGCTGGTACTGGTGAAAAGAATGAAAAAGGAAAGAGTGGAACGCTTATCCAACATCCCGTTCGACCAGGAAGAACCCACTAACACTAACTTCAAAAACGAATTACAATGAATCGTATCAGATCAATAATCAATAAAACCGCATTGACCGCCCTCGGCCTGGCGACCGGTATGGTTGGCATGGCCCAGGATAAAGCCGCTGCTCCGCAGACAGTTACTTCCAGTTACAATCAACTGGCCACCCTGCTGGTGATCATGATCGTGGTACTGGCATTCGTAATATGGGGCATGGGCCGTGTGCTTACCGCCCTGGGACGTCAATTGCTGGAAAAAGGAAAAAACAAATCCGCGGCTCTTTCTGTATTGATGCTTGTGGGTTTTTCACTTCTGGCGCAGGTATCCGTTGCGCAGGACGCAACTGCGAATGCTGCTGCGCAGGAAGTGCCCAATTACGGAGGCCTCACTGAAAGCACCTTTTACTTTTTCGTAACCGTTCTGGCGGTGGAAGTGGCCGTGATCCTTTTCCTGGCTTTCTCCATCCGCAGGATGTACGCGGAACTGTTGCCGCAGCATGCCAAGGCACCCGGCGAAAAATCCGCGGTAGGAGCCTGGTGGTCTAACCTCGATAAGAAATTATTCACCAAGGCCGTACCGGTTGAACGGGAAGCCGATGTATTGCTCGATCACGACTACGATGGCATCCACGAACTGGATAACGCCCTGCCACCGTGGTGGAAGTACGGGTTCTATATAACGGTTGTGGTGGGTATTATCTACCTGTTCAACTTCCATGTATTTGGTGTGGGTAAGAACCCTACACAGGAGTACAACGCCGAAATGGAAGCGGCCCGTATTCAGAAAGAGATCTACGAAGCGTCGAATAAGGATAAGATCGACGAGAACAAAGTACCCATGGCCGACGCGGCCGGTATCAAGGCCGGGCAGGCGTTGTTCGAGGCCAACTGCGTAGCCTGTCACCTGAAAGATGGCGGTGGTAGCGTGGGTCCGAACCTGACGGATGATTACTGGCTTCACAAGGGATCGCTGAATGATATCTACCATACCATCAAAGTGGGTTATCCCGATAAGGGTATGCAGTCCTGGTCAGGCCAGTTCTCGCCCAAGCAGATCAGCCAGCTGGCCAGTTATATCAAAACACTGCATGGTACAAAGCCCGCGGTTCCGAAAGCGCCGCAGGGCGAGTTCTGGGTAGAGCAACCGGCCGGTGCCGTCAAAGATTCAGCCGCTGTTAAAACAGATTCGGGTGCTGTAGCAAAACCTCAACCTGATTCCGCAACCATAAAGAAATAAAGATGCAGTAGACTATGTCAGAAACTACTACTACCAAAATACCTAAGAAAAACGAGTCCTTCAGGGATTCGGTAGCTACCATCAGTAAAGAAGGCAGGCGCAATTTTATTACGCCCAAAAAACCCAAGGGCAGGTTGTACAATATGCGCACCCTGTTCAGCATTGCGTACCTGATCATCTTCTTTACCCTGCCGTTCATTAAAGTGAACGGGGAGCCATTGTTCATGTTCAATGTATTGGAACGCAAGTTCATTTTCTTTGGCGTGGTGTTCTGGCCCCAGGATTTTTTCATCTTCGGCATCGGCATGATCACCTTCGTGGTGTTCGTGATCCTGTTTACGGTTGTGTTCGGCCGCGTTTTCTGCGGATGGGCCTGCCCGCAGACCATTTTCATGGAGATGGTCTTCCGCAAGATCGAATACTGGATCGATGGCGATTATACCAAACAAAAACAATTGCGATCCATGCCCTGGAACGGGGAGAAGATCCGCAAGCGTACGATCAAGTTCATCGTATTCTTTGCCATCTCTTTCCTGATCGCCAATTTCTTCCTGGCCTACCTCATCAGCATGGATAAGCTCATCGGGTACATCACACATCCCGGCGGCCATGTGGGTACGCTGATCTCCCTGCTCATCTTTTCTACCGTGTTCTTCTTCGTATACTGGTGGTTCCGGGAGCAGGCCTGTATCGTTGTTTGTCCGTACGGCCGACTCCAGGGTGTTTTGCTCGATAAGAACTCCATCGTGGTGGCCTACGATCACAAACGCGGCGAGCCAAGGGGTAAATTGAAGAAGCAGGAAGATCATGATTGCAAATGTGTCGACTGTAAGGAAAATGGAGCTTGTAAAGACCTCGACAAAAAATTCGAGACCCTGGCAAGGCCCGGCGATTGCATCGATTGCCTGGCCTGTGTGCGTGTATGCCCAACCGGTATCGACATCCGCAACGGCACCCAGCTCGAATGCGTGAACTGTACGGCCTGTATTGATGCCTGCGACGCGATCATGACCAGCGTGAATAAACCCACCGGCCTGATCCGTTATGCATCCGAGAACAGTATTACCAAGGGTGTGAAACTCAAGGTCAACACCCGGATCAAGGCTTACAGCGCCGTGCTGCTGCTGTTGCTTTCCCTGCTGGTGTTCCTGCTGGCCAGCCGCAGCGACCTCGACGTGCGCCTTATGCGTACCGCGGGGATGGCGTATAACAAACTGCCCGACGGGCGTATCGCCAACCTGTTTAACCTCAAGCTGGTGAACAAGACCCATGAGGATATCGACTTCACCCTGAAACTGGAGAACGTATCGGGCGAGATCGAACTGGTAGGTACCGGTAAGCTGACGGTGAAGAAAGAGGATTATACCAACCAGCAATTCTTCGTGAAACTGAAAAAGGAAGAACTGCAGGGCTGGAAAACCCTGGTGAAGATCGGCCTGTACGAAGACAATAAGAAGGTCAAAACCATCGAGGCGAAATTCATTGGCCCCGAAGTATATAAATAAACAAGCAAAAATTACTGTTATGAACTGGGGATATAAAATACTGTTCGTGTATGGCGCTTTCGTAGCGGGCATACTGTTCATGGTGTTCAAATCATCATCGCAGCGTTTCGACCTGGTAACAACCGATTATTACGCCAAAGAACTGAAGTACCAGGATAAGATCGATGAGATGAAACGCACATCGGCATTATCCACCCCGGTTTCCTGTGAACTCAAAGACGGGAACCTGGAGATCGTATTTCCCAAGGACTTCTCCGGGAAGCAATTGGCAGGCGAGGCTGTGCTCTATTGCCCGTCGGATGAGAACCGCGATCTGAAAAAGGAATTCAACCTGCAGGATGAAACCCTGCGGGTTCCTGTTACGGGGATGAAGCCAGGCATGTACGAACTGCACCTGAGCTGGAAGGAAGGAGCTGTGAGTTATTATTTCGAAAAGAAGATATTCATTTAAACCGGTCGGGCATGATCCAGTTGGTATTGGCAGCATTGACAATGGGCGTACTTGGCAGCTTTCACTGCGTGGGTATGTGCGGGCCGCTGGCTCTGTCGTTGCCGCTGACCAACAACAGCAGTTTGGGAAAATTCGTTGGCGCCTTCCTGTACAACAGTGGCCGTGTGATCACCTATTCGGTATTCGGACTGCTGTTCGGCGCTATCGGTGAAACGGTTTCGTTGTTCGGGGTGCAACAATGGCTGTCGGTGGTATTGGGTGCGCTGATCCTGTTATTTGTGGTACTGCCCAAGCGGATCACGGCGCTGCAACAGCATAACGCGGGCGCCTGGCTGTATGAAAAAGTGCGTACCCCGTTGGGTAAGCTTTTTCAGCAGCGGAACAATACCTCTTTGTTCCTGATCGGCCTGCTGAACGGGTTGCTCCCCTGCGGGCTGGTGTATATGGCTGCGGCTGGGGCAGTGGCTACCGGCGACCTGGCCAGCAGTGTGCTGTTCATGGCTTTTTTCGGCCTTGGCACCCTGCCGGTAATGTGGATGGTGGCTTTTTTCGGTAATTATATAAGCCTGGGTATCCGGCAAAAGATACGCAGGGCTTATCCCTATATGATGATGCTGATGGCATGCCTGCTTATCCTGCGGGGGATGGGGTTGGGCATACCGTACGTGAGTCCGAAGATGAAACCCGGGAAACCGGAACTAATTGAATGCCATTCCAAACCCTGATGAATCTCAGGAAACGGGGTGATGGTTGTCCTTCGGAAAGGGGAGTCAATAAAATTAGATTTGTAACATCCGCCTGCATAAAAGGGGCGGACATTGTATAAATGATCACTATGACCGTTGATATGCTCAAGCCAGAACAGTTCATACATGAAAGCAGGACCTGGTTGCGCTTACTGGATTTCTTAAAGCAGGAGAATACCGTGTTGAAGAACCGGCTGGCGGAGGTGTTGGATCACGAGAGCAGCAAAGAATTCCTGGCGCAGGCAGAGCATTATCAGAATCTGTTCATCATTAAAGATGAATTCATTGATGAGTTACGGCACGACGTTAATGTCCAGGTTCAGTCCCTGACGGCCAAATTCAATGGAAAGCTGGATGAAAAAATGCTGAAGAAGCAGGAAAAACTCCGCAACGAAATGGAATATATGGAGAAGGATTTCACCAAGCTGAAGAATGACTTCAACCGCTACCTGGCAACCAGTTTCTGAATCAGTTCAGCATGGCCGCCAGTTTCTTCTGGTTGGTGATGATGATATTCCCTTCTGATATCTCGATCAGTTTCTCACTCTTAAAATCACTCAATGTACGGATCAGCGATTCGGTAGCCGTACCGGCGATATTGGCCAGGTCTTCCCGGGAGATGTGCATGGAAAAACGTTCCTGGTTCTCTTTCTGGTATTTGCTCTGGAGCGTGAGCAGGGCGTCGGCCACACGCTTGCGCAGGGAGTTGTAAGCCAGTCCGAGTAATTGGTTCTCCTTCTCGGATATGTTCTTGGCCAGCATCTTGATGAACTTATGCGTCACTTCCTTATTGCTGTGCAGCAGGTTCTCGAATTCCTCTTTCGGCACAATGGCGATATCGCAGTCTTCGATGGCTTCGGCGGTTTCTTTGTACACCGTTTCTTCCAGGAGCGCTGTGTACCCGAAGAAATCGCCTTCGTTGTACAGGCCTACGGTAAGTTCTTTCCCGGTATCGTTGGTCTTGAAGGTTTTTACCTTGCCTTTCTGGATATAATACAGGCGGTTGGGGTGATTGCCTTCGGAGTAAACAACCTGCTTTTTCTTATAATGGTTGATGTGGCGGTCGGCAGCCAGTTCTTTCAGGGCGTTGTCGCCCCGGAAATCGTTCAGCATCTGGTGCATCCCCTCGGCGTCGGTGGAATAATTCCGGGCAACGATTTCGGTTTTCTTCAGCCGGCTTTCGATGGCGTTCATCAGTTCTACGTCGCTGAAAGGCTTGGTGATATAATCATCGGCTCCCATTTCCATGCCTTTGCGCAGATCGCTTCGTTCGGCCTTGGCCGTTAAGAAGATAAACGGAATCCCTGTGAGCTCGGGATTCTTGTTGAGCAGGTGCAGTACGCCATAGCCGTCGAGCACCGGCATCATGATATCGCAGATGATGAGATCGGGTTTTTCCTGGATCGCCTTCTCAACACCCACTTTGCCGTTTTCCGCGGTGGTTACTTTGTAGCCGGCCAGCTCCAGTATCTCGGCGGTATTGTCCCGGATTTCGTCGTTGTCTTCAATAAGCAGTAAATGTTTCATAAATCAGGGCTAAGGTGAGGCTTATTCGGTTTTAAATGTAATAATAAATCGGGTACCTTTCTCCAGTTCGCTGAAGAATTCGATCTTCCCGTCCATAATCTCGATATACCGGCCTACGATGTGAAGCCCCAGCCCCGTACCCTGGATATTGGTTACGTTGGCGCCCCGGAAAAAGCGTTCGAACAGGTGTTCCTGGTCTTCCCGTGAAATACCGAGGCCGTTGTCCTGTACGGTGATAATGACCTCCCGGGCAGTGGTCTTGCTCGAAACATCAATGGTTCCATCCTCGGCCGAGAACTTGATGGCGTTGGATACCAGGTTGGTGATCACATTACGCAGGAGGTTGGGGTCGAGCAGGACGGTTTCCTCGCCTTCGTGGCGGTACCGGATCTGCTGATCTTTCCTGGCGATCCCCTCGAGTTCGGTACATAGGGCGGTGATCATTTCCCGGATATTGAAGCGGATGTTGTTGGCGATGATCTTGCCGTCTTCGATCTTGCCGATGGAGAGGAATTCGTTGAGCAGGCTGGTAAGGTTGTTCACCGACGATTTGATGCGCTGAATGTGCTTATCTCTTCGTTCCTGTTCATCCGTTTGGGTATACTTGGCCACCAGGGATGCCGAAGAAAGGATGGTACTGAGGGGGGTGCGGAACTCGTGGGAAGCCATTGAAACGAACCGGCTTTTCAGGTCGCTCAGTTCTTTCTCCTTGCTCAGGGCCTTGGTCAGTTCGTCTTTTGATACCTCCAGTTCGGCCAGGGTTTCTTTCAGCTGTTTGGTCCGCAGTTCCACTTTCTCTTCCAGCTCGTCGTTCATCTGTTCGATGCGCTTGTTGGTTTCGGCCAGTTGCATCTGCTGACGCTGTACTTCGGTCTCGAATCCCTTGCGGATACTGATATCGTTGATAAAGCCGATCGTATAACTCTCGTTATCCATGGTATAATTGCTGAGACTTACTTCCACGGGGAACTCGGTGCCGTCTTTTTTGACGGCAAAAAGGTCTTTACCGATGCCCATGGGCCTGGGATGCGGGTTGTGGTTATATTTATCCCGGTAATGCGTGTGTTTTCCGTGATAGCGGGAGGGGATGAGTTTCTCTATTTTTTGTCCGACCAGTTCGGAAGCCGATGCGTATCCAAACTGGGTAAGCAGGAAATTATTCACCAGCAGGATATCGCCTCCCTTGCCGGCTACAACGATTCCCATCGAAGCATATTGAAACAATGCTTCAAACCTGTCTTTTTCCTGCTGCAGGTTTTGAGTAGATGTAAGTGTGTCTGGAGGCATCCCGGTTAAGTGCCCTAAAATTAGGATAAACCGCTTACATCCAAAACGCTATTTGCATTAATTTTAATCTGCCTCTAAAAAAGCGGGCGAACAGCGATTCGATGGTGGAACACGATACGATTATAAAAGGACTTACCGACCAGGAGGTTGATGCATCCGCGAAACAATATGGATATAACCGGCAGCATTTCGATCAACAATCAGGCTTCCTCCAGTTGCTCCGCGAAATCGTGACCGAACCCATGTTCCTGCTGCTGGTGGCGGCGGCATCCATTTATTTTATAACCGGCGACCGGAACGATGGCTTTTTTATGCTGGGCGCCCTCTTCTTTGTTTCCGCCATTTCCGTTTTCCAGGACCTGCGCAGCCGAAACGCGATCGCGGCGCTCCGCGAACTTACACGCCCTAAGGGAAAGGTTATCCGCAATGGCGTTACCCGGGAGATCAACAGCGAAGAAATGGTATTGAACGATGTGATGGTGATCGAAGAGGGTAACTCGATCCCGGCCGATGGGGTCATACTTCAGTCGAATGATTTTTCTGTCAACGAATCGATTCTCACCGGTGAATCATTCAGCGTTTTCAAATCCGAATCGGAGCCGGAGAATAATAAGGTGTTCCAGGGAACATTTGTTTCCGGCGGACTGGCCATTTGCCGGATTACCGCCATCGGCAACCAGACAAGCCTCGGGAAGATCGGCGGCGCTCTTTCATCCATTGAAGAGGAGAAGACACCCCTGCAGCGGCAGATCAACAACTTCGTGAAGAAGATGGCCCTGGTGGGCGTACTGGTTTTCCTGGTGGTATGGGGGATCAATTATTTTCAATCGGGAAATGTATTCGACAGTCTGCTGAAAGCCCTTACGCTGGCGATGAGCATATTGCCCGAAGAGATACCCGTGGCCTTTACAACGTTTATGGCGCTGGGAGCCTGGCGACTGATGAAGATGGGCGTGATTGTGAAACAAACCAAAACCGTGGAAACCCTGGGCAGCGCATCGGTGATCTGCGTGGATAAAACCGGAACCATTACGGAGAATAGAATGGAGCTGGCCCGGGTATTTGTGCCGGGTTCACCGGGTTATTCGGTACCCGCGGAAGGGATATTGACGGATGCTGAGAAGGCGATGATGCGGATCGCGATGTGGGCCAGTGAGCCCATCCCGTTCGACCCGATGGAAATAGCCCTGCACGAATGGTATGGGAAACTGTACGATGATGAGCGGCCCTCTTACAGAATGGTGCACGAATACCCCCTGGGAGGCAGGCCCCCGATGATGACCCATATTTTTGAAAACAGGGAAGGCAATCGCATTATTGCTGCCAAGGGAGCGCCCGAGGCGATCATCCGGGTATCGAATCTGCCGGGAGAGGAACAGGCTTCGCTTCTTTTGGTTGTCAATGAATTATCGGAGCAAGGCTACCGGGTGCTTGCCGTTGCGGAAGCAAGCCATACCGGTACCGGTTTTCCCCAAGAGCAGCAACAGTTTTCATTCAGCTTCAAAGGCCTGCTGGCATTTTACGATCCCCCCAAACAAAATATACCTGCTGTTTTCCGGGCGTTCGACGAAGCGGGGATCGAGGTAAAGATCATCACGGGCGACAACATGGCCACTACACGAACCATTGCCATGCAAACAGGATTTAAAGGGGCTTCGGCTGCGGTGGATGGCGGCGAACTGCATGCTTTGTCGGATGATGAACTGAAGGAACGTGTTACTGCCATCAGCATTTTTACCCGTATGTTTCCCGACGCCAAGTTGCGGGTCATCAATGCGCTGAAGGCAAGCGGCAGGATTGTGGCAATGACCGGTGATGGGGTAAACGACGGGCCGGCGCTAAAATCAGCTCATATCGGCATCGCTATGGGCAAGAAAGGCAGTGAGATCGCCCGGCAGGCATCTTCGCTGATACTGACGGATGATGACCTGGAAAGAATGGTTGATGCCGTGGCCATGGGAAGAAAGATATACAGCAACCTGAAAAAAGCGATTCAATACATCATTTCGATCCACATCCCCATCATACTTACCGTGTTTGTTCCGCTGGCCCTGGGCTGGGCGTATCCGAACATATTCACACCGGTACACGTCATCTTCCTGGAACTTATCATGGGACCCACCTGCTCCATCATTTATGAGAATGAGCCCATCGAGAAAAACATCATGCAGCAGAAACCACGTGCATTCAGCAAAACCTTCTTCAACTGGCAGGAATTGGCCACCAGTATTGTACAGGGGCTGGCGATCACCGCGGGAACCCTGTTCGTGTATCAATATTCCGTCATCCAGGGAAACAGTGAAGTATTGACCCGCAGCATGGTCTTCATCACCCTGATCGCCGCCAATATTTTTCTTACCCTGGTCAATCGCTCCTTTTATTATTCAGTGCTGGAAACAAGCAGGTACAGAAATAAACTCGTGGGCATCATGATCGGCATTACGATCCTGCTCACGGTATTGTTTGTTACGGTAAAACCCCTGTCGGCGCTTTTTGGACTGGAGCGTCCTGCAATGGGGCCATTACTTGTATGCCTGTTCACCGGCTTTGTGTCGGTGGTTTGGTACGAGATTGTGAAATTCCGGAAACGGAGAAAAGGTTAGGAAAGCGAAATCTGTTCGAGAATATCGGCCATGCCGATACCGGTATGGCTTTCGTCGTAAATGCATTCCCCGTTTTTGATCAGCAAAACCTGGGGCGATTCGTGGTGAACCGAGAAATCGTCGGCCACCTGGTCCGATACGGATCGGAAGCGCAGCAGGTCGAGCAGGTAGAAATCCGCGGATGCGGACACTTCGGCCCGTTGAAGCCTGTTAAGCGCCATGCTGCTGACAGAACAGCGGGTACTGTGTTTGAAGATTACCTGGGGGCGTTGGCGGGAGAGTTCCCGGATCTGGTTGAGCTGGTCCAGGTTGTTGAGTTCGATCCAGTGCATCAAATGGTTAAGACTTAGTGGATAATGCCTTCGCTCATCGGGCATCCAGATTTGCGGCTGGGAGCGCAGCTGCTCACCAGGGCAGTAACAGCGATCATAAGCAGCAGTGCAAAAAATACTTTTTTCATCATTTCTCTTTTGAGTTTAAAAAACCTATTATTGCAGACCCAGAGTTTCCGCAAAGATAAATTATCAACGGTAAACGACGAAAAACAAATAATATTACCTTCGGCGCCTGTTTTACGTGAAATCAGGGCTATATGACCTATGAAAACGCAACGTTAATCCCTACCATAAACAAAATCCAAATGCTGCAACTTAAACGCCCCATTGTCTTTATTGATCTTGAAACGACCGGTGTCAGTCTTTCTTCAGACCGGATTGTCGAAATAGCCATGGTAAAAATTCAGCCCGATGGTACCCGGCAGTCCAAACGCAAACTGCTTAACCCCGAAATGCCGATCCCGAAGGAGTCCAGCGATATACATGGAATCACCGATGACATGGTGAAAGATGCGCCCACCTTCAAGCAGGTGGCCAATGAAATTAAGATGTTCATTGAGAACTGCGACCTTGGCGGATACAACAGCAACCGCTTCGACATACCCATCCTGATGGAAGAATTTTTGCGGACGGGTATCCATGTAGACCTGAGTACCCGCAAAATGGTCGATGTACAGCATATATTTTACACCATGGAGCCACGGACCTTGTCGGCTGCATATAAATTTTTCTGCGAAAAAGAACTCGAAGGCGCACACAGCGCCGAAGCCGATGTGAATGCCACGATCGATGTATTGATGGCCCAGATCAAACGGTATGAAAAACTCGGCGACTCGGTGGATTCCATTTTGAACGTGATCGGGGAAGACAAGATCGTGGATTATGCCCGCCGGTTCAGTTTTAATGATGCGGGCAAGGAAATATTCAATTTCGGCAAGCACAAGGGCAGGGCTGTAGCCGATGTATTGAAAGCAGAACCGCAATACTATGATTGGATGATGAAAGGAGATTTCCCGCTCCACACCAAGCAGAAACTCACAGAGATATTCAATCGTACCCTGTTAAAGAATAACTAAATGGACCCGGTCGTAAACAGGGTCATCATGCATTTTGTTATTTGTTGTAAATTTGAGATACCCAAGCCCCGATAATTGGAGAAACTGGTCATCATACCTACGTACAACGAAAAAGAGAACATCGAAAAGATCATCGGTGCGGTCATCGCGTTACAACAAGGTTTTCACATCCTCATCATAGACGACAATTCCCCGGACGGAACGGCAGCGATCATTGAGGGCCTGATGAATAAATACCCGGGACAATTATTTCTTGAAAAACGCATTGGTAAACTTGGACTGGGTACAGCCTATATTCACGGCTTTCGCTGGGCCCTTGAAAAAGGCTATGGTTTCATCTTTGAAATGGACGCTGATTTTTCGCACAATCCCAAGGATCTTCAAGCCTTATACCTTGCCTGTAAAAACGGGGCCGGCGTAGCCGTGGGTTCACGATACACCAGCGGGGGAGCGGTGGCCAACTGGCCGGCTAACAGGATATTGCTTTCCAAAGGAGCTTCTCTTTATACAAGGATCATCACCTGGATGCCGGTGAAAGACCCCACCGCGGGATTCGTATGTTACCGGGCAGAAGTTCTGGAAGCATTGAACCTCGATGAGATCAGTTTTGTCGGTTATGCGTTCCAGATCGAAATGAAATTCGCCGCCTGGAAGCTCGGATTCAAAATTCAGGAAGTGCCCATCACCTTTATCGACCGTGAATTCGGCGCCAGCAAAATGAACAAGGGCATTATCAAAGAAGGAGTATTGGGGGTACTCAAACTCCGCTGGCAAAGTATGTTCAAGAATTATCGCAACAAGGTCACCAATTCCGTATATGCAAACCGGGTAAGCTATCCGCAGCCGGATGTGGCGCTCGAAGGAAAATAGTCCTTCATTTCTTCCATTCTGTTTATTTTTTGTGTAATTGGTTTTTGCATGGCATCCGTAGAGGAAACCAGCTGCTATGCAGAAATTACAACTCTCCATCCCGGAACCCTGCCACGAGAACTGGCAGGAAATGACTCCCACCCAACAAGGCCGTTTCTGCAAAGCATGCGCAAAGGAGGTGATCGATTTCAGTATGATGACCGATACAGAAGTACTCAATTATTTCATCAATCTGCGTGAGGAAAAGGTTTGCGGACGGGCCTTGCCCTCGCAACTCAACCGGGCGATCACGTATCCCAAAGAGCCGAAGAAGCGATTGTTCTGGTATTGGAATTACCTCCTGATGTGCTTCCTGTTCTTTTCAAAAAACAGCAGCGTAAAAGCCCAGGGTGGCGTAAAGCCTGTTGTAGCCTGTACGCCGGTGAGCGAAGCGGATAAAAACGGCCAGTACCCCGCGGGAAGCAGGGTTATTACAGGTAAAGTCGTTGATGTGGATGGTAACCCGGTTTCATTTGCCTCAATTCGGGTAAAGGGAACTAATGCGGGTGTAACAGCTGATGCAAAAGGAGCATATTCAATCCGGGTGATGTTAGATGCGACTTTACTTATTGGTGCGGTTAGCTATAAAGATTCAGAGGTAACTACGGGGGCAGCCAGCGTAATAAACACGGTACTTGAAAAATCGGTATCAGGGCTTATGGAGGCGATTGTGGTTACCGTTGGCGGTATACGCCGCGTTAACCCGGAAGACGCAGAATTTACACCGGCTTCCCGGAATAAGGCCATCCTGCGGATCATTGATGAAAAGGCAGGTACCCCGGTTGCGGGAGCGACCATCTTCCTCTCAAAAAGATTTGAATCTAAAACGGATACGGCAACGGCGAACAAGAAAGGTATTTTCAAGATCAAAAACATCGGAAAGTATGAGCATTGCTACCTGAAGGTAGAAGCACCCGGTTATGAAGTCTATGAATTTGAGATCGATGGCAGTGAGTTCTTAGATAAGAACAAGGAATTTTTGGATAGGAGCAAGGAATGGGAGGTTGCCCTGAAAAAAAAGGAAACAGTGATCCGCCTTGGTCAGATCGCTCAGCCTGATTTTTCAAAGAAAATGCTGACCGTGA
The DNA here is from genome assembly GCA_017303335.1 of Chitinophagales bacterium. GTDB lineage: Bacteria > Bacteroidota > Bacteroidia > Chitinophagales > Chitinophagaceae > Ferruginibacter. The sequence goes on from JAFLBK010000002.1 coordinate 327,404, forward strand.
TCGACGGAAAGATCGACTCGGCCGGAACGGTGATCAACCCGGATGATGTGGACGAGTACAGGATACTGAATGCCGCTGAGGCATCCGCGTTATTCGGCCAGGCAGGAATGAATGGAGCCTTGCTGATCAGCACCCGGAAAGCCCGGGAAGTGGAACTGAACGAGGTGGTGGTTGCTTCGGATCTGCATTACCGGAAGATAGGGGGTATAATGGGCTCTGTCCGGATCGTGCAGAAACAGCGGTTGCTGGCCGAAACAAAAGCGGGCCTGGCCACCCTGCTCGGTGATTCCCTCAAGATATATCCCAACCCCGTTCAGCGGGGCCAATCTTTCCAGGTGGCGCTGAAGCTGAAAGATGCCGGTTATTATCATGTTCAGGTCACCGATGCCAGCGGGAAGATCGTTTGGCAGCAGGTTGCTGGTATTACGGCGCGGGATCAGCAGGTGCAGGTTGGCACCGACCCACGCTGGGCTGCAGGCTTGTATTACATCCGTATCTACAACAATAAAACCCGCCTTATACGCAAAAGTAGTTTCATAGTTCAATAGTGATGGTTGTTTACGCCGGTCATGTTCGCTGCCTAAGGTGATTAATAAATACAGGAGCAACTGACCGGTTTTTCTTTTTTCAGAATCTTATATGTCTTCATAATCTGTGCGTGGACGGGGCAGGATATTATCATTTGAACGCCGGATGAAACTGGTGCAGCGTTTCCCGCAAATATTCCCGGTCGAGATGGGTGTATATCTCGGTAGTGGTAATGCTTTCATGCCCGAGCATTTCCTGTACAGCACGCAGGTCGGCGCCTCCTTCCACCAGGTGTGTTGCGAAGGAATGCCGGAATGTGTGTGGGGAGATATTCTTCGTGATGCCTGCTTTGGCTGCCAGGTCTTTCAGCACCAGGAAGATCATCACACGGCTCAACTTGCTTCCCCGCCTGTTGAGAAAGAGGTAATCCTCCTGTCCGGGTTTAACGGGTATATGCACCCGGATATCATTCCGGTAGATATTGATGTATTTCACCGCTTCGGTGCCGATGGGTACAAGACGTTCTTTATCCCCTTTGCCGGTAACGCGTATAAAGCCGATGTCGAGAAAAAGGCAGCTAATCCGCAGGTTCACCAACTCACTTACCCGGAGGCCGCAACTGTATAATGTTTCCAGGATGGCCTTGTTGCGCCCGCCCTCGGGCTTGCTAAGGTCGATCCCGGCGATGATGCGTTCGATCTCATCGAAACTCAGCGTATCGGGCAGCAGTCGCTTTTGCTTGGGCGCCTCGAGCAGTACCGTTGGGTTAGCCGCTATGATCTGTTCGGTGCTGCAGTAGGTGAAAAAGCTGCGGAGGCCCGATATGATCCTTGCCTGCGAGGTAACGGTCATACCGAGTTCGGCGATCCATTGGATGAACCGCTCGAGGTCTTTGCGTTTGATCTCTTCCGGTTTCAGTAATTGCCCGGTGGCTTGCAGGTACCCGGTGAGCTTATCAATATCACGCAGGTACGCTTCCACAGAATTATCGGAAAGCGATTTTTCCAGTTGAAGCCAGGCTTTGAATCCCTTTTTATAAGGTTCCCACATGCGGATCAGAAAGTTTATTCGATGGCGGTGCGCTGTGATGTCAATATACACTATTTTCGCTGCCTGAATTTCGTTAATAAAACCCATATGCAGGCAGTCAATTTACATTCGTTCAGGCAAAAGGTACGGTACCACAAAAAAAGACTTCGTTCATTTCTGACCAAAATTGAAAAGAATCCGCCCAAGGGATTGGATGCTCTTACTCGCAAACTGGAGCCTGAAGTATGGAAGGAGGTTGATTGTTTGACCTGCGCCAATTGCTGCAAGACGATGAGTCCGACGTTTACGAAGGCGGACATCAAACGCATCTCCGGGCATTTTGAAATGACCCCGGAAGCCTTTTCCAAAAAATGGCTGCGCAAAGACCGCACGGGGGATATCATGAATAAAGTAGAGCCCTGCCAGTTCCTCAACCTGGCAGATAATAAATGCAGCATCTACGAGATCCGTCCTGCCGATTGTGCCGGCTTTCCTCATTTGCCCAAGAGCAAGATGGTAGACTATATGCACGTGCACAAACAAAACATCGAATACTGCCCGGCCACTTATAAGCTGGTAGAGAAGATGGAGGAGCGGATGAAGGAGGGAAAGGTTTAGGGGTTGAAAGTTGTTTGGGGTTTGTACTTTGTACTTCCCATGAACTATGAACCATGAACCATTTCCCCGTCTTACAGGTAAACATCTTCCAGTAAAAAATACTCCACGGGTTCATTCTTCGGGATGGTGATGGCCAGTATATCGAACTGGATTCGTTGCCATTGGGGATACCGGTACAGGTACGCTTCAGCGGCATTGATCAGGTTGCGTATTTTTTGCCTGGAGACGGATTCTTCCGGATAACCGAATTTTTGCGTGCGGCGTGTCTTCACTTCCACGAAATGCAAAACCCCCGCTTTTACCCCGATCAGGTCTACTTCCCAGTGCCCATGCCGCCAATTCCTGTGGAGGATATCGTATCCCTTGCCCGACAGATAGATTGCCGCCATGTCTTCTCCCTGCAAACCGGTTTTGTGATGCCTGGCCATGCGTAAAACTATCCATTCCGGCTATTAACAGCATGAGGAAAACTGCAGGATCAAAATGGTAAAGCGGACGTTTTTATTGCTTACTTTTGCCCAAAACCACCAAGGTTATATGAAACAAAACAGAATAAACATTCTCATTGCTGCTGTACTGGTCCTCTTTGCCGCCCTGTTGAAAGTAGCTACTTATCCGCATACATTCAGTCCGATCATCGCCATCGCTTTGTTCAGCGGGGTGGTGATCAGCGATAAAAAACTGTCATTCGCCATGCCCTTGCTGGCCATGTTCGCCTCCGACCTGATCCTGGAACTGTTTACCCAAACACCGGGTTTCTATGGTATGGAACAGGTAGGTAACTACGCGGCATTGCTCTTCATTACCGCTTTCGGTTTTGCCATGAAGAAGATCGATGTAATCCGTGTTGCCGGATTTTCGCTGGCTTCCTCCATCTTATTCTATTTCCTCAGCAATACCAATACCTTCCTGGTGGATTCATTCAATATGTACCCGAACACATTCACCGGGTATATCAATTGTATGGCAGCGGGTATTCCGTTCATTAAGTTCGTGCCCGACCTGGTATTCAGCGCACTTCTCTTCGGAAGCTATGTGCTGGTATTCAAAACGAACCGTCGCCGGGTTGCCGCGTAAGGGATAAAATCATTCAGGAAAAGATCCGCCCGAGGCGGATTTTTTTATGCCTGTCCGGATTCGTAGGCTTCATCGATGAGCAGGTGTTTGCCATCGGCGGCGGCGGTAGCCAGCTCATCGCAGCGGTTATTGAAGGGATTATCCGCATGTCCTTTTACCCATTTTAGCTTTACGTTCATTTGCCGGCTGAGTTGGTAATACCGGGTCCAGAGGTCTTTATTCTTTTTACCTCCTTTAAAGTCGGTACGTATCCAGTTGGCCAGCCAGCCCTCTTCAATGGCTTTTACCACATACTGGCTGTCGGAATATACCACAACCGGTAAATCCTTTTTGGTGATCGCTTCGAGGCCGGTGATAACAGCCAGCAGTTCCATGCGGTTGTTGGTGGTAAGGCGGAATCCTTTTGATATCTCTTTGCGATGGTTATTCCACATCAGCAGCACGCCAAAACCGCCTGGGCCGGGGTTGCCGCGGGAAGAGCCATCGGTGTATATCTTTATTTCAGACAAAAGAATGGTTGAATGTTGTTGAATATGGTTTATAAGATTCCTGACTTTGGTCTTTGCGATTGGTTGTTGTGTACCCGTATCATCTACTTTCAACTCTTCAACAACATTCAACCATAATGCATGTTACACCTGCAACACCCCTGTCTTGAATTCAGGAATTGTGGGATTGTGATCGGCCGCGGCGATGCCTTCCGAGATGAGTTTACGGGTTTCGCCCGGGTCAATGATCGCGTCGATCCAAAGCCTTGCCCCGGCATAATAGGGTGTGGTTTGCGAATCGTAGCGGTTGATGAGTTGCTGCAGCAGTTCTTTTTCCTCTTCGGGTGTGATCTCCCTGCCCTTGGCTTTGAGGGTGGCCACCTGTATCTGCAACATGGTTTTGGCGGCCTGCTCGCCGCCCATTACGGCGATCTTAGCAGTAGGCCAGGCATAGATGAACCGGGGGTCGTAGGCTTTACCGCACATAGCGTAGTTGCCGGCTCCGTACGAGTTCCCGGTGATGATGGTGATCTTGGGTACCACGGAATTGGAAACGGCATTCACCAGTTTTGCCCCGTCTTTGATGATGCCGCTGTGTTCGCTCCTGCTGCCAACCATGAAACCGGTGACGTCTTGCAGGAATACGAGGGGGATTCTTTTTTGGTTGCAGTTCATGATGAAGCGGGCGGCTTTATCGGCGCTGTCGTTGTAGATCACCCCACCCAGCTGCATTTCTCCCTTCTTGCTTTTCAGCACGAGGCGCTGGTTTGCCACGATGCCAACGGCCCAACCGTCGATCCGGGCATAGCCGCAAACGATCGTTTTGCCGTATTCTTCTTTGAAGGCATCAAAGCTGCCGGCATCCACGAGGCATTTGATGATGTCGGTAACATCGTAGGGTTTGGTATTGCCTTCGCTCATGATGCCATAGATCTCGCCGTTGTTTTTCTCGGGCGCCTTCGGCGCTACACGATCGAAGCCCGCTTTTTTATGATGACCGATCTTGCTCATGATCTTTTTCACCTTGTCCAGGCATTCTTCTTCGGTCTTGAATTTATAATCGGCGATGCCGCTGATGGCGTTGTGTGTTTCGGCGCCGCCGAGCGTTTCGATATCGATGTCTTCTCCAATGGCCGCTTTCACGAGGTATGGTCCGGCCAGGAAGATGGATCCATTCCCTTCAACCATCAGCGTTTCATCGCTCATGATCGGGAGGTAGGCACCCCCAGCCACGCAGGCGCCCATCACGGCGGCGATCTGTGTGATGCCCATAGCGCTCATCTTCGCGTTGTTGCGGAAGATGCGGCCGAAATGTTCTTTGTCGGGGAATATCTCATCCTGCATGGGCAGGAATACACCGGCGCTGTCGACCAGGTAAATGATCGGCAGGTTGTTTTCCATGGCGATCTCCTGCATGCGCAGGTTCTTCTTACCGGTGATGGGGAACCAGGCGCCCGCTTTAACGGTCTGGTCGTTGGCCACGATCACGCATTGCCTGCCACTCACGTAGCCAATGCCGCTTACCGTTCCCCCGGCGGGGCAACCGCCTTCTTCCTCGTACATGCCATAGCCGGCAAAGGCGCCGATCTCTACAAAGGGAGCGCCTTCATCGCAGAGGTATGCGATCCGTTGCCTCGCGGTGAGTTTGTTGCGTTCTTTCTGCCTGTCTGCCGCCTTTTTTCCGCCACCTTCGTATATCTTTTCCAGTTTCCGGCGTACCTGGCTCCAGGCCAGTTTCATGGCGTCTTCATTTTTGTTGAATTCTATATTCATATTCAATCGTTAGCGTTTTGTGTAACAGTTATTCTCCATAATCAGCGGTTATGCTCCGCTTGTGCTGCCTATGGGTGTTATTTCTGTTGAAAAGGAAAATTCGTTAAGTTGCACGACGTTCGGCAATAATCCGTTCACCATTAAACCACCCGGCAAAAATATGCCTAATGAGATAAACCGCATACTAAAACTCTTTGCCGACCTGCAGCATGGCGATTGCTGGATCGGCCTTAATTTCAAAGAGGTATTGCACGGCGTCGACGCGGTCAAAGCTTCGAAAGTGATCGGGGAAGAGGGCAACAGTATCTGGATGCTGGTATCGCACCTGATTTACTGGCGCACCACCGTGGTAAACCGGCTTACAGGCAGCGATAATCCACCGCCCTTTAAGGATTTTTCACTACCGTCCGAGCTGAATGAGGCCAACTGGAAACAGGTGCTCCATGATTTTGAAGCGGCCTATCATCTTCTTCGCAACGCCATACACCGGTTCAACCCGGAAAATCTTTATAAGGAATCTCCCCGCCAGGGACAAACCTATTACGAACTGGTGATGGGTTGCCTGCAACACGATGCCTACCATATGGGGCAGATGATGGTATTAAAAAAAGCGCTGTAAAACCGCTTTCTTTTTTTATTTGAAAAGTTCCTTAAAGAACAATTTCATCTCATTCCAGGATGCCGTATCCGCTGCCGCATTGTAAGCGATCGGTATGTTGAATTTCAGTCCCACCGCCGTCGCATTCGGATTGCTGAACGCATGCGTGGCGCTGTCGTACCCGATGAATTTATAATTGGCCCCGATGGAATCCATCTGTTTTTTGAAAGCGGCTACTTGCGCCTGGTCTACAAATTTGTCGTCGTTACCATGCAATACAAGCAATCTTGATTTGAGCAGGTTTTTGTCGGCCGGGGTACCCAGCAGACTTCCATGGAAACTCACCACGCCTTTGAGGGGTTCGCCCATCCGGGCAAAATTGAGCAGCATGCCGCCACCGAAGCAATAGCCGATGCCGGCCATGTTGGCTGTATCAACCTGTGCGTATTCCTTTAATTTGGCCACGGCCGCATCAAAATGTTTTTTGGCCATGGCCGGGTCCGTATAGAAAGGTCCCGACAATGCCCCTGCATCAGTGGGGTTGTCGGCTCTTTTTCCATTTCCATACATGTCGATAGCCATGGCGATGTAGCCGAGTTCGGCCAGTTGTTTCGCTCTTGATTTCGCGTAATCGTTCAATCCCCACCATTCATGCACGACCAATACCGCCGGGCGTTTGCCGGTGATGTTCTCGTCGTATACCACGTATCCGTCCATGGTCAGACTGTCGATCTTGTAACGGATGTTCTCTTCTTTGAGTTTGGGGGCAGTCATGGTTTGTTCTTCTTTTTTGGATTCTTCGCCGCTGTTGTTGCAGGCGATCATCATGGTTGCGGCCATCAAAAATAAACCGGCCTTCTGGAAGATGCGCATAATTGTACGATTTTGATCAGCAATAGTAAACGGTCGGGCGACCGGAATGGTTGACCAAGGTACAAAAAATGACAGTTTCATCTTCCGCGGGATTTTCAGAATCTTCCCACGATCTTGAAATTCACCAGCCGGGGCGTTAACCGGTTGGGGATGCTGTACACGTTGTTGGCGAAATCCTTCACCAGCTGGAAGGAGATGGTGTTGCGGCGGTCGATCAGGTTGAATACCTCGAAACTGGCCCAGATGTTCTGGAAATTGCGGAAAGGGCTGTGGCTCCTCCGTTTGCTTTTCTCGCTCAGCAACTGGGCGCTGAAGCCGGCATCCACCCGGATATAGGGTTCAATGATGAGCGCATTCCGGTATTTCACGCTGTTGGGAATATTATAGCTCATATTGCTGCCGTATAGCATGTTCAGGTGAAACTTGAAGTTCTTATTGGTAGGCAGGTAGTCTTCGAGGTACAAACCAACGGTAATAAGCCGGTCGGTGGGCCGGCGCACAAAGCCTACTTCATTGCGGATACTATCCACCGGTACCTGGTCGGTACTCTGTGCGTTGATGACCTCGCCGGCTGCGTTGAGGTATTGGTAATAATGATCGCCGTCGAGGTTTTCTTTGGTTTGCATGATGCCGAGGCTCAGCCAGCTTTCCGCGTCCTTCACCAGCTCACCAAAGAGCCGGGCTTCAAAACCCACCGCGTATGCTTTGGCGTTGTTGTTACCGGCATAACGGATCTTCACGTTGTCGATATCATATACATCCACGCTGGTCATGGTCTTGTAATAGGCTTCGGTGGTAAGCCGGAAAGGGCGGCTGTCGAAGGCTTTGAAATTGAAATCGGCCCCGGCTACGAACTGGTAACTGCGTTGCGCTTTCACATCCGTGTTCAGGGTGCCGTCGTATCGCCGCAACTCCCGGTAAAAAGGCGGCTGCTGGTAAGCGCCGGCCGCCAGTTTGAATACCACATCCCGTTTCCAGTTGGGTTTGATGCTGAACTGGAGCCTTGGGCTCAGCAGGAATTCTTTATTGAGTGAATTGTAGTTGTACCGTACGCCTGCTTGCAGGCTGATGTCCTGCCTGCTGTTGCCCAGGCGGATATTATCCTGCAGGTAACCGCTGTATTTCTGTATGGAGAGGTCGGCAATGGAGTTGAACGATTTAAACAGGGTAAGATTGGGCGGGTTGTATGGCAACGAGTAGCCCGCGCTGTCCTGGTACTCCCATTCTTTCAACTTATCGTTGATATTGGTTTGTTCGAAACTGTTGCCGAAAAGTATGTAGTGCCTGCCGGCAGTATAACTTCCTTTCAGCGAAGCATTGTAAACCGTAATGTCCAGTTCATTGCGGCCATAATTCTGGTAATAGCCGGCGCCCAGCGGGTTTACGATCTGGCCGTAGGTACTGCTGGTCTGGTCAAAATCGCGGTCGCCAAAAAGATAGGAGCCCGCAATGTCGAAGTTCTCGTTCTCTTTATTCTGGAAACGGCTGGCCATCCATTTCAGCTTTAGTTTTTTATTGGGTGTGTGCAGGATGCTGAAGCCGAGCAGGTTTGTTTTGTAACTGTCTTTTTCCTGGCCTTCGAAGATGATGTCGAGCCCCAGGTTCGCGGTGAACAGGGGTGAGAATACCGATGTGGTCTTTTGCGCCGATTCCGGGAACAGGGTGAATTTGGTTATCGAGTACGTACCCAGGAATTCGAGCTGAACCTTTTCGCTGAGTTTATAGGCAAGTGATGCCTGTATATCGGATGAAGAAGGGATATAAGCGCCAAGTGTTTCCTGGCTCTTCAGTAAATTCTTGTTGCTGCGGTTCCGGATGCCCATCAGGTAACTCAGTCTTCCTTTCCTGGCAGCTCCTTCCAGGTGCAGGCCCTGTTCGAGCAGACTTACATAGGCTGAGCCGCCAAAGCTGGTGGCCTTTTTATATTGGATATCGAGCACGCTGCTCATCTTATCGCCGTATTTGGCCTGGAAGCCGCCGGTATAGAAATTTACATTCCGGGCCAGTTCGGGATTGATGAAACTCAGTCCTTCCTGCTGGCCGCTGCGCACGAGGTAAGGGCGGAAAATCTCAAAGTCGTTGATGTAGATCAGGTTTTCGTCGTAATTACCGCCCCGCACACTGTACTGCGACGTGAGTTCGTTGTTACTGCCTACCAGTGTTTTGATCATGGCTTCGATGCCGCCGGTGGTACTGGGTAAGGTGAGCGCATTCTTCGGGTTTATTTTGGTGAGGCCGGCCTCGGTTCGTTCTTTGTTTTCGCTCACCACGATGGTTGTGAGTGTTTTTCCACCCCGTTCCATCACGATGCTGATCTTCTCTTCCTCGTCGTCGCTCAGGTAAAAATTCTTCTGTACATCGGCGAAGCCTGTATGGGAAAAAACGAGTGCGAATGCCTTGCCGGCGGGAACCTTGATGCGGAACCGGCCGCTGTCGTTGCTGCTGAGCCCGGTTGTTTTACCAAGAATGATCACCGATACGCCGGTGAGCGGCTTTTCGTTCTCATCGATGATCCGGCCGCTGACCCAGGCCGATTTTTTTTGCGCAAGGGATGAAAAAACAAGCAGCAGTGAAAGAAGGGTAAACAGGGGTCTCATGTTATGAAGGTAACTATTTTTGGCCGCACACCCAAGGTAGCAGGGCGCTGCCGGCGCATGGAAATTTTGCGCTGATCAACGGGGAATATGTATTTTACAGGATCAAGAAAATGAGTGTACGTACCTATATATGGTTGTTGTGTAGCTGGGCGGCAGTTGCTTCCTGTGGCGATACACCCGCGGGAAAAAAAGAAGAAGAACCGGCGGACAAGAAGGAACGCCCGGGGGCACGCATCGTTACCGAACAACGCAGCAATAAGCTGCTTTACCTGGATACCGCGAAGGATATGTTCAATGTGCTTTGCCAGGGCTGGGTGAACGAGGATGATGAGTGGGCCCTGCGGAGCATGAACGAGAATTCGGATCTCGAGATAGCTCACCGGAGTTTTTATCTTTCGCCCGGTGGCACTTTTGTCAAAAATCCACGCAACGCAATTGATGTTGGCACCTGGGTGTATGACGACGAAAAGAAGACCATCACATTTACCTATACCATCGACAGGGGCAGGGATGTATATAAGATCGCGGCGCTGGCGCCGGATGAACTGCGCCTGTTGAATGCGGGGATCAATACCAGCACCATACTCAAATTCATTTCCCAGAGAAAGCGGCTTCGCAATTACGAGGATGATCCTTTTTACATTGACAACAATCGCTGGCGGCTGCCGCCGGATGGTATGGAAACCGATGAGGGGATACGCCTGCGGCTGAAAGCGAATATCCGGTTCTTCATACTGTATTACCGGGCGTCGATCGAACGGAAAGATTCCGAGGTTTCCTTCTGGGGTCTGCCTTCCCCGTTTAAATGGTATGGCGGGGGTATTTACCTGAAAAAAGAAAAAGAACTTCCGGGTAACTGGATAAAATGTTTCTACAACAAGGACCAGGCTATGAAAGCCTATAAACTTGCCGAACGGCTACTGGAAGAAAAATATGAATGGCCTAAGAAGGAAAAGAACTGGCTGAAATTAAACCTGGCGGTACTGGAGCAGATGTATGCCCGGATCGACCGGTTGTAACCGGCTTTATTCCTACAAACACTTTAATGCGGCGATGGTAGCTTTCGGATCGGCGGATTTAAAAACTGTATTACCCGCAACCAGTACATCGGCGCCAGCATCCAGTATTGTTTTAGCATTCTCCAGCGTAACGCCGCCGTCGATCTCGATCTTGACAGGCAGGGAACGTTCATCGATCATTTTACGGAGTTGCCTGATTTTATCGAGCGTGTGCGGAATGAATGATTGTCCGCCGAAACCGGGGTTTACGCTCATCATGCATACCAGGTCGATATCTGCCAGTACATCGGCCAGGTTACCAACGGGTGTATGCGGGTTGATGGCTACGCCGGCCTGCATACCCAGGCTCCTGATCTGTTGAATATTGCGGTGCAGGTGCGGACAAGCCTCCAGGTGTACCGACAATATATCGGCGCCGGCTTTTTTGAATGCCTCCGCGTATTTTCCCGGCTCTTCGATCATCAGGTGCACATCGCAGGTTTTGCCCGTCGCTTTGCGGAAAAATTCAACAACCATCGGTCCGAAACTGATATTGGGCACAAAGCGCCCGTCCATAACATCAAGATGATACCAATCGGCCTCGCTTTCGTTGAGCATGTTGCATTCGGATTGCAGTTTCAGGAAATCGGCGGATAAGAGCGAAGGGGCGATGATGGCCATGGGGAGTTAATAATTAAAAATTAATAATTAATATTCCAGATTGGTAGGACAAAATTCCGTTGCAAAGGTAATTATTGCAGGCAAGCGGAACAAACGTTTTCGATGTGGCAGGTAGTAGTTCATGGTTCATGGATGATGGTTCATAGTTCATAGAAAGTACAAACCCATATCGACATCCCATCCCTCAACAATCTTCAACCCTTCAACAATCTTCAACCCCTCAACAACATTCAACCCTAAACGATCTTCAACCCTAATTCGCACCTAATCTTTTCAACGCTTCCTGTGCTTCGGTATAATCGGGCGAATAGGCAAGGGCGGTGCGGTATTGTTCAATGGCATCGCCGGGGCGGTTGAGTTTTTCGTAACAGCGCCCCAGCCAGTAATATCCTTCGTCGTATGTATTCTGAATGGTAATTGCTTTTTCCAATACCTGGCTGGCTTCCGCAAATTTTGCCTGGTCGTAATACGCAACGGCTTTTTCCAGGTAAGCGGGCATGAAGGTATAATCCATCGCCATGCATTGATCGAAATACGGGATGGCTTTGGTTTTATCTCCCGAATAACTGTGATACAACCCGGTGAGGAATATTCCTTCCTTGGCTGTTTGTCCGCCATTAGCCTTGATGAGCACATCCGAAACGGTAAGCGCTTTCGGATTTCTTGTTTGCGCATACAAACTGCCGAGCGACATCAGGTAGCCGGGATAGGGCGATATGCGGGCGGCCCGTTCAAAAGCCTCAATGGCATGGCTGGTGTCGTTCTTGGCAAGGTAGAGTCTTGCCTTGGTATCCAGCAGGTCGGCATTCAGGCTATCGCGGTCGATGGCTTTGTTGGTTTCGGCCAGGGCCATGTCGATATTGTTCAGCGATTCGAGGTAGAAAATAAGGCTGTCACGCAGCGGTATCGAATCGGGAAAACGATCGATGGAAGCCCGGAGTTCTTTTTCTTTCAGTGAGATGGTGGAACTGCCGGTGTTCCTGGTTTCCGTTTCTGTTCCGGTATTGTTGCAGGCTATGAGGCTTGTCAGTATCAGCGTCGTAACCAGGGCAGGGCGTATGATGGATGTCATGCCCGCAAAGTTACACGCATGATTCATATCAGCCTGACAATTTCCTGACAATTGACCGAAACCGGGAACTTATCTTTGGCCCTTTAAAATTTATCCATGAAACGAATTCTCTTTTTTGCGGTTGCCGCCACCGGATTGATCATCGCGACAAGTTCGTTCCGTGCTGAGGTAAGCGCTGCGAAACAAATTTCAACCCTTACGGATACGGTGCATTTTGCCGGCGAAAAACATTTTGCCAACGTACAGCAACTGACATTTGGTGGCGATAACGCCGAAGCGTATTTCAGTTACGACGGGCAATGGATCATCTTCCAGCGCACCAACCCGAAGGAAGGAATACTCTGTGATGAAATGTTCATTGGTAAAGTGCCGAAACCCGGGGAGAAGTTCGAATACAAACGCATCAGCACGGGAAAGGGAAGAAGTACCTGCGGGGCGTTTACAAAAGATGGTAAACACGTGATCTACGCCAGCACCCACCTGGGGGCTGATACCTGCCCGCCGGTGCCGGATCGCAAAAAATACGGTAATAAATACATCTGGCCCCTGTACGACAGCTACGATATCTTCATGGCCGACCTGAACGGCAAGATCGTTAAGCAACTGACCAATAGTAAAGGGTACGACGCCGAAGCCACCTTATCGCCCGATGGCAGGAAGATGATCTACACCAGTGATAAGGACGGGGACATTGAACTGTATATCATGGACCTGAAGACGGGTAAGGAGAAACGCATCACCAATACGCTTGGATACGATGGAGGCGCCTGGTTCAGTCCCGATGGTAAAAAGATCATCTGGCGTGCAAGCCGGCCGAAAACCGAAGCGGAGATCAGGGAATATAAAGAGCTGCTTGCCGAGAATATGGTAGCACCTACCAATATGGAAGTGTACATTGCCAATGCCGACGGCAGTAATGTTCGCCAGGTGACATCCTTGGGCAATGCCAACTGGGCCCCGGCCTATATGCCCGACAGCAAGCGCATCATCTTTGCCAGCAACCACCAGAGCAAACGCGGATTCCCCTTTAACCTGTTTACCGTGAATGAAGACGGATCGGGGCTGGAGAAAATATCAGCCGAAAAATCTTTTGACGCATTCCCGATGTTCAGTCCGGATGGTAAAAAGATCATCTTCTGCAGCAACCGCAACAACGGGGGAACCCGTGATACCAATATTTTTATCGCGGATTGGGTGGAGTAGATAAGAAAGTTACCGTTGAAGTTTGGTTGAAAATAGTTGAAGGATAGTTGAAAATAGTTGAAAATAGTTGAAGGGTTTAGACGTTTAGGGGCATATACTCAAAACGATATATTATATCCTCCAACCCGTAACCCAAAACCAGCAACTCGCAACCCTAAACCTGCATCCCGCTACTTGTCCTTCCTGGAAAAGATCTTGCTCACGATCTTCTATTCACCGTTTATCTTGAGCATGTTCATGTAATCGTAGAGGATCACCTTTTCGGTTTCTATTTTGATCTTCCCGTTGGCCGCGTTGCCTTCGATGCTCACCGATACAATCTCGATCTTACGTTCCATTTTGCTGGTATTCGCCTTGGCGCGTGCTATGAATTCTGCGATGGGCACATCCTTGAATTCGCCGGTTTTGGCGTCGATGTATTTCATATTGGCCGAGGGATGAAAGGCTTTTTCCATGCGGTTGCCGTCGCCGCTCATGTATTCTTCGAGGCAGGCCCGTACCAATTTCTCCTCATCGCCCGCCTGGGCATAACCGCCAATGCCGGCAAGAATAAAGAGTAGAGAGAAGATTAATTGTTTCATGACTGTAGATTTAGGTTATTCAAAAAAATGATTCCGTCAGTTCGAAGGGTACATTCAAGACAAGGGCATTAGAGCGTACATGATTTATTGCAGCGCCCTGATGTAGGCTTTCATCTCTTCCCCGGTGCCGATCGTGATGCGGGCCCACCTGCCTTCTTCTTCCACCATCCGGCCTCCCAGGATATGGTTGGCCGCAAGGCGGGCATGATAATCCTGCGGGTAATCGTTTACCGACAGGTACAAAAAGTTGGCATGCGACGGAATAGTCCGGATATTCAGTTTCTCCAGCTCTTTCCGCGTATATTCCCGTGCACCGGCATTCCATTTTTTGGAGTCGCTTACAAAAGCAGTATCATCCAGTGAAGCCAGTGCTCCGGCCAGGGAAACCCTGCTGGCGCCCGCATTTTCCCAGGGTTGAAATTGGCCCAGTTGCCTGATCGTTTCCGGGTGTGCCAACGCATAGCCAATCCTCGCCCCGGCCATGCCGTATATTTTCGAGAATGTTTTTGCCACAATGATGTTCTTATTGGAAGCCACCATGCTTGCCAGCGAAGGTTCATCACAGTATTCGATGTAGGCTTCATCCAGCAATACCATTGTTTGTTGCGAAACGGTTGTAATGAATTCTTTCAGGGCCATTGTTTCGGTTATGGTTCCTGTCGGGTTGTTGGGATTGCATACATAGACCAGGCGGGTGTCGCTGTTGATGGCCGCCAGCATGGCCGGAAGATCGTGCCCTTTGCCGGCGGTCAGCGGCACTTTGGTGATATTCAGTCCACCCCGCTGGGCAGCCGTCCACCAAATACCAAAGGTTGGATTGGCTGATACGGCATTTCCTTGCCGGCTGGCAGCAAGCTGGGCTACCAGCCCGAGTATTTCCGAAGACCCTGCGCCGAGCAGTACGTGTTCCTTATCCAGTTGATGTTCCTTCCCGATCCTTTCCCGCACCTGCCCGGTCAGGTCGGAGAACGGGTAGCGGTTGCTTAACGTTACCATATCTGTCATCGCTTTACGGGCGAATGGGGAGGGGCCATACGGATTTTCGTTGGCACTGAGCCGGATATTGGGCCCGGGTGGCATCATCTTAGGTGCATGACCAAAACTTTCAGCCGCGAAACCGATTCCGGCGATGGCCAGGGAGGCTTGTTTGATCCAGTGACGGCGGTTGGTTGTTTGCATGTTGTTATTTTTTATCGGTTCGGGTTGATACTTTATCCACGATATACCACCCTTCGTTGGTTTTGATCAGGTTGAAATAATCGATGAACAGGGCCGACGGGGTTTCGATCTTTGCCTTGGCCTGTGCGATATTGCCCGTTATGTCGAGGAAGAGAATGCTTGTTTGTACCTCGTTGTCGCGGGCATGCGGGGCCTTGAAACGGCTGAGGTATTCGTGGCGCGGCACAACGCCGAAATTACCATCCCGGAAATATTTGAGCTGGCAGGAGGAATGCATGGCTTTGCCGATCTTGCCGGTATCGCTGCTTGCCCAGCCATCGAAATAGAGTTCGATTACGGCAGTAATTGATTCCTTGTCGGGTTGTGCCTTACCCTGGTATCCGAGAAGCAGCAGTGGCAGGCAGATGAAGATCATTTTTTTGCGCATAATTGAATTTTGATCTGAAATTACGGGATGGCAGAAACCGGCTTTTGGGTATTAGATGAATGGTCATTTATTTTCGACGGATTGGCCGCGGCATTCTTTATTCCTTTGCACGTTATTCAACGGGCTGGCCCCCGGGCGGGGAATACAGGAGTGATGAGATCGGCAGAAGCCACTCTTTCGTCGAACCAAACGGGCAATCGGTCGAAGATGCGGCAGGTTTTGATAATTTATCAGCATCTTGCATGTATGACGGGTCGGTTTACATCCCGGGGGTTGACATTGCTTTTGCAGGTGATCGCCTGGCTTTGCCTTATCCTTTTCCTGGTGTTTTACTCGGCCAATAAATGGTCCGAAGAGCCCCGGTACGCCATATTCAGTGCCTTGATCGCAGGGGTTTCCTACATGATCGCAGTGTATGGGAATGCGAATTTCCTGTGGCCCCGCTTTTTTGCTGCCAGGAAGACCGGCCTTTATGTATTGTTCTCGGTTCTGTTTGTCGGGGCGCTGGTTGTGTTGCGGATGATCACCGAGAATATTCTGCTGATGCCCCTGCATCATGCTTTCTACGACTGGAACATCTCCCATTTTTCGTTGTCGGTGATCACGGTTTCGGTAGCCTATCTTTTTGGCGCTTTTTTGCGTATGGGGATCAGTTATGTAAATCTCAGCCGGGAACAGGAGGAGTTGAAACGGCGGCAGGTAAGCGCCGAACTGGCGTTGCTGAAGCAGCAGGTTCAGCCACATTTTCTTTTCAATACCCTGAACAATATATATTCGCTGGCGCATGCCAAAAGCGATAACGCCACCGTGGCAATCGACAAACTGGCCGCGATCATGCGCTATTTTACCGAAGATGCCCTGCATGACCGGGTATCTTTACAGGCCGAAGTGAACGTTATTCGTGATTATATCCTGCTTGAACAATTACGCATGCTTCATCCTGTTTCGATCGGGATGGAAATAACCACGGAAGACCGGCAGGTGCCCCCTATGTTGCTCATGCCTTTTATCGAAAACCTGTTCAAACACGGAGTGGATAAGTTACGGGATGATAACCATGCTTCCATCAGCCTTATCCTGCGCAATGACAGGCTGATCTATTCGGTGCAAAATAAGTTACACGGGGAGATACAACCCGGTGCCGGCGTGGGGTTGAGCAACCTGGAAAAGCGATTGTATCTGTTGTACAAAGCCGGTTACCGGTTCCAGGCTTCTGCCATCAATGATTTTTTTCATGCAACCCTCGAAATCCCAGTATGATGACCTGTATGATAATCGATGATGAACCCCTCGCGGTTCAACTGCTCGAGAGCCATATCCGGCAGGCCGGCAATCTGCAGTTGCTGCATACCTGTTACCACGCACTCGAGGCTCACCAGGTTCTGAAACGGCGCCCTGTCGACCTGTTGTTCCTTGATATTAATATGCCCCGGTTAAGCGGGATGGAACTGGTTTCGTTGCTTCCTCCCGGGCAGAAGATCATTTTTACCACCGCTTATTCCGAATATGCCGTGCAGAGTTATGAGAAGGATGCGGTCGATTATCTTCTTAAGCCGATCAGTTTTGAACGCTTCATGAAAGCAGTGGACAAGGCGGAGAAATGGATGCAGCAACCGGCGGCCCGGGATACCGCCACTGCGTCCGTGTTCCTGAAAAGCGGTCGAACGCTGGTGAACATCCAGTTCGACAGTGTACTTTTCATTGAGGGGCTGAAAGATTACGTAGCCTTTCATACCCTGGAGGAAAAGATCGTGGTGTATAAACGGATGAAGGAACTGGAAGAGAGTTTACCCCCTTATTTCGTGCGGGTGCATAATTCCTACTTTGTCAATACTCGGCAGATCAGCCGTGTCGAAGACAACCAGGTGGTGATCGCGTCGAGGCAGATACCCGTGAGTGAGAAATACCGGGAACCGTTCCTGCAAAAAATACGGACCGGGTTGCTATAGGTACTCATTGAACGAAAGCCTGTTGCCGAAGGGATCGTGCAGGGAGAGCTGCCTGGTTCCATAGAATGTATCCTCCACCACCGGCTGGTAATTTTTATAGGGTCTCGACAGCAATTCATCCCGCAATTGTTCGATCCGGTTGCAGGTCATGAACACCCGGGTATGCGGTGATGTGTCGCCTTCGTGCCCGGATAAATGCAGCCGGATATTGTCACGCGAGATACCCATGTAGAGGGGCATGCCGGGTTCAAACCGGTGTTCAAAGTCGATGTTGAAACCGAGCCAGCCGATATAAAAAGCGCGGGCTTCGGCTTCATCAAAAATGCGGAGGATGGGGATGTTCTGGAGAAGCATAAAAGGTGGATGAACAAGTTAAAATAAAAAAAGTGATAAGGCGCTGCTTTCAGGTACTCCTGTTTCCTAATTCAATCACTTCGCAGTCCCTGATATCGGCTTCATCAATCACAAAGCGTATAAGGGTTCGTACCTTATGCCAGCCGTGTTTACCTGCTGCTCCCGGGTTCATGTGGAGGCATTGCAGTTTTTCATCGTACATGATCTTCAGGATATGCGAATGCCCGCTGATGAAGAGCTTCGGTTTGTGCGCCACTATTTCTTTTTTGGTTTCGGGGTTATACCTGGGCGGGTAGCCGCCGATATGCCGGATCAGTACCTTTATCGCCTCACAGTCGAACACAACCTGTTCGGGAAAATCGTTGCGGATGGATGTATCATCGATATTGCCATACACGCCTCGTACCAGGGGAAAACCTGCCCTGAGTTTTTCAGCCACACCCGGTCCGAAATCCCCGGCATGCCATACCTCATCACATGGCCGGAAATGCTCAAATACCGCTTCATCGAGGTAACCGTGTGTGTCAGAAATTAAACCGATCCTTTTCAATTTGTTGCAGAATAGCCGTAAATTTACAACAACCAACGAGCAATGCCGTTTCACCGCAATTTTATTTATTACATTGATAAGCGAAGCTGGAAATACATTTTCCTGCTGGCTACGCTTGAGCTGTCAGGAAGTCAAAGCTGATAAGGCAAAACCAAAAGGTGGTTTTCAAATAGTTGGAGTCTCTCCTTTCAGGTTTTACCTTTTGCCTTTTAATTTCATAGTAATCTTTCATCTTTAATTTTGTCATTCCATGCCTCATTATTATACCCTGGGAAAGATCCCGCATAAACGACATGTTCAGTTCCGTAAACCCGATGGGGGGCTTTACAGTGAGCAATTATTCTCCACCGAGGGATTCAGCGATGATTACTCGCTGCTCTACCATTGTCACCCGCCCACACAGATCATCAAGGCCGAGCCGCAGGTGGATGTGAGTCCGCAGATCGCTGAAGAAAAAATGCTCAAACACCGCTGCTTTGAAGGGTTTCATATCAAGCCGGGCGGCGAGTTCCTGCAAAGCCGCATACCGGTGCTGGTGAACAGCGATTGTCATATTGTACTGGCGGCCCCGCAGAGCGGAACGACCGGTTACTTCTATAAAAACACCGATGCCGATGAGATGATCTTTGTGCACGAGGGCTCGGGTACGGTGCGTACCCAGTATGGCGACCTCCCTTTTGGTTACGGCGATTACATCGTGCTGCCACGGGGCACCATCTACCAGGTTGAGTTCAAAGACGACAAGAACAGGCTGTTCATCGTAGAATCGTTTTCACCCCTTCGTTTTCCAAAACGCTATATGAGCCGCTATGGCCAGTTGATGGAACATTCGCCGTTCTGCGAGCGGGATATCCGGCCGCCCCAGGATCTGAAAACCTACGATGAAAAGGGCGATTTCCTGATCAAAGCCAAAAAGAAAGGAATGCTCTACGGTTTGCACTACGGAACCCATCCCTTTGATGTGATCGGGTGGGATGGATGCTGTTATCCCTATATCTTTTCCATTCATGATTTTGAGCCGATCACCGGCAGGGTACACCAGCCGCCTCCCGTACACCAAACCTTCGAGACCAATGCCTTCGTGGTATGCTCGTTTGTTCCGAGGCTCTATGATTATCACCCGGATGCCATTCCGGCTCCCTACAACCACAGCAATATCGACAGCGATGAGGTATTATATTATGTGGATGGCGACTTCATGAGCCGCAAACACGTAACCCGGGGGATGATCACCCTGCACCCGGCCGGCATTCCGCATGGCCCTCATCCCGGCGCAGTCGAGAAAAGCATCGGGGCGAAGGAAACAAAGGAACTGGCGGTGATGGTGGATACCTTCCGTCCGCTGATGCTTACCAAACAGGCGCTGGAGATCGAAAATCAGGATTATATCATGAGTTGGGCCGAGTGATGGGGTGGGCAGCAGGCTACTTTTTTCTTTGATAAAATCATTATATTGGCATAACTAAAATTGCTTCTTATGATAAAATTCAGCGAAATTAAAGTGGGCGATTACCTCATCGCCGATAACGACGGCGACAAAAAACAAGGGGAAGTGACCAACCTGAACCACGACGAAAAACAGGTTTGTGTGGATACAGGCGCCCAGGAGTTCTGGTATGAGACCGAACAACTCAGCCCGATCGCGTTGGATGAAGACCAGTTGATGAAACTGAAATTCCACAAACAGGAAAACCCGGATGGTACGGTGAAGTATATGAAGGGGGCCTTCCGGATGATGTTACCGGCCAAAGGCGATTTTTCGCACTTCGAACTTTGGTACCGCGATGAGCACAGGCATATCATGCACCCGCTGAACGTCCATCACCTCCAGAATCATTTCTATGAAATGACCAAGGTGCACCTGAACGACGAATCTTTCGATTGATAAACAGGATATTAGAGCAAGCCGGCCCAAGTGCCGGCTTTTTTAGTTTTTGCCGGCCGGAAGTCCTTTCATACCCTCCCGGGTAGCCCCAAAAGGCCATCGAACCGGCTTTTTTGTGGAAAAATGGGGGATTTGTTGGTAAATATGGCCGTTTTTTGCTGATTATTAAATAAATCCACCTATCTTTGCGCTCCCAAAATTATGGCTAAACAAGCACTCATTAAACAGGACGGAACCATAGTAGAAGCGCTCAGCAATGCTATGTTCAAGGTAAAACTGGAAAATGACCACGAGATTTTGGCCACTATTTCCGGGAAAATGCGCATGCACTACATCCGCATTCTGCCGGGCGATAAAGTGGGGGTGGAAATGAGCCCGTACGACCTTACAAGGGGGCGGATCATCTTCCGGTACAAGTAACAGAAAGCGAATAACATTATAACAAAGTAAAACAACGAATCATGAAGGTAAGAGCTTCAATAAAAAAACGCAGCGCCGATTGCAAGATCGTAAGAAGGAAGGGCAGGCTGTACGTGATCAACAAAAAGAATCCCCGCTTCAAGCAGAAGCAAGGGTAACAACTCCTGGGGCAGGGTGACAATTTTTAATTTTTAATTTTTAATTCATATTATGGCTCGTATTGCCGGTATAGATTTACCAAAGAATAAAAGAGGCGAAATAGGCCTTACCTACATTTACGGTATCGGACGTTCAACCGCCCGTTACATTCTCGAAAAGTCGGGTATCGACTTCAACAAAAAAGTGAATCAATGGTCGGATGATGAGCAAACCGCCATCCGTAACGTCATCAATAACGAGTTCAAAACCGAAGGTGCCCTCCGGAGTGAGACCCAGATGAACATCAAGCGTTTGCTTGATATCGCCTGCTACCGTGGCCTGCGTCATCGTAAAGGATTACCGGTTCGTGGTCAGCGTACCCGTACCAACAGCCGTACCCGTAAAGGAAAGCGTAAGACGGTTGCCGGTAAGAAGAAAGTAGCCAAGAAGTAATAAGAAGTGAAAATTCAAAAGTCAAAGTCCACAACCTTTCGCTTTTGAATTTTGACTTTTAACTTGATAACAGGCTTGATTTTCTGAATCAACACCAGATCGCTCTACAAGCCGGCGGGAGGGTTGATCCAGACGGGTAAAACCGGACATTTTTAAAGATTACCTACCAGATCAGATTATGGCAAAAGCACAAGCAGGCGCAAAAGCAGCCTCGAAGAAAAGAGTGGTGAAAGTAGACAGCTACGGCGACGCTCACATCACAGCAAGTTTCAACAACATCATCATCAGTTTAACCAACAAACAGGGCCAGGTTATCAGCTGGAGCAGCGCCGGTAAAATGGGTTTCCGCGGTTCCAAGAAGAATACGCCTTACGCCGCACAGATGGCTGCAGCGGATGCCGCAAAAACGGCACTGGATGCCGGTCTGAAGCGGGTGGATGTATTCGTGAAAGGACCCGGTTCGGGCCGCGAAGGAGCGATCCGTTCGCTTTCTCAAAGCGGTATTGAAGTGGCGATGATCAAAGACGTAACGCCGCTGCCGCACAATGGCTGCCGTCCTCCCAAGAAAAGAAGAGTTTAATAACCGGCCGGGATCCCGTATCCCGAACCGGCATTTAATAAGGGTGCATTATCGATTTTAAAAGGTCTTTATGATAATGCATCGTCACGAAAAGACCTCATACTAAACTATGGCACGTTATACAGGCCCAAAAACAAAGATCTCCCGTATTTTCGGAGAGCCTATTACCGGAAATGGAAAATGGTTGACCAAGAACAGCAATCCTCCCGGAATGCATGGCGCCAACCGCAAACGCAAAACCCTGGGTGAATACGCCCTCCAGCTGCGTGAAAAGCAGAAAGCCAAATACACGTATGGCCTGCTCGAAAAACAATTCCGTAAAACATTCGATGAAGCATCCCGCCGCAAGGGTGTTACCGGTGAAAACCTGATTAAACTGCTGGAAGCCCGTCTGGACAACACCGTGTTCCGCCTGGGTATCGCACCCAGCCGCCAGGCTGCCCGCCAGCTGGTATCGCACAAACACGTTACCGTGAACGGCGATGTGATCAACATCCCTTCCTACAGCTGCAAACCCGGCGATATCATCGGACTGAAGAACAAGAGCGCTGCCAATGATACCATCGCTGCCAACATCCGTGGCAAGAATGCCAAGTTCAACTGGCTGGAATGGAATGAAGCCGAAGTAAAAGGTACATTCATTACCTATCCCGAAAGAGAAAGTGTTCCCGAGAACATCAAGGAACAGCTGATCGTCGAATTGTACAGCAAGTAAGCGGAGACCCGGGAAGAATCCCGGGAATCCTGCAACGACCGGTATCATACTTAAACAACAAAAACAACAAAATACAAATGGCCATTTTAAATTTTGTTAAACCAGATAAGATCGTTCTTCAGAAAGCAACAGAATTTGAAGCCCAATTCGAATTCCGTCCGCTGGAACCGGGTTATGGTGTAACCATCGGCAACTCCCTGCGCAGGGTGTTGCTGAACTCGCTCGAGGGATACGCGATCATCGGGATCAATATCGCCGGCGCCGACCATGAGTTTGCCACCCTTAAAGGCATCACGGAAGACGTTACCGAAATAATCCTGAACCTGAAACAGGTTCGCCTGAAGAAGAAAGTGGAGCACGACACCAACCTGGAGAAAGTGACTCTTTCAATCAAAAACAAAAACGAATTCACTGCCGGAATGATCGGCGAGGCTTCTCCTTCTTTTGAAGTGATGAACCCCGAACTGCTGATCTGCACCATGGATACCAGCGCCAAACTCGATATCGAGATCACCATCGGCAAAGGCCGTGGTTATGTGCCTGCAGAAGAAAATAAAGAGAAGAACTCTCACTTCGGATATATTCCCATCGACGCCATCTTCACCCCGATCAAGAATGTGAAATACTCGATCGAGAATACCCGTGTGGAACAGCGTACCGATTTCGAAAAACTGATCATGGAAGTGGTTACCGATGGTACCATTCACCCGGAAGACGCGGTGAAACAAGCCAGCCGGATCCTGATCCAGCACCTGATGATCATTACCGACGAGAACATCACCTTCGATACCAAAGAGGATAAGAAAGAAGACCTGGTTGATGAGCAAACGCTGCAACTCCGTAAAGTGCTGAAGACGCCGCTGGAAGACCTCGATCTTTCCGTACGTGCCTTCAACTGCCTGAAAGCGGCCAAGATCAACTCCCTGAGCGAGCTGGTTCAGTACGAACAGGAAGACCTGATGAAGTTCCGCAACTTCGGTCAGAAATCACTCAGCGAGATCGAGCAGGTACTGCACGAAAGGGGACTGAGCTTCGGCATGGACCTCAGCAAGCTGAAACTGGATGATGAGTAATTAATCGGAACATTTAATAACCAGTACCTCACAATTCCTGACACGGTGTGAGGGAATATAAAACAACAACGTCATGCGTCACGGAAACAAGAACAACAACCTGAGCCGAACCGCTTCACACAGGAGAGCCCTGTTGATGAACCTCGGTTGTCAACTGATCACGTACAAGCGGATCACCACTACATTGGCCAAAGCGAAAGCCCTGCGTACCTACATTGAGCCACTGATCACCAAAACCAAAAAAACCGACAGTAAGGAAGCCATCATGCACAATCACCGTATTGTGTTCAGCTACCTGAACGATAAGGCCGCGGTTAAGGAACTCTTCACCGTTGTAGGTCCGAAGATATCCGGCCGCCCGGGTGGATATACCCGTATCATCAAACTGGGTACACGTACCGGTGATAATGCCGAACTGGCAATGATCGAACTCGTTGATTTCAACGAGATCTATGGTAAAGGAACGGAGAAAGCAGCCGAGCCAGCCAAGAAAACACGCCGTTCGGGTGGTGCCAAGAAAAAGGCCGCTGCCAAAACGGAAGAAACAGCGTCTGAAGAGAAAACCGAAGAGTAAGTTGTGTTGGCCGCAGTTCGACTACGCTCACTGCCGGCACCAGCATCGTTCGACTTCGCTCACGATCGTTCTCAAACCAACTGCCTATACTGGCCCCGGTTTTTTACCGGGGCTTTTTCTTGCCTTGTACAATCCAGGGTACCGCCTGTCCGTTCCGTAGAAAATTTCTTTTCGATAAGACCCATTATATTCTTTTCTTTGCAAAACCCTTTTCACACATGTCTGTATCAAATCTCCCCGCTGTTCTGATCCTGGAAGATGGCACAACATTCCGCGGCACCGCCTTCGGCAAAAAAGGCACCGCCACCGGCGAAATATGCTTCAATACCGGCATGACCGGGTACCAGGAAGTATTTACCGATCCGAGTTATTACGGCCAGATACTGATCATGAACAACGTGCATATCGGTAACTACGGCGTGAAGGCAGTAGACGTGGAGAGCGACAGCGTGAAAGTAAGGGGTGTCATCGGGCGTAACCTCGAAGAAAAATACAGCCGCTTCATGGCCGACAACTCGCTGCAGGATTATTTTGAAGCGCAGGGCGTGGTGGCCATAGATGGAGTGGATACAAGGGCCCTCGTAGCGCACATACGTACACAGGGAGCCATGAACTGCATCATCTCATCCGAGAACACCGACATCGAATCGCTGAAAGCGGAACTGAAGAAAGTACCTTCCATGGACGGGCTTGAACTGGCTTCCACCGTAAGTACCGGTGAATCTTATTTCCTGGGCGACGAAAAAAGCGATATCCGGGTGGCGGTACTCGATTTTGGTATCAAGAAAAACATATTGAATTGCCTGGTGGAGCGGGGCGCCTATGTAAAAGTGCACAATGCCAAAACCAGCTTCGGGGAATTGGAGCAATTCAAACCGCATGGCTACTTCATCAGCAATGGCCCCGGCGATCCCGCGCCGATGGACTACGCGATCAAAACCGTTAAGCAGATCATCGCTTCCGGCAAGCCGCTGTTCGGTATCTGCCTCGGGCACCAGTTGCTGGCCCTCGCCAACGACATTCCTACGTTCAAAATGCATCATGGTCACCGGGGACTGAATCACCCGGTCAAGAATGTGATCAGCGGCCATTGCGAGATCACCACCCAGAATCATGGCTTCGGCGTTGATCCGGCTTCCGTTCGGGCCAATCCCAATATTGAGATCACACACGTGAACCTGAACGATGAGAGCATCGAAGGCATCCGCATGAAGAACAAGCCGGCCTTCTCGGTACAGTACCACCCCGAGGCAACACCCGGTCCGCACGACAGCCGCTACCTCTTCGATCAATTCATCGGGATGATAAAGAACTGATCACCCGCTAAACGCACTGCATGAAAATTGCCATCATCAACGGACCTAACCTTAACCTGCTTGGCAAACGGGAGGTGGATATCTACGGCAATGAATCATTCGATACCTATCTCGCATCACTCCGCAGTCAATACGCCAACCAGGAGATATCTTATTTCCAGAGCAATGTAGAAGGAGAACTGGTCAATGAGATCCAGCGTGTGGGTTTCAGTTACGATGGCATTATCCTCAACCCCGGCGGCTATACGCATACCTCCGTGGCCATCGGCGACGCCATCGCGGCGATCAAAACGCCCGTTATCGAAGTGCATATCTCCAACATATTCGGCCGCGAAGAATTCCGTAAACTATCGCATGTATCGGGTAAAGCCCGGGGTGTTATCAGCGGTTTGGGGCTGAAAGGCTACGAACTGGCGCTGCAGGCCTTTATAAAATAACCCGTAACATCAGGGCAAAGCCGGTATCTTCTTTCGGATTGTCGGCGATGCGAACAATATGGAGCCCGGCCGGCGACCATACCTTAAACAATTCTCCTTTCTTTCGTTTGGATAGCTCGTTGTCTACCTGCGGCATCATCACGCCGCGTATGAACCAGCCCAGGTCGCCTCCCTGGCGGGATGATCCCCGGTCGGCGCTGTACAACTCGGCCTGTGCGGCGAAACTGCTGGTGCCGGATTTTATTTTACTGATGATGGTGTCGGCCATGGCAAGGGCGAAGGCCGAATCAAATACCGCGGTATCGATCAGGATGTGATTGACATGGTAGAATGTATTGGGCGCCTTGGTAAGAATCTTTACCAGTATCTTCTCTTTTTTGAACGGGCCGTATGTTTTGCCCGTTTTGCCCCGGTATGCCAGGCTGTCGGCGATGCCGATGAATTCTTTGGTGGAAACGATGGTAACGGTATCGATGTAGTATTTCTTTTTCAGCACATACTTCACAAACCCGATGGGGTTCGATGTGGTGTCCAGAACCTTTTTGATCTGGGCGATGGTTTGGGCGTTGGCTTCGCAGGCCAGAACGGCAAATACGATGAACAGAGCGAGTTTTCTCACGATGGATGAATTAGGCCGCAAAGATACTGAACCACACAGACAAGGTGAACAGGAGGAGAGATGCCTTGTCCACGCGGCGCCTGTGTGGTGCAATACCCGGGTCACTTCAGGGCGTACAGCACCTTAACCTCGAAGCGGAGTTTGATCTTGCGGTAGTCCACACCGTCGTCTACGATGCCATAGTAGGCATTCTTGGATTGATCAAGCCGCACTGCATTTTCGTTCGCCACTTTATACCGGTCCCGGTATCCGCCGGTAGCCACATCAGAACTGCTGTATTCATCGGGCTCATTGATCTCGATGGCCTGCCCCAGTTGTTCATTGACGGCTTCGGTCAGGTACATGGCTTTTTCCCTGGCCGCTTTTACAGCCTGTATCTTCAGTTGTTTGCGGAATTCCACCATCTTGCTGTGCGAGGTGCGGGTGATGCGGAAATTGTTGGTAGCCTGGTCATCGAGTTTGTTCACCAGGTCGTCGATGAGTTTGGTATTGCTGAATTTGACCTGGTACGAAACCGAGGCCAGTAGCTCCGGATCTTTCTTACGGCGCTGCCAGATGCTGGCCAGGTTGTACCCGTCGTACGAAGCCAGGGAGATGTCGTTATCGGCAATTCCCACCGCCTTGCAGTTCGCGAGAAAGTCATTCTTGATCTTCTCCAGTTCCACCTTGTCTTCGCCCCGCTTCTTGTATTCACGCAGGTCTACCTGCACATAGATCTCATCGGGGATAACTTCCATGGAGGCGCTTCCGGTAACAGAAATGGTTTTGGGAAAGGGATAGCAGCCGGGTTGATTGGTTGTTTGTGCAAGGGAAACGATCGACAGAAACGCAGTTGCAACAAGCAGTGTTGTTTTTTTCATGGTGTAAATTTTTGGTAAATGAATTTACCAAGCCTGTACAACCGGAAGAATCATTTAAGTCTTTTTAACAACAGTTTTACCAGTTTTTTGAGGGTGTCGAGTTCGGCAAGCTGCTGCTGGATAAAGCTGTTGTCTTCCAGCTTTCCGATCACGCTTTCCATTTCCTTGCTGTTGTCGTATACCATCT
Organism: Chitinophagales bacterium; assembly: GCA_017303335.1. Classification (GTDB taxonomy): domain Bacteria; phylum Bacteroidota; class Bacteroidia; order Chitinophagales; family Chitinophagaceae; genus Ferruginibacter. The sequence goes on from JAFLBK010000002.1 coordinate 355,236, forward strand.
TGCGGAAGGGATTGTTGTAATCCTTGGCCCGGGAATCAAAAATAGCCTTGCACATCCATTCCTTGGTATCTACGAGTTGTTGCAGCAGCTGGCTGAATAAAGCGGGTGTGAATTGTTTTGGCGTGATCTGCAGGATCTCAAGCAGCGAAGTGTAGGCATGATCGAGCCGGTCTTTATCATAAGCTGTTCCCTGGCGGCGGTAGAAGAGGTGCACCTCGTCCCAGGTTTTGACCTTATCCGCCTTGAGGTCGCGTTTCAATTGGTCTACGGCGCTGCGCTGTATGAGTTGTCCGCCGATGTTCAGCCAGTCGCTCCGCTGTATCCTGGCCGACAGCGAACGTTTGAACGCCGCGAAATCGGTATAGTTATTTTGTGCGAAGTGATTCATCAGTTCACGCACGCCGTAGTATTGTATCAGTTCTTTAAAGAGTTTGATGGCTTGCGGAATCTTTTGCACATCGGTCCGGCGGTTGGTGTTTTCCCAGCCTGTTATTTCGGCGGCGCCTTTTTCATTGGGCTTCAGCTTCTGCAGTACAACCAGCGATTCGAACAATTCATTGATCGTATCCGGGGCCAGGAAATCGTATTCGATGCGCTGAATCTTTTCGGTGCGTTTATCCCGGTCGACATATTTCCAGGCGTTGCGGGCCAGCGCATACATATTGTACATAAACCAGTAACCCGGCATGACCAGCAACCGGTCGTTGGTTACATCGTTGCTTACAAGGCTGAAGGGGAGGGGTATGTTGAGCTCGGCCGGGAAATCGCCTTTGGCAATGATGGTAAAGGAGGCGAACCTGGAATTGTGTTTCAGGCTTACGCAGAGCCCGGGCCAGAAACCCCGCCCGGCCACGATCTCACCATCGGCTGCCCGGCTGTTGTGATTACTGCCGATGGTGGCGCCGGCGGCCATATTGCTTTGTCCCATGACGACGGCGGCGCAGAGGAAAGAGTTATTGTGGTGTTGTTCATGCGCCGGGAAGATGAGTGAATTCAGCACTTCACAGCAGGAGATGGTGGAGTTGTTGCCCAGGTACGAGTTGATCAGGCGGGCGCCGTATTTCAACTGCGAATGGGAAGCCATCACGAAGCGAACCGCTTTTACGCCATAGAAGATGCGGCAGCCATATCCCACGATGCCATTCACCAGTTCGCAGCCTTCGCCGATCTGCGATCTCCTTTTTTCATCGCTGTTGACGGTGAGATTCTTCAGTTTGTTGGCGCCTTTGAAATACGCATCCGAGCCCACGAGTACGTCCTTGATGATCTTACAGTTCTTGATCACGGTACGGTCGCCGATATAGCCATAATGCCCCTGGCGTTTGTCGAACCGTTTATCGGTGATCTCCTTGAATTTGGCCAGCAGCGCCTGGTCATCGCGGTACTTGCTCCAGAGCCAGGCATCGCCTGCCAGCATGCCGTCGAAGGGGATTACATTTCTGCCGCCTGCCTCGTTGCACAATTCGATCCACACCCTTGTCTTTTCCTCTTCGCCTTCTTTGAGGATGCCATTGCCGAATTTAGCCCGGTCGGTGGTGGCCAGTTCATTCACGTTCACCAGCATCACGTCGTTGCCGATGATGTAATGGCTCATGTAGTTCACATTATCGACACAGATATTATTACCGAGGTCGCAGCTGATGATGGTGCTGTTGTACAGGCCAACGGGCATGCGCAGGTTGTGAAATTCGAGGTAGAAGGGTTCCAGTTTGCCAATGCGCACCAGGCCGTGGAATTTGCAGTTGCGCACCAGTTCGGGGTTGAATTGGCTCGAAACAAATATCTTGTTCCAGTCGTCGGATGTGTTGCGGTTGCGGATCAGCGTTTCGATTTCGGCGGCTGTCAGTTTGCGGTATTTGATACCGTTCCTGTTCTGGGTATTCCGCAGGTAGTATTCGTCCTTGCCTTTGGGGATGAATTTTTTGTCGATGAAATTATAACCGAGGTTGTTGACCGGGTGTTTTTGAATGATGTTCATGATCAGATTGGGGTTTGTAGTCTGAAGTTTGCGGTTTGGCCCTCAGCTCATATCTGCTATACGAACAACAACAAACAACAAAGCGGTTTATTCTACGGTAACCGATTTCGCCAGGTTTCTTGGCTTATCCACATCCACGCCTTTGGCGATGCCCACGTAATAACTGAGCAGCTGCAGCGGGATGGTGCTGAGCATCGGGGCGATGATCTCGTCGGCCGCCGGTACATAAAACACGTCATCGGCCATACCGGGGATCACGTCGTCGCCTTCGGTAACGATGGCGATCACCTTGCCTTTGCGGGCCTTGATCTCCTGGATATTACTCACGATCTTTTCGTGGTACGAGTCTTTGGTGGCAATAAAGATTACCGGCAGTTTCTCGTCGACCAGCGCAATCGGACCATGTTTCATTTCCGCGGCCGGGTATCCTTCGGCGTGTATGTAAGAGATCTCTTTTAATTTCAATGCGCCTTCCAGGGCGATCGGGAAGTTGTAACCGCGGCCGAGGAAGAGTGCGTCGCCGGCACCCTTGTATTTCTCCGCGATCTTTTTCACCATTTCGGCGCTCTTCAATACCACGCTCACTTTTTCCGGAACCGATTCCAGTTCATACAGGAGTTTGCGGTAGCGCTCATCGCTGATGGTGCCTTTTTCCCTGGCTACTTTCAGGGCCATCATGGCCAGTACGGCCAGCTGCCCGGTGAACGCCTTGGTGGAGGCAACGCCGATCTCCGGACCGGCATGGGTATAGGCTCCGCCATCGCTGATGCGGGCGATGGAAGAACCCACTACGTTCACGATGCCGAAGATGATGGCGCCGTTCTTTTTGGCCTGCTCGATGGCTACCAACGTATCGGCGGTTTCACCGCTTTGCGAGATGGCGACAATGATATCGCCTTTGTTGATGATGGGGTTCCGGTACCGGAATTCGGAAGCGTATTCCACCTCCACCGGTATGCGGCAAAGTTCTTCGATGATGTATTCGGCCAGCAGCGCCGCGTGCCAGCTTGTGCCACAGGCCACCATGATGATGCGCTGGGCTTTTTTGAAATGTTCGATGTTGTTCTCGATGCCGCTCATGGTGATGGTGCCCGCGCCGGCGTCGAGACGGCCGCGAAGACAATCGTGAATGGTACTGGGTTGCTCGAAGATCTCTTTGAGCATGAAATGATCGTAGCCGCCTTTTTCGATGGCCGCCAGTTCAATATCGAGTTTGGTTACGAAAGGAGTGATCTTTTCATTGCCCAGGTTCTTCAGGATGAGTTCATCGGGTGTAACGATGGCAAGCTCGTAATCGTTTACGTATACCACATCCTTGGTGTACTCCAGCATGGGCGAAGCGTCGGAACCGAGGAAATGCTCTCCCTTGCCGACACCGATCACGAGCGGACTTCCCTTGCGGGCCGCCACAATGGTATCGGGATGGTCGGCATCCAGCAGGAGTATCACGTAGGCGCCGGTTACCCGTTTAAGCGCTACCCGAACCGCTTCTTCCAGGTCGCATTGGTTGTTCTCCCGTATGTCTTCAATGAAGTTGAGCAATACCTCGGTATCGGTATCGCTGGTGAATTTGTATCCTTTGTTCGTGAGTTCCTGTTTGAGCTGAGCGTAGTTCTCGATGATGCCATTGTGGATCATGGCCAGTTTGCCGCTGGCCGATACATGGGGATGGGCGTTGCGGTCGCTCGGTTCGCCGTGGGTGGCCCAACGGGTATGCCCGATGCCGCAATGGGCGTGCAGGTTTTTCCCGAAAATGGTTTGCTCCACTTCCGAAACCCTTCCTTTCTTTTTATATACTTTGAGGTCGTTGCCGTCGAGTAAAGCCACCCCCGTACTATCGTAACCCCGGTATTCGAGCCTTTTCAGGCCGGTGATCACGATGGGATAAGCTTCTTTGGGGCCAGTGTATCCTACGATTCCGCACATAAATGATTGTTTTCTGTTTTATCAGGGTTCAGAAATGATGTTGAATTTGAGTTAGTTGGTCGGGAAGGACCGATCTTATCGACGCAATTTAGGGAAAATGTTCTCATTTGGCAGTATGCTGGCCCGAACTGGCTTGTTTTCAGGCGAATGCCTTAATTTGGGGTATAAATTGTTCATATGAAATACGCTAGTCTGGTTTTGGGTTTGATCCTCTCGGCCAACCTCGTTTTTGGCCAGCAGGAAAACGCCGCCACCCGGGTATACATTGTACGGCACGCCGAAAAAGAGAGTGGCAAAGACCCTGTATTGACTCCCGGGGGTTTTAAAAGGGCGGGAGACCTGGCCCGGGCCCTGAAGAACGAGGGCATCCAGAAAATATACGTGAGCCGTACCCGCCGGAGCCAGCTTACGGCCGACAGCCTGCGGATCCAGGCCGGTATCGACACGGTTCATTATACGGCCGATACCCTCTGCGATGAACTGATCAAAACCATCATGGAGCACCGCGATTTTGGTAAAACCATCCTGGTGGTGGCCCACAGCAACACCATCCCGCATATCCTGCGCAAACTGGGCGTAAGCGATTTTCCTCCGGGCGATCTGCCCGATAATGCATTCGATAATATCTTCCTGGTCACGTATAAAAAGGAGAAGGCTGTGCTGAAGCAGATGAAATACGGCGATCGTTCCGGCGCCTCGGAACCGATGAAGCCCTTACAATAAGATCCCTTTCAGGAAGAAGTAAGCAACGGAGAAATAAATGATCAGCCCGGTCACATCAACCAGCGTGGCCACAAAGGGAGCCGATGATACAGCAGGATCGGCCCCGGCTTTCTTCAATACCATGGGCAGCATCGAACCGCTGAGTGTGCCCCAAAGCACCACGCCCAGGAGGGCGAAGCCAACGGTAAATGCCACCCGCACTTCATGCTCGCCATAAACACCCGGAACAATCCGGGCCCAGGCAATCACCCGGATGAAACCGATGATGCCCAGCACCGATCCGAGCATTACACCCTGAATGATCTCCCGGCGTATCACCCGCCACCAGCTGGCAACAGTGATCTCGCCAACGGCCATCGCCTGTATGATCAGGGTGCTCGCCTGCGAGCCGGTATTACCGCCACTGGAAATGATCAGCGGGATGAACAGGGCCAGCACCACAAATTTCTGGATCTCGCCCTCAAAATAACCCATCGCGGTGGCGGTGAGCATTTCGCCCAGGAACAGTACCACGAGCCAGCCGATGCGTTTCTTGAACAGCTTAATAAGCGGCATCTCCAGGTAGGGTTCGTCGAGGGCCTGGGTACCACCGATCTTCTGAATGTCTTCGCTGAATTCTTCTTCGGCCACCCACAACACGTCGTCGATCGTAACAATACCCAGCAGGATATTGTTATCACCCGTTACAGGCAGGGCCACCCGGTTGTTCATTTTGAATATCTCGCTGGCCGTTTCCTGGTCGTCGTTCACATGCAGGGAGATAAAGCGGCCATCCATGATTTCTTTCACCTTGGTATTGGGTTGCGCCAGGATGAAATCGCGGATACGGATATCGTCGAGCAATTCGTCGCGTTCATTGATCACGTAGATCACATCGATCGTTTCGCTGCTTTTGGCGTGCTTGCGGATGGTATCGAACACTTCGGCCACGGTATTCTCTTCGTACACATACACGAAATCGGGCGTCATCAAACGGCCCACGCTGTTCTCGGGATAACCCAGCAATTCCAGGGTAACCTTCCGTTCATCGGGGTCGAGGGTTTTGATGAGGTCACGCACGATGCTGGTTGGCAATTCTTCGAGGAAGGCCACCCGGTCATCCGCCGGCAGTTCATTCAGCAGCTCGGTGGTCTTCAGCGTGGGCAATCCCTTGATGAGCCGCTTCTGCGTGGGCGATTCGAGGATCTTGAAAACGCTGGCGGCCCGGTGGATGGAAAGATGCGAGATGATCTGGCCTTCGTATTCTTCGTTGTCGTAGATAAGGGTGGCCACGTCGCTGATGTTCTGGTGATTCAGGAAATCCTGTATCGCCAGTTTGTTCTCCGAAGCGATCACTTCTTCGAACCGCTGCTGCAATGATATTTCTTCCAGTTCCAGCGACATCATCCTTAGTTGTTAACTTGCGTGAAATGTGACGCAATTTAGCCCAATATTTCTGAACCGAATGTTATGCTGAAGCCCTATTTATTTGTGGATACGATACCCGGTAAGGGCCGGGGGGTATTCACCCGGGAACGTATTCCGGCCAATACCGTGATCGAGTTATCGCCCGTGATCGTCATGGAAAAAAAAGACCGGGCATTTCTTGATCAGACCCTGCTGCATGATTATATTTTTGAGTGGGGTAAGAACAACGAACAGTGCTGCATGGCCCTGGGCCTGGTACCCATGTACAACCACAACTACAAAAGCAACTGCGAATATTTCATGGACTTTGAAGAACAGTCGATCATGGTCAAAACCGTGCGGGTGATCGAGAAAGACGAAGAACTCACCATCAACTACAACGGCGATTGGGATGACGCCAAACGGGTATGGTTCGACGCCCGGTGAGCGGTTTCGGTAAAACCACCCCGCCGGGTGAAACAGCCCGTTTCCGTTTGTATGAATTTAGCGGTACATTCGGATTCCTACAGTATTGATGAACCTACGGTTGATATACAGCAGCATTCTTCTTTGCATCGGTTTGCAGGCAACCGGTCAGCAGGCCAATACCCTCACAAGCGGCAAACAGCCAAATCATGTTATGGCCGATTCGCTCGACGTGCTGGCCCGGCGGTATATGCTCAATTCGAAGCAGGACAGTGCCCGGATCCTGCTCGACAAAGCCATTGAATACGCCCTGGCATCCAACAACCCCACGATCATCGCCCGCTGTTACCTGGATTATGCCAACATGTATAACCTGCGATCCAGGTTCAGCGAGTCGGAACATTACCTGGCCCTGGCGAAGCCCTACCTGGCCCTCACCGATCATTACGAAGTAGGCATCACCGGGCTGTTGCTGCAGGCGCATGTATTCAACATCACCGGCCGGAAAGACTCGGCCATTTATTATTACCGGGCTGCCGAACGCTTCAACCAGGAACGCCGGATGGATTACCGGAACTATGTTGTGTACATGTCGCTGGGTGAACTGTATAATCAACTGGGCGATTTCCCCGAAGCCGAACAAAATTACGAGGAAGCTTACCGCCTTACCGTTGCCAAAGAAGGAAAACCCGATCATGGTTATGTATTGCTGGTGTACATCAACTACCACCTGAACCGGAACAAGGCGGAGGGCGCCGGCCGGCTCATTGCCGAATACGATGCCCTGGTGGAAGAACGGAAGAAAAATAAGTTCGACGATCCGCTGAAGAACGTGATCATGAACGTGACCGGGGGCCGGCTCGAAACAAATATCGGCTTCATGAAAGATGTGCGGGAAGAATCGCTGCGTAATAAAGAGATGATGCATGCCCTCATCGCCGATGTATACATCACCCGCTATTATGAAAAAAGAAAGAACTACGGGGAAGCGATCCGGTATATCAGCGAAGCGGAACAATTCGCCGCGGGGATGACTTCGGTGGATCACCTCTACGAGGCCCGCAAGATGAAATTCGAATTGCTGAAGAAAGCGGGCCGGTACGATGAGGCTTCGGAACTGGCCACAACACTCTTCGATCTGAAGGATAGTATTCTTACCCTTTCGAAACGGGAACAGTTGTACGAGCTGGAGAAACGCTTCGGGGCCGAGAAAAAACAAAAGGAGATACAGCTGCTTACTTCGCAAAAGGAACTGGGCGATAAAACCATCGCCCTGCTTACCTCCGATAAAAAACTGGCGGCGCTGATGCTGCAGCAGGAATTGCTTAACAACAAAGGACTGCAGCGGGAGAATGAACTGATGGATTCGATCGTCAAAAGCGAACAGGCTGTCGGACTTGCCATCCGCAAGGAAAAAGAAAAACAGCAGTTGCTCAACGCGGCGCTCGACCGGGAGAATGATCTCAAGGCTTCGCAATTGAAGAAAGAGAAAAACATCAAGTGGTTACTTGCCGGGGGCATCGGCTTACTGCTCTTATCCGGCGTTGCGATCCTGGCGCTCTACCGCCGGCAACAACGCAAGAGCGCCATCATCGAAAAACAGGCGGCCGACCTGGAAGTGCTTATGAAAGAGATCCACCACCGGGTGAAGAACAACCTGCAGATCGTGAGCAGCCTGCTCGACCTGCAAAGTCATTACATCACCGATCACCAGGCCAGCGAAGCCGTGAAGGAAGGCAAGAACCGGGTGCAGAGCATGGCGCTCATCCACCAGAACCTCTACAGCGAAGGAAACATCAAGGGCATCCGGGTAAAGGAATACATCAGCAACCTGCTGCAAACCCTTTGCAGCTCATACAACATCAGCAACGACCAGGTACGCATCACCGCCAATATCGATAATATCAACTTAGACGTTGATACCATGATCCCCATCGGGCTGGTGCTGAACGAACTGGTGACCAACGCCTTTAAATACGCGTTCCGCGAGGCGGGTACCGGTGAACTGGAGATACTGCTCAAAGCGAGCGGGGATAAACTGAAACTGCTGGTGAAAGACAATGGCACCGGCTTCCCGGCAGGGATGGATCTGAAGAACAGCAAATCATTCGGACTGAAAATGATCCGGGCCTTCGCCCAGAAACTGAAAGCCCGGCTGGATATTTATAATAATGAAGGCGCCGTGGTGGAAATGGAGATCAGCAAATTCAAAACCGCATGAGCAAGATAAAGATACTGATCGTGGAAGACGAGCCGGTGATCGCCGAGAACATCTCCCTCTACCTCGACAACAATGATTTTGAAGTGAGCGGCATCGCATACGACAGCGAAGATGCGATGCAGCAGCTCAAAGAGAATACACCCGACGCGGTTTTACTCGATATCAATCTTGAAAGCGATACCGACGGGATCGACATCGCCCGGTACATCCAGGAGCATTACCAGCTTCCCTTCATCTTTCTCACATCCTATTCCGACCGCATTACCCTGGAACGGGCCAAGCAGGTAAAACCCAGCGGCTATATTGTTAAGCCGTTCAATGAACGCACCCTGCTGGCCTCCCTCGAGATCGCCATCAGCAACCATGCGGAGGAAGCAAACCATGCCCTGCCCAAACTCGTAATGGAAAAAGTCAACCGGCAACTGCATTCGCCCCTGAGCGAACGGGAATTTGAGCTGTCGCAGATGATTTACGAAGGCAAGACCAATACCCAGATCGCAGAAACACTCTTCATCACCGTTAATACCGTAAAGACCCACCTCAAAAGCATTTACCTGAAACTGGATGCCGGTACCCGCATCGAAGTGATCCGCAAACTGCAGCAGGCCATGCTCCGGTAAAACCACCCATACGGGTGAGCAAAGCGGGCTGCTGGTTGTACATATTTGTTGCACTAATTGCAACGTATGCGAATTCCCTTACTGATCCTTTCTCTTCTCGTTCTTTCCGAAATAAACGCACAGAGCGTATCCATCAACACCACCGGGGCCACGGCCAACAGCAGTTCCATCCTGGATGTGAGCAGTACCGCCAAAGGGGTATTGTTTCCCCGCATGACCAAGGCGCAGAAGAACGCCATCGCCACACCCGCCACCGGTTTGCTGGTTTACCAGGCGGGCCCCGACAGCGTCGGTTTTCACTATTACAGCGGCAGCCAATGGTTTTGGTTGCCCTCCAACGGTGGTGACGATTGGAAGTTAACTGGTAATGCCGGAACAGATAGCGCCGTACATTTTCTTGGTACCACTGATACCGAGCCACTCATGTTCCGCGTGAACAATATCCGAAGCGGACGAATTGAGGCTGCATCAAATGTGAACAGCTTTTTGGGAGCATATTCCGGCAGCAGCACTACTACCGGGTTTCGCAATACAGCATTCGGCTACAGAAGTATGTTTGCCAATACAACCGGCCGCGACAATGTGGCCATCGGAGCCAATGCGATGGAGAATGCTGCCGGCATCACGTCGAACGAGAACATTGCCATCGGGTCCAGGAGCCTTATGAACAGCAATTCTTTTTACAATATAGGGATCGGCACTTCCGCCCTACAGCAGTCAACGGGCCAGGCGAATGTCGCTTTGGGCATACAGGCGTTGTTTACAAATACAACGGGCCAGGCGAATATCGCTATCGGGTATTACACCCTTCGCGACAATACGACCGGGTATAGGAATATCGGTATCGGGTTACATGCATTGAGCAATAACACAACGGGTAATTACAATATTGCTATAGGCGACAGTGCCGCGTATAATAATAATGCATCCCGTAACATCGCCATTGGTAACTGGGCGATGTTTGCGAATACCACGGGTACAATTAACCTCGCTATCGGTGATTCGGCCCTGTACGATAATACATCCGGGTATAAAAATCTAGTCATTGGAAACAACGCACTGATTAATAATACCACCGGCTTTCAGAACCTGGCTATTGGCCACAATACTCTAAAATCAAATGTGACAGGCTTTGCCAATATCGCCATCGGCGATTCCGCGTTATCGGCCAATACCACTAACTGGAATATTGCCATCGGCAGGGTTGCTTTACTAAAGACCACCACCGGCGATAAAAATGTAGCAATTGGAGAATCAGCATTGACAAATAATGTAACCGGCACCAATAATGTAGCAATAGGTTATGGTTCCCAGCTTGCAGCAAATACCAACAATAAAAACAATACATCACTTGGTTTCCGGTCAGCATTTAATATGCAGGGTTATTCAAATGTTGTGATCGGTGCTGATGCGATGGGTAAGTCTGCCGTAAGTTATTCGGTGAACAATACCGTGGCGGTGGGCGACAGTGTATTGTTCAATATTGCCACCGGTGCGAATTACAATACAGGCCTTGGCAGTAAAACTTTATATAACAACACAAGCGGCTGGTCCAATACCGCGATCGGTGTCCGGGCCATGTACGGCAATACGACAGGTACCAACAATGTGGCCGTGGGCGACAGCGCTCTTTACAATTCAACGAATACGTATGGCCTGGTGGCTATTGGCAGCAAGTCCCTCTACAGCAATGCGACCGGGGGCGTAAATACGGCGGTAGGAGCATTTTCCCTGGAATCCAATACAACCGGGAATCAAAACAATGCATTCGGTTACCAGGCACTGAACGCCAATACAACGGGCAGCTACAATGTAGCCATGGGTGTGAATGCGCTTTTGTCGAGTACAACGGCATCCGGGAATACGGCTTTGGGTGCGGGCGCCATGTTCTCCAACACGACCGGTTCCGAAAATGTAGCCCTGGGAAGATTCAGTTTATTCGACAATACCACCGGCAGCGATAATGTGGCAATAGGTGATGAAGCACTGCAGAATAATGTTTCCGGCCATGAGAATATCGCGATGGGCGACAGTGCCGCTTTCAATACGAACGCCACCGGTAATATGGGTCTTGGTATCCGGTCTCTATTCAGCAATGTGTCGGGTACTACCAATACCATGATCGGGTACGAAGCGGGCTACGCGGCACTTGGTTCGGGCAATGTAATGCTGGGTTACCAGGCCGGCCGGGCCGAAACGGGTTCCAACAAACTCTATATTGATAATTCGAATACGACCATGCCACTGCTGTACGGCGATTTTACCAGCAACCTGCTGCGCATCAACGGAACCCTCAATATCAATAATGATTATTCTTTTCCGGTTGCCGATGGTACGGCCAACCAGGTGTTGCGTACCAATGGGGCCGGCGCCGTTAGCTGGGCCACTGTGGCTGGCGAGAGTACCACGGCCAGCAATGGACTCACCTTAACAGGCAACAACATTACATTGGGCGGATCCTTGACAGCAGCAACGACTGTGAGCCAGGGCAATTTCAATATGACCCAAAACCTGAACGGTACCGGCGATTATTTTATTCAAACAGCTTCTTCCAATGCCTTCTCGGTATTGAGCGATGGCAAAGTGGGTTTCAATATCGCTGCGCCGGCCTACAACATGCATGTCGTAAATACAACGGCCGGCGGCGGTAACAAGAACAGCGGCATCATGATCCAGAATACCAACGTGGGTATAGGAGCCGCCACGATCAATTTCAGGAATACCAGTCTGCCTACGGCCTATGCCTGGTACACGGGTATGAACAATGGCGATAACTACGTGGTGGCTTATGGCGATTCGCTCCGTCCTTCGAACGTGATCTTCCGGGTGGATACATCGGGTAATGCTGCGTTCAATCCATCTGGTAGTCCCAACAGCCGGCTGGAAGTGAACGGCGATTTCTCCATGCGCCTGAATGCGATCACCCTGCCCAATGGTCCCAGCGATAATGTGGATCCGGGCCGCTATAGTTTTATCAAGATAAATGGCCCGACCCTGGCATTCAGCATCTCGGGCTTTACCGGTGGCGTGGATGGAAAGATACTCACGGTACTCAACCTTACCGGCACCAACATGACTATCGTAAACCAGACAACCAGTGGATCGGCGGCCGCCAACCGGATCAATACGCTTACCGGTGGCGATATTGTCACTACCGGCAACGGCTCGGTGACCCTTCAATACAGCGGGGCCGATAACCGCTGGATGGTGATCGCCGTACGGGATTAATTCTTCTCACTTCAATACAATCGTTATGCGGTTCTTACTTTCTGTATTGCTTTGTTTAATCGGAACCGGCGCATACGCCCAACCCTCCGACGCGAAAGTTAAAAGCGATGCCATCGGCAACGGCAACGGGGTGATCAGTTTCCACTTTACCAAAAGTACCGGAACCCGCCAATGGAACAGCAGTACCGGCAACTGGGAATATGTGCGGGGCGTGGTGGTGAAACGCAAAAGCGAATACCCGGGCATCAACCTCATCGTGTACGAGGATGTGGTGTACCAGTACATGGGTAATGGGGGATATAGTTTCTGGAAAGTTCGCGTGGTGAGTAACGAATACGAAGGCATACCCAATCCCACGCAGAAGGAGATCACCGAATTCATCAGCAGGGACTGGCCGAAGTTTTATGGGTTCTATTACAGCACCATCACCAAACTCTGGCACGAACCGGTACTGGCAGATACGCCCCGGTGGGTATGGCACAGTCCGAACTCAGTGGAGTTCCGCATGAAGATGAAATTCGATCACATCATCCGCCTCAAAGGCATCGAAACCCAGGAGTGTATCTGGAAAGTGCGGCTCTACCGCGATGATCCCAAAGCGCCCTGGAAGAACCTTTTCGCCCTGCGCAGTGAAGATGGATCGGATAACAACGTGCTGGGCATGAAGAATTACACACCGGAGCAACTCGCTCAATTCGAAAAGCAAACCCTGCAGTTTACCCTGGCCGAGAAAACAGCGCAGCAACAGGCCGGCGACCTGTCGAAACTGGTTACGGTGCCTGCCTTCAATGAGGCCGAGGAAATGGCACGCTTTGTACACAATGTTCTCCGCAATGGCACCCCCGAACAGTTCCGTGCGGTCATGCTGCAGGTTTGCGGTCCGGGCTTTTTTGTAAACGGAAGCAAGGTGCAATTCACCATACAGGAAGAACAGAACCTGGCCAACGTGATCACCGCCGTATACAGCAACCGGGTAACCTACAAGCAACTTTATTGTCAGTTGCCGGAGATGAAAGTGGAAAAATGGGGGAACCAGCCCACCCGTAAAGACATTACCATTAAAAGCGTATTGAACAACTGCAATACCCAGTTCACCATCGAACGGGTGAACATGGGGTATAAGGAAGGGGTACCGGTTACCCGGCTGGCCATCATTTCGTATGGCATTTATGTACTGCAGGACCAGGATACGTACGACTATATCAACTCGTTCAGCAGCCGGGCAAAGATTTGTCCGCAGGATTAAGGCCCCGGTGGTGCTGATTTAACAAACTTTCCGTGATTTGCCTGACTCCGCTATATTTACCGCAAAAATGCTATGAAAGCAAATCACCTGCGTGTACTATCCTTATTCTTTTTTGCGATTCTTTTTTCCACGACTTCCTTTTCACAGTTCTTCGACCGCAGCCGCGGGAAGAATGTGATGAAGGTGGTTGAATCCAAAGTGATCGTGCATGCCAACCAGTCGCCCGCTTTTAATGAGCGGATGAAAAAGGCCTTTGCCGATTACTGGAAAGTGAGTCCCTATGAAATGTATGATCTCACCAAAACCTATGAGCGTGGGAGTAATGAAAGCCTGGCCGCTTTCATGCCCGGTATTGTAGGCTTAACGGTTCGGGGGCACGAGACCAGCATGAATCACCCGTTCTTTATTTATGGTGAAGCCCGGAAAGACGGAACCGTGGGGGATGATGTTTTTATCGGTGTATTCCCCGTGAATGGCTTTCACTACGAGTTTGATCCCAAAGCAAAGTATTATTACGACCGTGCTCTGTTGCGCATTCCTTACATGGTGTACAACCTCAACGATATGCTTACCTACCTGAAGACAAAGGAAAATGAAAAAGGGTACGACGACTATGTGGCCGCTAAAACAGCCCGGCTTGCGAAGAAGACATTGATCATCCCGAAAGACCTCGTTGCGGAATGGGATGTGAACCCTGCTACCACTGCCTTGATGAAGGGCAGGGTGGAGGCCGGGCAAAAAGACATGAAAGAGATAAAGGCTTCGGTGCTCGACGAAGGCGATATCAGCTATGGCGGCAAGTTCAGGATCATGAGCAATGAGGAGATACTCAAGCTGGAGCAAAGCGCCGACGCGTCGAATTATGCCCTCTTCCTCCCGGCGATCAACCATCATAAATATATCATGGTCTTTGATCTTTCCACCAAAGAACTCCTGTATTTCGAAACCGTGACCATGGGCATGCGGGTCAAGGAAAAGGATTTTGATAAGTTGAATAAGGCTATCGGCTTCTAACTAAAAAGGCTACCGGACCGGTAGCCTTTTTTTATGCAGTGTTCTGTTCCTTATGCTTGCTGTGTCAACTGGATCTCGGCCAGGATCTTTACTTCCTCACTCACCAGTACGCCACCCGCTTCGGTAACAGCGTTCCAGTTCAGACCAAAATCTTTCCTGTTTATCTTACCCGCGAGGGTGAAGCCGGCCTTGGTATTTCCCCAGGGATCTTTGGCTACGCCGCCGAACTCTACGTTGAGTGTAACCGGTTTGGTTACGTCTTTGATCGTGAGGTCGCCGGTGAGTACATAGTCATCTCCTTTCTTTGAATAGCCGGTGGAGGTAAAGCTCATTTGCGGGAATTTCTCGGCGTCGAAGAAGTCGGCGCTTTTCAGGTGCCCGTCGCGTTGCTCGTTGCCGGTATCCACCGAAGCGGTATCGGCGCTGAAGCTGATCTTCGCACCGCTGAAATCGTCGGTTTCGGTTTCAGCCGCTGCGGTGAAGCTGTTGAAGCTTCCGGTTACCGTGGTGATCATCAGGTGTTTTACTTTGAAGTGTATCTCACTGTGGGTGGGGTCTAATGCCCATTTTGTTGTTGCCATGATTGTGAATTTTGATGCAAGGTATAAATTAATGTTTAAACATCAAAATTTTCCTTGAAAGGGATTGTTAATAAAAAACCCCGGCGCTTACCGGGGTCTTTGTATCAGAGAAAGTTGATTATTGTTTGTTGGCGAACTCCCTGCGGATGATATTGAGGGCGCCACCGGCCTTGAACCACTCGATCTGCTGTTCGTTGTAGGTGTGGTTGGCCTGGATTGTTTCCGTACTGCCATCTGCATGATTCAGTACGATCTGCAGCGGCTTGTTGGGAGCGAAGGCCAGCAAGCCTTCGATATCGATGGTATCGTCTTCCAGGATCTTGTTGTAATCTTCCTTATTGGCAAAGGTGAGCGCCAGCATACCTTGTTTTTTCAGGTTGGTTTCGTGGATGCGGGCAAAGGATTTTACCAATACGGCCCGAACACCGAGGTGGCGGGGCTCCATGGCGGCGTGTTCACGGCTTGAACCTTCGCCGTAATTCTCATCGCCGACAACGATGGTACCGATACCGGCAGCCTTGTAAAAGCGCTGGGTGGCAGGCACTGGTCCGTATTCGCCGTTCAGCTGGCTTTTTACATTATCTGTTTTGTCGTTGAAGAAGTTGGTGGCGCCGATCAGCAGGTTATTACTGATATTGTCGAGGTGACCCCGGTACTTCAGCCATTTACCCGCCATGCTGATGTGGTCGGTGGTGCATTTACCTTTCGCTTTGATCAGGAGTTTCAATCCTTTCAGATCGGTTCCTTCCCAGGGAGCGAAGGGCTCGAGCAGTTGCAAACGATCGCTGGTGGGAGAAACCTTTACCTGCACGCTGCTGCCGTCTTCGGCGGGCGCCTGGAAACCGGCGTCTTCCACAGCAAAACCGTTCGGCGGTAATTCGTAGCCGGTTGGTGGATCCAGTTTCACCTGTTCGCCCTTTTCATTGGTAAGTGTATCGGTAAGCGGGTTAAAGGTAAGGTCGCCGGCGATGGCCAGGGCGGTTACCAGTTCGGGCGAAGCTACAAAGGCAAGGGTGTTCGGGTTTCCGTCGGCACGCTTGGCGAAGTTGCGGTTGAAACTGTGCACGATGGTGTTGCGTTCCTGTTTTTCGGCGCCCATGCGAGCCCACATACCGATGCAGGGACCGCAGGCATTGGCGAATACGGTTGCGCCGATCTTATCAAATGTATTCAGGAAGCCGTCTCTTTCGATGGTATACCGAACCTGTTCGCTGCCCGGTGTGATGGTGAACTGGGCCTTTGTCTTCAGGCCTTTTTCGGCTACCTGTTTGGCCAGGCTTACAGCTCTTGAGATATCCTCGTACGAAGAGTTGGTGCAGCTTCCGATCAAACCTACTTCTACCTTGGTAGGCCAGTTATTGGCGGCGGCCGCTTCTTTCATTTTGGAGATCGGCGTGGCCAGGTCGGGTGTAAACGGACCGTTGAGATGCGGTTCCAGTTCGCTCAGGTTGATCTCGATCACCTGGTCGAAATATTTTTCGGGGTTGGCGTATACTTCGGGATCGGCCGTCAGGTGTTCTTTGATCTTATCAGCCATCTCGGCAACCCCGGCACGGCCTGTAGATTTCAGGTAACGGCTCATGCTTTCGTCGTATCCGAAGGTAGAGGTGGTGGCGCCGATCTCGGCACCCATGTTACAGATGGTTCCTTTACCGGTGCAGCTCATAGACTGAGCGCCTTCGCCAAAATATTCCACCACAGCGCCGGTTCCGCCTTTTACGGTGAGGATGCCGGCTACTTTCAGGATCACGTCTTTGGGAGCCGTCCAGCCGCTGAGCTTGCCGGTCAGTTTTACACCGATCAGTTTCGGCATTTTCAGTTCCCAGGGAAGTCCGGCCATCACGTCGCATGCATCGGCACCGCCCACACCAATGGCGATCATGCCTAAGCCACCGGCATTCACCGTATGGCTGTCGGTTCCGATCATCATACCACCGGGAAATGCATAATTCTCGAGTACAACCTGGTGAATGATACCGGCGCCGGGTTTCCAGAATCCGATACCATATTTATTGCTCACCGAAGCGAGAAAATCATATACCTCGCTGCTTTCGTGTACGGCACGGTCGAGGTCGGTCTTACTGTCTACCTTGGCTTCGATCAGGTGATCGCAGTGCACGGTGGAGGGAACGGCTACTTTGGCCCTTCCGCTTTGCATGAACTGTAATAAGGCCATCTGGGCGGTGGCGTCCTGCATGGCTACCCGGTCGGGCGCAAAATCCACATAGCTTTTGCCACGCTCGTAGGCTTCGGTAGCGTTACCCTGCCAGAGGTGGGCATATAATATTTTTTCGGTGAGGGAGAGGGGCTTATTGGTCGCTTTTCGTGCAGCCTCAACCTTTCCGGGGAAATCCGCGTACAGTTTTTTGATCATTTCGATGTCGAAGGCCATGGTAATAATTTGAGATTTAAAGAAAATGTGCCGATTTGAGGATGGTGGGGGAATTTTGCTGAAAATCGGGTCGGGAATCACCAAATTTTCAAATTTCCAAATCATCAAACCGGAATGCCGCAAATTTACAGAAACCGGCCCATTTTCTAAACCTTTGCGGAGGAGAAAATGTTTTTTAATTTAGCAGTATGAACCGGTTCAAACATTTCATCGAATGGCATGTATTCGGCGTATGCACCGCCATTGGCGAACGCATGGGTATTGCTACCTCCACGATCCGGAAGTATTTTATCTATATGTCCTTCATGACCCTCGGTTCCCCGGTGATCATCTACTTTTTTGTCGCGTTCTGGATGAATGTCAAGCGGTATATCCTCAATGCCCGGCGCAACCCGGTCAAGTATCTTTAAGTTTCCACCCAGGTTATTTTTTCTTCGAGCGCACTTCGCTTTGCCGGGGGAGAGGGGATCGCTACATGCCCGATGTAGAAAAATCCCAGCAGTTTATCTTCTTCCTTCAATCCAAAAAAAGATTTTGCTTCTTCCAGGTAGGTAACGCCGCCGGTGGTCCAGTATCCGCCCAGGCCGTAGGCGCTTACGGATAAATAGATGTTCTGTACGGCGCAGGCCACGGCTTCTATGTCTTCAATCTCGGGGATGCGTTTGGTGGTTGTTCGTTTCATGCCGAGGGCGATGATGTGCGATGCCAGCAGCGGGTTGGATCGTAATTTTTCATAGGTCGCCTGCTTGAAATTTTCGCCGGATGTTGTTTTATAGAGTTCGCTCTGGAAACCGGCCAGTTTTTTCAATCCCACGCCGCTGAATACGGTAAACTGCCAGGGCTCGGCTTGCCCGTGGTTGGGGGCCCAGGTAGCGTTGATGAGTATTTGTTCCATGATGTCGCGGGAAACGGGTTTGCCGGGTACGAACTGTGATGGAAAAACGGAACGGCGGGTACGGATGAGTTCATTCAATGCGGCTGCTTCCATTGCTTTGTTTTTTGCAAAGGTAATGGCATCATACATCATGCTTTTTACGAAAGCCGTAATAAGATGGGATCTCAGATGACGGCAGACCGGAGCCGTACCAGTTTTTCGAGCAGGGGTTCCAGCAATTCGAGCCGGAGCATATTGGCGCCATCGCTCTTGGCAACAGCCGGGTTGGGATGCGTTTCGATGAACAGTCCGTCGGCACCCGTGGCGATGGCTGCCTTGGCAATGGTTTCGATGAGTTCGGGATTGCCGCCGGTTACGCCGCCCGTTTGGTTGGGCTGCTGCAGGGCGTGGGTGCAGTCCATGATCACGGGTACCTTGATCTCCCGCATCCAGGTGATGTTGCGGTAATCCACCACCAGGTCCTGGTACCCGAAAGTATTTCCTCGTTCAATCAATCCCACTTTATCATTGCCGGCGCCTTTGATCTTCTCTACGGCGAATTTCATGGAGGGGCCGCTTACGAATTGCCCTTTCTTCACGTTCACGATCCGGCCTGTTTTCGCGGCGGCGATGAGCAGTTCGGTCTGCCGGCAGAGGAAGGCAGGTATCTGCAATACATCCACGTATTGCGCCGCGAGGGCTGCTTCCTGTTCGGTATGAATATCGGTGGTGGTGGGGATGGAAAAACGTTCACCCACTTTTTTGATCAGCTGCATGGCTTTTTCATCGCCGATGCCGGTGAAGGAATTGGCCGATGTGCGGTTTGCCTTGCGGTACGAGGATTTGAAGATATAGGGTATTCTCAGTTTCCGGCATACGGCAGAAACTTTCTCCGCGGTTTCCATCACGATTTCTTCGCTTTCCACCACGCAGGGCCCCGCGATAAGGAAGAAATTTTGCTTGTTGTATTGCTGACCGGCAAAGAGGTCGTCCAGGTATTTTTCCATGCGGCAAAGGTAGGTTATTCAAACCTTCCGTGTGATTCATAACGCAATGACTATTTGCCGGTACCTGGTTTATTCAATGCCGCTTTCAATTCTGCCACTTGTTTTTTTAGTTCTTCGATCTGTACCTGTTGTTCCTGTACGGCTTTTACCAGTGGCACCACAAATTGTGAGTAGGCGATACTATAGGTTTCGGTGCTGTTGCGGGGAACATGTACCCCGTCGAATTCATAACCTGCATCTTTGGCGGCTTTCCATACCTCTTGTGCGATAAAGCCATTGTGGCGGATCTTTTCCGACTCGGTGAAATCGACGGTACCGGTATTGCGGAGCTGCTCATTCTGCGGGCCTCGGATGAAGGCGTCGTATTTGGCCGTTTGAAAATTATAGGCCACCGGGCGCAGGCGGGTGATAAAATCAAGTCCTGCGATCGATTCGGTGACCTGGGTCTTGAACCGCCCGTCGGATGGGAAGGTATAAGCCACCTGCCCTTCAATTACGGTTACCGTTGAAGAACCAATCCGGACTTTATTACTTGCATTTATAAATGAGTTCGCACCGATTCCTGTACCGTTCGTTAAACCATCAACCGTAGAAACACCTGCACCGAGGTAGGTATTGAGGGTTCCTGATATATTTTGAAAGCCTGTCTGGTAACCGATCCCGGTATTGTAATCATTGTTTGTATTCCACAGGCTTCCTGCTCCCAGGGCTACATTAAAACTGCCGCTTTCTCTTTCACCCATGGCAAAATTTCCAATCGCCGTATTCTGGTTCCCGGTGGTATGGTCTTTCATTGCCCAGCTGCCTACCGCTACATTATTGGCGCCGGTTGCCAGGTTCCTGGCAGAACTATCGCCCACTGCCACATTGTAGTTATTACTCCCCGAGAGATTGCTTAAGGAGAAAGCGCCCAAAGCCGTATTGGCCGATCCGTTCCCGAACAGAAGTGCCTGCGATCCCAGGACGGTATTGTTGGTACCCGAGCTGGTATTAAGGCCGGCCGATTTCCCTACAAAACTGTTGTTGGAACCGGAACTGTTGAGGTTTCCCGCATGCGCACCGAGGAAGGTATTGTTGTTGCCGACGCTGTTGGTAAAGCCGGCGGCTCTTCCCAGGAAACTGTTCTCCACACCAGTACTGTTGAAATATCCGCTGTAGGCGCCGATGAATGTGTTGTAATTGCCACTCGTGTTACTGAAGCCGGCCGTGCGGCCGAAGAAACTGTTTTCGTTCGCCGTATTTATCTGTCCGGCAAAACTGCCAAAGAAAGAATTACCGGAAGCGGAGACTACATCTCTTCCCGCATTATCGCCCACGAACGTGTTGGCCGACCCCGATGTGTTCCGCATGCCCGCAGCCGAGCCAACGAATACACTTCCATTGGCTGTATTTACCGGCCCCGCGTCGATACCAACAAAAGTGGTCCAGGAACCAAGGTTGTCTCGCCCCGCATTCTTACCGATGGCTACATTGTAACTGGCGGTGCTGGAAAGATATAAGGCTGAATCGCCGATCGCTGTGTTGGCGGTGCCCGATACATTCTGTCTGCCCGCATTGGCCCCGATGGCCGTATTGTTTTTCGCCGCTGCGGCCGCCGTTTGATTCAGCGCCTCGTACCCGATGGCTGTATTGTCATTCGATGTATTGAAATAGAGCGCTGAAGTTCCGATGGCGGTATTGCGGATGCCGCTGGCATTGCTGAAAGAACTGAATGCCCCGATAGCCGTATTGTAATTGCCCGTGGTATTCGTTTGCAGGGATTGAAAGCCGATGGCGGTATTGTGCGTGCCGGTAGAATTGTTCAGGAAGCCCGAGTAGCCGAGTGAAAGGTTATAACTGGTATTGTCGATGAAACCCGCCCGGGTATTGTTCACCCGGAAATGCAGTGGCTTGTTGTCGGTGGTGCCGATGAAATGCGTTACCGGATTTGTGGACGCATTACCCGATCGTTTCCAGGCCAGTGTATCGGCATTGCCATTGATGGCAGCCACCCAACTCCACTGGCTTCCGTCGTAATAATAGAAGCCCAGGCTGTCGGGCGTATGCTGAAATACCATCAGTCCTGTGGCGGGAGAGGCGATGCTGGTTCGTTCGGCCTTCGACATGCGGGGGATCAGGATACCTTTTGTATTGCTCTTTACATCCAGGATAGCGCTGGTATTGGCGGTACTGCCATCGGTATTGATGGCTACCGATTGGGCGAGCAGGGAATCTGCAAATAACAGGGCGATGGCAGTTAGCAGGTAATTCTTGTTCATTGTTTCTGTTTTTAATGAGCGCCTGGTGAATTTCTTGCTGGTTGCCGCAGGTATATGGGCGGGTGAGGGCTGATCGGGTATTTCAGGGATCCTATCAAATGTAAACAAAGGGATATGAAATGTCAACCCGATTTTCAGGAATCTGTTCCCACATACCCGTGATTACCCGTACAATAAAGGACATTAGCCCTTACATTTGTGATTCCTAAACAGTTGCTATAATGAAAGAAAAAATACTGGTGATCGGCGCCTCGGGGCAGATCGGCGTAGAACTTACCCTTGCACTCCGGAAAATATATGGCAATGCCAACGTTGTGGCATCCGACCTGCGGGAAGAAAATGAGTTGCTTAAGGGAACCGGACCTTATGTGAGCATGGATGTGATGAACAAGGAAATGCTGCACGTGCAGGTGATCCGGCAGAATATCACCCAGATATACCTGCTGGCCGCGATCCTTTCGGCCACCGGTGAAAAGAACCCGCACCTGGCCTGGAGCCTGAACATGCAAAGCCTGCTGAATGTACTTGATATAGCCCGGGAAGAGAATCTCCATAAGGTTTACTGGCCAAGCAGCATCGCTGTATTTGGTCCCACTTCTCCCAAACAGAACTGTCCGCAGCAAACCATTATCGAACCCACAACCGTTTACGGAATCAGCAAATACGCCGGTGAGTTCTGGTGCCACTATTTCCACCAGCGCTATGGCGTGGATGTACGCAGCCTGCGTTACCCGGGCCTGATCAGTTACAAAAGCGAGCCGGGCGGCGGTACTACCGATTACGCGGTGGATATATTTTATAAGGCGAAAAAGGGTACAGGCTATGAATGCTTTCTCAAAGAAGATACCTACTTGCCCATGATGTACATGCCGGATGCCATCCGGGCCACGATCGAGCTGATGGAGGCGCCGGCGGAAAAAATATCGGTGCGTACATCCTATAACCTGTCGGGAATGAGTTTTTCACCAAAAGAAATATACGGGGAGATCAAAAAGCATGTGCCCGGTTTTTCGATCAGTTATAAGCCGGATTACCGGCAGCCTATTGCCGACAGCTGGCCGCAAAGCATCGACGATTCCGTTGCCCGGGCCGACTGGGGCTGGAAAGAAGAATATGATCTTGCCCAGATGACGAAGGATATGCTGGACAACCTGAAGGTTTAATGATGAACAGGGAACAAGGAATGAAGAATGCTGAAGTGTAATTTCCGATCCTTGTTCAAGATTCCTTGCTCGATATTCAGTATTCATATGAGCTTATGCTCATAGGCATACTTCACCAGGCCGATCACGCTGGCCGTATTGGTTTTGCGGAAGATGTTCTTGCGGTGGGTTTCAACGGTTCGTTCGCTGAGGAATAATTGTTCGGCGATCTGCCTGTTGCTCATTTCTTTTTCGATGAGGCGGATGATCTCGATCTCGCGGGCCGTCAGGTTCACTTCGGCGCTTTCCTTCTTTTTTTCGCTGGCATGGGTCATTTCTTCCAGCACTTCTTCGCTGAAATAGATCCCGCCGCCGGATATCTTCTCCAGCGCTCTGATCAATTCCTTTTTCCCGATGTTCTTGAGTACGTAGCCGGATATATCGGCATCGTCGATCATCTGGTTCACCAGGTCGCCTTGTCCGCTCATGGAGAGCGCCAGTATCTTAATGTCGGGGAATTGCTCGTGTACCGCCTTGGCCAGTTCGGCGCCATTGAGCCCGGGCATCATCACGTCGGTAAGCAGGATATCGATCGTTTTTTTCGTGAGCAGCCCGGTTACTTCGAGGGGTTGCGTGCTTTCGAAAGCCACTTCAAACTGGTCATGTCCGTGCAGCAGTGATTTCAAGCCGTCGATCACGATCTGGTGATCGTCTACAATACCCAGCCTGATTCGTGTGTTTTTCATATTGATGCCGCGGTTCGTTACGACGGGCTAAATGTAGCAAAAAGTTTTTAATGCCCTAAGGGTATGTGAATGGCTACGAGCGTTCCTTTCCCGGGCGAGCTGTCAAAATCCACCGTTCCTTTGAGGAATTCGACCCGGCTCCGGATATTTTTTAGGCCGATGCCTTCAAATTTTTGTTTATCGGTTGCGTCGAAACCACGGCCGTCGTCTTCAACAGTCGCGGATATACCGTCGGCATCCTTGATCAGCGCTATATCGAGATGACCGGCCCCGGAGTGCTTGATCACGTTGTTCACGCATTCCTGGATCACCCGGTATAAAACGGTTTCGGTATTGCTGTCGAGCCGTTCATTCAATCCTTCGGTGTGCAGGTTGATCTTGATGATGCGGTTGTCGATCTTATCGATGAATTCGCGTACGGCGCTTGCCAACCCACTTTTGAGGAGCGCATTGGGCATCATCTGGTGGCTCACACTGCGTATTTCTTTGCAGCTTTCATCCACGAGGCCGATCAGTTTTTCGAACGCGGTTTTCTGCGATTCGTTCCGGAAATCAATTTCAGTTTCAAAGGCTGAAAGATTCATTTTGGCGGCGCTCATCATCTGGCCCACACCATCGTGCAGGTCGGCGGCGATGCGTTTGCGTTCGTTTTCTTCGGCGCTGATAACGGCCCGTGTCGCCAGGTCCTGTTGCTTCATCACTTCAGCCTGCAGGGTCATCTTGTGCTGCAACTGCCGTTTCCGGTAAAAGGTGAAGCCGAACAGGACGAATAACAACGCGGCAAGCGATAGGCCTGCCAGTACGTAGTTCTTGCGATCAATCTCGGTTTGCTGCAATTTCAGTTGCTGTTCTTTTTTCTCTGCCTGGTATTTGGCGTTGAGTTGTTCGATCTGCTTCATTTTTTCACCGGAATAGATCGAATCCTTCAGGGCGGTCTGTTGTTTATAATAGGTAAGCGCCTGGGCGTAATCTCCCTTTTTTTCCGCGATAGCAGCCAGTTCTTTGTAATTGCTCAGCAGCAGGTCCATGAATTTCATACGGGATGCGATGGCATTGCTGAGCTGGTATTGTTCGATCGCCTTGTCGAGGCGGTTTTCTTCTTTGTACATGAACCCGAGGTCGCCATGACTGAGTGCGATCGAAAAACTGTCTTTGAGGATCTTTCGCAATTCGAGCGACTGAACCAGGTTCTCTTCGGCTTCTTTGAAATTCTTCTGCAGGGTGCAGGCTCCCCCGATGAAGTTCAGGCTGTAGGCAATCCCTACCGTATCATTCATCTTTTGACGGATAGCCAGTGAGCGTTTGTACCGGCTGATGGCTTCCGCATAATCTTCCTTGTATTCGAACACGACACCCGATTCGTTGAGGATGGTGGCCATGCCATTTTCGTCGTTCAGTCTTTTATAGATCAGGTAGGCTTCGTCGTACATCTGGATCGACCGGTTCAGGTCCCGGGTCTTGCGGTACAGCTTGCCGATATCGTTTAACGCAGCGGCCAGCTTGGGCTGATCGCCTGTTTTTCTAAGTATTTCAAGCGATTGATAATAATAGGTTGCGGCACTGTCGTAATTGCCCTTGAAGTAGTAGGCTCTGCCGATGGCGTCCTGGAAACCCCCATAAGAGCTGCTGTCGTTGATTTTCCTCGCAAGTGCGGCGCCGTTTTGTGAAGCGGCCAGGCATTGATCAAAATCCTTGAAAAGCATTTTTTCCTGTAAAAGAAAATAGGCCTTGATCTTTTCCGGGTCGCTCTTGCTGTTGCTGATAACAAAATTCAGGCTGTCGATCATATACTGCTGCGCTTCGGCGGCGCAGCTGTAGAGAATAAGCAGAAAAAGCCAGGCTATTTTTTGTTTCCGTTGCATGCGGGAAATTAACTGATGCCCAATACCTGTTGCATGGTAAAGATGCCCTTTTTATCGCGGATGTATTCAACAGCCAGTACAGCGCCGAGCGCAAAACCTTCGCGGCTGTGGGCCGTATGAATGATCTCGATGTCGTCGACAGGCGAACTGTATTTTACCGAATGCGTTCCGGGCGCCGGGTCTTCCCGTTTGCTGATGATCACCAGGTCGGCCGGGTTACCTGTGGGTTCGTTCACCCAGTTGCGTTTACGGGGAACTTCCTGCAGAACCTGTTCGGCCAGGGTGATGGCGGTACCGCTGGGTGCATCCTTTTTTTGCGTATGGTGTATCTCCACCATGCTCACCTCATAGTTCTCCTGCCGGCTCATGAGCCGGGCGAGTTTTTTATTGACTTCAAAAAAAATGTTCACACCTACGCTGAAATTACTGGCGTATAAAAAACTGCCGTTCTTCTCCCGGCAGCGCTGATCCACTTCCGCACGGTGCTCCAGCCAGCCGGTGCTGCCGCTTACGGTGGGGATGCCGGCGTCCATGCATTTCAGCAGGTTCTCTTTGGCGCTGTGCGGCCCGGTGAATTCGATGGCCACATCGCAGGCCGATAGATTTTCGGGGGTAAAGGAAGCCAGGCTGTCGATATCGATCTTCAGGCCGATGGTATGGCCGCGTTGAAGGGCGACCGCCTCAATGGCTTTTCCCATCTTGCCATAACCGATCAATGCGATTTTCATAATGGAATGCTGCAGTTACGAAATGATTGTACCGCGATGAAGGTAAATTATTTTGAGCGATTTTTCCCGATGTTCAGCACCAGGCTGATGCCGTTCGTTTGAGCGAGTTCGCTGTAACCGGCCCTGATCCGCAGGCTGAGGTCGTCGCTTACATCGAATGTTTTCAGGTGTGCGTCTACGGTGGCGTCCACCACATTCAATCCCCAGAACAGGATAAAGAAAAGCACGGTATAATCAACATTCTGCCGTACCTGGTTGCGGAAATTCTTGATGCGTTCGGGCTGGTCTTTTACCGAATAGTAGGGTTGGGGGATCTGAAAGTCGTTGGCCTGGTTGCCGTCAATTGCATTGATGTATGCATCCCGTGCCTCGCGGTATTGTTTCACATTGCGGAAGAAGATATAGGTGGTGGTTCCGAGGGCCGCGTATACAACCGGGATCTTCCAGTACTTTTTGTTGGTGGCCTGCCCCCAACCGGGCAGGATGGCCGAGCGGTACATGGCGATCCGGGGATTGTACGCTTTGGCGGGGTCGGGTTTTGAAAAGAGGTTCGTGTTCTTTTTCTGTTTGGCGCTGTCTTGCTGGGCCATGGTCCGCGACGCACCGAAAAGCGTGAACAGGATCAAGAGGCAGGAGACGGGTTTCAACATCAGCGTACGTTAATGTTCAGTTTTTCGAGCAGGGCATTCAGTTCCTGGGTGGAATAATATTCGAACAGGATGGTGCCATGCCCTTTTTTGTTGTGGGTGAATTTCACCCGGGTATTGTAGTGCGACGCTAAATTATCTTCGATCCGTTTCAGTTCGGGAGCAAGGGTTTGTTTTACCGCAACTTTAACAGCGGGACTGTATTGTTTGCGCACCAGCTCTTCTGTCTGGCGAACCGAAAGCCCTTTCTTCTTTATCTCCTGGAAGATGAAGAGTTGTTTATCGACCAGGTCTACATTGATCAGCGCCCGTGCATGACCCATGCTCAGTTCGCCGCTGCGTACCGCTACCTGTATATCGGGAGGCAGCTTCAGCAGGCGGATGTAGTTGGTAACGGTGCTTCGTTCTTTGCCCATGCGTTCGGCCACCTGTTCCTGTGTATATTCCAGTTCATCCATAAGGCGTTTGTAACTCAGGGCCACCTCGATGGCGTTGAGGTCTTTCCGTTGCAGGTTTTCGAGCAGGGATAATTCGAGCAGTTCCGTGTCGTTGGCCTGGCGGATGTACACCGGTACATCTTTCAGTCCGGCCAGTTTGGACGCACGGAAACGGCGTTCGCCGGCGATCAGGCGGAACTTGCCGCTGGGCATCCGGGTTACGGTGAGCGGCTGGATGATATCGTGAATGCGGATGGAAGCCGCCAGTTCGTTCAGCGCTGTTTCATCGAAATCGCGGCGCGGCTGTTTGGGGTTTACTTCGATCTGTTCGAGCGGTATGCGCATGGCCGATGATGCCTGTTCCACCACTTCCTGGCTCAGGGCGCCGGCTGTATTTTTCAGGTCGGAATCGATGTTCTGCAGCAGGCTGCGGATTCCTTTTCCGAGTGCGTCTTTTTTATTGGGCTGCGACATGGTTGTTGATTTGTTGATGTGCTGATGTGCTGATGTTTCGAAGTGCCTACTTTCATCAGCACATTGTATAATCATCACATCACCTGGTCTCTCATTCGAGTATTCTGTCTTCTTCTTTTATTTTGGTAAGATTGTTCTTCTGCAATATCTCTTTGGCCAGGTTGAGGTAATTCACCGCTCCCTTGCTGTCGGAATCGTAGAGGATCACCGGTTTGCCGAAACTGGGCGCTTCGCTCAAACGGGTATTCCGGTGGATGATGCTGCTGAAAACGATATCGTCGAAATGCCTGCGCACTTCGCTTACTACCTGGTTGCAGAGGCGGAGCCTTCCGTCGTACATGGTCATCAGGATGCCTTCGATCTTGAGCGATGGGTTGAGCCTGTTCTGTACGATCTTGATGGTATTAAGCAGTTTGCCCAATCCTTCGAGGGCGAAGAATTCGGTTTGTACCGGCACCACCACGCTGTCGGCCGCCGTAAGCGCATTCACCGTGATCAGCCCGAGAGAAGGAGAGCAGTCGACCACGATGAAATCGTATTCGTCTTTTACCGGTTCCAGTATCTTTTTGAGCACGCTTTCCCGGTTGGGGTAATTGATCATCTCGATCTCGGCGCCCACCAGGTCGATATGCGAGGGGAGCAGGTCGAGATAGGGAATATCGGTTTTGAGGATCACATCCTTTGCCTGGGCCTCATTCACCATGCAGTCGTACAGGCTCTGGGTGATATTGTGAAGGTCGAAACCGGTACCGGTGGTACTATTGGCCTGTGGGTCGGCGTCTACCAGCAGGGTCTTGTATTCCAATACGGCAAAGCTGGCCGCCAGGTTGATGGCCGTGGTGGTCTTTCCAACTCCTCCTTTTTGATTTGCTACGCCTATTATTCTTGCCATAGTGTTGATGCGCTCTTCGTTTGCCTTGAGCCTGTTTTTCTAAAGGGCTCAAAGGTATTGTAATGTAAGGCAATTCCCCCTTTTGCAGCCCGCATTTTTTCAACGCCGGTACCGGGTATCTGCCTGGGGATCAATTATAAAATATTTTACAATCCTGTACGTCTCTTTTCAACAAACACCCGGAAATTTGCCGGGAAACAACCGTTCCGGGCCGCAAATTTAGCCAATCGGCTTAAAATCCGGAACATCCTGGTTTTAATTGTGTTATAATGAACGGTACCAAACATCAAACCCCAAACACCACTTCCTGATGCGTACACCTCTCGGACTCTTCATCACCATCGGCGTCATGCTGCTGCTGGATACCTATATATTCCAGGCCATCCGTACTGTGAGCCAGTCTTTATCGCCCAAGGCGAGGGCCATCCTCTACGCGGTTTATTGGGGCATCACGGCCCTGGCCGTTATCAGCCTGCTGCTCTTTGTCTATACGGATCATAACTTTTTAGGTAAGCGGGTGCGTACCTACCTGTTCGCTACCCTTATCGGGCTCGGACTGGCGAAAATGGTAGCCGTGGTTTTCTTCCTGGTGGATGATGTACGCCGTATCATCCAGTGGGCGGCGGGAAAACTCTTTTTCAGCAACACGAATGCAGAGCGAATGAGCGGAGACGGGATCAGCCGTTCCGTATTCCTGAGCTGGCTCGGACTGGCGGCGGGAGGTACCCTGTTTGGAAGCCTGCTCTATGGGTTCAGTAATAAGTATAATTACAACCTGAAACGGGTGCCCTTATCCTTCGATAACCTGCCCGCTTCCTTCAAGGGGATGAAGATCATTCATATCAGCGATATTCACAGCGGGAGCTTTACAGATAAGAAAGCCGTAGAACACGGTATTAAAAAAATCCTGGCGGAGAAGGCCGACCTGATCCTTTTCACCGGCGACCTGGTGAACGACCGGGCCCACGAGATGGAAGATTATATGGATGTGTTCAGTAAACTGAATGCGCCGATGGGCGTGTACAGCGTATTCGGCAACCACGATTACGGCGATTATGTTCGCTGGCCGCACAAAGGGGTCTCCAAGGAACAGAACCTGGAAAACCTGAAACAGGTGCATGCAAATCTCGGCTGGCGTTTGCTGCTGAACGAACATGTGGCGCTGGAACGCAACGGCGAGCAGATCGCCCTGCTGGGCATCGAGAACTGGAGCAACAAGGCCCGCTTCCCCAAGCATGGGCGTATGGACCTGGCGCACCCGGGCAGTGAGAAATATCCCTTCAAAATACTTATGAGCCACGATCCCAGCCATTGGGACGCGGAAGTAAAACCCAAATACCCGGATGTGGACCTCGTACTGAGCGGCCATACCCATGGCATGCAGTTCGGCGTGGAGATCCCCGGCTTTAAATGGAGCCCCGTGCAATACATGTATAAGCAATGGGCGGGATTATATGAAGACGGCAGCCAGAAACTCTATGTGAATCCCGGTTTCGGCTTTATCGGTTACCCGGGCAGGGTGGGCATCATGCCGGAAATAACGGTGATCGAGCTGGTGTAGGGGATGGTTGATAGTTCATGGTTAATAGTTCATAGTTCATGGTTCATGGTTGATAGTCAGTAGTCGGGTGATACAGCATTTTAACCTTTTGTGTAGGGTTTCGTTTCTATTTTTCGGGGAAATGAAATTTTATGCGAACTATCCTGGCCTTCATTTTCTCTTCATTCATTTTTTCTTCCTGTACAGATAATTCAGATAAGCATATTGCGGCATACAAGATTGCAGACGAGGGGTTTCAGCAATCAAATACCTGGATTAACTATAATAACAATCAACTATACAGATTACTGGAAGATAGATTGCGTGATAATAAAACAAAATTGCAAGCCAGCATCTGGCAACCGAAAGCGGATAGAATAAGATATCTTTCAACTGGCATGGTTGAGTTTATCCAAAGTCTTAAGCAAGAGTTACGAAGTGAAGCAAATGGGGGTATTTCTGCGAAGAATGAGGATTGGATGAAAAAGGAATCGATTTCCCGGAAGGTATTTGAATCGAAAGGGAGAGGAGGGGAGTTGTATCAGCGTTTAATTAACTATGGTGATTCGATCATGAATGTAGATGATAAAGTGAAAGTAAAATTTGCTTTAGGTTTAGGGCTCTTTTCCCAAGGATTCGATATTAAAACACATAGTGCAAGTGACTTTACAAAGAAGTACTTTGAAAATATGCCAGCTATGGGAGCGATCCTGTTGCTAAGTAAATTTGAGAATAATGTAAGGTGTGTTGAAAATCAAACTGTCGAGTTTTGCCTGAATCAAATAGGATATCTAGATGGTGTCACAGAGGGTTATTGTTTTTTACTTGGCCAAACCAGTACATGTCTTCGGGCAGGGGAAATCCTTGAAATTGATGCAGGAATGGGCGCTTATACAACTTTGCCTAACCTGAAATTGCGGTTTAATGGTAAATCTGTACTTCTTAATGAGAATGGTATTGCAATTTATAAAGTAAAAGTACCAGCCAAACCCGGGAGATACCGAATTCGTGTAAAAGGCGAGTTTACGGCAGAAGATGGGAAGCCAGTGCCGATAAGCAAAACTGTTTACTATTCAGTAGTGGAATAAATTGAAATTTCGTGGCAGACACATTGAAAGGCAAATAGTGCTTATTGCTTTTGCACCTTCCTGAAATCATATTTCCGGACAATTGTTTCATCCGCGGCATAGTAGGGCTGACTTACTCTGGCGATCTGTGCCTGTACGCATTTCCATTCGCCATTTTCTTTGATATAGGTGTCGGTATACATCCAGAAACTGACTTCTTCTTTCCCGTTGTTGATGCTCACGCATTTGTTCTGTGAATGAATAAGGGCGGTATTGCCATAGATGCGGATGTCCTCGTCGCGGTAATCCCAGTACACAATGCCTGCAAACCCGGTTGCCCAGTTCTCGAGGTATTCTTTGCGGGCCGTATATTTTCCTTCGCTGCTCACATGGATGAAATCGCGGTGAATGATCCGGTTGTGCGAAGCGGTATCGCCGGTGACCCAGTTGTGGATGAAAAGGGCATTGAGTTTTTTCAGCGTTTCGAGTTCTGTTTCCTGGGCTGCGGCACGCAAAGCGCCCAAGCCCAGCAGGCTGCTGTAGAATATCTTTTTCATGGGGGTACTACTTTTTTATTGTTCGGTAAATAATTGTTCGAAAAAAGCGCCGATCCCGGCTTCGCGGTCGATGAAATGAATTTCCAGTATCCAGTACCGTTTATTTCCTTCCTTATCCCGCAGCAGGATGCTGTTGTGGTTATCCGGGTGTATGTCCAGGCTGAGGTCGGCTGGGTCATCGGGTTGTTCGTGCGGATATTTCCCTACAATGTGCCCCCCGATCTCGCCGCCCCATTCCCATCCGTATTTCTTTGCCAGTTGTTTGAGGTAATGAAAGCAGGCGGCCCCGGTGAGTTCCTCCTGTGCGGCATACCAACGATTGGCCTCCTGCCAGGCGGCTTCGGCATCCTGTTGCAGTTTCAGTTTCAGGGGGTCGTTGCCCAGCACATAGGTGCGACCGAGGTCTGATTCCCACCCGTTGACAATGGGACCAAAATCAAGAAACAGGATGTCGTTGTCCTGGATAATGCGGTCTGGCGGATTGCCATTGTAGGGCTGTAGTGTATTGGGGCCGGCGCGAACGATCTTTTTGTGCCAGAAGTTATCGATACCGAATGATTCACGGGCCAGGGCCACTATTTCGGCGGCCAATTCGCTCTCTTTTTTTCCCGGAACGAGTAAGCCTTGTTTCGCTGCCGCTTCAAATAATTGCTTCGCTTGCCGCTCGGCCAGCAGCAGGTTTTCAATGTTGTTGTTCATGACTTTTTTTTGGACCACAAAACTATCAGGCCCCGAAAGAAGTCATTTGTGAAATCTTGCTGTTTTGCCGATTGTGTTTCGAAAGGCTGAAGGAGAGAGTTTGTATTGTTTTTTGAACGCGGCCGAGAAATAATCCAGACTGTTAAACCCTGCACGAAAAGCCACATCGGCAACCGGCAACGGCGAAGCCAGCAGCATCTCGGCGTGCTTCAGGCGCATGCTCTGGAGGAATTGATAAACAGAGAAACCGGAAAAGGTTTTAAAGATCCTGCTGAAATGAAAAGGGCTGATGTGGCAATAGGCAGCCAGCTGCTCCAGGGTGATGTTTTCCGACAGGTGATCATGCATGTATTGCTTGGCCTGTTCGATCGTGGCCAGGTGGTATTTTTTCAGCCGGGCATTTACGGGTTGTACGGGGCTGTAGTCGGTAAAGCGTCCAATCACTTCTTCAAAAATGTCCATCACGAGGTTATCCATTTCCAGTTGATGGGGGCTGGCGGACCTGCATGCCTGCAGGAGGGCGAAATGCAGTTGTTCGATCTGCGGGTTGGTTCGTATCAGCAGCGATTGCATGTCTTTATTGGAAAAGAACCAATGTGTATGGCGGTTCAGCAGGCCCTGGATGTCTTCGTAAAATTTCTTCCGGAAGATAATGATGGTGCAGGCGTCGGGGATCTCTCCGGGATGCTTAACGGTGTATTCATACCCGGGTTTGCTTACCAGTACCGAACCGGTGTAGGTATCAAGCGTGTTGCGAAAAGCATTGTAGTAGAAATTACCTGAGCGGGTGATGCAGAAGGAGAGGTGTTCATTGTACTCGGTCTTCGACCGGGTGCATTCATTGCACCGGCACCTGAAATCGCAGATCTCATAGTGGTCAGAAGAAAACAATATATGTACTTCCGCTTCCATATTGTAGAGAATTGAAATTGAGAATTGGTTATTGAATATTAGTTGAATGATCAATCTCCAATTCTCAATGTCCGTGATATACTACCTGAAATTTCTTTTCTCCCTCGAGCCATATTGCCGGGGTCTTCCCTCGTCGCTGGGCCTTTTGAACCCGCCATCTGCCTCATTCATGCGGATGATCCGGTTGTTATAGCGCTTGCCGTCGAGCGATTTGATCATGCGGCCGGCGGAATCCATATCGATCTCTACCCAGGTGTTCATCTCCCGCAGGTCGATCTTACCCAGTACTTCTTTTTTCAGGTCGCTTTCATCAAGAATGAACTGCAGGAAACTGGCTTTGTAAAAACCATCCTTGGTGCCCAGGTTGATGAAGAGGCGGGTATAACCACTGTCGCGGCGGTTGAATTGACCGCGGTCTCTTCTGCCTCCTGTTTCCTGCATAGTGCTCCGGCGGTCTCTGCTTTCCGGGCGGTTCAGGTCTTCGGCATTCTCGTAATATTTCAGGAAATGATTGAATTCAAGAGCGGCTACCCGTTGCAGTACTTCTTCCTTGCTTACTGTTTCGAATTTTTCGATCAGGTCGGGCAGGTAGGTTTCGTAATCGCCATGGCTGAGGTCGGCCTGCATGAGTTTATCCATGAAGTGAAAGAACTGCTTCCGGCAGACTTCCTTACCCGAAGGAACATCCAGTTTGTGGAACTTGGCATTGGTGATCTTTTCCAGCGAACGGATTTTGTAGATCTCCCGGCTGTGACAAATAGAAAGGCAGACACCTGTTTTACCCGCCCGGCCGGTACGGCCGCTTCGGTGGGTGTATACTTCCATATCGTCGGGCAGTTCGTAGTTGATCACGTGCGTGATGCCATCAACGTCGATGCCACGTGCGGCTACGTCGGTAGCAATGAGTAATTGCAGGTTCTTCGTACGGAAGCGGCCCATTACTTTATCGCGTTGTTGTTGCGACAGGTCGCCGTGCAGTGCTTCGATCTCGTAACCCGACTTAGCCAGTCGCTCGGATATTTCCTGTGCGTCGGCCTTGGTGCGGGTGAAGATGATGCCGTACATGCCCGGGTTGAAATCGATGAGCCGCTTAAGGGCTTCATAACGGTACTGAGCGCTTACTACAAAGTACTGGTGATCGATGTTTACGTTGCCGCTGTTGCGTTTGCCCACGGTCACTTCTTTCGGGCTCTCCATGTAGTTCTTGGAAATGGCCCTTACTTCGGGTGGCATGGTGGCGCTGAAGAGCCAGATGCTCTCGCGGTTGATGGTGTTTTTAAGAACGAAGTCGATATCGTCGCGGAAGCCCATGTTGAGCATTTCGTCGGCTTCATCCAGTACCACGTATTTTACTTTTTGCAGGTCGATCGCTTTGCGTTCGATCAGGTCGATCAGCCGCCCCGGTGTGGCCACTACAATGTGTACACCCTTTTTGAGGTTGCGCATCTGCATCATGATGGAAGCGCCGCCGTAAACGGCTTCGGTATAAATATTCCGGCTATGTTTTTTAAACGCTTCAATATCATTGGTGATCTGCAGGCAAAGTTCCCGGGTAGGGCAAACGATCAATGCCTGCGGGTGGCGTTGCGACGGATCGATAAGTTGCAATAAAGGCAGCCCGAATGCGGCTGTTTTGCCGGTACCCGTCTGGGCAAGGCCCATGAAGTCGGTGGTGCCGGATAATAATACAGGAATGGCTTTTTCCTGGATAGAGGTGGGGGTTTCAAACCCTAATTCGGTAACAGCGCGTACCAATTGTTCGTTCAAGCCTAAGGCTTCAAATGCATTCATGAAATTTGATTTGTGATAGCCACATGCAATTCCCGTGATGATGAACTTGTCTCTAAGTTCGGGATACCATGCTTCTGGCCGTTGGATGACCCTGGGTCTGCCAGGGGCGGGGATCGGATCGTCCCGGAGGATTTTCTATCTATTGACAACAGCAACTGAGCATGTCATGTAATTCTCAGTTATAAAATAATGGGCGCAAAGATAGGGCTTTATGGTCAATCAGGGCAATATTTTTATATTCGTAACGTATTAAACCCGGGTAACCCCTCAGTATCTATATTGGCCGACTCAACCATTATGTTTCGTATCGTACTAATACTCACTGCTGTTTTCACCGGATTTTCGACACAGGCACAAACAGAGCCGCTCACCAAGGCGGAAAAGGAGGCATTGGATTCCATGTTTATGAACGACGCCTTTGTGCAATTAATGATGGATGCCCGCAAGAATAAGAGTTACTTCGATATTGGCATCGGCATGGGAAACGGAATGTTCAGCATCAAGAACAACGCGTTGAATGCCGGCCAGGCGATCACCAGTAAGTTGTTTTACACGCCAACCCTGGCATATTATCATAAGAGCGGGTTTTCGTTCAGCGCAAGCGCCTTCGCGGCGAACGACGATGGCAAATTGACTTTTTATCAATACGCGGTTAGTCCGGCCTATGTGATTAATAACAAAAAGATCAATGCCGGGATTTCCTATACCCGTTTCATCGAGGGTTCTGCGGCAAGTTTTGATGTAAGTCCTTTTAAGAACGACTTCTATGGTAATTTCCTTTACAAGAAAACATGGATACAACCGGGTATCGGACTAGGTTTTTCCTTTGGCCGGGAGCGGGAATATTTCGATACCGCATTCTGGTTACTGAACCAGGTGGTTCATATCCGGGATACAATAACTACACGCCTGAGCAGTATATCCGTGATCGCGACGGCATCGCATCAGTGGGATTTCTACCGGTTGCTGAGCAAGAAGGATGCATTGCGCCTGCAACCGGTTCTTATGCTTAATACCGGTTCCCAGCGCTGGAATATCTCGCATTCGAGCAGTTTCTTCCAGCGACGCCCCCTGGTTCAGAATTATCTCAAACGCCGGTTTGGCGATGGAAGTGATTCGGATTCGTATAAGCTTCAGTCTATCGGTTTCCTGGCACAGGCCAGTTATTATTACGGAAAATTCTATCTGCAACCGCAGTTATATCTTGATTATTACCTGCCCTCCACTTCCGAAAAAAGACTCACTTCCTTATTCTCTGTACTGGCGGGATTTTCCTTTTAATTGATTGATTCTCTTAACAAAAGTTTGTAGCATGTGTATTCCTGGTGGCATGTATCTTGCGCCCGGGGCGCACACCAAATCAATTAATATGAAAACGAAAATCCTTTTACTGGCATTGGCATCAGTCCTTCTTGCTACCACCTCTGTATCTGCACAAAAAATTCATATCGGTTTTAAAGGCGGTGCCGCTATCAATAAACTTTCCGGTAAATCATTCAAAGACGAATTCTCATTTGGTTATCACCTGGGTGGATTCGTAGAGATCGGCCTCGGTAAGAAATTCGCTATCCAGCCGGAGATATTATTCAGCCAGACCAACGTAGATACATCCAATACCTTCAGCAGTGTTTACCAGTTCAAGCAACTCGATAAAGTCCAGCTCAAATACCTGAGCTTTCCCATTCTTTTAAATATCAAGCCAACCAAGGCGCTGACCCTCCAGGTGGGCCCGCAGTTCGGAATACTCACCAACAAGAGCAATACGTTGTTGCAGAACGGGCAGCAGGCTTTTAAAGGCGGCGACTTCAGTATGCTGGGTGGCGTGCAGGTCAACATCGGTCACCTTGGGATTTACGGACGTTATGCCGTTGGCCTGAGCAGCATCAATGATATCGACAACCAGGAGAAATGGAAGAACCAGAGCATCCAGTTGGGGTTGTCGTTCCGTTTGTAATTTATATCCATGAATAGTGTTGCCGGGGCGGGGATCCCGGCAACTTTTTTTACGGACGAATGATGTTGAGCGAGCCATCAACATTCCATTTGACAACGGCAGAAGGTACAGCCGGGGTCTGGTCGTCCTGGCGGTGTTGAACAATGTAGTCAACACCGTTTTTTATTTCAATATCAATATCGGTAAAAACACCCGGCGCGGGGTAGCCCGAAACATTGGCGGAGGTGGAAACAACGGGTTTGCGGAAGCGTTTGACGAGATCTTTGCAAAACCGGTCGCGTACGATGCGGATGGCAATGCTGTTGTTCTGTGGTGTGAGGTTTGGCGCCAACCCAACAGCGCCTTCGTAAATGATCGTGGTGGGTTTGTGAATGCCTTTGATATAATCGTACACCCGTGGGTCGGGTTGGGTTACGTATTTGATGATATCCCGTTCATCGGCCAGTAATATGATCATGCTTTTTTCATCGGAACGCTTTTTTAACGCGTATACCCTGGCAACCGCTTCCTCGTTGGTGGCATCGCAACCGATCCCCCACACCGTATCGGTTGGGTAGAGGATCAATCCGCCCGTATGCAATACCCGCAGGCACTGTTCAATATCGTTTTCGTAACTATACATGGGATACCGGTGGTATTATATTTAACAACTGGCCGACCTGGATGGTTCTCGCACACCTGAAATGTTTTTCCGGGCATTCGCGGTGACCATGCAGGCCACAGGGCCGGCAGGGAAGGTTTTCGGTTGTTTCAATGATGAATGATCGATCAGAAAGGGGCGTGAAGCCAAATGCCGGAACGGTGGAACAGAATATGGCCGCCACCGGTGCATTCACGGCTGAGGCAAAATGAAGAGGGCCCGAGTCGTTAACATAATTGATGACCGCGTTTTTCATCAGGGCCGCGGATTGAAGGAACGAAAGCCGGCCTGCCAGAACGGTTACGTTTGTATTCCCTGCCTGCTCCCTGAGTTGTTCGCACTCCTGTTTGTTGTCAGGTCCACCCAGTAAATAAATGGAGTAGCCTGCCGGGAAATCCCGGATTAGGTCTATCCATTTGTCAGTCGGGAATTTCTTCGTAAACCATACGCTCCCCGGCGATATCGTTACATAGGGCCTTCCTGCAAAACTGCCGGCGACCTCCCTGTCTTTTTCGGATGGGTATAAAACGGGTCGGATCAATGAATCATCGGTAAACGAAGCGATCAGGTCGTTGTTTCGTTCCACCTCATGTTTCGACTGCCTGGTCTTTGTAATAGCATGTGTTATTTTCCTGCTGAAGAGGAAACTAAGCGGGTTTTTGTTGAAGCCGATGGTTTCCCCCGCGCCTGAGAAAGCGGTAAGCAGTCCGGTTGAAAAGAAACGCTGTACATTGATTACTTTGTCGTACCGGTTCCGGCGTATCTGTTTCAGCATGCCGAACAGGTTGCGGGTCTTCTTTTCCTTTTTATTCCATATCAGTACTTCATGCAGGTGAGGGTTATTCTGCAAAAGACTTTCGTTCCCCTTTCTTACCAGGAAGTCGATCTGTGCATCCGGGTAAAACCTGGCCAGTTTCTCCACCAGTGCGGTAGCCAGCACCACGTCGCCGATGAAAGCGGTTTGTATGATGAGAAACTTTTGCATGCAGGCAGCGAAGGTATTGATAAAATGCTTTTTTCTTTCTTGGAATCAGCGTGTAAGTTTGCAAAAAAACAAAAAATGGAATTGCAGCAACTTATAGTTGAGGCCTGGGCGAACCGGGATTTGCTGAAAGAAGCGAAATATGCCGATGCGGTTCGGAATGTACTGGAAGAGGTGGATAAGGGCCGCCTGCGTACCGCTTCTCCTTCAGCTGATGGCTGGCAGGTGAACGAATGGGTAAAACAGGCTATACTGATGTACTTTGCCATCCAGCAAATGGAAACGTATACCTTACCCCCCTTCGAGTTTTATGATAAGATGAAACTTAAGTCAGACTACGCGGCGCTGGGAGTACGGGCCGTTCCGCATGCGGTCGCCCGGTATGGAGCCTACCTGGCAAAGAACGTGGTGCTGATGCCCAGTTATGTGAATATCGGGGCTTATGTTGATGAAGGCACCATGGTGGATACCTGGGCAACCGTGGGCAGTTGCGCCCAGATCGGCAAAGGAGTTCACCTGAGTGGCGGTGTGGGGATCGGTGGTGTGCTGGAACCCCTGCAGGCCAGCCCGGTGATCATTGAAGACGGCTGTTTTATCGGTAGCCGTTGCATCGTGGTGGAAGGGGTTCGGGTAGAAAAAGAAGCGGTGCTGGGCGCCAATGTGGTGCTTACGCAATCTACCAAGATCATTGATGTGAGCGGATCGGAGCCCAGGGAAATGAAGGGGGTGGTGCCGGCCCGCAGCGTGGTGATTCCCGGAACCTATACCAAAAAATTCCCGGCAGGTGAGTTTGGCGTGGGTTGTGCCCTGATCATCGGCCAGCGGAAACCATCCACCGATCTGAAAACAAGTTTAAATGATGCGCTGCGGGATTTTAATGTTTCAGTTTAGTCCCTTATATTTGCACCCCGATCTGAACGTTTAGCCCCGGTTAAACGGTTTTCAATGCCCAGATGGCGAAATTGGTAGACGCACTGTGTTCAGGTCGCAGCGTCCGCAAGGATGTGCTGGTTCGAATCCAGTTCTGGGCACAAAGACCCTGGCACGAAAGTGCCGGGGTCTTTTTATTTGGTGGCGTTGCGAACTGGTTCGCGTAAGCAGACAAATAAAAAGGCCAGTACGGCGATAGCCGGAGAGGGGATTTGGGTAAGACCAATTTCAAAAGGATCATTGTAAATAATCCAGTTCTGGGCACTGCAGCAAAGACTCAACGAAAGTTGGGTCTTTGTTTTTTAGGCAGATTGAAGTTCCGGGATTCCGGATACCTGATCAATCTCAGGCTTTGTAGCCTCTTACCGGGTCAAAGTTCTTTCTCGAGCTTTTCGATCGTTCTGCGGGCCGACTCCAGTCGTACCCGTTTGTTCTTCTCAAGGATCTTTTTGATCGCCCACTTTTCGGCTTTGTGATGCAGGGGCGCCAGGATAGCGCCCAGGCAAACCAGGGCGAGCAGCATCTGCACCGGCGAGTGATGGGTGATCCTCACCAGCAACGGGTGCAGCAGGAGATTCAGGAATTCGAATACGAGCAGCAGGGCGATCACACCCAGGAATTCGATCATCCGTTCGTTGGTTATAAAAGCCCTGCTCAGCAGGAGCACCACGAAAATGAATGCAACGATGCCCAGTGCCAGTAATACATACTGGATGTTCTGCTGTCTTTTCTCTTCCGCTTCCTGTTTTTCCTTTGCCAGTTGCTGCTGGTGCAGTTCGTTCTCGAAACTAAGTACCTGCACCTGTTGTATGCTGCGCAGGTTGTAGAGGCTATCGTTCGCGGCAATGAATAGTTTCAGGTATTTGATCGTACTGTCGTTGTTCTTTCCTTCATACAGGGAGGAAAGCAGTTTGGCGGGTTTCATGCTCAATACAAACAGGCTGGTATGCGCCACTTCTTCCACCGAACGGGTGGCGTAGATGATGGCCGAATCGTTCTGGCTGCGCTGCTGTTGAAATTCCGCCAGTCCGAAGTAAGCCTGGCTGATGTATTTGGGTGCGTTCTTCGTTTGGGCATCCCGGATCGCCATTTCGAAGAATCCATTGGCCAGGGATGTATTTCCCAGCCGGGCATGGATCTTACCCAGTTGGGTGCAGATGAAACCCAGGTAGGTTGTATAACCGGTACGCACTACCAGCTCGTATGTACGCTGCGCATACATGAGCGCCGAATCGGTTTTGCCGTTATCGTAATACACCTGGGCCAGGTTCATCAGCGCCCAGCTCTGGATTTTATCGTTCTTTTCCGCAGCCATCTTTGTTGCCGCGTCGGAAAACAGGGGAATCGCTTTCGGGTAATCGGTGAGGTCTTTATATACAACCCCGAGGTTGATCTTCAGAATGGCTTCCAGTAATTCATGGTGCAGGTCTTCCGCAAGGTCCAGCGCCCTGATCGCGAAGTCGAGCCCATTGGTCATATCGCCGATCGATTTGTAGGCATAGCCGATCTCCGAAAGGGCCATGGCCTCGCTTACCCTGTCTTCCGCATCGTAGGCATGCTGCAACAGGTTCTTGGCGGCCTGCATGTCTTTGAGCGGGTCGGTATCCTGGTGCAGGGCAAAAAGCCGGATGATCTGTTCGATGCGGATACTGTCGTTCTTTTCGCCGGCGATCTGCCTGAGCAGGGTATTCTCATCCTGCGCAAAAACGGTAGCGATAACGGTGCAGAGAAGACAGCATAACAGGAAGCGTTGTTTCATTTCTCAGGCTGCAATTTATCCTTTGGGTAAAATGGTTTTTAGTCGAGCACTTCGTAGATCATTACGGGTAAGCTTTTGTTTTTAAGGAAGGCTTCTCCGACCTTGCTGCACTGGAACGACTCCTTGACTTTTTGGTAGGAGTCTTCGCTGATGATGATCTGGTTCTCTTTGGCGGCCGACTGAAGCCGCTGGGCGGTGTTCACCACATCACCGATGACCGTAAAATCGAGCCGGCGCAGGTTGGCGGAACCGATATTGCCACTGATCATTTCCCCGGAATTGATACCGATGGACACTTTGGGTGCAAACGTGAGATTACCGGGTTCGGGTGGAAGTTCAGCGATCTTCTTCTTCACAGCCAGGCAGGCATCGATGGCCCGGTCGAGGTGGTAGTTACCGCGGAAAACAGCCATGATGCAATCGCCGATAAACTTGTCCACCAGCCCGTTCTGGGCAATGATCTCTTTCACCATCACATCGAAGTATTTGTTGAGCATATTCACCACCGTATCGGGCGATTCGCTTTCGCTGATGGAAGTGAAACTGCAGATGTCGATAAAGGCCACACTGGCCTCAATGGTTTCGTTCTGCATCAGAGACGATTCAAATTCGCGGCTGCCCATGAAATTGAGCACCGTTTCATCCACGTACATCTTCAGGATGTTGTTCTCCTTGATGGCCTGCATGGTCTCCCGGAGCTGTTTTACATGACTGATCGTTTTCTCCATGGTGATCTCCAGGTCTTCGAAATTCACGGGCTTGGTGATAAAGTCGAAAGCGCCCCGGTTCATGGCGGTACGGATATTCTCCATATCGCCGTAGGCGGATACGATCACGGATTTGAGCAGGTTATTCTGTTCATTGATCCTGCTGAGGAGTGTCAATCCATCCATTTCGGGCATATTGATGTCGCTCAGTACGATGTCGACATCGCTGTGCTGCGCCAGTTGTTCGAGGGCATGTTTGCCGTTGATGGCGAATACAAATTCGTACTGGTTGTCGCGTATCTTTTGCCGGAACTTCTGTTTGATGAGTACCTCCAGGTCTGTTTCGTCGTCTACTACAAGTATCTTGGACATCAGGCGATGGTTTTTAATTTTTCTTTAAGCAGGTTGAATTCTACGGGCTTGGTCAGAAAATCGTCGGCGCCCAGGCGCATGGCCGATTGATAGTTTTCTTCATCGCCGTAAGCGGTGATCATCATCACTACCGGCGGTGGCTTATGGTATTTCTGTTTGATGTGACCAAGCAACTCCAGTCCGCTCATGCCCGGCATGTTGATGTCGGACAGGATGAGTACCGCTTCATGCGCATGTTCGTTGAGGTAGGAGAGGGCCTGTTCGCCGGAAAAAGCGAATGCAAATTCCATCTGCCTGTCGCGGATCTCCCGCCGGAAGCGCTGTTCAAAAAGTGTTTGTACATCCGTTTCGTCGTCTACTACAAGGATTTTCATTTGCTTTAGTCAGGGTTTATATGGTAAAGTAATGGTAAATGAGGTGAATTTTCCTTCTTCTGTTTCCACCTGGAGTTGCCCTCCATGCCCCTTGGTAATGATGTCGTAACTCAGGCTCAATCCCAGGCCCGTTCCCAGGCCGGTGGGTTTGGTGGTGAAGAAGGGTTGAAATATCTTATCCAGCACCTTTTCCGGAATACCGGTACCGTTATCCCTGATTGTTATCAGAACGACGCCATTATTTTTTTGGGTACGAACCGTTACGGCCGGTTCATAACCGGGTTGTTGCAGTTTCTTCCGTTCCGTTACGGCATAAAACGCGTTGTTGATGAGGTTGAGGATCACCCGGCCCAGGTCCTGGGGTAATACGTTTATTTTCCCGATCGTTTCATCAAACGCGGTTTCAAATTTCGCATTGAATGTTTTGTCCTTTGCCCGCAGGCCATGGTAGGCCAGCCTGAGATACTCATCACATAAAGCATTGATATCGGTTGGCTCCTTTTGCCCGCTGCCGGCCCGGCTGTGCTGCAGCATGCCTTTGACGATGGCGTCGGCCCGTTTGCCGTGGTGGTTGATCTTTTCAAGATTCTGTTTTACGTCATGGGCAATCGCTTTCGCTTCGTTGATGTCTCCCTTGTTCAGCTCGGCGTTCATCTCGTCGATCAGCTCGTTGCTTACTTCACTAAAGTTATTGACGAAATTCAGCGGGTTTTGAATTTCATGAGCAATGCCGGCGGTGAGTTCACCCAGCGAAGCCATCTTTTCGGATTGGATGAGCTGGGATTGAGTGGCTTTTAATTCACTCAATGTTTTTTCCAGCCTCGTATTCGCTTTTTGTTTTTGCCGGTTGTTCCTGTAAAAAATGAATGCAAGCAGCAGCAATACGCCGGTACTTCCCAGGAATACCCGGGTCCGGATGCTGTTCTGGTAACTGATCTTATCTTTTTCCACGTTCTGTAAACGCAATTGCTCATTGAGTGTAACTGCCTGGAAAGCCGTGAGATTTTTGATCCTTGATCTGTATAAACTGTCTTTAACCAATAAAGTGAGTTCCTGGTATTTCAGTAAGCTATCTGTCTGGTTTCTCATTTTATACGCCCGGTATACACTTTCATAAACTGTTCCGAGATTCACCCGGTACCATCTTACAACCCCTAATTGCTTAATGGTCTGAAGGCTTTGCATGGAATAAAATAGAGCGGAATCTTTATCCCCCCTGGCCAGGAAATATTGCCCAAGAAAAAAATAACTGTTGCTTAAACCGCTCATGTTATTCTGTTCTTTGGATATGGCCACGCCCTTATGAAAGTATTCCAGCGATAACGAGGGGTTATTTTTTTCAGCGTGGATAATTCCAAGCTGCACGTAAACCTGTCCGAGGTATTTTTTGTAGTCTGATTTCAATGTCATTTGCTCAGCTTCGGTTTCATACAGCAGTGCGGAATCCAGTTTGTTCACTGTTGTATAACTTCTTCCGAGATTCATGGAAGCAAGCATTTGCCTCACCGGGTATTTTATTTCAATAGCTATTTTTCTTGCCTCCTTATAGTGGAGGATCTCCTGTTCGGTATTCTGGGTTTCACGCATTATAATGGCAAACATGTGATGCGTATATGCAAGCAACAAAAGCCTGTTACTCCCATGGTATGGCCGTGAAAACAATTGCCAGCTTGATTGTCTTTCATTTTTCGGGTCTTCAACGATCTTGAACACATCCAGCACATATTGAAGCGCCTCTGCATACTTTCCTAAACCTATAAGTTGATAAGCTGTATTATCCAT
Organism: Chitinophagales bacterium; assembly: GCA_017303335.1. Taxonomy (GTDB): domain Bacteria; phylum Bacteroidota; class Bacteroidia; order Chitinophagales; family Chitinophagaceae; genus Ferruginibacter. The sequence continues at coordinate 400,110 of JAFLBK010000002.1, forward strand.
ATAATATGCTTCAGCTAATACTTCATTGTTCTTCCGGGCAAGCTGTAAGCACTGTTGTGCATAGTAAAAGGCAGAATCTATGTTGGATTCTTCATAATAATCATACAGGTATTTACCAATATTATATTGCGTGATGTCATCAGGCGCATTTACATAAGCATTGCGTAAACTGTCGGGTAAATGCTGGGCATCAGCAAATACCGGAAAAAATAAAAGCAGTATTAGGTTTGTTCTGAATTTCATTCTCCTGTCTGGTTCGTTGGTATTTGTATGATGAATGATGTTCCCGCTCCTTCCTTCGTTTCCACGTTCAATTCCCCGCCATGTGCTTTTATGATATCATAACTCAAACTCAGTCCCAATCCTGTTCCCTGGCCGGTTGGCTTGGTGGTGAAGAAGGGTTGAAATATCTTGTCCAGCACCTTTTTCGGAATACCGGTGCCGTTGTCTTTTACCTTTATCAGCACATGGTTTTTTTCTTTTTCTGAGCTTACCGTTACCGTTGGTTCGTAACCGGGCTCGTTTTTTTTCTTTCGTTCCGTTACGGCGTAGAAGGCGTTATTGATCAGGTTGAGGATCACCCGGCCCAGGTCCTGGGGTAATACGTTTATTTTCCCGATCGTTTCATCAAACGCGGTTTCAAATTTTGCGTTGAATGTTTTGTCCTTTGCCCGCAGGCCATGGTAAGCGAGGCGCAGGTATTCGTCGCACAGGGCATTGATGTCGGTAAGTTCTTTTTGTCCGCTGCCTGCCCGGCTGTGCTGGAGCATGCCTTTTACAATGCCATCGGCCCGTTTGCCATGGTGATTGATCTTTTCGAGGTTCTGGATCACGTCGTTCATGATTTCTTTTGCATCTTCCACATTACCTTTTTCCAGTTCTTCTCTCATTTCATCCAGCAATTCCTTACTCACTTCGCTGAAATTGTTCACAAAGTTCAGCGGGTTCTGTATCTCGTGTGCGATGCCCGCGGTGAGTTCACCCAGCGAAGCCATCTTTTCGGACTGGATCAATTGCTTTTGTGTGGCCTGCAGCTCGCTGAGCGCTTCTTCTGCTTTCTGCCGGGCGGATTTTATTTCTGCCAGGTCCTGCTCGGCCTGGAGGGCATGGGCTTCCGCTATTTTTAAATCATTGAAACGGGTATAGGTAAGATTGAATACAGCGGCAAACCGTTCCAGTACCTCGAGGGTAGCTGCCGGCTGTTCGTCGGGCGAAGCCAGGCCGATGAACCCATTGCCGAAATATGCCAGGTGCTGCACCCTGCGCTTCTGTTCCAACCCGCCTTTGAACGGAACGTTGATGCTTTGCAGGTAGTGAAAATAATCCTGCAATTCATCTCCCTGCATATCAAGTACCCGGTGCTTTAACTGCTGCTTCCAGCCTTCATACATCTTGCTTAATGTGGCGTTATCATTGAAATTGGCCGTGTAGGCAGCAGTGAGTTTGCTGCCATCTTCATCCGTTATCCAGAAGTCGGCTTCATTCTTTTCCTCATGGATGATGGTAATGTACAGGCGGTTGGGTTCAATACCCAACCCGATCATCTGGCGGAACAGTTCCGATGAAGTTTCAGCCAGTTCATCCGATTTCTGCATAGCCAATGTTCTGGCCCGTACCCGTTCCAAAGCCAGTTCCACCCGGGCCTCCCGGGTTTGCTGCTCTTTCAGTTTAAGGTCTTCAAAACGGCGGTATGCAAGATCAAACACGGCTGCAAACCGGGTTAACGTATTGATGGCATCGGGTGGGGGAGCAGGCACCATTCCGGGCAGACTGTACCCGATTTCTCCGTGCATGGTTCGGGCCATGATGAATGTAAGGCCGCCAATGTGGTGAATGTCTTCCGCCGTTGGCATATTCGGGTCTACCCGCTGAAAATCGCCCCAGCTCACCATTTTATGTACGTAGTCAAGTGTTTCTTCCACATTCATTACATACACCACCGTTGGCGCATCGGTTTTTTCCCAGTTTGCCAGCAAGGGGACCTCGCCATGGATTCGTCTTGGCAGTTTCATCACCATGCCAATCTTTGTTCCGTCGCCGGATGTCATGGCTTTTTCATAGGTATCCTTCAGCCACCGCATGTGCCAGAAATAGCCTGCTTCGTGGCCAAGTTTTACAAATTCATTGCGCATGGTTACCACAATATCCAGCAGGTCGTTCGATTCAGTCATGGCCATGGCCTGCGAACGTACCCGTTCGAGCGCTGCTTCGATCTGCGCCTCCCGGGCCTGTGCTTCTGCTTTCTGCAGGTCGAGGAAGCGGGTATAGGTTTGCTGGAATGCTTTTCCAAACCGCATCAATATCCTGTTCTCTTCATCGGTATAGGGGATGGCGGAAAAATTTTCAATGTACAAACCAACCGTATCCAGTAAAACGGTGGACACCGCAAGGCCTTTGCATTGCATGTAAAACGTTTGTGCTTCTTCCGGTACCGGAAATAATCTGAAAAGCGACTGATAGAATTTATTTTTTTCTTCAAAATCAAGCAGGTCGCTATGAAAGGCGGTTCCGTTTGCTTTGGCTTCGAGAAAACTGTTCCAGGTGGGGGTATCAAAATAAGGAATGACGGCAAAGAATGGTTCAATGTTGGGGTCGGCCAGCCAGATGTGCATGTCATCGTTGGCTTTGTAATCAATATAAAAACCGGCGTGCTCGGCATTTATCTTCAGCTGGATAAATTGCTCCAGCACCAGCCTGATTACTTCCTTCAGTTCATCGCTTTTGTGCATGGCCATGCTGCGGCTCCTCACTCTTTCCAATGCCGCCTCGATCTGCGCTTCTCTTGCCTGTGCTTCTGCATTTGTTATGTCAACATACCTCCGGTAAGCCAGGTCAAATACATTCCGGAACCGTTTCAATAATTCAAGTTTTTCCCCGCCAATCGCACTGAATGTGGAAATGCCAATGGAACCAATGCCGATCGAATAGAAATAATAATACAGTGAAGTGATGTTCTCAACCCGGGGATCGTCGTATTCGCCATTCCTTTTTCTGAATTCCTTCCAGTCCTTTAATTCCTTGCCTGAATAGACATATTCGATAAATGCCTCGTTGGAATTCCGGGATTGCTTTACCAGTGTTTGAATGGAGGGATAGATATCATAATTGACATTGGCAATGACTGCGCCGGCAAAATCCGAAAAGTCGTAGTTGAGGAACGACTGCTTTTCATCATTGTGAATATTGATCATGGCATTCCTGAGTTCAGGAAAACCCAATGTGTTGAGTTCCGTATAAAGTACCCTGCAGATACTCGTGAGGTCATCGGGTTTGTGCATGGCCATTGCCTGTGCCCTTACACGCTCAAGGGAGGTTTCTATCTGTGCTTCTCTTGCCTGGGCCGCTGCCTTTTCAATATCCAGGAAACGGCGGTATGCCAGTTCGAACACATTGCGGAAACGCCCGAACAATGCGATTTCGGATTCCTTCAGTGGGGCATAGGTTGAAATCCCCAGGGCAACGGGGCCCAGCGAAAACCAATAATAATTGAGCGATGTCGCCACTTCCAGGTGCGTATCCACAAACTGGTTGGTGGTTTGCTGAAACGTATACCAGTCTTTCAGTTCCTTTCCTTCCAGGCTGTGCGTAAAGAACTTGCCGGGGCCGCTCAGCATTTCTCCGGCAAAGGCGGCCGACATGGGGTGGTTCTTATATTCCACTTCTGTCACCAGGGATTTGTCGTGGAAGGCATAGTATTCAAAATTGGAATAGGTGCCTTTTTCTTCATAAAAGATGGCGGTCTGCACATTTCGGATTTCTGTTACATTCAGCAGTTCGAGCTGCCCCGAAATCATCCGGCATACCGATACCATGTCATCCCGCCTGTTCATGCTCAGGGCAACCGTTCTCACTCTTTCCAGGGACGCTTCAATTTCCAGCTCTTTGTTCTGGACTTCCACGGCTTTTCGTTTCTGCTCCAGTTCTTCAATGGTTTCTTCGAGGAGTATAGCGGTTGTCTTTTTTACCTTTTCGGTGCGGTCGAGTTTGAAGCTCACCATTTCCAGTTCTTTATCTGCTTCAAGGGTATACCGGGTCAATGCCTCTTTTTCAGCATCACTCAGGTGAGACAGTTGTTGTATGGAATCCAGTAATTGCTGAATTTTTGCGTTCATTATTTTTCTTTTAGAGCAACCACACAGGTAGTAAGGTTATGCATTTCAAGGTTGCCGCCGGTGGCCCTGCCCAGTTCGGCGTTACTGAACATGCCGGCCATGGGTACGTTCCATACATTCTTTACGCCTTCCAGTTCTTTACTCATCAATGGCCCCAGCGAAAGGATCCTTCCGGCGCAGCTGAATACAACCATTGCATCGGCTTCGGGCATTTCGGTGGCTTTTAAATGTTCAACGCCCTTAACTACTTTTTCCATCACATCAAAATCGGGCGGAAGGGAGAAACGTACTTTGGAACCCTGTGGCACAGCGCCACTGGTATAATAAGAACGGTCGTTCCAATCCACCACCAGCCCGGGGCGCATGATGGGGTCTCCTTTTTCCCTTTGCAGCTGCAGGGGGAAATTGGCTGCGATCTCGATCAGCAGGTTTTGATTTTCAGGGGTAACGTTTTCAATACCTCCATACTTTGCAGTCAGGTCAAGCACGGGGATGTTATCAACCGTATAAACATGGTTGCCTTCACTTTTTGTTACCAGTTTTTCTGTTCCCACCGGTTTCCAGCCACAGGTGGCAATGCCTTTGATTTTTACGTTGGATTCGTCCAATGCGATACACACGAGGGCGTTGCCGCTGTCTTTGCCGTTGCTGAACACAAAAGTCTGGCTGAACGTGTAATCATCGCCTGCAGCGCCGCCGAATGCATTCACTCCGGCGCCTGCCACTTCTTCAATGCCACGAAGTATTTCCTCGCCATCCGCAGCCGCATCGCTGGTACCGATCAGGAACGCAGGGGTATTGAATTTTTCTTTTGCTTTGCCGGCAATTTTCTTAGCCACTGCCCGGTAATTCTTTCCGGGATATTCTTCAAAGTAAAGTTCAAAATATTCCTTATTCATATCCATCAACAGGATGGCTGCCGAGTTTTTATCTGTTTGTTCATCAATGAATTCGCCGTTGGTGGTACAGCCAAATACAGTTATCCCTGCCGCATCCAGCATACCGGCAATGGCAACCCGGTTGAGGCTTTTTGAAATGAAGCAGATGGCCAGTGTCGGGCTGAATCCATCGGCCATACTCTGATCGAGTGCGGTTTTGATCTCTTCTGTTGATTTTCCTTTGATCGATTTTGCCTGCATATTTTACGGTTGGTTAATTCCTGGTCAGACGGGGTCGTCAGACCAGGTTTTATTTTTCTTTCAGTGCCACCCAGCTTACGGTTGTTCCATGAAATTCCGGTCGGGTATCATCCAGTTTACCAAATTCACCCAATGAGAAAAAGCCTGCCATGGGTTTATTCCAGGTGGCGGCAAGTCCTTCAATTTCTGCGGGCAACAGCGGGCCTAATTGCGAAAGCCTGCCCACGCAGGAAAAAACAATCAATGCATCAGCCTCCGGCATTTCCTTCTCTTTTATTTCTTTTGCACTCCCTATTACCGCATCAATCACCTCAAAATCGGGTGGCAGGGAAAAATGAAATAATGAACCTTCTTTAGCAGGAGCACCCAGCATGACCGATCTGTCTTCCACATTCCAAAAAACAATTGGCCGCATCATGGGTTTGCCAGATGCCCGTTGAACCTGCAATGGATAGGTGTCGAGGCCAATTAGCTTGTCATCAATAATAATGTCCTTGCCAAGGAACTTTTTTATCACATCAATAGCCGGTTCGTCATCAATTGTATATACCCAGTTGCCTGCTGTTTTTGTGATCTTCCTGGGGGTACCAACCGGTTTCCATCCTGAAACAGCAATTCCTTTTATATCAACTTTATCTTCATCTGCAATCAATGAAATCAGGCCCGAACCGGTTTTTGAGTGGTTGGTGAATACCGTGCCTGAAAAATTAACCGGCTCACCGGCCCCGCCTCCAACGATTGTAATTTCCTGTCCTGCTTTATCCATCAGGCCTTTGATTATCTCTTCGCCCGGAATGCTTATGTCGGCAGTGGAAATAATAAACGCCGGATGTTCAAAAGCAGTTTTCCCGGCTTCGCCCGTTTCACATGCCTTTTCGTAGGCTATTGCCGGCGCTTCAAAATCTTTCAGAACAATTTTGAAATTTGCGGGATCCATATCCATCAGTAATACAACAATCCCATCCGGTTCTATTCCTTCTTCGGTAAATTTTTCAGAGGTACTTGCGCCAAAAATAGATATACCGGCAGCGTCGAGTATAGCAACAACCCCGTCAATATCTTCCACCGCGGTAATAAATACAAAAGCGAGGGTTGGTTTAAAGCCATCATGAATGCAGTTCTGCAAAGCTGCTTTAACTTCTCCCGGTGATTTTCCCCTGATCGATTTTGCTTTCATGTATTGTATCTGGTTTAATGCAAGCAGGATAACGGGCGCAATACCGGTACCTGTTTATATGACCGTATGATTGCCGGCCTATCGTTTCTTCACGAGTGATCCCAGGTAAGCGGATTTCAACGGTTCTTTGTTTTTCTTACAGTACGGAGTGAAGTAGTGATGGTTTTCCAAAAAGGATACCTGGGTCCTGTTCCATTCCGCTTCAGTGAGCGAAGGGTTCAGGTGCCGGAGTTCATGGAACAGGGCACCGGCCAGTGTGCCGGCCTGCTCCGTTCCAAGGTATTCCAGGTCGGCATCGGCAATGATCTCTTCCAGGTTGTTTTTGGGCGACTGCGGGATTTTCGTGGCCATAATCATCCCGCAGATCGTTTCAATTTCATCCGGTTTCAGGCCGAAGCCAGGCAGGTATTGGGTGGCCAGGGTGCAGCCGGCTTCTTCATGGTTCACATAGGTGTGGATGTACCCGGTATCGTGCCAGAGCCCGGCGGTATACAGGAGGCCGAGTTCTTTTTCGCCGCACTGCTCGTATTGCCCGATCTCCACCGCTTTACCCGTTACATACAGGGTATGCCCCAGGTTGTGGTACGTATAAAAAGCGGGCAGGTTGTCTTCGAGCAGGCTCTCCACAAAACTCCGCATGGCGCTGTCAATGGGCATGGGGCCTTGCTTTTAAAATGCCGCCGGATGCTTCCCGGATGCTCTGCACATACACAAAGGCTGTTGGGTCGATGTCTCGCAGGGCATCCTGTATCTGTTTGATCTCGAGCCGGGTCACAATGGTCACAATGATCTGGCAATCGGTTTTGATATCGAAGCTGCCGGGCAGGTAACCGCGTTCTCCTTTATACACGGTAATGCCTTTGCCGAGATCATTGACAAGAAAATTCTTCACCTCTTCTTCCTGCGATGAGATGATGTTCATGGCGGTGAACTCTTCGATGCCATCCACCACATAATTCGTGGCTCTTGTAGCCGTGAAATAGGTGATCACCGAGTACATGGCTGTTTCCAACCCGAACTTGAAAGCCGCTACGGCAAAGATGAGGCAGTTGATGAGCATGATGATCTCGCTGTTGGAGAAGCCCACTTTGCGCCGGGTGAATACGGCGATCACTTCGGCCCCGTCGATGACGCCTCCGCCGCGGATCACCAGTCCCACGCCCGCGCCGATGAGCAGGCCGCCGAAAATGGCGATGAGCAGTTTGTCGGTGGTAATGGGATTGATGTTGATGAACCACAAACCCAGCGATAGGAGGATTACCGCGATGCAGGTTTGAATGGCGAATGTTTTACCGATCTTTTTATAGCCCAGGTAGATGAAGATCAGGTTGAGCAAGATCACCAGCAGGCTGATGTTGACGTGGTAGAGTTCGTGCAGGAGAATGGAGATGCCCGTGACGCCGCCATCGAGAAAGCGGTTGGGTATCATGAAACCCTTCATGGCCAGTACAGCCAGCCCGGTGCCGGCGAGGAGGTGCAGGAAGTTCTTAAGGCTGAAGACGAGCTTCCAGTCAACCCGGTCATTCTTATACTTTCTGGTCATTGCCAAGCAGTTGGTTCAGGTCTGTAATATACCGATTCCTCCGGCATTATTTCTTTTCCAGCGCCCGGATGATCGAATCTTCCTGCGGGGTCTTGAGTTTGATCACGGTGTCCAGCAGGTCGTTCGGTACCATGGTGGAGAGGATGTATTGTTTTACCCGCCAGGCGCCGCCTTCCTTCACCAGCACGCCCGAACCGCGGCAGATCTTCATTTGCGTATTCAATAGTTCATCGAACCAGGCCAGCTTCCCGGTTTCATCGAAATAGATATTGCGTTGCAGGGCTTTGAAGTCCCAGGCCCTGCCCCGGGCGAAGATGGGTTTGGCCCATTCCATGAATTGCTTTTTGTTCCAGCGCTCAGTAGCATCGGTGCCGGTGAAGATGGCATCTTCGGTATAAAAGCCGAAGTAGGTGTTGAAATCGGCTTTTGCCGCGGCTACGTTGAACGAATCCAGTATGGCTGCAATTTGTTTCGCTTCCCCGGCATTGCCGGGAGCCGCTTGTTTACCGGGGCCAGCGCAGGCCGTTACCAAAAGCAGAAAAAAAAGAATGGAATGTAACACAGGTCGTCTTTGTTTCATAATCGTAGTTATTTAAGGATGTACTGTTTCTTTCTTCTTGAAAAATTTCAGCAGGAAAAAGATCGCGGCGAGGGTAGCCAGGAAGATGGCGGTGCCTAACATTTCCTGGTCCGATAAGTTCGAAAGCAGCCAGAGTATGATGGCGCTGGCGAGCAGGGGAACGAAGATGCCGCCGGGAATGGTGAACGTTCTTTCCGTACCCGCTGAACGGTTCAGCCGTAACCGGATCACGGCCAGCACCACACCGAGGTAGATCAGCAGCGTAGCGGCGCTCGACAGGATGATCAGTTGTTTGAATGCGCCGAATACGGCAAAAAGAAATCCGAGCGCTGCGTATACGGCGATGGCGATATGGGGTGTTTGAAAAACCGGGTGTACGCTGGCCAGTACACCGGGTAATATTTTGTCCCGGGCCCCGGCAAAGAGAATACGGGGTATGGCCAGTATTTCGCCGCTGATGTTGCCAAAGATGGAGATGGCTGTACCCGCCACCACCAACGCGATGCCGGCATCTCCAAACAGTATTTTTGAAACCGCCGCCAGCGGCGCTTCTTTATTCGCCGTCAACTGATCTCCCAGCACACCCTGCGAAATAAGCTGAATGAGGATATACAGGATCAGTACAAAAGAGATTCCCGAAAGCACACCCAGTGGAACTGTGCGGGTGGGGTTTTTGAATTCGCCGCTGTTGGTGACTGCTGTTTCAATACCGAGGAACGCGTAGAACAATACCAGCGACGAAGCTCCCACCGTACTGAAGCTGGGGGCGATTTTCCACTGCAGGTTCTCCATCGAAATATGCCCGGTTCCAAAACCAACGATCAATAATAGCGGGATGAGTTTGGCCACGGTGGTGAAGATGATGAACCGCACGCCGTATCTGGCGCCCCGTATGTTGACGAATGCGAGCCCGCCAAAAAGCAGTAAAAAGAAAAGGGTTCTTACAAAAGCTGTATCAATGACCGGGATGAACCAGGAAAGGGTCTTCGACAAGGCGTTGGCCGCCGCGGCATCCGACAATACGCAGGCGCCGAACCAGAATATGTTATTGGCTAAAAAACCCGCGAAGGGACCAAAGGCGTTTTCGATGTAGGTATAGGTGCCGCCGCTCACGTTCACCTTGCTGCCTACTTCCGCGAAACACAGGGCGATCAGGAAAATGAGGATGCCGCAGATGAAAAAACAAACGATGGCAGCTGCGCCCAGGTGTTCGGCAACCAATGCGGGCAATACAAATATGCCGCTGCCGACCATGATATTTACGACTGCCGCTGCCAGTCCGAATGTGCCGATCTCTTTTTTAAGATTTTCCTGCATGTGGTTTTCTCTTCTGAAATATAGGCTATAAGTAACTGAGCCACCATTTTTCTTTGTGGCTTGTTTTGTAGCGGTCGTACCGTTTGCACAGGGGATACAGCAATACCAGCACCAGGACCCAGATGCCGTAAACGCCCGCCAGTCCAAAACCTTCGCCCGGTATTACAAAAAGAAAAGGAACCTGCCTGGCCGAAGCAATGGCTTCGCCCACGGTATGGTTTCCGCGGATGAAGAAGGTGATCATCGCCAGAAAATGTATCAGGTAAATGTGCAGGATATAATAGAAGAAGGCGGTTCGGCCGAATACCAGCAATCCGTTCGTAAGCCGGTTCTTGATGTTGTCGAGAAAGGAAAGCAATACGAGGGCCGGTCCGATCATGATGCACAGGTACAGAAGCGATGGTGGGTACTTGTTCACCTTGATAAACGAAAGGAAGGTATAGAAGCTGTTTTTCTGACTCGTCCACGCAACCGGATCTCCGTACACGTTGCTGAAACGCAGTACAACAAAAAGGGCAATCAAACCCAAACCCGTCCACCGCAGGATGCGGGAACGCTGCCGGGCAGAATAGGCGGAAGTGTAAAAAATGCCGGCACAGTATCCCAGCATCATCACACCGGTCCAGGCAACAAAGGGATACACCATCATGAAATAACGGCCATCCGCATATTGATACAGTTTGAAGAACCCGGAATGGAAGAGATCCCACCAGAATCCGGGTTTGAATCCCGGAGCCGCTTCGGGAATATCCAGCAGGTTATGGCCGGATACGATGAGGATGCCAAGGGCAAGTATGAGTTTGTAGGGAAGATGGATGAGTAAACCCAGGAGCACCATGCTGATGCCGATGGCCCAGATCACCTGCATGGGGTGAAGGTGGAACAGCGGGTCGAAGGTCCAGCCCAGGGCGATGATGAAAAATTCGGCGAAGATGAGCCAGAGACCCCGTTTGATCAGGAAGAGACTCAGTTCTTTTTTTGTCTTACGCTGGCTTTGCAGGTAGATCGAAGTGCCCGACAGGAAGACGAATACCGGCGCACAGAAATGCGTGATCCAACGGGTGAAGTAAAGCAGGGGCGAGGTGGTGGCCAGGTTCAGCGGATCGTCGGTATTGGCGGTGATGTGAAAAAAATCACGCACATGGTCGAGCGCCATGATCACCATGGCGATGCCCCGGACGATGTCGATGGATTCGATGCGTTGTTTGGTTAAGGATGTTTGCATGGTTGAAACAGTAGTTCTTTATAAATAGCTCAGCCACCATTTTTCTTTATGCGATTGCTTATACCGGTCGTACCAGCGGCAGAGCGGGAATAATGCCACGATGATACCGATCCATACCGCATACACCACGCCCAGCGAAAAGCCATAGCCCTTCAGCGTTTGCGTGAACCAGAGCGGTTCTTTCAGCAACCAGAGTTTCCAGCTGTAGCTGGTGAACAATACGGCGGCTGCCATGGTCAGCACATGAATCAGGTAGATATGCACGAGGTAATAGAACATGGGCACCCGGCCATAGATCGATATGATCCTCGATACAGCGCCTCTTGCATTTTCGGTAAAGGCCAGGAAGAGTATGGCCGGGCCAAGGGTCATTAAGGTATATAATAAAGAAGGTGGATACTTGTTGGCTTTGATAAACGACAGGAAGCTGAAAAAAGCCGTCGGCTGTTTGCTCCATGGAAAAGGATCGCCGTATTGGTTGATGAACCGGATGGCAACGAACAGGGCGATGGCTCCCAGTCCGATGCCGAGCAGCCATTTCTTTCTTCGTTCAGCGCTAAAGGCCGGACTGTACAAAAATCCAAAACAGTATCCAAGCGCAATGATGCCGATCCAGGGCAGCAGGGGATAACCTACAAGTACATTATGTCCTTTCCAGTCAAAGAACGCCTGGTCGTGCAGGAGGGCCCAGCCGAAGGCCGGCAATGTATTGCCCTGGACATGGAAATTATCGAAGAGGTTGTGTGCGCCGATGATGGCAAAGCCGATGACAAGCACCAGGGGTATGGGTAAGAAGATGAGCAAGGCCAGTACGATCATGCTTACACCCAGGGCCCAGATGGTAACAAAATAAATATTGGTGAACAGCACGTCGAAGTTCCAGCCGAAGTTCACCACCACCAGTTCCAGGAAGATGAGCCAGATGCCGCGGGTGAAGAGGAACCAGGCCAGTTCTTTTTTGGTTTTGCGCCGGGCCATGAAGGCGGCCGAGGTGCCGGCCAGGAACATAAATACCGGTGCACAGAAATGCGTGATCCAGCGGGTGAAATAAATGGCGCCGTTGGTTTTACCCAGGTCGAGCGGATCGAACAGGAATGAATCCGCGTGAAAATAATCCCGTACGTGATCGAGCGCCATGATGATCATAACAAGTCCGCGAAGCAGATCAATGGATTGTATACGGCTGTTCGCGGGTGAAAATGTTGCTTGCATCTTACCAGTGTTTGTTTCTGCGTGAATCGGGGCAGAACCTGTGCGGTTCAATCTTGTGTATCTGAAGAATAAGCAAGGCCTGGTTTTATCAGGGAGGAATAACGCTTTAATGGGGTTCCGGAAGGATCATTAAAGAAACAATTTTTAACGCATACCGCAAAAGAAAAGGCGGTACGCTATCAATCGTGCGCCTTGTGACCGATGTATTTCCTCCATTTATCAATAACGGCATCCATATCGGCCGGCAGGGGCGCTTCAAAATGAACGGGTTTGTTGGTGCCGGGATGCGTAAAGCCAAGTTCCCTGGCGTGCAGGGCGTGGCGGGGGCAGATCGCAAAACAGTTATCCACGAACTGCTTGTACTTGGTAAAAACAGTTCCCTTCACGATGCGGTCGCCGCCGTAGAAATCATCATTGAACAACGGATGCCCGATCAGTTGCATGTGCACCCGTATCTGGTGGGTTCGGCCTGTTTCGAGCCGGCATTCGACCAGGGTAACATAGTTGAGTCGTTCGAGCACCTTGTAATGCGTGATGGCGTCTTTCCCGTATTCGCCATCGGGGTAGGCGGTGAAAAGTTTACGGAAACGCTGGTGCCTGCCTACATGGGCAACGATCGTACCTTCATCTTTTTCCACGTTTCCCCAGACAAGCGCAATGTACCTGCGGTGAACCGTGTGGTTGAAGAATTGTTTGGCCAGGCTTGTCATGGCCTTGGGTGTTTTAGCCATTACCAGCAGGCCGCTGGTATTTTTATCGATCCGGTGTACCAGCCCGAAGCGGGGCAGGGCCGATTCATCGAGGTTGGGATCCTGTTGTTTGAGGTGGTATGCCACGCCGTTCACCAGCGTGCCGTTGGGATTGCCGCTGCCGGGGTGTACCACCATGCCGGCGGGTTTGTTGATGATGAGTACCGATTCGTCTTCGTAAACGATAGCGAGTGGGATGTTTTCGGGAACGATGTCGCTGCTTTCGGGATGCCGGCTGTCGAACACCACCACCCGGTCGCCGGGTTTTACCTTGTAATTGGTTTTAACGCCCTTGTCGTTCACCAGCACCATCTCGTCGTCGATGGCCCGCTGGATCTTGCTGCGGGTGGCGCCCTCGAGCCTTGTCATCAGGAATTTATCGATGCGCAGTGGCTCCTGGCCCTTGTCGATGGTAAGCACCAGCCGTTCGTAGAGTTCTTCGGAATCGTTTATTTCTATTTCTTCGTTGTTCATCAGCTTTTTAAGACAACAGGCATTCGTCACTGGGTACTGGCCATCGCAGGAGTAAATGGCTGCTGATGGGTCCTTTAAATAAGATGAAACTTCAAATTGCCATTGACTATTGACTATTGACAAATGAGTTGCTTTATCTTTGTGCCGCAAATTAAAACATTGAAGTGGATAAGCAGCAGGTGATATTTAACGACCTCGGAATTATTGAATACAAAGCCGCCTGGGATCACCAGGAATCCTTGTTGCAGAAGAACCTACGGGTGAAATCGGCGATCCGGAGCGGGCAGCAGGCAGATGACAGTAAACCTCAAACCACAAACATCAAATTACAAACATCGAACTACTTTCTCCTTTGCGAACATCCCCCGGTTTATACCCTTGGTAAAAGCGGGAAGAAGGAACATGTGCTGATGAACGATGCCGAACTCGCCGCACACGATATCGCTTTTTTTCATACCAACCGGGGAGGCGATATCACATTCCATGGCCTGCAGCAGATTGTGGGTTACCCGATCCTCGACCTGGAGTACTTCGGTACCGATATCGGCAAATACCTGCGCAACCTGGAAGAAGTGGTGATCGAAACCATCGGCGAATACGGACTGAAGGGCGAACGCAGCGCCGGTGAAACAGGGGTGTGGCTCGATCCGGGCATACCGGGCAGGGAGCGGAAGATATGCGCCATCGGGGTACGCTGCAGCCGCTGGATCACCATGCATGGCTTTGCGTTGAACGTGAATACCGATCTCGGGTATTTCAATAACATCATTCCCTGCGGTATACAGAACAAGCAGGTTACTTCCATACAGAAAGAACTGGGGCATGCCGTGGATTACGCGGAAGCGAAGGAGAAGATCAAACGCCGTTTTGAGAACGTATTCGGCGTTACGCTTTTAAAAGGTTAATTGCGTCCTTCTTTGGGGATGAATAATTTGTTCTTTTCGATCATCTTTCCATTCTCGAACAGTTCGAAATAGAACCAGCCGGCGTGCAGGAAATTCACCTTCTCGATGATGAGATAATTTTCGCGGACACGGTTGAGTTCAAAGAGGAATTTATTCTCCTCGTCGAAGAAACGGATCGAGTAGCGCCGGTTATCGGCATGCGGCAGGTTGATCACCACATTGTAATCGCGGGATGTGTAGATGCGTTTGCTCGGGTAGCCACTCCCTTCTCCCGTTGTTTCTTCGGGAGATGTTTTGTTTTCTGTACCGTCTGTTGTTTCAGTTGATGGAACGGCCTTATCTTTTTTTGTACCCGGCTGCTTCGCGTTTTTATCCCTGGCCGGTACAACGGCCTTTTTATCTTTTGGATTCTTCGTCACGGCGGCTTTTTTGTCTTCTGCCGGAGGCTCATCGGTTTTTTTGGACGGTTCCTTCAGGGGCTGTTTCACCAGGTCGGCTTTTTTGAAAGGATCCACCACGCTTTCCTGCGTGTACAGGGGCTGGGGTGGCGGCAGTTCTTTCACCGGCCTGGCCGATTCGGAAAAAATATAATCGCCGCCTTCAAACGAAATAAAGACCCGGTAGTACATTTTGTTATAAGGGGGCGCTTCATCCACAAAACCATTTTCTTCGTTTTGCGGGTTCAATACCGATCCGATGGTGGAGAAGTTCTTCAGGCTGTCGAAGGAACGCTGTACATTGATAACTTTTACTTCGAGTGGGTATTGGTTGCGCCAGCTTACGATGATCTTGCCGCTGAAATTCTTAACAGTTATCGAGGGCAGTATCGATTGTGCATCCAGGTTGCCCAGTGCAAGGAGTGATATGGCCAGGGTGAGGTATATGCGCATAATTACCGGGCAGGTGTTGCAGTACTGTTTTGGATAACAAATATAAGCACTCTAATAATCAGTAGGTTAATGTATTTGGAGGTAGCGACTCATTGCCTTGTAAACCACCGGTATGCACACAGAGTATCCGGCTGCCTGCCGGGAAATAGTTTTGCTGTACCAGGTCGGTAACCGCATAGAAAAGTTTAGCGCTGTATACGAAGTCGAGCGGCAATTGATATTGTTCCCAGGCCTGGTTCATGAAGCGCAGCAGTTCATCATTCTTTTTGGCATAGCCACCGAAATGATAGCCGTCGATCCATTCCAAACCGGCGGATGGCGTTGCATTGCCGGTGAGATAACGGATCCGTTCGTTGAAATCATGCATTCCTTTCAATACCGGAACCACCAGTATCTTTTGTAAGGGGGAGGCGCCCAGTAATAGTCCCGCCGCAGTCGTGGCCGTGCCCATCGCGGTACAGATATGCGTGTAATCATCGTGTATGCATTGATGGATTCCTGCGGCTCCTTTTGCGCCGAGGGGATGATAACCCCCTTCCGGGATGATGGTGCAATCGCCGTATTCCCGGCGCAGGGCTTCTAGGAAAACGGGTTCTTCTTTCCGGTCGTATTCTTCCCGGCTGAGGAACCGAAGCCGCATGCCCTCCCCGCGGCACTGGCGAAGCGTGTGCGAAAGGCTGGCAGGCTCTTCACCCCGTACCATACCGATGCATGTCAACCCTGCCAGGGAACAGGCATGCGCCGTAGCTGCCAGGTGATTGGAATAGGCGCCACCGAACGTGAGGATGGTCTTGTGTTGCGATTGCTGCGCTTCGAGCAGGAAATAATGCAGTTTGAAAAGCTTGTTGCCGGATACAACGGGGTGGATCTTATCCAGCCGTAAAACAGAAACCTGCCGCTCTTTAGCCGGGAAGCCTTTATCTGTGAGATTTTCGGTAACAGCCGGGGAGATATCGAAAAGCATTTTTGGCTATAACTTGATGGTTTATCCTATTTTCGCACTCAAATTTCAGCGATCAATTTAACTCATTTAATCCGCTTTATAGATGCAACCAACGCTTTTGATATTAGCTGCCGGCATGGCCAGCCGTTATGGAAGTATGAAACAGGTGCAGGGTTTCGGGCCCTCGGGTGAAACCATCATGGACTATTCGATCTACGATGCCATCCGGGCTGGTTTTGGCAAAGTGGTATTCATCATCCGCAAGGATTTCGCCGATGATTTCAAGGCCAGGTTCGAACCCAAACTGAAAGGGAAGATCAAAACCGATTATGTATACCAGGAAATGGATTCCTTCCTGGGCGATCTCAAGGCGCCGGCCGATCGTACCAAGCCCTGGGGAACGGGTCACGCGGTGCTCTGCGCCATGCATGCGATCCATGAGCCTTTCGCGGTGATCAACGCCGATGATTTTTACGGGAAAGACGCTTTCGTGAAAGCGGCCGACTTCCTGGTGAATCGGTGCACGGAAAAACAATATGCCATTATCGGATATGCCCTGGCCAAAACCCTCAGCGATCACGGAACGGTAAGCCGCGGCGTATGCCAGGTGGATGACAAGAACAACCTGGTGAGCATTAAGGAACGTACAAAGATCTACCGCGAGAACGATTCGATCGTGTATGAAGATGAGGCGGGCAAGCACACCGTGCCGGTCGATTCGAGTGTATCGATGAACTTCTGGTGTTTTCACCAGTCGGTATTCGCCCCAACGGAGAAACTCTTTGTTGATTTTGTGAAAGCCAACCAGGAAAACATCAAATCCGAATTCTTCATTCCGTTGATGGCGGAAGACTTTATGGATAACCAGGGAGGGCAGATCAGTGTGATCCCGACTTCATCGCAGTGGTTCGGGGTTACGTACAAGGAAGATGCACCGGTGGTGAAGGCCAGTGTCGATAAACTGGTGGCCGACGGTGAGTATCCCGCTTCACTCTGGTCCTGATCAACGAAGTTGCAGGCAAACAAAAAGCTGTTGGGGATCCAACAGCTTTTTTAGTATTGCTTCATGAGGGATTATTAATTTCCGACCACCATAAATACGTAGTCTTCTACTTTTTTCACTTGTTGTTCCCGTTCCAGGCCTTTCAGGCTGGTGGTGGCGGGCACTTTGATGATGGCGGTGTCGCCGTCTTTCTTAACGGCTTCGAGGAGCCTGAATACATTCTTCGATTTGGCAGCGAACACCACGCCGTCGGCAGTCATGTTCTTGGAAGTGATGATACCGATGATCTCGCCATTCTTGTTAAGAACCGGGCCGCCACTGTTTCCGGGGTTTACCGATACGGAAAGCTGGTAGGCGGTAGAATCGCCTTGGTCGCCCGATTTGGCGCTCACGTATCCTTGTCCGTACACGATCTCGTTGCGGGGATAACCCAGGGTGAATATCTGTTCGCCGAGTTCGGCATTGCTCTTCTTGATGGAGTAGGGCAGGTTGGGCATTGTCTTGAAGGCGGTATCGCTGATCTTCAGTACGGCGAGGTCGCTGTTCAGGTCGGTGCCAACAAGGGATGCCCGGAAGTATTCGCCCTTGTTGTTCTCTACGTAAATATTCTTCATGCGTTCGATCACGTGGGCATTGGTTACAACATAACCACGTCCGTCGATCAGGAAGCCGGTACCGCCGAACTTCGGGTTTTCGGGGATGACCTGCTTGGGAGCTGCGGGCTGGGCGGCTTTGAATTTACCCAGTTCGCGGCGGGTATCTTCGATGATCTCCCGTTTCAGCCGGTTGATCTCGGTTTGTTTGGTGCGGTTGTTATACGAAATGATGAGCCCGGTTGTAAACAGGGACACCAGCACGGCGATGGAGGCTGCCACGGCGATGCTGCGTTTGTATTTTTTCCAGAGGAATACAACCTTGGCTTTGCCGTTCAGTTGTTTTTGGGAGATGATGCCTTCTTCGGCGAGTTTGGTCTCTACTTCAAAGAGCGCATGTTTATACGCCTTGATATTCGATTGTTTGTCGAGCTCGTGGTACAGGAAGGTATGTTCCACCACCATCTGGTCGACGGCGGGGTTATTTTTGCGGATATCTTCAAAAAAGGCTTTTTCCTGCGCAGACATTTCGCCCTTCAGGTACCGTTCCACCGCTTCTATGAGTAACAATTCATCCATCTACTGTCCGTTTTTATACTGTGCAAAAAATAGTTTCTTCAGTCGTAACAGGCATTTATATTTCTGGGTCTTGGCGTTATCGGCATTGGTGTAACCGAATTCGGCCGCGATCTCCTGCATGTTCTTCTTCTGGATGTAGTAGGCATCGAGAAGGCTCTTGCAGGGTTCCCCGATCTTGTTCAGCGCCGATTCCATCAGGAGGAAGTCATTGTTGTGCTTTTCGTGCTTTTCAATGTCTTCTTCCACCGGTACCGAGTCTTCCACATTTTCCACCAGGCTGCTGTAGCGTTGTAATTGCTGCAATCGTTTCAGCCAGAGCCGGCGGCAGACAGAATAGATATACGTCTTCAGCTGGCAGTTCAGTTCGAAGCCTTCGGTGATGGCTTTTTCGTACAGAACGATCATGGTTTCCTGGAAAATATCCCTGGCCTCGTCGCTGTTACCGTTGTTATTAAGTATAAAGGCCTGAACCATTGGGTAATTATCCCGGTAAATGGCCTCGATCACCTGTTTGTCATTGACTGCCAAGCCTTTGAGAAGCTCATTTTCCTGTTGATAATTGCTCACCCGGTAATATTAATACGGTTATGGAGTATTTGTAACCCAAAGCAACGAAAAAAAAAATTAAAAAAAGGCGGGTTACCTTTTCCCGGACCGGGTATTAATATGAAAATTATAATTTTTTAAAATCAAACAAATTCAAAATGAAAAAAGTAATCTTAGCTCTGGCTATCGTTTCAACTGCTTTCGTAGCCTGCAACAATGAAAGTGACAGCAAAGAAGCTACAAAAGATTCTGCTGCTGCAACTACAGTAGACACTGCTGCTAAACCAGCTGTTGACACTACCGCTAAACCAGCTGCTGACACTACCGCTAAGCCTGCTGCTGATTCAGCTGCTGCTAAGAAGTAATCGAGCCCGGTTAACCGATCGCTTGTTCAACCGGTCTCTATAAAGGAATTCAACGACAAGCAATCAGAAAAGGCCCCTCTTTTTGTAAGAGGGGCTTTTTTTGTGGTTATATCGAACCAGTTCCTTATTTTTGTTCAGATGAACAAACGGAACGCTTATACCTGGTTTTACTTTTATTACTATTCTCCGAATAGGCCGGGATGCGTTTGTTACTATTGAATCCAAACAGTCAACAATACTAAAGATCCCGGCTTAGCCCGGGATTTTTCATTTTCAGTACATGCGTAAAAAAGTATCGATACAGGGTTTTGAAGGCAGTTTCCACCAGGTGGCGGCCAGGCATTTCTATGGCAAAGACACCGAAGTGGTTTGCTGCGCCAGCTTCAAGGAATTGGTGCGGATCGCGGCCGATAAAAAGCAAAGCGATGGCGGTATCATGGCCATCGAAAATTCCATTGCCGGCAGCATCCTCCCCAATTACAACCTGCTGCTGAAAAGCAATCTCCGCATCGTGGGCGAAGTGTACCTGCAGATCAAACAACACTTACTCGTCAACCCCGGGGTAAAACTTGCCGATATCCGCGAAGTGCATTCGCACCCCATGGCCATCCAGCAATGCCTGGGTTTCCTGGATAAATACAACTGGCGGCTGGTGGAAACGGAAGATACGGCCCTCAGCGCCAAACTGCTTCACCAGCACCGCAGCAGGCATATTGCCGCCATTGCCGGAAAACTCGCCGCCGAATTGTACGCACTCGAAATCGCGGCGCCCAATATTCATACCCTCAAAAATAATTACACCCGTTTCCTGGTACTGGAGCAACCCGGAAAGAGCGTCCCGGTAGCGGAGGCCAACAAGGCATCGATCAATTTCTCCACCGATCATTCCAAGGGAAGCCTGGCCCGGGTGCTTACCCGCATTGCCGAAGCAGGCATCAATCTTTCCAAACTGCAAAGCATGCCCATACCGGGTACCGACTTCAAATATTCTTTTCACGTGGATATGGAATTCGACGCGGCCGAACAATTGAACAGCGTATTGAAAAAGATAAAGGGAATCACCGAAGGGTTGATCGTGCTGGGCATTTATAAGAACGGAAAACAACATCATGGAAACAGCTAAACGACTCGAAGGGGTGGGCGAATACTATTTCTCCCGTAAACTGCGGGAGATCGACGCCATGAACCAGGCAGGTAAACAGGTGATCAACCTGGGTATCGGAAGTCCGGACATGCCGCCGCACCCGGATGTGATCCGCGTATTGCACGAAGAAAGCCGGAAGCCCACCACGCATGCCTACCAGGGGTATAAGGGCAGTCCGGTTTTACGGCAGGCCGTAGCCAACTGGTATAAGAACTGGTACAACGTGGAACTGAACCCGGATACCGACATTCTTCCGCTGATCGGAAGCAAGGAAGGGATCATGCACATCTGTATGACCTACCTCGATCCCGGCGATCAGGTGCTGATACCCAACCCGGGTTACCCCACTTATAAAAGCGCCGCCACCATCGCGGGGGCGGATTGCATCGGCTACGAACTCAGAAAAGAGCAGCATTGGTTTCCCGACCTCGCTTCGCTTGAAGATACCGTGGATCTTCAGCGGGTAAAACTCATGTTCGTGAATTACCCGCACATGCCTACGGGACAACTCCCTACGGAAGAGATGTTCGCCACGCTGGTGGCTTTCGCCCGCCGGCATAACATATTGCTGGTACACGATAATCCGTACAGTTTTATATTGAACGACCGCCCGCAAAGTTTACTGTGTATTGAAGGAGCAAAGGATTATGTGATCGAATTGAATTCGCTCAGCAAAAGTCACAACATGGCCGGCTGGCGTTTGGGCGTATTGTGCGGGGCTAAAGAAAGAATCGATGAGGTACTCAGGTTCAAAAGCAATATGGACAGTGGTATGTTCCTTCCTGTTCAGCTGGCTGCCGCAAAGGCGCTCGAGCTCGACCAGGCATGGCACGACTCCGTCAATGCCGTATACCGCCAGCGCCGGGAAAAGGTATTCGCCTTACTGCAGTTGCTGGGTTGCGGCTTTGATGAAAGGCAGGCCGGACTCTTTGTATGGGCCTCTGTTCCCGGCAATTACCCGGATGGCTACGCCCTGAGCGATAAAGTGCTGCAGGAAGCCCATGTGTTTCTTACACCCGGGGGTATTTTCGGCAATGCGGGGGATAATTACATCCGGGTGAGTCTATGCGCAACGGAAGAAAAGATCCATGAATCAATAAACCGGGTAAAAAAGATCGTATGAAGGTTTGTATAATAGGAATGGGATTGATCGGTGGCTCCATGGCCCTTGCCCTCCGGGAAAAAGGAATCGCGTCGGCCGTGATCGGTGTCGACGCCAATCCATTGCACCGGCAGCAGGCGCTGGAACTGGGCCTGGCTGATGAAATGCGTGAACTGGATGCCGCAGTAGCGGAGGCCGGCCTGGTCATCCTGGCCGTGCCGGTAAATGCCGTGGGTGAGCTATTGCGGCAGATACTTCCGCAGGTAAACCGGCAGGTGATCATGGATACCGGAAGTACCAAGCAACAGGTTTGCGCTTCGGCAAACGCATGCGTTAACCGGAACCGTTTTGTGGCCACCCACCCGATGTGGGGCACCGAACACAGCGGACCGGCCGCTGCCGTTGCGAATGCCTTTGTGAACAAAGCCGCCGTTATCTGTAACAAAGAGCAAAGTGATCCCGACGCGGTAGCGCTGACCGAGCGGATTTATACCGCATTGGGCATGCACCTCCTGTACATGGAAGCCGCGGCGCACGACCTGCATGCGGCCTACGTGAGTCATATATCGCATATCACTTCCTTCGCACTCGCCAATACGGTACTGGAGAAAGAAAAAGAGGAAGACGCCATCTTCGAACTGGCCAGCGGTGGTTTTGAAAGTACGGTGCGCCTGGCAAAAAGCAATCCCGCCATGTGGGTGCCCATCTTCCAGCAAAACAAAGAGAACGTACTGGATGTTTTGAATGAACACATCAGCCAGTTGCGCAAGATCAAAAGCTGCCTCGAGAAGGAGAACTTCGATTACCTGCGGCAACTGATCGAACATGCCAACGAAATAAAACGCATACTGAAATGATCTACCGCGAAGCAAAAACCGAAGATATAAGCCAGCTACAGTATGTACGCCATGCCGTGAAAGAGAACGTACTCTCGGATCCTTCGCTGGTGCCGGATACCGATGTGGCAGACTATATCAGCAACCGGGGTAAGGGATGGGTATGCGAAGTGGATGGTCGTGTGGTGGGCTTTGCCATTGCCGACCTCGTGGATCATAATATCTGGGCGCTGTTCATTCACCCGGATCACGAGGCAAAAGGAATCGGTAAACGGTTGCACCGCATGATGCTCGACTGGTATTTTTCGCAAACGGAGCATACGGTATGGCTCGGCACCGAACCGAAAAGCCGGGCCGAAACATTTTACCGGATGCAGGGATGGAGGGAAACAGGCGTACACGGAAAAGGAGAAATAAAATTTGAGATGGACAGGCAGACATGGTCTGACGTTTCGCGGAACCACGACGAACAGGCCAAATAAACTAACTTTACCATGCAAACACTACAGCAAAACATGGCATCGCTCACACTGGAGAAATGGAACAAACGTCCGCTGATCATCAGCGGGCCCTGCAGCGCCGAAACCGAAGAGCAGGTACTGGAAACAGCAACGCGGCTGGCAAAAACCGGTAAGATCGATATGCTTCGTGCCGGTATCTGGAAACCCCGGACCAAGCCCGGCATGTTTGAAGGGAACGGCGTAAAGAGTTTGCCCTGGTTACTCCAGGCAAAAAAGATAACGGGTATTCCCACCACGGTGGAAGTGGCCACTGCCAAACACGTGGAAGATGCGCTGCAATTCGAAGTGGACGTACTTTGGATCGGCGCACGCACAACGGTGAATCCTTTCAGTGTGCAGGAAGTGGCCGATGCCCTGCGTGGCGTTCATATCCCGGTGCTGATCAAAAATCCCATCAACCCCGACCTTGAGTTGTGGAGCGGAGCCATAGAACGGATGCAAAAGGTTGGTCTCACCCAACTCGGTATGATCCACCGCGGTTTTTCTTCCTATGGCAATACCGAATTCCGCAACGCACCGATGTGGCACCTGCCCATCGAAATGAAAAGG
The DNA here is from genome assembly GCA_017303335.1 of Chitinophagales bacterium. Taxonomy (GTDB): domain Bacteria; phylum Bacteroidota; class Bacteroidia; order Chitinophagales; family Chitinophagaceae; genus Ferruginibacter. Next base: position 423,614 of record JAFLBK010000002.1, read on the forward strand.
CGTTTTCCCGGCATGCCGCTGATCTGCGACCCCTCGCACATCTGTGGCAACAGGGCCATGCTGCAATCGGTGGCGCAGAAAAGCATCGATCTCGACTTCGACGGGTTGATGATCGAAAGTCATATCGATCCCGACAACGCCTGGAGCGATGCCAAACAGCAGGTAACGCCCGGGCGGTTGCTCGAAATGCTCGAAGAGCTTGTGTGGAGGAATGAGAACAGTACCGAACCGGAATTTATCAATGCGCTCACAACCCTGCGGGAACAGATCAACCAGGTGGATGATGAATTGCTCACCCTGCTGGGGCAGCGCATGAAACTGTCGGACAAGATCGGGCAGTACAAAAAGGATAACAATATCACCATCCTGCAAACCAACCGCTGGAACGAGATACTGGAACGGGCCTTTAAAAAAGGAGAGGCCATGGGATTGACGCGGGAATTCATCACCCGTTATTTCGATGCCGTACACATGGAAAGCATCCAGCACCAGAACAAGATCATGAACTCGTAATCGGCAGAACCGGCCATGACAAAAAAAGAATACAGCTTCTCTTCCAAAACAGTGCGCTTCTATTTCGACGCGTCGATCGTGTCGATCGGCCAGGCGACGGGCGATAAACCGGTTATCATACTCACGGATGAGAATGTGTATGAGAACCACCGGGCGCAGCTCGATCTGTACCCCGTGATACGCATATTGCCGGGGGAAGAAAACAAAACACCGGCAACGGCGGGCCAGGTGATCGAACAACTGATCACCATGGGCGCCGGAAGAGATGCGATGCTGGTAGGTGTCGGCGGCGGCGTGGTAACCGATATCGCCGGTTATGTGGCGGCGGTATACATGCGGGGCATTTCTTTCGGCTTCGTGCCAACATCCATCCTGGCCATGACCGACGCCGCAATCGGGGGTAAGAACGGTGTTGATGTAGGTGTATATAAGAATATGGTGGGTACGATCCGCCAGCCCGATTTTATTTTTTACGATTACTCCTTTTTGAAAACATTACCGGTGAGTGAATGGGTGAATGGTTTTGCCGAAGTGATCAAACACGCCTGTATAAAAGACGCGGTATTGTTCTCGATGCTGGAGCGGTATACCCTGCACGAGTACCAGTCGGACCCAACCCTGGTTGCCGAGTTGATCGAGCGCAATGTGGATATCAAGGCTTCGGTGGTAAGCGCCGACGAATTTGAAACCGGCGACCGTAAACTTCTCAATTTCGGACATACCATTGGCCATGCCATCGAGAACCTGCACCATATTCCGCATGGCCATGCGGTGAGTATCGGTATGGTAGCGGCCTGCAATCTTTCCGAACAATTGGGGCACCTGCATTTTGAGGAAGCGGCGAGGATCGTTCGCCTGCTGGCCCGGTATCACCTGCCGGTAGACGTGGATACAGATCACGCCCGCGTATTCGAGGTGTTGAAAATGGATAAGAAGCGCAAAGACGACGCGATGCAATTCATCATCCTTAACAAGATCGGTTCGGCATCCGTTGTCAGTATCCCGCTCACCGAGCTGGAAAAACATTTTAAAGAGATACTGTAGTGATAGCCACGATCCATCCCTCCTCCATCCATGGCCTCGTAACAGCCGCCGCTTCCAAAAGCGCCATGCAGCGTGCCTGTGCGCTGGCCCTCCTGCACCGGGGCGAAACAATTATTCAGAATCCAGGCAGGAGCAACGACGATCTGGCGGCGCTCGATATCATCCGGAAACTGGGAGCGGAGACAGAAATCAAGGATGAAGCATTGCGAATTAAAAATGACGGGGAATGCCGGTTTGCGGGAACGATCCATTGTGGCGAGAGCGGCCTGGGTATCCGGATGTTCACGCCCATCGCCGCCTTATCGGGTAGCGAAGTAATCATTGAAGGTAGCGGCAGTTTGCGTAACCGGCCCATGCATTTCTTTGATGAGATATTGCCGCAACTGGGTGTGCAGGTTGAATCAAACAAGGGCTATCTGCCCATAAAAATAAAGGGCCCGTTGCGCCCGGCTGATTGTACGATCGACGGGTCGTTAAGTTCGCAATTCCTCACCGGGTTGCTGATGGCTTTTGGCAAAGCGGCAAAGGAACCGGTGGTTATCACCGTTACAAACCTGAAGAGCAAACCTTATATCGATCTTACCCTGAAGATGATGAACGATTTTGGGTATGCGGTAGTGAACGAGCGGTACGAACGATTCCTGATCGGGCCGTCCCTCGACTTCGCTCGGGACTTATCCCGGGGTCCTTCGACTTCGCTCAGGACCATTATCGTGGAAGGCGACTGGAGCGGAGCGGCATTCCTGCTGGTGGCGGGCGCCATCGCCGGTTCGGCTACGGTTCAGGGGCTTGATACGGATTCGGCCCAGGCGGATAAGGCCATCCTCAGCGCCTTGAAAGATTGCGGTGCCCGGGTATCGGTAACGAACGATGGGATCACGGTTGCTTCTCCGGCAGCGAATGCGTTAACCGCTTTCCGTTTCGATGCCACCGATTGCCCGGATCTTTTTCCGCCACTGGTTGCATTGGCCGCTTACTGTAAAGGTGTTTCGGTCATTAAAGGTGTGGAGAGGCTTCGGCACAAAGAAAGCGACCGCTCCGCGAGTCTGCAGCAGGAGTTTGAAAAGATGGGTGTAACAATAACAGTGGACGATGATGAGATGCGGGTAACAGGAGGCAATGGCTTAACAGGTGCCCGGGTACATTCGCACCACGATCACCGCATCGCGATGGCTGCCGCGGTAGCCGCATTGAAGGCGAACGGCGAAACGGTCATTGAAGAAGCCGACGCGATCAACAAATCGTATCCCGACTTTTACCGGCATTTGAAAATGCTCGGCGCCAGTGTATCTTTACCCTGAACTACTAAACCAATAAACTTCTAAACCAATCCACATTGAATTCTTTCGGCCGCCTTTTCCGGGTACATATTTTCGGTGAATCGCATGGTGCATGCGTGGGACTGACCATCGATGGTTGTCCGGCGGGTTTACCCTTATCTGCCGGCGATTTTATCACCGACATCGAAAGGCGTAAACCCGGGGCGCTGGGTACCACGCCCCGTAAGGAAGACGACATACCGTTGATCAAAACAGGCGTGTTTAATAATATCACCACCGGTGCGCCGATCACGATCCTGTTTGAAAATAACAATACACGCAGCAGCGATTACGAAAAGCAACGGACCTTTCCCCGGCCCGGGCATGCCGATTGGGTGGCCTCGCAGAAATTCGGAGGCCATGAAGATTTTCGTGGAAGCGGTCATTTCAGCGGAAGACTAACCGTATGCCTCGTAGCCGCCGGGGTGGTGGCAAAGAAGATCTTGAAGGGAATAGCGGTAGCGGCAACCATTACGGAGATCGCCGGTGAAACCGATACCGAAGAAGGATTGCAGAAAGCGTTCGGGGCAAAGGATTCGGTGGGAGGGATCGTGGAATGCCGGGTGAATGGATTGCCGGCAGGTTTGGGAGAACCTTTCTTCGATTCGGTCGAGTCGTTGATCGGTCACGCGGTTTTTTCCATTCCGGCGGTCAGGGGTATTGAATTCGGAACCGGTTTCGCGGCAGCGAAAATGTTTGGCAGCGAACACAACGACGCCATCGAAGATAAAAGCGGCAAAACAAAAACCAATCACGCCGGAGGCATCGTGGGCGGACTTACCAATGGCAACGAACTTGTTTTCCGGATTGCGGTGAAGCCCACTTCCTCCACGCCCAAAGACCAGCAGACCTATAACCGGGAAACCGGCCAGGTAGAAACCTTCTCTGTAAAAGGGCGTCACGACCTCTGCATCGCACTCCGTGTGCCTGTTGTATTGGAAGCGGTAACAGCCCTGGTGCTGGCCGATCTCTTACTGCTCGAACAAAGGATTCCCCGTATCATCGCTTAGCCGATCAGGCGACGGTGATAATTGATCTGCCCCAGGTGATAGCTCAGGTGTGTGGCCAGGTGTATCAGCATATACTCCGTAGAATCTTTCTTTCCAAAAACCTCGATCGGGAAATCGGCAGCCAGGTCTTCTTCCGGTAGTTTCTGCAATGTTTCGGTTACGATGAGCAGGCAGTTGCTGATGTTCAGCAGGAGGTCTTGCCGGGGTATGTTCTTCAGGCTGAATTCATCATCGCGGTGCCGTACATAACCCGTATGCCCGAGCGTGGCGCCGATGAAATGATTCAGGTTGCCCAGCAGGTGCAGGCAGAGGTTGCCGGCGCTGTTGCTGATGTCTTTCTGTACCGTCCAGATATGCGATTCATCTTTGTAAAGGCTGATCTCGTTTGCAAGACGTTTAAGGTCTCTTTCGAAAAGCTGTGTCAGTGTTTCTGTAAGCATGTTGTACTATTTCATTTTTTTAAGTCTGGCGAATGGGATGTCGAGCAATTCGTATTGCCTGCTGTTGGGCAGGTAATAATGCCACCATTCGGTATCGAGGGCTTTGAATCCGTGATCCTCCATGATCTTTTTCAGCAGCTGCCGGTTCTGCAGTACGGCAGAAGGCAGTTGGGTGAAAGCATGGTGAGCGGTATCGCTGAAATTATCGAACCCCGTTCCCATATCGAATTCTTTTTTTGTTAAGAGATCGATGATCGTGAGGTCGACGGCGATGCCGCGGTTGTGGCCGCTGCCTTTTCGTGGATCGGCCGCATACCGGTCGTCTTGTACGGGTTCCCACATGCGTTCGGTAACAGAATAGGGCCTGTATGCGTCAAATATTTTCAGTCCCCATCCGTTTTTATTTAATTCCTTCTGCACGGCGAGCAGGGAATCGGCAGCCGCTTTGCGCAGGTAGGTGGTGGTGAGCGGCGGATACAACCGCTGCCGCATGAAATTATTCGTTCCGGCATAGCGCAGGTCGAGTACAATGCCGGGTATGGCACGCCGCAGGTTGACCATCGCTTTGCCGGAGTCGTGCAAAGATGTTTGCTGCAATTGTTCAAGGGAATGCAGCACCCATAAACCGTATTTATTGAGAACCGTATCCTGTGCGTGCGAGGAAAAAGTGCAGGAGGTAAAAAGCATTCCGAAAATGATGCCCGATTGAAAACGAAGTATTATCTTGTTACAGAAAACGATCCGCATAAAAAGATCCACCCGGATAATTTGCTTCAAGGTACAACTATTTAACCCGAATTATGCTGCGTTCCCCTTCACCATACCCGTATTATATTACCCTGCTTGTGATTGCTCTTTTTCTTTTATCGTGCAACAGCAATGACACAAAGAAAGAAGACGTGGTGACCGATCCGATGGCGATGGATAAAACGGTGGCGGCCAACATTGCTTCCTTCCTGGATGCCGCCGCGGCGCACGACGGGAAGGTGAACGATTCGCTTCGTTTCAGCATGACCGGTGTGCTGGAGAAATTCTACGACGAAAGGAACAATATGCCCTGCTGGAGTTCGAAAGAAAAATGGCAAACGCTTGCCGATACCCTTTACCGTTTCATTGAACAGGCCGAGTTGCAGGGACTTTTCCCGGAAGATTATCATTACAGCCAGCTCAGGCAGTTAAAAACAAAACTGGATGCGGATTCCATCAGCCGGATGGATGCCGTGTTATGGACCCGGGCCGATCTCCTGCTCACCGACGGCCTGGTGCAGGTCATCAAAGACCTGAAAGTGGGAAGGCTTCGCAAAGACAGTGTTTCGCTGAACAAGGATTCGGTTCTGACTACCGCCTTCTACCTGGCCACACTCCGCAGGATCACCGCTCCGGAATCCTTCACCGCCACGATCAACAGCCTGCAACCGGCACATAAAGGATATTGGGAGTTGAAGAGAGGTATTCGTTCTTTCCTCGACAGCATGGACCGTCGGGTGTTCACGCATATACGCTACCCGTTCAGGCGCGGCGACCAGAAGGATTCGGCTTACTTCATTAAATTATTGCAGCAGCGATTGGCGGAAAGTAATTGCATCGGCTTTACCGACCGGTTACCCGATTCCACGGAACTCGCAGCGGCTATCCGCAAGTACCAGTTGCAGAAAGGCCTGGAAGTGGACGGCAAATACGGCCGCATCCTGGTGGGGGAGCTCAACAACAATGACGTGGAACGGTTCAAACGCATTGCCCTTACGCTCGACCGGTATAAACAACTGCCGCCGGTGATGCCGGAAAAATATGTTTGGGTGAACCTCCCCGGTTTTTACCTGCGGATGATACAACGGGATACGGTTGTTTTTGAATCGAGGGTGATCTGCGGCAAACCGGCAACCCGCACGCCGTTGCTCAATGCAGAGATATCGGATATGGTTACCTATCCAACCTGGACCGTTCCCACCAGCATCATCGTGAAAGAGTATCTTCCAAAGCTGAAGAAGAATCCGAATTATCTTTCCCGGATCGGTCTGAAGATTTTTGACGGGGAAGGTGAAGAAGTGGATCCCACAACGGTGAACTGGGCGAAATACACGAAAGGCATTCCCTACAAAGTGATGCAGGGCAGTGGCGACGATAATTCATTGGGCGTTATAAAATTCAATTTCAGCAATAAGTACGCGGTGTACCTGCACGATACCAACAAACGTTCCCTGTTCAGAAACGCTTCACGGGCCTACAGCCATGGTTGCGTGCGGGTGCAGGAATGGCAGAAACTCGCTTATTATATTGCCGATAACGACAGCAGCCAGCTTAGCCTCAAACGGGAACCGGTAAAATATACCGCCGATTCGATCCGGAAATGGATCAGCCAGAAGGATCGCCGCCGCATCGATGTGAAGAACCGGGTACCCTTATTCATCCGCTACTTTACCTGCGAAGGTTCGGGAGGAAAGATCCGTTTCTACGAAGACATATACGGAGAGGATAAATTACTCATCGAGAAATACTTTGCTAAAAAATAATCCCGGCCAAGCGGCGATTAATAGTATCTTTAAATCCATGACCGACCGGCATATCCGCATACGATCAAGCGCTTTTTTACTGTATTCAGCGATGCTGGTACTTCTTTTCTTTCTGGGTAGCGGAACATCCCGTCTTTTTGCACAAAACACCCCGAAGGCCGGCAGCCCGCCGGCCGGTTCGAAAGCCAAAAAGGTCTTTTACGGGCAGGCCAGTTTCTATGCGAATAAATTCAATGGCCGGAAGACGGCCAGCGGGGAGATCTTCGATCAAAAGAAACTCACCTGTGCCTGCAATGTACTGCCCTTGGGAACCTGGATCAAAGTGACCAATCTCCGCAATGGCAAAACGGTTGTGGTGAAGGTAAACGACCGGATCCACCCCAGAATGAGGAGGGTGGTCGACCTGTCGAAAGCGGCGGCTCAGAAGCTGGGGTTTGTGTCTCGCGGACTTACCCGGGTAAAGGTGGAGCTGGTCGATAAAAAGGACCTTCCCTGATCGCTTTAGCCCCCGGAAAACCAGCTATTTACAGGCTTCTCCACCCGCTCAAACCGGTATAAATATGTTGGTAAAATATTTTACGCTTTGAATTGAAGCGACTATTTTTGTTGCGTTTAAGAAAACTAACATTTATGAAGAAAATCCTGTTTCTGTTTTTTATCATAGGGCTGGCCATACCTTCCTTCGGCCAGAAAGATTATAAAAAACGTTCATCCTTCGGCATTCACTTCTTTATGAACGACTTCAGAACGGCGGCGAATCTTCGCACAGCCGGCCTGGCCAGCGTTTTAAAGTCGAAAGAATGGCACAAAACCAAATACATGACAGCTGGTGCGGCCATCAGCTACATCAAAGGGTTGAATAATAATCTCGACTTCGCCGGTACATTATCGGGCTCATTCGTGGATTATCCCGTTCCGGGCAAACCCTCACGCATCAACCCCAGCCTCCTGCTGGAAGGTGCTGCCACTGTGAACCTGAAATTATTTTCCGACAAATACTTTTTTAGTCCTTTCCTGACGGCGGGTGTCGGTGCTTCCAAATACCGCGGTTACTACGGCGCTTTCATCCCTGTAGGTGTGGGAGCCCAGGTTCGCCTGATCGACGAAGTATATCTTATGCTGAATTCTCAATACCGGGTACCGGTGAGTGAAAATGCGGCGTATCATTTCTATCACAGCGTTGGCGTTGCCGCTAACCTGTTCCCGAAAAAAGCGCCGGAGCCGGAAGTAATTCCCGTACCGGTGGTTGAACCTCCCAAGGATCGCGATGGCGACGGTGTGCTTGATTCGCTCGACAAATGCCCGGATGTAAAAGGCCTGGCTGGTCTGCAGGGCTGCCCCGACCGTGATGGCGATGGCATCGCTGATGCAGAAGACAAATGCCCGGATGTAAAAGGCCTGGCCCGCTACCAGGGTTGCCCGATCCCGGATACCGATAAAGACGGAATCAACGACGAAGAAGATAAATGCCCGACTGTATTCGGTGTAGCCCGTTACCAGGGTTGTCCTGTTCCGGATACCGACGGTGATGGCGTAAACGATGAAGAAGATAAGTGTAAGACGGAGAAAGGTCCTGCTGATAATTACGGTTGCCCCGTGATCGATACCAAGATCATTGAGCGGGTGAATAAAGCGGCACAGAATGTATTCTTCTCTACCGGAAGTTCCAAACTGCTGGCTAAATCATTCCCGAAACTGAATGATGTGGTTACGATCCTGAAAGAAAACCCCACGTACAAAGTGAGCATCTCCGGTCATACCGACAATACCGGTAAGGCCGATAAGAACCAGACATTGTCAGAAGCAAGAGCCGCTTCCGTGAAAGCGTACCTTGCCAGCAAAGGGATCGACGAGAGCCGTCTGAGTTCGGCTGGTTACGGACAAGACAAGCCGGTTGCCGATAACAAAACCGCTGCTGGTCGTGCCAAAAACAGGCGTGTGGAAATGACCCTGAGTAACTATTGAGTTGAATAAATTGCAATGATTGAAGCCCCCGTAACCGGGGGCTTTTTTTTATGGAAATCGTTAAAATGATACAAGGACATACGTGCATGCTATTTATATGATATATTTATTTTCCAAAATTAACAGCCGTGAAAAAAACAATCCTCCCTCTTCTTTTACTCTCATGTGGTTTTTTCTTTTTACCGGGTACGCAGGCTCAAACGATTGAGAACAGCATCAATCTTTACGGCGCTAATTTCCCCCAGGAGAAACTGTACCTGCACTTTGATAAGGAATCTTACCTGCCGGGTGAAACAGTCTGGTTCAAGGCCTATCTTTTCGAGGAGAACCTGCCTTCCGAGCGCAGTACAAATCTGTATACCTCGTTTTACAATGAGCAGGGTAAATTGCTGGGGCAGGTGATAAGTCCCGTTTTCGGCTCCAGTTCCAACGGCCAGTTCGATCTTCCGGATACATTGCGTGCGGCCCAGGTGATCTGCCGTTCCTATACCAGCTGGATGATGAATTTCGATACCAGTTTCCTCTTCAGTAAGGCGATCCGCCTGGTTGGCACGAACCCGGTGAAACAAAATGATGCTTCGGCAAAAACCGTAGCGCTTCATTTTTTCCCGGAAGGAGGCGATCTCCTCGATGGCAGCCGCAACACCGTCGCTTTCAAAGCCAATTATAGTAACGGGCTTCCGTTCGACGTAAATGGTGTGATCAAAAAACAGGAAACCGGCGAAGTGCTGATGCCGCTCCAAAGTACGCACAACGGGATGGGACGTTTTGATATCGATATCGAACCCGGGCAAAAATATTACGCAGAATGGACCGATAACACTGGCAAGACAGTGCAAAGCTGGTTACCCGCCGCGAAAACAACGGGTATATCATTGAAGCTGACCGTGCAAAAGGAGAAACTGTTTTACAACCTCATTAATAAAACCGGTAACGACTCGCTGCATGTGATCATGTACATGTACCAGAAAGTGTTTTACAAAACCAACCTTGCCGTGGCCGAGGCGCAGCCGCATACGGGCATGGTGCCGCTTTCGGGGCTGCCCAGCGGCGTGATGCAGCTGACTGTGTTCAACGCTTCCTGGCAACCGGTATCCGAACGCATCGCCTTCATCAATACCGGTAACTACCTGGCGGATGCGGGAATCAGTACCAGCGTCGTGAGTACACAAAAAAGAGGAAAGAATGCCTGGGAGATCATGGTGTCGGATACGGTGCCGGCCAATATGTCGCTCAGCGTTACTGATGCCGATATGAACGCTCTCCCCATTGAAAATTCGATCCTCAGCAATATGCTGCTGAAAGGCGACCTGCGTGGCTATGTACACAACCCGGCCTGGTACTTCAGCACCAGCGATCCCGACAGCCGGGCCAAACTCGACCTGGTGATGCTCACGCATGGCTGGCGCAGGTATAACTGGACGGATATGGTCAACCAGCGTGTGCCGGCACTCAAAAATCAGACGGACGAATACCTGGGTGTATATGGGCAGATCAGCAAGGAACTGTTGGGCAAACTGGATAGCGAAGAACAGGTGAACCTGATCGTTAAGACAAAAGACAGCATTAACAGTTACTATTCCGTGAAACCGGATAAGGATGGATTCCTTCGCCAGACAGGCCTGGTCTTTTACGATTCGGCCAAAGTGTATTTCTCCTTCAATAAGAACAAGACAAACAATTCACAGATCGCTTTTGGTAAATACAATTTCACCAGTCCGCCGATCTCCTTTATCAGTAACCACCGCGAACTGCTGGCGCCCGATACAACAGGCACATCGCCGAAGCCGGGTCTTTCACTTTTTCAGTATTACAGCAGCAACAACGGAATCCGCAAATTCAATGAAGAAAAGACCATGCAGGGGGTAGTGGTGAAAACCAATAGCCGGCGTAACTGGCGCAATGATCCCATCGTGAAAATGGATGAGCGTTATACCAGCGGCGCTTTCACGGGCGGTTCTGTCGGGTACTCCTTTGATGTGGCGCACGATGAAAAGGCCTGGACCAAACTGGATATCTTCAACTATATACGCAGTGTTGTACCGGGTCTCCGGGTAGGAACATTCAACGCCGCAGCAGGGCGTACGCTTACGTACAACGACAAATCCGTTTTTGTGTATATCGATGAACACGAGATGACAACCACCGACCTGGAAAACCTGAGCCTGGAGCAGGTTGCCTATGTGAAACTCATTCCCAATTTCCTGGGAAGAGGGCCCGAAGCGGGAAGTACAGGTATCAACCCGGCGCTTGCCGTGTATACCCGTAAAGGCGACGACCTGATCGACCGCAGGCCAACGGAGAAAGACCTGGGTTCGGTGAAGGTTGCCGGCTATTCGCCGGTCAAGGAATTCTATTCACCCGATTATACGCAGGATAACAGTTCGGGCACCGATGCACGCACCACGTTGTTGTGGGTGCCATACATCCTCACCGATAAAAACAACCGGAAGGTTCCGGTCGTTTTCTATAACAATGATTTTTCCAAACGGTTCCGTGTAATACTTGAAGGCGTGAACAACGAAGGTAAACTCATCCGCATCGAACGCACGATCGAATAAGGATCAATAGTCGTTGGTCTTTCCGGGTTTGGCTGCCGGCTTTTTATTCTTATCATCAGCCGCGGCCGCGGGTGTGTTGGTTCCCTTTTTCGGCTCCGGTTTTTTGGATTTACCGGTATCCGCTTTCGGGATATCGCTTTCGATTTTGATATTCTCGGCAGGGGTGGAGGGAACAAAATAATCTTCCGGCGGACCGTTACCCGCATCCGTGCCAACGCTGTCGCTCTGATTCATGATCTGCTCCCAGGCTTCCGCGGATAATTCCTCATTCTTCAGGTTGGCGGGAACGGGGAAGTTTTTCACCCGGCCGTATTCGAGTTTGCTGTCGGCATACACTTTACTCATGAAAATACCCCATTTGGGAAGCGCCAGTTCATTACCACCGGATGTACCGGCGTAAATGCGTATGAAGGGATCTTCGCAACCCACCCAGGTGCCGGCAAGCAATTCGGGCGTATACCCGATGAACCAGCCATCGGCGTTGTCGTTGGTAGTACCTGTTTTACCCGCTTTCTCGGCGGGGATATTGTAATTGTTCAGGGAGTGCGCTGTTCCGAATTGAACCACGCCCTGCATCATCTTCACCATGGTATGTGCGGATGCTTCGCTCATCACCTGTTTGGTTTCGGCGGTGAACTGGGTGATCACGTTCCCGTTCTTATCCTCGATGCGGGTAACCAGCACCGGTTCGGTATTATAACTGTTGTTGGGAAACATGGAATAGGATTGCAGCATTTCGAGCATCGGGATCTCGGCGGCTCCGAGCGCCAGTGAAATGTAGGGTGGCAACGGCGATTTGATGCCGCATTCTTTGGCGAACTCGATGACACGTTTCACACCAACGAGATTCGTTAAACGCACGGAAGCCGTGTTTCTCGACTTGGCCAGGCAAACAGCCATCGGCCCGCCGCCGCCACTGAAGGTGCGCATTTCTTTTCCGTATTGAACCAATCCGCCCGGGATCTCGGTGGTGGGGCCATAACCTGCGTCTTCAACGGCCAATGAATAAATAAGCGGTTTGATCGTAGAACCCACCTGCCTGCGTGTGGTAACGTGATCGAATTTGAACCATTTGAAATCGATACCGCCAACCCAGCACTTTACTTCGCCGGTTTTGGGATCCATGGCTACAAAGGAGGTTTGCAGGATATTCTTGTGGTACTTGATCGAATCGAAGGGCGTCATGGTCGTGTCTTTTTCCCGCTTCGCATTCCAGGCAAAAACTTTCATCTTCACCGGCACATAAAATGACTTCTTAATATCCTCCTCCTTCACTTCATCCTCTTTCATGTTCTTCCAGCGTTCGGTGTATTTGAATGCTGCTTCGATGGTGTTCTCATGCCCCTTCCACATCCTGTCCCCATTCGTCTTCATGATCTGGTCGAGTTTACGCTGGATAACGGGCATGTGCTGCACCACGGCTTCTTCGGCGTATTGCTGCATGCGGGAGTTGATGGTGGTATAGATACGCAGGCCGTCGCGGTACAGATTGTAGGGCTCCCCGGTCTTCGGATTTTCGTGTGTTTTGCACCAGTCTTTAAGCTTATCGGCCAGTACCGAACGAAAGTAGGGTGCGATACCGACGTACTCGTCGATCTTCTTGTAGTAAGTGATCAGGGGTTTGGCTTTCAGTTTTTCACCTTCTTCGGGTGTGAGAAAATGTTGTTTGCAAACCACCATCTGGTTGATAACGGTATTGCGGCGTTTGATGGAATTGGCCTGCCGGGTGATGGGGTTGTAGATATACCCTTTGAGCATACCCACGAGCACAGCCGCTTCCTCGATCTTGAGATCTTTGGGTTCTTTGCGGAAATAGGTAAGCGAGGCGTTCCGGATCCCGTACACATTACCCCAGGCGGCCCGGTTGAGGTAGAGGGTGATGATCTCTTCCTTGGTGAAATTGCGTTCGAGTTTTACCGCCACGATCCATTCTTTCATTTTGTCGAGCACCCGCTTAACGATATTGCCCTTGCCCTGGTTCATCATCAGCTTGGCCACCTGCTGGGTGAGCGTACTGCCACCGCCCTGCGAACCAAGGGTGAATACGGCTCGGGCCACGGCCTGCGCATCGATGCCGGAATGTTCATAGAAGCGTTCATCTTCGGTAGCGATCAGCGCATTGATCACGTTGGGCGATATCTCGCTGTATTTTACCTCGCTGCGGTTCTCGGTATAATATTTACCCATCAGCATTCCGTCGCTCGAATAGATCTCGCTGGCCAGGTCGGCCTCGGGGTTCTGCAGTTGCGTAACGGAAGGCATTTTACCGAATAAACCAAAATTGGCGCAGAGGAAGAGGAGGATCACAAAAACAAATCCTCCCACGAATACACGCCATAAAATCTGAACAGAACGTTTCATAGAAATGAAGAATTAAAATGACGAAGAGCGCCTGCGGTCATCTTCGGAAACAGGTTGCATGTGGTTGTATCAGAACCTGCCCGGGAACTGCGTATTCAGCAGGGCCCTGTAACCGTTGACATCCTTGTTCGCTTTCAGTTTCTGCAGGTTCTCCTCGGTAATGATCATGAATGAATATTTGTTGGCCGGCAGCCAGGATACTTCAGATGCGGCGCTTCGCTTTATCTTGTCGTAATACTGCATGGCGCTGGCGGCGTCGGGGAAAGCAGAGATCACCAGCAAACTGCGCTCCGCGTCGATCGCGTCTTTATTGATGTTGATCGGCTGGCCATAAAAGTTCTCCCGGTTGAAACGGTTGAAGGCGTTACGGGCCTCGTTCACATATACGCCGTCCACTTTATCGAGCAGCATGATCACGTGATGCGGGACGCCGGGAGCTAGTGTAAATCCTCCGCTGCTGACAGGAGGCGGGTTTGTTGCCACGCTGTCTTTTTTGGGTGGTGGATTCACCGCGGCCGGTTTGGCAGGCGCCGGAGCCGGGTTGGTGGCCGGAACCGTTACCGGCTTATCGTCTTCCATCCGGGTAACCTGCAGTTCGGTCAGGTATTTTTCAATCTCAGCCCTTCTCTTTAATACGTCGATCATATTGGCAGCTTTGGCTTTGAGGGGCGAGTTCGGGTTATTGTCGATGATCGCCTGCAGGCCAACGATGGCTAAGCTGTCTTCCTTGTTCTTCACATGCTGCAGGGCTTCGATGTACAGCAACTGCGGTGTCCAGTAATTCACACCGTAGAGGCTGTCGGCCTTCCTTTTTTCCAGTATGGCCTTTTCCACGTTGCCTTCAATGAAGAGGGTATAGATATCGTCGTACAGTTTGGTTACTTCCGGGTTTTTGGCAACCGGGTTAAGCCGGGCCGGGTTGTTGAGCGTCAGCGATGCCTTGCCATTGGGGAATTTGCTGTCGAGCAGGTTTTTGTAGTAAGCCGCCTTGGTTTTGTTTTCCAGCTTGGTATAGCAAAAATAAAGTCCGAGGTAGATCTCACCGTCGAGCAACCGATCGGGGAAACGTTTCAGGTATTCTTCGTAAGTATCCGCGGCGAGCTGGTATTCCTCCAGGTCGTTCTGGTACGCTTTGGCCAGGTCTACCATGTTGCTTGCAATGTTATCGTTGCTGGCAGCGAGTTTTTCCGGGGTCAGCGGAACATCTTTGATCAGGGCATCGTAGGTGATCTCAACGGGCTGCCCGCTTTTATTGGCCGTATCTTTCGGATTGGTTCCGGTTGGATTGTTACCGGTGCCGGCAGGCTGGCTCACCATCGAACTTGATTTGCGCCGCCAGTTGTCCTGGTTGGCCCGGTTGCCCCACCTGCTTTTGAATTCACTGAATCCTCTCGATTTCAGGGAGCTGTTTGCAAAATACCATTCTCCTTTGTTGTTGCTGTTGCCCGCGAAAAGATCAATGGATTGCTGATTGTTGCCGCCGGGGAACTGGATATTACCAGTTTGTCCGCCTTCATCTTTCAAACCGCTTGCTTTGCGCAGGCGTTTCACCAGTTTCTTTACGAAGTCGTCCCGTTCGGCGTGTTGCATCGACGCGATGTGCTGCAGGCTGTCTTCCCGTTCGATCTGGCTGATGGCTTCGGCGATCTTGGTAAGCGCATTTTTGCGGTCCTGCAGGTTGGCGATCATCTTATCCATCACCGAATCGGCGCCGGTCTGCAAACTGTCGTACATCGCCGCCGCCAGCCGGTATTGTTTCCGGTCGTAGGCGATATCGCCGAGTTGCAGGAATGCCTTGTTGCGGTAGTTGATATTGCTTTCGTTGTATTTAAGACTTTTGTTGAAGTAGTTGATCGCGGCGCCGGTATCCGGTTTCTGCAGGGCCAGTTGACCGGCGGAATAATACACGATGTCGCGGTAGGCTTCGAATTTATCACGCTTGCCCATCTTCAGCAGGTTGGCGATGCTTTTATCCAGTTCTTTGGGATTCACAGCGCCCTTCATCATCTTCGCTTCGTTGAGCTGGGCATAGATGTCGAGAAGCGGGTCAACGGTATGTTTGGATGCTTTGCTGTAGTAATCGGATGCTTTGTCGTAATTGCCGCCCATTTCATACATCTGCGCCAGCAGGAATTCCCATCTTGCTTTGTCCTGTTTATTCTCGGCGGCGGTCAGTGCTTTTTCGAGGTGCACGGCGGAACTGTCGTAAATGCCTTGTTTGTAGAACCAGTAGGCGGTTATCTCATGCAGGTCGTTTTGCAGGCGTTTGGGCAGGTTGGGGTCATTCTGCAACGTGTTGATCATGCCCGCGGCTTCCGCCAGTTCATCCCGTTCAATGAGTGTTCGTGTCATCCAGAGCAGGGCGTCGTTCCTGCTGGGAGGCAGCGAAGCCACTTTCTGCAGGATGTTTCTTTTCTCTTTGTTGGCGATGGATATGCGGTAGTTGGTTCCCGACGCGTTGGTTCCCACGACGCGGTCGTCGTCGTCGTTGCGGCGCTTGCGGGGAAAGAGATTGTAGTTGATGAACTGGAAGGTCATCAGGGCCGAGTCCATGTCGTTGCGCAGGAAATAAGCCTTACCGATCAGCATGTACATATTGTCGATCCAGTCGTTACGCAGGTCGTGCAACAGGATGCCGGCGGTACTGGTGTAGATCACCGAGTCGAGTTCGGATTTCTGCGCAGCGGTGGCGGAAAGGGTGTAGGGATAGAAGGGAAGCAGGGTGGAATAGTCATCCTTCTGCGCCATCTTGGCCCGTTCAAGCACCATGTTCACCCGGTTGTTGGCGTTGAAGTAATAGTTGTAGTGCGTAATCGTGTTCTGGTAGAAATTCCGTACAACGGTAAATTTCTTATCGGCGGTTTTTTCCGATCCCAGTTTACGGTTCTCGTATTTTTCCGGCTTTTTTTCTTTCCCGAAAGGGTCGATGGTCCAGGTGGGTTGGGCCGAAACGAATGCCGGCAGCAACAGGATAAATGCGAAAAGGAGAAATGTATCAGGCGTTTTCTTCAACATGCATCAAAGGGGTTGAATAGCAAGGCTAAATATCGGTCTTTTTTAGTAAATAGAAGAGAGGTAAATCTTGCTGCCTGGTACTTTAGTTTTTTTTTAGAATGGAGCCATTTTTTGCTGCTGCAAATTACATTATAAATAACTCAAATTCAGGAATTAAATTGCTTTTTCGGCTGCATTTATTAATTTTATCACTCAACGCGTAATTATGGCAAAACTGGATGCCAACAGCACCCTGAAGCGACTCCGGAACAGGTACAGGCTGGTGGTGATGAACGAAGACACATACGAGGAGGTGGTGAAGTTCAAACTCAGCCGGTTAAGCGTTTATATGTTTCTGAGTACGGTTTTCGTGATCCTGGCCGGACTGATCATCGCCCTGCTGGTTTTCACCCCGCTGAAATATTATCTCCCCGGGGCGGGATACGGGGATGTAAAGCAACGAAGAGAATACCTGGATCTGAAAGATAAGGTGGACAGTACGGAACGTGTGTTGAAGAACAGGGAGGTTTATTACAATGACCTGAAAAAAGTGCTCCAGGGGAATATGCCGGCGCTGGATACCCACAAGCTGGCCTTACCCAACGCGGAAAAGAGTATCGATTAATTCAAATATCAATTAAAAACCAAGATCATGTTCCAGTCAAAATCCAGGGCGGCTGAAGAAGCCACCCACGCAAGTACGCTGGTCGGTGCAGGCACCATCATCAAAGGCGATATCGAAAGCAATGGCGATATCCGCATCGACGGCACGTTAAAAGGCAATCTCAAAGCAAAATCGAAAGTGATCATCGGCGCCGGGGGCGTAGTGGAGGGAGATATTGAAGGGCAGCAAGCCGATATCATGGGTCATGTAACCGGCAAGATCAAGGTACAGGATCTTCTCTATCTTCATGGAACCACCGTACTCAATGGTGATATTTATGCGGGCAAACTGCAGATAGAGCCAACGGCTGTATTCAATGGCAAATGCCATATGGGTGGCGCCAGCGCCAGTATCGTGGAGTTGCCGGGCAGCGTGAGCCAGGCCGTGAATCAATAGACATCAATCAACGAGCATGCAGGCAAAGAATATTCTTCCGCTTATCATCAGTTTCCTGGTTTTATCACTGGTTATCCTGGCGGGCAAACTGTTTTACCATACCGGCCAGGTAGATTACGGGGTGGTGCTGTTTTTCAATTGCCTGTTCTTTCTTTCCGGGCTTCTTGTGTTCCGCATGTTGTACAGGGCGATGCAGCACAGCAACCCCAATGTATTTGTCCGCACGGTCATGGCGGGTACGATGCTTAAAATGGGTATCTGTATCGTTGCGGTGATCGGGTATTACTTTGCGAGCCGGCCTGCATTCAATAAGCCGGCGGTATACGCGGGCATGATCATCTACGTCGTTTACCTGGTGGTCGTAGTACGCACCGTGATGCAACTGAACAGAAAACAAAATGCCTAAACAGGAAGCGCCGCTCCACCAGTTACGATCCTACCTGCCGCCCGATTCATTCGATGAGGTGCTGTATTACCTGCAGCATTATAAAGTACATCTTACCATCACCCGCCGCCGCCAGACCATCCTCGGCGATTACCGGCATGCCTTTGCCGGGCAAACCCATCGCATCAGTGTCAATGGAAATCTCAATCCCTACGCATTCCTCGTCACCCTGCTGCACGAACTGGCGCACCTGTTTACCTACGAGCAGTTCGGACACCGCGTACAGGCACATGGTAAGGAATGGAAGAATGAATTCAGTAAGATCCTGGCGAAGTTCCTGCTCAAAAAAGTATTTCCTCCCGATGTAGAGAAAGCGCTCCTGCATACGCTGCAGAATCCCGCGGCCAGCAGTTGCGGCGATGAACGCCTCTTGCGGGTGCTCCGCAACTACGACGCGAAGCAAGAGAATGCCTGCCTGGTGGAACAGCTCCCCGACGGAGCCCTGTTTGCGCTCAGCGACGGACGGATTTTCCGGCGTGGCGAAAAACTCCGCAAACGGTATAAGTGCATCGAAATGGCTACCGGCAGGGCCTATCTTTTCAGTCCGGTTTACGAGATCAGGCCGGTTTAGTGTCTTCTGTCAATTCTTTAATCATCCACACATCACAGCCTGTGTGCCCGCTGTTACCTTGTGCGGCGGGTAAATAGGTAAACCCGAATTTTTCGTACATCGGGATGGCGATATTCAGTTCGGGCATGGTTTCGAGGTACACCCGTTTGTAGCCCAGTTCTTTGGCGGCCGACAGGCATTTTTCCATCAATAACTTACCCGTACCCTTGCCCCTTGCCGCTGGCGACAGGTAGAGTTTTACCAATTCGCAGGTCCCATCCGGAAGGCCATCGGTAGGATAGATGCCGGCGCCACCCACGATGTCGTCGCCAAGAATCGCTACATAATAAACACTTCCGGCAGCGGATGCGAAAATGTCGAAGAGCCGGTCGGTGGTTGGATCGAAATACACCGTTCCGGGTTTGTTGGCCCTGAATTCGGCCAGTGTGTCGCGGATGATTGTTGCCAGCGCAGCATTATCGCCGGGCTGAATGGTACGTATCTGCAAGGGTTGGCTCATGGGATCAAACCTACCAAAATTGTTAAGAAAAAAACGCCTATTTTCGGACCCGTAAACAAAACAACTGTTGGCCGAACCAATCAAATACAGTGAAGAGGAACTGGTACTGCTTCTCCGGCAAAGAGACCAACAGGCATTTTCCTATTTATACGATCATTACGCCGCGGCGCTTAACGGGGTGATCTTCCGGATGGTGGAAGACCGGGAACTGGCTGCCGACATTCTCCAGGAAGCCTTTGTGAAGATCTGGAATAATTTCACCAGCTACGATCATTCCAAGGGGAGGCTTTTTACCTGGATGCTGAATATCGCCCGGAACCTCACCATTGATACCCTCCGGAGCAAGGGATACAAAAAGCAATCGAAAATCTCGGGGGATGAAAATTCCGTAAGTAATTTTACGGATGATGGCCGTACAGCCGACCGCTTCGATGCATTGGGCATACGCAAGCAGCTGGCGAACCTCAGGCCCGAGCAACGATCGATCATCGACCTGGCGTATTTCCATGGATATACACAGGATGAGATATCGAAGGAACTGGATATTCCTTTGGGTACCGTTAAGACCCGCATGCGGGCAGCCATTATCGAACTTCGAAAAATACTCGATTACAGTTGAATGCACAAGAGATCATAGCATCCGGGATACTGGAAATGTACTGCACCGGCCTTACGTCGGCTGCGGAAAATGCCGAAGTAGCGCAGTGGGCGAAGCAATATCCCGAAGTGGCCGCCGAACTCGACGCCATCCAGGCCGGTTTGGAAACCTATGCACGGGCCAACGCGGTTGAACCGGATCCTTCCGTAAAGGAAAAGGTATTGGCCGGTATCAATGCCGCTTCGCAAGCGCCTGTTGTACCGATACCCGTTGCCGCGAAAAAAGAAGGCACCCTTGTTCGCCGGATACCGGCTTACTGGAAATACGCGGCCGCTGCCAGTATACTGTTGCTGCTGGGCAGTATGTACGTCAATTACTCCCTTTACACGAAATACCAGGAAGCCAGCTCCGGACTGGAGGTGGCACAGGCGGAATTGAAAAATCAAAAAGAAATGATGACGGAGATGGGGGATGCCATGAAGATCATGGGCGACATGCACGCCACACCGATGGCTGTCAGGAGCATCGATTCCACCTCTGATATGGGCGCCCGGATGTACTGGATGAAAAGTACCAATGAAGTGTATATCGATCCAACCCATCTTCCCGATGCGCCGGCCGGGAAACAATATGAATTCTGGGCGATCGTTGACGGAAAGCCGGTTAACGCGGGTGTGATCACGGGCGTTGTGAACGGTAAAAAAGTCTATCTCCAGAAAATGAAAAGTTTCGGCAATGTGCAGGCCTTCGCGATTTCCATGGAAGCCGAAGGCTCGGCAAAAACGAAGCCCGATAAGGTGATGGCGATTGTCAACATATAAATTCTCCCTTACGACGATACCCGAGCCTGGATCTTCCAGGCTTTTTTATTTCCCCTTTCTTTAAAAAAAGGGCCGTGTAAAAAATCCGGCCTGTTTCATTTTGCGTAGATGAAGAAAATCATTCATCAAAAAAAATAAAAAAGCATTATGAAACAGTTACGAACAGTATTTGCAGCAGCAGCCATGCTGGTGGCAAGCGCGGGTTTTGCCCAGAAAGAAAATACGGTCATGGTGGGCGGCGCCGCCATGTATCCCAGCAAGAACATTGTTGAGAACGCGGTGAACAGCAAGGATCACAGCACGCTGGTGGCGGCAGTAAAAGCAGCCGGGCTGGCAGAGACGCTCCAGGGCGCCGGACCTTTTACGGTGTTTGCGCCCACCAACAGCGCTTTTTCGATGCTTCCTGCCGGAACGGTCGACAACCTCCTGAAACCTGAAAACAAGGCGGCCCTTACCGGTGTGCTTACCTACCATGTGGTAGCCGGCCGCTGGAACGCAGCCGATATCGCCAGGCTGATCAAAGACGGAAAAGGAAAAGCGGAAGTGAAAACGGTTGCGGGTGGTAAACTCTGGATCATGATGGAAGGAGAGAAGATTGTTATCAAAGACGAGAATGGCGGCATGGCCTATGTGACGATCGCCGATGTGAATCAGCGTAACGGCGTGATCCATGTGATCGATCATGTACTGTTGCCAAAGATGTAACCCGGAACGTTGGTTTTTAGTTAAGATACGAGGGCCTGTTCTGAAAAGAACGGGCCTTTAGTTTTTCAGGAGCGAATAGGCCGCGGTATCGAGGAAGCGGCCGCCGAAGAAAATATTTTCACGGTAATATCCTTCCCGTATAAAGCCGGCTTTTTCCAGTAAGCGGGCCGAGGCCAGGTTGCCCGGGTTGATATGCGCTTCAATGCTGTGCAGGTTCATGCTGTCGAATCCATACCCGATCACAGCAAGCAGCGCCTCGTACATGATGCCCTTGTTCCAGTGATCGGGATGTAATACATAGCCCACTTCGGCCCGGTGATTTTCCGGTTGCAACCGCCAGAAGCAGATGGTTCCGATCATTTCCTGCGGCGAATCCTTAAGAGCGATCGCCCACATAATGCTTTCGTTGGAATCGCCGAAGATATTGATCCGGTCGATGAAAGCCTCCGCGTCGTGCAGGGATGTGGTCTTCTCCCGTTCGATGTATTGCATCACCCGGTCATCGGATCGCAGGAAGAGCATTTGTTCGCCATCCGCCTTCGTCAGCCGGCGAAGCAGCACACGTTCTGTTTGCAAAACGGGGAAAGGAGAGAAGTTGAATGTAAGCATGCGGGTGAAGGGGTTGCTGTACGGGCTAAGATAGGGAAAAAAATATCCCGCCGGGGGCGGGATAGCTGTATGAATGTGTTGACTGATTTACGCGACGGCTTTGTTCACCAGTTCGGCGGCCTCGCTGAGCAGGATGGCGCTCTGTACTTTCAGCCCGCTTTCGTCGATCAGTTTTTTGGCCACATCCGCGTTGGTGCCTTGCAGGCGAACGATGATGGGGATGTTGATATTGCCGATGGATTTGTAGGCGTCGATCACACCCTGTGCAACCCGGTCGCACCGTACGATACCGCCGAAGATATTGATGAGGATGGCTTTCACCTTCGGATCCTTCATGATGATGCGGAACCCGGCTTCCACGGTTTGTGCATTGGCCGTACCGCCTACGTCGAGGAAGTTGGCGGGTTCGCCACCGCTGAGTTTGATCATGTCCATGGTGGCCATCGCCAGTCCGGCCCCGTTCACCATACAGCCAACGTTTCCGTCGAGTTTTACAAAATTGAGGTTGTATTGTCCGGCTTCCACTTCGGTGGGGTCTTCTTCGCTCAGGTCACGCAGCGAAGCGATATCGGCATGGCGCATCAGCGCATTGTCGTCGATGTTCATTTTACAATCCACGGCGATGATCTTGTCGTCGCTGGTTTTGAACAGCGGGTTGATCTCGAGCATGCCGCAATCGGAACCTACATAGGCATTGTAAAGGTTGGTTACGAATTTCACGCAGTTCTTGAAAGCCGTTCCGCTCAGCCCCAGGTTAAAGGCGATCTTACGTGCCTGGAAGGCTTCGAGGCCACCGCCGGGGTACACCCATTCTTTGAAGATCTTTTCAGGGGTATCGTGCGCCACGTCTTCGATGTTCATGCCACCTTCGGTACTGTACATGATCACATTCTGACCGGTAGAACGGTCGAGTAATATAGACAGGTAGAATTCCTTTACGGGGCTGGGACCATCATAATATACATCCTGTGCCACCAGCACTTTGCTTACGAGTTTGCCCGCGGGGCCTGTCTGCAAGGTTACGAGGGTGCCGCCCAGGATATTCTTGGCGATCTGCATTACGTCTTCGGCCGATTTGCCAACGGCCACGCCGCGTTGTTCGGTACCGGCGATCTTTCCCTTACCACGTCCGCCGGCATGGATCTGCGCTTTCACCACCGCGAAATTGCTTGCATACTGCGTATGTATCTGCCTGTATGCCTGTTCGGCTTCGCCCGGGGTACTGCAGGGGATGCCTTCCTGCACGGGAACATTGTATTTCTTCAGTATCTCTTTTGCCTGGTATTCGTGAAGGTTCATAACGGAAAAATTTCGGCGAAGATAAGGAACAGTTTGGAGTTTCGGATTTTGAGTTCGGCCACTATTTCCTGAGGGGGAAAAAGTCTGAATGCTGAACCACCAAACCTTAAACTTTAAACCTTGAACCTTGAACCTTGAACCTTGAATCATAAACCTTAAACTCCAAACCCTTAACATATCTTCCCTTACCTTTGGCGCTAAACAGAAATAGAACATGATAGCAGCGATCAATGAAGCCGTGGATTTTATCCGGAAACACTATGAACACAAACCCGCCGTGGGTATTGTACTGGGCAGCGGGATGGGAAGTTTCACCGACGAGATACGCATTGAAAAAGAGATACCCTATTCAGATATCCCGCATTTCCCGGTGAGTACCGTGGCGGGGCATAAAGGCAAACTGGTATTTGGCGAAGTGGGGGGTAAAAAAGTGGTTTGCATGGCGGGGCGTTTTCATTATTACGAGGGATATACGGCCCAGCAGGTTGTATTCCCGATCCGGGTGATGAAATTCCTGGGCATTGAAACCCTCTTGCTCAGCAACGCGGCCGGTGGCGTAAACCCGGCTTTCCAGGTAGGCGACATGATGATCATCACCGATCACATCAGCCAGCTGATACCGAATCCCCTGATCGGGAAGAACGAGCAGGAACTCGGTCCGCGTTTCCCGGATATGAGCGAGCCGTATTCCAAAAAACTGATCGCACGGGCTAAACAAATCGCCGCGGAAAAAGGGATCGCCCTGCGGGAAGGTGTATATGTTGCCGTTACGGGCCCTACGTTTGAAACCACCGCCGAATACAAAATGATCCACGTGATGGGAGGCGATGTGGTGGGCATGAGTACGGTACAGGAAGTGATCGCCGCGGTGCACATGGGCCTGCCGGCCTTTGCCACCAGTGTGGTAACCGACCTGGGCCTCCGGCCCGAAGGCATGCCGCCTGTTACGCATGAAGAAGTACTGCATGCGGCCAAAACCGCCGAACCAAAATTCAAGGCATTATTCTGCGAACTGATCGCACAATTATAATTAACCGATGAAGCGAGTTCTTGCCGTACTGGCATTGTTCATAATTTCCCCGTTGGTATACGCACAGGAGCCCGGGTTGCTGAATAAGGTAGGCAGCCGGGTGCGTAGCATTGGAGGGGGCGGACAGGGTGGCGGAGCCGATACCATCGGCTTTGTGCATCGCGACGACCGCAAGGATTCGATTTCCATCACGTTCAAATACCTCGATTCGATCCGTTCCAATACGTTCGATTCGAGCATCAACGATTTCGACAGGTACTTCCCGGTTCCTGCATCCTGGCAATACCTCGGTAATAACGGGGCGGCCGCTTACCCGCTCATTTATACACCCAATCTCAAACCGGGTTGGGATGCCGGATTTCACGCCTACGACGTATACCGGTTCACGCTCGAAGAATCGAAGTTTTACAAGACCAACCGGCCCTTTACCCAGTTGAGTTACCAACTGGCTTCGGGCAAGGAACAAATGATCAAGGCCTTTCATACCCAGAACCCCAGGCCGAACTGGAACTTCGGATTCGATTACCGCCTGGTGAGCGCCCCCGGTTTTTACGTAACACAGAACAGCAATCACAAAAGCTACCGCCTGTTCAGTAATTACCAGGGCAAGCGAAAACGTTACGCGGCCTATCTCGTACTCGTCGGTAACACCTTAAAGAAATCCGAGAACGGCGGCATCAAGTACGACTCGTTGCTGCTTGATCCCAATTACAAGAAACGGTATTCGATACCCGTTAACCTGGGCAATGCCAGTTTGTATGAACCCAATCCCTTCCTGTCGAGCGTTACAACAGGGAATATTTACAAAGACTTTACGTTCTTCTTCCGGCATTCGTACGACCTGGGCAAACGGGATTCCGTGGCGATAAACGACTCCACGACCGAATATCTTTTCTACCCCAAACTCCGCATACAGCATAGTTTCACCTACAGCTCGAATGATTATTTCTTCAAGGATGAGAAGGCGGATTCGGCCATTTACAAAACCTGGTACGATACCACGCTGAAAGCCCCGATTGATACTTTCTATGCCCGGGAGAAATGGTCGGTGATCCGGAATGATTTTTCCCTGCTGCAGTTCCCGGATACAAAGAACCCCGGCCAGTTCCTGCTGGTAGGCGCCACGCTGGAGAACATCAAAGGAACATTGAAGGGTGGCCGTACGCATAACTACCATAACCTGGTTATACACGGTGAGTACCGCAACAAAACCCGCAATAAGCTGTGGGATGTGCTGGCTAAAGGAGTATTTTATGCCAATGGATTGAACGCGGGTGACTACAGCGCCCAGGTCAGCATCGCCCGTCAATTGAACAAAAAACTGGGCGGCGTGCGCATCTTCTTCAGCAATGTGAACCGCACCCCTTCTTTTGTATACGATAATGGTTCTTCCTTCAACCTTACGAATTACAGCATCACGAAAAAAGAGAACATCATTTCCTTTGGGGCCGAGGCCAGCGGGCCGTTCATCAGTCTTGGATTCAAAAATCACCTGATCAATAACCTCGCTTATTTTACCGATTACTACCATACGGCACAAAGCGGCAAACTGATCAACCTGATGCAGTTCAGCGCAGCAAAAAAGTTCAGTCTTACCAAACGCTGGAAATGGTACTTTGATGCCACGGTGCAAGTGGTCGACGGAAGCGCACCCATTAAAGTGCCCCTTGTATATACCCGTAACCGGCTGGCTTATGAAGGAGTGTTCTACAAAAACCTGAACCTGAGCACGGGTATCGAGCTTCGCTATCACACACCGTTTGAGGCGTATAATTTCTCGCCGCTGCCGGGCCAGTTCATGCCACAGGATACCGTTACGATCAAGAACCTGCCCGACATTGCGGCATTCTTCCACTTCCGTATCAAGTCATTCACTGCTTTCCTCCGGGCCGAAAATCTCAACAGCGTGCAGTTCACCAATGGCTTCGGATTCACCAATAATAATTTTGCCGCCCTGCACTACCCGATGCAGGGGTTCATCTTCCGTTTTGGCATACGCTGGGGTTTTGTAAACTGATGACCAATCTCATGTAAGCATTCATTCGCATGTGTTTGAATTTCCCGCAAACCGGGTTAGCTTTGCATAGCAGATGAAAAAACTCACCGTTGCCATATTAGCGTTTGTTTACCTGGCCATCTCCTCGGGGATCGCCCTGGAGATCCACTACTGCATGGGTGAACAGGCGGGTGTAGAGCTATACGGAACCGGCGACGACAAATGCGGCCGTTGTGGTATGACCGATACCAAAACAGGTTGCTGCCACGATGAGTACAAACTCTACAAGTTAGAAGACTCTCATAAATCCGTTTCCAACGATATCAGCATTTCCGCCCCGGAAACGCTGCTGGCCGATCATCATTTCCTGTACAATGGCAGTATGCCTGTGCAGGCGGCCGCTTCGCCCGTATACCTCAATTCCCCTCCCGAAGATACCGGTCCATCCGCCCGTGTATTGCACGGTGTTTTCCGGCTATAGAACCGATTCCGCGTTTTTCATCCCCTGTGCCAGGGTGAGTCTGCATGCGTAGGCATGCGCATCATTTGATCATTCTTAAATTTTTATACAATGAAACGAGTATCCCTTTTCGCGATAGCGATCATCAGCCTGTTCTCCTTAACTACCGTTGCGCAAACCACCAAAACCGAAACCATCAAAGTATGGGGCAATTGCGGTATGTGCAAAACCACCATTGAAAAAGCCGCACGGAAAGCCGGCGCTACAAAGGCAAGCTGGAATGAAGACAGCAAAGAACTGAAAGTAACCTACGCCGCCAATAAAACATCTTCCGCCAAAATCCAGGAAGCCATTGCCAAAGCGGGTTACGATACACAGGAATTTACCGCCGATAACGGCGCCTACTCTAAACTGCCGGCCTGCTGTCATTACGACCGTAAAGCGGCGGTGGCCCCGGCCGATACACAAAAAGCGAGCGATGTTACCTATGCCTGCCCCATGCATCCGGATGTTACCAGCGATAAAGCCGGTACCTGTTCCAAATGCGGTATGGAGCTGAAGAAAAAGCAATAAGGCAGTCATATTATTCATGGATGGTCTTATCCATCCGAAACATCGTAGTATGAAAACAAGTAAATACCTGTGGGCGCTTTGCCTGCTTATGCAGGGCATGGCAGCGCATGCACAGCAAAAAAAACAATCAACTGCCGATACATTGGTCAGGTTTCAGGTGGCCGGCGCCTGCGAAATGTGTAAAGAGCGCATTGAATCCAACGCGAGAATGCGGGGCGTGAAGAAAGTAACCTGGGATGTCGACAGCAAAGAACTTACACTGCAATACAATCCTTCGGTAGTAACGATGGAGAAGGTGCAAAACCGCATCGTGGCATCCGGGCATGATGTGGGGGATAAGAAAGCGAAGCAGGCCGTATACCAGGCTTTGCCCGATTGCTGTCATTACCGCGAACTGGAAAAAACAATTCACGGAAATCCTTCGGCCGGCAATCAACCCGATCGCAAGGTGCAGGCAACAGCCGATTCGTTGGTAAGCAGATCTGTCCACCCGGGTGATTCAGCAGCCATGCACCTGGTAAAAGGGGTGGTATTGGAAGATGACCAGCGGGGAACCCTGAAGCCATTGGCAGGAGCCAGTGTTTACTGGCTTGGAGAAAAGGAAGGCGTATTGGCCGACAGCGCCGGTGTATTCAGTATCCGGCACCGTGAAACAAACCGCCGCCTCGTGGTGAGCTATGCCGGTTACCGTTCCGATACGCTTACCATCGCGGATATGAATGAATTGAAGATCGTACTGGCCTCCAACAACCAGTTGAAAGAAGTTACGGTCATTTCCCGGCAACGGGCTACCTACGTGAATAATTTCAGCCCGATCCGCACACAGACCATGACGGGCGCCGAACTGGTGAAAGCGGCCTGCTGCAACCTCAGTGAAAGTTTTGAGACCAACCCATCCGTCGATGTGTCGTACAACGACGCCGTTACCGGATCGAAGCAGATACAACTGCTCGGGCTCAGCGGCAACTATACGCAGTTAACGGTGGAGAACCTGCCCGGACCAAGGGGTATCGCAACGGCGCTCGGCCTCAATTCCATTGCCGGCCCCTGGATCGAATCGATTCAATTGACCAAGGGCGTGGGATCCGTGGCCAACGGATACGAAAGCATCGCCGGGCAGATCAATGTGGAGTTGAAGAAGCCGGAGAACAGCGAGAAACTGCTGGCCAATATGTATGTGAATGATTATGGCAAGGTGGATCTCAACCTGAATATGGCGGGTAAGATCGGGAAGAAATGGTCGGCCGGATTGCTGCTGCACGATAATTTCTTTACCAACAATAAACTCGATTTCAATAAAGACGGATTCCGCGATCTGCCAACCGGCAATACCTTCAGCCTGGTGAACCGGTATAAGTTCGATAACAGCAAGGGAACACTGATCCAGTTCGGGTTCAAACTGCTCAACGATAAACGCACCGGCGGTGAAGTGGGTTTCGATCCCAAAAAAGATAAGTATACCACGAATAAATACGGGCTTGGCATCAATACGGAACGGTACGAAGGATTCCTGAAGATCGGATATCTCTTCCCCGAAAAAAAATACAAGAGCCTGGGCCTGCAGATCACGGGCATCCGTCATTCGGAAGAATCGTACTTCGGGCTCACTACCTATAACGCCCGGCAACAAACCATTTACAGCAACCTCATCTACCAATCCATCATCGGCACCACGATCCATAAATTCCGGGCGGGGATGAGTTTTGTGTATGACCGGTATGATGAGGATTTCCGGTTAACCAATTACCGGCGTACCGAAACGGTGCCCGGCATCTTTGGCGAATACACGTATACACCCGGCACCCGCTTCAGCGCTGTGCTGGGACTGCGGGCAGATCACAACAGTTTGTTCGGTTTCTTTCTAACGCCCCGCCTTAACCTGCGTTATGAACCTGTGCATGGAACCGTGATACGGGCCAGTGTGGGAAGAGGGCAGCGAACGGCGAATATCTTCGCGGAGAATACCAGCGTGTTTGTCAGCGCCCGGCAGCTGAATATCATTGCTTCGGGAGCTGGCAAGGCGTATGGGCTCGACCCGGAAATAGCCTGGAACAAAGGCATCAGTGTGGATCAGCAGTTCAAACTTTTCGGAAATCAATCAACGGTCAGCGTGGATTATTTCCGCAACGACTTTACCAACCAGGTGGTGGTCGACCTCGAAGATCCGCGGTCGGTCCGGTTTTACAACCTCGATGGCCGTTCGTACTCCAACAGTTTCCAGGCGGAGTGGAGCATGGAACCCATAAAGCGGCTGGAGCTGCGGATGGCGTACCGGTACTTCGATGTAAAGACAACCTACGGAGGCCGTTTACTGGAAAGGCCGCTGATTGCAAAGAACCGTGCCTTTGCCAACCTGGCCTACGCGGTGGGCGCATTCAGGTTCGATTACACGGTCACGTACAATGGCAGCAAGCGGTTGCCCGATACCAGGGCCAATGTACCAGCCTACCAGCTCCAGGCTTATTCGCCGGCCTATGTGCTGATGAACGCCCAGGTAAGTGCAACCGTTGGTAAAAAAAATCCGTTCGATCTGTACATGGGCGTGGAAAATCTCACCAACTATTTCCAGGACAAAGTAATTTTGGCTGCCGATCAGCCGTTTAACGGGTATTTCGACGCAACGATGATCTGGGGCCCAGTGAATGGCCGTATGTTTTATGGAGGCATTCGGTGGAAAATCAAATAAGTCATGAAAAAAATTCTGGTATTCATAGTGTCTTTATTTCAAAAGAAAAAATGCTGTTCATGAAGAAGCTAATGCTCCCGGTGCTTTTTATATGCCTGGCTTTTGCCGGCAAGGCCCAGTTGCGGGTAGGACAGGCGGTGCCCGAGATCGAATTACCCAATACCGTTGATAGTCTTGTTAAGTTATCATCGCTCCAGGGTAAGGTTGTGCTGATCGATTTCTGGGCTAGCTGGTGTGCACCGTGCCGTGCGTCCAATCCCTACGTACAGAAATTGTACAGTAAATACAAGGATAAAGGCTTTGAAGTATTTGCCGTATCGCTTGATACCAAGAAGAAAGAATGGCTGAAAGCGATCCGCCAGGACAAACTGAAGTATATGCAGGTGCTCGATAACAGCGGCTGGCGTTCGAAAGTGGCCGAGCGATATTATGTAGATCAGCTGCCTACCAATTTTCTTCTCGACCGCACAGGCAAGATCGTTGCGATCGACCTGGAAGGAAAGGAGTTGTTCGATAAGGTGAAGCAACTGGTTCAATAGCAACGGAAATTTCAGAGCAGCATCACCAGGAGGTTTTTCACCACTTCTTTGCTGAGGAGTTTTCTTTCTTTGTTGTTTATTTTAACCTGGAAGGATTTATCGAATTCCTCGATGGATTCAACGAGCAGCTCATCGCCGAGTTTGATATTGCTGCGTGTCAGGTATTGAAGAAAACTGTTGGAGTGTTCGGCAACGCCGGTGAACTTTACCCGGTCGCCCGCGGCGCAATCGAGCAGGGGTTTGCTGCTGTTCTTGATGAACCGCCCTTTGGCATCGGGTATCAGGTCGCCATGCGGATCGGTTTTGGGATAGCCTAAATGTTTGTCGAGTTGTTCGATCAGTTCATCGCTGATCACGTGTTCCAGTTGTTCGGCGATCTCGTGCACTTCATCCCATTTGAACCCCAGGTTGGTGACGAGCCAGACTTCCCAGAGCCGGTGCTTACGGATGATGCTGAGGGCGATCAGCCGCCCCTTCTCTGTCAGCATCACCCCCCTCGACTTCTCATAACTGATCAGCTTTTTCGCGGCCATCTTCTTGATGAAATCCGTAACGGATGCCGCATTGACCTGCAGGGACTCGGCCAGGGCCGAGGTGCTGACCATCGCTCCATTCCGCTCGTGAAGCTTGTAGATGGCTTTCAGGTAATTCTCTTCCGCCAGGGAGGTGGCTTTTTTCATAAAGCAAAAATGAACTTTTTTTCATAAAAATAAATTAGGTAAGCCTAATTATGTATTTTTGCCTGATTAAAAATTGAGTCCATGAAGAAAATGCTCCTGTTCATAACCGGTCTGGTGATGCTGGTGGCATTGATACAATCGTGCTACAAGTTTGAACCCGTGGCTCCGGCAGATGATACATCGCTTGATGGGCCGGTGGAAGGGCTTACCTACCAGCAGAGCAGGCAATTCCTGGCGGGCGATGTGGCATTCAACGATGAGGTGTTTACTTCCCAAACCGGCCTCGGTCCGGTTTTCGTGGCCACCAGTTGCGGAAGCTGTCATGCCGGTGATGGAAAGGGACATCCTTTTACCACGCTGACCCGTTTTGGCCAGACTGACAGTACCGGCAACAAGTTCCTTCACCTCGGCGGGCCGCAATTGCAGAACCGAGCCTTGCCTGGCTATGTACCCGAACAGATCCCGGCCGGGGCTACTTTCTCCCGTTTCATGCCGCCGGCGAATACAGGCCTGGGCTTTTTAGAACTGGTTTCAGACGCTGATATCATTGCCATGGCCGATCCCAATGATGCAGACGCGGATGGCATATCGGGTGTGCCGAACTGGATGGCGCTGCCTCCATACCTTTCACCCGCTCCCAATGCCATTGGGAGCAACGGCAGGTACATTCATCGCTTCGGCAAGAAGGCGGCAGCCTATAATTTACTGCACCAAACCGTGAATGCCTACAACCAGGATATCGGTATTACTTCCAGTTTTGAACCCATGGACGTGTATTCAGGCTTGAATATCGGCCCCGAGGTACCGGATCAAACGGTGCACAATGTGGTGTTTTACCTGCAAACCCTGAAAGCGCCGGTGCAGCGCACGCCCAACGATCCGGAAGTGCAACAGGGCAAGGCATATTTCATACAGGCCGGTTGTGAGAATTGTCATAAACAGACGTTGAAAACAGTAGCCTCCGGCATCGCGGCATTGGCCAACAAGACCTTTCACCCGTATACCGACCTGCTCCTCCATGATATGGGCCCAGGTCTTGATGATGGTTATACAGAAGGGAACGCAAAAACCTATGAATGGCGCACGCCGCCCCTTTGGGGCCTGGGCCTGTCGCCCAATTCCCAGGGCGGGCAATACTTTTTAATGCACGACGGAAGGGCAGGGAGCATTGAGGAAGCCATCCAGTTGCACGGGGGTGAAGCGGCAGCGAGCCGGAACAGGTTCAACCAGCTGAATACGACAGAGAGGAATGCGCTCATTAAATTTCTAAAGTCATTATAAGTATGAACAGGAAATCATTTTTAAAATCCTGCGGCTATGGATGTCTTGGTACGGCAGGAATGGCCGCTCTTCTGCAAAGCTGTACCGCTTCCAAACAGCTTGGGGGTACAATCGAGGGCGATGATCTCGTGGTTCCTGCAGCTGCGTTTGAAACACGAAACAAAGGGCAGGTGTTTTATAAAAAATACATTGTCGTTCAGAACGAGATCCTCCAGTATCCTGTTTGCATTTACCGCTTTCATGAAAATGAGTACAGCGCCCTGTGGATGCGGTGCAGCCACCAGGGAACGGAATTGCAGGTATTCGGCGACAGGCTTCAATGTCCCGCACACGGAAGCGAATTCAGCAGCAGGGGAGAGGTGCAGAACGGCCCGGCAGATTCAAAACTCCGTTCCTTTCCCATTGTTATCGAAAACAACCGGCTCAGAATTTCACTAAAGGCAGTATGAAAAAGAAATTACTAATCCTGTTCGTTGGAGTGCTCGTTTCCATGCAAACGCTGGCACAGATAGACCCGGTCTTACTGAAACGGATACCGAAAGATTCATTGAACAGAACAATGAGCATGGATGCGGTATATAACCGCCCGTTCATAACCGTTGGCAAACTCCCTGTTTCCCTGGGCGGATACCTGGAAGCCAACTGGCAGCACCTGGCCACCGACGGAGTTTCGGACGGGCACCAGTTCCAGTTCAGGAGGCTCACACTCTTTGTTTCTTCCACGGTGGCCAAGCGACTGAAGTTCCTGAGCGAGATCGAATTCGAGGAGGGAGGTAAGGAAATAGCCATTGAATTTGCGGCACTGGATATCGAGTTGCATCCGCTGCTGAATCTACGGGGCGGCATCATCCTGAATCCCATCGGGTCCTTCAACCAGAATCACGATGGGCCGAAATGGGAATTCATCGACCGACCCCTGTCGGCCACGCAGATGCTGCCTGCCACCTGGAGCAATGCAGGCTTTGGTTTCTATGGCAAGCATTTCAGCAACGAGTGGATGTTCGGGTACGAAGCATACCTATCGGGCAGTTTCGACAACAGCATCATCGATAATGCCGAAAACAAAACCTTCCTTCCGGCGGCGAAAGACAACCCGGATCGCTTCGAAGAGATCAACAGCGGCCAGCCCTTGTTCACGGGTAAAATGGCTGTGCGCAACAACCGGATCGGGGAAATCGGTTTGTCTTACATGGGCGGGGTTTACAACAAGTTTGAAGACGATGGCATCCGGATCGACGAGAAGCGGAGGGTGGATGTATTTGCCATCGACTTCAACAGCACCCTGCCGGCGCTGAACACATTCATCACCGGCGAATGGGCCTGGATAAAAGTGAATGTTCCCTCTACCTACACCCAGCAATACGGCAACAGGCAGCAGGGAGGGTTCATCGATGTAGTTCAGCCTGTGTGGCGGAAAAAAATTTTCGGGTGGGATAAAGCCAGCGTCAACATCGCCCTCCGGGCAGAATACGTTGATTGGAACCGTGGTAAATTCAGCAGTACGGGCGGAAACATCGCCGAAGACAGGTGGAGCATCATGCCGGCCATCAGTTTCCGGCCTACGGCGCAAACGGTGATCCGGTTGAACTACCGTCATAGCCGCCAGCGGGATATCCTGGGTAACCCGCCGGCCAGGACAGGGGGATTCAGTTTTGGGTTTTCAACGTATTTCTGATGATTCAGACCCTGGCAGTTCCGATCACCAGGGATTCAAGATTCTGTTCCTTGCAGAAGGTCTTTAAGATGGCTTCGGCCTGGTCGAGTACTTGTTGTTCGGTGAGTTGCCTGTTGCCCAAAAACGACCTGGCTTTGATAAGGGCCGCCTTTTCATCGGTGGATCCGGATTGGATCAGCGCTTCCTTGATCACTTCCAGCCGGAGCCCGCTGTCTTTCAGGTTCCCCAGCTCACTGATCATCCAGCTAAGGGCATAGAATCGGGTTTTATCGAGCAGGAGGAAATACCGGAGATCGCCGGCATCGGGCATGACATTATACGGGGAGCCGGTGATCGCTTTGGTCAGGTATTTCGACAGGTAGGCCGGGGATTTTTTTGACTGGCTCAGCTGTATACAGCCTTTCAGCGCCTGCGGGTAGATGCTCAGCCAGCGCAACATGCGGCGCAGTTCGTGCACGTCTTTTTCCACGTTCTCAAAATGAAAATTCTTCTGGTTCGAAAATTCAAGAATGCCGTTGATCGAGCTGAAATAAAAATCACGGACGCCTTCCACGTCTTTCTGTTCATCCAGCCAATCGGCCTTTTTTAATTTCTTCCGGATCTTTTCGATACGGCTCTTCCCGCTGCCGATCCAGTCTTTTTCGGTGAGTATCTCATTCAGGCTCTGGATCTTTTCGCGGGCCTGTGCCTGCAGGTAGGATACAACCGTGGCCGGGATCTTTTTATTACCGGCGAATTCTTTGGCGAAGGCGTCGTAATAATCGATCTGACCGATGGCGTCTTCGAGCAGTTTGAAATGCGCTTTTATTTTGATGAACTTCTTTTTATTGTGAATACCGGCGTAGAGCTTTGCCAATCCCTCCAGCATGAACAGTGGGGTGCGTGCATTGTTCTGGTAGAGCCAGAGCGCCGGGTTCTTCTGTTTGGCTGCCTTATCCAGCAGCGTTTGTAATTGCGCCAGGAAGAGATCGAAGCGGGCTTGACCTTTTTTCATACAGGAGTATTTACGTAATGAATCATGTGAGGCAGCTATGCATACAGCGTGACCGAATGTTCAATGATCAATTTTCACGAAGGAGATCATTGCTCAAAAAAAGCGACGCTGCCGCCCACCCATTCCTTGTTTTTGTTGTACCGGGTGCCGATCATCTTTCCTTTACTGAGGCGTGCCAGGTTGTGTACGGCCTTGGGTCTTGCCCATCCTTCTTTCCAGAAAAAGAACAGGCGAATCTCCGCCTTGGCGGGCTCATCCGGGGTTTTGATCACGTCGGCGTACTTCACTTTCTTCTGCAGTATCCAGTTCTCCGGGTCTTTCACCTGGTCGATATCCTCCTGCGTTACGTCGATCACCACGCCCATGCCGGCAAAGGAGAACAGGGGCTTGAGTACATAGTTTTCCAGGTCGCCGGGTACCTGCTTCAGGTCGCTGAGGAACCAGGTTTCCGGTACATAGGGATTGTTGATAAAGGGAAGGGTGAATTTACTGATGCGGTAGAACCAGTTCGGATGCGGGGCCCATTCCACCTCATAATCTTTTGTGAGGTCAACCACCGGGCCGAGGTTCTCCTGTTTTTGCAGGTCGTCGAAGATGAGGCGGTTGTAGATACGATGCACCGGGGTCTTGACTCCGTTGTTGTCGTAGTAGAGTTTATTGCCTTCGGCGATCAGTTTGGTAAGGCAAACCATCTTGATGCCGATGAGTTGTTCGGTGCAATAGAAATCGATGCGTGTTTTTTGCTGTTCGGGAAAGATCTCCAGCAGGATCACATTTTCGGGTTTGTGTTTACCGAGGATGATCTCTTTCAGATCGGCGATGTAGGTATCCTTTGTATACCCGTTCAGGTAGGCTGAGAAACCGGACGGCAGGTTGGCGTATTCGGCCGTGAGCTGCGAGTGAAATGCCTGGAACGCGTAGAGGGTGGGGAAGCCCTGCATTTCGATCAGTTGCGGTTCGAGTTCACCCGCCGCGTTCTCGCAGATACCGAAATCAAATACGACGAATTCGGGATGGCTGTTCTCATTCGGAACACGTACGTCGGCAGGAATGCCGCGGTCGGTCATCGCTTTGAACTTGGGGTCGGTGATCACATCGATGATGCTTTCGCAGGCATCCAGCATCTTGTTTTTAAAATTCTTTGGAACAAATACCGGTGTTTCGGCATTGCGGAAATCGAGTGATCCGGGATGCAGCGCTTCGATCCTGGTCATATAGGCTTCGTACTTTTCCGGAGTGAATGCCGCGTTGAATGCTTGCCTCAGTTCGTTGATCATGGGTGATGCCGGGGTTTGATTACTGATAGATGGAACTAAAAATAATCATATTTGGGCAAACAACATGCTGCTCAGGCTACCTCGGCCGGTTGCAGGCTTTCCACGGCCTGGAAGAGGAAGTTGGGGAGGATGTGGGCGTAGGTCCACATGATCTTTTCGGGGTCGTTGAGGTGTTCGATCATGGAGCGCCATTTTTCAAAGCCATGGTTCTCAATCACGGTCTTCTTTTTCTCTTCTGTCTGCAGGTGCAGGCTCATACCGATGGCGTCGGCCTCGGGATGAAACTGGGTGCCGATCATGAACTCATTGAAACGAATGGCCATCACCGCTCTTTCGAGGGGTACATGGGGCCTGTCTTTTTCAATGGCAAGTATCGATGCGCCCATTTCCCGTAAGCGGTTGTGGTTGGGTTCGGTAACCTGGAAATCGCGGCTGTCGACCGAATAAAAGGGATCTTTCAGCCCGTTGAAAATGATCTCGTTCCGGCCATCGGAAAGTAAATGTGTGGGAAAAACGCCAAAAGAAGTGCTGCGGCGTTTGCTTACTTTTCCAACATTATAATGGCGGCAAGCGAGTTGAAAGGAATGGCAGATGAAGAATACCTGTTTTTTCTGCACGTGCGCCGGGTTCTCATTCCAGCGTTCTACATTCCGGAGCCAGGTAAAATATACTTTTTCCCAGTCGCTGCCTTCGCTTTCGAGCGGGCTGCCCGGGCCGCCACTGGAGATATAGATATCGTAACTGAGATCGGGTACCTGCTTTTCGAGCCGCACGTCAAATTCGTCCCAGGAAAGGTCAAGGTTATTGGTTTCTCCGAATTGATTGAGGATTTCACGGATACAGCGCATTCCCTGGTTGGCATATCCCTCATACATGTCCAGAATGGCAACACGGACGGCCTTCTTGTCGGTCGGGTTCATATACAAACATAACATTTTTTGAAAAAGGTTATTTTACCGCAAGAGGGCTTTTTATTAACGCCCTGTGAATTATCGGCACTATAAAAAAGCAAATAATTTAATAAGATGACCGATTTCCGTTCCGGGCATGACCAATCTCAGCAGAATGGCGGTTTTGATTTGGTCTTTTTGTATACAACTCGTAACGATGGCTGCTGAAGACACCGGGCCCGCTCCCGGCAAATTGCTGTTTGACGCCAATGAAAATTCCTGGCCGGTGCCCGGCAGTTGGGAGGAGATGGACCGGTTTGCGCAATTGCAGATCGGTTTTGCCGACCAGTTCGAACTCTTCTTCCCCGATAACCTGGCGCACAAGACCATCGTGGTGATTCCCAGTCTTACGCTTGATGAAGAAGTGCTGGCCAAGGTCAGTGGTGCGCTTCATTACGAAGAACGGCTGCTTTGCCTGCTCATGTTGCTGCGCATGCCAAGGGCGCATGTGATCTATCTCAGCAGTATGCCCATCGACCCGGTGATCGTTGATTATTACCTGCACCTCCTGCCCGGTATAACCGGTTATCACGCCAGGGAGCGACTCACCCTGCTCAGTTGTTACGACGCTTCTTCCTTGCCCCTTACACGAAAAATCCTGAACCGGCCGCGATTGATCGAGCGGATCCGGCGGAGCATACCGCAAGGGCATGTTGCCCATATCGCCAGTTTCAATACAACGGCCTATGAACGCACACTGGCCGTTCGGTTGGGGTTGCCCATCTATGGCTGCGATCCTTCGCTGGTATACCTGGGTACGAAGAGCGGAAGCCGCCGCCTGTTTATGAAAGCGGGGATCGATGTACCGCCGGGCTCCGAGAATCTCTGCTGCTACGACGATATTGTGCACGCGGTGGCGGGGCTGAAAGATATGTACCCGAAACTCCGCAAAGCGGTGATCAAATTGAACGACGGTTTCTCCGGCGATGGCAACGCGATCCTGGAATACCCGGATCATATTTCGCCCAAAGAGATGTTCAACTGGATCCATCACAACCTGCTGAACGAGATCAAGCCCGTTGCAAAAGAACTGACGACCGCGTTGTTCCTCGAAAAATTCAACCTGATGGAAGGCATTGTGGAAGCCTTTGTGGAAGGCGATGTGAAAACATCTCCATCGGTGCAATGCCGCATCAATCCATTGGGTGAGGTGGACATCGTTTCCACGCACGACCAGGTGCTTGCCGGCGAAAATGAACAGATTTTCGTGGGCGCTCATTTTCCCGCCTCGCCCGAATACCGGGCCGAGATCGCCGCATTGGCCCGGAAGATCGCCGATGAACTGCGCAACGAAGGCGTGCTGGGCCGGTTCAGTATCGATTTCATTTCTGTGAAGAAGGATGAAGCCTGGAAACACTATGCCATCGAGATCAACCTGCGCAAAGGCGGCACCACGCATCCCTTCCTGATGCTGCAGTTCTTAACAAACGGGCATTACGATGAAACTACAGGCCTGTTTGAAACACCGGCCCGGCAACCCCGTTATTATTTCGCTTCGGATAATCTACAGCGGGATTCTTACAAAGGATTATCGCCTCAGGACCTGATCGATATTGCCATGTTCCATGGATTGCATTTCGACGGAGCGGCACAAAAGGGCGTAATGTTTCACATGATCGGCGCCCTGTCGCAGTTTGGTAAGATGGGCGTGGTGTGTATCGGCGAAACACCCGAAGAAGCCTATTCGTATTATACACGTACGTTTGAAGTGCTGGATGCGGAAACGGGCTGTAAATAAAAAGACCGGAAGTTATTCCGGTCTCTATGCTGTAAAAATGTTATCCGCTAAGAACCGTGATACATGGTCAGACGAACGTCAGACCATGTACTGTCATCGTACCAATATCACCGTTCCTTTCATTTCCACCACGCTTCCGTTCTTGTCTGATCCTTTGATCACCCACACATAAGTGCCGGCAAGTACTTTTTTGCCTTTGAACATTCCATCCCATCCTTCGAGCCATTTATTGGTTTCGAACATGAGTTGTCCGTACCGGTCATAAACCCGGAAGTAATCTGTTTTTTGTATGCCAACGGGTACCGGGCGGAATACATCATTCAATCCATCGCCGTTCGGGGTAAAGGCGTTGGGTACATAATAATTCGGGCCTTCGTATACTTTGATGAACACGCCATCGGAGGCGGAACATCCGATTGAGTCGGTCACGTACACGGTGAAGTAGGTGTCGTTGTATAACGTGGCCAGCGGGTTCGCGATGAAAGGATTGTTCAGCGGCCCTGCCGGAGACCAGGTATAATTGGCGCCGCCGCTTCCGAGGAGCTGGTGCGGGCGGCCCAGTATGGCATTGGTATCATTTCCCGCGTTCACCACCAGCACCGGCATCATCTTCACCCAAACACTGTCGCTTACCGAGAAATTACATCCGTAGTTGTCGGTAACGGTTAAGATGAATTTCCGGGTCGTATCGATCCGTGCGATGGTGGTAGCCGCGTTGGGCGTATTCAATGAATCCGGCGGAGCCCATGAATAGTTCACGGTGCCGGAAAGATTGCTTGCCTTGCCGATAAGTAAGGCGTTTGTTTTAAAACAGATCGTGGTATCCCTGCCCGCATCGGCGATGGGTTTATGCAGGATGTTAATGGTGATCGAATCGCGGCGCTGGCAGAAGCCCCACTTGGCCACCAGGTAATATTTGGTCGTATCAGTCGGGGATGCGATCGGGTTTTTGGCCGTATCGTAATTCAGTCCGGCGGCAGGCGTCCAGCGGAAGGTATCCGTTTGCGCATTGGTCTGCGGCAGGAGCGTGATGTTAGTGCCGAAGCAGATCGTGCTGTCGGTCCCCAGTTCCAGGCGCATGGTATCGTTCAGGGTAACCACGGCATTGGCGCTGGCGATACAGCCATTGGCATCTTTCACCCGGATGGCATTGTAGCTGCCCACCGGCATATTCAGGAATACGTTCGAGGCCTGGTAACTGATGCCATTGTTGATCGAGTATTGATACGCGGGCGTTCCGCCGTTGGCTGTTACGGTGATCGTTCCATCGTTATTGGCGCAGGAGGCGATGCCATTGGCGGCCGCGGCATTTACCACGGCGGGTTCGGTAAGGGTATACGTGAAGCCGAACACACAGCCGGCCGCGTCTTTCACCAGGAAGTTGTATGATCCGGCCGGGAGTCCGCCAAATGTGGGAGAAGCCTGGTATGTTGTTCCGTTATTGATGGAGTATTGATAAGGCGGTACGCCACCCGAAGCATTGAGGGTAATGCTTCCATTGCTTACGCCATTGCAAAGCGGCGATGCCAGCGTTGCGGTACTGGTAATGGCCGGGTTGGTAGTGAGGTTGATGGTATTGGTTCCGGAGCAACCGATCGCGTCGGTGAAATTAATGGTATAGGAGCCGGGCGCCAGTCCGGTAAAAACATTCGACGGTTGCGTGGGGCCACCGTTCAGTGAGTATTGATAAGGCCCGGTTCCGCTGGTCGGGTTGATGGTGATGGTTCCGTTGTTGATGTTCGAGCAGGGCGGGTTACCACCGTTGATGGTGGATGTGAGTCCCGGGCCCTGGTTAACCACAACAATGAAATTTCCGCCGCAGCCATATTGGTCCATCACGTTTACGGTATGCGCCCCCGCCGCCACATTGGTAAATACATTCGATGGCTGCTGCGGGCCGCCGTCGAGGCGATAGAGATAAGCCGGTGATCCGCTGGTGGGTGTAACGGTAATGGTTCCGTCGGCTACTGTCGGACAAGAAGTAGGTGTTGTATTCACTGTAGCGGTAAGCGGGGTGCTTCCCGCGGCTACGGTCATCACCACGGTTCCGGTGCATCCAAACACATCAACAAAATTGACGGTGTGCGGACCAGCCGTTACATTGGTAAATATATTCGATGCCTGCGGCGTTCCGCCGTCAAGCGAATAACTGAACGGTGCGGTGCCCGTTGTTGGTGTAATGGTGATCGTTCCGTCGGTCGAGAGCGGGCATGATGTCGCCGTGGTGGAAGCCGTCGCAGTGATGGTATTGGTTGTGGGAACAACAACGTTGAAGGTATTGGTACAACCGGTAGCGTCAGTGACAACCACGGTATGCGGACCGGCTGAAACATTGTTGAATGTATTGGGTCCGGGCGCCGTTTGCGGCGTACCGCCGTCTAAAACATAGGTATATGGGGGAGTGCCCGCGGAGGGTGTTACAGTGATTGTACCAACACTTACACCGCAGGTGGTTCCCGTCACTGAGGTAGTGCCCGGCAGGTAGGTGACACGGTTAACCGTAATGGTATCCGAGCTTACCAGTGGCGCACCGGTGCATGAATTAAACGTAGTTCGTATCTCATACTGAATTCCCGGACCCGGAGGCGGGCAGATCGACGGAAATGTAATGTCGAGCAAACCGGCAACTGTGGTAGCTGTATCAGCCGTTGCCACCAATACGCCTCCCATGGTATACAACTGTGCGCTCACAAAATTAGAGGTACCGCCGCTTGGTGTAAACCGGTAGCCGGTGTTCGACTCACTCCATTGTGTACAGTTTTTACCGGGAGCGGCAACCCATTTGGTTCGGGTTTCGTCCTGGATACCAAGGATAGACAGGCCGGCACCAGCTCCACTGGGCCATGCCGTGCAGAGCGGTTTATTCTGCAGGTATACTTCGATCAACCCGGTGCTTTCATATAATACCACCTGGGATGTATGCAGCATGCTGTTGCAGGAACTGCTGAACATGCGGATATCCACAAAACTGACCACAAATTTCCGGCAGGGGGCTGTTCCAACCACATTGTACCGGATCTTGGTGGTGGGTAAGGGGTTATCGCTCGGGTCGATATCCTGGTAAGCGGCCATGATGGCAGTTCGTGGATAATAGGTTGTACCAATACCTGTTGGGCCCGCGCCTACATTATAGGGGAGTGGTTGAGGCGCTCCGCCGGCGGTAAGCGTATACGCATTATTCTGCCCGGCGCACAATGCTTCAAATGTCAGTATACTGTTCGATCCTACTATAACATCATTGTATGTTTGCCCGTAAAAGCAAAACGGGAAACTCATCGGGATCTGCTGCGAGTAAACATCATCAATATAGATCGACGTGATTTCAGTGCCGATGGTATTGGGTAAGGGGGTGAACGGTGCGGAACTTACAATATAGTCGGTTGTCGATTTCAGGTGCGGAACCTGGTACGTAAAACTGGTGCAGGCCTGACCGCAGGCGAGTGTAAGCGTGGAGCCGTTTATGTTCGTGGGTACGCAACTTTGTCCGATGGAATGATAAATAGTAAAAGCCAATGACAAAGCTGTCAAAAGGATTCTTCTCATGAATAGTTTTGGTATTAAGGTCCGGAAGTTACATAAACCATCAATACCAAACACATTTTAAAAATCCCACCTCACAAAGGCTTCC
This sequence comes from Chitinophagales bacterium, assembly GCA_017303335.1. Classification (GTDB taxonomy): domain Bacteria; phylum Bacteroidota; class Bacteroidia; order Chitinophagales; family Chitinophagaceae; genus Ferruginibacter. The sequence goes on from JAFLBK010000002.1 coordinate 466,445, forward strand.
ATTGCAGCATATTGGGTTAAACCCAGGCGGGCATAGAGTTGGGCGGTGTTCGCATTGCGTTCTTCGGCCCGTTGCCAGAACTCGCGGTCGTCGCTGCCCTGGAACGGAACGCTGTCTTTCTGCGATTGATGGATGAAGATGCCATGCCGTTTTTTGATCACCTGGTCGGGGCTCATGGGTATGGCCATCTCAATCTCGGTGATATCCCATTCCTGCCAGGCGCCCTTGTAGAGCCAGAGCCAGCAGTCGTTGATCCAGGCGGCGCCGCTTTGTTTGATCTGTTTCAGGGCTTCGATCACCACATCGAAGCAAACCTTGTGGGTGCCATGCGGATCGGCGAAGTCGCCGGCGCAATAGATCTGGTGGGGTTGTACCCGGTTGAGCAGGTCGATGGTTAGTTTAACATCATCGGGCCCCATGGGTTTCTTTTCGATGGTGCCTGTTTCGTAGAAGGGCAGGTTCATGAAATGCGCCCTGTCTTCGGTAAGGCCCACATACTTGCAGGTGGCCTTGGCTTCGCAGCGCCGGATCAGGCCCTTGATGGCACGGATCTCTTCGGTATCTTTTTCGGTTGATTTTTTTGTGTTCAGGAATGAAGTCGCGTCTTCCAGTAATTTCCTGCTTTTGGTTTCGTCGATATCGAACATGTTCTCGAAGCCAACGGCAAAGTCGATGAAGCGGGTGACGAACTCATCCGTTACGGCGATATTGCCGCTGGTTTGATAGGCCACATGTACTTCATGGCCCTGGTCGTGCAGCCGCATGAAGGTGCCGCCCATGCTGATGATGTCGTCGTCGGGGTGCGGGGAGAAGATCAATGCCCGTTTCGGGAAGGGGTCATGCCGTTCGGGATGCGAACTTCTTTTGTCGGTTGGTTTGCCACCCGGCCAGCCGGTGATGCTGTCCCGCAGTAAATAAAATACCTGCAGGTTGATCTCGTACGCATCGCCCTTTTCCACGAGCAGGTCGCTGAGGCCGTTATCGTTGTAATCGTTATTGGTTAAACTGAGAACGGGCTTGTTGAGTTTGAGGGCCAGGTTCACCACGGCCCGTTTCACCATCTTGTCGGTCCATTCGCATTCGCCGGTGAGCCAGGGGCTCTTGAAGCGGGTGAGTTCCGAAGCGCCCGTTTCGTCGATCACGAAGGTGCAGTCATCGTGGTTCTGCAGCAATGAAGCCGGCACTTCTTCCGTATCGTCGCCTTCCACCGCTTTTTTCACCACGGCCGCCTTGGCCTGTCCCCAGGCCATGAGGATGATCTTCTTCGACTTGAGGATGGTGCTGATGCCCATGGTGATGGCCATGCGGGGCACCTGGCTCATGTTTCCGAATTCGTAGCTGTTGGCGAGGCGGGTGCTGTTATCGAGGGTGATTAATCTTGTTTTGGTGTAGATGCCGCTGCCCGGTTCATTGAAACCGATGTGACCGTTGACGCCGATGCCCAGGATCTGCAGGTCGAGCCCGCCGGCGTCTTCAATTTGTTTCTCGTAGTTCAGGCAATGTTCTTTCACTTTGTCTTTGGGCACCATGCCGTCGGGGAGATGATAATTATCGGGGTCGATATCGGTTTGCTCGAAGAGGTTCTTGCGCATGAAGTAGTGATAGCTCTGCAAGGCGTCCTTATCCATCGGGTAATACTGGTCGAGGTTGAAGGCGATCACGTTCTTAAAACTCAGTCCTTCTTCCTTATGCATGCGCACCAGCTGGGCATACAGGGTTTTGGGAGAGGAGCCGGTGGCAAGCCCGATGACAGCCTTCTTTCCTTCCTTTTCTTTTTGCCGGATGAGCGAGGCGATCTGTTCGGCCACAAACAAGGATCCTTTGGCCGGATCGGGGAATATCCTGACGGGAATCTTTTCTAACGAGTCGGTAAGATCGATCTTGTTCATACGTGCAGCAGTTGCGTATAAAAATACGCCATTTTACTGGTTGAAAATCGTTGAATATTGTTGAAAGGGTTGAAAGCGGTAGAATAGCATTTTCATGATTCAACTACATGCAACAATTTTCAACCTTAGTTCACCTCGATCTCATCCACAAAGAGCCAGGCCGGGTTGCCGGCGCCGGGATTACCCGGCGGGATGATGCCGAAATTCTTGACCGTTACTTTCAGGTACCGGCATTTTTGCGCATTTTCAACGCGGATGGTTTTGGCGCCTTTATCTTCTATCGGGTCAACCGATTTTGTTGTTGAAGGAAAACTGCTCAGGTCATTTCCTGTAAAATCAATATCAGGGATAAAGGTCACTTTTACCTGTGATGGCAGGTATATCCAGCTTCCGTTCTGGTCGAGCACATGCACGGTTACGGTACTAACTTCCGTTTCCTGTTTCAGGTCGATGATCGCTTCCATATCCCTGCCCAGGAACCCGAGGAATTCGGAAGAACGGGCAAGTCCCGTTTCATTCTGCACGCCATTCACCAGGGTAAAGGGGCCATCGCCGGGATATTTTTTATCGGCGGGCGTGGTGAGGGTGATCTTTTTGCCGGTGGCTTTGTTGAAATGAAAGGATTGCTTTATTTCCGATAAGCGGTTGTTCTTCTCATCCAGTAATACCAGCGTCATTCCGTCAACGCTTTCCTTTACAGGCAGCGGTTCTGTATAATCGCCCATGTATGAACTCAGGAGAGAAGGTGTCCAGGCGATCTTTCCTTTTTTTGAATTGCTTTCGGCCTTCCACAGCACTCCATTGTTATCCGGCGCGGGGATCACCGTCGCTTTCAGGTCATAATAGGCCTTGCTGTAGTTGATTTTCTTTTTATCCAGGCTTTCAAAAATGGCGGGCAGCCTTCTTTCAAAATCGGTCCAGTCTCTTTTTTCTTTGGGCGTCCACAACACTTCACTCAATGCGGTGATGCGGGGGAAGAGCATGTATTCGATCTTGGATGGATATTCTATGTATTCGGCCCAAAGGTTGGCCTGGGCGCCGAGTACGTACTTCGCCTCATCGGCATTCAGTTCTTTCGGGATGGGTTCGTAGGCATATACGTTTTCCAGCGGGTTATACCCGCCGATGGTCACACTGTCTTCATTCCGGCTTTGGGTGTGGTCAAAATAAACCGGGTTGCCGGGTGTCATGATCACGTAGTGCTTCTGTTTGGCGGCGTCGATACCGCCTTTCTCACCACGCCAGCTCATCACCACGGCCTTGGGTGCCAGCCCGCCCTCGAGGATCTCATCCCAGCCGATCAATGTCTTGCCCTTTTTGTTCAGGTATTTTTCGACGCGTTGCACGAAATAACTCTGTAACTCGTGTTCGTCTTTTAATTTTTCATTCTTCATTCTTACCTGGCAGTCGGGGCATTTTTTCCAGTGTGTTTTCGGGCATTCATCGCCACCGATGTGAAAATACCGGGAAGGGAAGAGGGGAATCACTTCGTCGATCACGTTCTGTAAGAACATAAACGTTGAATCTTTACCGGCGCAGAACACATCATCGAATACGCCCCAGGTTTCCTGTACCAGTTTGATGCGTCCGTTCTTTTGTTCTTCGATGCTTTTTTGCGAGATCATATTGGCGGGGATATCCGTGGGTTTGTTCGGGAAACAACTCAGCCAGGGATATGCCGCGATGGCAGCGCTGCCGTGGCCGGGCATCTCTATCTCGGGGATCACATCAATATATCTTTCCCGGGCGTATTGCACCACTTGCCTGATCTCGGCCTGCGTGTAAAAACCACCGTAAGGCTTGTTGTCGTTTCCTTTGCCGGGGTAACGCCCGATGATGGTTCCGTTCCGGTTGGCGCCGGTACGGGTAAGAGCGGGATATCTTTTGATCTCAATGCGCCAGCCCTGGTCGTCGGTCAGGTGCCAGTGAAAGGTATTGAACTTATACGCCGCCAGATAATCAATGTATTTTTTGATAAAGGACACGGGAAAGAAATGCCGGCTCACATCGAGGTGTATACCACGGTAGCCGAAGCGGGGGTAATCGGAGACCGAAAGATAGGGTAGTTTGGTGTTTGATTGAATTAATTGCAACAGGGTTTGAATACCATAGAAAACACCAGCAGCATTGTCGCCGGCGATGTAAACACCTTTTTTGTCGATAACCAGGTTGTAGGCGCCGGGAATGTCTTTGTCGAGCCGCTCGTAATTCAGGCTGATGGAATTGGGATCGCTGTATTGGTTCACAACCTTCAGCGAATAGCCGAGTGATGCGTTGATGTATTCATTGAGCAGGGAAGCTGTTTTTTCGAGTCCGCTTCCTTCGAGTACAATCCGGGTATTCCTGTTCAGTTGAAATGAGCCATTGTCCATTTTCACTTCAGCGGGCATGGGAACCAGGTTGAGGGTGTTTTGTGCGGCGGCAAACAGGGTGTTCAATAGCAGGGCAATTAATAAAATCTTCTTCATATGGTTGTTTGCGGGCTGAAGCCCTTTTGTTTTTTTTATTTTTTCTCCCCGGCCTGAAGGCCGGGGCAATTCAGAAGGCCGGGGCAATTCAAGTCAAGCCAAGCAACTCTGCAGGCCAGGTGATTTACTAAATCGGGGCCACTTGTTACCAGCAGCGCCGATGGCAAAAGATCTTCTTGTTGTTTGCGGGCTAAAGCCCTTTTGTTTTTTTTATTTGTTCCCCCCGGCCTAAAGGCCGGGGCAACTCAGAAGGCCGGGACAATTCAGAAGGCCGGGACAATTCAAGTGAAGCAACTCAAGTCATACAATTCAACAGACCGGGTACAAGAGACATTCCTTATTTCAATACCGGCAGAATGATCTTGCTGTCGTCGTAAATACGGATGGTCGCTTTCTGGAAATCGCTGTCATCGCAGGTATAAATGTTCACGAATTTCTGCGGGTTGCGGTCGGCCAGCGGGAACCAGCTGCTTTGCACCTGTATCATCAGTTTGTGTCCTTTCTTGAATGTATGTGCGATATCGGGCAGGGTAAACTTTACATTGGTTCGCTCATTGGGTTTAAAAGCCTCGGGCTTTTCAAAACTGTTGCGGTAACGACCCCGCATGATCTCGCCGCGTACCAGCATCTGGTACCCGCCCATGGGATAAGCCTGGGTACCCGGTCTTGCCGAGAGATAATTGTTTTCGTAGCGGAAGGTATCGGGGAAAACGTCGATGATCTTCACCACGAAATCGGCGTCGGTGGTTGAGATGCTGGTCACCAGGTCGGCAATTACCGGACCGGCAACGGTAATATCTTCGCTGAGTACATCGGTGCTGAATGTGAGTACATCGGTGCGGCGACTGGCAAAGCGCTGGTCGTCGGTCATGTATTCGGCGGTGCGGCTCAGGTGTACGTCTTCGGTATACGGAACCGGGTGCGCCGGGTCGCTGATGTATTCGCTGTATTTGCCGAATTTGCGGTGTACAATCTCCAGAGCAAGATTTTCTCCGGGTACCAGGTTAATGTCCATGCTCGTGATTTCCTTCGGCGGCCATTGCTTCATATTGCGCCATTCGTTTTCACCGGTGAAGAAGATGGTTGCTTCGGCAATATCGTGAACGGTTCCCCTCAGCTTTAAATAGAAATTGAAGAAGGGAATCTCAATATTGCGCTGGTAATATTCGCTGGTCTTCGAACCAAAGCGCACATTGCCCAGGTAGGACCCGTCGGCCCGACCGCCCCAGCCTCCGTGCGACCAGGGGCCCATCACCAGTTTGTTCTCGGTGAATTTGCTTTTGGCTTCAATGGCCTTGTACAGGTTCCAGGCGCCATAGCAATCTTCGGCGTCGAACAACCCGCCCACGATCAGCATAGCCGGTTTTACATTGGTAACAAAGTTCATCGGGTTGCGTGCCTTCCACCAGTCGTCGTAATTGGGGTGGGCGTAGAGGTCTTTCCAGAAAGCGATGCTGTCGCCCATGATCTTCGCGAAGTTTTTCAGGGCGCCGGTCTTCAGGTAGAAATCATAGTTGTCCTGCGTTTTGAACTGGTAACCCGGACTTCCCTGCGTGGTGGGTTTGGGCCTGGGTTTACCAAAGCCGCTGTAGAAGCTGAATCCATCCATGAGGAAGAAAGCGCCGTTGTGGTGGAAGTCGTCGCCCATGAACCATTCGGTAACCGGGGCCTGCGGGCTCACCGCCTTCAATGCCGGGTGGCCGCTGAGCGCTGCCATGGTTGAATAGAAACCGGGGTAGGAGATTCCAAATACACCAACGCGTTTGTTGTTGGAAGGAATGTTGTTGATCATCCAGTCGATGGCATCATAGGTATCGCTGGCTTCATCGGTCTCGGTTCCTTTTTTGGCCGGGTTGAAAGGACGTATATCCATGAACTCGCCTTCACTCATCCACTTGCCCCGCACATCCTGGATGGCGATGATGTATCCTTCCTTCAGGTAGTTGACCCAATAGCTAAACAGCAGCCGGCCGCTGAATTTGTCTTCACCGTAGGGACTGCAGGAATACGGCGTGCGGTTGAAGAGTATCGGGTGTTTCTCCGACGAATCTTTCGGAATGTAAAAGGCGGTGAACAGTTTCGTTCCATCCCGCATGGGCACCATGCGTTCGATCTTGTAATAGTTTTCACGTACCCAGAGCGAATCGGCGTTCTGGGCCTGCAGGCTGATAAGCGATACCAGCAGCATGGAAAGGAGGAAACATTTTTTCATTTGCAAATGATTAGAGTGTTAAATTTAATGAAACTAATCGTATGTCTGCCGAAAGAGATTCACTCATCACGCAATTCTATTCCTCCTTCCAGCAACTCGACGCAAAGGGGATGAATGCCTGCTACAGCGGGGATATTGTATTCTTCGATCCCGCCTTTGGCTTGCTGAAAGGCGATGAGGTACGCGGCATGTGGGCCATGCTTTGCGCCAACGCGAAAGATTTTTCGCTTCAGTTCGGTAACATACAACACCTCGATGAAGAGTACAGTACCTGCGACTGGACGGCTACCTATACCTTTTCCAAAACCGGCCGGAAGGTGATCAATAAGATAAAGGCCAACATGCGTTTTGCCGATGGAAAGATCATTGAGCACAGCGATGCGTTCAGTTTGCACAAGTGGGCCAGCCAGGCACTGGGCTTCACGGGATGGCTCCTGGGCTGGAACCGTTTTTTTCAACGGAAGATACAGAACGGGGCGAGGAAGAACCTGATGCGGTTCATGGAGAGGTAGTTGATGGTTCATGGATCATGGTTCATAGCATACTTCCATTAACGATGAACTAAGAACCATCCGCTATGAACTACTTGCAGAAGAAACCAACAGTTTGTATATTACTCCATTGTTAACCAAAATTATCTGACATGCTCGAGAATTTCGATTACCTGAATTGGATAGCGATCATCGTCGCTGCACTTGCCTATTTTGCCCTGGGGGCCCTGTGGTATTCCAAGGTATTATTCGCCAACCGCTGGATCGCCGATCTGAAACTGGATGTAAATGATCCTGATGCCAAAAAAGGGATGGGGATGATGTTCGGCGGATCGTTGGTGTTGATGTTCGTTCAGTGCCTGGCCATTGGCATTCTTGCAGGCCGCCTCGGGATATCCGGTGCCGGCTGGATGAGCGGGTTAAAACTGGGCGCATTTACCGGCGCCTGTTTCTGCTCCGCCCAGATCGGTATCAATTATCTCTACGAGAAAAAACCATTCAGTCTTTTCCTCATCAATGCCGGTTATGCGGTGGTGGGTAATATCATCGCCGGGATCATTATCTGCAGTTGGGGGTAAAGCGTTTAAGCCGTTTAAAAAAGTTGGATCGTTTAAGGCGTTGGGTTGCATAACGTCTTAAACGATTGCAACGATTGCAACCACCCAATAACTACTCCACCTTCGATATCTTCACCACATTCGTAGGCAGGTGCAGTTCTACCGGTGTGCTCCCGGTATTCACCACCACGTCGCCTTCTTTTACAAATCCCCGTTCCTTAAGGATATTGATCTGGTCGAACAAAATATCGTCGAGGCTTTCTTCTTCATCATAAAAGAAGGCACGTACGCCCCAGCTTAAACTCAGCTGGCCGATCAGCGAACGTTCTTTACTGAATATATAGAGTGGCGCCTTGGGGCGGTAACTGCTCAGCATAAATGCGGTGTAACCGCTTTGTGTCATCCCGATGAGCGCACGGGCATGCGTATCGTTGGCCAGTTTACAGGCGCTGTAACAGATGGCGTCGCTCAGGAAGGAAGGTGAGTGGGGCTGGGGCGCCAGGATATCATCGCGGTTGTAGTCGTATACATTATTCTCCACTTCCATGATGATCTTGCTCATCGTTTCCACCACCAGCGTGGGGTATTCGCCCATGGCGGTTTCGCCGCTGAGCATCACCGCGTCGGCGCCTTCCAGTACAGCGTTGGCCACGTCGGTAACCTCGCTGCGGTTGGGTTTGGTGCGGTCCATCATGCTTTCCATCATCTGGGTGGCAACGATCACCGGCTTGGCCCGGTGCATGCATTTGCGGATCACTTCTTTCTGGATGATAGGCACCTGTTCTACCGGGAGTTCCACACCCAGGTCGCCGCGGGCCACCATCACCGCGTCGCTTTCCACGATAATGTCGCGGATATTGCGCAGGGCTTCGGGCATTTCGATCTTGGCGATCACCTTGATCTTGCTGTTGCGTTCCTTGATGATCTTTTTCAGGTCGATGATGTCTTTCGGACGCCGTACAAAGGACAGGGCTACCCAATCGAGGTTGTTTTCGATGATGAAGTCAAGGTCGGTAAAATCCTTTTCGGTCATCGCTGGCATGGTGAGCTCAGAGTCCGGGAGGTTCACGCCTTTTTTAGGCAGCAGGGTTCCGCCGATCGTAATGTTCACCAGGATCTCTTTGTCGTTGAGCACTTTTTTCACTTTCACCTCCATCTTGCCATCATCGAGAAAGATGCGTTCATCCACTTTTACATCCTTGGTGAGGTGCGGGTAGGAGACATATACTTTTTCCCGGGTACCGGTCATCTTCTCGGTGGTGATGGTAAGATCATTGCCTTCCACCAGTTCGATCTGCCCGTTCTCCAGGTCGCCTACACGCAGTTTGGGACCCTGCAGGTCGGCAAGGATGGCGATATTATACGGTTGCGATTTATTGATGCTGCGGATGCGGTCGATGATCTCTTTTTTGTTCGGGTGGGTACCGTGTGAGAAATTCAACCGGAACACGTTTACGCCGGCGCGGGCGAGAGCCAGTAGCTGTTCGGGCGATTCGGAAGCGGGGCCTACGGTGGCTACGATCTTGGTTCTTTTCTGGGAGTGCGAGATGCCCGCTTCTTTATCCATTTGCCGGTGCAGGTACTTGCCGATGTGTTTGCTCATTGAACGGGGGGGTTATTTTGATTTGCGGGTTCTTTTTGATGATGGATGCTGGATACTTGATACTCGGTGCCAGTAACCAGTGACTAGTATCCAGTAGTGGCATTGCGTTACGTTGCCAGTATCTTCACGATCTTCAGCCATTCTTCACTGATGCGTTGTTTTTTCTTGACGGCCTCGTCGAGTGGTATATAACTCATTTTATTGTTGACGATGCCGATGAATACATTGTGTCTTCCTTCCACCAGCGATTCCACGGCGTGGTAACCCATGCGGCTGGCGATCAGCCGGTCCATGCAACTGGGCGATCCGCCACGCTGGATATGACCGAGGATGCAAAGCCGTACTTCGAGCAGGGGGAGGCGTTCGCGGATCACTTTGGCCACCTGTTCGCCGCCGCCGAATTCGTCGCCTTCTGCCACCACGATGAGGTTAACCAGTTTATGCCTTCTTTCTTTCTCCGCCAGTTGTTTGATGATGGTATCAATCTCGGTCTTGCGTTCGGGGATAAGGATATTCTCCGCTCCCGTGGCAATGCCGCTGTGCAGGGCGATATAGCCGGCATCACGGCCCATCACTTCTATGACAAAGAGCCGGTCATGCGCATCGGCCGTGTCGCGGATCTTATCGATCGCTTCTACGGCGGTATTTACGGCCGTATCGAACCCGATGGTGAAATCGGTGCCGGCAATGTCTTTATCAATGGTACCGGGCAGCCCGATACAGGGTATGTCGAATTCGTTGCTGAATACCTGGGCGCCCCTGAAACTGCCATCACCACCAATGATCACCAGTCCGTCGATGCCATGTTTCTTCAGGTTCTCATAAGCTTTCTTTCTTCCGGCCGGTTCAAAGAATTCCTTGCAGCGGGAGGTTTTGAGGATGGTTCCGCCCCGCTGGATGATATTGGCCACACTGCGGCTTTCCATGTGCACGATGTCGTTTTCGACCATGCCGGTATAACCCCGCATGATCCCGTAAACCTCGAGGCCGTGGAAGATGCCGGTACGAACCACCGCACGGATGCAGGCATTCATACCCGGACTATCACCCCCTGAGGTCATAACGCCGATCTTGTGTACTTTTTTCTTCATGCGTCAAAAATAAGTCAATTGCCTGAGTTTTGGTGTGTCAAAAATACACATTAAACAGCCTTGAATGATGTACTTGATGTGTGATGCCATGAAAATGAACGCGGAATACCGGCCGGCGGGTATTGCCGAGAACAAGAACACTGGCTACATTTAATGAAAACTTCATTATGCTTAAACAAATACTTACAAGCCTGTTGTTGCTGGTTGCCTGTGATATACTGGCGCAGGAGAAGATATTGATGGCCTTCCCGATCACCGATTATATTGTTGAGAAGGATTCGATACAAATCGTACAGGTGTTGCTGCCCGAGGGAATCACAATACCGGAAAAAACGATGGGCGTTCTCAGGCGGGTATATTCAACTGCCGATACCTCCACGGCGATGATCGCCAACGGCCGTTGCCAATTGATTAAAGGACGCTACCATTATTTTGCCCTGCGCAGCGACAAGCCCGGACAAAAACCGGCAGCCGGCAATCTTCTTTATACCAATGCCCAGGTGCCCGGAGTGTTCCAGGGCCCTTTGTTTAATGTGATCAAACATGGGATCGTTCTGCAAAGTGTACTGGATACGAACATCGTCAGCCTCGAAAGGGTGATACCGTTGAAGAGTAAGTCTGATGAGAAGCATATTCTTGATGAACTGGTGCAGGACGTGCGTTTTACCGGTACCGAAATGGCAAAGCAGCAAACGGTGCCCGATGTGCAGATCAAGACAGGCCCCTACAAAGGCAAAACGATCTTTACCGCCATGCAGGCAGTAACGGTACCCGAAGTGGAAAATTTTCTGAAATACATTGCGGCACGCCCGGCCAAATACGCCGGCAATACCTGGAAGTTCAGTGAGATCATGGCTACCTGGATGGATGCGGGCGCACCCACAGTCATTGAATAATACTACATGCGCTCCGGCACACGGATCCCCAGCAATTGCATCCCGCTTTGGATGATGTTGGCTGTGAAGATGGCCAGTTGCAGCCGGAGTTGTTTTTTCGCTTCGCTTTCCGCGTTGGCGATGGAATGTTCGGTATAGAAGGAGTTGAAGGTTTTCGCCAGCTGGAATATGTAATTGGCGATCACCGAAGGATTCTGTTCGGCACAGGCCTGTTCCAGCATCAGCGGGTATTGTTCCGCAGCGATGATGAGTTCTTTTTCGAGCGGCATAAGGTTCATGGTTGATGGATCATGGTTCATGGCAGTTTTACTATTATCCATGATCGATGAACCATCAACCTTCCTCAGAATGCTTTTTATCCGTGCATGGGTATATTGAATGAACGGACCCGTGAATCCGTGGAAGTCGATACTGTCCTGCGGGTTGAAGACCATCGTCTTCTTCGGATCCACCCGCAGCAGGTAGAATTTCATGGCGCCAAGTCCGAGTGTATCGTACAGTTCCGCCAGTTCGGTTTCGGAGAAATCCTTCACTTTGCCCAGTTCCTCGGTATGTTGTTTGGCGGTGGCCACCATTTCATCCACCAGGTCGTCGGCATCCACCACGGTGCCTTCGCGGCTCTTCATCTTGCCGGTGGTGAGTTCCACCATACCATAACTTAAGTGATGGATGTTGTCGGCATTGGGCATGCCCAGTTTCCGGCAGATGAGCTGGAGCACTTTCATGTGGTAGTTCTGCTCGTTGCCGATCACGTAGATGCTCTGGTCGATACCATACTGTTCGTATTTCTGCAGGGCCAGCCCAATATCCTGTGTGATATAAACCGATGTGCCGTCTTTCCGCTGTACGATTTTCTCATCGAGCCCGTCGGCCGTAAGGTCGATCCAGATGCTGCCGTCTTCTTTCTGAAAAAAAACCTTTTTATCCATTCCCTGTTGCACGATGTTCTTTCCGAGCAGGTAGGTATCGCTTTCGTAATACATCTTGTCGAAGTCGGTGCCGATGCGTTTGTAGGTAACATCGAAGCCTTCGTATACCCAGCTGTTCATCTTTTTCCAGAGTTCGATCACTTCGGGTTTGCCGGCTTCCCAATCGAGCAGCATCTGCTGGGTGGCTTTCATGATGGGCGCTTCTTTTTCCGCCACCGCTTTGTCCATACCCCCGCTCACCAGTTTGTCTACTTCGGCTTTGTAGGCATCGTTGAACTTTACATAGTAATCGCCTACAAAATGATCTCCTTTAATACCCGTGCTCTGCGGCGTGGCGCCGTTGGCGAATTGCTGCCAGGCGATCATGCTCTTGCAGATATGTATGCCGCGGTCGTTCACGATGCAGCTCTTGATCACTTCATAGCCGTTCGCTTTCAGTATCTCGGCCACGCTCCATCCCAGGAAATTATTTCTCAGGTGGCCCAGGTGCAGGGGTTTGTTGGTATTGGGGGAGGAGTACTCCACCATTACTTTCTTTCCGTTCAGGGCTTTCTTGCCATAGCAGATATCGTTGTGATTCTTCTGCAGTAAGTCAAGCCAGTATGCGTCGGCAACGGAGAGGTTGAGAAAGCCCTTGATAATATTATAGGCGCTGAAGTATTGGGGGTAGTTCTTTACCAGGTGATCGCCCAGTTGGGTGCCGATGGCATCGGGGGATAATTTAAGCGCTTTTACCAGGGAAAACATCACCACGGTATAATCACCTTCGAATTCGGGCTTGGTCTGGTTAACCTGGAAATCTTTTTCGGTAAACGACTGGTTGAACAGGGCCGATAAACTTTCGATCGTGCATTGCTGAACGGTACTGACTATTGACATGGGGCAAAGATAGCTGAGTTTCAGGTTTGTAGTTTGAAGTTTGTCGTTAAGAGATCTTGGAAGGTGAAAGTAGCCGCTGCCCGGAATAAACCTCAAACTTCAAACCATAAACTACCAACTGTTCCCTATCTTTGCGCCTCTTTTTTCAATTATGATCAGTGTAAATAATGTAACGCTGGCCTATGGCAAGCGGGTTTTGTTCGATGAGGTGAACATCGGTTTCACCAAGGGTAACTGTTACGGTATCATCGGTGCCAACGGGGCCGGTAAATCCACGTTTTTGAAAATCATCAGCGGGGAGATCGAACCCAATAAGGGAACGGTGGATATCACCCCTGGTGAGCGAATGGCCGTACTGAACCAGAACCAGTTCGCCTTCGACGAAGTGACCGTACTCAATACCGTACTCATGGGTCACAAAAAGATGTGGCAGGTGATGCACGAACGGGACGCCATCTATGCCAAGGCCGATTTTACCGAGGCCGACGGTATCAAGGCCGGCGAACTGGAACACGATTTCGGTGAAATGGGTGGCTATACCGCCGAAAGCGACGCGGCTACCTTATTGAGCGAATTGGGTGTGAAGGACGAACTGCACCAGCTGCTGATGAAAGATGTGGCTGCCAACCTGAAAGTACGGGTATTGCTGGCGCAGGCCCTGTTCGGTAATCCCGATATCCTGTTGCTCGACGAACCGACGAATAACCTCGACGTGGAAACCATCAGCTGGCTCGAGAACTTCTTGGCCGATTATGAGAACATTGTACTGGTGGTGAGCCACGACCGTCACTTCCTCGACGCGGTTTGCACCCACGTGGCCGACGTAGACCGCAGCAAGATCAAAGTATACACCGGTAACTATACCTTCTGGTACGAAAGCTCGCAACTGGCAGCCCGCCAGTTGAGCGATAAGAACAAGAAGATGGAGGAGAAGCGGAAAGACCTGCTCGAATTCATCGCCCGGTTCAGCGCCAATGCCTCCAAGAGCAAACAGGCTACTTCGCGGAAGAAGGCCCTGGAGAAACTGGTCATCGAAGAGATCCAGCCCAGCAACCGTAAATACCCAGGTATCATCTTCAAGCAGGAGCGGGAAGTGGGTAATGAAATACTTAAGGTGGATAATCTTTCCAAGAGCATTGAAGGAAGGCCCCTGTTCAGCAAACTCAAATTCGATGTACAGAAAGGAGACAAAATCGCCTTCCTGAGCCGCGACCCGCTGGCTCTCACCAGCTTCTTTGAAGTGATCAACGGAAGAACCAAGGCAGATGCCGGTACCTACGAATGGGGCACCACCGTTACCACGGCCTACCTGCCCAACGACAACAGCGAATATTTTACCGGCAGCAGCCTGAACCTGATGGACTGGTTGCGCCAGTACGTGCCACCAACAGCCAAGGATGTAGACGAGGATTTCCTGCGTGGATTCCTGGGCAAGATGCTCTTCAGCGGAGATGAGATCATGAAGAAGACAAACGTATTAAGCGGTGGCGAAAAAGTGCGTTGCATGGTCAGCAAGATGATCATGCAGAACCCCAATGTGCTGATGCTCGACGAGCCCACCAACCACCTGGATATGGAAAGCATCATCGCCTTCAACGACGGTATGATCAGCTTCCCGGGCATCGTACTGTTCACCACGCACGACCACCAGTTCATGCAAACCGTGGCCAACCGCATCATCGAGATCACCCCGAAGGGTATGATCGACAAACTGATGACCTACGACGAGTACCTGGAAGATGAGCGGGTGAAGGCGATGCGGGAGGAGCTCTACACGGTCTGACGTTATCGTCTGACCGTGTATTATTGAATTATAACCTGAATTCGTTTATTGGTCAGACGAGGCCGTCAGACCAGGTAAAATGGCAAAACGAGCTATCATACAATTCATCGACCTTTTCTATCCTCCCTTCAGGCGCTTTATGCCCGAACAAACCTTCCGTTACGCGGCTTGCGGCGGCGCCAATACGGTACTGGGACTTGTGCTTTTCAAAATACTGCTGGTGTATGTGTTCAAATTCCAGAATGTGGATCTGGGGTTTTATACGCTTAAACCGCATAACGCCGCTCTCTTCATCTCTTTCATCGTGAACTTTATCGTGGGTTTTGCGCTGATGAAGTACATCGTGTTCCTCGATTCCAACCTGCGAGGGCGCATTCAATTCTTCCGGTACGGACTGGCCTTTGTGTTCAACCTTGCCCTCAACTACTTCATCCTGAAAGTGTTTGTGGAAATCTTCGGCTGGTGGCCTTTCCTGAGCCAGTGTATCACCACCGCCATCATCATCATCATCAGCTACCTCAGCCAGAAACATTTTTCCTTCCGGACCAAGGCGGAGAACTGATACTGGATTCTGGATACTAGATTCTAGATACCGGATATAGGCAGTAGCCAGCAACCAGTATCCAGTGACCAGTATCCAGCACCGGCTATCCTACTGCCATTTTTTCACCTCCACCCCCGGTGGCATAATGATTGACAAATCCTTACAAACCAATTAAATTATACAACATGGGAAAGATTATAGGAATTGACTTAGGCACCACCAACAGTTGCGTTTCGGTTATGGAGGGCAACGAGCCGGTGGTGATCGCTAACGAGGAAGGCCGCCGTACAACCCCGTCGGTAGTGGCTTTCCTGAAAAACGGAGAGCGCAAGGTGGGCGACCCGGCCAAACGCCAGGCCATCACCAACAGCCATAATACCATCAGCAGCGTGAAGCGTTTTATGGGCCGCCGGTTCGACGAAGTGACAGAAGAGATTAGCCACTGGAGCTATAAAGTGGTAAAAGGTGACAATAATACGGTTCGTATTGACATAGATGGCAGGCTTTACACGCCCCAGGAGATCAGCGCCATGGTGCTTCAGAAAATGAAGAAAACCGCCGAAGATTACCTGGGCCAGGAAGTGACCGACGCGGTGATCACCGTACCGGCCTACTTCAACGACGCCCAGCGCCAGGCCACCAAGGAAGCCGGTGAAATTGCCGGTTTGAACGTACGCCGTATCGTGAACGAACCTACCGCGGCCGCCCTGGCCTATGGCCTCGACAAAGGCGGTAAAGACCATAAGATCGCCGTGTTCGACCTCGGTGGCGGTACCTTCGATATCTCTGTGCTGGAACTCGGCGACGGGGTGTTTGAAGTGAAATCCACCAACGGCGATACCCACCTCGGTGGCGACGATTTCGATAAAGTGATCATGGACTGGCTGGCCGATGAATTCAAAAACGACGAAGCCATCGACCTGCGTAAAGACCCCATGGCCCTGCAGCGTTTGAAAGAAGCCGCCGAAAAAGCGAAAGTGGAATTGTCTTCTTCCTCCGAAACAGAAATCAACCTGCCTTACATCACCGCGGTGGATGGTGTACCCAAACACTTAGTAAAGAAACTGAGCCGGGCCAAATTCGAGCAACTGGCCGATAAATTATTCGAGCGCTGCCTGAAGCCCTGCGAGCAGGCATTGAAAGATGCCGGCATGAGCACTTCCGATATCGATGAAGTGATCCTCGTGGGTGGTTCTACCCGCATCCCCAAGGTACAGGAGATCGTAGAGAAATTCTTCGGTAAGAAACCCCACAAGGGCGTGAACCCGGATGAAGTGGTGGCCATCGGCGCCGGTATCCAGGGTGCGGTACTCAGCGGCGATATCAAAGACGTGCTGCTGCTCGACGTAACCCCGCTCTCCCTCGGTATCGAAACCATGGGCGGTGTAATGACAAGGCTCATCGACAGCAATACCACCATCCCCACCAAGAAATCAGAAGTGTTCTCCACCGCGGCCGATAACCAGCCCGGTGTGCAGATCCATGTACTGCAGGGCGAACGCCCGATGGCTTCGCAGAACAAGAGCCTCGGTATGTTCAACCTCGATGGCATTCCGCCGGCTCCCCGCGGCGTACCACAGATCGAAGTGATCTTCGACATCGACGCCAACGGTATCCTGCACGTAACAGCGAAAGATAAAGGAACCGGCAAAGAACAGAAGATCCGCATCGAAGCCGGCAGCGGACTGAGCAAGGAAGAAATTGAAAAGATGAAAGCCGATGCCAAGGCGAATGAAACCGCCGACAAGGCCGAGCGTGAAAAAGTAGATAAGATCAACCAGGCCGACAGCCTCGTGTTCCAGACCGAAAAGCAACTCAAAGAATACGGCGACAAGATACCAGCCGATAAGAAAGGAGCTATTGAAACCGCGTTGACCAAACTGAAAGACGCCCACAAGGCGCAGGACCTCGCCGCCATCGATACCGCCATGGCAGAAATGAATACCGCCTGGACGGCCGCCAGCGAAGAGATCTACAAGGCACAGGCCGCCGGTGCACAACCCGGTCCTGACCCCGCCAATGGCGGGGCTCAACCTGGCCCCGAAACCAGCAACAGCGAAAGCAAGGTAGAAGACGTGCCGTTTGAGGAGGTGAAGTAAAAGACTAATATAGGCCCTGTAGAAATACAGGGCTTTTTTTATAAGTAAATATTGAGAATATGGCATTGGATCTTTCACAAATTTTAGTGATTGGGGTATCTAGTAGAGCACTTTTCGATCTTGAAAAGGAAAATGAGGTGTTTGATCGAGAGGGAATATCTGGCTATAGGGCATATCAGCAACAACACGAAGAAGATTTATTGCAGCCTGGAACAGCATTCCATTTAGTGCAAAGTTTGCTACATCTAAATGAGATGGCAAAAAAGAGAATTGTAGAAGTTATCGTCATGTCTAGAAATAGCCCTGAAACAGGGGTTCGAATCATGAATTCTGTGCGAAATCATAACCTTGATATCACTAGAATGGCATTTAGCGGAGGTGAACCTTTATCTCCTTATATCGATGCGTTTGATATTGACTTGTTTCTAAGTAAAGACTCAAAAGATGTTCAAGCAGTGATTGATTCAAAAAGATGTGCAGCTGCATACATCTATGAACCGCCAAAAGAGTTTGTACCACTTGATAATCGCGTGAAGATCGCCTTTGATGCTGATGCTGTATTGTTTTCAGATGAATCAGAGCACAGGTATAAGACAGAAGGTATTGCTGCTTTTCATACGTATGAAAAAGAGCATGAAGATGAGCCATTAGGGGAGGGACCCTTTGCAAAGTTATTAATCAAGCTTTCAAAAATTCAAGAGGAATTGCCATCAAAAATTGAACTTTCTCCTCTACGACTGGCGATTGTCACTGCTCGGAATGCGCCATCTCACATGCGTGTGGTTAAGACTTTAAGGAAGTGGGGAGTTTACGTTGACGAAGCTTATTTTTTAGGAGGATTGTCAAAAGATAAAGTTCTGAAGGCGTTTGGAGCTCATATCTTTTTTGATGATCAGGAGGTGCATTTGAAGGAAGCCGCAAAGGTGGTGCCTACTGGAAAAGTTCCTTATGCTCATGATTCTCCATTATTAAATGAAAAGACTGGTTAAATATTAATTTATGATAAAGCAATCAATACTTTCAGTTGCCTTTTTTGCAACATTGGTAGAAAAACATCGTCAACCAGATATTGTGGAGAAAACCTATCCTCACATTATGGAAAGATTTTCCCCTTTTCCTGTATACGGAAAAATCGAATTTAGACAAAGTAATACTATCACTTTGTCTGAGCCTGCAATCCTAGTTACTACGTGATTTTACGCCTCAGTTTATTTTGTGTCTCCAAGCCAATTCGTTTTCCTCAATACTATTAAACCGGGCTAAAGCCCTTCGAGCTATTGGTATCAATAGCCCCGCCCTTAAGGGCGGGGTAATAGATGAGTTTTCTTTTTTTCTCCGAGTCTTGGATTGTGTCTACAGGCCAATTCGTTTTCCTCAATAATATTAAACCGGGCTAAAGCCCTTCCGGGTATTGGTATCAATAGCCCCGCCCTTAAGGGCGGGGTAATGGATGCGTTACCCCTTTTTCTCCGAGTTTTATATTGTGTCTACAGGCCAATTCGTTTTCCTCAATAATATTAAACCGGGCTAAAGCCCTTCCGGGTATTGGTATCAATAGCCCCGCCCTTAAGGGCGGGGTAACTAAAAGGGAAGGCCCTTACGGACTGGCAGGATATGCAATACTACGTGTTATCAAAATCGCTCGTCTATATAGCCCGATCCACCGCATTTCATGCAATTGGAGATGGTGGTGCTGGTATAGGTAATCTTTTTACCGAGTGTGTACTGGTAATCGTTGGTATGGCTGAAGGAACTTTTCACCACGCCGTGGCCGTTACAGGCCTTGCACTGGCGTAACACAGCTTGGGCAGGATGGTAACCAAAAATAGCTTTGTTGTTTGCCAACTCATCGTAGGTGGCTGTTTTAGTAACACCGTACCTGCATGAAAGAATTATTTCGTCCTTGCTTTGATAGCTGATCACTTTGCAGGTGGTGCAATCGAACCGCGATGCAGCGTTGTAGGAAAAATATTTGCCCACCAGGTGCTGGAGTTTTGTTTCAACCGGTACATCGGCAGTCTTTCCCTGGCTGGCGGCGGTGGTTCTTTGCTTTGCAGCGTTCAATTCATACACCGTATACCAGGCCTGGTCGTCGGGCGAGATCTTCTTGCCCTCTTTTTTGTACTGGCTGATGATCCGGTACCGTTCTGCCTCCGGAAGATGGTATTGCATGGAAACCGGTGTGGCCACATCGTCGGTGCTGAGGTACTTGCCCCATCCATAGCCGGGGTAGGGCAGTCCTGCCGGCCAGGCAGTTGGTCTTTTCAATTGTTCCGTTTGCCCCGTGGTTTGGTTGTATACAGTTCGCTCAGCCGCTTCTACCGTGTATTTCATGTATTCGGTCAGTGCTTTCCATTGTAGTTCGGTAGCGGTACTTCTGAAAACCGAAATAAACAGCATGGGCTTGGCATTGTTGTTTTCTTTCGACACCAGCAGGAAGTATTCGTACAAGCTGTAAAAATCAGTTTGGATGTACTGCTCTATTTTCTGGCGCAGCAACGCTTTCTTTTGTTCGGTTGTAAGCGCACTGGCAAACAGGGCATCATTGTATTGCTTAAAAATGCCGGTTCGTTCTTTGGATCCTTTGGCGGCTTTCAGCGCTTTTTGATAATTGCTTTCATAGGGCTCGAAGGGGATGAGGATGCTGTCTTTTTCCGGTTCAAGGACCACGGTATCGGCGGCAGGCTTTGAGGCGGCCTTTGTTTTTTGTGCAGCGGCGCCATAGCCTGTAATCAACATCATGGCAATAATGAACACCCGGCTGTTTTTCATCTTTTTTGTTGTAAAAATAAGATAGATGGGTTCTTTTAAAATACCCTGTACCACGGATTAGCGATATCCGCTCTGCCGGCTTACCTGTTCGCCGGTAGCTGGGCCGCTTGCCATCCTTTCTAACTTTCGCCTTCGGCACGGAAGCCCTTCTGTATACCGGAAATGAACTGCTTATTTCGCATCAAGATCATAACCTGTTTCAACAAACATCCCGTTCTTAACAAGAAAACGGTTCTTGCCTACTTTCAATACCTCGCCTTCCTTCAGGCCCGAGAGGTTGTAGAGATCGCTTTCCATTAAGTGAACCGAACCGCCGGTCTTCCGGGCCAGGTTCAGGTAATCGATGTTTACATTGAATTCGGTGGCTCCGCAGAGTACGATCCGTACCGGTTTGCTGAGCAGGTTCCAGAAGGCCTTGTCTTTGATGGGAGCCCAGTTATCGGCGATCATCACCTGGAATCCGGTGGTGGGGAACATTTTTTCGGCAGTGATCAGCGCTTCGATATTATTCTCCGGGCAATCGCCCCCGGCGCCTTTGAGCATGGTCGACTTCATCAGGGCTTCCATCTCGGCGTATCCCTGGCAGGTTTTATAGTAGATGCCGCCCGTGTTACCGATCTGTTTATCCCTGTCGGACTTGTTATCGCCATCGTTGAAAAAAACAAAATTCCTGGCCGACCTGCCAATGGGATTCGTTTTCGCCCAGAGTAAAAGCTGCGCCGTGTACTTGTACATGCTGCCGGTAACATCCACCACAATGGTTGTTCGTTCCCATTTCGTGCGGTCGAGTATGTGCAGCACGGTTGTATCGGGTATCCGGGTTATGTTTATCGTGGCTGCTCCTTTGCTTGCGCCGCTTACCGTCTTTTTGGGGAAAACTGTTTCTTCGGGAACCCAATGCGGGTAATAGATGCGGATCGCGGTGGCGCTTTTGAACTGCTTGTATTCATCCTTGCTGATCAGTCCTTCCTGCAGCGCTTCCCTGGGTTCACGCACAATGAATGAATCGAGGGCCGATTTTTTGGGAAGATCGCCGTCTACCGAAACAATGGTGGCCCTGCCTACCTGTATATACGCTTTTCCGTTTTGCACTTTGCGGGGCCGTTGCGCATAGAACCGTTCCAGTTCGGCCATGGCGCTGTCTAATTTGCTGGTGGCGGCTACGGTATTCTCCACCGGTTTGGGGGTGCCTGCCTTTACAATCTCATCGAGTTTGACCACTTCTTTCTTCGCGTTCTCGGTTGTTTGTCTGGGCCTGAATGTTACGATCAATCCATGAAACATCGTGATCGCTTTTTCCCGCTGGGCGCCATCGGTTTGCTGGAAGAAGTTCACCTGGGCCAGCTGGCTTTCTTCAATAAAAGAAAAGCGTTTTAAAAAAGCGGCGACCCTGCTTTTGTTCAGCGATACCAGCGAGGCATTGATGGGGTAGTCGGTACAGGCCACATCAATGAAAATATCGCCGGCCGTTTTCAATCCCGCCGTGTCGCCGGAAACATTGAGGATCGTGGAATAGCCGAAAGGCATGGAAACAATCAACTGGCCCGGCCTGGTTTCAGCCGGCAGGTTGTACCGTTCAATAAACACGGTTTTCTGACAAAACGCTTTTGCATACAGGTGAATGAGGAGAAGGAGTAAGATTCGTTTTTGCACAGGTGATAGATTGTACAGCAAGTTACCGCATTTATGGCAACTCCGGATGCTGTTAGGCTGCCGGGAATTCCAACCTGTATCTATGCCTGTTTATTGATTGCTTTGCCCGGTGTCGCTGGTCAGTGTGAACTGGTGCTTCGCGGCAAAGGCTTTCTGCGCCTGCACGAAATCGGCATCCACTTTTTTTTCCCGTTCGGTGATGTCTTGTACGATCGCCCCGATCTCCTTCTGAATGTCTTCGGCTTTTTTGGATTTGTTGTACGAAACACGTACGATCTGGTCGTATTCAACCCGGGCGATGGAAGCGTAAAAACGGTAGAGCCGGATAGAACTTTGTTTGAAAGCGGTATCTCCCTGGAAGGAAACCAGTCGTTTCACCCGGGCAACGGCCGAGTCGGCCTCGATGGCGATCTGATTGCGTGATTCCTGGATCTTCGTGCTATCGTTTGTATCGGTGAAAACGGTGATAAATTCCTTGATCGCTTCGCCGACCTTTGTTTGCTGGCGAACGATGAAGTCGTTGTACTCAACCGCATTGTTGAACCGGGTGGGCTGGGCAATACCGTTTACTGCCAGCGCCAGTACAAACAAGAAGGAGCAGAAGATGTTTTTCATTGCAGATGCTTTTTCAAATAAACGGTTTTTATCCCGTTCTGGTACTACCCGGCAGTGGGTATATGAGAAGTTAAACCTCAAACCCCGAAGCCTATAACCCGTAATCCCGCAACCGAATAAAAAGATACCGTACATTTATACGCTCAAAAAATTCCGAACAACACAAACAACAGTTATGAAGATCGCAGTGATCGGCGGCACCGGGCTTATTGGAAAAAAACTCGTAAACAGGTTGTCGGCAGCCGGACATGCTGTGCTGGCGGCATCTCCGGCCACGGGTGTTAATACCATCACAGGGGAAGGATTGGAGGAAGCCCTGAACAAGGCGGATACCGTTGTGGATGTAACCAACCCTCCGTTCTTCAAAGGAGAGTCGGCTATGGAATTTTTCGAAACATCCGGGCATAACCTGCTTGCGGCCGCGGCAAAAGCCCCGGTAAAACACTACCTGGTTTTGTCCATCGTAGGTACGGAGCGTTTGCAGCAAAGCGATTATTTCCAGGCCAAGCAGGCACAGGAGAACCTGGTATGCCAATCGGGCATACCCTATACCATCGTTCATTCCACGCAGTTCTTCGAATTTGTGGGCGCCATCGCCCGTGCAGGGGTAGAAGGAGAGAACTACCGGATACCGAAAGCATTTATACAACCCATCGCGGCCGACGACCTGGTTAATGAACTGGCCGCGATCGTGGTCGATAAACCGGCGAATGGTATGGTGGAAGTTGCCGGTCCGCAAAAATTCCGCATGGACGAACTCGTGCGGCAATACCTGGCCGGGATACAGGACGAACGCATGGTGATCGCCGATGCAGGCGCCGCGTATTTTGGCGCCGTGCTCAACGACGCGTCGCTGATTCCCGGGGAAGGAGCCAGGCTGGGCACAACGCGTTTTGAAGAATGGATCAGCCAGCCGGAGAACCAGCGGTTATATAAGTAAGTAGTCCAAACCCGTAACCCGTAATCCGCAACCCCGGCCTCCCCGTTTCTCCTCTTGCCCTTTCATTCGATGTTGCGTATCTTTAAAGGCATCATGTTACATGCTACTGTATGCCCGAACCCGTCTACATCAACAATCTGGCACAGCTCAACGAAGCATTGGAAAAACTCGGCCCCGTACCGGAAGGATATAAACGGCTGTACCGCGGGCAGAATGCTGATTACGGTGAAAATATGATCCCTTCTTTGTTCCGTAGCGGCGAACTATACAATCTTACGGATCATGCCTGGAAACTGGCCGGGCAGCAGGTGGTGAAGAAACTGATCCTCGGAAGGGAAAGGCAAACTGGCAGCCGTGTCAATACCGCAGCGGATAATTTTCCCCTCGAAGGTCTCGTGCAGCATTATGGTTTGCGTTCGGGAGGACTCGACCTTACCGACGAACTACCGGTAGCCCTCTGGTTCGGTCTTTCAAAGCGAAGAGAAGAGTCCGTAGTCGAAGAAGTCGCCGATCCGCAGGGAACGGTTCGCTCCATTCGGTTTCGAAAAGCGTATTACGAATCGTTGCAGGCGCCTTTTGCATACCTGTACATTTTTGAATGTCCTGTCTGGCAGCATACATCCGATCCCCGCATCGGTGATTGCGTGAGCCTGCAGCAGTGGTTCGGGAAATACACTTCCCGTCCGGCCAGGCAACATGCCTGGTATGCCTATTCAGATAATCATTCGGTCGAGCAGGGCAACCTCTATGGTTTCATCAAAAGAACGTACCGGGTACCGGCTTCGGTACTGCAGGAATCAGGACCTTACAGGGAGGCCATGTATTATTTTCCGGAGCCGGGTGATGATACCGTGTATAAAAGTTTGCTTCATGCCTGTTGCATGCGCAATAGCGGAGGTATCTATGAACGGCTGCTCGACATCCCGCAGTACTATAACAGTCCGGCCGAATTCCCGGTTGCCGTGGATGCCTGGGGATATACCGGCTATCTTCGTTTTGATGAGATGCGTTATTATTTCGACACCGTCAAGAAAAAATATCCCGATGCTTTCCGGCGGCGGGTGGCTTCTTATGGCGAGGAATCCTGGTGGCTGAAGGAGGCGAACCCGCTGCATCTCGTCGTTCCCGATTGGCATATCATCGTAACGGTGAAAGATGTGCAGGGAAAGATATACGAATGCAAACTGGAGGACGTTCGCGGACCCTTTGCCGGGATACGACGCAACTATCTCATTGAACTGTCGCCGTACGAACAGGTAGTCAACCAGGACCCGGATGACAGCAAAGTGCGGGGCGTTTGGCTGGTGCAGGCAGGCGACATTTTCGGCTTGTCTCTTTTTACCTATGACAACGGGGAATTTGGCGGAACCCAACTGCCATCCTGGTTCCGCTATAAGGATGGCGCCGGTATCGAATACATACCAAGGGCCGGCGCACCGGAATATGACGCAGGTATGCTGAATATCCTGAAAGGTTCGCTCACGAACGCTTTGCGTGCTCTTCAGATCTATGAGCGCATTCCCTATTTCCCTGACCTGGTGCCGCCTGCTTTTGTTTATGGGAAAAAACAATCAGCGTTTTAACGCAGGTAATCACCGGCATCCTCATATCCTTTCGCCAGCCATCATTTACAATTTTACAGGTCATTTTATTCGATTAATTTGCCGTAATGATGAAACCCGATCTACGCAAACTCGATAATCCCGCCTGGCATGCGCTCACCGAACGGCATGCCTGTTTTGCGCAAGGCAACTCGCTGTTCAAACGATACGATACAAGCATTGTATTATTTTCCGGGTATGATCCGGCGGCTACCGGTATCACCCATGAATTCGACGCCGTGATATCCCCGGGCGATTCCTTCTTTCTTTTCGGCGACCTTCCGGCACTGCCACCGGGGTATTCGGCGGAATCGGATGTGGAATGCCTGCAGATGGTTTGTGAGAAGCCTGTGGCGGTTCCGGTTACCGAAGAAATTGTGCTGCTGAATGAATCGCATTACGCGGCGATGTATGCGCTGGTGAGTGAAGTGTTCCCGGGTTATTACCTGCCCGGTACACCGGCGATGGGTGATTATGTGGGAATCTTCCGCGACGGAAAACTGGCAGCCATCGCCGGAGAGCGTTTGTGCATGCACGATCTTACCGAGATCAGCGCCGTGGTGACCCACCCGCAATATACCGGGAGAAAATATGCGCAGCAGTTGATGACCTGGCTCCATGATAAGAACCTGCAATCGGGATATACGCCCTTTCTCCACACCGGGAGCCGCAACGAGCGGGCGATCGGCATTTACGGGTTGCTGGGTTACACAAAAAGAAGACTTATCATGGCCACAAAAATTAAACGAATTGGTGCCGGTAGGTAATTCTCCCATGAACAGCTCAAATCTTCCCTATTACAGTATCGACACGTTTATATCTCCGCAATGCGGCGGTAATCCTACGGGAGTCTTTCTTGTAGGCAAATTTCCTGAAGCTGCCGGCATGCACCGCATTGCCGCCGGGCTTGATTTTCCCGTTACGGTTTTTGTTGAACCCGGAATAAAAGAACATGCGGCGATCCGTTATTTTACGGCTACCGGCGAGATACCCGCCTGCGGGCATGCAACACTGGCGGCCGCAGGTTTGCTGTTGGATCAGCATCCCGGCAGTCCTGTTTCGTTCAGAACAAATGCCGGAGTTTGCATTACCATCAGCATGGCCGACGGCGTGTTATACATGGCTTATCCGAAGTACCCGCTTGAGACCGTTTCCTTAGGTAGCGACATGCTGAATGCGTTGAAGATTGCTGATTACCGCTATGCGGGATTCTGTAAGGAACTGGAAACATTGTTCATCGAGTTGCCGCGTGCCGCGATATTGCGAACGGTGGATCCGGACCACCGCCGGTTAATAAAGTGCAGCGATACGATCAAGGAAGTGGTGATCACTTCGGTTTCGGATGATCCGCAATATGATTTCCTGCTGCGGTCTTTTTGCCCCTGGATCGGCATTGATGAAGACCCGGTTACCGGTTCGGTCCATTCCGTGCTTGTTCCTTACTGGATGAATCGAACAGGCAGGCAGGAAATGAAGGCATACCAGGCATCGGAAAGAGGCGGGGAGGTGTTTGTAAGATCGCTGGATGACAGCGTGCTTATCGGCGGTAAAATCAGAATTTCCGGTTATCATGGAACCGAAGAATGATCAAACCTTCATTTTTTGTCACCGAGCCTTCGCAGTTCCACATTTTCATAGGTGTGCTGTTCACCGGGGTGCTTAACCAGGTGAAGCAGGGCCCTGGCCAATGGCACCGAGCCGATGATCTTATGCGGTGTGAACCGCTCTACCAGTGGAAAGAAAGGGAAGGCCAGTTTATACGCCAGCGGCGCCCTGGGATTTTTATGTTTGGGCCAGATCGCATCGGGCCTGGCGATGGTAAGATGCCGGAAACCCATCTGCAATAGAGCATTCTCCGTTCTGCCTTTCAGCCTTGCGAACAGTACCCGGCTTTTTTCGCTCCGGTCGGCGCTGTCGCCGCTGAGAAACAGGAAATGGATATCAGGGTTTACAGCCAGCATCGCTTTTGCCGCCGCCACCGCGTAATCATACGTGATGCGTTCGTATTCTTTCCTGCTTACCTGTAATTGAGAGATGCCCAGGCACCAGAGACAGGCATCCACATTATTGAATAGCGCAGCTACTGTATCGTAATTCAGAAAGTCCTTATGCAATACAGTCCGGATCTTCGGATGCGTGATCTCCATCGGCCGTCTTACCAGGGCAATGATCTCATCAATGCCAGGATCAAGGATGGCTTGCCGTACTACTTCAGAACCCGCCATTCCGGTAGCGCCTGTAATAAGAATTTTCATTTCGATTCACTTTGATGTTTTGGTTGTTGAATGCAACTATAAACGAGTTTTTAACATCAGCGGTTTTTTTGTCGAAAGCCTTCTACAAATCTTACCTGTGTATTGTGGGTTATATCATTTTTTATCCACATGCTACAACTGCACCGTAATATTACTTTTTTAATTCAAGCCATAAAAAATATATTGGGGTTCTTTCATTCCAAACTAAAACTTGCATTATGTTCAAACAAATCCTTTCTTTCCTGCTCATGCTGGGAGCGATTACCGGGGCATCGGCCCAGGTTAGCCAGGTGCAGGAAAACCCTGCGGGTATATCGGCCCGTTTGCAATTCGAGATCGATAAAACCAAGGATCCCGCATTGGGTTATGTTCCCCAATCGAGATTGGTTGAAGCGTACCGCGTTCGTTCCGAGCGCATCAAAAACAATACAGCTTCATCGCTTTTTTCCTGGACAGAAAGAGGTCCGAACAGTGATGCCGTTGGCGCCAGCAATGGTAATACACGCCCCGGCAATGGAAAAACTTCCGGCCGTGTACGTGCCATCTGGGAAGACCTGGGCGATGCAACCGGCAGAACCGTATGGGTAGGAGGTATTGACGGCGGTTTGTGGAAGACCAATGACATCACCGCGAATCCCGCTACCTGGACACCGATCAATGATTTCTTCGGCAACCTTGCCATCGGCAGTATCTGCCAGGACCCCACCGATGTAAATATTATGTATTTCGGTACGGGCGAAAAAGCCATCAATGCCGATGCGGTTCGCGGAGCCGGTATCTGGATCAGTACCGATCATGGTGTGAACTGGAGTGTGATGCCCGGAACAGCGAACTTCTGGAATGTGAGTAAAGTACTTTGCGACGCAAGCGGTAATCTCTATGTGGCTTGCAATTCCATTTCCAACAATGCAGGTCTGCAACGGTATACAAAATCAACCGGTACCTGGACAAACATCACTCCCTCGGGCCTGGATCCACGGGTGCCCGACATGGTGCTGAGCAGCACCGGGCGTTTGCATATAAGCTGCGGTTATTATAATACCGCGGCGGCAAGTTCGGGATATCGTTATACCGATAACCCGGCTACGGTGACTTCCGCCAGCTGGACAAGCCCGGCCACTACATTCCCCACACAGTATAATGTAGCGCTTGCCTGCAATGGTAATACACTCTATGCATTGCCATCCACATCCGCGTTTGAGGTAACAACGATTTATAAATCCACCAATGGCGGCGCCAACTGGGCGGCTACCACCGCTACACCCGCTTTTACCAGCGGACAAGCCTGGTATTGCATGGCCGTTGCCATCGATCCCAACAATGCCAACAACGTGATCGTGGGAAGCCTGGACTGCTATAAAACCACCAACGGCGGTACAAGCTGGACCAAAATATCCGAATGGGTTGGAACCACCGGTCAGTACGTACACGCCGATCAGCAGATCATTACCTGGCGCAGCAACAACCAGGTGCTGGTAGGCTGCGATGGCGGTGTTCATTATTCTGCCAATGGCGGAACCAATTTTTCCGATCGCAACCAGGGTTTGCGGATCAAACAATTTTATTCCGTGGCAATCCATCCCACATCCACGAATTACTTCCTGGCAGGCGCACAGGATAACGGCGTTCATCAGCTGAACAATGCCGGCATGGGCGCTTCGGTTGAAGTAACAGGCGGCGATGGCGCTTTTGTGCACATCGACCAGAACCAGGGACAATTTCAATGGGGTTCTTATGTATACAACCAATACCGCCGGAGCACCAACAGTGGCAGCTCCTGGTCATCGGTGAATTACTCAAGTTCCGCCGGTCAGTTCATCAATCCCACCGATTATGATGACGTGAATAATATCATGTACGCCAGCGGCAACGCCAATACATTCGTTCGCTGGAGCAACCCGCAGAGCGGCAGTACCTTTACCGCGGTTACCATGAGCGGATTGAGTTCGGGGAAAGTAACAGCCGTGAAAGTTTCTCCGTACACCAACCATACCGTGTTCTTCGGCGGCGGTGGCAGTGGCATCACGCCTTCGCTCATCCGGGCAACCAGTGCGAACGCCACACCCACCTTCACCAGCATCATCGGTACCGGTATGACAACGGCCAGTGCCCGCATATCCTGTATTGAACTGGGAACAAACGAACAGAACATCATCGTGGTGTATTCCAACTACGGCGTAAACAATGTGTGGGTAACAACCAATGGCGGTACCACCTGGACAGCCATCGACGGTAACCTGCCCGATATGCCTGTACGCTGGGCCATGTTCTATCCCGGTGATAATACCAAGGCCATCATCGCCACCGAAACAGGTATCTGGCAAACATCCCTCATCAACGGTGCTTCTACTGTATGGGATCCCGAAACCGGTTTCCCCAACGTACGTACCGATATGCTTCAATACAGGGCCAGCGATGGTTTGCTGGCCGCTGCCACACATGGCCGCGGATTGTTCACCACCATCATTGGCGCTGCGCCAAGCTGCGGCACCGTAAGCGGATTATCATCTTCTGCCGTTACCGCCAGCAGCGCAACCGTAAGCTGGTCGGCTCTCAGCGGCGCACTGAATTATGATGTGGATTACAAACTCAATACATCAGCCACCTGGACCAACGCCGCAACAGCAACGACCTCCTTGTCGGTAGCCTTGAGCGGACTGGCAGAAAACAGCCTCTATGATTTCCGTGTACGTGCCAATTGTACCGGGGCTACAGGCGCTTATGCACAGGCCCAGTTCACCACACTGGCATCTACCTGTACGGAACCTTCGGGCTTAACGGCCAGTGCAGTCACCGCTTCAACAGCAACCGTCGGCTGGACGGCTGTAAGTGGTGCGCTTAGTTATTCGGTAGATTACAAACTGAATACATCGGCTACCTGGATCAATGCCGCGGCGGCTACCACGAACCTTTCGGTAAACCTGACCGGTTTAACGGCCGGCAGTCTGTACGATTACCGGGTTCGTACCAACTGCAATGGCTTGAGCAGTATTTACAGCCAGGCGCAGTTCACCACCGGCACCGCTTCCTGCAATGCGCCAACCGGTCTTACATCCGGTTCGGTTACCGCCAGCGGCGCAACGGTTAACTGGACAGCCGTAAGCGGCGCCGCGAATTACGATGTGGATTATAAACTCAACAGTTCCGGTACCTGGACCAATGCAGCCACCGGCACAACAAGTCTTTCCGTGAACCTGTCGGGTTTGAGCGCTTCTTCCTTGTACGATTGGCGGGTGCGTGCGAATTGCACGGCTGTTGGCTTGAGCAGCAGTTACAGCCAGGCCCAGTTCACCACAGCGGCAGCGCCAACCTGCCCCGGCCCGTATGATGTGAGCACCAACGGTACTTCAGGAGGCGCAGCCACCATTCCGTTCAATACCGATATCAAGGGACTGATCAGTCCGGCCAATGACAATGATTACTACCGCTTCGTGATCACC
Source organism: Chitinophagales bacterium (assembly GCA_017303335.1). Taxonomy (GTDB): domain Bacteria; phylum Bacteroidota; class Bacteroidia; order Chitinophagales; family Chitinophagaceae; genus Ferruginibacter. The sequence continues at coordinate 497,162 of JAFLBK010000002.1, forward strand.
ACCGGCGGTACGGCAACGATTACGCTTTCTACCTTGCCATTCGATTACGATATCCGTTTGTACAGCAGCAATGGTACCACGCAACTGGCCATTTCGCAGAACAGCGGAACCGCGAATGAAACGATCACACGTACGTACACAGCGGGTACCTACTTCGTTCGGGTGTATGGTTACAACGGAGCCAACAGCGCCACATCCTGCTATACGCTGCGGGTACAACTGGGTACGGCTACGGTTCAGGAACCCGAAACCATTACATCTTCCGATGTAAAAGTGAAGTTGTTCCCCAACCCGGCCACCGACCGGATGAGTGTGTACATGGTGGGTGATAACAGCCGCAAAGAACTGAAGCTGTACGACCTGTCGGGTAAGCTCATTTACAGCCAGCCGGTGAATGATATGTTCACCACCCTGGATCTGCATAAGCTCACCAAGGGTCTTTACATTGTGAAGATCACCAGCATGGATGGAAAAGTGCTGCACAGCGAGCGGATCGTGAAGAACTAACGGAGCTACCTTGCATACATGTAAGTCGCCCTGCGTTTGCGGGGCGGCTTTTTTTATTCTTTGCCGGAAACGGGGGGATCATTATTTTTAGAAAAAAACGGAATGGAAACGAAAGAGAACAAGTCCGCCAAACAATCCTCGGGCAATTCCATGATCAGGAATATCGCGGTAGGCGTTATTACGCCGGTGCTGGCGGCAGCCATCATTTATTTCCTCGGTTTCAATAAAGGAGACGACAAGGCCGAATTCAGGAAGAAAAAAGAAGCGACGGAAAAGGTTTGGACATCGTATATCCAGAATAAGGAGATATTCTCCACCGTTATGAAAAAACTGGGCGGATCGGAAGATATTGAAGCGGTGCGTTCGAGCATCAACCATGAAATTGAAACCACCATCTCCAACCTCGACAATGTAAAAAAGGAGCCCAATGCCGATCAGCGGGTATATTCTTCCATTGATATCACCATCCAGCAGATGAAGGACATGAAACCCCTGATGAATAAATTCCTGGATGATATGACCGCTTTTGTGGCCACCAATCCTACAGAGGAACAGGGTATGGCGTATATACAGCAGCTGAGTATCGACCTGCAGAAAAAAATGGGGCAACTGAGCCAACGCGATTCCATGCGCCTGGCCACCTATTATGATGGGATGAACAAAGACTACAGCATTACATTACCCCGTACGGCCGGCATCCGCAAAGACGAAGAATAACCGCACTTCCTTCCCGTTCAGTTGTCAAAAATCCCGGTTGGGTGAGTTTGATTTCCGCAGGCCTCTCTCCAGGTCCTACCTTCATCCTGTAATCAAAAACGATCACTAAAAACGATTCAGGCATGAGAAAGATATTATTTTTCCTGGCACTTACCACCGTAACGATGAGCACCACCTGCTCCAAACACGACGACATGGTTTCATCCAGCACCAGCGTCAGTTCATCGGGCGTACCCTCTTCGGTGATGAACAATTTCAACTCCCGGTACCCAACCGCCAGCGGGCAGATCGAGTGGGAGAAAGAAAACGGGAATACGTATAAGGTGAAATTCTTTATCGGCAGCCAGCGCTGGCAGGCGATCTTCGCCTCCGACGGAACGTTCATCTCCGAGAAAGCGATATAACACCCATTGTGCATAATCCACTATCCCCGTTGGCCATGCGGCATACCGCATGGCCAACGTCTTTCCAGGCAGGGCTTTATATATTTTTCGTATAATCCGCAGGTAGATTTTCAGCCGGCATACCGGGTTTTTGCAGTCAGTGTGGCTGAATTCTTGCGGCAACCGGGTAACGCTTTTAATCCAAAAAATACACCCGATGAAAAACTTTACAATCCTTATCCTTCTTGTGGTATTACTGGCTTCCTGCGCACAATCTGTTACGATGCAACAGGCCGCCAACCGCAGTTACCGCAGCGCCAGGGCCATCCGCTGATCCATCGCCTGCACACGCATTACACCGGGTTGCCACCCTTTCCGGGGCGGTAACCCGTTTTTTGTGCCGTTAACACCCTGTTCGGGCCGATTCAATATCTTTAAACCTCAATTTTGATCACCGGCACTGCGCAATGGCCAGAAAAGAATTCAATAGGGGCTTGTGTGTTTGCTTTTTCTTTTTCAGCGGCATTGCCTGCCTTGCCCAGCAGAAAGAAAAGGAGGATACGTTTTTCCTGGCACGCAAGAAGGGCATCATTGGCATGATCGGCCGAAGCATCTCCACCAATCCGCCGGCCGATGTACCGGTACTGGTGGAAAATCCCTTTCTGAAATACCGGGGCAGGATCATCCGCAGCATACAAACCATCCCGCTCGGTTTTGAATACAATTTCGACGACACCAGCCTGGTGAAGGATAATTTCGGCACCGCCATCGCCAAAACCTTTCATAAGAATACCTCCGGTAAGGTGATCCGAAACAATCTTTTCTTCCGGGAAGGCGAAAAACTCTACCCGTTTCTTTTTGCCGATAACGAACGGTACCTGCGTGATCTTCCCTATATACGCGATGCCCGCATTCTGGTGAACCCGGTAGAAGGAACAGCCGACTCGGTGGATGTGGTGGTGCTTACCAAGGATGTGTTTTCCATCGGCGCCAAAGTATTCATCAGCAGCAAAGACAGGGGGCGGGGCGAGCTATCGGAAGACAACCTGTTTGGCTCCGGCTCCCGGCTCCAGTTCAGCAGTTACTACGAGCGGGGGCGTTACCCGACAACGGGCGTGGGAGGAGAGTTCGTTCGCCGCAATATCGGCGGAAGCTTCATCGATTGGGTGTCGGGCTACCAGGATTACCGCAGTGCCTTCACCAGCAACCGGAACCAGGAAACCGTGGTATATACACGCATCGAAAAGCCGATGGTTACTCCATACATACCCACGACGGGAGCGCTGGAGTGGTCGTACCAGCGTACCCGTAACGTGTACGATACCGATTCCATCTATCATTACGATTACCGCTACGCCTCGTATAACATCGATGCCTGGTTCGGCTACAGTCTTGATAACCGGAAATCTTTATACGCGAATAAAGAGATCCGTATCCACCGGTTCGCCGCTATCCGTTTCTTCAAACAACATTTTATCACCGAGCCGCTGAAGTATAAGAACGTATACGATTACCGCTTTGCCGATTTCACCGGCGGACTTGCATCCATCAATATCTTCAAACAGGTATTTTACAAAACAAATTTCATTTACGGCTTTGGCCGGAGCGAGGATATACCCGAGGGATTCAACATCGCCCTTACCGCGGGATACATCGATAAACAGAGCATACGCCGGCCCTATGCCGGTTTAGACGTATCGGTTACCAATGTGCGTGACAAGGGGTTCTACAGTAATTACACGGTGCGGTTGGGAAGCTATTTTTACCGCAAACGGTTCGAGGATGTTGACCTGTTGGTTTCTGCTGATTACTTTACCCGGCTGCGTAAACTGCGGTCGGCCTGGTACCATCGTATGTTCCTTACCATGGGTATCACCGCCCAGGCCAACCCGGTACTGAATACCCCGCTTTTCCTGCGCAGCGATTTCGGACTTACCTATTTCAATAACGGAAACATCAATGCCGACCTTCGGGGTACGGCCCGGGTTGAGGGCGTTTTCTATAATACCACCCGGGTGCTCGGCTTCCGGTTTGCGCCCTTCTTGTTTGGCGACGCCTGCCTGGTTAAGCCTACCAAGATGAACCTCGATAAAGCGGAATTCTACAGTGCCTGGGGCGGGGGTGTTCGTACCCGGAACGAAAACCTGGTATTGGGTACCATCGAACTCCGGGGCTATTTTTTCCCCCGGGTGAGCGGGGATATGAACAACTGGAAGGTGGAACTCAACAGCAATATCCGCTTCCGGTACCGCAGCAGCTTTATACGCCGGCCCGATGTGATCATTGCCAATTAATAAAAAGCCACCTGCCGGCAGGCAGATGGCATATCGTAATACGGTTGGAAATTACATGAGGTCCATGGCCTTGGCCAGGAAGGTGGTGTTGAAAGGCAGCACCATCGAACAGTACGAACCGATCGGTGACCAGAGTACAGCGAAAAACGCAACGACAGAAAGTAAGAACAAAATCCAGTAAAGCCCGGTTCTCTTTTTGGTTGTTTCCATTTGATCAGTTTTTTTGCAAATATAGGGCAAACATTTGTACTCCGGCATTTATAAATTGACCGGACCTTTTTTTCTTCAAAGTGATGTATATTGCTGCCTCTTAACCCTTTCGGATGATTGTACAGTTTTATTTGCGGTATTCCACCCAGTTCGGACAAACCCTGCTGGTCAGTGGCAATACAAATGCGTTAGGGGATAACGACCTGGCAGGGGCTTTCACCCTCGAATACCTGAACGAACAGCTCTGGCATGGCAGCATAGAAATCGATCCGGCTTTACAGGATGAACCGCTTAACTACCGGTACATCCTCCGCAATGAATCCGGGGAATACATCTACGAGTTCGGGGAAGACAGGATCATCGATGTGCAAAAACTGAAAGCCGATAAACTGGTACTTACCGATACCTGGAATCACAGCGGCCAGTTCGAAAACAGTTTCTTCACCTCTCCCTTCCAGGAAGTACTGCTCAAGCAACATAAACCCAAGGCAACCGCCCACAAAGAACCCAGGCAATTCACGCACGAATTCCGGGTGAAGGCGCCGGTACTGGGTGAGAATGAGATCATCTGCATCAGCGGTTCCGCCGCTGCGCTGAACAACTGGGATAAAGGGAACACCATCCCCATGACCCGGAAGGGAAACTGGTGGAGCGTACGTGTTAACCTCTCGGGCGAACAATTTCCCGTTGCCTATAAATACGGCATCTGCAATACATCCACCCGGCAATTCCTTCGTTTCGAAGATGGTAATAACCGGGCCTTGCTGGTGGAAGAACACGGCAAGACGATCGGCATACTGCACGATGGATTCGTGCAGGGCATCACGCAGCATTGGAAAGGGGCCGGACTGGCCATACCCGTTTTCAGTCTGCGCAGTAAGAAAGGATTCGGCACCGGCGAATTCACCGACCTGAAACTGCTGGTCGACTGGGCCCGCAAAACCGGTCTCCGGATGATCCAGATACTGCCGGTGAACGATACCACTGCCACGAATACCTGGAAAGATTCTTATCCCTATTCCGCCATATCCGCCTTTGCGCTTCACCCCATGCTGCTGAACCTGGAGCAGGTGGCCGGAAAGGAAAATGAAGACATCGTTAAAGCGCTGGCCGCCGACCAGAAACGCCTCAACAAACTACCCGAGGTGGATTATGAAGAAGTGACCCGTATCAAGGCCGGAGCGATCCGGCAACTGTACCAGCGCCAGAAAAATACCTTCAGGGATGATGCGGGTTATATCGATTTCTTTGAATTGAACCGCTATTGGCTCGAACCATACGCGGCCTTCTCGTACCTGCGTGATAAATACAAAACAGCCGACTTCAATAAATGGCAAACCCATTCGGTATACAATGAGGATGCGATCCAGGAACTGATCAGCAGCGCCCAGCCGCATTACGATGATATCGCTGTTCATTACTTTACCCAGTATCACCTGCATTGCCAGTTGAAAGAGGCGAGTGAGTATGCCCACAAACACGGTATCATCATCAAGGGCGATATTCCCATCGGCATCAGCCGCATCAGCGTGGATGCCTGGGTGGAACCCGGCCTTTACCACATGGACGAACAGGCAGGCGCCCCGCCGGATGCCTTTACGGCCAAAGGCCAGAACTGGGGATTCCCGACGTATAACTGGGAAGTGATGCAGCAGGATAATTTTACCTGGTGGCGCAAGCGTTTCGAGCAGATGAATAATTATTTCGACGCATTCCGCATCGACCACATTCTTGGATTCTTCCGCATCTGGAGTATTCCTTCCCACGCGGTGGAAGGCATCATGGCCCGTTTCGTACCGGCCATACCCGTATCGATCAACGAAATTTTTGAACGCCGCATCGTATTCGAACGGCATCGCTATACACAACCCTTCATCACCGACGCCATACTCTATGATAAGTTCGGCGATCAGAAGGACGCGGTTAAGAAGACCTTCTTCTCGGGCAATAAATTAAAAGAGGCTTTCAACACCCAGCGCAAGGTGGAGGAGTATTTCAGCAGGAACAATACGTTCAGCCGGGAAGTAAGGCAGGGGCTGTACGATATCATCAGCGATGTGATCTTCTTCGAAGTGCCCGATTCGAACGGGCAGCAGTTCCATTTCCGGATATCGATGGAAGATACCTATTCGTTCAAACACCTCGATCCGCATTCGCAGAGCGAACTCCGGAAACTCTACATTGATTATTTCTATCACCGGCAGGACGAACTCTGGCGCAGCGAAGCGATGAAAAAACTGCCGGGGCTCAAACGCAACACCAATATGCTTGTTTGCGGCGAAGACCTCGGCATGGTACCGCATTGCGTACCGGAAGTGATGGACCAGCTCGGTATTCTCAGTCTCGAGATACAACGCATGCCGAAGAAGACCGGCACCGAATTCTTTCACCCGAAAGATGCGCCTTACCTGAGCGTGGTAACGCCTTCCTCGCACGACATGAGCACCATCCGCGGCTGGTGGGAGGAAGACGCCTTCAAAACGAAGCGCTTTTACAATATGATGCTCAATCATGAGGGAGATGCGCCCGAATACTGCGAACCCTGGCTCAACCGCGAGATCGTGGTGCAGCACCTGTATTCGCCTGCTATGTGGTGTGTATTCCAATTGCAGGACCTGATGGGCATGAGCGCCACCATCCGCCGCGAAGATCCGCGGGAAGAACGTATCAACAATCCTTCGGAGCCCGAGCATTACTGGAACTACCGCATGCACATCAACCTGGAAGACCTGCTGAAGAAGACCGATTTCAACGAGGAACTGAAAGGCTATGTGCACGCCAGCGGCAGATGACCCCCTTGTCATGCTGAGGTACGAAGCATCCCTGTACGTACAGGTTATTGAATTCGAATAGGGGATTCTTCGCTTTCGCTCAGAATGACAGCTTCGTAAATCATGAAAGTAAAGTACAAAACAGTTAACCTTCCCTTTCGTCACCCGTTCCGTATTTCAAAAGGGGTGAAAACAGTGCAGCCTTCCTTCCTGGTGGAACTCGAGTTCATGGGCCTCCGCGGTTATGGCGAAGCCCCGGCCATCAGTTATTATAATATCCCGGTCGAACAAATGGCGGCCGACCTGGAGCAGAAAAAAATCTTCGTGGAAAAATTCGCCTTCGCCGACCCCGAACGTTACTGGCATTACCTGCACCATCTCTTTCCCCGGAATGCATTTCTGGTTTGTGCGCTCGACATGGCGGGTTGGGACCTCTATGGTAAACTCAAACGCAAACAACTCCACGAACTCTGGAACCTGGATATTACCCGGGCGCCCCTGACCGACTATACCATCGGCATCGACAGCATTGAGAATATGATCGCGAAACTGCATGAAAAACCCTGGCCCATCTATAAAGTAAAGGTTGGGGTAGAGGGCGATATTGAAATGGTGGCGGCGCTGCGCAAACATACCAACGCGGTGTTACGCGTGGATGCCAACGCGGGCTGGACCCTGGAGCAGGCCTTGCAGAAAATTCCCTTACTGAAAAATCTCGGCGTTGAGCTGGTGGAACAACCGCTGGCGAAAGACGATTGGGAAGGGATGAAGGTATTGTATGAACGATCGCCGCTTCCCTTGTTCGCTGATGAAGCCTGCGTGTTTGAAAGCGATGTGGAGAAATGCCAGGGACATTTTCACGGCATCAACATCAAACTCACCAAGTGCAGCGGCATAACGCCCGCACGCCGGATGATCACACAAGCGAGAGCGCTGAACATGCAGGTAATGGTGGGTTGTATGAATGAAAGTTCAGTAGGTACGGCGGCCATCGCTCAACTGGCGCCGCTGCTCGACCATGTAGACATGGACGGGCCCCTGCTGTTGTCGGAAGACATTGCTTCGGGTGTGCAGTTCGATAACGGCAAGATCCTTTACACCGATAAACCCGGACTTGGCATCAGCATTGATCCTTTCTGATGTGATACTGTTATTGTTTCCGGATCGGTAATCTTTTTCCATAGGTAAGCTGCCGCCAGATCCATTCCATCGGGCCATAATTGAAATACCGGAACCAAAGGTTGCTGTACAGCACCTGGAACAGGTATATGCCGATGCCTATCGGAAAGAAAAGCGACGGCCCGATCTTACCACCCAACCCGAACCCGATGCCATAGAACAGCGTAATGGAGAGTATGGTCTGCATGAGGTAATTGGTCAGCGCCATCCTTCCGGCGGGCGCCAGCCACTTCAGCCAGCTTTGACCTTTTGTTTTGATCCAGTGCAGGCAGATGGACGAAGTGATGGCGAAACTGAGTGGTACAACACTGGCTGCGTACAGTACGGTGTCGGATAAGCCCATTGGCTTTGGTATACTGAAATCGTCTATTTCGAAAATGGCCATGGCGATGCTTAAGGGTATGCCGGTGATGAAACCCCACTTGCGGATCTTTTTCAACAGCGTTGTTTGTTCTTCCAGCCGGGCATAGAGCATATTGCGGCCGACATAATAGCCGATCAGGAATATGCCCAGTACTTTCGGGATGCGGTTGCTTTCGAGGAGGTACGAGAAGCGGTAAGCCCAGCCCGATGCCTGCCAGTTGCGCCATTCCTGCCAACCGCTGCCGGGGCCGTACAGGTATTGACTGTAACCGGCATCGGCGAGCGGGATGCCGTTGCGCTGGTCGATCTTTTTACCCACTTCTTCGAGGTAGGCGCCCGGGTTTGTTTGGAAGACAACATTAATACTATCGACCAGGATCGGCGAAGCGATGAGTATAACAGCCCAGGTAAGCAGGGTGGTATCCGAACAGTTACGGAACAGTGGCAGTACAAAACCGATCAGCGCATAAAGAAACAGGATATCGCCTTCCCAAAGCAGGAACAGGTGACCTGCGCCGATCAGTAAAAGAATGAACAGGCGGCGGTAGAATATCTTAAGTGGGTTGACGCCCCGCTGCTCATTGCGTACAAGAATGATGGAGAACCCGATGCCGAAGAGAAAAGAAAAGAGCGTATAGAATTTTCCGTTGATGAAGGCCAGTTCACTCACGCCGAGTATGCCATCGGCCGGCCAGGTTGCCAGGGCCGTGCGCTGCTCCATCGTAAAATAGCCCCAGCCGGTAAAGCCGAAGAGGTTGTCGAGCAGGATACCGAGGATGGCAAATCCGCGAAGTACATCCAGGATGTCGACCCGTTCGTTTTGCGGAATGGGCGAGGCCGTGTTGGTCATATATTCTTATTGCATGTTTCTGTTTACGGGGAGGACTAAAAAAGAAAGTGTTGATTAAATATAAACATTATTCACCGGAAACAGGCTCGGGCAGCCTATGCAAAATAAAACCGCCGCTGGTAAGGCGGCGGGTACTATAAGGTGGTTATCAGGATACAGTGTATTTAATTCAGCCCCTGCACCTGCATGAACACGTAAGGGTTCAGCGAATGATGCTTGTCTTTGCGGATTCTTCCTTCACAGAATTCAAGATCGATATAGGTATTGCCATCGAGTATCTCCCAGAGATCGGCCTTGTTGTCTTTGTTGAAACATTCCGGAAGCATCTCGGTGGCCAGGCCATCCCAGCAGGCTTCGATCAACTGCTCTTTTTTAGAGTGCCAGTCGCGGGCGCCGCCGCGGTTTACCTTCTGCAATTGCTTCGAGAAGAACCGGGTATTTACCATGAGCAACAGCTCCGTCTGGTTGTAGTTGTCGTTCATAAAATAAGATTTTCGTGTTTTTGTTAAGAATATGGATTGGTCTGGAAACTCTTCTAACGTTGCGGAAGTGAAGTTAAGTATGGCCCTTGCTGAAAATTGTAGACGGGCAAACAGATGTAAAGTAGTAATAATCCTATATGACGGGCTTTGCTAACCAATGGGTTAGCGGCCGGGCAGGCGGGTAGCCTGCTATAGAAAGCGTATCAGAAGTTCAGTTTCTGTACCTGGTCGTGCGTTTTCAGGTATACGGGTAAAGCGGCCGATCCATACCAGGGATAAAGCTCCGCATCGAGTAATTTCTGCTTGATCGCTGGGTCGGTTTGCAGCAGAACCAGCGCTTCTTCTTTTGTCTTTACATTCAAAATAAAAATGCCCCGGTAATTCTTGTCGTTCTTCTGCAGGGGGCCTGCCACTACCAGTTTGTTCTCAGCTGCCAGTCGGCCGATATTGGCCATATGCCCTTTGAACAAACTATCGGTTACTTCTTTGGAGGCGGTGGTATTCGAACCGGTCTTCAGCAGCACCAGTACATACATCTTCATGCCGTAGTCGTCGGCGCCGAGCGAATCGGCCAGCGCTTTATTGTATGTTGGGTTCACCGATTGGCCCGATGCTGCAACAGTGAGGAACGAGGAGAGGAGTATTACCAGGAAACGCTTCATATACGTGTATGCGGTTTATGTGAATGGGTGGAATCGTTTTACCGGATGAAAATACGATTTATTGAAAATAAACCTTGCGGCGCTTTAATACGAATACCGGAATGGCAGGCAGTCGGCTTCGTCGCAAATAAATGAATGGTAAACGGGATGTTTCAGCACATCGGCGTACTGCATTTTTTTTCCGTCTACCCATAGATAGGCGTACACCAGCCGGGCGCCATGGCTGTAATCCACATACCAGTTTACGTGACCGGTGTACAAAGGCTGTATGGGTTTTCCATCAGCACGGTGCCAGCCATAGATCGCTACACGATCCGGCTTTGCCTTGTTCATACCCGATATCACCACATCTTTTTTGATGCCCGCGATCAATCCCTTTTTATTCTTCCGCTGCCCCTCAATGATCAGGTGGTGCTGCCACATGGTTACGCTGCTGTCGCGGAACGCAAACAAGGGAACCGGTTCGCATTTTATCAAGGCCTGTTCATACACCAGGTCGGCTATTTTCCGGGTGGGCAGGAAACAGTGAAAGCTATCGGCGATGCGTTGGGCGGCCATGGGTGTCAGGGGTACCCGTGCCCAGTCTTCGTTGGTACCAACGGCCAGGTAATCCGGGCTCACATACAAAACCGCCCGGTGCATGGTGCCCGTACTATCGGTAAGCGAAACATGCAAGGCTGTAAATTTCCGCAGGAAGGAAGGCATATTGCCCGACAGTATCTGTTGAACGGCCATCGAGTCGCGGCGCTTCCAGTTCCAGGCTGCGGCGATCCGGAAGAAATCGCTGCCGGTCATCCGGGATGCGGTGGTTCCTGGTACGGTAAGCGTAACGTGTTTTGTACTGTTGCAGGAAAGCAGGCAGGCGAGTAATAATATGATAGGCAGGTATCTCAAACAAGTAAACAGGTCAGCTATAAATATAGCTAAGATTTCCAGGTATCCCGTCATACAGCTTTGCGGGTATGACGGTAGTCAGTAAAGTTCACACAGCCGAATGACACTCATCAGGTTGATCAAATAACTCATCTGCCTTGTTTAGTTTTACCGCACGAAAACGAAATTAGAAAATAAGTTCAATCACCTTTGGCGGCTCGTCGGTAATACACCGATGATAGAGATCGTTTACCGTTACCGGAACCAGACCCGTACGGTGTTTGTCAAGTGCGAGCATTATAATCTTACCGGCAGTATCAAAGACCGGATGGCCCTGTACATTCTTGAGCAGGCTTACCGTTCCGGCAAAATAAAGCCGGGCGATTGCATCGTGGAAGCAACCAGCGGAAATACCGGCATCGCATTCAGCGCCATCGGTAAAGCGCTGGGGCACGAAGTAAAGATCATCATGCCCGACTGGTTGAGCAGGGAGCGGATCAATATCATTCAAAGCCTGGGAGCCGAAGTGATCCTGGTGTCAAAAGAGCAAGGCGGCTTTCTCGGCAGCATCGCGATGAGCGAAAAGATGGCAAGCACGCATCCGGGTATTTTCCTGCCCCGCCAATTTGAAAATACCTACAACGCCGAAGCGCATGAACGTACCACCGCTAAAGAGATATGGATGCAGTTACAGGCTATCGACATCAATCCCGATGCCTTTGTAGCGGGAGTAGGTACCGGTGGTACCATCATGGGCGTGGGCAGGTATCTGCGTTCAAAAAATCAATCCATCCGTATACATCCGCTGGAACCGGCCGAATCACCCACGCTTTCTACCGGCTATAAAGTAGGCTCGCATCGCATACAGGGAATCTCCGATGAGTTCATTCCCGCCATTGTCAAACTCAATGAAATGGACCCGGTCATCAAAGTATCGGATGGCGATTCCATTCTCATGGCGCAGCAACTCGCCCGCAAACTCGGACTGGCTGTAGGCATCTCATCCGGCGCCAACCTGATCGGCGCCATACAATTGCAAAGTCAGTATGAGAAACCCATTCATGTCGTAACTGTTTTCAGCGACAGCAACAAAAAATACCTCAGCACCGACCTGATGCGGGAAGAGCCGGTAAAGGACGACTATATCACACCCGGGATCGAACTGCTCGATTATGATGCACTCAACCGGATGTGATCACCGGTTGCCTGTGGAATAATTCCTTTTGAGCCTGTCATTTCACATACTTTGTACCGGCCAGTTTCACGTATTTGCTCAGCCATTGATCCTGCTCCCAAAGCATGTGCAGGATGTTTTCCTTCGCGGCATAGCCATGACTTTCGAAAGGCAGTTGTACAAACCGAACGGTTCCTCCATGTCCTTTGATGGCATTATACAGCCTTTCGCTCTGGATGGGGAAGGTGCCCGGGTTGTTATCCGCTTCGCCATGGATCATCAGCAGGGGTGTTTTGATCTGGTTGGCATAACTGAAAGGACTCATCCGGGAATAAACCTCCGGCGCCTGCCAGTAGGTGCGTTCTTCATTCTGGAATCCGAAGGGTGTAAGCGTGCGGTTATACGCGCCGCTCCGGGCGATACCGGCTTTGAAAAGTTTGGTATGCGCCAGCAGGTTGGCGGTCATGAAAGCGCCATAACTATGTCCGCCAACGGCTACCCGTGTACTGTCGCCCACGCCCATCTCGGCCACTTTGTTGATCGCCGCTTCGGCGCTCCATACCAGCTGCTCCACGAAATTATCATTGGGTTGCTTATCGCCTTCGCCCACGATCGGGATCTCGGCGTTATCCATGATCGCGTATCCCTGGGTGGCCCAGAAAACGATCGAGCCATAACCAACCCGGGTGAACGTGTATTTGCTGCCGCGTATCTGTGCGGCGTCGCTGGCGCTCTTGAACTCACGGGGATAGGCCCACATGATCACCGGGAGCGGACCGTCTTTTTTAGGATCATATCCTTTGGGCAGGTAAAGATCGGCGGCCAGGTCGACCCCGTCTTTTCGTTTATAGGTGATCTTTTGTTTGCTGATACCCCGCAGGCCCGGTTGCGGATCGGGGAAATTCGTGATCGCTTTGCTGCTTTTGTTGTTGAGGTTGCGGATGAAATAATTGGGTTGTTCATCCTGGCTTTGTTTGTTGGTGATGATGGTAAGGTCATCGTAGTTGAGTACGCTTGTCACTGACTCATAATACGGTTCTTCGCAACGCCAGAGTTGTTTGGTTTCTTTGGTGCTGATATTAAAACTGTTCAGGAAGGGCAGGTCGCCTTTGACGGATGCGCCGGTTCCCCGCATGAAGAGGGTGGTGCCATTCAGGAGTTTGGGAACATTGCGCCCGTATTTGTTCTTCTCCGTCATCGGTGATCCCGGGTCGTTGTAGGCGTCATCGGTACTGCGGTCGATCAGCGTCTCTGTTTTTCCATCCCATCCGAATTTGCTCATCCTGGTTCTGTGTTTGGCCCTTGATCCTTCGGTAACAAAGAACAGGTTTTCGTTTACATCAGTGATGCCGTACATGCGCTCGGCGGTTTTGACCAGTTCTTTGGGCGATCCGGTGAACGGAGCGGCAAGTGTATACGCCGCGTCGTGGAAATCCATTTTGTTTTTGATGAGGCCGCTGTCCAGCGGTTCGATCCATTGTACCGTAGCGGGAAAATTATCGAGCCAGTTGAAACCGCGGGGAGCGTTCAGCACGTTGTCGTTACCCCGGGGCGCCAGTTCGCTGCTGGGTATTTTCGCCAATTGCTTGACGGTATTTCCACTCATATCGGTGATCAGCATCGTGCTGTTGAAACCGCCGGCGGGTACGAGGTACGAGAAGGGCTTGTCGATGCGTTCCACCAGTAAATATTTTTTATCGGGCGAAACAGATACGCTGCTGTAAATAGCGGGGTCGCCGATCCGGCTTTCAACCCCATTGGTATTTTTCATCAGCTGCACCGTGCTGTAAAATTCGAATTGTGTTTCATCGAAGGGCGATTTGATCAGGTCCTGGAAGGTTACGCTGGCGGCAACCTTACCCAGGTTCTGCTGTACCACGGGCCCCTTGGGCGCCAATGGTTTTTTGGGGGCCATGCTCAGGGGTTTGTTCACGGCGGCATACAGGAGGCTGTTGTTGTCGATCCAGTCGAAGGCGGCGCCCATCACCATATTCACAGCCGCTTTGTTCAGCTTCGTCGCTTTACGGGTTTTGACATCGATCACGTAGATATCGATCGTGTTGTTGCTGGTATGGGTAAAGGCCGCTTTGTCTTCGTTCGGGCTCCATTGCAGGTTACCCGCTTTCAGGTTGGCGGGTAAACCGCTTACCGGGAACTCGTTTCCCGTTTTTATGTCGCGGATGCTGATATTGGTGAAATACGAACTGCGGCTGGGCCCGAAATTATTCGGGTTGATCCGTAAACCGGCGATGCGCAGTTCCGGTTGAGCCAGGTCTTCTACCGAAGGCATGCTGCTGCGCTCGAGCACAAGCATGTACTGACCTTTGCTGTCGAAGCTGACACCGGGCGTAGGCCTGGCCATCACCAGGTCGTAGATCGCCTTGGGCGGCACCTGGTATTCGATGGCATCCTGCGCAAAAAGATGCTGGCAACAAAAAAGAAATGCGAGTAAGAGGAACTTTTTCATATTGCTGGTTTAAAATTTAGTTCGAGATACCCACCCGGCGTTCTATATACTCATTTTTTGTCAGCTCATTCAGCATGAACAAAGCCAGGTCGCCGGAATTGATGGAGTGAACACCGGAACCGGGTTGATGATCCGCCGCGGTGGTATAGTGGCCGGTCGGACCCCGATCGATGATACGGGCCGGACAAATGAAGGTCCAGTTGAGCCCGGATCCGGTAAGCAGTTCATAGGCTTTTTTGTGTTCCAGGGCCAGGGGCATTTTTTCCCGGGGGTAGTCTTCTTCGTCCAGTAACATCTTTCCTTCGGCGTTTTCCAGTACGCATTCATCGCCGATCGCGATGATCCGTTTTACACCCGCTTTTTGCATCTGGGTAAGAATGTTTTTCATGCCCAGGGTACGGGATTTATCCGTTCCGTCCTGTCCGCCGCCGATGGCCGACAGCACGGCATCACAGCCTTTGATGGCATCGTATACTTCGTGTGCGTCGAAGAGCGCACCCTGTACCCGGTGCAGGTTGTCCGTCTGGAGATAGTCGGTGGTAAATACATTTCTTCCGAATGCCCTCACCTGATGACCCGTATATAAAGCTTGTTCTGTAAGTTGTTTACCCACCAGGCCGGTGGCGCCGAAAACGATCAGGTTCACACGCAATTGTTTTATTAAAGGTAGGGCAATTATTTTCTCAGTACATCGCCGAACTCATCCGCCTTTTTCCGGAATACCGAATGGGCAAAAGGGCAGAGGGGTAGTATTTTCATGGCGTTGGCCCGGGCGTATTCCACGGCGGTATGCACCAGTTGGTAGCCTACATTCTTTCCCCGCAGTTCGTCGGATACCTCGGTATGATCGATGATCATAAGATCGTTCCCGGTCATGGAGTAAGTCATTTCAGCCAGCAGTTTTCCCGCTTCTTCCACATAAAATGATCCCTTGGTGCCTTCCTGTTTCTGTTGTATCAGCATACGGTAAAAATTGGTTGAGTCCTTAAAAATAGTTTTTTTATCAGCTAAATTCCTGCATATTTGCAGAGCAATGAAACGGATTCATACAAATAACAACGGTTGGTGGTGGCAGTCAGTCTATTGACGTGTCGTACCGCTGTTATTAGGTGTAGCAATATAATTACAGAGCCCCGACACGATGTGTTGGGGTTTCTTATTTAAGGCAAATGGTAAAAGTGAAAATCAAAGGCCGGCAAAGCAGCCGGTTTGAAAGCAATGAAGAAGGTCGAAATACATACAACCGTTAAAAAATTACTCGCCGATGTATATACACCGGTGGGTATCTACCTGCGGCTGCGTGACCGGTTCCGGGATACAATCCTGCTGGAGAGTACCGACTTTCACGCCGGGGAGAACAGTCTTTCATTCATCGCGATCAACGCCATCGCGGGGATCGAGATCCGGAACCCGGGTGTGATCGAATTCAAATTGCCCGGGCAAAATCCCGAGAAGATACCGATCGGCAAGGCAGGCGATGTGCCGGCTTTATTGCAGGCCTTTGCCGACAGGTTTGTAACAACGAAAGCGGCGGAGAAGCCGGTGCGTATTGCGCAGGGCCTCTTCGGGTATACAGCTTACGATGCCGTTTCGTTCTTTGAAGACCTTACCCCCAAACCCTCTCCCGGAGGAGAGGGGAGCGGCATACCGTTGGTCCGTTATCGCCTGTACCAGTACCTGATCGCCATCGATCATTTCCGGGATGAACTGTTCATCTGTGAGAACCAGGTAGCGGGCATTGGCAGCGAGATCGGTATCGTTGAAAGCCTGATCCGCAGCAAGGATGTGCCTGTGTTCCCGTTTAAAACCAACGGCGACGAATTGCCGAATATGACCGACGCGGATTACCTCGAAATGGTAAGGAAGGGCATCGCCTCCTGTTATCGCGGCGATGTGTTCCAGGTGGTATTGAGCCGCCGTTTTGCACAGCAGTACAGCGGCGATGAATTCAATGTGTACCGGGCCTTGCGCAGTATCAACCCCAGTCCGTACCTGTTCTATTTCGATTACGGCGATTATAAACTGATGGGTTCCTCGCCCGAGAGTCAGTTGATCGTTGAGGGGGGAAGAGCCATTGTACACCCGATCGCGGGAACGGTAAAGCGCACCGGCGATGATGAGGAAGACAAAGCGCTGGCCATTCAACTGGAAAGCGATACCAAGGAAAATGCTGAACACGTGATGCTTGTTGATCTTGCCCGTAACGACCTGAGCAGGCTTTGCCGGAACGTAACTGTTGAGCAATACAAAAAGATCCAGTACTACAGCCATGTTATACACCTGGTGAGCGAGGTGCAGGGTAGTGTGGAACCCCATACCAATTCCTTTACCTTGCTGGGAACAACCTTCCCGGCCGGAACGCTGAGCGGCGCTCCCAAGATCAGGGCCATGCAGATCATTGATGAACTGGAACCAACAAAGCGGGGTTATTACGGAGGGGCGATCGGCTTTATCGGGTTCAACGGAAACAGCAACCACGCGATCATGATCCGCACCTTCCTCAGCCGGAACAATACATTGGTTTACCAGGCAGGTGCCGGCATTGTGGCGGCCAGCATACCGGAAAATGAATTACAGGAAGTAAATAATAAATTGAATGCTTTAAAAAAAGCCATTGCGATGGCAGAGGAAATAGGGAATGGATCATAGTTCATAGATCATGGTAGAACGTATAGACAATAACCATGAACTAAGAACCATAACCCATGAACCATCCGCTATGAACGATGAACCATAAATCATGAACATACTCGTCTTCGATAATTACGATTCATTTACCTACAACCTCGTGCACCTTGTAGAAAAGATCACTGCTGGTAAAGTGGATGTATACCGCAACGACCGGATCGAACTGGAGCAGGTGAAGGCCTACGACAAGATCATTTTATCCCCCGGTCCGGGCATACCCGAAGAGGCGGGATTGCTGCTGCCCCTGATACGGGCCTATGCGGCCGACAAATCGATCCTCGGAGTTTGCCTCGGCCACCAGGCGATCGGCGAGGCCTTTGGCGGGAAGTTGATCAACCTGGAAACGGTGTACCATGGCGTGGCGACGAAAATCAAAATTGAAAAGGCGGGAACAAAAATTTTTGATGGCCTGGGTCCGGAACTGGAAGTAGGAAGGTATCACAGCTGGATCGTCGGCGAAAAAGATTTCCCGGAAGAGCTGGAGATAACAGCCCGCGATGAGAACGGATATATCATGGCCCTGCGCCATAAAAAATACGATGTGCAGGGGGTGCAGTTTCACCCCGAAAGTGTGCTTACGCCCGATGGGGAACAGATCATTCGAAACTGGTTGGGATTATGAAGAAGATTTTAAACTACCTGTTTGAACACAAAAGCCTTTCCCGGGAACAGGCGAAAGAAGTATTGCTCAATATCTCCCGGCAGGTATACAGCGAGACGGAGATCGCCGCGTTCATCACCGTATACCTGATGCGGAGTATCAGCATCGATGAGCTCCAGGGTTTCCGCGACGCCCTGCTCGAACTCTGCGTACCGGTCGACCTGGACGGGTACGAGCTGCTCGATATCGTGGGTACAGGTGGTGATGGAAAAAACACCTTCAATATATCCACGCTGAGTTGTTTTATTGTGGCAGGCACGGGCAACAAGGTAGCCAAGCATGGAAACTACGGAGCTTCTTCGATCAGCGGCAGCAGCAATGTGATGGAACAACTGGGCTATACCTTTAAATCAAGCAGCGAAGTGTTGAAACAAGAACTCGAAACGGCGAATATCTGCTTCCTGCACGCCCCGCTTTTTCACCCCGCATTGAAAATTGTAGGACCTGTCCGTAAAAACCTGGGCGTGCGAACATTCTTCAATATGCTTGGTCCGCTTGTTAACCCGGCATCGCCGGCTTACCAATTGGTTGGTGTGTACAACCTCGAAATGGCGAGGGTCTATAATTATCTATTGCAGCAGGGCGGCAGCGCCTTCACCATCATTCATGGACTGGATGGTTACGATGAGATATCGCTCACCGGCGATACCAAGGTGATCACCAGCCAGGGCGAAAAAATATACAATGCCGAGGAATTGGGTAAACGAACCGTAAGCGCCGCCGATATCAGCGGCGGTAATTCGGTGGAGGAAGCCGCGGCCATCTTCCGGAATATCCTGTTGGGAAAAGGAACATGGGCGCAGAATGCCGTGGTACTGGCGAACGCGGCGATGGCGTTGCAGTGCACGGGTAAGTACAGCAATTACGAAGCCTGTTACCAGGCGGCGGTAGCGAGTTTGGAAAGCGGGGCGGCAAACGATTCATTCAACAAACTGATCTCGCTGCAATGAAAAATATTCTTGACCAGATCATGGAGGCGAAGAAAAAGGAAGTGGAGGAGAAGAAATTGCTGTTCGACCTCAATGGGCATCGTTCCGTTTCTTCCAACTTTGACCGTGCCTGCGTTTCGCTGAAGCAACGGTTGCTGGAGCCGGGCAGTACGGGTATCATTGCGGAATTCAAGCGGCGTTCGCCTTCCAGGGGCTGGTTCAAAGAAGCCGGTTACCCGGCGCCGCCCACGGTGATGGACTATGAGAAATACGGCGCGGCCGGTGCTTCGATACTTACCGATACCGCTTTTTTCGGCGGCGAACTGCCGGATCTGGCAGTTGTGCGTACCTTGTGTGGCCTTCCTTTGCTGCGGAAAGATTTTATCATCGATGAGATACAGGTGATGGAAGCCAAAGCCTATGGCGCGGATGTGATCCTGCTTATCGCCGCTTCATTAAGTCCGGCCCGCGTGCGGGAACTTGGGGCTGCTGCAAAACGGTTGGGCATGGAAGTGCTGCTCGAAATACACGGCGAACAGGAACTGGAACATATTTGCGACGAGGTGGATATGGTGGGAATCAATAACCGCGATCTGCGAACATTCCGGGTAGACATTCAACGTTCGGTGGAATTGGGTAAACGAATTCCCCCCGGAAAACCCAGGATCGCGGAAAGCGGTATCGACGATGTAGCCACGATCCGGCGATTCAGCGACGCCGGCTTCGAAGGTTTCCTGATCGGCGAACGGTTTATGAAAGAACCCGATCCCGGGGCAGCCTTCGCGGCCTTTGTAAATGAACTAAAACAACAAGCATGAATATTAAAGTGTGTGGTATCACCGAACTGAAACAATTGCAGCAACTCGACGGACTGGATGTGGATTTTGCCGGGCTGATCTTTTACAAGGATTCGCCGCGGTATGCCGGTGATAAGTTATCGGGCAAAGACCTGAAGAATGCCGATTTCGACCTGAAGAAAGTAGGTGTTTTCGTAAACCCCGAGATGATTGATGTGCTCGATGCCATTGATGAGTACGGACTGGAAGTGGTGCAGTTGCACGGCGACGAGAGCCCGGAGATGTGCGAAGACCTCAGTACGGAAGTGGAAGTCATCAAAGCGTTCCGCATCAGCGGCGACGAGGATATTGATGAACTGGTGGCCCCCTATGATGCCGTATGCGATTATTATCTTTTCGATACGGGCGGCTTGCAGGAAAGCATCGGTGGTACCGGCAAGCAATTCGACTGGAG
Source organism: Chitinophagales bacterium (assembly GCA_017303335.1). Lineage (GTDB taxonomy): Bacteria > Bacteroidota > Bacteroidia > Chitinophagales > Chitinophagaceae > Ferruginibacter. Next base: position 517,623 of record JAFLBK010000002.1, read on the forward strand.
CATACTGAGCAAGGCCAAGATCGAGAAACCGTTCTTCCTGAGCGGCGGTATTGGTCCTGAAGACGCGGATAAGCTGAAAAAATTCAGGCATCCCGATTTTTACGCCGTCGATATCAACAGCAAATTTGAAAAAGAACCCGGGGTGAAGGATATGGCCAAACTGCTTCAGTTCAAACAAAGTTTAAAATGATTGACCGATGATCACGGTACGGCATGCTACGGAAAATGATCTGCCGCAGATACTCGCTATCTACAACGAGATCATTGAAAATACCACGGCTGTATATTATTACGAACCGCATACCCTCGATATGCGCAGGCAGTGGTTCGAAGAGCGGAAGCAGCTGGGGTTGCCGGTATTTGTGGCCGAGGAAGCGGGCGTCGTACTCGGTATGAGTACGATCGGGCCCTTCCGGGTGCCCACGGCGTATAAATATTGTGTGGAGAATACCGTACATGTAGCGGCGCAGGCCCGGGGCAGGGGTGTGGGCAAACTGCTGATGCCCCCGATCATTGAAGCGGCCAGGCAGCTGGGGATGCATACCATCGTGGCGGGTATCGACGCGGAAAATGAAGTGAGCATCCGCCTGCACAAAAATTTCGGATTTGAAGAAGTGGCGCATTTCAAAGAAGTGGGCTTCAAGTTCGACCGCTGGCTCGATCTGAAGTTTTTGCAGTTGCTATTGCCGGCGGGAGCGGGGAGAACCTGAGCGATCCAGTTCAAAAGGACCGCAGCATAGAGGTATGCGGTACAAGTGAGGCCTGCAGTGGCGGGGACGATGTACAGCAGAATTACAAATGACCGAAACAAAAACATACAAGCAACCCGATGAGCAGGGCTACTATGGCAACTTCGGCGGCGCATTCATTCCCGAGATGCTGTACCCGAATGTAAAGGAATTGCAGGACCGGTATCTTTCGATCATGCAGGAAGAAGAATTTCAGCGGGAGTTCCGGCACCTGCTGAAAGATTATGTAGGAAGGCCGACGCCCTTGTACAAAGCCCAACGGCTCAGCGACCGGTATAAGGCGCATGTCTTTCTCAAACGGGAAGACCTTTGTCATACCGGGGCGCATAAGATCAATAATACCATCGGGCAGATATTGCTGGCGCAGCGGCTGGGCAAAAAAAGAATCATCGCCGAAACAGGCGCCGGTCAGCATGGCGTGGCCACCGCAACCGTATGCGCCCTGAAGGGGATCGAATGCGTGGTGTACATGGGTGAAAAAGATATGGAACGGCAGGCGCCCAATGTGGCGAGAATGAAAATGCTGGGTGCCACGGTGGTGCCGGCTGTCAGCGGCAGCAAGACGCTTAAAGACGCTACCAACGAAGCCATCCGCGACTGGATCAATAATCCCGTTGATACGCATTATATCATCGGCAGTGTGGTGGGGCCGCATCCTTACCCCGATATGGTGGCCCGTTTCCAATCTGTCATCAGCGAAGAGATCAAAACGCAATTGCTGGAGCAAACGGGTAAAGAGAACCCGGATTATGTGCTGGCCTGCGTAGGTGGAGGAAGCAACGCCGCCGGCGCCTTCTATCATTTCCTGGATGAGGAATCGGTGAAGCTTGTGGCGGTGGAAGCGGCCGGTTGCGGCATCAGCAGCGGTATGAGCGCCGCTACAACACAGCTGGGCAAGCCGGGCATCCTGCATGGCAGTAAGAGTTTACTGATGCAGACAGACGATGGGCAGGTGATAGAGCCACACAGTATTTCGGCCGGACTGGATTATCCCGGTATCGGTCCCCTGCATGCGCACCTCTATGAAAGCGGGCGGGGTATTTTTCTCAGTGCAACTGATAAGAAAGCATTGGCGGCGGCTTTCGAGCTGTGTAAACTCGAAGGCATCATTCCCGCACTGGAAAGCGCCCATGCCCTGCATGCGCTGAAGATGATCAATTTCCGCCGGGAAGATGTGGTGGTGGTTTGCCTGAGTGGAAGAGGCGACAAGGACCTGGAAACATACATGAAACATTTATAAGTATGCGATACCTGTTATTCATTCTTTGCGGTGGCCTGCTGTTCTCCTGCAGCGACTCGTTCATCAATCACAAACTGGATTTTGAAAAGAAAGGAGTATGTTCCGATCAGCCAAGGACGGTGAAGATGCTTTCGAATATCAATGGCGAGCGATACCTGTTCCCCGTGTGCATGGATGAGGATTTCAATGGCAAAGGTTATACGGTTGAACGAAAGGGCGACAGCATCCTGGTGAACTTTCCGAAGACAACGGGTAAGAAACAGGTTTCGTTCGACCTGGTGCTGGATATCGATGCCAAACCCCGGTACGGGCATATTGTTTTAGACGGAACCGACGTGACGGTGGTTCCTTATTATCGGTAGACCTCACCCCCACCCCTCTCCTTGAGGAGAGGGGCGGATGCACGGAAGAGTATTTTCGTTAGACCTCACCCCAACCCCTCTCCTGGAGGAGAGGGGCCAGGATACAAGCCTGTTTAATCATTTTAATCCTGCCATGATGAATGAATACAATAATCAGCTTCACGGAAATTCAAGAGCATCGGCTTTTGAGAATGCCCGGGCCTTACGCAAGGCGCAGACAAAGGCAGAGCTATTGCTTTGGGATGCATTGCGAAACCAACAGGTACGCAACCTCAAATTCAGGCGGCAGCATCCATTTGACAACTATATTTTAGATTTTTATAACCACGAATTAAAACTTGCCATTGAAGTGGATGGTGAAATTCACCATGACCCGGATGTTGTGGCATATGACGAAGTACGTACACAGAACCTGAACGAACAGGGGATTACTGTTCTCCGGTTTAGTAACGATGCCGTTGAGTATGAACTCGGGTCGGTTATCAAAGCGATCGAAGATTGGACAGATGCCCATGGTTCGATCGGGGAAAAGAGGGATAACGTATCGTCAACTGTATTTTCTCCCCTCTCACCCGGGAGAGGGGCCGGGGGTGAGGTTAATAGCAGAATACAAACCTTATTTTCCACCCGGAAGAAAGATATTCTCAATATCTACTGCACGGCAGGATTCCCGGAACGGGATTCTACGCTGGTTCTGTTGAAAGCCCTGCAGGATTCCGGCGCCGATATGATCGAACTGGGTATGCCGTACAGCGATCCTTTGGCTGATGGCCCGGTGATCCAGGAAAGCAGCAGCCGGGCGATCGCGAACGGGATGAGCATTCCTGTTTTACTGGAACAGCTCAACGGTTTCCGGAATACGATCCGGGTTCCCGTTGTGCTGATGGGTTATATGAACCCCGTGTTGCAATACGGGTTTGAAAAATTCTGCGCCGAAGCGGCGGGCGTTGGCATCGATGGATTGATCCTGCCCGACCTGCCGGTACACGAATTCGAATCGGAGTACGGGGAGATCATCAAAAGATACGGGTTGGATTTTACCTTCCTCGTAACGCCTGAAACATCCGACGAACGCATCCGCAAACTCGACGCCTTAAGCAGCGGCTTCCTGTATGCGGTTTCTTCCTCTTCCACCACCGGTAACAACAAACCTCTGGAGGAGCAGGCTGCGTATTTTGCAAAACTCCGGGATATGGATCTCCGCAACCCGGTATTGATCGGTTTTGGCATCAGAGATAAACACAGCTACGAGTCGGCTTGCCGCTTTGGCAATGGCGCCATCATCGGCTCTGCGTATATCCAGGCCTTGCAGGCCGGGGGCGATCCGGAACAGTGCACCCGGACTTTTATGAAAGCCATCCGGCCCTGACCAGTCTGCCCAAATCTTCGTAAATTGCGATTCATAATCTGAATCGATGAGACCTATTTTCCTCCTTTTTTTCCTGTTACCCGTTTTCACCTTAGCCCAGAAAACTCCCGTTGCTAAATCAAAGACCGTTACCAAACCAAAAACAGCGGTGGCATCGAAACCAGCCCCCGCTCAAACCGGGTTCACGATCAGCGGTGAGATCGCAGGCTATGCCGACGGAACCATCGTAGACCTGATCAATGGAGGTACCAGTCAGACCGAAGCCAGCACCACCCTGATGAGCAATAAATTCTTCTTTAAGGGCGGCAACATGAGCAAGCCGGATTTTAAGATCATCCTCATCAACAAGCAGGCGCCCTACATCACCCTTTTTCTTGATAACAGCAACGTGAAGATCGTAGGCTCCCGTGAAACGCTCGACCGGGCGAAGGTTACCGGGTCGAAGTCGCACGCCGATTTTGAGGAGTTCAATACATCCCTCAATCCGTACCAATCCCTGTTTGCGGAAGACGCGGAATACGATGCAGCCCGCTATGCCCAGGCACGTAAACTCATCGAAGACTATGTAGCCGGGCACAAAGAATCGCATATCAGCACCCTGGCCATCCTGCGTTACAACCAACTGGCCGAAGACCCGGTGGAAATGGAACCCTTGTACAAACAACTTGCGCCCGATGTGCAGGGAGGCATCCTGGGTAAATATATCGCCCAAATGATCCTGGAGGCCAGGCAGAACGGCGTGGGTACCCTCCTGCCTGATTTTTCCCAGCCCGATACGTCGGGTACAATGATCAGTCTTTCTTCACTCCGGGGTAAGTACGTGCTCGTGGACTTTTGGGCAAGCTGGTGCAAGCCCTGCCGCATGGAAAATCCCAACCTGGTTGCAGCCTATAATAAATACCGCGATAAGAATTTTACCGTGTTCGGCGTTTCGCTCGACCAGGCCAGGGAAGCCTGGATCAGCGCTATCAAGATGGATAGTCTTAACTGGACGCAGGTGAGCGACCTCAAAGGATGGGGTAACGCGGTTGCACAGCAGTTCCAGATCAGTTCCATTCCCCAGAATTTCCTGCTCGACCCGGAGGGAAAAGTGGTCGGCAAAAATCTCCGGGGCCGTGCGCTTGAGCGTAAACTCGAAAGGTTGCTGAAGTAGTTTCGGGTTTGAAGTTTGTGGTTTGGGATTCTGATTTTTCTATTTTCTATACCTGTTTTAATTGCCTCTTATAAAGTTGTACGGTATTCTCCAACCCGAGGTAGATGGCGTCGCAGATCAGTGCGTGGCCGATCGATACTTCCAATAATCCCGGGATGTTTTTCGAAAAGTACTGCAGGTTATGCAGGTCGAGGTCGTGCCCGGCATTGATGCCCAGTCCCAGTTCATTGGCTTTGCCCGCCGCGGCGATATAGGGTGCGATGGCAGCTTCTTTATTACCGGCCGCATAGCCCCGTGCATAGGCTTCGGTATACAACTCGATGCGGTCGGTGCCGGTGGCTTTGGCGCCTTCCACCATCTCCACCACGGGGTCCACGAAAATGGAAACGCGGATGCCGGCGTTTTTGAAAACAGCGATCATCTCTTTGAGGTATGCGGCATGTTCGATCGTATTCCATCCGTGGTTGCTCGTGAGCTGACCCGCGGCATCGGGTACCAGGGTTACCTGGGCGGGCTTATTGGCAAGAACAAGATCCACAAAACTTTTTTCGGTGCAATTGCCTTCGATGTTGAATTCGGTGGTGACGATCTTTTTCAATGCGTACACATCCGCGTAGCGGATATGCCGCTCGTCGGGCCGTGGGTGTACGGTGATGCCTTCGGCGCCGAAGCGCTCGATGTCGGTGGCGGCTTTGATAAGATCGGGATTGTTGCCCCCACGGCTGTTGCGCAGGGTAGCCAGTTTGTTGATGTTAACGGATAGTTTGGTCATGGCCAAAATTAAAAAACCCCGGTCAAATGAACCGGGGTCTATGCGGAAAAGGTTTATGATCAGTACCGGTAGTGTTCAGGTTTGAACGGACCTTCAACCGGAACAGCCAGGTAGTCGGACTGAGCAGGGGTCAGTTCATCCAGTACCACGCCGATCTTGGCAAGGTGCAGTCGGGCCACTTTCTCATCCAGTACTTTCGGCAGCACGTATACTTTGTTTTCGTATTTGCTGTGATTGGTCCACAGTTCGATCTGCGCCAGGGTTTGGTTGGTAAACGAGTTACTCATTACAAACGAAGGGTGACCGGTAGCGCAACCGAGGTTCACGAGGCGGCCTTCCGCCAGGATGATCACGTCTTTGCCATCGATGGTGTAGAGGTCAACCTGCGGTTTGATGGTATTCTTGGTATGACCGTATTTTTCGTTCAGCCAGGCCATGTCGATCTCGATATCGAAGTGACCGATATTGCAAACGATGGCTTTGTCCTTCATCAGGCGGAAATGTTTTTCGGTGATGAGGTCGCGGCAACCGCTGGCGGTAACGATGATGTCGGCTTCTTTCACGGCGTCGATCATTTTCTTCACTTCAAATCCGTCCATAGCGGCCTGCAATGCGCAGATCGGGTCGATCTCGGTTACGATCACACGGCAACCGGCTCCCTGCAGGGAAGCGGCGGAACCTTTACCCACGTCGCCATAACCACCTACTACGGCTACTTTACCAGCCATCATCACGTCGGTGGCACGGCGGATGGAATCCACCAGGCTTTCTTTACATCCGTATTTGTTGTCGAATTTTGATTTGGTAACGCTGTCGTTTACGTTGATCGCGGGAATGGGCAGGGTGCCTTTCTGCATTCTTTCGTAGAGGCGGTGAACACCGGTTGTTGTTTCTTCGCTCAGTCCTTTCACGTGCTGGATCAGCTCAGGGTAGGTATCAAATACCATGTTGGTAAGATCGCCACCGTCGTCGAGGATCATGTTCAGCGGGCGATCGGCGCCACCGAAGAACAGGGTTTGTTCAATGCACCAGTCGGCTTCGGCCTGTGTTTGGCCTTTCCAGGCGAAAACGCCGATACCGGCAGCGGCGATGGCTGCAGCGGCCTGGTCTTGTGTAGAGAATATATTGCAGGAACTCCATTTCACTTCGGCGCCCAGGGCAACCAGGGTTTCGATCAGCACGGCGGTCTGGATGGTCATGTGCAGGCAACCGGCGATGCGGGCGCCTTTCAGGGGCTGCTTCGGACCGAATTCTTCACGGATGGCCATTAAGCCGGGCATTTCCGCTTCGGCCAGTTTGATTTCTTTACGGCCCCACTCGGCGAGGCTCATATCGGCAACCTTGTATTTGAGGTTGAAGTCGATGGAGGTTTTTGATACTGTAGACATGTATGAGTTTTTAGGGTACAAAAATAGATGAACAGGATAATATTCTACAGCTTTATATAAATTTGGGAAAAAATCACGTTAATCTGTTAATAACAGGAAAAAATCCTTTTTAGTCATGGCAAAAGCACTGCAAACAGAACAAACAGCTACAACCCCGCCGGGCCTCGACGCCAAGGACCTCCAGATCCTTCATTTATTGCAGCAGAATGCCCGCATCACGGTGAAGGAGATCGCCGATAAAGTACACCTCAGTACCACGCCGGTTCACGAACGCATCCGCAGGCTGGAAGCCAATGGGGTCATTAAGCAATACGTGGCCCTGCTGGATCACACGAAACTGAACAGGGGATTAATCGCTATTTGTTACGTGTCGCTGAAGGAACACAGCAAGGCGGCGGGCACCAAGTTCGTGAAAGCCATCCAGCAGATGCCGGAAGTGATGGAATGTTATACGATCAGCGGCGAATTCGATTTCATGCTCAAGGTGATGACAGCCGATATGAACGCCTACCACGATTTTCATGTGAATAAATTAAGCAGCATCGACAACATGGGCCATGTGCAGAGCATCTTTGTGATGGGTGTGATCAAGCAAACGCATCAGTTATTATAATGGATTATTTGCCGATCCGTATCTTCAGGTCGGGTGCAAACATGAACCGTCCCTGGCTATCCTTTACAATAATGTCGAAGAAATAAAGTTCGTCGCCGGGCTTGAGTTGTTCGGAGATGGTTTTTTTCCAGATGCCGGTGATGGGGGTTTCGCGGAATAGCTGCACAAGCGAACGGGTGGCCGGAACCACCACGGTTTTATCGCCCCGCTCTTCTTCGGTAACACCGGCCTGCTTATACATTAACTGGTACGAAGAGACGCTGTACGGATTCTTTTTGTCGTCGGTAATGCGCAGGGGCAGGTTGATCAGTTGAATGCCTTCTTCGTATACAACGGTGGCGGAGTCGGTATGAACACCCAGCATGGAACTGAGCCTGGGTGGCTTGAATTTTTGTGCGGTGGGTTTTGTCGTACCCGGTTTGGGCTTTTGTGCCTGTATCGTTCCGGCGGTTGCAGACAGCATAACGGCAAGTGCGATAGGTACAACGTTGTTCATGGTAGCTGTTTATATTAGGAAAACGAATTTACAGCACAAATAGTGTAACACGGTACAATTAACTAATCGTTGACAGGCTCTCTTCAATGGTCCGGATACGGGCTTCCGCGTCGGCTTTTTTCTTCCTTTCCAGGGCGATGACTTCCGGTTTCGCGTTCTGCACGAATTTCTCGTTACCCAGTTTCTTTTCCACCGATGCCAGGAAGTTCTTCTGGTATTCCAGGTCCTTCAGCAGGTCGTTTTTCAGGGCGCTGCTGTCAAGTACTTTATCGGTCGTGATGTAAAACTTTTCTTTTTCGATGGCAACAACAATGCTGTTGGCCTGTGCACTGCCTGTAAAGGAGATTGCTTCCGCGTTCACCTGTTTGCCCAGGATGTCCATGATGGGCTTGTAGGTTCCGGGCGCATCGGTTTCGATCGCGAGTTTGATGGTTTCTTTCGGTTTTACCTGGTTCTTGTTCCGGGCGTCGCGTAAGCTGCTGATCACTTTTTTAAGCAGATCGCCCTGGGTGAGTATATCCTTATCGGGCTGTACGGTTGCGGTCAGTTGTGTTATGCAGAGGTCGGTGGTTCGGGGTTGCAGTTGCTGATAGATCTCTTCTGTAACAAAAGGCATGAAGGGATGCAGCAATTGCATCAGTTCACCGAAGAACCCGATGGTCTTTTTGTATACGGCCGCTTCGATCGGTTGTTCGAACCCGGGTTTCACCCATTCGAGATACCAGCTGCAGAAATCATCCCAGATCAGTGAGTAGATCACTTTCAGGGCTTCGCTGAGCCGGAACTGTTTCATCAGTTCGTCTACCTCCGCTTTCACCTCGTTCAACCGGTTGGCGAACCAGGTAATGGCGAAATTGTTTTTTGTTTCCTGCTCGTCGGCGCTTCCCTGCTGCCGTTGTTCCCACATCTTCACCAGCTTGAGGGCATTCCACATTTTGTTGTTGAAGTTGCGGCCCTGTTCATTACCCGCCTGGTCCCACATGAGGTCGTTACCGGCCGGCGAAGAAATCATAATGCCGAACCGAACCGCGTCGGCGCCGTCCTTGTCGATCATCTCCAGCAGGTCGGGCGAATTGCCAAGCTGCTTGCTCATCTTTCGGCCGATCTTATCCCGCACGATACCGGTAAAGTATACATCGCTGAAGGGTTTCTTATCCATGTATTCATACCCGGCGATGATCATGCGGGCCACCCAGAAGAAGATGATCTCCGGGGCTGTTACGAGGGTGTTGGTGGGGTAGTAGTAGCGGATGTCGGCATTGCCGGGGTTGCTGTATCCTTTGAATACTTCAAAGGGCCAGAGCCAGGAAGAAAACCAGGTATCCAGGCAGTCTTCATCCTGCTTCAATTGAATGTTGTTTCCGCCGTATTGCTCATAGAATTTATCCAACGCTTCCGCTTCATTGGCAGCCACCACAAATCTTCCTTCGCCGTCGTACCAGGCGGGGATGCGATGGCCCCACCAAAGCTGGCGGCTGATGCACCAGTCTTTCACGTTCTCCATCCAGTGGCGGTAGAGGTTCTTGAATTTGGCCGGGTGGAATTTTATTTCATCATCCATCACCGCTTTCAGGGCGGGTTCACTGATCTTCTTCATGCTTACCCACCATTGCATACTCAGCCTCGGTTCAACCACGGTATCGGTCCGTTCGCTGTATCCCACTTCGCTGGTATAGTCTTCGGTCTTTACCAGGTAACCCTTCGCTTCCAGTTCGGTAACGATCTTCTTGCGGGCTTCAAACCTGTCTTCGCCGATTAAAATCTGTGCAGCCTCGCTGAGTGTACCGTCATCATTCAGTATGTCGATCACTTCCAGGCCATGTTTCTGGCCAAGCTGGTTATCGTTCATGTCGTGGGCGGGTGTTACTTTCAGGGCGCCGGTACCGAATTCCATGGTCACATAGTCATCGGCAATGATCGGGATGCGCCTGTTGATCAGCGGCACCAGGGCGAACTTGCCGTGCAGTTGTTTATACCGTTCGTCGTTCGGGTGCACGCAGATGGCGGTATCGCCCATAATGGTTTCGGGGCGAACAGTGGCGATGGTGATCGCCTCATTCCCTACAGGGTTGTTGTTTGCATCAACCACGGTATACCGCAGGTGATAGAGTTTTTGGCTGGTTTCCCGGCGGATCACTTCTTCATCACTCAGGGCCGTTTTTGCCTTCGTATCCCAGTTGATCATCCGCTTGCCGCGGTAGATGAGTCCTTTTTGATGCAGGTCGATGAAAACGCTGATGACGCTTTTGTAATAGTCATCGTCCATGGTAAAGGAAGTGCGGCTCCAATCGAGGCTGCATCCGAGTTTTTTCAACTGCTGCAGGATGATGCCTCCGTATTTTTCTTTCCATTCCCAGGCATATTGCAGGAATTCGTCTCTCGACAGGGATGATTTGGCGATCCCTCTTTCGCGGAGCATGCCCACCACTTTGGCTTCGGTGGCGATGCTGGCATGATCGGTACCGGGTACCCAGCATGCGTTCTTGCCCAGCATGCGGGCACGGCGCACCAGGATGTCCTGGATGGTATTGTTGAGGCAATGTCCCATGTGCAGCACGCCGGTTACGTTCGGCGGGGGGATGACCACGGTATAGGGTTCCCGCTCATCGGGGGTGCTGTTGAAATATCCTTTGTCCAGGCAATGCTGGTACCACTTGTTATCTACCGATGCGGGCTCAAAATTTTTACTCAGTTCCATGGTGCGTTGTATCCGGTTCTAGGGCGGCAAATCTACGAAAAACCGGGCAGAGATGGATGGAAGCACCGGCTCTTCCCGGTCCATAAATACCCAGCACACGGTATTGTTACCCGGCTGACGCGGTGGTATTTTAGCCTTTTATTTTCCGACCAATACCACATTCAATGAAAAAGAACACACTATTCCTTTTGTCGATGCTTTTCCTCGCCCTGTTGCTTCCCTCAGCCGGTAAGGCGCAGGATTGCGAACCGCTGGTTCCTCAGAAACTGAAAGACATGCTCATCGGTTTGGGGTATACCGTTAAAGATCTGAACACAGAAGCAGGCAAGGAGAAATACGAGGTGAATATCAAAACGGCGAGCTTTAATGTGCCGATCGGGTACGAGATCAGTCCGAGCAAGAATTTTGTCTGGCTTACCGCGAACCTGGGCAAGGCCAAGGATGAAACATCGGCTTCCCATTTCGCCTTGTTGAAACAGAATTCCAAAGTGCAGCCCTGTTTCTTTTACATCACCGATAAAGGAAACCTCATGATGGGACTGGCCGTGGAGAACCGGGGTATCACGCCGGCGATATTGCGGCGCCATACGGATAAATTCTCCAGCGATGTATCCAATACATCTACGTATTGGCAGTAGATTGTTATCTTTTCTTCCAGCCCGCATCCAATGCGGCGGCTTCTTTCAATAATTTTTCCAGGGCGTCGATATCAATCTCATCCACGTGCTGGTAAATCCTGTAAAAGACCTGCTTGTTGGTGCCGTGGGTAAGATACCGGTCGCTGTCCTGAAGCCGGTTTCCGTACCAGAACCCGAACAGCACCCCTTTTTTGATGCCGCCCCGCGGGATGGTAGCGGGCCAGATGATGCAGATGGCCTTGTTGCCGTAAAACAGCGGTACATTGTAGGATATCTTTTCCCTGCAATAGGCCGGCAGGCATCCCTTCACCAGTTCCCGAAGCACATCCACGACCAGGCGTTCGTGTTCGGGCAACAGTTCGTACAACTGCAGCAGTGAGTGGATCTTTCGCGGAATGTGCGCTGTCATTTATACTTCGAGTCTGAAATGGTGGGCGATGATCTTCATCTTTTTGTTCAGGTAGAACCGGTGGGCATCGTACCGGTGGTGGGCTGAGTTCAGGTGAATGGTTTTGATCTTGTTTGTTGCCGCGATGTCAACGAGTTTGTCGAACAAGCGGGCGGCATACCCTTTTTTACGGGCTTCTTCCCGGGTTACGAAATCATCGAAATCGATGATGGGGCCATCGTAGAATGTAGTGGTGATCCGGAAACCGGCTGCGCACATGGCCTTTCCTTCGTCTTCAATGTACCAGAGCTGGTATCCTTCGCCGAACATCTGCCGGATGGTTTCCATAAATGTTTCCGCGGTATGGTGCGGCCGCAATTCCTTCATCACCCCGTAGCACAAAAGCAGTTGCTCGTTGGTGCTGGCACGTAGTATCTGCATGAATTTCGTGGTTGTTTTGTAATTTGTATCTGGCAAATCAAGGTAAAATTATGCGGATTAACCGGGTTTCTTTTATTGCCGGCTTTTTATTGCTGTTTGCAGTCTACCATTTTCCCGAGTTCTTCAATGCCTTCTGGATCATGGCTGTTTTTAAGATCGGCTTCCTGCTGGTTGCTTTCGGACTTGCCCGTTACCAGGGATTCCGTGGGCTGGGCGGGTATGCCCTGAACATGCACCCAGGCTGGATTTCGAACCTGGGCAAGGGATTGCTCGCCGGTATTGTTTTCTTCGGACTCTCGGTGTTTGTATCGGTATTGCTGGGGTACGAGCAATTTCTTTCCGTGGAAACCCTGGCCGTATTTGCAAAGCAGCTTCCCCTGGTATTATTCATGACTTTTTTTCCTTCGATAGCGGAAGATATCCTTACCCGCGGCTACCTCTATGGTCACCTGAAAGATTCGGTGACGGAAAATAATTTTGTGGTCCTGTCGGCAGCGGTATTTGTATTGAATCATTTCTGGCGCCTGGCCGATCATCCTTCGGTGCATACTTACCTGTTTCTTATGGGAGTGGCTACGGCACTGGCGCTTTGCCGTTCGGGTTCCCTGTGGATGGCTTTTGGCATTCACTGGGGATCGAATATCGCTTATGAAACCAACCTGTCATTGATCAAAACGGAAGCGGTAACAACGGGGCATATGCCGAACTGGATGCTGGCGGCCAGTTTCGGATTGTTGATCGTATTCCTGGCGATGGTTCCGTTGCAAAGGAAGCAATCACCGGGATAAAAAAAGGTTCCGGCTTTTGCCAGAACCCCTTTCTTTTATAAAACAACTAAAGCAATATCAGGCCTGAACTTCTTCGTGCTTGTTATGCGCTTCGGTGAGTTTGCGTTGTATTTCGTACGAAACCGGTGAATAGGAATCGAAGTACATGTTGAAGCGGGCCCGGCCCCCGGTGAGGCTGCGCAGGGAAGAAGAGTACTGGTACATCTGCGCCAGCGGCACTTTGGCCGTGATCTTCTGGAAATGTCCGTCGGCAACCATGCCTTCCACCAATCCCATCCGTGTTTGCAGATCGCCCATCACGGCGCCCACCATTTCATCGGCGCAGAGTACTTCCACGGTATAGATCGGTTCCAGCAATTGCGGATCGGCTTCCATGAACGCCTGGCGGAATGCCTGCAGACCGGCGATCTTGAAAGAGATATCGTTGCTGTCCACATCGTGCATCTTGCCATCATACACACTCACGCGTATATCACGGACGAAGGATCCGGTGAGCGGACCGTTCTGCATTTTTTCCATCACCCCTTTGAGGATGGAGGGCAGGAAGCGTGCGTCGATGGCGCCGCCTACGATGCAGTTGCAGAACACCAGCCGGCCGCCCCAATCGAGGTCGATCTCTTCCTTGCTGCGCAGGGTGAGTCCTTCGGGATTGGGCATACCCTCGTACCAGGGTTCGATGCGCATGTATACTTCCGCGAATTGCCCGGCGCCGCCGCTTTGTTTTTTATGGCGGTAATTGCTCTCCGCCTTTTTACTGATGGTTTCGCGGTAGGGGATCTTCGGTTTCTCGAATTTTACATCCAGCTTGTGGATGTGTTCGATCTTCCACTGCTGCACTTTGAGGTGCAGTTCGCCCTGGCAATGCAGGAGTGTTTGTTTGGTTTCTTTTGATACTTCAAAACGAACGGTGGCGTCTTCTTCCTGCAACGTGTGCAATACCTGCGAGAGTTTCTCCTCATCGCCCTTGTTGGCCACGCTGATGGCGATGGTTACATTGGGATGCGGGAATTCGATGGGCACCAGTTCGATGTTGGCGCCCTTGTCGTGCAGGGTATTGTTCACATGGGTTGAGCGCAGCTTGATGGTGGCGCCGATATCACCGGCAACCAGTTCCTGTACGGGTACCCGGTTATGGCCTTCCATGAGGAAGAGCTGGTTGAATTTTTCGGTTACTCCCGTATTCTCATTCACCAGTTCCACACCGGTTTTAAGAGTGCCGCTGTACACTTTGAAAAGGCTGAGTTCGCCGATATGCGGTTCGATGATCGTTTTGAAGACAAAGATGCAGGTAGGTCCTTTCACATCGCAGGGCAGTTCGCCGCCGGCCTTTGTTTTCTGCGCCGGCATTTCAGTGGGGGCCGGGCAAACATAATCGATGAAACTCATGATGCGCCCCAGTCCCATGTTCTTTTCGGCCGAAGCGCAGAATACGGGGAAGATATCGTGTTTGATCATGGAGCTGTGCAAGCCGTCTTTCATCTCTTCCTCGGTGAGTTCGCCCTTGTCGAAATATTTTTCCATCAGCCCTTCATCGTTGGAGGCGATAGCCTCGATGAGTTCCTTGTGCAATGTATCGGCCCTTTCTTTCTCACTGTCGGGGATGGGGAGTTTCTGCGGTTTACCGCCTTCGGGTCCGTATTGGTACATCACCATGTTCAGTACGTCTACGATGGAGTTAAAGCCGGCTCCTGTCTGAACAGGATATTGCACGGCCACTACATTATTGCCAAAATGCGTTTTGGCTTCCTGCAGGGTTCGGTCGAAATCCGCTTCGTCTTTATCAAGCTGGTTAATGATGAAGATGGTAGGTGTTTTAAACGTGTCGGTGTATTCCCAGATCACGTCGGTGCCTACCTCCACACCGGCCGAAGCATTGAGAACCATCACGCCGGTATCGGCCACACGCAGGGCGCTGATGAGTTCACCCACGAAGTCGTCGTAACCGGGTGTGTCGATGATGTTGATCTTATAATCTTTCCAGGGTGTATGCATGAGGGAGGAGAATACGGAACTCTGCCGTTCTGTCTCCAGTTCATGGTAGTCGCTTACGGTGTTGCGGGTAGCGATGCTGCCGCGGCGTTTACTGATGCCTGCTTCGAAGAGCATGCATTCGGCGATGGTGGTTTTACCACAGCCTGCATGTCCGAGCAGGGCGATGTTTTTTACATGGTTGGAATCGTATGTTGCCATAACACATGATTTTATTGGTTGGTAATGGCCCATTAACCAACCAGTCCCGGTAAGGCCGGGACTGGTTATTAACAGGTCTTATTTCTGAACGAAGGCATGGAACTCCTCTTCGAGTTTATTGATGTCGTTTTCGAGGGTCTCCAGTTTTTCGTGTACGTAATGATGCGGAATGCGGTGCCCGAAGGTCGGGTGGCGTTCGGCTTCCTTGAGGTGACTCCGGATCTCGTGTTTGAGATCGTGGATGTTGATGAGCTGGATATGGAACTGGTTGTGGAAGTGTTCGATATTCAGCAGTACATCGTGATCGGTTTTCCCGGGTGCGAAATAGTACAATTCGCTTTTCAGCTTGTTGATCTTTTCACGGTAAGCGACGAGTTCGTCGATCCATTTGTGGCATTCCTCAACAAGCGTGCGTTGCTGTGCTTCTGTATACATCTTGCTAGAATTTATAGTGTTAACGAATAAGTGACCATACGAAGAAAGTTTGCTGGTCTTTCCGGGATAAAGTTTGTGTACCCGACCAAGATAAAACCTGATAAAGGTCATACCTCGCAATAAACCTGATCATCTTCAGCAGGTACAGTAGTAAGAAGTGTGTTGGGCGCAGCGAATACAGAGAGGCGTTTACGTATAAACGTCTCTTAAAGTAACACAATAAAATTCAAAAATGAAAGTGCTTTTTCAGCACATAACCGTCTTTGTTAATAAGTCCGGCCGATGGTATCGCAAACCGCTTTGAGGAGCGAGGTATTGTCGTGGCTGTCCTGGCTTTTTTCCCAAAGCATGATGCCGTTGGCCGCCTGTCTGGCAAGCATCGCCTTTCTTTTTACTGTAAATGTGCCGTTGTAGTAAATGGTATAATTGGTGAATCCCCCGTTGGTGACCACGGCGGAATCGGAGAGGGGGTTGCCGCCCCGGGAAAGAATGTCGCTGTAACTCAATACGGTATTTGTTTGGGTTATGCCGCTGGGGCGGCCGTAACCCGCAATCCCCAGAACGGCCTTTGTGCCGGGCATGCCCCGGGTGCCGATCCAGTAATTGAGGCTGGTGGTGGCCAGGGCGTAATCGCAGTGGTGCTTATACGGTACGGTGGTGCTGAAATCGTCGTAACTCATGATGTTGAACCAGTCTACATAATTTCCCAGCCAGAGTTCGCTGCTGATGGCATCCCGTACAGCGCCCGCGTATTTGCCGGCCGTGATCGCGGCGGTGAGGTAATATTTCCTGCCCAGGTGACAACTGTCGCTCAGCTGTTTCATGAGCAGGGTATACGTTTGATCGGTTCCGTCATCGGTACGGGGAAATTCCCAGTCCACATCCACGCCATCCAGCGCATAAGTGCGTACCAGGTTCATGGCCTGGTTGGTAAAAAATGTTCGGGCAGCAGGCGAGGAAGCCATGGATTTAAAATCAGCCGCGGCGCCGGAAATGCTGATGAATACACGGCAACCGTTCGCTTTGGCTTTATTTCGAACGTCGGTCAGGTGTGTGGGGTTCGCGATGGACAGGCTGCCAGTACTGCTAACCGTCGCGAAAGCGTAGTTGATCACATTGCACATCCTGAATTTCACATCGGGTACGGTAGCGAGGTTCCGGTAGGAAGGGAAATATCCCACCACATAAAATCCGAAGGGTGCCGGCGGTGCGATCACATCGTTATTGCCGCCCGGGGCAGGAACATCTTCTTTTTTACAGGAATACAAAACGGCGGTCAGCGAAACAGCAAGTACAATCTCTTTCAGTCGGTTCATAAGGTGGTTTTGGTAATTATCATGCGTAAAACTTAGTTATACGATCTGTTACGATCTGTCCAGTAAGCCAGGATCACGAAGAGCCACTGCAGGTTGCCGGCCCAGGCTACGGCATCCATGGATGGTGGGGGCGGACCGGTTATGTTGGCGATGTGTATCATAACCAGCAGGGCCACCAGGATCCAAAGGCTGAGTATACCCTGTTTGTTTTTGGCTTTCGTATTTTTCAGGTAGAGATAAAAACCCACGAGGAAAATGCTTCCTTCCACGATCAGGGTTCCCCAGAATGAATTCCAGAGCTGGAAGCCGTAAAGCGGGGCGCCCGCGCCGGGATGAAGCGGAAGGTCGGGCAGGTGAACCACCAGGTCGAGCAACCAATGGCTGATCACGCATATGCCCAGCACGATGGCGTGCCGGATGTTCTTTTTGAATATCCAGTAAACAAGTGCGAACAGGATTCCCCAGCCGGCAACAGCGAGTAAGCTGTGCGATACGGGATAATCCGTAAAAGCTATAGGCTGCGAGTGGCCGGTACCGGGCTTTATTTCGGCATGCTCGATGCCGAGCAGGAGTAAAACGGGCCAGAGCAGGTCGAGAAATTGGGCTGCCAGGAATAGGGTGCCTAAGGAAACTGCAGGCGCCGCTTTCTTGGCGCCGAATCCGATACCGAAATGACCGATGAACATGTGCAGTAGATTGGGTTAAAGAATGGATGAAGTGAAAATAAAACTTATCCGCGAAAAGCCAAACGAATTAAAAACATTGCCCATGCAGTCTGCCCCGGATCTCCCGGCTGTTTATTAATTGTATCTTTGCCCTTCATCAGCCGGGTTATCGCTTTCCGCTTGCGGGAGGAGGAAAGTCCGGACAGCACAGGGCAGCACACCGGTTAACAGCCGGTCCTTGCAGCAATGCGGGGGAGAAAGTGCCACAGAAAATAACCGCCCCGCTTCGGTGGGGTAAGGGTGAAAACGTGAGGTAAGAGCTCACGGGTTCGTGCAGCAATGCATAAACCGGGTAAACCTTGTGTGCTGTAATGCCACGTATACCGGCGCCTGAGGGCGGCTCGTCCGATGCCGGAGGGTAGGCAGCAACCGCCCCCGCAGCTTGCGGGGGCAAGATCCCCGCAGTAATGCGGGGGCCAGATAAATGATAACCACCTGCCTTCGGCAGGAACAGAATCCGGCTTACAGGCTGATGTTCTTTTATAACGTTAAACGTTGAATCGTCAGCGTTTAACGTTTAACTTCTTTTCCAGCGTCCACATCTTTTATGAATTCGATCAGCCCCGGGAAATAGTGGGCCTGGTCGTCGTACATACTCATGTGGCTGCCGTTGGGGCAAAGCAGGTAGCGCCCGTGCTGTACCTGTGTGCTCATCCACTTCATATGTTCCGGATCCATGGTGTCGTGCGTGCCGCCGATGGTGAGTGTGGGCACCTTGATCTTCGGTAATTCTTTGCTTACATCCCAGTTCACCAGGTTGCCGCCGATGCCGAATTCGCTGGGGCCCTGCATGGTGACGTAGAGTGAATGATTCATCTTGTTGAAAGAGCGTACCATGGGTTCGGGCCATTGCTCGAGCGGGAGGCGGCAGATATGCTTCGCGTAAAAATGCGGGGTGAGCAATTCCATGTACTTCGGGTTGTCGAAATCTTTTTTCGCTTCGATCTGCCGGATGGTATCCAGTATTTTCGGATCGAACTGCGGGGCCAGCACATCCTGGGCGTATTTGCCGTAGAGCGGGCAGCTGCTCATCATATTGCTGATGATAAGTCCTTTCAGGTTATCCTGGTATTTGAGCGCATACTGCATCGCAAGTATACCGCCCCAGGAATGACCGAGCAGGTAAAAATTATCCTTGTTCAGGCCCAGGGCCTTGCGCACCTGCTCCACTTCTTCCACGAAACGGGGGAGGTCCCACATGGAGGTATCCTTGGGGTTGTCCGACAAGCCGCAACCCAGCTGATCGTAGTAAATGAATTCAATATCCTGCGGTAACAGGAAGCTCTCAAAGCATTCGAAATATTCATGCGTGGCGCCAGGGCCGCCGTTGAGCAGCAATATCCTGATCTTCGGATTATTGCCCATGCGCTTGGTCCATACATTGAAAGGGCCTTTGGGTGTTTCTATCTTAATGACCTTGATCCCCCCTGTTTGTACTTCTTTAAAAAGGGAACTGTCGATGGCGGTAGCACCGGCTGCAACCGGTGTATCACTGTTGTTGCTGCAGCTGAACAAACCGATCAGTAAGAAACCTAAGAGCATGCGTTTCATATAGCTTTGTTTTGGTAAAGAAAAAGAAGTATTAAGGTAGAATAAATTCTCCGAAGATGCGGCTTTTGATCTCCGGCCATTCGTCGCTGATGAAGCTGAAATACATGGTATGCCGGAGGGTTCCGTCTTCGTTGATGATGTGATTGCGGAAGGTGCCTTCTTCGATGGCGCCGATCTTGCGCATGGCTTTCTGCGATTTCAGGTTGAGATGACTCGTCTTCAGTTCGATGCGGTTAAGTCCCATCGTTTCAAATCCATACCGGAGCAGCAGGAATTTGCAATGTTTGTTGAATCCTGTTCCCTGCAGCGAAGGGTTGATCCAGGTCCAGCCGATCTCGAGCCGTTTATTGTCGAAGTCGATGTTGGCATAACGGGTGCTGCCTACGTAGCGGTTCTCCTTTTTATGAAAATAGGCAAAGGGATACGAGCGGTGTTCCCGTTTCTCTTTCATCGCTGTGTCGAAATAGCGGCGGAAGCTTTCGGGGGAAGATACTTTGGCGGCCGTATACAGCCAGAGCGATGGTTCGAGGGCTGTTGGTAACAGCAGTTCGTAATGTCTTTCTTCGAGGGGCTCGATGCGTACAAGTTCGTCTTCCAGGACGAGTTGCTGGTCGAAAAAATTGGAGTAGTCCATCTGTTTATTGGTTTAGTAGTTTATTCGTTTACTGGTTTATTGGTCTTTTGGGTATTGGCTTTACGGGTAACAAATTAACCAGTAAACAAATAAACCAATCAACGCTCCTTCAGCAATTTAGCCACAATTTTATCGATCGGCAGCGTGACGGATTCTTCTGAAAAAAGATCCCAGTCGACAAAGCGGAATGTTTCGGTTTCTCCCGAAGAGCGGTACACGGCCAGTTGGTTTTCGTCGAAATCGAAGGGAGCGGAGCGCAGCGGGGCGGTGATGGGTTCCAGCGGGTGCGCATAATAATATATGGAAATGATCTGGTGAGCCGGGTTGAATGCGCTTGGCTGGTAGAAGTCGGTGGTATAGATATGGTCGCCTACCCGAACGTTCAGGTTCATCTCTTCCCTGAACTCACGGGCCAGGCAATCGCGGGTGCCTTCGCCGGATTCCAGTCCGCCTCCCGGAAACTTGGTGATATAAGCTCCGCGGATGAATTCATCACTTACCAGTACCTGGTTCGCTTCATTGATCAGTATACCATATACCCGAATGTTGAACATGCTTATTTCCGGATTCGTTTCGCGTAATTCCAGACCGTGAAAGCGAGGATGATGAAGGATAAGGTAACCGGCAGCCAGAAGGCTAGGTGACTGTCCTTGTAGGGTATCGGTACGTTCATGCCATAGATGCTGGCGATGAGTACCGGTACGCTCAGGAAGATGGTGAGCGTGGTAAGGCGCTTCAGCACTTCGTTCTGGTTGTTGCTGATGATGCTGGCGAAGGCATCGAGCGTGCTGTTCAGGATATTCGTATAGGTATTGGCCATCTCAAGGGCCTGGGAGGTTTCCACGATCAGGTCTTCGAGGAAATCCTTTTCTTCCTCGGTGAGGCGGAGTATGTTGGTGCGGCTGATCTTCATCATCAGCAGTTCGTTGCTGCGCAGGGCGGTAACGAAGTACACGAAACTTTTCTGGATGCGCATCAGCTGCAGCAGTTCTTCGTTGCGGTTGCTGTCGTACAGCTTTTGCTCGAGGCTGTTGCGGCGCTGGTTGATCTCTTTGAGGTATTCCTGGAAATTGGTGGTGATCTTCTCAAAGATCTTCAGCACCATCATGTTCATCTTATCCGGGTTGCGGTGCTGGAAGGTGTTCAGGAATTTTTTGATGGCTTCGTTCTCGAAGGAGTTTACCGTAACAATGCGGTTATTGGTAAGGATGATACAGATGGGTATGGTGATGTAAAAGGCGTCGCTCAGGTTGAAGGAATTGTTTTCCGTGGGCGTTTTGATCACGATGAGTTTTACGTTGTCGTCGATCTCGTAGCGGCTGCGTTCGTCGATATCCAGCGAGTCTTTCAGGAAGTCGACCGGTATGTTCATCGTGTCGCTGAGTTCGGTGAACTCTTCCTGTTTCAGGGGCGGCAGTACGTTCACCCATACGGCGCTTTCGGCCCTGTCTACGGCGATCGTTTGCTTATCGGTGTTTTTGAAATACTGGATCATTGCGGCCGGGTAAGGGTTTGGATGGTTTGTAAATGATGTTCGGTATGAAAGATCGTGAAGTGGCAAAGTTCCCGCAACGTGATCCTGCCCAGTAAGGGGTGGCGGGCGAGGTACTGGTCGAGTTCGGCATCGCTGCGTTTCGCCAGCAGGTTGCGCAGGTATTTCGCGGTCGACCGGTTCCATTCACCGAGCAGCTTCTCCTTGCCGTATTGTACCGGTATGGGTTTGGGCACGAAACGGGCGCTGGCCCTCCCGCCTTCGCTGAGTTTCTTATAATACTTCGCCTTTAATTCGTCGTAGGTACGGGATGCCCGGTTGGGCGTACCGCCGATCCAGCGAACCACGAACCGGGGAAGGGAATAGGCGAGGGTGGTCATGTTGGTGGAGATGACCATGTGTTTGATGTTCTCGGCTACCGACCATTTGTCGCCGGGTTTACTGAACATAGCTGTTTCGTCGATACCCCGGCAGGTATCGGTAAAATGCTGAAAGATCTTTTCAGAAGCGGTGATGATCTCTTGCTTGGTCATATTTCAATCTCTCCTTTGAATACCAGTTCGGCGGGGCCGCAGAGCCAGATGTTTTCAAAATGCTGGTCGTCGAATTTATCGAACTCAACACTCAGGCGGCCGCCGGGCGTTCGTACCTCCACGCGGTTAAAGCCTTTGTCGTTGTGGGCGCTCATGAGTGCCGCGGCGGTAACCCCGGTACCGCAGCTGTATGTTTCGTTCTCGACGCCCCGCTCGTAGGTGCGCACGAAGATGCCGTCTTCATCAACAGTTTCTACAAAATTCACATTGATGCCTTCGTCGCGGAATTCCTTGCTGTAGCGGATCTCCCGCCCGGTTTCAAACACATCGATGTTCTCCACATCATGGGCGAACTTGATGAAATGCGGCGATCCGGTATTCAGTATGATATGGCTGTTGTGGTAGTTCACCGTATACACATCCTGCATCTTGAGCCGCACTTTTCCCTGCATGTCGATCTCGGCTTCGTGCTTGCCATCCACCGCCACAAAATGATAGGTGTTCTTATGAATGCCCATGAGGTGTGCGAACTTCACGAGGCAGCGGCCCCCGTTACCGCACATGGTGCTCGGGTTGCCGTCGGCGTTGAAGTAGATCATCTCGAAGTCGAAATATTTTTTGTTGTTCAGCATCATCAGCCCGTCGGCGCCGATGCCGAAGCGGCGGTCGCACAGCAGTTTTACTTCGCCGCCGGTAATATGGCTGTAGCGCTCGTCGCGGTTGTCGAGTATCACAAAGTCGTTGCCGGTGCCCTGGTATTTATAGAATTCGATCTTCATGTCAGATGGTTGAGTCCGCGATGATCTGCAGCGAACGGTTGATAAGGTTTTCTACGGCTTTGCCGCCGTCGGGTGTAAATGTTTTGCTGATGCGGTTGGCTACGATCACGTTCAGGCTCAGGCAATGATGCCCGAGCGCTTTACCGAGTCCGTAGATCGCCGATGTTTCCATTTCGAAATTACTGATGCGGTGGTTGCCGAAACGAAAACTGGTAAGGTCGTCGATCAGCCTTGGATAACCGAGTCCCAGCCGCAATACCCGGCCTTGCGGACCATAAAAGCCGGGACATGTTACCGTGATGCCCTGGTGGTAGCCATCGGTGAAATGTTTGAGCAGGGAGGCGCTGGCCATGCTCACGTAGGGGCTGATATGCCCGTTTGCGAGTTGCGTATGTGTAACAAAGGCATGCAGCAACTGGTTCTCTTCCTCGTTGTTTTGAAGCCGGTAGAAATGAAGGAGGTTGTCGAGCCCCAGCCCATGCGTGCCGGCCACAAAACTGTCTACCGGAACTTCGGCCTGCAGCGAACCACAGGTGCCGAAACGGATGATATTAAGCGGAGTGAATTTCTCTTTGATGGTTCGGGAACCGAGGTCGATGTTGGCGAGTGCATCCAGTTCGTTCAGTACAATGTCGATATTGTCGGGGCCGATGCCGGTACTCACGCAACTGATGCGTTTTTTACCGATCGTGCCCGTGTGCGAGATGAATTCGCGGTGCTGGTTGCGGTATTCCACCTTGTCGAAGTGTTTGCTTACTTCGGCAACACGGCCGGGATCACCCACGGTGATGATGGTGGTGGCGATCTCTTCGGGCCTGCAATCGAGGTGGTATACAGCGCCCCGGTTGTTGATGATCAATTCCGATTCGGCTATCCGGTTCATGATTTGAATTTGTCGGTGCAATTTCCTTAAAATTACCCTATTTTTGCGCTGGAAAAAATTTAATGGTCCTTTGTCCGCCAGCTGGCGGATAGGCAAAGATGGTCCTTTGGCCGAGTGGCTAGGCAAAGCTCTGCAAAAGCTTCTACAGCGGTTCGAGTCCGCTAGGGACCTCTAAAAAAAAGATCGCATTGTTGCGGTCTTTTTTTATTGAAAAAGCCGGTATGTTAATAGTTGTTTTTGTGGCCAGGCAACCCCGCAACCTGCGGGGTCTACAGCGGTTCCCTGCCTGACCTACGTCAAGCAGAAAGGGAGTCCGCTAGGGACCTCATCAAAAAAGATCGCACTGTTGCGGTCTTTTTTTATTGAAAAAGACGATCAGGGAATAATTTTTTTTATAGCCAGGCAACCCCGCACTATGCGGGGTCTACAGCGGTTCCCTGCCTGATCTGCGTCAAGCAGGCAGGGAGTCCGGTAGGGACCTCTAAAAAAAAGATCGCACTGTTGCGGTCTTTTTTTATTGAAAAGACGATCAGTGAATAATTTTTTTTATAGCCAGGCAACCCCGCACTATGCGGGGTCTACAGCGGTTCCCTGCCTGACCTGCGTCAAGCAGACAGGGAATCCGCCAGGGACCTCTAAAAAAAAGATCGCATTGTTGCGGTCTTTTTTTATTGAAAAAGACGATCAGGAACTGGTTGTTTTTTTATGGGCAGGCAACCCCGCACTTTGCGGGGTCTACAGCGGTTCCCTGCCTGACCTGCGTCAAGCAGACAGGGAGTCCGCTAGGGACCTCCAAAAAAAGATCGCACTGTTGCGGTCTTTTTTATTTACGAGGCGATATGGCACGAATGAGATCTTTTTGGTCAGGGTCGTTGTTCGTAATTCGAAAAATCAAATCCCTGCAGGTAACTGATCTTCCAGTTGCCGTTTTCTTTTTTCGCTTTAACCCGGTAGCGGAGGTCATCGCCCCAGGTCCAGGAAAACGCGGCGCTGTCGCCGGCCGCTTTGATATCGCGGATCGTTAACCGCTTCCAGTAATCATCCGGGTAATCCTGGCAATTGCACCAGGGATTGGCATCGTTGCCGAAAGGCGAGAGGTCGTTTGTAAGCCAGGTTGTTTTGCCCGAACGCATTTCATCATGCATGTAAACGGCTATCCGCTGGTAGTGGTCTATAAAATCCTTACTGAAGAACTGGCTCTTTTGAATCGCATCCCGCAACGCATTGTGTTTGTTCCAGTCGATACCCGCATAGGCGGTATCGCCCGGCTTGTTCAGCGCGGGTTCAAAATCGGGCCGGTCGCCGGCCGTTTGATGCCAGGTATATGCCTGCCTTACCAGGTTGGTGAGTGCCAGGCTGTCCTGGGTTGAGATGCCTTCCTGTTTTCCGCCGCTGTTGTTGCAGGCTGTTGTAATCAGTAATGCCAGGATTGCTGCTGTGCCGCGTATACGTTTCATCCGGAAATGATTTGCCCGCTAACATAGTTATTTTCCGCGATTGCGCATAAACGCTGTTCCGGAACAGCAATTCATCCAGCGCTTCGGTCAACTCATGCATACTCCGCTACCCGAACCCCCTGCCGCTGTATAGGTTTGCAGCGCAATAACGTTTAAAGCCATGAAAGCAATTGTATTACTCATCGGGGTTACCCTCACCAGCATCATCGCTGTTTCCCGTGCCGATAAAAATATCAGCGGCACCTGGATCATGCAGCAGGGCGACAGCAACACCAACCCGCCTGTACTTCGCATCCAGATGGGCGAAGGCATCTGGGAAGGAAAGATCGACATGCCGGAACAACAGGTGTACGACCGCCGGGTTGAATCCATCCGGGTGGATGGCGACAGCGTTTTTATCACCGTTTACAAGGGTGGGCCTGTCATCGCCGCGAAATGCATCAATGAAAACAGCATCCGGGGTGTGCTGCAGGGCGAAACGGCCACAGACCCCGTTGTCTTGCAAAAACAAATCAGCAAACCCTGAATCAACGTGTATGTTTCTCCCGGTCGTTTTATTTCTCACCCTGCTCGTTTGGAGCGTTCTCGTCGGGCAATCGTACATGTATGCCATTGCGCTGACGGATGTGTCACGCAGTTTCGACGCGGCTTCGTATATCCGTTTCCGGCAACGCACCGATGCAAATTTCAGGGCGAAGTATACCTGGGTCGTGTACGCGGCCATGTTACTTACACCACTTCTCTGTGTACTCGCCTGGCAGGGCGGCTGGCTCTTATTCGGCGCCTCTGTACTGGCGCTAAAGATGCTGGCCCTGGATATCCTGCTAACGATCAGGGGCAATATGCCGATCAACAAGCGCATCAATAGCTGGACGGTGGAAAACTACCCGGCCGATTGGGAACAATACCGCTCGAAGTGGTTGTCGGTATACGCCAAACGACAAATCGTAACCATCATCGGCTTTGCCGCCTTACTGGCCGGAGCCGTTTTTAATAACGGGTGAGAAGGGGATCGATCTGTTTTAATCTCCCTGTTCAACCAACCAAACCAAATTGTATGAAACGAATCAAGAAAGTCCTTGCCTGGACCGGAATCCTGTTGCTTGTACTCATCCTCGGTATAGGCGTCATTGCTGCCACAAGGCAGAACCAGAAATACGAAGCGCCGTACCCGGATATCAAGGCATCGGCCGACCCAGCCGTGATTGCCAAGGGCAGGCACCTGGTATTGAACGTGGCACATTGTATCGGTTGCCACAGTACCGCCAATGTCGATTCGATCGATTTCAACACGGTGGATGTACCACTCAGCGGTGGCCGCCTCTTCGATCTTCCCGTCGGTAAGATCTATTCAAAGAACATCACCCCCGATACCGAAACGGGTATTGGTAATTACAGCGACGCGGAAATAGCACGGGCGCTTTATTACGGCGTGCATCCGGATGGAACCGTTGTATATGATTTCATGCCCTTTCACAACGTGAGCAAGGAGGATATGACAGCCATCATTTCGTACCTGCGTACACAAAAGCCCGTGAAGAACAACGTGCCCGAAAACAAACTGAATGTGATCGGTAACCTGGTGAAGGCCTTCATGATCGAACCTGTAGGACCTGAAGGTGAGATACCAGCCACCGTGAAGAAAGATACCACCGCGGAATACGGGCGTTACCTGGCCATGTATGTGGCCGAATGCAATGGATGCCATACCGAGCGGAATATGGCCGGGGCCTTTGTCGGCGAACCATTCGCCGGCGGCAAACCCATGGAAGCGAAAGGCTATCCGTCGCTGACGCCTCCCAACCTTACACCCGACCCGAGCAGCCGCATTTACGGATGGTCGCAGGAAACCTTTATCAACCGGTTCCGCATGGGTAAACTGATACCGTATTCGCACATGCACTGGAGTTCCTTCAAACACATGACCGATGATGAATTGAAGGCGATCTATAAATTCCTGCAGACGCTGAAACCGGTGAAGACGAAAACGGGCAGCTGAGCATGAAACAATTGATTCGGCTCTTTTATCAATTCATGCCGGTATCGGTTGTGACGGTTGGATGACAAATCTACCTTGCGTCAAAATCAAAAACAACAAACTATGCGTACAAAAGTATCAGCCATCATCCTGGGAGCCGTAGCACTCACCACCGCGGTGATCTCCTGCGACAATCAGAAAGAAAACAAAACCACGGTACAGGCCATCAGCAACGACAGCCTCGTAAAGCGTGGCGCTTATTTAGTAAACAGCATCGGTTGCGATGACTGCCATTCGCCCAAGAAAATGGGACCGCATGGCCCCGAAGTTGTTGCCGAAACCCGCTTTGGCGGATTTCTTGCCAGCAACCCGATTGGCAAGGTGGATACCAATGTGATCAAGAATGGTTGGGCGATGTTTGGTCCAGACTTCACCAATACGGTAGGCCCCTGGGGCATGTCGTTCGCCGCCAATATCAGCAGCGACGAAACCGGTATCGGTAACTGGAGCGAACAGCAATTCATCACCGCCCTGCGTAAAGGAAAACTGAAAGGACTGGAAGGAAGCCGCGACCTGCTGCCCCCGATGCCCTGGTTTGTGTATAAAAACCTCACCGACGAAGATCTGCGTTCGATCTACGCCTACCTGAAAACAACCAAACCCGTAAAGAATGTGGTGCCTGCGCCAAAAGCGTTAGCCGATCTCTAAGCCATGATTGCGGTTAATGAAAAAAGCTCCCCACCGGGGAGTTTTTTTTTGCCGGCCGGAACAGTTAATCCGGCTTTTTGACAATTCATGCAGCGGGATTCTTCATCCGGAAGACCCGGAAACTATATTTGTACCATGAAACGAAACTATTTCACAGCGTTGATCATCTGCCTGTTTATTCTGCACGATTCGCAGGCGCAAAAAAGAAATTTCAATTACGAAGATTATTTCTATTACCGCAATCACCAGTACCTCGAAACGCCATCGGTGTTGCTGAATGCAGCGGTATTGAAATCGGCCATCGGGGATACCGTGGCCTGCATCAACCTGGTAAGGAAGGCCGCGGCGAGGGATATGTACGATACATCGTACATATCGGGCAGAAGCGGCATCAAATTCATCACCCGCACAAAACACTGGGCCACGATCCGGGATACCATCGCCCGGAACAGGAAACGTTTCAGCGACCCCGCCAGCATGCAGATCATCACCAGCGATATCGACCGTTTCTGGCAGTTATACGGCCAGGTAAACACCCCCGCGGCGGATGAAATCTTTCTGCAAAAATATATTCTCGAGGGTAGCCAGGGGCTTCGCACTTTCTTCGAAGTGCGCATGGGGCTCCGGGCCAGCAACCTGGTAACCTCACTGCGGACAAAGAATAGATATTATGAAAGCATACGCCCGGTATCGCTGGCGCTGAAAAACTATGCGCCGCAGATACGTGCTGCCGCGGCCCGGTTGAAGGCATTGTACAGCGATGCCATCTTTCCGCCAACCACTTTTGTGATGGCCAACTTCAATGCATTCGGAACGGCCGATGGAGGAGGAGGGCAATTGATCGGGGTGGAATTCCTTTGTGATAAGGCAACGGCCGATACCAGCCAGCTGGGCGATTGGGAGAAGTCGAACCTGACCGATACTTCGAAGATACTTGGCATTGTGATCCATGAACTGATCCACATCGAACAGAATACCGCCCCGGCGAACACCCTGCTTGCCCGGAGCATCAACGAAGGCGCCGCCGATTTCATCAGCGAACTGGTATTGGGGTATAATCTCAATGCCCGCATCCATGAATACGGCAATGCGCATGAAAAAGAGCTCTGGGAAAAGTTCCGCAAGCAGATGGACGGAGAGAATACCGAGGAATGGCTTTACAATGGTTTCGACCCCAACCGGGGTTACCCCCAAGATCTTGGTTATTATATGGGATACCGTATCTGCCAGGCCTATTACCAGAAGGCGGCCGACAAAAAGCAGGCGGTAAAAGATATACTTGATATCCAGGATTTCAACGCCTTCCTGGCAAAGAGCGGCTATGAAGGGGGCCTTAAGTAGGAGATACCCAAAAAACACAATTCATACAGGGTTTTCCTCAATTCATACAAAAAATGAACAGTCGGGGCAAGCCCCAGGCCCCTGGGAATAAAAAAAATGTAAATTGAAAAAGGGCTGAACAGGAAACTGGAATCAGCCCGCTACAGAACGAGCAGCATGACCTTACCCCAATATACCAAAAAGGATATCCTGATACTGGCCGTGACCATGCCCCTGGTCGTGGTGCTGATCAACGCCCTGCTTTTTGGTACCCGTTATTTTATCGATCGTTCGGTTTTCTGGGGATCGTCCCTGGTCGTTCTTACCGTGATGAGTTTCTGCTGGATCGGTTTTACCTGGATCGCTGTTACGGTGCGCAATCGCTTCCCGCCCGGTTCGGATAGTTTTCGGAGGCTGGCTATTACCGTGCTTTTCATCGGGCTGATCCAGGCCCTGGTGATGACCCTTTTCTTCAAGGGCTACAGCCAGTTCAACCTCTTTGGCTACGAGTTCAATGAAGCCCGTTATTACTGGACCCTGGGCATCGGGTTCCTGCTCAATATCCTGATCACGATGCTGCACGAGGGGTTCGACCGTTTCGAACAGTGGAAGACCACGCTTACCGAAACCGAAAAACTGAAAACCGCCTATGCCCAAAGCCAGTTGATGGGATTGAAAAGCCAGGTAAACCCGCATTTCCTGTTCAATAGTCTCAATTCACTTTCGAGCCTGATCAATGAAGATTCGGAGAAAGCCGAGAAATTCCTGGATGAACTGACCAAGGTATACCGGTACCTGCTCCGGAGTCCGGACGACAAGCTGGTGCCACTGGATACCGAACTCCAGTTCATCGATTCCTATTATTACCTGCTCAAGGCCCGGTACGGGGAGCGGGTGAACCTCAAGGTTAACCTGGATGCAGGCTGCCGGGTAAAATACGTATCGCCCTTCCTGCTTCAAACGGTTTTCGAATACAGCATCAATAACAATGCGCTGCAGAAAGATAAACCACTCAATTTCCTGATAACCCAGGACAATAATTGCCGGCTGGTGATCCAGAACAACCTGCAGCAAAAACAAACGAGCGTCGGTGTCAGCACCGAAGGCCTGCGCAACCTGGTGGAAAAATACAAGTTGCTGTGTTGCGATGAAGCCGTTCAGATTGCCCGGGAAGACGATTCGTTCACCATACGGGTGCCATTGCTAACCGAAACCGACTGTAAACGTTCATGACGATTGTAAAACCAAACAAGGTAGAGTGGGTCAGCTTTTTTGTGCTGATGCCCGTCATCGCGGCGGCGAACTGCTTTGTGTTGTTCGGGAGTTCCTGGTTCCTGCGCTTCGGGTACTGGCTCTATGGGTTCGGTACCATGATGCTGATCGGGTTGCTCTTCTGGTACATCGATGTGGTGTTGACCCGGTTCATCCACGACCGCTTCGCGGCCTACCAGGATACGATCCGGCGGGTGTTTTCGCTGGTCATCAAGCAATTCGCCATTGCCACGCTCTCGTTTACGACCATCATCGCGGCGCTCATGCAGTTTCCGCTTGCCGATTTT
The DNA here is from genome assembly GCA_017303335.1 of Chitinophagales bacterium. Lineage (GTDB taxonomy): Bacteria > Bacteroidota > Bacteroidia > Chitinophagales > Chitinophagaceae > Ferruginibacter. The sequence goes on from JAFLBK010000002.1 coordinate 548,278, forward strand.
CTTCCCACTACCAGCCAGTTCATCGGCTGTGTGGCCATCGCCCTCACCGTTACCCTTATCGCCATGGTGATCTGGGAGGGCGATTACATCTTCCAGCAATGGAAACAGAGTCTGACCGAAAATGAAAAATACACCCGCCTGAGCCTGCAGGGTGAATTCGACCTGCTGAAAAGCCAGGTGAATCCCCATTTCCTGTTCAACTGTTTCAATACGCTTTCGGCGCTGATCCCGGAAGACAGGCAAAAGGCCGAGTTGTTCCTCGATGAGCTGAGTAAGGTCTACCGCTACCTGTTGCGCAACAATGAAGACGGCATGAGTACGGTGCGTACCGAGCTGCAGTTCATCCGCAGTTATTTCCAGTTACTGAAGACACGGCATGGGGATGCGATCCAGTTACATATCGATATCGACAAGCGTTACGACGAATACCTGCTTCCCTCCCTGAGCCTGCAGATGCTGGTGGAAAACGCGGTGAAGCATAATGCGCTGTCGAGGAATTATCCCCTGCACATCGAAATATTCACAACGGTGGGCAATAAACTCGTCGTGAATAATAATATCCAGCGCCGGGCGCAAAAAGCGCCATCCGGGCAGGTAGGGTTGAAGAATATCAAAATGAAATACGAATTGCTTAATCAGCCGGGTTTCCATGTAATGGACGACGGGAAGAACTTCACGGCGGTATTGCCCCTGATCTGGCACCGGCTGATGGATAAAAACAGTGTTCACTATACCACTAACCAAAACCAAGTGATATGAAAATCTTAATCATCGAAGACGAAGAACTGGCTGTAAAAAAACTGCACAAAATGCTGATCGGTATCGACGACAGCATCGAAGTGATCGCGAACCTCGATAGCATCGAGTCGTCGGTGGAATGGCTCGAGAACAACGAAACGCCCGACCTCATTATGATGGACATTGAACTGCTCGACGGGCAGAGTTTTGAAATATTCAATCGTGTCAAGGTAAAAAGCCCGGTCATCTTCACCACTTCGTATGATGAGTATGCGCTGAAGGCCTTTAAGGTGAACAGCGTGGACTACCTGCTGAAACCGATCCAGCGGGAAGACCTGGCCGCCGCCCTGAATAAGTACCGGCAGATGTTCGCGGCCCCGGCGGCATCGCAGCCATCGATCAATATGGATATGCTGGTGAAGGAACTGCAGCAGAAACTGCAGCCCAGGGAATACCGCAAACGTTTCCTGGTGAAGAATGTACAAAAACTGGTGTCGGTGGAAACAGATGATATCGCTTATTTCTACAGCGATGGCCGGCTGAATTTTTTCAAAACGACCGACAACAAGAAATACGTGGTGGATTATACCATGGATGAACTGGACGGGATGCTGGATCCTGATAAATATTTCCGCATCAGCCGTTCATTCTTTGTATCGATCGACAGCGTGGACCAGATCAATGATTATTTCGGTAACCGCCTCATACTTACCCTTAAGCCGGCCGTCGACAAAGAAGCGCTGGTAAGCCGCGAAAAAGTCACCGATTTCAAGAAGTGGTTGGGGAAGTAGGTGAGTTGTTTAGTAGTTTATTAGTCTGATAGTTTACTGGTGCCTATTTTAAATACCGGCAGACAAACCAATAAACCAATAAACCGATAAACACATTTTCATTCCTTAACTCACCGGCATCAGCAGCACCATATTTCCCCCGGCTTTTCCTTTCTGCATATCCAGTTCGGCGTGAATGGCCGAGGCGTGGGTGCGCATTTCCTCCATGCAGCGCATCGTAACCGGATCGTAACCGGGGATGGTGGTTTCGCCGTGCATCTTGAGGCAGAGGCTGTTTTCTTTCTGCAGGTCGATATTGATGAGCACCTGCCGGGCGCCGGAATACTGTACCATGCAGCGGAGCGCTGTTTTGAAGATGAAGAAGAAGCTGTGCCGGTTCTTCATACCCAGCTTCAGGCTCCGCACTTTCTCATCCACGTGCATATCGATCTCGGCCTGGTGCCGGTTGCGGAGGGAGTCGATGAATTCCGTCATGCGCAGCAGGGTCTTTTCCATATTATCGTTGGCCGGGTCGATCATCCAGAGCATGTCATCCATGGCGATCATCATGTCGTTGCTCTTGTAGCTGATCTGCTCGATCAGTTCCTTGGCCCTGTCAATATCCTTGTCGGCTTTCATCCGGGCCATTTCGCTCAGCAGGTTGATATTGCCCAGGGCGGTATTCACATCGTGGTGCAGGTTCAGGGCGATGTCGGTCCGTAGTTTCTGGTTCGACCGCATCCTGAGCAGCCGTTCCCGGTCGGCCAGGTAAAAGGCGATGATGCAGGAGATGGTGAGCAGGCCGTAAAACCACCAGCTTTTCCAGAAGGGTGGGGAGATGCGGATCTTTACCTGCAGTTCTTTGCTCGAAACGGCATCGGCGTTCTCGGCCCGGATGCGGAAGGTATAGGTGCCTGCAGGCAGGTAATTGTAAAAAGCCTGGTTGAGTTCATTGCCTTTTTTCCAGTCCTTGTCGATGTCTTCCAGCATGTAATAATACACCGGTTTGGTTTCGTTGAAATAACTGAGGATGGAGTAGGAGATAATGATCGAATTTTCATTGGGAGCCAGGTCGATCTCTTTGAGATTAAGCAGCGAATCCACCAGCAGGGATTTGTTCTGCACAAAGAACTCGGTGATCTTGACCATGGGCGGGGCGCCCTTGGGGCGAACATCCAGCGGGTTGAAAATGACAAAGTCGTTGGAACTGCCGAAGATCATGCGGCCGTCGGCCAGTTCGTAGTCGGTGCTGATGTCGAAATTATCATTCGCCATCCCGTCGCTCCGGTTATAGGTGGTAAAGGTCTTCTTGAAGATATTCATCCGGCAAAGGCCGGTGGTCATGCCGAGCCACAGGTAGCCCGCTTTATCCCGTTGCAGGCTTACGATGGCCCTGGAGGGCAGCCCGTCGCTGATATCGATGTGCCGGATCGTGTTGGTGCGGGTGTTGTAGAAGTTGAGCCCGGCCCCGGCGATCACAAACAACGAATCGTTGTATTCCAGGATGTCGGCCGCATTGTTCATGAGCCGTTTTTCTGCCGGACCCTTATCGGTGATGTGTTCCAGTACGGCGTCGGTTGCGGGGTCGTATTTGAATGCGCCGGCCATCTCGGTGCCTGCCCATACATAGCCTTTGCTGTCTACGATCAGTTTCATCACCTTGCCGCATTTTTCGGGGAAGTTCGGGATCTTGTAAAGTCCGTCTTCGAATTTGCGGGCGCCTTTGGCGGCCGACCATTTGTAGAGGCCCCTCGATTGCGATCCAAACCACAGGTTGCCAAACCGGTCTTCCACGACCTGCCGGATCGTACGTTTTTCGAAGATGGCCGGCTCAATCCGTTTGACGCTTTTCTTTGCCTGGTCGTAGAAGGCGATGAAGGCAGGCTGACCCACGATGCAGATCGTGTTACTGTCTTTAAGTGGGCGCATGTCCCAGGCCGACCACCAGTTCTTTTCCTCGATCCCGCGGATATTGAGCGGGATATTGCGCATGTCTTTGTCGTACCGGTAAATACCCTCACCCCAGTAGCCCACCAGCAGGTCGCCATTTTTAAGTTGGGCATAAGCTGCAGGGCCCCCGGAACCTTTCAGGGAATTACCCCGGTTTATATGCCCGATGCTGTTGAAAACTTCCTTGGCCGGGTTGAATACGAACAAGCCATTGTTGGAAGTGGTCGCCCACAGATTCTGTTCCTTGTCTTCAAAAAGCGATACCGACTCAAAGCTGATGCTCCGGTCGGTCAGGTATCCATTGTAAACAGGGATGAATTTTTTAGCGATTTCATCGTATCTTAAAAATACCTGAAGTCCTGTTAACCATATCGTTCCATCTTTTTGCTCAAGAATATTTGCCGGTTCGTTGTACTTCAAAATGATCTCATTGATGGAGCCAAAATCAAGTACCGGGCTATTGGTTTTCAGATCGTAGCAGAAGATATAGCAGCCTCCTGCGGGTGGCCATTGGCGGAACCAGAGCCGCCTTTTTTTATCAATATGAAAGCCGCCGGTATAGGTCAGGCCCTGGTAACGTTCGATCAGGGGCTCTTTGTCGCTGTTATGCCCCCGGTAACTCAGTTGCTTTGTAATGCGGTTGTAAACAATCAGGCCCGAATCGCCAATGATAACATAGCGTTTCCCGGTCGGGTCATCCAGTATCTCGTTGGGGCCCCAGCCGGCCGGCATGCGGAACGGGTTGTAGGCATACGAGAATTCATTCTTTATTTTATTATAAGTTAAAAACTCTTGAAAACTGTAAATCAGCATGATACGACCTTCGCTATCTTCGGTAATCCGCCTGGCGCCTGCCAGGTTTTTCTGAATTTGCGTGAAGATATTAACCCGCTTGAAGCTGAACCGGCGGGTATCAAAGATCCCGATACTTCCATCCAGCAACAGTACCCAAAGGTTCTTCTTCGAGTCGTACATGATATGCGTGATCACATTGTCCGGCAACGAGTTCGGATCGCCTGGATTATGGCGGAAGGTAAGAAACCGGCTTCCGTCGAATCGTTGCAGCCCGTTATTGGTTCCGATCCAGATGAACCCCTGGTCATCCTGCGCGGCAACGCTGGTGGAATAGGCGGCCAGGCCGTTACTGACCGAATAGTGGGTAAACGAATACTGTTTGGCTTCCTGGGCCGGCACCATCAACCCGGTCGATGTAAAAAGGAGGAGAAGTAAAAGATGCCGCAAGGGGTCGCTTTTGATTACTCAAATATACCCATCACCTGCATTAATTGTATACAACCGGTGATGAACTGTTGATACCGGCGTTCAACTGTGCCAGCCGGGGGATGAATTGTGCCCATCCTTCCCTTCGCCCAACGGTTCATGCTCCATTATCCGCATTTCAACCATCCTCCCGTTCCCGCCTTTGGTGACGGGGTTTAACATTGCAGCCAAAACAAAACGTAAAGTATAGCCATGCAAAACAATCCTACATTACGGAGTGGAACCAACACATTCCAATCCCGCTCAGGCGCCAAAAAGATACTGTTCGCCAATTTTCCGGCCGACGGCCATTTTAACCCGCTTACCGGTTTGGCCAAATACCTGCAGGCCGCCGGGCACGACGTGCGCTGGTACACATCGCCTACCTATAAAAACAAACTGGCTAAACTGGGTATTCCCTTTTACCCGTTTCAGAAAGCCGTGGATGTGAGCAATAATGATTTTGATAAGGCTTTTCCCGACAGGCTGAAGCACAAAACGCAGATCAGCCGGCTGAAATTCGATATGATCAACGCATTCATTAAACGGGGGCCGGAATATTATGCCGACATACAGGATATATACCAGGAGTTCCCCTTCGACCTGATGGTGGCCGATGTACTGTTCACCGGGATACCCTTTGTGAAGGAACTCATGCGGGTGCCCATCCTGTCGATCGGCGTTATGCCGCTGACCGAAACCTCGAAAGACCTGCCACCAGCGGGCCTCGGGATGACACCTTCCAGCTCTTTCTTCGGAAAAATAAAGCAAAATATACTGCGTACGGTTTCCGAAAGGCTCATTTTCGGCGAACCCCGGAAAGTGATGTACGAACTGTTTGAGCAGTATAAGATCCCGCATAATAACGACGGCCTTTTTGATGTATCCATCCGCAAATCCGACCTGCTGCTCCAGATCGGCACCCCGGGTTTTGAATATTACCGAAGCGACCTGGGAACGAACATTCGTTATATCGGCGCTCTGTTGCCTTACAGCAATGCCCATCACCAGCGGTGGACGGATAACCGCCTCAACCGCTACGAGCGGGTGGTGCTGGTAACCCAGGGCACGGTGGAAAAAGACATTGAAAAGATACTGGTACCAACCCTCCGGGCATTCCGCAACAGCGATGTACTGGTGGTGGCTACCACCGGGGGCAGCGGAACCAAGGAACTGCGGCAGCGGTTCCCGGATGACAATTTCATCATCGAGGATTTTATTCCGTTCAACGACGTGATGCCCTATGCCCATGTGTACATCACCAACGGCGGTTATGGCGGCGTGATGCTGGGTATCGAAAATAAACTGCCGATGATCGTTGCCGGTGTGCACGAAGGCAAGAACGAAATATGCGCCCGCGTGGGATATTTCAAACTGGGCATTAACCTGAAAACGGAGAAGCCACGCCCCGAAGACCTGCGGGCTGCCGCCGAAGAGATATTCACCAACAACGATTACCGGATCAATGTGGCCATGATGTGCAGCGAGTTCTCATCTTACGATACCTACAAACTATTCGGACATTATGTTGATGAATTGCTTTATCCCGGTACCGCCAAGATCCGGTCGGCCATCCGCCAGCTCTCGAACAATTAAAACAACAACGAACTGTATGAAACGAATCCTCTTACTCTGCCTGGCGTGTACGGCGTTGAAGACACAGGCCCAGCAGCCCGACAGCGTTCGGGTATTCATCGACAGCGCCCTCCACGTTATGCAACGGCATTCCGTATTCACCCGGAAAGTGAACTGGAAGCAAATGACCCAAAAAGTATATCAGATGACCCGGAACGCAAAAACCTACAAAGAAGCTGCCCCGGGTATCAAATACGCGTTCGACGCACTGGGCGATAAACACGGCTGGCTGGTATTGGGTGAAGAGGAATACCGGAATCCGCATTTCAAACAGGATACGGGCCGGATTACGGATAACATGAAACAGGCCGCTTCCAAAGGTCCGAAGATCTATTGCGGTGTGGTGAATGATCAATATGCCTACCTGTCGATCCCGTTTTTTGGCGGACAAACCGATGAGCAGATGACACGATTCGCCCAGCGCATCCAGGATTCGCTGTGTAAGGTGGTTAATGTGAAAACAAAGGGCATCATCATCGACCTGCGCCTGAATGCCGGGGGAAATAGCTATCCCATGCTGGCCGGACTGGCCAATGTGTTTGGCAGTGGCGACCTGTCGGTACATAAAGACAGGCAGGGAAAGATAACCGAACGAACCACCCTCGATGGTTATAAACTCGTGCAGGATGGCCAGCTGCGAACAACACTGGGCAAAGCCTGCGGCGATTTAACCGGGTTACCCGTAGCGGTGATCATCGGCCCCATAACGGGGAGTTCGGGAGAAGGATTGGCCATCGCCCTATCCGCCAGGAAGAAAACCATACTGGTAGGAGAGAATACAGCCGGCTACACCAGTGTCAATAACGGTTTCCTGCTTGCGGGCGATCAGTACGGGATGGTGCTCGCCGAAAGCTTCATGACCGACCGCTATGGAAATACCTGGTACGACCGGGTAAGGCCGACAATACCGGTAACCGGCGGGGATGATTTTTTCCATCACGCATCCGATAAAAAAATACAGGCCGCCGTACAGTGGCTAAAAAAACAGGAAAAGAGGTGACCGGATGCCAGATACCGGATGCCGGATTCCAGATGCCGGATATTGAAAACAAGATATGGGATATAGATAACAGACAGGAACTACGCAGCCCCGCCACCGGCGGGGTTTTTTATTAAGGAAATGTGAAACGGAAAAATTCGCCGCAATTCATCCGGTATTACCCACAACTCATGCAGGGAAGCCTTTCCGGGGCGGCGATCCGGTTGCAATTTTACGGCGTCAAAACGATAGCCATTTAAAAACAATAAAAACGAGTACCATGCAAAAATTAAAATTCGGGATACAGATATCGGCCCTGATACTGGCATTCCCACTGTGGTTCCTGGCCGAAATGAAACTGGCCGACCGCGACATGCAGAAAGAAATGCAAAAGAAGGAGATCATCGAAAAACAACAGACCCGCGACCAGGAATCCTCCGGGAAACTGGCTCCCGTTTCGGATGTATCGATGATCCCCGGTTCAACACAGGTAGTTGGTAACATTTAAAAACGGTAAAGCCATGCGTAAGAAAATACTGTCAACCCTGCTCATCCGCCTGCGGATCTGTATCGTCGCCTTCCTCCTGGTGCTCCTGAGCCTCTTCCTCTTCTCATTCACCGTGCAGAAGATGAAGAACGATTTCCTGAAACAACTCGGTATCAACCAGGCCACGGCCGACCAAAAGATCGGCAACAGTATCCTTGGCGGCTATCTCGATCATTATGGTATCCGCAACATGAAGAACATCCTGCTCAACGATCGCACAGCCGTGATCAATGAACTGGCAGCCTATGCCAAACAATACGTGCAGTCTGATGCCTTCAAAAAGGAATACGCCGCGTTGAAAGAGCGCAACAAACCCGAAGCCATGAAAGTGCCCGAAACCCCGGAAGAGATGCGGGCCAACCTGATCAGGTCGGCAAAAGAATTCGTGGCCGGCGCCGAGGATAATGTGAAGAAGGCCAATGCCCAAACCAAGAAGATCTTCGAGCAAACACTGGAACTGGCCAAAAAGAACCTGAAAGACGCCGAAGACCCGAACAACCAGATGATCCGCTCGTATACTAAAAACTACGAGGAAATGAAAAAGCTGATGAAGCAATCCTGGGACAACAGCATGAAGGACTGGGAAACCAAATACCCCGGCAATCACCTGCTCTACGTTAAAGTACGCCTGCAGGAATTCCTCGACGCCACCGAAGGGATCGATTACAACGCCGCCACATTCGACAAGAACGATAAGAAATACTTTGTAAAGCCCGAGTACGAGCGTAAGGACAGCCGCTGGAAGATGGCTTTCCGCGCCGGCAAAGAAGCCGTGGAACCGGCCAGGGCCTTCGCCCGCCAATGGATCAGCGAGATCCATTGATCAACACAGACACCTGATGAAAACAAGCATACAGTTTTAGTTGAGATAACCGGTTGGCCCTGCCGCCGGTTTTTTCTTTTGACGCCGGACCCATCACCTGTTACGACTTTATTATCCTGACTATGATTTGCCATGCTGCCTTTCCTGGCACTCTGAGCGTTAGCGAAGAATCTCAATGAGGTTTATGGGCTCATGGATCATGGCAGATGGTTCATGGCGGATGGATCACGCCACCTTTTTTGTCATTCTGAGCGTAAGCGAAGAATCTCAGTGAGGCTTATGGGTCCATGGATCATGGTGGATGGATCATGGCAGATGGATCATGACGAATGGTTCACGCCACCTTTTTTGTTATTCTGAGCGTAAGCGAAGAATCTAAGCAATATCCTATTCTTTATCAAACCACCTGATCACCGGAACCCCATTCCCTTTATTTTTGCGTATGATCAGTTACAACCCCAAGGATTGGTTCACATATATATTCCGCTTTCACAAGGCCGATACCTTCCGCAAACTGCTGCCGCTGGTGATCGGCATCGGCGCCTATACGGCTTTTATTTCCTATGGTGAAGTGAATTGGTGGAACATGGGCGGAAACCCCTATATCAAGAACCTGCCGGTGATGCACAGCCTGCTCGGCTTCGCGATATCCATGCTGCTGGTGTTCCGTACCAATACAGCCTATGACCGTTGGTGGGAGGGACGCAAACTCTGGGGCGCACTGGTGAACAACAGCCGTAACCTGGCCATTAAAATGGCGGCGATTCTTCCCAAAGAAGATGAAACCAACCGGGCCTTTTTCCGCAAGATCATCCCGGCCTTTGCCTATGCGCTGCACAATCACCTGCGCCGGGAGAAAACAAGGATCGAGTTGTTTGAGGGAAACGACGCGGCGCACCTGGCCAATAAGATCGATACCGACAAGCATATTCCCAACCAGGTTGCCGCTTTGATGCTGGACCAGGTGAACCAGCTTTACCGGGAAAAGAAACTCTCCGAATCGCAACTGCTCTTCATCAATCCCGAACTCAGTTCCTTTACCGATATCTGCGGAGCCTGCGAACGCATCAAGAACACGCCGATCCCGTTTTCGTACAGCGTGTTCATCAAGAAATTCATTTTCTTCTACGTGATGACTCTTCCCTTCGGATTCGCTTTTACACTCGGGTATTTGTCGGTGCCCGTGGTGGCCTTCATCTTTTATGTGCTCGCCAGCCTCGAGATCATCGCCGAAGAGATCGAAGACCCCTTTGGCGGCGATGCCAACGACGTACCCACGGATAAATTATCAGCGAATATCCACAAGCATGTGGCGGAACTGATCTGAGGACATGGTCTGACCCTTGGTCTGACCATGAAACGGAACAGCCATTCTTTTCGGAAACACATCCGTCAATCCTTTACCCCCAGCTTGGTAAGAATATCCTCCATCAAACACCATTTTGTGATCGACGACTGCAGCAGGTTTGCGCCTACAAAGGCGGTAAGCCATAGCCAGTTGTGGTTAACGTATACACTCAGCGCCAGGCTGATGAGTACGAGTGAACCGGCCACGGCCCGGACAATTCTGTTTTTCATTGTTATATAATTTGATCGGGTTGCAAAACGGATACATGAATACGGGAAACCGAATCCTGCTTTTCATTGAATGCATGGAAGGTGCTCAGCAATGAATCGACATGATTCAGGGGTGAGAACACCAGGAAGAGGACCGATTCGCTTTCCTGCATCGAAGAAGCGAACCAGTTCTCCCGTACTTCTTCGTGCGACAGGTCTTTGTAGCCTTTCACCGGGGCGTAGGAGAACGATTGCACACCCGCGTGTACGAGCATGCTTTTGACGTCTTTTTCAAATTCCCGGACGGCTGTTATCAATAAGAGTTTCATGATCGGATGGTTTGTTATGATTGTATTGGTTGACTTGGTTCCTCCGTTGTTTCAACAGCCGGAACCGGTTTCTCCCATTTTTTCTTCTCTGTCATATAGTAAATAAGCGGAACCACGATCAGCGTGAGCAGGGTGGATACGATGGCGCCGAATACCAGCGATATCGCCAGCCCCTGGAAGATGGGATCGAAGAGTATGATCATCGCCCCGATCACCACGGCGCCGGTGGTAAGCAGGATGGGTGTGGTACGAACGGCGCCGGCATCAATGATCGCCTGCCGCAGCGGTACGCCTTCATTCAGCCTGATCTCGATGAAGTCGATGAGCAGTACCGAGTTCCGGACCATCACACCAGCCAACGCGATCATACCGATGAAGGAGGTGGCGGTAAAGAAGGCGCCCAGCAACCAGTGGCCCAGCACAATGCCCACCAGCGACAGCGGTATCGCGATCATCATCACGATCGGCGTTTTGAAATTCTGGAACCAGCCCACAATGAGCATGTAGATGATGATGATCACCACGGCGAAGGCGGCGCCCAGGTCGCGGAATACCTCCAGCGTGATCTGCCATTCGCCATCCCACTTGATGGTGAAATTGTGTTCGTCCGACGGTTGATTGGCGTAGAGCTCATTCACCGAATAGCCGGCAGGCAGTTTCAGTTCTTTGATCTTTTGATCCATGCCGAGTATGGCATAGGCCGGGCTCTCGAGTTTACCCGCCATGTCGGCCAGTACATATACCACACGCTTCTGGTCTTTGCGGTAGATGCTGCGTTGCAAACTGTCTTCCTTCACCGTCACCAGGTCGCTAACCGGTACCATGCCCATCTGTCCCTTTACCCGCAGGCCGGTGATGTCGGGGATATTGCTCTTATCGGCATCATCCAGTTTTACCACCATGTTCACGGGTTGATAGGATTTCGCGTCGTACAGCATGGAGATCGGCTGTTCACTCATTACGTAGGCCAGGTTGCCAACGATCTGCCGGGGCGCCACACCGTTGAGCATGCTCTTCTCTTTATCGGCCACGATCCTGTATTCGGTCTGCGGCGCTTCCACCATCCAGTCCACATCCACCACATCGGTGGTATGTTTCAGTACGTTTTGCAGCTGGTCGGCGATCCGGATCTGTTCATCGTAATCCGGGCCGTACACTTCCGCGACGATGGTCGACAATACCGGCGGTCCCGGTGGTACTTCCACCACTTTCACATTGGCATTGTACTTCGCCGCGATCTTCACGATATCGGGGCGTATGCGTTTCGCCACATCATGACTTTGCGCCGTGCGTTCTTCCTTGTGCTGCAGGTTCACCTGTATGTCGGCGGTATTGCTTTGGCCGCGGAGATCGTAGTGGCGCACCAGTCCGTTGAAGGTGATGGGGGCAGAAGTGCCCGCATAGGTCTGGTAGTTCACCACTTCCGGAACGGTACCCAGGTACTGGGCGATGTCTTTGGCAACAGCGGTTGTTCGTTCGAGCGTGGTTCCTTCGGGCATGTCGATCACCACCTGTAACTCATTCTTGTTGTCGAAGGGCAGCATCTTTACCGCCACCCATTTGGTGAAGAAGGCGGCCATGGAGATCAGCAGCAGCACAACGGTTACAGCCAGCATGCTCCAGCGCTTGCGCCGGCTGCTGAGCAGGGGCATCTCGATGCGTTTGTAGATCCGGTAAATGCGGCTGGTCTCCAATCCCTGTTCTGCCTTGTGTTCATGCTTGTCTTTCACCCGCAATAAATGATAACCGAGATACGGGGTGATGGTAAGCGCCACAAAGAGCGATAAGAGCATGGCAATGGAGGCGCCGATGGGCATGGGCGACATGTAGGGGCCCATCATCCCCGATACAAATGCCATGGGAAGAATGGCGGCGATCACGGTGAAAGTTGCCAGGATGGTGGGGTTGCCCACTTCATTGATGGCGAACAGGGCGGCCTGCTTGAACGGGAGCCGCCGCATGTGAAAGTGCCGGTGCATATTCTCGGCGATGATGATGCTGTCGTCGACCACAATGCCCACTACAAATACGAGCGCAAAAAGTGTGATGCGGTTCAGGGTATACCCGAGTATGTAATAACTGAATAAGGTGAGCGCAAAGGTGAGCGGTACCGAGAAGAACACCACCAGTCCGCCACGCCAGCCCATGGCCAGCATCACCAGCAGGGTAACGGCGAGGATGGCGATGCCAAGGTGCATCAGCAACTCCGATACTTTGTGCGAGGCGGTTTCACCGTAATTGCGGGTTACCTCTACGTGCACAGCATCGGGAACCAGGTTGGCCTTAAGCGTTTCCACCTTTTGGAGTATGCTCTCCGATATCTTCATCGCGTCGGCGCCTTTCACTTTGGAAATGGCGAGTGTTACGGCCGGGTATTCGGATCTGAATTGAGCGCTTTGTTTTGTATGCTTGCCATAACCGAAACTCACGTAATCGGCCGGCGAGGAGGGGCCGTCTTCCACCCGGGCCACCTGTTTCAGGTATACCGGCATATTGTGCGAAGTGCCCACCACGAGGTTGCGTACATCATCGGCCGAAGCAAGGAATTGCCCGGTGGTCAGCAAGAACTCACGGTCGTTGGCGGTAAAAGAACCCGATTGGGTACTTCCGTTGTTCGCCTGGATCATCTGGATGATGCCCAACGCATCCACATTCGATTCATTCATCTTGTCTTTGTCGAGGATGATCTTCAGTTGCCTCGGCCGTCCGCCGATGATCCTTGTCAGCGACACATCTTTGATCTTCTTCACTTCCGAAGCGAGTTCCTCGGTGATCTGCCGTAACTGGAAGTCGTCGTACTGTTCGCTCCAGAGCGTGAGGCCCAGCATCGGCACGTCGTCGATGGCCCTTGTTTTTACAATGGGTTCCATCACACCCGGCGGGAACATGGTCCGGTTCTTCATCAGTTCGTCGTACAGTTTCACGTACGAACGTTCTACATCCTGTCCAACCAGGAACTGAACAATGATGAAAGCACGCCCGTTCATCGACATACTGTGCACGTGTTCCACCCCCTTGATGTTGGATATGATCTTCTCGAGCGGTTTCACCACCCGGCTTTCCACCTCCTGCGGACCCGCGCCGGGATAACCCACCAGCACATCGGCCATCGGCACAATGATCTGCGGCTCTTCTTCCCGGGGGATAAGGGTGGAACTATACACACCGATCACCATCAATCCCACCATCAGCAGGATGGTGAGCTTGGAGTTGATGAAGGCTCCGGCGATCTTTCCTGATATTCCTTGTTGCATATTTTCTGGCTTTACGTATCCGTTTATTTTATTTTCAGCTTCGCCCCGTTGTACAGGCGTCCGTCGGACTGCACGATGTATTTTTCGCCGGCGCTCAAACCCGATAGTACTTCCACTTCGTTACCCGATTGTTTGCCGGTGCGTATCCAGCGAAGGATCGCGGTATTGGTTGCGCTGATGGTGTAAATTCCTTTTAACTGTCCCTGTTCGGTGATCGCCGAAAGCGGCACCATCACCGACTGGCTGCCCGCAGCGCTGGTTGTTTTTTTGTTGATGAAGGGAAAGGCCACATTCACGTACATGCCGGGCAGGAGTTCGGCGGTTTTGGGCACTTCTACCTTTACTGCATACAGGCCACCGGTGCCGGTAGAAGAGGGGCTCACTTCCGAAACGGTACCATTCACTTCTTTGCCGGATGATTTGATGCGCACCGTGGCTTTTTGTCCGCTACGTATCTGTACGATCTGTTCTTCGGGCACCATCACTTCTGCCTGCAGGCTGCCGGGCGATTCTACGGTAAGCAGCGGCATACCGGGTGTGGCCATGTCGCCGTTCTTTACATATTTGGCGGTAACCACACCTGAGATGGGAGCGGTGATATTGCTGTACCGGTACTGCGCATTCACTTCCTGCTTCATCATCTGCGCCGCTTCGAGGCTTGCCTTGGCCGCTTCGTAACGGGTACGCATGTCATCCAGTTCTTTCTGCGAAGCGCTCTGCGAAGCGAAGAGATTGCTGAAGCGTTCGAAATCTTTTTTGGCGCTATTGTAATTGGCCTGCGCCTGTGCGATCTGTGCGGATGCCTGTCCGCCGCGGGCCTGTATATCGGTATTGTTGATGCTCACCAGCAACTGGCCGGCGTGTACCTGCTGGCCCAGTTCGGCATGGATGGCGGTGATGTAACCCATCATGCGGGTGCTGATGTTTACCGTATTTTTCGCCACCAGTTTTCCGCTGGCATTGGCCATGTGCAGACTGTCGGTTCCGCCACCGGAGGCAACGGTTACGGCAATGGGTTGTTCGTTATCGCCGGCTTTTTTTTCGGCGGAAGAGCAGCCAAGGAGCAGCAGGACCTGTAATCCCGCCAGTGTGTAGATTGTTTTTTTCATGAAACTTATTTTAAAAACTGGTAGTATGCGGTTGCGGTTTGGTATTGATAAACCGATTGGTGGTATTCAAGTTCTTTCTGCACCATCAGCGTTTCCGCGTTGAGGAGGTCGGATGGTTTCTCGAGTCCCTGGTCGAACCGGTTCTTGCGGATACGGTAGGCTTCTTTGGATTGTTCCCAGGCCAGCCGGCTCACGGCTATTTTCTTTTCGGCATCCATCATGTCGCGGAACGCTTTGTTCATCTCGAGCTGACTTTGTTTGGTATACAACTCGAGTTCGGTTTTGGTGCGGTTGATCTCGGCCTTGTATTTTGCCTGTTCGCTTTTCGAGCGCAGCCCGTCGAACAGGTTCCAGGATAACTGGATGCCGGCGAGGTACCCGGTGGCTTTGAATCCCAGCGGATCATTGTCATAGATCTCGAAGTTTCCAAACGCATTCAGCCGGGGAAGAAATTTGGCCTTCGATGAACGCAGCATATACCCATAGGCATCGAGCGATCTGGCATACGCAAGAATGTCTTTTCGCTGGTTGCTGATGAAACCGATCTTCTCCTGCGATGCGCCGGAGTACGTGAGTGAATCGGCAGGCTTGATGAGTTTGTTCTGTCCATCTTCATTGATGAGGAAGAAGATATAGTCCGACGCGTTGTGGGCATTCGACCAGGCCTGTTCGAGCTGGTGCTCCACTTCGGCAACCCGTATGTCCATATAGAGGAGGTCCGGTTTCTGGATCAGGCCGTTGTTGTAGTAGTCGCTTACGGTTTTGCGGTTTACATAGGTCGTGCGTTTCGCGGCTTCCAGCACCTGGATGTACTTATATACAAACTGCAGTTGCAGCCAGGCACGGTTCATTTCCATCTGCAGGTATTCAACGGTTCTGCCCGATTTAAGCGAAAGGGCTTTTACTTTTTCCAGCGCCGCTTTTTTCTGGTAACCCAGGTCGATGTTCACCAGGGGCTGCTGTACTTCGAGTTTGGTGGCGAAATTGCCGATCGCATCCGGGTGATTGAGATTGGCAGGGTTGAAGTCTTCCACCGTAACCCGCGACTGGTTCAGCTTGGAGCCGAAAGCCATCAGGGGATTGTTGGTGGCCAGCGCCGTGTACGAGGCCGTAACATTCGGCAGGTGCATGGCCCTTGTTTGCAGGATATCCGCTTTGGCTGATTCCAGTTCGGCCCGGGCAGCCTGTGCCTGCAGACTTTGTACCGCTACTTTATCGGTGAGTTCCTGTTTCGAAAAGAATACCGTGTCTTGTCCGGCCGCGGAGCCGGCATAGAGCAGTATCCCTAACATGCCCATGTAGTATTTGATCATCCGGAGAATTTTACGCAAAACTATCCGGCATCAGTGGGCTGGAGGGTAACATTGGTTACATTAGGGAGTCATTACGAACGGGAGCGAATCAGAGGTTATGGGTTGCGGGTTACGCGTATCGAGTTAGGTTTGCCGGTTAAAACGTTTAAGGTATTGCAAGGTTGTGGTCTGACGGCACGTCTGACCATGGAAGAAGGCAGACAGGTTGTGAGTTGAGAGTTCGGAGTTTATTCTCTTTTGTTGATAACCTAAAAGCGCAACTTTCTACTCGCCGATCTTTTGGGCGATGTTCTTATTCCAGTTTTTGATGGCGAAATCGCGGAAGGGCTTGGGCGCTTCGCTGAAGGCTTTATCGAATTTGTATTTACCGCCGTATTGTTCTTTGGCCGACAGGCGTACGAGGTTTTCTCCCCGCATCGCATGCTTCTGCATTCCTTCGTACATGATGAGTTTCATTTCCCAGGGACTTACATCACCATGACAAACCATTTTGTACATGATCCAAACCTCGGGTATGCCATCGTTGTCGAGGTCGGTCACCTGCAGGGTTTTGGGAAGAAACCGGGCGCCGAGGTCAACCGGGCAATCTTTGATGAAGTCGTGGATCTTCCACACCAGTGATAAACTGTCTTTCCCCACGATATAGTGGAAGGCAAACACTTCCGCATCCAGGCCATCACTTTCGTGTTTGAAGACAGGGTTCTGGTATATGCCGGATTCGGCTGTAACAATATAATGAGTGCCCAGGCTGTCGGTCCAGCGAAGGGCCTCTTTCAGCGTACCGGTGTATTTGATGTTTTTGGGAAGATGAGCGCTGTCGGTTTTCGATATGGCGATGGTTCCCTGCGCCTGGGTAAAACAAAAGCTGCAGGCGCCGAGCAGGAACAGAAAGAATTGTTTGGCGTTGGTCATATCAGGACTTTTTTTTTAGAAGCAGGTATCACCGGTGACCGGGATGGGTTACCATCAAGGTACATCATACTATTTGTAATCGCTGGTGATCATGGTTATAAAAAGGATGAGCAGACCCAGCGCCCAGGGCCCGATGCTGAGCCAGAGGCTGGTGCGCAGGTCGTGCCGGATGAAAAGAAAATAGCATCCCGCGATGGCAAGCCCGGCAAACAGGAACGCGTAGAGCGCCGTACTGCCTGCGCCATACTTACTGGTTTTACGTACACCCAGTACATTCAGCAGGAAGCGGATTCCGATATACGCATCGGCGGCAAGTAAGGCGATCACAATGAAACGGGTCATGTAACAAGACTTCTTATTTTGAAGATAAGGATAATTCCATTTCCCGTTCGTGCGCCAGGCCTCAGCCGTGGCTCGTGAGCCACGAACCACGGCGCTCGAATAAAAGAAAAGACCTCCCGTACGGGAGGCCTTCCTGTTTGTATGTGTTGCCTTCTTATTTGATCAGTAAGGGTACCGTGAATTTTTTATCGTTGCCTGTTATCAGCACCTGGTAGATGCCGGGTGTAAGCCCGTTCAGGGGTATTCTTTCTCCATTCACAACCTGTTTTGTTTTTACCAGCCGGCCCGAAGCGTCGCAGATGCTTATGCCGGCTTTCTCCATTCCCTTCGGCAGGACGATGTTGGTATGATCGGTTGCCGGAACGGGGTAGAGTTTGGGCATCGCCTGCGGATCGTTCGGGTTCACCCGTATCACCGGCGAGTAGGTGAAACTCCGGTCGAGATCGATCTGGCGGATGCGGTAGTAAATGGTGGCTGTTGGGCGGAAGGGATCGGTGATGCTGTAATTATTCTGCACCGGGTTTCCTGCCGGAGTCACTTTACGCACCAGTTCGAAGTTGACATTATCGGTACTGCGTTCAACGATGAATAAACCAACATTGATCTCCTGTGCGGTTCCCCATTTTACCACAACGCCGTTTGTACCCGGGGTAGCGCTTACGTAGCGCCAGGTCAGCGGCAAGGTGGTAGATACAAATGTGCTGGTGCTGGCGATGTTCACGTTGTTGTATACCGGCGCATCGATGCCGTTGTACTCGAACACACTGTAGTGATAAATTTTGTTCGCCTGTAAGCCGGTAACGGTAACCGTGTTTCCGCTTCCGGCATACACCACGTATTCACCCGCGGCGATCTGTGAGCCGCTCTGGAATACGGCGTTCGCCGGGTATTTGCTCAGGTCTGCCGGCAGGCCGCTAACGGCCGATCCTTCTTTCATCACCACAATGCGTCCGGCGCCGGGGCCACTGGTCCAGTTAATGTTGATGCTGAGGTTACCCGCTGTTCCGCTCAGTGCGGTGCTGCCTGTTGCAGGCGCTGTAGCGGTTGCCTGGCTGGCTGTAAGCGCTCCGGCAGTAAGATAGGTGGCGGTACCCGCACTGCCATTGAATTCGTATACGGCGAAGTGATAGGTGGAAGCGGGTTGCAGGTTCGTAACCGAAACGGTATTCTGCGTTCCATTGAAAACAACGTATTGTCCGCTGCCCAGGTCGGTACCGGTACCGAAGGCGGCATTGGCGGTATATTCCGTTCCGTTTGCCGGGACGAAGCTGACCGGGGTTCCCTGCCGCATTACCACCATCCGTTTGGCGCCGTCGCCATTGCTCCAGCTGAAAGAATATTTGTTTCCGTCGATCAGGCTGAACAAGGCGGCGCTGGCATTGGTAGTGGGCGGTGTTACGCCGGAGCCCGTGGTTGTGAAATTGAATGTGGCAGCCGGGCGCAGGTACACCGGGCCGGTGCTTCCGTTGTATTCGAAAGCGGCCACATAATATTGCGTGTTCGGCGAAAGTCCGGATATGGTCGCGTTGCTGCTGGCGCCGGTTTTCAATACCACATAATTGCCGCTGCCGATCTCGATGACGCCATAGGTTTGGGAATAGCTGTAATTCACCAGGTCCTGCGGTTCGATATTCACCGGCGAACCGGCACGCATGATGAGCATGCGGCCGCTGCCGTTGCCAATCGTGAAATTGATCGTCGCCTGTGTGTTCTGGATATTGTTGGCGAAGAGGGCCGAGGTTTGTACGGTTGGCGCTGTAAGCGTTGTACTGCTGGAAGCTAGGAAAGAAGATACAAGGTAATCGGGACCCGCGCCGGTGTTATTGTATTCGAAAACGGCGAGGTGGTAGGTACTGCCGATCTCCAGGTTCTGAATATCCACCAGCCTGTTCACATCGTCGCATACCACAAACTGCCCGGGTGCGATCTCGGTTCCGTTACCGAATGTATTGCTGGCTGTATAGGTAACACCGTCAACTGGTAACGCGGTAACCGCGGCGTTCTTGCGTGCGATCACCATTCTCCTCGAGCCATCGCCGCCTGTCCATTGCGCACGGAAAGCGTTTCCCTGCTGAAGGGTGAATGTCATATTGCTGGCAGCCGTTGTTGGCTCGTTCGGTATGGTGATGCTTCCGGTAGCGCCGGGAATGGCATATACCGGGAAGTTGTTTCCGTTGTAACCAAATACAGCTACATGGTAGGTAACACCGGGTGTAAGCCCGGTTGCAGTGATGAGCGTACCGTTTTGTCCGCCCGTGATTACGTAGTTACCGGGTGTTATCTGGGCTCCCTGTCCGAATAAAGCGTTGCCGCTATACTTGGTAAGATCGGCGGGTATTGCGTCAACCGGTGAACCCTGTTTCATCACAACCAGGCGGAGAGCGCCGTTGCCCGGATCGTGGCGGATGCCCACCGATGATCCGGTGATGTTTTCGAAGCGCACGTTGCTGGCCTGGAGGGTGGGCGCTACTGCGGTGCTTCCGTTGTTCTGCGACGAGGCCGAAGTAAGGTAATAGGTATTGCCATTGGCGTCCATATCGAAATCGTACACTTTGAAGTAGTAGGTTGTTGCCGGTAAGAGGTTGGTGAACGTGCGGTCGACGTTCAGGGAATTTACCACGTACTCGCCCGGGGCGATCTGCTGCCCGGAACCAAAGGCCGTGTTGGCCGTGTATTGTTGTCCGTTCACCGGCACCGCTGTAACGGGTTGTCCCTGCCGGGCGATGATCAGCTGGTACCGGCCATTGCCGGGGGCGAATGACGTGGTGAGACGGTTGCCTTCAATGCTGCTGAAACTGATGGCACCGGATGCCTGTGTGGGACCGGTGTTGGTGGCCTGGCTACCCGTTGCGCCGGGAGCCAGGTAAACAGGGCCCTGGTTTCCGTTGTATTCAAACACGGCAAAGTGATAGGTTGTGTTGGGATCGAGACCCGTAACCGTAACCGTACTGCCCGTACCCTTGTATACCGCGTAATTATCGCCGTTCAATACTGTACCACTGCCGAATGCGGCAGAGGCCGAATAATCGGTGAGGTTTACCGGCGTGGCGTTAACCGCAGTGCCCTTGCGTGCGATCACGAGTCGGCGGTCGCCGTTTCCGTTCGACCAGTTGATCGTAACCTTGTTGCCGGTAATAGCCGTGAAACTGGTGATCACTGCCTGGGTGGTAGGCGCTGTTTTGGTGCTCACGTTTCCGCTGAGCGGGAGCATGAGGTATTCGGTGGCAACGCCGCTGCCGTTGAATTCGAAGATGCTTACAAAATAGGTGGTGGCCGCCTGCAGGTTGGTCACCAACTGCGAAACGGAACTGCTGCCATTGCTGCCTTTGAAGATTACGTATCCGTCGCCGGGAGCGAATTCGGTGCCGGCTGTGCCGTAACTGGAGTTGGCCGCGTAATCTACCCCATTGACAGGTAAACTGCTTACGGCCGATCCGGCCTTTACCACGATGATGCGGAAAGCGCCGTTGCCTTTATTGAATGTCATGCTGAAGCGGTTGCCATCGAGGTTGGCCGCCGGGAATGTGAGCCCGCTGGCAGGTACCGTGGGTGGCGCGGCCTGCAGGTTGATAAATAAGGAAAGTAAAAGAGCCAGGGAAAAAATAGATTTCCGTTTCATACGCTGTTTTTAATGGTTATACGTCAGGCCCGTTTGGGCTGGCGCAAATATGAAAACAGCGGGCCGGTTACCGAAGGGCGGGTGGTATGAATTGAAGGAATGAGCGGGTGAATTGAGGGGGGTGGGGAGGATCTAAGGTTAAGCGGTTGAAAGTTGTTGAAGGGTTGAGAGACGGGAGTGACCGGTGATAAATACAAATAAGCACAGATACCCGGTCAGGGTTTCCGGTAGCTTCTTCCGGAACTGAGTATTTTGATTCCTTCGGATGTATTGAATGTCGTTTGCACGAAGGAATTCATCTCGTAATTCAGTTTTCGTTTCACGGAGAAATGCAGGTGAGGTTTCAGTACCTGGCCGGTGCTGCCGCTGTAACCGATGAGCTGTCCTTGGGAAACCCTGCCTTTCTTTACCACTACACCGTTTTGCCGTAAATGCCAGTGGCATCCAAAACTCCCATCGTCGTGGCGGATGATGAGGTAGTTCGCTTTCCGTTTGTTGCCGGGCAACAGGCCACCTTCATGGCTGTCGTCTTTATAACTGTATACCGTTCCCTCCCGGGCGGCGCATACCGGTGTGCCTTCGGGCATGGCGAAATCGAGTGCGGCGATTTGCTGGTGCGTGAACAATCCGCCATAACCCTGTACCACTTCATACGAACTGCCCCGTTCAAAAGGCAGGGCATAAATGTAAGTATCGGTGTTGGCGGTGATGCGTCCCGCGTAAACATAATAGAACAGGAGACCGGCGATGGCAATCAGCAGGACAAAATATCTTTTCTTCATGCGGATCGGTTCTGTGTGCGGAATGGTTCGCACGGCTTCTCCCGAAGTTAAAGCGCTTTTGTTCGGTAATACTCAAATCTTGGTATTTACCAAGAATCACTTCACTGCTGCGGAGGAGATTTGTACTGGCTATAAAACAGAATCATTCATCTAAAATCAATTTTATGTACAAGACAAAAGCCATCAATTTCGCGTCGGTGGTATTAATCGGCTTTACCGCACTGGCGGTACTGAGTGTGAGCGTGCAGGCATTTACTTAATCCTCAATCGGTCATGGACCTGGTTCGGGTACAACTTGGCAATACCGATGCCTTTAGTTCCATCCGGGGTGTGTATGGTGGTGTAGGGTTGCTGATCGGTATCCAGTTGATCTACCTGGCGGTGAAGAACAAAAAGCAGGGTTTGATCCTGGTGGCTCTTTTCGGAGGGTTGTATGCCCTTTCCCGCACCATCACCATTTATGCAGAAGGTGGTTTGGGCGCTTTCGGAAGGCAATGGCTGGCCATTGAAGCCATGCTTAGTGTGGCCGCTTTGTTGCTGCTGTTCCTTCGAAACCGGCTGGAACGGATGCTTTAATACGGCAGGTACATCAGGTGGTTGGGGTTGGTATGTGTTTCGGAGATGCGGAAATCGTGGCTGCCGATAATGGTGAACCCCTGCCTTTCGTAGAAACGGATGGCAGGAGAGGGTGGGTGTCACCCTTTTTTTGGGTGACACCCACCTATTCATCCGGTATAAACGTTTGTTCAGAATAGACCTTCGACATAGCTAGATGTACATCAATAAATTCCTGCCTTCCTCCAAACAAGTTTATTACATACTCCCTGTTGAGCATGGTACTCTTCGAAGAGAGTATGCTGTGCCAAGACGACCATTTGTAGGTTTTCAGATCATTGACCAGGCTGTGATGAACCGCATTGGCATGGATATAAACAATTGCCTGGGTGAGATGGGTATCTTTATTTATTTCAAGCCGTTTAAACGGACGATGCAGGAGGTTCCCTTTCCGGCCGTATTGTTTATTGTATACCATAGAGTATACGGTGAAGAAGTATCGCCATTCCTGCTCGATCAGTTCATTGAGTGTGCAGGTGCAGGCAAGAAACCGTTTTTCAGCATCCTTGAGCCTGGAAGTATTTCGCTGCAAGGTCGCTGTTATCTCATTGGCTTCCCGAATGCGAATGAGGAAGTGAAAATGATTGGGTAGCAACGACCAGCAGAGTGTTTCAGCCATAGGATGCAGGTATTTTGCATATTGACTGAGAAAGAAAATCCGGTCTTTATCCGACCTGAATAATTCTTCCTTGTTATTCGAGCGGTTGTACACATGGAAGATACCGCCTTCATAAAAGTCTGCATGGTATAGAGGATTTAAGGGCACGGCTATGGATTATGGTGGAAGGTAGAACGGGTGCCCACGGTTTCCAAGGGTATTTTCTCGGTAATTTCTGGGGATTAAAAAAAATGGGTGACACCCATAGGGCTGGGTGTCACCCGAAACAAGGTATTCCCCCCGGCAAAGCCGGAATTCAATCCAATAGCTCGCAGCTAAACCCATGCTGCCGTACCAGCTGCATGATGGGAAGGATTTCCATCTGCTCGCCTTCCACCCGCAGTATCTTGTCGCGATCCGAAAGATCGAAGTTTATGTTGAACGCCGGGTAGGCATTGGCCAGGATGCCAAGCAGCCTGTTGCCTTGCTTCTTTTTCTGAACGTTCGTTTTGAATACTTCAACCATATTAGTCAGGAACAGCTACCCGGTATTTGATGGCCTCTTTGAGTACATCCAGTTTGATATCCTTCAGCGCTTTGAATTTGATGCAATAACCGGTTACGGTGGCCTTGCCTATTTTCTTTCCATAGGTTTTCAGCAGGAAGGTCTTGTCTTTGAGGCCCATGATGTATACAGATAATCCGGCGCTGTTGGCGCTCAGGCCCACCTGGTAAAACTCCTTCGTTGTACCGTCGGCGTATTGGATGCGGTACGATCCGTACCCGATGTTGGGATTGGAAACCACCTTTCCCTTTTCATCCCTGCCATCAAGGAACCATAGTTTACTGCCGGGCATCCATTCCAGGATGAAGTTGTGCAGGGCCTGCAGGTCGCCGCGTTTCGGATCGGGCTGACTCCCGATGTAGTCTTTGATCTGTGTTTTTGTGCTCATGCCGGTTTATTTGTTGGATAAGGAAGCAAGCAATGCTTCGAGGTTACTGAGCGACATCTTCATTCCCTGGGTGAAGCCATCGAGTATCCGTTCCATCCGTTCCAGGGATTCGTTGTAGATGCGGATAACGACCGTTGTTTTTTCACCCGCTTCGCTGAAGGTATGATCCCATTCGGAGCCGGGCAGTTCCGGGTTTTCGTTGCTGTCGGCAAAACAGTTGTACATCGAAAAATGCGTCTTCGGGCTGATGGACCGGTATTCCTGCAAACCCCAGCGTTCCTGTCCTTCCGGGCTCACCATCGCGTAGAAGCGTTTACCCCCTACGGTGAAATCCATGTATTTGGTGCGGGCTGTAAAAGGTTTGGGCGCCACCCACTGGTCGAGCAGTTCGGCCTTGGTGAAAGCGTCCCATACCAGCGAAAGGCCGGCGTCGAATTCACGGGTGATGGTCACGGTTTGCGCCGCTTTGTCTACAGCAAAATCAAAGAAGAGGTTGTTTGTCATTTGGTTTGTTTTTTCAGGTTTGCTAATACGGAATCGAGCTGGTTGAACCGGGTTTCCCAGATTTGGCGGAGCTGCTCGAGCCAGATGTCGATCTCTTTCATTTTTTCAAAGTCGAGTGAGTAATAGATTTCTCTTCCCTGCTGTTCGGGTTTCACCAGCCTGCATTCGGTAAGGATGCGGAGGTGTTTGGATACCGACTGGCGGGTGGTATTGAAATTTTCGGCCAGGGCATTGGGCGTCATGGCCTGCAGGGCGATGAGCGTGATGATGGCCCGGCGGGTGGGGTCGGCAATGGCCTGGAAAATATCTCTGCGCATGTGTTCGCTGGCTTTTTTATGAAACCATTCGGTTGCAAATATATGTGCAACTTTTTGGTTTCGCAAATATATTTTTGAGAACGTCATTGCGAGGGAGCGGCATGCGACTGAAGCAATCTCCACTTTAGGAGTTTGCGTGTTACATGTTGCGTGGAAGAAGGATATTACGGGTTTGTGGTTAGGGTTGCGTTTGCCGTTTAAATCGTTTAAGCGGTTTAAGGCGTTGCAGGGTTGTGGTCCGACGGTACGTCTGACCATGGAGGGCGGGGGTAGGGCGTTTAAGGTTTAAGGTTTGAGGTTTATTCCAGAACCGTCTTTGCGATCCCGCCAGCGGCGGGTGAAGCAATCTGCAGTTCAGGATGTTTCGGGTTTGTGGTTATGGGTTGCGTTTGCCGTTTAAATCGTTTAAGTGGTTTAAGGCGTTGCTGGGTTGTTAGGGGAAGAATGGAAAGGCAGAGCTACCAAAACGCTATTGCTGTAATAAATGACTCACACGACTGTAGTCAATACTTATTTTTTTACCGGTCTTGTACTCCCGTAAATTGATCTTGTACAGGTGGTTCGACAACTCGGCTTCGTACAGTCTTATCTTCAGCCCTAGCTCTTTGATCAGCCCGGCATAATATGCTTTCCGCGACTGCTCCATCTTTGCCCCGAAAATGATCCCTGCAAGCGCTTCGGCCTCGAATGAATAAGCCCCTTCGCCGTCTATTTTCACGCCCCGCCATTCAAGTTCGTATTTCCAGTGGGCTGACTTCGTGGTGATGATCTTCACGGTTTCTTCCAGGATATACTTCGATATATCCACTTCGGCGATCGAATCGGAATATATGATCGGGTTCACCCGGGTGAACATTTTGTCTTTGGTTACATCAAACATCAGGCAAACGCCCTGGTGACAATTGGCGTAATGCGCCCACATCAATATGTTATCAGGGATGGCCGTAAGGCAGACTATCCCGATTTCCCCGAGCATATCTTTAAAGATATCCTCGATCATGGGATAAAGCTCTTGCCCGGATACACGCCTTTTGACTGACAGGCTAAAAGCAAAATAGAAATCATGGATCTGTTTTTTGGGAATCCGTTTTAGTTTGTACCGCAGCTCAAAAGGGTCATTGAAGCGCAGATAATTTGCGTAGAACAATTTGTTTTCCCGTAACAGGTTCTCCAAGTACGGGTTGTCGTTGTGAAACTTGAACAGGATATTGGGCTGCAATACCTTGTTTACCAGGTAGGCGGTACTGTGTTCCCCGAATTTTTCTTCGATGCTTCGTTTGTCATGTGGGTTCATGTCGGTTAAATCGTTTTAGAGGCTTTAGGCATTGCCGGGTTGTAGGTTTGTTAGCTGCAACCGCAACGTCCCTAACCAACGCTCAAGCCGGGGGAGACGTTGCGGGGAAGAGGAATTTGTCATGATGGATTATATTTTTAGTCTTTTGCTTTTTTATATAAAACGAATTCACTTGTATAGCGATATAAACTTTCAATTCAGTACATTGTTTGTCATCTTCTTGTAAGCAAAATGTTGGAAAGTAAACATCGAAAAAAGAAAACTAATAACATTCATCCGCAGATCAATCAAATGCTTGGCAGGGTGCCCGGGCGGGCTGGGGTAAGATAGGGCGGAAAAAATTACTGTGCAAGTATTTGGGATGTTGGATGCCAGATTCCAGATACCAGATTCCAGTATCGAGTATCCGGCATCCGGCATCCGGTGTCCGGCATCCTGTATCTGGTATCCTGCATTGCTTTAGCCCTTACCTTTGCCCCAGTTTATTATTATGGCTTTACGATTACTACACTGGCTGGGCCTGGCGGCCTGCATCGCACTCATCGTTTCCTGTTTCATGCCCTGGGCGCATTTCGCCGATGCTTCCATACCCACCGAGGCGGAACGTACATTCACGGGCTTCTTCAGCTACAAAAATTTTTACGGCAAACCGGGTAAGATGCTGGTGGCGCTTTCGGCGGTCATCTTCGTTTTCATGCTCATCCCGAAAGTATGGGCCAAGCGTACCAATCTTTTTCTCGCGGCCCTTGTCATCGCCTATGCCGTTACCAACTACATACGCTACGGCTCCTGCTACAACAACTACTGCCCGCAGCGGCTCTGGGGCCTCTACCTCATGTTGGGCGCTGCCATTGTAATGATGATCGCGGCGATGTTCCCGAAAGGAAAGTTGTAAGTGATAAGTAGTAAGTCATAAGTTGTATGGATGCGGATCTGTGATAAGAAATTTACAGCCTGCTTAACACCACCTATAACATAGACCTTAAAACTTATTACTTATAACCTAGAACTCCTAACCCTTCTTCGCTTCCTTCGCCCAGGCATCCTTTAGTGTTACCGTGCGGTTGAATACCAACTTGTTTTCCGTAGAATCTTTATCCAAACAGAAATAGCCCTTGCGGATGAACTGGTAGCGGTCGTCCAGGCGGGCCTTCGTTAGCGAGGGTTCTATATACGCGGCACGAATCACTTCGAGTGAGTTGGGGTTGATCGTGTCTTTGAAATCGCCTTCGGCATCCATCGGGTTCTCCATCGTAAAGAGGCGGTCGTACAAACGCACTTCGGCCTCTGCCGCGTGGGCTGCGCTTACCCAGTGAATGGTTCCTTTTACACTGATGCTGCCGTCATCCATCCCGCTTTTGGTTTGCGGGAAATAGCTGCAATGTATCTCGGTGATGTTGCCGTTGCCGTCTTTTACAAAACTATCGCACTGCACAATATAGGCGCTCTTCAAACGCACCATCGCCCCGGGCGCCAGGCGGAACCATTTTTTGGCAGGCACTTCCATAAAATCTTCCCGCTCGATCCAGAGTTCCTTGCTGAAGGGTACGATGCGGGTGCCCATGCTTGCATCCGGACCGTTCTCGGTGGTCAGTTCTTCCACCTTGCCGTCTTCATAATTATCAATGATCAGTTTCACGGGATCGAGAACGGCCATCACGCGGCGGGCGGTTTTATTCAGGTCTTCGCGGAGGCAGAATTCCAACAAGCTCAGGTCGATGAAGTTCTCCCGCTTGGCGATGCCGATGCGGTCGCAGAAATCGCGGATGGCGGCGGCGGTGTATCCCTTGCGGCGGAAGGCGCTGATGGTGGGCATGCGGGGATCGTCCCATCCCGTAACATGTCCTTCGTTCACCAGTTGCAGCAGGCGGCGCTTGCTCATCACGGTATAGGTCATGTTGAGGCGTGCGAACTCGTACTGGTGCGAGGGGAATATCTCCAGTTTCTCGATCAGCCAGTCGTACAACTCACGGTGCGGTATGAATTCGAGGGTGCAGATGGAGTGGGTGATGTTTTCGATGCTGTCGCTCTGCCCGTGTGCGAAGTCGTACATGGGGTAGATGCACCATTTGTCGCCGGTGCGGTGATGGTGCGCATGCTTGATGCGGTAGAGGATGGGGTCTCGCATGAGCATGTTGGGATGGGCCATGTCGATCTTCGCCCGCAATACTTTTTCACCGTCTTGGTATTTGCCGGCCTTCATATCGGCGAAGAGTTGGAGGTTTTCCTCGATGGTCCGGCTGCGGTAGCGGTTGTCTTTGCCCGGTTCGGTGGGCGTTCCTTTCAGGGCCGCTATTTCGTCGGAGGAAGAGTCGTCGACATAGGCAAGTTCTTTCCCGATGAGTTTCACCGCGTATTCGTAAAGTGTATCAAAATAATCGGAGGCGTAGAATTCGTTGGCCCATTCGAAGCCGAGCCAGCGGATATCGTCTTTGATGCTGTCTACGTATTCGGTGTCTTCGGTAACGGGGTTGGTATCGTCGAAGCGAAGGTTGGTCTTGCCGCCGTATTTGATGCCCAGTCCGAAATTAAGGCAGATGCTTTTGGCATGGCCGATATGGAGGTAGCCGTTGGGTTCGGGCGGAAAGCGGGTAAGGATGCTTTTGTACTTGCCGTTCTTCAGGTCTTCTTCTATGATCTCCTCAATGAAATTGAGGCTTTTTTCTTCGCTCATCGTAATTCAGTTAAGGGGGCAAATTTACGGTATGTAAGCTAATTGTGTAAGCATATATCCCATTGTCATTCTGAACGAAAGCGAAGAATCTCAAACATGGGAACCAGATGCTTCGTTCCTCAGCATGACAAAAAGGAGATATTATCGGCTTTTCATATCTTCCAGCATCTTGATGATCTTATCCAGTTTCTCGGTTTCGATCTTGTTGAGCTGGATCTGCAGCGCTTCGATCTCGAGTTTGGCTTCCTGGTTGGTGCGGTAATCTTCGAGGGCCTGCATGCGGTCGCGTTCGCCCTGGCGGTTCTGGCTCATCATGATGATGGGCGCCGCGTAGGCCGCCTGGGTCGAGAAGATGAGGTTGAGCAGGATGAAGGGGTAGGCATCCCAGTGGTAGAAGAATCCCACCACGTTGAGCGCCATCCACAGCAGCACGAAGATGGTTTGCCAGATGATGAAGCGCCAGGAACCCATGCCGTTGGCCACCCAATCGGCGAGTCGTTGTCCTACGCTAAGGGATTCGGTGTGTTTATCGAGCCAGGTTTTTGCAGACATGGGAGTGGGTTTTGGTGATGAAGAAAAATTAGCGGTATAAAAGTACTGTATGGGGAATTATAAATTAAAAATTAGGAATTAAGAATAAGGAATAGAGGCTAAACCTCAAACCTCAAACTTCAAACATCCTACCCCTCCATGGTCAGACGAACCGTCAAACCACAACCCTGCAATGACGGTCCGCAATAAAAAAAGCGCCCATAGAGGACGCTTCATTCTTAAATTTTAATTCTTCATTTCTCCTCACACTCTTCCCATCCGCTTCAGGTGCGATACATGCGAAACGATGGCATGGCGCATCCGGCGGTGTTCGATGTACCGGATACCATACTCTTCGCAGGTTTGTTTGATGATCTTGCTGATGGCAGGATAGTGTATGTGCGATATTTTAGGGAAGAGGTGGTGTTCGATCTGGAAATTCAATCCACCCACGAGCCAGCTGATGAGCCTGTTCCGGGTGGCGAAGTTGGCGGTGGTTTTCAGTTGATGCAGGGCCCATTCTTCTTCGATCTTATTGCTGTCGGCCGGAACAGGGAAGGCTGTTTCTTCCACGGTATGGGCCAGCTGGAATACAATACTCAGTACAAATCCCGCTACAAACGCGATGGTCAGGAAACCTACCAGCCAGGGGAGGAATCCCACCAGCATGATCGGCAATACCACCATCATGAACAGGTAACCGGCCTTGGCGATCCAGAAAGCGACGTGTTCGAAGATGCTCATCTTCTTGATGGGCACCACGCCTACCTTGCGGCGGAAGTATTTCGCGTAGTCCGACTTAAACACCCAAACCAGCAGCAGCAGGGAATACAATACCCAGAAATAATAATGCTGGAAGCGGTGCAGGAAATATTTTTTCTGCGAGCTGCACATGCGCAGCATCGGTTTGATCTCGATATCATCGTCTACGCCATCGATGTTGGTGTAGGTATGGTGTACGATATTGTGCTTGTTGTTCCAGATGATGGCGCTGGCGCCGAGGGCATTCACGGAGAAGGCGGCGATGTAGTTCCAGAATTTGCTGTCGCTGAAAGATCCGTGGCCGCCGTCGTGCATGACGTTGAAGCCGATGGCCGCGGTAAGTCCGCCCATGACGATGCATTCGAGTACCGCCACCCAGGCAACGGGTGTAAAGAACAGCACGTGCACGTAGAGGGCGATGTAGGCGGTCCAGAACAAGATGGCCTTGAAATAGAGATTGAAATTGCCGGTGATGGATTTCCTGGTTTCGGTAAAGTAGTCGTTTACCCTTTTTTTGAGTTCCTGATGAAAGGCGGTGCCGTTCACGTTTAAGAATTTGGGAGCGTTCATGAAATTATGCTTGAATTTAATGGTGATCGTTTTAGGTGTTCTCTTTAATGAATGAATCAAAGTTACGGAAGCCGATCATTTTATCGGATATGAATCCTTCCGCGTATTTCACCCCGATCATCTTGCCGAACCACTTGTGGCGGTAAACCACGCTGTCGAGGAAATCGGGGGTGGAGATATAGGTGGATGGCCCTTCCATATCCCCGGTATGAAACTGTGTTTTGTAGGCTTTTATTGCTTCGATCTTCTGGTCGAATACATCGGTGATGTCGATCACGAAGTCGGGCTGCAGCATCCGGTCCTGGATATAGCGGAACACGTATTTCGGCCGCCAGGCTGCCTGGGGCTTCCCGTTCATTTCGGTACTGATCTTCATCAGGCCCGACAGGAAGGCGGCATCGCACACGAGGTTCGATGAGCGTCCGTGATCGGGGTGGCGGTCGAACGGCGCGTTGCAAAGGATGATATCGGGCTGGTGGCTGCGGATGGCGCTGATGACCCTGCGCTGGTGCGTTTCGTCGTTCAGGAAGAACCCGTCGGCCATCTGCAGGTTGCTGCGCAGGTCCACACCCAGGATGCGGGCGGCTTCGGCGGCTTCAACCCGGCGGGTTTCGGAGGTACCCCGGGTGCCCAGTTCACCCTCCGTAAGGTCGATGATACCCGTATGTTTGCCGTTCTTTTTCTCCACCAGCAGGGCGCCGGCACAGCTGAGTTCCACATCATCGGGATGAACGCCGAAGGCAAGGACGTCTAACTTCATCGGGGTTTTATTAATTGTGGTGCAAGTTAGTTGTTTTCACCGTTCAATTTGTAGTACAAAATGTATAAGTGGGGGAGATTGTACAAGGATTAACAGCAATGGCTTAAACAGGTGGATTATATGCCCTTGTACGGACCGCTGGGTATGTAATTATAACCATAAACCCGGCAGAAATCGCGGACAAAGTACTCGATCATCTGGTCTTCGCCGGAAGCGTCGTAGGGTTGTTTGAGGTTGCTGCTGAAGAAAAAAGCGACGGTCTGGTAGAAACGGGCGGTCAGTCCCCCCTTATAGTCTTTGATGATCTCGTAACAGTTATTGCCGGTTTCGCGGTTGATGAGTTTCATCAGCACTTTGCCCTGGTAGATGGACAGGTTGGTGAGCGGGTCGGTGAATTCTTTCTTGAGTTCTTTTTCCCGGGATTTGATATACTTCCTGCGTTCGGCCTTATCGGTAACGCCCTCGAGGTGTGCGTTGATATCGTTGAGTACCTGCCCGGCCTTTACGGCGTAGGGATAGCACACGTACACGGCATTGCGCAGTCGTGCGTATTGTTTGGCCAGCGATTGCCTTCCCGGCGGGTACTTGCTGTAGAGAAAAACATAGTCGAGATCCTTGGCTTCGATGGTATCGCCCTGGTAGATGATGGCTTTTACGGTAAGTGTGTCGTTGATGCCGGTGCCGGTTTGCGCCTCGCTTTTGCCGATAAGAACAAACAGCGCCAGCAGGAGGGTACCTAATTTTGTATGGATTAAAGGCTTTTGCACGGCTTCCGTAAATTTACAATTAAGACCGTCATTTTATACCATTCGATGCGTAAAGTAACCGTAAACAGCCTGTTTTATTGCGCATTTTTCCTGTTTTTGGGCTGCCGGCAGGGTAAAAAAGCCGATTCCGGCCCCGACCTGCCGGCCCTGCGCTATGCCGATTCGCTCTCCGAAGCCCGGATCGACTCGGCCTATACAGCCATCCGAAGCGGTTGCGATACGATCGTGAAACAGAAAGCGCCATGGCTGGCCGATTCCCTGGTGAAGGACAGCAATTACCTGCAACGGTACTTTGCCCGGCTGAAACCCTATACCGATGCCGATGAAAAAGTGGAACGGGTGGTGCGGCAGCTACTGGCCGATTGTGATTCTAGTTTGCTAAGAGAAACATATAGAATAGCCCGGCTGCAGAAGCGATCAAAGCCAGCGTCCCGAACAAAGGCGAAAGTTTCGCACGCTGCACGGCGCTCATGACCATACCGATGGCCATGATGATGATGCCCAGCCATACCAGGTTTATCTGCGGAAAAATATAGGCTTTCAGCGTTACGTATTCGGTGATCCGGTCCGATTCCTTGATGGCGATCTTCACCCGGACGCTGTCGGCAACGCCCATAAATCGCACATAAAGGTTGGGAGCGTATACGGTATCGTCGACCTGGGTGAAATAATTGTAGTCATCCACGTACACGAGCGGGAAGGCGCTGTACCGCATGCTGTCTTTATGAATGATGCTGATGCTTGCCATCAGCGCTTTGTCGGTCGGTTTGAAATGGTATTTGCCGTTGTCGGGATTGGATACCACCTTATCGAGGATGAACATACCCTTGCTGTAATAGCCTGTATCGCCCACTTTCATTTCGGTGATCCGGAACTGGGCCGTGTCTTCGGGTATGCTTTCTTTGTTTACCGTATAAGAGATGTAGGTGAATACATCCTTTCCGAGGTAGGATTTTGTATCCGGGTTGCTGCTCATGTTATTTCCTTTCATGAGGTATACATCCGGGTTGAGCGTGAATTGCTCCAGTACTTTCCGGCTCGTTTTGTCTTTACGCTGGAACAGCAGTTCATAAAAGCGTCTTCCTTTTTCTTCCCCCGCCGAATCCTTCAGGTAGGTTACTTCATAGGGCCCCATGCCGGCCGGCACCTGGCGGAGTAAGGTCAGGTTCTCGAGCGGGTTATCGGTTTGTTTGGTCAGCGGATCCTTGCCCGAGATGGGCAGGTTGATGCCATTGGTCATGCTGCTGCTGATCACTTCCTTGTTACTGGCCGAGATGAGGATGCCCACCAGCATCAACGCGAAACCAAGATGCGCCACCGAACCGCCGGCTGCTTTGAGTTTGCCATTCAGTCCGCTCCAGATATACATGGTATTGGCAACAAACGCGTAGATCGAAGCGAAGAGCGCAGCATAGATGGCGCCCAGGAATCCGGCGCCATGCTTATAAAAGGTAATGGGGTAGAAGATCACCAGCAGGGTGGTGATGGCGGCGGCAACCAGGGTTGGCAGGGCCAGTTTCTTCAGCACGTAGCCCGGGGCGGTATGCTTGTATTTGAAGTACTGCGCCACCGCGGTGAGGATGGCGATGATGATGGCAACCAGTACGATCACTTTGTT
Organism: Chitinophagales bacterium; assembly: GCA_017303335.1. Lineage (GTDB taxonomy): Bacteria > Bacteroidota > Bacteroidia > Chitinophagales > Chitinophagaceae > Ferruginibacter. Next base: position 582,160 of record JAFLBK010000002.1, read on the forward strand.
GTACGAGAATTCCACTTCCTCGGGTTGTGCGATGCTGGTGCCGAATATCTTGTTGTAAACAGGAACCGATGTTTTGGCGATGATGAAGATGGCAGCCAGGAACATGACCAGGGCGCCGATGAACATCCAGAACTCCCGCGAATTGCCGCTTTCTTCTTTTTTCTCCGCAGGCATTTTTTTCATGTGCACGAGGAGCAGTACCAGCGACGGAATGGTGAAGGAAAGCACGAAGAGCAGTATCATCACATTGATGGCCTGCCCGGCATCGGTGAACGAATGCACGGATGTATCGCCGAGTATGCCGGTTCTTGTCAGAAACGTGGAATAGAGCACAAAGGCGAATGACAGGAAGGCGAAGAGATAACTGATCTTGAGCGAATGACCGGTGGCTTTGTAGATGACCATGGTGTGCAGGCCGGCGATGAGGATCATCCAGGGAACCAGTGAAGCATTCTCGACCGGGTCCCAGGCCCAGTAACCGCCGAATGATAAAGACTCATAAGCCCATTTGCCCCCCATCATGATACCCACACCCAGTACACAGGCGCCGAAAAGAGCCCAGGGCAGGGCGGGTTTGATCCAATCGCCGTAGCGTTTGGTTTGTATGCCCGCGTAGGCGAAGGCAAAGGGAACAATGGTGGCGGCAAAGCCGAGGAAGAGCACCGGCGGGTGGATCACCATCCAGTAATTGCGCAGCAGTACATTCAACCCCACGCCGTCTTTGATGAATTTCAGGTAATCAGGCTGACTGAAGATGGGGCCTTCGATCTCGTTCCGGGTAAGTATGAACGGGTTGCTGCCAAGCCGTACATCGCCCACATACAATCCGAGTATCATCATCAGCAGGAAGAACTGCGCCAGGCTGATCACCGACATCACCGGCGCTTCCCATTCCTTAGACCGAAGCATGATGAACACACCCAGTATACTGTGCCAGATGGTCCAGAGCAGGAAACTTCCTTCCTGTCCTTCCCAGATACAGGCCAGCAGGTATTTCGATTCCAGTTCCTTGGATGCGTGCTTGTAGGCATAGAGGTATTCGAAATAATGATTGGAGCAGATGTAAAAGATGATCGCGAAGATCACCAGCACCGAAACCAGTTGCGTGAGGAAAGTTCCCCGGGCATACTTCAGCCAGCTATTCCGTTCGGCGGGATCGTTTTTTTTCGATGCGATGAAATAGCTGATCGTGGAAAGGATAGACGCCACGAAGGCGAGGAGTATGAAGAACTGGCCTATTTGTCCGGGGAGTAAGTGTTCGCCTTCAAATTTCATCGATGGTGATTATGGATGAGGAATTAAAAATGAATAATTAACGCAGCAGTATGAAAAGCGTTTGCTGTCTCCGGGCTGCGTTGCCATTCTTAATTCTTAATTGATGATTATTGTTTGCTGTACGCAGAATCCGTTGGTCCGGCGCCCGAAGGGGCTGCCTGGTCGGTGATCGTTTTCTGCAGTTGTTCTTTATCGTCTTTGTATTTGCTCGGGCATTTGAGCAGGATGTTGTCGCATTCGAAGTGGTCGGCCTGCATCTTTCCTTTCATCACCACCCGCTCACTTTTCTCCAGGTCGGTGGGTTTGCTGTTCCGGTATATCACCTTTGTTTTTCCACCCAGGCTGTCGATGGCATAAAAGGAAAGGTAATTGGGATTGTTCAGGGGATCGTATTCGATGGGTTGCGATTTATCTACTTTGGCGATCAGGTGAACGTATTTACCGGGCTTGGCTTTGGCCGAATTGATGGTATCGTAGGTGGAAAAATCGCTGGCCGAAAAAATGATCAGCGTTACGATCAGCGCCGCGATGGCCACCAGGATAATGATATGCGTTTTTTTCATAGTAATAAATTCTCCGCAAAGTTAACTCAAATGACCGTTTCTTCTACGAAATTGTCCAATTAACGCCGGGAGCCGTATTTTACGCCCGTAACCAATTTCGCATTACACAAAAACACGATCTTCTGCCAAACAAAGCAAGCTTTTATTCCCGCGAACTCATTGCACGGGTTGTATTTACCTGGCTTTTTGCCGTACTGGTTTATTTTTTCGCCAAGGGGCGATTGCTTTCGCAATTGTCTTTCCCCAATGCGGGAGCCGGAAATGAGCTGTATGCTTTCCTGGCCGGGCACTACGGTGTACGGCTGGTATTTGATGCAGCGCTTACCTGCTCCTGTATCATCTGTGCCATCATTCCCGGGCAGCGGTTCTTTACCATCCTTTGCCTGCTTGCTGTATCGGCCTTGTTCCTGCTGCATCTTACCAATAACGGCGTATCCAACGCACACCCGGCCTGGGTATTGATCCTCTTTCCCTTCCTGGCGCTCAGCGACGGTAATTTTTCCTTCTTGTGGAAAATGTACCGGGTACTCATTTGCCTGCTTTGCCTGCTGGCTGCTGTATCACTGTTACTGAAGGCCGTTGCCGGTATCGATGGGATCACGTATTCAGCGGCTAATTGGTTCCTGTTCAACCGTCCGCAGGAATTCCTGCAGCAACCGGAAGGAGAAGCCGTGAGCCCCTGGCTGATGTATATAGGTATCGGTATTGGCCTGCTCACCGGGGCGGGCCTTTTTACCCGGCGGTACGACCGCTGGATACTGGGTATGCTCGTTTTGTTCTGCCTCGTAAATTTATTTGTACTCGGGGCCGGCTTTGTGGAGCAGTCGCTTATCTTTGCAGCGTTTTTACCCTGGGTACCCTGGGCAGAGCGACTTCAAATCTCAAGCAGCGATGACTGATCTTTCTACGTTTGATCCAAACTCGGTTGGAAACCCCAACAACAACATTTTCGGTTTACCCTTTTCGGAAGAGGAATCACGCCTGGTGATCGTTCCCGTTCCCTGGGAAGTAACCGTGAGTTACAGCGCCGGTACGGCCCGTGCCCCGGAGCATGTATTTAAATCGAGCCTGCAGGTAGACCTGTACGATCCGGAAGTGAAAGACGGATGGAAACAGGGCTTTTACATGCGTCCTTCGGATAAGAAGGTATTGATGAAAAGCGATTACCTCCGCAAGGAAGCCGAGCTCTACATCAATTACATCGCACAGGGCGAAGTGGTGGCCGATAACAAGTTCATGTGCAAATCGCTCAAAGAGATCAATGAGGGAAGCCTTTTTCTCAACAACTGGGTATACGAGCAGGCGAAAGAGCTGCTCGGCAAAGGGAAGCTGGTGGGTTTGCTCGGCGGCGATCACAGCACGCCCCTGGGTTATTTCAAAGCCATCGCCGAGAAGTACGACCGTTTCGGTATCCTGCAGATCGATGCGCATTGCGACCTGCGCAAGGGGTATGAAGGATTCAAATATTCCCATGCGTCGATCATGTACAATGCGCTGGAAGAAATTCCGCAACTGACCAAACTGGTGCAGGTGGGGATCCGGGATTACTGCGAAGAGGAAGTGGACTATATCAATGCCAGCAACAAACGCGTGATCACCTATTTCGATAAAGACATCAAGGAACGGCAGTACGAAGGCGAAAGCTGGAAGCAGGTAGTGGATGAGATCATCAGCCACCTGCCCGGTAACGTGTTCATCAGTTTCGATATCGACGGGCTCGATCCGAAATTATGCCCGCATACCGGTACGCCGGTGCAGGGAGGTTTTGAAACCGAACAGGTCTTCTATCTCTTTAAAAAATTACTGGCCAGCGGCCGCAAACTGGTTGGCTTCGACCTGAATGAAGTAGGGGTGAGCCACAATGAGTGGGACGAGAACGTGGGCGCCCGCTGTTTGTTCCGTTTGTGCAACCTGCTGATCGCTTCAAACCCCGCCTGATGCGCTTTCAACTGGTCTTGCAGGATAACACGCAGAAAGCTTACCGCCATTTTATCGGCTTTATCCTCTTTTTTCACCTCGCAGCCGCCGCCATTCTTTCAGGGAATACCGGGATTGCTGCATCGGGTTCAACCTTATATATAACCACCGGTTTTTTTTTGCTGCTGGCCATGCTGTTCCTGCTATTCGGTAAAAAAGGCAAGGGCATGCTGAACCTGGTTGCTGTTGCCCTGCTGCTGGCGGGATTGTTCTTCTGGTTCCGCTTTGCCGGCTGGTTGGCCGCCTTGCTGTTTGCGGTTGTTAGTATCATCGCTGTAGTAATGCAGGGCCGCCAGACCATCGTTACGGTCAGCGATGATGGCGTGCAGGTAAAGCGGCCTACCGGCACCACCCGGTATGCCTGGAGTCAACTCAGTAACCTCGTGCTGAAAGACGGGTTGCTCACGATCGACCTGCAGAATAATAAAATGATACAGGCGCCGATCTGCGATTCGCCGGAAACCACGGATGAAAAATCCTTCAACCGCTTTTGCGTCGCCCATCTGCCCAACAACAAGTAACTTGCAGCATGCTTAGCCAGAGTCCTTATATATTATACTCCGATGGTAACGGAAACATTTTTGAAGACACTTCGCTTTACGTAACCGGCCGCAGCGGCTGGGATGCCGTTCCGATTCCCGTTGATGAATGGATCGAGCTGCCGGAGGGAGGCAACCTCTATGAATTGCCCGGCCGGCATGGCATCGGCATCGATGTGCAAACGGGTGAGATGCGCCTTTGCGAAAAAGGCTGGGCCGTTGCCGCATTCATTCCGCCGGCGCATACCGGCCTGTATATGGCGGCCTACGAAACCAGCAAGGATGCACCCACACTTCCGTTGTTTTGCTATACCGCTGCCGGCTGGCAGAACGATGTGATGTATGTGCCCGCGGTGCGCATTGAAAAAGACATCCGCCAGGAAGCGGCGGGTTACGATGATGCAAAGATCGAAACAGGCACCCACCGTCTCTTACAGGCCTACCCGCATAACCGCCTCGTGAAACACCTGATGGAGAATTGCTGCATGACCTATACCTGCCCCGCGGCCCGTAACCTGGCCATCGGCCGGTGGGAATGCCCGGTACCGGTATCGCCCGCCTGCAATGCCAACTGCATCGGTTGCATTTCATTTCAGCCGGAAGAAGAAACCATATTCAGTACGCAGGACCGGCTCACGTTCAAACCCACGGCGGAAGAGATCGTGGAGTTTACGGTTCCGCACCTCGAAACAGCGCCATACCCGATCGTGAGTTTTGGCCAGGGATGCGAGGGCGAACCCCTGCTGATGTGGGAAACCATCCGCGAAGCGATCATTGAAATACGCAAGCATACGAAGAAGGGAAGCATCAACATCAATACGAACGGAAGCCGGCCCGATGCGGTGGAAGAACTGTGCCGGGCCGGACTGAACAGCATACGGGTAAGCACCAACTCGGCCCGGGAAAAAATCTATACGCCCTATTATCGCCCCAACAATTATACATTCGGCGACATTGTGGAGAGTTTGAAAGTAGTGCGCCGGCACGGTGGCTGGACGAGCATCAATTATTTTGTGTTCCCGGGCATGACCGACAGCATCGAAGAATACGAAGCGCTGCGAAAACTCATCCGCGATACCGGCCTGAGCATGATCCAGTGGCGCAATTTCAATATCGACCCGGATTGGTATTTAGGAAAGATCGGTGTTTCGGAAACCGGCGAATGCATGGGTGTGAAACAGCTGATCGAACTGATCCGCGAAGAATTCCCGCAACTTAAATTCGGATATTTCAATCCGCCGATGGAACGCATCCGCGGTAACTACGAAGCGGATTTTGCGCATTGATCCTTCCGGCCGCTAGTATCGCAGAAACAGTTTGATGTAAATGGTATAGTCGTCATTGATGGCGGTCCAGTCCTTTTGATCGTGTACCCGGTAGATGTATTCACCCTTGTCGGTTCCGGCAAAAGCGAAATAACAATTGTTGTTGGGTTTGAACCCGCAGTGTAATATTTCAAAGCCGATGTAGATCCTGCCTTCGCTGAACGTAAGATCTTTGTCACGTAGGTCGAACTCAGGCGCTTTGTCGTCGAGGGTAAGTTTGTGTACGTATACAGCAACGGAATCCTCGAGCAGTTCTTCATCGGGATAGCGGTCGCTCATGGTGCGTATGTGCAGGCGCACCAGGCAGGTATCGCACATGTTGTTCAGTTTGAAACGGATTTTATCGATCTTGTATTCCTCATACGGAATCTGGAAAACGCGGCCGATCTCGTTGCCATTGCCGCGGCTGTTCCAGCTGCGGTAATAGCCCACCGATTCGGATAAGGATCCCTGTACATCGTGTGTACTGAAGGCTTTTACGGTTACGCCTTCGAGTGTTTTACTTTTTTCCCTGAGCAGAAATTCGGTTCGGCCCAACGCGGCCTGCAGCGGGATGCGCAGGGTTTCATACCCCACCATGCTGATCAATACCGTATCGTCTTTGCGGAGGGTGGGGATCTTCAGGGAAAAATTTCCCGACGCGTCGGAGAATGTTTTTGCCGGTTGCCGCAGTAAAAAAATATTGGCCGAAACCGCCGGCGTTTTGGCTTTATCGATCACGATTCTGCCCGAGAGTTGCTGGGATTGCGCCTGTGCAAACAAACCTGTGAGCATGCTCAAAAAAAAGAGTGGCAGGGTAAGGAGCCGGGTACGGCTTTCTGGAAAATATCGCATGGCGTTGTTAACGTTACCGGGTTTAGTAAAGGACTGCAATGGTAGATCAAAAACAACTACGAACACGAAGTTGCTCATCGGAAAATGATGAATGGTACTGCCGTGTTTCGTTTTCTAATCCTTTTTTAATTCGGCATAATCAAGCGCAAGCCGGCAAAGGGTTCGAACGCCAATGAACAACCGGCTGTCGTCGATCCTGAAATCGGGTGTATGATGCGGAGGCGCCAGTTTGGGATCCTGCCCGATGGGCATGCCGCCGAAATAAAAAAAGAAAGCGGGGGCCTTCGTGCCATAGTAACTGAAATCTTCGGCGCCGGTTACCCATTCCATGGGCCGCACGTGTTCTTTACCGGCCGCGGCCTGCAGCGAAGGAAGCATGGTTTCCACCAGTTTCGGATCGTTGTACGTGACCAGTGGTTTCTCCATAAACCGAACTTCCGCTGTGGCATTGGATGCTTCCGCGATTTTTGCCGCGGTCTGTTTCATGCGTGCCTGTACCTCTTCCAGCATGTTGCTGTCGAGTGTGCGCAAGGTTCCTTCCAGGTTCGCTTCTTCGGGTATGATGTTGAAACGGATGCCGCTGTTGAAGCGTGCCACGGTGATAACAACAGGCGCTTTGGTAAGATCCATTTGCCGGCTTACGATCTGCTGAAACCCGTCGATGATCTGCGCCGATACGGCAATGGGATCAACACCGAGCCAGGGTTGCGATCCATGCGAAGACTTTCCTTTTACGTTGACCGAGAACTGGTGCGCCGAAGCCATGAAGGCTCCGGGTTTGTATTGAATGTCGCCCGCGGGTATCCAGGATTCGATGTGCATGCCGAATACCACGTCAACCTTTGGGTTATCCATGATTCCTTCTTTTACGAGCAGCGATGCACCGCCTTCTTCGCCTTCGGGCGGACCTTCTTCGGCTGGCTGAAATATGAATTTGATGGTACCCCGGATGTCTTTTTTCATCGGCGCCAGTATCCTGGCTGCTCCGATGAGCATGGCCACATGCGCATCGTGGCCGCAGGCATGCATCACGGGCACTTTTTTACCCCCATAATCGGTACTGTCGGATGAGGCATAGGGGAGGTTCACCCGTTCCTTAACGGGCAGGGCGTCCATATCGGCACGCAAGGCCACACAGGGGCCTGGTTTCGCTCCCCGCAGGATAGCGAGCACGCCGGTTTTACCGATGCCCGTGCGGATCTCGAGTCCGAGTCCCTGCAACTGCTGCACGATATAGGCGGCTGTTTTGATTTCCCGGTTTCCCAGCTCGGGGTTCTGGTGCAGGTGCCTGCGCCAGGTGACCAGGTCGGGCTGGATTTTCTCAGCCAGGCTGTTCAGTGCGTTGCGGTTATCCTGGGCGAAAGCGCCGGCGGCAACCAGGAGCAGGAGGCAGAGTGTGATGCGGCGGGTTGGGAGCGGCATGTATGATAAGTTATTGAGTAGTAAATATCGGTGAATAAATTTCTTAAAAAAAAATACCCCTTTTTTGATTCATTATTCGCTATTATCAGTATAATTGTGAGTCCATTTTGTAAATCTTCAAATAAACCAAATGCTTATGGCAGATACCTTTACACCTTCTTCTTTATTTTTCAACAACTACTTTAAAAAAAATTGAGCAACCTGTTTGTTCACACACCCGGTAGAGCCACTGGATTCATCGGGGGTTTAAACTTTGTTTTTCACAACTAAGCAAACTATCAGATTATGAAAAAACTTCTGCTATTTCTGATTCCGATGCTGCTTTGCGTGTTCACGATGAATGCGCAGTTCAGTAACTCGGATAATGATGCGGCAATGCAGTTGGTTGGGGCAAACAAAGATGCGTTGCATCTTTCTGCCGGAGACCTGAGTAATGTTGTGGTTTCAAATACCATGTACGACAATGCCACGGGCATTCGCATGGTATACCTGAACCAGACGTACAAAGGGATCCCGATCCTCAATCAAATGCTTGTGCTGGCATTCAAAAACGGTAAGCTTGTTTCCAATGCAGGTAAATTCAACCACAGCATGGAAAAGTTTACTGCCGGAAAAATGACCATGCCTTCTGTATCGGCTGAATCTGCCGTACAGTCTGCACTGTCTGACCGTGGTATGCGTCCGAGCCAGATGGCCATCCCCATCGCCACCCGCGACAACGGCCATACGGTCGAATTTTCCGACATGGGTATCTCCCGTGAGAACATTACCGCTCAACTGTATTGGGTTCCTGTAGAGGAAACCTATAATAATACAGTGGTGGTTTCCAGGATCGAACTTGCCTGGCAGGTGAAACTGGTTCCGAAAACCAGTTCCGATTACTGGATGGTGAATGTAAATGCTTCCGACAACCGCATTCTCGGTATGGACAACTTTACCGATTATGACCATTGGGGAAGCCCGCTTCAGGCCAATGAAGGTGTTCGTTATCCCAACTTTGTATGGGGCAGCCAGGACGCCGGAAAGGCAGAAGAAAAATCAATGTTCAGCTTCAAAGAGGTGGAAGATCCTTCCATCATCAGTACGGCTTCATACCGTGTTGTTCCTTTCCCGGCAGAAGCGCCTACCTTCCCGCTCGGCGCACACGCTATCAGGACCGACCCATGGACTGCCGCACCGGGCAACGCCACTTCACTGAAATGGCATACCGGAACCGGCGGTACCGATTACAACTATACCCGTGGTAACAATGTTTGGGCTTACCACGACCGTACAAACCAAAATGTTGGTGATCCTGCCCGCTCTGCGACATCATCATCAGCGCTTCCAAACCTCACATTCGACTTTACGCCTGATTATACACAGGCTCCCACCGTAACCAGTCCTCCAAACCAGCAATTCAACATCACCAACCTGTTCTACTGGAACAACATCATCCATGATGTGATGTATATATATGGTTTCAACGAGGTGAACGGTAACTTCCAGGATGATAACCAGGGAAGGGGTGGAGCCGGCAACGACCACGTTAACGCGGAAGCGCAGGACGGAAGTGGTACCAACAATGCCAACTTCTCTACTCCGGCCGATGGTTCGAGTGGCCGTATGCAGATGTACCTCTGGACTACCGTTACCCCGAACAGGGATGGCGACGTAGACAATGGTATCATCGTACACGAATTCGGTCATGGTATCAGCAACCGCTTCACCGGCGGTCCGGCCAACTCCGGCTGTTTGGGTAACGCCGAGCAGATGGGTGAGGGCTGGAGCGATTACTATGCGCTGATGTTCACACAAGATTGGGCAACCGCTACGCTGAACACCGGTTTCAACTCTCCACGGGGTATCGGAACCTACGCGTTGAACCAGCCTCCTACAGGCCTGGGTATCCGCTCGCAGCGTTATTGCACCGACTTTGCCGTTAATAATAAGGTATATGCCGCCAGCATTCCTGCCGCTCCGCACGACCGGGGCGAGATCTGGTGCGCTACCCTTTGGGATATGACCTGGAACATCATCAACCAGGTTGGTACCATCAACCCGAACCTGTACAACCTGGCAGGCGGCGGTGGTAACAATATCGCCCTGAAACTGGTAACCGAAGGTATGCGTCTGCAACAGTGCAGCCCCGGTTTCATCAGTGGCCGTAACGCCATCCTCCAGGCCGATCAGCTTCTGTATGGCGGCGCTTACAGCTGCGCTATCTGGGAAGCTTTCCGCAGAAGGGGCATGGGTGCTTACGCATCAGAGGGTTCTACCAGCAGTGTAACGGATCAGACTCCGGACTTCTCTCCGCCACTTACCCTCAATGCAACGGTGAGTGCGAGCACTATCCCGGAAACACAGAACCTGATCTATACCAACGCCATTACTACCTGCTCGGCTGTAACCAACCACACCGTTCGTGATACACTGCCTACCAACGTAACCTACGTTAGTGGTGGTACGTACGACGCGGTGAACAGGGTGGTAAGCTTCGCAGTTAACCAGGCTGCCGGTACTACCAACTATCCGTTTACTGTAAACGTAAACGCTGGTAGCTACTTCCCGCCTTCAACCCTGATCAACGAGCCTGTTGCCGGTGCGGGTATTCCTGCCAGCTGGACAACAACCGCTCCGCTGGGTACAGTATGGACCGTTACCAATACACAGAGCAACAGTGCTCCGAACTCTTTCTATGTAAATAACCTGGGCGCCGATGGCGACCAGCGTCTGGAAACAACTTCTTCTGTTGCCATTCCGTTGAACTCTTACGCCCGCCTGAGCTTCTGGCACAGGTGGAATACCGAAGACGGATGGGATGGAGGTGTAGTTGAAATCAGTACGAATGGCGGTACTACCTGGACTGACCTGGGCAGCAACGCGATTCAGAATGGTTATAACGGAGCCCTGGGCGTTTCTCCCAACAACCCGATTGGTGGAAGGGCCGCTTTCACAGGTCTTCAAACAACCTTTGTAAATACCATCATCAGCCTGGCTCCATACGCTGGACAGTCTGTGAAGATCCGTTTCCGTTTCGGTTCGGATAATAATACATCAGCTCCTACCACTCCTGCAGGATGGTGGGTAGATGACGTTGTACTCAACGTGGTTGCCGCTGTGAACATGCGCTCAAGCCTGTTCAACGCTTCTAACACCCGCGTTTCATTCAAAGACAATGTAACCGAGATCACCCAACTGGTAGCTTGCCAGGCCGTGATCAGCCAGAACCCGATCGACGCGGTTTCTTGCGCCGGTTCAACTGCAACCTTTACTTGTATCGGTTCTGCAACAGGTGGTGTAACCTACCAGTGGCAGGTGAGCACAACCGGTCCGGGCGGTCCTTGGACCAACCTGACCAACGCGGCTCCTTATTCTGGTGTAACTACATCTACACTGACCGTGAATCCTACCGCTGTAGGTCTGAACGGTAATCGCTATCGTTGCGTGGTAACGGGCACCTGTCCTCCGGATGCGATCAGTACTTCAGCCCTGCTGACAGTAGCTGCCGGATCTGTAGGCGGTACAGTTACTCCTGCTAATACCAATGTCTGCGGTACAGTCAACAGCGGTACACTTACCCTGGCTGGCCATACCGGTTCTGTGATCCGTTGGGAATCCGCAACCAACATTGCTGGTCCGTGGACCCCGATCGTTAATACATCAACCACATTAACGTTCACCAACCTTACGCAGACTACTTACTTCCGTGCCGTGGTACAATTCGCAACTTGTGCCGCCGCTACTTCTTCGATCGCTACGGTGAACTTCAACGCGGCCAACCCGATGATCATCGTGGCTGTACCGGGAACAACCCTTTGCCAGGGAGATCCTGCTGCGCTGAGCGTTTACGATGCAGGTCCGCTTGTTCCGCTCACTGTAACGCACTCCAGCTCGAACACGATTGCCGTAGGTAATGGTGTTTCCTGCGGAACCGCCGGTGTGAGCACCGCCATCAACAGTTACTGGAGGGCTTATAACCTGCTGAACTTCCCGGCTGTTACAGGCAACTTCACGATCAACTCTGTTAACTTCGGTATCGAACAGTTGACAGGTGGTACGCAACTCTTCACCGTAAGGCTGTACACGCAAACCAGCGGTACATTCCCTGCCGGTACACGTACACAGATCGCTTCCCAGACCTATAATATTCCTGTTCAATCAGGAACCATCTACACAGCTACGCTGACCACACCGGTTACTGTACCGAATACAGCCACCGTAATCGTGGAAGTGGAAAAATCAGCTGTGGTTACCGGTCAGTTCTTCTGGCCCGGTGGTAATGCCGCCGCTCAAACAGGCCCAAGCTATATCTCAGCCGCGGCTTGCGGTATCACCACACCGACCGACCTGGCTTCAATCGGCTTCCCGAACACTCACTACGTGATGGCGCTTGCCGGATCTGTACAAAGTATCGGTGGCCTGATCACAACAGGTACCATCCTGTGGAGCCCTGCTGCCGGCCTGAGCTCTACCAGCACCAACCCGGTTGCTGCTTCTCCGGCTGTAACTACAACTTACACCGTTAGCCACGACAATGGCGCTGGTTGCGTTCGCCAGGCGAACATCACGATCAACGTGAACACACGTCCGGCTGTGACCACACAACCGACCAACGTGACTGCCTGCGCTACATCAACCGCTACCTTTACTGTAGCTGGTGTTGGTACCGGCCTTGCCTATCAGTGGCAGGTAAGTACCGATAACGGTGTAACATGGGCGAACCTCGCCAACGCTGCTCCTTACTCAGGTGTAACAACAGCAACGCTTACGGTTAACCCGGTAACGGTTGCCATGAGCGGTTATCGCTACCGTTGTATCCTGAGCGGTACATGTCCTCCGCTGACTCCGGGCACTGCCCATATCTCTAACGGTGCGATCCTGACCGTAAACGCCCTGCCGAACGTGACCGTAACACCAACTTCCGGTTGCGGTGGTGTGGCAGGTACCAATGGCTTGTTACTGACAGCCAGCGGCGCTTCCAGCTATACCTGGTCGCCTGTAGCCGGCTTGTACACCAACGCCACTACTACTACACCGTATACCGGTGGTAACACACCGACCGTTTATGCGGCTCCTACCTCTTACACTGCTTATACCGTAACCGGTACAGCAGCAGGTACTGGTTGCAGCAACACGGCTGTAGCATTGGTGAACTATACGCCACCAGCGCCGAACATCACGCCGTCATCAGTTACGATGTGCCTGGGTGATCCTGCAGTAAGGCTGACAAGTTCAACATCAAGCAATACATCGGTATCATTCCCGTCAGGCGCTATCAGTGTAGCAGTACCGGATGCTTCTACTACCGGTGCTTCGCACACCATCAATGTGAGCGGTATCCCGACCACATGTAATATCTCGGCCATGTCGGTTAACTTCAACCTGACCCACACCTGGAACGGTGATATGGTAATGGTGCTGAAAGCTCCGAACAACAACATCCTGAACCTCGACTACTACCTCAGCGGAACAGGTGGCGCCGGTGCAACCACTGGCTTCGTGAACACGACCATCAGTTCAGCCGGAACAGCGGCCCTCAGTTCTGGTTCAGGTACCTACACCGGAACATTCCGTGCGGATGCCGTGCTTACAGGCGCCTTTGGCCCTGCCGGTCCGAACGGATTCCTGCCAAACGTAACAGCATGGAGCGGTCTGTATTCAACTCCGAACGGAGCATACACACTGGCTATGTATGACGGTGGCGCAGGTGACCTGGGTACATTGACCTCATGGACACTGAACATCACGTATACCTGCGGTGTTCCTGCAACCCGTGCAACCTGGACGCCTACGGCAGGCCTGTTCACGGATGCTGCAGCTACCATCGCTTATACAGGTACACCTACTGATACAGTCTGGACAAGGCCTACACCAGCCGGTGTATATCCTTACCAGGTAACTGTTCAGAGTCTGAACCCGCCAGCGGCAGTGGTGACAACACCGAACGCAGGTGGTAACGGTAATAACCTGGTTGCTTTCAACGTACGCAACAACAACGCGTATCCGGTTACATTCAGCAGCATCTCCAGCAACGCCTTCGGTTCTGGAGCGATCGTAGCAAGGGTGTTCTACAAGACAACCCCGATCGCCGGTAACCCGGGTCCGATCAGTGCAGCCAATGGCTGGACTCAGTTCGGTACGGGTAACTTCAACGTAACAGCCAACACGCTGAACGCGTTGATGACCGGTTTGACCCTGTCTATACCGCCGGCTACAACCTATGGTATCGCACTTGACTTTACAGGCGCTACCTTCCCGGCTTACACCAATGGTGCAGCTACAACGGTTACATACAGTGCCGGTGGTTGCGACATCATCACAGGTGGTAACGTTGGTTGGGGTGGTCCGGCAGCTCCGGGTACACCTGCCAACAACCCGCGTAACTTCAATGGATCTGTAAGCTTTGTTGCTTCAGTACCTGCATGTACTTCACCTGCACGTACAGTAACAGTAACCGTGAACCAGCCTACCAGCGTAGCTTCTCAACCGGTTAACCAAACCATCTGTACCGATAAGGTTGCAACCTTCAGCGTACAGGCTGGTGGAAGCGGACCGTTCAGCTACCAGTGGCAGGTAAGCGTAAACAATGGTAATACCTGGGCTAACGTGGCCAACGGTGGTGTATACAGCGGGGCTACTTCAGCTACACTGACCATCACGGCTCCTCCGGTTAGCATGAGCAACAACATGTATCGCTGCATCGTCACCGGCGCCGCACCTTGCGCCAGTGCAACATCGTTCCAGGCCAGGTTGGTGGTGAACCCGCTGCCGGTTGTAACGATTACTGCAGCTCCGTATACATCATTGCTGCCGGGTATGCGTACAACCCTCACATCAACCGTAGGTCCGAACGCAGCTCAGACCTACACCTGGTTCCGTAACGGCGCAATCGTTAGCGGTGCCACCACAGGCATATTGAACAATGTGGATGTGGATCAGCTGGGCGACTACCGCCTGTCTGTTACCGATGTGAACGGATGTACCGCTTCATCCAACATTGTAACGATTAAAGATTCTGTAAGTGGCAGGTGCTTCATCTACCCGAACCCGACCAGTGGTCAGTTCCAGGTGAGATACTACAGCGCGCCAAACAACGTGCTGCCAAGGTCACTTACTGTGTATGACGCGAAAGGAACCCGCGTTCTGACTCAATTCTATACCATCGGTCGTCCGTACGATCGCATGGATGTAGACCTGCGTAAGAGCGGTAAAGGTCTCTACTGGGTAGAGATCGGCGACATGAACGGCAACCGCCTGACCATGTGCCGCGTGATCGTACAATAATCCGCTTGATTGGACATAATCTAAAGTCCCCCTTTTGGGGGACTTTTTTTATGCATTTATGCGATCCGCGGAAATATTAATACGCTCCTAATGCCAGACTAATGTGCCGGAACAGAACCTGTTACGGTTGTATTAAATGGCAACACGAAGCTTAATGCTTCGGGGATAAAAAATGGGTTGTGTAATTGAAAATAGTTTTTGTACTTTTCTCGTAGCTGACCCTTTGATTCATCTATCCAGGCCCTATCGGGAAACTGCATATAGTTTTATCAATAACCAAAACTGGCTTAGATGAAAAAGTTCTGCATGCTTGTTTCGATGTTGACCATTGCGTTAACATCGATGTCTCAGACACCCCAATTCTATAACCGGCTTCCCACCACAGGAGGTAATGTATTTCCCTTCAATACAAACCCAACAACGGGAAAAAAAGTGCAATGGGTCATTGCTGCCGGAGAATTCAATCAACCGGGGCCGGCGCCTTCCGGAAATAATATCACAGCCATCTGGTTCCGGCCTAACGCCGCATGTAATGCCACGTACACAAATCTTACGATACGGCTGGCAACCGTTGCCCCGAATGTATTCATACCGGGTATCGGCCAGTGGTATACCGGGCCGATGACCACCGTACGTTCGCAGAATACCACGATAACGACTTCGGCGGCGCTTCAATGGACGAGCATCCCGTTGACGACGCCGTATCTCTACGATCCAACCCAGAACCTGATCATTGAAGTGTACCAGTGCGGGTACAGCGGAACCGGCTTCAGCATCAACCAGGATGTGGTTGATGTGGCGCCGAATTACCGACGCCAGTACAGCGATGCCTCATCGGCATGCGGCGTAACGGTTTTACCAACGGGCGGACAATTCAATGTGCCCGCGATTGGGTTGGACCTGGCGCCTGCCGGATGTACCAATACCATAGCCAACGGAACCGCCACCATCAATACATCCGGAACTGTTGTCACCATATCGGCCTGCAATTTTGCGGGAGATTATTCTACTATCAACGGGGCTGTGAACGGGCAGACACTCCGGTTTACCAGCAGTGTAGCCGGGGATTTCATTACGGTGCGTTCCGGTACACCGGGCGGCCCATTGCTGGCTTCGGGTACCACACCGCTTGTTTTCGCCAATACCTATACCGGAACCATCTACGCACATTGGAATACGGCGGGTTGCGGAACCCAGAATACCTGCCGTACCACCACGGTTCAATGTACCAACTGCGGCGCAGCGCCCTGTACCATCACCCGTACCTCGGCAGCAGGCACCGATAACCAGACGATTTGCCTCGGAGGTCCGATCACCAACATAACCTATAATACCACCATTGCCTCAGGAGCCACATTTACCGGGCTGCCACCCGGCGTTACCGGCAGCATGGCGGGAAGTGTTATTACCATCAGTGGCGTGCCTACATCGGCGGGTGTTTACAACTATACGGTGAACCTCGCCGGATGTCCGGCGCCAACCTCGGCCACCGGAACGATCACGGTTAACCCGGCTGCCCCGATATCCATCGTGGCCGTGCCCGGCACAACCTTATGCCAGGGTGATCCGGCATTGCTGACGGTTATGGAGGCGAGTGGTCCGCCGGTACCCTCTACGATTGCTGTAACCGGTTTCCTCAATAATAATGCAAACGCCACCATCCTGTTTAATTTCCGGAATAATAATGCGACGCCGGTAACCATAACAGGCATTGAGAGTATTTGCAGCACTGCAGGATTGAAAGATGTTTCCGCCCTGTATAAAACGTCTCCCATAAACGGGGCGCCGGGAGCGCTCAATGCCGCTAATGGCTGGAATCAATTCGGCTCGGCGGTAATCACCGGCATCGCAAACACAACCACCACAACCACGCAACCGTTTATGACGGGTCTTACACTGGTGGTACCACCCGGGGCAACCTATGGTATATGCGTGCAGGCGGTCAACCAGGGAACCACAACAGCCGCCCAGCGATACAGTTCTATCGCAGCAGGAACCTATACTTTTTCGGCGGGTGGTTGCGACATCATCACCGGAACCAATATCGGGTATGGTGGTGTGGCCATTCCGGGCGCGCCTACTTTTACGCCCCGCGGTTTCCTCGGTAAAGTAACCGTGCTTTCTGGCGGAGCCCTGGTTCCGATCACCACGGGTACCTACCAATGGAGTCCGGCGGCCGGTTTGAGTTCGACAACAACCAACCCGGTTGCAGCTTCGCCAACCGTTACGACTACCTATACCGTGAATCATAATAACGGAGCAGGTTGTGTGCGCCAGGCCAATATCACCATTACGGTTAATGCCCGGCCCGAAGTAACTTCCCAGCCTGTAAATGTAACCTTGTGTGCCGGAACGGCTGCCAGCTTTACTGTAGCTGGTGTAGGAGCAGGCCTTACTTACCAGTGGCAGGAGAGTACCAATGGCGGTGCTTCGTACAGCAACCTGGCCAATACGGCTCCTTACTCGGGCGTTACCACGGCTACACTGAATATTAATCCAACAACTGCAGCCATGAATGGTTACCGCTATCGCTGTGTATTAAGCGGTACCTGTGCACCTGTTGGTACTGTAAATATCTCTAACGGTGCGATCCTGACCGTGAACGCTCTGCCGAACGTGACCGTAACACCAACTTCCGGTTGCGGTGGTGTGGTAGGTTCCAATGGCCTGTTGCTGACAGCCAGCGGCGCTTCCAGCTATACATGGTCGCCTGTAGCCGGCTTGTACACCAACGCCACTACTACTATACCATATACCGGTGGTAACACACCGACCGTTTATGCGGCTCCTACCTCTTACACTGCTTATACCGTAACCGGTACAGCGGCAGGTACTGGTTGCAGCAACACGGCTGTAGCATTGGTGAACTATACGCCACCAGCGCCGAACATCACGCCGTCATCAGTTACGATGTGCCTCGGTGATCCTGCTGTAAGGCTGACAAGTTCAACATCAAGCAATACATCGGTATCATTCCCTTCAGGCGCTATCAGTGTAGCCGTACCGGATGCTTCTACTACCGGTGCTTCGCACACCATCAATGTGAGCGGTATCCCGACCACATGTAATATCTCGGCCATGTCGGTTAACTTCAACCTGACCCACACATGGAACGGAGATATGGTAATGGTGCTGAAAGCTCCGAACAACAACATCCTGAATCTCGACTACTACCTCAGCGGAACAGGTGGCGCCGGTGCAACCACTGGCTTCGTGAACACGACCATCAGTTCTGCCGGAACAGCGGCCCTTAGCTCTGGTTCAGGTACCTACACCGGAACATTCCGTGCGGATGCCGTACTTACAGGCGCCTTTGGCCCTGCCGGTCCGAACGGATTCCTGCCAAACGTAACAGCATGGAGCGGTCTGTATTCTACTCCGAACGGAGCATACACACTGGCTATGTATGACGGTGGCGCAGGTGACCTGGGTACATTGACTTCCTGGACACTGAACATCACCTATACCTGCGGTGTTCCTGCAACACGTGCAACCTGGACGCCGACGGCGGGACTGTTCACGGATGCTGCAGCTACCATCGCTTATACAGGTACACCTACTGATACAGTCTGGACAAGGCCTACACCAGCCGGTGTATATCCTTACCAGGTAACCGTTCAGAGCATGGCACCTCCGGCAGCTGATGTTGCCTCACCCATGGGAGGAACCAATGGCAATAACCTGGTAGCCTTCAATGTTCGCAACAACAATGGATACCCGGTTACGCTGAGCAGTATCTCGAGCAATGCATTCGGATCCGGTGCAGTCGTATCACGCGTATTCTATAAGGCTGCGCCGATAGCGGGTAACCCGGGAGCGATCAACGCTGCCAATGGATGGATACAGTTTGGCACGGCCAACAACAACGTTACAGCCAGTACGCTCAACCTGCTTATGAGCGGATTAACGCTGTCGATACCACCGGGTGCAACCTATGGTATCGCACTTGACTTTACCGGCGCTACCTTCCCGCGGTATAGCAATGGCACAGGCACCATCCAGGTCTACAGCGCGGGAGGTTGTGATATCATCACCGATGGTAACGTAGGTTGGGGCGGCCCTGCGGCTCCGGGTACCCCTGCCAATAACCCGAGAAACTTCAATGGGACTGTAAGCTTCATCGCCAATATCGCGGCCTGTACATCTCCGGCCCGAACGGTGGTGGTAACGGTTAACCAGCCGGTGAGCATCACTACGCAGCCATTGCTTCAAACGATCTGTACCGATAAAGTGGCTACGTTCACCGTAGCGGCAACCGGCAGCGGACCGTTGAGTTATCAATGGCAGGTGAGTACCGATAATGGTAATACCTGGAGCAATGTGGCAAACGGCGGTGTATACGCGGGCGCAACGACAGCAACACTTACCGTTACGGCTCCGCCTGTAAGCATGAACAATTACACCTACCGCTGTATGGTTTCGGGCGCCGCGCCTTGCAGTCCGGCTGCTTCTTTCCGGGCCGACCTGCGGGTGAACCCATTGCCAACGGTGGTGATATCGGCAAGTCCGTATACACGACTGTTGCCCGGAATGCGTACCACGTTAACTTCCACCGTTGCACCTGTACAGGCGCAAACCTACAGCTGGACCAGGGATGGAGTGGTGGTTGCCGGGGCAAACAGCGGTACGCTGAATCTTGATGTGGATGGAATGGGCGCTTATCGCCTGACCGTTACCGATGTCAACGGTTGCACCAATGCTTCCAATACTGTATCGATCCTTGATTCAGTAAGCAGTAAGTGTTTTATCTACCCGAACCCGACCAGTGGTCAGTTCCAGGTGCGGTACTACAGCCAGGCGAACAATGTATTGCCGCGGTCGGTGACTGTTTACGATATCAAAGGTGTGCGTGTGCTTACTCAGTATTACACTGTCGGAAGACCGTACGACCGGATGGACGTGGACCTGAGAAGAAATGGCAAAGGCCTTTATTGGGTTGAGATCGGCGATATGAATGGAAACCGGCTGGCCATGTGCCGCGTGATCGTACAATAATCATCTTCATTGGACATAATCAAAAGTCCCCCTTCTTGGGGGACTTTTTTTTGCCCGCTTACGACGGTTCCCCGAAACGGACAAACAGGTTGTAAACGAAAGAACCCCGGCTATCACCGGGGTTTTCTATTGGAATGAAATCTTTTTATTTGTATTCTCCGAAGACGGCACGCAGTTCATCGGCGATCTCGCCCAGGCTGCAATGCAGTTCCACCGCTTCCAGTACAGCCGGCATCAGGTTTTGCCCGCTTACCGCGTGATCCCGCAGTTTGGCCAGGGCGGCTGAAACCTGCTGCGTATCCCTTCTTTGTTTGAACGCTTTTAATTTGGCCACCTGTACCTGTTGTACACTGTCATCGATCTTCAGCAGCGGGATGGATGTGTTTTCTTCGTTCTGGAATCTGTTTACACCCACAATGATCTTCTCGCCGCTTTCGATCTGCCGCTGGTATTCGTAAGCGCTCCGGGCAATCTCATCCTGGATAAAGCCTTGCTCAATGGCCGAAACGCTTCCGCCCATGGCGTCGATCTTTTCCATGAGCTGCCAAGCCGCCGATTCCACTTCGTTGGTGAGCGTTTCTACGAAGAAACTTCCCGCCAGGGGATCCACCGTGTCGGGAGCCCCGCTTTCAAAAGCCACGATCTGTTGGGTACGCAGGGCAATGGCGGCTGCCTGTTCGGTGGGCAGACTCAGCGCTTCATCGAAGCCATTGGTGTGCAGCGATTGGGTACCGCCGAGCACGGCGGCCAGGGTTTGAATGGTAACCCGGCTGATATTGTTATATGGCTGTTGGGCCGTCAGCGTACTTCCGCCTGTTTGGGTGTGAAAGCGCAGCATCATGGCCTTGGGATCGGTAGCGCCCAGATCTTTCATGATGCGTGACCACATGCGCCGTGCAGCCCTGAATTTGGCCACTTCCTCGAAGAGGTTGTTGTGGGCATTGAAGAAGAAGGAGAGTCGCTTGCCGAACACATTAATGTCGAGCCCTTTTTCCAGCGCAGCTTTTACGTAGGCTTTTCCGTTCGCCAGCGTAAATGCGATCTCCTGCACGGCCGTGCTGCCGGCTTCCCGGATATGGTAACCCGAAATAGAGATGGTGTTCCATTTGGGAACCTCTTTACCGCACCATTCAAAGATATCGGTGATGATGCGCATCGATGGTTTCGGGGGGTAGATATAGGTACCCCGTGCGGCATATTCTTTCAGGATGTCGTTCTGGATGGTTCCGGATATCTTTTTAAGATCGGCCCCCTGTTTTTTTGCCAGGGCCGTATAAAAGGCCAGGAGAATAAAACCCGAAGCGTTGATGGTCATGGAGGTTGACACATCCTCGAGGCGGATGCCTTTGAAGAGGGTTTCCATGTCTTCGATGCTGTCGATGGCTACGCCCACCTTACCCACTTCGCCATCAGCGAGGGGATGATCGCTGTCGTACCCGATCTGGGTCGGCAGGTCGAAGGCAACACTCAGTCCGCTTACACCCTGGCTGAGCAGGTAGTGGTAGCGTTGGTTGCTTTCTTCGGCCGTTGAAAAACCGGCGTATTGACGCATGGTCCATAGCTTGCCCCGGTACATATCCGGTTGCACGCCCCGGGTGAATGGGTATTCGCCGGGTCTTTCCTCCATCTTCACCGGCTGATCGTATAACTGCCGGATCTCGATCCCAGAATCAGTAGCTATTTTTTTTCCGGAAGACATGGTTGTATTTTGATTGTGAGTGCGTTAAAGTAATTTTTTAGCCTCAAACTGGAGGGCATTCAGTACCACGGCGCTGATATCTGACTGGGTGCTGGCCACATATTCCAGGATGCGTTTGCTCAGTTCTATGCCATTGGCCTGTGGGGGTAAGAGGGCCGCCAGTTGGTTGATGATGAAGATATGCTGGTCTTTCAGGTTGCCGATGGCCTTCCACATATCGGGGGCCAGGTAGATCTGCTGGCTGACATTGTATTCGTATTCCGCGTTGAGGGTTTCGATGAGTGCCAGCTGTAAACCCACCACGGTAAGACCGTCGGCCGGGGTACGGGACACCAGGCTCCGGAGCGAGGAGCGTTCGGCAAAGAGGGTGAACCGCTCATAGGCCTGTAATTTCAGTTTAATGGTTTCGTTATTGATACCGAGGCGTTCACGGATTTCGTCTTTCATGCCCCTGAATTCGGCAAGCAGCCAGGCGATGGCGATGAAAAACATGAAGATGGCTCCCAGTACAATGTTCTGAACCATCGAATCGGAAAGATTCATAGATCGTCAATTTGAAACAAAAATAAGGGATTGTGTACTGTAAAATGAACTTCGGAATTCGTAAGAACAAAACAAACGGCTTCTGTAATTTTGCTTAAAATAATCAATATGGAAACGACCGCATTGCCTGTACGATTCACCGATCCCGCGAAGGCGGAGATCATGCGCCTGATGCAGGCCGCTGATTTTATCCCGGGCCAATACCTGCGTGTTGGCGTAAAAGGGGGTGGTTGCAGCGGGATGACCTATGTACTCGGCTTCGACGCCAAAACCGATAAGGACGACCAGTTCGATGTCGACGGCATTCCCGTGGTGATGGAGCGGTCGCACGGCATCTACCTGGCCGGTATGGAAGTAGACTGGCAGGGCGGACTCAATTCCCGTGGTTTCACCTTCAACAATCCCAACGCCACCAAAACCTGTGGTTGCGGTACCAGTTTCGCCGTCTGATCTTCCCAACGCATAAAAAACAAAAAGGGTCTTGCCATGGCATGACCCTTTTGTATAACTCCAAAAACTGATTTATTTCTTTTTGTCTTCTTCCGCGT
This sequence comes from Chitinophagales bacterium, assembly GCA_017303335.1. Taxonomy (GTDB): domain Bacteria; phylum Bacteroidota; class Bacteroidia; order Chitinophagales; family Chitinophagaceae; genus Ferruginibacter. The sequence goes on from JAFLBK010000002.1 coordinate 605,146, forward strand.
CGGCGGCGCCAAGCGGCTTGCTCTTGGCCATATCCACCAGTACGGGTGCACCTACGAAAATAGAGGAGTAGGTACCGGTGATCACACCGATCAGCATCGCGAAAGCGAATCCCCTTGTTACTTCGCCACCAAAGATGAACAGGATCAGCAGGGTGAGGAATACCGTCAGTGAGGTCATGATGGTACGGCTCAGTGTATCGTTGATCGCACGGTTGATGATGGTGGTTTTGGTAGCGCCTTTCATATCGCGGCTGTATTCGCGGATACGGTCGAACACGATCACGGTATCGTTCATCGAGAAACCGATCACCGTCAGGATCGCGGCGATGAAGTGCTGGTCGATCTCGAGCGGGAACGGAACGATGTTCTTACAGAAAGAGAATACCGCCAGCGTAACAAATACGTCGTGCAGCAGGGTGAAGATCGTACCAACTGAATACCTCCAGTCGCGGAAGCGGATGAAGATATAGACAAAGATGATGAGGATGGCGAAGATGGTGGCCTTGATGGCGCCACGCTTCAGGTCTTCGGAGATGCTGGGTTGCACCGCGGAGAAGCCCTGGATATTGTTCCTGGCGAATTGCGCTTCGGATACATCGGCCGGAAGCAATTTCTTCAGCCCCTGGTATAATTTACCGATCACCAGGCTATCCGCGTTGTCCTTTTCTTTCAGGTAAGCGGTGGTGATGTTCAGGTGACGGGAATCGTTCACGGTTTTAATGGTCGGGTTATCGCCTTCGAGCGCCGCTTTCAGGTCGTCGCGGATATCGTCGGGTTTTACGCTTTTATCGAACTGAACCGTATAGCTGCGTCCGCCCTTGAATTCCACACCGAGGTGGAACCCGTTGAAATAAGAGGCAACACCGGCGATCAGTACGATAACCGAAATGATATAGGCGTATTTCCTGAACTCGATGAATTTATAGCTGGCGTGTTTGAACACCTTGCGTGACAGGGCGGTGAAATAGTTGAAATGGCGGTTCTTGTTTGTCCAGAAATCGGTGATCAGGCGGGATACGAGGATACCGCAGAACAGCGATAACAGGATACCGATGATCTGGGTGGTGGCAAAGCCCAGGACCGGACCCAAACCGAAATAGAAAAGGATCACCGCGGTAAGCAACGAGGTTACGTGGGCGTCGATAACCGGCGCCAGTGAACGACGGTAACCATCGGTTACTGCAAGCTGGTAGGATTTTCCTTTTTCCAATTCTTCCTTGATACGTTCGAAGATGATTACGTTCGTATCCACGGCCATACCAATGGTAAGCACCAGGCCGGCGATACCGGCGGCGGTAAGCGTAAAGCCCATGGCCGTAAGCACACCGATGGTGAAGAGCAGGTTGAGGATAAGGGCGATATTGGCAACCCAACCACCGGTATTATAATACACCAGCATCAGGATGAAAATAACGAGGAATGAAATGCCGAATGAAAGGGCGCCGCCTTTTACGGCTTCTTTACCCAGGGTAGGACCAACCACTTGCTGGGCCACGATCTTGGCAGGCGCATCCAGTTTACCGGATTTGAGAATGTTGGCCAGGTCCTGCGCTTCTTCCACCGCGAAATTACCAGCGATCTCGGAGCTTCCGCCTTCGATGGCTTCATTTACGTTAGGCGCTGAGTATACGATGTCGTCGAGCGAAATGGCGATCGGGCGGCCCACATTGTCGCCGGTGAGTTTGGCCCAGATGAGTGCGCCGGCAGAGGTCATTTCCATCTTGATGGAAGGACGGCCCTTGTCGTCGTAACTCTGGTAAGCCTGGCTTACGCCTTCACCTTCCAGTTTCGCTTTGTCGGTACCGGTTTGCATTTTAATGGCATACACCGGTAATTCACGATCGTTGGATGTTTTAAGATTTTTGTCTTTTTCCTCGATACCCAGCAGAAACTTGCAATCGCCGGGAAGGGCGCTCTTCACCACATCGCTGTTGATGTATTCAAAGAACTGGGCGGTGTCTTTCACAGCCACCACGCCGATATTTGCCGAGAAAAATACTTTTCCGGAATTCTTGTCCTGCTGCGGTGTGATCACACGGAGTACACGCAGGAGCGGGTTCTCGTTGGCCATTGCCTTCGCGGAATCTTTCAGCTGGCTGGAGTCGGTAATGCCGTTCAGGTAGTTCTGCAGTTTTTTATCGGCGTCGATGAGGAATTTTTCCAGGTCATCGTAGCGGAGCACTTCCCAGAACTGCAGGTGGGCGGATGCCTGCAGGTATTTGCGTACCCTTTCCACATCGTTTACACCGGCCAGTTCCACGTTGATGATACCTTTGTTCTCATCAAAATTGATATTGGGCTGGGCAACACCGAATTTATCGATACGGCGAACGAGTACCTTGTAGGTTTCCTTGATAGCGCCTGCAGCGATGGTTTTCAGTTTGGTGGTGGCGGCATCGTCGCTGTCGCTGTTTTTGATCTCTTTATTCGGACCGGAGAAAAGGGATGATAATTTACCGGGACCGTTGTTCTTGATATATTCTTTGGTGAACAGCGTGATGAAATCGGCATCGCTGGTTCCTTTCTGCGCATTGGCCGCACGAATGGCGCCAAGCAATTGCTGATCTTTCGGGTTGTTGCTGAGCGATTTTACCAGGTCGCCCAGGTTCACATTCATGGTAACGCTGATACCTCCCTGGAGATCGAGACCCAGGTTCAGTTCGTTGGCTTTACACTGCTGGTACGTGGTTCCGAAGAGGGGATAGATGCTCTTCTCCCCGGTACTGTCGAGTATCCGCTTTTTGCGGGCTTCGATAGCGGTTTTACGTTCTTCCGGTGTAGCATTCGGCATGGCTGCCTTTACCATTTTTTCGGCTTTGGCTGCCACGGAGTTCTCATAGTTGCGCACGACCCATGTATAGGATAATTCCCAAAGGGAGATCACTATCAGGGCGATCGTGAAAAACCACACCAAACCTTTTAATTTCATAATAAGTGACTTTTAGTAGCTAGTTTGTTGAATTTTAGAAGTGTGCAAAGATAGGGGAAAAACCCGTTGTATCCTGTTGCGCCATATTTTTAGAATTTTACAGATTTTGCAGTAAAATGGGTCCGATGTTCCCTAATTACCATGGTTTTATGCTGCTGATTGCCGGAATGGCTTCGGTGTTATCCTGCTCTACCCCCCAACAGGGGCAGGCGAGGGAAAATAAGGCGGTAACGATCACGGCTTCCCGCCCGGCCGATACCACCAAAACGGATCAATTCCTGGAGTCGCTGATGCGGCAATATCCCCGCTATTTTGATAGCGTACTGGCCAACCGGTCTGCCTGGAATGTGCAGGTGATCTATACCCAGGTAGACAGGGGCGCTAACGGGATCCCGGCGCTCCGGCACCATTACTTTAACGTGAATCCCGCCCGCTACTTCTATCCCGCCTCTACGGTCAAACTGCCCATCGTATTGCTGGCTCTCCAAAAACTGAACGAACTCCGGCAAACCGGTATCGATCGCAACACGACCATGATCACGGAAACGGCTTACAGCGGGCAGACCTCTGTGTACAATGATCCCACTTCACCCAATGGAACCCCATCGATCAGCCAGTATATTAAAAAGATACTGATGGTGAGCGACAACGACGCTTACAACCGGCTCTACGAATTTTTGGGGCAGGAGTATATCAACGCCGAGCTGCATAAGAAAGGTTTTGCCGATGCCCAGGTATTGCACCGGCTCGATGTGTTCCTCACGGAAGAGGAGAACCGGCGAACGAACCCGATCCTGTTTACCGATAGCAGCGGTACGATCCTGTACCGGGTACCGGCCCAACGGAACGGAGCTGTATACACAACCCGGACCGATAGTTTGGGAAAAGCTTTCTACCGGCGTGGGCAATTGGTCAACGGGCCGATGGATTTTTCCCGGAAGAACCGGTTGAGCCTCGAAGACCTGCATACCCTGTTGCTGGGTGTCATCTTCCCCGAAAAAGTGCCCGCGGCAAACCGGTTCAACATCCGCGAGGAAGACAGGCAGTTTGTACTGAAATACATGAGTCAGTACCCGACCGAATCGCTGTATCCGCCCTATGCCTATGATACAGCCAGTTACTGGCCGGCTTACTGCAAATTCATTTTGTTCGGTGGAGCGAAAGGAGCGGTTCCCCCACACCTGCGCATATTCAATAAAGTGGGCGATGCGTATGGGCATATGCTCGATGTGGCCTATGTGGCCGATTTCAAAAACAACATAGAATTCGTTGTTTCCGCGGTGATCTATTGTAACTCGGATGGCGTACTCAACGACGACCGATACGATTATAAAACGATCGGACTGCCTTTCATGCAGCACCTGGGCGAGGTATTGTATGAATACGAATTGAAACGGGAGCGGAGAATAAAACCGGATCTTTCGCCCGTTTCGTTTACGTACGATAAATAGCTATTTTTGCTGTCAACCAAACGACTGCCATGCAACTATCCTCTTTGCTCGACCGCTTCAACGAACCTGAAACACTCAAGATGGCCAAACTGGGCCGCGAACTCCGTGCAAAAGGATTCGATATCACCGATCTGAGCCTGGGCGAACCGGATTTTGATACGCCCGATCATATCAAGTCGGCGGCCAGCAAAGCCATCGCAGACAATTACAGCCATTATACCCCGGTTGCAGGCTACCTCGATCTCCGCGAAGCGATCTGTACCAAACTGAAGCGGGATAATGGGCTGGATTATACCCCCGACCAGGTCATTGTAAGTACCGGCGCCAAGCAAAGCATTTTCAATACCGTGATGAGCATCGTGGATGCGGGCGACGAAGTGATCATACCTACACCATACTGGGTTACGTATTCCGAGATCGTGAAGATGGCGGGCGGGGTCGTGAAATTTGTGCATACCTCCCTGGAAAACGGGTACAAGATCACACCCGCCGAACTGGAGGCAGCCATTACATCCAACACAAAATTATTCATGTTCTCTTCGCCCTGCAATCCATCGGGGGCAGTTTATTCAAAGGAAGAGTTGAAGGCACTGGCAGAAGTTTTTAAGAAGCACCCCGGCATCTTCATCATGAGCGATGAGATCTATGAGTTCATCAATTACGTGGGAAAGCACGAAAGCATTGCGCAATTCGGTTTTTTGAAGGAGCGGGTGATCATCGTCAACGGGCTCAGTAAAGGATATGCCATGACCGGCTGGCGGCTGGGATACATCGCCGCTCACCCCGCCATTGCCAAAGCCTGCGAAAAGATACAGGGCCAAACAACCAGCGGCGCCAATGCCGTTACCCAGCGGGCGGCCATCGCGGCGCTTACCGGCGACAGCAAACCTTCCGCGATGATGGTGGAGGAATTTACCAAACGCCGCAAGCGGGTGATGGAATTGCTGAACGGGATACCGGGTATCGCCTGCAGCGAACCGGAAGGCGCTTTCTATGTGTTTCCGGATGTGAAGAATTATTTTGGTAAGTCGGATGGCGAAGAAACGATTGCCAATGCCGACGATCTCTGCATGTACCTGCTCAACAAGGCCCATGTATCCACCGTTACCGGTAAGGCCTTTGGGGAGCCCAATTGCATACGCATCTCTTTTGCCAACAGCATGGCCAATATTGAAAAAGGTTTCGGGCGGATCAAAGAGGCGCTTGCCAAACTCAATTGAGGACATGGTCTGACGTCTCGTCTGACCATTTATTTACTTTACTTAAACGAAACGGTCAGACGTACCGTCAGACCGCGTTACTCGAACAACTCCAGTTTGTTCTTGGGTCTTCGTTTGTCGAGCCACTTGAATCCTTTCAGTTGTTTCAGTTCGGCCGGAATCTGCCGCAGGGGATAGAGGGTTCCATCCACGCTGTTGATGAACTTCACTTTGTTGAGTTCCTTGTTCACAAAATAAATATCGATCACATCGCCGCTGCTCCGGTTCATGCCGATGAAGGCGCTGTCGTCGTCCTGCGGGTAATAGATGCTTTCGGCCGGCGATCCCTTGATGCGTACATAATCGATCACGCCGTTTACGAAATAACCGTTGAGCGTACGGCCGGCGATCTGGTTGTACATGGCATCGTTCGATTTGTTGATGATCATACCGTTGTTGAATACGTAAAACCGTTTCGCTTTCTGGTTCTCGGTGTACATATAAATGGTGTCGCCGGTTACCTGCGACTGGTTGTTCCAGACCACGGGCTCGCCGAATAATTTAAAGGTGGAATCAACGGTGGAGTAGTGGAGGCTGTCGCTTACCGCCTGCAGGGAGTCGTTGAAAATGCGTACGTGGTGAAAGGCCAGGAAATAGCGGATCGATGTATCCTTACTGTTGGTGTTCACCGCCATCGATGTGTTGAGTGTATCGGTATGGGTGATCACACGTCGTTCGAGGCTGTCGTACTTGCGCAGGCCGGAGAAAAGCGTGTCGGCAGCCACATAGGTGCTGTCGCCATCACGGTAAAAGATCATCACGGGTTTGCGGGTGGCGAGGAACGAATTCTTTTTGGTGTCGACAAATATCTGGTTGCCGATGACGGTTACCTGGTTGGCGCTGTCGACCAGTTTGGCATTGCCCTCCATCTGCAATGTACCGGTGTTCTTGTCGTAAGCGATCTTATCGGCAATGCCGGAGTGCGTGCTGTCGCTGAACGAGGTGCGGTCGAAAAAGATCGCTTCGCCGGTTGCGAGGTTATAGGTGCCGCTCCTGGTGTCGATCACACTTCCGTCTTTGCCGATGATGCGTGTTTTGGAAATGAAGGTGGCGATATTGGTTTTGATGTTGTACAGGAGGCTGTCGGTCCAGATATCGCGGTCGGGATCTTTGAGGTGTACGTTCTTTTTAAAATAAACGTCTTTGGTTTCGGCGATGTATACGCCCTCCAGGCTGGTGAGTTCTGTTTTGCCGTTTACAATGCGGCCGCCGTTTTTGTAGGTGGCAATGCCGGTGCGCAGGTTGTATTCGAGATCATCGGTATAGAGCGTTCCTTTCTTATCGGTGAGCCGTACATTTTTTTTCAGGTATGCGATGCGTTCGGCGCCCACATACCGCAGGCTTTGCGCATAGGTATGAATGCTGTCGTTGTCGTTGATGTGGATATTGCCGTAGGCTTCGAGGATATTCGTTTTGCGGTTGAGTGCGGCGCTGTCGCAATAAAAGGTGGTAAGTCCTTCCTTGATGATCACATCGCCGGCGATGGTTTCCAGTACGGTGGAGTCGAGTGTTTTTTGCCGCAGGTTCTTTCCCTGTACGATATTGATCGTCCGGATGGTGTCGGAAGCGGATGAAGCATTAATGACCACCTGTTGCTGCGCCCGTGCGGGAATGCCGGCCAGGATGAAAAGCAGTAGGATGAAAATGGTGGATCTCAATGCAATCAACGTGTTTTTTCAGCCTGCAAAATCTGGTTTTATTTCGAAACGGAATGGTAAAATTATTTCTGCCGGGTATACGGCGCATTGACGGTATCAGGCAGGGGAACCGTTAAGCCGGCATCTTTGTTCTTCTTGCCGAACACCGAAATGTTCACATAGCGTTTGGGATTTGTTTTGAGGTCGTCGATCAGCAGGTTCAGTTTATTGGCGGTGGCGGTGAGGTTGTTGTAAAGACGGGTATCGTTGAGCAACAGGCCAACCGTACCGGTATTGCTGTTCAGCTTGGCGATGGTTCCTTTCAGGTCGCCGATGGTGCTGTTGAGTATATCGAGCGTTTTTTGCAGTTCGAGATTCGACAGGTTGCCGGCGGTTTTATCCAGGTTACTTACGAGGCTGTTGATCTTTTCGTTGTTCTTATCCAGGTTGCCGGTGAATGAATTGAGGTTGTTCAATGTGCCGGCCAGCGCACCCGTTTGTGTATTCAGCAATTCGGTAAGGGAAGCGGAGGCGGTGATCAGGTTGGCGGTGGTTTTGTTCAGGTTGGCCAGTGCCGAACCAATATTGTCCTTTGCATTGGGGTCGAGGATGCGGTTAAAATTACCCAATACGGAATCGATCGAACCTACGGCACGTTTCACTTCCAGGAAAACAGGATTCACCTTGCCCATGAATTCGTTGAACAGGCCGATGGAAGGTATGGTGGCGATGGTATCCTTGGAAGCAAAGAACCGGGGTGTATCGCCCAGGTGTATCTCCACGCTTACCTGGCCCAGCAGGTCTACCTTGATGGTGGCAACGGAATTGGTTGGAATATTCACCTCCCGGGTGAGGGTCATGTTCACCAGGATCCGCTTCATGCTTTTGTCGGGGTTGATGCTGTAAACCGTACCAACCTGGAGTCCATTGATCTTAACCGCGTTCGATTCGGCCAGGCCCTGTACATCGGTGTACACCGCATAGAGCGTACGGCTTTTTGCAAAGATCGACTTCCCTTTGAGAAAATTAAACCCGAGGATCAGCAGGGCGATGGCAAAGGCGGCAAGTATGCCGATCTTGGTTTCGTTCGAAATTTTCATGTTACGTGGTATGCGTCCGCTGCAAAGTTGCGCAAAGCGCAGGTAATTTAGTTATTATTTTTTAGCTCGAACCGGATCGACGCGTTGTTCTTCAGGTCGGCGCTGAGGCGTACTTCGTGCCGGCCCGTGCCGTCGGAGATCACCATCAGGGCGGTATTGGGTGGTATCGAGCCGAGGTTTTCGGCCACCAGTATCAGTTCATTTGTTTTGCCCGGAACCAGGTTAAGGGTAAAGGAATGCGCCTGGGCGGTCAGCGACCGCTTATCGACCAGCAGTGTATTATTGAAATAGACAGATACAATATCATTATCGATCTCGCCATCGTCGTACAGGTCGATCTTCACTTTGTTGCTCTTTACTTCCAGCACCTTGCTGTCTTTCACCGGTCTCTTTTCGAGTACATCCGGAACATCGGCCGGGTTGTTTGAGGTTACAGCCGGTTGGTTTGTGTTCGCCGTTGGTTTATTATTGATCGATTCAACCTGTTCTTTGTAGCGTTTAACGGCCTTGGTGATCGCCTCGGCCAGTTCCTGCTGTCCTTTTTCACTGTTGAGATAGCGTTCGTCTTCGGGGTTGTTGATGAAACCGGTTTCGATGAGTATGGCGGGCATGTTGGTGGCCTGCAGCACCCAGATTCCTTTCTGGCGCTGGCTCACGCCCAACGACTGACGGCCGGTGGTTTCCACTTCGTCGTTCACCATGGTGGCCAGCAGGTCGCTGCGCTCCTGGTAACGTTTGGCGTAGATGGAAGCGATGATGCGGTTCTCCGGTTTGCTGAAGTCGATGCTGTTCTCGATGGAATCGACGCCATTGGCTTCCAGTTCAAAGCCTTCGTCGCCGTCCATGATCGCTTTCAGTTTATCACTGGTCTTGTGTGCCGCGAATATCCAGACGCTGGTACCGCTGCGGGTAAGCGGCAATTTGAAATATTCGTATACCGGCTCTTCCACCTGGTACGGTGTTCTTTTTCTTTTCTTTCCTTTACCACTCACTTTGTACCTTGTTACCATGCGGGTGCCGATCTGCCGGCGGCCCTGTTTGAGCGGACCGCTATCCGCATGGATACAAAGGAACAGGTCGCCTTTGGCTTCATTGGCGATGCGGGCCTTTTCGCGGGGGTCCTGGTATATATCGGTTACACGTGTGGGAACGATGTTCACACCGGGCAGTTGTTTCCGCAGTTCTTCCACCAGTTTCAGGGCGATGGCAAGCGTGACGTCCTTTTCTTTGGAACGAAGGGAATTCTCGTATTGGCCGATAGCGCCGGGATCTTTGCTGCCTCCATGTCCTGCGTCTACCACGATGGTCTTTATTTTTTTAGGAGCCTGTGAAAAAGCGACGGGGAATATTAACAAAAGAGAAGCAGCAATCAACAAGGATACGGGCACTTTGTTTCTCGGCATACGCAAAGCGGTTTTAATGGGGTTAGTATAAGACAATATTCACAATTATACCGATAAGTATCAAGACTTAATGGCTATTTTTGCACCTCTTAATCTATGAACCAACTCAACAAAGGTAAGGCAAAATACAGTTCGGTATGGGTATTAGCGCTGCTGGTATTGTCTGTAACGCTCTACTATAACGCGGTTGGTTATCAGCGATTTTACTTTCACAGTTTTTTAACGGCGGATACGGTTCCTGTGCGGCCAGCAGCGGGCGGCGATTCGGCACGTAAAGCGAATGAAAGCAGCGAACCATTGGCCATCCGAAAGGGGCCCGATACAACGATCGTGGTGAAGACGGACACCTTTGGATTCCGCAGTTCCAGGGATTCGCTCGACGCACCCGTTACTTATCACGCGGATGATTCGATGGTGATGGATATCCCCGCCAAGAAGATCCTCTTATACGGAAAAGAAACACGTGTCAATTACCTCGATAATAAACTGGTGTCGCCCCGTATCGAATTCGATCAGCGCACCAACCTCGTGAAAGCCTACCTGATCAAAGACAGCAACGGCAACGTGATCAACTTTCCCAAATTCAACCAGGCCGATTTCAAAACGCAGAGCGATTCGATCTGGTTCAACATGAAAACGGGGAAGGGGCTTACCAAGGGCACCTATATGCAGCAGGGAGAGATATTCGTGATCGGCGAGCGGATCAAAAAAGTGGATGCCAATACCTTTTATGCGCTGCGTGGCAAGTTCACCACCTGCAACCTCGATACGCCGCACTTCGCTTTTGTAAGCAAGAAGATCAAATTCATCAATAAGAAGATGGCCATCACCGGCCCGGTGCACCCCGAGTTTGAAGACGTGCCGATACCGGTGGTGTTGCCCTTTGGTATCTACCCGCTCAGCCAGGGAAGGCATTCGGGTATACTGGCGCCTACTTTCAATGCCAACGAACAGCTGGGCCTGGCACTGGATGGCCTCGGGTATTATAAAGTACTCAATGATAAATGGGATGTGATCCTGCGGGGGACCCTGTACTCGTATGGCGGATGGACGGCCAATATCAGCCCGCGGTATTTCAAGCGATACAAATACCAGGGAAACCTGGCCCTCGATATCCAGCACCTGCGTGACCTGGATAAATCCGGCGCACGGAATTTCAATATCCGCTGGGCGCACAGTTCGGATATGAAGGCGCGGCCCGGCGTAAGTTTTAACGCCAGCGTGAATGCCGGTAGCAGCGGATTCAATTCTTCGGTGCCCAATAGCCCCCAGCGTAATTTTCAGAACATACTCAACTCGTCGATCACCTATTCGAAGATCTGGAAAGACAAGCCCTTTAACGTGAACATCAGCGCCAACCATAACCAGAATACCAACACGAAGCAATACAATATCAACCTGCCGGGCGTTACATTCAATGTGAACACACTTTACCCGTTCCGCCGCAAGGAGGTGATCGGTTCGTATAAATGGTACGAGAATATCGGCATCGCGTTGAATACCGATGTGCGTGCCCTCTCTTCGTTTTACGACACCCTGGGAAGTTTCCTGAAAACTTTCGCCGACAATTATAAATGGGGTGCCAGTCATGGTGTGCCGCTTACCTTATCGCTGCCGCCGTTGGGATATTTTCAGTTATCCCCGCAGGTGAGTTATACCGAAAAATGGTATCACGAAAAATTCCGGCTCAACTGGAACCCGGTCGACAGGAAGCTGGATACGGCTGTAAGCAGGGGTTTTTACACAGCGCGGGAAATGAACTTTGGCCTGGGGGCTTCCACCCGTATTTTCGGCTTGTTTACGTTCGGAAAGAAGAGCCCGGTGAAAGCGGTGCGCCATGAAATAAGACCCCAGGTATCGGTCAGCTACAAGCCCGATATGAATGCCCGTTCCTGGTACAGCACCCAGGTCGATACATTCGGTAACATACGTTCCTTCTCGGTATACGACCGCAGTGTGTTCGGCGCTTTCGGGGCCGGTAAATTCGGCGGGTTGAGTTTCGGAATCGATAATAACCTGCAGATGAAAGTGCGCAACCGGAAAGATACCAGCGCTGACGCCGTGAAGAAAGTTACCCTGATCGATGGATTCTCGATTACCAGCAGCTATAATTTTCTCGAGAAGGCTTTTAAGCTGGCGCCCTTCCGGATCGACATGCGTACGAATCTTTTCGATAAGATCAGTATCTCGGCCAATGCTGTGGTGGTGCCATACCTAACCGACAGCCGTGGCGAGTTCATCGATAAACTGATCTGGAATAAAAAAATACTGGCGCTGGGCAAGATGACAAGCGGAAGCATCGCGATGCAGACCTCTTTCCGCGGTGGCGATAAAAGTGAAAAACTGCCCAATACCACCCCCGCGCTGAACCAGGTGAACCCGGTAACGGGTATGCCGCTCGATGAATACCAGCAGGAGGCAGCCTATATCCGCAACAACCCCGGCGAGTTCGCCAACTTCAATATTCCCTGGAGCATCAGTATGTCGTACTCCTTCAACTACAACCGTATCCCCAACGGACTGGGCACGGGCTATAAGGGTTCGATCACCCAGAACGTGACCTGGGCCGGTACGCTGAACCTTACACCCAAATGGCAGATTGGCATCAATGGGTCGTACGATATCAGCAACAAAGACCTTGGCCTGATCAGCATGTACCTCACCCGCGAAATGCATTGCTGGCAGATGGCCATCAATGTTTCACCGGTGGGCAAATACCGTTCGTTCAACATCAGCATCAGTCCGAAGTCGGGCCTGCTGCGTGACCTGCGTATCAACCGTACAAGATTCTTCTATGATCTGTAAGAGGAGTTGCAGGTTATAAGTTACGGGTTGCGGGTGTATTCTTCCAGCATGCTGTTATAAACTTTCTCTTTCAATTCTTCTACAGAAACATTCGTTGATGAAACCGGCGGCAGGAACTGCATCGACAGGCGGGTGGGGAAGAGGTAGAATTTTTTATGGATGGGCATGGCATCGGTGGTTCCTTTGATCACGCAGGGGATGATCTGTTTCTGTGAAGCGAGTGCCAGCTTGAAAGCTCCATCATAAAAGGGTTTAAGCGGCTTGCCGGTCCGGTTACGGGTTCCTTCCGGGTAGATGCACATGTGCATGCCCGATGCAAGAACCTGCTGCATCGCCTCGAAACTACGGCTGCGGCTTTTTTCATTTTTCCGATCGACCAGTACGGAACCTTTGCTGTAAAACCAGCCGAAGATGGGGATCTTCGCGAAGGAAGCCTTGGCGATGGTCTTGTTCGGCCCGGGTACATAGGGCGCCGAAAGCGGAACATCCAGCAGCGCATTGTGATTGAAGACCACCACATAGGTTTCCCCTTTTTTGAAATGTTCCCGCCCTCTTATTGTTACCGGGCATCCAACAAGGAATAACCAGATGTTCATCCACAAGCGGCTCAGCCGTATGAAATAATCCTGGCCCCTGGGGTCCTTGACCAGGTAAGTGAGCATGGAAGGGATGATGATGATGAGCAGGGAACTGACGAATGTGATCAGCGCCCAGATCGCCCAGATGAAACCAAAAATATTCCTGAAGATCTTCATGGTGGCAAAACTAAGGAGTTAGCAGCTTCCAATCTACCGGGGGCAGACCTTGTTTCACCAGCAGGTCGTTGGTTTTTGAAAAATGTTTGCAGCCGAAAAAGCCTTTGTCGGCCGAAAACGGAGAAGGGTGCGCTGCTTTCAGTACAAAATGTTTCGTTTCATCGATCAGCATCTGCTTGTCTTGCGCAAACCGGCCCCAGAGCAGGAACACGATGCCTTTTTTTTCGTCGGATATTTTTTGAATAACCGCGTCGGTGAATTCGGCCCAGCCGCATTTGGCATGACTGAACGGTTCGTTGGCCCGTACGGTTAGCGCCGCGTTGAGTAATAATACACCCTGTTCGGCCCAGCGGGTAAGGTTGCCATAGTTGGCGGGCATGGCAACGCCGATATCTTTTTCGATCTCTTTGAAGATGTTCACCAGCGAAGGCGGTGGTTTGATGCCATTGGGAACCGAGAAACTGAGACCGTGCGCCTGGCCGGCGCCATGGTAGGGGTCTTGTCCGAGCAATACCACTTTTACTTTCAAAAACGGAGTTTGATTGAAGGCGTTGAAGATAAGCGGACCGGGTGGGTAGACGATCTTTCCGGCTGATTTTTCCGTTTTAAGGAATGTGGCCAGCTGCTGGAAGTAGGGCTTGGTGAATTCATGCTTCAGTATTTCTTTCCAGGAGGCTTCTATTTTTACATCCATTGCCGGTGAGATTAGGCGCAAAGTAAAAATTTCTTAGCTTTGCCGCTGCAAAAAATTGGTCCGGTAGCTCAGTTGGATAGAGCATCAGCCTTCTAAGCTGAGGGTCATTGGTTCGAATCCAATCCGGATCACATTAGAATAATCTTATATACATAAGATTATCATTTAGCATTTTTTGGCTAAAAAAAGAGAAAATCTATATACTTCAACCTATATAGGTTTTTTTTATGTCCTTATTTGTTGCGGGTTCATTGGTTCGAATCGTAACTGAATCACACGTCACTTTTTATTTTGATTTTAATCTACTTCTGAAAGTTCTTTTTTCGGGTACTTTTTCAATATCCGGTAAATTATATCTCCATTCTCTCCCTCTTTTAACCCTATTTATGGAAAAGCGATCACAGTGCCTGGCTTTTGCCTTCTGAGAACCAGCCTTATATCCCTTTTCACTCAGCAACCTTTCGAATTCCTTACCACCTACTTCATTTCTGTCGGACAAATCGAAAATCACTTCAGTAGGATGATTCTTGCCATTCTGGGCTTTATTTAATTCTGCGATACATCTGTTTAATTCCTCAACAGTTTCGCATTCAAGTATGGTAACTTTTATCATTAAAGAAGAGGATTAAATTCCTGATTTTAATCTAAAAAAATAGCGTGGGACATTACAGCTACTGAGGGACAGGCATCAGCGACGACGCCCAGGTTCAATAACAAATAAAGCCCACGCATAGCGTGAGCGTTATTGCTAAATTTTGAACCTATTTAGGCTGGGTGATTTTGTCGCTGATTTTGTCCCCCAAGTTTAGCTAAACGCTAATATTTTGAAACACAATATACAAAAAGTACAAAACAGGGCAAATGCCTGTAACCAAGTATTATATTAACACAATTCACTATTTTTTCTTTAATTTCATTGCCGATTTTAAAAAAATGCCCCGTGTCTTAATGGGGCATTAACCCTATAATTTAAATACCATGCAAATACATTTAAGAAAGGTTACAGTAAACAAATATAAAAGCATTCAGAAGCCCCAAGTTGTAGAAATTGATCCTGCGATTACAACAATAGTTGGAATGAATGAATCTGGGAAAACTAGTTTTTTGCAAGCGATTGCAAAAACTAATTATTTTAATGACGATCCAGATTATAAGTTTGATACGACCCAAGATTACCCACGAAATGAACTTGTCGATTTTGAAAATGGCACAGAAGAAGTTGAAATAATAAAATGTAATTATGAAATTTCAGATGAATTCTTGAAGCAAATAGAAAGCGAAATAGGCAAAGGAGTTTTTACGGATAAGAATTTTTCTTATTCATGCTTTTATAAAAAGACAACAAATGTTGTTGATAATATTACTGCTAATCAGAAAAAATACCTTGAAATAAAATCACAAAGTAGTGTTTTATCAAAAGAAACAAGAGAATCAATAAGCAAGCTAAATTCATTAAATGATGTTGCTGCTATTGCGGCGGCAGAAGGGGATACTGATTTAGCAACTTTCAAAGCAGATATAAATAAAATAATTGAATCTGGAAAAGGCTGGAATAATACTCTTGCTCATCATATTTTCAAGACACTAATTAAACCAAAAATGCCTAAGTTTTGGTATTTCGATGAGTATTATAACTTAGGAGGCAAAGTCAACATTAATGAGATTGATAATGGAGATGAGAAAAATAAAACTGCAAAGGCATTGTTTGAGTTGGCTCGAATTAAGCCTGAAGAAATACTAAGTTCTTCAGATTATGAAAGGTTTATTGCTTTGTTAGAGGCTTCTTCAAATAAAATAACCTCCGAAATATTTAAATATTGGACTACAAATAAAAACCTGGATATTGATTTTAGGATACAAGAAATACCTAATAAGCAAGGACAAAAAGAAAAATATTTAGAC
The DNA here is from genome assembly GCA_017303335.1 of Chitinophagales bacterium. Taxonomy (GTDB): domain Bacteria; phylum Bacteroidota; class Bacteroidia; order Chitinophagales; family Chitinophagaceae; genus Ferruginibacter. Next base: position 621,081 of record JAFLBK010000002.1, read on the forward strand.
ATAAGGGTTAGAAGTCAGCGACATAAAATTTCCCTTCCATTGGATCGGCGGAGTAAGGGATTCAACTGGTTTTTTTCATTTATTATTTGGTTTAGCAAAATTCAGGCTGATAAATCGTCCGACTATGTGTTACTCCTCGATGAACCAGGATTAAGTCTTCACGCATCCGCTCAAGCGGATTTACTTCGATTTATTGAAGATTTATCAAAGAAATATCAAATAGTTTTCACAACTCATTCACCCTTTATGGTTGATTCTAATCATTTGAATAGAGTTAGAACGTGCTTGGAAACAGACGAGGGAACCATAATTTCTGATACGATTCAGGAAAAAGATCCCAATACCTTGTTTCCATTACAGGCGGCTTTGGGTTACGATATTGCTCAAAATTTGTTTATCTCAAAAAATAACCTTTTGGTAGAAGGTCCGTCTGACCTGATTTATTTAACAGCTATTTCAAATATTCTTGAGGTTGAGAAACGAACCGGATTAAAGGAGAATATCACAATTGTCCCTGTTGGTGGATTAGATAAAGTAGCCACTTTTATATCATTGTTAAGAGGCTCAAAATTAAATGTAGTTTGTTTGCTTGATTCATTTACTGATCCAAAAGGAAAGCAGAGAGTGGACGATTTAATTCGATACAAAATAATTAAAGAAAAAAACATAAGATTTTTCGATGAATTTTCTAATAACGGAAAGAAGACAGCTGATATAGAAGACTTATTTACTAAGGATGAATATTTGAAACTATTCAACCTTGCTTTTGCAGGGGAATACTCTGAAGTTAAATTAGCAGACCTCGATTCTACTATTGATACAATTTTAAAACAAATAGCAAATAAGATTGGAAAGGATAGGTTCAATCATTACAGACCTGCTAATAAGTTGAACCAACTGGGTGTGGATAAATCTTTCTTTTCTGCTACTGCATTAGACAACTTTGAAAAAATGTTTGCTGAAATAAACAAGCTATTTTAGGTTTTAGCCTGCGTCACAAAATGCGTCACAAAATATGTTACATTATTAGGGTTTTGTCTACTAAGTATTAGTACTTTCAGCTTAAAACGCTACTTTTGTGTCACATTTCCGAATCCAATCCGGATCACAGCACACCGTTCAACAGTACGAATATGAACAAGTAATACGCTTAAAGAGCGCTGCGGGTGCAGCGGAAAAAGGAACAAGGTTCTCTCTTTAAGTCTTGCCGTTAACAGAAACATTCTCCCGGGGATTCGTTCCCGACATTTAATTTTTTTATCCATGACTGTACAAAATATACAGCCTTCGAAGACCTCTTTTTTTACTTTACTCAAACAAGCCATCCGTGGCGATGTAAAGGATTTCACCACCGGCAGTATCGACCGGGCGATCTTCCTGCTTGCCGTTCCGATGATCCTGGAAATGGTGCTTGAATCGCTGTTCGCTCTTGTTGATATTTATTTTGTGAACAAGGTGAGTCCCGCTGCTGCGGCAACCGTTGGACTTACCGAATCTTCGCTCACCATTCTCTATTCCATCGCCTGGGGTTTGGCCATGGGCGCTACAGCGCTCATCGCCCGGCGGGCAGGCGAGAAAGATTTTAAAAACGCTTCTTCTGTTGCTGCACAGGTGATACTCATCGCGGCCGCATTTTCGGTGCTTGTAAGCGTTATTGGTATCCTGTTTCCCCGCGAAATACTGGCATTTATGGGTGCCGATGCGACCCTGGTTGAAGAACATTATGGTTTTACCCGGATGATGCTCGGCAGCAATATCGTGATCATGCTGCTGTTTGTGAACAATGGGATATTCCGGGGTGCGGGCGATGCTTCGATTGCCATGCGGGCCCTGATTCTATCGAACATCATCAACATCATCCTCGATCCCCTGCTCATCATGGGGTATGGACCCTTCCCTGAAATGGGATTGATGGGGGCGGCTTATGCAACCACCATCGGGCGGGGCTGCGGCGTGCTGTACCAGTTCTATCATTTGTTCGGTGGTAAAGACCTGATCCGGCTTTCCGCCAGTCAATTCGTGGCGGATATGAAAATGATCCGGCACCTCCTGGGTACTTCTTCGGGTGCGATGTTCCAGTTCCTGATCGGCAGTTGCAGCTGGATATTCCTGGCAAAACTGGTAGCCGAATCCGGGGTGGAAGTCACTTCGGGCTATATTACAGCCATACGCATCTGCATCTTTACGATCCTTCCCGCATGGGGCATCGCGAATGCCGCGGCAACACTTACGGGGCAAAACCTGGGCGCCGGATTTCCAGACCGGGCCGAGAAATCGGTATGGCGAAGCGCATTCCTCGCCTTTTGTTTTTTTGCCCTGGTGGCGGTCATGTTCTTTTTCCTGGGCGAAACCTTCATGCGTTTCTTCACGGCCAATGAAGTAGCCATCAAGGAGGGAGCTAAATGCCTGAATATTCTTTCGCTGGGTTATATTTTCTTCGCGTATGGGATGGTGCTTACCCAGGCCTTTAACGGGGCGGGAGATACCCGTACGCCCACCTATATCAACCTTTGCATCTACTGGGCCTTCCAGATACCGTTGGCCTACCTGATCGCGAAATACTGGAATATGGGTTCAACCGGTGTATATGTGGCCATAAACTGTGCGGAAACAGCACTGGCCATTGTTAGCATAATCATCTTCCGGCGGGGTAAATGGAAGTTGGTAAAGGTTTGATTTTGACTATTTTTGAGCCTATAATAAAATTTTGCCTTTCCGTTTATTTAACATTATATTTGCACATAACTCAGACAAAAATTTTTTTAAAATTGAAGTTTATGAAACAAAAACTAACGCTAATTCTGGCATTAACTCTCTTAGCCACAAGTGGTTTTGCCCAGAAAAAAATTAGTAATGGCAGCAAGAAGGGAACCCTTCTCGGGCTGCATTACAACATGGTGGATTTTAATGCCCCAATCGGTATTAAAGATCCCAGCACTGGGAAGACATACAGCAAGCTGAGAGACATGGATAAAGGTTTTTCAGTATCATATTGGAGAGGCCTGAAATCAAAGATCGATTTCTCGCTGAAACTGAGCGGTATCTTCCGTGATTATTCTGCCGCTAATTCCGGGCAGACACAAAAGACCGATATCGGTATTGAACTGGAACCCAGCATCAACCTGCGTCCATTCGATGACGGTGCGTTAATGAATCCATTCCTTACCGTTGGTATCGGTGGTGGATATTATACCGATAAATTCGCTGGCTATGTACCTGCAGGTCTTGGTCTCCAGGTTAACTTCAACAGCACTACCTACCTGTTCGTTCAGGGACAATACCGCTGGACACTGAAGAAATCTGTACTGGGCGATCACCTGTTCTACTCAGTAGGTTTCGCTCAGAACATCGGTAAAGAAAAAGTAAAACCCGTTGCTCCTCCTCCGCCGCCACCTCCACCACCACCAGCTGACCGTGATGGCGACGGCGTTCTGGATACAGACGACAAATGCCCGGATGTGAAAGGTCTTGCTTCACTGCAAGGTTGCCCCGATCGTGATGGCGACGGCATCGCTGATGCTGACGACAAATGTCCTGATGTAGCTGGTCTGGCCCGTTATCAAGGTTGCCCGATCCCGGATACCGATAAAGACGGAATCAACGACGAACAGGATAAATGTCCTACCGTTCCGGGTGTTGCCCGCTACCAGGGTTGCCCGATCCCCGACACCGATGGTGACGGCGTGAACGATGAAGAAGATAAATGTATCAACGAAAAAGGACCTGCCTCTAACTACGGATGTCCTGTAATCGACGAGAAAATCGTTGAGCGTGTGAACAAAGCTGCTCAGAATGTATTCTTCGCTACAGGAAGTTCTAAACTGCTGGCTAAATCATTCCCGAAACTGAATGATGTGGTTACCATCCTGAAAGAGAATCCTTCTTATAAAGTACAGATCGACGGTCATACAGATGACGTAGGTAAGGATGAAAATAACCAGACTTTGTCTGAGAACAGGGCTGCTGCCGTTAAAGCTTACCTGGTAAGCAAAGGCATCGAAGAAAGCCGCCTGGCTTCTGCTGGTTATGGAGAAACCAAACCGGTTGCCGACAACAAAACTGCCGCTGGTCGTGCCAAGAACAGAAGGGTGGAAATGTCTGTAAGGAACTATTAATCCAACACGGATTTCAATGTATAAAAAGTCCCCGGCTATGCCGGGGATCTTTTTTTGGATGCTGTTCAGAGCGGGTAAAAAGAAAGGAGATTATTTCATTTTCTCTTCGAGTTCCATCAGCTTTTCAAAAGCCGTTTCGTAGGCGGCGCTTGCCTTGGCCAGTTCGGCTTGGGTATCCTTATACCGGGCCTCTGTTTGCAGGAACCTGTTCTTATCGTTGTATACTTCCGGGGATGCCAGTTCGGCTTCCAGTTTAGTCTTCTCGCTGTTTAACTGCGCCATTTTTTCTTCCAGCTGGTTGAATTGGTTTTTCTGCTTTTGCAGTTCCTTCTTCAGTTCCTTATCGATCACATTATTCTTGACCGGTTGCGGTTGACTGGTTTTTTCCGGCTCAGCCTGTTTTTTTTCGACCGGTGCAACAGGCTCGGCCTGTTTGTTCACTTTAGGCTCCTTGGTCTTTTCCGCTTCGCGGCGGGCCTTCCATGCTTCCCATTCCGCGTAGGTTCCTTTGAATTCCCGGATCTTATGGTCGTCGATCTCCCAGATCTTGTTGGCGATCCGGCTGATAAAGTAGCGGTCGTGGCTTACCAGTACAATGCTTCCCTCGTATTTGTTCAGCGCTTCGATGAGTAACTCCACCGAATGCAGATCCAGGTGGTTGGTCGGTTCGTCGAGCAAGAGGAAATTCGCCTTGCTCACGATGGTTTTTGCAAGCGCTACCCGGGCTTTCTCTCCACCACTCAATACCTTGATCTTTTTGTCTACATCATCGCCGCTGAACAGGAAGCACCCGAGCAGGGAGCGTAATTCCAGATCGGTCTTGCCACTGCGGCTGCTCTGCATTTCTTCCAGCAGGTTGTTGTTTATGTTCAACGCTTCCAGCTGGTGCTGTGCGTAAAAGGATTCCTGTACGTTGTGTCCCCAGATGCGCTCGCCCTCGAAGGGTTCGGTACCGGCGATGATCCGCAGCAAGGTGGATTTACCCTTACCGTTGGCGCCGATCAGGGCCACTTTATCGCCCCGGTCGATTTCGGCCCCGGTGTTTTCGATGATGCGGAGCGGCCCAAAACTTTTCGAAGCGTGCCTGAGCGTACAAAGGGTACGACCGGGTTGCTTTTCCACGGAGAAATTGATCCGTATGTTGGGGCGAACCAGTTCGGCGTCTTCGATCCGTTCCAGCTTGTCGAGTTTTTTGATCAGGCTCTGCGCCATGGCAGCCTTACTCGCTTTGGCCCGGAACCGGTCGATGAGCCGTTCCTGCTGGCGGATATAATCCTGCTGATTTTCGAAGGCTTTTTGCTGTTGTTCGATGCGCAGGGCCTTTTCTTTTTCGTAATAGTCGTAGTTGCCACTGTAGATGTGTAACTCTTGCTGGTAGAGTTCCACGATCTTGTTCACCATGCGGTTGAGAAAGTATTTATCATGGCTCACGATCACCACGGCCCCGGCATAATGCTGCAGGTATTTTTCGAGCCATTCGATACTGGGCAGGTCGAGGTGGTTGGTGGGTTCATCCAGCAGCAGCACATCCGGGTGCATGAGGATCATCTTGGCCAGCAATACACGCATGCGCCAGCCACCACTGAATTGCTTGTAGGGTTTCTGCAGGTCGGCATTGGCAAAGCCGAGTCCCTGGAGCACTTCTTCGGTCTTGTGGTGGATGCTGTATCCATCCAGTACCTCCATTTCATGGAGCTTGTCGGCATATTCGTGCGCCAGCGCTTCATCGCCGGTCTGTTCCAGTTTCCTTCCGATCTCCTCGATCTCTTTTTCCAGTTGTTTCACCCGTTCAAAAGCCCCCAGGGCCACATCAAGGATCGAGTCGTCGGTATCGAAGCTCAGCAGGTCCTGGTGAAGGAAGCCGATGCTGGTTTCCCTTCCTTTTTCCACGGTGCCCGCGGATGGCGTGTACTGCCCGGTAAGCACCTTCAGCAGGGTCGATTTGCCGGTGCCGTTATAGCCGATGAGCCCGATGCGTTCATTGGGCTGGATATGCCAGGTGGCATCTTCCACAATGGTTCGGGCCCCGAATTCAAATGTCACATTCTGTAATCCCAGCAGCATGATCTGTACGGTTTAATATCAGGGCGCAAAAATAACGATAATCGAACCTTCGCTGCGCATTCCTGTTATTATATCAAAAAAATACCGGTTACCAACCAAATCTACCCCTGTACCGATTAGATTTGCACGTAAAAAAGAACAGACATGAAAAAAGTACTTTTGGTTTTACTGGTTCTTATCCTGGGTATTGGCGGTTATTACTGGTACCAGTTCGGCAAAGCGGGTAAGGGTGGAGATGATTCGAAGCAACAACCGCTGGTCCTCCGGAAACACTCCGACTTATTCAACCAATCGGTGGCTACGGTCATGGGTTCGTATTTTACGATGAAGGAGGCATTTGTTGACGCCGACACCGCAAAGGCCAAAGAGGCCTGCCGCCGGCTCATTCAATTACTCGATACCATTCCAATGCTGGAACTGAAAGGCGATACATTGAATATCTATGACGCGGCTCTTTCGTTCCAGTCGAGTATCAGGGCCAACGCTCAATCCCTGCTGATTCAAACCGATATCACCGAGATGCGCAAGGATTTTGGCATGGTTTCCGAAAACCTGAATCCCTTTCTCCGTACGATCAACTACGAAGGAGAGAAGATCTACTGGCAATTTTGCCCGATGGCATTCGGAGAAGACAAGGGAGCAAACTGGTTGAGCAAGACCCAGGAAGTCATCAATCCGTACTTAGGTAAAAATCATCCGAAATACAAAGCCGATATGCTTAACTGTGGTGAGGTGAAAGACAGCATCATGGCCAAATAACCGCTATCGCAGCGCCGCAAAAAACATCTATGAAAATTATCCGGGTTACTTTTTTCCTGTTATTGTGCGCACTCGCCGGAACAGCCCAAAAGAAATACACGATCAACGGGTATGTGAAGGATTCGCTGAACGGCGAAACCCTTATCGGCGCAACCATCACGGTTAAGGGGCAATCCCGCGGCATCAGTAGTAACCAGTACGGATTTTATTCAATAACACTGGAGGAAGGTTCTTATACGCTCGTGTGCACCTATATCGGCTACCGGGAGCGGCAGGTTGAGGTGCAGCTTGATAAAGACCTGCATATTAATTTCCCCATCGTTCCCAAATCCTACCAGTTCGAAGAAGTGGTGGTAACCACCCGTAAGCGGGATGCCAATGTAAAGAACGCCCAGATGGGCAAGTTCACCCTGCCGATCGAACAGATCAAATCGGTTCCGGCTTTCCTGGGCGAGGTAGACCTGCTTAAAACGGTGCAGTTCCTTCCCGGTGTTCGCAATGCGGGAGAGGGCAGCGCGGGGATCTATGTGCGGGGTGGAGGGCCCGATCAGAACCTGATCCTGCTGGACGATGCGCCGGTATATAATACAGGCCATTTGTTCGGGTTCTTTTCGATCTTCAATGCCGATGCGATCAAGAATGTTTCGCTCATCAAGGGAGGCATGCCGGCACAGTACGGCGGGCGCCTGTCGAGCGTTCTGGATGTATCGATGAAAGAAGGGAATAACCAGAAATGGCAGGTAGACGCGGGCCTGGGTGTGATCGCTTCCAGGCTATCCATACAGGGACCATTGAAGAAGAACAAGGCATCCTTTATCATTTCGGGCCGGCGCACCTATATCGATGCGCTCGTAAAACCATTCGTGAAAAAAAGCAGCCAGTTCTACGGATCGGGTTATTATTTCTACGACCTCAATGCCAAGGTGAACTATATCTTCTCCGAAAAAGACCGGTTGTACCTCAGCGGTTATTTCGGGCGTGATGTATTCGACTTTCAGAACAGCAAACAAAGCCTGGGTATCAATATACCCTGGGGCAACGCAACCGGTACCCTGCGCTGGAACCATGTGTTCAACCAGAAATTATTCGGCAATACCACACTGGTGTACAACGATTACAACTTCACCTTCAACGCTGCGCAGAACAATATCGAGTTCAAACTCAATTCCGGCATCCGGGATATCAGCCTGAAGCAGGATTTCGATCTTTACCCGTACACCGGTCATAAACTGCGTTTCGGCGGCATCTATACCTTCCATAAGTTCACCCCTTCTGTGGTAAGCGGTAAACAGGACTCTACGGTGTTCCGTCCCAATAACGCACAGGTGAAGTACGGCCACGAGGCGGCAGTTTATGTGCAGGATGACTGGGAACTGAATGATAAGGTGAAACTGAACGCCGGTATCCGGTATAGCTGGTTCCAGCAAATCGGGCCGTATAAGAAATACACAACCGATGATAATGGAAACCGTATCGACAGCATTGTGTACGGCAGTGGTAAAGGCGTTCGTTCCTATGCCGGCCTGGAGCCAAGGCTTACGGTTCGTTATGCCCTCGACGACGAAACCTCGATCAAGGCATCTGTCACCCGCAACATGCAGTATATACACCTGGTGAGCAATGCAGGCACCACGTTGCCCACCGACATCTGGGTTCCGAGCACCTACAAGGTAAGGCCGCAGATCAGCTGGCTCTACGCGGCGGGTTTGTTCAAGAACTTCCGGGATAATATGTATGAAACCTCGGTAGAGGTTTATTATAAAGACATGCGTAACCAGATCGAGTACAAGGAAGGATATATTCCCAGCACGATCGACGATACCGAGAATTCCTTTGTGTTCGGAAGGGGATGGAGTTACGGAGCGGAGTTCTTTATCAATAAAACCAAGGGTCGTTTGACCGGTTGGCTGGGTTATACCTTAAGCTGGACCTGGCGTAAATTCCCCGATCTCAATTTCGGCAATAAGTACCCGGCCAAGTACGACCGTCGCAGTGATCTGAGTGTCGTTGCCATCTATGAACTCAGTAAGAAATGGCGGATATCAGCATCCTTCGTTTTTGGTACCGGTAACGCGGCAACGCTCCCCGAACGTTTTTATATTGTAGATGGAATTCTTACCCAGCAGTACAGTAAGATCAATGAATACCGGTTGCCTGCATACCACCGCCTCGATGTTTCGGCGATCCTTACGCCTAAAAAGAACGCCCGGCGCAAATGGAAGAGCGAATGGGTGTTCAGTATCTACAACGCCTACAGCCGTAAGAATCCTTATTTCATCTACTTCGACCAGACAGGCAGCCCCTTCAACGGTACGCTGCAGATACAGGCCAAACAGGTTTCTTTATTTCCCATCATTCCGGCTATCACCTGGAACGTACGGTTCTGAGCAAAATGAAAAAGCCCCTCCGTGGGAGGGACCTGTTTCTTTGGGTATATTTCTTTGGGGGTTAGCGAACAAAGGTCTGGTATCGTTCAACAAGCGCACCGGGATAGGCCGGATCAGATCCGGTACTTACCACCGTAAACAATACATTGGTGAGCGTTAGCATCTTCCAGTTATAGCTCTGCGGAAGCGAGTTGGATACGATCCCGTCGGAACCGGAGAACTGGTAGGTGCCTGCATCCGGGGTATAGGTATTAAAGCGGTATTCAAAGGCGCCGTTGGCGTCGAACTTCACATAATTGGTTGGGTGAGGGGTTTGTTTGAGGATGGTGTCTTTGATAAACACACCGCCCTGGTAAATACGCAACTGGATACGCTGGATCGTCCAGGTACCCACAACCTGTTGTTCCTTCGGCAGGTCGGCGCTATGATCCGGCTTTGAACAGGAACCGGTAAACAGAACGAGGGAAAAAAGGCCTGCAGTTACAAAAAGGGCCCCGAATAGCGTTTTCATTTCACTGGTAGATATTGGTTACGATGTATAACGCAACATTTACCATTTTATTGCCCCTTATGGAGCCTTGGCGGATGGCTTGTGGATAAAGCGGATGGTACCGCTTTTCTGCAGGTCGGAGGATATCCGTACCTCGTAGCGGTTGTCGCCATCGTGTACAACCATCAGTGCCGTATTGGGCGGTATCGACCCCAGGTTCTCGGCGTACATGATCAATTCGTTTACATCCCGGGTTTCGTCTATATTGAGCTTCATACTCAATGCTTTATCACTAAGCCGTTTGTGCGAAATGATCAGTTTCCCGTTGAAGAACAGGGAAATGCTGTCGCCGTCTATCTCACCGTTGTCATAGAGGTCAACGGTGAAGGTCTTGTTGTCGATCTCGATCGTTTTCAGCACATCGCTGTTTCTTTTTTCAAACCGGGCGTCTGTAACCGGCTTTTTATCCTCGACCTGGGGTTTGACGGTCTGTGATTGTCCTGTTTCGGGCTGATCGTTGTTGCTGCGGGCGGTTTCTTTTTCTTTGTTTTCCGGTACAGCAGGATTTGTCTTAGCAGGCGGGGTTTTCTTCGCTACAGGTGGCGTGGTGGTAGCCTTGTTGTCGGGCTGAGTCTTGGGTTTTTCAGCTGTAGCAGGATTGGGTTTGGCCGACTTAGCTGTATTGTTATTCGGCTTTTTGTTGTAAAAAGAAGAGTTTTTCTGCAGGGTCCGGCGGGTGAGGAGCGTGTTGCCATAACCACAATCGCCGGCCTGGTTAGGCGCCGGAACCCATGTTCCTTCCAGTGTTTGCTGATCGCCCTGCTGGTAAAAAGTGAGCTTATGCACCTGGAAGCAGTTGCGGATATTAACGGGTACGTTCGTTTTGGTGCGTTCAAATTCCGTTACCTCCACATATTTGCCTGCTTTATTGAGGGTTCCTTTCAGTTTGCAGATGGTGTAGTAGCGTTTTCCGCCTTCCGAAAAATAGGTGTAGGAATAACCTGTAACGATCCTGCCCTTGCATTCCAGTTCAAGTACGTACTCGCATTTATCGCCTCCCCAGCCCGAGAAAGAGGTGCTTTTGTCGATGAACTGACCCTTCCACTGCCCGGTGAAATCCTGGGCCCGGGCCGTTGAAATTATGAGGAAAAAGAAAAAAGAAAATGATAGTAAACTTCTTTTCATGGTTGCTTGCTATAGATCACAGAATCTTCTTTTTGAACAGGTGTTTCAGAGCGCAGGCAAAGATATTTTAGATTAATTGTTCCGTCGCCAATACTTCGTTAAATTTGCAGTCCGAAAGCCTGTAAAAGACTGGCTTATAAAGATATGATAAAGATAACATTACCGGATGGTGCTGTACGGGAATATGAAAAGGGTACCAATGCGCTCCATATTGCAAAATCGATCAGCGAAGGGCTGGCGAAAAAAGTGCTGGCAGCGAACGTGAACGGCGAAGTGTGGGATGCAACGCGGCCGATCAATGCCGACGCGTCGCTCAAATTGCTTACCTGGGATGATGCCGACGGTAAATCCACGTTCTGGCATTCTTCCGCACACCTGATGGCTGAAGCGGTAGAGAGCCTTTTCCCGGGAGTGAAATTCTGGGTAGGGCCTGCCATTGACAAAGGATTCTACTACGACATGGACCTGGGCGATCGCAAGATGACAGAGGAAGACCTGGCCACACTCGAAAAGAAGATGAATGAACTGGCCAGGCAGAATAACGCCTACCAGCGCATCGACAAATCGAAAGCGGAGGCTGTCGCTTATTTTGCGGATAAAGGGGATGAGTACAAACTCGATCTGTTACAGAATCTCGAAGACGGCAATATAACATTCTATACCCAGGGTAATTTCACCGACCTCTGCCGCGGGCCGCATATACCAGCTACCGGCTCCATCAAAGCCATCAAACTTACCAGCGTAGCGGGCGCCTACTGGAAGGGCGATGAAAAGAACAAACAGCTCACCCGGATATACGGTATCACGTTTCCACAGCAAAAAGAACTCGATGAATACCTGGCGATGCTCGAAGAAGCCAAAAAACGGGATCACCGCAAGTTGGGTAAAGAGCTTGGTATTTACACAATGGATGATCATGTGGGGCCTGGGCTGATACTCTGGATGCCCAATGGCACCATCATCATCGAAGAACTGGAAAAGCTGGCCAAGGAAACGGAGAAAGATGCCGGTTATCACCGGGTGGTAACACCGCATATCGCTAAGGAGAGCATGTACCTCACCAGCGGTCACCTTCCGTATTATGCCGACAGCATGTTCCCGCCCATGGAGATGGACGGGGAACGGTATTACCTCAAGGCGATGAACTGCCCGCACCACCACAAAATATTCGATGCCGAGCAACGCAGCTATAAAGACCTGCCTTACCGTATTGCCGAATACGGAACCTGTTACCGTTATGAACAAAGCGGGGAATTATTCGGACTCATGCGGGTACGTTGCCTGCACATGAACGATGCGCATATCTATTGCAGCAAGGAACAGTTCGCCCAGGAATTCAAAGCGGTGAACGATATGTACCTGAAGTATTTCAAGATATTCGGTATCGAGAAATACGTGATGCGGCTTTCGCTGCACGACCCGGAGAAACTGGGGCAGAAGTATGTGAACGAACCCGAACTCTGGAAAGAGACGGAAGAACTGGTAAGGCAGGTACTCATCGATACAGGCGTCCCGTTCGTTGAGGTGAAAGGTGAGGGCGCTTTTTATGGGCCCAAGATCGACGTACAGATATGGAGCGCCATTGGCCGGGAATTTACCCTGGCAACCAACCAGGTGGATTTTGCCCAGTCACGCAGCTTCAAACTCTCGTTCGCCAACCAGAACAACCAGCCGGAAATTCCCTTGATCATCCACCGGGCTCCGCTGGGTACCCACGAGCGCTTCATCGGGTTCCTGCTCGAGCACTATGCCGGTAAATTTCCCACCTGGCTGGCGCCGCTGCAGGTGAAGATCCTGCCCATCAGCGACAAATTCATGGATTATGCACATAGTATTTTGCAAACGCTGAAAAAAGCAGATATTCGTGCACAGATCGACGACCGGAACGAGAAGATCGGCAAGAAGATCCGCGATACCGAGCTGGCCCGCGTACCGTATATGCTGGTGATCGGGGAGAAGGAAATGAACGAAGGAAAAGCATCGGTTCGCCGGCAGGGCAAAGGTGATCTCGGAGCGATCGACGTAACGAAATTCGTAGCCGATATCGTTGAGGAGATAAAAGAAAGGAGATCAGAATAATTTGATGCGTTGATGATTTGAAAATGGAATGTGAAGTTGTGAACCATGCATCTTCAAATTTTCAAACCGCCGGATTATCAAATCGAATAAACAACATTGTAAACCAAAAATTGTAAATGGCATTTCCACCCAGACCCAACCGGGGAGGTTTTAATCCCCGTTTCAGAAAAGAACAACAACAGGAACACCGTACGAATCACATGATCAGAGTCCCGGAAGTACGGCTTGTAGGGGACAACGTACAAGTAGGCATCTATTCCGTTCAGGATGCCATGAAAATCGCACAATCACTTGAACTGGATCTGGTAGAGATCTCCCCGGGGGCCAATCCGCCCGTATGCAAGGTGATCGACTACAACAAATTCCTCTACGACGAAAAGAAGAAGAAGAAGGAGATGAAGGCGAAGTCGAAGACCAGTGAGGTCAAGGAGATCCGCTTCACGCCCAATACCGACGATCACGATTTTGAATTCAAGGTGAAGCACGCCGAAAAATTCCTGGCCGATGGTGATAAGGTAAAGGCGCATGTACAGTTTAAAGGCCGGGCCATCATGTTCAAGGAGCGGGGAGAATTGCTCTTGCTGAAGTTCGCCGACCGCCTGAAAGAAGTGGGAGCCCTGGAAGGGTTACCCAAGATGGAAGGTAAAAGGATGCAGGTGATGTTTGCCCCCAAATCGGCAAAGAACGCCAAGAAGAAACCCCAGCCAGCCGACAAATAATCTATCGTTTTGCATAGCAAAAGGGAAGTAGCCGCTTCCCTTTTTTATTTTTGCAGCATGGATATCAGCCTCAACAAATACATCAGTGAAACAGGTTTCTGCTCCCGCCGGGAAGCTGATAAATACATCGAGCAATGCCGCGTAACCATCAATGGGGTCGAGGCGGTGAAGGGAAACCGGGTGAAGGAAGGAGATGTGGTGCTGGTGGATGGAGAACCCATCAAAAAGAAAAAGGATACCGTTTACCTGGCCCTCAACAAGC
>JAFLBK010000003.1 GCA_017303335.1 Chitinophagales bacterium
TCTGAATATAATTGCTTCAGACCACATAGTTCTTTAAACGGAAAGACGCCTTATGAAGTAATGACAGCGTATCAATCAATGCCTGAAAACTCTACTTTAGAGTTGATCGATAAATGGGAGTAGTTCAATAATAACAGCAGCCAACATAGGCATTTACGCTATTGGGGCCTGACAAATGAACTTCAGCTAAAACCCAAAACCAGGTATCAGTTCTGGGCTGACCTGATCCTCTGACAAAACACCGTAACTTCAAATACATAAACCTTAAAAGCATAGCCAACCGGGCGGACCTAACACCTCCTCCCTCCAACAGCGTAAATGCTGGGGGCGTTGTGCGGCATGCCGCCTCCACACTCTACACATATTTAATTAATATACTTTGTGACATATTGCCTAAATTGTAAAATTCTATATTTAGCTACATTAACTGAAAATGAAAAAAACGATACTCCTCTTTTGTTTTATTGCAACTGTGCAAGTAGTTTCTGCACAAAAATCAAACGTAGACTCCATACTTCAAAAAGTCGCTGTAGAAAAAGATGAAAACGAAAGATTTGACTTATTCATAAGCATGGTGGGAACGGAAATTAACAATGACCCGAAATGGTGCATTGAGACCGGATTAAAGGTATTAAACCAGGCACAAAGAGACAATGATAACATTGGACAGGCAATGGCCTATTCCTTTTTGGGGCAGGGTTACCGGCTGCTGGGAAACCCAATTAAAGCCCTTGATTATCATCATAAAGCAATTGCCATCGCAGAAAAAACCAATAATCAATCTTTATTGGCTTCCGCAGAAAATCAAACAGGTCATATTTACAGAGACAGGGAGGAATACGATAAGGCTGCTAAAATTTACCTGTCATCCACAGCACATGCTGATAAAGGACACAATGAAAAAATGAAAGCCTGGGCTCCTTCAAACCTAGGTGCCGTATATCTTGCTACCAATAACCTGGATTCATCGCTGATGTATTCACAAAGGGCGTATGAAATTTTCACCCGGCTCAAAATAGTTTCCAATAATCCTTATGTATTTATAAACCTGGGTGGTGTACATAGCAAAATGGGCAATACCCCAGTAGCCATGGGCTATTTTAATATGGCTCTCAATCGAAGTGCAGGCACCTCTAATATCAGGTACCGCAATTTAATATGCACAGCTTTGGCAGAACATTTCCAGCGAAATAATCAACCCGACTCCTGCGCCTTCTATGCAAGAAAAGCGATTGAAACGGTAAGCAATACTGCCTTCTTTTACCTGAGCAGTAAACCGGCAAAACTACTTTCTGACATCTATGAAAAAACAAATTGCGACAGCACGTTAAAATATGCAAAACTTATAAAAACAGCCAACGATTCATTAAGCAGTAACAAAACGAATCAGCAAATTTTATTAATGACCTTTGAAGAGGATTTACGGCAACAGGAACTGGCTACAGAAAAAATAAAAGAACAACAACAACGAAAGCATAACATCCAATACGCTTTGTTAGCCCTTGGCATCATCACTTTCATCATTGCATTCTTACTACTTAGCCGAAAATTAATCACCAATACAAAACTTATTCAATTTCTCGGCGTGGTCGCGTTGTTACTGGTATTTGAGTTTTTAAATTTATTACTTCATCCCTTTTTAGAACGCACGACCCATCATTCTCCGGCACTCATGTTGATGGCATTGGTTTGTATTGCAGCATTGCTTGTGCCCCTGCATCATAAATTGGAACATTGGGCTACGACAAAACTGGTAGAAAAGAATAAACAAATAAGATTGGCAGAGGCAAAAAAAACCATTCAGGAGTTAGAATCAAAACCCATTGACAAATCAGAATAGAGGCACGAACGCACAACAAAGGCATTTACGCTATTGGGGCTTGACAAGCATACTTCATCATAAAACAAAGCCTGGCATTCATTCTGGGTTAACCTGGTTTCCGGTACACCTTCATTACTTCAAACACGCAATTCCCAAATACTAAACGACTTATCTGAAATCCTTATAGATTATGAAACTATTTTTCGAATAAAAATACATATTTATTGTTTATTAATAAATATTTATTATGTTTGCGACATCTCTTTAAAATTTATCACCCATGTCTAAAACAAATAACCTGGTATTTTGGAGCTTATATATCCTGGCTTGGCTCATTTTTGTCGGCTTGTCGATTGAAGCAGGAGGCTTAATAGTAAATTTCTTTTTTAGTGTGTATAAACCCGAATTTGTTCAAAATCTTTATCAAAAATTGGACTTAACGGAAATGTATAAAAACAGTAGACTATCCTTTTTTGGTATCTACAGCTTTATTCTATCCATTTCAATTTTAAAAGCTTGCCTATTTTACATCGTTATAAGACTAATGCACAAAATGAATTTATCAAAACCGTTTAATACTTTTGTTGCGAGGCAAATTTCCCAAATCAGTTATTATACCCTTTTAATTGGACTGTTAAGTTATATTGCCAGGCAGTTAGCTAAAAATTTAATGCATCACGGTTTTGCCACCCACAACTTAAACCAATTTTGGGCAGACAGTCAAGCCTTTATTTTAATGGGAGCTGTACTGTATATTATTGCGACTATTTTCAAAAAAGGGGTAGACATTCAAAACGAAAATGACTTAACTGTATAAGCTGTGGCGATCATTGTAAATTTAGACGTAATGATGGCAAAGCGGAAAATGTCACTGAATGAACTTTCTGAAAAAGTCGGGCTGACTTTATCGAACCTTTCTATTTTAAAGACAGGAAAAGCAAAGGCTATCAGATTCAGCACCTTAGAGGCAATTTGTAATGCACTGGATTGCCAGCCAGGCGACATTTTAGAGTATGTTAATGATAAAAAAGCATAACGAACGGCTGACATCACATTAGCAGCAATGAGGGCTGAATACCCATACTTCAGCTTTAAAACAATGCCAGGCAACAGTTAAGGGGTTGACCTGATGCTTGGGTAAAACGACAACTTCTAATACATTAATACCAAAAGCACCCGCGGCCGGGCAGACGAACAAAGCCTCACTCCAACAGCGTGAATGCTTGAACGTTAGCAGCAATTACTAGTAAATTCTTGAATTATGAAAAACATTTTAATTGGAGCAGTAATTGCATTATCAATCGTGACAATATTTGGATTTTATAATAAAACTAATGAGGTGGCTAACCTTCCTGATAAAGCGTGGATAATCGCTCCCCGCTTTCTTTATTTAAAGGATGGCATATCAAAAGATGAAGCCAGAAGTTGGTTAGAAAAAGAATATTTACCGATTTATAGACAATTCCCTGGATTTAATGCAATGCTAGGAGAACCTGCCAAGACAGCAGGATGGGGATCTAAAGAAAGCAAGGACAAGGAAAAAGATTTTGTAATACTTTATTTCTTTGATGCAAAAGAAACATACGATAGATATTTTCCGAAAGAAGGATTTGGTGAAGAAATGAAAGAAGGAATCAAAAGAAATCAACTCACAATTGATAAACTTTTCGGAAAATACTTTATACGGGAAAAATATCAATTTGAAGACTACATGATGTATGCCTCTTCAAAATAATTGATTTTACCTTAGTGCTATTATCATAACAACAGCCGCCGGCAAAGGCATTTACGCTATTGGGGTCTGCCAAGCGAACATCAGCCAAAACCGATAGCTAGGTACTGGTCCTCAGCAAAACATTACTCCTTCCAACACACAACTTCTAAAGCGCCCAAAACCGAACGAACATGCGCCCCCTCTTCGCAATATTGTAAATACCAGACATCGCGACTAATTTTAGAGACACCTCACAAATTCACGGTTTTGATCTAAATTTCAGTCCTTCTAAAAAATAAAGCAATGAAAAAAAGTGCAGTCAGCTTTTCATTAGTATTACTATTAGCAAGTATACTGGGTTGTACAAATACTCAACAGAACAGTCCCGATAAGAGTAAAACGGATACAACCTCCAATCAAACGTTGGCTGATAAAGCCGGTATGATAAAGCAAAAAATTACCCCTTCACTTTGGGTTGATAAAGACGCAAAAGCAGTAGTAGATTATTATCTTTCAATTTTCAAAGATGGGAAGATGAAAGAATACCATCAATATAAAAACCCACCAGAAGCCAAAGAACAAGGTGGCCAGGACAGCTTTGAAACAGCTGTGATGGAAATTGGCAATATAGAATTCAGCATTTTAGCTGCGGGCCCATACTTTAAGTTTAATGAATCTGTTTCGTTTGTCATTAATTGCAAAGACCAGGAAGAAGTGGACTACTACTGGAATGCTTTAACCGCAAACGGTGGACAAGAGGGCTCGTGTGGATGGTGTAAAGACAAATACGGCTTATCCTGGCAGGTTGTACCAATCGAATATTTTGACCTCATAAACAGCAATGACCCGAATGTAAGGGAAAAGGCAATGAGGAATACCCTTAAACAGAAAAAACTAATACTTTCTGAACTTAAATGAAGTATATAATTGGGAATAAGAAGTACCGGTCAGCTTAAAAGTTACTCACGGTCCGGATGAAAAAGCAGCACAATTAAAAGTTATATGCGTTTAACCCGCCGCAAGTTCTTACACAACTCCATCCTCATTGGTTTCGCCATAACGACCAAAAAAGGCTGGGCGAACAAACTTCCCACGCCCGCAACAGAGCGCCGCGACCTTTTTCCCCAGGGCGTAGCTTCTGGTGATCCGACAGCCAACAGCGTTATCTTATGAACGAGGCGTCCGCCGGTAAAGGATAGCCTGGCCAAAAAACTGATCGTTGAAATTTCAACGGATCCAGACTTCAAAAAAGTCCTGGCAGGAGGCACTGCGCAGATCAGCGCCGATTCTGATTGGACATGCCGTTTTTTGGCGAAGGATCTCAAGCCCAATCGTGTGTATTGGTACCGCTTTATAGATGAGCATGGTTATGCAAGCCGCATTGGCCGAACGATAACGGCTCCCGGCAACGACTCGGATACGCCCATTCGTTTCACGTTTGTGAGTTGTCAATGCCCCAACGAGGGTGCCCTGAATGCTTGCCGAAGGATGATCTTTGAAGATGAAGCAGCTCCCAAAGAACAGCAGCTCAATTTTGTGCTGCACCTGGGGGATTTTATCTACGAAGTCACCTGGTATGCCGAAGATAACCCGAACGGAAACCGCGGCCGCCGGATACGGAACCTGTATAAGTTTCCCCAGGGCAGAAAAGTAAGCAACTTTCACCTCCCGGTTAGCCTGGAGGATTATCGTACCCTTTATCGTGCGTACCTGGAAGACCCCGATTTGCAGGATGCCCGGGCCCGGTGGCCCTTTGTCTGTGTTTGGGACAACCACGAATTCGCCTGGGCCGGGTACCAAAGTCAGTATGTGGCAGGAGGAGGCTACAATGCTCCTGCGCAAAACCAGAAAGTTTTTGCCAACCAGGCCTGGTGGGAATTCATCCCGGCAATGGTTCAGCAGCCTGGTAACCCCAAGCTTAAACATTTCATGGCTCCCGCGGTGGTGGATACGCCACTGGAGCAGTTCAATGAAGAAGGCCTCTCCGAAGAACCCAATAACCTCAAAGCCATCAACAGCCTGGTGATACAGCGTGTACTCCGCTGGGGCAAAAATGTAGATTTGCTGCTGACCGATAACTGGTCATTTCGCTCTCCTGATATGTCGGGCGATGATTTCTACGCTTCCGGATATCCCCGGGTCACCCCACAGCTTCCTTTTGAAATTATGAATTATGGCCGTCATTATAATGGCGGTAAACCACCCGATACCATTCGGTTCAATGGGAAAGACCTTCCGAATCCCACCAAAAATGTTCATGCACAAACTTTCCTTGGCAGCAAGCAAAGGCGCTGGTTCCTGGAACAGCTCGGCTCATCCACCGCACGGTGGAAGATCTGGGGACATTCGTTTGGCACCATGGAAGTGCGAAGCGATTATCAGAACCTGCCCGGGGAACTGGGAAGTACCTGGCCCAAAGATGCCGGCTATGCGGTTGTAGATAACCGGTTTCTTCGTGATAAAGACGAAATATTCGATTTTATACAGGATCAGAAAATTACGGGCTTTTGCGTGGTCTCGGGCGACCGCCATGCGTTTCACGCAGGGTTAGCCTCCAAAGCGTTGCCGCCGAAGAAGTACGAGCCCCTCGGGGTAGAGTTCATTACCGGATCCATATCGCAGCAAACACTTTTTGAAGTACTGGAAGTAACCATGAAGAAAGACCATCCAAAACGGGTACTGCACCTGATAGACCGGCCGGATGGCTCGGTGATTCCTTCCATGAATGTTACTCCCTTGCATGGCGTGCTTTCCACGTTGAAGTTGAAGGAGACCGGCGATATGAAGCAGGCCCGTACCGTGCGTAATCCAGACCTAGCGCCCCATTTGTCGTTTCTCGATTTCGGCGGGCATGGCTATGGCTTGGTAACGGCCACTTCCGACCAGCTTTCTACCGAGTTCGTATGTATACCGCGGCCGTTTGAACGCAGTGACCGCCCTGATGGTGGCCCATTGAACTACCGTATTATACACCGTACCCGCCTATGGAAGGCCGGCGAAGCACCCAGGCTTGAACAGGAAATCCTGGAAGGCGACCCGCAGTATTGCATCTGAGTGATTGGTTACAGAACTTCCAGGATATTTACCTTTACCGGCAAAAAGAGGTTACTTAAAAATGAAAGTGTTCGTTATTGGTTTATGCCTTACGTTCTGTAGCCTGGCTGTGGCCGGACACCCGGATAAAATAATAACATCCGATACGAGTAAAGCATTTGTCATCGGGAAAATAGATAAAATTCATTCCCGGATTCTGGGAGAAGACAGGACCCTCAATATCTATTTACCGGAAGGCTATAAACAAACTGACAGTGTTCGATACCCGGTTATATTCCTGTTAGACGGCTCGGCCGACGAAGATTTCATTCACATCGCCGGCCTGGTTCAATTCTGCAGCTTTCCCTGGGTGAATCAACTCCCCAAATCCATCGTGGTCGGAATTGCCAATGTTGACCGGAGAAGGGATTTCACGTTTCCTTCTTCCGCACCAGGCGACAAATCGGCCAACCCCACCGCTGGTCATTCCAAAGCGTTCATCAAATTCCTGGAATCAGAATTAGTGCCTTATGTAGAAACCAGGTATAAAGTCAATAACTCCCGAACCTTAATTGGCGAATCACTCGGCGGGCTCCTGGCTACAGAAATCTTACTCAAAAACACCAACCTGTTCAACAGGTACATTATTGTAAGTCCCAGCCTGTGGTGGAACAATGGCTCCATACTAACATTGGAGTCAGCCGTATACGCTCCTTCTTTCAGTCACCCAACTGATATTTATATTGGAGTAGGCAAAGAAGGAGTAACACCCACCACACCCCCCAGGGTCATGGAAGTCGACGCAAACCTCCTCGCCGATAAATTAGGGGCCTCTCACAACAAGGCAATTAATCTCCGGTTTGATTATTTACCCGAAGAAAATCACGGCACCATCATGCACCAGGCGGTATTGAATGCATTCCGTATGCTTGGAAAGAAGTAACAAGCCAACAAACGAATCGGCTAAATTCCGGGTTTGGCCTCATCGATATGCCTCAAAAACGGATACCGGACCGGGAACAGTTTTCGCTACCTTTAATGAGTACCTAAGTAAATACAACAGCATGAACCTATCTCCCATCATAAACATTGAAGAATTTCTACGCATCTTTCGGGACCCCCATGTATTGATTTTTGATGCACGGAGTGGCGCTGATGCCAAAGCCAGGTATACCGCTGAACACATAGAAGGGGCCCGCTTCGTTGATCTTGATACACAACTGGCGGATATCAAAGAAGATGTTGCCCAGGGCGGCCGTCATCCGTTGCCCGAAATCGAAAAGTTTACCAGAACGCTGGGTGAATTGGGGATTTCTAAAAATAAGCATGTGGTCATTTATGACGACAAGAATGGCTCAAATGCCGCCGCCCGGTTTTGGTGGATGCTGAGATCTCTCGGGCATGAGAAGGTACAAGTGCTGAATGGCGGACTTAACAAAGCGAACAGGGATAAGCTGCCCCTATGCGCAGGAACAGTGTTAGCCCAACAGGAAGCCATGCCCTATCACGCGGAAAAATGGAATCTGCCTGTTAGCTCCATCGGCGAGGTTGAAAACGTATCGCTGGATCCCAATTACCTGATCGTGGATGTGAGAGATAAAGCAAGGTACGATGGGCTGACCGAACCCATTGACCTGGTTGCCGGCCATATTCCCGGTGCCATCAATATCCCATTCACGGAAAATTTAGACGGGAATGGTTATTTTCTAAGTCCGGATACTTTAAAAACCAAATACACCGAGACGTTTGGGGAAACAGAGCCACGGAACATAATCGTTCATTGCGGTTCGGGAGTGACTGCGTGCCATATGCTTTTAGCATTGGCCCATGCAGAAATGGAGATCCCAAAACTCTATGTCGGTTCCTGGAGCGAGTGGAGCAGAAACAATAAAAAAATAGAAAAAGTGAACCCGTAACCGGGTTATACGCCTTGCCCAGCCAACTAAACCTCCTGCGTTTTCAAGAATCTCCCCGACCGAATCCTTCTCCTCCCCTTTGGGGTCAATACATAAACTTCGTTTCTTTGACCCGTCTTTTATTTCCCGATCTTTTTTAGTGAACGTTACACGAAACTTCTACATTAGCGGAGAAAACAAAACCTGATGCGAATAGTATTACTGACAATAGCCTGTATTTCATGCCTGGCCAGCGCTTTTGGCCAGCCGGAGAAAGATAAATTAGCCATAGCGCATCTGACCGGCGACTTTTACATCTACACCACCTACAATACCTACGAGGGAACCAGGGTTCCGGCAAACGGCATGTACCTGGTAACCAACAGCGGGGTTGTAATGTTTGATACGCCCTGGGATACCACCCAATTTCAACCGCTTCTCGACAGCATAAAACGCAGGCATAATAAGAATGTGATCATGTGTTTTGCCACGCATTGGCATAGCGATAAAACCGCCGGACTTGAATATTACAGGCAGATCGGGATTAAAACCTATACCACGTCCCTGACGGATGAACTGAGCAAAAAAAACAATAAGAAGAGGGCGGAATTTTTAATGTCGCAAGACACGACATTCCAGGTTGGACAATATTCCTTTGAAACCTATTATCCCGGACAAGGGCATACCGAAGACAATATTATTATCTGGTTCAAAAAGGAGAAAATCCTCTATGGAGGCTGCCTGATCAAAGGAGCCGACGCCGAAGACCTGGGTTATTTGGGAGACGCTAATGTTACCGCATACGCATCTACCCTGCTGAATGTTCAGAAAAAATGTCCGAATCCCCGCTTTATCATAATCGCACACAGTGATTGGATGAATATAAACTCGTTGCAGCATTCCATCCGGTTGGCAAAAAAGCTCACGAAGAAAGAAAATCCCTGATCGGGCAATATTCCCGGCAATTGCGGGCTTACCCAAACCCAGCTTCTTGCCAGGCTGCTGTTTTTGAAAAATATAATTAACTTGAAGTTTCATCCATCCGAAAATGAATAAAGAGAGAATATACAAGCTTGTTTTCGCGAGTGTGTATCCACTGTACATTAAAAAGGCCGAGGCCAAGGGCCGGACAAAAGAAGAAGTTGACACGATCATATACTGGCTGACCGGTTACAACAAAAAGACCCTGCAGCAGCAACTTGATAAGAAAAATGACTTCCAGACCTTTTTTGCCGAGGCGCCGCAGCTGAACCCCAACGCGGCAAAAATCACCGGCGTGATCTGCGGGTACCGGGTAGAGGAAATAGAGGATGAATTGATACAAAAGATGCGCTACCTCGACAAGCTGATCGATGAACTGGCGAAAGGAAGGAAGATGGAAAAGATACTACGGCAGTAACAATTCGTTTTTGCCCGGAGCACGGCAATCACTAGTAACTAATCAACCCGAAAATACCATGAAAAAAGTAACAGGAATCGGCGGTATCTTTTTCAAATGCAAAGACCCCAAGCAGATGAACGAGTGGTACAAAACACATCTTGGATTCAACACAACCGAATACGGGGTCAATTTTGAGTGGCGGGAAGAATCCGACCCGGAAAAAAAAGGCACGACCGTATGGAATCCGTTTTCCGAAACGACCCGGTATTTTGAACCTTCCACGAAAGATTTCATGCTTAACTACCGTGTCGCCGACCTGGAGGCCCTGGTGGAGGAATTAAAGAAAGAAGGCGTTACCATTGTGGACAACATAGAAACCTATGACTACGGCAAGTTCGTTCACATTCTTGACCCCGAAGGAAACAAAATCGAACTCTGGGAGCCTAAAGACTAGAACCTCTTATTGCCTGCTATCTCATTCCTGATCTGAATATCTATTATTTCTGGAGTAAAAGCTGGCGAACCAAAACCTTCGATATGACCCAATGGCGATTTGCCTGGAAATGATCTATGGTAATCATTGATAGATCTTCCCGCTTACCCCAATACAAAAGGCCCCGATCGGGGCCTTTTGTTATTTAGTACAAAGCGTTATAAAATTACTGAGGCAGCAATACCTTATCCAGGATGTGGTAAACGCCGTTTACAGCGAGTTTATCCGTAGTAACGGCATTGGCAGTATAGCTGAACGGAGCCCCTCCCGGAGGGAAACTGCCATAGCTGGAGAATTTTAAAGAAGTTACAGCTGGCCCTGTGTAGGTGGCCTGTGCCATTACGCCCGGATGGGCTGCAATGCTCCCGTTTACGAGCGTTTTTACTAACGTGGGTGCTGAGGGTACGTTATTCGAGAAAACCCGGATATTGGGCTGGTATGGCGATGTGGTGCTGGTTGTAAGCGATGCCAGTAAATGATAGGCTACAATACCCCGTACGCTTGATGCCGGCAATGTTCCGTAAAACGCCGGAGTGGAGAAGAAGGAAGGTCCGAGTGCAACGGCAGCATTGGCTTGCGTAGTGGCAATGGTGGTATTCCCGGTGGCAGCCAGAACCTGCGCATACACCATTCCGAAAATAAGGGTCTGGAACGCGGCGTCATTTGGAGCCAGGATGGTCATATTGGTAACGCCGTAGTTCATCAGGGAATCGAAACGGCTAAGACCAACCTGGCCGCTATCCGCCCTGGCAACAGCCGCACGGAAGTATGACAGACTTGTTTCGCCAGCCAGCATTGTTTTCAATGTAGCGGATGGCGGAGCAGCCACGCTGAAGCCGGTATGAATAATTCCATTGGCGGCGGCCATATCGGTTCCGATCAGCGGCACATTATTCACATAGGAAAAGGTACCCCGTACCGGGAAGATGTTCATACGCACAAAAGGCTGTGTGGGATCCAGGATGATCTGGGTGGTGATCGGGTAATTGGGGAAACTGTTGCCAATGGAAGCAGCCGGGAATTTCTGACCCACTGTGTTATACTGCACGATACCGGCAGCGGAGGCTGCAGGCAGGTTGGTATTTATGAACCCAAGGTATGTTGCATCCGGCGCACCTGTCGGAGGAATTGCGCCACCGGAAGCTGCGCTCACGAATATCCTCATCCCGTTATTATCGGTTGCAAACAGCGTGAAGCTCTTGGTCAGATCGTTCAGGGTTGTGGTCATACCCGCCCGGGTGATCAGGGCGCTGTAGAAACTGTAATTGGCATTGGCTGCCAGGGTAGCCGCTATGCCATTACCGGTAGGATAAACCGGAGTCGGGATCGGCGCCAGCTGCTCCAGGTCTTTGTTACAGGAAGTAATAAGAACCAGCCCTCCTAAAATGGCCAGGTAATACAGCCTGAATTTATTGATCATTGTTTTCATTATAGTCATTTTTAGATTTACGATTTGGGTTACCGCTGATTAATAAACGTTATAGCCGAAACTTACATAATACAGACCGCCGATCTGCGAGTTACCGATCGCGTTGTAATAATACTGGTTGAGCAGGTTGGTTGCACCGATCTTGATGATGGATTTATTAGCCTTTGGTATTTTCAGGCTGATCTGCGCATCCACGTTGTGTACATCAGGCAGGTTGCCATTGGCAAAATCACCCTGGTAGAAGAAACCTTGCTGCCAGCGCCAGGCAACACTGAAGCCCAGTTTCTTACCCGGACCAAAACCGTTGTTTCCAATGGTGAAGTTGGTCTTGTATTTCGGTGCGTTGAAATAAGCCACAAAGTTGGTGGGCACATCTTTCAATACATCCGAAGACAGGTTGGCGCTTACGATGAAGTTCAGCGGCAAACGGTAATCAAGTCCCAGTCCGAAACCGTAGGTCTTTACCTTATCGGTAGAATTGATCACCACGGAGATATTCCTCCTGCGGTTGGGGTTAGAGGTATCAGCCGCATTGCCGGTAGTGGTTTGAATGGTGTTCACACGGCCCAGGAAATCCTGGTATTGGCCGTAGTAACCATAGAGGTCGATCAGCAGTCTGCTGTTCAGCAGCAGGCCTTTGTAACCCAGCTCGAATGAACTAACCGATTCTGGTTTTACCGCCGGCGGGTTGAAGGCTTTGAAATTGGTAGGTGTGGTGGAACCCGGCGCTACCGTGAATGTATACAGCGGGTTGCCGGGGAATCCAAACAGTTGGGCAAAACCCGGATCGCTACCGATCAGGCGTGTACTTCCCACCTGCAGGTTGATGTACTGCTGCTGGTTGCTGGGGAAGCGATAGGCTGTCTGGTAAGAGATACGGATATTGTTATCCTTCATTACTTTGAAGAGCAGGGTCACCCTGGGTGTGAAACGGCCTTTGAAATTATCCGCTTTATCGTAGCGGCCTGAAACAGTCACGTTCAGCATGTCGATGATCTGGCGGCTGGCCTGGATAAAGGCGCCGTATTGGGCCAGGCCTTTGGGCCCGGTTGAATCGGCAAACAGGGTTCCTTTCGAGTTCAGGATGTATTTTTTGTAGTTGGCACCGATCATGATGTCGGCGAATTTCTTGGTGATATGCGAGAGATTGTAGTTTCCTTCCACGGCGTACAGGTCTGATTCATCCAGCAGCAGACCACCGTTTTGCGAGATCGGCTTTTTGCGGATGCCGTCGTACGCGGTTTTGAAGGCGTCGCTTCCGGCAGTTGGTCTTCCCTGGTCGGCAAGTCCGCGTGCTGCCTGGTGGGCGTCGTATTCTGTCATACCGCTCATGCGGTTGCTCAGGTAATTGTAGGTGTAGATAATGTACCAGTCGGTCGGAAGCGGAGTCGGGTTACCGGCCGCGTCGGTGGTAACCGACCTGCGCCATGACTCGTTGAACAAACGGGTTGTAGCGGTCAAGTTATAGGATTCACCGGCGTTTTCCTGGGTGGTATAACCACGGATCATCCAGTTCTTGTTATTGATCTCCAGTTTGTACTGGCCCATCTTGAAATCTTTCAGGGAGTAACGGTCGCTACCGGTGTAGATCGTGTTACCCGTACCCCAGTAGGCCGCAAGGATCGCTTCGGTATTGCGGTTGATCTTATAGTGCAGCGAACCGCCGAGTTTGAAGTTAACGGTATTGGGGTTGATCAGTTCTTTTTCGGTATAACCTGTACGGGAAACATTTTGCGGTGTGGTAAGCAGTCCGTTGGCGGCGATGAAGTTGGCCGCGCCGGGCAGGCTTGCCGCGATCTGGGAGAAGAATGCACGCATATCAACGGTGGTTTCATCACCGTACACATTGATACCATCGTAGTTGGGATCCGTTTTACGATTGCCGGCGATCACCATACCGGTGGTACCGGAACGGCTGTAGTTACGCTGGTCCATACCCAGCCAGTCGCGGGCCTGGATCAGCTCGGCGTTGATCTTAAAGGCGAATTTCTCCGAAACTTTTTTACCCCAACGAAGGTTCCAGTTGTGGTAAGCGGATGGATCCCGTTGCCTGTAGGCGCCCACATGCATGATGCCTTCCTTCACCAGGAAAGAAAGACCCTGGTATTTGAAGGGGTTCTTGCTGTTCATGAGCAGGGTTCCGTTCATACCACCCGGACCATAAAGAGCCGAAGAGGCGCCGGAAAGCAACTCGATGTTATCAACGTCGAGTTCGCTCAAACCAATGATGGAAGCCACCGAGAAGTTCAGACCGGGAGCCTGGTTATCCATACCATCCACCAGTTGGTTGAAGCGGGTATTACCGCTCGAGTTGAAACCGCGGGTGGTGGGTGTTTTAAACGTGAGGGAAGACGTGGTGATGTCTACACCCTTGAGGGTGGTAACCACATCGTAATAGTTGGAAACGGGTGAGTTCCGGATATTGGCGGCGCTGATCCTTTCGATGGATACAGGCGATTCCAAAATCCGCTGCGGAACACGGTTTGCAGCCACAACCACTTCCTGGCCGAGCGCATTGCTCGGAACAAAATCAACCGAAATAGTCTTGGAAGCGCTGGTTACCGTAACCTCCTGCAGGTCATATCCAACAGAGGATATCAGCAGGGTAACCGGCAGGCTTTTTACAGAAAGTTTGAAGTTACCTTTATCATCGGTAAATGTCCCGTACTCGGTTCCTTTTATAACAACAGAAACAGCGCCCGTTCCTTCCTTGGTAACACTGTTCCTGACATTACCGTTTATGGTTATATTCTGTGCATAGGCCGCAATGGTTAGAATATTGGCCAAAAGAATACCAGCCATATAGCTTGCAACTTTTCTCATATCGCGTTTTTTGGTTTTAAATATAAGGCAAATTAAGGATAGTTATTTTTAACCGGAAATTTTATTTTTTGCCCAACCTGTTGAAATTTAAGGCTCTAAAAAAGGTCCATTTCGGGTATGTGGACTTAATTTAGCGGTATGGCAAGCTTCAATTTCCCCCGACAAACCGCCTTTTACAAGGGCAAGGTAAGAGATGTCTATACGATCGCTGATAAATACCTGGTTATGCTGGCCAGCGACCGCATTTCGGCCTTCGATGTGATCCTCCCCCGGCCCATTCCGTTCAAAGGACAGGTACTCACCCAGATCGCGGCCCATATGCTCAAGGCCACGGCCGATATCTGCCCGAACTGGCTCATGAGCGTTCCCGCTCCCAATGTCAGTATCGGAAAGAAATGCGATCCCTTTAAAATTGAGATGGTTGTCCGGGGTAATCTTACCGGCCATGCCTGGCGAACCTATGCTTCCGGCAAACGGGTACTTTGCGGTGCCGCCATGCCTGATGGCATGAAAGAGAACGACTATTTCCCATCTCCCATCATCACACCCAGTACCAAGGCTGCCGAAGGACACGATGAAGACATCGCACCGGCTGATATCGTAGCGCAGGGACTGGCCACCGCCGAAGAATGGGATCAATTAAGCGACTACACCCTCCGGCTCTTTGCCCGGGGTAAGGAGATCGCCGCCAGGCAGGGACTGATATTGGTGGATACCAAGTATGAGTTTGGCAAACTCGGCGGACAGATCGTACTCATGGATGAGATCCATACGCCCGACTCGTCGCGCTATTTTTACGCCGATGGTTTTGAAGAACGCCAGCAAAAAGGCGAGCGGCAAAAACAGTTGAGCAAGGAATTCGTGCGGGAGTGGCTGATCGAAAACAATTTTATGGGGAAAGAAGGGCAGACCGTTCCAGCCATGAGTGATGAATGGGTAGGAACCATTTCCAAACGCTATATCGAACTCTACGAAAAAGTGATCGGGCAGCCATTCGTTGCGGAACAACTGAGCGACCTCGAAACCGAACAACGGATACTCGACGTATTGAACGCCTTGAATTGATCATTACGCTTTGGGCAGCGTAAAGGAGAATTTACTCCCCTTGCCTTCTTCACTCTCTACGAGGATATCGCCGCCGTTTTGATGCAGGAATTCCTTACAAAGCATCAGGCCCAGCCCTGTCCCCGATTCATTGGCGGTACCGCGGGTGGTGAAATAGCGGTTGCTGAACAGTTTCTTCATATTCTCTTTACTGATCCCCTTGCCGCTATCCCGCACATCAACCGCCACGTTTTCGCCGTTCGCATGCGCATGCACCCATACCTGCCCCTTCTCGGGCGTGAACTTGATGGCATTCGATAACAGGTTACGTAACACAAGATTGATCATCTCCCTGTCTGCATAGATATAGACAGGCTTTTCGGCATTGATGTGAATATCGATGCTTTTATGATCCGCCATCACCCGAACGGCTTTCTTTACATCGTCGATGAGTTCCGTCACATCCACCAGTTGCGGATCCACCTGGTGCCCCTGCATCTGGCTCTTGGCCCATTGCAGCAGGTTCTCCATCAGCCCGGTGGTATAATTCAGGTCTTTCAGTATCTCCGGCACATAGGTCTTCATGTCTTCACCCGAAATATTGTTCTCGTGCATCGCCTTGAAAAGATTCCGCAACCCGTAGATCGGCGTTTTCAGGTCGTGCGATACCACCGAGAACAGGCGGTTCTTCACCGAGTTCAGTTCCACCAGCTGGGCCGTTTGTTCCTCCAGTTTTTCGGCACGCAGGGCCAGTTCGAGCCGCTGCGATAAAATCTCTTCATTGGTATTCTTCAGCTCCCAGTTCGCGTAGAGCATCTCCTTCTGGTAGTCGGTATTTTCAATTTTGATCAGGAAGAGCCCGACAAAGATCAGCACGAGCGAAACCACCTGGTTGATGACATAGTACAGGAAATTGATCTTCGCCAGCACGAATTCGTATTCGCGGTGAAATACATAGGCGAAGATGTAACAGGCCGCTGTAAAGCCAATGGTAAGAAACACATAGTGGATCTCCTGCAGGAAGAAAACGGAGAACACCCCGTAGAGCACAAAGAGCAACTCGATGCCGGCATCCACATTGCCGGCGTACAACAGGGCTGTTACCACCGGGTAGGCGATGAAATACCATACCATGGCAAACTCGTGACGTTTGTAATAGTTGCTTACAAGCACCACCCCGCTGATGAAACAGGGTGCAATCGCCACCGCCCAGGTGATCGGGGGCACATAGCCCTTGCCGAAAGCGGCACTCAGGGGTATCATGATACCCGTAAAAAAACCGATGCAATTGATGATATTGAAAAGACCCAGCCTGCGTTTCTCATAGCTGTCCATCTTGTCCGTAAAACCGATCGATCTTACCCGGTGGTAAAGCCGGACAAGCGTGTTCCCGTTTATTGCCATAGGAAGGTTTGGTGGCGGATGCCGACCGTAAATATACGGTTGTTTATTTAACCTGTTGAACGGGAGACAGCCGCTGGTACCCGTACGGTAGCTGTCGGAGAGCTACATGCGTAGCTCTTACGAATCCGTTTCGCCGCTGCTGTTGTCGCGTGCCTGCCGGTTTTCTTCGATCGTGGGCCGTAACCGTTTCCTGCTCTTATTGAATACCATCATCCCCTTATCGATTCCTTTGCGCAATGCTTTCTGTTCTTCTTCGGGGAGATTGTATACTGTTTTGCATTCTTCGCTGCAGCAGCCGTCGTAGGTTTTTGCGCATGCTTCGCATTGAATAAAAAGCAGGTGACAGCCATCGTTCTTGCAATTTGTATGGGTATCGGCGGGTTTGCCGCACTGGTGGCATTGGGCGATGATGTCTTCCGTGATCCGCTCCCCCAGCCTGTCGTCGAATACAAAGTTCTTACCGATGAATTTACTGGGCAGTCCCTGTTCCTTCGCCTGGCGTGCATAGTTAATGATACCCCCTTCCAGGTGAAACACATTTTTAAATCCGTTGTGCAGCATATAGGCGCTGGCTTTTTCGCAACGGATGCCGCCCGTGCAGTACATGATGATGTTCTTGTCTTTGTTATCCTTCATCATGTCCACCGCCATGGGTAATTGTTCCCGGAAGGTATCGCTGGGTATTTCGATCGCTTTTTCAAAATGCCCCACTTCGTATTCGTAATGGTTGCGCATATCGATCACGATGGTATCCCCGTTCTGTAACATCTCGTTCATCTGGCCGGCATTCACATACCTGCCTTTATTCTCCATGCTGAAGGAAGGATCATGGATCCCATCGGCCACGATCTTATCCCGTACTTTGATCTTGAGCACCCAAAAGGATTTTCCATCGTCATCAACCGCTATATTCAGCCGAAGGCCATTGAGCGGGGGAATGGAATAGAGATAGGCACGGAACGCATCAACCTTGCTGTCGGGCACACTGATCTGTGCGTTGATGCCCTCTTCCGCCACATAAATACGGCCGAATACATTCAGTTGATGCAGGGCCTTATAAAGCGCATCGCGAAATTGCTTCGGATCGGCAATGGGAAAATACCGGTAAAAGGAAATGGTGGTGCGGTGCTCGGTTTCGGCGTACAATTTTTTCTTCAGTTCCGCCTGGGAAACCCGGTTGTGTAATACGGCCATAGTTTTTAATTTGATCCCGGCTGACCGGGAAATCTACAGATCCTTCGCTTCGCTCAGGACAAGGATTGGATGCTTGCAGGGCAAACCAAATTATCGCCGCAAATATACAAAAGAAGGCGGAAAGAAAGATCACAAACCGATGCTCAGGCTGGCGTTGCGGCGCCGGGGCTGCGCATTCGCCCGTACAGAATTGCCCAGCAATCCGCCGGCCCCGATGCGGATCTCGCCGGAATAACTGTGGTTATTCGTATACCCGAACACGTAATCCACCCGGAACAGTTTAAGGATATTCTCCAACCCGAAGAAGGCTTCCACGAAATGATTCTTACGGTTCACGTAGTAGGCGTTACTGCCCACCACCAGGTTCCAGTTCAACCTGCGGAACAGGGGTATCTTATTTGTGAGCATGCCATTGAAATGATGTTCGATATGCCCGAAGCTGAAGAAAGGCTCGGTATTGCTGTTGATATAATACGGAGCGAGCTGGAAACTGTTCACGTATTCGCTGGCAGCGGTGGATCGGTTGCCGTTGAAGTGCTGGAAGTCCTGGATAAAAACCTTCCTGTTGGTGATGAAACCGCCGATGCCTAACTTATAACGGAAGGTTCCGGCCAGTTTCAGGTTGATGCCATCGGCCACGCTGAAGCGCCATTTATCGAAGTTGGCGTCGCTGCCGAAAATACCTTTGATCCCCTTCGTATAGTTGAGGCTGAAGGTGGGATATTTCGAACCCAGCGACATCTTGCGGTTCGGGTACTGTATATAACGCTGGCCAGGCCGGAAACTCATATCGATCGACAGGATGAAGGCCTTGTTGGCATCGAAGAACTGCGCCGGGATACTGTCCACGGGGTAATTCGCCGTGATGTTTTTCCGGTTGTCTTTGAAGACGGTAAAATCGGTGGTATTATTCAGCTGGCGCCGGTCTTCGTAGAGGGTGCTGATGGAAAGACGGAAACCGCTTTCGAAACGTTTGCTGAACCCGAGCGACAGAAAATAATTCTCATAGATCTTCATGAAATTATCGCCCCAGAGCAAGGTGTTGATGGTATTGTTGAGCGGAAGCAGCTGGCTTTGCTTGTTGAACTGGCTTACCCGTTTGCCGCCGCCGATCTCCCAGGTCTGCCGCCGTATCTTCTTATCCGTTTCCCAGTCGCGGGTGCGGAACGTAAGGGTGGCCCAGGCATTGAGATGCGTGTTGTTGAAGCCATAGCGGAAACTCGGCTCAAAGGATACATTGGTTTTCCACTTCGGGATATGCCTGTCGAAGTACATGTTGAGATTCACCACCACGCCTTCCACCGTATTGTATTCAAGGCCCTTGATCAGTGATTCGATCCCCCAGCTGTAGGTGTTCGTTTTGCTGTAATGCGTTCGCTGAATTCCCTTCCAGAAGATATTCAGCGGTTTGAGTTTACCCTGTTTCTTTTTCAACGAGTCGATCGAAGACTGGCTGAGCAGCGAATCTTTCCGCATTTCAAACAAACTGTCCTTTACTTCATAATCCATCCGTTCTTCCACTTCCAGCGGAACGGGCCGTATCGTATCCCAGTATTCTTTCGAGCGCTTGTTCACCGCCGTATCGTACCGGATAATCACGTTATTGAACCGGTTTTTCGCGAAGGTGGGGTTGATCAGGTAGTTGGAATACACGGTAACGAAATTGCCGATGGCGTCGATGCCGAATTGTTTAAAGCTGAAATGGATCAGCTGGTTCTTGCTGCGCCATACATCACCGCCAACAGGTACATGGATCTGGTCGATCTCGAGCGTATCCACGATCTCGAGCTGCGATGTTTTTGTCAGCTTCAGGTTCAGACTGTGAATACGCCAATCCCCTTCGGTGATGTTGATGATACCCGAGAAAGCCGGTTCGTATAAACGGCGGGGTATCACCTGGATGCTGTTGATCTCTTTCCCGTCTTCAAAAAAACTTCCGAGGAATTTATACTTATAGATGCTCAGGGCGTTATCGGCAATGGGCGATACAAAGCCACGGGGATTGAGCTGATTCAGGAACACGGACACATTGTTCTGGTAGAAACTGATGAAGGTGGGAAAGGTGAAACCGAATCCATCGCTGCCGCTGACCCGGCTGCTGATCACTTCCAGGCGCAATTTATCGGGCAACTGGCTGTACACCCGCGAAACCGATTCGGACAAATAGATAATGCCTTTCCCGGCCGAATCGACACCCATATCCGAACGGTCCTGTTCGGATATCTTACGCCCCAGTATTTTCTTCGGAAGATTCCGCAGTTTGAGCATGTCCTTGGAATAGAGGTCGCACTCAAATGCCTTTACCTGTTCATTGTAATAACTTCTTTTCCTTATGGCCTGGCGGATGATCGCGTAGGCGGGGTCCTCCCCCTTTTTCACCACCACTTCGGTCATGTCCAGGTCTTGCCGGGCAAGAATGAATGTGATCTCTTCATCGTTTTTGGTGATCGTCACCTTACTTTCCTGCTTCTTGTAACCCACATGCTGGCAAACCACCACATAGGTGCCGGGCGTAACCGTGAAGGAGTATTTTCCTTTCTCATTGGCGCTGGCGCCTATCGATGTACCCTTGATGGTAATGGATGAAAATGGCAACAGGTCACCGGTGGCGGTGAATACGGTACCATAAATCTTTTGGGCGGAAGCGGGAACAGCAGCGAGTAAGAAAAGAAACAGTAAAGCCCGGGGCATATTCAGTTTTGAGTACTAACAAAAATAGAAGCCATTTTGTTACCGAAAGACTAAAAAACTTCTTCGGTTCGGTTATGCTCTTGATTTGCGGAGATAACTGCCGCTCAACGCGGCCAGTCCGGCCACCAAAGCGCCAATGAATGCCGTTGCCAGCATCAGCAGGTACGGACTATCCGATTTGATCAGCAGCAAGGATATCTTATGCGCCAGGATGTGTTCATTGGCACGACTGATGAAAAAACTCAACCCGCCCCACAACAGGAACAAGGCTGTAAAGCCGGCCAGGAAAGACCGGAAGGGTTTCTGTGGTACCAGGGCGGCAACCAGGAAGGCGGCCAGCGCAATGCTCCACCAGGGAAGATAGAGGCAGGCGGCAAAACTCAGTAAGGCGGTTAGTAACAGGGAAACGAAGAACTTCATATAAATGATTTAATGATGTGCTGATTATTTGATGTATTGATTGCCTGATGCGCTGATGCCAGCTTAATCAACACATCAGCTGATCGATGAATCAGCACATCAGTTACTGAATGTCATTTTTCCGATGATGCGTTTATCATTCACTTCTTCTTTGGTCATCATCCAGAGCGTGTAATATTTTCCGGCGGCCCATTGATCCACGAAACTGTCGTAGAATTTGCTGCCGGGATTCCCGCTTTGCCCGCCCGGGTATACCCCATAGGCTTCTGTTTTCTGCGTAAGGCTGATCACCATGCGCCAGCTGGGGCCATGATCCACCTTGGTGGCATTGATGCAATTATTACCGCCACCGATGGGCAGGTTCAACCGGCTCAGGGGTGCCAGTTTAGCCAGGTGGTTGATGCGGGTGGCTTTGTATTTTTCCCAATCAAGCCTTCCTTCGGCTTCCAGCTTTTGTAATTCGGCCGTTGCCGCTTTGAAAGCGGCCGTAATATCATCCGCCAATGTTTCTGTTTGCGGGGTGTTCACATTGTCGAGGAATTTATACGCCGAGTCTTTCAGTATCGCTTCCACCAGGGTACTCAGGAAGGGCCGCATGCTTCCTTTGGGCGCTTTGGCATAATCGTCATCGTATACCAGCCCCTCGAAGGCATGCCACCAGCGTTCAAATACGGTTGAACCTTTGGAACCTGCGTCGTTCCGGCAATTCCACTGCCGGTAGATATCGAGGTATTTTTTCCCGGCGGCGTCCAGTTCCGCTTCGCGGATATTGGCCAGGAACAGGGGCTGCAGCATCTGGGCGCACACATCGAGGTTATCGGTTTGGAGCGCCATCATATCCTGGGGTGTGATACCATTCATTTCACGCAGGCGGCGGTTGATGGCGATGCCGCGGTAAACAGGATAATCCCTGCCAAGGTAATAGTGATAGGTGCTGTCGTCGACCGGCTTCTGGTTGGCGCTGCTTACAAAGCCTCTTTCGGGGTTGTATTGGAAAGGCACTTCATCCTGCGGGATCATACCCTGCCACAGGTAGGCTGTATCGGTACCCGGCATCACAAAATCGCCCTGGCCCTTCCATTTAGCCGGCCATTCACCCTGTGTGCGGATGGCGATGTCGCCATTCTTGCAGGCGAACACACAGTTCTGCCCGGGTGTATGCAGGTTGGTAACCGCTGCCTGGTAATCGGCATAGTTCTTTGCATGATCGAGCATATTGAAGATGCGGAGTTCATTGCTGGGGTCATGGGCCTTCCAGCGAACGGCATAATACGCGTGGTTGTTGATGCGCACACCACCGAATGATTTATCGAACATAACCGGGCACCAGTCGTTGCCCAGCTGCACATAGGCCACCGAATCGATAAAGGAGGCTGCTCCTTTGATCTTGATGGTATCCACCCGGAATTTTGTTTTCTGCCATTGGCCGTTGAACATATATTCCTGGCGGCTGTCGTCTTTGAATTTGATCTCGTAATAATCCCGTACATCGCGGCCGCCATTGGTAAAGCCAAAGGCGCAACTGTCGTTGAAACCAATGATCACACCCGGTGCGCCGGGAAAACTCACGCCGTAGGCGTTGAAGTTGGGAGTGGATAATTGTATTTCGTACCAGAGCGATGGCAGGTTCAATCCGAGGTGCGGATCGTTGCACAGGATGGGCGCCCCGCTTTTTGTTTTGCTTCCGCTTACCGCCCAGTTGTTGCTTCCATTATCCCGGTCGGGTTTACCGATGCCGGCGATCGACGCAACCTTGTTGTTCAGGTAAACCGAATCGGCCCCGGGAGGCGCCACCGGAAATACCTTCTGTTTTTCAAACACGGTGCCTTTCGGGATGATGGGATCCAGCGAATCCTGCAGCGAGGGATATAGTTTGGAAAAATCGTCGGCGCTGAAATAACTCCTGGCGCTGGTCATCTCCATGTCATCTTCCCTGGCGGCCAGGTCGTAACTCATGTATTTCAGGAAAAGACAGGTTTTGAGGTTGCTCCATTTCTCCGGTTTATAACCGATCAGTTTGTATTCGACCGGTAATGAACTTTCGGTAAGTGTTTCGATGTACGCATTCACCCCTTCGGTATACGCGTCGCATTGCGCTTTGATCACCGGGTCTTTCTCCAATTCGTTGAGGGCGATCTCGGCGGCGTATACCATTCCCAGTCTTCTGAATTCGCGGTCGTGCTCCAGCGCTTTCTCGCCGATGATCTCACTGGCCCTTCCCCCAGCGGCGAAGGTTTGCAGTTCCATCTGCCAGAGGCGGAACTTCGCATGCAGGTAGCCCTGCACAAAATAAGCGTCGTTCTCCTGCTCGGCAAACACATGCGGCACGAGGCGGTCATCAAAGTACACTTCTGTTTTGCCTTTGAGTTGCGGCAGTTTCAGATCCGCATTGTAATCGGCGTTCACCGGTTCAGCATTCTGCCAGAAACCATGCTGCGGACTGAGAAAGGTTCCGAATGGCGGGGCATTATTGCCTCCGATCTTATGACTCGTGTTCAGGTAATAGACCAGGCCCGTGGTAACCGCGGCGCTTGCCAGCAAGGGAACAATTCTCATAGAAGAATAGTATTTGCCGTAAAATACTAAAAACTAACGGAATGGCTGCATGCCAGTCATGATAACTACGCCTGGGTTTGCCTTCTTATGTGTTTTTAATGTGCTGAAAAGAACAGGTGGTATGTTATTTGACCCAACCGGCAGTCATCAGAATCTTTCACGCCAAAAACGCAATACCATGAAAAAAAGATTCATCAGCCTGACAACCGGCATTCTTACCCTTCTTCTTTTTTCCTGCAGTAAATCAACCACCGAAACACCCGCCCCGGTATACAGCCTGGAAGGTAAATGGACAGGCAGCTTCAATAATGGAGCCGGTGGCCCTGCCAACTATTTTGCCCTCACGTTCAAATCCGGCGGAGCCGGTGGCGCCCTGGTGGTTCATGCCAATAATTCCCTCACACCGGATGTAGCCAACGGAACCTGGACGCTGGCCGGCGACAGCCTCAGCGCTACATATAGCTTTACCGGTTCCAGCGCCATCTATAGCCTGGCCGCCAGGTATAACATCCACTCCAATATCCTGACCGGAACCGTTGGATTAAGTCCTGCCACTACCGGCGAGGCCGTTTTCTCGGTCACGAAGGAATAACCATATACCCTATAAGTGGTATTGGCAATCAACATACAGGTATGCACCTTTGCTGCAACCAATCTTTAGTGGTTTCGAGGTTTTAAGTAAAAAGTTGCCCTCTTAATGAGGGCAACTTTATTTTTGCAGTATGGAAGAATTAAGCATTGATACGAAAAACATACTCGGACTTAAACTGCCCACCGATCCCCGCTGGGTGGATCTTACCGCCCTGCAACTGGAGGAAATACTGACCGACCATGCCTATTGCGAACAAAAGGCCGCCACCACCTGCATCAGCCTGATACAACGTTATTCCGACCGGGAGAAACTGGTGAAGGAACTCAGCCCGATCGTTACCGAAGAATGGGGACATTTCCGCCAGGTGCTGGCCGAGTTGCAGAAACGCCAGCTGAAACTGGGGAAACAACGTAAAGACGTATACGTTAATAAACTGCTTGAATTCCAGCGCAAGGGTGGGCATCCCGATGAACGTTTCCTCGACCAGCTGCTCACCATGGCCCTGATCGAAGCCAGAAGTTGTGAACGGTTCAAGCGGTTAAGCGAGGGCCTCGACGATAAATACCTGCGGAATTTCTACCGGCGCTTCATGGAAAGCGAAGCGGGGCATTATACACTTTTCATCAACCTGGCCGAACATTACCTCGATAAGAAAACGGTACGCAAGCGCTGGCTCGAATGGCTGAAGTACGAAAAAGAAGTGATGAAAGAGATGGAGCTGCGGGGCGACCGCATTCATTGATCAGAGATGCAGGATCAGCCTTACTCCCGCGGGCAGGTACGGCAATAAACCCTCCTCATCGTGATCGGGCAGCGGACTTACCCGGCGATACCCCAGTTCGTAATCGAGCTTTGAATAACCCGCCGGCAAACCTCTCCGATCGATGATACGGTTCTTAACGCCCAGCCCGATACTTGCCTCCAGTTCAAATTTACCGTTGGGCGTTAGTTTGAAACGCTTGCCCCAGAACAGTGCCCCGCCCGGCAGGCTCTGAACCGCTTCATAACGATAATTGGTAATCGTATCCCCGCGTTGCGGGTTGGCAATATCTGTTTCACTGCGATACGAATAGCGCTTGAACCGGAATTCGGCGCCTACAAAAAAGCCGTGTTTGTTGTTGTAATAATAGCGGAAGGAAGTAATGTTCCGGAAACCTTTCAATCCGGCGAAATCATCTCCATCATAAAAAAATCCCTTGTAGAGATAATCGAATTGCGTCCACAATTCCACTCGTTCGCTGAAACGGTAACCCGCTCCCAGGCCAACGGCTCCCTGGCTCATTTCAAAAGGAGAATACGGATTGAGGGTAAGGAAGAATCCTTTTTGTACGATGGGCGAATAACGACGTTTCTTTTGTTGTGCCAGGCTTGCTATGGATACCAGCAGCAGGAACAGGAGGATGCATTTTCTCATAATCGCAGGATTAGAGGCAAGAGATTCACCGGCTGAAAAATGCTGCCTCTTCGGAGAAATCGATATACGGATGCTGGTCATTCAGCCGGTGCAGTCGTTCCAGGTTGGCCTGCAGGAATTTCCTATGCTGCTCCGAATCCGGGTTGAACGGCTTATGATTGCGGGCGGCCATGATCACGGCGATTTCTTTCATCAGGGCCTGGGAATCTTCGTCGATACAGGCCGCTATGAATTTCTCCCACACATAATTGGTAGCGGCATAATTGGGATGCACCATATCTTCGGCGAAGAAGCGGTAATCCCGCAGGTCGTCGATGATGAGCTCGTAGGCTGGGAAATAAAAGCTATGATCGTTGGTAGCCGTAAGTTGATGTACGGCATGAATAAGCGTTGCCTTACTCCGGTTGTTCTCCACGAAACCGTCGCGGAGATGACGCACCGGGCTGATAGTAAAAATGATCTTCAGGCCTGGGTTGAAAGCCCTGAGTTCATCGATCATGGTTTGGAGGCCGCTTACCACTTCTTCAACCGGCAGAAGTCGTTTATTGAATTTATCGGTGGGTACTTTATGGCAATTGGCCACCACGGACCTCACCCCCAGCCCCTCTTCTTGAGGAGAGGGAAGTTCATACACGAAAGCCGAACCAAGTGTGATCAATAACCAATCCGCTTCTTTGAGGAACACATGCGCCTTGCGTTGCGATGCATTGATCCGTTGCAGACAGGTATCGGCATCGGGATGCGAGAACCGGCTATGGTGCTCCCAACTGTTCCAGCATTCGTTCTGGTAAAACAAATCTTCCTTCGCGTATTGCTTATTCTGTATATAGGAGGAAACGGAACGGGCGATGCTTACCGGGTTGAACAGGATCCCGTTCGGGTTGTCCAGCGTGCCGAATTTATGATGGGCCAGTTTGGTCCCGATCTGTTCGGTAAAACAGGAACCGATCAACAGCAGTTTATGCCGGTGGCTGATCTTTTGAGCGAAAGGCCTGGGTGTAAAATCCAAATGAAATTCCATAGAACAAACGATACGAATTATATAAATAAAGCGGTGGCTATCCGGCCGCAGTTCCGCAACGCGTTTTTATCAAGCTCCGGCGCCATTCCTTTTTCTTCCAGGTACGGGATCATCCGTTCGGTATCCATATTACCCACCAGTTCATCGTCGGCCATGGGGCAACCACCGATGCCTTTAAGCGCTCCATCGAACCGACGGCAGCCGGCTTCTATGGCGGCCTCCAGTTTCTCTTTCCAGTTGGCCGGTGTCGAATGCAGGTGAACGCCGATCTCGGTACCCGGCAGTGCGCCCACGAGGTGTTTGGTGATATGCAGTACCTGTTCGGGGGTCGCCAATCCTACCGTATCCGCCAGCGAAAGGATCCCGATTCCCATACCGGCCAGTTTATTCGCCCAGCGAAAAACGATCTCTTCATTATACAGATCGCCGTATGGGTTCCCAAAGCCCATGGAAATATATACCACCAGTTGTTTATCGTTTTTAACACAGAGGTTCTGTATCGCTTCTACCCTGCCCAGCGATTGTTCGATGGACGAATTGGTATTGCGTTGCTGAAAGGTTTCCGAAACGGAAAAGGGAAAACCCAGGTAACGGATCTCATCGTATGCCACGGCATCCTGTGCGCCCCGTTCGTTGGCGATAATGGCCAGCAGTTTGGTGGTTATCCCATCCAGCCGCAGGTTTGCCAGTACATCGCGGGTATCGGCCATCTGCGGTATCGCTTTCGGCGATACAAAACTTCCAAAGTCGATCGTATCGAAGCCAACCTTCAGCAGGGCATTGATGTAATCCGCTTTCTGGTTGGTGGGAATGAAACGGGGCCATCCCTGCATGGCGTCGCGGGGACATTCGATCAGTTTAACCGGTTGCTTGTTCATCGGGCAAAAATAATCAAAGGCGGGCAGCCAGTTTCATTTTATCGCGGAGGCGGTTGAAAAAGCGGTAGCGCTCCTTTTCGCCTACCTGGCTCAGCTGGGTTGACCGCTTGATGAGGTTCTGCATGTTCCCGAACATGAAACTGTTGAACTGGATATCGGTGGTTGAAATAAAGTTGATCACGCTGTGGTTGAGGAAGGTGATCTTACGCAGGTCGAGTTCGGCCAGGATGGTGTTATCGGCGGTTACCAGGTCGTTCCAGAACAGGTTATATGCAAGACCGGTACCGGGTTTGCTGCCGGGCAGGAATTTGGTGCCGGCTTCTGCCTGCAGCTCGAGATGATCGAGCAGACCGATCAGCCCGATGTATATCTTTTTTACATCCTCCTCTGCTTTGAACATATTC
The DNA here is from genome assembly GCA_017303335.1 of Chitinophagales bacterium. Taxonomy (GTDB): domain Bacteria; phylum Bacteroidota; class Bacteroidia; order Chitinophagales; family Chitinophagaceae; genus Ferruginibacter. The sequence continues at coordinate 28,209 of JAFLBK010000003.1, forward strand.
GCTTCCCGGTAGAATTCGATCTGGCGGATCGTACTGTTGATTGTTTCGAGATTCCATATTTCGGTACTGGGGATGCGCATATAGGCTTCCACCACTTTCCGGCCCATTTCGAGATGGGCCGGGTCAGCATCGGCGAGTGAGAATTTGGATCCCTTCATACTGGCATACTGAAGGATGGAACGGCGCCAGAGAAAGGATTTGAATGCCAGCAACTCGGGCACCATGAATTGCTCCATGATGGGTATGTCTTTGGCCAGGTAGTACATGTGCCGGTGAGCGAAACTGCCCATGAAGGTTAATTGCTGCAATACATTTTCCATCCATTGCTCGAACACATACTCGCCCGAAGCAGCCAGTTCGCCGGAAAAGATGTAGGAATTGGATTGGAGGTTGAGGAACTGGTCGATGGATATCTTGTAATGCACGGACAGCTTCTGCATCTCATCGAGGCTGATCTGTTTCTCTCCCCGGATGCGGCGGTAGGCGCTGTCGTTACTTATATCCAACAGGCCGGCGATTTCATCTACCAGGGAAATATGTTCGGGAAGGATTGACCTGATGTGCTGGAAGAACTGGAGCTGGGTCTGGTTGGATTCCATACCAGTTGATTTTGGTGAAAATTGCAAATGGCCCACTAATTTATCTTAATCTGTCCCAAACTGCAAGAACCGGGTTGCATTTTTTGCAAATCCCGGGGATGACCAGCCGCATGAGGAAAGGGTAGAGGCATTTGCCGCGGATTTACTACCGACCGTGGCAATTGTCCGTTTGAAGCGGGTTAACCCGGTTTTTAGCTTTGGAACAGCATCGCATTCTTCATTTAAATCATTACTACCATGAAACGATTCTTCCAAGCTGTTCTTTTGGTCCTGTTTGCCGTTTCGCCGGCGAAGGCGCAGCAAGCAACAACGCCTGGTTTGGTAAACAATAATACAGCCACAACCAAACAGGCAGCGGTAGCACATCTTTCGGTGGCATCGCTCCTGGCCATGGATACGGATCAGGCCGGACCGGATTACAACCTGTATAAGAAAAGGGCACGAACACACCGCACCATCGGGCTCTCGCTGCTGGGTGCAGGTGTTGTGCTTGGCGTAACAGGTATCATCGTTGCCAGCGCCGATGATGGAGATAACTATAACGGGTTTGGGGAAAGAAACGACGACGCGGCTGCTACCCTCTTCCTGTTCAGCGCCGCAACCGGTGTGGCCAGCATCCCGTTCATGATCCTGGCGCACGCGAACAACCATAAGGCACGGGCGATTCTGAAAAACCAGGGAGCTTATATTCCCGGTAAGGGAACAGTGCCGGTTAGCGGTGTAACGGTAGCGATACAAATCGGGAAGTAAATTGGTTGAAATGTAAATTAGCGGGGGCGTTGCCGCATGACCTCATAAAGGATGATCCCCGTTGCCACGCTTACATTCAAACTGTCAAAATCCCCGCTCATGGGGATTTTGATTTTTTCGTCGCAGATCTTCATCAGGGCGGGATAGATCCCCTTCTCCTCCCCGCCCATGACGATGGCGCAGGGACCCGAGAAATCGGCTTCGGCAATTGAGCGTTCGGCTTTCATTTCCGTGGCAAATACGCGGATGCCGTTCAGGTGCAGATCGTCAACCGCTTTCATCAGGCTGTTCACCCGGCATACGGCGATCTTTTCGAGGGCGCCGGCAGAAGTCAGTATGGCGTCTTCGTTCAGTGCGCCCACGCCCTTATCGGGGATGATGATGGCATGCACGCCAAAGCAATGAGCGCTGCGGGCAATACCGCCGATGTTGCGAATATCGGTAACGCCGTCGAGGATCAGCAGCAGGGGCGTTTCTCCCTTGTCGACCACGAAGGAGATCACATCCTGCAGGTCCTGGTACTGCACTTTGGCGATCAGCGCCACACAGCCTTCATGATTGCTTACATTCAGGTTGTTCAGTTTTTCGACCGGTACCTTGTTGATGGGTGTACCGGTTTGTTCGGCGAGGCGTTTGATCTCATCCACCAGTTCACCGTGTACCGTGGCCTGCAGGTAGATACGATCGAGTTGCTTGCCCGAGCGCATGGCCTCGATCACGGCTGTTCGTCCAACGATGAGGGCGCTTTTTTTGGGGCGGCTGTGCTGGTGGCGGAAATTTTTCACGCTGCGAATTTAGTTGAATTAAAATAAAAAGCCCTCTCGCGGGGAGAGGGCTTCCATTCAGGAAATCCTTTTATTTCAGTCCGAATACTTTCTTTACGTCCTTCACCGCGTCGAGTTTTTCCCAGGTGAAGAGTTCGACCTTGCGTTTAACCATTTTACCATCCGGTGAAGTGAATGTTTTTTCCACCACTTTGTTGGTACGGCCCATGTGTCCGTAGGCAGCGGTCTCGCTGTACATGGGGTTGCGCAGTTTGAGTCGTTTCTCGATGAAGTAGGGGCGCATATCGAAGCAGGCCATTTTCATCACACGCTGTGCGATCTCGCCATCGGTGAGCTTCACTTTCGCGGTTCCGTAGGTATTTACGTTGATGGAAGTGGGTTCGGCTACGCCAATGGCGTAGGATACCTGCACCAGCACTTCGTCGCACAAACCGGCCGCAACCAGGTTCTTGGCGATGTGACGGGTCGCGTAGGCAGCGCTCCGGTCCACCTTGCTGGGATCCTTGCCGCTGAAAGCGCCACCGCCGTGCGCACCTTTTCCGCCATAGGTATCCACAATGATCTTACGGCCGGTCAGGCCGGTATCGCCGTGCGGACCACCGATCACGAATTTACCGGTCGGGTTGATATGGTATTTGATCTTGTCGTTGAACAGGTGCCTGTATTTGGGATATTTGGCTTTTACCCTTGGTATCACGATGTTGATCATGTCTTTTTTGATCTTCGCCAGCATCTTATCGTCCGAATCAAAATCGTCGTGCTGCGTGGAGATCACGATCGCTTCGATACGAACCGGGCGGTTGTTGTCGTCGTACTCCAGTGTAACCTGGCTTTTGGCATCGGGGCGCAGGTATTTGATCTGCTTATTCTCCCGGCGGATGGCGGCCATTTCGATCAGGATGAAGTGAGCAAGGTCGAGTGCGAGGGGCATGTAGTTGTCGGTTTCGTTGGTCGCGTAACCGAACATCATTCCCTGGTCGCCGGCTCCCTGTTCTTCTTTCTTTTTGCGATCGACACCCTGGTTGATATCCGCAGACTGCTCATGGATCGCTGAGAGGATACCGCATGAATTGGCTTCGAACATATAATCGCTGACGGTATACCCGATCTTGCGGATTACATTACGGGCTATCTCCTGTACATCCAGGTAAGCCTTGCTCTTTACCTCGCCAGCCAGTATTACCTGCCCGGTGGTTACCAGGGTTTCGCAGGCTACCTTACTGTTGGGGTCGAAGGCAAGGAAATTATCGATGAGGGCGTCGCTGATCTGGTCTGCAACCTTATCGGGATGTCCCTCGCTTACAGACTCTGAAGTAAATAAATATGACATGTTGTTTTTTTGAGATGGCAAAGATAAGGTTACGCCAATTAAAGAACAAAGCCTGCTTTTCTCCGGCAGGCTTTATTAATTCACAGGGTGTGTGTATCGTTATAATTTGGAGTAAATGATCCGCATACGCAGCTTATAATTCGGGTTGGTACCGCTTCCGATGCGGATACGTCCCCAGGCCAGGTCGTTACCGAAATTGATATACGACGGGGTATACTGCGGGTACCGGAAATTATACGGTGAATAAATACGCATGGCGTAATTGGGGTAATGGTGGGTCACGATATGCTGTACATAGCGTGACATGTTGAACGTATAGAATGTGATATCCGTACCAAAGGGATCTTTCTTTGAACGCTTGTACCCACCGAAATAATTGAAGTCGATGATTCCCGGGAAGAAGGGATACACAGTGGTTTTATAATCCGGATCGTACACGGTGGTGGTATTAAGGTCGAAATACAACGGCTTCCATTTTACGTCGGTGGTGGTATCCCGGAGATCGAGATAAAGGAAGTTGGGCGCCGTCAGTTTTCCGTCGAGTATCGGGTCTGCAGGTATCTGCTCCACGATCAACTCGGCCCGGTGAATAATGCGGTTCGACAAACCCGACAAGCCGGGTACGCTCACGTTCACGTATGTGCCTGGCGCTGTTTGCAGGTAATGCTCGCCGGCGGGTGGCGCCGAAACGGGATAGCCTCCCCTGTTCCGGATAATGTTGTTCACCGAATTTCCCGGAGGATAGGTACCGATGATGTTGCTGTTGAAACGGAGCGAGGAATATACCGTATCGATCTTCCCGAAATTCCGGCGGCGGTAATGCATTTCCAGCTTGGTGGCGGTATCGGCTATATTCACATACATAAGCCCGTTACCCCCGCTGGCCAGTACGGCCAGGCCGTTATAGAACCGGCGGTAAATAGAGTCGTTGTAAAAAGCGTTGTTGCTGCTGTTTGCCTGGATGCTGTCGCGGTTGAACAGTGCCTGGGCCCAGGCCTGGTTGAGTTTGATCCGGATCTGGTAGTTCACCGAATCACGGCGGTTGGTAAACTTGACATAGTTGCCCAGTTTGCGCACATCCACATCCACAGTGCCAAGGCTGGCACCGCTATAGGCTGGCTGGTAAACCGTAGGATTGTCCTTGTAAACTGAATCACGGAAAACCGGTTCGGTTACTTCCCGCACATCCAGGTGAATGGGCAGGGTGCTGTCGCCCCAGAATCCTTTGTACTTAAAACAGAGTACGATGGAATCGAGACCGACGCCGGCTCCTGTGAGTGTATCTTTAACGTCGCCAATATAATAAGGGAAGAAAGGAGGCTTCAGCTGAAGAAAGACGTTGGCTGTGGTAAGCCCGAATAACGGATCATTATTGATGCTCCCAAGAGCGTAGTCTTCCGTACGGAAAATATAGGTTGAATCGAGAAACAGTCCCTGGGTCGAGATCGCGTCGAGGGTGGTATCGAATGTATGCACATTGTCTACAGCCGGGATCAGGTCGCTGCCGATCTTAGTGGTATCGAGTTTAGTACAGTTCCAGTTTAAAAAAGCGAAGAATGAAATGGCAGTCAATCCAGCGAATAGAATACGTTTTTGCAGCATACTTTGTTGATGTGGTCTGTGTTGGATTTATCTACTTGGCAAGGTCGGCATACAATTGCAAATAGTCTGTTAAATCACTTTCTTCATCATACTTGATCACTTTCTTGCCTTTCACTTTCGCGAATTGTTCCTGCAGTTTCTTGTCTACTTTATCCGCGCCGAATGTAATGGCATCCGCATAGGTAGCGCCGCCGCGGAACATCGCCAGGTTGTTGGCGTCTTTGAACGGCTCCAGTTCTTTTTTGGTTATGTGATCATTGATGGTGGCCAGTTTCAGAAAATCATTGCCCAGTTTTTCCTTGAAGGTCTGCTGGCCGATGGTGAATACGATCTTGCTGTTGCTGAATACGGGTTCTTTCTTGTACGCATTGCGGATAAACATCGGGATGAGCCCGGTCATCCAGCCGCTGCAATGAATGATGTCGGGAGGCCATCCGAATTTCTTAACGGTTTCCAGCGCACCCTTGCAGAAAAGAACGGTACGAAGGCCATTGTCATCGAACCAGTTTTCCTTTTCGTCGTGAAAGATGGATTTGCGCTTGAAGAAGTCTTCGTTATCGAGAAAATAAATCTGCAAACGGGCATTGGGCAATGAAGCAACTTTGATCACCAGGGGGTAATCGTCGTTATCGATGGTTACATTGATACCGGAAAGGCGAACCACTTCATGAAGACGATGCCGTCTTTCATTGATCACACCAAACCGGGGCATTATACATCGAACTTCCATCCCGCTTTCGTTCGCTTTTATCGCCAGTTTGTTCACGGTCTCGGCAAAATCAGTCAACTCCAGGTAAGGAGACATCTCATTGGCAATAAATAAAATTCTTTTCTTTGTTGACATTTGTGCTTAGTTTGTTGCCGCTTTAGGTAAAAGGGAGTGCAAAAGTACTGTATTTTTTTGGGAAATTGAGATTCTACAAGCATTTGAAGCCAAATTAACCAGCCCATGATCATTTTCAAGAAAGCGGCCGATATCGGCATTTTTCTGCAGCAAAAGCGGCAAAACAACCCTAAAACCGGCTTCGTTCCTACAATGGGAGCCCTGCACCAGGGGCATATCTCCCTGATCGAAAGCGCCCGCAGCAAAAACGACCTGGTTGTATGCAGTATTTTCGTCAATCCCACGCAATTCAACGACCCCAAAGACTTTCAGAATTACCCGATCACAATCGAAAACGATATCGACCTGCTCGAAAAAGCGGGTTGTGATGCACTGTTTCTTCCTGCTGTAGAAGAAATGTACCCCGCCGGACTCGAAAACAAAAAAACCTATGCACTGGGTTATCTCGAAACGGTACTGGAAGGCAGGTACCGCCCCGGTCATTTCCAGGGGGTATGCCAGGTAGTACATCGTTTGCTGACAATCGTGCCGGCCGACCGGCTCTACCTGGGCCAAAAAGATTTTCAGCAATGCATGGTGATCCGTAAAATGATTGAACTGGAAAACCTCCCTGTAGAGACCGTCATCTGCCCCACCCTGCGGGAAACAGATGGCCTTGCCATGAGCAGCCGGAACATGCGGCTTGATAAGGAGGCCCGCGAAAAAGCAGTTGAGATATCCCGTACACTGCTGCACATCAAATCTTCGCTAAAAGCAGGCGATTTGTCTGAATTAAAGACAGCCGCGGTCGAACAATTGAACCGTACTGGATTTAAAACCGACTACGTGGAGATCGCCGATGCCGATACACTGGAACTGATCGGCCGCTGGGATGGAAAACAAAAACTCGTTGCTCTTTGTGCCGCTTTCCTGGGAGAGGTACGCCTGATTGATAACATGCTGCTCCAGGCCTGAGCTTTTTCGATTTTACATCAGACACGAACCTATAAGAGGTCGAGGAATTTTCCCTTTTTACGGATCGAAACCGGAACCGTGGCCCCATCATCCATTTAAATATTACTGTTACCCCGGACAGCGGACAGAGGATACTGTAAATCGCTTCCGCTGCCAGTTATCAAATGAAAAAAAATTGCCCGGAGGTTTGAGTAGCTTAGTAACCAACGAGAGCGTTTCCCCCGTACGATCACCGGATAACGGTATTCATCTGCTTTCTTTCTTCCAAAATATTATGTACCCTACCCAAGGACTACTCCCAAAAAGGGATGGTCCTTTTTGCTACCGCGATCTCCCCGGTTTGAACCTTCGAAGGCGTTTTTAATCCGTATTTCTGTATTTTACAGTTGTTCCAACGACACCACCCATGCGAAAAAAAATGCTGGCCATACTGCAATATGCCCTGTTCCTGGGCGCAGCCCTCTTCCTGGTATGGTGGAGCGTTCATAAACTTACCGATGAGGCTTTCGCCGAATTCAAGCATGCGCTCCGGAGCGCCAATTATTACCTGCTGATCCCCGTCTTCTTCATCCTGCTGGCCAGCCACCTGAGCCGGGCCATCCGCTGGAAGATACTTATGCGTTCGATGGGCTACGAACCCAGGCTCAGCAATACGTTCTGCGCTGTTATGATCGGCTACCTCGCCAACTTCGCTTTCCCCCGCCTCGGTGAAGTGCTGAAATGCACCATCCTGGGTAAATACGAAAAAGTTCCCGCCGATAAACTGGTTGGCACCATCCTCGTGGAGCGTGCGATCGACCTGGTGTCTTTTGCCATCATCATTGTTATTTCATTGCTTACCCAGGCCGATGTGGTGGGCGAATACGCCATGGACATATTCCGGCGGCATATTGTTTCGGCCAATATGTACGCCACCATTCTCAAACTGGCCATTGTACTTTTCGTGATCGCCGGTTTCTTCATCCTCTTAAAATACCTGGTGCGGAAATACCCCGAAAGCAAACCGATCCAGAAGGTCAGGAGCATTGTCAGGGGCGTAATGGAAGGCTTACTGACGGTAAAGAATATTCAGCAGAAAGGGCGATTCCTGCTGCACAGTTTTTTTATCTGGGGTTGCTACCTCGGTGGTACTTACCTCGGTTTCCATGCGATACAGGAAACCAGCGAACTCCCGGTACTGGCATCGTTTCCCGTGCTGGCCTTCGGCACCGTTGCTATGATCCTTACGCCCGGCGGCATCGGCCTCTATCCTGTTTTTCTGATGGAAGCCATGAAACTTTACAACATATCCGAAAGCTATGGAACGGCGAATGGCTGGCTGCAGTGGTCGGCCCAATTCCTCATTGTACTCGTCGTTGGCTTTTTATGTTTGCTACTTTTGCCCTACCTAAACAGAACAAAACATGAAAGCGATCAGCAGCATACCCGCTAAAGTATTCGATCTCGACAACCTGCTGCACCAGGTACGCCGCTGGCGGCTGCAGGATAAAAAGATCGTATTCACCAATGGCGTTTTCGATATCCTTCACGAAGGCCACATTGCTTCGCTGAGCGAAGCCGCTTCGTTTGGTCATGTACTGATTGTGGGGGTGAATACCGACGCGTCGGTAAAACGGCTGAAAGGCGAAAGCCGGCCGGTGAACAATGAAAAATCGCGGTCGTTGCTGCTGGCATCCCTGGTAATCACCGACGCCGTGATCCTGTTTGAAGAAGACACCCCGCAAAAACTGATCAGCGCCATACTCCCCGATGTACTGGTGAAGGGAGGCGATTATACGATCGACCAGATCGTGGGCGCCAACGAAGTATTGGCGAATGGCGGAGACGTAAAGATTGTTCCGATACTCGAAGGGTTCTCCACCACGTCCATCATCGAACGGATGAAACAAGCAAAATGATCAGGGCAAACTTCACATAAACTTAATACCCCGGTGCAACCTGTTTACATACAGGCGCTTAATTTCGTTTGCACCCGGTATGAACACACGAAGAAACTTGCGAAAGAGAAAAACAATATTCCGCGACATCAGCTGGCTTTCCTTCAACGCCCGTGTACTGCAGGAAGCGGCCGACGATTCCGTTCCGCTCCGCGAACGCATTAAATTTCTCGGCATCTTCTCCAACAACCTCGATGAATTCTTCCGGGTGCGGGTGGCCACGCTCAACCGCATGATCGAGTTCGGCAAACGTTCGAACATGCACCTCGAGGAATCGCCCAACGCGATCCTGGAACAGATCCAGGAGATCGTACTGGAGCAACAAAAGGAATTCGACCGCATCTGGAACGAGATACTGCGGGAACTGAAAAAGGATAAGATATTCCTCGTCAATGATACGCAACTTAACCGGGCGCAGCAGAAATTCGTACTCGATTATTTCAATGAAGAGATCCGCGGCAATATCATCCCGCTGATGATCGAAAGCATCCAGAACTTCCCGGTACTGAGCGACAAATCCATCTACCTGGCCTGCAAACTTTCACGGAAAGACAAAAGCGTACCCCAGAAATTCGCCCTCGTTTCGGTACCGGCCCGGCGCCTGCCCCGGTTCACCATCCTGCCTTCCCGCAGCAACGAAAAACACATCATCCTGCTCGAAGACATGATCCGCTTCTGCCTGCCGCATATCTTCTCCTTCTTCGGCTACGACAGTTTTTCTTCCTGGATCATCAAAGTGACAAGGGACGCCGAGATCGATATCGACAACGACATAGCCACCTCGCTGATCCAGAAGATTGAAAAAGGACTGAAGAACCGGAAAAAAGGGAAACCCGTCCGGTTTGTATTCGACCGTGCCATCGACCCGGCCTTGCTTACCTACCTGGTGAAACGCCTGAACCTGCACCGGAAAGACAACCTGATCCCCGGCGGACGCATTCATAATTTCAAAGACTTCATCAACTTCCCCGATTCGGTATTCGAGCAGAAAAAACACCGGAAGAAACCATTCCCGCACCCGGCGTTGAAGAACCGGCCGAGTATTACCGATGTGGTGCTGGAGAAAGACGTGTTGCTCAATTTTCCCTACCACAGTTTCGACAGCATGATCGACCTGTTGCGTGAAGCCGCCATCGACCCGGAAGTGATCAGCATTAAAATAACCTGTTACCGCCTGGCCGATCGTTCCAAGATCATCAACACCCTCACCAATGCCGTACGAAATGGTAAAGAAGTAACCGTGGTACTGGAACTGCGGGCCCGCTTCGATGAAGAGGCCAACCTCGAATGGAAGGAAGAACTGGAAGAAGCCGGCGCCCGGGTGCTCCTGGGTGTACCGAACATGAAAGTGCATGCCAAACTTTGCCTGATCAAAAAACGAACGGCCAAACGAACCATTCACTATGGCTTTGTAAGCACCGGTAACCTCAACGAAAAGACCGCGTTGGTTTACGGCGACTCCTGCCTGCTTACTGCCGACCGCAACATCATGGCCGATGTGAACCGCATCTTCAATTACCTCGAGCAACCCAAAACAAGGATGCAGCTGCTGTTCGACTGCAATACCCTGCTGGTATGCCCTACCAGCATGCGGTCGCAGCTCACCCAGCTCATCAACCGCGAGATAAAAGCGGCGAAAGATAAAAAACCGGCTTCGATCATACTCAAACTGAATTCCCTCAGCGACGAACAACTGATCAACAAGCTCACCGAGGCCGCCAAGGCCGGCGTTTCCATCCGCCTGGTCATCCGCGGTATTTTCTGCATGTTCAGCGAGAACAGAAAATTCAAACTCCCTGTTCAGGCCATCAGTATTGTGGATGAATACCTGGAGCATGCCCGGGTAATGGTGTTTCACAACGGAGGCAAGGAAAAAGTATTCATCTCCTCGGCCGACTGGATGGTGCGTAACCTCGACCACCGGGTGGAAGTAGCCTGCCCTATTTTTGAAAAAAGCATCCAGCAGGAACTGAAAGACATGCTCGAGATCCAACTCAAAGACAATATCAAGGCCCGCATACTCGACAACGAACTCTGCAACCAATACGTAAATCCCCGGAACACCCGCAAAATCCGCAGCCAGGTAGAAACCTGGAATTACTTGTACCGGAAGACACAATAAATACAACCCGCTTTACCCGTTTATTTGTTTACCAGTTTATTTGTTAATCGTAAATTCGTCGGTATATGCTGACCAATAAACCAATAAACCAATAAACCAATTGCGAATCGCCGCCATCGATATAGGAAGTAATGCCGCCCGGTTGCTGATCACCGAAGTAAGGGAGGAAACCAGGAATGAACCGGTATTCAGTAAACTCAACCTAATTCGGGTTCCCCTGCGGCTTGGCTTTGATGTATTCGACCAGGGCTTGATCCCCAAACAAAAGATCGGCATGATGCTGCAGACGATGAAGGCTTTCAAGCACCTGATGAACGCCTACGAAGTGAAGCACGTGATTGCCTGCGCCACCAGCGCCATGCGTGACGCGAAAAACTCCGACGACATCATCCGCAAAGTGAAACTCGAAACGGATATCTCCATCGAAGTCATCAGTGGCGACAGGGAAGCCGGGCTTGTTTTTGAAAATCATATCGCTGAAACACTCGACAAGGATCACAGCTACATGTACATCGATGTGGGCGGCGGCAGTACCGAACTCTCCTTCTTCGGCAACGGGCGCCTTACGTTCAAGGAATCATTCAACATCGGCACCATACGCCTGTTGCAGGACGCGGTGCACGAGAAGACCTGGGAAGTGATGAAGGAGATTATTAAGACGGTTACCAAGGGACAGAAAGAAGTAATGGCCATCGGCAGCGGTGGCAATATCAATAAGGTGTTTTCGCTGAGCAAACGCAAGGAAGGAAAACCGCTCAGTCTGGACCTGTTGAAAGATTATCACCGTGAACTAAGCAGCGTAACCCTCGAAGAGCGCATGCGCCTGTACAACCTGCGGCCCGACCGGGCGGATGTGATCGTTCCTGCCCTGCATATATATATCAATGCCATGCGCTGGGCCGGCGCCAATGAAATGTACGTACCCAAGATCGGTTTGGTCGACGGCCTGGTACGGCATCTCTGGGATGAAATAAAATGATTTGTCATCCCCGCGTCAAAACAGGTTCGTTCTACTGAGGCTCTTATTAATATTCCATTAAAATCTTGTTTGTTATACAGTACTGCCGCAAATTGCGCTCAAATCCGTTACGGTATGACAAACATCTCCACCTTACGTATGTTGCTGATCGTGCTGTTTGCTTTCAGCAGTACCCGGGCCGTCGCACAACGATCGGATGTCGGTAACTGGTTCATCTATTTCGGCAACCAGGCCATCAACAAAAAGTGGAACTGGTGGAACGAAGTGCAATACCGCAATTACAATTTCGCCGGCGACCTGCAGCAGTTGCTCCTGCGTACCGGCATCGGGTACAATCTTTCCGAAAACAACAATAACCTCCTGCTGGGCTATGGCTTTATCCGATCCGAACGCTATTTATCCAACGGCGCTAAAACAGGCAGCAACGAACACCGGGTATACCAGCAGTTCATTACACGCCAGAACTTCGGCAGGGTATTGCTGCAGCACCGTTACCGCATCGAAGAACGTTTTCTGCCCGATGATTTCCAGGTGCGCTTCCGGTATTTCCTGGCTTGCAATATTCCGCTCAACAACAAAACCATGAGCAGGAATACGGTTTACCTTTCCGCCTACAACGAGTTATTCCTGAACGCCGAATCGCCCGTATTCGACCGCAACCGTTTGTACGGCGCAATCGGGTATGTGATCAACAAATACCTTCGTGCCGAGGCGGGCTTCATGGCGCAAACCCTTGAAACCAGCAACCGCAACCAGTTCCAATTGGTATTCTTCAATAACCTCCCGCTCAAAAAGAGCCGGTAAGTATTGTGTATATTTATCCCTGTAAGATTATTGTATAAACAGGCAGACTATGCATTTACCCGCCCAGATAGCCAAACAGTTCCGCGACCTGCATTTCGGCGGCAACTGGACAGCTGTAAACCTGAAAGACGTATTGAAGGATGTTAACTGGCAACAAGCCATAACCCCCGTACATGGATTCAACAGCATCGCGACGCTGGTAGCACATACACACTATTATGTTGGCATCGTAACCAGGGTATTAAATGGAGAACCCCTCACGGGAAAGGATGCCGACAGTTTCAATTGCCCTCCCATCAATACAGAAGAAGACTGGCAGCAATTACTGAACAAGGTTTGGAACGACGCGGATCAATTTGCCCGGATGCTCGAACAGTTTCCCGAAGCCCGGCTCGGGGAAATCTTCATCAACGAAAAATACGGGAACTATTACCGCAACTTCACCGGCATCGTTGAACATACACACTACCATTTAGGCCAGATCGTGCTGCTCAAGAAACTGGTAAGCGCTTGAATGAGGACTGGTATTGCTTCAAAGAAGTAAAATTTGTTATGGGATCGACCCCTTATACGTGTCATTGGGTATGTACCACCCCAGTGTTTTAGCATACCTTAGCTAAATGAAAAACACAATCGCCATCTTCCTGCTGTCTATCTGCCTGGCAGCCGGCGCACAGGCACAGGATGCCCTTAGCTACTACAACCAGGGTATCAAACTCAAAGAATCAACTAAAACTGCCGAGGCGCTGGCACAATTCAGAAAAGCCATCGCCCTGAACCCGAAATACAGTGAAGCCCTGTACCAGGCAGGCTGGTGCCAGAATGACCTGAAAGAATACAGCAGCGCCATTACATACCTGCAAAAAGCCAGGCAGTTTGGTCCGGCCATGCCCAAGCTCTTCTTCGAGCTGGGCTATGCTTTTGAAAAAACCGGTAAGACTGATTCGGCCCTGTATTATTACGGGAAATGCCTCGAGATGAACCCGGGCTATTCCCTCGTTTACAAACAACTGGGTACGATGGCCTATATGAAAGACGATTACAACACGGCCATCACCAACTATAATAAATACGAAGAAAACGCGAAAGCGGAGATCAAGGATTATATGTACTGGTACCGGAAGGGGTTTTCGTACAACGCCCTGAAGGATTACACCAATGCCAATACTGCCCTGCTGAAATCCCTTGGGCTGAATAAAGAGTATTTAAACACCTACCTCGAACTCGGTTTCGCGGCCAGTAAACGCAAACTGGATGATGAAGCGATCGGCTATTTCAGGACCGCCATGAACCTCGATCCGAAGAGTCATATCCCCCTTAACGGCATCGCCGAAGTGTACCGAGATAACAAGAAAGACTGCGACGAAGCCATGAACTGGTACCGGAAATCGCTCCAGCTCAACCCCACCGAACGGAAAGCCTGCTATGGCATGGGTTATTGCTTCAACTCGAAAGAACAATTCGCCAACGCCATCGGGTATCTTAAAACGGCCATTGAAAACGAACCATCCTATACCGCCGCCTACATCGAACTGGGTTACGCGTATTACCGTACCGATAAATTCACCGACGCGGAAACCTGTTTCAATAAAGCCATCGAACTGAGTCCGAAGAACGAAAACGCCCGGTACTATGCCTGCCTGATGTACGTCAAACAAAAAAATAAGGCTAAGGCACAGCGGATGGTGGATGAACTAAAAGCCCTTTCTTCGAAACACGTGACTACCCTTCAACCCAAAGTAAACGGGTTATAAGCGGCATTGTCCAGGCATATTATATTGTATAAACGGTATGATGCCGCCCTGGCAATTTCTGTACTTTGTGTACATTGTATACCTAAAATAAACAGAAAAAGTATGGCCAGAACCAACGTCTATCTCACGTTCAACGGCAACTGCGAAGATGCCTTTCATTTTTACCGCTCCGTACTCGGCGGAGAATTCAGTTTCATGGGTCGTTTTAAAGACATGCCGCCGCAGGAAGGCGGTAAACCCATGCCCCCGGAAGATGCCGAAAAGATCATGCATGTTTGCCTGCCGCTAAGCGCAGAAACAATGCTCATGGGTAGTGATACCGGCTCTGAATGGGCCGCGGGTTATACGCTGGGAAATAATTTCTCCATCTCGCTGACTGTAGACAGCCGGGAAGAAGCCGATCGTTATTTTACCGGGCTTTCCAATAACGGACAGGTAACCATGCCCATGAACGAAACATTCTGGGGCGATTATTTCGGGATGTTCACCGATAAATTCGGCGTAAACTGGATGATCAGTTTCCCGACCGCCCAGCAAAAATAACAGGATGCGGTACAGGCATCGTCGCTGAAGTTCGGGCGATGCCTGTATTTTTCTACACCTAAAAAAAGAACAATGGGCAAACTGGTTCTCTTCATGCATACTTCCCTGGATATGTACACCGCTGGCATGAACGGTGAAATGAACTGGATACATGTCGACCAGGAAATCTTCGAATACGTGGGCAAACGGGTGGATGAAACCGACACCGCACTCTACGGCCGGGTAACGTTCGAGATGATGGAAGCCTATTGGCCTACCGCCGCCGAACAACCCGGCGCCAGCAACCACGACCGGCACCATGCGGCCTGGTACAAAACAGCGAAAAAAGTGGTATTGTCCAGGTCCTGGAAAGGAAGAAAAATTCCAAACGGGCAGGTCATCAGCGATAACATCCGGGAAGAAGTAACGGCCCTCAAAACCTCTACGGAAAAAGACATCCTGATCTTTGGCAGCCCCTCATCGGTACATACACTCATGGCGGAAGGGCTCATCGATTCGATCTGGGTCTTCCTGAACCCGGTTATCATCGGAAAAGGCATCCCCCTGTTCAGCGACATTCGGGAAATCACCAGGCTGAAACTCGACGTTTCGCATCGTTTCGCTTCGGGTGTGATATGCCTGGGCTATACGGTTCAGCGGTAAATAACCCGTAATCAAAAAAAACGTTCTACATTTACAGCTGCATTGCTCCCGGGATTTGTTTTATTCTAACGCAGAGCCAATTCCACTCAGCATCATCCGTTAACTAAAACAAATACAGCATGTCTGTCAACAAAGAGATCAAAAAAGTTACTACCAACACCTTACAGAAGATGAAAGCGGCCGGGGAAAATATCTCCATGATCACGGCCTATGACTTCTCCTTCGCCCGTATTTTCGATCATGCCGGAATCGACATTATCCTCGTAGGCGACAGCGCCAGCAATGTCATGGCAGGCCACGAAACCACCCTGCCCATCACCCTCGACCAGATGATCTACCATGCTCAAAGCGTGGTACGTGGTATCGACCGATGCCTGGTGGTGGTGGATATGCCTTTTGGCTATTACCAGTCGAACTCGGATGTAGCCCTTGCCTCCGCCATCAAGATCATGAAGGAAACCGGTGGTCACTCGGTGAAACTCGAAGGCGGCGAGGAAGTCCTCGATTCGGTAAAAAAGATCGTAAGCGCGGGTATCCCCGTCATGGGTCACCTGGGACTCACCCCGCAGAGCATTTACAAATTCGGCACCTATAATGTGCGGGCCAAAGAGGAAGAAGAAGCCGCAAAACTGAAACGGGATGCACTGCTGTTACAGGAAGCGGGCGCCTTTGCCATCGTACTGGAAAAGATACCGGCAACCCTGGCCAAAGAAGTAAGCCAAAGCCTGCACATACCCACCATTGGTATCGGCGGCGGGGGTGATTGTGATGGCCAGGTACTGGTGATGCACGATATGCTTGGCATCAATACTGAATTCAAACCCCGTTTCCTGCGCCAGTACCTCAACCTGCACGAGCAGATAACCGGCGCTGTTAAACAATACATTGCTGATGTGAAAAGCGGCGACTTCCCCAACGAAAGCGAGCAGTACTAGGCTGAGTAAGGATCATGGTTCATAGTGGATAGATCATGGTGGATGGGAAATAGTATCTTACTAAATTATTCTCCATGAACCATGAACCATGAACCATGAACCATGAACCATGAACCATGAACCATGAACCATGAACCATGAACTCTCCAACATTCCGTAACTTGCGCCATTAATCAATCTGAAAACGATCATTTGCTATGAATTTCCTGAAAACCTTAA
Organism: Chitinophagales bacterium; assembly: GCA_017303335.1. Lineage (GTDB taxonomy): Bacteria > Bacteroidota > Bacteroidia > Chitinophagales > Chitinophagaceae > Ferruginibacter. The sequence goes on from JAFLBK010000003.1 coordinate 45,008, forward strand.
AGGTGAAAGCGAGTAACGACGGCGTTAGTACGGGCGCTGTTTCAATTAAATCAAAAGGCGAAAAACTGGATTCCTGGTCGCCAGTAGATGGTAAACGGATCGCCTCGGTAACCGGCGCCGATGCCAAAGCGTATGAAGCAGCCGTTCGCAAAGCGCAGGAGGCATTTACAGAATGGCGTAACTGGCCGGCACCCAAGCGGGGCGAGGTCGTTCGCCAGGTGGGTGAAGAACTTCGTAAAAACAAACAGGCCCTTGGCCAGCTGGTAAGCTACGAAATGGGTAAAAGCCTGCAGGAAGGCCTGGGCGAAGTGCAGGAAATGATCGACATCTGCGATTTTGCCGTTGGGTTATCGCGTCAACTGCACGGACTAACCATGCACAGTGAGCGACCGGGGCACCGGATGTACGAACAATACCATCCACTGGGGATCGTAGGCATTATATCGGCGTTCAATTTCCCGGTGGCCGTATGGAGCTGGAATGCAGCCCTTGCCTGGGTATGCGGCGATGTATGCGTGTGGAAACCGAGTGAGAAAGTGCCGCTTTGCGCCATTGCCTGCCAGAACATCATCGCCCCTGTTTTTAAAAAGAATAATGTTCCGGAAGGCGTTTCCACGATCATCTGCGGAGGCCGAAATGTGGGTGAATGGATGAGCCACGATACCCGCATACCCCTGGTATCCGCCACAGGCAGCACCCGCATGGGAAAGGCCGTTGGTGCGGCCGTTGGCCAACGCCTGGGAAGAAGTTTGCTTGAACTGGGTGGCAATAACGCAATCATCATTACCGAAAACGCCGACCTGGATATGGCGCTCATCGGCGCTACCTTTGGCGCCGTGGGTACAGCCGGCCAGCGTTGCACATCCACCCGCCGCCTCATCATCCACGAAAAAGTGTACAATAAATTCAGGGATAAACTGGTGAACGCCTATAAGCAACTGAAGATCGGCAACCCGCTGGATCAGAAAAACCACGTGGGCCCGTTGATCGATAAGGATGCCGTTAAAATGTATCTCGACGCGATTGAAAAATGCAGGGAAGAAGGAGGAAAATTTGTAGTTGAAGGCGCCGTACTGAAAGGCAAAGGTTATGAAAGCGGCTGCTACGTGCGGCCCTGCATTGCCGAAGCGAAGAACAGTTTCAGCATTGTTCAGCATGAAACCTTCGCTCCCATTCTTTACCTGATGAAATACAAAACCATTGATGAAGCGATCGCCATGCAAAACGGCGTACCGCAGGGCCTGTCATCGGCCATCATGACCAACAATCTCCGGGAAGCGGAAAAATTCCTCTCCCATGGCGGCAGCGATTGCGGTATTGCCAATGTAAACATCGGAACATCCGGCGCCGAGATAGGCGGCGCTTTTGGCGGTGAGAAAGAAACAGGTGGCGGCCGTGAGAGCGGCAGCGATGCCTGGAAGGTATATATGCGCAGGCAGACGAATACGATCAACTATACTGATAAACTCCCGCTGGCACAGGGAATTAAATTCGATCTATAATTTTTTGCAAATAAATTCCGATGGTAGGACCGAACCCGCTTCGGCGTTCTATTTTCGGCAATCAAATAAGAATCCATGAACCGATTTTCAATTATCCTCACTTCCCTGCTGGCGGTACAATTGACCACGCTGGCGCAGACATCCAAAGAAGACGTACCCAAGGGATGGCACATGCTCGACAAAGCCACTACCGGCTATTATGGCGTTAGTGTAGACAAAGCCTATGAATTCCTCAAAAGCAAGAACATCAAAAGCAATACGGTGATCGTGGCTGTGATCGACAGCGGCATTGATACCCTGCACGAAGACCTGAAACCGATCCTATGGACCAACCCGAAAGAAATACCCGGGAACGGAATCGATGACGACGGCAATGGCTACATCGATGATATCCACGGCTGGAATTTCCTGGGGGGTAAAGACGGGCGGAGTGTGAAAGTGGACAGTGATGAAGGTTCCCGTGTTTACTACAGCCTGAAAGCGAAATGGGATAATAAACAGGTAGACGTATCCAAACTCAGCAAACAGGAGGCATTTGAGTACGAGAGCTTTCAGAAAGCCAAGGCCCGCATGACCACACCCGATGAAAAAGAAGCGGAAATAGCCAACATCGACACGGAAGCATTGAAAGACCTTCGGCAGACGCTCATAAAAAGCGACAGCATCCTGCGCCTGGGAATCGGCCGGGATACATTCACCGGCAATGACCTGGAGAAATATGTAACAAAATCACTGGCCGAACGCAAGGCAAAAAACGACTTCATAGGGCTGATGAAAGCCAACAGTCTTATGGATCAAAGCACAAAAGAACTGATCTCCGGACTGAATGAATACATCGAATATGTAGAGGGCGAGCAGCGTAAGGCCGAGGCACGGACAAAGGCCCCCGAAGAATACCGCAGGAACATCGTGGGGGATAATGAAAGCAATATCAATGACCGCAGCTACGGCAACAGCGATCTGATGTCGGCCACCCCGATGCATGGTACGCATTGCGCCGGCATCATCGCCGGTGTACGTAACAATGGGAAAGGCGTGGACGGGATCGCTGATAATGTACGTATCATGATGCTGCGTGCCGTACCGGATGGCGATGAACATGATAAGGATATTGCCCTGGCCATCCGCTACGCGGTAGACAATGGCGCCCGGGTTATCAATATGAGTTTTGGGAAAAGTTTTTCCCCGCAAAAGCAATGGGTGGATGAGGCTTTCGCTTATGCAGAAAGTAAAAATGTATTGCTGGTGCATGCCGCCGGTAATGATAACAAGAATGTTGACTCTTCCGACAACTTCCCCAATCCCGATTACATCAACGGAGGCAGGGCCGGTAACGTGATCACGGTTGGCGCCAGCGGCGACCCGAAAACGGGCGGACTGACGGCCTATTTCAGCAATTACGGTAAAAAGGGGATAGATGTTTTTGCGCCCGGTATGAAGATCTATTCCACCCTGCCCGGGGGCAATAATTACGGAAACCTGCAGGGCACCAGTTTCGCCGGCCCCATTGTGGCCGGTATCGCCGCCCTCATACTTGAGTATTACCCGAACCTCACAGCCAAACAAATAAAACACATCATTGAAACTTCCGCCCAAAAACCCGCGTATAAAGTTCCCAAGCCCGGCACCGATGAAACGGTTGAACTGAGTGAACTCTGCCGCACAGGCGCCATCGTTAATGCCTACGAAGCGGTGAAACTGGCTTCCACCATAAAGCCCGGTAATACGCAGAAAGAAGTACTTCCCAAACCAAAAATGAAGAAAAATAAAAAAGGCTGACCTGTCATAAAAATCCTTCCACCCGGAAGGATTTTTTGTTGGCTGAGCAAGAACTGTTTTTCGATGAGGTTTTCTGTAACTTCATCCCGTAAATTTATCACCATTAAACACATAGCCATGGCAAAACCATCCCCCTCCTCCTATCCAGCCTATTTCAAACGTTATGTAGACCAGGTTCCGGAAGATGATCTGGCAAGCGCATTTCAAGCACAGCTATCAGATGCCAGGAAATTTCTTGCAACCATCAGCGAGGAAAAATCCATGCACGCCTATGCACCAGGCAAATGGACGCTGAAAGAGGTACTGCAGCATATTATTGATGCCGAACGTGTTTTCAATTACCGCTCACTGTGTTTCGCTCGGGGTGAGACATCTTCTTTACCCGGTTTCGATGAAAACCTGTACGCGGAGATCTGCAATGCCAACGTCCGCAGCTGGCAGAGCCTGGTGGATGAGTTCTTCGCCGTTCGCAGCAGTACCGAGCTCATGTATGCCAGCTTTACAGAAGAAATGCTCGACAGGCCGGGGATCGCAAATAATAATCCGTCCACTGCACGGAGTTTTGGCTTTGTCACCATCGGTCACTTCAATCACCACAAAAAAGTGGTCGAAGAAAGATATATGTGATATCCGGTGAATGGAAATAAAAGGGCCCCGGCAAGACAACCGGGGCCGTATTGTTTTAACACCCTGAAATCTATTGTTTGATGATCCGCTGTGTAACAGCGCCAGAAGCGGTTCTGAACTCCATCACATACATACCCGGGGCGATGGTTTCCAGGTCTTTCACAATAACGATGTTATCGCCCGGCAGCAAGGTGATGTTGCGCTTCAGCACTTCCTGTCCGGTCATGCTGAAGAAACGAACGGTGCTGTTCTCTTCTTTTGCACTATACAATTGCAATTTGATATGACTGGTGAAAGGGTTCGGATAAACCGTCATATTATTCACCACTACCGATCCGTCGATACGCAGTGCCAGAACCTGGCTGAAAGTGCTCTTTCCGTCGAGGTCCACAATGCGCAGGCGATAGTACAGAACCTTCGCGGAAACATTGATCAGCGGATCGTTGAATGCGTAATTCTTGGTAAGGCTGGTGGTACCGTTTCCGGCCACGGTTCCTACTTTGGTAAAGTTTATACCGTCGATGCTGCGTTCAATGTCGAAATGATCATTCTTGGTTTCACTAACCGTTGTCCATTTCAGGGCGGCATCATTATTTTCTTTCTTAACGGTGAATACACTCATTTTTACCGGGGTGGGAGAACCCAGCGCAATGGAGGCGGTGCCATCATCCACAAATTTATCCCCAAAGAAATTCTCACCGGTAATGCGTGCGGTATTAATTACGGTAGACAGCTGATCGGTTGTATTCGGTGTGGTTACTTTGAAACGGAGCGTATAGGTTTCGCCCGGTTGCAAAACTCCTCCGGAAGCAGCCGTAGCCCCTGTACCGATAAAAAACTTCACATAATCTTTCCCTCCAAAGGTTCCTTTGAAAGCGAAATCCCCATCGTTGGCATCCGTCTGAACACTATTGGCGGTAATACCGGGTGAGTTTACAACAATCAGTGAACCCGGAAGATAGGTTACGTTATACGGAATCGTATCCACCACCACACAGTTCAATGCGTTGGCCTGGCCAACATTTGAACCCGAGAGTGTATAAGTAAGTATCTCACCCGGCTGCAGGGTACCAAAGGGAGCCATATTATCGCTTACTGATTTGTTCAGGATAATTTCCGGATCCTTGGCTTTGATCGTAAAGGCAAATACACTGGGAAAATACTGGTCTGCTTCCGTACCAAATTCGATATTCACCTGGGTGGCGTTAACCGGGATGCCATACCCGACTCCCACTTCCTGTTCATCGATATCGATACCCATTTGATTTACGAAGTTCGGGTTCTTGGCAGTGATGTGCGAGCCGTTTTTTGAAATCGTCCCGTTCCAGAAATTGATGGATGGGTTTACTGTATTGGATACAGGGAAGCCATTTACTTTGATATAGTCGCCATTCGGATTAGCAGCTGAAGCAGCAAGATTGCCATCTCCCTCCCAGGCAACGGTAGACATGTATGCATCTGAGGCCAGTACAGGAGATCCCGGCGCATTCAGCCCGGTTAATAGTATTGATTGTGTTGTGGGAGATCCTCCGCTGAAAACCTGCATGTATCCGTCGTATACCCTTACACTGGAATACGAAACAGCGGGATTTTCATACACCACTGCCATGGCCCATCCCCCAAAGTTGCCACCGCCGCCGGAAGATCCGGTTGCAACGGTTACATCGGCAACTGTATAAGTTCCTGCGCCGTTGCTGTTAACAAAAGCCGTAAGGTCAACATACGACTGATAGGCCGAATCGCTGCCCGTGATCAGACTTTTATCTATCTGTGTAACAGGAGCGGTTAACACGGTATACGCCCCGGAAGTTCCTTTACGGATTTTTACTGTGCGCAGGTTGATATTAGCGTTTACACCGCTTCCACTGTTGATACGGCCTCCCCAGTACAACCGGGCAAACTTGATTGTATTGGTGCCTGCTGGCATTACCAGGTCGGCAGACGATGAGTTGAATGTTGCATTGGTTATATTTCCATCGAGTTTCATGTCAAAATAAAAATCGACGGTATTGCTTGTTCCCTGGTATAAAGCCACTGCAATCTGATTATTTCCGTTCACAAAACTGGAGGCCGGGAGGTCAATCACGAAATCACCATCGGTGTAATTCCTGTTACCACTGGGATTGCTTCCGTAAGCAAGTGTTCCGGATGGCATATTCATGCGAGCTACTTCCACACCGTTCACATACACAACGGCTCCGTCATCGTACTTGGCTGTAAGGGTGATTGTATTGTATTGAGCAGGGTTGGTGATGGTAATATCCCTGCGCAGATAATAGGTTTCGCGGTTGGTTTGAGCAGGCGAATTCACACCGGGCTCATTGTAGCCGAATGCATTGCTGTTATTCGCCGTGTTCGTCCAGTTTGTAGCATCATTGTAGGCATCCTGTGTCCAGTTCAGGCCAGACACATTGGATGGTGCTGCTGTGTAGTTATTCAGTGAATAGTAGCGCCACTGGCCGCCATATGACAGCAAAGAAGTGATGCTTGCTCCTCCGTCTACATCCACAAATTGAATATTTGAATTGTCGTTCCCGTAAGCGCTGGTCCGGCCATTTGTATAGCTACCGGTACCACTTGTGCTGAAGTCGTTCATCGCGGTACTGTTAACGGTGCCACTGCTGCCGCTTCCACTGGAGTAGATGGCCGTAATGGTATTACCGAAGATGGTATGTCCGCCATGAATATTATCTGAAAAAACAGGCGCCCCGTATGGCCTGATAACCTGGGCTGAGGCAGATTGCTGTGTTGCAGCGGTGGATGAGAATACCAGAGCGCATACAACTACGATTTCTCGTAAAGTAAAATTTTTCATTGTCTTGTGGTTTAGTGTTAAAACGATGCGGTAAGCATGTGGCTTTACAGGACACGTTGTGATGCGTTACAATCACAAAGACAACTTTTCACCAGATATTAAATCGAAGAGAATAAAGGATGGGGTATTTCGGGAGATACGTGGATTCAGGTAAGCGAAATAAATCAGAGGTAGCACAAAGATAGAAATTGTCAGGGGAATCCAAAACATTTTCTTCTTTTTTTTCTGCGGATCTGTCAATAACTGGGTTCAAAAAATGAATATCAATAAGTTAGACCCCTATATAAAAAAAGTGCGACAGATACTACATGTCGCACTATAGAAAGAAAATGAGTTAATACATCAATTATTCTTGGCTGTATTACTTTGGCCAATCATATTGTTCATAACCTTAACGGTCTCATCAATATATATATCCCCGCTTATTCGCTTTAGCCACTGATTGTTCTTGTCCAATTTATCCTGGGCATCTTTTAGGGCTGCCAGATCCGTTTCTGTATTCTTGACATTCAATTCTTTAGTTAATTTATACAGTTTATCCAATTCGCCCATTTTTGCTTTCAGCAACTTCTGTTCTTCCCGGTATTTGGAAAGATTCAAAGAATACTCTTTTGTATTGTACTTATCAAGCCAGTCAACAGTCTCTTTGATTTTCTTAAAGCTGGAGTTTGTATTTACGATATCGGAACCATATTTAACGACCTCATCAGTACTAATGGTGCTGGTCCAGGGTTTATAATCAGCCTTTCCAATCTCATCCCATGGCAATGAATAGGCATCGTCTTTTTCCCGGAATTTGAGGTATTCCATACGATTAGGAATTACAACGTCGGGGGTAACACCCTTCAATTGAACAGATCCTCCATTAATACGATAATATTTCTGCAACGTAAGTTTGACTGACCCCAGATCCTCTGTATTTCTGTTTGCGAAGGCAGGATTCTCACTTTCCGGGTTCAACGGTATTGAACGCTGAACCGTGCCCTTTCCGAATGTTGAAGTGCTTCCGATAATAATCCCTCTTTTGTAATCTTGAATGGCGGCGGCAAATATCTCAGAGGCACTTGCGCTGAATTCATCCACCATTACAGTCAAGGGCCCTGTATATAAAACACTCTTGTCCTTATCCTTCCACTGGTATGGTTTTTCTTCCCTCCCCTTCACGATACATATAGGGCCATCCTCGATGAATAGACCGGCCATTTTTACAACTTCAGGTAAAGATCCACCACCGTTGCCACGCAGATCAATTATAATTCCTTCTACATTTTCCTCCTTCAGTTTTTTCACTTCCTGGGCAACATCTTCAGAACATTTGGCACCATTGGGATTGGCGAAGTCTATATAGAATTCCGGCAGGTATATGTAGCCGATTTTATGCTCGCCGTTAATGATGGCGCTCTTTGCAAAGGTATCGTCCAGCTTGATCTCGTCTCTCAGCAACGTGATTACTTTAACGGTTCCGTCAATTTTACGAACAGTGAGTTTTACCTCCGAGCCCTTCTCAGGACCACGAATCAGTTTTACGGCATCTGTTACTCCGTAGCCCGTTACATCAACAGGCTCGGCGGTTCCCTGAGCAATCTTCAGAATTTCATCATCCACTTTGAGTTCACCGCCTTTCCATGCCGGACCACCTGAGATAAGTTGCCCGATCTTGATTTTACCATCATCTTCTTTCAGAACAGCCCCGATGCCGAAGAAACTACCTTTCATGCTTTCATCGAATGATCGTTTGTCGACTGGTGCGAAATAATTGGTATGCGGATCCATTATACTGGTAATGGCATTTACAAAAGTGCTGAAGTTCTCATCACTTGTTTCTCTTGTTTTTTTCGTAGTGAAGTAACGGTCGATCTGCTTACGAACACCATCACGGGCCTCTCTTTCCAATGTAGAGTCGGCCTTATACTTAAAGTCTTCTTTACCCTTATTTTTCTCACGTGATTCAAGCGCATCTGCATACCTTGCAAGAACCATGTATTTGAGTCGCTTTCTCCAGATATCTTTCCGCTCAGCTTCGGTTTTAGGGTTCGCTAGTTTTTCCCTGTCTAATTGAACACTTTCCTCTTTCGTAAAGTCAAACGGCTTAGCCAATATCTCTTTATAGTATTGAGCCACTTCATTCAAACGCTTCTGGTACACTTCATTTATGCTGTAAAAAGAAACAAGATCGGCTCCATGTATCTCATCGTCGATTTTAGCCTCGAATTTCCTGAAATCGTCTATATCCCCCTGGAGGAATATATTCCGGTCGTTATCCATGTCCGTGATGAATTTCTTCAAAACTTCCTTCGAAAAATTATCATCAATCTTCTTGGGACTGTAATGACCCTGCTCAAGGAGGAGACCCACGTTACGGAGTATTCTTGTGTATTTTGACTTGGGATTGTCACGTTCTGTACTTCCTTGGGTCTGAAAAGCAAGAAAAAGGCTCGCTGCGAGGAATACCAGGAGCACCGGCAGAAATTTTTTACTCATAATGAATCCTGCAATTTTATGCATGTTGTAAAAATAACGGAAAATCGTATCCCCGTCTTTTCTATAAACGCATGATTGTGAATAATGTTTTGTTAAAGGAGTTTTTTGGAAAACAGGCCGGATGAACGGTCATTCAATATTCCGAATATTACCTGAAGACCAACCATAAAAGCCATAAGGAGAAAAAAAATAGCCCGGACCAAGTCCGGGCTTCGGGTAACCAATGGGGCTCGAACCCACGACCCTCAGAACCACAATCTGATGCTCTAACCAACTGAGCTATGGCTACCGTTTCAATCGACTGCAAAAATAGAAAAAAACAACGCTCGCTCAAAATAACATTTTGACAAAGGGGGCAGAATCAGTTTCTTTGCTGGTTCCGCAGCACTGTGACCACTTACCACTACATACTTTTTGTGCTTTTTTCCGGGCTTACAGGCTGGCTAACCGTTTATTTGGCCATGTACATTTTGCTGTATCCTGAAAAACCAGTAGGCCTTGCCGGTATACGAATTCAGGGAATACTACCAAGCTATAAGAGGCCCCTTGCAGAAATGCTGGCCGATACATTCACCAGGGAATTCTTCGGATCGGCAGTCTTAAAAGAAACCGTATCCTCACCTGCCTTATTCGAAAAGTTAAAGCCTGAAATAGAGAGCCATGTTGATCTTTTCCTGCGGGAAAAATTAAAAGTTCATTTCCCTATGCTATCCATGCTCGTTGGGGAAAAAACCATCTCCCAACTAAAAAATGCGTTTATGACTGAACTGGAAGGCCTTTTTCCTACAGTAATGAATTCATACCTTGGTAACCTGAACAGCAGTGATACAAAAAAAATAATTACGCAAAGGCTTACAGGCATCTCGCTGAAAAACACCCCGGTTTCCACGAACAAAACACTCCAAAAACTGTTTATCCGCCTACAGTTGGCCGGTATCCTGGTGGGTTTGACCCTTGGCTGTTTGCAGGCATTGGTACTCATGCTTTTGAGCTAAATCCGTCGCAAAACTTCCTTACCCACCTGCTAAACGCCACTCATCCTGATAAGGGCCTTGATTTCGAATGTTTTGAGGGTTATTTGCAGCCGAAAAAATAAATAATTATTAATGATACGTACAGGTAAAGTATTGGCAATCACACTTCTTGTCCTTTGTTTTTCAGTCACATACGCTCAAATGCCGGGCATGGGAGGTGGCAGGGGACAAATGGGTGGTCAGAACATGAATATGGGGCATTTCTACGGTAAAGTTCTCGACAGTGTTTCCAACAAACCACTGGAAGCTGCCTCCGTTCAACTCATCCAGAATAAGTTTGACTCTGCCACCAAGAAAAGAAAGGATGTGGTGGTTGGCGGCATGCTTACCACCAAGAAAGGTGAATTCAGCATTGAGAACCTCCCGATCATGGCTACCTATAAACTCAAGATCACGGCCATTGGATATAAAACGATAGAAAAAAGAGTAAACTTCGAAATGAACATGTCTGCAGCCCGCAGTGGCGATTTCAGCAGCATGCTCAGCGCCGTGGATAAGGATCTTGGCAATATCAAACTGGAGGCAGATGCCAAACAACTCGAGAACGTAACCGTTAGCGCCAGCAAGGCCACGCTTGAAATGAAGATAGACCGCAAAGTATTTAATGTAGAAAAGAACCTGAATAGCGTCGGTGGCACCGCGGTGGATGTTATGAAGAACGTTCCTTCTGTAAACGTTGATATCGACGGAAACGTATCCCTCCGGAACGCTTCTCCCCAGATCTTTGTGGATGGGCGCCCCACCACGATGACACTGGACCAGATCCCCGCCGACGCCATTGCTTCGGTAGAGATCATCACCAACCCTTCCGCTAAGTACGACGCCAGCGGCGGCGGCGCAGGCATCCTCAACATCATCCTCAAAAAGAACCGCAAAGCCGGTTACAACGGTAACCTCCGGGCCGGTATCGACATGCGTGGGCGTCCGAACCTGGGTGGCGATGTAAACATGAAACAAGGGAAAGTAAACTTCTTCGCAGCCGGCCAATTCGGTATGCGAAAATCAATCAGCAATGTAAAAACAGATCGCGTCGATTACAATGCCGATACAACCTCCTACCTCAAACAACGTAACAAACCCATCAACAGCGGATTCTTCGCCTTTGGACGTGCCGGTATGGACTATTTCATCGATAACCGGAATACCCTTTCTATCGGCGGCAACCTGGTACGCGGACAATTCAAAACGACCGACCTGATCAACACCTACCGCGATACCGTCCGGCCTTCGGGTACCATCAGCGACCGCGGCGAACGGGGCAGCAAGAGCACCGGAAACTTCCGCAACTATGGAGCTACCCTCAGTTTTAAACACAATTTCGCCAAAGCCAATAAAGAGCTTACGGCCGACTTCAACTACAATTACAGCAAGAACGACAACGTGGGTGATTATACCACGCAATATTTCTTCAGCAACAACAGCCCGAAAACACCGCAGTTCATCGAACAATCGAAAGGCGGCGGCACCAATCGCTTTATCACCATCCAGACAGATTATGCCGACCCCATCACATCTTCCATGAAGATAGAGGCCGGTCTGCGGGCCGCATTCAGGAACTTCACCAGTTTCAACAATAACTTTGTTCAAACAACACCGGGCCAGTATCTCCTGATCCCCGGGTTGAGTAATGATTATAAATTCAACGACGAACTCTATGCAGGATACCTGACTTTCTCCCACCAACGCAAAAAACTCAGTTACCAGCTGGGATTGAGGGCTGAAAGTTCATCCTACACCGGCAACCTGGTTTCCAAAAACCAGAAATTCAAAACAGAATATCCGCTGAGCCTGTTCCCGAGCGCCTTTGCCACCTACAAGCTGAATGACAAAGAAGATATGCAACTGAACTACTCACGCAAGATCAACCGGCCCAATTTCTTCCAGCTGATCCCCTTCATCGATTATTCCGATTCGCTGAACCTTTCCGTGGGTAATCCCGGGCTCATCCCGGAATTCACCAACCTGCTTGAGTTGTCCTATTCCAACCAGTATAAAGCCGGCAACAGCTTGCTGGCTACCGTTTACTTTCGCAATACCAACGACCTGATCACCCGTTACCAATACAAAGACGCAAACCCGAATCCGGCACGAGCAGACAGTGTGATCATCACCACCTATGCCAATGCCAACAGGAGCTATACCGTCGGACTTGAACTTACCGGCAAGAATAAACCCGCCAAATGGTGGGACCTGACCACGAACCTGAACCTGTTCAACTCCACCATCAAAGCCGGCAATATCCCCGGTACGGTGAGCAGTTCGCTGTTCAGCTGGTTTGCCAAGATCAATAACAACTTCAAATTGCCGAAGAATTTCTCGATCCAACTGTCGGCCGATTATACCGCAAAAACCCTGGTTGCACCCGGCGGTGGCGGAAACCGTGGCATGGGCATGATGTTCGGCGGTGGTTCACAGCCCAGCGCACAAGGTTATATCAAGCCGATATTCGGTGCCGATTTCTCCATCCGAAAGGAATTCCTGAAGAACAACGCGGCGTCCATCACCCTTCAGTTCAGCGACATCTTCCGCACCCGCTTGTACGCAACACACAACGAATCGGCGTTCTTCGTACAGGATAACGAACGCCGTCGCGATCCCCAATTCGTACGGCTTAATTTCAACTGGCGTTTTGGAAAGATCGACGTATCCCTTTTCAAACGCAAGAACCTGAAAGGAGAAATGGAGAATATGCAGAATGCCCAGCAGGGAATGGGCGGAAACTGATAGAAAGTCATTTTAAGAAAAGCCATCCGCAATACGGGTGGCTTTTTTTGTACCGTATACCGCCGCCGTTTATTCCGTTTTTTAGCCTTATTTTGCCGAAGCAAAAAATCAGTATGAAGAATATCTCTTTCAAGCAGGTGCTCCCCCACCTGGTAGCCGTCATCACGTTTCTGTTGCTTTCGATCCTGCTTACCCGCCCCGCCCTCCAGGGAAAGGTTGTTCAACAGGGCGATGTGGTGCAATGGAAAGCGATGGCGCAGCAATCCTTCGAGTACAAAGAGAAGTATGGCCATTTTCCAAGATGGACAAACAGTATGATGAGCGGAATGCCTGCCTACCAGATCGCTATGGGCCCGGTGAAACCCATGAATATTCACGTTGGATATGTTCACGATATTCTGACACTGGGAATGCCCAAACCGGTATTCTACCTGTTCATTGCAGCGCTGTGCTTTTATATATTGTGTATCGTGGTTGGCCTGAATCCCTGGGTGGGTATGCTCGGAGCCATCGGCTATGCCTACTGTTCGTACGACCCGGTGCTGATCGCGGGAGGTCACGACACCAAACTGCTCTCAATGGCCTATGCGCCGGCAGTACTGGCCGCCCTGCAGTTGATCTTCTCCAAAAAATACTGGCTTGGCTCCGCCCTGCTGCTCGTATCCGGCATGCTTATGCTGAGCTGGCAGCACCAGCAGATCGTATACTACACCTTGCTGATCGCCATAGCCATGACGATACCCTTCCTCATCCGGTGTATCAAGGAAAAAGACTTCAAACACCTGGCCCTGTCGGCGGTTCTTAGCCTCGGGATGGGTATCCTGATATTGGGTACGGTGGCACTGGCCTACTGGCCCACCTACGAGTTCACGAAAGAAACCATGCGGGGCGGCCGGAGCGAACTCACCCAAAAAGACAAGAAGTATGAAACCAAGGGTGGCCTGGATAAGGACTATGCCTTCCAGTGGAGTTACGGAAAAGCCGAGACCATGACCCTGCTTGTTCCCAACGCCTTTGGCGGAAGTTCATCAGAAGGATTGGGCGAAAACTCCAAAGCGATCGAAGTGCTCCAGGAAAATGCCCAAATGTTACAACAAGTAGGACAGCAGTCAGGAATGGGCCAAGACCTTCCACAAAGAATTGCTCAATCCTCCCCCATGTACTGGGGCGAATTGCTCAGCACACAGGGTACCGTATACATGGGCGCCATCATCTGCCTGCTCTTCCTTTTCGGCGCCTTCCTTTCGAAAAGCGAACACAAATGGTGGCTGATCGCCATTACCTTATTCGGCATCATCCTTTCCTGGGGAAAGAACCTGGAAGGCGTCAACTACTTCCTGTTCGACTACCTGCCCTTCTATAAAAAATTCAGGGCGCCATCCATGGCCCTGGTGATCCCGCAGTTCTCCATGGCATTGCTGGCAGCTATTTTTGTGCATGAACTGACTTCCACCACGGATAAAGAAAAACTGCAGAAACTTGCCCGGCAAACCCTCTACATTACCGGGGGCATCGTGGCCGTGCTTGGATTGTTTTACTTCCTTGCCGACTTTTCGAATGGGAACACCAGTGAACTTCGTAAAAGCCTGAACGAAGCGCTCCAGGGCAAGGGCGCCGATTTCACCCGCAGCTACTTCAGTGCACTCAAAGCCGACAGGCAAGCTTTTTACCTGGCCGATATGTGGCGGTCGATCGGGTTCATCGTGGTTGGTCTTGCCGCCGTTTACCTGTATGCCAGGCAGTGGATCAAACCCTGGTTACTTTATACTGTACTGATCGTTTTCTCCACCATCGATCTCTTTGGTGTGGCCAAACGATATATCACCGAAGAAAATTTTGTTGAACCGGCCGACCTGGAAGCGCCCTATGCCGATACAAGGGCCGATATGCAGCTGAAAAGCGATACCTCTTTCTACCGGATCATCAACCTCGCCGCAGCTACACCGAACGGCTATACCATTGATATGAGTACAGCCTTCAACGACGCGATCGCTTCGTACAAACACAAGAACGTGGGTGGTTACAGTCCGGCCAAACTGGGCTTGTACCAGGACCTGATCGAACGGCATGTGTACAAGAACATCCAGGGCTGGGGCGGTAACCCGATGGCCAAAGACAGCTTCCCGGTGCTGAACATGCTCAACATGAAATATGTGATCGTACCGGATCAGCAAGACCGCCGGAACAATACAGCCATACTGAACCCCTTTGCCCTGGGCGACTGCTGGCTGGTGAAAGAACTGAAGTTTGTAAAGAACGCCGACGAAGAAATCAATGCGCTGAACGTCTTCGACCCGGCGCAGACGGCCTTTGTAGATGAACGTTTTAAAGCGGCCATTCCATTTACACCCGTATACGATTCGACCGCATCCATCAAACTCGCCTGGAACCGGAACGACGAGATCCGCTATGAATTCAACGCGGCCGGCAACCAGTTTGCCGTTTTCAGCCAGGTATATTATCCGCTGGGATGGAAAGTACGGATCGATGGAAAGGAAACACCCTATTGCAGGGTGAACTACGCCTTGCGTGGACTGGCCATACCGGCCGGAAAGCACACGATCGATTTTATCTTCGATCCTGAATCCGTACGGACGGGTGAAACCGTTGCCCGGTACGCGAATATCCTGTCGGTTCTTATTGTATTGCTCTGCATCGCTATGATCTGGAGGAACGGGAAGAAAAAAGATTCGGATAAATCAAACGCTGCCTGATCATCTTGCCCAGGAACGATGAATATGATTTCATAAGGCCGGTGGATGCCTTATCGCAACACATCAATGACAAAGCCCGGGAGCTTTACAGGCAGGTATTGGCGCTGGATATCTCCGGTACCGACATTGACGATTTCGGCAAAACCTATTTCACCACGCACCACCGGGGCAGACGCCTGGTCTTTTCCATTGAAAGCAGCGCCGATATTCTTTACCAATCCATCAGGCTGATGGATAAAGAAGTGAAGGATATTTCCTTCATCGATTACGGGGCCGGACTGGGCACGCTTTTTCTGCTGGCCGGCAAATTGGGTTTTCGCAAAACCTATTACAATGATTACTTTCCGCAATGGGCCAACTATGCCCGGATCATCTGCGAAAAACTGAACATCCACCTGGATGGATACATTGCCGGTGATATTGCCGCCGTGATCGAATTCGGGAAAACCAACCATACCGATTTCGATATCGTTGCCTCCCGGAATGTGATTGAACACATTTACGACCTCGGGGATTTTTATACCCGGCTTTCGCAGGCCGGTTTAACCCGTGTGTGCTTTTCCACCACAACCGCCAACCCTCATAACCTTGCTATACGCTGGAAACATTACTGGTTTCACAAAAAAGTGGAACGAACCCAGTTCCGTCAGCAACGGGCTGCGTATATCCGGGAATTGGCCCCCGCCGTTACGGAAGCCAGCATGCCAACCCTGGTAGAGATCACACGTGGAAGGGCCTTCGCCGATTTTACCGAAGCAGTCAGGAATTTTATGGCAACAAAACCGGTTGCGCCTGTTTCCAACCTTGGTACCAATACCTGCGATTGCCATACGGGTGTTTGGGCCGAACACCTGGTAACCCGGCAAACCTATAAGGATATCATACAGCAGGCAGGCTGGGAATTCGCTTACACGGCCGGATTCTGGGACAGGCATTATAAATATGCCGCGTTGAACATGCTTACCGGTATCTTTAACCGCCTGGTAAACGTGCTGGGCAAAAAAGGCTATTGGCTTTCGCCCTTTGTAAATGTGGTGGCCATCAAACGATGATCATGCAGGATGGAATAAAAATACTGAGCCTTGTTTCATACAAGTTCCTCCCACCCGATATGGGCGGACAAAAAGGTATTGCCTTCTTCAACCGGTATCTTGCCCGGGAACTTCCGCTTCGCTGTGTAACGGTGAAAGCGAATCAAAACAGCGCCGGCGAAGGGTATCCCGTTCAGCCTGTCATCAGCGACCACCCGCTGCGCTATGCAAACCCCTTTCTTTTTTTCACCCTGCGCAGGATCATCCGGGATGAAAAGATCACCCATCTCCTGCTCGAACATCCCTATTATGGCTGGCTGGCTTTACTGCTGAAATGGTTTTGCGGCGTGAAACTGGTCGTTCACTCGCACAACATCGAAGCGCTGCGTTTCAAAAGCGTGGGCAAATGGTGGTGGGGTATTCTCTGGAACTATGAACGGTTTGTTCACCGCCGGGCCGATCTGAATTTTTTCATCCACGACAACGACCGCCACTACGCCCTGGAAAAATTCAACCTGCAGGCAGCCAAATGCAGCACCATTACATACGGATTCGAACATCCCGGCATTCCGACTGCAGAAGAAAGGGTAACTGCCCGGAACCTGGTCTGCCGGGCGCATGCCATCGACAGCAGCCACCGCCTGCTGCTCTTCAACGGCACCCTCGGGTACAAGCCCAACCTCGATGCGCTCGATGTGATCCTTCAGCAGATCAACCCCGTATTGCTCGAAGCCAAAGACCTGAAGTATACCATCATCATCTGCGGCAGCAAACTGCCAACCGCGTACAATAACCTCGTATCATATCAAGACAAGCATATCGTATATGCCGGTTTCGTTCCCGATATCAATCCCTATTTCAAAGGCGCCGACCTGTTCATCAACCCGGTGATCGAAGGCGGTGGCATCAAAACAAAACTGGTGGAAGCGCTGGGTTATGATCTTACCGTGATCAGTACCCGCAGCGGCGCCACGGGTATTCCTGAAGATGTCCCCGGTAAAAAAATGACCGTTGTCGACGACGGCGATTGGAAAGAATTCGCCCGGGCGGTCATCGCGGCAGAACCGGCACTGCATACACCCCAATCGTTCTTTGATCATTTTTACTGGGGCCGTATCGCTCAAAAAGCCGGCAACGCCATCCGGGCCTGCCAATAATCCCTCACAATACTTTGTAGAAATAAGGCTTGTTCGCCAGGATCCGGGGAGCGAAACCGATCAACCGGCACACATTCGCCGTAAAGCCCCGCAGTTTACCGAACGAATAACGGGGTTTTCCCAGGGAGATGATGCTATCGAAAAGCAGCCCGGTAAAAAACAGGGGAATTTCCAGCACATGGATGAAGAGACTGAACAGATACCAGCCTACTCCAAACTGCTTGCGGATGCGCAACATATTGCTCAGCATGATCTGCAGGCCCTTGCGGTCGTAGATATTGAAATAACCTTTGTCGGAGGATTGGAATGCGGTTGTGGCCGATTCGCCCTGCAGGTGTACCACATGCTCGTCTCCGAAAATGCAGAGCTTCCCCGTTTTCTTCAGCCGGCTGCACCATTCCGCTTCTTCGGCATACAGAAAAAAATCCTCGTCGAGCATACCCGCTTTTCGGATCGCTTCCTGCCTGACCATGAGGAA
This sequence comes from Chitinophagales bacterium, assembly GCA_017303335.1. Lineage (GTDB taxonomy): Bacteria > Bacteroidota > Bacteroidia > Chitinophagales > Chitinophagaceae > Ferruginibacter. The sequence continues at coordinate 63,350 of JAFLBK010000003.1, forward strand.
GGCGCCGTTGATCCAGTCTACCTCCACCATACCGGTCGCTTCAGGAACATTCGGTTTCTTCATGCCGAACAGGCCCGCGATCCATTTCAGAAAATTACCCAGGTAAGGGAGCGGCAGTAAATAATTGAGCCCTCCCCGCATCGCGAAATTCCCGGATATCTGCGGCGACCCGTCGGCATTCAGCAATTGAACACCGCAGGCACAGTAACCGGGCGCTGCCAGCAACTTAGCCAGTGCATGCTGTATGGCATTGCCGCGTACCAGTGTATCGCTGTTCAGCAGGAGAACGGTTGCACCCTGCGCCGCTTTGATACCGGCATTATTTGCCCGGGCAAAACCGGCATTGTAGCCCATCTGTATAAACCGTACCGGGGGGAAATGCTGGCGAAGCGCCTGTTCGGTATCGTCCTGCGAAAAATTATCCACCACGATGATCTCGGTACCGGAAGTATCGAACTGGTTTATGGACCGGATACAGTCGATAAGCAACTGCCGGGTTTTATAGTTGACGATGATGATGCTTAATCTCATGAATAAACGCTTCCGGTATCAATGCAAAATACGATAGTTCAGGTATGAAATGGCCATGAAGCATTTGGAAAGAGCGCCGATACGAAGTACAGGAAGCGGGATACGAAACTGCCAGCGCAGCATCCGCACGATGGCCGGGGGAAGTTTATCCAGGCTGATGTGCCGGCCTACGGATGCGAGGTCACGCATACCCAGGTTCCGGAACAGGCGCCAGTAGTAATCGTATACCAGTAGTCGCTTGAGGATATGCGGCCCGATGCCGTTCAGCATATGCAGGTTCTCGGGGATCTCCACTTCGGGCCGGCGAAACACGGCCTGGGTGATCTGCCCGGGGTGAATGCCCACGCATACAAGCACCTCGGGTATTTCCTGCAGGGTCATGGTTTGCAGGCACCGGATATAGAACTCAAAATCCACCACCCATTTCAGCGCTTCATCGTACCATTCGTTCCGTGTATTGCGAATGAGGGTTGTACTGGGGTTGCCGATGAAATTGCGGATGAACAGGTCGAGCGGGTTGCGGGATAAACGTCTTGTCAGCGCCGGGTCGGGTATCCTTGTTCCGATGATCTTCCCGTTCTCTATATCGTTATACCCCGCATAGATAAAATCGGCCTTCGGATAACGTTCTGTGGTTGCTGCATACACTTCAAGACTCCGCTCATGGGCGAACCAATCATCGTCGTGCATGATCTTGATCCATTTACCTGTTGCCAGCCGGATGCCGTGGTTCCAGTTGGCCGGCGAGCCTTTCGGTGGGGCATTGCGGACATACTGCAGGGGAAATTGAGCCGCGTATGCCGAACAAAGGGTTTCCACCTCATCGGTAGGACTGTCGTCTGAAACCACCACTTCAAAATCCCGGAAGGTTTGCACCGCAACGGACTGCAGCAATACCGACAGGTAATCGGTATTCTTATACGCCGGGATGCAGATGGAAATAAGAGGAGGCATTTCGGAACGGGTTATACTTTAACGGAAATACGGCCGGTGATGTCGATGCGGTTCAGCAACGGGTGATACGGTTGAGCCGCGAAGTACTCAACCACCGCCTTCCGGGCGCCCTCCCAATGACCAAAATCGTCGATGATGAGTACACCCTCTTTAACCAGCCGCGGATACATGATTTCGAGTTCAATCTTTGTAGACTCATACCAATCCGTATCCAGCCGCAACAGACAGATGCTTCCGGGGCACTCGTGAGGCAAGGTATCTTCCACCTTCCCTTTGATCATCCGTATATTTTCAACCGGGTAACCCGTTGAGCGCATGTTGTCCAGCACTTCCTCAAACGATGCGTAACACCAGATCGAATCCGCGTCTTCCTTTTTTTCTTTGGTCAGTTTATTACTGGCCGATACGCCATCCACGGCAACATCAAAAGCCGTTGGTTCACTCATACCCTCATAAGTATCGTAGAGGTATATTTTCCGGTCAGTTACTCCCCTGCTCTGCAATGCAAGCGCCATCATCATCGAACTGCCGCCACGCCAGACGCCGCATTCCACGAAATCGCCTTCCAGTTTGTTATCCACCACATAAAGGCAGGCCTGGTATAAAGAGTATAAACGCTCCATGGATGTTTGCGTATAGGGCCGGCATTTTTCATAGAGGCGTAGGAATGCTGTTTCTGTCTGCAGGTCGATTGGTACAGTACTGGAATTCCGGGTGATGGAATAACCCATCTTGCCAAGCAATGTATTCAGGCCGCGAATGATCATATCCTATTTTTAAGTTGGTAGATAATCGTATCAAATATCCCGAGCAATCCTTCCGGATCGGAATGCAATTTCGTTACTTTTTCCCTTGCGGCGGCGGCCACGGCGTCCCTCCTTTCCGTTTCCTGCAGAATCGTTACAAGCGATCCTGCCGTATCGGCTGCGCCTCCGTCGGCAAGGATGTACCCGGCGCCTTCGCCAGCAAATTCTGTTATCCCCCCCGAGTTCGCGAAACAAACGGAGGGCACGCCCTGGTAAGCCGCCTCCAGAACCACCAGGGGATAGGGGTCCTCCACCGATGATAAAAAGAAAAGATCGAAAGGCAGCAGGTTCGTAGGAGCATAGGCCATCGGTCCGGTAAAGATCAGTTGCCTGGGATAGCGCCCTTCTTCGTATGCAGTTTTTATCTGGCGTGAAAGCCCGCTGTCATCAAAATCGCCGATCCAGGTAAAGTATACGCGTTCATCGGATGCGATGGCCTGCCGGGCCACTTCAACGAAGCGATCGGTTCCCTTACGGGAAGACACTACTCCCATGCCAGCCACCAGTTTCGCATCGCCCGGTATCTTCCATTGTTGCCGGAACCGGCTGCGGGCTTCCTCTTTCGCGGATGCGGTAAACGAAAAATCCGCTTGCGGAAAATAGTAAGGCAGCCAACGGGTTTTGGCTGTATCGACGCCATGGTTCCGAACCAGGTTATCCTGTACTGCCCGGGAAGGATACAGGAGTAGGTCGGCATAGCGTAAGCTTAATGTAGCATCTTTGGTCTGGTCGAAATACCGGATCACCGATTCCAGCTCGTGCACATACACGAGAACCGGTTTATTAAAAAAGCGGAAGATCCGAAGCAACCGGCCGTTGCTGATGGTATTGGAGAATATAAGATCGGCTTTTGCAAACAGCGGAATCATTTTCAACAACCGGAAGAAATAGCCGATACGGCTCAGCGTCTTTTGCACGATACCGCCCGGGCGGCTGTAAGAAGTTCCTTTGAGTATATATGTATCCGCAACTTCGCTGTACCGGCCTTCCAGTATACCACCCCGCTTGAGTACGATCGTAAGCCGGTATTTTTCTTTCAGCAATTTTGCAAGATTCAGCATGAGTACCGGGGCCCCTGTCAAACTGCCGTCGTGCCCGATCATCAGTATGTTCTTCGGGGTCTGGTTCATGCCTGCACTTTTTTTCGGACCAGCATCACATTATTCAGGTACAGGGTGTGGCTTTGAGGAAAAAGGCGGCTGCACAGAACAGCCCCCAGGTTGATACACCCGTAGAAAAGGAATTTATAGATCCACCGGAACGGAATTACCTGCAGCCATTTGGTGCGAACAGACAATTCATAGAAATACATGGTTCGTAACTGGGACGTTGCCGACCAGTAATTGCCCGTTTTCACATAACCGATCTCTTCGAAGCCATTTTGTTCGAGCAGGCTTTTCAGGGCAAAGCGGCTGTAGCGGGCAAAATCGTGAGGTACTTCGTGCTCGGGCCATACAAAGGGGCAGGTTACCAGCATTTTTCCGCCGGGTTTCAGTACGCGGTTCAGTTCGTTGAGGATCTCGGGCAGATTGAATACATGTTCAAACACCTCGCTGCACAGAATCGAATCAAAATGATCGTTGCCGAACGGAATGTTTTTCCCGTCGTAAAAAACATCGATTTGTTCGTTGGTATGCGGATGCCCCGGGTTTTCGTAATCGACGCCCACGTATTCGGCCGTTGCAAATAATGAACGATACGGTTTGGATCCACAGCCAAAATCCAGCAGCCGGCCGTTCAGTTGCGGGGCAAATTGCCCGATGGCCTTCAGCAATCCCTGGCGCACAAAATAGAACGGACTCAGGATCGAAGGATTGAAATCAGCCGGAACTTGTTGAGATGCTGGGTTCATAATCACTCGGTGCTTTGCAGTTTTTGGATGAACAGGTTCAGCCCCTTCCGCAATGAATCATCCAATTTATACATAATATTCCGGGTATAATATTGTTTCAGGTCATCGTATTGCGGACTGTATTTCGCAATGATCTCGTCGATATGGCCCATGCCCAGGGCATTGGCGGTATTGAACAGGCCTATAAAGTCCATTGAAATGGGCTTGTTACTTACCCAAGCGGCAAACACAAAGGGCAAACCGGTCATTTCCTTCCAGGCGCTGCCAAGATCATAAATGTACTTCGACCGCGTTCGCTGCGCCAGGGCCCTGTCGCCGATCACCAGGCCGGCCGTTGTACCGCTGATATCTTTTTCATAATCGGCCGCTGCAGCCTGCAGTTCGGGAGTAATCTTCCAGTGTTCCCGGATCAGTATCTTCAAAAGGGCCACAGATGTGCGGCTCTGGTAATCCAGCAATATGGTGCTGACCTCGGCCAGCGGCACTTCACTGAACAGGCAAACACTGGCCACTTCTCCGTCGCAACCGATGCAGTAATCGGAAATGATGTGATGCTCCTCCAGGGTGGGGATGATGGCTACGGGAACAAGCCCGATATCGACCTGGTTCGTCTGCAATAAGGAAGCGATCTTTGAGGGGTAGTCGATTAGCAGTTCCACTTCATCCTTCATCAACCCCTGCTCAAAACCGTATATCAGGGGCTTGGTGTTCAGGTAACTTACCGCACCCACCTTTATCTTCTGTGCCAATTAGCCTATTTTTGCGTGCAAATGTACAGCAACCCCATGGATTTAAACCAACTCACAGCCATATCCCCCATCGACGGACGTTACCGCAAACAGGTACAGCATCTCGACGAATATTTCAGCGAATATGCGCTTATCCGTTACCGGGTGCTGGTAGAAGTGGAATATTTCCTGTTCCTGGCGGAGAAACGGTTCTTTAAGCTGGATGCGCATACAAAGAAGCAGTTGCAAAAGGCGATCGACGAATTTTCCCTGCAAGATGCGGAGTCCATCAAAAAAACAGAAAGCATCACCAACCACGATGTAAAGGCGGTGGAATATTTTCTGAAAGGCATACTCGATAAAGCCGGCGCCGGCCACCTGAAAGAATGGGTGCATTTCGGATTGACCTCGCAGGACATCAACAATACGGCGATCCCCCTGCTCTGGAAAAACTGCATAGAACTCGATTACCTCCCTTCCGTCATCAACCTGCAGCACGCCATCGGAAACCTGGCCCTGGCCTGGAAAGACGTACCGATGCTGGCCCGCACGCACGGGCAACCCGCCAGTCCGACAAAACTGGGAAAAGAAATGATGGTATTCGTGGAGCGGCTCGAGAACCAGATCCAATTGTTCAGCTATATCCCCTTCATGGGAAAATTCGGCGGCGCCACCGGTAATTTCAATGCGCACCAGGTTTCGTTCCCGAAATACAACTGGACGAAGTTTGCCAACGGGTTCCTCGAAAATAAACTGGGATTGCAGCGCCAGCAATACACCACCCAGATCGAACACTACGATACCCTGGCCGCTCATTTCGACGCCATCAAGCGCATCAATAATATATTGGTGGATTTTTGCCGCGATGTATGGACCTACATCAGTCTTGATTATTTCAAACAGAAAACAAAGAAAGGCGAAGTGGGCAGCAGCGCCATGCCGCATAAAGTGAACCCGATCGATTTTGAGAACGCCGAGGGTAACTTCGGCATCGCCAATGCCCTGCTCGAACACCTCGCATCCAAGTTGCCGGTATCGCGGTTGCAACGCGACCTCACCGATTCCACCGTGCTGCGCAATATCGGCGTACCGGTATCGCATACCATCCTCGCCATCCGCTCCATGGAAAAAGGCATCGGCAAACTGGTGCTGAACGAAGCTAAATTAAAGGAAGACCTGGATGCCAACTGGGCCGTGGTGGCCGAAGCCATTCAAACCATCCTGCGCCGGGAAAATTACCCGCAGCCCTACGAGGCCCTGAAAGAACTCACACGGGGCAAGAGCAGAATCGACAAACAATCCATTCACCGTTTCATCGGCCGATTGAAAATTCCGGCCTCCCTGAAGAAGGAATTAAAGAAGATAACTCCTCACAGTTATACGGGCATTTAGTGCCAGGCCGAATTCCGGCAGGTAGTATCATTGCGGATAATGTCGCTTTTTCGTTTTACTTTTATAGAAACTGCCGGAAGTTACCCATGAAGAGAATTTTCTTGCTGCTAGTTTTGGCTGCCCATGCTGAGTGTATTGGACAGATTAATTTAAATTTTGGGCTTAAGGCCTATTATCCCTTTACCGGAAATTCCAATGATGTAAGCGGAAACGGATACAACGGTACCCCGCAGGGAGGGATTCAACTTACCACAGACCGTTTTGGCAATGCAAACAGCGCATACCTGTTTGACGGCATAGACGATCGGATCATGGTATCTGACAACGGAGGCTTATCGACGTCTGCTTTCAGCATCTGCTATTACTTCATGACAGAAGCCAGCGGTACTTACCAAAATTGCATTGGCAAGATTAACTATACTGATGGAAACGCAGCCACCTACAACTCGGGCATCATGAATACCGGAGAAGCTTATTTTGGAACAATTGCGTCAGCAGGCAATTGTTTTACACAGGTTCCTTCGACACTGGTGTACACAATATTCTCCCCATCTGCCATTCAGCTAAACCAATGGTACTGCGTTGTGAACACTTTTGAGAATGGAGTTGAAAAAATGTACCTGAATGGCGTACTTGTTAAACAGGGTACGGTTCCTTTTACCAATGCCACTCAATGTACCAATACCAACTTTGTCATTGGCTCCTGGTGGCAGAATGACCCGGTACGCTTCAAAGGGAAAATTGATGATGTACGGTTTTATAACAGGGCGATTAATGCTGACGAAGTAAATGCATTGTGTGTTACCAGCAATACATCCTCCTGTACCAACTGGCTCCGCACCCAGGCCGTTGGACAAAGCGTTACCGTGGGCGACCTGGACGTTAGTGGCAACCAAATGACCATTGAAGCGAATTTCAACTGTTCGTCCTTCCCCATTAACCGGCCCGACAAATGGGAGGATATTGTTTCCAAGCATTCCAATACCACCGATGCCAACTATGTGCTTCGCATGGACCTGGCAGCCATCACGACCACTACCGGTCATTACCTCTTATCCCCCTCCTGCGATAACCTGGTTCTGAATAAAACCTTTCATGTGGCACTGGTCTACGACGGCGCCACGCTTAAATTTTACCGGAATGGCTTTTTAATGGGACAGATGCCGGCAACCGGGAATCTTATTTTAAATAACTGGCTCACGACCATTGGCGACTATGCGGTGAATAACCCGGTTGGTACCAATTTCCTCGGATACATCAATGAAGTGCGGATCTGGAACGTGGCAAGAACCCAGTCGCAGCTGCAGACGTATATGAATGCCTCACTGCCGAATCCTGCCACCACCCCGGGGCTTCTCGGCTATTACACCTTTGAGAATTTACTGAACAAACAGGGCAATGCCGCCTATAACGGAACGCTGAATGGAGGAGCTACCATCAACAACACCAATCCCAATTGTGTTTTTTCGCCGGATTCCTGTTCTGTTACCAGCAATATCAGCACCGTCATCAACACCTATACCCCCGTGCTCGGATTCAATCCCTGCGACAATAAACTGACCGTAGAAGATGGATCCACTTTCAACACAGGCGATACCGTGCTGCTTATACAGATGAAAGGCGCCGTGATCGACTCGACCAATACCGCAGCATTCGGCAGTATCACCAATTACAACAACGCCGGCAACTACGAATTCAACTACGTGAAGAGCCGTGCCGGCAATGTGATCGAACTGAAGAATAAACTCACAAGGCAATACGATATCCCGCAGGGAAAGGTTCAGTTGATAAGGGTACCATACTACAGCAGTGTGACTGTTACTGATACGCTTACCTGCTTACCCTGGGATGGAAATAAAGGAGGTGTACTCGCCATTCTTGTGCGGGATACCTTAACCCTCAATGGGCCGGTTGATGTAAGTGGCAAAGGCTTTAAAGGCGGACCCGGATATAATCCCGGTAATGCATCCCTCACCTGTTTCCAGAACAACTATTTCTACCCGACCAATACGATCAATGCAGCTCAGAAAGGAGAAAGCATTACCAGCATCTCGGCCAACAAACTTGCAGGCAAAGGCACACTGGCCAGTGGCGGTGGCGGAGGTGCCGGGCATAACAGTGGTGGAGGTGGTGGTGGCAATGCCGGCAGTGGCGGCTTTGGCGGTTACCAGTTGGAACCATGCGGCAGCGCCCCGTTCGACAACAGGGGCATTGGAGGCAGGCCATTGAACTACAGTACAGCGATCAATAAAATATTCATGGGCGGCGGCGGTGGCGCCGGTCATGCGGATAACCCGGGCAATATTCCACCAGCCGGAGGGAATGGCGCTGGTATCATTATCGTGCAGGCAGATAAGATCCGTACAAACGGACAAAAGATCACTGCCAATGGCAGCGATGCAGTTGCTTGCTCAATGCCTTCGTCACCCGATTGCCACGACGGAACAGGCGGTGGCGGCGCAGGCGGAACGGTATTACTCAGCATCAACCAGTTTATTGATAATTCGGTCATAGAAACCAAAGGAGGCCGTGGCGCCGATGTAATCGGCGGGCCGATCGCGGCAGCGGGAAGAATTGGCCCCGGCGGCGGCGGAGCGGGCGGACTTGCCTTCCTGAAAACAGCAACCCTGCCTGCAACACTCTCGATAAGCAATACGGGCGGAGCCAATGGCGTATTGACGCAGGATGCCAACAATCCCTGGGGAGCCACCGCAGGATCGGCAGGATCCAACCTGTTCAACCTGGTACTACCGGTTGACAATGTTTCTTTCAAAACCAATATCGATTCGGTACGTATCAAAGACAGCCTCTTGTCCTGCAATGGTTTCGACTTTAAGGGGCTGGCCTATGTAAACACAAACCCCATTAATACCTGGTACTGGGATTTTGGAGATGGAGGAAATGCCAATACACAAAATACCACGCATGCGTATACTTCACCGGGGACCTATACCGTAAAACTTGTGGTGACCGACATCAACGGATGTAAGGACAGCGCCCTGATTAATGTAAATGCATTACCCGGTATCGTTGCCGATGCCGGGCAGGACACCGCATACTGCAGCAACGGAACCATTGTTCACCAACTCCAGGGATCCGGAGCAGGTACCTATAGTTGGGCGCCGGCCATCTATCTCAACAACCCCAATATCCAGAATCCCATTGCCACCATCAGCAGCACTACGAAATTCTATCTTACTGTTACAGGGGCAAGTGCATGCAATTCCCTTGATTCGGTTACCATCACCATCAATCCGTTACCAACTGTACAAACCCTGGGTGATACATCAATTTGCCGCAACGACCTGCTGGTACTTACCACAAACGGCGGACTGAGCACCTATCACTGGACTCCGGGAACTTCGGTCAACGATTCTACTATTGCCAGTCCGGTATTTACTGATAATGTACCACGAACACTCATTGTAACCGGAACAGCATCTACCGGTTGTTTCGCCCGCGACACCATCAATGTGAATGTAAAACCGCTGCCGCTGGTAAAATCCATCGAAGACACTTCCTTCTGCTCCGCTTCGGCTATCACTGTAACCCTTACCACCAGTGGAGCGCAAAACTATACCTGGACACCTCCGGTGGGTTTAAGCAATCCGAACATCGCAAACCCGGTTTACACAGGTAATCAAAGCCAGACTTATTATGTAACCGGTACCGGGGCCAATGGATGCTCAGCAAAAGACACCGTGAACATTTTCGTAAATCCACCAGTCACATTCCTGGCTCCCCCCAACAAGAGCATGTGCCAGGGCGGTTCAGTCCAGCTCGACGGGTATAATGGAACAACGGCAGATTATCTATGGTCTCCTCCTACCTGGCTCTCCAATCCCTCCATCATCAATCCCATCGCCTCACCACCTGCATCTACCATCTATACGGTAACCATCACTAACCGGGGATGTAATTACGATAGTACCTTCCAGGTGGCTGTGACCGTACTGCCAGAGCCCATCATAAATGCCGGCAAGGCCAACGATGTTGATTGCAGCATGCGCAGCGCCCAGCTCTTCGCCTCCGGTGGAGTCAATTATACCTGGACACCCGCAACCGGTTTGAACAATCCCAATATTCCAAACCCGATCGCCACCATCCGCACCACACAGAAATATTATGTATTTGCAGACAATGGCGCCGGCTGTTCCGGCATCGACTCGGTTACAGTGAATGTGAACACGGCTGCCAGTCTGGCCCGCTACATGCCCAATGCGTTTACACCCAACGGGGATGGACTGAACGATTGTTACGGGCTGAAGAACTGGATGTACATCCGGAAACTTGAGTTCCGCATCTTCAACCGGTATGGCGAGCAGGTATTCGGAACCTCCGATCCTTCCCGCTGCTGGGATGGCCGTTACAAAGGAAAGATCGCCGACCAGGGCACCTACGTATACTACATCAAGGCCGAAACCAGCTGCGGTACCGAAGAACAAAAAGGCAACTTCCTGCTGCTCCGATGACCGGCAACCCCGAACTTGCGTATTTTTACAAAAATTGCAGGTAACGTATGCGGCCTCTGCTCTTCCTTCTTTTATCGCTTTTCAACTACTGCCAGGCCCAAGTAAATCTTAACGAGGGTTTGCAGGCGTATTATCCATTCAACAGCGAGGCCAGGGATCTCAGCGGCAACAACAATCACCCGGTATTCAATAATGCCGGTTTTACCAGCGACCGCTTTGGGCGTAAGAACCACGCGTTTCATTTCAACGGTGTATACCAATACATGCGGATCAAAAACAGCCCCTCGCTGAATTTCGGAAATACGATCACACTTTCTGTCTGGGTACGCCCAACCGGTTTTTACTACGGCATCTGCCACGCCAGCCAGTTGCTGAGCAAGGGAGGAGGCAATTACAATCCCGGTAATTATGCCCTGCGCTTCGATGATGCGCTCTTCACCAACGGCAGGGGCTGCAGCGGCACGCTCTGCGATACCCTGCACCAGAACTTCCGGGGAACCGGTACGGTACTTACACCCTACCCCGGTGAATTCATCAAAAAAGGCCAGTGGTATTCGGTCATCTATACCAACGACGGTAAAACCGCCCGGCTCTATGTGAATTGTGAACTGAAGTACAGCGTTGCATTCCCGGAAACATTCACCAATAATGAAGACCTCTTCTTCGGCAAATCCGACGACGACCTGTTTCCTTTCTGGCTCAATGGCGACCTGGATGATATACGCATCTACAACCGGGCCCTCTCCCTGGAAGAGATCACCGCCCTCTGCAACGAACAACCCGATACACCCAAAGCGGTAATACCGGTAAAAAAAGACAGCATCCCCGCCAAAGAACCTGTGCTGGAAAAAAGAAGCAACGACCTGGTACGAACCATACCGGTGGATCACGACTCGATCAGCGTTACCCTGTACGACAACGCGGAAGTGGACGGCGACAGCATCACCCTGATCTATAATGGCAAAATTCTGACTACGCACCAGCGGCTCACCGATAAACCCTTAACCTTCTACATCAAGATAGCACGCGACAGTCCGAACGAACTGGTCATGTACGCCGAGAACCTGGGAAGCATACCTCCCAATACAGCCCTGATGATCATCAACGACGGGAATAAACGGTACGAACTGAATATCAAAAGCACCGAAAGCAGCAATGGCATGGTGCGGTTCAGGTTGCGGGAGTGATAATGTGAGGATGTGATGATTTTCTGATGTGATGATTAAAAGGCCACAAGGATCTGATATAGTCCGATATCAGCACATTAACTCATCAATTCATCAGCACATCGATCAATCAGCACATCAACAAATCAGCAATCACTTGTGTATCTCGCTGGTAAAATGGAATTCGATATCGGGATTATTCTGCCGCTCGGTATTGAGGAACCATTCGCTCTGGGCCAGGTAAACCAGGTGCCCGTCTTTATCCTCCGCGATATTGGCCTGCTTGTAACGGGTAAAGTCCTCCAGTTTTTTGACGTCCTTGCTTACCAGCCAGCAAGCCTTGTAAAAAGGCAAACTATTCATCTGCACCGAGGCTCCATACTCCTGTAAGAGGCGGTACTGGATCACTTCAAACTGCAGTTCTCCCACACAGCCAATGATCTTCTTGGTACCCCCGAACTGGGTGAATAACTGGGCTACTCCTTCGTCGGTAAGCTGCAAAAGACCTTTTTCCAACTGCTTGGTTTTCATCGGGTCTTTATTCACCACTTCTTTAAATATTTCCGGCGAAAAACTCGGTATACCGGTGAAGTAAAAATCTTCTCCTTCGGTGAGCGTATCGCCGATTTTGAAGTTGCCGGTATCGAACAAACCGACCACATCGCCGGGATAGGCTTCTTCGATCACATCTTTCTGGCGGGCCATGAAACTGTAGGGATTGCTGAACCGCATATCCTTGTCGTTGCGCACATGGTGATAGTATTTATTCCGTTCGAAACGGCCGCTGCAGACCCGGAGAAAGGCGATGCGATCCCGGTGCTTGGGATCGAGGTTGGCGTGTATCTTAAATACAAAGCCGCTGAATTTGTCTTCGGCCGGACTGATATCCCGCAGGGTGGTATGCCTGGGGCGGGGCGTAGGCGCAATGCGGATGAATGTATCCAGCATTTCCTTTACCCCGAAGTTGTTCACGGCGCTGCCGAAGAATACGGGGGCTGTAGACCCGTTGAGGTAGTCTTCTTCGTTCAATTCGCCATAAACCCCATCGATAAGCTCCACATCTTCGCGAAGGGTCCTGGCATCCGGCTCCCCTATTTTGGCATCGAGTATTTTATCCTCCAGGTCCTTAATCTCCACCACATCTTCGTCGTTGGCCTTGGTACCGGCGGTGAACAGCACGAGGCTTTTTTTATGCAGATCGTACACCCCTTTAAAATCCTTACCGCTGTTGATCGGTATGGTCATCGGGTGCAGCTGTATCTTCAGTTCCTTTTCGATCTCTTCCAGCAGGTCGAACCGGTTCTTACCGTCGCGGTCCATCTTGTTGATGAATACGATCACGGGCGTCCTGCGCATGGCGATCACTTCCATCAGGCGCCGGGTCTGCGCTTCCACCCCGTTCACGCTGTCGATCACCAGTACAACGCTGTCGACCGCTGTGAGGGTACGATAGGTATCTTCGGCAAAGTCCTTGTGACCGGGCGTATCCAGCAGGTTGATAAGATGCCCCTGGTATTCGAAGGTCATCACACTGGTGGCCACGCTGATACCACGCTGCCGCTCGATCTCCATGAAATCGCTGGTCGCGTGCTTTTTGATCTTATTGCTCTTTACGGCCCCGGCCGTTTGAATGGCGCCGCCGAACAGCAGGAATTTCTCCGTAAGGGTTGTTTTGCCGGCATCCGGGTGCGAGATAATGGCGAAGGTCTTGCGCTTATTTATTTCACTGATATACTTCATGTACTCCGAATCTCTTTTGGAGGCGCAAAGGTAAGGGTTTAAGGGTTTAAGGGTTTAAGGGTTTAAGGGTTTAAGGGTTTAAGGGTTTAAAGGTTTAAAGGTTTAAAGGTTTAAAGGTGAAGTTTAGCCCCTTTATGACCAGGGGGTCGCCATTTGTATATTTTACCCGGCAAATTGCCCATCATCCTGTAATTTTGGGGAGATGCGAAAAACGCTGAGCATACTCCGCAATTCACTACGGCTCACCTTCCAGGAATTAAGAGTGAATAAACTCCGTACGGCGCTTAGTCTTACCGGCGTGGCCTTTGGCATCTTCTGTATCATCGGGGTACTGGCCACGGTGAACAGCCTGGAGCGCAATATCCAGAACGAGGTACAAAGCCTGGGCAGCAATACCATCTATATCGACAAATGGGATTACAGCGGCGGACCGGATTATCCTTTCTGGAAATACCAGGCAAGGCCGGTGGCCAAATACGAAGAGGCGGAGATGGTGAAAGAACGTTCGGTACTGCTCGATGACATCTCGTACCTCCTGCAGACAGGTTCCAGCATTTCGCACAAGGACGACCTGTTGCAGAACAACAGCGTGTATGGCATATTGCCCGAACAGATGGCCATACAACCCATCAGTTTCGACGCCGGTCGTTTTTTCTCGGCCACTGAGTTCAACGCGGGCACCAATGTTTGCCTGATCGGCTTCACCAGCGCCGAACTGCTTTTCGGCAACCCGGAAAGAGCCTTGGGCAAGCAGATCGATGTAAAGGGAAAAAAGGTCACCATCGTGGGCGTGATCAAAAAAGAAGGAACCAATTTCATCGGCTGGAATTACGATAACTGCATCATGCTGCCCTATAAATTCTGTAAGCAGCTTTTCCAGGAAAAATTCTCGAACCCCATCCTCATCGCGAAAGGGAAGGCCGGTGTTTCCACCGACGCGTTGAGCAATGAACTCCGGGGCATCATGCGGCAGATACGCCGGCTGAGCCCGACGCAGGAGGATAATTTCTCCCTGAACAGCGTGGAAGCTTTCAGCAAGGCCATTACCGGTTTCTTCACCACCGTGAACATCGTAGGCGCTATCATCGGCGGCATCAGCCTGGTGGTGGGTATCTTCGGCATCACCAATATCATGTTCGTAACCGTACGGGAACGCACCAGCATCATCGGGCTCAAAAAAGCCATCGGCGCCAAGAGTGGTTCCATTCTTTTTGAATTCCTGATGGAAGCCGCGTTGCTCTGCATCATCGGCGGGTTCATCGGGCTGGTATTCGTGTATATACTCACCCTGATCCTTTCGGGCCCGCTCAAATTCCCTGTTTACATTTCGGTACCCATGCTCATCACCACCATCATCATTTGCCTCGTGGCCGGTGTGCTGGCGGGCATCATCCCCGCTTCCAAAGCCGCAAGGCTCGATCCGGTCGTAGCGATCCGCAGCAAATAATTTTGAGTGATAAATGCTGAATGTTGAATTATTTTTGCATTCCGATACCTAACATGTAAAATTCAACACTTATCATTACCATACTTGCCATAGAATCTTCCTGCGATGAAACCTCCGCTTCGGTATGTACCGACGGAAAGATCCTTTCCAACAAGATCGCTAACCAAACCGTTCATGAACAATTCGGGGGCGTGGTTCCCGAACTGGCCAGCAGGGCCCACATGCAAAACATCGTTCCAGTGGTGGACGCGGCGCTGAAAACAGCCAACTGTTCGTTACAGGATATCGATGCCATCGCGTTCACCCAGGCACCGGGACTGATCGGATCATTGCTCGTAGGCACCCAGTTCGCCAAATCCTTATCGCTGGCGCTGGATAAACCGCTCATCGCCGTTCACCACATGCAGGCGCATGTACTGGCCAACCTGATTCCCGATGAACGCCCTTCTTTTCCGTTCTTATGCCTGACGGTCAGCGGCGGACATACACAGATCGTTCGCTGCGATTCGCCCACCCGGTTAACCGTGATCGGCGAAACGATCGACGACGCGGCGGGAGAAGCCTTCGATAAAACCGCCAAGATGCTCGGGCTCCCCTATCCCGGCGGCCCGCTCATTGATAAACACGCCGCACGGGGCAACCCGAACCGTTTTACCTTTCCCGAACCGCAGATCGCCGGACTGGATTTCAGTTTCTCCGGACTGAAAACATCGATATTGTACTTTTTGAAAAATGCCGGTGCCAGCAACCTGTACAAAGAAGAATTCCTGGCCGATGAAGAAACACGCCGGCGTTTCGTGGAAGAAAACCTCGATGATATCTGTGCTTCGGTGCAGGCCCGCATCATCAGCATCCTGCTCAACAAGTTGAAGAAAGCGGCCGCCGAAACCGGGATCAGCAACCTGTGCCTGGCCGGCGGCGTGAGCGCCAACAAGGGCCTGCGGAAAGCATTTACCGAACTCGGGGAAAAGCAGGGATGGAAAACCTTCATCCCTGCCTTTGAATATTGTACCGACAATGCCGCGATGATCGCCATCACCGGTTATTATAAATTTCAGGCAAAGGATTTCACCGAACTCAGCGTAAGCCCTTCGGCAAGAGCGGAATGGTGAGGGTAAGAGTTTGAGGTTTATTACAAAACCGTCATTGCGATACCGCCTTTGGCGGGAGAAGCAATCTCCGGTTTAGGAGGTTGCGGGTTACGGGTTGGGTATACCGTTTGGAACGTTTAAGGGGTTTAAGTCGTTGCAGGGTTGTTGTCTGACGGTACGTCTGACCATAGAAGGTGGCAGCCTTTAGGCAATAAAGTTTAAGGGTTAAGGTTTTGCGTTTTCCGTTTAATCCGGGTATCCGGCATCTTGTATCTTGCATCCTGTATCGCTTCACTCATGCCCAACCCCTATTTCCAATTCAAGCAGTTCACCGTTCAGCAAGACCGTTGTGCGATGAAGGTTTGCACGGATGCCTGTCTCTTCGGGGCTATTGTGGCCCATAAGAAGTCATCCGCCGGGAACTGTTTAGACATCGGCGCCGGAACCGGGTTATTATCGCTGATGTTTGCCCAGCAAAATCCCCAGGCCGTGATCGACGCGGTGGAGATTGATCCCGAAGCCGCCGCACAGGCTGAAGAAAATTTCAAGGCTTCGCCCTGGAAGGAAAACCTGCACATCATTCGGGCCGACATACGTTCGTTTGCACCCGACAGGAAATACGACCTGGTTTTTTCCAACCCGCCTTTCTTTGAAGACGATCTGCGCTCCGCCGACGCCCGAAAGAACAAAGCGAAACACGATACGGGATTAAGCCTGGCCGAACTGCTGAAACAGGCCAATGCCCTGCTTTCCGATAACGGGGTATTTGCTGTGTTAGTCCCGTACCACCGGGTGGACTATTTTGTTGAAGAAGCCGGCAGGTATGGCTTACAGCTTTCAAAAAAGATTCGTGTAAAACAAACGGAGGCTCATGGATATTTCCGGGGAATACTTTTCTTCGACCGGGTAACCACCACGCCGGAAACGGCTGTCATCAGCATTAAAGATGATACGAATGAATATACCAGCGAATTTACCGATCTGCTGCGGGCGTATTACCTGTATTTATAAAAGCTTCGTCATTGCCACACCGCTGGCGGATGAAGCAATCTACTATTCAGAAGATCACTTCGCTGCGCTCGTGATGACGGTAACCAACGTCATTGCGATCCCGGCTTTGCGGGAGAAGCAATCTTCCAATAGAGGATGAAACAACTTAGATTCCCGCATATTCCTTCATGTACAGGAATGGTTCATTGAGTTTTCCTTCCTTCACCATCGTTGCCCGGTTGATGATCCCGCTTCCGCCCTTGCGGATATCATCCAGCACGAACTTGATCATCTGCTCGCCGAAATAGCGGCTGGCATCCCTGGGCAATTCATTGGGCAGGTTGCCCACGGCCATCAGGTCTACCGATCCTGGCAGGTAAGGCTCTGTCATTTCAAAGGTATTCCGGTCGACCCCGTATACCGGTTTTTCAATCGTGGCGTCACCGAGGTTGCAGGGAATCGAGCCATGCCTGTCGTCGGTGATATCGGCGATCGTCTTGATCCGGAAATCAGGCCGCCGCAGGTCTTCCATCTCGAACAAACGGGGAATGGTCTTTTCCCAATAGATCCCGTTCATCAGGATATCGGTGTGTGGAATATAATCCGCGAATCGGCAGGTATAGTGCTGCGGGTTCTCATGAAAATCGTTGCGCTGGTAACGCCCTGTTTCCTTATGCGCATAGAGATCGGCCCCTTTCAGGTGTACATACACGGGATACGAGAATTCGCCACCCAGGTATTCATCGGGTTCCACTTCGTGAATGCCCATAAGGTTCATGATCTCGAGCACGCCATGGGCCACACGCCCCGTGCCCGTCACCGCGATCTTCACATTGGGAAGTTTCAACCCGAAATAAGTATGCACCAGTTTTTGGAAACTGTTCACCGTATGTACCCGTCCGAGTTTATAGGCACCGGTTCGGTTACCATAGGCCATCATGCCATTGTGAGCCCCCACGATGCCGGCAAAGAATCCAAACCCGATGATGCGGGTACCATCGTCGTGTTCGAGGCATTCATAATCGATCAGGCTGATCTTTTTGTTGATGATGGTGCGGAATAATTCCTGGTTATAGGGCTGTAATTTCTTGGTATGGGAAAAAAACATGTAGGTTTTGCCGGGCAGCAACATATCCACCGGTACTTCCTTGATGCCCAGCAGGAGGTTGCAGGCACTGAGATCTTCCTTTACCTCCACACCCGCCCGTTCATATTCCTGGTCGGCATAACAGCGGTTGGGCGAATGCTGCACAGTTACTGTGATATCGGTAAAATTCTTCTGGAGCCATTTACACTGGGCCGGCGTAAGCGCCACCCGGTTATCCTGCGGTACCTTTCCTTCGCGGATCAATCCAATCTGAAGCATCAATCGTTATTTTGACCCGCAATTTACAGCTAAGATTTTACATACATGGGCTACATTTGCTGCATGAATTATTTCGAATTGTTTGAGATGCCCGTTACCCTGGAGATCGACCCGGGTAAACTGGCAAAAAAGTATTTCGAACTGCAGAAGAAATACCACCCGGATTTTTACACACAGGCCAGCGAATACGAGCAGGAAGAAGCCCTGGAAATATCGTCTCAGCTGAACAAGGCGCTGAAGGTATTCAAAGACCGGGATGAAACGATCAAATATGTATTGCAGTTAAAAGGGTTGCTGGAGGAAGAAGAGAAATACCAGCTTCCGCCCGACTTCCTCCTGGAAATGATGGAACTGAACGAGGAGTTATCGGACGAGAGTGCGGCCCGCATCGCATCGATTGAAAAAGAACTCTACAGCGAGGTCGGATCCATCATCGAAAACTACAACGATGAGCGGATCCGTGAGCAGGAATTACAGAAGCTGAAAGCCTATTATTACAAGAAAAAATACCTGAAACGTATTTTGGACAGGTTGGCCGGATAATGTAATATTGCAGCCCGGTAAATAACGCTGTTTATTTGTTTACTGGTTTATTTGTTTACTGGTTTATTTGTTTTGATTTTTTCACATCAGCAGATTAACCGTAAGCCAATAACCAAAGGCCCAGGTGGCGGAATTGGTAGACGCAGCAGACTCAAAATCTGCCGTTCGCAAGATCGTGCTGGTTCGATTCCAGTCCTGGGCACCTGATTGGATTGGCTCCCAAAAACGGGAGCCAATCTTTTTTTCGAACTGCGAAAACCCTTGTCAGCACTGCATATCAGGGCAAGTACCTCATTCACTCTTTTGGTTCGGTATGATTTATTTTCAAAAATCAATTTTTCGGGGCATACCGAACCAATAAGCTGTTGTTTTGCCTTCAAATCCGCACTGACAAAGTATTTCGGCAGATTTTCCACTATTTCAAGTGCAGAGGTCATATACTCACTCAGGTTAAAATCCAGGGATGATATTTCCCGTTTCTTTTTTTCAAGTTCCATGACTGTCTTTTCAAACCGGCTCTTTATATCCCGGTAATCTGATGGCTCTAATTGACCATCCAGCATAAGCTGCTGGGCATTCTGGATTCGCTGCTGGTTCTTTTCTATTTCAACATCTATTTGTTGTTTAGAAACTGATTGGTCTTTACCAGTTTTCTTTGAATAGTCAGTAACTATTTTCCTGAACACTTTAATACCGCCTTTGCTGAATGATATCCTTTCCAGTTCTTTTACAAACAAATCATTGGCCTCGTGTGCCTTAAAGCGTTCATTACAGCCTTTTGAGCAATGATAATAAAAGTACCTGCCGCCGTTTCCCTTGGATGCACTGCCTGTTAATCTTGTCCCGCATTTACGACATTCCAAAAATCCACGAAGCGGCAATTCTTCCTTCAACGTATTCTTAGCCGGGAATTTTCTTTTTCTTCCATTTAAAACATCCTGTACTTCGTAAAACAATTCTTCGCTAATTAAGGCTTTATGTGTTGCTGGTATCGTACATTCAACTTCGTCTTTGTATGCTGGTATAAATATCTTACCGCAATAGATAGGATTACGGAGCATATTCCAGAACTGATTCTTGCTTACTTTAAAACCTCTTTTCGTTACTGCCTTCCAGCAATCCATCACCGTGTCAATTCCCTTTGCCACTTCTTCAAATGCCCAAGCCACATGCACAGCATGGTTGTTAGGTTCAATAATCGGCCTGTTCAATTCATTTCTTGCATTACGGTAACCTCGTGGTGCTAATGTCACATGCCGACCTTCTTTCATTGCACGGCGCATACCAGCAATGGTATTTAATGAACGCCTGTCATTTTCTACTTCGGGTGCGGCCAGATAAAATGCCAGCATGATTTTGTTTTCAGGAACATTCAGGTCAAGCGGTTGTTCTATTCCCTGCGGCTCAACACCCAATTTGTTTAGCTGGTTAATCATTGCATACGCATCCCCTGCATTACGGCTGAACCTGTCCCATTTTAAAAACAAGAGCAGGTCGGCGCATCCCTTATTCTTTTTTAAAAAGGCCAGGAGTTTGGTAAACTCTGGCCTTTCAAAAGTTTTAGCAGAATGGTCTTCCTTGTAAACAGCAACAACTTCAATTTGCTGATGCCGGCAATATTGTCTTAATCTTTCTTCCTGATGTTTCAGGCTGTAACCCTTTTCAGCCTGTTCGTCCGTACTCACACGGATATAGAGTATTGCTTTTTGTTGATTCATCGGAGTTGCTATTTATGTTTATTATTTTACCATTTGTTGTTTCACTAACCTGTTTATTCCGGTTGTACTGCTCATAACTTATCTGTGCAAGCAGGTATAAAAAGCCCCTGATTTTCTCTATCTCACTGTCATCAAACATTTCCCCTTCGGCTTCAAAATCAGCTTTGATTTCAGCGATTGATATTTTTTCTTTTTCTTCCAGTTTCTTTTCCATCTTTCCCCCTTTCAAATATACATATTATTGATTATCAATGTAATATATTTATTTCCCGGCCTTGATTGAGCCTTCCAATCTACACTGCCTTATTGTTCTCACCTATACCTTCTACTAATGGTTTTTCTTTTAAGCAGCTTAAATACATTTTTATTTTGCAAACATATTATTGTGCGGTAACGCCACTTTCCACTTTGAGCCAGTTTGTAACAGTTGTTAACAGAAGTTCTCGGTAATCGTCAGTTTGGGATGATATTGTCCGATTTTGTCTAATGAAAGTTTTTTGTGGAACATTTCAGAAGTCATTATGGAATGATTGCGGAGTAATTGCGGAACCATTAGGGAGGGATTAGGAATGAATAAGGAGTAATTGCGTTTAATAGTGAATACCGCATTTATTTACGAAATTTGAAATGGACTTTCAAATATGTTATAGTAAGATGATTGATATTAACTGGGAGTCAATTTTAAGACAAGATTCAATACAAAGAGAGGGTCGCTTTTGAAAGGCTCGCTTATTTTCTCGCCAGATAAAGTTTTACGATTCTAAACACTTTGACATGATGAGGATTTATTGTGATAGTAACATTTACAGATACTTAAACTCGGCTCACCCTTCACATAGTGCGGAGTTACTTAATCTTTTTGAAATATTGAAGGACAAAATACTGTTTACTTTTTCAGATGCCCACCTGGATGACCTTAAAGATTCAGTGAAGGAATATGCTGAAAAAGATTTAGGGTTAATGGGAACCTATGTAAAGGATAACTATTTCCTCCACGACTTAATCAAGGATAAAGGAACCGGACCATACCTGGCAACACCACTGGAGGCTTTTCAGGGAAAGGACTATGATGCTTATAATAAGACCCTGGAAAACCCATTTGATATTGACAGTTTGTTAAGCGGATTAGATGAGTTTCCTGAAGGAAAACTGATGAAAGACTTGCTCAAAACTTATTACCAATTACCAATTGGAGCATTGTCAGGCAATCTTGATACAGTTACTGTTGACGAAAAGAATAAGTCTCTTTTTGACAAGTTGATGCCCAATTATAGCCCTAAGATGAGCTTGCAAGATTTTATGAATGGAATGTGGCCTTACAGTAAAACCCTGTTGCAGGATAAACGGGAGTTTACCCAATTCCGGCAGCAAATTGCTTCTTACATGAATAAAGATGATTTCAGTTTTGAAAATTGGGGTATGGCATTTAATGAACTATTGAAGCAAAGCCCCTTGGGTAAGTCGTATTTGGAAGTTATTGAAAATATGCTAACCGAAAATCAGAAGAAAGACCTGTATCAGAAGTTTAATTATGCTTATACCATGCTGGAGACTTATAACATTACCCAGGAAAGGAAAAAGAAGGGGATAAAGAAATTCAACATGCAAAGTCTGAATAATGATGCCCTTCATGCCTGGTATGCTTCTTTTAGCGACTATCTTGTTACAGACGATAAGGGGTTGCAAGTGAAAGCCAATATTGTTTATCGGCTATTGGGTTTACCTACAAAAGTTTTGTCATCAAAAGATTTAGTGAATCATAGAACCCTGTTATTGGGACAGGAAGAAACCTTGCAGTCATTTCTCATATCTTTGAATCATGACCTGAAACACAGTATGCAATTATATGAACGTAAAGACCCTTTTAAAAATGAAACTGTGAACACTTACAAAACCGGACACAATTACTTCAACTATTTTAACCGCTTGCAGGTAATTACCTCTGATGTATATACATTTATAGCACTGTACTGCGACCGGGAAAGCCATGCCAGTTTTATGATGTACAGGGAGATTGAGATATTAGTTGATAAGCTAAATGGGATGCTTGGTGAGGATATGGATAAAAGAGGGGCATATAGTATGAACGAAAATGACAAATATGAAAGGGATGAGTACATACGGGAATGGTATGTAAACAGTATGAAATTCAGACTGCTTACTGCTTCTAAAGCCTGGGGCAGTACTATTTGTTTGGGAATAGATTTTAAAGACTAATATGGCAAAAACAGAAAAATATATCTCTGATACAATCGCTGTGATGAACACCCTTGAATCAACAAAACGATTAAGGGTAAGTAATCGCAGAAGCATTTTTAAAAAAACCAGCTTTCTCAAAAAAGGAAAGCCTAAAGGGTATTTCCTGGAAATTGCGACAGACGCATTTGGGAAATTGGACGTTGGAAGTAAAGTGGCAGCTGACGCAGAAAATAAGAATATTGCTTTAAACATAACAGATAGCTATGTGAGATATGTCGGCTCAAACATCACTGCAAAGACGCAATCACATCGTATGCAGTTGCATATTTTTTCATTTCGCAGTAAAGGCTTTAGGGATAAAACGGCATATTATTTCAGAAGTGTTGTGCCAATTGCTAAAGAGTTCAGCTTTTATAATATCATTTCCGATGAATCATTTTATAATGATGAATTTTCTTCAAGGGGTTTGGTAAGAGTTGATTTTAACGGTCATGAATTTCATGTGTTTATTGCTGACAGAAATAAACAAAGGTATTTATGTACTGATTGTATAACAAAGCTGGAGATTGATGATTTTATGGAGTTTAACTGGTCAATAAAGGTAGGATTGGGTTACTTGCTTGGTAACTTACCACAGGATGACGAATATTTCTTTGCATACGGAAATAAAACAATGAAGCATTTTTCTGGATTTGTTTACAGGCAACAAAGGGATAGTATAAGAACAATTTACACTCCGGTTAATGCAAATCCTTTTGGCTGGATAAAAAGTCATACAATAGCAAAAAAGTATTATGGAAAAATTACCGAAGTCAGTCCTGCCCAGGTTTCAAGACTTTGTGATATTATTCATAAAGAGATTGACATAAAAGCCATATTACTTCTGATAACTGAATCAATCAGTCGTTCCTTGCTGATAATGCCTGCCGGATTATCAGTAGCTCTTGAAGGTCTTTCTACCTTTTTTTATCAAAAAGATTCAGGCAAGTTAAAGCCTATAGCTGATAAAAATATTGCAAATGAATTTGTCAATGGCCTGAAAGAAATACTGGATAGGTATAAAGACAAAGAAAGATTTACTGGCTACCATATACTCTTAAGTAAAATTCAAAACATTAACTCACCCACAAACCGGGAGCTGCTGAAGGCCCCATTTTCTATGCAAGGAATTACCCTGACTGGCATTGATGAAGAAGTATTGGAATACCGAAATGATTTCCTTCATGGGAACATTAATTTAAAACCCCAAAAAGGTCGTAAGTCTTACACAATGGATGGCTTTGAAATCTCTTTGCGATTGTTAACTCTTTTGAATATGTGCATTATGAAAATGGCTGGTTATAGCGGCCATATCATTAACCATGTTAAGACGCAGGAAAAGGGATTGGGAAAAACTATAAATGAGGATTATTACCGGATAATTTAAAGCAACTCACAAATGACAGAGCATAAAGATTTACTTGCTGCGGAGCTACTAAAAGTTGCCAAAACCGACATCAAGGCATCAAAAACTTTATACAAAAGCCGGTTATATGCTCAGTCATACTTTTATTTTCAGCAGGCTACGGAGAAAGCGACAAAAGCAGTTGCACTTTCGCTTGACATGAGTACAGCTAAGGACACTTTTAATATGCGGCATAACATATTTAAACTGCACAGGAAAAATATTTTGGATGCGAAGAGACAAAATCAATTAGCTGTTGATGTGGCAAAAGCTCTTCCATTTATGGAAACATCCGGACTTATTGAAACAAAAAAACTTCAGGTGCAGATTAAGTCCACTGAACAATCAAGAGTGTTTTTTGATAATATGAAAGACTATGATTTGGTTAATATACCTGCCAGAGATATAAACCATTTCCTGAAAAGTATTGAAGCCCTTGAATTAAAAAGGGCAAAAATTCCTGCTGACTTAGAAAGTAAGATAGAAGGAGTGTTCATGCCATTTATAGAAAAGCTTGAACAGCATAAATCAAAAGCTGCACAATACATGGCCAGGGAAATGAGGGCAGCATTGAAAAGTGATGAATTTGGGCGGTTTATCAGGGAACATTTTGCAGACGTAATCAAGACCACAATACACTTTCTATATGCTCATGCAGTTCTGTGCTTTTCCGGCTTCCTGACTATTCAACACAGTTCAAAAAGCAGATATCCCGATACTGACAATCCTCAAATGAATCCTCTTGCTATTTATACCAGAAAATTGCCAGTGGTTAAATATCAACCGCTATTTCTTGAGCATTTAGAAAAGGCTATTAAAACAATAGAGAAGAATTTGGGGTAAGATTTAAAATTATCCCTAACCCCTCCCCGTACAAAATCAGACAAAACCGGACAGCGTTTGATGTTCCATAATTGCTCCCTGATACCTCCCTATATCGTTTCAAACACAAGTAAAGCACATCATTCAAATATCCTGGCGAAATGGTTCTCTAGATGATTTCGCATACCATTTCGGAATTCTTCCGGCGTACCATTATCCAGGATGTCCACCAACTCCTTGTGTGACACAAAGGTTTTGAGCAATGGCTGTTTTTTCAGCAACCCGCTATTATGTACATAATCAAAAACAGGCAACAACATTTTCTGGAATTTCTTCAGTGTTTCATTCCCTGTTATTTCATACAGCTTACCATGAAAAGCTATTTCATGTTCTATGTTGAAAAGATGGTATTGCGTAGCAGGAGGTTCATCAGCCACAATCTTTCTTAATTCCACAATATGTTCTTTCGTAATGCGATGAAAAAGCAAATCTGCCATTCCAATTTCAAGTACCAAGCGTATTTCAAAAATCTCTTTTAAAGTATCCTGGTCCAGAATGTGGGGGTTCATGCTTTTGCCCATCATTATAAACAAATCAGGGCTGGTAATTACCGACCCTTTTTTCTTTTTTGACTCTATCAATCCCAGCATACGAAGCCTCGTCAGGGCTTCCCTGATTACCGTGCGGCTTACACCCAATGTTTCGGCTAACTCAATTTCCTTAGGAATAACATCACCTACTGAAAGTTTACGTTCCTTCAACAATTCAACAAGGCTGTCTTCCACCTTATCAACCAACGAGCTTGTGTCAATTGATTTCATTTCATTTTTAAGCAAAGCAAGATTCATTCTAATATGTATTACTTAATAAAATTTAGCTAATTTAAGCAAAAAGCAAAATTAAGAAAAAAAATTATCTAAATAGTTGAATTTCAACGTTAAATTGAGAGATAGAAATTTTTTTGGAAAATTCAGTTAGAACAATTTATTTTTGTTATGTCATACATAATACATTATTTATAAACCAATCTGCTTGTCATGAAATTAAAATGTTTAAGGCTCAGTCTCCTTGCAGTGTTAACACTTGTAGCGTCTGTGACATTTGCGCAAACAAAAAAAATTACCGGTAAAGTTCTTGATGAAGAATCTAAGCCACTTTCCGGGGTTTCTGTAACAATCAAAGGCAAACAAACAGGTACGCAAACCAATGCAAATGGTGAGTATAGCATTGATGCCGCTGAAGGCGATGTGTTGATATTTTCATTTACGGGCTTATCAACCCGTGAAGTGAGGGTAGGAACTACTTCTATTATTGATATTACACTTGATGCAAAAGTTGGTCAAATGGAAGAAGTTGTTGTTACCGGTTATGGCACTCAAAAAAGAAAAGAAGTAACTGGTGCCGTTGCAACGGTTAATCCAAAAACCTTTGAACACAGCCCCAGCACAAACGTAGCAACGGTGCTACAGGGTAATGCTCCCGGATTAAGGGTGCAGCAACGTACTGGTCAGCCTGGCACAACTCCGTCAATTTCCTTTAGAGGAGGTACTGAATTCGGAGGTGGAGGCACACCGCTCTTTATCGTGGATGGCGTTATCGTTCCATCGCTTTATGGATTAGACATAAATGATGTGGCAAGTATTGACCTGTTAAAGGATGCTGCAACTACAGCCATATACGGTGCAAGGGCGGCCAATGGCGTTGTTTTGGTAACTACTAAAAAAGGTAAAAAAGGAAAAACACAAGTAACCTACTCTTACAGCCACACCATAAACTATATCCGTAAAAATCCTTCAGAATATTTAAGTGCATCAGATTATATACGAATGAACCGGCTGGGTATCCAGGCTCGTTTCAGAGGAGATTCGCTGGATAATAATACTGGTGCTATGAATAACGACCGCAACCAGCTTTTAGGAGCTTGGGGCTGGGCAGTAAACACAGGGTGGAGAGGAGCAGAGGGATTGTACACTACACAATTATTAAATAACCAGAACCGTCATCTTTTGAGCAAGCCGGGATGGAAACTTTTAGTTGACCCCAATCCATTTAATACTTCACAAATTGACAGTATTATTTTTACTGACTTGGGCGCAAGAGAAAGAGAAGCATTGATACTTCAGCAGGTAAATACCAATGAGCATAATGTTAATTTTTCCGGTGCCAATGACCAAGGCTCTTATGCACTGTCACTTGGTATGGTGAAAGATAATGGTATGATTATAGGTTCATTGCTGAAGCGAATTAACCTGAACTTTAACGGTGGCCTTAATGTTGGCAAAAACCTGAAAATTACAACCAACATAGGTGCTTACAATGTTGAGCAGGCATTGCCTTATGGTGGATTTAATAATGTTGACCCTGAAGGAGGTGCGGCTGGTGGGCTGCTGCAACGCTTTGTAGGTGTTGCACCAACAGTAAGGTATGTAAATGATACATCTGGTGTTATTTTGCCTGGCCCCAATGATGTTACGTTGGGTAACCCGCTTTATTGGAGCAACCTTACAGTTAACAACACCAACCAGCAGCGTTTTCTTGGCGGTATTAACCTTGAATATACGGTATTGCCATTCTTAAAAATATTAGCCAGCGGTTCGGGATATTATCAATACACTAACAACAATTTCTTCACTAAAACATTTCAGCAGGGTAATGGCGGTGCGTTTAATACCAACCGTGCAGCCAGTTTTAATAATACAAAAACTATTCAGTACACTACCAATGCTTTTCTGCAGTTCAATAAAAATTTCAAAGGACATAGTATAACCGCATTGGCCGGTGGTGAGTTTTATGATTTTAAGAACTATGTGAACTCAGGTTTTTCTCAGGGCTCACCAACAGATTTGGTTCCCTGGCTTACAGCTTCCACTCCACCAAGTGTACAGGGTACTACAATCGTTAACCCGGCAGGCGCTTCCTCCAACTTTAACCAGTGGGAAAGAATTGCTTCAGCTATTGGAAGGATTAATTACACCTATCTTAACCGGTACTTGCTTACAGGTGTTATAAGGGTGGATGGCTCCAGCAGGCTGAAAAAAGGAAACTATTACGGAACTTTTCCCGGTGTTTCTGTAGGATGGAACCTGCACAATGAAAATTTTTATAAAGGTTCTTTGGTATCAAAATACCTCAGCAGCGTAAAACCAAGAATTAGCTATGGTGTAAATGGAAACGTAAACTCATTGGGCTTTTTTGCCACTTCACAGATTTATAACAATGCCGGTACTTATAATGGCTTTGGCGGAACTTTTGTTGGTTCTTATATTAATTCGGATGTAAGATGGGAACGTACCAATAGTTTAAACTTTGGTGTTGATTTAGGTATTTTAAATGAAAGGATTACTTTAAATGTTGATTACTTTATCCGGAATGTATTTGACAAACTTGCAGGGTTACCCATTTCATCTCAAACCGGGTTCACCAGTTTTACAACAAACCTTGCTCAACTACAAAATAAGGGGATTGAAATAGCAGCAAATGCAAAAATAATTGTACCCAAAAAGCAGGATGGATTTAGTCTTGAAGTGGGTGCCAACTACTTTCATGTAAAAAGCTTTGCAAAAAAACTTCCATTCAATGGTCTGCCGGGTAACAGGCAAAGTGGATTCTTTGTATGGGACCCTAAAAACCCCGGACAACAAATATATGTGGGTGGATTAGTGGAAGGAGAACGCATTGGCCTGGATGAAGTATGGGCTCCCAAGTGGGACGGAATTTATACCGACCTGGCAAAGATTGCAGCTAATGCAAATGTTTGGAATACTTTCCTCCCTTATGCCAACAAAAGAATTAAACAATTAGGTGATGCACAATGGCACCAGGTTTATCAAAATGATACTATTGATGCCCGCCAGTTTGTAAAAGTTGGCCGTACTACACCACAGCACATGGGTGGTTTTAATATCAGCAGTTCATTTAAAGGCATTCGCCTGTATGCAGGTTTTGATTATGCATTTGGATTTGTTATCCTGAACAATTATATGGTAAGGGGTCTGAGCCAGGTACAGGGTTCTCAAAACTCCACAACAGATGTGTTGAATACATGGTCGCCTACCAACCCTAATGGTACCATGCCGAGGTTTTATTGGGCTAACCAGGGCAGGAATTATGCAACCGATGCAAGTGGCAACAACCCTGCAGCCAATTTGTGGGAGAAAGGTGATTATGTCTCCCTGAGGGAACTTACACTTTCATACGACCTGGCATCAGAGCTTCTGCAAAAATATCTTGGTGGTAAGATTAAAGGGTTGAGTGTGAATATTACCGGAACCAACCTTATTTATTTCTCCGGCTACAGTGGGAACTTCCCCGAAGTTGGTGGATTTGACCAGGGTAAATTTCCTCTTCCCAAACGGCTCACTTTTGGCGTAAGGGTAATGCTATAATCAATTTATTCAACACAAAAAACTACTACGATGAAATACAATAAATTTCTAATCATATCCGGGGTGTTTCTGCTGGTGCTCGGCATGTCATCATGCACAAAAAAGTTAGATGAGGTGGTACCGCAGGATGCTATCAGTAAGGACCAGGCATTAAAAGACCCCAACGCTGCCAGAACCCTATATCATGGTGTATATGGTCGTTTCCGTGCATTTAATAGTACTTTTTATCAGTTAGGTGAGATGCGGTCGGATATTTGGGTGGATGGGCTTTTCACAGAGTCGGTTGATGGCGGTTTACAAAACCTGTACCGGCATAACATCAGCAACCTGAATGTACCTTTTACCAACTGGGCCGGTTTTTACGGCCTGATTTATAATTTCAATAATGTAATAAAAATAATTCCGCAAACCCCATTGCCGGAGGCAGAAAAGACAAGGATACAAGCCGAGGTGTTGGGATTAAGGGCTTATGTATATTATACTATGCTCAGAACCTGGGGCGATGTTCCATTAAATACTGAGCCGGTTGAAACTATCAATAATACCGCTGAAACTTATAAACGCCGTACCGGTGCAGATACGATAATGACGCAGATAAAGGCTGATATTGAACAATCACTTTCACTATTCGGTTCTGCTAACACACTATCAAGCGGTAAAAGGGTTTATTGGAGCAGGATAGCCTCTCTTATTTTGAAAGGAGATGTTTATTTATGGTCCGGTACACACATGGGTGGTGGAAACACAGATTTTACCACCGCTAAAAATGCTTTAACAGAAGTAAGAAATTTGCAGGGTGCAAGTTTAGACCTGCAAGGCAATTATGCTGATATATTTGACGCTACAAAAAAGAACAACAATAAAGAAATCATATTTGCCATCAACTATGAGTTGCAGCAGGCGGAGAACACCCAGTTTGTTGGTGCCTTCACCGTCAATGCTATCCAGGCAGCTACACTATCCTTTGCACAGGCGCCTACACCAACTGTTTCTTCTGTTTACCCCTTTGTAAATGGTGCTAACAGAATTGGTATCAATCAGCCCATTCTTACCCAACTTACAACGCCGCCTGCTGACCAGCGTATCACCAACACTTTCCGGGTGATGTATTCCAATGCAGCGCCGTTTGCTACAAGGGGTATTTTTCTTACAAAATATGTTGGCACTACAGCAGGTACCGCTCAAATTTATAACAACGATTTCCCCGTTTACAGGTATGCTGATGTGCTTTTATTGTTAGCAGAAGCAAAAGCAAAATTGGGTGAAGACCCCTCGGCAGAAATCAACGCCATTCGTTTACGGGGCTATGGTGCTGGTTACACACCTCATGTTAATGGAGGCGTTACTGCAAACATGAACGCCATTTTAGGAGAATATCTCAGGGAATTTATTGGTGAAGGTAAAAGATGGTGGGCTTTAAGAAGGGCGGGTGATTCTTATGTTTATGCCAACTTAAATCCAACGTATTTTTCGCCAGGCAGTACAGCTAAGTTTTTATTGCCCCTATCACTGGGTATGTTACAAGCAGACCCGCTGCTGACACAAACTCCGGGCTACTAATTTTCGTTTTTTCTCATATGGCAAGCATAAGCAGTAGTTTTGGTAAGCAAGGGGTAGTAAAATACCCCTTGCATTTTTCAAATTAAATTTTTGTAGAATGTTACAAAAGCATTTACAGGGGTTAATAGCTGCCCCCTTCACCCCCATGCACAAGGATGGCTCATTAAATCTTGACCTAATTCCGCAATATTATGAAATGCTGAAAACAAACGGAGTTACCGGAGCTTTCATCTGCGGTTCTACCGGCGAAGGTGTTTCTATGTCAGTAAAAGAAAAGAAAGCTGTAGCAGAAGCATGGGCAGCATGTACTAAAAATGATAATGACTTTATCGTAATGCCGTTATTGGGCGGCACCAGCCTTACAGATTGTAAAGAACTGGCTTTACATGCCAGAGAAATTGGATTGGATGCTGTTTCATTTACATCGCCTTTTTATTTTAAACCGGCCAATGTGGAAATGCTGGCTCAATGTTGTGCTGAGGTAGCTTCTACAGTGCCGGATATGCCTTTCTATTATTACCATATCCCTGTTTTAACGGGTGTTGGTTTTCCCATGTATGAATTATTGAAAGCAGTTGACGGAAAAATTCCAAATTTTTCCGGCGTAAAATATACCCATGAAGATTTTATGGATTTTCTTTCCTGCATCCATTTTCAAAATGGTAAATATGATATGCTTTGGGGCCGTGATGAAAATATGTTACCAGCCCTTGCGGTTGGAGCAAAGGCATCCGTTGGCAGCACTTTTAATTATGCAGCACCATTATACTACAATCTGATTGATGCTTTTAATACCGGCGATTTAGCCAAAGCACAATTATTACAACAGCAATCTATTGACATGATTCGTTTGCTGGGCAAATACGGCGGCATTGCTACAGGAAAAGCATATATGAAATTGATTGGCCTAAACTGTGGCGGCTTCCGCCTACCTGTAAAAAATATGAATGAACCCGAATTTGAACAGTTCAAAAATGATACAAAGCAAATTGGTTTCAGCAATTTTTGTTCAGTTACGGCAAAAAAACCAGATGAAATAATAACCAATGCTTCTGCCTGACGCCAATGAAATTCATTCACACCACCATAAGCATCTTATTTATGTTTTCGGTAACAGAACTTTTTGCACAAAAGAAATCAAATGCGGTTAGCTGGTGTATAGCCGGAGAATTGCCGTCCAATAATGGGCAGCCTGTTTCGCTGGGTGTGGCTGGGCCTGTTACAGGTGTTCATGATAAAATGATGTTTGTGGCTGGCGGCGCCAACTTTCCGGACAGTATGCCCTGGCAGGGTGGGAAAAAGAGATACTATAATCATATAGATGTTTTTACAAAAACATCCAATCATCTTATCCCTGTAGCAGGCAATTTCAATTTACCTGATAAAATAGCTTATGCAGCCAGTTGCTCCACACCCAATGGCGTTCTATATGCCGGTGGTGAAAATGAAACAGGCATTTCTGATAAAACATTTTTACTGAAATGGGATGCTGAAACAAAATCGGTAGCAATTGAGACATTGGCTGCTCTACCTGTAGCTGTTACCAATGCTTCTGCCACTTCACATAATAGTATTGTTTTTATAGCAGGCGGAGAAAGTCGTGATGGTGTTTCTGATAAATGCTGGTCAATAGATTTGAGCAATAGTGCATCTGGCTGGAAAGAATTACCCTCATTGCCAAAGCCGGTTTCTCATGCTGTCTTTGTTTCTATTAAATCAGCAGATAGTTTAAAACTATACCTCGTTGGCGGCAGAAGAAAAACTACGCAGGGCATTAGCGAACTTTATAATTCTGTATTT
This sequence comes from Chitinophagales bacterium, assembly GCA_017303335.1. Taxonomy (GTDB): domain Bacteria; phylum Bacteroidota; class Bacteroidia; order Chitinophagales; family Chitinophagaceae; genus Ferruginibacter. The sequence continues at coordinate 96,356 of JAFLBK010000003.1, forward strand.
GAATTAAGTATTGGCGAAAATCAATGGAAAGAATTGCCACCTCTGCTTTATGCATTATCCGCCGGAACTGGTGTAGCAACAAGTTCTGGCGGTATCGTTTTATTTGGCGGCGACCAGGGTACTACTTTCAGCAAAGTAGAAGGCTACTTGTCAGCCATCAGCAAAGCAACAAACGAAACAGAAAAACAACAACTGGTTCAGCAAAAAAATCAATTGCTTACTTCTCATCCTGGTTTCAGTAAAGAAATTCTTTTCTACAATATAACTTCCGGGAAAACCAAAACGGCAGGCACCATACCATATCCTGTTCCCGTTACCACAACTGCTTTTTGGTGGGATAATGTGGTGATGATACCAAGCGGAGAAATAAAAGCAGGGGTACGTACACCGCAAATATTGATGGCAAAAATTAAACGCTGGCTAAAATGATAGAATCAAAAAAATATCCGTGGATAGTTGTGGGGCTGCTCTGGGTAGTAGCCCTTTTGAACTATATGGACAGGCAGATGCTCAGCACCATGAAGCCATCCATGATGGTTGATATTATTGAATTGCAAACTGCCACCAACTTTGGCCGTTTAATGGCCGTGTTTCTCTGGATATATGGATGTATGAGCCCTGTTGCAGGAATGATTGCAGACAGAGTAAGCAAAAAATGGCTTATCATTGGCAGTTTGTTTGTATGGTCGGCAGTTACGTTTTCAATGGGCTATGCCAAAACATTTGACCAGTTGTATTGGTTACGAGCAATCATGGGTGTAAGCGAAGCATTGTACATTCCGGCAGGTTTAGCCCTCATTGCCGAATTTCATGATTCCAAAACAAGGTCGTTGGCCGTAGGCATACACATGACTGGTTTGTATATGGGCCAGGCATTGGGCGGCTTCGGTGCTACCATTGCCCATAATTTTTCCTGGCAGGCAGCTTTTCATTCATTCGGCCTTATTGGAGTTGTATATTCAGTTGTTTTAATTATTTTTTTGAGAGACAAAAAAACAGAAACACTTCATGCTGTAAATGAAAATGCTAAAACAAATAAAAACACCAATCTCCTCAAGGGGCTTGGCTTATTATTTACCAATATTGCTTTCTGGATTATTCTTTTCTACTTTGCCATACCCAGCTTACCGGGCTGGGGCGTGAAAAACTGGCTGCCTACTCTATTTGCAGAGAACCTGAATATTGATATGGCAAAAGCAGGGCCGCTGTCCACCATCACTATTGCCGCCTCATCTTTTATCGGTGTCATCATCGGAGGAATATTATCCGACAGATGGGTACAAAAAAATTTGCGTGGCAGAATTTATACAAGTGCTATTGGCCTCGGTTTAACTATTCCTGCATTATTGTTTATTGGGTTTGGCCATTCTCTTTTGGCTGTTATTGGCGCAGCATTCTGTTTTGGTTTTGGCTTTGGAATGTTTGATGCCAACAACATGCCGATACTCTGTCAATTTGTTTCAAAAAAATACAGGGCCACTGCTTACGGGCTGATGAATATGGTGGGTGTTTTTGCCGGAGCTTTTATTACCGATTTGCTCGGCAAATCAACTGATGCAGGAAACCTGGGAAAAGATTTTGCCATGCTGGCCGGTATTGTTGCTGTGGCATTGATTATTCAGCTTTCTTTTCTGAAACCTAAGACGAATGATTTTGTTGACAACTAAAAAAGCTATATGCAAAAACTATTTTTCAATTTATTACTGTGCCTGACATTCCTGCCCTTAAGTGGCTTTGAATGTTCAAAGAAAAATTCTACGGCACCGCCGCCAGGGCAAATAAAAGCATCAGCTTATGCGCCAGCCGCACCTGTATTAAAAGGAATGGCGGCAAACCCATTTCTTCGTGTTGTGGTACAAATTTTTTCCGGCAACCCGGAGCAGCAATACAGAAAAATACAATGTACAATAAACGCTGTTGGATTGAGTGAAGTGCAGAAAGTGGATGCGTATTTATCAGGTGAAGCATTTGCTGCCACCAATCTTGTCGGCACAGTTAATCCTACTTCCACAACATTTGATATTCCTGTTACGGCAAACCTGCAGCCCGGCATCCATTTTATATGGCTGAGTGTTGTGTTGAAAAATGATGCTGCACTGAATAATAAAATTGAACTGCATTCTACAAAACTGATTGATGCTGCTTCAAAAGAACTGGAAATTGACCAAGGCCCTTCTGCTTATACAAAACTTACCGGTGTGGCCGTTCGCAAAGCTGGAGATGATAATGTAAACACCTATCGTATTCCGGGAATTGTTCAAACAGACAGGGGCACCCTGCTTTCTGTGTATGACATCCGCTACAATAACAGTGCAGATTTGCCCGGTAATATTGATGTAGGCATGAGCCGCAGCACTGATAACGGTAAAACATGGGAGCCGATGAAAATAATTATGGATATGGGCGCCCCGCATGAAAACAATGGTATCGGCGACCCTGCAATTTTATTTGACCCTGTGACAAAAAAAATATGGGTGGCTGCGTTGTGGAGCAAGGGCAACCGTTCTATTGCCGGCTCTATTGGCGGCATATCTCCTGATTCCACCGGCCAGTTTGTATTAGTAAGCAGTACAGATGATGGGGTAACATGGTCGGCGCCCTATACCATTACGCCGCAGATAAAAGAACCTGCATGGAAAATATTTTTTAACGGCCCAGGCAACGGCATTACCATGCAGGATGGTAAATTAGTTTTTGCCGCACAATACTGGACATCATCAAATGTTCCCTACTCAACCATTATTTACAGCGATAACCAGGGTAGTACATGGAAAGGAAAAATCCTGGGGCCAAAATCGAACACTACCGAAAGCCAGGTGGTGGAAACCATACCGGGTACACTGATGCTGAACATGAGGGATAACCGGGGAAGCTTTAGAAGTGTGGCAACAACCTCAAACATGGGTACAAACTGGACAGAACATTCCACATCATACAACACATTACCCGACCCAGTATGTATGGGCAGCTTGATAAAAGCAAAAGTGAATGTAAACGGAACCCTGAAAGATGTTTTGTTTTTCAGCAACCCCAATTCATCATCGGGCAGGGTGAATATAACGATTAAAGCAAGTTTGGATTTAGGGCAAACCTGGTTACCTGCCAATCAATTGTTGATTGATGAAAGGCAATGTTACGGTTATTCATCTCTTACAAAGATTGATGATAACACAGTTGGAATATTGTATGAAGGAACAAAGGATTTATACTTTGTAAAAGTGGCAGTAAGTGAAATAATAAAGTAAGACGAGAATTAACTCATAAACTATTAGATGAAATACACATTATTAATCTTCATTGCAGCTTTTAGTTTCAGTAATAGTATTGCCCAATACAAAACTATTCCTGTTTTTGTCTCAGGAACGGAAGGCCACAAAAGTTACCGCATTCCGGCAATCATTTCATTGCCCAATGGCGAACTGCTGGCTTTTGCCGAAGGCCGTGTACATGGCGCCGGTGATTTCGGCGATATTAATATTGTATTAAAGCGAAGCACAGATAAAGGGAAAACATGGAGTGCACTGCAATATGTAGCAGAGTTTGATACACTGCAATGCGGCAACCCTGCACCTGTCGTAGATATAACTGACCCTCTGTATCCGCAGGGCCGCATCTTTCTTTTTTAAAACACCGGAAACAATCATGAGGGTGAAGTGAGAAAAGGAAAGGGTTACAAACAGGTTTGGTATAAAACTTCAACAGATGGCGGCCACACATGGACAGAGCCAACAGATATTACATTACAGGTACACCGCCCTAATTATCCGCAGGCAAATGCTGCTTATGATTTTAAGGAAGACTGGCGAACCTATGCCAACACACCCGGCCATGCCATGCAGTTTAAAAGTGGTAAGTATAAAGGAAGAATTTATGTAGCGGCCAATCATTCTGCGGGAGGGCCACAAAAACAGGCAGAAGACTACGATGCACATGGATTTTACACTGACGACCACGGTAAAACATTCCATCTTGGGGCCAGTTTAAATATTCCCGGCAGCAATGAATCTATGGCTACGGAATTAAGTGATGGTAAATTAATGTTTAACAGCCGCAATCAGAAAGGCGATATACGGGCAAGGATTGTGTGTATCAGCAGCAATGGCGGCCAAACATGGGACACTACTTATTTTGATAAAAATCTTCCTGACCCTGTTTGCCAGGCAAGCATCCTTACAATTGGAAAAAAGAAGATGAAAAACATACTGGCCTTTTGTAATGCTGCCGATGAAAAAAGAAGAGATAACCTAACACTACGTATCAGTTTTGATGAAGGAATAAGCTGGAAGAAAAGTTTTATGATTTATAATAATTCCAATCAACGGGATGCAGCGGCTTATTCAGATATAGTGAAGGTTGCAAAGAAAGAGATTGGTGTTTTGTACGAAAAGGACAATTATTCGCAGATTGTTTTCACCATTGTAAAATGGAAGTAATTAAAAAGATAAAAATGAGTTACACAAAAACAGATTTAATTGCTTTAAAAGATTTTTACAGCAACCAGTTACTAAAAAATACTGTTCCCTTTTGGTTCCCCCGTTCTTTTGACAAGGAATGCGGAGGTTTTTTATTGATGAGAGATGCAGACGGCAGCCTGATTGATGATGATAAAGCTGTATGGATTCAGGGAAGGGCAACATGGCTCTTATCAACTTTGTATAATGCAGTTGAGAAAAAGCAGGAATGGCTGGATGGGGCTAAACTCGGTTATGATTTTTTAAACAGGCATTGCTTTGATACCGATGGCCAGATGTTTTTTCATGTAACAAGAGATGGAAGGCCTATAAGAAAGCGGCGATATTTTTTCTCTGAAACATTTTATGTGATTGCTGCTGCAGCTTATGCAAAGGCAAGTGGTGATGAAGAAGCTGCTAATAAAGCCAGGCTGGTTTTTGGAAAATGTATTGAGTATGCCACTACCCCAGGCCTGTTACCGCCAAAGTTTACCAACACCCGGCCTTCAAAAGGTATCGGTGTTCCTATGATTTTAATAAACACGGCACATCAATTACGGGAAACCATTGGCGACCCCCGCTGTGATGAATGGATAGAAAAGTGGATAACAGAGATAGAGAGAGATTTTGTAAAGGATGATATTAAATGTGTGATGGAGCAGGTAGCTCCGGATGGCAGCATCATTGACCATATTGATGGAAGAACGCTGAACCCCGGACATGCCATTGAAGGTGCCTGGTTTATTTTGCATGAAGCTATTCATAAAAACAATGATAAGCGGTTGATTGATTTGGGCTGCCGCATGATTGATTATATGTGGGAAAGGGGTTGGGACAAAGAGTACGGCGGCATTCTCTATTTCCGTGATGTATATAATAAACCGGTGCAGGAATATTGGCAGGATATGAAAATGTGGTGGCCGCATAATGAAACTATTATTGCTACACTGCTTGCTTACCTGATGACAGGTAATGATAAATATGCCGTCATGCACAAGCAGGTGCATGATTACGCCTACAAACATTTTCATGATGAAAAGAATGGCGAATGGTTTGGCTATCTCCACCGGGATGGCACATTGGCACAACCGGCGAAAGGAAATTTATACAAAGGCCCATTTCATTTACCACGGCAGGAATGGTATTGTATGCAGGTATTAAATGAATATTTAAAATGATATGCGGGTAATTTGTTCCATATTGCTTCTTTTCCCTTTGTCTGCTTTTTCACAATTAGAGATTGCAAAAGTATTTTCCTCCAATATGATTTTGCAGCGAGACGAGCCTGTTACTGTATGGGGAAAAGCTGCTCCGGGAAAAATTGTTGAAATAAACCTGGGTGTCATTATTCGTAAGACGGCGGTTGGTAAAGATTCAGTATGGAAGGTCTCCCTGCCAAAGCAACCTGCCAGTAATCAACCACAATCTTTACTGATAAGCAGTGGCGATACGGTCGTACAGTTTCACAATATTCTCATTGGCGATGTATGGATTTGCATCGGCCAGAGCAATATGGAGTGGCCCGTAATGAAGGAGATGTATTACAAAGAGGAGATAAAGAACAGCTACCAGCCATTTCTTCGTTTGTATAACCCAACCTATGCCGGGAAAAATACATTCAACGTTTCATTTACAGACTCCATTGTTCAAAATCTTACTCTTGAAAAATTTTATAAAGGGCAATGGCAAACCTGCGACAGTAATTCATTTAAACCAATGAGTGCTGTGGGGTATTATTTTGGTAAAAAAATAGCGAATGAAATAAATGTCCCGATTGGGCTGATAAATATATCTATCGGCGGTGCACCACTGGAAACATTTATTGATAAAGAGGTTTTAAAACAGAATAAACAATTTTCCGGTAAAGTAAATGGGGATTGGTTAGGGAATAATGCTTTACCTGTTTGGATAAAAGAAAGAGGAAAACAGAATGTGGGTCAGTTGTCTGATGTGCCTGCAGATGAAAATGGAAAGAATCATGCATTCAAACCCGGCTTTGCGTATGATGCTGGTATTAAGTCATTGCTTTCATTACCGGTGAAAGGAATTGTTTGCTACCAGGGGGAAAGCAATGCCCAGGAAATAGAACGGGTTAATGAATATGCAGCTTTATCTGCGTTGATGGTTAGCGATTACAGGAAGAAGTGGAAACAACTGCAACTGCCTTTCTATTTTGTCCAGTTGTCATCCATTGATACTGTAAAATACAAAGGTGAGCTTTGGCCGCAGTTTCGTAATGAACAAAGAAAGATGCTGCAACTTATTCCTAACAGTGGCATGGCCGTTTGCAGTGATATTGGCGCAAAGGACGATGTGCATCCAACTAATAAAAAAGATGTAGGTGAGCGGTTAGCAAGATGGGCGTTAAATAAAACATATACACAAAAAATTGTTCCCTCAGGCCCACTGCCATTAAAAGCAACCTATTCAAATGGCAAAGTGATTGTATCGTTTGAATACATAGCAAAAGGACTGAAAATATCGGATGGTAAACCGCTCAGAGGGTTTTCAATTGATGGAATGAATGATACCAAAGCTATCATTGGCGATAACGGCATAATCATTCCTGTAAACACTAAGCCACAATACATCTATTACGGCTGGAAACCATTTAGTGATGGGAATCTTATTAATTCTGAGAATCTCCCTGCCTCAACATTTAAAATACCAGTAAAATAAATGACAACAACAATTCAAACATCTCACACATTTACTTCATTTGAAAAAATACCTGTAACTATTTTCAGCGATGCACAGGAAGCCTGTAAGGCGGTAGCCATTGAAATAGCCGAGCTTATCCGTTCAAAACAACGGGAAGGTTCTAATACTGTACTGGGATTGGCAACAGGCGCCACACCCAAAAAAATATACCAGCAACTGATACAGATGTATCGGGAAGAAGGCTTGAGTTTTAAAAATGTTATTTGTTTTAACCTGGATGAATACTTCCCCATTTCTGGTGAATCCATACAGAGTTACAAATACTTTATGCAGGAGAATTTGTTTAATCATATAGACATTGAGCCTGACAACTGCCATATTCTGGATGGCGAAATAGGTTTGGAAAATATTAAACAACACTGCGAACACTATGAAGGGTTGATAAAAACTGCTGGTGGCATTGACTTTCAACTATTGGGCATAGGCAGAAATGGGCATATTGGTTTTAACGAACCCGGTTCTCACATTAGCTCAGTTACCCGCCTTATAACGCTTGACAGGATAACCCGTTCTGACGCAGCAATAGACTTCTCCGGGATAGCTAATGTACCCCGGAAAGCAATTACGATGGGAGTAAATACCATACTCAGCGCCAAACGAATTGTCCTGCTGGCATGGGGCGAAAGAAAAGCAGAAATTATTAAGCTGGCAGTTGAAGGGCCTGTTTCGGAGTTTGTACCTGCTTCTTATTTGCAGGCGCACCAAAATACTTCTTTTGTTTTGGATGATGCAGCCGCTGCACTCCTTACACGAAAAAAGGCGCCCTGGTTAACCGAAGATGTAGAATGGACAAAGCAAATGATAAAGAAGGCAGTAATTCATCTTGCTTTATCATGCGAAAAGCCAATACTAAAGCTTACGAACAACGATTACAACGAAAATGGATTAAGCAGTTTGCTGGTTTTACATGGCAACGCTTATGATATAAATATCAAAGTATTTAACTGGCTGCAACACACCATTACAGGCTGGCCTGGCGGCAAGCCGGGCGCAGACGATACACACCGGCCTGAAAGAGCAACACCTTCAAGAAAAAGGGTGCTGATATTTAGTCCGCATCCTGATGATGATATTATCTCAATGGGAGGTACATTTCAACGGCTGGCCGACCAGGGGCATGAAGTTCATGTGGCCTATCAAACCAGCGGCAATATTGCCGTGGCTGATGATGAAGCTTTTCGCTTTGTTGAATTTGTGAAAGACTTCAATAAGCAATTTCAAATCAACTCTCCTGAATTAGAAAAAATATTTAATGGCTCGGATTCTTTTCTGAAACAAAAGAAAAGTGGAGAAACGGATATTAAGGAATTACGGTTTGTAAAAGGTTTAATAAGAAAAGGCGAGGCCAGGAACACTTGCCGCTTTGTTGGTATTCCGGATGATAATATTCATTATCTCAACCTGCCGTTTTATGAAACAGGTACAGTAGAAAAGAAACCTATTGGAGAAGACGATGTAAATATTATTGCTTCATTGATACAAAAAATAAAGCCACACCAAATATTTGCTGCCGGCGACCTGGCAGACCCACATGGCACACATAAAGTTTGCCTTGATGGAATATTTGAAGCTATTAAGAGAATAAAACATCTTGAGTTTATGAAAGATTGCTGGTTGTGGCTTTACAAAGGCGCCTGGGCAGAATGGGATATTGATGTGATTGAAATGGCTGTGCCCATGAGCCCTGAGCAGGTACTGAAAAAGCGATATGGGATTTTCAAGCATCAGTCGCAAAAAGATGGAGTTGTTTTTCAAGGAACCGACAGCAGGGAATTTTGGCAACGGGCAGAGGAAAGAAACAGGGCTACTGCTACACTCTATAATAAGCTTGGCTTAGCAGAGTACGAAGCAATGGAAGCCTTTGTAAGATGGCCTTTTTAAGGCTTAGTAATTTTAAAATTACCCATATTATAAAACTGCTTGTAATACATAAAATATTTTTTAGAATGAAAAAATTATTATTCCTTCTTTTGAGTTTACCATTTGCTGGCTTTGCACAACAGACAGTAAACATAATACCACAACCGGTATCTATCAGGCAACAGTCCAGGGTTTTTGTGTTATCAGCAAACACATCCATTCAATACAACCCTCAGCAAAAGGAATTAAAACCTATAGTTGATTTTTTGAACATGCAGATAAAGCATATTGCAGGGTTTATTTTACCTGTTAATACTTCTAAGCCAACTATTTTCCAATTGAGCATTGAAAAACTGGCTGTAATTGGTGATGAGGGTTACGGGATGGACGTACATCCCAATAAAATAACAATTAAAGCAAACACCAAAGCAGGAATCATCTATGGTATTCAATCATTGCTTCAAACTCTGCCTGCTATACGCACCAATGCAAGGCTGGAAGTTCCCTGCATGAGCATTACCGATTATCCCCGTTTTAAATACCGGGGTATGCACCTGGATGTAAGCAGGCATTTCTTTAGTCCGGAGTTCATCAAAGAATACATTGATTTGATGGCTTCTTATAAAATGAACACTTTTCATTGGCACCTTGTAGATGACCAGGGCTGGCGCATTGAAATTAAAAAATACCCAAACCTTACAGCTACCGGCGCATGGCGGGTAGACCAAACTGATAAAATTTGGGGCAGTCGTCCGCAGGCAAAACCGGGTGAAGCAGCAACTTATGGCGGCTATTATACACAGGAGCAAATCAAAGACATTATTAATTATGCTGCTATCAGAAATGTAACCATCATACCGGAAATAGAAATGCCGGGGCATGTTGCTTCTGCCATTGCTTCGTATCCGCAATTAAGTTGTACACAACAACCGCAGCTTCTATTAACCGGCGGTAATTATTCTGGTATGTCAAGTAATTATTGTGCAGGCAACGATTCGGTTTTTGTTTTTCTGGAAAATATACTCAATGAAGTGCTGCACCTTTTTCCTTCAACTTACATACATATTGGTGGCGATGAAGTGGATAAAAGCCCCTGGAAAAATTGCAGCAAATGTCAGGCAAGAATTAAAAAGGAAGGATTAAAAAACGAAGACGAACTGCAGAGCTATTTTATAAAGCGAATTGAAAAATTTCTCATCAGCAAAAAAAGAAAAATAATTGGCTGGGATGAAATATTGGAAGGCGGTCTTGCACCGGAAGCAACCGTAATGAGCTGGAGAGGCGAAACTGGCGGAATAGAAGCCGTTAAAATGAACCATGATGTAATTATGACTCCCGGCAAACCTGTTTATTTTGACCATTATCAGGCAGGACCTGAAGGAGAACCCATTGCCATTGGAGGAATGAATACATTAAAGAATGTGTACGACTATGAACCCGTGCCTAAAGAACTAACTGCTGAAGAATCAAAATATATTTTAGGTGCACAGGCAAATTTATGGACAGAGTATATTACCACAGCAGAACATGCCGAATACATGATACTGCCCCGTATGACTGCACTTGCAGAAGTGGTATGGAGCCTAAAAGAAAACAAAGATTGGAGCAGTTTCAATGAAAGGTTACAAAACCATTTTAAAGCATACGGTCAAAAAGGTTTGCATTACTGTCCGGGAAATTACATGGTTAGTATTAAACCTTCTTCTCAAAACGGAAAGTTGACAGTTAATCTCTCAACTGAAATAATAAATGCAGACATTTATTACACTACCGATGGTAGAGAGCCAACTCTCAGCAGTAATAGATACACGGCTCCGGTTGAAATAACTTCTTCTGTTTTATTAAAAGCATCTACCGTTATTAATGGCCGCATCATGGGTGTGCAGGCAGCCAGGCAAAGTTTTGTAATGCACAGAGCCATTGCAAAGCCCGTTGAATATACTAATCCGGTAAGCCGCTATTATATGGCCGACGGGCCTAATTCTTTAACCGATGGCGTAAGAGGAACAAACGCTATTGGCAAATTCTGGCATGGCTTCAGCGCAAAGGATTTGATTGCTACGATTGATTTAGGCGAAACGAAGAATCTTCAAAACATAACATTGGGTTGTTTGCAGAATTACAGCGATTGGATTTTTCTTCCGCAATCGGTAAAGTTTGAAGCCTCTGTAAACGGGGCTGATTTCCAAGAAGTGCAAATCGTAAGCAATCCAATCAGCATTAATGAGAAAAATGCACAGTTTGATTTTAAAGCATCTTTTCCTTTAAAGCAAGCAAGGTATATCCGGGTTACAGCAAAGAACAATCTTTGTCCGCCCGGCCACAGCGGCGCAGGAAAGCCGGGATGGATTTTCGCTGATGAAATAATTGTTGATTAATTAAACAAATATTATGTTTCAAAGAATTTCGTTTTTATTGTTATTAATCATTTCTTGTTTTACTTCTGTTGCTCAAAGGGATACCATTTCACTAAATACTGACTGGCGATATTCTATTGATAAAAAAGCAGCAGGTATTTCAGAGAACTGGTTTGATAAGGCTTTGCCCGGAAGTCGCACAGTAAATCTACCCCACACCTGGAACATTGAAGAAGAACATCAGAATCATTATGGCTGGGGTTGGTATCAAAAGAAAATAAACATTCCTGCAGATTGGAAAAACAAGAATGTTGTATTGCAGTTTGGCGCAATCAACCACACTTCGTTCATTTATGTAAATGGGAAAAAAGTGGATGAAAATATTGGTGATGGATTTAATAAGTTTTTTATTAACCTCAATGGCAAATTAAACTACGGCAAGGATAACATAATTACTGTAGCTGTAAATAACGACTATGGCAAAAACAAAGTGCCCTTTGGTAATTCTTTTGATTGGCCGAATGATGGTGGTATCATTAGAAAAACAGCATTGATTGTTAGCGATAAACCATCTGCAAATTATATTCATGCTGAGCCAAAACTAAATGTAAACAACGATGAAGGAAAGTTGAAAATCCGATTAGGATTTGATGGAGTGAACAACAACAACCTGCAACTGGCTGTTGCCATTACGGAAGAAAATCAGCCAACACAACAGATTGTATACAATGCTTTACAAAAACCAAACTGGCAAAACGGTGAAGCGGTTGTGGATGTTATATTACCCAAAGTAAATCCCTGGCATTTTGATTTTCCAAATCTTTACCGCATTGATGTAAAGGTGATGAATGGTAAAAAAGCAAGCGACCATATTTCAACAATTATTGGCTTCAGGGAAATAAAATTTGCTGAAGGCAAAACATACCTGAATGGGGAAAGAATAAAACTGATGGGTGTGGAATGGACAGCAGGGAGCAACCCCAACTATGGTTTTGCAGAACCTGAATCAGAAATTATCCGGCATGGAAAATTGATGAAAGAAGTAAACTGTATTTTTAGCCGTGTGCATTTTCAACAGGACGATGTATTTTATGATTTCTGCGACCGCAATGGAATTTTAATACAGGAAGAAATCCCTTTGTGGGGAGGCGATACTCCCAGTAACGATACTATTCAAACAATTGCTTTCAGGCAATTGGAAGCGATGATTCGGAACCACTATAATCACCCATCTATTATTACCTGGGGCGTAGGAAATGAACTAAGGGGCAGGGATGCGGATATGAAACAATTCATTAAAAAATTAATTGCAAAAGCAAAGTTGCTTGACCCCGGCCGGTTTGTGAGCTATGTCAGTAATACGCTTACCTGGGGCTATTATTCCGCTAAACCCTTTGAACCCGATGCAGGCAGTTTTGGCGATTATGTTATGATGAATGAATACGGCGGCAGTTGGTGGGATTTACCAGTTGCACAAATCGGCACTTATATGGATAGTATTCATCACAGTTATCCCGACAAGCCATTTTTTATTTCTGAGTTTGGTTTATGTGAACCCAATTTTAAGGGAGGTGACGAAAGAAGAATTGAAGACCTGGCCTATCACATGGCTATCTATGAAAGTAAACCATATGTGGAAGGAGCCATTTATTTTGACCTTACCGACTACCGTACTCATTTCCCCGGAACATCTGAGAGTAACAAATTCCGGAGAAGGATACATGGCATTTATGATATGTATGGAAAACCCAAGCCATCCATGCCTGTTTTAAGGGAACTGTCATCGCCGGTAGAAGTTCAGCAGGTGAGGCAATGGAAAAAAGGTAAACTGAACTTATTAATTTTTGGAAGTATGGGATTACCACAGCATACAATAAAGGGTTATAGACTGTATGTATCGGAGAAGGCAGATAACTATAGGTTTGGCAAATCTTATGACTTACCCGAAATAAAGCCGGGACAGCGTATAGATTTTGAAGTTGATGATATAAACGACGGAAAAGTTATTGTTACAATTATTCGCCCAACCGGATATGTGGTAACTCAGAAATTTTTCTATTAAAACAAATTTTGCTGGCTATGAAGTTGATTAAACGTATAGCTTTCTTGTTTGCAGTTCTGCTACCAGCTACCCAACAGGCACAGATCAAGCTCCCTGTATTGCATGATTCATTGTTCAGCACCTATTACCATCAGCGTTGGACTTTGTTTCAATCGCTGCCGCAAACAAAGGGAGATATTATTTTTATCGGCAACAGCATTACAGATGGCGGCGAGTGGAGTGAATTGTTTAATGATTTACGGGTAAAAAACAGGGGCATCAGCGGCGATATTTCTGCAGGTGTAATTAAGCGGATAGATGAAGTGGTGAAAAGAAAACCGGCAAAAGTTTTCATGATGATTGGCACAAATGATTTGGCCAGGGGCGTCAGCACAGACAGTTTGGTAAAAAACATTCTGCTTATTGCCTCCTGGCTGAAACAGGAAAGCCCTTCCACCAAACTGTTTGTCCAAAGTATTCTTCCGGTATCGGATGTGTTTAAAAAATTCAGCGGGCATACGAGTAAAACAGATTCTATTTTAAAAGTAAACAACCATCTTAGTAAAGCAGCGGAAATATATCAATATACATTTGTAAACCTGCATCCATTCTTTTGTAATAAACAGGGGAAATTAAATGAAAAATATTCCAATGATGGCCTGCATCTTATAGGAGAAGGTTATTTACTATGGAAGCATCTTGTATTTCCGCATGTATATGGTGTGCTGGAAAAACCATCTGTTATTCCTGCACTTCAGCAAATAAAATGGAATGAAAGCTATTTCCCTTTATACCGTGCAACATCAATCATCTTAAATGATACAGCTCTTTTCAAAGAAGCAATACAGTTACAAAAAATAATTTCCAATAAAGGATGGCAGTTGGAAATAAAAAACAAGGCTGGCAATGGCGAAGTATTTATTGAGTTGGAACTGGAGAAAAACAAATCAGCCAGGCCACCTGATGAGGCATATACATTAAATGTTACAGCGGATAAAATTTCCATAGCTGCAAAAACCACACATGGAATATTTAATGCCATTCAAACATTGAGGCAGCTAATGAGAGAAGAAATGTTAATTGACGGTTGTGAAATTATAGATTGGCCTGCTTTTTCATGGCGTGGTTATATGGTGGATGTAGGCAGGAATTATATGTCCATGAAGTTGGTAAAAGAGCAGATTGATATAATGGCTGCGTACAAACTCAACATTTTTCATTTTCATATTACGGAAGATATTGCATGGCGGTTGCAAAGCAAACAATATCCACAATTGACAGATGCTAAGTATATGCTTCGTAATCCCGGCGAATATTACTCGCTGGATGAAATGAAAGAGTTGTTTGCATATTGTAAAGAGAGATATATCACATTGGTTCCTGAGATTGATATGCCTGGCCATAGTGCTGCCTTTAAACGGGCAATGGGTGTGGATATGCAAAGCAATTCCGGAATGTTGATTTGTAAAAACATTTTAAAAGAACTCTGCCATGAATTGGATGTGCCTATCATTCACATAGGTGGGGATGAAGTAAAAATTATCAATAAAAACTTTTTACCTGAAATGGTGCAACTGCTGCGTTCTTTGGGTAAAACAGTTGTGGCATGGGACCCCGGTGGCAATGTACCCGAAGGAACTTATTTGCAGATGTGGAATGGCAAAACAGTTCCGAAGAAAAATTTTCCGGCCATTGATTCCCGGCATTTATACCTGAATCATTTTGACCCAATGGAAGGGGTATCGGCTACTTTCAATCATATCATCTGTGATACCAATGCTGCTACTGCAGACAGAAAAGGCGCAACACTTTGCAACTGGCCCGACAGGAGAGTGAGTAATGAAGAGGATTTGATTAAAATGAATGTTGTGTACCCGGTGATGCTCACATTTGCCGAAAGATGCTGGCAGGGAGGGGGATGGAAAATTTTTTTTTCAGATATAGATATTCCGGGAACAGAATGCCATACGGCATTTGCTGAATTTGAAAACCGGTTGCTGGAGCATAAGCAACTTTATTTCAGCGAATTTCCTTTCCCGTATGTTGCACAAGCAAACACAGAATGGAAATTGGTTGGCCCTTTCAATAATAATGGCAAAACATCAGCAGCATTTGCCCCGGAAACAAAATCATTCTTTGATACAGTGCAGTTGAAAAACTATCCTTCTATTTTTGGCGGCACTATCTGGCTGCGTCATTTCTGGCACCCGATGATTCAATCCCATTTACAAAACCCGGAAGACAGCACTACATGGTATGCCATCCGGAAAATATGGAGTGATGAGGCTGTCGAAAAAAAATTCTGGATTGGATTTAATAATCTTTCCCGTTCACCCGCTACTGATTCTCCACCATTTGGCGCATGGGATAACAAGGGAAGCGCTGTTTGGGTAAATGGCAAAGTCATTGAGCCACCTAAATGGAAACGTGGCGGGCAAAAAGGAAATTCGGAAATTCCATTGATTGATGAAGGCTATGAATACCGGGAGCCGACAAAAATATTGATGCAGAAGGGTTGGAATACGGTTTTGATAAAAGCGCCGGTAGGTACATTTAAGGGAGAATGGCAAAACCCGGTAAAGTGGATGTTTACATTTGTGGAATTTAAAACTCAGTGAGGATAATATCTTCAATGCAATGTTCTGCAAGGGCTGTAATTGTCAGGAATGGGTTTACCCCAATTGTTCCGGGAATAAGAGAGCCGTCTATTGCATATAAGTTTTTATATGTAATAGAAATCAGCAAGGTTTTCAATTTTAGGATGAAAGCCTTTTAAATAGATAAATGAGCATTTTCGCTTATTTACCTTAGTAAATTACTTATTGATATACAGCTACTTAGTGCAGAAATCATTTTAAAGTCCGCTAATAGTTGGTTCGACATTTGCCCAATCAGGGGCACAAATGACTCAACCTCCACGTTGGGTCTTTTTCTTTTTGCAGTAGTGCTGGTTCCCTGCCTGACTGCGTCATGCAGGCAGGGATTCCAGTCCTGGGCACAAATGACTCAACCTCCGCGTTGGGTCTTTTTCTTTTAGAGTAGTGCTGGTTCCCTGCCTGACCTGCCTGCGGTAGGCAGGCTGCGTCATGCAGGCAGGGATTCCAGTCCTGGGCACAAATGACTCAACCTCCGCGTTGGGTCTTTTTCTTTTAGCAACAAAGCAACGCCTCATCATGAAATTTGTCATCCTGAGCGTAGCGAAGGATCTCCCAAACCGGATTATTATTTATCTTGGGCTTGAACCCGCCGCACCGGTTGACAACTGCTTATGAAACGATTTCTCCTGTTGCTGATCCTGCTTTCATGTAAACCAGCCGCCCGGGCCCAAACCGCTTCGCTTCCCAACATCATCCTCATCATCGTCGACGACCTGGGTTACAGCGACCTGGCCTCCTATGGCAACAAGCAAATTCAAACACCACACATCGATGCGCTGGGTAAGAACGGGGTTCGTTTTTCGCAGGCATATGTAACCTCACCCATCTGCGCACCTTCCCGCATGGGTATCATCACCGGGCGCTACCAGCAACGCTTCGGCGCCGAATTCATGCTTTACGATCAATTTGCTCCTTCGGTGAAAAAAACGATCACCCGGCATTTCCTCTCCACCAAAAAGAAACCCGAAGGCATCGCCACCTTAAAGCCCGATTTCTTTCTCGACCGGCAGTCATACGCCACCGATCTTCCGGTTACAGAGATTACCATCGCCAGCCTGCTGAAGCAAAAAGGCTATACGACCGGCTATGTTGGAAAATGGAACCTGAGCTCTTCGAAAGAGGTATACCCGGATATGCACGGCTTCGATTACAGTTACTATTTTACCGGCGCCCTCTCCCGCTACGTGATTGACCCGGTGGATACCAACCGGTATATAGGCCAGCACCTGCCCTGGGCTTTTTCCGAGATACCCGCCTGGGCGCCACGTCATGGTTCAACGGCCATCATCGAAGGAAGAAACATTGTGAACGATACCGGCTATCTTACCTTCTCCTTCGCCGAAAAGGCGAATCGTTTCATCGAACAGAACAAAAACAACCCCTTCTTCCTTACCCTTTCGTTCAATGCGCCGCACGATCCCTTCCAGGTACCCCGATCTTATTTCAACAAACTAAACCACATAACCGATACGGTAAAACGGGTGTATTATGGCATGATCGAAGCATTGGACGACGCGGTTGGATCGGTGATGCATACCCTTAGTGAACAAGGCTTGCTGGAAAACAGTCTTGTCTTTTTTATCAGCGACAATGGCGGCGCCAGCTATACCCGGGCAACCGACAACGCACCGCTGCGTGGCGGCAAATGCACCCATTTCGACGGAGGCATTTCGGTTCCGTTCTTTGTGCAGTATCCACGCCTGCTGAAAGGCGGAACAACATACCAAAAGGCCGTATCATCGCTCGATATATTCAGCACCATTACCGCACTGAGCGCATCGTCCCTGCCATCTGACAGAACCTTCGATGGCGTGAATCTCATGCCTTACCTGCAGGGCGACAGCAGCCAGCCGCACGAAACATTCTTCTGGCGCAGCGGGTATTCGAAAGCTTTCCGCAAGGGCGACTGGAAACTCTATATCAATGAAAAGAACAACACCACCTATCTTTTCAATATGGCTGTTGATCGGGAAGAAAAAAATGATCGTTCCAGGGATGAGCCGGCCAAACTCAAGGAGCTGAAGGAAGCCCTGAAAGAATGGGAAACGAAGAATACGATCGAACCCCGCTGGCCCAGCGCTGCCGATGTACGCATTGATGTAAACGGAAAATGGTTCCGGTTTCCCAGTTAGGATCATTTATCGCTTACACAGCGAAAGCCGGTATGCTCCAACCCCGTGTCGGGCGAGGTTTTCATGCGGGCGCTCACCCGGTAACCCTTGCAGTAAGATGCATTACACAAAAAAGATCCGCCCCGCACAACGCGTTTCGGAACACCGGGCTCATCGGGATCGTTGCCCTGCCGCGGACCGGCGGGGTTGAGCGCAACGGCACGGGTGAGTGATGCATAATATCCCGGATCATACCAGTCGGCGCACCACTCCCATACATTTCCTGCCATATCGTAGAGTCCATACCCGTTGGATGCATAGGAACTTACCGGCGCCAGCCGCTCAAAGCGATCTGTGCGCAGGTTCCGGTTCGGGAATACGCCCTGCCAGGTATTGGCTTTTGGTTTCCCCCTGTCGATGGGTTCATTGCCCCAGGGATATGGATCCGCCGGTCTTCCGCCTCTTGCCGCGTATTCCCATTCGGCTTCGGTGGGCAATCGCTTGCCGGCCCATTTGCAATAAGCCATGGCATCGTACCAGGAGATATGTACTACAGGATGATTGTCTATCCCGGTGATGCCGGTACCAGGCCCGCCGGGATGTTTCCAGTCGGCCTCCTTTTTCCATGTCCACCATTGCGAAGGATCCTGCAGCGAAATGGTATGACCGGGCGGAGAAAATACAAGCGAAGCGGCCACCAATAAACTGTCATCGGGTTTGGGCGTGCCGGGCGGTAATTGCTTTTTCATCTCTTCCCAGTCGGGCGCTTTTTCGGCGGTAGTGATGTAACCCGTTGCTTCAACGAAACGACGGAACTGCGCATTGGTCACTTCGGTGATGTCTATCCAGAATCCATGCAGTTGCACCCGGTGTTGGGGATATTCATCTCCCCTTCCCTCTGTATCGGTGGCGCCCATCATGAATTCTCCGGCGGGGATATAGACCATGCCCGCATGCGAAACTGCACCCGGCGCAATGGCAGACGTGTCGGGCATCGGTGCCAAGCGTGCCGGAATATGCTCACCGCAGCAAACAGCCGTGTCGGTTTTCTTATCCGCACAACCGTACATCAGTAAAACAATATATGAAAACAGCAGGTTGAGTATGATCAGCCGGGTACGCATATCAGAAGCCCCCGAAGAGCATGGGATATTTAGCCAGCGTTTCTTTGGTAAAGTATTTCTTCACCATGTTTTTGAAATCGTCGAGCATGCGCACATTATTCAGGTTCTTGTCGCCCTGCCAGTAGTCGAGTTCCGTCATGCGTTTGTTCACGGCGGTTTCAAGGCTGGCGATCGATTCTTTGGGTTGTTTGTTCATGCTGTAGGCGGCGCCGAGGTTGTAGTAACCCCAGTAATCGTCGGGCAGGTAGGCAACCTGGTTCTTAAACATGGTAATGGCTTCGGCGAATTTCTTTTGGTTGAGCAAACTGTAGCCGTATCGTTCCAGGATATCCTTTTCCTGCTTATTGATCTGGTAGGCCTTGTTATAAAAGTATTCGCTGCTGTCGTATCTGTTCAGCTGCAGGTAATACACATCCGCGGTGCCCTTGTATCCATTCCATTCATTGGGCAGGATGCTGTTGTACCGTTTGAAAGCAGCGATGGCATCCTGGCTTTTATTCCGGGCCGCATAGATAACCCCCAGGTTGAAGTACACGTTTCCATTATCGGGCTGCAGTACCGTTACCTTTTTAAAATCGGCAAGCGCTCCTTCCATATCTTTCTGGATAAACTTCGCGTTGCCCCGGTTCAGGTAAGCCACCACGGCATTGGGGTCCAGTTCGATGGCCTTGCTGTAATCTTTAATGGCGCCGGGATAATCCTGTTTGAGGTTCTTAATATTGGCCCGGCCCAGGTAGCCGTCGGCATTGCCGGGTTGCAGCTCGATGCATTTTTCATAATCCTTTACCGCTGCCTCATAATTTTTGGACGAATAATACGCCACAGCCCTGTTCTTGTAAGCCGCGAAGTAAGCCGGATCGGCCGTGATCGCTTTTGTATAATCCTGGATCGCTTCGGCGGAGCGGTTCAATCGGTTGTACACCAGGCCCCGGTCGTTGTAGGCATTGGAATAGTTTGGGTTCAGTTCGATGGCCTTGCTGTGATCTTTGATGGCGCCCTCATAATCCTTCAGGGCGTATTTCACCAGTCCGCGGTTATGCAGGGCCTTTTCATTCTTTGCATCCAGTTCAATGGATTTGTTGAAATCCTGCAGGGCGCCGGCATAATCCTTTGCTTTGAATTTTGCCAGGCCCTGGTTATTGAATTCGGTGGATGTTTGCGCCGAAGCCAGTACGGGCATAAGTGCCAGTATGGTAAAAAGTGACAGAATCTTTTTCATAACAATCGTAATGAAGTGTTTTCAAGTTACAACAATATTCACAGCTGCAGGCGTAACGCCGCTTTATCCTGAGCCCTGTCAGGAAACCGCGAATTCAACAGCGGCCAGCGCATGCAGGTACGAAGTATCAAAAACGGGTACCGGGCAATCCTCCTGTTTGATAAGAATGGGTATTTCGGTACAACCCAGCACAACACCCGCTGCGCCCTGTTGCCGCAGCGAGTCGATGATGGACAAATACCGTTGTTTTCGTTCGGGAAGAAAAATCCCTTTCCCGAATTCTTCATAAATGCTGTGGTTGATGAATTCAATATCCGGTTCGGCGGGTACGATCACGGATATGCCCTGCGCCGCCAGGCGTTCTTTGTAAAAGTCCATCTGCATCGTATACTTTGTTCCCAGCAGGGTTACCTTCTTCAGCCCTTTTTCATTGATTGCACGGGCCGTTGCATCGGCGATATGAATCAGCGGTATGCTGATTTCCTTCTCTACCCGGTGTGCAATATTGTGCATGGTGTTGGCACAGATGACAAGGCAATCGGCCCCGGCAGTCTCCAGGGTTTTAGCCGCGCTACACATGATGTTAGCGATTTCATCCCAGTCTTCGCGAAGTGTGGGCGCTTTGATTTCCGCGAAGTCGACCGAATGCAGGATGATCTTCGCTGAATGTACGCCGCCCAATTTTGCCTGCACCTGTTCATTCAGTAAACGGTAATAATCGAGCGTTGAATGCCAGGTAATTCCACCGATGAGTCCAATTGTTTTCATCTATTAAAAATAGCAAATGCCGTTGAACGGCCCTTTCAGTCGTTTAACATTACTTTAAACCGCTGGTATTACAAACCATTTTGCCGGGTAGCGATTCTGTCGTATATTTGCGGCGCAATTCAGAACTACCGCGTTAGCTATAGGTTTTTACACCTCCTGTTTGCCCCGGAATCCGCTGCCAGACCACGATACGCCTGACTTCCCGGATTTTTACTGTTCAACGAACATAAACAGAAATATATGATGAAAAATGAAACAATGGGTGTTTCGCACACCCCGAACAAAAAGGAACAGAAAGATTTATTGAGTGAATCAAAAGAACTGAATTCTGTTGATCTGAAAGCAGACAACCACCACCGAAGCTTCGGCGTTACGGATATGTGGTACCTGCAAAAAAGACAACGTACTGCCGCTTCTATGCTGCGTAGACTGCAATAACGCATTCGATAAACCCGGTTCGTTCCCTATGAACAAAAGAAAGCATCCGCCTGAGGCGGATGCTTTTGTTATTTCAGTGATTATATATTTCCTTAGCGGAGTAATACCGTGGTACCCTGCTTGCGGTGCGTCTTTCCATCCACGTCCACCGCTTCGATCATCCACACAACCGTTTGTGTTTCGGTGGTAACCTGGCCATTGATCCGTCCGTCCCATCCGGGCCGGTCGCTGTTCATCTGGAACAACAGCTTACCCCAGCGGTTGTACACCCGGAAATAATTCACGTGGTCGAATCCGAAGAGCAAAGGACGCAGCAGGTCGTTCACTCCATCACCTCCCGGCGTGAATACCGTAGGCACATAGATCTCGATCTTCTTCTGTGTCTTCACCAGCAAAGTATCCACCGTTACACAACCATTCCGTGCGTTCTTCAGTTCGATGGTATACAACTGGTCGTGCATTCCCTTGAATGTAGGATTATAGCTGAACCGGTTATCGAGGTTTGTAGCGGGCGTCCACAGCACGCTGTTGCCCAGCGTTTGCGCATGCAGTACTTCGGGGAAGTTGTAGCGTGCGTTGAAATCCGGGTAGCGGGTACCGGGGATCGCCGGTTCAACAATGATATCCAGTTCGCGGGTGGATACCGGCGTTGGACAACCGGTAATATTCACCGATAATTTCACCTTATAGCTTCCGGCAGCGGGGTAACTGTATACCGGCGTACGGGTATTGCCTGTTTGGCCATTACCGAATTCCCATAAATAATCCAATGTAGTGGTGGTGGTATTGATGGTTTTATTCACCACGTAGATCGGCGTATTGGCACAGGTGGGTGAAGTGAGCAGGAAGTCGGCCACGGGGTAGGCAAACACAGTCGCTGTTTTGCTGATCGTATCCGAACAACCGCCATTGGTACCCGAAGTGATCAGCCTTACGGTATACGTGCCCGGGTTGGCGTAAGTATGGGTAACGTGTTGGGTTGTGGCGGTGTTTCCATCACCCAGGTCCCATTGGTATTGCATGCCGCCGGTGAAAACAGTACTTCCGTTGGTGAAAATGAACTGGTTGTTGTTCAGGCACTGACTGGCCTGGTTGATGGTATAATCCGCCTTGGGTGTCGGGTAAACGGTTACCGCAAATGTGGTGCTGTCCTGGCAACCACCGTTAGCTGCCGTGATCAACAATTTTACATTGTACACGCCCGGCACCGGGTAGGTATAGGTAACATCTCTTGTGTTGAAAAGCGTACCATTACCCATATCCCAGTTGTAAAGAAGGTTACCGGCAAACACGCTGCTCGTGTTATTAAATATGAATTGATTGTCGCGGTAGCATTGTTGCGCTGCCGTAGCCAGGCTGAAACTGGCAACGGGTGTCGGGAAGGCCGTTACATTGATGGTTTTTTCTTCACTGCAGCCCCGGTCGGATGTAACTATAAGTCGCACCGGATTCGTAGAAGGAGCGGCATAACTATGAATGGCGTCGCGGGTATTGGCCGTTCCGCCATCACCGAAGGTCCAGCTGTATTGCAGGGTGCCGGTTGGTATGGTCGTATTGTTGGTGAACACGAACTGGTTGTTCTTAAAGCACTGCTCAACCAGGTTCACACTGAAATCAACGGCTGGCATATCGTATACCTGTACAGTGGTAACGCTGGTATCCTTACAGCCATTGGGCGAGCTTACGATCATGCGCACATTGTATGTGCCTGGCGCAGCATACGTATGCGAGGCATCCCGGGTATTGGCTGTGTTGGCATCGCCGAAATCCCATTCGTAGGTCATGGCGCCGAGGGTTAGCGTACTGGTATTGGTAAAATTGAACTGGTTGTTCTTAAAGCACCGTGTTGTTCCATCCACGGTAAAGCCTGCCACCGGTGTTTCGTAGATGGTGATGGTTATATCGCTGGTGGTAACCTGGCAACCCGATCCCTGGAAACTGAACAGGGTGGCATGGTAGACGCCGCTCTGCGTTGGGATGTATTGCTGTTGATTGGCGCCGGGTATGGGTGTTATGCCATTGTACCATTGAATGCTGTCGGCAGGTTGTACAAACAGTGTTGCCGCCTGCGGATCGCCCTGGCAGAAGGTATTGGGCCCCGATAACTGGATCGTATTATCCAGCACGGCCGCGTATACCATCACGGTATCTTTCGAAACGCAGCCCCCGCCCTCGTGGGTAACGGTAAGTATGTATTGCGTGGTAACCGATGGCGTGGCAATAGGGTTCGATATGTTGGGATCACTTAACCCCGTGGGCGGACTCCAGGAATAGACATAGCCCGGCTTGGGTATCACACCCAACTGCACCGGCGCATTGTTGCAGGAGGTTCGGTCGGGGCCTGCCTGGGGTTGGATTGTGAGTGTATCCTGTAAGGTTGCCGTAAGCGTATCCCTGCAACCATAACCCTGGTATGGATCTACGATAAGTTTAAGGACAGTACCGGGAGCCGGTGGTGGTGTAAAGTTGATCGTTTGGGTATTGCCATAATTTACCGTATAGTTCGAATTCCACCACGAATAAGCCTGGTATCCGAATGGCCCTGTAACGTTTATAAAAGCATCATCCGGACAAAAGGTAGCCCCTATAAATGAACTGCTGCATTCCGAATTGATATCAATATACGCATAACCAAAATGACTCCCATTCGGTGTGGCTGCGCAACCCATTGCCCTGAAGGTGATCTCAAATGTTTTACCTGCATTGCCATCCAGTTTTACCGACCTTGCTGCCCAGGGTTTGAATATGATTTGTCCATTAACAGGGCTGGTTTGAAATCCAGGCAGGGGAGATGCATTTGAATAAGCAATGGTATCCGAACTACAGGTATCCACTATATTATCAGTGATATTTATAACAGCAACTTCCAGCCTGGGCTGAATATTTGCGGGATGGCCACCGGCATTATTGATAACCATTGCATAGTTATAGATAAGGCTAAATTCATTTCGGCCCGCTGGTATGGTAAATGTATATGTAAGAATATCGGCTTGCCTACCCCCCGTCAAAGCCCCAATCCTTACTGATGTGCCGCTTCCGTTAGGACATAGTTTCGGAAAAAGTCCGAATTGATCAAGAGCAGGCTGTGTGGCGGGTGTTATTATATCATGTCTTCCGGGTATGGGGAAAGTTGGCGTAACATTGAAAAGCACTCCAGGGCCACCCCCTACAATTTGCTCAAAAGTAGCTGTGTAAATATTCCAGTTGTTAAAAGTCCCTTCTTCAAAATCGATATTGGGCGGACATTGAGCCCGTAACCCGTTCACGCTTCCCGCAAATACAAAAAGCAGTAAAGCAAGACTACGGATATTTGTACGAATTGACATTGTTATCTATTTTCTTGTATGATCTTATTAAGAACCGGTTCTTATTCAGTTTCTCAGCGCAGCAATACCGTCGTTCCCTGTTTGCGGTGCGTTACCCCATCCACATCCACGGCTTCGATCATCCACACCACGGTTTGTGTTTCGGTGGTGATATTCCCGTTGATGCGTCCATCCCATCCCGGCCGGTCGCTGTTCATCTGGAACAGCAGTTTGCCCCAGCGGTTGTACACCCGGAAATAATTCACGTGATCGAAACCGAAGAGCGTCGGCCGCAGGTAATCGTTCAACCCGTTCCGATCGGGCGTAAATACATTCGGTACATAGATCTCGATCTTCTTTTTGGTGCGAACGAATTGCGTATCTACGGTAACGCAACCACTCGGCGTGGTAAGCTGAATGGTATATAACTGCGAATGGATGCCACGGAATGAAGGCGTATAGCTGAAACGATTATCCAGGTTCAGCGCCGGGCTCCAGATCACGTTGTTACCGATCGGGCGTGCCTGCAACCGCAGCGGATAATTGAAGATGGCTTCCACCTCGGGATAGGTAATGGAAGCCGCGGGCGCTTCGATGCGGATCGGAACGATCTTGCTGTGCAGAGTTCCCGGGCACTGCGTAGTGCTTACGGTAAGCGTCAGGTTATAGGTGCCGGGCGCCGGGTAGGCATAGGCCGGACTGCGTACTGTTTCGGTATGGCTGTTACCAAAATCCCACAGGTAGGTAAGTGTGGAACTGGTATTGTTGATCGCTTTGTTCACCACCAATACATCCTGGTTGATACAGGCCGGTTCCCGCACAAAGAAATCGGCAAAGGGATAAGGCAGCACTTCCACATCGCGGTAGGCGCTGTCGGCACAACTGCTGTCCGACGAAGCAAGCATCTTGATCCGGTAAGTACCCGGGTTTGCGTAGCTGTGATTCACATGGAGACCAGTACCGGTATTGCCGTCGCCGAATTCCCAATTGTAATTCACCGCACCCCATTCGATGGTAGTGGTATTGGTGAGTATGAAATCATTTCCGCCGAAACATTGCTGCGCATTGTTAACGGTAAACCCGGCCTTGGGTGTTGGATTCACATTCACCGGTATGAAGATGCTGTCGGTACAGCCCCTGTCGGTATTCAGGAGCAGGCGTACATTGAATAATCCCGGAACCGCGTAACTATGCACAATGTCCCTGGTATTATAACTGTTGCCATCGGCCATATCCCAGTAATAACTCAGCACCGCCCCCGCTTCCACCGTGCTGCTGTTGGTAAAGGCGAACGCATTGTTGTAAAAGCAACGGCTGTCCTTATCAACGGTGGCAACAGCGTTCGGACTCGGGTTGAGGCGTACCTGGCGGATCATGCTGTCTACACATCCGTTACCGGATGTTACCAGCAGCCTGATATTGTACACGCCCGTTTGCGTATAACTATGCGTGGGGTTTGCCGTTGTATAGGTATTCCCATCTCCCATGTTCCAGTTATAGGTAATTGTTCCGGTGGTGATGGTGCTTGTATTGTTAAACGTGAACTGGTTGTTCCGCAAACATTGTTCGGCCGGGCTGGTAATATTGAAGCCGGCTACGGGCACTTCGTGTATCGTGATCACCTGTGTGGGTGTATTGGATTGACATCCTACAAAACTAAACACCGTCGCGTGATAGGTTCCGCTCTGCGTTACCGTATAGGTGGTTTGCGTGGCGCCCGGTATGGCGATGTTGTTGCGATACCATTGAATGCTGTCCGCGGCATTTACTTTCAGTACGGCCGCCTGCGGATCCCCGGCGCAGAAGGTGGCGAGCCCGATCAGCTGCAAACTGCTGTCGAGCACCGCGGCCCTGACGACGACGGTATCTGTGGTCACACATCCTCCACCCTCATGCGATGTGGTAACCACATAGGTGGTAGTGGTGGTTGGCGTGGCAATGGGGTTCGATATGGTGGGATCACTGAGTCCCGTGACGGGGCTCCAGGAATACACATGCCCGGGTTTGGGATTCACCCCCAATTGAACCGGAGTGAGGTTACAGGATAACCGATCGGGTCCCGCGTCGGACGTAATATTCAGGGTGTCGAGCAGACTGGCATATAAGGTATCCCTGCATCCATACCCGGCAAAGGGATCGGCCACTACAGCGATCACCGTTCCGGGAGGTGGCGGCGGGGTGAAGTTGATCGTTTGTGTGTTTCCGAGTACCGTGGTAAAGGTAGCGTCCCACCAGGTATAATTCTGGTAGCCGTAAGGAGCCGTAACATTGATGAAAGCGTCATCGGGGCAATAGGTAGCGCCCACGAATGCGCTGCTGCATTCGGTATTCAGGTCGATGTAGGCATAACCAAAATGCCCGCTGGGTATACAGGTTGCCGTTTTAAAGAAAATGCGGAATGTTTTTCCGGCGTACCCATTCAGTTTGATCGAAGCGGCCGCCCAGTTCTTGCATTTCACTTCGGGATTGATCGGCGAATCGAAGAAGCCCGGCAGTCCGTTGGCCGGGATGAAGGGCGCCATCGGACAGGGAAGCGTTCCTCCATCCGTGAGGTTTTCGATCTCCACAATGAAACGCGGCATCTCCACCACCGGGTGCGGAGGCAGGTGCAGAACCAATGCGTAATGATAAATCAGGTTGAATTCGTTCTGGCCGGCAGGGATGGTGAAGGTATAGGATACACCCTGCGCCTTCGGATTGGGTGTGGTCAGTACTTCGTTCCCAAGTTGAATGGAATGCCCGCTTCCATTGGGGCAATTTTTGGGAAAGAATCCATATTGATCGATTCCATCACCGGGATTGGCCGATAACATTGTATGCCGCCCTGGTACCGGAGGTACCGGTGCATTGGGGGTCCAATTGATCACATTTTGGCCGAGATTAATGGCCGGAACACCGATCCAGCATTCCCAGCCTGTGAAATCACCCAGTTCGAAATCGAGGTTAGGGGGGCATTGCGCACGTAGGTTTGTACCTGCACAAATGAGGAAGAAAAGTATCAGTACCTTTAAAACGAACTGTTTCAAAGGTTTAAGTTCCGGTAAAGTTATTCTCATGTACGATGTGATGGCGCTCGTAAAGTTAACAAAAGGGCGTCAAAACCCATATAGTTCAGTTCTTTCTCTGCAAAATTCTAATTTACATGTGCAAAGAAGGCTTCGGGCACATCTGTTCCTTCGCTAAACGAATGAAAATGAATAAACTAATGCCTTCAAACGGGAATACGAGATGGTCGGTTTTTTCCATCATTATCCTGTCCTGGCTGCTGGTTGGCACGCTGGACATCTGTTCCGCCTTTCTCTACAGTTACCTGAAACGGGGAACAATGCCGGGAGCCATATTGCGGTATATCGCTTCAACCGCGTTTGGTAAAGACCGGTTTACAGATCCGAAAATCGCCAATATCGCTGGCTTACTGGTGCACTATTCCATCGCCCTGGGGTGGACGATCCTTTTCTTCTTCCTCTATCGCCGTTTCCGGTGGATGCAAAAAAATGTACTGGCAACGGGGATCGGCTACGGGTTCTTCATCTGGGCCTTCATGAATATCCTGCTGCTCCCGGTATGGAACAATAAAGCCTATGTCTTCAAAGCCGAACCGGCCATTGTCAATGCGCTGATACTTATGGCAGCCATCGGTTTACCACTTGCCCTGTTGGCGAAAAAGAAAATAGCGGTCAATTGATTTACATTGCAGCATGATCTCCGTGGATACATTCCGGCAATGGGCACTGGCGCTGCCCGACGCGGTGGAACTGCCGCATTTTCACAAGACTTCATTCCGGGTACACAAGCGCATCTTTGCCACGCTGGATGAAAAAGAGAAAACAGCGGTACTGATGTTATCGCCGCTGCAGCAATCTGTATTCTGCGCCTTCGACAAAACGATCATCTACCCCGTTCCCGGAGCATGGGGCAAGCAAGGCTGCACCGTTTTTGAGCTCGGCAAGATCCGGAAAACAATGCTGAAAGACGCCCTGCAGGTGGCGTATGAAGAAATAGCCGAAAAGGCGAAGGTGAAAACCAAAAAGTAATCATGCTGCAGCAGAAACAGGTCAAATCGGTTTTGAACAAACATAAGAAGAGAGACAGCTGGTTTCTCGACGATTATTCCGTGAATCCATATGAAGGCTGTAGCTGCAATTGCCAGTATTGCTATATCCGGGGCAGCAAATACGGCGAAAACCTGGAAGAAAAACTGGCGGTGAAAGTGAATGCGCTGGAAGTGCTCGAAAAGCAACTGGCGGCAAGAGCGAAAAAAGGGCAATACGGGATCGTAGTGGTTGGCTCGGCAACCGACGCCTACATGCACCAGGAATCGACCTACCGGATGACCGAAGGCATGCTCAAACTGCTGCTGAAATACAGGTTCCCGGTTTTCATCAGCACCAAGTCGGCGCTGATCACAAGGGATATCGAATTATTGAAAGCGATCGACAACGCGGCGATACTGCCGCCCGATCTTCAAGGCAGATTACAACGCGGGGTGATCCTCTCCCTTTCGGTCAGCAGTATGGATAAACAGGTAACCGACCAGCTTGAGCCGGGCACCATCCCACCCTTGCAACGCATGGAAATAGTACAACAACTGAACAAAGCAGGTTTTTTGACCGGCGTGAATGCGATACCCACCCTCCCTTTCATCAGTGATACCGATGAAGAACTGGAAAAGATCGTTACCGCGGCCAAAACGCATGGGGCATCTTTTATACTGGTGGGCGGACTCACGTTATTCGGCGAACAAACCGGAGACAGCAAAACACTTTTTTACAAATTTCTCCAACGGTATGATCCGGCTCTCGTTGAGAAATACCAAAAACTGTACGGCACGTATCCCTATCCGCCCCGCTACTACCAGGAAGACCTGGCACGAAGAGCCGGCCTGATCTGTCAAAAACATCATTTACGAACAAGCATCATCGAAGAACATGTCTGAACAACTCAACGCCATTCAGAAGATACTTAAAGCGAACAGCAATGCCGAAGCATTGGAAGCACAGCAGAAATTCGTTCCCGGCGAAATGAAAGCCTATGGCGTACGCATGCCGGTACTGAATGAACTGGCCAAAGCATACAAGTCGGGCGGTTTCGAACTGGCAGAAGCCCTATGGAAATCGGGCATGATGGAAGAAAAGATCCTGGCGGTAAAAATACTTGGGCTGGTAGCCAAAAAAGACCCCGAACGCTCGTTGAAACTCATCCGTTTTTTTGCGCCCGGCATCGACAACTGGGCCGTTTGTGATGCCATGGGTATGCAGGGACTGAAGCCCATTCTGAAAACCCATCAGCAGGATATCTTTGCACTCGCAAAAAAATACAATCGGTCTACGAATTTCTGGGAAAGAAGATTGAGCCTGGTACTGGTGGAATGGTACACCCGCATACCGGAACTGCACCCGGAAATAAAGCAACTGATCAAACCCCTGGAGAACGATCCGGAATATTATGTACGCAAGGCCGTTACCTGGATCAATAAGAATTTCGCGAAGGGTAAATAAACAACGTCAGTGCCCCGCCGTTGGCGGGAGAAGCAATCTCACATTTGGAAGATCACTTCGCTATGCTCGTGATGACGTTCACTGCCGTCATTGCGATCCCGCCGCAGGCGGGAGAAGCAATCTCACATTTGGAAGATCACTTCGCTATGCTCGTGATGACAATGATTAATGAGATATCCATGTAACCGGCATCCCGCATCCGGTATCCTGCACCTGGTATCAGGTATCTGGTATCTGGCATCTCGAATCCTGTATTTGCTATCTGCACTTTTTCCCGGCCTACCCTTCCGATTTCATCGCCGCGTTCTTCATCTCGGCCGCCAGGCCATGCCCCAGGTATTTTTCGATCCAGGCATGCACGCCATAGATCACGGGGGTGAGCAGTATCGCCACCACAAATTTGTAAATATAGTTGCCGGTTCCGGTTACCAGCACCTGGTGCAGGCTCCAGGGATCGCCCTGCCCGGCTTGTATGCGTTTACCAACATAGAAGGCAATGAAAAGAACCACGAAACTATCAACCAGTTGCGAAACAAGCGTGGAGCCGGTTGCCCGGAGCCAGATGCTTTTTTCGCCGGTGACTTTTTTGATGCGGTGGAAAACAAGTACATCCAGCACCTGCCCTACCAGGAACGCGACCATGGAACCGATGATGATCCACATGCCTTGCCCGAATATACCCCGGAATGCCGCATCGGGTTTATCGATCCCGTTACCGATCGAAAAATATTCCGAAGGGGAAAGCGCAATGGCCCCGTTGAAGATGAGGAAGGCGTAACTGATCAGGCCGATGGTGAGGTAGGAAAGAAATTTCACGCCGCGGGTTCCATAGTATTCATTGATGATATCGGTCATCACAAACACCAAGGGCCAGAGCAAGACCCCGGCAGTAAGGTGAAAACTGAACGGGCTACCAAAAAGATTGATATTGGCCCGTTGCACCCCAACGGTATCCTCGAGCGAGAATATCTTTACGCCGATCACTTCGGCAAGCAAGGCGCTGGTGATGAAGATACCGGCGAGCAGGATAAAAAGTTTGGTGCTTTTGTCTTTAAGAATGTTGTGTATCATCGTCCCTGTTTAAGAAAAAAATGAAAATATACCTGTGCACAAAATATCAGGATATTAAAGATAATGATCCACCGGGACAGTTTCACGTTCACCCGGAAAGCCGTAAAGATCAGAGCAAGCAAAAGAAACAGGGCATTCACAAGGATGGCCCCATAGCCGAGTATGACCAGGGTTCCTTCGAGCCAGGGCAAGGGCAATACCTGGTCGGTACTACCGGGCGGTTTGCCGTGCACTTCCACATACCAGAGCGCCACCGCAACCAGGAAACAGATATTGCACAAGACAGTAAGTTTGGAAAAGAAGCGCATGGAGTGCAGGGCTGTTTAGAACGTTTAAAGTTTGAGGTTTAAGGTTTAAGGTTTAAGGTTGAAAGAGTCCATAGAATTTTGAGTCGACCACAAGCCATACACCATGAACCATACACCATGAACCATACACCATGAACCATGAACTAAACTATGAACCATCACCCATTCTTCCCGGTCAGCATCGGCACGAAGGAGAAATTATCGAAGGCTTCTTCGGTCAGGCTCCCGTCGTCATTCTTTGTGATGCGCAACATACGCTGGTGATGGTCTTCATCCACCGGTATCACCATTTTTCCACCCGGTTTCAGTTGTTCAATGAGCCGGGGTGGTATAAAAGGCGCCGCCGCGGTGATGATCACTTTATCAAAGGGGGCGAAGGTGGGTAATCCCTCGTACCCGTCGCCATAAAAGAATTTGATATTGGGATACTGGTTCTTCAGCACGAACTGTTTTGTTTTGTCGAACAGCTTCTTCTGCCGTTCGATCGTGTACACCCTTGCTCCCATTTCGGCGAGCACGGTGGCCTGGTAAATGCTGCCCGTGCCGATCTCGAGGATCTTATCGGTGGGTTTTACCTGCAGCAACTGGGTTTGGTAGGCCACGGTATAGGGTTGCGAGATCGTTTGACCTTCGCTGATCGGGAATGCCCTGTCTTCGTAAGCGATCTTATCGAAGGCGCTGTCGAGAAAATAATGGCGGGGGATATTGTTCATCGCCTGCAGTACATTTTCGTCGGTGATTCCTTTCTCCCGGAGCTGATCGATCAGTTTTTTACGCAGGCCTTTATGCTGGTAGGTATCTTCGAATTTTCTCATCGCATCGCAAGATAAAAAAATACCGGGAGTATCTCCCGGCATTCTTTACAGCTACGATCAACCGGTTTATTTGTACCGCGGTGTGTGCTCATTGAAAAAAGCGTTCACGGCTTTGTTCCAGTCGTTGAGCAGATCGGTGCGTTGCTTATCCAATGCCTGGTTGGTTTTATTGAAGGCCTGCGAAGCGGCGTTGATATCATTCACGCTTTTATTATAGGCATCCACATCGCTCTGTGTCGGACTGCCCTTCTTCTCGAATTCTTTTTTAATGGCGTCGAAGCGTTCCTTGGTGAGGTAAAAATCACTGACGCTTTTCATTTTCTCGCCGGCCTCCTGTTCATAAAACTCCAGCAGGGCCTTGCAGGCGGCGATGAGTGCATTATCCCCGTCGTACGGCTTGATGACAGCGAGTTTCTGCAATCCTTCCCGGGCATATTTCAGCAGGGAATTCCGGTTTTGCTCAATGCCCGTGATGTTGTTCTTCCGCATCGATTCCATCAGGTTGGCTTCCTGGTTATTGGGCCGGAAGAAAATAAGGTATACCTGGTGGTAGTATTCATTGATGGCCCGTACCTGTTTCATCATATCGCCGATATTGTCCGAGCTCTCGGTAAGGGTAACATTATTCCGCTTGGCGAACTCCCGTTGCGCCGTGCGCATCTTCTCATTGGCCTCTTCCAGTTTCTTATCCACCATCTCCTGGGCCAGGATGTACGCTTCCATGGCATCATAACTCTGTTCAGCGATCTCTTCCATGTTAATGATCTTACTGTAATCGTCGTTCAGCACGTTGTAATACATCTTCATAAAATTTACGGCCGTATCCCGGTAGGCTTTATCTCCTTTGAAGGCGGGCATGCTGGCGATGTTCATCCGGGCTTCCTGTACTTCTTCGATGAGCTTATTCCGCAGGGCTTCAACCTTGCGGGCCCGTTTACCGTGTGCGGCGGCGCTGTTATAGCTCAGGAATTTCTTCGCAATATTTTCATTTTGTTTGCTGATGACCGCCATATATCCAACAGGCGTATCGTAGTCCTGCGCAAGCAGGGCCGGTTGCGTTATTCCCCATACAAGGATGAGAAGAAAGAGTCGCTTCATAGCAGGTAGTTTTGTTGTTTATAGTTAGGTACATCTCCTCCCGGAAATGCCTGGTCAGTTTCCAATCCAGTCCAGGAGAATGTAACATGCCTCCCGCAGTACCTGGTCGTTCTGTACATGCAGCAGGTAGGTTTTATTGATCTCCTGGCTGCGGGTGCCCGAAAGGCGTATCCGCTCCATATCAAACGCGTTGTTCGCAGCGGTGAACACCGAACCCGTCGCGGTTTCATCCGGCTTCATCTGTTTGAACATCTCGGTGGTCTTGCTGTAATGACTGGCATAGGCATTCCATTGCAAAGGAATCGTTCGCCCGGTCCGGTACGATTTCAGCCACTGGCCAAAGGCGCTTACCCCGGTGAAGAAAGGCGCCGCCTGTACCCGCTGACTGCTTTTTTGTTTAAGGCTTTGCACGGGTATCACCGGAAGCTGCTGGTAGATGCCGGCCCGCACATTATCGGGCTGCAAGGCGCTGCTGTTCGCTTTTTCCTTGAACGATTCATCCGAATAGGCATCGGGCAGTTCAATATCGGGTATTACGCCTTTCCACTGCGTGGTGCTTCCGTTCACCCGGTAGAATTTCTCTTCGGTCACTTTCACAAAATCGAGATAGGTTTTGTCGCGGGAAGGTGTGAGCGTATCCATCGGCAATACGATCTGTGCCGTGCCCTTGCCATAGGTTGGTCCGCCCACAATGAGCGCCCGGTTGTAATCCTGTAATACCGCACTCACAAATTCGCTGGCGCTGGCGCTGGCGCCATTCACCAGTACGATAAGCGGTCCGTCGTAAATGGTGCCGCGGTTGGGATCTTTCAGGAAGCGGAGTTTGCCTTCCCGGTCTTTCACGGAAGCGACCGGGCCAATATCGATGAAGATGCCTGCCAGCTGCATGGCTTCCCACATGCTTCCGCCGCCATTGTAGCGCAGATCGAGGATGAGTCCGGCGATGCTATCCCGTTTCAGTTTTACGATCTCTTTACTTACATCATTGGCGCAACCATCGTACTTAATATCCCGTTCATCGCGGATCGATTCGCTTTCGCGGCTGTAGAACCCGGGGAGGTTGATATAACCGATATTCCTACTGCCACGCAGCACATAGCTTTTTACAATGCTTTCTTCCGCGGTGATCTTTTCCTTGGTGAGTTTAACCGTTTTCGTTTCCCCGGCCGTGGTGCGTACGGTCAGTTCCAGGTCGGACTGGCTGCTGCCACCCAGCGCCCGCTCCAATTCATCGTCGTCATCCATATCCTCCACTTTTTTTTCCACGCCGTCCGTTTTTACAGCAACCACCTGGTCGCCGGTATGCAGTTGGCCGCTGCGCCAGGCGCTGCCTCCGGGTTGCAGGTAACCGATCATTTTATCCCCTTTCTCATTTTCTTCCAGGTCGAACCCGGCGCTGTATTCCGAAGCGCTCATATCGGTTTCGAATTCTTTTTTCTCTTTCAGATTCATATAAGCGGTATGCGGGTCGTAACACCAGGCAATGCTGTTCAGGTATTCATCCTCCCTATCCGCGATGAACGATGCCGGTGTTTTGAGCATGCCCTTGATGTATTGCCCCTCCCGCTTCTTCAGTTTTTCCCGCATCTCCTTTTCCCATTTGCCGAAATCGACCGGCTGCTGCAGAGGCAGCGTTTTTCCGTCGCCGGTCAGTTTATCGGCGATATCTTCCAGTATGCGCCATTTGAACAAGCGTTGCCAGCGCAGGGCGAGTTCGGTGGTATTGGCCGCGTAGTCGGCACAAGGCCATACAATATTATCGGGTTTGGAGAAATCGAGTGGTTTGGAAAGAATGGCCTGCATCAAACTGTCGGCCCGGAGTATGGCCAAACGGAACAGGGTTGATGAGCGGGTAAAAAATTCCCAGCCCCTGCCCTGCAGTTCTTCATCAAGTTTTGTTTTGAAGACGGCCAGTTGGTTTATCTCGGCCTGTGTGAAAAAAAGCTTTTCTTCATCCAGTTCCCCGATCCATTTGTCATAGAGCCGGGCCGAAGCCGAATCGTTCCAGGAAAGCGGCTGGTAATGATTTTTTTCCAGGAAACGACGCAGGGTGAGCGCTTTTTGCTGAAGCGTTGCCGCATGCTGCTGCTGCGCATCCGCACAGAAAGATATCGCTAGCGATATAAGCAGGCAGCATTTCTTCATAAACAGGTGGTACCTGGTTCGGGTACTTTGCGTGTATCAGTACTTTAAGATACTCATTTCAACTTCATTTCCACAATGATCCGGTCGATCTTTTCGTCGAGTTCTTTTTCTTTCGCGTCGAATTCAGCGGCGCTGGCAAGTTTGGTATTTACACTGAAGTAGAATTTGATCTTGGGTTCGGTGCCCGAAGGTCTTGCCGATATCTTGGTACCGTCGGCCAGTACGAACTGCAGTACATTGCTCTTCGGCAGTTCGATCTTCCAGGTTTCCCCGGTTTTGAGGTTCTTGCCCACCTGCAGTTCATAGTCGAGCAATTCAGCCACTTCACCGCCATCGATCGTCAGCGGCGGATTTTTGCGGTAGCCTTCCATCATGTCGGCGATTTCTTTTGCGCCGTTCATGCCTTTCCTGGTAATGCTCACCAGGCTTTCTTTATAGAAGCCGTATTGCAGGTACATGTCGATGAGTTTGTCGAACAGGCTGCGGCCCTTATTCTTTTCATAGGCCGCCATCTCGCAGAGCAGACAAACAGCGCTTACCGAATCCTTGTCGCGGATCTCGTCGCCGATCATCAGGCCGAAACTTTCTTCGCCGCCGATGATGTATTTCTCCTGCCCTTCTTTTTCGCGGATCAGTTTGCTGATCCATTTGAAACCGGTAAGTACATTATAGCAATTGACGCCGCTTGCCCTGGCGATCACATCGATCATGTCGGTGGTAACGATGGTCTTCACCACCATATCGTTGGGTTGCTGCAGCCCCTTGGTTTTCCTGGCCTCGATCATATAATTGAAGGCAAGCAGGGCTGTCTGGTTTCCATTCATCAGTATCCACTCACCTTTATGATTTTTCACGCCAATACCCACACGGTCGGCATCCGGGTCGGTACCCAGCAGGATATCCGCATTGAGTTCCCGGGCATTTTTCAGGCCGATGCTCATGGTTTCGGTTTCTTCGGGGTTGGGATAGATCACCGTAGGGAAGTTGCCGTCGGGATTGCTTTGTTCTTTTACAATATGCACGTTGGTGAACCCGTACTTGGCCAGGGCCTGCGGCACCAGCATGATACCAGTACCGTGTATGGGTGTATATACGATCTTCAGGTCGTGCTGGGCGCTGCACACTTCGGGATAAACCGACAAGGCCTTTACCATATCCAGGTAAGCCTCGTCCATGTCTTTGCCGATGAGGATGATGTTATGTTCGCCACCACTCCATTTCACATCATCCACCGAATGGATCTTCTCTACTTCTTTGATCACATTCTTGTCGTGCGGCGGGATCAGCTGTGCGCCATCATCCCAGTAGGCTTTATATCCATTGTATTCTTTCGGGTTGTGCGAAGCGGTACACACTACGCCCCCCTTGCTGCCGGTTTTGCGGATGGCATAGCTGATCTCGGGCGTGGGGCGCAGGGCTTCAAAAAGGTAAACCCTGATGCCGTTGGCGGCAAATACGTTGGCCGTTGTTTCGGCGAAGAAGCGGCTGTTGTTGCGGCTGTCGTGCCCCACCACCACGCTCACCTCATTTCCGAAACATTGTTTGAGGTAATTGGCGTAACCCTGCGAGGCCATGCCCACGGTATATTTATTCATCCGGTTGGTGCCGATGCCCATGATGCCGCGTAAGCCGCCGGTACCGAATTCGAGGTCTTTATAAAACGCGTCTTCCAGTTCGGAGGGGTTCTCTTGCTGGAGTCTTGTTATTTCGTCTTTTACGGATTGCTCAAAATTTCCATTCAGCCAGGTACTGATCTTTTGTTGGGTAGCTGCGTCCATACGTTGATTTTTTAGGTTTTCAAAAATAGCGTATTCGGGCAAAATAAGTAGATTTGTTCTATGCCCTGCAGAAGCGTACGAATTGCATTCCGTTCCCTGGGAACAACATTGCCAACCCTGGCAATGGTATTCCTGTTTCATACAAACAGTTTGGCGCAACAGGCAAGGAATAATGACAGTTCGAAGGCGCTCAGTCCCCTCCTCAGCAACGCGTTCAAAAAGCATCCGAAGACACATCCCCGGCTCAACGATCATTTCAAACGGCCAAACAACCAGCTCATGTACTGGCCCAATTACCCGCTTACGGCCTGGGAGATCGAACAGCGTGACAAAAAATACGACCGCTCCATCGGCCAACAGATTGCCAGCAGCATTGCCGAATCGTATGTGAACTACCTGCTTTACGGACGCAACCGGAAACCCGTTGCCAGCATTCCGAAATTTTGATACGTTATGCCCCTATCCCCTGAAGGGGTACTAACAGGCAATTCTATCCGAAACAATTAACCGGTAATACGCAACCCTATTGGGATCCCGCCAACGGCGGGGTAATAACGGCTAAGGAACGTCATCACGAGGGAGCCTGCCTGCCGGTAGGCGGGGAACGACCGATGTGATCTCCCAATCAGGAGATTGCTTCTCCACCCGGTGGTGGATCGCAATGACGATTGATGTATTTTTGTTTCTCATGTACCGAAGCCCTGCACATAATTCGACCCCGGCAACGTCCCATACATGTGCAGGACGATCGCTGCTCAGTTTTTTTCTTTTCCTTCTTATTGCAAGTTCATCCACCGCACAGGATTCTTCCAACAAATCACCAACATTTCTGCCTGCTGATCTCAAACAATCTCATGGTGACAGCATCCCGACTACACATCAACCACTAAACCCATTAACCAATAAACAAATAAACCGAAGGATAAAGATCATCACCGCCACAAACATTGTTGGGTATTCCGGCGCTATGGTGGGATTGTATTCTGCCTGGTACAAGAATTACCCGCAAACGAACATGCATTCATTCAACGATATTGCTGAATGGAAACAGATCGATAAGATCGGGCATGCCTACAGCGCCTATGCCGAAAGTAAGGCCAGTATGGAACTCTGGCGCTGGACCGGCATCGACCGGAAGAAACGGATCTGGATCGGCGGCATGAGCGGCGCTTTTTACCAGACGGTGATCGAAGTACTCGACGGATTCAGCGCCGAGTGGGGATGGAGCTGGGCCGACTTCGGCGCCAATATCATCGGCAGCGGCATGCTGGTGGCGCAGGAACTGGCCTGGGACGAACAACGCATCCAGTTCAAATTCTCCTTCCACCGGAAAAGTTATAACGACCCACAACTGAATGCACGCAGCAATAAACTCTTCGGTAAAAGCACCGCGGAACGATTCCTGAAGGATTACAACGGGCAAACCTACTGGCTGAGCATGAACCTCCGCTCCTTCTTTCCCAAAAGCCGGATACCGGCCTGGCTGAATGTTTCTATCGGCACGGGCGCCGAGGGACTCTTTGGCGCAAATGAGAATGTGGGAAAAGACGATAACGGCAACATCATCTTCAACCGGCCCGATATCAAACGATACCGCCAATGGTACCTGGCGCCGGATATCGACCTCAGTAAGATCAAAACAAATAAGAAGGGATTGAAATTGTTGTTCAATATGCTGAACATTGTGAAGTTCCCGATGCCGGCGCTGGAATTCTCGAACGGAAAGTTCCGGTTCAACGCGATCGCGTTTTAGTTTTATCGTTCCCCGACTCCGCCCGGAACGCATCAACCTGCCTTCGACCCAGCTCTGGGCGATCAATCCATCCAGGCGCCCAACACCTCTTCGCCATCCACTTCCACATATATATGTTCATCCGTGGTGGTGGAAACCGAAAGTCCGACATAATCCATTTCGACCGGAAAGGCTTTGTGCGTCCGCTCCACCAGGGCAAGGGTCTGGATCCGGGCTGGATGCTGTTCCAGGAGCGGCTTGAGCGCATAGAGCATGGTGCGGCCGCTGTTGGCCACGTCATCGATCAGCAGGATCGTTTTATTATTGAAATCGATGAGCGGTTCAATACGGATCGCCCCGGGATTCTTTTTATCCATGGTAAGTTCCAGCACCGTTACGCTTCCTTTAAAAGCTTCCTGCAGGTAAGCGCTGATGCGGCGTGCGATGACCGAGCCGCTTTTCCGGATGCCGATGAGCACGAGTTCGGAACTCGTATAGTTCTGCTCCACCACTTCCAGTGCCATGCGGCGGAGTTTTTTCTGCGCCGCGTCGGCCGACAATATGGTTCGCTTTGTTTCCATTGCTGCACGAATTTAGTTGAAAAGTTTAATGGTTGATTCTTTTATTGGTTTATTCATTTGCGGTTTATTGGCGTATTTCGGTTCATACACTACCTTAGCGACACAAATCTTTGCGTATGGCTATTTTGCAGCAAGCCCTTTTCGTCGTACTCGCCGGTATTGCCGTCTGGCTCTTTGCCCGTAACATCGGGCGCATCCGCCGCAATATCCTGCTCGGCCAGGATGAAGACCTCACCGGCAACGCCCCGCTCCGCTGGAAGAACATGCTGCTGCTGGCATTCGGGCAAAAGAAAATGTTCCGCAATCCCCTGGTGGCCCTGATGCACTTTGTGATCTATGCCGGTTTCATCATCATCAACATTGAAGTGCTCGAGATCGTACTGGATGGAATACTGGGCACACACCGGCTATTCTTCCCCTGGCTCGGCGGTTTTTACAGCTTCCTGATCAATTTCTTCGAGATACTCGCCGCCGGTGTACTGCTGGTATGCGTGGTCTTTCTCGCACGCAGGAACATCATCAAACTGAAACGTTTCATCAGCAAGGACCTCGACGGCTGGCCACGCAGCGACGCCAATTACATCCTCATCACCGAGATCGTACTGATGACCCTGTTCATCACGATGAACAGCGCCGACCGTGCCCTGCAGCTCCAGGGCGCCGAACATTACCACGATACCGGCAGCTTCATCATCTCCGGCCTGGTCGCCCCGGCGATGGAAGGTCTTTCCGCCTCTTCGCTGGTGATGATCGAACGTGGCTGCTGGTGGCTGCATATCATCGGTATCTTCGCCTTCCTCAACTACCTGCCCTACAGCAAGCACCTGCATATCTTACTGGCCTTCCCGAACGCGTATTATGCCCGGTTGAATGTCATGGGCAAGATGGAAAATATGGAGAACGTGCAGAACGAAGTGAAGTACATGATGCAACCTGAGCTAGCTCCAACCGGGGAACAGGCCCCGCAGAAATTCGGCGCCAAAGACGTATTCGACCTGAGCTGGAAGAACCTGCTGGATGCCTACAGCTGTACCGAATGCGGCCGCTGCTCAACGGCCTGCCCGGCCAACCAAACCGGTAAATTGTTAAGCCCGAGAAAGATCATGATGGATACCCGCGACCGGCTGGAAGCGGTGGGCAAGAACATCAACGCAAACGGCGAATACAAAGACGACGGGAAAAATCTTTTCTCGCATATTACCGTAGAAGAACTGCGGGCCTGCACCACCTGCAATGCCTGTGTGCAGGAATGCCCGGTATCCATTTCACCGCTCGATATCATCCTGCAGCTGCGCCGTTCGCTCATCATGGAAGACAGCAACGCCCCGCAGGAATGGAACGTGATGTTTGGTAACATTGAAAACAATTTCGCTCCCTGGAAATTCAGCCCCGACGACCGCGACAAGTGGGTGGAGGAAATGCATTAACCCTGAGCGTAGTCGAAGGGTGAGGGTGCAGGTCTGAGCGAAGTCGAAGACCGCCTTCCATACAACTCCCAACCAATTCCATGTTCCGTAACATCATCATACCCTTGTTTTTTATTGTACTGACAAGCGCCCTGACCATCTATTGCTGGTTTGAAGACCTCCCCTGGTCGCTTATGGGTATCTTCGGCTTTCTTACACTGGGCGTGGGGAGCATGTACATATC
Organism: Chitinophagales bacterium; assembly: GCA_017303335.1. Classification (GTDB taxonomy): domain Bacteria; phylum Bacteroidota; class Bacteroidia; order Chitinophagales; family Chitinophagaceae; genus Ferruginibacter. The sequence goes on from JAFLBK010000003.1 coordinate 138,084, forward strand.
CTACTATATTTTTAACCGCCTCTTCCCCGATCAACGCAACAAATCTCTGCCCGCTTTGGGCAATTTATGGTCGACCTACCTGGCAGAAAAAGACAAACCCCAGGTATATACCCGGGCCGGTATATTGGGCGGACTATTCTGCATGGTCCTCGTCGGGGCGGGAATATATGGCTGGATCAAGGGCGCCGATAGCTATTCACAATACCAACTCGAAAACTACGGGCAGGAAACCAATGCCGTCATCACCGGTTCGGGTTATTCAAAAGGTCTCGGTACCTACCGCGAATATGCCTATACGATCCCAGGCGGAAAAACGATCACAGACCGCTTTTCGAACAAGCGTTTGGGTATCGGCGACAGCATCCGCATACGCTACTCCTCCCGTCGGCCGGTCATCAATGAAGTGCAGACGCCGCAAGACGATGAGTAATTCGAATTCGCTTTCCAGCAATGAAGGCCGTATCTTTAAAGTCATGCAACGGTTACTCTATATCGCCCTCGCCCTTTTTCCGCTGCTTTGCTACCTTGAGTGGGGCGGAACAAAATCTGCTTTTTTGTTTGAAGCCCAATACCAGGTTTTATTTCACCCGAAAGACCCCGGCAATACCTTTACCCATCCGTTGATACTGCTGCCCCTGGCAGGCCAGCTTATCCTGCTGATCTCCGCCTGCATGAAGAAACCGGATCGCCGGATGGCCATGGCGGGGCAACTCATGCTGAGCATACTGGTGGGGTTGATCCTCATCGTAGGACTCCTTGACCTGAATAGCCGCATCATCCTGTCAACGGCTCCGTTTATCATCGCATCGGTAGTATTCTACCGTAACTATAAAAAATTTCATCCCCAAAACAAGTAAACGAAACACCGATGCAAACGGAATTTCCAGTGATACGCACCGAACGGCTCCTGCTCCGGCAATTCACCGGCAGCGACCTGGAGAATGTGTACCGGGGACTATCACATCCCGATATCATCCCCTATTACGGAGTGAGTTACAACAGCCTCGAAGCGACCAAAGCGCAGATGGAATTTTTCTCAGACCTTGAGAAGAACGGCACCGGTATCTGGTGGGCCATCTGTTCGCCCGACAACAGCCTCTTTTATGGAGCCGGCGGACTGAACAGTCTGAGCCGGGAACACCGGAAAGCCGAGATCGGTTTCTGGCTGATGCCGGAACATTGGGGCAAGGGCATCATGCAGGAAGCGATGCCGCTGATCTGGAATTATGGCTTCGATCAATTGCGGTTGCACCGCATCGAAGGCATCGTTGAAACCGAAAACAGCAATTGTAAAAAGGCGATGGATAAACTGGGCTTCGTGCACGAAGGCACCATGCGGGAATGCGAAGTCAAGAACGGCCGTTTGATCAGCCTCGATATTTATGCTAAATTTAGAAACAGTTAAACGATCTCTTTATGGCTAAAAAGCAATCCACCTGGAAAAAAGGCCGCGGTAAACTGGGTCCGCTTGCACCACTCATCGGAAGCTGGGAAGCAAAAGCCGATTCGCCCATGGGCAAGCTCACCTGCACCCGGGTATTTGAACCGGTGCTGGGCGGAAATTATATCCAGCTTTCGGCCAGCTGGGATTTTGGCAAACAGGCCTACAAGGAAACGGCGCTCTTCGGAATACGTGATGGCGCATTGTCATTCTGGTCATTCACATCCGACGGCAAACATTCGCAGGGAACCTTATCGGATGGCAGCGATGTACATCCCGAGGCTATTTGCTTTGAAGCGCAGATGCCGGCAGGGATCGCCCGGATGGTCTATTGGCCCAATGAAGCAGGCGGTTTTAACTGGGCCGTCGAATCTAAAAACAAAAAGGGCTGGAACCGGTTTACACAGCATCACTACCGGAAGAAATAACAACCGCGGCCGTATCCGCGTTCCATTGCCTGAAAATTCGTTCCTTTAAGCTTCAATCTAACCTTCGATGATAAGATTCCTATTCCTTTTTTTGATTTGCCCGGTAATGACCAATGCCCAGGTTTCGCAACCCCGCTTTGAGAATGATACCCTGTATACCAGCAGCGGCTACAGCATTTACAAAGGCCGCGTACTGCAACTGGCCAACGGCACATCCGACGCGGGCTATTTCCGTTTTGTGAAATTTCATACCAGCATGATCCGGAATGATACCTATATCCTGCAGAACAGCAGCATCCGGGTAAAGGGATTGCGGAATTATAAAACATCCGGCGATAACAAGCATACGATCCGTGTGAACGGAACCGCCACACTCAAAGACAAAACGACCCTGGAGGTGGATTTCTTCCTCACCTTCGACAAAGCCATCCGGGGCGAAGATGGATCCCCGGCCGAACTGGTTGTTCCCGAAGAATTCCGGAACGTGGCGATTACACCGCCTGTAACAGCGCCTTCCCCGAAGCAGGTTCCCGCTGAAACGAAAAAAGCGGAATCGCAAGGCGAAGTAAAAAAGCAAACCGAACAGCCTGATACAAAAAACAGGCTGGTGGCCGATGAGATCAAAAAATTATTCGACCTCTACAAAGCCGGTGCGCTCACCAAAGAAGAATACGAAACAAGGAAGAAGAAATTACTGGAACAATGGTGAAACGTATCAATTACCTAATCAACAAAAAGATGAAAACCGTTTCTCTCCTTATTTTTCCCCTGTTCGCTTTAACCACTTCACTGTGTTCACAAACGACCGGCCCAAGGTTTGAAAATGATACGGTGTACACCAGCAGTGGTTATAAAATATTCAAAGGCCAAACCCTTTTCTTTGGCACTGGCCTCGAACGCTACAGGCGTTTTAAATATGTAACCATCAGAAATGGGTTCCTTTCATCCACGCTGGCCAACAGCAAAGTCATCGTTCGGGAAATAAAGAAATATTCGGTATCAGTTCTCGGAAACGGATACGTTGACATTGTCGGCTACATTACGCTCAAAGACGGAATATCGGAACGGATTATTCTTCATATAGCTTTCGACAGGGCCATCGAGAACTCCCCCGCCCTGCCCAGTGAGATCATCGTTCCGGATGAATTCAGGAATACCCGACCCCGGAATATCAAGCGAGAACTTCTGACAGCAGAAAACCTCTACCAGGACGAGTTGATCTCCAAGGAAGAGTATGAAAAATTAAGGAAAAAGATACTAGGACAATAATGCGTTTCGAAATGAGTAAAATAAGATTATTTGCTCTCCTTATATTTCCGCTGGTAATTCAGGGACAAGAACCAGGGCCGATGTATAAAAATGACACCCTCTACACTACTTGTGGATACAGAATATTTCCAGGACAAGTACTTCATTTCGGCAAAGGCGTTGGTAAGAAAGGACAATACAGATATATCCGAATAAAGAATGGAATCAATCCTGGTTCACTGGCCAAAAGCCATATCGTGGTAAAAACCATAACACAAACAAGGTTATCCACGATCGAAGTTTCTTCTGCGGTTCTCACAGGCACAATTATCTTTCATGACGGTACCAGCGGCTACATAGAATTCTATATGGAGTTCGACCGGGCTGTAGAGAATCCGAAAAACGGATCAGGTGAGTTAACCGTACCCCAGGAGTTTCAAAACTGCCCACGGATTCATTTGCGCAATCAACTCAATGCTTTACTTGAAATTTATGGAAGAGGTGCGCTGACTCAAGAAGAATACGAAACAAGGAAGAAGAAATTACTGGAACAATGGTAAGCTAACATGTCGATCTTTCTGAAATATTTTCTCGCCTGGTTCCCGATGCTGCTGCTGGCCATCGGCAACGGAGCACTTCGGGAATTCGTATTCCGGAAGTACATGGGCGAACTGCCCGCACACCAGTTGTCTACCTTCTCCCTCCTGCTGCTTTTTACGATTTACATCTGTTTCGTGATCCATTGGATTCCGCCCGCATCCGCCCGCCAGGCCTTGCTGATCGGGCTGTTCTGGCTTGCGCTTACGCTTTTGTTTGAATTCGGGTTCGGACGTTACCGCGGCAATTCCTGGGAAAAGTTGCTGGCCGATTACAATCTGCTCGAAGGCAGGCTTTGGCTGCTGATACCGGCCTGGGTGGCAATGGCTCCCTGGATCTTTACCAAATATTTCAACCGGTGAAAACAAGGTTTCATCATAACTGAATGCTATGAACTGGCACCGACTGAGCATCGACGAAACGCTTGAACTGCTGGGAACCTCCCGGCACGGCATCAGCCAGGAAGAAGCCGAAGGAAAATTACTCGAATACGGTCCCAATGAATTAACGGAAGGAAAAAAGAAAAGCGTCGCCGGCATGCTGCTGGGTCAGTTCAAAGACCTGATGATCCTCATCCTGCTGGCAGCGGCCATTATCTCCGGATTCATCGGCGACCTCACCGATACCATCGTCATACTTGTCATCGTGGTTCTGAACGCCATCATCGGTTTCTTACAGGAATACCGGGCCGAGAAAGCCATGCAGGCATTGAAAAAAATGGCCGTTACCCAAACGCATGTACGCCGGAACCAGCAGGATCACTGGTTGCCGGCCACGGAACTGGTACCGGGCGACCTGGTGTTGCTGGAAGCAGGCAATGCCATCCCGGCGGATATACGGATCATCGAATCGCTGAACCTGAAAACCGAGGAGGCGGCCCTTACCGGGGAATCGCACCCGGTAGATAAGATCACCGGTTCGCTTGAAGTGGATGATCTGCCCGTTGGCGACCGGAGCAATATGGCCTTCAAAGGCACATTCGTTACCTATGGCCGGGGTACCGGCATCGTGGTGGCTACCGGCATGCAAACCGAACTGGGGCGTATTGCCCGCATGCTCCAGGAAGAGGAAACACTTACACCCCTGCAGCAACGGATGGCCACGTTCAGTAAATACCTCTCCGCGCTGGTCTTGTTTCTCTGTATCGTATTCTTCGTCGCCGGCTGGTTGCGTGGCGAGGATATGGTGAAGATGATATTAACGAGCATATCCCTTGCCGTTGCGGCCATTCCCGAAGCGCTTCCCGCTGTGATCACCATCTCACTGGCCCTCGCTGCCAAACGGATGATCCGCTTCAACAGCCTTATCCGGAAATTACCCGCCGTTGAAACACTGGGATCGGTAACTTATATATGTACCGATAAAACCGGCACACTCACGAAAAACAGGATGCATGTGGAGGAAGTATTTGTACAAGGCAGGATTTATGAACGAACCGAGATCCCCGCGTTGACCCATGAGGCGGAAGCGTTGCTGCTGCTTCATGCCTTTGCATTGAATAACGATTCGGTGGAAGACGCCGAAAACAACATGAAGGGAGACCCAACGGAAACAGCCCTGCTGGAGATCACCCGCGAACTGCAGATCAATCCCGGCGCATGGCCACGCCTTGCCGAGATCGCATTCGACAGCGGACGGAAACTGATGACCACCTTCCATGAATACAACGGAAGGATCATCGCCTTTACCAAGGGAGCCCCGGATATACTCCTGCAGCGTTGTACGCTGGCCGACCCCGGCAATATCGTACAACAGGTGGATACCATGGCCGCACGGGGGCACCGGGTATTGGGTTTCGCTTACCGGTACTGGGATGGTATCCCCGACAACCCGGATGTGCTTGTACATGAACGCGACCTGCAATTTCTCGGGCTCGCTGGCCTGATCGATCCACCAAGAGAAGAAGTACCCGATGCGGTGGCGCAATGCAAAACGGCCGGCATCGTACCGGTGGTCATTACGGGCGATCATCCGCTTACAGCTAAAACGATCGCTCAACGGGTGGGCATCATCAGCAGCCCATCCGACCTGCTGCTGACCGGTAAGGAACTGGCAGAACTCGACGAAGAGGCATTTGCCGCCCGGGTGGAAAAGATACGGGTGTATGCCCGCGTGTCGCCGGAACAGAAACTGCAGATCGTGAAAGCGCTGCAGGCAAAAGGACATTATGTGGCCATGACCGGCGACGGTGTGAATGACGCCCCCTCATTGAAACGTGCCAATATCGGCATTGCCATGGGCATTACCGGAACCGATGTATCCAAAGAAGCGGCGCACATGATCCTGCTCGACGATAATTTCTCCACCATCGTAAAAGCCGTTCGGGAAGGTAGACGGATCTATGACAACATCCTCAAGTTCATCAAGTACCTGATGACGACAAATTCCGGTGAACTGTGGACCCTGTTGCTCGGCCCGATGATCGGGCTCCCCGTTGCCTTGCTGCCGATCCATATCCTCTGGATCAACCTTGTATCGGATGGGCTTCCGGCCATTTCCCTGTCGTTTGAAAAAGCCGAGAAGAATATTATGAACCGGCCGCCGCGGCCGGTAAAGGATAATGTGTTCTCCGACGGAAGGGGCTTGCACATGATATGGGTAGGCATGCTCATGGCAGGCATCAGTTTATCGGCGCAGGCATGGGCCATCAACAATGAACTCCACTGGCAAACCATTGTCTTCAATGTACTTTGCCTGAGCCAGATGGGGCATGTGCTGGCCATCCGCTCCGAGAACCGGTCTTTATTCCGTATCGGGCTTTTATCCAACAAACCACTCCTGGGAGCCGTACTGGCGGGCCTGCTGCTGCAGTTCGCTGTTACCTATACGCCCTTCCTGCAACCGGTATTTCAAACAGAATCGCTGAGTGTTTATGAATTCGTTGTGGTGGGCGTTTTGTCATCGCTGGTATTTTTTGCGGTGGAGATCGAAAAAATAGTTTCAAGAAAAAGAAGGAAGTTGCACGACAAATAAACTAGCGGTGCCTGCTTTGCAGGTATTTATCGTAGATCACCTCGCTCATGGGTTTGCCATACACTTTACTCTCCACCCAACTGATGATATCGAGGTAGGAGAAAACGCGGGTCTCGTAGCGGTTCTTCTCGAATTGCTTGATGCGGGTAAGCAGTTTCTTCAGCTCGGGCTTTAATTTTTCGGCCGACTCGTACACGTTGTTCTTCAGGAATTTGAACATCTCCTGCTCCACCACGGTCAGGTTCTCCATCCGCGACATGAAGCGGAACACCGATTTGATCAGCGATTCAATGATCTCGTCATTTCCCATCTCGAAGTGAGCCATCAGGTGCAGCAGCCGGGCATAACATTGCAGGTCGATGCGCATATCCACCGGTCCGTTGATGATGATCTGCAGGTGATCGATCGATCTGCTGTAATCGCCATTGCCGAAATAGAGCAGGGCCATCTTGTAGTTGATCACCAGTACCCGGTGCCGGTCGATGTACATATCGAATTCCTGCAATCCTTCTTCGATCACGGGCACCAGCTTCAGTCCTTCCCCGAAGGTACCCTTCATCAGGTGCTGGTTGATGCGGGCGCTGGTCAGGTAAACAAATGCCTGCATCCGGAAATTATCGTGCTGGTTGGCCGGCTTGGAGAATGTGAAGCGCTCGAAGCGGCCGAGGTATTTATCGAAGTTGCGGAAATTGCGCAGGTTGAAATTGGCGGTAAGCAGGTTGTGCATCCCCTTGATGTAATGCCCGGTTTCCACGCTGATCATCACCGGTTCGTTCTTGAACAAATCGACCCACTTCTTACTGTAGCGGTAATACATCAGGAAATCCTGGCGGATGAACGCGTACCAGCAATAACTCTGGCATAGGTACAGCTGCTGGTAGAAGCCGGTGATCTTTTGCGGATCAACAGTGAGGTTCTCTTTGAAGAACTGCCGTACGCCCTTTTCGTCTTTTTCGTTGCGGGCATGCCCGTGCTTTACATACCACTGGTAGAGCTGCAGCGCCAGGTTCGAAAGCGCCGTGATCATACTCCGTTGTTCATTCACTTCGTTGGCTTCGAGGGTGAGCCGGTCGGCCGCCCCTTCGCCACTTCGGGTGATGTGCAGGGTTTCGATCTTTTTTTCGAGTGATATCACCTGTATGAGAAAACTTTCCTGGTGGTAACTCTTGGCCAGGTCTTTCGCTTTTTCGAGTATGCGCAGGCTTTGCAGGTAAAGTCCGCGGTTATACAGTATCCGGGCATAGTCGAGTTGCTCGTGCAACTGCAGGTCGATGCTTTCGGTGCTTTTGAGCAGGCGCAGACTCGCCAGTAATTCCTTGTACAGGTGCGCTTTGAGATTGGCCAGCTGGGGCTTCTCCACCCCCGGCATTTTCTTGAGTATCTGCGGCTCGTTATAGTCCTTGGCCTTGTCGATGGCGTCGAAAAGCTGGATAATCTTGAGGTCTTCCCGGGAAGAACTGCGTTTGATGTAGAGTTTAAAATGCCTTTTCTCCGCCTTTTGAAGCGATTTTACGAGCTGGAATAATATATCGGCAGAGCGGTTGGACATCATAGACAATTTTCACCTAAATCCTTTACAGCAAAGGGTTTGAGCCTCTTCAAACCGCTTTTAACGGGATAAAATCAAGGCAAAACTGGTTAGGTGCAAAAATAGGCGAATACTACTTTTGTTTCAGAAAGTTGTTCATACAGCAGGCAATCGCTAAAAAGGGAAACAACCAATCGTTACGGGCAACTTACAAACCCTTGCTGACCCGGTCAGTTGAAAGTAAAAAATAAGTTTTTCATATAGCAAGCAATCGTTAAAAAAGTCACTCCGTTTCTACGGAGTGGCATTTTTTTATGGTGCAAGTATAAGTAATAATTCAGTAATAGCCAACAAGCCCCAACGTGTTACTGATTAACTTTCTTACAGAGCCTGCGGTGAAGCATCCCCGAACTGTTTTATTCGGGTTGACCCGGCAACATGGTTCATGGCTCATGGCCAATAATCGTTCACGCTTATAATTAGTTGTCATGCTGAGCCTGCGGCGAAGCATCTCCCAACTGTTTCATTCCGGCAAACCTGGATCCTTCGCTGACGCTCAGGATGACAAAGAAGGGCAATCCCTTTGATCAGTCATGGTTTATTGTTCATAGATATGATTCCGTATTCCACTTTCATCATTCCTTGCCTGCCTGCCGCGTGGCAGGTTCCCTGTTCCTTATCCGATCATTTTCCCCCGATCATTTTCAGTATCTCCTCCACGGCCCTGTCGATCTGCGGGTCGCGGCCATTGAGTTTGTCCTCGAATGTATTGATCACTTTGATATCCGGTTGCACACCGTTCATCTCCAGGTCTTTTCCTTCCAGTGTATAACAGCCCCAGGAAGGCATGCGCACCGATGATCCGTCTACGAGCGATACGCCGCTGGTGAAAATGATCCAGCGGTAGGTTTCGTTGCCGATGATCTTACCCAGTTTCAGCGCCTTGAAGCCCTGCGAGGTCATTTCGGCATCACTGAGCGACTGCTCGTTGGTGAGCAGGATGATGGGCTTATCGGAAGGCGCAAAATTCGATTGGGGCGACAGCTTTCCTTCCCGGTATTTCCAGTTGAGGTAACTGCGCTGGGCCAGGAATTTCAGCACTTCGTCGTGCACATTACCGCCGGTATTGTACCGCAGGTCGAAGATGAGCGCATCTTTCTGATTCAGCTCCTGGGTCATGTCGATGATGAACTGGTCCAGCTCGAACTGGCCCATATTCTTCATGTATCCATAGGCGATGCGGCCCTTGCTTTTCTCATTCACCCGCTTCTGGTTGTTGTCGATCCACTCATCGTATAGATTGTTGAAGAGCGAAAACTGCGGATGCAGTTTCACCTTTACATCCTGCCCGTTCCGGCGGAAGGTGAGGTTCAGCTCCCGGTCGAGCGAAGGTTGCGTGAAATAAAAATTCCGGTCGGTCTTGTCATCCACCGCAACATCATTCACTTTCACCAGTACATCACCGGGCCTGATATCGATTCCTTTCTTATCCGCCGCGGAACGCTTCAGCACGTATTTCACTTTGTAGGGATCGTTTTCCTCGAACAGAATACCGGTTTCCATGGTGCGGTTGCTGAGCGCCAGGTTCTCATCATCGCCGAAGGTTCCGAAGCCCTGGTGCGAAGAATTGAGTTCGCCCAGCATGTCGTTGAGCATGAAGCGCAGGTCGGCCCGGGTATTCAGGTAGGGCAGAAACTGTTTGTAGTATTCCCGGGTCTTATTCCAGTTCAGCCCGTGGAATTTTTCATCGTAGTAATTCTCTTCGATCTGCGCCCAGGCTTCCTCGAACATCTGGCTGAACTCGGCGGCCAGGTTACGGCGGAAGGTATAGCTGATGCCGATGGGATCGGCCTTGTTGCCATCAAGGTTTAGTTTGCTGATGGTTCCGTTGCCCAGTACATATAATTTATCGCTTACTTCCACCACATCGAAACCGAAGCTGTTATCGGTGCCGGCGATCTTTTCCGTTTTAGTTGGCTCGAAGGGTTCGATCACCGTTTTCCAGAGTGCGCTCCTGCCCTCGCCGTGATTGCTGGTATAGAGCACGCTTGTTTTCTCGCCTTTCTGGTAAACCCACTGCAGGAACTGGGCGCCGAGCGAAGGACTGAGTTGTTCCAATCTTTCCATCAACAGGTCGGTATCGATACCGATGGGTTTGATATCGGGGCCCGCTTTTTTCGAAGTATCTTTTTTCTCCTCTTTCTTATCGTCTTTGAACAACTCATTGTATTTATCCTGGCGGAAGGGTTCATCGAGTTTTTCCAGCGCCACCCGGTACACTTTGGCATTGCCCATACCGAATGGATAAGAGGCTTTCAGCCGCTGGGAGGTAAAGTAGATGTACTTGCTGTCGGGCGACCAGATAGGTCCGGATTCGGTGATACCGGTATTGGTGAGGTTGGTGGTTTTATTCTCCCTGATGTTATGGATGAAGATATCCTGTTCAAAATTCCGGAAAGCGGTAAAGATGATGTATTCGTCGTTGGGTGAAAAGCCCGGGTCGCTTCCCTGGAAGCCCCATATCTCGTCCTTTACGATGGTTTTGCTCTCGAGTGTTTTGGTATCCAGCAGGCGAACTTCATCACGCCCGCTCAGGTAAACCGCCTTGCTGCGGGTTTTATTCATTACCAGCCCGCGGTCGTTCTTTTTGTCGTTGGTAAGTTGCCGGGGCGCACCGCTGCTGTCGGCCCGTACGGTATACCAATTGGTATAGCCTTCCAGCGTTTGATTGAACAGCAGGGTTTTGTTATCGCTCATCCATTTCACTTCACGCACCCGCTCGCCGGAATTACGGTTGATCTCCTGGATGAATTTCCCCTCGATATCGCTCACGAACAACTCGCCACGGGAAACAAAGGCCAGTTTCTTTCCGTCGGGTGAAACATCAAAAGCGCTGATATTCCCTTTCACATCAAAATCTTTTTCCTTGGGCAGGATATTATTACGGATGATGGAGATGGAAAGTTTGCTGGTTTTGTCCGACTTCACATCGTAGAGCCAGAGTTGATAATCTTTTTCGAAAACGATCTTGCCCCCATTGGCATTCACCTGCGGTGTTTTGATGGATGTGGAGAAACGGGTAAGCGCTTTTTTCCTGCCATTATCCAGTTCATAGAGATTGTACTCGCCATTGGCTTCGTCGGAAATGAAATACACGTGACCACCGCGGTCGATGGTGGCGCCAAAATCTTTCCCCTCCCAGTCGGTATAACGCTTGTATTGTTTTGTTTTGCTGTTATACGATTGTATATCCGGGTTAAATGGTCCTTTATACCGCTTGCGGTGAACCTGGTTACTGCTCTCCCAGGTATCATTGAAGAATATTTCCCCGGAATTTGGGTGTTCAAACAGGTTATGATCGTACTGGAAGAAATAATTACCAAATACCCGCATGGCTGTTCCGCCTTCGGCCGAAACCCGGAAGCCGGCGATCTGGCCCATGCGGCCGCTGTTGAAATAAATGTATTTCGAATCCCAGCTCCAGCTGGTCACTTCATCGTTGGCGCTGTGCCAGGTGATCTGTTTCACGTCTCCCCCGTTCACCGGTATCACAAATACATCGGCATTGCCATACTGCCGGCCGCTGAAGGCGATCCATTTCCCGTCGGGCGAAACACGCGGACTGGTCTCGTAGCCCTGCATGGCTGTCAAACGGGTGGCCTGGCGGGTATTTACGTCGGCCTTCCACAGGTCGCCTTCATAGGAAAAAACAACCGTTTGCCCATCGGGCGTCAGGCAGGGGTTCGAAAGAAAGTAAGCGTCCTGTGCAGCCGTGGAAGCGGAAATAAAGAGAAGGGAAAGAATCGAAGAAACAAGTCTCATGACAGTTGATTTAGGCAGTGAATATACACTGCCCGCATCTTACGGCAATGCCGTTTATCAGAAATGACCAGCCGGCCTTATTTGCTTCCGAATACCTTTTTGAGAATATCCGTTACCTGGGCAGCCGGATCCTTGCGGATCTTCTGTTCCTGCTGACCGATCTGCAAAAACAATCCGGCCAGGGCTCTTTCGGTTACATAAGCCGTAAGGTCGGTGTTCACGGGGTCTTTGGAAAAACGGTTATACGCGGTGAAGAGGTCCTTCCAGTACTTGGTAGCCTCGGTCTTGGCCAACGAGGTTTCGATCACGGGCCGGAATTTTTCGGTAAGCTGTTTGGTGGTCATCGACTTCAGGTAATCGGTGGCCGCGTAATCGCCTCCGCGTAATATTTTAAGTCCGTCGGTAATACTCATTTGCCGGATGGCATCCCAGAAGATGGTACCCACACCGCTGGCGGCATCCTCGGCGGCCCGGTTCATGGAAAGGATCGCTTTATCAACCAGGTTGCCCATACCGAAGTTGCGCAGGGTGCGTTCTACTTTTTTGGCTTCTTCGGGCATCAGTATCTTAACGGCGGCGTCTTTAAAGAAACCGTCCATCTTGCTTAGTTTTTTTGTACTGCTGTCGGTACCAACCCGCAGGGCTTCCTTCAGACCGCTTACGATATCGTCGTTGCTGAGGTTGCTGCCTTGCGTGGATTTGGTTACTTTATTAAGAACATCCTTAAGAACCTGGGAGCGGGCAGCGTTAACCGAAACAGAGAAAAGGGTAACAAGAAGTAAGATCTTTTTCATAGAAAAATTTTCGTTGCCGCACAAAAATAAAGCCATTGCTGTAAAGAAAGGGTTAATTTCCCGCCCCGGGCGCCGATAAACTTGAAAATAGTTTGCCTACATTTGCTGCAAACGAACTGGTATGAAAAAATACGCCCTCCTGCTGCTTGTTTTCCTTAGTGTTCTGGCCAAGAGTTTCGCCGAAGAAGGCATGTGGCTGCCACAACTGCTGCAAACGCTCAATGAAAAGCAGATGAAGAAAATGGGGATGCGGATCAGCGCCTCAGACATCTACAGCATCAGCAAGGGAAGCCTGAAAGACGCCATTGTAAGTTTTGGCGGCTTCTGCACGGCCGAGGTTATCTCCGACCAGGGTTTGCTGCTTACCAACCACCATTGCGGTTTCGATGCCATCCAGAATCACTCATCGATACAGAACAACTATATCCGCGATGGGTTCTGGGCGTATAACAAAGACCAGGAACTCCGGAACGAAGGGCTCTTCGCCACCTTCATCATCCGCATCGACGATGTAACCGCCGATGTGCTGAAGGGCGTTACAAACAGTATGACAGAGAAAGAAAGACAGAGCGCCATCGATAAGAACCTGGCAGGCGTACGCAGCAGTGCCAAAAAAGAAAGCTACCAGGACGTATTCGTGCGGGCTTTCTTCGAGGGGAACAAATACTATCTCTTCGTAACCGAAACATACCGGGATGTTCGCCTCGTGGGCGCTCCCCCATCTTCCATCGGTAATTACGGAAAGGATACCGACAACTGGATGTGGCCGCGTCATACCGGCGATTTCAGCATGTTCCGTATCTACGCCGGAAAAGACAACAAGCCCGCGGCCTATTCGCCCAACAATGTTCCTTACAAACCCAAACGTTCGCTGAATATTTCGCTGGATGGCGTGAAAGAAGGCGACTTTACGATGGTATTTGGTTTCCCGGGGCGCACCAACGAATACCTGCATTCGAGCGCTATCGAACAAATTGTGAACGTAAGCGATCCGGCCAAGATCGCCATCCGTACCAGGGCCCTGCAGGTGATCGATGGCTTCATGCGCAAAGACGAAGAAATCAAAATACAGTACGCGGCGAAATATGCCGGTATCTCCAATGCCTGGAAGAAATGGCAGGGTGAGGTACTTGGACTAACCAAAACAAACGCGGTCGAAAAGCGCAAAGAGCTTGAGGCCAACTTCGAGAAGATCGTACTGCAAAAACCGGAATTCAACCTGGTATATATAAACCTGCTGAAAGACCTGAAGCAGGCCTATGCGGCCATTGAACCCTATGCCTATGCCCGGGACTATTTTACCGAGATCTTCCCGAGAATCGAAGTATTTGGCTTTGCCAACCAGCTGAACGCTTTGGTGAACGCTTATGAGAAGAATGGGGAAACTGGTTACAATACGGCCAAAGAAAAGGCGCTGACCACTCTGGCTGAATTGTTCAAAGAATACAATGCGCAGGTGGACCAGAAATTATTTGAAGGCCTGATGGAGATGTATGTGACCAACCAAAAAGAACAATATGTATCGCCCCTGTTCCGCGATATGCTGAAGAACGCCGGTAACAGCTATGCACAAACCGCCTCCGACCTTTATACAAGAACAAAATTCAGCAACCTCTCTTCTATAAAGACCTTATTGGCTGGCAGCGCCAAAGAAGTTTGCGACGCTATTAAAGCCGACCCGGCCTGGACGCTTTCGCAAGACATACAGAAGACCTACAGCAGCAGCGCCGGCAGCAAGATCGGGGAATTGCAGGCTACGATCAACCAGTTGCAGCGCACGTACATGCAGGCACAGATGGATGTGTTCACCCAAAAGGCCTACTATCCCGATGCCAACAGCACGCTCCGGGTTACCTATGGTAACGTGAAGCCCTATCAACCCAGGGATGCCGTAAAATTCGATTTCTATTCGTACCTCGATGGCGTTATCGAAAAGTATAAGCCGGGCGATTATGAATTCGATCTGCCGCAGAAACTCATTGATCTGTATAAGAAAAAAGATTTTGGCCGATACGGCGTGAATGGCCGCCAGCCCGTTTGTTTTATTGCCGCCAACCACACCACGGGCGGTAATTCCGGAAGTCCGGCCCTGAATGCCGACGGAAACCTTATCGGGCTCAACTTCGACCGGGTATGGGAAGGCACGATGAGCGATATCAATTATGATCCAACGATCTGCCGCAACATCATGGTCGATATCCGTTATGTCCTGTTCATCGTTGACAAATACGCAGAAGCGAAAAACATCATCGCTGAACTGAAACTGGTGAGTAAAGGGAAGCCGGTCAAGTAACTAAAGTATACAGGTATATAGAGTATTCGATGTGAAAAAAGAAACAAGTTGATCGTTTACCAGACATACGCCCATTTTTACAGGCTCTCCGCCTATTTTTCCATCATGATGAACGGAACTTCGGCATCCGTCTTTACTGAAGGGGTGTAAACGCACGCAATTGCCCACTCCCCTGTATTCCTGAATAATCATCATTCGTAAACAACCCGGTCCTGTATAGAGAATTCCTGTACGGATCGTCCCAATTTCTATTCATATGCAAATAGCAATACTCGGCGCCGGCATGGTTGGCCGGGCCATGGCCATCGACCTCGCCGCCGCACATTCTGTAACTTCTTTCGACCTCAGTGAAAAATCCTTAGATATCCTCCGGCAAAAAAACAAGGAAGTAAAAACAATCCATGCAGATCTTTCGGATCATACCGGCTATTCATCGTTACTCAAGGATTTCGATTATGTGATCTCCGCCGTTCCGGGATTCATGGGATATAGAACCCTGGAAGCGGTCATCAGGGCCGGCAAAGATGTGGTGGATATTTCTTTCTTTCCCGAAAATGCGCTGGAGCTGGACGCTCTGGCAAAAGAGAACGGAGTAACTGCCATCGTGGATTGCGGTGTGGCGCCCGGCATGGGCAACCTGATACTCGGTTATTACAATGAAAGGATGACGCTCACGGATTTTGAGTGCCTCGTGGGCGGACTTCCGAAAAAAAGGGTTTATCCCTTCGCGTACAAAGCCCCGTTCTCCCCGATCGACGTACTGGAAGAATATACGCGGCCGGCCCGGTACGTGGAGAATGGCCATATTGTAACCAAGCCGGCCCTAAGTGACGCGGAATTGATCGACTTCGATAAGGTAGGTACGCTGGAATCCTTTAACACCGACGGACTCCGGTCGATCCTGTTTACGATGAGGCATATTCCGAACATGAAAGAAAAGACCTTGCGGTACCCCGGCCATATCGACCTGATGAAGGGGCTTATCAAGGCCGGTTTTCTGAACAACAGCCCGGTTAACGTGAAAGGACATGCCGTGACACCCATGGAATTCACCTCTGCCCTTTTATTCGATCAGTGGAAACTGGGAGAAACAGAAGAAGAGTTCACCCTGATGCGGATCAAACTGGGTAATGCTGAAACGACGATCCAGTACGACCTGTATGACGAATTCGACGCAGCCACACAAACCTCCTCCATGAGCCGAACCACGGGTTACACCTGTACCGCCGCTTTACATATGCTGATGGCCGGCCTGTTCAAAAGCAAGGGTGTATTTCCGCCGGAGTTGGTGGGTAATAACGAATCCTGTTTCCGTTTCATACTCGATTACCTGGCCCAGCGGGGTATTCATTACCATAAAACGGAAACCAGGAACCCGGTTAACTAAATATTTGCGATTTTCAGGGCAAGGGGGTACCGGGCTAAGCAACAGTTCGGTACTTTTGCCAATACGATATATAATGATGAAACGATACGCTATACCCGCACTCATCTGCGCCCTGGCTGCATGTAACAGTGGAGATAAAAAGAATGACGAAGTTGATAACTCGGTGAAGCCCGTTCCCATTCCGGTCATAAACTACAGCATCGTTGCACAATATCCACACGATACCGGTGCTTACACGCAGGGATTGCAGTTGTACAATGGGAAAATGTATGAAGGCACGGGCGATTACCAGAATTCATCCCTGCGCATCACCAATCATAAGACGGGCAAGGTGGAGAAAAGCCACAACATGGGTACCGAGGCGATCTTCGGAGAGGGTATTACGATATTGAATGGTAAGATCTATCAATTAACCTGGGAAAACCACCTCGTGTATGTGTATGACATTAATAACATAGAGAAGCCCATAAAAACCTTTCAATGGGCCTCTGATGGATGGGGCATTACGAATGATGGTAAACGGCTGATCGTAAGCGATGGAACTGCCTCCCTTTATTTTGTGAACCCGGATGATTTCCGGACGATCAGTTCGATCCGGGTGATCCACGATTCCAAACCGATCGAGGAGCTGAATGAACTGGAATACATTGATGGTTTTATTTACGCCAACGTATACACGAAAGATGTTATCCTGAAGATTGACCCGGCAAATGGGCATGTAGTCGGCCAATTGGATCTTTCCGGACTTGCACAGAAGTATTTTCCCAACCAGATCATCCCCGACCGTACGGATGTACTCAACGGTATTGCCTACGACAGTACCAGCAAACACCTTCTCATCACCGGTAAGCGCTGGCCGAAATTGTTTGAAGTAAAGCTGGATTAAGGACTAAGGGATATAGAACTGCTCCTGAAACCGGGAGCCCTCCCCTATTTTTTACTGATGATGTAGATCACCGAACTGCATTTCCGGTGATTGCCGATTGCGTTGAGGTTCGACAGCAGGCCATTAAAGAAAGCCCGGATAATATTTCCTCCCCGGTATTTTTCACTCAGCATACTTACATAGAAACTGTCGAACCACATCGGGCGTACAGATTCCAGTTTCATTCCATGCAGGGATAGCAAACGTTCCATACTGCCGGGAGAGAAATGATACAGGTGCCGGGGAACGTCCCAGGCTGCCCAGTATTCTTTATAGGCCTTTGCATCTGCGGATGTATAATTGGGTACGGCGATAAACAGTTTGCCACCGGGTGCAAGCAGTTCACCAATCCGCTTCAGATATGCATGAAGTTCATGCACATGCTCCAGTACATGCCACATCGTGATCGCCGCAAAGGATGCTGCGGGCAGTTCGAAGAGCCGGCCTGGTTCCTGTGGGTTTACCGCATACAGTTCCATCGCTTTTGCACGGGCGGAAGGATCGGGCTCTAACCCGGTGATCGTCCACCCAGCGGCTTTCATCGCATGCAGGAAAGCGCCTGTTCCGCAACCGATGTCAAGCACGTTGCCTCTATTTGTTCCGGTAACTGAAACCACCAGTGTTTTCTTGGAGGCAAGTGTTCGTTTACGAACGAGATGATACAAACGATTGATAATACCTTCTTTGGTATCGCTGTGTGATATATAATCGGATGAAGCGTAGAAAACTCCGATAGAATCCTGGCCGGGTATGTCTTGTGTAAAGCAAAGGGTACAATCGCTGCAATACCAGATCCCGAATGACTGCTGGGAAACGGTATGATCCTTCGAGGTTAATTTCGGCTGGATCTGGTTACTCTGGCAAACAGGGCAACATGAATAGTGAATCATACGATCAGATTTTAACTGCGTTTCCGAAGAAAGCGGTATGGTTGCCGGAATAAAAAAGCAGTGCCAACAGAGCGGCGGCTGCCAGTACAATGGCCCATATCCACCACCGGTTCGGGGTGGTTTCTCCGGCCGACAAATACTCCGTCATGACGGTATTGGTTGTTTCCCTGTCGCCAACAAGCATGCTGTGTTCGGCATTGGGATGAATAACCCGTTCGGCTGTTACCGAAGCGAGGAAACCCGCCGGCATTTTTGCCTGGTGAAAAAGGGTGTTGCCGTGCTCGTCCACTACAAAATTCCCCACCCCGGGTATCTCTACCCTGGCATGATTGGCAATATCTTCTTTGACCTGCCTGCAGAATGCGCTCAATACGGTGGCAGCCTCCTCTTCACTCATTTGCTGTTGCCGTGCAATGTAAGACACCAGGCCGGAAGCATTGATCTCCTTGTCGCTGAAGCGAATGGCTGTTTCAGGCGCTGTAATACTATGATTGGTAATGTCGGTGATGGCGGGAGTGGTAACCAGCGACAAATTCCCGAATCCCGGCAAGGGGCAGGTCTTATTCTGAAATAAATAGGAAGCGATTTGGTGCCGCATAGTCGTAAACGCGGCAAAGATATGTTGTACAGCCGAGCCCTGCAAAAGCCGGGAAAATAAAAAACCGGCTGGGTTAGCAGCCGGCCTTTATTATAGGGAACGGATCAAAAACTCACTCGTACGCCGCCCAGCAGGTTCAGGCCATACACTTCATAATTATGCCAGCGCTGGTATTTGGTATTGAAAATATTGTTCACGTCAAGCCAGGCTGCGAACATCCTGCTTATCCGGAATTCGATACCGGCGCTGAAGTCGGACCCCGGTGCAAATACCCGGCTCACATTTCCCTTATCGAGGTAGTGCCCACCGCCAAAAGCGTAGAAGTCGGCCTTTAGCAGAACCTGTTTAAAGGCCCACCAGCGCAAGGCACTGGTAAATTCCATGGGAATGGTATTCCAGGCCTTCGCGTTTCGCTTCATCCCGGTATACCCGTTGAACGTCAGTCCGGCAGTAACGCTGAACTTATCTTGCTGGATATAACTAACATCGCCATGTACCCGCAGGTTACGAACACCGGTTTCATTGCTGATCACAAAGGCTTTTCCATCTGTAGCGGTATCATTGATGAAGAAAGGGAGATTTGTATACGTTACGAGGCCCGCCTTCGCGTTAAAATTAAAGTGCTTACCAAGTGTAGCCTTGATTCCACCGTAGTATTCCACCTCCTTTGTATTGAGTTGAGCAGTGACCGTTTTCAGGTATGGATTGATAGCCGAAAGATTCCGGTACGTATTCTTGGTAATCCTGCCGATCCAGCCAGCCTGAAAAGCAAACACATTATCCGCGATCTGTGCCTCCGCGTATACATTCGGAAGCCAAACAAACTTACCATTATTCCAGGTTGGTACCAATCCGCCATGTATACTCAGCCGGGGTGTAGAGAACAAAAGTGCCGGGGCTACCGAAAAAACATTGTTATTGAGCTTAACGTTCGGGAAAACATCCTTTGTGGAGTACGCGGTAATATCCGCCCGTCCCTCCACTTTGAACGTAAAGACCTCACCGAACTGCTTTTCCACCGGAACAGAAAGCAAGGCAGAGGTTTCCACAAGTTTGTTCACGTTGGTAAAATTACTGACCAAAAGACTAGGGTTGTAATTGATCCCATATTCGCCGGTTATTGTGTTCCGGATACCGGCTTTCACGGCAAAATCCTGGAATTGCTGGCGAACATCCTTTCGTGTATACTTATACAATGCCGTATCATATCCATAGAGGAAATTTTCATGCATCCGTATATCTACCGAAGCATATACTTCATTCTTTGGTAAAAAGTAGCTGCCGGCAGCTTTGACATGGAGTCGACTGTAATCCTGGTAAAGTAATTTTCCTTTTGAAGAAATATAATTGGCATACACATTCGCAAGAAATTTCTTTCCATCGCCAAAACTGAATCCTGCATCAACATAAGGCGTGGAAAAATTACCATATCCTACCTTTACGTAATTGCGGATACCCAGGTTCAGATTGGTATCCAGTTCCAGCGCCAGTGGCCTGAGCGGCACCGGCTGATATGCATAAAAAAGATTCTGCGCCGGAATCGTGTAAGTCAAGGCTGGCACAGTGGTATCCGCGGCCAGATGAGTCGCGGAAAAATTAATCTTTACAGCGTTCCGCAACACCGGCTTATACGAGGATGTAATGTCGATGGTCGTTGTTTTCTTTTTGGCGGTGGTATCTTTCTGCGCATACAACCCTGCCGGGAAAAAACACGCTGCAAGTAATAAAAAAGACAACATACACCTGGTTCTGTACTTCATCGTGCTATACCTTGTAATGCTGTATCTCTGCTGCCGGTTCATGAGATGTTGTTTATGCTGAGTCTTCATTTGTTGTTTTTTTAGAGTACCGCTGTGTTTAATTACCGCTTACCTTGCTTACTGATTTTTCCTCTTCGATAGCCTTATCAAGTTTTTGCTGGGCCTCCTGTTTCAGCTCGGGGATAACAGCATTCTTGGCCACGCTTTCATAGGTAGCTTTGGCATTGAAATAATCCTTTTGCTGCATGAAGATATCGCCCAGAAGAATGTAGCTTTTGGTTACCCAAAGATCGTAAGAGCCTGTTTCCTTAACCACGGCCAATGCCGATTTTTCGGCTGCCGAAAGGTTATTCATTCCAAACTGGCAATTGGCTATCTCATACCGTGCCTCGGCACCCCATGCTGCCTTATTGATGGAAGCGCAGGATTTGAATGATCCAATGGCAGCATTGCAATTGTTATTCAACTGCTGATTTTTACCCAGTACCAGGAATGCAATGGAACGATCATCAGTATTGGTTCCTTTTTTAGTCAGCAGACTATTGGCTATTTCATTGGCGCGGGTATAGTCTTTCAGTTGATAATAGCATCGAACCAGGCCGCGTAGTGCTTCCAGCTGGTTCTCCTGGTTAACGGCGCCCGCTATTAACGATTCAAAATACTTTTTAGCGGCCCCGTAATCCTTCAGCTCGAAATAGCTGATGCGTGCAGCCTCCAATGTAGCTTTCTCAAAATAACGGCTTGGGCCCTTGCTGTTAACATATTCGTATCCCTGCAATGCATTTTGCCAGTCTTTGGCCTTGAGGTAACATTCCCCGCTGTAATAGTTTGCTTCTAAGACATAGGCCCCGGTTGAATACTGTGTCAGATAGTTTTTAAACCCTGCGAGAGCAGTGTTACAATCACCACCATTGTACTTCAATTCTGCAGCCGTATAGGTGAGTGAATCTGCTTCGGAAACAGAAATAGCTTTCCCATTCCGGCGCATTAGCTCGACATATTCGTTTGGCTTTCCGATCTCCACATAAATATTTTTCATGATCCCAAACGCCTCGTCTGCTTCCACGGATTGCGGATATCGCTGAATAAGTGCCTGGTAGTTATTAATGGCTTCTTCGTTCCTGTCGAGATTGTAATAACAGAGCCCGAGTTTCAGGTATGCTCTTGGTTTCAAACCGCCTGCATCTGCCGCGCTGACCAAGGTATTCAGATAAGGAATGGCATCATTGAATTTCTCATCCGCGATATACGTAAGAGCGATCTCCATGGTAACATCCGGAACCATTGTGCTTTTCGGGTATTGTTTAAGCAGCGAGTTGAGTGTTTTTATTTTTTCAGCAGCACTTTTAACACCCGCGATCATGGCCTTTTGAAACAGGGCATAATCACTTTGCGGAAGCGCATTGCTGATCACATTGTCGTACATCGCATTCGCACGGGCGAAATCCCTGTTCATAAAATAGCAATCTGCACTTCGCACATACGCATCCTGCTCCAGAAAAGAAGATGTTACGGAAACAGTTTTTACCACCTGTTCAAAAGAGCTGAGTGCCTGTTTATAATTCTCTTTCTTAAGCCAGGAATACCCCAGGTCGTACCTTGCAGCACTATTATTCGCCTCACCCTGTGCAGGCACATTGGCTTGCAGGTACAAACTCAGATACCGGATGGCCAGGTCATATTCTTCACTGCGATAGGCAATTTCTCCTTTCCAGAAGTTTGCATAGGGGGTCACAGCGGATGGAGCCAGCTGCAGAATTTTGGTAAACAATTCATCGGCCCGTTGTATCTGCTGATCATTAACCTGCTCCACGGCCCTTCCATAAAGAATACGGGGGTAGGCTTTCTGCATGGCAGGGGTCGGCTTATTAAAAGACTCATATAAGCGCAGCGCTTCAGCGAAGTTGTTGGTATTCGTGAGCAGACTCACCAGTATCTCTTTGGCCTCCGTATCGTACTCACTATTTGGATAGTCATTCAGGTATTTCTTCATTTCATTCAGCGCTATATCCTGGTATCCGAGTTCATAGGAAAGCTTGGCGTAATTGAACCTGGAAACCTGTTGCTGCAGCTTATTCGAACTGTTATATGCACTGTACTGAAATGCATTACGTGCATTCGCTTTCTGATTGGTACGCAAGTAACAATCTCCCAGCAGGTACATGCTGTTCTGGCCCATCGAGTCTCTCTCTGTACTTAATTGCCTGAAGCCTTCAATAGCCTTATTCAGCTGGTTGGCATCATAGTAACAGTAACTTAATTCATACATGATCTCTTTGCTAACCTTTTCGCTACTGGCAACATACGCTTCGAGCAAGGGCAGCGCTTTCTTGTAGTTTTTCTTTTCAAAATACAACTGACCGATCAGCAGGTTCATTTCCTTTTGATAGTAGAGTATGCCGGGCCGGCTAAGCACGCTCTCACCATACCGGAGCGCCTCATCCTTTTTGCCCTGAAAGTAATATATCTCAGCTATGTAATATGGAACCACTCCTTTGTACGCCTCCTGTGTTTCCACCAGTTTGAACGACCGGAGCGCTTCATCAAATTGGCGATCCCGATAGCTGATAAAGCCATAATAATAATTAGCCGGCATGTAGTACTTGCTCTCGGGTAACTGGCGGATTTCATCAAACAATGGCTTTGCCAGTTCAAATTGTTTCAGGTTAAAATAACAATAGGCTCTTTCAAATTTGGCATCGGCGATCTCTGCATTTCCCAAATTCTGCAATCCCGCCCGTTCATAGTAGTTCAGGGCATTACTGAAATCTTCCTTAATAAAGTAATATTTCGCCAGGTGGTAACTCATCAATTGACGCCTTGGTTCGTTTTGTACCACATTAATATAATGGCGGGCGTCCTGTTCTGCTACCGGCTGTTGCAACTTGAGCTGGCAGACCGTGTAAAAATAAGAGACGTCATCATTCAGGTAGGTGTGATTTGAAACCGTGTTAGCGGGGTACTGCTCCTTCAACTCTGCCAGCAACGGATAAGCCAATGCGTATTGCTCCTGCACGAACAAAGCCTTTGCGTCTTTGAATTTCTTTTCGGGATCTGTGATGGAATGAGTGGGCTGGGAGAATGATGAGAGAGAGAACAGCACTGCGGTAAACAGGCATGTAGTTATGTGTTTCTTCATGGTTTTGCGTTCGATCGATTTTGCCGGTGTAAAATTACTCAATGCGCCCCCTTTGCAAACATCATTCCAACCGGATTGTGAATAAGTGGATAACTGACGTAAACAAAACGAATGTATTTTTACACTGCTGTTAAGAAAACGATAATAGCAGCCTTTTTTAAAATTTTTATAACAGTTGCTCAATCAAAATCTAACCCGCTTTTAATTCACCAATGAAAAAATTACTTTCCGCCAAATATTCCGCCGGCGCTGTTAACGCAGCCATGCTTATCGTTCGTCTTGCCCTTGGCATCCTTATGATGGATCACGGGTATGACAAACTGATTCATTTCAGCGAATACAGCCATCAATTCATTAATTTCCTGGGGATGGGTAAAACGCTATCGTTAGCACTGGTTGTTTTCGCCGAATTTTTCTGTTCGCTTTTCCTGATTCTCGGCTTATTTACCCGACTCGCCACGATACCACTCATCATCACCATGTGTGTGGTAATTTTCTCTATCAATAATGGAAAGGTGTTCATGCAACACGAATCACCGGCATTGTATCTTACCGGATTCCTGGTTCTCCTTATTATCGGGCCCGGCAGGATCAGTGTTGATAGTATGATCGGAAAATAAACCGTAGTGCAATGTTCGTTACAGAAACACAGATACGCATTCACTATGCGCTCACCGACCAGATGGGTGTGGTCTACTACGGACATTACGCACAGTTTTACGAGATCGGACGAACCGAAGCCATCCGGCAGATTGGGTTTACCTACAAGGAGATCGAAGCCATGGGTATTATTATGCCGGTAGTAGAGATACACAGCCGTTTTTTACGCCCGGCCAGATACGATGATCTTATTACGGTGAAAACAACACTCAAAGAGATGCCCACTCACCATAAGATCGTATTTCACGCGGAGATATACAATGAACAGGATGAACTCCTGAATACAGGTGTTGTTACGTTGTTCTTTGTCGATGCAAAAACAATGAAACGAACCGCCATGCCCCCGGCGCTCAAAGAAAAATTATCTGGTTATTTCGCCGATTAAGCCCGGTTGTAATCTGCTCTCCAGTTTTTAATCGCCTGTTTAATCTCCCTTGCGCTCATTTTTTCCTCAGCGGCCTTTTGAGCCAGCGCTACAAATTCATCGTCGCCGGCAAACCGGAGTGCAACAACCTGGCTCATACGCAAGCGGCCATCAAGCGGTTTACCCGTTGCCAGAAAATGGCGGAAGTTTTCCTCGGCCCGAATAGCCCTGTCCTGTGCCCGCAACGCAAAGGCACGGCTGTACCACCAAACGATCGTAAGTACCGGCCCAATGATACAGATCAGCGAGGCGCTGTATAGCCCCTCTCCCTTCTTTATACATGCCGACAAGTTGATGAATGAGCCAACCATCAAGGCAAGGATGAGCGTGGGGGCTACAAAATGATGAAAAAGTACGTACCGGGAATGGTTCTTGAAATTCTGTTCGTTCATACTATGCAGTTTGAGTGTTTACTTAAGCAGGTCCAGCACTTTCCACATCTTTGTTCGCACGGCGGAGGCGCTTCCATCGAAATTATTCACAATAAACGAAAAGCTATATTCAGTTCCGCTCTTGCTTTTGATAAAACCCGTATAGCTTCTCACCCCTCCGATATACCCGTCTTTCATCTTAATTCCGTTCATTTCAGGCAATGCAAGATAAAAGGAAGCGAACCAGTTCTGTTTCTTCGCGTATTGTAATACAGTAACCAACGCATGGGTAGTCAGCCGGTTGGCCGGAGAAAGTCCGCTCCCATCGGATATATGCAATGCGCTACGCTCGATTCCGTTGATCGCCCAGAAATCCTTCAGTGTTTCAATCGCTTCTTCGTAATTATTCTCTGCGGTTCCAAAACCCAGTTTTTTAACCCAAAGTGATTTCAGGAATGCTTCGCCATAAAGATTAATGCTCTTTTTCAGGAACCAGTAATTCATACTGTCGAGGGTTGGCGAAAAAACAGAATCGATAAAATGGGTGGCCCGGTGAACCACTGTATTGCTCAGCATGGCTTCGTTGCCGGAAATGGCGTTCCCCTTGAAGCGGATATTGTTCCTGTTAAGATAATGCAGCAATCCGGTCTTGAATGCACTTGCCGGATTCGGAATACTGCCGCTGATCGTAAAAATTTCTTTTTGCAACGGAACCGTACCTTTTGTAAGCATCCGGTTCGAGTAGGGTGTGCTGTAAATATATCCATTGTCGCCACTACCCGGCTTCCCCGTGGTTATGGTATTGAAAAGGGAAACATCGTGCAGAAATGGTTTCATGGTTACCACGGTAGCCTCCGTCCCCACCGCCGATCCTGGCTGCAGCAACAGATCGAACTGGTTCTCATGCCAATTGAAACCAAAACAGGCGGCGCCGTAATAATTTCCCACATCCTCCCATATCCATCCGCCGGGTAAAGGATTAACCCCATAGAGATAGTCCTCGATCACCAGGTTCTCGCTGAAGGATGACAGTTTATTCCCTTTCAGGGCCGAGGCTATTTTTTTATACACAGAGCTATCCGTGGTACCGGGCCAGCGCCAGCTTCCCAGCGTTGGATCGCCGCTGCCGCGGATGAACAAACAACCGGCATCGTAGGCGGTATCCATCGGGTAATCCTTACCGATATAGGTCACATAGCGAAAGTCTTTTCCCAGCAACGCGAACGCGGTTGCACTGGTGAGTACTTTCTGGCAACTGGCCGGCGCCATTCCTGTCTGCTCATTTTTTGCAAAGACAACCGAACCGGTTTTACTATCCACTACATACATACTGATCGTGGCATGACGGAATTGTGAATCGGCCTCCAGCGCCTTCATGGCAGATGCCAACCGGGCCTGCACCGGCTGGCCGGAAGAAACGCCTTGCATGAGTAAACCAAGAATCAAATAAACTGTTCTCATCTCTTACCTATCTTGCATTAAAATTAATCCTTAATACGATACATGACACAGGCTTCCATCATTACGATCGGCGACGAACTGCTCATCGGGCAGGTAGTGGATACAAACAGCGCCTGGATGGCGCAGGAACTGAACAAGTGGGGCATCCGGGTGAAACGCCGGGTGGCAGTAGGCGATGTCTGGGATGAGATCTGGCAGGCGCTCGATGAAGAAAAAAAGCAAACCGATATCATACTCATCACCGGCGGACTCGGACCCACCGCCGATGATATCACCAAACCCCTGCTCTGCAAGTATTTCAATGGTAGCATGATCGTAGATGAGGGGGCCCGGCAAAATGTGATCAACATCTTCACCCGCCTGAACCGCCCGATGATTGAACGAAACCTGAAACAGGCCGAGGTTCCTGATGTATGTACCGTCATCCCAAACAAGCGTGGCACAGCGCCCGGCATGTGGTTCGAAAAAGACGGGAAGGTATTTGTAAGCATGCCCGGAGTTCCGCATGAAATGAAAGGCATGATGGAAACGGATGTGATACCGATGCTGCTTGGCAAATTCCGCTTTCCTGCCATCATCCACAGAACCCTGCTCACGGCCGGTGTGGGCGAAAGTTTCCTGGCCGAGCACATCAAAGACTTTGAAGCTTCGCTCCCCGAACATATCCGGCTGGCCTACCTGCCCAATTATGGTATGGTACGGTTACGGCTCACCGCTACGGGAACCGAAAAGGAACAAACGGAAAGAGACGTGCAAACCCGGTTTGAAACACTTCAGTCGCTGGTAAAGGAATACATGGTCACCAATGAAGATGAGCCGATCGAAAAAACCACCGGCAGGATCCTGGAGGCCAATAATAAAACCATGTGCACCGCCGAGAGTTGTACGGGGGGATACATCGCTCACCTCATCACATCCATACCCGGTTCATCGGCTTTTTACAAGGGAAGCGTGGTAAGTTATGCCAACGAAATAAAAAAGGATCTGCTGGGCGTGGAAGCCGAAACCCTGCAACGGGTTGGCGCCGTAAGCGAAGAAGTGGTGATCCAGATGGCAAAAGGCGCCCTTGCGGCGATGAAAACGGATTATGCCATCGCCGTATCCGGTATCATGGGCCCCGACGGAGGTTCGGCGGAAAAACCGGTAGGAACCGTATGGGTGGCCATCGGCAGCAACCAGAAGGTGGAAGCGCATAAACTTTCGTTCCGCTTCGACCGGATGCGTAATATCCAGCTTACCACCGCCAATGCCCTGAATCTCCTCCGTAAATTCATCCTGGCGGGAAACTAACCGGGTTTTACGAATTAGCCCGGAATAATTACCTTTGAGCTGTCTGAAGAAATTGCTTGTTATTACCCCTTGTATAGCTGTACAAGTGTATGATATTCCGGCCGCTGCCCGGGTGTCTTCACCGGGTTACCGCACCGAAACAGATACACGAACCAAATTATTTGAACGCACACTTAAATAGCCGATACGCATGAGTTTAGTAGATCTTGTAATGCCGAAACTGGGTGAAAGCATCATGGAAGCCACCATATTAAAATGGCACAAAAAGCCAGGTGATTCCATCAAGCAGGATGAAACCGTACTGGACATCGCAACCGATAAGGTAGACAGTGAAGTACCATCCACCGCCGAAGGGGTTATTGAAGAAATATTATTCAAAGAGAACGATGTGGTACCCATCGGTACGGTCATCGCCCGGATACGTGCAGGCGCCAATGCGGCGGTGTCCGGCAGTCAACCGGCTCCCGCTCCTAAACAGGAAACCTATGAAGAAGCCCGTGTGGTGGAAGATATTCCCTACCAGCCCACAGCCAGTGTACAACCGGCCGTTTCGGGCGGCTCTTCATCCAAAGTGCGTTTCTACTCTCCCCTGGTATTGAATATCGCCCAGCAGGAAGGCATCGGTATGGCCGAACTGGAAAACATCCCCGGCACCGGCCAGGATGGACGGGTGAGTAAAAAAGATATCCTTGCCTATGTAGCCAACAAAGCTACCGGCGCCAAACCCCAGGCGGCCAGTCAGCCGGCACAGGCACAGGCCCCCGTTGTTGCAGCTGCCGAACCACAGGCCATCAAACCGCAGGCAGATATTCAGCCGCCTGTTGTTTATTCCGGTAATGTGGAAGTGATTGAAATGGATCGGATGCGCAAACTGATCGCCAAGCACATGGTCGACAGCCGGCATACCTCGGCGCATGTAACCAGCTTCGCCGAATGCGACGTGACCAACCTCGTGCTCTGGCGGGAAAAAGTAAAGAAGGATTTCGAGAAACGGGAAGGCGAAAAGATCACCTTTACCCCGCTCTTCATCGAAGCCATTGTGAAATGCATCAAAAGGTACCCCTGGCTCAGCAGCAGCGTTGATGGCGATAAGATCATTGTCAAAAAAGACCTCAACATCGGCATGGCCACGGCCCTTCCCTCCGGCAACCTGATCGTTCCGGTTATCCGGAATGCCGATCAGCTGAACCTGGTAGGACTTACCAAACAGGTGAACGGACTGGCCAACGCCGCACGTTCGGGGAAATTAAAACCCGATGATACAAACGGCGGAACGTTTACGCTCACCAACGTGGGCACTTTCGGCAGTATCATGGGCACACCCATCATCAACCAGCCGCAGGTAGCCATCATGGCCGTAGGGGCCATCAAGAAACGCCCGATGGTGATTGAAACGCCCCAGGGCGACAGCATCGCCATCCGTCACATGATGTATATATCCCTGAGCTACGATCACCGCATCATCGATGGAGCGCTTGGCTCTACGTTCCTGAACGCCGTGGCCAAAGAACTGGAGAACTTCGACGTGAACAGGAGCATCTGATCCATCGCGTATACCTTTCCTGGTACAAATCAAATCTCCGCGTATGAGAATCATACCCGCGTTCGTGCTTTTATTACTGGCAGGCTGCAGCCAGCAAACCGGGAAACCCGTTAACGACCAGCTTTTTCTTGAACTGGGAAAAGAAAAGCAGTATGTCGAGATCACGGGCAGTTCCGATAAAGATCCCGTTATTCTTTTTTTGCACGGTGGCCCGGGCTGGCCGCAAACACCGCATCTCCGGTACTTTAACGCCGACATCACAAAGTCAGCCATCCTCGTAGCCTGGGAACAATCGGGTTGCGGTAAATCGTACATGCAAAATCCAACTCCCGCCAACATGAGCGTTGAGCAGTTTGTGAACGATGCCCATGAACTCACGCAATACCTGAAAAAAAGATTTCAGAAAGACAAGATCTATGTAGCTGGTTTTTCCTGGGGAAGTATCATCGGACTTAAACTGGTGGAGAAATACCCGGAAGATTACGCGGCTTATTTTGCCATATCTCAGGTGGTGGATGTTTCCAGGAGCATCGAACTTTCACGTGAATGGATCAAGGCCCAGGCGCTGTCGAGGAACGACACCGCGATGCTGACCCGGGTGAAACGGCTCGAGAACAGGGATACCTCCTTCTGCCAAAGCGAGCTGGATTGTTTTATGAAGAAATACGAAATGCTTACCGCTTACAATGGGGCGATCCATACACAAGAAGCATCCGCAAAAATTGATTCCGCCCAGGTTCATTACGGCGATTATAAAGAATATGATTGGTTCAAGGCCTTCATGTACTCGGCTAACCGGCTTACCGGCGAATTATTCTCCACCAACCTTAGCGGGGTAACCGAATTGAAAGTGCCGGCCTACTTCTTCATGGGCCGGCACGACTGGAGCCTGCCAACCCGCGTGACGGAAGAGTTCGTTGCGAAACTGAAAGCTCCCAAAAAAGAGATTGTTTGGTTTGAAAATTCCGGGCATGAACCACTGGAAGAAGAAGCGCCCGCTTTCAACAAAGCCATTACCGACCGGTTAACCCGGAACTAAAAGGCCTTACCCGTTTAAAACGAATAAGGCCTTTTTTATAGATTCAGGTCGGTTTAATATCCCAGTCCCCAGTCCTTCCCTTTCTCCGTTGCCGGTAATCCTTCGGTGATCCATTTTGCCGGCTTGCCGTCTTTCAGGTAATAATCGAAGAACTGGCCGAGGCGTACCGAAAGATCTTTCCGGTTCTTCCTTTCCACGAGGTTGTGGTCTTCCCCATTGTATTGCAGCAACCATACTTTCTTACCCAGCCTGCGCAGGGCGGTAAAGTACTCGATGCCCTGGTACCAGGGAACAGCGCCATCGGCATCGTTGTGCATCATCACCAGCGGCGTGGTCACTTTATCGGCCGCAAACAACGGTGAATTTTTCAGGTAAAGATCCTGGCGCTGCCACAGGGTTGCGCCGATCCGGCTTTGTGTATGCTCGTACTGGAACTGGCGGTTGAGGCCGCTGCCCCAGCGTATTCCGCCGTAGGCGCTGGTCATATTCGCTACCGGCGCGCCGGCCCAGGCCGCCCGGAACATGTTCGTACGTGTTATCAGGTAAGCCACCTGGTAGCCGCCCCAGCTTTGTCCCTGGATGGCCATCCGGGTGCTGTCGACCCAGGGCATTTTGGCCAGGTACCTAGCGGCACTGACAACACTATTATAGGCGCTGGCGCCTGGTTCACCATCTTTATAATAAATATTGGGATCGAAAACGATATAGCCATTGCTCACGAAATACGGAATGTTCACCGTAGAGGCGCTGGGCGCCGGTGAGCGATACGCAAACAAGCCATCCGCGTCGCGTTCGTAGAAATAGAAGATCACCGGGTATTTTTTCTTCGGATCGAAATTTTCGGGTTTGAACAAGAGGCCTTCGCTCATCTTTCCGTCGAACATTTTCCATTTCACCAGTTCAACCGTCAGCCAGTTGTAGTCTTTCTGTTGTGCGGCTATATCGGTCAGCTGATCGAGGTTTTTCAGATCGGCTGTCGTGAAGAGTTCGCTGCCGCTGATATTGCTGCGCTGTACAAGGTATTGTTCGGCTGACCGGGCCTTCACCGGGTTACTGAACGAGTACGGACCAGCAGTGAGTAAGACCGGATCAGATACTTCATTGATCTTTTTAGAATAGAATCCGCCGTTCTTGCTGGTCATGTCCTGCGAACGCAGAAGAATGGTCTCTGCTTCATTGAGGAACCGCTTTTCCGGATCGAGGCGCACGTAATTGAAATTCGTTTTCATCTTCTTGCCCCAGCCATTGGTGATATTCCTTGGCTGTTCGGCCGCATTCGGATCCACCTGCCAGATATCATACACATCATTGATGAGGATATAGCGGTCGTTCTCCGTCCAGCCGCTTATGCCCTGCGAACTGGGGAAATCGGGCACATCATTCTCAATATCATAAAGCGGTTCTTTGATGGTGGCGGTGATATTCTTCACCGATCCGCCTGCATAATCCCAGGCGAAATAATTCCGCTGGGCCGGATCATACCAATACACGTATTTACCATTGGGAGAAGGCTCGTAGTTCACGTAGTCATTTGCCCGGATAAGCCTGCGTTTACCATCACTGGTGCTGATGGCATAGGCGCTCGTTTTCACCCTTCCCCGCCATTGCGCTTCAATACGGTTTCCTTTGCTGCTTTCGGCGAGTACCCAATCGGCATTGCCTTCATTCACAAGGGTGATGTTCTCCGCGTCTTCTCCGCCCAACTGAACGATCCTTGAATCGCCGGGTGTCATCACGGCCAGGTAGCTGCGACGCAGTTCCTGGTCGAGCTGCCTGAGTTGTTGCGGCTGCAGGTAATCATCGTTATAATGCCATACATCGAGGCGGGCCAGTTCAAAATCGACCAGGGTGGTGTCTTTCGGCGCTTTGATCGGCGCTGTACCGAAGAAGAGTTTCTTTCCATCCTTGCTGAAACGGGGTGTCGCGTTTTCGCTGATTGTATAACCGATCTGCATACCAACGGTATTTTTCTCCGCCGCGATCTTCGCACTGTCCTGTCCGCCGGTATAGTACCAGAGTTTATAGAATTTCTGGAGGGCTTTGGCACTGCTGTCGCGTTCAGCCACAAAGGCAAGCTGTTTGCCTTCCTCGTCGAAGCTGAAATTCTTTGCGTCGCCGAAGGCCTTCATCACGGTATCCAGTTTCTCGGAAGCGAGGTTATAGATCAATACCAGGGCCTTGCTGTTGCTGTCTTTGCTGTTCTTCGAGGTTTCGATCAGCAGTTTGGTTCCCTTCTTATCAAAATAGAATTCACTGACCAGTTTAAAGGTTCGTTCCTTGTTATCGCTCATCCGGCGTACCACCAGCTCGGTGCCTTCCGAAGCGCCCGCGCCGGCGGGATCATCGCCTTCCGCGTCTTTCAGGCTGCTCTCATCAAACCAGGCTTCGTCTTTCCCTCTTTTAAGTATCTCTTTGGCCGCTTTCTGCGCAGCGATGATCACTTCTTCATTGCTCACCCGGCCTTTCACCGAGTCGATCGATTTGCGTATAACCGAATCGGCCAGTTTCACCAGTTTATCCAGCTGCAGTTTAACCGAGTCAACCGGTGGCTTTGGTTTTTTGGTCGTATCGGGCAAGGGCTTTTCGAGGTGATAGGCAACCCAGCCCGCGCCTTTTTCCGGCGCTTTGAACGCTTTCACCCGGGAAATCTTTACTATCTCCTCCTTTCCCAGTTCAATGATACCAAGAGAGTCCTTGGTCATCTCATCGGGCTTTTTCTTTTTGATCCTTGCCTGGCGTGTTTCCTGGAATACAGGTTTTATCCTGAACACCACAAAACGGCTGTCGTCGGTGATAACGGCGCCGTATCCGCGGGCTATTGTTTTTTTGTATGGGCCCGAAGCGCTCCGGATCACCAGTTCACCATCCCCCTCCTGGGGATTGATGGCATAGACGATGTATTTACCGTCGTTGCTGATCATGCGTTCACCCACACTTTTCCATCCGTCGTAAACAGCGTGGTCGATGGGTTTCTTGTTTTGGGCCGAAAGATGTACGGTAAAGCATACCAATACCGGGAGAAGCAGTTTCTTCATACAGGTTGTTTTGATCCGCTAAAGGTATTGGAATTGGGGCAGAAAACGGTAACCGTCTATCCCTCGTCGAGGAAGCCCCATTCGGTACGAAGACGCTGCAGTTTTTCACCTTCCAGTTTCACCTGGTCATAATGGCCGGCAAGCGATTTCTGGCGGAAGGCTTCGTACAGCGTCACCGCACAGGCCACGGAAATATTGAGCGAACGGATGATTCCCACCTGGGGGATGATGAAGTTACCATCGGCCATTGCGATGATCTCTTCGCTTACGCCGCTGTGTTCGTTACCAAATACAAGGGCTACGGGTTCGGCCAGGTTCAGCTGGTGCAAGCCTGCGGCATCGCTGCTCAGGTGTGTCGTATAGATCTTCCGGTAGTGCTTCCGGAGTTCCGCGAAACATTCCGCCGCATCGGTATACTGGTGGATGGTAAGCCATTTGGCTGCGCTCGACGAACTCCGGGTGCCCCATTTCTTATGCCGGGGGATCCTGGTGTTGAGAATATAGATATCCTGCAGGCCCACGGCATCGCAGGTGCGCATCACTGCCGATATATTATGCGGATCGAAAACATTCTCCAGCACAACGGTGATGTCGGGCTGGCGCTTGTTCAGTACAGATGTAAGCCGGTCGTAGCGTTCGGGTGTCATGATCGAAATCAAAAGTAAAAATTAAAAGCAAGTAACTGGCAGGGAATAGAGATATTTTGATAAATTTGCCGTCCGGAATTTTCCTGGATCTAGCCCCGCCGATGGCGGGACACTATTTCTAAGAAATGATCGGGATGTAGCGCAGCCCGGTAGCGCACTACGTTCGGGACGTAGGGGTCGCTGGTTCGAATCCAGTCATCCCGACTTATTTGAACTTCTCCAATGAGAAGTTCTTTTTTTTACTTAAATCTATTGCAAGGCGAGTTGAAGGATGTAGCCCCGCCTGGGGAGGGGTACTACGTTCGGGACGCAGGGGCCGCTGGTTCTCCCGCCGATGGCGGGATAGTCATCCCGACAAACACGCCTTTGTTGATACAGGGCGGGTTTATTTTTTTGGATACAGTCTGGCAATAAATTTTTTATCCCCTTCCGAAAGCCCATTGTTCCAGCCGATATGAAAGTTTCCCCGGGTAAGCTGTTCCGGTACGGGGTACATCATGATGGACTTCTTATCCAGTTTATTGGCCCGTATCTGGGTGATGTCGTATTTGGAAAATACCTGTTCATCCACTTCCTCCTTACTCCAGCCATCGGTCTTCTTGTAATACGCGTATACTTTCGGTTTGTCCCAGGGAATGCCGTTATCGGGGCGTTCGTGTTCGTGGATGCAACCGAGGGTATGCCCGAATTCGTGTAGTACCACCCGGTTGTACTCGAGGTCATCGGTGCGGGGGGTAAGCCAGCCAAAGTTCATCGTGGGGAGCGACTTATCTTCGGATAACAGTTCGGTACCCAGCAAGGACCAGGAACCGTCTTCGCTGTCGAAGGCGATCCGCACATCAGCCGGTTTTTTCCGTTGCCTGAAATCGAACTCTATATTGGCATATTCCATCCAGATCTTCGCGTGCCGGATGATGCGGTCCTTCACTTCCTTTTTTCCGCCCAGGAAGGAAACAGTAAGCCGGCGGCCATTTTTCCATTCCTTACGGATCTCGGTGGCCATGCGGGATAAGGAAACCAGGTGCTCCGGTTTCTTGATGATGTTCTTGTGCGAATAATCTTCCAGTATACCGATCTCCCGGGAAGAAACGGCGCCCCGCAGGTTCCGGGGATTCTCGATAAAGGCGTTCTTCAGGTTCTTGATGCGCCGGTGATGCGATACCCGGCATTCGCGGCAATAATAGATGGATGCGATCTTCATACAGTATGTACTTAAACGATAAGAAAGGTATGGCAAATCCATTAGGCTGCCAACAGGCCAGTAAGACGTTGGCCTGTTTACGAAGTATGCCTTCCCGGTTAGCTGCCGGTACTCCCATCTCCACTTATCAAAAAGTACCGTTGCCGAACCGATCATTCTCTATATTTAGCGATAAAAAAAATCACACATGAAAAGAATACTCATCGCTGTTTCGGTGCTTGCCGGAATAGCGGCCTGCAACAACCAGGATAAAGCGGCCGAAACCAAACCCGATGTACTCGCCGGTAATATCGACAGCACCGTAAGACCCCAGGACGATTTCTTTGATTACGCCAACGGCGGATGGATCAAACGAAACCCCATCCCGGGCGATCTCAGCAGCTGGGGCATCGGGCAGGTGGTAAATGAAGAGAACCTGAAACGCCTGCGTGAGTTGAGTGAAAAGGCTGCCGCTGCCAATGCCAGGGAAGGAACGCCGGATCAAAAGATCGGTGATTTCTGGACAACAGGCATGGACAGCGCGAAGATCGAAGCGGATGGATTGAAACCGATACAGCCACAACTCGATAAGATCAACGCCATCACCGACGTGAACAGCCTCGTACGCACAGTGGCCGAACTGAAGATACTGGGCTCGGGAACCCTCTTTGCCGACTTCCCGACGCAGGACGATAAGAACAGCGACGTAATGACCTTCAAACTCTGGCAAGGCGGCATCGGCTTACCGGAACGTGAATACTATTTCAAGAGCGATTCGGCAACGGTGAATATCCGCAATCAATATGTAGCCTACATCGCAAAAGTGCTTACCATGTCGGGCGAGGATGCCAATGCGGCCACAACCGCCGCGAAGAATATCCTGGCGCTGGAAACCAAACTTGCCCAGGCATCCCGGAAGATCGAAGACCTGCGGGACCCGGAAAAGAACTACAATAAAATGGCCATTGCTGATCTTCCCAAAATGGGCGCGGGCATCAACTGGACGGAATATTTCCAGGTACTGGGTGTAAAAGGCATTGATTCCGTTGTGGTCGGACAGCCCGAATTTTTCAATGCCCTGGGTACTGTGTTGAAAGCGACACCGATCGCCGACTGGAAAAGCTATGTGAAATTCAATTTCATCAATGACCTGGCGGGCGCCCTGCCCGACCAATACGGTATCGAAGCCTTCAATTTTGGTAAATTATTCAGCGGCGCCAAGGAACGCAGGCCCCGGTGGAAGCGGGTGATCCAGGCCGAGAACAACCTGCTGGGCGAATTGCTCGGGCAATTATACGTAAAGGAATTCTTCAGCGAAAAAGCCAAACAGCGCTACTCCGACCAGGTGGAAGCGATCCGGGAAGCCCTGCGTGAACACATCACCAAACTGACCTGGATGAGCGACAGCACCAAGCAGAAAGCCTTCGCCAAACTGGCTGCCATGAAAAAGAAAGTGGGCTACCCGGATAAATGGAAGGATTTCTCCGCCATGAAGATCGGCAAGCAAAGCTATGTACAGAATATGATGAACGCCAACCAATGGTGGTTCAACTACAACATGAACAAACTGGGTAAACCTGTCGACCGGGATGAATGGGATATGACGCCGCAAACCTACAATGCCTATTACAATCCTTCCAACAACGAGATCGTATTGCCCGCCGCACAGTTCGTGGTGCCGGGTTACAAAGACGAAGAACTGGATGATGCGCTGGTATATGGCTATGCAGCCGCCTCCACGATCGGTCACGAGATCACGCATGGCTTTGATGACGAAGGAAGGCAGTACGATGCAAAAGGAAATTTATCAGGCTGGTGGTCGAAGAAAGACGAAGAAGAATTCAACAAGCGGGCGGAGGTCATGGTAAAGCAGTTCAACGAATACGAGCCGCTGCCGGGTTACCATATCAACGGCAAGGCCTCATTGGGAGAGAATATCGCCGACCTTGGCGGTATCGTGCTGGGTATCGACGCATTCAAGAAAACCGAACAATACAAGAAGGGCGAAAAGATCGCCGGCCTCACGCCCATGCAGCGTTTCTTCCTTGGTTATTCCCTGGGCTGGCTGAGTCACCAGAAAGAAGAACAACTGCGCAGCCGGTTGCTTACCGATGTGCATTCGCCCGCCAAGTACCGGGTGAACGGGCCTTTTGTGGATGTGGATGAGTTCTATACCACCTTCGGCATCAAACCGGGCGATAAGATGTACCGGGCAGACAGTTTGCGGGTACGTATCTGGTAAAGTGGACAAAGGTTTCAGTCGCTGAATCGTTTAAGACGTTTGAAAGGTTACCTAAGTTTTTCCTACCTTACACAACAACTTTAACGCGTTAAACCTTTTAAACGACTTAAACGTGTATGAGAACTGTCCTGAAAAAAGATGAGAAGATACTATTGATAACAAGGCAGCACTGGATAAAACTGGCGCTGCCTTTTTTTGCCTGGATCCTCTTATCGGCGATCCTGATCTGGTGGCTGGCGAACGGTACTGCCTTCGTACTGGTATTGCTCACCGCTCTTTATCCCCTTTTCGAATACATCAACTGGAAATACAACCTCTGGTGCGTGACCAACCTTCGGGTGGTTGATGAAACGGGCTTCTTCACCCGGTATTCCAAGGAAAGTCCGCTCGACAAGATCAATAACGTGGAATACGACCAGTCGCTCTGGGGTCGTATATTCGGCTACGGCAATGTAGATATACAAACGGCCGCCGAACTGGGTGAAACCAGCTATCAGCTGATCCATCATCCCAAATTACTGAAAGACACCATCACCCATGCCCAGGAAGAATACAAACGGATGCAGATCAGTAACCAGGCCACGCAACTGGCAGAGGCGATCGCCAAAACAAACGCCGCACAACCCTCGCAGCAGATGATCGCTGATGAACTGAGTAAACTGTTCGACCTGCTGCAGAAAGGCGCCATCACACAGGATGAATACCTGGCCCAAAAAAACAAACTGATGGGCAGCAGGCCAAACGCCTGATCCCGCACAACAACAATGAAACTTCCCCATACCGACAACCCGATCAACGCCGGCCTCCGGCTGGCCACCATGCTGCTGGATCATTTTTGCATGACCATGATCGGGATACTGTTTTTTATACCAGGCATCATCGCCGACATCACCAAAATGCTCACCCCCTCCCATTCGCAGGTAACACCCGGTTTGCTTGGCGGACAATGGGTTTACCTCGGCGTGGTTGGCCTTGCCCTGTATTTCTGCAAAGACAGTTTCCATGGCCGCAGCCCGGCCAAACGCATCCTGAAATTGCAGGTGGTTGACGAAGTCACCGGGGAAGCCGCCAGCCCCATGAAGTGTTTTGTGCGCAATATCCTCTGCCTGCTGTGGCCTGTTGAGGTTATCGTGGCGCTTCGCAATCCTGCCCGGCGGCTGGGCGACCGGTTGGCCGGTACACGACTGGTTAAATTCGATCCGGCACGTGAACAACCACCCATAAAGCCCGGAGCCCTGCTGCTACCGCCGGCGATCGCCTATGCTTCGATCCTGCTCTTTGTAAAAGCCTTGCCGGACGTAACGACCACCCGCGTCGATTTCAGCGAATCATCCTATAATCAGAAGGCGAGCAACGAACTGCAAACCGTTCTGACCGACAGCCTGGGTACATATTTCAGTCCGGATGTGCGGATCTACGATACCATCCGGAACGAGTCGCTCAAATACGTATCGGTGATTCTCCGGTTGCATAAAAATTATATTGAACAAGACAACAGCTACCGGCAACTGAACAAGCTTACTACAGAACTCATCTATTCTAAACTGCCGAAAGAAAGTTTCAGGGGGCAGTTACAATATTTTTACAAGGCGTCGGGCCAGGTACAGGGAAGAACCTCGCAGATAGGAACAAGTCTCTGGTCGGCGAAAGAACGATGAAACCTAAACAGGACCGGCCCGGGCGCTTCACGTAATTTTAACAGGCCAGCCAGGTGCTTACGGGAGTTGATGGCATAATTTTTTACAACTTTGCCCAAACTTTTTCATGACACGTTTTTTACTCATTTTTCTCCTGCTCAGTACCGGTTCCGTCTACGCACAAAAGATCGAAAGCCTGCACGTAAACCTCTATACCGACAGCCTGAAAAAAGGAACCTACAATTACATTAATATCGATGGCAGGATACCGGGTGGAAGATATATCCCGCTCGACAGCACGCATCTTCTTTTTTGGGCTTCCGCCGGCACATTCAAAGGAAACAGCTTATGGATCGACCGGAACTTCAACGGCGAAAAAATAGATTTCAAAGTAACCCTGCGCAGCAACCCGGCCCTGTTCAAAGAGTTTTCCATCTACATCAAGAAACTTCCCGACCCGGAATTGAAAAGCATGGACGAGATCATGAAAAGTCCGAAAGACCGGTCAAAACGATCAAAATAAGCGAAGCCCGACCAATTGGCCGGGCTTCTTCGTTTAAGTTATATTCACCATGGTCTGACGTCCGCGTCTGACCATGCATTATGCAAATTTCTTAGCGTCTTCCAAAAATTTGGCGAGGCCGATATCGGTCAGCGGGTGTTTGAGCAGACCCAGGATCGAATCGAGCGGGCAGGTGCATACATCGGCGCCGGCTTCCGCACAACTGATGATGTGGTTGGCATTGCGGATGCTGGCAGCGAGGATCTCTGTTTTAAAACCCTGCACATTATAGATCTGGCGGATCTGGTGAATCAGCAGCATACCATCCCAGCCACTGTCGTCGATACGGCCGATGAAGGGAGAAACATAGGTTGCCCCGGCCTTAGCGGCCAGGATCGCCTGCCCGGCGCTGAACACCAGGGTGCAGTTGGTTTTGATGCCGTTCTGTGAAAACCACTTCAGGGCTTTGATGCCGTCTTTGATCATCGGCACTTTCACGACGATGTTCGGGTGAATGGCCGCCAGTTTCTTACCCTCCTCAATGATCCCGTCGAAATCCGTGGAAACCACTTCGGCGCTGATATCGCCCTTTACCATTTCGCAGATCGTTTTGTAATGCTGCATCACGGCATCCGTACCTTTCACGCCTTCTTTGGCCATCAGGGATGGGTTGGTGGTAACACCATCGAGAATTCCAAGATCATTCGCTTCTTTGATCTGGGCCAGGTTGGCGGTGTCGATAAAAAACTTCATTGGTATGTAATATTTAAGATTGAATAATTACGATTTACGCAGGCTTGCCTGGGTGGTTTTCCTTGCGGCAGCTAAGATACTTGCCAATTCCGTTGCTTCTTTAATAATTGCTGACAACTTCTCTAAAGGTAACAGTTCCAACTCTATTATTGTTTCTAACCAAAATAATGTTTCATCCGCTTCTTCAAAAGCTATACTTAGTTTGGATGCGAATGATTTCTTACTGATTCCTTTGCATGCTGCACGGTAATTGGCAGCAGCTGAGAAGGAAGAACGGAGCAATTGGTCTTCTATAACTTTCGATATCTTTTTTGGGGTAGTGCATCACAAAGATTCACTACCCTGATTGCCAAAGATCGCAGACGGCCCTCGAGCTCCTTCGAGTTCATATAATATTCGATATTAAATCGTCAATATTAAATAAAAATGGCAAGTTACTTACATCGCACCGCTCAACCACCTACCCTTGCTACCTTCCGGTCCTGGGGGAGTTCAGCAGGAGCTGGTCGTATAAGACTTGCCGCCGCAAAGATAAGGAATGAAGAGGAAAAAGAATGAATAATTAAGTAGGAAGAATTCAATTGTACGCAATCCTGGGTCATGTATCCCGCATCCTGTATCTAAAAACTGATTCCCGGCTGGTCTGTACGGGAATTGATCTTAGATACCCCGATCAGTTGGTCGGCCCGGTCGGTAAAAGAACGATAGTACATCAGGATGGTATAACTATTCTCTGTTTCCCAATAGTCGCCTTCCAGGTCGCGTCGCTGGCCAGGATTGTTCTTATCCACTGCTATGTAGGTATAATTGTAGTACCCCTGCTTGAGGAACAGGTTGCATTCGTACATACCCCTGGCTTCGTTGAATACCATTTTGGTCTTGTCGTTCATTTCATAGTTGGTCAGCTGACCGGCCAGGTAGATGTCTTTATCGGTATAGGCTGAGCCGCTGGGTGATTTGAGGTTGAACTGCACCCTGGCAAAATCGCCCTGCCAGTAAGGATTGATCGTTTCGTAAGTTTCGATGAGGTACATACCGTTCAGGTCGCGGAAGTATACATAACGCTGGCCGCTTCGGTCGATATCGGGAAAAAGGAAGATATCGGTGGATGTTTTGTTGTAGTTGGCCCGCTCTACCCGGTCGCTCTGCAGGCGGAAACTCCGCAGGTCGAGCCAACGCCATTCTTTACCACCCGGGAAGAGACCGATATTCTCGGCGCTGTAATCAAGCTGGTTGGTCCGAACAAAGGTGGGCTGTATATCCTTCAGACAGTTATCCCAGCGGTTATTCTGCAGGATCACCACCTTGATCTGTTGCGCAGCGCTGAACGTGTTGAGCCCCGTTATGTTCGCGGTGAACTGTACTTTCTGGTGCGTACGGAACAGCTGGGGGGTAAGCGGCTGGATGATGCGGGCGTTGATAGCCGCTTTTTGTTCCAGCACCAGCATGCGACGGGTAAAGGCCAGCTTGGTTGTGTCGCCGTCGAGAAACACTTTCAGGATATAATTACCCGACATGGTGAGGGTGGTTCCCCGGTCGGGCAGCGTTGCCTGGTAATGCGTATACCGGGTAAGAGCGATGGACGAGTACCGGTAGGTGGCGATGCGCTGCTGGGTAAACCCCTTTATGTACATGAATGGGTTGATATCAACGGGATTCCAGTTGTAATCGCAAAGCTGGAAGGTATAATAGTAGCTTTTGACGTTGCCATCGAGGTCATCGAAATTAAGTTCGAGCTGATCGGCGCTGTTCAGCCTGTATACCGGGAGCGATAACTGATCGCCGTACATGTGAAACCGCACCGCCTTGATATGATCCCGGAAGATCGCTTCCTGCGCCAGCGAGTGGTTGTACAGGCATGCCAGCATTACCAGCAGGATTATCCGTTTCACCAGGGTATATCTCTTTTTTACAGCGGGCTTCTTCATCGTTGCGTTTAAATAAATACATTTGTAAGATACCAACAATTTGCGGATTGAATGTATCTGTATTCATAGCAAGGCGGATCGCTTTTAACCGGCAAAAGACATTCTCCCGATTCATCATCCGGCTTGCCATTGCGGCCACCGCCATCAGCGTTGCCATCATGATCGTGGCGATGAGTTTCGTGAACGGCTTCCAGGGCGTGATCAGCAACAAGGTTTTCAGTTTCTGGGGTCATATCCGCGTACTGCAGGAAGTGGAAAACAGGGCGAGCCTTTCGGAAGACCTGCCCATTACGCAGAACGATTCGATCGAACGATACCTCCGTTCCCTGCCCGAGGTACGGTCTGTTGAACGTTATGCCCTGAAAGCGATGATGATCAAATCCGACAAAGAGATCACGAATGTTTTTCTGAAAGGCATCGATTCCTCGTTCGACTTCTCCCGTTTTCAACCTTTTTTACAGCGTGGTAACTGGCCCGCGTTCAAAGACAGCGGGTATAGTTTCGATATCAACATCTCGGCGTACACGGCAGCAGAACTGAATGTAAAGCAAAACGACAGTGTGCGGATCTTCTTCTTCCAGGAAGGCGAGACGCCCCGGCAGCGCAAGGTGCGTGTAGCCGGGATCTTTAAAACGGCCATCGACGAATACGACAGGAATTTCGCCCTCGGCGATATCAACCTCATCCGCCGGCTCAACGACTGGAATACCGACCAGATCGGTGGCTACGAGATCTTCCTGAATGATTACCGGCAGACAGATAAGGTGAATGAGCATGTGTATGCGCAACTTCCGCAAAGCTGGTACAGCAGAACGATCAAGGAAATCTATCCCAACATCTTCGATTGGCTCAACCTGCAGGGGCAGATCAAAACGATCCTGCTTGTTATCATGATGGTGGTGGCCGTTGTTAATCTCATCACCTGCCTCATCATCCTCGTACTCGAACGCACCCGCATGACCGGGGTATTGAAAGCCCTGGGGGCCAACGACTGGCAGGTACAGCAGGTTTTCCTGTACAACACCACCGTGATCGCCATCACGGGAATCGTTGCCGGCGCTTTACTCGGACTCGGCATCTGCTGGCTCCAGGAAACCACCGGTTTCATTACCCTCAATGAAGAAGCCTATTTCATGGCACGTGCCCATGCCGATGTGGTATGGTGGCAGGTATTACTCATCTGCATAGCAACGCTTGGGGTAGCGCTGGCCACACTCATCATCCCTACTTTACTCGTGAAGAAAGTTAAACCGGTAAAAGCGATACAGTTCAGGTGAGATCGGATGGATCATAGTGGATGGTTCATGGTTTATGGATAATGCATATTTACCAATTAAACCAATAAACTAATAAACAAGTAAACGAATAACCCAACCAAAT
The DNA here is from genome assembly GCA_017303335.1 of Chitinophagales bacterium. Taxonomy (GTDB): domain Bacteria; phylum Bacteroidota; class Bacteroidia; order Chitinophagales; family Chitinophagaceae; genus Ferruginibacter. Next base: position 181,999 of record JAFLBK010000003.1, read on the forward strand.
ATCCCTCTACACCATATGAGAGAGAATGATCCCCGTTGCCACGGCGGCATTCAGTGATTCCGCTTCGCCGATACGGGGTATGGTGATCCGCTCCCGCGTATGCGCCAATACCTCATTGCGGATACCATGCGTTTCATTACCGATCACAAGGATGGCTTCCGAAAGTTTCCCGATCGTTCCAACAGGCTTTCCATCCAGCGTTGCCGCAAAGCTGCGGATATCCGGCTGTTGCCGGAGCCAGGAAACGATATCGGTATAGAGCACCAGCACCCTGCCCAGGCTGCCCATGGTGGCCTGTACCACTTTGGGATTATAGATATCGGCGCTGCCGGTGGCACATACGATGTTCGTAACGCCGAACCAATCGGCGATGCGGATGATGGTGCCCATATTGCCGGGGTCCTGGATGGTATCAAGCACCAGTGTGATCGAATGACGGGGATCGATGGATGCATCCTGTTTTCTTTTTTCAAAAACAGCCAGTACTTCATTGGGTGTGCTGAGGCCGGATATTTTTTCCAATTCATGTTCCTGCACGTCGGTAACCGTTACAGAACCGGGTAATGCGATAAGCGCCGGGTTTGCTTCGATCCAGCCAGGCAACGCGATGATCTCGCGGCAGGTGAAACGGCCGCCTGCCAGCAATTCCGAAACCAGCTTCGGACCTTCGGCCACAAAGCATCCGTATTCGTCCCTGAATTTTTTCTGCTGTAAACTTTGAATATATTTGGTATGTGGTTTGCTAATCATTGCGACCCTAAAATTTATGCATTTTAAAAAACCGGATAGTGTCTTTTTTTACAAACTTACCGCCTGTTTTTTAATATGCAGCATTCTTCTTTCGGCGTGCAGCTGGTTTAATATCCCCCGCAAATACCCCAAAGACAAACCCTTTGTTTTCAAAAACAGCATCGACGTAAAGGGCGGCAATTTCAACAAGGAGGAAAGAGCCATGTTGCTCCAGCGGCTGAACGCCCAGCTCGATGACAGTTCCCGCATCAATACCAAGGATTCCTGGATCATTTTTCACTTCATCGAAAAACCACCGGCCTACGACAGCGCCTCCGCCGGTCAATCGGCCCGGAATATGGTCGCTTCGATGAGGCACCTGGGCTATTACAATTCGAAGGCTGAATACAAGGCCGATACGATCGAAACCAACGGACAGAAAAGAGTGCATGTTTCGTACCGGGTGGAAACCGGCAAGCCCACGCTGATCGATACCATGTCGTACATCATGCGGCGTCCCGATCTCCAGCAACTGGCGATCGAAAACATCAACGAGAGTTATATCCGGAAAGGAAACCCGGTTACCAAGGCGGCCGTACTCGGTGAGATCAACCGGATCGTGAATCTCTACCGCAACAACGGTTATTACAAGTTCTCTTCCGAGGAACTGATCATGCGGGGCGATACCACGGTAGCGGCGCTTACCACCATCACCGAAGACATCTTTGAACAACTGCAGTTGCTGGAACAGGCCAAGATCGCCCGCGACTCCCCCACCATCAAACTGGCGCTCGTGCTCAACACGCCTTCCGACAGCAGCAAACTGAAGAAGTATTACATCAACGATATCTATGTCTTCCCCGATTACCGGAGCGGCGACCAGGTATCCGACCCCAACCTGCTCACATCCTATGCCCGCAAACGGGATTGCGATACCTGCCGGATCAACTTCTATGTAAAGTATCACCGCAAATTATTCCGTACCGGTTTTCTGCGCAGGAACCTTTACATGCGTAAGGGCGACCTCTACAGCCAGGAAAATTATTACAAAACCCTCAACAGTTTTTCCCGCGCCGGCGTTTGGCAAAGCACCAATATCCAGGTACTGGAACGGAAAGACAGCCTGGCGTATAAAGACAGCATCCGGAAGGTTGACCTGCTGGTACAACTGATCCCGGGCAAACGTTTTGGCTACGAAGCGGGGATCGAGGCCAGCTACTCGGCCCAAAGCAACAGCAACAACGTGACCGCCGCCAACGCCGGTAACCTGCTCGGTCTTTCGGGCAACATCACCTTTACCGACCGCAACCTGCGCAAGGAAGGCATCACCATGTCGCACACCCTACGGGCCGGCATCGAACTCAACTTCAAACCCGACAGCAATAACCGGAAGAACATCATCAACTCCAACGAGGTCAGCTATTCGAATACGATCGTTTTTCCGCGGTTCATATTCCCGCTGAAGAACCTCACCAACGACAGCCGGCTTTCGAATACCAAATCCTTCATTAATTCGAAAGTGGGTTTCATCAACCGCATCAACCTGTTCAACCTGCAGTCGTTCAATTTTGCCATCGGGTATGATTATAACCAGCGGGTAAAACGCAGCAATGATCCCCGCAACAGCAAACGATGGGTCTTCAAACCGCTCAATATTGAATTTGCACGCTTGTACAATGAAACGGACAGCTTCCGGAAAACGCTGGAAGAAAATCCCTTCCTGCGGTATTCGTTCAATACATCGCTGGTTGCCGGTTCCAGCATCAGCTACCAGTCGCTTCACGTGAACAGCCGTCACCCGAACCGCTCCCACTCGTTCAAAGTAAACCTCGAAGAATCGGGTATGCTCTGGGGCCGTTTTGGTTTCTTTGAGAAATACCTGCGCCAGTTCGGCAAACTCGATCTTGAATACGTGTATTCCTCCACCCGACCGAAATCGGCCTTTGTATTCCGGATCTTCGGCGGCGCCGGCATCTCCGCGAAAAGCGATACCACCCTGCCCTTCTTCAAACAGTATTTCGGCGGAGGCAGTGGCAGCATGCGGGGCTGGCCGGTACGGGGCATCGGCCGCGGCGCACAACCGCTTACGCCGTACGGACAGAATAAATTCAACGACCGTACCGGCGACATACAATTGGAAAGCAATATCGAATACCGCTATACCATCGCCCAGATCATTCCCAACTCGGTGATATTGCGTGGGGCGCTGTTCATCGACATGGGCAACGTGTGGAATGCCCGCAATTCGAAACCAGGCGGCGGCACCGACAGCGCACAATTCCAGTTCCGGAATATTTACAAGCAACTGGGTATCGCCGCCGGCACCGGCTTCCGGCTCGACTTCAACTATGTCGTTCTTCGCCTCGACCTCGGCTTCCGCTTCAAACGACCCGAATTAAGTGATGTAAATGATGGCTGGAAGATCCCCAGCATGAGTTTCAATGATGTGCTCCCCAAACTTTTCTCCCGCGGCAGCAACGATCAATATAAAAAATGGCGGTACGAGAATTTCAATATGACGATCGGGATCAACTACCCCTTCTGATGCAGCCGGCATTCATTGGAAATTACCGGCACCCATGAACTATGAACCAGTAACCAGCAACGTTTTCTCAAACTCCTCCATCGTCAGCGCATCCTTCAACCCGAATTCGCCGATCCGTGTGCGGCATAAACCGCTGAGATAGGCCCCGCATCCGAGCGCAGCGCCAAAATCGTGGGCCAGGCTTCTTATATAGGTTCCGGTTGAACAAACGACCCGGAAATGCACCAGGGGAAGATTGACCTGCGTGATCTCAAATTCCTTGATGTGGATCCTGCGGGCCTCGAGTTCTACCTCTTTTCCGCGGCGGGCCAATTCGTAAAGAGCGACCCCCTCTTTCTTAATCGCGGAATACACAGGCGGATACTGGTCGAGTTCACCCCTGAACCGTTCTGCCGTATGTGCCAGCAGATCATCCGTAACAAAAGAGTAATCCTTTGCCTGCTCCGGTAAACTCTCCAGGTCGTAGGTGGGTGTAACGGCGCCAAGGGTGAATGTGCCGGTATATTCTTTCTCCTGTGCCATGTAACCGGTGATCTTCTTGGTGAAAGCGCCGGTGCAAACGATCAGCAGGCCGGTTGCAAGCGGGTCGAGTGTTCCGGCATGGCCGATCTTCTTGATGCGGATCAGCCCCCTCAGTTTGCGCACCACGTCGAAGGAGGTCCAGTGCTGTTCTTTATTAATGAGTATCACCCGTCCTTCGAGAAAGGATTCCTGCAGGGCCGGATCGATCGGAACAGGTATTTTGCGTTGTCCCCGGGGAAGCGCCTCGCCGGATTCCTCCAGTTTAGCCAGTTGTTTGGAGCGATATGTTTGCTTGCGTGCCAGGATATTTTTTGTGCAAACCTAACGGAATTAAGAATTAAAAATCAAGAATTCTTGTTCAGATGCGGGTCGAGTCGTAAACCGGTTTGGTATAAGAATGAATTTGATTTGTATGGCAAGACTTTTCGTAGAGAAATGTTTTTCTCAATCGCAATTGCCTCAGATCGCCTGCCTGGCTTTAAGCTCCAGGTATTTGTTCACGGCATTGATGGTGAGATTTTCGGGAGCCGTTAATACCGAGAGGATGCCGTGCTTGCGCAGTTCTTTAACGATCTGTCTTTTTTCGAATTCGAACTTCTCGGCGATGGTCTTCACATACACATCTTCCACATTCTTCGCCTCCAGGCGGGAAAGCTGGTGCAGTTCGGTGTTCTCGAAGAACACCACCATCAGCAGGTGATGCCGGGCAATGGAACGGAGGTAGTTGAGCTGGCGGTACAGGCCGCTGATGGTTTCGAAATTGGTATAGAGTACGATCAGGCTGCGGTGCTTGATGCGGCTGCGTATCTGCATGTACAGCATCTCGTAATCACTTTCCTGGAAAGCGGTGTCCTGGTTGTACAGCAGCTGCAATATGTTCTGCAACTGGATGGCCTTGCGATCGGCTGCAAGCACCGAGCCCATCTTATTGGCAAAACTGATCACGCCCACCCGGTCCTGTTTCTGTAAACACACATTCGACAATACCAGGGTGCTGTTGATGGCATAATCGAGCAGCGTCAATCCGCCGAAGGGCATTTTCATCAGCCTGCCCTTATCGATCACGCAGTATACCTGCTGGGAACGTTCATCGGTATAACTGTTGACCATGAGCGATGCCTTGCGGGCGGTGGCTTTCCAGTTCACACTGCGGATATCGTCGCCCCGCACATATTCCTTGATCTGTTCGAATTCCATGCTATGCCCCAGTTTGCGCATGCGGCGATTGCCGTATTCGGTCTGGATGGTTGTTTGCGAAAGCAGCGAATAACGCCGCATCTGCAAATAGGAAGGATATACCTGCACCGTTTGCGCCGCTTCCATGTTGTAGCGGCGTTTGAGCAAACCGAGCAGCGAACGGACGTAGAGGATAAGCCGCCCGAAATGGTATTGGCCACGTTCTACCGGCCGCAGTGTATAGAAGATATTCTTTTGTTCACCGGCTTTCAGGCGGTAGTTCATGATCCAGTCGCGGATCTGGAACTGCACGGGCAATTCGTCGATGATTTCCATGCGCACAGTGAAAGGCATGCTGTTCTTTACCTGGATGCCGATCCTGTTCTCGTCGCCATTGCTGAGCCGCTCGGATACCATCCGTTTGGCTACCGGTGCCTTACTGACCAGGAAGAGGAATACATAATCCACCAGCACCAGGGCCAGGAATACAAAGAACACGAGCCGGGCATAGGGAAAGAGTTCGGGCAGCAGGAAAGCGGCCACGAAGATCACGATGCATAAACCGGCAACCAGGTAAAAGCGCCTGGCCAGGTAAAGATTTCCGATATATGTTTTTATAAACTCTGGCATACGGTTCTACCGGGGTACTTCAATGGCTTTGAGAATGGTATCGATGAGTTCGTCTTCGGTAACGCCTTCCATTTCTTTCTCGGGTGTGAGGATGATGCGATGACGCAGCACGTGCGGCGCCATTTCCACCACGTCTTCGGGCGTTACGAAGTCGCGGCCCCGGATCGCCGCGTTGGCTTTTGCCGAACGCAGGATCGCCAGCGAGGCACGGGGCGATGCGCCCAGGTATAAGGCCGGGTTGTTTCTTGTTTCATGAACGATGCGGGCGATGAACTCGATAATCTTCGGCTCGGTGATGATCGACTGTATCTGCGTGCGGTAATGCTGGATATCGACAGGCGATAAGATCTTCCGCACCGATTCGAGCATCTGGGTTTGTGAACGCCCCTGCTGCCCGTTGAGAATGGAGATCTCTTCTTCCAGGGAGGGATATTTCACGTCGATCTTGAAAAGGAACCGGTCGAGCTGCGCTTCGGGCAGGCGGTAGGTTCCCTCCTGCTCGATGGGGTTCTGCGTAGCCAGCACAATGAAGGGCATCCGCATGGGATGTGTGTATCCGTCAACAGTCACCTGGCGTTCTTCCATTACCTCAAAAAGAGCGGCCTGTGTTTTTGCCGGCGCCCGGTTGATCTCGTCAATAAGAACGATGTTGCTGAATACAGGACCGGGTTTGAACCGGAATTCCCCTTCCCGCGGATTGAACACCGAAGTACCGGTAACATCACTGGGCATCAGGTCGGGTGTGAACTGAAGCCTGGAAAAATCCACGTCGATGATGCGGGCCAGCAATTTGGCCGTTAGTGTTTTGGCCACGCCGGGCACGCCTTCGATCAGGATATGACCATCGCACAGGAGGCCGATGAGCAACAGGTCGACCATTTTGTATTGACCTACGATCACCCGGGCGATCTCGTTGCGGATCTCGTGTACCGAGCGATTGAGGCCGCTCAGATCGGTGCGTTGCTGAAAAAGATTCTCTTCCATCAGTTTTTGGTTTTGTGAAAGTGTTGAATTTGCTGGTTAAGGGCGAGCAGGCGGTAATCGTCGACAAATCCGCTTGCCTGCGCCTCGGCTATGTTTTTATACAAGGACGCCACCTGTTCGCGGGGCACGCCGCTTTTACGGCCCAGGTTGGTGATGAAATCCTCGTTGATCACATTGGTATTCAGAAAATATTTATTACGGATGAACTCATTGAAATATGTGATCATCTTGTCGGCGATATTGCGGTTGTCTTTCTTTTGCAGGTAAAGCCGGCCGATGGTTTCGGTAAATGCCACCGTGGTGTTGACGTTGGGTTTCCGCTCTTCGATGATCCGCTGCAGGCGTTTGCCGCCAAAAAGCAGGAAGAGCCCGAGCAATACCATCGCTATCCAGAAAGCGTATTTCAGCGGCGGGTGTTTCATGATCTCGCTGAAGGTAGAGAAATTCTCGGGCGAACGGCTTTTCGCCTTGTAATAATAATCATCCCAGTACAGGCGCTGCGGCAGTGTTTGGGTAAAGGCCAGGCTTTGCTGTACGTATTTGTAATTTTCCTTTTTCAGCAGGAAATAATTGCTGAAGGCCCGCGGATCGCAGTGCAGGAATAATTTACCCTTTCCATGAAAATAAACGATGGCATTGGGTTCTCCGCGGTCATTGTATCCAAGTACCCGGGTGGTGGTGGTATCGATCCGGGAGAAATAACTGCGGAAGGGAAAATAAAAATATTCCATGCTGGTATCGGGCTCTACCCGCAACCGGGTTGAGGTTGTCCGGAGATCGGCCAGGCTCATGAAAAGCGGAGTGGTATCATTGATCCTGCACTGTATCCGCTCCTGCAATACTTCATCGACCGCCATGGCGGAGATAAAAAGATCATTGCCTTCCCGCACAAATTCCAGCATGGCATCCACATCCTCCTGCGACAGCAGCAATTGGTTGGCGATGCAGATGTACAGGGAGCTTGTATCGGAAACCTGTTTCCAGGTCTGGGCAAAAGGCTGGCGTACCGAGCGGATATTATTCAGCGGGTACAAAGACTCCAGTTGCCGGAAAGCGATGTTGGTACCGAACGGTATCTTATCCTTCCGGGAGTAGGTTTCCCGCAGGTCGGGCAACGACTTTCGCGAAGAACCCGGGCGGCAGGAGGCGAAGAAAAGGAGCGTTAGCCCTAACCAAAAACAATATGTTACATACTTCTTCCGCACACTTATATTTTCTGGTTAAACGCCCGGAACCCGGTTTCGACCCGGTTGTAAATATCCGGTGTGATATCGAACTCGCCATACCAGGCATATTCATAATTCAGTGTCAGCGACGCGAACTCGCTTTTCCAGTTGGCATTTTTAAGTTCCCCGACGTACTGGTAATTCGTTTTATCCGGCGCCAGCGCCAGTTGACCGGCTTCCGCCAGCCGGTGCAATACATGCAGGTAATGATAGCGGATGGCCAGCCGCAGGTTTTGCTGCGCCAGGGCCTGGCGGATCAGTCCTTCAAAATCCGAATCGGCTGTTATCTCCTCTTCCTCGGTGAAGGATTCCATTTTTTTAGCCGATTTCGTTTCCCGCCTGAAAACTCCGTCGGCGAGGAACAGCCGGTAAATGATGAACAGCACAAAGGCGCCCGCCCCGATCCAGAGGATTACCTGTAACAACCCTCCACCCGGGATTCTTATCCGTTTTGTTTTTTGAACGGTTTCACCGGTTCCTTCTTTCTGCAGGACTTTCAGTAAACTGTCGAGGTTTTTGGCATAGGCAAAATCCCGTTCTTCTTTCCACTTCGATACCGAATCGGGTGAGATGGCATGCCCGTTAAAATAGAGTGTTGTATCCGGGGGTAATTCGGTCGTTTCTTCTTCCGGCCGGGCGTGCACCACCGAGGTTTCCGGGCTGGTAACGATGGTCTCCGGATCTTGCTGTATCTCTTCGATCGGAACCAGCGCTCCGTTTCTATCCCGCTGCATCAGGGAGGAATCGATATAGATGTACTTTTTCTGTTGCGCCGGGGCGACGGAAAAGAAGAACAGGGATAAAACCGATATGAGCAGATATCTATGCATGCTCCTTTTTAAGCCTGTGGATGACTCCATCAGGACGGATATAATAGCCCCGCCTGTGCAGGCGGATCGGGTGGATGACAAAGTACCAGATGATGAAGAGGAATGACAGGGACAGGATCAGTATGCTCACCCATACCGGCAGGCCCGCATTGCTGGATTTGTCGAATGTCTGGCTCATAAGATGCGTGACATAACTTTCAAAGAAAGCGGCCACGATGAGAATGGGTACGATCACCAGCATCAGCCGCATGGCGTCTTTGATGCCCTGTTTGAAGGAGGTCATACGCGGTAAGGTACCCGGAAAGAGTATCCCGTATGCGATGATGAAACCGGCCGTTGCCGAAATGACAAAAATGGATATCTCCAGTGTGCCATGAACCCAGATAACGAGGATCGACTTCCAGCCCAGGTCGTGCGAAAAAAACAGGTATTGAAAACTGCCCAGCATCATACCGGTATCCCAGAGTCCGGCCACATTCAGGATGAAGGGCCAGCGAAAAAGCGTGGGAAGTCCGAGAAAGAAACCACCGAGCACAAACATGGCCGCCACAAACACGTTGTTGATGGCGATGCGCACGAACATGGTAAAGGGGTTATCGTCTTTATACACGCCGAAGGGATCGCCCTTGGCGATATTCTCTTCGGTCATGTTCACGTAGTCGTCGCCCAGTACGCCGCGTACAAAGGTTTCGTCGTTGGCGGCGCTCCAGGCGCCGATTGTTACGAACAGGGTGAAGACGAGGAAGGTGAAAAGCAGTATGCCGTGGTATTTCTTGAATAAGAGCGGCAGTTCAAAACGCCAGAACGTAAAGATGCGGGAGTATTTTTCTTTCTTATTGCTGTAGATGTTCTGGTAGATGCCGGCGGCCAGTCCGTTGATCCAGCGGGTGACCTTGCTGCGTGGATAGAATGTTTTGGCATAGGAAAGATCATCGACCAGGGTTACGAACCGTTCCGCCATGGTATCGGGGTTGCTGGTGGGCACGTGCTGGTATTCCTTCCACTTTTCCGCATTCCGTTTGATGAACATCGCCTCACGCATACAGGGTAGATTCTAGGAGTTATGTTCCCTCAATTTGCGTCATTTTTCCAGAATAAAAAAATCGCTTTTTAGGTCTTCAATTGCCTATTTTGCAGCTGTTATGTCGCTCATCCAGATCGCAACGCCTTTCAATATCGACATCGAATTCGAGATCGCCGAATTCCACAAACGCCTGCTTGCCTACCTGATCGACTTCATCCTGCTGCTCATCTACCTGTTCGGTTCGGCCACATTCCTCTTCGGCACCATCCGGCTGGGTTCGGAGAATCTTGGTTTCGGAATACTGGTCGTATTGCTGCCGATGTTGTTTTACTCCCTGCTCACCGAATTGTGGATGGGCGGTCAAACGGTAGGCAAAAAGATCATGAAAATAAAAGTGGTGAGCCTCGATGGCGGCGAAGCCACCCTGGGCCAATACCTGATCCGGTGGTTCCTGCGTTTTTACGAATGGAGTTTCATCATCATTTCCACATTCTACTTCAATATTTTCCTGGGATTCATCCTTCTCTTCATCGGCGGCATCGCTTCGATCATCATCATTTCGGTCACCGCGAAAAACCAGCGGCTGGGCGACCTGGCGGCGGGTACGGTGGTGGTAAACACCAAAACCAAACTCACCATCGATGATACCATCTTCATTGATATCCGGAAGACCGATTACAAAGTGATGTTTCCGCAGGTGATGCGCCTCAGCGACCGCGACATCAATACCATCAAGGGCGTGCTTACCCAGGCGAGCAAGCGGAACAACTACGACATGTGCCACCGCGTGGCTTCCAAGATCAAGGAAGTGCTGCAGATCGAATCGGATATGTACGTGGACCAGTTCCTGGAGAAACTGCTTGAGGATTATAATTACCTGGCGACAAAAGAATAACTCCCGTTTAAACGCGAAACGATTTCTCCCTTTACCAGGCAGCTTAATGCGCAGGATACCTAAGAAGCCATCGAGGCAGCTGAAACAGCCACCACAAAAACGATGATGTAGAACAGCAGGCCTACCAATTGCAGGGCCAGGCCGATAATGGCACAGATACGCCCCGCCTTGATGTTGTTGTACGAAGTTTCGGAATACAGTTCGGGATTGGCTTTGTACATGCTCACGTCTTTGTTGGAGATCACCAGTGCGATGATTCCGCAGATAAAGCACACAACGATGGATAAAATACCAAGCACCAGGGTGGCTGTTGCGTTGGGAAGCTGGGGTGCATTCAGGTTGGAGCCGGGACGCAGGTAGTCTTTATTCGGTTCGTTCATGACAAGATGGATGTTTTGGTAAAAGCGAGTTTGTAAATATAACTCAGCAGGATCACTCCTGCGCAGAAAAAATAGGCATACCGCAGCATCCGGGCGCCGTTCCGGATCCTGAACACAAGCTGTACCACCAGCAGCAGGAAAAGAAGCAATACAGGCAGCAGGGCCGGGTACATCGCGAAGCTGGATGCGAGATCGCCCTGAAGCAGCAACAGAAAACTCCGTTGTATGCCGCAACCGGGACAATCAACATGGGTGATGAGTTTGAACGGACAGGGGAACTGGTGCTTTTCGAGCCAGGTGGTGATATTCAATAAGTAGAAGTTCATGCTAAAGAAGCAGGTTTATCGGTTTAGTCGTTTATTGGTTTCTCAGGCAGTTAGTTCATTGCTGCAAATAAACAGGTAAACCAATAAACATCAATACGCCCTGGCAAACAATACCCGCTGCGTGCTGGGTTTACCACTCAGGACACAAACGCCTTCTTCCTGCTTGTTGTCGAGCGGGATACAACGGATGGTGGCCTTGGTCAATTCCTTGATCTTTTCTTCCGTTTCGGGCGTACCATCCCAGTGGGCCGAAACAAAGCCGGCTTTTTCATCCAGGAGTTGTATGAATTCGTTCCAGGAATTGGCGGGGCGGATATTCTCGTTGCGGAAAGCGAGCGCACGCTGGTAAATAGTATCCTGTATTTCTTCGAGCAGGTTACTGATATGATCGGCAAGTCCGTCCATTGAAACACTGCTTTTCTCCTTGGTATCGCGGCGGGCCACTTCCACCACATTGTTCTCCATATCCCGCAACCCCATGGCGATGCGTACCGGAACGCCCTGCAATTCGTATTGGGCGAATTTCCAGCCGGGGCGGCTGGTATCGCTGTTGTCGTATTTCACCCGGATGCCTTTTGCCTTCAGCGCTGTCATGATCCCGTTCGCTTTGGCATCGATGGCCGGCTTGCTTTCATCGCCTTTATAGATCGGTACGATCACCACCTGCTGCGGTGCGATACGGGGTGGTATGATCAACCCCTGGTCATCACTATGCGCCATGATCAGCGCTCCGATCAGACGGGTGGATACGCCCCAGGAAGTAGCCCACACATATTCCTGCTTGTTCTCTTTGTTCAGAAACTGTACTTCGAATGCCTTCGCGAAATTCTGTCCGAGGAAATGCGATGTACCGGCCTGCAGCGCTTTGCCATCCTGCATCAATGCCTCGATGCAGTAGGTATCTTCGGCGCCGGCAAAACGTTCGTTGGCGGTTTTCACGCCTTTGATCACCGGCAAGGCCATATAGGTTTCCACGAACTCGGCATACACATTCAGCATCTTCACCGTTTCCTCAATCGCTTCTTCTTTAGTAGCATGAGCTGTATGTCCTTCCTGCCAGAGAAATTCGGCCGTACGCAGGAACAACCGGGTACGCATTTCCCAGCGAACCACATTCGCCCATTGATTGATGAGTAAAGGAAGATCGCGGTATGATTGTATCCAGTCCTTGTAGGTATTCCAGATGATGGCTTCGCTGGTAGGCCGTATAACGAGTTCCTCCTCCAGTTTCGCTTCCGGGTCTACCATGAGTTTGCCTTTTTTCTCCGGATCGCCTTTCAGCCGGTAATGCGTAACCACAGCGCATTCTTTGGCAAATCCTTCCGCATTTTTTTCTTCGGCTTCAAACAAACTCTTGGGAACAAATAAAGGGAAGTAGGCATTTACATGGCCGGTTTCCTTAAACATGCGGTCGAGCTGGTCACGCATATTTTCCCAGAGGGCGAATCCATAGGGTTTAATTACCATGCAGCCACGCACGGCCGAGTAGTCGGCCAGTCCGCCTTTAATGACCAGGTCGTTATACCATTGCGAATAATCTTCTGCTCTTGATGTCAGTTCTTTGCTCATTTCCTTTTTTCTGACCGGAAGCCCTCAGCCGGTCATTTTATCTTTTTAATATTCCCGATCCAACGAGGGTGTCGGATGGGTTTCGTCTTTTAGCACGGCCTTAACAACGGCACTTTTACCTTTAGTGTCCGTTAGAAAGGCCTTTTGTTAACGTGCTTTCACCAGGCCACAAAAGTAGTAACTTCAGGTATAAATGCTTTAAACAATTCACCATGAAAACAAAAATTCTACTTCTTTCTGTTTCTCTTGCCACCCTTGCAAGCTGTACCACCGCCTACAAAAACACCCAAACACCCGACGACGTATACTATTCGCCGGTGCGGACCTATGAATCGGAGAATAACAACGACCGCGACCAGGACAAAAAATACGAGCCTGCCCGGGATTACGAGATCGTGATGGGTATCCGCGACCGCCGCTGGCGTGATTTCAGCAACGAATACGATTACGACAACAGCCCCTACTATTATACCTGCAACCGTTACAACTACGGTTACTATTACAATCCCTACTATTACCCCCGGGCCATTTACACCGTAAAACCCAGCTACCGGCCCGTAAACTCAACCCCGCGTATGGTTAACCTGAATGCGTACAACGGCTACAACCCGGCAGTTGCAAGCAGCAAAACCAACGGCACCAATTGGGTCAACAGTTCGAACCGTTACAACAACAGCAACAGTAATTCGGGCAGCCGCACCCGCCAGGCTCTTTTCCCGCGGAGCAATTCCAGTTCTTCCTCATCCTCCTCCAATGATACCCGAACCTACACTCCTTCTTCCGGAAGCAGTGGTAGTTCGTCATCGTCAGGCAGCAGTTCCGGATCATCCGTTTCCCGGCCCGGACGTGGTTAACAAAAACGACCGTACATCCATGAATGACGTTACCAGAACGCCTGCGTGAGCGCTTGTGTCACTAAAAAACATGCTATGTCAAAATATCTACCCCTGCTACTTTTATTATTTACCACAAAACTTACCCGGGCCCAGGTACCCGAAGACGCCATTCGGTATTCCTTTTACCCGCAGAACGGAACGGCCCGGAACCTTGCCATCGGTGGAGCGATGGGATCACTGGGGGGCGATATCAATGCTGCCTTTGTAAACCCGGCCGGACTGGGTTTTTATAAGACAGGTGAGTTTACGTTTACGCCCTCCTTCTTCCTGAACAGCAATAAAGCAACCTTTCGCGACCAGCTCACCAGCAATAAAAAGAATGCATTCGGTATCGGGCCCATCGGCCTTGTACTGGGTTCAACCAACGCTTACAATACCAGGCATAGCAGGGCTTTCAGCATTGCCCTGACCCAGACCGCCAGTTTCAATAACCGGGTTCAGTACAGTGGTTTAAACAACTACAGTTCCTTCAGCGAACAATTCGCCGAAGAATTCGCGAAGAGCGGGTACAGCATCGATGAAGTACTCAACACCAACTCCCCCCTTCCGTATACATCGGCGCCGGCATTATATACCTACCTGATCGATACGGTGACGGTAAATGGCGCCGTACAGGTAAAGGGCGCACCGGAATATATCCTGGATGCCGGACAGGCCTTACGCCAGGAAATGATGCGAACAACCCGGGGCGGCATGTACGAAGCGGCTCTTGCCTTCGCGAACAACAAGAACGACAAATGGTACTGGGGTGTCAGCCTGGGAATACCCTTCATCCATTATAAAAGTGAAACCAATTTCAAGGAATCGGATACTTCATCCAACACATCCAATCATTTCAGGCAATTTGAATATAATGACGATTTCCGCACTCAGGGACTTGGATTCAATTTAAAACTGGGTATCATTTACCGGCCCCAGGAACGCATACGCCTGGGACTGGCCATTCACACGCCAACATACATGATGCTTACCGATACCCGGACCACAACGCTTACCACCGAAGTAGAGAACCCGGTGAACCAGTACAAGGTAAGTTCCCAGACTTTTACCAACAACCAGCCCGGTGAAGCCAAGTATGTACAACTTACCCCCCTGAAGGCGATGATCAGCGCTTCCTATGTTTTCCGGGAAGTGGAGAATACCAAAAAACAACGGGCCTTTATTACGGCCGACATCGAATACGTTCATCACCGCGGCAGCCGGTTTTACAGCAACAACGATGAACCCATGGATGATGAGAAGCTTTATTACAAGTCACTGAACCGTGTTGTAAAAAAAGAATACAAAGGCAATTTCAATTTCCGGGTCGGGGGCGAACTCAAGTTCAATATCATCATGGCCCGTCTTGGTTTCGCGTACTATACGAACCCATATAAAGAAAGCGGGCTGAAAGCCAATCGTATGCTGTTGAGCGGCGGACTGGGCTATCGCAACAAGGGCATGTTCATCGACCTAACCTATGTACACACGATCAGCAAAGACGTTGATTTTCCTTACCGGTTGGAAGACCGTGCAAATACGTACGCCATGCTTAAACAACAACGAGGCAATATCATTGCCACAGTGGGATTCAAATTCTAACCACTGCTAATTGCTTAAGCGGCCCCGGGGTTTTTCCCGGGGCTTTTTATTTCTACTGACCCATTTCACCGGCACAATTTCCAGCTCTTCGCCTGCTTCCCGCAAGACAGACTGCATGCAGGGCTTTTATTCCGAAAAGATATCTGTATAGTATATTTGCAGGATGAACCGGCCCGTTTCTTCCCGCAATATTCATTATAAGGATACCCTGCTTTGGGCAGCCGGTTATCCGATCGCAGCACTTTCTTTCATTTTTCTGGCCAACGATAACTCACTGACAACGCTTATTCGTTTACCCACTTTCCTTTCGGATATTCTCTTTGCATTGGTGGTAACTTTTGCAGCCGGGGTTTACATACGCCGGATCACCCGCATCCTGGATGCCCGGATACCCTGGCACGATGGTTTCAGACGCAGGCTGCTCTACCAGTTTCTACTGGGAATTCTTGTTCCGCTTACGGTGTCAATGCTTCTGGAAGTTGTTTACCTGTATAGTGCCCGCATCCCCCTAGCCAGCAGTTCTATAGTAAACCTGGAATTACCTCTTGCCTTTATTTTCCTTTTACTTGCAAACCTGTTTTACCTTGTCAACTACCTGTTTTATCAAAAAAGAACCGAGATCATCACCATCACCCGGGAAGTAGTAGTGGCCCCAAAAGAACCTGTCAGATACCTGACGGTACAAAAGGGGTTTACAGAAGAAAAGATCGGTATTGAAAACTGCGCATTGCTGGTAAGCCGTAATAAACTGTTATGGCTGCATACCTATTCCGGGGAACAATTCCGCCTGGCCGGAAGCCTGGAAGAATGGGAAAGTAAACTAAAAGAGGTGGATTTTTACCGTGTAAACAGACAATACCTGGCGGCCCGGCTTGCCATTCAGTCGGTAGAACAGACCGAAACCCGGAAACTGAAAATAAATTTTGTAATCCCTTCCGGCGAAGTGTACGTTTCCAAGCCAAATGCTGCCAGTTTCAGGCAGTGGTGGAAAAAGGGCTGCCCATCTTAATTCGCTTTTTGTCCATCCCGGTATTTCAGTTGCCTGAAAACAAACAGGCCACCCCCTCCCCCATCTAATTTTGCGGCAAACAAATACACATGTTATTTAGCCGTACCTTATTGATTTTGTTCATCGCATGCTTTACAATTGTGGCAGGAGCCCAAACCCGTTATGCGGAAGCCACATTCCTCCATACCCAAACAACTTTACCCTGGAAAAGATTACCCGGTCATTCACTTCACCCCGGTTTCAGGCTGGGATATGTATGGGGAAGGAAAACCAATACCCATTGGTTGAAGGAAGCTGAGATCGGGTTTCAACATCATCCTGAGTTGTACAACAGCCTGCTGCTTGGATCAGGAATCCGGTACAGTATTTTTAAACCGGCACGGAAGGTCCTGTTGCAGACAGGAATTGTGCTGGGCCTTGCGCTTGACAAACCCACCCAATCGTTTTATGCACCGGACGGGGATGGCGGGTGGCCGTCTGCCAGAGCCGGTTGGCAGGCAAAGGGCTATTGCGCCTTTCTGGTAAAGGCCGGTTATTCAATCAATAAGTTGCTGGCGGCAGGAATGGCTGTACGGATATGGGCAGAAGCTCCTTATGTACAGGAATTCAGCACCGTGCTCCCGCATAGAAATTACGAAATCTTCTTCCGTTACCGGTTCTCAAAAAACGATATCAACAAAGAAAAAAAGTAAAGCCATGAAAAAGAATCTGTCAAAAAAAACACGCAGGACCATCCTGATCGCCGCAATGCCAGTCCTGCTTCTTGCCGGCTGCCATAAACACAACCCGCATACACCTAAGCCCGACGTGGGATGTATACGTCCTTTACCCGACTCTATTAAGAATCTGCATCCAAAAGCTGCCCCATTGCAGCGGTTGTTAGACTCGCTTACAAAAGCAGGGGTACCAGGCATGTCGCTTACCATACACGAAACGAATAAGGGTTGGTTTGCAGGCAGTGCTGGCTGGGCCGATATTAAAAACAGGAAGGCTTTCCTGCCCTGCCAGATCTCCCGGGCAGGCAGTACGGTAAAAATAGTTACGGCCGTAAGTGTACTGCAACTGGCAGAAAACGGCATTGTGGATCTGGATAAAAAAATAGCCGACTATTTACCCCCGGATTTGCTCGACGGAATAGAGAATGCCGACAGGGCAACAGTCAGACAACTGCTTTCACACAGCAGCGGGATCTTTAACTACATCCGGGCCCCCCAATTTCAATTGGCCAGCCTGAATGATCTTACCAAAACATGGCAACCGGGTGAATTACTCTCCTATGCAAGAGGAAGAAAGGCTTATTTCCCCCCTGGTACAGATGTAACGTATTCAAACACGAATTACATTCTCCTGGGTTTCCTGATCGAAAAAGTAAGCAGCCTTTCATTCCCTCAATACTTTAAACAGTATATTTTCGACAGGCTGGGGTTGAAACATACCCGGTTCAACATCAACCAACCGGTACCCGCCGATCTTGCCCGGGGGTATGTAGACTGGTATAACAAAGGGGAGATCATGGAAAGCACCTGGTACAGTGGTTGGGATTATTATACCGCCGATGGTGGATTGCAATCCACCGCTACCGACTTGGTACTGCTGGTCGAAGGGCTTTTTTCCCATAGGTTATTATCGCCTGCCTCCCTGCAGATCATGCTTCATACAGAACCATTTATCAAAACAGACGATTTTTATCCTACCAAATTCGCCCTGGGTATTTTTTCAATCGAAACACCCTTTGGAACAGCCTGGCTGCATTCGGGGGATGCCATCGGCTACTACGCCACTGTAATGTATTTCCCCTCAAAGGGAATTACCATTTCCTGGATGGCCAATGGCAATTACGGATTTATTGATCCTCTTATAAACAGCAAAAAGGCTTTTGACCGAATACTGAATGCGATCCTGAACTGAGAATATTTGTGCCGGCACCAGTAACAGAACGAGCGAGCATCAAGGATGGGTGAATTGATGGCAGGAGGCTCAATGAAACTCTTGCATCGCGGACTCGATGCGTTCACGTACCTGTTCAATATCCGGTGGGCACAAATAGATGTCTCCATCTTCCCAGGACTTATTATTTTTTTTACCGATTTCCATTATGCGAAAAACGGTAACTTGTCTGCAGCATTACCCCTGTATTGCATTATCCATGATATCATTTCCATTCACCCGGAAACAAAAACGCTGCAACCCTTTTCTTGTATTGGGTACCTGCTGCCTGCTTGCTGCATACCTGCACACGCTACCGCTGCATGCACAGGTTTACCGTACAGCCGGCAAACACCGGTACAGTTTTGCTCAAACCACTTTTGGTTATGAGATGGAATACACACCGGCGACAGGCTACTCCTATTACCGCAATGCGCAACAGCAGCTCGAAAAAATACCCATCGGCAACGCGTTGTCGCCCACCGTAAGCATCACCGGGCTGCATTTCTGGGGTCGTGCCGAGTTCTTCACCAGTTTTTCATTACCCGATATCAACCTTGGCCGTAATAAAAATGCAGGCAGGTACCAGCGATTCGGGGCCACCGGCTTTAAGGTATTTGTACCCGCTGTTCAAATAAACAAACCAAGTCCCTTTGTGGGCATGTCGCTGGCTTCTTTTGCCTATAAACAGTCCGACGGCACAACCATGAAGCGGGCCGACGGATCCCTCCTGTTCGGGCTCACCTACTCCTTCCGAAAAGGCTTGCTGGAGATTGGTGGCAGTTATCACTATGCCAACAAACAGCGATACTTCATTTCACCAAACGAGGTTGTACAGATGCGAATACCGGCGCTTTCCGTTTCGGCCGACTTCAAATATTTTTTCGATCTCTCGATCAGTTCCTGGCAGCGGGAAAAAAATGGCGAACTGAAGCAGGAGTTTGACCTGCTCAGGAAAAAACATGCGCTGAATTCGCTTTCGATCGGCCTCGGCCCTTCTTACTCTTTTTTTACCCGGCGGTCGGATTACAACCGGAAAACAAAGCCTTTCCTGGATGATCACCGGGTAACAACGCTTTACCCCGACCTGGGTATCGGGTATTATCATTACAAGCTTGATGCAACCGCCAACCTGTCGTGGCGGGCTTTTCGCTCCCGGCTTAGCGCCTATGGATCTATCCAGGAGCTGCGTCGCCACTCGTTCGCGTTGGAACTGTATAAATTCCTCGGCGACTACCATGGATTTGTGCCCTTTGCAGGCGGCGTGCTTAGCCTGGAGCAATCCCGTGTCAGGGAATTTGAACAGGGCCGATTGGTTTTGAACCGCTCGCATCAGTACCTGAGTCCGGGCATCATTGCCGGCTGGGATATCCGGCCCACCCGAACCGATTGGTGGGGCGTTCGTACAAATATCCGCTGGTTCCCTTTCCTGAAACTGGATATGCCCGGAGAAAGCACGATCAACATGCAGCAGGTTGAACTGAATTTCCTGCAGATGATCCTCTACCCGAACCGGATCATTGCCCGTTCTCAAAAAAAGAAAAAGGGCTAATACCTCAAACAACGAGTAGTTGATTGATGAGGGGAAGTACCTCGTTAAAGTCGGGGCTGCACCAGTGGATCTCTTTATCCTTCCGGAACCAGGTCATTTGCCGCTTTGCGTATTGCCTTGTATTGAGTTTGATCATCTCCACGGCGTCTTGCAGTGATATATTGCCTTCGAGATGCGCAAACAGTTCGCGGTACCCTACGGTTTGAAGCGCATTCATCTTTTTGCAGGGAAGCAGTTCTTTCACCTCGTCCAGTAATCCTGCCCGCATCATCAAGTCCACCCGCTGATTGATCCGTTCATTCAACAGGGGCCGGGGCAGTTCCAACCCGATCTTGATGATACGGAAATCCCGTTGCTTTTGCTTCTGTGTCTGAAACAGGAGGATCGAGCGGCCGGTCGACAATTTTACTTCCAGGGCCCGCATGAGCCGTTGCGGATTTTTGATCTCCCCATGCGCATAATAAACCGGATCATGTTTCTGCACCTGTTGCCGGAGCCATTCTAGTCCTTCATTTTCGTAGGCGGAGATAATGCTTTGCCGAACGGCATGGTCGATCACCGGTACTTCATCTATCCCCGAACAAAGTGCTTTCACGTACAAACCCGTACCGCCTACCACGATCGCTGTGCTGTGCTGACGGAATATTTCATTCAACCGGGCGAGCGCATATTGTTCATAGGCAGCCGCGTTCACTTCATCGCTGATGGAATGAGACCCGATGAAATGATGTTTCACGGTATTCAGTTCTTCCGGGGAGGGTTTGGCTACGCCGATATTCAGTTCCCGGAAACACTGCCGGCTGTCGGCTGAGATGATCTCGGTGTGAAAATGCTGTGCTACCTGGATAGCAAGGGAAGTTTTGCCAACTGCGGTTGGACCAACGATCACAATGCAGGTCTGGGTCATCGGGAATCTGTGTTAATGAAAATTCGCTGCCGGAGTAAACGGGAAATTACAGTACGGTCAAAGTCCGTCCGTATCATCGCCCTGCGTTTCCTCTTCGCCATCCGCCTCCACTTCGTCGCCTTCTTCACCAAAACCATCGCTCATGGCATCGGGCTTCAGGTCGTATTTTTCTTCCATTTCAGCGAGGCGACTGTCGACCAGCCCCTTGGTTCCGTATTGGGAGGGGGCAATGCCTTCGGTACGCAGGCAGCAGGGGTAGGTGAGTTTGACATTTTCCTCCTTATCCACCGCGATCAATTCCACCATAAAATGCCAGTACTTATTGAAATCGTATTCGTAGATGAATTTCTGGTTGGGTTTGGTGATCTCGGAGCCAATAATTGTGCTGTCCATGATCAGTGGTTCGGCTTTGTATTCCTTATCGTACTTCTCGAGGGATATCTCTCGGCCACGTTGCCAATTGTCGTTGCTGCGGTAGAATGTCGCTTTATGCTTGGAGTCGAATTCAAAACTTTTGAGGATGCAGTTGTGCAGGTCGGTGAAAGTCTGGGTATGCCGGATCGCGATATCGCGGTACACACTGTCGTCGTCTTCCCAATATATGCGGAATCGTAAAATTGCCATGGGATAAAATTAAGCATTAATAATTAAAAATGAAGAATTGAACAACGGCGGCAGGTGATGCGTGGATCATAGCGAATGGTTCATGGCGCATAGCGTACAGACCATGGTCTGTAAGGGTTCATACACTTCAGTTTATGCCGCAACCATGAACTATTAACCATGATCCATTACCCGATCCCCAGTTCCTTCGCTTTCTCCATCATAAATGCATGAGCCGCATCGAATTCATTGGGAATGATTCCATCCAGTATCGCCTCGCGGATGGCGTTCTTGATATCGCCTACTGTTTTACAGGGCGGGAGTTGAAATGTTTCCATGATCAGTTCGCCGCTGACCGGCGGCTGCCAGTTGCGGAGATGATCCTTCTCCTCCACTTCCGTGCAACGCCTGCGAACCATCTCGAAATTCTCGAGATACCGCTTAACCTTCTGTTTGTTCTTCGAGGTGATATCGGCTTCGCAGAGGGTCATCAGCGCTTCAAAATCCTCTCCCGCATCGAACAGTAAACGCCGGATGGCGCTGTCGGTGATATTCTCTTTGGTCAGGCTGATCGGGCGCAGGTGCAGTTCCACCAGCTTGCGTACGAATTTCATTTTTTCATTCTGCGGCAATTTCAGTTTGGCGAATAACTTTGGCACCATCCTTCCACCCACTACCTCATGCCCGTGAAATGTCCATCCATGTCCCTCTTCAAAGCGCTTGGTCGCGGGCTTTCCGATGTCGTGCAGTACCGCGGCCCAACGCAGCCAGAGGTCGTTGGTATGCTCCGAAATATTATCGATCACCTGCAGGGTATGATAGAAATTGTCTTTATGCCCCTTGCCATCAATGTACTCGGCCCCGGCAAGCTCGACCATTTGCGGAAAGATGATCTGCAGCAACCCGCTTTTGTACAGGAGATCAAATCCCACCGATGGTTTCTTACTCAGCAGGATTTTATTCAGCTCATCGGCAATCCGTTCACCGCTTACAATGGATATCCGTTTTGCGCTTTCGGCGATGGCCTCCCAGGTTTTTTGTTCGATACTGAAACCAAGCTGGTTGGCAAAACGGATCGCACGCATCATGCGCAGGGGATCATCGCTGAAAGTTTGTGCAGGCGCCAGCGGGGTCTGGATGATTTGCCTGCCGAGGTCGGCGATGCCATCAAAGGGATCGATGAGTGTTCCGTAATCCGGTTTGTTCAGGCTGATGGCGAGGGCGTTGATGGTAAAATCGCGGCGGTTCTGATCATCTTCCAGGGTACCGCTTTCCACCGCGGGTTTACGGCTGTCGAAACTATAACTCTCTTTGCGGGCGCCTACGAATTCGATCTCGATATCCTCGAATTTGATCTGTGCCGTTCCAAAGTTCCGGAAGAAATGCACCTCGGGCCGCGAGTTGAATTTCTGTGCCGCCTTTTCGGCCAACGCGATCCCGTCGCCCACACATACGATATCGATATCCTTGGTGGGGCGCTTCAGTATTTTATCCCGTACGAAACCGCCGATCAGGTAACAGGGTACTCCCAGTTCTTCCGCGGCGTGGGCGATCTTTTTGAGGATGAACAATTCCTTATCGGTACAATCAATATACATGCGGTGCAAAAGTAGGTGAACTAATCATAACCGGGAATCAGGCATTAATATTGACAATATAGAACCTCATGCAAAAAAGTGGTTTTTAACAGCCTCTTTTGCCATTTTGACTATATATTGAGTTTACTATGGACAAACAATTTTACCTGCAAGGCCCGGAAGACGAAATGGAATTCCTGCCCATCATCCCCCTGAATGAAGAAGACGATGGAAGTGCCGATGAGCAAGCGATCCCGGAAGAAATACCCCTGCTGGCATTACGGAACACGGTACTGTTTCCCGGGGTGGTGATCCCCATCACCGTTGGCAGGGATAAGAGCATTAAGGCCGTTCAGGACGCATACAAGGCTGACAAATTGATAGGTGTGGTAGCGCAAAAAGACAGTAACGTGGAAGAACCCACCGTCAGCGACCTGGAAGATATCGGTACCGTGGCCCGCATCGCCAAACTGATCAAAATGCCCGACGGTGGCACCACCATCATCATCCAGGGGCGAAAACGCTGCAAGATCGAGGAGGTCACAACAGATGATCCCTATTTCCGGGCGAAGATCAAAATACTCACCGACGAGATCATCAAAAACGATCCGGATTTCGACGCCATGGTAGGCAGTATCAAGGACCTGGCCGGGCAGATCATCAACCTCTCTCCCAACCTGCCCAGCGAAGCAGCGATCATTTTACGCAACATCGAAAACCCCAATTTCCTGATCCACTTCGTGAGCAGCAACCTCAACAGCGATATCAAGGAGAAACAACGGCTGCTGGAGATCAACAACATCAAGGCGAGAGCCGAGTTGCTGATGAACCTCATGCAAACCGAACTGCAATACACGGAACTGAAGAACAAAGTAACCAATAAGACCCGCGCCGAACTCGACAAACAGCAGCGGGAGTATTTCCTGCAGCAACAAATGAAGGCCATCAAGGACGAACTGGGTGGAGAGAACGCGGCCGAAGTGAAAGAAATGCTCAAGAAATCCGAGCATAAAAAATGGACACCGGCTGCCCGGGAAGTGTTCAGCAAAGGCATCGAGAAACTGGAACGCATGCACCCGACCACACCGGATTATTCGGTGGTGTACAATCACCTCGACCTGATGCTCGATCTTCCCTGGAATGAATACACCGAAGATTCCTACGACCTGAAAAAAGCCGCCCGGATACTCGACCACGATCACTACGGCATGCAGAAGATCAAGGAACGGATCCTCGAATACCTGGCCGTATTAAAACTGAAAGGCGATATGAAATCGCCCATACTTTGTTTTCTCGGCCCCCCGGGCATTGGTAAAACCAGTTTGGGTAAAAGCATCGCTGCCGCAGTAAACCGCAAATACGTGCGGGTGAGCCTGGGCGGTTTGCACGACGAGAGTGAGATCCGCGGGCACCGGAAAACCTATATCGGCGCCATGCCGGGCCGCATCCTGCAATCCCTGCGCAAGGTAAAATCGGGTAACCCGGTGATGATACTCGACGAGATCGATAAAGTAGGCAGCGATCACCGGGGCGATCCTTCTTCGGCCCTGCTGGAAGTACTCGACCCGGAACAGAACAATACGTTTTACGACAATTACCTCGAACTAGAATACGACCTGAGCCGGGTACTGTTCATCGCAACCGCCAATAACATCAGCAATATACCGGCTCCGCTGCGTGACCGGCTGGAGATCATCGACCTGAGCGGCTATGCCGTGGAGGAAAAAATTGAGATCGCCAAACGGCACCTCATTCCGAAACAAAAAGAAATGCACGGACTCAAAGACGCCACGTTCAGGATCAGCGATGCCGTGATTGAAAAAGTGATACAGGATTATACCCGCGAAAGTGGCGTACGGGAACTGGATCGACTGTTGGCAAGCATCATGCGCTACCAGGCAAAGGAACTTGTAAGCAAGGGGAAACTGAAATCGACGGTTACCGGCAATGATGTTGAGAAAATTCTCGGCAAGGCCCGTTTCAGCAACGATATGTACAAGATCGCCAACATGCCGGGTGTTGCCGTGGGGCTGGCGTGGACCTATGTCGGAGGCGATATCCTTTTCATCGAAACACAACTAAGCGAAGGAAAAGGCGAACTCAAACTTACCGGCAACCTGGGCAATGTAATGAAGGAAAGCGCCAGCACCGCACTCACCTACCTGGAAGCCAATTGTAAAAAACTGAACCTCGACCCGGCGGTGTTCAACAAAAAAGATATCCATATTCACGTACCCGAAGGCGCCGTGCCTAAAGACGGCCCGAGTGCCGGTATCACCATGCTCTCGGCTCTTGCCAGCGCATTCACCGGGCGCAAGATAAAACCCTACCTGGCCATGACCGGAGAAATCACCCTGCGCGGACAGGTGTTACCCGTGGGCGGTATCAAGGAAAAAGTACTGGCAGCCCGCAGGGCGGGTCTGAAAGAGGTCATCATGTGCTGGCAAAATGAAAAGGATGTACTGGAGATCAACAGCCAGTATATCAGGGGAATCAAGTTCCATTATGTAAAGACCATGCAACAGGTACTGGACCTGGCATTAACATAAAATTTGTGTAAGCAGACAACCAACCGCATCATTTACCCGTATATAGTTTTGGTTAAGTTAATCAACAGATTCATGTTGGTTGTTTAAGGGTTAAAGAAATTCCCGTCCCGTTTCCACGGGAGGGGAATTTTTCTTTTGGGGAAGAATGTACTACCGGTGCTTATCCAGCCAATCGGTTTCCTTCTCTGCAGAAAAGGCCTGTACAAGCGCAATAAAAAAAAGAGAAGCCACATTACCCGCCATGTACAAAAGGCTGTAAGATGTATAGGAAGCAATGTCGATGGAGTAATGTCCAAAGAAAGCAATGAGGTCCTTCACCAGTGCATACACGCTGAACAGCATACCCGTACAGAAAAGCAGGTAAGAAAGATAGCGCACCCACCCGGCCGGGTGCGAACGGGTGCGCCTGAAAAAGATCAGGTAAACGGTCATGAAAAGAGCCGCGGGTATGGTCACGATGCCCAAACCGAAAATGATGTCGGCCAGCGTGGACGATACGGTTTTGGAAACACCCCAGAACACGAAAACGGCAAGTCCGATAAGCACCGGCACCGAAAGGAACAAGAGGAATACCAGCGCATATAGTTTAGAATATTTCAGGAACCTGTCTTCCATCTGCATCCGTATCGATTGTTAGAAATAGCTCAGTTTGGTTTTGGGTGTAATGGTCAGCAAGGTCTCATACATCAGCCGGATCGTATTTTCAATATCCGATTTGTGCAGCATCTCAACCGTTGTATGCATGTAGCGAAGCGGTATGGAGATCAGCGCCGAGGGACAACCATCGTTCGCATAGGCGAAGGAGTCGGTATCGGTACCTGTACTGCGGCTCACCGCGTGGTATTGAAGCGGTATTTTGTTTTTGACAGCGGCGGCTTCGATCACACCCAGTAACTTGTTGTGCACGGCCGGCCCGTAGGTAAGTGAGGGGCCTTTACCACAACTGCACTCCCCTTCGGTTTGCTTGTTGATCATCGGCGTGGTGGTGTCGTGTGTTACATCCGTGATGATGGCCACATCGGGTTTTATCCGGCGGGCAATCATTTCAGCGCCCCGGAGGCCAATCTCTTCCTGCACCGCATTCACGACGTACAAAGCGAAGGGAAGTTTCTTTTTATTTTCTTTCAGCATGCGGGCCACTTCCGCGATCATAAAGCCACCGATGCGGTTATCGAAGGCACGGCCGATCAGGTAATCGTATGCCAGCTCATCGAAGCCCTGCTCGTAGGTAACCACGGCGCCGATATGAACACCCAGTTCCTCCACTTCTTTTTTGGTACGTGCGCCGCAATCGAGGAAAAGGTTATCCACTTTGGGTTGTGTTTCCTTGTCGGCGCCGCCCATACGGGTGTGGATGGCCGGCCAGCCGAATACGGCTTTCACCATCCCTTTTTTGCCATGAACGAGTACACGCATCGATGGGGCGATCTGGTGATCCACGCCCCCGTTCCGTTTCAGGTAGATCAGGCCTTCGGGAGAAATGTAGTTCACAAACCAGCTGATCTCATCCGCATGCGCTTCGATCACCACTTTGAAAGCGGCCTCCGGGTTGATCACACCAACGGCTGTACCGTACGGATCGGTGAACTGTTTATCCACGAATGGCCTGGTGTATTCGAGCCATAATTTCTGCCCGCCGCTTTCGAAACCGGTTGGCGAGGGATTATTGATATAATTTTTGAGGAAAGAATAGGATTGTTCGGGAAGGATTGACTTTGCCTTTTTTGCTTTTGCCATGATGTTGATTTTAACCCGTCAAAATTAATCAAATACCGGCTACAAATGTTGTGAGCGCCGAAAACAACATCAGGCCATCCACCACGAAATAATAGAAAAGATAACCCTGCTGGCGGGTACTGAGAAAATAGACGACCAGCAGGGCGATGGTGGACGTTTGCAGGGCGATGGACTGGCGCATGCTGATGCCATAGCTTACCGAGAGAAAATTGGTACTAAAAAGAACAAAAAAGATCCCGACGATCAGCAACAGCATCTGACCCGGCTTGAGCACCGTTGCCAGGCTATGCAAACCCCGTATTTTATCCATGGCTTTATCGCGGTTGTCGAAGATGATGCACAACATCAGCATGAACAGGAAACGGCGTGTGAGGATGAATATGTCCGGTCCGCTCAACAGCGTCCATTCCTTTTGCAGCGGAAGAAATGCCGTGACATAGGCCCAGGTAAAAGCCAGCAATGTGGTCTTAAGCACCCCGGCTTTCCGGGTAACATGCAGGGCCTTTACCGGGAGCAGCGGCACAGCGTATAGAAGTGTAAGTAAAACTGCCATCGCCAGGTAAAAGGGAGAAACCCCCGATGCAGGAAAGCAAAGCAGCAAGCCGGCCAGGGCAATGAACATGATCGAGAGCCCGGTCTTCTCTTTTCGTATAAACGACCTAAGAGGCAACGGGCTGGTAAAAGCGAAGCGGCTGATGGTCCAGTAGAAATTATAGCTGCACAGGGTGGCAAAGAACACAAGCCCATACAACGGAACCGGGATGTAGATTCTCAGCAATTGGCCGGTTTGTAATACCAACCCGGCGGCACATACAGCAACGAAAATGGAATGCGACAGGATGAAATGCAGCCATTTCATTGACAGGTGAAATAGACCGCGTCGGTAGTGGTGACTACATTGCTTTTGTTTTTGGCGAAATCGGTTACGTAGAATTCGAAATACAAAGTATCGGTGTGCAACACGTTACCTGGCTGCGACTTGCATTTCAGCACCTTATCGATGGTGATATCGATATCAGCCTCGAAATTCTTTTTGGCCGCTGTTTGCAGATCGGGGAATGGCAGGGAGTCGAATGTATTGGTAAGAAGGTTTTTCATGTAAACCCATGCGATGTCGTTTCCATTAACACCCAGGTCGCCTTCCGCGTCGGTGATATGCAGGGTAACGATCGGTACAGCCGAGTTCGGGTTCAGGTCAACCGCGTTGTGCGAAAGTGATTTATACTTTATTTGAGGGGCCGTTGTAAATTTGTCTTTCTTGCAGGATGTGAAAATCACAAGGGCGGACACGATCAGGATCAGGTAGCGCATCGTTTGATTTTTATTTGTCAAATTTAATTATTGCCGGTGAAAGATTTCATTAAAAATACAGAGTTAAAAAATGAGCTGTTTGCTGCTTCACCCGGCCATTTTTTACCCCTGGCCCTCGAAGTATTCCGCTTTCAGTATGAAAACAGCCCGGTGTACCGTCAATACTGCGACATTCTCCGGATCGACGCAACCGCGATCGATCGCCTGGAGAGTATTCCGTTTCTGCCGATCGGTTTCTTTAAAACGCACGAGATCATTACCCGGGGCACCGATCCCGAAACGATCTTCGAAAGCAGCGGTACAACCACATCGGTGAACAGCAGGCATCTTGTAGGAGACATTGCCTTATACCGCAAAAGCTTCCGGACCGCTTTCGGGAAGTTCTACGGCCAGCCGGAAGACAAATGCATCCTCGGACTGTTGCCCTCATACCTCGAAAGGTCTGATTCGTCCCTGGTATGCATGGTCGACGAACTGATCCGGGAAAGCCGCCACCCACTCAGCGGTTTCTACCTGTACGACCTGGATAAGTTACACCGTACCATTATGCACAACGAGTTGCTTAAGCAACCCACCCTGCTCATCGGGGTTACCTATGCCCTGCTTGATTTTGCCGAACAATACCCGATGCGCCTGCAATACACAACCGTCATGGAAACCGGGGGGATGAAAGGAAGGCGGGAGGAAATGACCCGCCAACAGGTACATGCCATTCTTCAGCAGCAATTCCAGGTAGGCTTGATTCATTCCGAGTATGGAATGACGGAACTCCTGTCGCAGGCTTATTCAAAAGGCGATGGCATTTTTCACTGTCCCGGATGGATGAAGGTCCTGGTCCGGGATGAGGATGATCCCTTCAGGGTATCCGCCGCGTCGGCGGCCATCAATCACCCCATCACGGGCCCGATTAACATCATCGACCTGGCAAACCTCTACAGTTGCTCTTTTATCGCAACCGACGATATCGGCCGGCTGCATAATAACGATCGCTTCGAAGTCCTGGGCCGGCTCGATAACAGCGACATCAGGGGCTGCAGCCAGTTAACAGCATAAAAAAACCGGTTGAGTATCTCAACCGGTTTTCGTGATCTGGCTGGGACTTGCCTTGTCCGAGCCTTATGCGTTTAAATGCTTTACAATTCACTAGAATAGCTATAGGACGATTTTTTGGGTAGGCGGACCTTTGCAGCCGAAAGCAGGGGAAAGCATGAAATGTTTAACCCATTGTTTAACCCAAAAATCAATTTTATGGCATCAGTAAGTATTGTATTCAGAAAGGAAAAAACTAACAAGAAAGGCGAGGCTCCGATTCATTTCCGTATTACCAAATACCGGAAATCCCACTATGTTGCTTCAGGAATAATGGTACCGGAAGCAAAATGGGATGACAGTAAAAAGAAGGTGAAGTCGGGCCATAAGAACAGTGCCAGGCTGAACTCATTCCTGGCAAATAAGTTTGCAGAATTGCAGGATTCCGTCCTGGAGCATGAGACAGTTTCCAGATCATTAAGCAGTAGAAAACTCCGGGATAAGGTCTTTGGGAAAGCTCCCAGCAACTTTTTTGTATTTGCAGACCGAACCGTGGAAAAGTATAAAAATGAAGGGAAAATAGGCAGCTACCACAAAAACCTCTCGATAATAGCCAAATTACGGGCTTACAACAAGGGTGAGAACCTTACTTTCCATGATATCACTCCCGGTTTCCTGTTGAAATATGAAGATCATTTGCGCCTTGTATGTTCAAACAAGACCAATACGATCAATAAGGACATGAGGTTTTTGCGGAAAATTTTCAATGACGCAATCAGGCAGGAAACTATCGAATATGAATCCTCCCCATTCAGGAAGTACCAGATGAAACTGGAAAAAACACACAGGGACTATTTAACGGAGGAAGAACTTGAACGGATTTACAGATACCCCGCCCCGCCAGGTACCCGAATAGAATTGCACGCTGATATGTTTGTTTTCTCAGCATACACGGGAGGAATCAGAATTTCAGATATGCTTCAGTTGCGGTGGAGTGATTTTGACGGTACGCACCTTAATATCCGGATTAAGAAGTCGGGTACGCAGGTGTCGATAAAAGTGCCAAATCTTGGGCTCGAAATAATCAATAAATACAAAACTACCAGCCAGAATCCGGGCAAATTCATATTCCCAATGCTACCGGAAACGCTTGATTTTAAGAATCCTGCTTTGGTTGATGCTGCAATCAGTTCTGCCTCCGCATATGTGAACAAGAATCTGAAATTGATTGCTGAGGATGTAGGGATCGAAAAGAATTTAAGCTTCCATATCGCCAGGCATACTTTTGCTGTTCGGGCCCTGCGGAAAGGTATAAGCATTGACAAAGTGTCAAAATTGCTGGCCCATGCAGCAATCAGGGAAACGCAGATCTACGCAAAGATCGTCAATGAAGACCTGGATAATGCCATGGATGTATTCAATGTCAGTGTCTGATTGGCTGGTATAATTTTTGCGAATCACTGCTCAATCGTGTAACTTTGCGTATAGCTGCGTAAGCAGCAGGCATCCTGCCTCGATTTCCTTCAAAAAGTGACTATCTCCCAAAAATTGGCCTTGTGAAAAGGCTTCCAAAGCAAAATTTGTCATGCAGTAATCTGCAGACGCCTTCCAAGAGTGTCTAACCATTAAAAGGTTCTAAATCATTTAATTACGTTTAATTATCATTAAATGAAAAGGATTATTGTGTTGCCGGAAGAACTCCAGCTGATTTGCGACCGGCTAAGCGATGTGGAAAAGGCTCTGAAGAAAGAGCAGTTTGATGTGAAAGACCCGATTCTTACTACTGAAGATGTGATGGCGATGCTTAAAGTGTCTAGGCGGACACTGCAAACATGGCGAGATGAGATGTTGATTGCCTTTAGTGGTGTGAAAGGGAAATTTTATTACCGGTTATCTGCCGTGAACAAAATGCTGGATGACCATTTACAAAAAGCAGGAGGTATGCATGAAAGCCATAAGATGAGGGCATAATTGTAAAATGAACAGGAAGCATGGAACAGACCGACCATGACTGACCTGAAAACGTGAGGGAGAATAATGTGATGAAGATTGAGATTAAAAAACGGGCCGTACAATTCCGTACGGCCATTTTAAATGGAAAGTAATGAAAGAAACGAAGATTCAATGGACCGATCATACCGTCAATTTTTGGATGGGATGTAAAAAGATATCGGCTGGTTGCAAGTACTGTTACATGTACCGTGATAAAGAAATGTATGGACAGGATCCATTTAATGTGGTAAGGGTGAGCCAAAAAACTATTGACAAAAACCTGAAGGACGCTAAGGCTGGAGACATGATATTCACCTGTTCTTGGAGTGATTTTTTCATTGAGGAAGGAGATTCGTGGAGAGAGGAAGCGTGGGACATTATCAGGAAGAACAAGCATCTTAACTGGCAAATCTTAACAAAAAGACCGGAAAGGATAATAGAATGCCTGCCTGAAGATTGGGGTGAAGGATGGGATCATGTTTGGTTAGGCGTTTCAGTTGAAAACCAGTTATACATGAACAGGGTGGAAATATTAGCGAAGGTTCCGGCTAAAATCCGGTTCATAAGTTTTGAGCCTTTAATCGGCAAAATTGATGTTACGCCTTATCTACCTGAACTTGAAGATTTCCATTGGTGTATCATTGGTGGAGAGAGCGGAAATGAAGAGGGTAAATACCAGTATCGTGAATGCAGGCTGGAATGGATTGAAAAGATAATTCAGGATTTGAGTGGTTCAAAAGTAAAGGTTTTTGTGAAGCAGACCGGGACGCATTTAGCAAAGCAATTGAAGCTTACAGACAAACATGGTGGTAGAATGGAAGAATGGCCTGCTGCTATGCAGATAAGGGAATTCCCGGGATTATTGTTAGTAAATGCAACTCCAAATCCAGTGGAAGAGACTGACCGTAAAACAGAATTTATGAATGAGAATGAATTATTGAAGACGACGCCGGTAATACCGGATGATGTTTATAAGGACCTACCTGCATTCATTTTGGAAGCTGTTCAACAGTTTCCAGATCAGAGGGAAAGGGATGTTGTTTTGACCAGTTGCCTGGTTGTTTTGAGTGGATGTTTTTGTGGTTGTAGTGGCAAGTATGATGCAGAGTGGGTAAGTTCAAATCTATTTGGTTTTATTGTGGCACCTCCTGCATCGAGGAAAGGGGTGATGAAATTTGCAAGGATGTTAGGCAAGCCGATAGATGAAAGCTTTAAAACTGCCAATGGACCTGCCCGGCAGAACTACGAAGTGGTATTGAAGGCATGGATGAAAAATTCAAAAAAGAACCCAGCTACAGCCGGTCCCAGCCCAGTAAAGCCAAAATTCCCTTTGCATTTTATCCCTGGTAATTCCAGTGCAGCGGCAATTTATAAAATGCTTGATGAAAGCAATGGAGTTGGTACTATCTGTGAGTCAGAGGCAGACACCCTTTCCGGGGCAATTAAGCAGGATTGGGGTAATTTCAGTCATTTGTTAAGGGGTGCGTTTCATCATGATGACTTGTCCATGAGCAGGAGCAGTAATGATACATACATTTCAATTTCTAACCCACGGCTGTCCACATTGCTTACCGGTACCCCTGATCAGGTAACCAGATTGATCTCGTCTGCAGATGACGGATTGTGTAGCCGTTTTTTGTATTATGCTTACTCAAGGGAACTGGAATGGAAAGATCCAATGCCTAAACCAGGTGGTATTGATCTGACCGGTTTTTTTCTTAAAAAGGGTGCCGAGGTAGAAGCGTTAAAAAAAATATTGGACGCTAACCAGCCCGTTTTCAATCTTTCAGAGGATCAGTTCAGGGCGCTGAATGAGAATTTTAAAGCAAAACTGGAAAGGATAAAGGCCTTTGAAGGTGAGGGGGCGGCAAGTGCCGTTTTCAGGTTGGGAATTATAGCTTTTCGGATAGCGATGATACTAACCATACTCCGCAATGCTCCTAATATTGCGTCGTTGAAGGAAGTGTCATGTGCAGATGTAGATTTTGAAATAACCATGGGGCTGGTCGATGTTTATTTTCAGCATGCCATGGTCATTTACTCTACCCTACCGAAACAATCAAAACGGTTCAGCAATCCAGTTCTAGGGCGATTTTATGAGTTATTGCCCTGTTCTGGCAGCTTCCCCCGGAAAAAAGCCAACGAGATAGGCAAGGAAATGAAAATAAGCGAGAAATCTGTAGGGAATTACCTTGCCGAATTGAAGAAAAATAAGCTGGTAAAGTCCGACAGCTACGGAACATTTGAAAAACTAAAAGTTGCCTAACATCTTGGTAAAGTTGGTAAGTTGGCAAGTTGGCAGAGAACAGAATTCCCCCGTTTACGAATGAAAGCGGGCTTTGCCAACCTTACCAACCTTGCCATCTCTTCCACAACTAGTCATTTGGTAAGCATTGACGAACTGTTTCGTCGCGGCTTCAGTCGATTTAATAGATAACATACCCAAAGATGTTCTACCATCATTTGGAACAGCACGAAGCGCCTGCCTGTATTGGTGGGCACTTTACAGTGCCATAACTACAAAATACACAACAATCGCCTGCAAGCGGCTTTAAAGTTACCTTGCACCCTTCACATTCATAAAAGTACTGGCATGCATTTGTTGGCATTATTTCCTCTTTGGTATGGCCACAAAGAGGGCAGGTAATCACTGATGCTAAAATTATCGCTTCGTTCATAAGATTATTTGTGGTCACAGCAGTCTTTTTTTGTTCCGGGTTGAGTGCAAGAGCCATCCTTTTTACATTGCTTCTCACAGTTTTTAAGATATAACTCCATGGCTTTTTCCGTGCGTTCTTTTCCGATATGTTTTTCAGCGATTTCGACCATTGCCAGTTTCCACTTATTCTCACTATCTTCATTCAACTGATCATTTGTTCTTAGGATGACCAGCTCTTTCTTAAAATAGGCTTCGATTTCGGCCCTTATCTTTTCACCTTCGGTCGCAGTGATCAGGTTGCTTTCAAGTGCTGGCTTAATTGTGGTTTGAGCAATGGTGGAAGCCTCCTCAAGGCTAAGTTTATCTACATCAGCACCACGATACCAGAGATTTGCCTGGCGGAAATCTTTTTGATATTGACTGGCATCCTTTTCATTCACTTCTGTAAAACTGATATTGTTTGCTTCCAATAGAGGTTTGGCAACATTCTCTGTATTCGCCTTGTCTTTCCAAACAATTGCTATAACTGTTCCGGGACGATTGAGCCAGGCTTCCTTAACAGCCTGGTTCTTCTCCAATTCAAGCAAAGCGGGTTTGGCCCGGCTACCGCAACCAATTTCAGGTGCTGCGTTACATACCAAAGGCGTTTTATAAAAGCTAGTTACGTTTTCTTTGGCTTTGCCGTTATTGACAACTATAAACCCTGCTATTACCAGCAGAGGAATAATTATTGCGCCAAGCAATCCAATCTTTTTCATATACTTAATTTTTAATGACTTGATTAATTATCTTATAACCAGTTGAATTTATCGCAACGGAGATATCTTTTATTGTTGTTTTTGAAACATCGAATTTTACCAGAGCGTTCTTGTTAGGATATGACACTGCTGAGTGAATGATACCTGGGAGTTTCTTTATTTCATGATTTACCTCTAACTCGCATGCATCACAGCTCATTCCCTCAATAGTAAACTCCACGGTTTGTATACTTAATTTTTCTGTCACTACAACTGCCTTCTGATCATTTGGAAAGAAAACTTTTGCATAAGAAGGGAAAGTCATCATTAATGCAGCAAATATGGTAACTATTAAAAGGAAGGTTTTGGATTGTATGAATTTTGGCTTTTCATCAACAGCACAACCACAATCGTCTTTTTTTTGCGGTTTTAATTTCTGGTACCACGCAAACCCTAAAACCAAAATCGTTATTCCGATCATATAGGGCCTTGCAGGCGCTATCCACGAAAAAGAAGAAGCTACGCTCCCCGATCCTACAATCAGGGCTAAAACGGGAGTAATGCAGCATAATGATGCAGCAATAGCTGTAAGAATGCCCGCCCCCAGGAATTTCACGGTACTCATGCTGTCTGCACTTTTAAATTCTGGCGATTGATATATTTAAAAAACGGTTTTAAAATCTTCAGGTGTTCTTCTTTCAGAGAGTAATAAATAGTCTGGCCTTCCCGCCTTGCTTCAATAACTTTTCCATCTTTTAATTTGCGTAGGTGCTGTGAAATGGCCGGATAACTCATTCCTAAAATATCGCAGAGATCACATGGACAAAGCTGACCTTCCTCTTCGAGTAAGTACAGAATTTTCAGCCTTACTTCATTACCAGCCAGTTCTAAAACTTTACTCAACTGTGATAAGGAATCATTATTCGCATTGAGCTTTTTTTTGCATTCAGAGATCTGAACTTCATCAGTATAAAGCCTGATACAGTTTGGTTGTTCCATATTAGTAATATTGATACAAAGGAAAGGCTTTTTCATTATTTAAGCAAATGCTTAAATTTATTACACTTATTCAATTCTTTACTATGCTTCTCCGCCCAAAATAGACTTATAGCCGGATTCTACTCAAGGTTACTTTGAAAATTGACTATTTTCATGAGTCAGAATGAAACAAGAACTGCTGCTGAGAATTATTTTAGAAAACCCTCCTGCTGGGGTTGATTACGGAATCCAAAAAGGAGGAGGCAGTCTATACGAAACAATTCAAATACAAAAATCCAGCGGTAAAAGTTTAGTATTCGAATTCCCAATTACAGTCAAGTTTGAGGAAGATGGGCTTCCAAACTTTCTTGGCGCTTTTGTTCAAGGGCCATCAGGCCAGCGGTTCATCTATGTTGATATTGGAACATTGGCAGGTCAAAAAGAAACCAGTTGGAGCCGAAGATTAAAAATTCCTTTAACCGGCATTGGGGCCAACGACATAAGAGAGATAATATCTGATCCAGGAAAAATTCTTGAAACAAAAGTCCCGGGAATTGGTAAAGACCATGGCCCCAATTGTGGGACTGTTAAGCCTTTTGAAGGTTGGCACCTATCAACAAAATATTAATATCCTCTTCTCAACATATCAGCGTACTCATTTGGCAATGGGCTTTCTTCAACGGCTTTTGCAGCCTTTTCAACATCATATTCAAACCGAACAAATTCTACCTGAATACTTTCCGGATAAAGAATACTGCTGTTTTCATGTATGTGTAGTAATACATAACAACCCCTGGGATCAGAATCCTTTGGTTTTCCAACCGATCCGATGTTTATAGCATGACGATATCTTTTTTCTCCATCTGCAAATACTCTGTGGTAAGGCTTATGTGTATGCCCAAAGCACATGATATCGGAATCTGCCTGCTCCATTATTCTTATCATGCTTTTTTCATCTCTGTCCTCAAATAGATATTCATTGATCTTTCGAGGACTTCCATGTACAAGCAGGAGATTTAGTTTATCGTTGTTTAATTGGAATTCAACCCGGATATGTGAAGGGAGTGTTCTCAGGTATTGCCTCTCGTCGGTATTTACAGATGCGTTGGTATATGAGATCGACACCTTTCCCATTTCTTTCTCCGGCTCTGTTTTGTATGCACAACCGCACTCATCACTTGTGAGCCCGATGCCCTGGTCATAATTGCCGGCAATCGTTGGTATCCCCCTTTTTCTTATCTCATTGATCACTTCGTTTGGCCAGATATTGTAGCCTACCAGATCACCAAGGCAATAAATTGCTTCGGGTTTCTGCTGTTCAATACTTTTAAGACAGGCTTCTAATGCAGGAAGGTTTGCATGAATGTCGGAGAATAAAGCAATTTTCATTTGTTAACGAGTTGAATTGGTTGAAAGATATTTCCAGAGCGGAATGGCAACGATGGCCCCTAAAATGGTTGCACTTAAATAAATCCATAAATGTTCTGTATGGCCTGAAATGACAGCAGGTGCCAATGATCTGGCCGGATTCATCGAGGCTCCACTAACAGGTCCTGCAAACATAGCTTCCAGCAAAACAGTTGAACCGATGGCTAATCCTGCAAACATCCCCTGTTCTTTACTACCTGTTGCCACATTTATAATTACAAGCATCAGAAAGAATGTCAGGAAAAACTCCATTACAAAGGACTGCATGGTGGTCCCGCTTGGGAGTGTAGTACCTAAAAGTTCATTTTGTGGGAACATGAACTTCAAAAGAAGACTTGCTAATAATGCACCAATTACCTGGCTCACTATGTAAGGCAAAAGCTCTTTTATTTTGAATCTGCCCGCCAGCGTAAAAGCAATACTCACTGCCGGGTTAAGATGGGCTCCCGAAATGTCTCCTAAGGCATAAATCATTGCCATCACGATCAATCCAAAAGTAATGGCAATACCAACGTGTGTAACAGCACCAGTTTGCTGGTTGGTAATAATTGCCCCGGTCCCGCAAAAGACCAGGGCAAATGTTCCTATCAGTTCTGCAAGGTATTTTCTCATTGTTTACCTGTTACATAGAGCATTTCTGCAGCTATGTTTTTTAATGTTGACTGGATTTTCTCGGTATCATCCGTTTCATTTACTTTTTTAAAGGCAAGATTTAAGGGCACAGACTGCGTTTTTATAGCAGCACATTCTGCCTCCGCCTTTATATCACACACAATAACCGACCTAACGTCCTTTGTGGGAAGCGATATGTCCGTTGTTGTTTTAGAAAATAAGACGATAGGGTCTGCTTTATCACTGAACCTTACCTCATAGATGGCCTTTCCTTCTTTCTCTGTTTTTGTAATCCTATAACCAATTTTTGAAAGGTACTCGATCAGCTTAGTGCTTATTTCTCCACTCGATACCCCTGCCGAAAAGACCCTGATCTGCTTGTGCTTCTTTGCATAGCATAAGGTTTGGGCAAAAACCTCAGATGCCTGGCTCCGGAAGGCATTTTCACTGCAGTAAAAGATCACGTTCCAATTACCTTTATCCAGGTGGCTGAGATAAATGTCATATTTAAGGTTCTCCAATGTTCCAACATGCTCTTTATTAAACTCCTTAACGTTTACCGTTTTGAAATAGGCT
Source organism: Chitinophagales bacterium (assembly GCA_017303335.1). Classification (GTDB taxonomy): domain Bacteria; phylum Bacteroidota; class Bacteroidia; order Chitinophagales; family Chitinophagaceae; genus Ferruginibacter. The sequence continues at coordinate 220,494 of JAFLBK010000003.1, forward strand.
TCTAATTCAGGGTAAAGCCTTGGAGCAAGCTCTACCGGTTTGAAGGAAACTAAGGCAATTACAGCAGCTATCACTACTGCAATTACAGGGATTGTCCTTTTCATATTAGTAGGTTTTAGTTTGACGTTTAATTGCAACATTCAGGACCACAGCACGACTTGCCATTCACAGGTTTTTCTGCATATACTGTTATGCTGAAAATGCCGGTATCACTATTCTTGAAGCTCTCAATCTCTGATTCACTCAGATAATTCTTGAGAATATCATCAGGGATGATGATCGGTTTCTCTTTTTGCAGGGTTATGTTGGTGAACCCGTTTGCCTTTATCAGTTCCAGGTATACTTCTTTCTGAATTGCTCCTGAAACACAGCCTGCATACATTTCAGCAGCTTGCTTTAACCTGTCCGGGAGATTGCCAACCAAAACAATATCAGAAATACTGAAATGGCCGCCCGGTTTTAGTGTCCGGAGTATCTCTTTAAAAACACCATCCTTATTGGGAACCAGATTTAAAACGCAATTGCTCACGACCACATCGGCTACATTGGATGCAAGTGGCATATTTTCAATATCGCCTTGGCGGAACTCAACATTTTTGAATCCCAGTTTCTCAGCATTGATCCTGGCTCTTTCCACCATTGCAGGTGTAAAATCAACACCAATGATAGTTCCATTCTCTCCAGCTTCTTTTCTGGCAACAAAGCAATCATTACCGGCACCACTACCCAGATCAACAACCGTATCACCCTGTTTGATTTTGGCAAATTGAGTAGGTAACCCGCAGCCAAGGCCAAGGTCAGCATCCGGGTTATAACCTTCGAGGTTGCTGTAATCATCCGTCATGATGTTATAAACATCAGTGCTGCAGCCACCAGCCCCGCAACAGGAGGCCTGGTTCGTTTCTTTGTTTTGTAAGGCAATCTCGCCGTACTTTTCTTTGACTAATTCTTTAAGTTCTTGTTCTGTTTGCATGACTTTACTTTTTATATTGATTGTAATATTGCGATGAATAGGGGCAAAAAAAATTAACAGCAGCCGTCCTTCATTTCAAAAGCCACAAAAAAGGCTTCCATCTCTTTTTTATACTGCTTCCAAACCTTTTCGTCGATGCAATAGCATACACTGACCCCTTCGATGGTTCCTTTGATTAATCCAACATTCTTCAATTCTTTCAGGTGCTGGGATATGGTAGCCTGTGCCAGACCAAGTTCATCCACGAGGTCACCACAGATGCAGGCATTAGCCTTGATAAGGTGTTGAATAATGGCAATACGGGCAGGATGACCAAGAGCTTTCATCAGTGTAGCCAGCCTGTTCTGCTTATCGGTGAATATTTCTGTTTTAGTAAGGCCCATATCAATCGCAATATTACGATAAATAAAATTACCGCCAAATTTTTATGAAAATTCTTTTAAGGAACAATTCCTAAAATTTCATCCTTTGAATCCGTATTGCATTCAGTATTGCCAGTAGTGCCACTCCCACATCGGCAAACACAGCTTCCCACATTGTAGCCAGCCCGCCAGCTCCCAGGATCAAAACCACTGCTTTTACAGTAAAGGCAAGGGTGATATTTTGCCATACAATTTGCTTGGTTTTCTTTCCGATGCGTATTGCTATCGGTATTTTGGAAGGGGCGTCGTCCTGGATAACAATATCTGCCGTTTCAATGGTAGCATCGCTACCAAGGCCACCCATAGCAATACCAGCATCGCTAAGAGCTACAACAGGGGCATCATTAACCCCATCCCCGACAAAGGCAACAGATTCATTCCGGGCCTTAATCTCTTTTACTTTGTTCACTTTGTCCTCGGGTAATAAGTCCCCGAATGCATTTTCAATTCCGATCTTCCCTGCCACCATCTTAACCACTGTTGACTTATCTCCGCTCAACATGGTTGGCATAACGTTCATTGATTTTAATTGCTGAATAGCATCCCCCGCATCCTCCTTTAGCTCGTCTGCAATGGTAATATACCCCGCAAATTTTCCATCGTAAGCAATTGCTATAAGCGTATTTACTATTTCGGATTGATCAATCTGGTGCTCGATCTTGAATTTATCCAGCAACTTGAGATTACCTGCAAGCAGTTGTTTGCCGTTGATATTAGCCTTTAAACCATGTCCTGCAATCTCCTCTACATTAGTCAAAGCAATACCATAATTGATTTCACCAACATATTCGTGTATTGCTGTCGCCACAGGGTGTGTGCTTTTGCTTTCCAGTACATTCACCATTTGCATGATTTCGTCCTTATTCAGTATTGGATCGATGTTTACTTCCTGTACTTTAAAAACACCCTTGGTCAAAGTGCCGGTTTTATCCATTACCACGTTCTTAATTCCGGCCATGATATCCAAGAAATTGCTCCCTTTAAAAAGTATTCCGTTCCTGCTGGCAGCCCCAATGCCTCCAAAATATCCCAATGGAATAGATATAACCAACGCACAAGGACAGGAGATAACAAGAAATACCAATGCTCTGTAAAGCCAATCGTTAAATACATAGTCCTTAACAAGGACCATCGGCACCAGGCAAATAAGCACAGCCAGTAACACAACTATCGGAGTATAGATTTTAGCGAACTTCCGTATAAATAACTCGGTAGGTGCTTTTTGTGCTGTGGCATTTTGGACGAGGTTCAGAATCTTACTGAGCTTACTATCTGTATATGCTGTTGTAACCTTTACAAGGGAAACGGAATTAAGATTTATCATTCCAGCAAGTACCGCATCTCCCTTTTGTTTTGTATCAGGCTTGCTTTCACCAGTAAGTGCAGCAGTATTGAAGGATGCTGTATCAGAGATCAATTCACCATCCAAACCCAGTTTTTCACCGGGCTTCAGCTGTACTAAAGAACCTATATTTACCTCTTCAGCCTTTATTGTTTTTGGCTGTTCATTTTCAATAATGGTGACTTCATCGGGCCGCTGATCCAGCAAAGCCTTGATATTGCTTTTTGCTCTTTTGACAGCCAATGTTTGAAACACCTCCCCAACTGCATAGAATAACATTACTGCAACGGCTTCCGGGTATTGTCTTATTGCAAAGGCCCCGATAGTAGCAATACTCATTAATAGAAATTCTGAAAATATTTCTCCCTTACCCATACCTTCAACAGCCTCTTTCATTACAGGAAAACCAACAGGCAAGTACGCAGCTACATACCACACAATACGGACCCATCCCGTAAACCAGGATTGAATTATCCAGTTATCAAATGCAATTGCTGTGAGTAATAGCAAAAGGCTGATAATGGCGGGCAAAAACATTTGGAAAGCAGATTGATCTCCCCCGGAATGATCATGGCCATCATCATCATTATGTTCATGCTCATGATTATGCCCATCCCGCTCATGATGACCGGGCAATAACTCCTTTGCATGAGCCTTTGTATATATTTTCTCTTCCTGGGTGCAACAAAGCTGCCGGCCCTGTGCATCGTATATATGTTTATGTTGTTTCATAAAAGCCGTCTTGTTTTTTGTTTGTAATGTAAATACTCATCTCCATGCTGTTTTATTAAGAACTCTTCTTCCAGCCGAATCTGTATTTGAATAACGAAATAGGTAGATAAGCATAAAAAGAAAGTAAGCGCATTCGGAATGATCAGGAATATCCCTGTCACGCTAAGTATCATACCCAAAAAGATCGGATTCCTGCTGATCGAGAAAAGCCCTGCCGTTACCAATTCTGTCTTGTTCTCTTCATCTATACCGATACGCCAGCTTTTACTCATCTGGAATTGTGCTATCACCACCCACAGCAAAGCGATATGAATAAGTGCCAGCCCGGAATAAAGTATAATGGGATGCTGCAAATACCAGACAGGCAATAAATATTCGTATGTAGGGATGTTGAACGAGAAGATCAACAGGGCAACGAAAAGAAGGGCAATTAATAATTTCATCAGGAACCCGATATAATTATGTGCAGTGTCTGTTTTGCCAAACGTAACGGGATTGACACCTGTTTGTTTCCAGGTTCTGTATGTTGGCAATACAAAAGCGACAGCCAGGTACAAGACGAGATAAATTGGAAGATATATTTTTAAAAACGTTTGCATTTTATTTATAGATTAATGTTTATGTTCTCCAGAGTTTGTCAGTTTAGCCATTACAAAAAAAGCTCCCTTTACTACAATCTTTGAATCTTTTGGTATTTCTTTCAGCAAAGTAACTTCCGTATAACCTACATCCGTAGTCCCCTTTGCAACAGGAATCATTTCAAAGGATAGGCCGCTTTCCTCTTTATGGTCGGACTGTTCTTTCTTTTCATCTTTGTTTGCTGGCTCTTCATGGGGTTTCTCTGCTGAAACCATGAAAATGTAATCCTTTCCCTGCATGGTCACAATTGCCTCAGTAGGTACGGCAGGTACGGTAGATTTTTCCAGGCTGATGACGGCCGTTATATTCATTCCATCAATCAGCCCCATCTTATCTCCCTGCACTTTGGCGTGTACGGTAACAGCCTTGCTTTCTCCTTCAAAGGATGAGCCCAACGAATATATCTGCGCATCATATTCCTTGCCGGGATTGTTTGTAAGTGTAAAATGAATGAGCTGATTATTTTTCAATTTAGGCAGATCCTTTTCATACACAAACAGATCAAGGTGCAGCTGACTGTTATCCACGATTTCAGCAACTGTAGTGGTCAAGTCAATATAGCTTCCTATTTCAACCTTTACATTACTTACCACTCCATTAATGGGGCTGGTAATAGAAAGAACAGAAATCAGCTTCCCGGCTGCGAGGCTGGCTGGATTTACGCCCATCAGCCTGATCTGTTGCTCGTAGGTTGATTTTGCAGTCCTGAGAGTTCGAAGCTCTGTTTCTGCTGACTGCAGATTTTTTAAAGCACCAGCATTGCCTGCATTCAGGTCCCGCTGTCTTTTCACTTCGAGTTCAGCTAAACCAATTTTTGCATTTACATTCAGGTAATCGCTTTGCACCTGCACAAATTCAGGATTTGAAACGGTTGCTATTACCTGGCCTTTTCTAACAGTATTTCCGGGCTGAATGAGCAATGATTTGATGACACCACGATACACTGAATTTATAGTGGCTTTATTTTGATTCGGAACTCTCAGTATACCGTTTGTTTTAAGCGAAGCCGTTAGTTGCTTTTGTTCGATTGCCCCTAACTCTATACCGATGCTTTTTATTTGTTCATCAGTCAGGAAGGCTGTTTTACTCCCTTCACCTTCTTCTTCATGTTTTTCCGTTGCTGGTTTAGGCGCTTCGGCTGTATCATTGCCACCGCATGAGGTTAAAGACAAAAGACCGTAAAGGAGCATTGCTATTATCAGATATTTCTTCATATTAGTTTTATTGATTGATGTAATAATTATAGCGAATAACAGATTGGTTATATTGATTCAGGTTCTCAAGATGACTTTTTTGAATCTCAATTGCCTGGGTAAGAAACTGTGACAGTTCAGCAAAACTGATTTCACCGGCCCGGTATGCCAGGGAAGCGGCTTTGATGATCTCATCAGCCTGCTTTAATCCGGTAGATTCATAAAACAAAAGCATCGTCTTATTCTTATCCACCTCTTGCCGGAGCTGAATTTGTTTGGTTGACCATACCTGCTTTTCGTACTCGAATTGCTTTTGTTGCACCGCTACCTCTGCCTGAGCTGCCTTTACTTTATTTCGATAAGCATTCGCTCCGAATAACGAGAAAGATGCCGTGACTGAAAATCCACTAAATGGATCTTTGGCACCCCATAGCCTTTGACTAAAGAATCTGCCGGAAAATTCCGGCTTGTTCTCGTTCCGGATCACGTTTATCCCGGCATTGGCGATATTGATATTTTGCGATTGCAGAGTCAGTAATGGGTGAAGACTGTCGGATAGCGTTCCACCAATTGATAATTTCTCCAATGGTTTTAATAGTGGCATCATCATTTCAGCAGAATTCAAATACTGCATGAATGCCTGTTGTTGTATTTGAATCTCATTGCCAAGCTGAATGATCTGAGCTCTTAATTCTGTCATACGAACATTGGCGGCAATGCTGTCGAGACCAGGACTATCACCTGTTTTTACTTTTAGGATTGCTGCATTGGTGAGAGATTGATAAATGCTATCCAGCTGCTTATACAACCGTTGTTTGTCCTGTAAATACCAGAGCTGATAATATACCGTCCGGACATCCCTTTTTATTTCAACATCAATAACGGCTGTGTTGGCTTCAAAATATTTGAGCTGTTCTCCATAAAGGTTTTTTTGCGCTTTGTATAATCCCGGCCATGCCACACTCTGGGAGACACCTACTTTCAAAATACCTGTATTATCAGATGGCCGCATATCTTCATTTTCAGCAAAGACCCCTGTTTTTGGCAATGCTGTTGCCGTTTTAACCTGGGCTTTTCCTTTGTTGATCTGCTCATTGTTTACCTGATACATAAGGTTGTTCTTTGCCAATGTAACAGCTTCATCAACGGATATCCGTTTTGTTCCATTTTCCTGTGCCGAAGCACCTGGGCTTAGGGCCAGCAATACCATTACTGCTATTATAGTTGTTATAGACTTCACTTTTGTTTTCTTTTTGGATGAGAAAATGATGTACAGCAGTGGTAACACCACAAGTGTGAGGAATGTAGCCGTGATCAACCCGCCAATTACAACAGTGGCTAAAGGCTTTTGAACCTCAGCACCTGCCCCGGTAGATAAGGCCATTGGAATGAAGCCCAATGCAGCCACAGAGGCCGTCATTAGTACAGGTCGCAATCGGATTTTTGTTCCTTCATAGACTCGCTGAATAATGTCCTTTATCCCATCTTTTTCAAGCTGGTTAAATGTGCTGATAAGTACGATCCCATTCAACACGGCAACGCCAAAAAGAGCAATAAAACCAACGCCTGCAGAGATGCTGAATGGCATTCCTCGTATCAACAAAGCAAATATTCCGCCGATAGCACTCATCGGAATAGCTGTATAGATCAGTAATGCCTCCTTCAATGAACGGAACGTGAAATAAAGAAGCAGGAAGATGAGAGCCAGTGCAACAGGCACAGCAATTTTTAGTCTGGCTGATGCCTGCTGAAGATTTTCAAAAGTACCTCCGTAAGTATAATAGTACCCAACAGGAAGGATCTTTGCTGTGTTCAGTTTTTCCTGTATCTCTTTCACCACACTGGCAACGTCTCTGTTCTTAACATTAAAGCCAACTACAATCCTCCGCTTTCCTTCCTCCCGGCTTATCTGGGCAGGACCTTCTTTGAAGGAAATGGAAGCCACCTGGGAAAGAGGTATCTGGCTGCCGTCATTGGTTGCAACAAATAAATTGCTTACATCTTCAATGGATGTTCTGCTTGCGCTGTCAAGTCTTACTACCAGGTCAAACTTTCTTTCGTTCTCAAACACAACGCCAGCTGCTTCACCCGCAAAGGCTGTACTGATAGTGTGGTTAATGTCCTCAATATTCAATCCGTAACCGGCAATCTTTGCACGGTCATATTCAATGGTGATCTGCGGAAGGCCTGTTGTTCGCTCAACCTGTGGTTCTGTAGCACCCTTTACTGATTGAACAACCTTTGCAACTCTTGGGGCAAGGGCTGCGAGCGTATCGATATTTTCTCCAAAGATTTTAATAGCTACATCCTGCCTCACGCCGGTCATCAGTTCATTAAAACGCATTTGTATGGGCTGAGATGCTTCAAAGAAAACGCCCGGAATTGCTTCCAGCTTTTCGATCATCATTGCTGCAAGCTGGTTGTAATCCTTCGTGGTCTTCCATTCACTTTTAGGTTTCAACTTAATGATCAGATCAGTTGCTTCAGGAGGCATTGGATCTGTTGGTACTTCAGCACTTCCGGTTTTGCCCACTACCATTTCCACTTCCGGGAACGACCTGATGATACGGCTTGCCTGCATGGATGTTTCCACGCTTTGTGACAGTGATGTGCCTTGCGGCAAGATGCAGTGAAATGCATAATCACCTTCCTGCAGCTGAGGTATAAATTCTCCGCCCATTTTTGTGAATATGAAAATAGAAACAGCAAGTAACATGGTAGCAAAACCAACGACCATATATTTCATTTTCACTGACCACCTGATAATGGGCGAGTATATCCGTTGAAACAACCCCATGAGTTTATCAGAGATGTTTTTCTTGTGTGCCGTTTTCTTGGAAAGAAAAAGCGCAGACATCATTGGTATGTACGTCAGTGAAAGAATCAACGCACCCAATATTGCAAAGCCAACTGTTTGAGCCATTGGACGGAACATTTTGCCCTCGATACCCTGCAATGACAGAATTGGTAAATAAACGATCAGGATGATGATTTGCCCAAAAGCTGCTGAGCTCATCATTTTGCTGGCACTTGCCCCAACCGCCTCGTCCATTTGGCCCTGGGTTAATCGTTCTTTTATGTTTTTTGCAGCCAGGTAATGAAGCGTAGCTTCTACAATAATTACAGCCCCATCCACGATCAAGCCAAAATCAATTGCTCCCAGGCTCATGAGGTTGGCACTAACACCAAATACCTGCATCATACCCAGGGCAAAAAGCATTGATAAAGGGATAGCAGACGCAACGATCAAACCAGCCCGGATATTACCCAGGAACAGGATCAGTACAAACAGCACAATTAGCGCACCTTCGATAAGATTTGTTTTTACAGTACCCACGGCTCTGTTTACTAACCCAGTCCGATCAATATAAGATTCAACCTCTATATCTGAGGGCAATGCTTTTTTGATCGATTCCATTTTATCTTTTACTCTTTCCACCACGGCGGCACTATTACTTCCTTTCAACATCATTACAATACCACCCACGACTTCTTTTTGACCGTTATAGGTAACAGAACCGTATCGAATAGCGTTTCCAAATTTCACTTCAGCAACATCTCTTACCAATACCGGGATATTATTTACCTTCTTTATTACAATGTTGTTAATGTCTTCCATTGACCCAAGCAGACCTACGCCTCTGATAAAATAGGCATTCGGTTTTTTGTCGATGTAAGCACCACCGGTGTTTTCATTGTTCTTTTCCAGTGCAGTGAAGATTTCCGCAATGGTTATGTTCATTGATTTCAGTCTGGCAGGGTTTACAGCAACCTCATATTGCTTTAGTAGCCCTCCGAAACTGTTTACTTCTGCAACTCCTTTTGTTCCGTATAGTTGACGGGCAACTATCCAGTCCTGCATAGTCCGTAAGTCCATTGCGGAGTACTTATTCTCTGAACCCTTTTTGGGATGGATAACATACTGGTATATCTCACCTAGGCCGGTGCTCACAGGCGCCAGTTCGGGTGTACCGATCCCTTTAGGGATTTTTTCTTCTGCTTCCTTCAGCTTTTCAGTAATCAGCTGACGGGCAAAATAGATGTCAATGTCATCATGAAATACAACAGTGATAACAGACAGGCCGAATCTTGAAATAGAACGCATTTCTTCCAGATCAGGGAGGTTAGCAAGGCTCTGTTCGATGGGGTATGTTACAAGCTGCTCTGTTTCCTGGGCAGCCAGTGTGGGGGTTAATGTAATTATTTGTACCTGGTTATTGGTAATATCGGGTACAGCATCGATTGGTAATTTACCGGCACTCCATACTCCCCAAACAATAAGCGCAAGGGTCATCATACCAATGATGAGTTTGTGTTTAATACTGAATTGAATGATTTTATTTAGCATAATCTCTTTGCTATTGGGCCATATGACCATACCAGTGAATTATGCGGCGGATAATAGCCGCAATAAGCACCGCAGAGCATACAACGATGAATATTGTTTTGAGAACCTTTACAGCTGTTCGCTTCATTGGCTCTTCTTTAAATTGTTTGATCAATGAGAACGGTTTGAAACATGAAATGCTTCAACGGCTAAACCATCTTGACTTAGCAACCAAAAACAGTAATTGAGATTATGATAATTGGGGAGGTTGCCAGATAGGGAGAGATATTTCTATCGGCTTGGAAGAATTATAGGCCATGGTTACCTTGCCGTCAAACGAAGGAATTGTTGTGGCCGGGGTGCTATTGATAGATAAATTAAAGCTGGTAGAGCAGCAACTACAAGTGCAAAAGGGTGAGCAGTCGTCAGGTGCGTCTTGCTCTTGACCCGAATGGCTCTGAGAATAGGAAATATTGGCTTTACCTCCGGTAGCGGCCATATCAGCACAGGGCATCACACTCAATGCCAATACTACCAGGGTCATTATGGAGGTAAATAATTTCATTGCTGCAAAATAATGCCATATATCACAAAATTTCAAATGTTAGCGTCGATATTTTGGAATCATCGTTGCAAAAAGGTCGTAAACCCGTGATTTTCTGATTTCTTACACAAAATAATAACAGTGATGTCAGATTAGGCGAAAGAAGTGAATGAGGAAACAAGGGAGGAAACGTGCGATGAAAGTGCTTAAGAATTTTTCACCGTTGGCTAGTTAGTATTGATCTAAAAGAGGAGTTGAACTGTCTTTTGTATTAACATAAATAAGGCACAACTTCTTATTTAAAGGATTCTTTGTACATAATCTATAAACCGTCAGAACTCAGGCTTACTACTGATTTATATCATAAATTCCTTGGAATGATTTTTGTCTATTTGTATCCTGTTAACATGGATAAATAAATTTAACCCCCTGCAAAGGAATATTTTATACCTTTAGACTAAATGAAAAAGTTCCTCCTTGCCATATTAGCGGTTGTATACATTAGCAGCTCTGTAGGCGCTACCATTCACATGCATTACTGCATGGGTAAACTGGCTGATTGGGGGATCGGACAAATTAAATCCAATACCTGCGGTAAATGCGGTATGGAGAAAAGTGTTGGAAAAGAGGATGGTTGCTGCAGGGACGAACAAAAATTCATAAAAGACAATACTGACCAGAAAACCGCTGGGTCGGTTTTTAATAGCCTGCAACTGATCACAGCGGTGATCCCTGTTTCCTTCATTGAGATCGCCTCTATTGGTTTCTCTTTTGCTCCGGAAGAAAATCCTATCAGCCACGCTCCCCCACGAAGTAATGGCGTTGCGGTCTATGTCCGCAATTGTGTTTTTCGTATTTAAAATTTCTCTCCTGAATTGACCGGGCATCCTTGTGCCAGGACTTTGGCATTTCTGTATGCCAAGCTTTGCAATTAATTCATTTATAAAAATAACCAGGTATGAAACCATTCAAAATGCTGATGATGGCAGCTTTAACCATCCTTTCTGTTTCCCTTAATGCACAAACAAAAGCAGATACCATTAAAGTATATGGTGAATGCGGCATGTGCAAAAGCCGGATCCAGAAAACGTTAAAAATTGACGGGATCACAAATGCGGTCTGGAATACGGAAACCAAAATGCTGGTAGTTGAATACGATGCTTCTAAAATAACCAATGACGACATTCAAAAGAAAATAGCTGCAGTAGGCCATGATACTGAAAAGTATTCGGCAGATGATAAAGTATATGAAAAACTACCCGGCTGCTGTCATTACGATCGGAAAAAGGCCGAAGCGAAAAGTGAAAAGGTGAATTAACAATCCAAAAAATAGTAAACATGAAAAAGATATTCTTCAGCATATTAGCCATTAGTGCCGTTGCCATTACGGCCTGTAACAATAGTGGCAGTAAAGAAGCCGCTGAAAAGCATGACATGAACAACATGAGCAAAGACAGTACCGGGCACCCCGTCACAACGGATGATAAAGAGGTAAAGGCTGTAGCTGTTACATTTTCTAATGTTGACGCCAAAGCAGCAGCTGCAATTAAAGAAATAATAGATCATTACCTGCATATTAAAAATGCCCTGGCAAATGATAACAGCGGAGAAGCGGCCAGCGGTGCGAAAGCAATGGCAGAAGTTATTTCCAAGTTGGACAAATCCTTACTGACTGCTGAACAAAAGAAGGTATATGATGATATCGAAGACGATCTAAAGGAACATGCTGAACATATTGGCAAGAATGGCGATAAAATTGAGCACCAGCGTGAGCATTTCTCCATGATGAGTGAAGACGTATATGACCTGGCAAAAGCATTTGGTGCAGGCAGGGCTTTATATCACGACCACTGCCCAATGTATAACGAGAATAAAGGAGCTATGTGGTTAAGCGAAACAAAGGAGGTGAAGAACCCTTACTTCGGTTCTAAAATGATAACATGCGGGACCGTTGAAGAAGTGATCAAATAAAAAACAGCATCATGGTTCAAAAATTAATTGGATTGGCATTACGGAACAGACTGATCGTGCTGCTGATTGCAACCGGCCTGTTTGCTTATGGCATTTACTCTATAGAAAAGAACCCGATAGATGCCATCCCGGACCTGAGTGAGAACCAGGTTATCGTTTTTACCGAATGGATGGGCCGTAGTCCCCAGGTGATAGAAGACCAGGTAACCTACCCACTGGTAAGTAACCTGCAGGGTATTCCCAAAATCAAGAACATCCGGGGATCATCCATGTTCGGGATGAGTTTCGTGTATGTGATCTTTGAAGACAATGTAGACATCTATTGGGCAAGAACAAGGGTTCTGGAGCGCTTGAATTTTGCACAGCGTTTATTGCCGCAGGGCGTTACACCTTCTTTGGGTCCGGATGGTACAGGTGTCGGACATATCTATTGGTATCACCTTGATGCACCCAAAATGGATCTGGGAGAGCAGAGGGCCTTGCAGGATTGGTATATAAAATTTGCCCTGCAAACAGTTCCGGGAGTGGCTGAAGTAGCCTCTTTCGGGGGTTTTGAAAAGCAATACCAACTGGTGGTTGACCCTGTGAAGCTGCAGTATTACAATATTTCCCTGATGGATGTAATGAACAAAGTAAAAGCCAATAACAATGATGTGGGGGGACGGAAATTTGAAATGGCAGACATGGCCTATATAATCCGTGGCTTGGGGTACATAAAAAGCAAAGAGGATGTAGAGAATATTGCTTTGAGTAACTATAACGGCATTCCGGTAAGGGTAAAAGATATTGGCAGTGTACAAATGGGTGGCGAATTACGTCTCGGCATTTTTGACATGGATGGAAAAGGTGAAGTGGTGGGAGGTATCGTTGTAATGCGGTATGGTGAAAATGCCAACAAAGTAATAGCAGCAGTAAAAGAAAAAATGAAAGAAGTGGAAAAGGGTTTGCCTGAAGGAGTAAGTTTTAAAACCTCTTATGACAGAAGCACCCTGATACAGGAAGCTATTGAATCGGTGAAAGGAACACTTATGGAAGAAATGATCGCTGTTTCAATCGTAGTCCTCATTTTTCTTTTTCATTGGCGAAGCGCAGTCATTATCCTTATTCAATTGCCCATATCGGTGGCAGCCGGGTTCATTTTCCTTCAAATGTTTGGTATATCATCAAACATCATGTCTTTAACAGGTATTGCCTTAGCCATTGGCGTGGTAGTGGATGATGGGATCGTAATGGTCGAAAATGCCTACCGGCACATAAGTGAAGCACAAACAAAAAAATGGAGTTATCAAATAAAACCTGATCATGACAAAGTGGTTTAAACGAAATAAAGACCCGTTGACATCCGAAGAGAGGATGGACATCATTGAAAAGTCATCAAAGCAGGTGGGGCCTGGGGTATTCTACTCTACCATTATTGTGGTTACTTCATTCCTGCCCGTGTTCTTGCTAACCGGTATGGAAGGGAAACTCTTCAGCCCCTTAGCCTGGACAAAAACATTTATCCTTCTCATAGATGCAGTATTGGCAATCACCTTAATGCCTGTACTGATCTCCTTTTTCCTGAAAGGAAGATTAAAGCCCGAAAGTACAAACCCGATCACCCGGACACTGGAAAAGATTTACACCCCTATCCTGAAGGTCTGCCTGAAATGGCGTAAAACAACAATTGCCATTAATCTCGTTGCACTAACAGTTGGTATCGTGATGATGACCCGGTTAGGTTCTGAGTTCATGCCACCACTGGATGAAGGTTCATTATTGTTTATGCCTGTTACGTTGCCAGATGTATCTAACTCGGAAGCAAAAAGATTATTACAGGTGCAGGACAAACTGATCAGTACAGTACCGGAGGTTTCTCATGTGTTGGGTAAGGCAGGGAGGGCAAATACAGCAACAGACAATTCCCCGATAAGCATGATTGAAACCATTGTCCTGCTGAAACCAAAAAATGAGTGGAGGAAAGGGAAGAACAAAAACGACATTATCAATGAACTGAATGCAAAACTGCAGATACCCGGCATAACAAATGGTTGGACACAACCCATCATCAATCGTATCAATATGCTATCAACCGGAATCCGTACCGATGTAGGATTAAAAGTGTATGGGCAGAATCTTGATAGTATATATTCTTTTGCCCAAACCATTAAAAAAGAACTGGAGGGTATTGATGGTGTAAAGGATTTGTATGTGGAGCCTATCACAGGGGGCAAGTACATAGACATCGTAATAAAAAGGGAAGAAATTGGAAGGTACGGCTTAAGCGTGGATGATGTGAACGCTGTTATTGAAAGTGCGTTGGGTGGAATGAAGCTCACTACTACCATTGAAGGCCGTCAGCGCTTTTCTGTAAATGCAAGATATGGGCAGGATTTCCGCAGTAACATTTCAGATTTGAAAAGATTGCAGGTTCAAACAATGAATTTTGGTCCTATTCCTTTGGAGGCTGTTGCAGATATAAAACTGAGTGATGGTCCGCCCATGATCAATTCCGAAAATGCCATGCTGCGGGGAACAGTGTTATTTAATGTACGGGAAAGAGACCTGGGCAGCACGGTTAAAGATGCACAAAAGAAACTTAACCAGATGACATCCAAATTACCCAAAGGATATTTCCTGGAGTGGAGCGGGCAATGGGAAAACCAGCTAAGGGCGAATCGTACTTTAAAAACAATAATGCCCATTGTCATCATTATCATTTTTATGATACTGTATTTCACTTATCATTCCTTTAAAGAGGCTTTGGTAACCATGATAACCGTACCCTTTGCATTGATCGGTGGTGTTTTCATGGTTTATTTCTATGGCGTCAATTTATCCGTAGCCGTTGCTGTTGGCTTCATAGCCCTGTTCGGTATGGCCATTGAAACAGCCATGCTCATGACAATTTACCTGAATGAGGCCATGCAAAACATGGTGGCAAAGCATGGCAACTCAAAAGCAGCCCTTACCCCTGCCATCATCAGGGAATTTGTAATTGAAGGGTCTGCAAAAAGATTGAGGCCCAAACTAATGACGGTATCGGTAGGCTTGTTTGGATTGATCCCTATTTTATGGGCGACTGGAGTAGGTAGTGATATTATGCGGCCTATTACTATTCCCTTAATTGGCGGAACGATCACCTCCACCATTTATGTATTATTGATCACCCCGGTGATTTTTGAAATGATAAAGGAAAGAGAATTAAAACGTAAAGGTAAAATTGAATTAATAGATGTTAAAGAATAAACTACTCCCGGCATTGTTTGCACTTACTGTTTCCTTCAGCAGTAAAGCACAAATAGTGAAGCTCGATGCTGTTATTGACAGTATCACTACTTCACACCCTGTTGTTAAAATGTATAACAATGAGATCCGCTCCATGGATGAAGCGGCCAGGGGTGCTAAAAGCTGGATGCCGCCTGAGATCAGTACTGGATTCTGGATGGTCCCTTATAACCCAAGCCTTTGGAAGAAGGACGATATGGGCGGTACCGGTATGGGCCAGTATATGATCGGCGGACAGCAAATGTTCCCGAACAAAAAGAAACAAAATGCAGATGCTGCATATATGCAGGCCATGTCTTCTGTTGAAAAAGAAAAAAAGAATGCAACGCTGAATGAATTGATCAATGATGCAAAGCAGCTTTACTACGAATGGATCATCCTGAAAAAGAAACTGACCATCCTGGAACAGAACGAAAGACTCCTCGATTTCATGATCAAGAATGCTGAAATACGGTATAAAAACGGGCTTGAAAAGATCAGTGCCTACTATAAAGCAAAAGCCGCAATAGGTAATGTGCAGAATATGCGGCTGATGTTTGAGAACGACATCAGGGAAAAACGCATCCGCATCAATGCATTGATGGGCAGGAATGCTATGATCAATTTTGATATTGATACTATCTATAAATTAAATGATTACTCGGCTTTCGTTTTTGACAGTACACTGTTTTACAGCAACCGGAGCGATCTAAGATCTATTGACAAAGACATCAGCCTTACCTGGCTGAAACAGGAAACAGAACGGCAAAGTCTTAAACCTCAATTCGGGATCCGTTATGAACACATGTTTGGATTTGGCGGCTTTCCAATGCAATACACCCTGATGGGTATGGTAAAGATTCCAATGGCTAAATGGTCATCTAAAATGAATAAGGCTAATATTGAAAGCCTTAAATGGAAAGCAACTGCCCTGCAATCACAAAAGGAAATGCTGGTGAACGAATACAGCGGGATGGCTTATGGAATGAGGAATGAGCTGGAGTTAAAGAGAAGACAGTTGAAATTATATGACGATAATATCATTCCGGCATTGAGAAACAATTATAAGACCATGCAATTGGGGTATGAGCAGAACACTGAAGAGCTGTTCATGTTATTCGACGCCTGGGAAACCCTGTACATGGCACAATTGGAATATACCGAGATGCTTAACCAGGCCCTGAAAATACAGGTAGCCATAGACCGATTAATTGAAAAGAAATGAAAAGGATAATAAATATAGCGTTTCTGTCTTTTTTTCTTGTCGCACCAGGCTGTAGCGATTCTAAAGAAAAGGATGATCATTCGCAACATGCGGCTGAAACAGTGCAGCAGATTTATACCTGTCCCATGCATCCGGAAATAATAAAGGATAAGCCCGGCAATTGTCCGGTATGCGGAATGCAATTGGTTAAAAAGGAAGCAGGCGGTAAAAAAGTTAATGATGTAACGCTGGAAGCAATGCTGAAACCCACCAACGAGTTTGTTGTCTCATCAATTCCTGTTGTAACGATCCGGAAAGATGAAGAACAGATAGAGATAGAGGCGCTGGGCAATATTGCTTACGACACAAGACAGGTAGGCAGTATTTCCTCAAGGGTATCAGGCAGGATTGAAAAACTGTATGTGCGCTTTCGTTATCAGAAAATAAGTAAAGGGCAACACATTCTCGACATCTATAGCCCTGAGTTGATGACAGCCCAGCAAAATTTATTATTCCTTTTAAAGAATGATCCAACAAATACTTCCTTCATACAGGCTGCTAAAGAAAAACTGTTGCTCCTTGGTATGAGCAGCCAGCAATTGCAACAGGTAATTCAATCCGGCAAGCCTTCATTAACTATTGCAGTTTATAGTAATTACAGCGGGCATATTCATGAAGCTGTCCAGGAAAGCAATATGAACAGCGGGCAAGGCTCAATGAAAGACATCTCACTAATTACCGGGGAACTTTCACTGAAAGAAGGAATGTATTTACAAAAAGGGCAGTCTGTTTTCTCAGTTTATAATCCCGACCGGGCCTGGGTGATTTTAAACATTTACGGAGAGAGCCAGGGATTGATAAAAACAGGGAATGCGGTAAGGATAATCCCAGAGACTGCCCCGGATAAGGATTTCAGAGCGTCCATTGATTTTATTGAGCCTTTTTATCAGAGAGAAAGTAAAACATTGACTGCTAGGGCCTATTTCAATAATAGCAGCCTGAAGATACCCATTGGCAGTCAGGTAAGAGCCACCATATTTGGTAATACCAGGGAGGCTTACTGGTTACCCGCAGATGCAGTGGTTTCGTTGGGTATGGATAAGGTGGTTTTTCAAAAAACAAAAGGAGGTTTTAAAGCTCATAAAATTGTCACAGGAATAAATCATAAAAACTATGTCCAGATATTGAGCGGTATTAGTGAAACAGATTCAGTAGCGGCAAAAGGCCAGTATTTAATGGACAGTGAAAGCTTCATCAAAGTAAAAAATTGAATATGCGATACATCATTATAGCATTTGCAGTATTTGTTTTCATTGTTTCGTGCAAAAGCAAACAGGAAGTGCCTAAAGATGCTGATACCTACTATACCTGTTCCATGGACCCACAGGTGATTGCGTATAAACCGGGGAAATGCCCGATCTGCCATATGGAACTCACCAAAGCGAAGAAAACAAACGGTGGGGATAAAGACGAAATACAATTGAGTGAACAACAAATTCAGTTAGGAAATATCCATACAGATACTATTCTCAATGGAGCGATTGGCGACCAGTTGGTACTTACAGCCACCCTGAATTTTGACCAGATGAAATCTTCTTCTGTCAGTTCAAGGGTGATGGGCAGGGTGGAAAAACTCTATTTTAAAAACATGGGAGACTACATTAAGAAAGGCTCCCCCTTGTATGACTTATACAGTGAGGAATTGAACAACGCCAAACAGGAATACCTGCTGGCATTGGAAAGGAAGAAAGTGTTTGCAGATGAAAAAGCTATAGATTTTGGCCAGCTTTTGCAGAGTGCAAAAAACAAATTGCTCCTGTGGGGTATGACTGAAGCACAGCTACAAAACCTGGCGGAAAGTAAGAAAGCGACTCCAACAACAACCTTCTACAGCACAGCCTCCGGTTACATAACAGCATTAGACATTCGTGAAGGAGAATATACAATGGAGGGAGGTACAATTGTTAAGCTGGCAGATCTGTCGAGTCTTTGGGCGGAGGCACAGGTATACACATCGCAACTATCAGAAATTGACAGAAACAGTGCCGCCGTTGTTCAACTTCCGGATTTTGAGGGCAAGGAAATTAAAGGCAGTATTGAATTTGTAAACCCCGAAATAGCTCCTGATACCAGGATCAATCTTATTCGTGTGTCTATTCCTAACCCTGGCAATCAGTTAAAGCCAGGTATGCCGGCCTATGTAATACTGAAAAGCCCGCAGAGGAAGACCTTGACCCTTCCCGTTGATGCCGTTATACGTGATGGAAAGGGAGCTACAGTCTGGATTCAGACAGCCAATAAAACATTTAAAAGCGTGATGGTACAAACAGGACTGGAAAGTAATGACAGGATAGAGATAAAGACAGGGTTAAAAACGGGAGATATTGTGGTGATCAGCGGAGCATATCTTCTGAATAGTGAATACATCTTTAAAAAAGGAACTATTCCCATGTCGGGGCATGATATGAAAAATATGTAATTGTTGTTTTATGAAAACTATTAAAAGAATAGAAACCTATTCTGCTCCAGCAGACATAGTTTTCTATTGTCTGGACGATCTTGGTGTAACAGGTATGCACATGACAAAATCATCAGCCATGATGATGGGAAACAAACTTCATATTGAGTTTCTTACAAAACACCATACTGGCATAGGGTCCAAATATCGCTGGACGGGAACTATGATGGGAATGAATATGGATTTTACAGTTGAGGTAACAAAATGGATTGAAGGAGTTGAGAAGGTTTGGGAAACAATAGGAGCATCGGAAATGATCATTTATTCCTGGTACAGGATGCATTTACTGGTTTATCCCAAAGGGAATATGTCACAAGCTGAATTATCCATTACATATGAAAGGCCAAAAGGATGGTTTGCCAAAATTATATCCTTCCTGTTTGCAGATTGGTATTGTGCATGGTGTCTAAAAAAAATGTTGGCAGATGGAAAAAGGAAAATTGAAGAAGACAAGGAAATACTATTGAAATCAGTTAATTCAAATACAAGCACGGAGAAAAAAACAAACTGGTATGTAGTTACGGGCGGCCCGGGTTCCGGCAAAACCACCACGGTTAACCTGCTTCGCAACAGGGGATATAAAACAACTATCGAACATGCACGGCATTTTATTGACACCGAAAGAATAACCGGCAGGACAGTAGAGGAAATAAGAAAAAATCAGGTAGCATTTCAAACAGGGGTTCTTAATATGCAAATTGAACAGGAGGCATACCTTTTACCCCATGAAATAGTATTTCTTGACAGGGCTATCCCGGATTCCCTGGCTTATTACCGGTTCCTTGACCTTCCGGTAGATGACCGGCTAACCAATGTATTAAATGCTGTGGCCTATAAGAAAATATTTATCCTTGACCCTCTGCCCATAGTCAATGACTATGCCCGGCTTGAAGACGGAGAGGCACAAAGCAAAATTCATTCATTGATAACAGCGGTTTATGAGTCTCTTCCATTTCCCGTTGTCCATATACCTGTGCTTCCACCAGAAGAACGGGTAGATTTTATATTGAAGAACCTTTAATTTAATAAACAACTCTTGATGAAATAGTGGCAGATGGAATTTTATAAGCAAAATATTGATACTGTCATTGAACAATTCAGCAGCAATGTTATAACGGGGCTCAATGAAAACGCAATCCTGTCAGCAAGAAAGGAGTTTGGAAAAAACACGCTGAAGGTTTCCAATACAAGAAGTGTTTATAAAATCCTGCTCGGACAATTTGCGAGTCCGCTTATTATCATTTTAATCGTTGCTTCCCTTGCATCTTTTTACCTCAAACAGCCAAGAGATGGCCTCATTCTTTTGATAATTGTTATACTGAATGCTCTGATTGGTTTTTATCAGGAGTGGAAATCAGAGAATATACTGGCTTCTATTAAAAAATTGGTTGTTGAAAAATGTACTGTTATACGGGAAGGAAAAGTAATAGAGATATTTGCGGAAGGCCTTGTACCTGGTGATATTGTATTGCTTTCTGAAGGTGTGGGTATTCCTGCTGATATCCGCCTGATTGAATCGAACGGATTTTCGGCCAATGAATTTATACTTACTGGCGAATCATTGCCTTCATCTAAAGACCATTTATTTGTTACTGGAAAAAACACTTCTGTTTCAGAAATAAAGAATTGTGTATTCATGGGTACTACAGTTGCAAGAGGAGAAGCAAAAGGAATTGCTTATGCAACAGGTATGCAGACGCAGATTGGGAAAATCAGTTCGTCTTCTCAAATAATTAAATCAACCGATTCTCCGGTTCAAAAGGAAATAAAAGATGTGGCGAAGAAACTTACTTATGCCACAATAATTATCGGTATCCTTCTTTTCGGTACCCGTTTAGTCCTGAATGATTCTTTGGGAATGGCTCTTGTGTTTGCTGTTGGTGTAGCTGCTGCAATGGTTCCGCAAGGGCTGCCTGCACAGATTTCTGTAGCACTGGCTCTGGCAGTGGGAAGATTGGCAAAAAGAAAGGCGATTGTAAAAAAGATCGCATCAGCTCAAACTCTGGGTTCAGCTACAGTTATCGCATCAGATAAAACCGGAACAATTACAAAAAATGAAATGACCATTACGGGGTGTCATTTTAACGGGATGACATTTTCTGTTTCTGGTTTGGGATATAGGCCGAACGGTGAAATCCTTGATGAACAGGGACGGGTATTAAAGAAAGAATCTTTGGGAGATATGAAAGCCTTTTTCTTGTCTGGTTTTCTTTCTTCAACAGGCAAAATAAATCCACCAGACAAGTATCATCCCGGTTGGTATTGTATCGGCGACCCAACCGAAGCATCCTTTGCAGCATTGGCCATGAAAGCAGGTTTCAGCCTGGAAGAAGTAAACAATGATTATCCTGTAGTAAAATCATTCGGTTTTGATTCATTCCGTAAAAGAGCAGCTATCATACGGACGCATAACGGCAAAGTCATTTCTTTTATAAAAGGATCTTTAGAATCAGTACTGGCAGCCTCAACACAAATAATTTCTGATGGGAATATTGCAAAACTGACAGAAACACAAAAACAAGAAATCATTTCCATGTCTGCAGCCTTTGCTGAAAATGCTTTACGCATCATTGCCATTGCTTATAAAGATTTGGATGGAAAAGATGATTATACGATAGAAGATGCAGAACAGGATTTGATCTTTGCGGGTTTTGTTACCATGTTAGACCCGCCTCATGAAGAAGTGAAAGGAGCTATAGAATCTGTCTTCAAAGCACACATGAAAGTGTTTATGATTACCGGGGATAATGAAGTAACAGCAAAGGCCATTGCAAAGAATATTGGATTAATGAATGAGAATAATGAATTTCCGGATGTGGTGAATGGCATTGAATTACAGAAAATGAGTGATCCACAAGTTTGTGCGGTGTTCAGCAAAAGAGCAGTGATTTTTTCAAGGGTTTCTCCCGATGATAAATTCCGAATTGTGGACTTGCTGAAAAAACAGGGAGAGATCGTAGCTGTAACGGGTGATGGGGTGAACGATACATTAAGTTTAAAGAGAGCTGATATTGGTGTTGCGATGGGTTTAAGTGGATCAAAGGTGGCGCAGGAAGCCGCTAATATTGTTTTACTTGATGATAATTTTTCAACGATTGTTGTTGCTGTAAAAGAAGGAAGAACTATTTTCTGGAACCTTGAAAAGAATATCAAAATAAATCTTGCCTGTAATATAGCAGAATTATCATGTGTTTTATTTGGTTTTGCAGGAGCTTTCATGGGTATTGCAACTCCCATATTGGCGGTACAGATATTATTAATAGACATGGTTGGTGAAATGTTTCCATTAATGATGTTGACTTACGACCCCCCTGAAAATAATATCATGGAAAATCCTCCAAGAAACCCGAATGACAAAATATTGACTAAGGATACTTTAAAAGATATTTTATTTAATGGGATAATTAAGGGCCTTGTTGCTTATGGAGCCTTCCTGGCAGTATATTTTCACGATCACCATCTTGCTGACCACTATGAAAAAGCTATCACTGTAACATTTGTTTCCATCATTTTTGGTAATTATGCCAATACTGTTTCTACAAGAACTTATGGGAAAGCTTTAGGGAAATATTTTTTCTCGAACACGAAATTACTGGTAGGTTTTGCATTATCGATTGCCAGCGTAATGCTTATTGTATATCTGCCTGTTTTTAATCTTTACTTTCATACATCTTCTTTAATGCCAGTAGATTGGTTATTCCCTTTGGCTGCAGGAGTTGTTTGCCTTACTATTTATGAATACCGAAAAAAACGAAATAATAGACGATATAAAAATGGAACATCAACATCGTGAAATAAAATATGCCTGCCCGATGCATCCTGAAGTAGTGCAGTATAAGCCGGGTAATTGTCCCAAGTGTGGAATGTCATTAGTTCCTGTAAAAGGTGAAAACCATTCATCTCATTCTCCGGAGCATAGCCCTTCAATGGGGCATACTGGTCATGATCACCATGCAATGATGATTGCTGATTATAAAAAGCGCTTTTATGTAGTGTTGATCTTGACCATGCCGATCATGCTGCTATCTGAAATGATCCAGCACTGGTTAAATCTTCATATAAGTTTTCCTAGGTCAAAGTATCTTTTATTGGCACTGTCGTCTGTCGTTTTCTTTTACGGCGGCTGGCCATTTTTGAAAGGATTGGTTGAGGAAGCAAAAGCAAAGAACCCCGGAATGATGTTCCTGATCGGCTTTGCAGTATCTGTAGCCTACATCTACAGTGTCGCTATTGTATTTGGCTTGCAAGGGATGGATTTCTTTTGGGAACTTGCGACACTTATTCTTATTATGTTGTTGGGGCATTGGGTAGAGATGAAATCTGTAGCAGGTGCATCAAGAGAGCTGGAATTATTGGTAAAGTTAATGCCCTCAGAGGCACACATGGTAATGCCAGACATGGTGCATGATGTAAAAACCGATACGCTGAAAGAAAACGATATAATCCTGGTTAAGCCAGGTGAAAAAGTAGCTGCCGATGGGATAATATTGGAAGGAGAAAGTTATCTGAATGAAAGTATGCTAACCGGCGAATCGAAGCCCGTACAAAAAATAAAAGGCGATAAAGTAATTGCAGGTGCAATCAACGGCAATGGTGCCATTAAAATAACTGTATCACATGCAGCAAAGGATTCTTATCTATCGCAGGTGATAAAGCTGGTGGATGATGCTCAGAAATCAAAATCAAAGACGCAGTTACTGGCTGATACCGCTGCAAGATGGTTAACCATTATTGCACTGCTTGCAGGGATGGGTACTTTTTTATATTGGTATTTGACAGGGCAATCCCTGGCTTTCGCCATGGAAAGAATGGTAACTGTAATAGTTATCTGCTGCCCTCACGCTTTGGGTCTGGCAGTACCGTTGGTTGTGGCAAAATCAACTGCCTTATCTGCTAAAAACGGATTACTTATTAAGAACAGGACAGCCTTTGAAAATGCAAGAAAGATAACCACCATTGTTTTTGATAAAACAGGCACATTGACCGTTGGCAAATTTGAAGTATCAAAAATCGTATCCCTGCAAAAAGAGCTGAACGAAAATGAAATTATTCGTTTAGCATCGGCATTGGAACAAAAATCAGAACACCCGATTGCAACCGGTATTATGCAAAAAGTAAAACAATTATCTATTGCAATTCCGGCAGCGGAAAATTTCAACGCCGTCACAGGCAAAGGTGTTGAAGCTACCGTTGAGGGCAAGAAGATATTGGTAGTTAGCCCAGGCTATTTAAAAGAAAATAATTTATCTGTCTCCAATGGCTTCACAGCTAATAACAGGGAAACAGTGGTGTTTTTGATTGTCAATAATGTGCTGGCAGGATACATTGCTTTATCAGATGAAATAAGGCCTGAATCAGCAGAATCAATCAGAATTTTGAAACAAAACAATATCAAATCAATATTGCTTACAGGCGACAATTCAAAAGTAGCAAAGAATGTAGCTGAAACGATTGGCATGGATAATTTTATTGCTGAAGTATTACCACATCAAAAATTAGAGAAGATAAAAGAACTTCAATCCAAAGGTGAATTTGTTGCTATGACGGGAGATGGTGTAAATGATGCACCGGCATTAGCTCAGGCTGATGTTGGGATTGCAGTTGGAAGTGGTAGTGATATTGCAGCAGAAACAGCAGGGATTGTTTTGGTAAACAGTAATCCGAAGGACATTGTGGGCTTGATCTTATTTGGCAAAGCCACCTACCGGAAAATGATACAGAATTTGATTTGGGCTACCGGATACAATGTAGTGGCATTGCCCCTTGCAGCAGGAGTTTTATATCACCAAGGAATTGTATTAAGCCCGGCCGCAGGTGCAGTGTTAATGACATTGAGTACAGTGATTGTGGCTATAAATGCAAGTATGTTGAAGGTGAAAAGCTAGGAGTAATTTTTAGTCTCCTTTGAAATTAATTGTTTAACCAAGTTTTTTAAATAATTCAATTGTGTACAAACAAAGAGACACCAGTACCTAAATTACCCCTACCCCCAGTGAACCAACCTGCAGGTACCCCCCCATATCGCCATTTATAAAATCAGATTTTAGATAACCAGAATAGAAATTTACTATTCGAATTTTGCAGATAAAATAATCCTGCAAGGTATTTTTCAAATATCCTTGAACAAGCAGGACAGTTAATCTTCACACTTATAATACAGGACGTTATTCTTTATTGCATCAACTCAGTTTTGGGCGCACTATATAACTATTTAAACAACCAGCGGTGCACAGCTGGTATCTCTTCACTAACTAAATCAAAATCTATGACAGGGTAATCAAGTAAAAATTCAAGAAACGAACAAGGCTCAGGGTGTAACCTGGGCCTTTTGCATTAGTAACATTTAAAAACTAAAATTATGGAATTAAGTATTGCTAAACGACGACAAGCCAAAATTAAAATGGCCATTCAGGGCCCTGCCGGCTCTGGTAAAACCATGGGAGCCCTTCTCATTGCTTTTGGGCTAACCAAGAATTGGAGTAAGATTGCGGTCATTGATACAGAAAACCATTCTGCTGCCCTGTATGCGCATTTAGGACCATTTTCTGTGGTGAATCTTGCTGCCCCTTTCTACCCGGAAAAGTTCACCAAGGCAATTAAAATGTGTGAACAAGCGGGGAAAGAAGTAATCATCCTGGATAGTATCTCCCATGAGTGGGAAGGTGCAGGAGGAATCTTGGAGATCCACAGCAACATGACAGGCAACTCCTTTACTGCTTGGGGGAAACTGACCCCGAGGCACAATGCCTTTGTTCAGTCTATCCTTCAAAGCCCAGCCCATATTATTGGGACAGTCAGGAGTAAACAAGACTATGTACTCACCGAAAAGAACGGGAAACAGGTTCCAGAAAAGATTGGTCTGAAGAGCGTCACCAGAGATGGAATGGATTACGAGTTCACAATTGTGTTTGATCTGGACATTAAGCACAACGTATCCACCTCAAAGGATCGTACCGGACTGTTCATGGACAAACCAGAGTTCAGGATAACATCCAATACGGGTCTTAAAATTCTGCAATGGTGCAGACAGGGTGACCCACCCCTGAAATGGAAGGATTCTTTTGTCGAAAGGATCAACGGCTGTCTGAGCCTGGATGAATTACTGGACCTCTACAGGCTAAATCCGGACGACCAAGAGGAATACGGTCCCTACTTCTCAGAGAAGAAATCAAAGCTGATAGCAGCAGCAATTAGAAACAATACTTCAAATCAAAACTTATCACACAATGGAAACAGAATTATTAAACAACACTGGCCAGTTAACTGACCAGCTATTGCCGGAGGTTCCTGTACGGAACAACTTCATAATGGCAAATACAGAGGATGCATCATTGCAAGACCTTCAGCACAAACATATCATTCCTGTTTACGTAAAAGATAATGAGCCTTTAATAGGCCATTATGACTTTATTAAGCGGGTTTATGAAGTGGCTGGGCATGTATTCGGTTACGAGGATGTAGCTAATCCAATTGCCAGGGTTTCCCATCCAATAAAGGGCAGAATACCTGAAGCCAGGAATAAGCCTGCTGGTGAATTACTGGAATCAGAAAAGACACTCTACTATGAACGGATGATGTTTCTGATTGAAGTACCAGCCTATTCAGATGAAGTTGGGGGAAATAAGCTTACCCTGACTGTAGGCGGCGTAAAAGCCTACAATCTGGACAGTTTGTACAACAAGAAAGGCAGCCCGGAGCATTTCAAGGTATTTGTAGGTTATAAAAACTATGTCTGCACAAACCTTTGTGTTTCTACGGATGGTTTACTGACAGATATCCGGGTTACCAGCCTGCAGGAGCTCCAAGACCTGGTTTATGAAATGTTGATCAGGTATAAGTCTATGGAACATCTTGAAGCAATGCGTTCATTAGTCAACTATGAGTTATCTGATAAACAGTTTGCCCAATTGATTGGCCGGTGTAGGCTTTACCAGTACCTGCATCAGCAGCAGCGTAAGGACATCCTACCTCTTCAGTTTGGCGACCAGCAAATAAGTGCCGTCTGTAAGGACTATTACAGGGATAAATCCTTCTGCAGGGCCGAAAATGGGTCAATCAACCTCTGGAAGCTATACAATCTGTTCACAGGAGTCAACAAGAGCAGCTATATAGACAGCTTCCTGGAGCGTTCCGCCAATGCAGGCCAGTTTGTTCTGGAAATCCAGCAGTCGTTGGATGGAAAGGGAAACAACTGGTTTTTACAGTAACAACATTCTTAACCATTAACCGTCCGACCGGCCGAGCACTTATTAAGTGCCTGGTTGGCCGGACATTTTACAATTATGAAAGCAATAGACAAAAACATGGTGACAGAGATCACCATCAGCTACAAACCAAAATTTGATATAGCAGAAAGGCCCGTTGTTAGGACAGGTACAGATGCCCTCAACCAGTTTATACTCGGTTTTGATAGGGAAACGATGATGATACAGGAGGAATTCTTAGTCCTTTACCTGAACAGAGCTAATGCCGTTTTAGGCCTATTTAAAGCCTCTAAAGGAGGCCTTACAGGAACAGTAGCAGATACCAGGCTGATTCTTGCCGTGGGCCTAAAACTACTGGCTACATCAGTTATTCTGGCCCACAACCACCCCAGCGGTAACCTCAATCCCTCCCTGGCTGATCAGGAGTTAACCGGGAAACTCTATGAGGCAGGCAGGTTGATGGATATCAAGGTGGTTGATCACCTGATAGTATCACCTACAGGAGGTTGCTACTCGTTTGCAGATAATGGTTTATTGTAAGGTTTATAAATGGCTTATAGTCAAGATTGAAAATAGACATACAGCTAAGAATCTTAACCATGGTTGTTAAAATAATGTTTATAAGTGAGATGGCAATCTGGATGCTATCTCACTCTCCATCTCAAAATTAATTTGTTTGGTATATAATTTTAACTACTTTTGGGTTATTGAAAATATATTATATGGAAGAACTAATAGATTTAGACTTCTTTGACCCCATAGATAAGTATGGCGTAATAAAGGCAACAATTCATAAAAGCGGTAAGCTAGGATTCAGTTCTGGCGCAGCTAAGGTGATGGAGTTGGAAAAGAAAAGCTACTTTAATATTGGCTTTAATAAAGCAAATTCCGATGATAAATCCTTATATATGATTCCACTCAATGGTGAGACAGAGAAATCATTTAAGGTGGTAAAAGCTGGAGATTATTATTACATATTCATAAAACATATATTACGTGATCTCCAGCTGGATTATAAAGCTGAGAGTATAATATTCGATATTGAGGAGGTGAATGTTGGTGAAAAAAAATGTTATAAGCTCGTACGAAGAAAGCGAAAATAAAAAAGGTCAAGAAATAACCAGGGGAAATTGTCTTGACCCTTAGATTCATACTGAATCTGATGCAATTATAAAGATAAGAGTATAATCTAAGTTTCCAAGTTTCCCCGCCGGAAATTTCTCCTCCCGGTATTACAAACTCTGGGGAAGGCTAATTCATACATTCAATGAGAAAGCCCCTTGGTACCACCGCTAAAACCGGTGAAAAGTGTCCGGAAAGTGGAGTTTGGGAAGTTGTTGGAACCCCATCAACTACCGCTCCAATTTCTGAGTACGACACAATGCCACCGTACCGTGGCAACGGCGTTACTTGGAAACTGATTGCTTACGCATAGTCAGAAACCTTGTAGGATTTTTTTAAGACCTCACCCGAGGTCTTTTTTATTATATCTATGGTAACAATTCCTTTGGAGAAATTTCTAAGACTTCCGCAACTGTAAACAGGTAAGAGATCGAAAAATTGACCAGCCCTCTTTCCATCCGTGATATTTGGGACCAATCCTTGTCTCCGCATTCAAAAGCCAATTCAGTCTGGGATAAGCCCTTAGCCCGACGATATTTTCTAATTTTTTCTCCGATAGCTTTCAACTGCTCATCGTTTCTCAAATATTTGACCGGCTGCTTTTTTCCCACACCCAAAGGGAAAAACAAATATTCGTAGGAAATTGGGATAATTATCCCAATTTTGACCTGAACACAACTTGTCCATGATATTGCAAGAGGCATTTGATAGAAAGATTTTCTATCTGGAAGAAAGAATCAGTCAGGAGGAATATAGAAGCAGATTTCCCGGAAATATTATCCGTGAGAAAAGCAGCACCTATTCAACAGAGATAACTGCATATTTTGCTTTTGATTGGAATTTGATTGCCCCGGAATGTTCATACCCACTAGAACAGAGCGTGGAATTAAAATCGGTCTTTCGTCAAAATAAACTGAGCTCACAATTACTATATTTTGATGATTCTCTATCTTCAAATATCATTTTTGAACTGTTCGAGAATGATCCTGGGTGGAGACGGAGCAGTAACGATGATGCAAATGGAAAACACCTTGCTTCAACCGATAACAAATATGCATTGATCTTCCGGGATAACAGCGAGGAAATCGTTTATACGTTGCAACCTTACTCACTCCACCTCATTTACAAAAACGTGTTATGATGTGTCCGGTATAATTCAAGTCATACATGCCGACGATCATAGCCTGGTAAGACAGTCTATCAAGCACTTTTTTGCTTCTAAGGCACCGCATATTCAGACAGTAGGTGAAGCAAGTTCGTTCCAGGAGTTATTTGCAGAATTAAATAAGACCAAGGCTGATGTACTTTTACTGGATGGGCAGATTATTGGGGGATCAACCAGTGAGTTTTTACCGGTTATCCGTAAATTATACCCTAACTTAAAGATCATCCTTCTATGGCTTTGTTCTGATATTGATAGTATGACCAGTTGGATTCATTTGTTGGACGGTCAGGTTTCAATGAATAGCAATCCGCAAGAGATAATTAACGCTATTGAGGCAGTTATGAATGAAGAAAAATATTTTGTATTACCAGTTTTTAGAAAGAAATAGTCATATGCAAAAACAGTTGACCTAATGTTTTACCCATGTTTACCCCTAAAAAACAAAAACCTCGTAAATGATTAATTTACAAGGTTTTGCCTAGTTGTTCTGTGATCTGGCTGGGACTCGAACCCAGGACCCATACATTAAAAGTGTATTGCTCTACCAACTGAGCTACCAGATCAACGTCCTTTTTTCAAAGGGAGTGCAAAAATAAGGTAAAATGGATTTGTACCCAAGTATTTAATCAAAGTTTTTCCCCATTTTGTTTTCACACAGCGGCAGAACTAAAGTATTTTTGTCGCATAACTATGAGCGATTTTTTCAAAAACAAGGTGGTAGCCATTACCGGAGGAAGCGATGGAATCGGTAAAGCGCTTACGGATGCCCTGCTGCTGCAGGGGGCCAAGGTGGCAACCTGCGCCCGCAACCAGGATAAATTGTACGACCTTCAACTGCTGCACCCCGGCAAGCCCCTGCATACCATGGTTGCCGACGTAAGCAGCTACAATGACTGTAAGAATTTCATCGAATCCACCATCCGGGTATTTGGGGGAATCGATATCCTTATTAACAATGCCGGGATCTCCATGAGAGCCCTTTTCAAAGATCTCGATGTTGATGTGATTGAAAAGGTCATGGGAATTAATTTTTCCGGAACCCTGTATTGCACGAAACTGGCCCTCAATTCAATCATTGAACGAAAAGGCACCATTGTAGGCATTTCCTCGATCGCCGGTTTCCGTGGATTGCCCGGCAGAAGTGGTTACAGCGCCAGCAAATTCGCGGTAAACGGTTTCCTGGAGGCGCTCCGCACCGAACTCCTCGAAAGCCAGGTAAACGTAATGTGGGTTTGCCCAGGCTTTACCGCCTCCAACATCCGGAACAGCGCCCTGAATAAAGAAGGCAAATCCCAGGGTGAAAGTCCGATGGATGAAGGCAAAATGATGACATCAGAAGAATGCGCCAACCGCATCCTGGAAGCAATCATCAAACGCAAACGCACCCTTGTATTAACGTTTACCGGAAAACGTACCGTTTTTATGAACCGGTTCTTTCCGGGGCTTACTGATAAACTGACACGAAAATTCTTCTTCAAAAACGGGGAACTGGTTCGATGATCCTCCATCTTCCCTAAAAGCAGCAATTCGAATTCAAAAAATGCCTTTACTGACACTAACATCCGATATTGGAAGCCAGGATTTCCTGGTGGGTGCGGTAAAAGGACAATTATTACAGGCGAGCAGTGATTTCACCATTGTTGATGTTTCGCACGACCTTTCGCCGTTTAATTACCCACAGGCTGCTTACGTGTGCCGGAATGCGATACGCAATTTCCCGGCAGGTACATTTCACCTGGTATTGGTAAATCTTTTCGATGAAAAACCAGAGCACCTGATATTGGCTGAACACAACGGGCAGTATATAGGATGCGCCGACAACGGACTGATTACTATGATATTGGAGGAATTACCTAAAAAAGTAATTGCGCTAAATTTAGAAAAAAGTTCGCACAAAAACACCCTTTACTGCACCTCGGTTCTGGCCAGGGCCTTCAGGGATATCCTCGACGGAAAGCCCCTTGAAGAACTGGGCGACCCGGATATATCGATCCATGTAAAGAATCCCCTCAGGCCCCTGCTCGGGAACGACTGGATAGAGGGGCAGATCATATTCACCGATAATTTTGAAAATGTGATCGTAAACATCCACCGGGATGAATTCGAGGAGCAACGTAAAGGAAGGAGTTTTAAGATTGTTTTCAAAAGAGACGAGGTGATCGACCGGATCAGTGATACCTACGCCGATGTGAACGAGGGCGAGAAACTGGCTCTTTTCAACTCCGCAGGGTACCTGGAAATCGCCATCAACAAGGGTAATGCAGCTGGCCTTCTCGGGTTGCAGGGATTTTCTGAACGGCAACTGCAGCAAAGCCAGTACCTGAACAGCCGCCTCTTTTACCAAACCGTAAAAGTATTCTTCGAATAAAAGACCAGTAAACAGGAACTTGATCTTTCTGAAAAACATATCGCCCCAGGATTCGACCGACAAAGAACTACTGGTAGCCTATAAGGAAACAGGCGACATGAATATACTTAGCCAGCTTTATCAGCGCTACATGGATCTTGTGTTCGGGGTTTGCCTGAAGTACTTTAAAGATGGTGAGCGTTGTAAAGACGCCGTCATGGATATTTTCAATGAATTGCACACAAAACTCAGAATCCATGAAGTGGATAATTTCAGAGGCTGGCTGCATGTTCTGGCCCGCAACTACTGCCTGATGCAATTACGCAGCCCCCGCAATTTCAAAACCACCGAGTTCAACAGCCACCTTATGTATTCCGAACAAAATACGCATCTGAATGGCGACATATTGGAAAAAGAGGAAAATTTCAAGAAATTAGAGCAATGTATCGACACCTTGGCCCATGATCAAAAACGAGCGGTTGTTCTCTTCTACCTGGAAAATAAGTGCTACAACGAGATTGCGGAGATAACCGGTTACGAATGGAATAAGGTAAGGAGCTACATTCAGAATGGTAAAAGAAACCTGAAAATATGCATGGAAAATAAAAAACAAAACATTTGATAACCATGCAATTAAAATGAATACCGAGAATAAAAATACCAAGATTACAGCAGAGGATATCGAAAAGTACTTCCAGGGCAAATTAACTCCGCAACAGATGAACACCCTGGAAAAAGCAGCCCTGGATGATCCGTTTTTAGCCGAAGCCATGGAAGGATTTGAAGCCATGCAGGGCAAAGAATGGAAAGAACAGTTGGCCATGGCTCATTCACAAGTTGCGCTCGCCGGTACCGGGGCCAGGGTTGTACCACTGAAACCAAAAAGAACAGCCTGGTGGAAACTGGCCGTTGCAGCTGTCCTTGTCATCGGCATGGGTACTTTGTTGACGTATGTTTTTAACGGCAAACCTGCAGAAAGCAAAGAATCCCCTGCACAAATAGCATCTGCCGATAAACCCCGGCAACCTGCCCGGGCAAAATCGGATTTGGATAGTACTACCGCCTCCTCTTCATCAACAGTAACCGATGCTTCTTTTAAACCGGCAGAAAAACCGGCGGGTACTGTTGCCGCTACCAAGGAAGAACCGGCACCGGGCAATACCGATGACAAGAACATAGCTTCATCGCAGCACGCCGTGGCTGATTCAGTCTCAGGTGCGGGGTACAGCACGTTTAAAACACCCCCAGCTCCGGAAGTAATTGGGAAATCGGCACAACCTCCATTAACCGCCCTTAATAAACAGGCGCAGCCCGGGAATGGAGTAATTCTCCAGGACCAGCAGGGAATTGTTACCACACGCGAAAAACCTGTTTTGAGCGAGGCCGATAACCAGGAGAAAGCCCGCAAGACAGCCATTGCTTCTCAAAAGGAAAAAAGCAACCCGAATTATTTCAACGCCCAGGTTGTTTCAGCAGATAATTCTCCCCTGCCCTTCTCGAACATACTCGTGAAGAGCGGGAACTTTGCCACGTATGCCGACGTGAAAGGTAATTTCCGGCTTTTCACCACCGACTCGGTACTCACCATCGAAGTGAGTTCCTTTGGTTTTCAGCCCCGCAGTTTCACGCTGAAAAGCAACCTCCCGATGAACAAGATCATTTTACTGGAGAATCAACAGGCCCAGCCTGGAGAGTTCGCCAATACACAATCCATACGCCGGCCCTCCGTGCTGAGCGATACGAGCATCAACGTGGAACCCAAGGATGGCTGGAAAAACTACAACACCTATGTTGCCAACAACATCGACATACCGGATGAAGCCCTGAAAAATGAATTCCATGGCGAAGTTGAACTGACGTTCGACGTGCACGCCAACGGTACGATCAGCAACATCCGCGTAAACAAATCAATGGGCGCCGCCATCGACGAAGCAGCCAAAAAACTGCTCATGAAAGGCCCCGAGTGGAAGATAAAAAAGGGTAAAAAAACCTCCGCCAGCGTAACCGTGCAATTCTGATTACCACAACGCACAGAACACAGACTCATTTCTTCTATTCCGATTTTACTACCTTGCAGCCCAAAATACGTTATATGAAGAAATTACTGTTCCCCCTCATCGCAGTTGCCTGCTTCACCACGGCAGGTTTTACACAGGTTCGGATGCCCGCGCCTTCGCCAACACAAACGATCAAGCAGGAATTTGGTATCGGCTCCGTCGAGATCACCTATTCCCGCCCGGCGGCAAAAGGCCGTAAGGTTTTTGGCGATCTCGTTCCTTACAACAAACTCTGGCGTACCGGCGCTAACGCCGCCACCCGCGTTGTGCTGACTGAACCGCTTGAATTTGCCGGTAAGCGGATCGACACAGGTACGTATGTGCTGTATACCATTCCCGGCATCGACTCCTGGGATATCATTTTCAACAAAGGCCTTAAAAACTGGGGTACCGATGGCTATAAGGAAAGCGAAGACGTGGCCCGTGTTCGCGTAGAACCTTCCAAGACCAAGAGTAAAACCGAATCATTCACCATGCAGTTCGTGGATGTAAAACCAGAAAGTTGCGAACTGCAGATCAGTTGGGAAAAAACCCTGGTAAGCATTCCCATTAAAGCCGATTTCAGGGATAAAGTACGTGCGCAACTGGAAACAGCCCTGCAAGGCGATAAAAAACCATACTGGCAGGCAGCTCAATTCTACAACGAGTACGAAAAGAACCTGCCCAAGGCATTGGAATACACGAGCAAGGCCATAGAAACAAACGAAAAGGCATTCTGGATGTGGATCTACAAAGCCAAGATTCAGAAAGAAATGGGCGACAACGCCGGTGCGCTGGAAAGTTCGAAAAAATCACTGGCCCTGGCACAGGAAGCCAAAAATGATGATTATGTCAAAATCAACCAGGATTTCCAGAAGACACTGAAATAATTCAAACCAGCTAATCGATGCAAAAGGCGTTGCTTATGGCAACGCTTTTTGTTTCAGGAGTGGCTGCAGCAAAAGTGAAAGCAGTACAACCAATACAGCACCGATCACGTTCAGCCAGAGAAAGGAGATGATATCGAGGTTGTAGATAAGAATCACCAGCAACTCGGAGATAAGTGCCGCGTAGAACACAGCATGTCCTTTTACGTACCGGATGCCGAAAGCCACCAGGAAGATCCCGAGGATCACCCCGTAAAACAGGGAACCGAGTATATTCACCGCTTCGATGAGGCTGTTCCCGATATTATAGGCGAACATGGAAATGATGATGCAGAAAACGCCCCATCCCAATGTATACCATTGCGACACTTTATAATCTTCCAGCTCCGTTTCTTTTTTGACAAAGAACTTCTTGTGAAAATCCACCACGGTGCAGGCCGCCAGTGAATTCAACGCGGCCGCGATGCTTCCCCAGGCCGCCAGGAATATAATGGCAAAGACCAGCCCGATGAGCCCCACCGGCAGGTTCTCCTTCACAAACCAGAGAAAGACAAAATTGGTATCCTTGGGGTCGCTGTCGGGCAGGGCCCGCTTCATCACACCGGCAAATGTTTTGCGGATCGCATTGGCTTCTTCGATCTTACCCGCGTTAAAGGCGGCCGCATAGTTCGCCTCCAGCATGTTTAAGGAATCTTTTTTTACCGTCTGCTTCGCCTGCTCCAGTCCCACCTCGTCGAAATAAACCGGACCTTTGTTATACTGGTAAAACGAGAAGATGAGCACACCGATCAGCAGGATGAAAAACTGCATCGGTACTTTGACGAGCCCGTTAATCAATAATCCTTTCCTGCTTTCTGTTTCGTTTTTTGCAGTCAGGTAACGGCCTACCTGGCTGTGGTCGGTTCCAAAATAACTCAGGGCCAGGAAGAACCCGCCGATGATACCGCTCCAGATATTGTATTTGTCTTTCCAGTCGAACCCTTCTTCCGTAAAACCGGTGGTAATGATATTCATCTTACCCAGTTCGCCGCTTTTACGCAGCGCATGCGTAAAGCCGATGGTATCGGGCAGCAGTTTCACTGCCAGGTATCCTACCAATGCCAGCGCCACCAGTACAATGATCATTTGCAGTTTTTGGGTATGGGCCACCGCCTTGGCGCCGCCGCTCATGGTGTAAATGATCAGCAAACCGCCCATTACCAGGTTGGTATAATAGATATTCCAGCCCATCAGGGAACTGAGTACGATAGACGGTGCGAAGATGCTGATGCCGGTGCTCAGGCCCCGCGACAGCAGGAAGAGGAACGAGGTGAGGGTTCTTGTCTTTACATCAAAACGTTCTTCGAGAAATTCGTAGGCGGTAAATACTTTAAGCCGGCTGAAAACAGGCACAAAGAAGATACAGATCACGATCATGGCCAGCGGCAGTCCGAAATAATACTGTACGAACCGCATCCCGTCGCTGAAGGCCTGCCCCGGCCCTGTTAAAAAAGTGATGGCGCTTGCCTGCGTTCCCATGATGCTCAGCAGCACCAGGTACCAGGGCATGTTGCGGTTGCTCAGGAAATAACCTTCCAGATTTTTGGTCGTGCGGCTTTTATAGATCCCGTAGACGATAATGCCCGCCAATGTAACAATCAATATGATCCAGTCGATACCACTCATGAGAACGCCCGGGTTATCCAATAAAAGATACATATCTGCAATACCAGGAATGCAAGCACCCCGAAGTACCACTTATTCCAGTATGACCGGTCTTTTTGCATATAGCTATAAAAAAGATTCTTCGCTTACGCTCAGAATGACAATACACAATTTGATATTTCTACAACTACTTAATATACTTTCCCCTGTTATTGGCGATCAGGTTGGCGAATAAGCGATACGCACCCGGCACGCCTGCCGGTAGTTCCCGGAAGAATACAAGCCCGGTATACACGAACCTCCCTTTGCCGTAGTTGGCAATGACCAGGCTGCCATCCTGTTCCTTTTCACCGGGGTCCTTCATACTGAGTATCTTCTTATAAGCCGTATCCGTATTCTCCGCGTGGTAAATACTGCGTTCCTGAACCCAGCCCTGGAAATCTTTCTGGGTAATCTTGTTCGGGTGATTCAGGGCGGGATGGTCGGGCAGCAGGAAATCCACTTTCGCTTCCTCATCGGTGATCCGGTTGCGGCTGATGTTGAACGGATAGGGAGCGATTTTAGCCTTCACCGGACCGATCTGGTTGCTGGTATTGTATTGCACCAGCAGCACCCCTCCTTCTTTTACGTACAGCATCAGTTCATCGTATACATTGTTCATCCACTCATTGGTATTGTAGGCACGCACGCCTGTAACAATGGCATCAAGTTGGCGAAGGTTGGCCGCGTTGATATCCGCTTCCTTGAGGGTGATCACTTTATAGCCCATCTGCACCAGCGCTTCCGGGATCTTATCTCCTGCCCCGGGAATATACCCTACAAGGTGACCCTCTGTTCGTAACCCGGTCATGGCAAACTTGGCGGTCGCTTCCCGGAAATACACGATCGAAGGAATATGATCGTACTCGATCACACGCCTGTACCGGCTATACTGATCGCCGCTCCTGCTTGCCTGCAGTTTTATGTCTTCCACATAACTGGAATCCTTCCCGCGGTAGCTGAACAACGACGATTCTCCGGCTTCCCTTTTCTGCGGATTCGCTTTATAGATATACGGATTGTTCGCTGCGCTGATGCCCGTGGATGTTTTCTTAAGGATGGAATAGGTGGCCGTATCGGGCAGGTTCATTCGGATATGCGTCTTCACATCCACCGGCTTGTTGTTGACCGAGAGAAATACATCGCCGTTGTAACTCAATTCCAGTTTCGGAATGATGGTCACAGGCTGGTACAGTTCTCCTTTCACGGGATCGGTATGCTTGTACCGGATGGGTTTGGTGAATTTGAATTCCTTTCCTTCGATCATCACACTGAACACAACGCTCAGCGGATCGCTTTCGCCTTTGCCGATCAGTTGCTGATCGGTAACATTGAAGCTGCCTTTGTCCATCGCGTTCTCCAGCCAATAGGGCTGTGTAAGCGGGGTGCCGGGCTGGATGTACATGCTGTAGTTCTTCACCGCATTCACATTCTTCTTCAGCTGATCGAAGATG
This sequence comes from Chitinophagales bacterium, assembly GCA_017303335.1. Lineage (GTDB taxonomy): Bacteria > Bacteroidota > Bacteroidia > Chitinophagales > Chitinophagaceae > Ferruginibacter. The sequence continues at coordinate 258,503 of JAFLBK010000003.1, forward strand.
AGGTACTCGTGGTTGATGAACGCGTCGGCGCTGAGGATATTGGCCCCCGACCGGTTATTCACCACGAGGCTTATCTTCAGGCTGTCGCCGGCCACGGCATACTGCGTACCGGTGGTGGCGTCCATGAAAAGCCCGCTGCAATTTTCCAGTATCTTTTCGATCTCCGCTTTTTTCTGTTCCCGCCAATACACATCCTGCACCTGTTCTACCCTTGTATAAAATGTCACCAATCCCTTCAGGATGGTTTCGGGATGTTCTACATTGAAAGAGCGCATGAGCTCTTCCACCGCCGTGGTATTCGCCGCGGCCTGTTCCTTATCCACGGCTTTGCGCCAACCCGTTTCCACATCATCCATCAAACTTGTCACGGGCGCTGTTCCCCGGATCGTTTTAAAATACTCGATCACGCTGCCGCGTTGCGCCGGAACACCAAAGCCCTGGCTTTTATGCTGACTGCGGCTTGCCGCCGCTATCTCGCCGTAACTCTTTCCGAGGATGGGATTGTAATCGCCGCATTCGAGTTTGAACTGGTCTTCCCGCTGGGTATTGGTACCACCGAAACTGAATGTATTCCACAGCAGGCGTTTGGCCTGCCATACCGAAACGCCCTGCTTCAGTTGCTCGGGAAACTTTGCCGGGTCGGCCGCCGCGTCAAAGGCTTCTTCAGCCAGTATGGCCGAAGCGGTATGATGCCCATGTCCTCCCTCACCGGTTGTGGGGAAACGGGTAATGATCACGTCGGGACGGAACTTGCGGATCACCCAAACCACATCGCTGAGTATCTTATCGTGCCCCCAGAAACGAAGCGCTTCTTCCGGGCTTTTGCTGAAACCGAAGTCGAATGCCCGGCTGAAGAACTGCTCGGCGCCGTCGATCCGCCGGGCAGCGAGTAATTCCTGTGTACGTATCAGGCCTAAGTCGACACCCTGTTCATCGCCGATGAGATTTTGTCCGCCATCACCTCTTGTCAGGCTCAGGTAACCCGTGCGGTATAATTTTTCATTGGCCAGGTAGGCCAGCAGGCGGGTATTCTCATCATCCGGGTGTGCGGCTATATATAATACAGATCCCAGCACATTCAGTTTCTTGACCTGGAGCAGGATTTCGGAAGAGGTATAACTGCGTGGAGCTTGTGCGGCAGTAAATAAGAATGAAGAATTAAAAACTAAAAATGAGAACAATAGTTTCCGGAGCATATAGCTGTTTATTTTTTATGTATCACCTATCACTTATGACTTATGACTTATGACTTATGACTTACAACCCATCACTGCCCTACCAGGAAAACGGCGTTGGCCAGCAGGAGTTTTCCATTCTCCCAGAAATTGCGGAAGATGGGATCATCGGCAAAGAACACGACCGTTCCGCCTCCAACGGGCTGCACCCCGATCACCGTTCCGTCTTTGATCTTCGCCTGGAGCCTGCTGCCCACGAAACCAGCTGCCTGGTTTTCCTTTTTCACTACTCCCACATTCCACCCGTCTTTCATAAAGCCATACAACTCATCGTTGAGCTTGAGGGTAAAATAGGTATTGCCATAGCCGAAGGCCAGGGGATGCGAATTATCGAGTTCCACCTTATAAATAGCGCCGGGGATATTACTGCCCACCCAATCCCGCTCCCGGTTTTCGTAGCGTTTCAGATCGGCATATTCGTTTTCGTCTTTCTTATCGTCCTTTTTTTCCTCATCGGCTTTTTTTGATTTGAAGCCCCATTCCAGTTTGGCGATCTGCGAAGCGGCATTTTCAAAGGCGATGAGTTTACCGCCCTGCTGCACCCAGTTGCGGATATCGGCGGCGGCGTCTTTATTCTGCAGGAACCTGTAGTTGCCGTCTGCCAGTATCAACACATCCATCCCTTTCAGGTCGGCGGCATCAAGGTCTTCGGCATTGATCAGCGTAACCGGGTAACCCAATTGCTGTTCGAAATAATGCCATACTTCACCCGAAGCGTTGGCGCCGGATCCCTTCCCGGTTACCAGGGCCACATTCGGCGCTTTGATGAAATGCACTTTCTCACTGCCGAAATCAAAACCGGTTTCCATGAACCCGCTGCTTACTTCTGTTACAGCAGTACCGTATCCGGCAGCGATATCCGAAAACGCAGCGAGTTTATCTTCGTTGCCTTTTTTCAAAACAATCAATGTTCCTTTGGCGAATCGCTTTCCGCCAAAACCAAATTCCTTTTCGGCAAAGCGCACTTTGATCCCCTGCTGCATCAGCGCTGCCAGTAAACGGGCATCGGTGAACGAATTGTACTGCAGCAGGTAACCATACGCCCCGGTAGCCGGCCTTGGGATAGCGGCCGGTGTGGCGTAGGCAGATACGGGAAGTTTGTCTTTAACCGCGTATGCCTGCACACCATATACATAGGGAATGCTCCAGGCGGTAATATCGTAGGTGACGGAATCGCTCAGTTTTGATTTGGGTTCGAATAACACTTTTACCAGGGCCGAGCGGGGTTGAACTGCGCTTATGGCCATGGCGCCGGCAGCCGCGAATCCTTCTTCCCGGCCCGAGGTATAGTTATACCCTTTCAGGGATATACCGCTGATGGAGCCATAGCTGATGCCATTGGCATCGAAGAATTGCTGCAGGGCCTGCCGCTTGCCGGCATTGCTTTCGGTGATCACGTAGGTTTTGTATTCACCCACTCCGTTCCCATTGGCCTCATCAAAGAATTTTTTAAACTCAGTCAGCAATTTGCCGGCGTTGGCCGAAGCGATCTCGATCGTACTCATGGCGGTGGTGAAGTGGTGTGCGATGCGGTCTTTCAAGGTAAGCGTATCGCCGTCGTTCAGCTGGGCAGCCAACCCACCCTGGCTATGCCCGGCCTGCTCATAGGTCATGCCGATGGCGCCGTTATACGTGGGATAGGTATCGCCGTACGAAGGATAGAACAGGTCGAATACCTCTTTGGTGAAGTAGAGCCAGCCGTTGGCATCGAAATACTTCGCGTGATTCTTTCCGATGCTGGTTTGAAATTGCCGCTGCCAGGGCGTGATCACTTCATGAAAGGGCTCGGCGGCGGGAGCAAAGTAATAAGGATTGTTGATCAGTTGTTCGTGGTAATCGCAATGGATCTGCGGCATCCACTCATTGTATTTCTTCACGCGGGCCTTTGTTTCCACCTGTGTTTGCCAGGCCCAGTCGCGGTTCAGATCAAAGTAATAATGGTTCACCCTTCCGCCGGGCCAGGGCTCCCGGTGTTCGCGGGCCGAGAGATTGGCTACCGGTTCTTTGCCGGCCACCTGGTTGTACCAGTTCACGTAGCGGTCGCGTCCATCCGGGTTGAGGCAGGGATCAATGAGAACAACCGTATTCTTCAGCCAGGTTTTTGTTTGCGCATTCGACGGGTTGAGTAGTTCGAACAGGGCCTTCATGGAAACTTCCGACGAACTGGCCTCGTTACCATGAACATTGAAGCTGAGCCATACGATCACCGGGCCATTCGGATCTGCGGCCCTGTCGCGGAGCATGCCGGTGAGGCGGAGGTTGTTCTTCCGGATCTCGTCGAGATGCGCCATATTCTCGGGAGCAGATATACAGGCCAGCAACAGATCGCGGCCCTCGTTGGTAAAACCGTAGCGTTCCAGTTTCATCATGCCCGGCATCGCCGCCGCGGCCTGGTTGAAATAATTGACGATCTTATAATGCGGTGTAAAACGGGTTCCAAGCGGGTAGCCCAGGAACTCATCCGGCGACCGGAGTTGCGCATGGGAGAAGACAACAAAGAACAAGAATAATGAAGCCAGTAGTTTTGATCGTATTGCCATATTGTATAAATGTAGCGGTAGTCCGGTAAATAATATGTGAAAATAAAGAAAGCGGCCGATTTCGCTTTTACCTTCCGTACTTATTAATTGAAGGCAATCAAGTAATTTCGGCAAAACAATCTCCATGCGCACATACCTGGCCGGACTTGTATTCCTGTTCATCATTCCCGGTTCTTTTGCCCAGTCTGTAAAGAACAACACGCATTATTCCGTTCAGAAAACGATCACCTGCGGCAAGGGCGCTGTGGTATCGGCGCATCCGCTCGCCAGCATGGCGGGACTCCAGATCCTCAAACAAGGCGGCAATGCTGTCGACGCGGCCATCGCCACCCAACTGGCCCTGGCTGTTGTATACCCGGCAGCCGGCAATATCGGCGGGGGTGGATTTATGGTGGCACACCTCAGCAATGGCCAGAATATATCCATCGATTACCGCGAAAAAGCCCCGGCAAAAGCAAGCCGGGATATGTACCTCGATAAAGACGGCAATGCCCAACTGGATCTTTCGCAATACGGTCACCTGGCTTCGGGCGTTCCCGGTACCGTTGCCGGTTTGTTCGCCAGCCTGAAATACGCGAAGCTTCCTTTCGTCAAACTCATCCAGCCTGCCATCGACCTGGCCGAGCATGGCTTTCCCATCACAGCCGGGCAAGCGGCATCGTTCAATTCCAACAAAAAAGAATTCCTCGAACAGAACAAAGCGGCTATCGCTTTCGTGAAAGCGGAAAAATGGAAGGCCGGCGACCTGCTTATTCAAACAGATCTTGCCAACACCCTGAAACGTATCCGCGACCTCGGTCAAAAAGGTTTTTACGAAGGCGAAACCGCCCGGCTCATTGTGGAAGAGATGCAGCGGGGCAACGGCATCATCTCACCCGACGACCTGAAGAGTTATGAAGCCAAAGAACGAACGCCCCTCTCTTTCGATTACAAAGGCCACCAGGTGATCTCCATGCCCCTGCCCAGCAGCGGGGGTATCATCATTGAACAGATGCTGAAGATGATCGAACCACGCAACATCGCAGCGATGAAATTTCAAACGGCCGGATCGGTGCAACTGATGACGGAAGTGGAGCGCAGGGCTTATGCCGACCGGGCTGAATTTTTGGGCGACGCTGATTTTGTAAACGTTCCGGTAAAAACATTGGTGAGCAGGGAATACCTTGAGCAGCGGATGAAAGATTATGAACCCGGCAAGGCCGGCAACAGCAAGATCACCGGCGCCGGCATGATCAGGGAAAGTGAAGAAACAACCCACCTGAGCGTGATCGATGCCGAAGGCAATGCCGTAGCGGTAACCACCACGCTCAACGACAGCTATGGCAGCCATACCGTGGTAACCGGCGCGGGCTTTATCCTTAACAACGAGATGGATGATTTCAGTGTAAAGCCGGGCGTGCCCAACATGTACGGTGCGCTGGGCAACGACAAGAATGCCATCGCTCCCGGTAAACGGATGCTGAGCAGTATGACCCCCACCATCGTACTGAAGAACAACAAACCCTGCCTCGTGGTAGGAACACCCGGGGGCACCACCATCCCCACCAGCGTATTTCAAACCCTGGTGAACATCATCGAATTCAACATGACGGCCATCGACGCGGTGAATAAACCCAAGTTCCATCACCAATGGTCGCCCGACCGCATTGATGTGGAGAAGGATTTTCCTGCCGACGTGATACAGCAACTGGAGGCCATGGGCTATACCGTGAAGCCAAGAGAATCGATCGGCCGTACCGAACTGATACAGGTACTTGGTAAAAAGATCATCGCCGTAGGCGATAAACGCGGCGATGACGATGCCAGGGGGTATTAGTACAAGGTCTGACGTTTCGTCTGACCTTGGGCACACATAAATAACACCGACCAATGAGTATAGAAACAGCATTCATCCAGAGCGCCGTAAAGCGGTTACACTATTACAAAGAACTTGCGGATAAAACCTTCGCCCAGCTCAATCAGGATGAGCTGCATTATCAACCCAACGAATCGAGCAACAGCATCGCCATCATCATCCAGCACATGGCGGGCAATATGCTGAGCCGGTGGACCGGTTTCCTGACCAGTGATGGTGAAAAAGACTGGCGCAACCGCGATACCGAATTTGAAGAACAGCATATGAACCGGGAGCAGTTGATGGCGTTTTGGGAAAAAGGATGGGCCTGCTGCCTGGATGCCATCGGATCGTTGCAGGATGAAGACCTGTCCAAAACCATTTACATACGGGGCGAAGGATTGATCGTGGTGGATGCGATCAACCGGCAGCTGGCGCACTACCCCTATCATGTCGGACAGATCGTATACCTCGGTCGGATGATCCGCAACCACGACTGGCAGAATCTTTCCATCCCCAAAGGGCAGTCGGATCATTTCAATAAGGAGATGAGAGAAAAGAAATGACAGGTTAAAAAACCTGTTGAAACCCCGCTCTCCGCTGCAAAAGAAAGGGTAAATTTTGGTACTTAATTTGCCCGGCGGGGCCCGAATAATTATTTTTACACATAATACCTGGCCCTGCGCAGCATCCTGAACATATCAAAGTGGTTTTTAATGGCCCTCGCGGCCTGGGTTATTCTTATTTTACTGCTCATTTTCACCTACCCTGTTTCGAAATGGCTTTTCTTCGGATTATTCGCTGCCTGGCTGGTAGGCTGGTTCTTCCTGTTCAAAAAGATCAAACACAAAACCTGGTTCTTCGCCGTACTCATCGTGTTGCTGCTTTCCGGCTGGGGCATCCTGCACCTCGATCCCGTTCAAAACTGGCTGGTGGGTAAATTATCCAGCCGTTTATCGAAAGAACTGAAAACAACGGTTACCGTGCGCCATGTCGATTTCAGCCTGTTCAGTAAAATGCTGGTGGAAGGCGTTCTGGTGGAAGACCGGAAAAAAGACACACTGCTCTACGCCGGCACCCTGAAGGTGAACATCAGTGATTGGTTTTTTCTCAAAGACAAACCCGTTTTAAAATACATCGGACTGAAAGACGCGGTGATCAACATGAACCGCAGCGACTCGGTTTGGAATTACCAGTTCCTCGTTGATTATTTCTCTTCCCCAAAAAGTTCGGGATCTAAAAAAGAATCGCCGCAGATCGATCTGAAAGAAATAGAACTCGAGAACATCCGTTTCAACCGCGTCGATAAATGGGCCGGGCAGAACATGATTGCATCCATCCGGAAATTATCCCTTTCGGCCGACAAGATCGACCTGGCCGGAAAAAAGATCGACATCAACCACATCGACATCGACCAGCCTGTTTTCGCCTTGCAGGATTACCGGGGTAACCGCCCGCCCAGAACAACCGCTTCTGTTACTTCGCCCGAAACAGCGGCCGAAGGCCAGCTGCAATGGAACAGGGAGGGATGGATTGTACAGGCAGCCAATATCCGCATCACCAACGGAACCTTCAGCAACGATAAAGAAACCGACCGCCCACCCTATACCGACCAGTTCGACGGGTTGCACCTCCGCTTTGGGAGCATCAATGCGAGCATGAGCCATATCCTTTTTTCGAAAGACACCATCGCACTGAACATCCAGCTCGCTGCAAAAGAAAAGAGCGGCTTCGAAGTGACCAAGCTGGCCTCGAAGGTGAAGATCACACCATCGATGATGGAGTTCAGCGAGCTCGACATACAAACACCCAAAAGCCGGGTGGGTAATTATTACGCCATGCGGTATGATCATTTCAACGCCGACATGAGCGACTTCATCCACAGCGTGATGCTCGAAGGCAATTTCGAAAACAGCTCCATCCACAGCGACGACATCGCTTATTTTGCGCCGCAACTGAAAACCTGGAACCGTGCATTGAATTTTTCGGGCCGGGCCAGGGGAAAGATCGACAACCTCTCTGTGCGCAACATGAACATCCAGAGCGGCAACACCGCGGTAACCGGAAGCATCACCCTGCGTGGACTGCCGGATATTGAAAACACCTTCATCGATTTCAAATCGGATGAGTTGCGCACCAACTATACCGACCTGGTTACCCTGGTACCCTATCTCAAAAAGATCAGGCAACCGCAACTGAGCCAGTTAGGCTCCATCCGTTTCAAAGGAAATTTCACCGGTTTTATCAAAGACTTTGTGGCCTACGGAAACGTGAGTACCGGGCTGGGTGCTGTGAACGCGGATATCAACATGAAACTGCGGAACGTGAATGTACCCACCTATTCGGGTAAGCTGTCTTCGGCAGGATTCAACCTGGGCCGTTTCTTCAACAACAAAGACCTGGGCAATATCGCTTTCAGCGGCCAGGTAAAGGGCAAAGGCTTCGACCTCGACGACCTTAACGCCGATTTCAACGGAACCGTGAACAAACTGGATTATTCCGGTTACACGTACCAGAACATTACACTGAACGGAACCTTTGTAAAGAACCTGTTCTCGGGTCATCTCGACATGAACGACCCCAACCTGAAGATCACCGACCTGGAAGGTTCCGTGAGCCTGCTGGGCGACAAGACCGAATTCAATTTTTCGGCCCTGCTCGAAAAAGCCAATCTCCGCCAGTTGCATTATACCAGGGAGAATTTCTCCCTGGCGGGAAACCTCAACCTGAACTTCGCCGGCAACAACATCGATGATTTCCTCGGTACCGCCAAAGTGTACAATGCCTCCCTCTGGCACGACAGCACCCGGCTCTCCTTCGATTCGCTGATCGTTCGGTCGCTGCTGGTGGATGAAAAGAAAATGCTGACGGTGCAAACCAACGAACTCGAAGGAAACATCACCGGCGATTTCAAGGTACTGGAACTGCCGGAAGCCTTCAAGGTGTTTCTTAACCGGTATTACCCCGCCTACATCGAGGAACCCAAACAAGGTATCAGCAACCAGGATTTTTCGTTCTACATAAAAACAAGGCAGGTCGACGATTACGTTAAACTGCTCGACAAACGCCTCAGCGGTTTCAACAATTCCACCTTCTCGGGCAACCTGAAACTGGCCGCCAATGAAATGAATGTAAACGCCAGCGTTCCCGATTTCACCTACGACGGAAAGCGGTTCACCAACCTCGACCTCGTGAGTAAAGGAACATTGGATAGTTTGAACGCGACCATTTCGGTAACCGACATCGCCCTCTCGGATAGTTTGCATATACCCAACACCCGGCTCATACTCGGCGCCAAAAACGACCTGACACACGTACAGCTTACGACCAGCGCAAGTAAAACGGTAAGCGAGGCCAGGCTGAATGCCAACATTAAAACACTTTCCGACGGGGTACGCATACACCTCTTCCCATCTTCCTTTATTCTGAATGACAAGAAATGGAACCTGGAAAAAGACGGTGAGATCACGTTACGCAAATCCTATATCGAAGCCAAAGACGTTCGCTTCACGCAGGGCGAACAGGAAATTGTAATCGATACCGAGCCCGATGACGAAAGCAACCGCATCGACCTTGTTGCCAAACTGAGAAAAGTGAACATCAATGATTTCACCCCGCTTTTCATGAACAAGCCGCGACTCGAAGGTATCATCACCGGCAAAGTAAAACTCAAGGACCCCTTCGGGAAACAGATCGTTGAGTACGACGCGGTAGCGGAAAAAGTGCGGGTGGATAATAAAGAAATCGGCGATGTGAACATGAAGGGAGACGTGAACACGAGCACCGGGCTGGTGACGATAGACGCCGGCATCACGGGCGATAAAAACAAGGCCCGGATCAAAGGCTCGCTCAATTACAAGGATACAACCAATAACCAGCTGGATATCGCCTTTACATCCGAACGCTTCGACATCAGCATACTCGACAATTACATGGGCAGTATCTTCAGCGAGATGCAGGGCAATGCCATCAGCGACCTGAAAGTAACAGGAGGCAATGATCACCGGTACATCACCGGCAGCGTGGCGGTGGAGGGCGGTTCATTCCGGGTGAAATACACCCAATGCAAATACAAATTCGATAACGAAACGATTATCTTCAACCCCGACGAGATCGACCTCGGCACCATTCAGCTGAAAGACACGCTCAACAACAGCGGTACCGCTTCGGGCAAGATCCGTCACAACATGTTCGATGAGTTCGGGTTCGATAACATGCGATTCCAGACAAGCAAAATGCTCTTGCTGAACACCAGCAAAAAAGACAACAGTTCCTTCTACGGTAAAGTGATCGGCCGTGCCACCATGACGCTGGATGGGCCCACCAACGACATGCGGATCGATATCGATGGCGAACCCTCCCGGTCCGACAGCAGCCATGTATACATACCCACGGGCAGCAGCCAGGAAACAGGAGCGATCGATTACATTGTATTCACCCAGTTCGGTAGCAAAATGGAGGATGAGTTCAAGGGAAAGAAAGAAACCAATTTCCTGCTCAACATGGACATCACCGCCAACCCGGCCTGCAAAGTGGATGTGATCCTCGATGAAACGCTCGGCGATGTGATCAAGGGCAAGGGCAACGGAAAACTGAATATCAAAGTAGGCAGCAAGGAAAGCACATCCATGCGGGGCAGCTTCACCATTACCGAGGGACAATACACGTACAATTTCCAGTCGATCCTGAAAAAATATTTTTCGGTTACACCCGGCTCCTCGATCATCTGGAACGGAGATCCCTACCTGGCCCAGATCAATATCGACGCGGAATACACGGCGAAAGACATCGACCTGAAAAACATATCGCCATCGCTTCGCCAGAAAGGAGACCTCACCATCATTGCCCATCTTAAGGGCGTGCTGAATAAACCCGATATCAATTTCGACTTTGCGCTTTCCAAAAAGATACAGCCCGATTTCATCGCCGAGAAAAAACTGGAAGACCTGAAGAATGACAAGAACGAACAATTGAAACAGGTAGCCTCCCTGCTGCTGCTGAACACCTTCACCACCGACAACAGCAGTTTCCTTACCGGCGATAATACCCTGGGCGTTGCCGCCAATACCATCGGGCAGATCCTGTCGAACGCACTCACTTCCACTTTCAGCAAGTTCCTGCAAAAGGCGCTCAACGACAATACCATCTCAACCTACTTCGATGTGAACTCGAGCCTCGACCTGAAGAATTCCGCTTCGCAACTGCAGGGCGCTGTGAAACTGGGATTGATCAAAACCTATTTCAACAACCGGCTGATCATTTCGGTTGGCGGCAACCTGGATTTCAACAATCCCTACCTGGCCAACACGAACCTCTTGCTCACGCCCGACTTCACGGCAGAATGGTTATTGAGCAAGGATGGAAAACTCCGGATCGTGGGATTCCGGAAAACGAATATCGATTATACCTATGGCCAGCGCAACAGGCAGGGTGTAAGCCTTACATATAAAAGTGACTTCGACCGGTTCTCCGAACTCTTTGGTCCGAGTGAAGAAAAAAGAAGAAAGCGCCTGGCCGGCAAATTACAGGAAGACAATAATCCGCCCCCCGGCCACAACAACTGATTACCGGTTTAATATTTCATGACCCATCTTGTCACGCTTGGTGGCGAGGTATTTTTCGTTGTACGGGTTCGCCTTTATTTCGATGGGAACTTTCTCTATGATCTCCAGTCCGTATCCCAAAAGGCCGGCTCTTTTCTTAGGGTTATTGCTCAACAGTTTCATTTTGCTGATGCCCATATGCCGGAGTATCTGCGCTCCAACGCCGTAATCCCTTTCATCCATCCCAAAGCCCAGTTCGAGGTTTGCCTCCACCGTATCGCGGCCCTGCTCCTGCAGTTTATAGGCTTTGAGTTTATTGAGCAGCCCGATGCCACGGCCTTCCTGGTTCATGTACAGAAGCAGGCCCCGGCCCTCTTTTTCAATCATTTTCATAGCCTGGTGAAGCTGGTCGCCACAATCGCAGCGCAGGGAACCCAGGATATCCCCGGTCATGCAACTGCTGTGCACCCGTACCAACACGGGTTCATCGGGGTTCCAGTCGCCTTTTTTCAGCGCCATATGCACTTCACCGGTATTCACCTGGCGGAAGGCCACCAGTTCGAATTGGCCGTATTTGGTGGGCATCTGCACCCGAACTTCTTCGCGGATCAGGGTTTCGGTGCGGAGCCGGTATTCGATCAGGTCTTTGATGGATATGAGTTTCAGTCCGAATTTCTGAGCGATCAGGGTCAGTTCCGGCAGCCGGGCCATAGTACCGTCTTCGTTCATGATTTCCACCAATACGCCTGCGGGAGGAAAGCCAGCCATACGGGCCATATCCACGGCGGCTTCTGTATGGCCGGAGCGGCGGAGTACGCCTCCTTTTTTGGCCCGGAGGGGGAAGATGTGACCGGGGCGACCCAGGTCTTCGGGTTTGGTCGCGGGATCTACCAGCGACAGGATGGTTTTAGACCGGTCCTGAGCCGAAATACCTGTGGTACAACCGTTTCCGAGCAGGTCGATGCTCACGGTAAAAGCCGTTTCGTGGAGCGATGTATTGTTTGAAACCATGGGTTGCAGCTGCAGTTCATCGCACCGCTCTTCGCTGAGCGGGGTGCAGATCAGGCCCCGGCCGTGCATACTCATAAAATTGACGACCTCGGGAGTCGCATTGCTCGCCGCGGTTATAAAGTCTCCTTCATTTTCCCGGTCTTCATCATCGACCACGATCACCAGCTTTCCCTGTTTGATGTCTTCGATGGCACTTTCGATACTATTGAACATAGATGGCAGAATTGAGGCACAAAGGTAACCAGAATGCAGACGGTAACATTTGCGGTTTAGGTAATAATTTCTTTCCCTCCCGGGTACCTGGAACGGGACAATTAAAAACAGCGTTGCCTGCCGGTTTTTGGAAGGCCGCTTTTCCGCTGGAAGCCACGTTTATTACGTAATTGTTGTCTCTAAGTTTTGTTAATAAAAGTTAACAGAATTAGCCAATTATTCGCTTTCTTTGCCACGTAAAACCAAACTAATATGACTTTCAAGAAAATCTTACCGCTACTGATCATCCTGTTTGCCATTCCGGCCCTGCTGAAGGCACAGGTAACAACCAGTAGCATTTCCGGTTCTGTCAAGCAGTCGAATGGCCAACCGCTCGCCGGCGCCACGATCACGGCTGTACATACGCCCTCCGGAACCAAATACGAGACAGTTAGTACAAAAAGCGGTGTTTTCACCATGCCAGGCCTTCGCCCCGGCGGCCCATATACCCTGAGCTGCCAGTATTCCGGGATGAAAAAACAGGACGTGGAAGATATCACCCTTACCCTTGGTGATAATTATACCGTTAACCTTACCATGGTACCCATGAGCACCACCCTTACCGAAGTGGTGGTTTCTGGCGGCAGAGCGGCTTCGAACCAGAAAACAGGTGCTTCCACCAACGTAGGTCAGCGCCAGATCGTTACCCTGCCAACCATCACCCGTAACATTACCGACTTCACCCGTCTTACTCCTCAAGCCAATGGTAACTCCATCGGCGGACGCGACGGCCGTTATAACAACTTCACCGTGGATGGCGCCAACCTGAACAACAACTTTGGTTTGAGCACCGATCCATTGCCTGGCGGTAACAGCCAGCCGATATCACTCGACGCGATTGAGGAAGTAAGCGTAAACATCGCTCCTACCGACGTTCGTCAGTCGAATTTCACCGGTGGTAACATCGCCGCCGTAACCAAGAGCGGTACCAATATGTACAAAGCCACGGTTTATGGATATTACCGGGATCAGAGTTTTATCGGCCGCAATGTAGGCGGACTTAAACTTGCCACCCCTGCCGACCAGAAAAGCACCGTATATGGCGCCAGTGTGGGAGGCCCGATCATCAAGAACAAATTGTTCTTCTTTGTGAATGGCGAACTGGAAAAGCGTACAGCCCCGCCGTTGACTTCCTTCAAACCAACCGGCGGATCAGGTGGTAGCAATATCTCCAACGTAAAAGTGGATTCACTGAAACGATTCTCCGATTACCTGCGTTCCGCTTACGGTTACGAAACCGGCAGCTACGACGGTTTGCCCAATGCCGAAGTTAAGAACTACAAGTTCCTCGTGCGCCTCGACTGGAACATCAACACCACCCATAAACTGACCCTTAAGTACAGTGAAATGGTGGGAGACGACGACAGGCTTATGTCGAACAGCGCACCGAACGGCGCTGCCACCGGTGGTCCGAATACCTGGTCAGCCAATGCACGCTTCGGCACCAATGCCATGTCATTTGCCAACTCGCAATACAGTTTCCACGACCAGGTTCGCACAGCCGCTGTGGAACTGAACAGTAACTGGAGGGGTAAATTCTCCAACCAGTTCATCGCTACCGGAACCAAGATCCGCACCACCCGTTCTACCCCGGGCGGCGTGTTCCCCTTCATCGATATCATGGGTGATCCAACCAAGAGCGGTGCCGCGGCTACATACGCCGGAGGCGCCCGCCAGAATTACATGAGCGCCGGACAGGAGAACTTCTCGAACAACAACGACGTTAAGAACGATATCTACAACATCACGAATAACTTCACGATCTACAGGGGCAAGCACACCGCTACCATTGGTGGTAACTACGAATACCAGTACGTAGGTAACATGTTCATGCCGGCATCGCAGAGCTACTATGCGTTCGGATCGCTGGAAGAATTCATGACACCGAATGCCCACCCGATCGGTTACGCGTATACATTCTCCCGGATCGCCGGAAAAGAAACCGTGTATTCAGCGGAAATGAAGATCGGGCAACTGGGCCTGTATGTACAGGATGAGATCAATATCAATCCCCGCCTGAAACTGACCCTGGGTGTACGTGCCGACCGCCCGATCTACCCGACACAACCACTGGAGAACCCGGCCATTACTGCACTCTCCTTCCCCGACCGTTATGGCAAACCCACCAACTATTCAACTGGCAAATGGCCTAAAGCCATCTGGTACTGGGCGCCACGGTTTGACGTGCGCTGGGATATGAATGGCGACAAGAGCATGATCGTACGCGGTGGTTCCGGTGTTTATACCGGAAGGATCCCCTTCGTTTACCTGACCAACATGCCAACCAACAGCGGTATGTACCAGGTAAGTGTGGTGGCCAACGCCACGCAGTTGAGCCAGATCACGTTCAATACAAACCCGACCGCCTGGGCTTCCCTGTTCACGGCACCGGCCCCTGTTCCGAACTCCGCCGGCTTCGTACTGATTGATCCGAATTATAAATTCCCGCAGGTATGGCGTACCAACGTGGGCTTCGATAAACGCTTTGGCAAAGGCTGGACCCTCAACATGGACCTGCTGTATACCAAAGATCTGAATGCGACCGTAATGCGCAATGCCAACGAAATCGCTCCTACCGGTACGGTGAACCTCGGTGGCTCAACACGCCCAAGCTTCTCTGCCAATACAACAACAGCCCGCAGGCTCTACAATGGTTACGCCAACGCCATCGTACTGGAGAACAATAACGCGGGTGGCAGCTTCTCGCTGACCGCCGCTGTTTCAAAATCATTCAGCAAAGGATTCTACGCCTCACTGGCCTATACCTACAGCATGGCTATGGACGTAACGTCTAACCCGGGTTCTACCGCTTCTTCTACCTGGGGTGGTAACCCGACAACCGGCACGCAGAACACCAAAGAACTGTCTTACTCTTCTTTCGCTGTTCCGCACCGTATCATCGGTACCTTCTCGTACAGGAGGGAATTCCTGAAACACCTCGGAACCACGATTTCGCTCTTCTACGAAGGTTCTCAACAACAGGGCGGACGTTTCAGCTATATCTACGGCGCAGCCGGAGGTACAGCCCCGTCCGGTTTCAGCAATACTGCTGATATCAACTACGATGGTAACAGCTCCGACCTGATGTATATCCCGAAAGATCCTTCGCAGATCACCTTTATCCCTGTGACCGTGGGTTCAGGCTCAACCGCCCGTACCTATACCGCACAGGAACAAAGCGACGCTTTCTTCCGCTTCATCGAGCAGGATAAATACCTGCGCAAGCACAAAGGAATGGTTGCTGAAAGGAACGGCGTACTGTTCCCCTTCTACCACCGTGTTGACCTGAAGTTCCTCCAGGACATCTTCACCAACATCGGTTCCAGGAGAATGACCCTCCAGTTCAGCGCCGATTGCCAGAACTTCCTGAACCTGCTGAACAAAGACTGGGGGCTGCGTGATTTCTTCGTGGTGAACAACCCGTTGCGTGCTACCAAGAACGCCACCACCGGTGAGGTGCGGTATCAATTGGCTACGTATACGCCGAACGATGCTCCTGCCGGATCGAACCCGATCCTGGTTGACAAGACCTTTATCCGCAGTGCGTCGACCACCAGTACCTGGTCGCTGCAATTGGGTCTGCGCCTGATCTTCTAAGAACAATCGAATTCGCAATTCATAAAAAAGGCTATCCGCAACGGATAGCCTTTTACTTTATATACCTATATACTTATCTACTCAACCCCCCAGCCCCATTTCAGAAAATAAGGGAAGGCGATCGCCCAGGTGGGCACATCGTGCTTACCGTCTTTCAGTTCCAGGAACCGGATAGCGCTATCCCGGCGGTATCCTTTCTTCACCAGTTCATCGATCAGGCCCAGTGTATCATCGATGGAGTCGATCACACCATTATTATTCCTGTCGGCCGTTTCATCCTGGGTTCCCACTTCAAAAAAGAAACGAAGCCAGGGCGCCGGGTTGGTGGTTTGGCGTACCTGCCGGTGCATGATACGATCGGTATCCTCATTGAAATCGGCATCCGCCTGGTCCTTATCCCGCCACCAGAGCGAGCCGCTGAAAACACCCGTTTTGACGAATTCCTGGGGATGGTTCCAAACGATATCCAGGGCGCATAATCCTCCCAGCGAAAAGCCGGCGAAGGATTTTTCCCGAAACGAGGCGATGCCCGTAGACTTACGCACATAGGGCAGCAGTTCTTCAAAAATAAACCGGTTGTATAAGGCGGCACGGGCGCCCCTGCCTTTGTAATCGAGTATATTGGCTGTTCCGTACTCATTCTTCCGGTCGGTACCGCAATGGATGCCTATACAGACCAGGTTGCTGATCTCGCCGGCCCCGTAGAGGTCTTCCAGTATGTCTTCAAATACCATGGTGCGAAGGTCTTGTCCGTCGTTGATGAGCAATAAGGAAGGCTCGGCTGTAACCGGGAAAGACTGCGGCAGGTAATAATCAATGATGACTTCCCGGCTGAGGTGAACGGATCGAATAAGGTGTTCGGTAACCAGGATACCGGCTGTCTGTTCTGCTGACATGGCTCAAAAATAAGAAAACAACAGTACGGTTCGCTATCTCATCGCAACCTGAAACATAATTTGTTTTATTGACGACGAAAAAATATATTTGAACAGGTTAAAATATCTCACTCTTTTATACAAAAATCAAAAACTGCAGTTATGAAGAAAATCGGCGTATTGTATGGCAAGGAACGGAGTTTCCCCGAAGCATTTATAGCCCGTGTAAACAGTAAGAAAATTGACGGTATCCTGGCCGAGCCGGTTCGGATCGATAAAGTGATGCAGGGTGTTGATTCCGGCTACGCCGTGATCTTCGACCGGATTTCACAGGATGTTCCCTTCTACCGTGCTTTTCTCAAAAACGCCGCTTTGTGTGGAACGGCTGTCATCAACAACCCGTTCTGGTGGAGCGCCGATGAGAAATTCTTCAATAACTGCCTGGCCACCAAGATCGACGTGCCGGTTCCCAAAACCGTGATACTGCCTTCGCGTGAATTACCGCCCGATACCAGCGAAGAATCCTTTTCGAACCTGGCCTACCCGCTCGACTGGGAAGGCATCTTCAACTACATCGGATTCCCCGCCTATATGAAACCGTTCGCCGGCGGTGGCTGGAAAAGCGTTTACCAGCTCAACAGCATGGAAGAATTCTTCGAGAAGCACGCCGAAACCGAACAGCTGGTGATGATGCTGCAGGAAGAGATCAAGTTCGAAGAATACTATCGTTGCTACTGCATCGGCGGCAAGTATGTACGCATCATGCCTTACGAACCACGCAACCCGCATCACCTGCGCTATGTATCCGACTTCACCCCTTCGCCTGAGCGCTACAAGCAGATGGAAGACATCGTGCTCCGCATCTGCCAGTACCTGGGCTACGATTTCAATACCGTTGAACTGGCCGTACGCAACGGCGTTCCCTATGCCATTGATTTCTGTAACCCGGCCCCCGATGCCGACGTAAACAGCGTAGGCCGGGAAAACTTCGAATGGGTGGTGGAAACCGCGGCCAACTTCGCCATCGAAAAAGCGCTGGAGCACAAGGATGGTAAAGACAACCTGACCTGGGGCGAATACATCAAACGAAGCTCAGCAAAGAAAAAACTCTATTAAATTAAGAATTACAAATTTAAAATGCCTTGTTCTGCAGTTCATGCACGGGTTCCCTGTTTTGTTTTTTCAATTCTTAATTATTCATTCTTAATTCTTAACTGATTTACATGTCAAATCTATCCTACAAACATTTCACGCTGGGCGTTGAAGAAGAGTACATGGTGATCGATCCCGAGACCCGGGAGCTCAAGAGCCATGAACAGAAGATCGTGCAGGAGGGCCAGAAAGTGATCAAAGACAAGGTAAAGGCCGAGATGCACCAGGCGGTGGTGGAAGTAGGCACCGATATCTGCCAGGATATTGATGAGGCCTTCATGGATGTAGGCACCCTGCGCAAGACCATCAGCAATATCGCCGGGGAACTGGGTTTGTGGGTGGGCGCTTCGGGTACGCATCCGTTCAGCCATTGGGAAAGCCAGTTGATCACCGAACACATACGCTACAATGAAATCGTGAACGAATTGCAGGAAGCCGCCCGCAGCAACCTGATCTTCGGCCTCCACGTGCACGTTGGCATGGAAAACCGCGAAATGGCGATCCATATCGCCAACTCGGCCCGTTATTTCCTGCCGCATATCTACGCATTAAGCACCAATTCGCCGTTCTGGGAAGGAAGAAAGACCGGGTATAAATCGTTCCGCACAAAAGTGTTCGATAAATTTCCCCGCACCGGCATCCCCGATTATTTCGACAGCATCGAGGCCTACGATAATTACGTGAAACTGCTGGTAAAAACCAATTGCATCGACAACGCGAAAAAGATCTGGTGGGATCTCCGGGTGCACCCCTTCTTCAATACCGTGGAGTTCCGCATCTGCGACGTGCCGATGACCGTTCACGAAACGACCGCCATCGCCGCCATGTTCCAGGCTGTATGCGCCAAGCTATACAAACTCCGCAGCCAGAACCTCAATTTCATGATGTACTCCCGGGCACTGCTCAACGAAAATAAATGGCGGGCCAGCCGCTACGGGATCGATGGCAGCCTGATCGATT
Source organism: Chitinophagales bacterium (assembly GCA_017303335.1). Taxonomy (GTDB): domain Bacteria; phylum Bacteroidota; class Bacteroidia; order Chitinophagales; family Chitinophagaceae; genus Ferruginibacter. The sequence goes on from JAFLBK010000003.1 coordinate 277,502, forward strand.
TTGGCAAGGAAGCCGAAGTGAATACCCGGGTACTGATCTACGAATTGCTCGATTTTGTCGACGATGTGCTCAACGACCTCGGCAGCCGTCACGCGGTTGGTTACGTACACAAAATGCTGGAACAGGGCACCGGGGCCGACAGGCAGTTAAAGGTCTTCGAGGAATCGCAAAACCTCGTTGAAGTGGTCGATTTGATACACAATCAATTTTTACATGGGCTTTAGTTTGAAAGAATCCCTGTAATCCCCTATCTTTGCCGTCCGAAAAAATGAGCCCGCTCATTCATCGGGAAGCTGATTAAGCTGGCTCCGTAGCTCAACTGAATAGAGCATCTGACTACGGATCAGAAGGTTTCAGGTTTGAATCCTGACGGAGTCACAAATCCCTGCCGGTTTCCGGCGGGGATTTTTTATTGGAACGCGTTGAGCGCCTGCGCTCAAAAGCGGATCAATGAAAAATCCCCCATGGCGAAGCCATGGAAGGGTTTGGGTCAGACTAATGCGAAACGGATCATGAAATAATCCTGAACGCCGCTGCTGGTCGCCTGTATCCAAAAGCGGATCAATGAAAAATCCCCCATGGCGAAGCCATGGAAGGGTTTGGGTCAGACTAATGCGAAACGGATCATGAAATAATCCTGAACGCCGCTGCTGGTCGCCTGACCAGCAGCCTGGTCACTTTTTTCGTACTGGCGACTGCAGCAGGTATATTAAAAGGGTCAGCCGTTGTGGCTGACCCTTTTTCATTCATGGCTGTACTAGGCCGCAACAACGGCCTGCTTTCTTCTCAGCACCAGGGCACTGATCAACGTCACGATCAGGCCAACGGGCAGTATCTCGAGGTACGTGAACAGTACAACGATCACCGGGTTCTTGTACATCTCCTTGAATTCGGCCATCTCTTTTACCTGCTTATCGATCGAAGCCTGGCTGGCTCCAGCAGCCCGTAATTTTTCAATCTCGTAGGCAGCGTACTTGTCGGGGAAATCGGGCAGGAACAGGTAGTAGTCGACAAGCCACCCGATCACATAGACCGTAGAAGCGATCAGTACGATCAGGATACCGACCTTGAAGGCCTTCCCAAAGCCAATGATCCCGTCGTTGTATTTGTTCCGGTAATTCCGGATTCCCACAAATACCAGGGAAAAGGCCAGTACCATGGTTGCATAGCCCAGCAGCATCGCTCCTTCGAAGCTGCCGCTCTTGGTGGCGGTATTGGTTAGTACAAGCATGGGGGTGATCACGACCAGGCCGCAGATCAATCCGTAGATAATGACAAGTTTTTTCATGTTGGTTTGATTTTGATTCAGACTGCAAAATGCTGCACCCAAACGATTTTGGGGTCATACTTTCGGCTGATTTTGGGGTCCGGCACCCGATTTCAGGCTAAAGTAGGAGGACCTTAAGGGATCAGTCCGAGCTTTTTACCCCTTTCAATGGCCTGGGTCCGGCGTTTTACATCCAGTTTCTCAAAAAGATTGGAACTGTGGGTCTTTACGGTACTGAGGGAGATGAACAGGCGGGCGCCGATTTCCTGGTTACTGAAGCCCGCTGCCATCAGTTCCAGCACCTCCAGTTCCCGGCGGCTGAGGCCCCGTTTTTCGAATTCGGCCTCGTTGAAGACAAATTCCGCCTTCGGCACATATACCTCCTTTTCAACCTCCACTATGATCGTTTTCTCTTTGGGCCTGGTCAGTTTCATGGCCAGCCAGATACCCAATGCTGTAAACAGGATGGCAATGGCGCCAATGTACATTTCCGTGGAATGATTGAAGACCAGTAACCGCAATTCGAGCCAGCGCAGTAAAAGAAGAAGCAGGGCCAGGAAGACGCCGTAAAGGATCAGGGCTTTGTGCCGGGTAAGAAAATCACGGAATGCGGGCATGAGAAACTACAATTTACCCGGCTAAGATACTCTTATTGGTAAATACAAGTGCAGCAGCTTTCTTACTTTTAAGGCATGAAATTTCAGTTCTGGACCGTTGGCAAAGACCATGAGCCCTATGTAAAGGACGGCATCCTGCAGTTCACCAAACGCATCGGCAATTATTACCCGGTTCAATGGAACATCATTCCCTCCCCCAAAAACGCGGCGATGCTGAGCGAAATGGACCTGAAGAAGAAAGAGGGAGAAACCATACTCGATTTCCTCGCCAAAGACGATTACCTTGTTTTGCTCGACGAGCGGGGCAAACAACTGCGCAGCGAAGAACTGGCGTCTTTCATCCAGCAACGGGCGAATGAAAGCGCCAAAAATATCGTGTTCCTGATCGGGGGCGCCTTCGGCGTCAGCGAGGCGGTTCAGCAACGGGCCAACTATACCTGGAGCCTTTCGAAACTGGTATTCCCGCATCAATTGGTGCGGTTGATCCTTGCCGAACAGGTATACCGGGCCTGTTCGATCAACCGCAACGAAAAATACCATCACCAATAAATGAAACTATGAGCATTACCGTTTTGCTGATCATTGTTACTGTGGGCATTTCTTTCCTGGCCTTCAACAAGGAAGAACTGATGGACAGGCTGATCTTTTATCCGCCGGCCATCTCCGAACGGAATGGCTGGGTGCGCCTGTTCAGCTGCGGTTTTATCCATGGCGATATCCCGCACCTGCTCTTCAACATGTATTCGCTCTATCTTTTTGGCGAGGCGGTGGAACTCCGGTTCGGCCTGCTGTTCGGTGAAAAAGGAAAACTGTTATACCTGGTCATGTACATCACTGCGATCGCGGTAGCCATCCTTCCCACTTATTTTAAGAACAAACACAACTACCATTACAAAAGCCTGGGGGCTTCCGGGGCGGTATCGGCCGTGGTGTTCTGCTTCATGATCTTTGAGCCCCTGGTGGGCGTTGGACTGGTCTTCATCCCCCTGTATATCTCCGGTTTCCTGTTCGGTATCATCTACCTGGCGGTGTCGTATGCGCTGGATAAACGCGGCGGCGGGCACATCAATCACTCGGCGCATATATGGGGAGCGGTGTATGGGATTGTTTTTGTCCTCGTGTGCAGCCAGTTAATAGCGGGTTATCCGCTGCTGCAGGAATTTGTGGAGAAGATCCGGAACCTCGATCCCGCACAGATCATTCACTTCGGGAATAACTGATCTCCAGGATGTTTTTGGAGGAACCGGTGATCTTAAACCGATCGTCGATGCGCATACCCAGCACCCAGATGATCTTCTTGTCCGTTTCAAGCACCCATACCTGTTCTTTCTGTGCGATCGAAATTTTCTGATCGATGAGAAAGCGGCTGAGTTTCTTTTTTTTCCTCGGCATGCCCAGCGGGTAAAAATAATCGCCCGTTTTCCATGGGCGGAGCAGCAGCGGGAAACCGATGGTGTCGGCATCCAGCTGTGCGATATCGGTTACAGATTGTACTGTAAAGCCGTTTGTAACCGGCAACCGTTTGATGCGGAGTTCGCCGCCGGCGAAACCGATCTTACCTTCCTGTTCAATCAGCACATGTTTGGCTGATACGGAAGGGTGCGGAACGATGAGAAGCCATTTGCGGTTGCGTATAACGCGGTGCGTAGCGGATTGCACGTATTTCCCGGAATCGCTATCCAGCAACCCCGCCACGTCGGCTACCTGCTGGGGTGTAAAGCCAAAATCCCGGATGATCTCGTACAGGATCGTGTGCAGGGGTTTCGCTTTTTGCAGTTTAAGAACCGGGATATGAAACTCGGCTCCCTTTTTTTCGAGTAATTTTTTCTTATGCAGGTCAATCGCCTGCTGATACAGTTCACCGGCTTCGCGGAAGCGCTGCAGGTTATGGATGAGATTTTCTTCTGCCTGGGGAAATGCCTCTTTGATACCCGGGATCAACTTGTTCCGGAAATAGTTACGGGTATATTTATCGGAGGCGTTGGATGAATCCGCTGCATAGGCAAGCCCCTGTTCGCTGGCGAATGCCAGGATTTCCTCTTTACGGGCGAATAAAAGCGGCCGGATAATACGACCCTGTTTCGGGAGTATACCCCGCAGTCCCAGGATACCGGTGCCTTTGAAAAAATTCATCAGCAGGGTTTCGATATTGTCATCGAGATGATGCGCCGTGAGGATATGCCGGAGCGTATTTCCGGAATCCTGAAGTATTTCAGCAAACCAGTTATAGCGCAGTTCACGTGCGGCCACCTGGATGTTCCGTTTATTCGCTGAAGCGTACCCGGCTGTATCGAATTGCTTTACCCGTACTTCCACCCCGTATTTTTCTCCCAGCTTCCGCACAAACTGTTCATCCCGCTCACTCTCTTCGCCCCGCAACTGAAAATTACAATGGGCGATCACAAAATCGTAGCCCGCCTGTTTGCAGAGTTCACAAAGCACAACCGAATCCACCCCGCCGCTGACAGCCAGGAGAAGTTTATCCGTTGGCTGAAACAGGTTTTCTTTTTTAATGAACTCCGTAAAGTTTTTTAATACATTCATACAAAATTCGGGCATGCACAAACTTGAAATTCCCTGCCGGATATTATTGATCCTTCATGTGGTGGTTTCCTTGTTGGGCTATATTTCCTTTTTCCAGACAGAATATCAACTCGTATCCCCGCTCATTCCAAGCAACCTTGTCTGGCAGATTGCCCGACATTCGATGATTGCAAGCATCATTTCCGGATCGTTGCTTGTTCCTTCCCTGCTTTTCTATTTTTTTCAGCGCAGAACATGGGTTGTGGCTTGCAGTTTACTTGCACTGGTCCTCCACTGGCTGCAATCGAACTATGCCATCCTTTAGATCCGGAGAATTTCCTGCTTACATAGATCACCACGGAACAAAAGGGGGTAGGCTAAACATTCTTAATTCTTGATCAATCCTCCAGTTCCTCCAGCGCCATCCGCAATTCATTGTACGCATGATTATCTCCTGCCTTTTTCGCCTGGTCCATTCCCCGGTTGTACACCGTGATGGCCTCGCCCTCCTCTTTCGCCCGTTCCAGCAATTTGGCCAGGTGATAATACGAGCCCACATAGCCGGGTTCCCGTTCGAGGACCGATTCAAAAAGCGCCCGGGCCGGGGCATCCTCGCCCAACTTGATGTATTCCAATGCCAGGGCGTGTTGCAGGAAACTGTCCTGCGGCGATTCCGCCAGAAACTGCTTCAATTTTTCGATCCGGTCCACCTGTTAATAATTTTTTTCTTTGGCTGAACGATTTACCTTCGCATCACTTATCTTTGCATTAGTTGCATAAACAACTTATTTGAAGATCCTAAAAATAATGCTGCATGAAGATCTTAGTCTGTATCAGCAAAACGCCTGATACCACGGCAAAAATAGCCTTCGCCGATAACAATACGAAATTCGCCGCCGATGGCGTGCAATGGATCATCAATCCCTACGACGAATGGTATGCCCTGGTGCGGGCCATCGAACTGAAAGAAGCCGATCCTTCCACCATCATTCACCTGGTTACCGTAGGCCCCGCCGATGCCGAACCCATCATCCGCAAGGCACTGGCCCTGGGCGGTGATGAAGCGATCCGTGTGAACGCCGACAGCCACGACAGTTATTACATCGCTTCGCAGATCGCCGAAACAGCCAAACAGGGTGGTTACGATCTTGTATTCACCGGTAAAGAAACCATCGATTACAATGGTTCTTCCATCGGTGGCATGGTAGCCGAATTACTCGACCTGCCCTATGTATCCTTAGCCACCAAATTTGACCTGGAGGGAACTACAGCCACCATCGTTCGTGAGATCGAGGGCGGCGAAGAAACCAATAAGGTGAGCCTGCCGGCAGTGGTAAGCTGCCAGAAAGGAATGGCAGAGCAACGCATTCCCAACATGAAAGGAATCATGGGCGCCCGCAGTAAGCCGCTGAAAGTGGTTGAACCGGCTGCCGTGGATGCCCTTACATCCGTAGCCTCCTTTGATCTGCCGCCAGCCAAGGCAAGCGTGAAACTGGTTTCGCCCGATACGCCGGAAGAACTGGTGCGTTTATTACACGAAGAAGCAAAAGCCATTTAACATCCTCAACCGAACGATATGTCAGTTTTAATATTTCTCGATCAATCCGAAGGACACATAAAGAAATCCTCTTTTGAAGCAGCCTCCTACGGCGCCAAGGTAGCCGAACTCACCAATACCACAGCCGAAGCCATCGTGCTGGGTACCGTGAGTGATGACCTGGCATCGTTGGGCCGGTACGGCATCAAAAAAGTTCACACGGTAAAGAACGATGCCCTGAACCAGGTGGATTCGCAGGTATTTACGAAAATACTGGCCGAAGCCGCCAATACCCTTGGCGCAACGGTGATCGTATTCTCCAATAATTTCAATGGCAAGGCCATTGCGCCCCGGTTGAGCGTTCGCCTCAAGGCAGGACTGGTATCGGGGGCCGTGGCACTTCCCGAACTGGGCAATGGATTCACGGTAAAGAAAAACGTGTTCAGTGGAAAGGCTTTTGCACATGTTGCTATCAATACCGATAAAAAGATCATTGCACTCAATCCCAATTCATACGGCATCATTACCACGGATGGCAGCGCCGAGGTGGCAGCATTTGCCGCAAGCCCCGACGCTGCCAAAGTGCAGGTAACGGCTACCAATAAAGTGGTGGGTGAAATACCGCTCAGCGAAGCGGAGATCGTAGTGAGCGGCGGTCGCGGACTGAAAGGTCCGGAGAACTGGGGTATGATCACCGACCTGGCCAAACTGCTTGGAGCCGCTACGGCCTGCAGCCGCCCGGTTGCCGACGTACACTGGAGGCCGCATCATGAACATGTCGGCCAAACAGGCCTGGCCATTGCGCCCAACCTCTACATTGCCGTAGGTATCTCCGGCGCCATCCAGCACCTGGCCGGGGTAAACCGCAGCAAGGTCATCGTGGTGATCAACAAAGACCCCGAAGCGCCTTTCTTTAAAGCCGCCGATTACGGCATCGTAGGCGACGCCTTTGAAGTAATGCCGAAGATCATCGAAGCGGTTAAAAAACTCAGGCAGGCTTCCTGAAAATGACCAGACATCCTTACAGAATAAAAGCCCTTTCATGTAAATCGAAAGGGCTTTTCGTTTTATATTTGCCCCCGGACGAACCGATATATGAAAAAGATAGAACTGGAAATCGTGGCACTTTCGCACAGCATCACACAAACGCATTCCTATGCCGTAGTGCTGGGTGAAGTGAACGGGTTACGCAGGCTTCCCATCGTCATCGGCGGTTTTGAAGCGCAGGCCATTGCCGTGGCGCTCGAACGGATGAGCCCCAGCCGCCCGCTCACCCACGACCTGATGAAGAATTTCATGATGGCCTTCAACGTAGAACTGCATGAGATCGTCATCAACGACCTGCAGGAAGGCATCTTCTACAGCAAGCTGGTTTGCAGCTCCACCAATGATACCGTTGAGATCGATTCCCGCACATCCGATGCCCTTGCCCTGGCCGTTCGGTTCGGTTGTCCTATCTACACCTACGATACCATCCTCGACCAGGCCGGAATCCTGATGGAAGGAGAAGAAAAGAAACAAAAAGCGACCGCTTCGCCCGTAACCTCCGAGGCTGCAGGAAGCGACGACCTGAAATCCATGACGCTGGATGAACTTGAAACCCTGCTGGCCGATGTGCTGGAACACGAAGACTATATCCGGGCCATTGCCATACGCGATGAGATCAAGACCCGGAAGAAGAAATAAGATTTACGTTCCGTTCTGCATTTATATTCCTCATTCTTAATGATTCATTCCAGATGGTTGTTTTCCCCAATTGTAAAATAAACCTCGGCCTGAATATCCTGCGAAAAAGAAGCGATGGCTTCCACGACCTCGAAACGATCTTCTACCCCATCCGCCTCCGGGATGCCCTGGAACTGATTCCTTCTCCGGCAACAAATGATATAGTCTTTACAACAACCGGGTTGCCCGTATCCGGCAACAGCGATGACAATCTTTGTGTGAAAGCCTATCGGCTGCTGCAACATGATTTTCCGCAGCTTCCACCCGTGAGCGTTCATTTACACAAGGCCATTCCCATGGGCGCCGGGCTTGGCGGTGGTTCCGCCGACGCGGCATTCATGCTTCGCCTGCTCAATGATAAATTTCAATTAGCACTTTCCGATGACCAGTTGATCGGCTATGCGCTGCAACTGGGCAGCGATTGTCCCTTCTTCATCCTCAACAAACCCTGCTTCGCCACCGGGCGTGGCGAAAAGATGCAAGCGATTGCACTTGATCTTTCCGCATACCAATTCATACTGGTGAACCCCGGCATCCACGTCAATACCGGCTGGGCTTTTTCGAAGATCGTTCCCGCGATCCCCGCCAAAAGCAGCAGGGATATCGTTGCCCAGCCGATCGAAAGCTGGAAAACTGAATTGAAAAACGACTTTGAAGAAGCCGTTTTCGCCGAATACCCCGAAATAAAAAGGATCCGGGATGAATTATACGGGCGGGGCGCCGTTTATGCAGCCATGAGCGGAAGCGGCAGCACCGTATTCGGTATCTTCGAAAAACGCATACCAGCTGCTTTGTTTGCAGCGAAGAACTATTTTGTTCACGAATGTGCAGGCTGACACGCTGATAGCCAAGCAATCAACCCATATCCGGTATCTGGTATCCGTCATCTTGTATTTCTCCCCGATTAACGTTATCTTGCACAAAATTTCTACGATCAAAAAGCTGTTGAACATAGCATCCTTCCTCTGCAGCAACCTCGACCTGCTCAACCATCGAGGATAAGCCCCTTATACCCCCTCCTTGCTGAGGGGCCAGCACCCGTATCTTTTATCATCATAATTTTTCCTGTATGCATTCTACTGTAAATATATCCGCCAATACACAATACTTTCTTGAACTGGAAGAGAAATACGGCGCACACAACTATCATCCCCTGCCGGTTGTACTCGAACGGGGCGAAGGCGTGTTCGTATTCGACGTCGACGGTAAACGCTATTACGATTTCTTAAGCGGCTACTCGGCCGTGAACCAGGGACATTGCCATCCCCGTATCATCGCCACACTGGTGGAACAGGCGCAGAAACTGACCCTCACTTCCCGGGCTTTTCACAGCAACCTGCTCGGCGAATACGAACGATACATCACGGCCTATTTCGGGTACGACAAAGTGCTTCCGATGAATACCGGTGTGGAAGCGGTTGAAACAGCGATCAAGCTTGCCCGGCATTGGGGTTACCGCGTAAAAGGCATTGCCGAAGACCGGGCTAAGATCATCGTATGCAGCAATAATTTTCATGGCAGAACCACCGGCGTGATCTCGTTCAGCAATGACCCGGTTGCCACCACGGATTTCGGACCCTTCATCGCCGGTTACGAAAAGATAGCTTTCAATGACCTGGCTGCGCTTGAAAAAGCGTTGCAGGATAAGAACGTATGCGGATTTCTTTTTGAACCCATACAAGGAGAGGCCGGCGTAGTGGTACCCGACGAAGGATATTACAAAGGCGTTCGCACACTGTGCAGTGAATATAATGTACTCATGATCGCCGATGAAATACAGACAGGACTGGCCCGAACCGGGCATATGCTCGCCTGCGATGCGGAGCAGGTACGTCCCGATATATTGGTCCTTGGAAAAGCCCTGAGTGGCGGGATCCTTCCGGTAAGCGCTGTATTAAGCGATGATGCCTTGATGATGACCATCAAACCCGGCGAACACGGAAGCACCTATGGCGGAAACCCGCTGGCTTGTGCCGTAGCCATGACAGCCCTGCAGGTTTTGAAAGACGAGAACATGGCTGCACAGGCGGATGCCATGGGAGAACTGCTGCGCAGCGAACTTCGAAAACTCAATTCGCCCTTTATCGAAACCGTGCGTGGAAAGGGGTTGCTCAACGCGATCGTGATCAAACATCCGAACCCGGATGCCGCCTGGGAACTTTGCCTGGCTTTAAAAGAAAATGGCTTACTGGCCAAGCCAACGCATGGCGATAAGATACGGTTTGCACCGCCGCTGGTGATCAATAAAGAACAGGTGCTGGAATGTGTTCGTATCATTGAGAAAAGTTTATCCCGGTTAGCCTGAAGCTGACAATATTTTTTAAAACCGACATACAGCAATCGATTTCCGCTGTGCCCTTCCAATATTAATTGTATCTTGATTTTTCAACCGCAGCGTTATGGACACACACCTGCATCACGATCATGTTGAATCGCACCTGCAAAGCTCCGACCTCCTCCGGGATGTGGTGATCGGCATGAGCGACGGGCTCACCGTTCCCTTTGCCCTGGCAGCGGGCCTAAGCGGCGCCATCGACAGCAGCAACATTGTGGTCATCGCGGGCATCGCCGAGATCGCCGCCGGCAGTATTGCCATGGGACTGGGCGGATACCTGGCGGGTAAAACCGAGCAGGACCATTACCAAAGCGAATTGAAAAGAGAATACGATGAAGTGGAGAATCTTCGTCACCGCGAGATCGCCGAAACAAAAGAATTCTTCGCCAATATCGGGTTGAGCGAATCCCTGCAGAACCAGGCTACCGAAGAGATCGCCAAAGACAAAGACCGCTGGGTGGAGTTCATGATGAAATATGAACTGGGGCTCGACAAGCCTGATCCGAAACGGGCCACCAAAAGCGCCCTGAATATTGGCATTTCGTATATCCTGGGAGGAATCATACCACTGAGTCCATATTTTTTCATCGCCAGTTCAACCGAGGCGTTGAAAATATCCGTCATCGCCACCCTGATCTGCCTGTTTATATTTGGATATTTCAAAAGCCGGATTACCGGCGTGAATCCCTTATGGGGCGCCTTGAAAGTGACCCTGATCGGCGCCCTGGCCGCAGGCGCCGCCTTTGGCGTGGCCAAGCTGATCGAAAGTTGATCCTCCTATCTGCCGAATAAACCGTCTTCCTCTGGCACGCCGTTTGCCAAACGGCCCCGTATTTCCTTCCGCCCTTTCGAAAATTGATGTATTGTTCCCTGTACGTAAATAAATTTTCTTATGGGCTCCAGACTGCCAGCAACCAAGCACCTGATCACTGTTTTCCTCTTCATTATTCTTTCCGTTTCCGCAGAGGCGGCTACGTATTATATCGACCCGAACGGGAATGACGTTACCGGCAATGGCTCCCTCGCCAATCCCTGGAAAACATTACGGAAAGCGACACTAACGGTTACAGGCGCCGGTAATATCATTCATGTAAATGCCGGCACCTACTACGAAACACAGGAATGCTACCTCGCTGTGGGTGTAAACCTGGAAGGCGCAGGCAGTACGGTCACCATTATCCGGGGAGAGATCACGGGGCAATTCTCAACCCTGCTGTCGCTCGATTCGCCCAACGATACCAATGGCAATCAATCGGTATCGGGTATCACCTTCGATGGCCAATACGTAAGTGAAACCAATTTCAAAACATGGATCGGCCTGTTCGTGACCGGGCGCAGCAATGTTTCGATCCATGATTGCAAGGTCATCAACTTCATCAACCGCGGCGTGATCTTCGACGGCAACGACGCCAATGACCCGATCTACGACCCGGGTCATTACGCGACCGGAAATAAATTCTACAACAATACCGTACTCAATTCAGCGGAGAATAACGGCAACTTCGGAACCGGGTTAATCAATATCGGCTCGCAGATGAATATGGAGATCTATAACAATGTGCTGATACAGGACCAGCGGCCCGATTTTAAAAACGGATGGCCCATCAAACCCTGGAATAACGGCTGGATCAAGGGTGTAAAGATCTACAACAATACACTGACCAAGGCCCCGTACAAAGGCACATTCCCGGGACAAAACGGCGACTGGGATTTTTGCATCGAACTGCTGAACATTGAAGGCGGTTTGGAAATTTACAACAACAGCATCCAGGGCAGTATCGACCTGAATTTCTGCCGCAAGGGAAGCTACGCGTTCTCGGCATGGATACATAACAATACACTGGGACGTACACCGGCCAATCCAAACTTTGAAAGCGGCATCGTACTCGAATTCAAAGCCGAGCATGTGCTGATCGAAAACAATACGCTTAATAATGTATCGAGCGGTGTGCAGTTCAACACCCGTTCTGTAAACAATGACGGCGGATTTCCAAACCCCGGAGGCGGCGTACCCCCGGGAGGTTTCAGCTACCTGCTTAATAACACGATCCGGAACAATCTATTTTCCAACCTCTATTATGGCAATGGCGCGGGTACCGCTGCCGGAGTGATCATCCTCAGCGAAAACGGGAACGACCAGCAGGTGAACGGACTGAACATCTACAACAATACCTTTGTCGCGAAATCAGGTTCCGCCCCGATCACCTGCATCGATTTTTCCAACCAGGAGAATGGGAATGCCAGCAATATCAATATCCGGAACAATATCATAACCGGCTTTACGTATACCTGGCTTGCGGGCAGCGCACCCAATACCGCCATCAGTAATATGGTGGTTACACACAACGACGCGTATAACAATGGCAGTGGCAATACGCCGGTATGGCCGGCTGGAAACCCCACCGCTTATACCTACAATAATAACATCAGCGTAAATCCCTTATTTGTATCCGCCACCGATTTCCGATTGCAGGCGCTTTCACCCGCAATCGACCGGGGTATCGATATCGGACTTCCGTTTACCGGAGCCGCCCCGGACCTGGGCTATGCAGAGTTCAATGCCGGTCCGCCCCTCCCCATCACCCTGCTTGAGTTTTCCGTGAAGAAGGCAGCCAATACAAACAAGCTGCAATGGACAACCGCTTCCGAGATCAACAGCGATCATTTCCGGATCGAACGAAGTGCGGATGGCCTTGTCTTTTCATCGATCGGCCAGGTACCGGCAGCCGGTATTTCATCAACATACATGCATTACACATTTACCGACGGCAATCCCCTGGCCGGCATCAACTACTACCGCCTGGTAATGATTGATAAACAAGGCAGCATTGTTTACAGCAAGATCGTTTCCGTAACACCCGATAATACCGCCGATCTGCGCCTAGGTTATGCATCACTCAATTCCGGGAAACTCAACATACAGGTGTATAGTTCCAGGACCGAAAAAGCTACACTGCTGATCACAGATATGAGCGGGCGCAGGCTTTTTACAACACAGGTAATGCTTCAGCCCGGAACAACATCGTTCACGAGAGATATTCCGGGCCTGCCGGCCGGCATATACAATATGGTGTTGTTCACCAGCGGGAAACCGGTCACAAAACGCTTATTCACCGGAAACCGGTAATCCGTGTACATATTCATTTGTTTTTTGCTGTCTCGTATTTTTTCTACGTGATGTCACATGCTGTTTGTCGTACAACCGTATTATCAACATCCCTGCAGTAACATCTGGATAAAAAGAGTGTTGTTTTTAAAATAATTAAAAATCCGATTCCGTTCATTTTTCAGTGTTGCGGTATATCATTCATGAATTGTATATCCTATTCCCGCGAACAAATTGCAAACAAAGAATATGGTATGATTTTGGGTAACTGCAAGACTCGTGTTCAACGCATAAAAAAAACCTATGAAAACTGAAATCATCTACCCGTTAAGGAGAATACGGTTTCCCGTTAGCTGACGCTTCTCCTGATCATCATCAACTTTATTGTCGCCCCGTAACCGACCGGAAAATTACCGGACCGGGCAACGACTGCCTGCTGCCCACAGGCGCCCTATCCTGCAACTAAAACTGGCCTGATACGCTGGTAAGGAACAACTATGCGCTGTATTGATCTGCACACGCATGCATTTACGATACGATAGCCGAACCAGCACTACAAGAAAGATGTTTGTTGGTTGAGCCTTTCTCAATTTCAGATCAGCAAATTTTGTAACTGACAATTGATCGCACCCTGTGTATGGTCAATACCAATATCCGTTAAAAACCAAAAAATATCCCAATGAAAACTCATCTGCTTTCAGCAGGAAAAAAGGGGCAACACGCATTCCTGCTTGCCGGTATCTTACTCCTGCTCTCCTTCGCCAGTTCGGCAACAACCTATTATGTTAGTCCGCTTGGCAACGACAATACCGGAACCGGTACGCTCGCCAATCCCTGGAAAACGCTGCGGAAAGCGACCAGTACGGTTACCGCTGCCGGCAATACCATTCACCTGGTTGCAGGAACCTATACCGAAACACAAGCGTCGTCGCTGGCGCCGGGCGTAAGCCTGGAAGGCGAAGGACTGGCCACCACCATCGTGATCAGCAATATCACCGGGCAATGGAGCAACCTGCTTTCCCTGAGCTCGGGCCAGGACACCAACGGCAATCAAAGCATTTCCGGGATCACGTTTGATGGACAATACGTGAATGAAACAACGTACAAAACATGGATCGCCATCTGGATCACAGGGAGGAGCAATGTAGTGATACACGATTGCAAGATCATCAACTTCAAAGACCGCGGTGTGATCTTCGATGGCAACGATGCCACGGACCCGCATTCGGATCCCGGGCATTATGCCACCGGCAATAAATTCTACAACAATACCGTGCTGAACTCGGCCGCCAATACCGGGAACTACGGCGCGGGCCTTGTGAACATAGGCGGACAACTGGGCATGGAGATCTACAACAATACACTTATCCAGAACCAGCGCCCGAATTTTAAGAATGGCTGGCCGCTCAAGTACTGGGACGAAGGATGGCTGAAAGGCGTGAAGATATATAACAACATACTCACCAAAGCTCCCTATGTGGGTTCGTACCCGGGCGAGAACGGCGATTGGGATTTCGCGATCGAGTTCTTTAATATCCAGGGAATCGAGATCTACAATAATACGATACAGGGAAGCATCGATCTTAACTACAACCGAAAGGGTTCGTATGCGTTCACCGCATGGATCCATCACAATACACTGCATCATTCCACGCTCAACAGCAATTTCGAGAGCGGCATCATCCTCGAATTCCGCACCGAGTCGATCATCATTGAAGACAATATCTTCAACAATGTATCCAGCGGCGTGCAGTTCAATACACGGGGCGTGGCTAATACCGGCGGCAATAATCCCGAAACACCCGCTCCGGCCGGCGGGTACAGCGTGCTGTCGAACAATATCATCCGCCGGAACCTGTTCTCCAATGTATACCAGGGTAATGGCGTAGGTACTGCCGCCGGCATTACGGTTATCAGCGAAGGAACCGATGATCCGCAGATACAGGGACTGGATATCTACAACAACACCATCGTGGCGAAATCGGGTGATGCACCCTGGATCGGGATCGACTTCACTTCCATGAGCGCCCCCACTGCCAGTGGTTCCAACATCAATATCCGGAACAACATCGTGGTGGGTTTCGGCGATGCCTGGCTGAAAGGGACCAGCGGCGCCGGTAACACGCACCTCACCGGGGTGGTGGTAACGCACAACGACGCCTGGAACAATGGCAGCGGAAATACACCTTCCTGGCCGGGCGGAAATCCAACCAGCTATACCTACAATAACAATAAAGCCACGAATCCGCTTTTTGTTTCCACAACCGATTTCAGGCTTCAGCCAGCCTCAACGCTCATCGACGCGGGTATCTATGTAGGATCGCCCTACGCAGGCAACGCTCCCGATGACGGTTACAATGAATTCGGCGCGGGAGCATTACCGATCACCTTAGTGAATTTTACTGTCAAAGAAAACAATGGAAAGAACATATTGAACTGGAGTACCGCCAATGAAATAAACAGCAGTTATTTCAGTATCGAACGCAGTACCGATGGAAAAAGTTTCTTTCCGATCGGGCGGGTGAATGCCAACGGATTTTCATCGGCGGAGATAAAATACAGTTTTACCGATCCATCGCCTGCCGACGGAAAGAATTTTTACCGGCTGGCCATGACCGACCTGGACGCCAGCTATGAATACAGCAAGATCGTTTCCGTGAACAACAAACGTTCACAATCGCTCCGGTTTGGCTATACGAGTCTGCAGGCAGGAAACAGTTCCGCAGTGATCAACGTCAGCAGTTCCAAAGCACAGGCAGCCAACCTGGTGATCGCCGATGCCGCGGGCCGGTTAATACTATCAGCCCCGGTTCAGCTGCAGGCAGGAATCAATACCCTGAACAAATCGATGCCTGCCATAGCCGCCGGCATCTACTACCTGCGCCTGTTCACAACGGAAGAAAGCGTGGTAAAAAGCATTATCAGCCAATAAACGGATACCAATACTATCTTGAAAACCTCCCCCACTCAGGGGAGGTTTTCGTTTGTGCAACTGCCCATGGGACGATTCGGGCCTTTTACCGGTGCAAGGAGATAAATGCCTGGTAATCAAAACCTATTCTAGTATTTGTACTTTTCAGCCGTAAAAATGTGGATTGCCTGTGGATATTAGCGTTTCTCGCCGTATATTGAGCGTCTGTTTGGCCATGTGAGTATCTCCAATACCAGCAAAAAGCTGCGATCCGTAAGCGCAATATCTCCCTGTCATATTTAATAAAACAGAACCAGCCGTTCTGAAGTAATATTTTTTTCTGCTATGAGAAAAAGTGCCGGTAGCATTTTAGTGGGTTTATTGTTGGCATGTTGCTATGCTCCGGCGGCTATGGCGGCAACCTGGTATATCAGCCCTTCGGGCGATGACCTGGCCGGTGATGGAAGTATCGGCAATCCCTGGAAAACCCTCGTGTTCGCCACCCAAACGGTTACCACGCCCGGAGACATCATTTTTGTAAAGTCGGGCACCTACCTCGAAACCGAACAGATTTTCTTAAGCGCAGGTGTCAGTCTGGAAGGCGATTCACTCAACATCCCCGTAATTCAATCAACCGTAAACACCGTTTTTAAGGAACTGCTCGGATTAAAATCGCCTGAAGGAACCGATGGCAACCAGTATATCCGCCATCTCAAATTCGACGGGCAGAATATGTACACCTACTGGGCCATCTGGGTGGCTGGCCGAAGTAATGTAACGATCCGCGACTGCATCATTGAAAATTTCAACGACCGGGGTGTCATCTTCAGCGCCCGCAGCGATTTTTACGAAGTACCCCCTGACTCCATCTACTCCACCGGCAATCGTTTTTACAACAACATCATCAATAACTGCGCAAAGTATACCGATACCACCTACGGAAGCTATGGCAGGGGCTGCCTGAACATCGGCGGACAGATCGGGATGCTCATCTACAGCAACGTGATCACCCAGAACCAGCGGCCGCAGGGCGATAATGGCTGGCCCATCAAGTATGTGAACCATGGTTACCTCAAGAATTGCAGGATATACAACAATACGCTCAATAAGATACCTTTTGGAGGTAACTTCCCCGGGCAGGATGGATGGGATTTCTGCATCGAACTGTTCAATATCGAAGGGCTGGAGATCGCAGGCAATACCATACACGGCAGCATCGATCTTAATTTCAACCACAAAGGCAGTTCGGAATACTCTGCCTGGATACATCATAACCTGATCAGCCGGGATACCCTGAACAGTAAATATGAAAGCGGCATCATCTTCGAATTCGGCGCCGAAAGCCCGGTCATCGAGTACAACATCATCCGCAACGTATCCAGCGGCATCCAGTTCAACACGCGGGATTCATCCATTGTAAGCAATGTGAAGATCCGCAAGAACCTCATGGCAAACCTCGCCTCCGGCGAAGGTACCGGTACTTCCGGCGGCATCCTGATTGTGAGCGAGGGCACCAGCAGCGCCATCATCGACAGCATGGAGATCGACAACAACACCATTGTTGCCACAACCGCACAAGACCGGGAGCCCTGGATCGGCATCTACCTGGATGCGCTCAATCATGGACGGGCTACCAATATCAAGATCCGGAACAACATCATTGTTGGCTTTGCCGGGGCCTGGTTAAAAGGCAGCGATACCACCACCAATATCGACCAGTTGCACTTACTGGTAAACGATCCCTATAATAATGGCAACAACAACCTGCCGCTATGGCCCGGTGGCTTACCAACCAATTACGTGGATACGCCCTATAACATACCCGGCGTAGACCCGCTTTTCGATTCGAGCAATAACAGCTACAGTCTCCAGCCCATATCCCCCGTGATCGACCTGGGCATCATCATCCCGGGTATCCCGTTCCTGGGTGTGGGCCCCGACCTGGGTTACGCGGAATACGGAGGCGGACCTCCCCTCGCTTCAAAACTCGACGACCTCTATGCGCAGGAACGGGGAGGAAAAAATATTGTTCAGTGGAGCACAGCTTCGGAAAACAACAGTAATTATTTCGATGTGGAGCGGGCTTCCGGAACCGGTTCGTTCCATGCGATCGGCAGGGTGAATGCCAAAGGCCTGTCAACCACCCGGCAGTACTATTCATTCACAGATAACACACCGCCAACAGGCATCAATTATTACCGCCTGGCGATGGCCGACAAGAGCAACCGGATTGAATTCAGCAAGATCGTTTCGGTAAATAACAAGGCAGGCCGTTCCATGCAATTCCTGTACACACAGCTATCCGCCTCCGGTAACCCCGCCGTTATCCGTATGAACAGTACCCGTAAACAGGGAGCCAAACTGGTTGTATCGGATGCAACGGGGCGCCTCCTCTTCAATTGCGATATCGAACTGCAGCCAGGCATTAATACGTTCACGCGGCAGGTGCCGGTGTATGCGAGGAGTATTTATTTCATCCGTATACTCACCCAGGAAGAAACGATCGTAACCGAAACCCTTGCGGGCTATTGATCGGGGTTAAGCCGGTGCTTGTTGTTGCTGAGGATATTCTCCATCGTCCAGTCGATCTTCTTTTCAAATGCATGCTTACGCACTGTACAATCGGCGAGCGTACAGATCCGGCAGGAAAAATCGAGGCATCCGTCGGAATGAACAAAGAGTTCCACCGATTCGCCGAATTCATTTTTCACAAGGCTCGACAGAGCGTCGATTTCCCGGTGTGCTTCGTGTACATTGAGGTACCAGGGAACGGTGAGATGACAATCGAGGTGAAGCCTGCTGCCGTATTTGATGATGCGCAGGTTGTGCAGGTCGATCCAGTTCGGCCGGCGGTTGGCATTCAGCGTCTGCACCAGTTTTTCCAGCAACGCCATATCAGCCTCATCCATGATACCGGCAACGGAACTGCGGAGTATGGTATAGCCGGTATAGATAATGAAGAGGGCAAAAAGTATCGCCACCACGCTGTCGATCCAGGCCAGTTTGGTTACCAGCATGAGGATGAGTCCGCATACGATTCCCAGTGTGGTCCAGGTATCCGACTGCAGGTGCTTACCACTCGATATCAGGGCCAGGGAATTATTCTTCTTCCCTATGCGCACACAAAAATATCCCGCGGCATAGTTGATGAGCGCTGTAGCGGCTGTAAGGATGATTCCGTAATCGAGTTTTTTGAGTTCGTGGGGATGAAGCAGGTTGTTCACCGCCTCGTAGATAATGATCACCCCGGCGATGCTGATCATTGTGCCCTCGATGGCCGCCGAAATAAACTCCGCCTTGCCATGCCCGTAGGGATGATCGCGGTCGATGGGTTTGGCTGAAACATATAAACTGTATACACCGATGAATCCTGCCACCACGTTCACAATACTCTCGAAGGCGTCGGTGAGAATGGCCACCGATCCGGTGAGGTACCAGGCCACGGCTTTGACCAGGAAGAGCAGAACGGATAAGGCCGCTATCCGCTTTTGTATTTTCAGGTTGTAGTGCGCTGTTTGCAAAATAGAGACTGTTTAATGGCTCAGTACGATCTTTTTATCGGGGTTTGCTTCCGCGAAAGAATAAATACTGTTGCGGATATAATCATTATCGGCATAAGGATTCAGCAAATGCTTCAGTTCGGCGGTGGATGCAAGCGAAAACGATTCGGGGATATAACCCATCCCCCAGAAATTTCCCCGCTCCACCAGCAGGCATAGTTTCTCGCCTTCGCGTATGCCTTCATCAACCAGCGCAAATGTAGGCAGACTCGCCGTAAGGGAGTCGATCGCCTTGTTGAATTTCGAATTGTACAGGGGCGGCGGATCCAGTTCCTGCTGCTCCGCCTGGGAAAACGGCGTTTTATCCAAAAAACAGAGCTTGGCATTCAGTTCAAATTCATCCACCATTTTCCGCAGCATCACCAATCCTTCGTGCAGCAGGTTGAAATTATAAAGGGAAGGCAGGTTCTTTTTCTTTTTGTCGATGGCCAGCCGCAGGTAGCCGCGGTTGTCTTCAAAGGAGTACAACGCAAAGCGCTGCGCCGGTTGTTTCTGGCTCTTGTTATAACGGGGCCACAGCCGTTTAATCTCGGTGCTTTCCAATACGATCGCTTCCAGTTCGGTGGCGCATTGCTTGTACGATATCTTGTACACGTTGCGGATAAAGTTCTGCCGCTTCGGGTCGGGGTCGTTCTGCGTAAAATGACTGCTGACTCTTTTCTTCAGGTTCACCGCCTTGCCCACGTAAATGATCTTGTCCTTATTGTTGTGGAAATAATACACTCCGGGTCTGCCGGGCAGTTTGTCGATAAAGGCCTTGTCGAGGTTAAGCGGCAACCATTGCTCGGCCGATGTTTTCCGCAGCATCTGGTCGATATGCGCCTGCGCCCCCTGCGCCAGCATGAACTCAAAAAGTTTGACAGTGGCCTTCGCGTCGCCACCCGCCCGGTGCCGGTGTTCGATATCAATCTTCAGCGAGCGGCATAAATTGCCCAGGCTGTACGAAGGCAGGCCGGGGAACACACGCCGCCCAAGCCGGACCGTACAGAGTTTTTTACTAGTAAGATCGTAACCCGATTGCTTTAAATGATGGCGGATAAAAGAATAGTCGAAATTGACATTATGCGCCACGAATACCGTTCCCTCAAGTAACTCGAATAATTTATCCGCGATCTCATCGAAGAGGGGGGCGTCTTCCACCATTTCATTGCTGATGCCGGTCAGCGCCGTAATGTAGCGGGGAATATCCTGTTGCGGATTGATGAGTGTTTCGAAACGCTTTACCACCCGGGCGCCATCGTGTATGAACACGGCGATTTCGGTAATGCCGTGGGCCGAAGCATAACCGCCGGTGGTTTCGATATCAACGATCGCATACATCATGGGACATCAAAAATACTAACTTGCGGATGCAATCAGCGTATTTTTAGCGATCAGCTACATTCCAAAAAAAGATTCATGGAACTGAAAACATTCCCTTTCCAAACGGTCGACTGGGCCGCCATCGAGAAGAAACAATATCCGGGCATCACCGGCCACGCCAGCTGGCAGGTATTTTCGATGGGGGATATACGGGTACGCATCGTGGAATACAGTGCCGGCTACCTGGCCGATCACTGGTGTAAAAAAGGACATATCCTCTTTTGCCTCGAGGGGGAAATGACCACCGAGCTGGAAGACGGACGTGAATTCATCCTGACCGCAGGCACCAGCTATCATGTAGGCGATAACTGCGAAGCGCACCGGAGCCGCACCGAAAAAGGTTGCCGGTTATTTATCGTGGATTAACTCAGCGTTCATCGGCGCTGGGCCCGTACATACCCGGGATCGGAACATCCAGCAGGCGCAGGAAAACCGATAATTGCCCGCGGTGATGGATCATGTGACTGAACCCCCATCCACGAACGGCTACCTTCTTGGGTGTTTGATACAATACCTGTTCGCCCCGCTTCACGGTCCATATCTTACCGAACGCTTCGTCTCCTGCATTTTCCAGGGCGGTCAGCGCCTTTTGAAGATTCGTTTCGAATATCCCCAGCAATTCTTCGCTGCTGGCTGCTGTATGGGGCTCCGTCGGGCGGGTGGCAAAATCGAATTCGTCGGCCGTAAGGATGGCATGTGTCCAGTTGAAGGTTTCTGCAATATGGGTAGCCAGCCGGCCCACCGTCATCGATTTGGGATGCGGGCGCCAATCCCTTTTGTCCATGGGTACAGCTCCCAGTATTTTTCTTGTCAGCGCAGCTTCATGCTGCAGTTCTCCGATGAATCCTTTGTTGATCGACATGTTGTTTGAATTTAGTTGAATGCGTTTATTGATTCTCTTCCGTATGCGTGAATTTATGCACCGCGTCTTTGTGACGGATCATTTTGATCGCCTGCACGATCGCCGTGATCGCAAAGATGCCGCCGATCACCCAGTTCAGGTATTCCTGGCTGCCCGTGATGCGTTCCACCAGCCACTTACCCCCAAAGATGAAGACACAATTCCCGGCCAGGGTTCCCAGCCCGATGCCGACAATGTACAGGTTATACTGACTTTTTACCGGCTCCAGGATCTGCTTGCTGAATAAGACCGTGCTCCAGCCAAACCAGAACGGTATCTGTACCGGGTTGATGGCGCTCATGAACATGCCCAGCAGAAAACGGTGCATGGTATTTTCGAGGAAGACATTTTTTGTTTCGGCTCCATCTTTCAGTGCGGCCATGAAACTGCCGGCGGCGAGCGCCAGGATGATGATGAGCGTGAACCACTCCATCGCTTTCATGAGCTTCTCCTGCTTACGCACCCAATCCACGCCTACCAGCGAGATGCGTACATAGATCATCTCCACCAGCAAAGAACCAAGAGAAAAGTATAGCGCATGGGTGACGCTTTCCTGGATTCCGATCTGCATGGCCGCTATGTTCAGCGTGCCCAGGGGCAGGGAACCGAGAAAACTGATAAGAAGACCCCACAGGAATATCCGGAGTAATTTCGGCATCCGGCAAAGATATGGCTTGCCCGGAAGATTGTTTATCGTTTGGCCAATACGGAAAGTGTAACAGTCAGTTTATCCGACATGGAGATGCTGCTTCCTCCCACGCCGAAATCGCGGCGGTTGAGACCAAAGCTTCCCTCAAAAAGATAACCCCCGTCCTTCGGTGTGGCGCTGAAGCCAAACTCCACCGGCTTGGTAACGCCCTTGATGGTAAGCTCGCCGAAAACATAGAAACGACCGGCCACCGTAGAATTGGTGATCTTCGTGCTTTTGAATTGAATCGTTTTATAGGTGGCAACATGAAAGAATTCTTCCTGCCGCAGGTGATCATCACGGCTGTCGTTATCCGTATCAATGGTATTGGCATCCACCGTCACATCAAAACTGCAGGCAGCCAGGTTCTCGGGGGCGAACTTAATCGTTCCTTTCAGGCCTTTGAAATCGCCGCCGGTTTTGATACCGAAATTCTTGATCACAAAATGAACCGAGCTGCCGTCATCCACGGGAGTGAGTACAGATTGAGCCATGCCCGGTTGAAGCATGAGTGCGGTCATTGCAAGTAAAAAGATTCTTTTCATACATCGGTTTTTAAAAATTCTCCCGGTTTTGTCAACAATCCTGCCAAGCTACGGGAATCGTCGTGAATCATTGTCCAATACAGCGGTATCAAATTTATTAAAAAAGCGATTGCCGCAGCAACCGGGGGCTTGGCGAATCGTTATCTTTGGTAAAAGCTTTGTTAAGAGAGGAACTACCCTATCGGAATGCAGGATCGACAGGCTAACCATATCATCATCATCGGGGGCGGACTGGCGGGGCTCGTGAGTGCGATTCACTTAAGCAGGTTCGGGCTGCCGGTAACGCTCTTCGAAAAAAATGCATACCCCAGGCACAAGGTCTGTGGCGAATACATATCCAACGAAGTGCTTCCCTATCTGCAATACCTGGATGCGGATCCTTTATCGATAGGCGCAAAAAGGATAAACCGCTTTTTACTCAGCACCACCCGCGGAAAGATATCCGAAGCCAGGCTTCCGCTCGGCGGGTTTGGTGTGAGTCGCTACACCCTCGATCATTTCCTGGCGCAAAAAGCAATACAGCAAGGCTGCCGGATCATCCAGGATACCGTGACCGATATTCATTTTGAAAACGACACGTTCCGGGTAAGCGCCAAAGATTCCGGCGTGCACGAAGCCCGGATCACGATCGGTTCCTTTGGAAAGCGAAGCAACCTCGATATCCGGCTCGACCGGTCGTTTATCCGGAACAAATCGCCCTTTGTGGCGGTAAAAACCCATCTGCAGGGCGGGTTCCCCGAAGACCTGGTGGCGCTCCATAATTTTGAAGGAGGCTATTGCGGCGTATCGCAGGTGGAGAACGGAAACCTGAACGTATGCTTCATGGCCAATTACAAAACCTTCCAGCAATACAAAAACATTGATAGTTTTCGCCGGGAAGTGATGTACAAGAACCCCCACCTCGAAGCCGTATTCGAAAATTCGGTTCCTGTTTTTGAACAACCGCTTACCATCAGCCAGATTTCTTTTTCCGACAAGACAAGGGTGGAAGATCATATGCTCTTATGCGGCGACGCGGCCGGCATGATACACCCGCTCTGCGGCAATGGCATGGCCATGGCCATTCACAGCGCCAAGATCGCTTCCGAACTGATCATCGGTTACTCATCCGGCAAGATCGCATCCCGCCAGGAACTGGAATCGCTCTATACCAGCCAATGGAGCGACACATTCCGCTACCGCATCCGTACCGGCCGTTTATTGCAGAACTTCTTCGGAAAAGACAATATAGCCAGGGCGATGATGTACGGCGTAACACATATACCCGGCATCCTGCCCGTCATCATCAAACAAACACACGGAAAACCTATACCGGTACCCGCTGCATGAATGAACGCTCGTTATCAAAGGAACAACTGGATGATCTTTCGCTCCGTGGCGAACAACTGAACCATGCCCTGCGCAGCCTGGCCTGGATCAACCGCTGGTTCGGCAATACCCGCTCGGCCATATCGATCATCGAAAAACTGCATACGGATAAAAACAGTCCTTTAAAACTGACCGACCTCGGTTGCGGCGGTGGCGATGTTGCGCTGGCCATCGGTCAGGCATTGCGCAAAAAGGGAATTCCGTTTTCCATCACCGGCATCGACGGAAATGAACATACGCTTGCCATCGCAAGGTCGGTATGCGCTTCCTGCCCGGATATCCGTTTCGAAAAAGCCGATATCCTCGATCCGGGTTTCAGCCTCGATGCCTGCGATATCCTCTTCAGCAGCCATTTCATGTACCATTTCCGGGAAGAAGCATTGGTTTCATTCCTGCAGAAAAACCGTTCGGCTGTTTCAACCGCCTTTATCTGCAATGAACTCGAACGAAGCTCCGTTGCGCTTCGCCTGTTCAGCTGGTTCGCTTTTCTGTTTCCCATCAGCCGGATGGCCCGGCAAGACGGGCAGCTCGCCATCCGGCGTTCCTTCACCAAAAAAGAGTGGATCGCTTTAATTGAAAAAGCCGGTATCGCTCATTACCGTATACGCCGTGTTCCCCTGTTCCGGCTGCAAGTGATTATCTTTCCCCGCCAAACCAGGTAATGTTTGTAAACACACGATACCGAAGCAAGGAAACGGAGATCATGGATGATTTTTCCCTGCAAGGCGATATGCTGCGCCAAACCCTCGACCAGATCGCCCGGATCAACAAGCGGCTGGGGGGCAATAAAGCAACTCTCGGCGGACTGGATACGATATTACAAACGATTCCAACGAGCAACGTGATCCGCATAGCCGACCTGGGGTGCGGAAGCGGCGATATGCTGCGGGCTATCGCCGACTATGGCCGGAAAAATAAATACCGGTTAGCGCTCACCGGAATCGACAACAACGATTTTACCGTAAATTATGCCCGGAAATGTTCGGCCGGTTACCCCGAGATCCGGTACGTGAAAATGGATGTGCTGAGCGAAGCATTCCGGGAACAGGAATTTGATATAACGGTGGCTACGCTTTTCCTGCATCATTTCGATGATGAACAGATCGGGCGTTTGCTGAACGATCTGGTGACCAGGAACCGCATCGGTCTTGTGATCAACGACCTGCATCGAAGCAACATGGCCTACTACCTGTTCCGGTTCATCAGCCTTTTCATCCGCAACCCGATGGTTCGGAATGATGGCGCCATCTCCGTGCTGCGGGGATTTAAAAAAAAGGAATTAGAAGCGTTCCATAACGCATTAACGAATACAACAAGCACCATCCGCTGGAAATGGGCCTTCCGGTACCAATGGATAATCCGAAAATATGAGCGTACGAATTAAAGCAGTTGCCAGTCAATTACCTCCCCACTCCCGTTCCACCGAAGAGATCATCCCCCTTGTTGAAGCGTGGCTGGCCGGCCAGGATGAACGATTCATCCGGAAAGTGATCAAGATCTTCGGCAATGCCGGTGTGAACCGGCGCTATTCCATCATGGGGCCAGAAGATGTTTTTGCCAAAACCTCCTTCGAAGAAAAGAACGACATCTACATCCGCGAATGCGGCAAACTGGCCGAGACATCCCTTCAAAAAGCGTTGGACAAAGCGGGCTGGCAGGCCACCGA
Source organism: Chitinophagales bacterium (assembly GCA_017303335.1). Classification (GTDB taxonomy): domain Bacteria; phylum Bacteroidota; class Bacteroidia; order Chitinophagales; family Chitinophagaceae; genus Ferruginibacter. The sequence goes on from JAFLBK010000003.1 coordinate 303,613, forward strand.
TATCGACTACATCATCACCGTGAGCTGCACCGGCATCATGATACCTTCCGTGGATGCCTACCTGGTGAACAGGCTGAAAATGAAACAGGACATTGTTCGGCTGCCCGTGACCGAAATGGGCTGTGCGGCCGGCATCTCGGGTATCATCTACGCCAGCAACTTCCTCGCTGCCAACCCGGGCAAACGGGCCGCCGTTGTTGCCGTGGAATCGCCCACCGCAACGTTCCAGCTCGATGATTTTTCGATGGCCAACATCGTAAGCGCCGCCATCTTCGGCGACGGAGCCGCCACCGTATTACTGAGTTCGGAAGAAACGACGGGCGGGCCCGCCGTGATCGCTAAGGAAATGTACCATTTTTACGACGCCACGGAGATGATGGGTTTCCGGCTTACCAACAGCGGGCTGCAAATGATCCTCGACGAAGCCGTGCCTGAAAAGATCGCCGGGCATTTCCCGAAGATCGTACACCCCTTCCTCGAAAGAAATGACCTTACCATCGAAGATGTACAGCATTTTGTATTTCACCCCGGCGGCCGCAAGATCATCCAGACCGTGGAAGAACTCTTCGGCTCCCTGGGCAAAAACATCGACGATACCAAAGAAATACTCCGGCAATACGGGAACATGTCGAGCGCAACGGTGTTATATGTACTGGAACGTTTCCTGGATAAAGACATCCCGTCCGGGGATACCGGACTGATGCTTAGCTTTGGTCCGGGTTTCTCCGCTCAAAGCATTCTGCTGAAATGGTAAAAGAATTCGAACATAAAAACCAGTGGGCCCTGGTGCTCGGCGGCTCGGCCGGACTGGGTTTAGCCACGGCAAAAAAACTGGCTGCCCACGGTTGCAACATCATCATCGTGTTCCGGAGCGCCCGGGTACACCTGCCCGGGGTGGAAAAGGAGTTTGATGCGATCCGCACCACCGGTGTTCAGTTTCTCGCTTTCAACAAAGACGCGATGAACCGGGAGAAAAGAATGGAGATGACCGGGGAGATCGTTACCGCACTCGGCAATACCGGGAAGATCCGCGTGCTGGTGCACAGCATCGCCAAAGGCAACCTGAAGCCGATGATCGACCCGGGCAAGCCCGAATTGCAGAACGAAGATTTTCACCTTACGCTGGACTCGATGGCCATCTGCCTCTACGACTGGACCAAGTTGCTGCATGAAAAAAAACTATTTGCCGACGACGCACGGGTGATCAGTTTCACCAGCGAAGGAAACCGTAAGGCCGTAAAGAGTTACGCCGCCGTTTCCGCAGCCAAAGCAGCCCTGGAAGCCATCACCCGCAATATCGCACTGGAGTTTGCACCGGCCGGGATCAAAGCGAACTGCATACAGGCCGGCGTTACCGATACCGAATCCTTCCGCATGATCCCCGGGCACGAACAGATCAAAGCCCATGCGCTGGATCACAATCCGTTCAAACGCCTGACCACACCCGAAGACATCGCCAACGTGGTGTACCTGCTTTGCAAAGATGAAGCGGCCTGGATCAACGGCAGCGTGATTATTGCCGATGGCGGCGAACATATCAATTAAGTTATGACCCAAAAAGAGATCCGCCAATACCTCCCCTATTCGCCACCCTTCCTGTTCGTGGATGAACTGACAGTGATCGGTCCGAACGGAATCACCGGGAACTACACTTACCGGAAAGATGAGTATTTCTATAAAGGGCATTTTAAAAAACAAGCGGTAACACCGGGTGTGATCCTCACCGAAACCATGGCGCAGATCGGCCTGGTATGCCTGGGTATCTATTTATTGAAAGACGAATTACAAAACGGTTCGCTGCCGGCACTTGCGCTCAGCTCGGCCGAAGTGGAATTCCTGCTGCCGGTATTCCCCGGAGAAAAAGTAACCGTCGTGTCCCGCAAAAAATATTTCCGCTTCAATAAACTCAAATGCGAGGTGGAGATGCAAAACGGGCAGGGAAAGATCGTGTGCCGGGGTGTCATTGCCGGACTCATAACAAAAACGAGATGAACAACCGGGTGGTCATAACAGGATTGGGCGTAGTAGCACCGAATGGGGTTGGCATACCCGCTTTCCGCCATGCGATCCGCCAGGGCATTTCCGGTATCCGGTTTTTCAAGGAACTGGAAGACCTGAAGTTTTCCTGTTGCATCGGCGGCATGCCGGAGGTTTCCGAAGAAACCCGGTTGAAATATCTCAGCCCCCTGCAATTGCGGAACTTCAACAGTTCGGGCATCCTCTACGGTTGCATGGCCGGGATAGATGCCTGGAAAGACGCGGGATTATCCATCGATGAGAACAGCCCTACCGATTATGACAGCGGCACCGTTTTCGGAACCGGCACCTCGGGTGTTGACAAATACCGGGAATCAATTTATAAAGTAGACGCGGGCCAGGTAAAAGCCCTCGGCAGTACCACGGTGATCCAGATCATGGCCAGTGGTATATCGGCCTATCTCGGGGGTATACTCGGATTGGGAAACCTGGTCACCACCAATTCATCGGCCTGTTGCACCGGCACCGAAGCCATCCTGATGGGTTACGAACGCATCAGGGCAGTCAGGGCCAAACGCATGCTCGTGGGCGGATGCAGTGATCATGGTCCGTACGTATGGGCAGGCTTCGACGCGTTACGGGTTCTTAATTACAAACAAAACGACCATCCCGAACAGGCATCACGCCCCATGAGCGCTACGGCAAGCGGTTTTGTTCCGGGAAGCGGCGCCGGCGCTTTGTTGCTGGAGTCGCTCGACTCGGCGTTGGAACGAAAAGCGACCATCTATGCCGAAATACTGGGCGGCGCTTCCAACGCCGGTGGCCAGCGGGGCGAAGGCAGCATGACGGCTCCCAACAACGAAGCCGTACAACGTTGCATCCGCGACGCGGTGAAAGACGCGGGCATTGCAGCGGCGGATATCGACCTGGTCAACGGACACCTTACCGCTACTGCCAAAGACGCCACGGAGGTTCGCAACTGGGCAGAAGCGCTCGGCCGAAGCGGCAATGATTTTCCCTATATCCATTCCCTGAAATCGATGACGGGCCATTGCCTCGGCGCTTCGGGCGCCATCGAAAGCGTGGCCGCGGTACTTGGTTTGAAAGAAGGATTTATCTTCCCGTCCATTAACTGCGAAGACATACATCCCGGGATCGTTGAATGCATTAGCGCTGAAAAAATCCCGCAAAAACTTTTAGAAAACGATAAATTGCAGGTAGTGGCCAAGGCAAGTTTTGGTTTTGGCGACATCAACAGCTGCATCATTCTTAAAAAATTCCCTGGATGACCACCGAAGAACTGATACCCCGGCTTAAAGAGATCATCAAGCCCTATGTACGCAACCAGGAAGCCTTCAACAACCTCACCGAACAAACCGATTTCCTGAACGACCTCAAGATCAACTCAGCCAACCTCGTGGATGTGGTGCTCGATATCGAAACCGCTTTCGACATCATCATCGACAACGAATCAATGGAAAAAATGCTGAACGTGAAAGCGGCCCTGGACATCATCACCCAAAAGCTCGGCGAAAAATGAGGGGCAACGACATCATCGACCTGCAGGCCGCCAGCCGCGAAACAAACTGGCGGCGGAAGGGATTTCTCGAAAAGATATGTACGCCCGGCGAACTGCACTATGTACTTGAAGCCGATGACCCGGACAGAGCGGTATGGAGGCTTTGGAGCATCAAGGAAAGCGCCTACAAGGTTCATGTGCGATCCGTAAAAACAAGATCCTTTGCCCCGTGGCAATTATCCTGTACCATACTCGACAACACAAAAAGCCGGGTAGCGATCGGCGGTTATTACTATACGTGCAGCACCTTGGAAACCGCCGGCTATATATACAGTACAGCCGTTGCCGCCGAAGAAACGAAAGCTCCGGTTATCGATCATTGCTTCGGGGTTCGCGGGGAAAACTGGCTGCAGCAACAGGAATATATTTACCAGCGCATCATCGACCGTTACGCAGAACTGGCAGGTTGCAAAAAAGAATCGCTGCGCATTTGTAAGGATGTATTGAATATACCTTCTTTATACGACAGCGAAGACCATTCGCGGTTGTTTTTGTCTATTACCCACCATGGCCGTTACGCCGCCTTCACCATCAATTGAAACCGATGAAAGAATTCTTTTCCTACGCGACCGGCAAATTGAATGTCGACAAAAAACTGATCCTCACCTATGTCGTTGTATATTTTGCCTGGGGTGTGGGGATGAACTATTTCGGGCAATACATGCAGATCGCCCGTTTCACTTACTGGTGGCAGATCATCACCTGTTATATCCTGTACATGGTACCGATCTCGCTGCTGCTCCGCAACCTGCCCTTTCATGCGCAATATGCGTACGGGCTGGTGGCGATGGGTTTTCTCGAATTCGGCGGCTATGCCATCCGATCTTCGTATGCGTACCCGGATAATATCCTCGACCGGTTTTTCAGTCCGCAGAATTTCAGCCTGGGCATGGCCCTGTTCTTCGCCCTCTATTTCCCGGCGGGCAACTGGATCGTTGGGAATATCTATTCGCTGGTACTGGGAAAGAAAGCTGAAGGCTGAACTCACCCGATCTTCGCGTCCGCTTCGCGGATCACTTTAAAATGGGCCTTTATACCATCCATGAATTTCTTTCCTTTCATAAAAGGCCAGGGCTTGATGCCCTGCCGGCTGTTGTAAGCGCAGATGCGGTAAAGCGCCTTCCAGTGTTTTAATATCTCTTTGTAAGCGCCGATGAGGGTATATCCGGTATCGTAGAAATGGTTGGGTTCGGCGCCACAGCCATTGTATTCGAGGATGCTGAAATGCCGGCCGTTCTTCAGGTCTTCCACACTGCTGCACATGATATCGTACCGGCCATAGAAGAAATCATCGATACCCAGGCTGATCTCATCGAAGATGCGCACCAGTTTATCATCGATGTGTTCCCGGAGGTCGACGAAATGAGCGCCGCGGTTGTGGTTGGCGGCATAGCTCAGCATGTATTTCTCCCCTGCCGGCAGGATCTCGTTCCAACGCTCTTTATGCTTGCTGTGCATCTCGCCCATGCGCTTTTGCCCCTTGGGATGCTTCAGCACCAGTTGTTCCAGCGTATCTTTTCCATTACCCGTTACCTGCAGCGGTATCTTATGCAGGAAACCGGTTACGGTTCCTTTTTGCTCTTTCGGATGCCGGATGTAAAATACACTTACCTCCATCGGGTAACTCACCAGTTCCTGTACAATGTATTCTACCGGGAGGTTTGCGTGGTAGTTCCGGAATTCCTCCTCGGTATCGATCTTACGGAACAGGATACCCTGGCAGCCCACTTCGGGTTTCGCCACAAAGGGATAGCGGATACCGCTTTGCCGGAGCCTTTCCAGTACGTGATCGAAATCTTCCCCAGGCATCACATTGAACGTGGCGGGATAGAGGTGTTTGGGAAGCAGGTCATACATTTCCTTTTTGGGCTCTCCATCCATTCCGCCGAAGGTGATCTTCGGGTTACTGGGCGTAAAGAACCATACCGACCCGGAGCGGATCATGTACCATACCCATACCGGTGCGATGGGTGCGTATAAAAGTTTAAAAGGCCAGGCCTCCCATTTCGTAATCCGTTCAACAATGTTTCTCACGGCTGCGAAGATATTCAAAAGCAGGGAGTGAACGATACAGCGGGTTACCGCATCTGTTTCAGAAAATAATTTCATTGTATATTGCAGCATTCATCAACCCGAATAAACGATCAGTTATGCATGTACCTACCATGGCCGAGATGATGGCGAAGGGCGAGAGCCCCGATGTATTGTTTTGGGTGGGCTGCGCCGGCAGTTTCGACCAGCGGGCGCAAAAGATCACCAAGGCATTCGTTACCATCCTCGATAAGGTAGGCATCCGCTACGCGATCCTGGGTAAGGAAGAGATGTGCACCGGCGACCCCGCCCGCCGTGCCGGCAACGAGTTCATGTTCCAGATGATGGCGTACCAGAATATCCAGGTGCTGAATGGGTATGGCATCAAAAAGATCGTGACCGCCTGTCCGCATTGCTTCAATACCCTCCGGAATGAATATCCCGAACTGGGTGGCAACTACGAAGTCATCCACCATGCTACCTTCCTGCAGCAACTCATCGATGAAGGCAGGATAAAAATGACCGGTGGCGGAACTTTCAAAGGACAAAAGATCACCTACCACGACAGCTGTTACCTCGGCCGCGCCAACGATATCTATGAAGCGCCCCGCAAAGTGCTGGAGGCGCTGGACGTTTCATTGGTGGAAATGAAACGCTGCCGCAGCAACGGACTCTGTTGCGGTGCCGGCGGCGCCCAGATGTTCAAGGAAGAAGAAAAAGGAACCACCCGCATCAATTTTGAACGCACAAACGAAGCGCTGGAAACCGGCGCTTCCGTGATCGCGGCCGCCTGCCCCTTCTGCAATACCATGATGACCGATGGCGTGAAGAACAACAACAAGGAAGAGGATGTGAAAGTGCTGGATATCGCGGAATTGGTAGCAGCGTCTATGAGCAATTAAGAATTAAAAATTAGAAATGAACGTAGATTTCCGTTCACATATCCCCGCCGGTTTCAGCGACGATTCCCGTGTCTGGATCTACCAGTGCAACCGCCTCTTTTCACTCAGTGAAGCCCTGCAACTGGAACCCATGCTGCAGGATTTTGTAGCCGGCTGGAACAGCCATGGCGACCCGGTGAAGGGCTATGCCAATCTCTTCTTCGGACAATTCATCATCCTCATGGCCGATGAAACCGCCACCGGCGTGAGCGGCTGCAGTACCGATACATCGGTGCGGCTGATCAAATCCATCGAACAACAGTTCAACGTACAGCTATTCGACCGGCAAAGCCTGGCCTTCATGATCAAGGATAAGATACAGGTACTGCCGCTAAGCCAGCTCGCCTACGCGGTGGAGAATAATTTCATCAACGGCGACACACTCTATTTCAACAATACGGTATTGACCAAAAAGGAATGGATGGATCATTGGCTCATCCCGGTAAAGGAAAGCTGGCTGGCCAAACGATTGGCGATGGCCTGATCCCTTATTTCTTCTGCAGTTTTTTCAGCAGTTCCGTCTTACTGCTTTTCTTCGGCGTTTTCCTGAACAGGTAACTCAGGGCTACGCGGTAATTCCTTGTTTGCGTGGTGCTGGAACTTTCGAGACTGAAATTGGATCCATAGGTGAAGTTCTTATTCTGCTGCTGGCGGAAGGGATCGATCAGGTTGATGGTGACAATGAAATTCTTCCTGAAAAATTTCCGCTGCAGGCCGATGTTCATGCTGAGCGTATTGCGGATGGTGCCCTGCGGGTTGGCAAAGCGGTTAAAGGTAAAACTGGCATTGGCGTTCATCAGGTCGCTGAACTGGTAGCTGCCATTGAGCGTTGAATAAAAAGATCCGCCGTTGCGGAAATAACGTACCGTTCGGTCGTATGCGCTGTATACATTGTAGGTATACCCGAAACTGAGGTTGGCCTTGGCTTTTTTGCTGAAGGTATAACCGCCCCAGATACTTCCTTCGTATTCCTTTCGCCCGCTGATGTTTTGCCAGGTGGTGAACGTCTTTCCGTCGGCCAGCAGGGTGCGGATGGAACTGTAGATATCCTGCAGGGCATTATACCCCACCGACGCGTTGAGGTTGTATTTCTTATTCCATTTTCCGAAGATCAGGTCGAAATTGTCGGCGAAATAGGCCTGCAGGTAGGGATTGCCCGAGCGGGTGTTGTATGGATCGGCGTAGTCGGTACTTGGGTTCAGCTCATTGAGGCGGGGCCGCTGGATGGTACGCTTGTAGCTGAACGTAACGCTTACATCGTTTGGCCACTTCTTCATCAGGGTACCAAAGGGCAGGAAGGACCAGTAGTTGTTGGGGTATCGTTCAACGCTGTTCTTAATGTCGAAATTCGTTACCGTATGCTCGGCCTGTACACCGGCATTCACATAAAAATCGATCATGAACTCGTAGCGCAGGGAAGCCCGCAACCCGGCAATGGTTTGATGAAAGTGGAAATCATTGCTCAGCAGATCGTTCTTCACAAATACATTGTCGGGCTTCTTCATGAATTCCGTATTCAGCACATTGTGGTTATTGTACCGGTTGTAACTGGCGCCGGTACTCAGCGATACTTTCTTCACCAGGGGCTTGTCGTAGTTCAGCCGCAGGTTGATGCTGTGGTTCTTGCTGAAGGTGTTCTGCTGCTGCGTGGAATCGACCCCTGTTGGTGATGCATCCGGGTTGAGGTATTGCTGGTAGAAATCCCGTTCGTTGTTGTAGGCGTTGTAATTGATACCGGCGATCAGCTTCAGTACTTCCTTCGGATCCTTACCCTTGTATGTATACGTGACCGTAACATTCGGGTTCCAGCTTTCGTTGTTGGTACCGGTAACGCGGTTGCTCAGTTTGTATACCTGGTAAAAACGATTGAGGTTGCTGTACTCGGTTTCATTGTGGCTGCCGGAATTATTGCTGTTGTACTGGGAAGTAAAATTCAGACTGTTTCGTTTGTTCAGATCATAATCCAGGCTCAGGCGGATATTGGGCCGGCGGTTATTGCTCGAATTATCGCCCAGGGTATTGAAGAAATTACTCGAATCGGTATAGTAGTTCTGGCGGTAACTGTAACTGTTGCTGCGGTATTCATTGTATCCGAAACCTGCCGAAAAATTAAGCGTGAATTTATTCTTCCGGTAGGTCAGGTTACCGCTCACACCCGCTTCACCCCTCGTTCCGTAATTCACGTTGAGCCGGGCATTGAAACCCACCTTTCCTTTACGGGTAACGATGTTGATCACACCGCCCCGTTCATTGGCGTACTGGGGTGGCGGGGTTGTCATCACTTCGATCTTCTCGATCATACTGCCGGGCATACTCTCCAGCAGATCCTGCAGTTGTTTCGAATCGAGTTCGATCGGTTTATCGTCGATCAGCACTTTTACTTCCTTGCCCCGCAGAAGAAGCTTACCGTCGTTATCGACATTCACCAGCGGAGTCTGTTTCAACAACTCGGTGGTGGTGGCGCCGGAGCTAAGGGCCGACTCGCCCGTATTGAACGTGATCTTACCATCCTTATTTTCGATCAATGGCTTTTCGGCGTATACAACCACTTCATCCAGGGTTGCGGAACGTTTGTTCAGCTTGATATCGTTCAGGTCGAAGTCGAATCGTTCGGGGCGGATATAAATACTGTCGAGCGATAGTTTATTATACCCCGCCGCAGTTACCTGTAAACGGTAATATCCATAAGCGAGCTTGTCGAGCAGGAAATCGCCTTCCTTGCCGGTAAGCACGGTGTTGCTTACTGAAGTGTCTGAAAGCAACACGATGCGTACGCTTGCTCCGGCTATCGCCTTGCTGTTATCGGCATCCAGGATATTGCCGATGACGATACCGGGGGTTGTATTGGCATTCTGGGCAAATGAGCAGGCGGAGATCAGCAGTAAAAAGGGTAAAAGGGCTCTTCGCATCAATGGGTTCAAATAAAGTTCAAATGTAGCGACAGAACTGTTTACTGCACCGGATTGCATAGATAAATGGGGAAATAAAAGGCTAACCGGGCTCTCCCTGTCATGCATTAACGCCGCTGCCATATTTTGCATGGCTGTTTTGGCCAGGTTGCCTATTTTTAATCCCTCAAAACCAACATATATGAAGAAAACTTGTATTGCCTTTTTGTTTGCCGGGCTGATCGTGGCATCGATACCCGTGACGGCGCAAAAGGCCACCAAAAAATTCATCGATCCGGCCAATATGGACCTCTCGGTAAAACCCGGTGATAACTTTTACCTGTACGCAAACGGAAACTGGATCAAGAATACACCGATACCGGCTTCTAAGACCCGCTGGGGTAGTTTTGATAAACTGGCCGAAGAAAGTTCACAGGCCTTAAAGGACCTGCTCGAAGAAGCCGCCGCAAACCCGGGCAAGAACAGCCTGATGAAGCGGGTGGGTGATTTCTACGCCAGCGCCATGGACAGCGCCGCGATCGACAGGCTCGGCGCACAGCCCATCAAACCGCATCTCGATGCGATCGAAAAACTGAGTTCGAAAATGCAATTGCTCGATCACATCAATTACCTGCGTTCGCACGCCATCGCCGGTACGTTCTATGGAATCGGTGTCCGGCAGGACGCGAAGGATGTTACCAAGTACATCATCAATATCGGCCAGGGCGGCACTACCCTGCCCGACCGCGATTACTACCTGAAGAACGATGCCCGTAACCAGAAGATACGCACCGAATACAGCAAGTACATCGTTACCCTGTTCAAACTCTGCGGCTGGGAAGAATACAAGGCCATGGCCAACGCGGCTACCATCCTGCAACTCGAAACAGCAATCGCCAACGCACAGATGAGCCGCGTGGAAATGCGTGACCCGGTAAAACTGTATAACAAGTTCTCGGTTGACGGCCTGAGCGCCAAAACGCCCAACCTGAACTGGCAGCATATCCTGGCCCAACTGGGATACAAGACCAAACAGGACAGCCTCGTGGTAAGCAATCCGCGTTTCCTGGTGTTTATTGATTCCTTGCTGGCAACCACTTCGTTGCCCGAATTAAAGATATACCTCCAGTGGAACGTGATCCGGAACGCGGCTCCCTACCTCAGCAAGGATTTCACCGACGCCAATTTCGCGTACAACCAGGCGCTCAGCGGACAGAAAGAACAAACACCCCGCTGGCAGCGCATGAGTAACCTGATCGATGGCCAGCTTGGCGAATTGCTCGGACAATTATATGTAGACAAATATTTCAACCAGGCAGCCAAGGACCGCATGCTCGAACTCGTGAACAACCTGCAGGTGGCTTTTGATCACCGCATCAAAAACCTCGACTGGATGAGCGCCGAAACCAAGCAACGGGCCCTGGCCAAACTTCACGCCTTTACCAAGAAGATCGGCTTCCCTGATAAATGGAAGACCTACGACGGACTTGTGATCAAACGCGATGACTTCATCGGCAATATCTGGCGCTGCAATCAATGGAACTACCAGGACAATATCAACCGGGTGGGTAAACCCATCGACAAAAGCGAATGGGGCATGACGCCGCCCACCGTGAATGCCTACTACCGGGCCAACCTCAACGAGATCGTTTTCCCGGCCGGTATCCTGCGCTTCCCCTTCTTCGACTTTGAAGCCGATGACGCCATCAACTATGGCGGTATCGGCGCCGTGATCGGTCATGAAATGACGCATGGCTTTGATGATACCGGGCGCCAGTTTGATGCCGACGGAAACCTCAACGACTGGTGGACAAAGGCCGACGCCGCCGAATTCAAGAAACGGGCAGACGCGGTGGTTGCACAGTATAATGGCTACACCGTACTGGATACCCTGCATGTGAACGGAAGGCTTACGCTTGGTGAAAACATTGCCGACCTTGGCGGTTTAAGCATCGCCTATGAAGCGTTCAAAAGCACCAAGCAAGGCAAGAGCGATAAGAAGATCGACGGCTTTACACCCGATCAGCGCTTCTTCCTGAACTGGGCGCAGATCTGGCGCAACAATATCCTTCCCGACGCGGCCGCTCAGCGCATTCTTACCGATACGCATTCTCCCGGGGTTTACCGGGCGAACGGTCCCCTTACCAATATCGATGCATTTTATAAAGCATTCGATCTGAAGGAGAGCGATAAAATGTACAAGGCCCCCGATCAACGGATCCGGATCTGGTAATACAACCAATACCTCATTACAAACCGGGTTGCCGCAAGCGCCCGGTTTTGTTTTTCTGTGTAATGCGTTTCTTGCCGGCATCGGTAGCTGTCGCAACCTGCTTTACACGAACACATCAAAACAACAACCAACGCTTATGCAATTCTTCAACAACCATTTTATCCTTCGTATCGCCGCAGCCATAATCCTCATCATGCACAGCATCCCGGGCATGTTCAACAACGGCATCAACGACTTCGGGAATTTATACCTGAATAGTATTGGTTTTGCACCTTTCGGCCTCTACCTGGCCTGGGCCATCAAGCTATCGCATGCAGCAGCAGCCATTTGCTTCCTGGCCAACCGCTGGCTGAAGCCAGCCGCCATCATCAGCACCTGTATCCTCGTGGCCGGCATCATCATGGTGCATTACCCCGAAGGCTGGTTCGTGGTGGGCGGTGGCAGGAATGGAATGGAATTCAACTTCCTGCTCATCGCGGTAATGCTTACATTTATATTCCCGGGTGGCGAAAAACAAAACGCCGCAGCCCCGAAACAATAAACGCAAGCGCACATGCAACCGATCCGCTCCATCAACATCATGGAAAAATTCTCCCTGTTCGAGAAAACCTGGACACCCCATATCATCGGCGAATTGAACGGCCAGTACGTAAAACTGTGCAAACTAAAGGACGAGTTCGTGTGGCATAGCCACGAGAACGAAGACGAACTGTTCATGGTCTTTAAAGGAACCCTCATCATGGACTTCCGCGACGGCAACACCGTGGAAGTAAAGGAAGGTGAGATCCTGATCGTACCCAGGGGTGTTGAGCACCGGCCCCGGACAAATGGTGAACTGGTCTATAACCTGCTTTTTGAGCCCAAGGCCACATTGCATACGGGCACTGTTGAAACGGCCATGACTGTCAAAGACTTAGACTGGATATAACAGCAACCCAAGCGAAATTTAATCCCCTGCCATCCTGTCACGGTTTGCCCGGTTTAAGTTATATTTGCTGTCCGAAAAAATCAAGCGATGCTCGACCTGGCGACCGATAAAACCCACGATGAATCCAGGCAGGGTGAGGCCTATGCCATCCTTGCCGGGGGCGAAAAACAATTCAGGAAATACTTCTACATAGAGAGCTATGGCTGCGCCATGAATTTTGCCGATACCGAAGTGGTGGCCTCTGTACTGATGGATAATGGCTTTGGCGCTACACCGGATGCCGAAAGCGCCGACCTCATCTTCATCAATACCTGCTCGATCCGGGAAAAGGCCGAACAAACCGTCCGGAACCGGCTCACACAATTCAAGTCGTTCAAAAAACATAAACCCGGCCTGATCGTCGGTGTATTGGGATGCATGGCCGAACGCCTCAAGAACCAGTTCCTGGAAGAAGAGAAACTGGTGGATATTGTTGTAGGTCCGGATGCCTACCGCACACTCCCCGGCCTGATCGAAGAAGCGGAAGGCGGACAAAAAGCCGTGAATGTATTGCTGAGCCGCGACGAAACCTACGCGGATATTTCGCCGGTGCGCCTGAACAGCAATGGCGTTACCGCCTTTGTAAGCATCATGCGGGGCTGCAACAACATGTGCTCCTTTTGCGTGGTGCCCTTCACCCGGGGCAGGGAAAGAAGCCGCGACGCGGCAAGCATTGTGCGGGAATGTAAAACGCTCTTTGAACAGGGATACCGGGAAGTAACATTACTCGGACAAAATGTAGACAGTTATTACTGGGTGGATGAGAAGAACGGCCAGCGGGTAACATTCGCGATGCTGATGGAACAGGTAGCGCAGCTGTCTCCCCTGCTGAGGGTGCGTTTTTCCACTTCGCATCCGAAGGACATAACCGATGAGGTATTGCACACCATGGCGAAGTATGATAATATCTGTAATTACATTCACCTGCCCGTACAAAGCGGCAGTACCCGGGTGTTGCAGATGATGAACCGCACCTACAGCCGCGAATGGTATATCGCCAAAGTGGACCGCATCCGGGAACTGTTGCCCGACTGCGGTTTGTCGACCGATATGATCGCCGGTTTCTGTACCGAAACCGAAGAGGATCACCAGAAATCGTTAAGCCTGATGGAATACTGCCGCTACGACCTGGCCTACCTGTACTTTTACAGCGAACGCCCCGGAACCCTTGCCGCACGCCGTTTTACCGATGATGTGCCGGAAGAAGTAAAGAAACGGCGTTTACAGGAACTGATCGACCTGCACCGCATCCATTCGCTGGAAAGCATGCAGAAGGATGTAGGCAAAACATTCAAGGTGCTGATCGAGGGAACATCGAAAAAAAATGAACAGGAACTTTTCGGGAGAAACGACCAGAATAAAGTGATCGTGTTTCCGCGGGAACAGTATACGAAAGGCGCCTATGTGAATGTAAAAGTAGACCGCTGTACCGCGGGAACCCTGATCGGAAAAGTAACAGCATGAAGATCCCGGTAAAATACATCATCCTCCTGTTTGCTTTCCTGGCGGGATTCACATCCCTTAACAGCAGCAAACTGGGTGTAGGCATCGCGGCCGCCGGCGCTTTCATCGCGTACGCACTGATCGAAATCCAGGATCTTAAAATCAGTAATAAAGAAGAAGAATCGTAAATGGAACTACAATCAATAAAAAACCGCTTTGGCATCATCGGCAATTCGCCCGGACTCAACCACGCTCTGAACGTGGCGGTACAGGTGGCTTCCACCGACCTGAGCGTACTCATCACCGGTGAGAGCGGTGTGGGTAAAGAGGTATTCTCGCAGATCATCCATGCCCTCAGTTCCCGCAAACACAATTCATTCATCGCGGTGAACTGCGGAGCCATCCCCGAAGGCACGATCGATTCGGAACTTTTCGGGCATGAGAAAGGCTCCTTCACCGGCGCTGTCGACAGCCGGAAAGGCTATTTCGAAACCGTGAACGGAGGAACCATCTTCCTCGATGAGGTAGGCGAACTTCCGCTGGGCACTCAGGCACGCCTCCTGCGTGTGCTGGAAACCGGCGAGTACATCCGTGTGGGCAGCAGCAAAGTACAGAAGACCGATGTACGGGTGATCGCGGCCACCAACCGCGAATTACTCGAATCCACCCAGATACATAAATTCCGGGAAGACCTCTATTACCGCCTCAACACCGTGCCGATCAAAGTACCGGCCCTGCGTGACCGGAAGGAAGACGTCATCCTGCTCTTCCGCAAATTCGTGAACGACTTCTCCGACAAATACAAAGCGGTACCGGTTCAGCTCGACGAAGGGGCCAAAGACGTGTTAATTAACTACCCCTGGCCCGGCAATGTGCGGGAGTTGAAGAATATTGCGGAGCAGATTTCTGTACTCAGCCATGATAAAGTGATCGATGCCGCCACCATGAAACGTTTTCTTCCCGAACATAACTATTCACGCCTCCCGGTACTGGCCAGCGGTGGAAGCGGCTCGGTAAGCCAGAGCGAATTCGCCAACGAACGCGACATCCTCTACAAACTTTTCTTCGACATGAAGAAGGATGTAAATGAACTCAAGAAGATGTTCTTCGACCTCCTGCAGAATCCCAGCATAGCCCAGCACGCGCCTGTTTATAACGACCCGGCTTTTGCCGAAGTACACAGTAATGTGCCTTCCATCGGCACGTCCAAACCTGTCTTCCTTCCTCACAACGGCGAAGCCATCGATCACCATGAAGACGTGGAAGAATCGCTGAGCATCATGGACAAGGAAAAAGAACTCATTGTAAAAGCGCTGAAGAAGCATAAGGGCAAACGCAAAGACGCCGCACTGGACCTCGGTATCAGTGAACGCACCCTGTACCGCAAACTCAAAGAATATGATATTGAAGAATAGCAAGGCAGGATGCAGGATACCGGATACCGGATACTGGATATGGGTTATGGGCCTCTTCCTTTCTGTCATCAGCATACAGGCAACCTGCAAATACGGATTCCGGGATTCATCGCCCCTGCCTTCCGAAGTAAAAACCTTCCGGGTGAATTATTTCGAGAACAGGGCCGAATATAAAAACCCGCAATTAAGTCCGCAGATCACGGAAAAACTGAAACAGAAGATCATCGGCACCACCCGCCTGCGGCAGACCAACGACGATGATGCGCATTACGACATTAGCGGTTATGTGTCGGGATACCAGGTAACCACTACCGGTATCAGCGGGGCCAACACCAGCCAGAACAGGCTTACCGTTAATTTTCACGTCATCTTCAAGAACACGCTCGATGAGAAAAAGAATTTCGAAAGCGATGTTACCTACAGTCTCGACTTCAACGCGAACCGAAGCCTTTCGCAGGTTGAGACCGAAAAAACCGAAGAGATCGTAAAGAACCTGACCGACGCCATTTTCAATAAAATATTTTCCAACTGGTAACCGCATGCAGTCGCAACAACAATTATTCAAATCCCTGTTCAAACGGGATATTACTGACCCGGAGAGCCAGGGCTTTCTCCGGGAACTGGTTGCCCGGCACCCGTATTTCTCCCCGGCGCAGTTCTACCTGCTTCGCCAGTCGGAACCCGGCACCGCTTCGTTTGAAAAGCAAGCGGGCCTAACCAATCTTTTTTTTGCCAACCCGCTTTGGCTGAATCTGCAATTACTGGAAGCTGATAAAACGCTCGTAATCCCGGAGAAAATGGATTCCGTTCCATTCCGTACCCAGCCGGTTGGGGTTGTTGAAACGGCTCCGGAAATACCCAACCCTGTTACAGAAAGCGTTGCGGTTGACACGCTGCCCGTGATACCGGAAGAGACCATCCCCGTTACAGGTGAAACAATAACGAGTGCAGAGCCAATAAGTGTGCAGCCGGCTGTTAGTTCCGCACCGGAGGAAGCGCTTGTTATACCAACGGCACTACCTGAAGCGGAAGAACAACCAGCTACTGAAACAACTGTCACCGAAACTGCTGCCATGAGTAATACCGACAACATCCATACGGAAGAGAATAAACTGCCCGAAGAACTCCCGCTCTTTGAGCCCATGCACATGGTGGATTATTTCGCTTCGCAGGGGATCAAACTCAGCGAAGAGATCCAAACAGCCGACAAACTGGGTAAACAGCTGAAGAGTTTTACCGAATGGCTGAAAACCATGAAAAAAGTACATGCCGGTTCCGAGCAGGCAGTGGGGGCGCCCGACAAAACAGTGGAAGACCTGGCCGAAAAAAGCAATGTCGGGAATGAAGTGATTACAGAAGCCATGGCAGAAGTGTTCGCCCGCCAGGGAAAAAGGGCTAAAGCGACCGAAGTATACCAAAAATTAAGTTTGCTCAATCCTGCCAAAAGCGCTTACTTTGCAGCCAAAATAGAAAATTTAAAAGACGCGTAACATGTTAGTTTTATTCGGAATTTTAGTGATCATTGCTTCTGTGGTACTTGGTCTTATCGTATTGATCCAGAACCCGAAAGGGGGTGGCCTCGCCTCCAGTTTCGGCGGTTTCGGTAACCAGATCATGGGTGTGAAACAAACCACCGATGTGCTGGAAAAAGGCACCTGGTTGTTCGCTGCCATCGTTGCGGTACTTTGTATCGTTTCCCCGGCCTTCATCCCCAAGGGCGCCGTTACCAACAATTCCGACACCAAGAACCTGATCAATAACATCTCTACCAAGGCACCGGCCGGCAGTACAACACCTGCCAACACCGCTACGGTTCCTGCCACCGCCGATACCGGCGCAAAAAAATAAGTTTCCAAAATATTTTCGAACCCCGTCGGGAACCGGCGGGGTTTTTTGTTTTATTTTGTCTCCTATAGCAATGCGAAAAAAGATCATCTGGACCATTCTCCTTCTCTTGGTATTCATTGGCGGATTCCTGGCCTGGCAGGTTTTCGGACCCACTGTTTCGGCGCCGGCCGAAAAGTATTTTTATATCCGCACGGGTTCTTCCTATGCCGATGTAAAAGAGTCGCTCACCGAAACCAAGATCATCAGCAACCCGTATTTTTTCGACCTGCTGGCCAAACAGGTGAAGTATAACCGCTCGGTAAAAGCAGGCCGCTACGCCATCAAACAGGGAATGAGTTTGTTAAGCCTGGTTCGCATGCTGCGTTCGGGAAACCAGGCGCCGGTGAACCTCGTGATCACAAAACTGCGTACCAAGGAAGACCTGGCCGCCAGGCTCGGGAACAGTTTCGAAGCCGACTCGGCCCGGTTCAGCGCCCTGCTCTACAACAGCGAATGGTGGAAGCAATACCAGCTCGACAGCAACACCCTGATGACATCCATCATCCCCAATACCTATACATTTCTCTGGAACACCAGTCCCGAAAAAGTACTGGCCAAGCTGGAGAAAGAAAAAGAAAAATTCTGGAATGAGGAGCGCCGTGGCAAGGCCCGCAACATGAACCTGAACCCCGAGCAGGTGTATACGCTTGCCAGCATCGTAGAAGAAGAAACCAATAAAGACGAAGACAAAGGAAAGATCGCCAGTGTTTACCTCAACCGTTTCCATAACAATATGAAACTGCAGGCCGACCCCACTGTTAAATACGCCTTGCGGAATTTTGCCCTCAAGCGGGTACGGGAAAAACACATCGCCGTTGCATCGCCGTACAATACCTACCAGAACCTGGGGCTACCACCGGGACCGATCTGTACCCCCTCGGCCAAAACCATCGACGCGGTTTTGAACGCCCCGGCGACGAACTACCTGTTCTTCGTGGCTAAACCAGACTGGTCGGGACTTTCGAACTTCGCCCAATCCTACGATGAACACCTGGTCTACGCAAAGAGTTACCAGCGTTTCCTCGACAGCGTGAACATCAAATAAAACATGGCCGCTATGTTGTAGCTTTGAACCACCCATTCAATAACCTGCTTTGATCAAACTCGAGCGCATCATCATCACCAGCTTCCCGGTTGCTTTCATCCTTCGAAAAAGCAAGCATTGGTACTTGCCCGGGTTCGAAGGCGTTCCGCTGTATGATGTGGCGAAATTCTTTTACGGGCAGATCAAAACCGTGGGATTGACCGAACGGGCATCGGCCATCGCCTACAATTTCATCATGGCCATCCCCCCTTCCTTCCTCTTTATTTTCACCCTGATACCGCACCTGCCGTTTATTAAAAAGAAAGATATCCTGAACCAGGTGCGCCTGATCCTGAAGGACCTGATCCCCGTGCAAACCTTCAACAACACGATCGCCACGTTCATTGATAATACATTCTTTAAAACGCCGGTATTCGGTCTCCTCTCGTTTGGCTTGTTGCTGGCCCTGTTCTTCGCTTCCAATGCCATGATGGGTATCCAACGTTCGTTCAACAAGAACTATATCGGTTTTGCCAAGCGCAAAGGCCTGCACGACCGCTGGGTGGCCATCCGGCTCACCACCCTCATCTTTGGCCTGGTACTCGGCTGCCTGATCCTGCTGATCACACAGGGCGCTATGCTGAAATGGCTCGGTCTGCGCAGCGGCTTCTGGCGGGATTTTATCGCCTATGTGCGGTGGATCTTCATCATCGCCCTGGTGTTCTACTCCATCTCCTTCATTTATAAATACGCACCGGCGGTTCATAAAAAATGGAAACTGGTTTCGCCCGGCAGCATCCTGGCAACCTTTCTCTGCATCATGGCCACCCTGGGTTTTTCCGCCTTTGTCAACAATTTCGGCCGGTACAACGCCCTGTACGGCTCCATCGGAACGGTCATCGTACTCATGGCCCTGATCTTCATCAATTCGCTGGTATTGCTGATCGGTTTCGAACTGAATGTGAGCATCAAATCCCTGCGGGCCATCGCCGAGAGAAGAGATGCCCATGAAAAGCAACTTGCCGCCAAAGAAAAAAATCCATGAATGGCTTCCCTTCCCGCCCTTCATTCGTTAATTTTAAGAAAACTTGATAATCATGAAAAAGATAGTTCTCGCGCTTACGGCCATCGCTTTATGCTCGCTGCTGGCTTTTACTACCGGCGACCCGCTCACCATCGGCAGCCCGATGCCCAAGGCCGATCTGAAAATGAAAGATATTTCCGGTAAAGAAGTGGCCATGAAGGATGCCCTGAAAGAAAACGGCGTACTGGTCATGTTCAGCTGCAATACCTGCCCCTACGTGATCAAGAACCAGGAGCGTACCCTGGCCATCAGCGAGTATGCCATTAAAATGAAAGTGGGCGTCATCATCCTCAACAGCAACGAAGCGTACCGGGGTAACGAAGACAGCTTCGACGCGATGAAGGAATATGCCAAAGACCAGGGCTATAAATGGAACTATGTGGTGGACCAGGACCATGTGGTAGCCGATGCATTCGGCGCTAACCGCACGCCCGAATGTTTCCTGTTTGATAAAAACCTGAAACTCGTTTACCACGGCGCCATCGACGACAGTCCTTCCGATGTTTCCGCCATTACCCGCAATCACCTGCAGGTGGCGATCAATGAACTCACAACCGGTAAAGACGTAACCGTGAAGGAAAGCCGCAGCGTGGGCTGCACGATCAAACGGAAGAGTTAAGATAGTCTGGGGTTTGAAGTTTGGAGTTTGAAGTTTGGAGTTTGAGGTTTGAGTTCCGGAACTTCTACCGGAACAACTTTCCCGGTTCAAACGACATAGCTTCTCCCGATAACTAACAAAAATAAAAGCCCGGTTCTTTCGAACCAGGCTTTTATTTTGAAGTGCTGGGGTCCTGGGTGATGGCCTCCTGGATGATGGTTTCAAAATCCGCTTTACTCATCTCCGCCTCCATGAACTTTCGATACCCCTTCTTATTATTCACCACGATGGTTGCCGGTATGGCTCCGCTCCAGCTTTTATCGATCATCGGGCAGAAATGATCGGCGTTGGTTTCATTAAGCCACACGATCTTCGCCGTATACTTATTCTTTTTAGCAAAGGCCGCGATCTTTGCCGGGTAATACGAAGGCAGGTCTAAACTCACGAGCAGCAACTTCACTTTCTGTTTCTCATATTTTTTCACCACGTCCAGGAAACCGGGTATCTCGGCGATACAGGGCTTGCAGAAGGTGGCCCAGAAATTCACCACATACACGGTATCGTTATGCTTGCTGAACGATTTCACCACGTCTTCGATCTTCCATTTGGCAATGGCCTGGCTTCGGGCAGCAAGGGAAAATACAACAAGGATAAAAAGGAGGCTATATTTTTTCATACCCGTTAAAATTACAGAGAATCGGGGTTTCCGGGGGCCCGGAATCGTTAAATAAGCGGGTTTGGCAGGAACCCCATTTCAGGCTAAATTTGCAGCCTCCGGCCGTAAAAAGCCGAACCATTCATTCTTAATTATTAATTCTTAACTGAACACAATGGCATACGACGTAATTGTACTTGGAAGCGGCCCTGGTGGTTACCCGGCAGCGATCAGAGCCAGCCAGCTCGGTAAAAAAGTGGCGATCGTGGAAAAAGAAAGTCTTGGTGGCATCTGCCTCAACTGGGGTTGTATCCCTACCAAGGCCCTGCTGAAAAGCGCCCAGGTATTTGAATATGCCAAACACGCCACCTCTTACGGCGTAAAAGCGGATAACGTAAGCGCCGACTTCGAGGGCGTGGTAAAACGCAGCCGCGGTGTGGCCGACAAGATGAGCAAGGGTGTTCAGTTCCTGATGAAGAAAAACAAGATCGACGTGATCATGGGCTTTGGCAAACTGATCGCGGCCAATAAACTGGAAGTAACGGCAGCCGATGGCAGCAAGCAGGTGCTCGAAGCCAAAAACATCGTCATCGCCACCGGTGGCAGGAGCCGGCAGTTGCCCAGCATGCCCATCGACGGCAAGAAGATCATCGGCTACCGCGAAGCCATGGTACTTCCGCAACAACCCAAGAGCATGATCATTTGCGGAAGCGGCGCCATCGGTTCCGAGTTCGCGTATTTCTACAACAGCCTCGGCACCAAGGTTACCATTGTGGAGTTCATGCCCAAGATCGTTCCGGTAGAAGACGATGAGATCAGCAAGGAACTGGAAAAGCAATTCAAAAAGCAGGGCATGACCATCATGACCAGCAGTGAAGTAACCAGCGTGGATACCAGCGGCGCCGGTGTAAAAGCAAAAGTGAAGACACAAACCGGCGAAGTGGTGCTGGAAGCCGATATTTTATTGAGCGCTGTTGGCGTGGTTGCCAATATCGAGAACATCGGACTGGAAGCCCTGGGCATCAAAACCGAGAAAGGTAAGATCGTGGTAGACCAGTACGGACAAACAAGCCTCAAAGGCGTATATGCCATCGGCGATTGCACACCCGGCCAGGCTTTGGCCCATGTTGCCAGCAAGGAAGGCATCAATGCCGCTGAACACCTGAGCGGACATACACCCCAGCCCATCGACTACAACAATATCCCCGGCTGTACCTATTGCACCCCGGAGATCGCCAGCGTGGGTTATACCGAGAAAGCGGCCAAAGATGCCGGTTACGAGATCAAAGTGGGTAAGTTCCCCTTCATGGCCAGCGGCAAGGCTAGCGCTGCCGGAGCTACCGAAGGTTTTGTAAAAGTGATCTACGACGCCAAATACGGTGAGTTCCTCGGATGCCACATGATCGGTATGAACGTAACCGAGATGATCGCCGAAGCCGTGGTAGCCCGCAAACTGGAAACCACCGCCCACGAGATACTGAATGCCGTACACCCCCACCCGACCATGAGCGAAGGGCTGAAAGAAGCCACCGCCGTTGCATACGGTGAGGCTACGGATGTGTAAGCATCCAGCACTGAGCGAAGTCGAGAAGTACAAAACAAATAACGGATCCCATTCATCAGCCGTTCGCAGGTGAATGGGATTTTTTTAGCGGTTAGGCTTGCCAATCCTCTCCCGGGCTTCAGTAAGACAGCTTTGGCAATGAGGGGCAAATCAACCGTGATTCGTATATTTAATGACCAAACGAGTCCCCATGGCCAAAGCAAACAATAAAACCACCGAGAACAACGACAGCGTTGCTGCCTTTGTAAAAAAGATCACCGACGCCGATCGCCGGAAAGATTGCCAGGCGATCATCGACATCATGGAAAAACAATCCGGTTTCCCGGCTAAGATGTGGGGATCCGCGATCATTGGATTCGGAACCTATCATTATAAGTACGAAAGCGGCCGGGAAGGCGATGCGCCGCTGGTGGGTTTCTCGCCCCGCAAAACCGAATTCGCCCTCTACCTGAGTTCCGAATTCGACAAACGCGATGAATTACTGAAACAGTTCGGCAAGCACAAAACGGCCAAGGCCTGCGTGTACATCAAAAAACTGGAGGATGTCAACGTGGATGTACTCAAAAAGATGATCAGCAATTCGATCAAACATACCAGGGCGAAGTACAAATAACCCGGTTGGTTTACTGCCGCGATTCCATAATGACAAATTGCTGCTCAAGGGCCAGGGAGTTGGCATACAGTGATTCTATGAAGGCTTTACCCCACCGGGCATAGTAAGGCATGAAATTATCAATCCGTTCCTGCAGGTTAGCATTCGGGAAAAGCTGTTGTTTCAGTTTATGCAATTGCCGTTGCTGCGCTTCGAATTTTCGCTTCTCCGCCCGCAGCATTTTTTTCTCCAGGACTTCCAGTTTGTCGTGCGCTCGTTTGTACAGCACTTCCGTATGGCGTTGCAGGGTTATATCAATCGCCGCCGCTGTTGAACCCAGTTGTTCATAGAATTGTTTCAGCGCTTCCAGCTCGTTGGAAAGTGTAAGCTGGTGCTTGCTGTCGCGTTTCACCAGCCTGTTCAGCAAGTCGGCTTCCGTTTTGAAAAGCTCCGGCACACCCAGTCCGAGTTTTCTCGCCAGCTCCTGCTGATTGGCATCTACCACCATGAATGAATTGCGCAGAACGAGCACAGGGAAGGGTACATTCGTCGCTTCAAATACCTTCTTCAACTCCAGCCAGTAGGCGATCTCACCGCCGCCGCCGATAAAAGCGATATCGGGCAGGATCATTTCCTGGAATACGGGGCGGAGGATCACGTTCGGACTGAACCGTTCGGGATTGCGATTCAATTCCTCCAGTATTTCCGCTTCCGAAAAAGAATAGGATGAGTTGATAACCGTATAGCGATCTCCTTCCTTTTCGATGCGCTCCCGTATGTCGTCCCGCAGGTAGAACAGGTTGATATCGCGGCCGCCGGCCTGCACTTTATACGCCTGTGAAAAAGCCGCTACCGTTTCCGCCACCAATCCATGCGAAAAGCCTTCCTGCAGTTCCTTCCGGGTAACAGGCGCAAAAGCGGATTTGAGTTTGGGGTTATCGGGCAGCAATATCACCAGTCCGTATACGCCGAACAAAGCGTTTACCAACCGGAACGTAGCCTGTTCGATCGTGGCTCCTTCTGTATAACAGGCTTTCATGAGCCCGATGATCTCCCGGCCATGCGGAAGCACGGTGATCTCACCCGCGATCGCATCCAGCATCCGCACAAGGGCCTTATCTACCTTCATTCTTCCCACAGCCCCGGTTTGCGTTGTTTGCCACGCGTGCTTTGTTCCATTTACATACACATGGCCCAGTTCGTCGAGGTCGGCATCTTCGCTGCCCATATAATATACAGGCACAAAATCATTTTCCGGGAATTCCCGCTTGAGTGATTCGGCCAGCCGGATGGCATGGAGGATCTTGTACAGGAAATACAGGTGGCCGGTAAAAATGTTTGGCTGGTGTGCCGTGGTGATCGTGAAGGTATTTTCAGACGCGAGAAGTTCAATATTCTTTTTGGTTCGATCCGATAGTTCTGCCCCGCTATAATTTTCTTTCAACGAGGAAACCAGCAAGGTCCTGTCGGTTGGGTACTTCCTGCGTTGCGCCATGGATGCCTTTATACCCGCCGTTGTAACCGGGTGGCAGTAAAAAGGCCGCAACGGCTCCTTGCCTTCCAGGTAATCCAGTATGATCGTTGAAAAAAAACCGGTCTGCTCGTAGGTAGTTCTCGTAGAAATAAAATCCATCTCGTTGGGTTTGCCTTGCTCGTTAAGGCAACAAACTTACAGCAATCCGGCACACAAAAAACCGGTGCCCTGTTAATTTCCATCCCGGGCCTGAGGATAACTGTTTGGAAACGGGCTTGCTTTTCTCATTTATTTTTCCATTTTTACCGGCCTGTACAGATTCATAAACCAAAACAGCTATTATGAACAGAAACACCTGTACCGGGGTTGTATCCCTGGTTCTCCTATTCAGCGCTTTCAGCTTTTTTTCGGCCTGCAACAATGAAGACAAGAAAGATGGGGGATCTGCTCCCGCCAAATCCGATTCCACCGCACAGATGCTCGAACGGGGTAAATACCTGGCACACCATGTAAGCTTGTGCATGGACTGTCATGGTCAACGCGATTTCAGCCAGTTTTCGGGCCCCATGAAAGAAGGTACCGAAGGTATCGGCGGCGATGTATTCGACATGCATGTGGGCGTTCCGGGTGTTGTGTATGCCAAGAATATCACACCCGATACGGTGAACGGGATCGGAAAATGGACCGATGAGGAGATCATACGTGCCATTACCCGCGGTATCAGCAGGAACGGCGACACGCTTTTCCCCCTGATGCCTTACCCGCATTACAACGGAATGAGCAAGGAGGATATTCTCAGCATCGTGGCCTATATCCGGACCCTTAAACCCAGCTCCAATAAAGTACCCGATCGTAAGTTGATGATGCCGGCTTCCATGGCCTATCCGCCGTTGCGCAGTCCTTCGCTCGACAGCAATCAAAAGCCCGATGTTTCGGATATGGTAAAGTACGGCGCCTACATGTGGAACGCCGCCGCCTGCATGGATTGTCATACACCGATGGAGAACGGGCAGTTCATTTTAACCAAGCTGATGGCCGGCGGCCGCACCTTCGACCTGGGAACCTTCGTGGTAACCTCGGCTAATATTACCATGGACACGGCAACCGGTATCGGTAAATGGACCGAACAGATGTTCCTCGACAAATTCAAAAACTACCGCGACAAGGCGGCCTATGCCTCCAATCCCGGGAAGAATAATTCGATCATGCCCTGGAGCATGTACGCCAACATGACCGATTTCGATATCAAAGCGATCTATCGTTTCCTGCAGACCTTGCCCGCCATAAATAATAAGATAGAAAAATACCCGGCCACTAAATAGGTTATATGGTCAACTAAAAACGTCCTTGCAAAACAAGGACGTTTTTTTATTCAACCACTTCGCCCTCGATATCGTAATCGTACGCTTTGGTGATCTTCACCTGAACAAATTCGCCGATGGGCAGTTTCTTTTTGGATTGAACGATCACTTCATTATCCACTTCCACACTATCGAATTCGGTACGCCCGAGGTAGCGACCGGCCTCTTTTTTATCGATCAGCACCTTGAAGGTCTGCCCGATCTTTTCCATATTCTTTTCCAGGCTGATCTCCTGCTGCACTTCCATGATCTCCTGCGCCCGCTCCTCTTTCTCTTCAGCCGGTACATCGTCGTTGAGGCCGTAAGCGCTGGTGCCTTCTTCGTGGCTATAGGTAAAGATGCCTACCCGGTCGAAGCGCATGCGCTGCAGGAAGCCTTTCAATTCTTCCACATCATCCCTTGTCTCTCCCGGGAACCCGGCGATCAACGTGGTACGCAGGCAGATACCCGGAATACGATTGCGGATCTCACCCACCAGGTCTTCCATTTCTTCCCGCGTGATCTGCCGCTTCATCGCGTTGAGCATATTATTGGCGGCATGCTGCAGGGGCATATCCAGGTAATTGCAGATGTTTTCCCTTTCTTTCATCGCGTCGATGATCCCGAGCGGGAATTTGGAGGGATAGGCATAATGCAGGCGTATCCATTCCAGTCCTTTCACATCGGCCAATGCATGCAGGAGTTTGGGCAACTCCCGGCTTTTATAGATATCCAGTCCGTAATAGGTTAATTCCTGCGCTATCAGCATCACTTCCTTCACGCCGCGATCGACCAGCCGCTTCGCCTCATCCACCAGCGATTCGATCTGCCGGCTTACGTGTGCGCCCCGCATCAGCGGAATGGCGCAAAAAGAGCAGGTACGGTTGCATCCCTCGCTGATCTTCATGTACGCATAATGCTGCGGCGTGTAAAGCAACCGTTCGCCGATAAGATCGTTCTTATAATCGGCCTCAAATGTTTTGAGGATATTCGGCAGTTCCATGGTACCAAAGTAGGCATCCACTTCAGGGATCTCTTCTTCCAGGTTGTTCTTGTATCGCTCGCTCAGGCAACCCGTCACGTATACCTTATCCAGTTTACCCCGGCGCTTCAGTTCCACCTGGTCGAGGATCGTATTGATGCTCTCTTCCTTCGCCTTCTCGATAAATCCACAGGTATTCACGATCACGATATTGTGATCTTTTTTAGCGTTCTCATGCACCACATCAATATCGTTGGCCCGGAGCTGCCCGCTCAGCACCTCGCTGTCGACCATATTCTTGCTGCAGCCGAGCGTGATGATGTTTACCTTATCCTTTTTATGTGTTCTTGCTTTCATGAGCCGCAAAGGTAAGCCTTTGCCGGTGCAGTTATTCTCCCGGTAAAAATATCGGTCCTTCCCTGTGATTTTTTGTACCGGTGTGCGACTAATAAAGAAATAATGAGTTATTTCGGAACGATGGATCGGCAAAAAAACAGTGATGAATTTACCCGGCAGCTGGAAACGCATAAGCTGATCATTTATAAAATCTGCCATGCGTACTGCAGCAACCCGCACGACCGCGACGACCTGGCCCAGGAGATCACATACCAGTTATGGCGTTCGTACGGGCAATTCAGCGGGCAGTCGCTTTTCTCCACCTGGATGTACCGGGTGGCACTGAACGTAGCCATTACGTTTTACCGCAAAGCAAAGGCAGGCGATTCCGTAATCCAATTGTCGGAACCGGACCCGGAGACGGAATACAAACCAGACGACAACGCGGAACTGGAAGCGGACATCAATACCCTCCGGCAATTCATCAGCGAACTGAAGGAACTCGACAAAGCCCTGATGATCCTGTACCTCGAAGAACGTTCGCACGCGGAGATCGCCGAGATACTGGGCATTACCGAAACCAATACCGCCACCCGCATCAGCCGGGTGAAGGACAAACTGAAACAACGATTTTCACAACTAAAAAAGTAAAGCCATGGAAGACACCACATTGATCAATCTCTGGAAGCAGCAGGATGAAAAACTACAAAAGAACATGCAGTTGAATCTTTTCCTGCTCGAATCCCTGCAAAAAGAAAAAGCAGCCGCCCGGCTCAATAGCCTTGCCCGTTTCAAGGGCTGGGCTGTTTTCCTCGGCATCGCCTGGATACTGTTCCTCGGGCTGCTGCTTTATGGGAACCGGTTCAGCAATCCTTACTTCAGCATTTCGGTTAGCGCCATCCTTGTATTCAACATAGCGGCTGTTGTCGTTTACATCAAACACATCTCCCTGATCCGCCAGCTCGATTACAGCCAGAACATTGTGGCCACACAGAACAAACTGGCCCGGCTGCAGGCATCCACCTTCAACCTCCGCTTCCTGGTATTACAGGCCCCTTTTTACTGTACCTGGTTCTGGAGCACGGACATGATCAACGCAAATCCCGCCTTATTCTGGAGTGTTTCGGTACCCATCGCCCTGTTGTTTACCATACTTGCCGCTGTACTTTATCGAAACCTTACCCTGGAAAATATGCATAAGAAATGGGTTCGGGCTCTGATCAACAGCACACCCGAGCATACTTCGGTATTCAAAGCGATTGATTTCCTGAAACAGATCGAAGAGTTCAAAAAAGGATAAAAAGCCAGAACAGCATTGCCCCGGAGGTCAATCTTTTTTCTTGCTCAGGATGAAGCAATTAGATCAGGAAACCGGATTATTTTATCTTTTTCTTAAAAATATTTATTGTTTTTCAATAAATATTTATCATCTTTGCCTCTCAAACAGAAAACAAGCAACATGAAAAGCAATTCAAAAACTGAAACGATCCTGGTTGTAATGAATGTGATTGCCTGGATCACTTTCATCGGGCTGATGATCGAAGCCGGGGCCATACTGGTATCCTACGGGGTTAGTATTGCCAATCCAAAAGGAGCAATGAATCTCTACAAAGGACTTGATTGGTTTAATCTCAGGCAATATGATTTCTGGCATTACACGGGAATTGTTTCGATGAAAGCCGCCATCCTTTGCGTGGAAGCTTACACCGCCTTCCTGGTGATCAAAGTACTGTCCACCATCAAACTGACAAGTCCCTTTACCATGGAAGTGGCCAAACGGCTGGAAAATATTGCCTATACATTGTTTTTGGCCTGGGTGGCAGTGATGTTGTACAATGGCCAGTTGCGATGGCTTTCCAAAGAAGTAACCGGGATCGAAGCAAACCGTCTTTCAACGGATTTCATTTTCTATGCGGGACTTGTATTCATCATCTCACAGGTATTCAAAAGAGGAGTGGAAATCCAGGCTGAGAACGAATTAACCGTATAACCATGCCCATTATAGTAAACCTGGATGTGATGATGGCCAAACGGAAAATGTCGTTGAATGAGCTTTCCGAAAAAGTGAACCTTACCCTTGCCAACCTTTCGATCCTGAAAACAGGGAAAGCCAAAGCGGTACGGTTCAGTACACTGGAAGCCATCTGCAAGGCCCTGAACTGCCAGCCCGGCGACATCCTCGAATTTGCAGAAGAGGGCAACAACCCGGTCTGAGTACCTGCAGACGCCATTCCCTACATCAAACCAGCTAGTAAAAGGTACCATTCATCCTTCAAAAAACCCAGTTCATAGATTGTGACATTCCGCCAACAATCGCGACTGGCTAAATTTGCGGCGGAAATTCAACCATTATAACAAGAATAAGCCATGAAACAAACGCTACTGCTACTCGTGTCTCTGATCATTCTTTCAGCCACACATGCCCAAACCACCACCAAGGTTTCGGGATCCATTAAAGATAATACGGGCAAAGCGCTGAGCAACGCCACCATCATGCTGTACGCGGCCAAGGACTCGGCATTGAAGAAGACGGCCGTATCCGACAGCAAGGGTAATTATGAAATGCTGGCCATCAAGCCGGGCAGGTACTTTGTATCCAGCACCGTGGTGAATATGCAGAAAACAAACTCTGCCGTTTTCGAAGTGAAGGAAAACGAAACGACCACCGTAGCCGACCTGGTTACACAACCGGCTGCCAAAAGCCTCGACGCCGTAACGGTGAGCAGCAAGAAACCCATGGTGGAAGTAAAAGCCGACAAGACCGTTCTGAATGTGGAAGGAACCATCAACGCGGTGGGGAACGATGGCCTGGAATTATTACGTAAATCACCCGGTGTGATCGTTGACAAGGATGATAACCTGAGCCTGGCCGGCAAAACCGGCGTTCGGGTATACATCGACGGGAAGCCGAGCCCGCTGACAGGTTCCGACCTGGCCAACTACCTCAAATCGCTGCAATCGGCGCAGATCGAAGCGATCGAGATCATTACGAACCCATCCGCCAAATACGAAGCGGCCGGTAACGCAGGTATCATCAACATCAAACTGAAGAAGAATCTCACGATCGGCACAAACGGATCTGTGAACGCGGGTTACAACATCGGCATCTATGCCAAATACAATGCAGGGATCTCCCTGAATCACCGGAATACCAAGGTGAACATTTTTGGCAATTACAACTTCAACGAGAATAAGAATGAATTTAACATCAAATCGTACCGCACCGCTCCCGACAGTTCATTTGACCAGAAAAACAAGATCATCAACCACAACAAGGGATCGCATAATTTCAAGGCGGGTATGGACTATTTCATCAACAAGAAAAGCACGATCGGTGTGGTGGTGAATGGCAATATTTCAGATACCCGGGCATACACTGAAGGGCCGATGCAGATACTCTATACGCCAACCGGGGTTGTTGACCGCAGCGTTTTTGCGACGGGCGATAACAAGATGAAACGGTCGAATGTCAATTTCAATGCGAATTACCGTTACGCCGTTACCGGTGGCAGTGAACTGAATATCGACGTGGATTACGGCTTTTTTAACCTTCGCAACAACCAGTTTCAGCCCAATGATTACTACAATGGGAATGGCTCGGTGAAATTGTACAGCAGTTCCAACACCATGCTGTCGCCTACCGATATCAGGATCTATTCGTTGAAAGTGGATTACGAGCAGAACTTCTTCAAAGGAAGACTTGGCTATGGTGGTAAGATCGGCTTTGTAAATACCGATAACAATTTCAACCGTACCAGCGTAGAAGGTTCGAAAGTAACCGGGGAAAGCAATCTTTTCAGCTACGATGAGAACATCAATGCCGCCTATGTGAACTACAACCGCGGTTTCAAAGGATTTATGATCCAGGCTGGTGTACGTGTGGAAAATACCAATTCCAAAGGACGCTCAACCGGCATTATCAACAACGGTTCCAACAGCCAGTTCGATTCGTCGATCAAACGCAGTTATGTAGACCTGTTCCCGAGCTTTGCGGTAACATTCAACAAGAATCCGATGAGTCAATGGGGACTTACCTACAGCCGCCGTATTGATCGCCCGGCCTACCAGGACCTCAACCCATTCGAATTCCGTTTGAATGATTACACCTACATGAAAGGTAATACACAACTCACTCCCCAATACACCAACAGCTACGGTATCACCCATACCTATAGGTATAAACTCAATACCCGGCTTAACTACAGTCGTGTAAAGGATATATTCACACAGGTGCCCGACATTTCCGGCTCGAAGAGCCTGCTCACCAAAAAGAACATGGCAACCCAGGATGTGATCAGCCTGAACATCAGCTATCCGTTCCAATACAAGTGGTATAGTTTCTTCAGTAACATCAACGGATCCTGGTCGAAGTACAGGGCGGATTTCGGAGGTGGTTCCAGGGTGGTAAACCAGGAAGTATACACCTTAAGCGCCTTCATGCAGAACAGTTTCAAACTGGGTAAAGGATTTACCGCTGAACTGAGCGGATTCTACAACTCGCCATCAATCTGGCAGGGCTTCTTCAGGAGCAAGGCCATTTACAGCATCGATGCGGGTATTCAAAAAACAGTTTTCAAAGGAAAAGGTACCCTGAAAGTAGCTGTGGGTGATGTTTTCAACACCTTGAAGTTCAGGGGTGAATCGGATTTCAGCGGACAGCAAAGTACGTTCTATGGCAAACCGGAAAGCCGCCAGTTCAAAATGAGCTTCAACATGCGCTTCGGTCGTACACAGATCAAGGCAGCACGTCAGCGGAAATCAGGTATCGAGGATGAGAACAAGCGTACCGAGAGCAGCGGAGGTATGGGCGGTAACTAATCGCCCTGCCGGGATGAAGGAGATTTGTCACAGCAATGTCAATAACCTGTTGATAATCACAGGTTCTTTTAACGCTCCTTTAACTGGCTTTTGTAGATGCGTTAACAGCGAAACGTGCTAAACCATCTGATATTTGTACTGTCAAAAGCAAGCAATAAAAATTTTCTCATAAGCAGTTAGTTTTGGTAACCGGCCCCTGTTTCTACAGGGGCTTCTTCTTTCCCGAAAGTTTATGCCACTAATGTTGTTACGAAAAAAACTGAGAATGCTAAGGTTCTATTTTACTGTTCAGCGGAAAGATTAAACAGCCCGTCCACGAACTCGGCCTTATCAAAAACCAGGAGGTCTTCTGCCTTTTCCCCTACCCCGATAAACTTAACAGGTATCTTGAACTGGCTGGCGATGGCCAATACCACGCCGCCCTTCGCCGTACCATCCAGTTTGGTAATGGTAAGCGCTGTTACATTTGTAGCCGCTGTAAAGTGCCTGGCTTGCTCCAGCGCATTCTGGCCCGTACTTCCGTCGAGCACCAGCATCACTTCGTGCGGGGCGTCCGGAATCACTTTCTGGATCACCCGCTTGATCTTCGAAAGTTCGTCCATCAGGTGGGCTTTGTTGTGGAGCCGGCCGGCCGTATCGATAAGTATTACATCGGCTCCTTTGGCAACGCCGCTGTTCACCGTATCGAAAGCAACAGCCGCAGGGTCACTACCCATTTCCTTTTTTACGATCGGAACCCCGGTACGTTCGCTCCAGATTGTAAGTTGATCTACAGCTGCGGCCCGGAATGTATCGGCGGCCCCCAACAGCACCGATTTCCCGGCCCGGGAAAAATTATGCGCCAACTTACCGATCGTGGTTGTTTTTCCTACGCCGTTTACCCCCACAACCAGGATGACATGGGGCTTATGCCCTTGTGGCAATTCGTAGTTCACATAATTGGTATCCTGGGGTGCGGTAACAAGTACATGCTGGATCTCTTCCTTCAGAATCTTATTGAGCTCGGAGGTATTGAGGTATTTATCTTTCGCCACCCGCTTTTCAATCTGCTCGATGATCTTAACGGTTGTTTCGATGCCCACATCGGCGCTGACCAGGGCATTTTCCAGCTCATCCAGCACTTCTTCATCCACGGTGCTTTTACCCGCTATGGCTTTGGTGATCTTGCTGAAGAATCCTTCCCGGGTTTTTTGCAAACCCTGCTGCAGGCTTTCCTGCTGCTGCTTTTTGCCGAATAATTTATCGAATAAACCCATGCGTATGCTTTTGAAGATTTCCTAAAATAAATAAAGCCATTCTGAATCGCTCAGAACAGCTTCATAAATATTATTCATCCCCGGACGTTTTAGCTGGCCAGGAACTCCTTGATCTTGTCTTTGTGAACGATCGCTTCCTTGAAGGTGTACGCACCTGTCTTCGGGCTACGTACGGTGCGAATCACTTTAGACCAGTTCTTCGCTTCGGCGGCTGCCTTCTGATCTTTGGTCTTAATCGCCGTTTTTGCTGCTTTTGCCATGGTAATATGATTTGAGAATTTGAGGATTCGCTGTTCTGAAAATTGCCAACAGGCAAATCAGCGCCCCAAACCGGTTAATTATTTAATCTCTTTGTGAACAGTAACCTTTTTCAGGATGGGGTTGAATTTTTTCAGCTCCATACGCTCCGGTGTGTTCTTTTTGTTCTTGGTGGTGATATAACGGCTGGTACCCGGCTGACCGCTTGTCTTGTGCTCGGTACACTCCAGAATCACCTGTACCCTGTTTCCTTTCTTTGCCATTTTACTTTATTTAAATACGTTTTGAATATACGCTTATTCCCTTGCGGGAGATAGGGTCATCAGATCTTTTCACCGGCAGCACGCAGTTGCTTTACTACCGACATCAGCCCGTTCTTGTTGATGGTGCGGATCGCTTCGGAAGAAACTTTCAGCGTTACCCATTTATCTTCTTCGGCCAGGAAATAACGCTTAGTCTGCAGGTTCGGCAGGAACCGGCGTTTGGTCTTGATATTTGAGTGAGAAACCTTATTTCCTGTTACCGGCTTCTTCCCGGTTACCTGACATACTCTTGCCATTGTACTAAAATTTTGGACGGCAAAGGTAAGGCTAAATATCTATAATTCAGGTTCGAAACAGAAGATTTTTTCAGATTCAGGCATTTTCTGCCCACATTCCCGGCCAAATTGTGAATAAATCTACCTTTACCCCATGGTTACAGCGCAACGATACCCCCTCCTTCTCTCCCTGTTCCTCATTTGCTTATCTTCCAGGACCCTTGCAAACGGGCCGATACCTATACAGCAAGATATGCTGATAACCAGCTCGGTAACGATAAAACCAGGGGTATACCAGTTGAACGCCAGTGATTCCCTCAGCCGGCCATTGATCCGGATCAGGGGTAATAACATCACGGTGGATTTCAACAGGGCCCTGCTACAGGGCAGTAATAACCGGCAGCTACCCAACCAGTTCTACGGATTGGCCGTGCTGGTGGAGGGTAATAATATCACGATCCGCAATGCCCGGATCAGCGGGTATAAAGTGGCGATCATGGCCAGGGGCTGCAAAGACCTCCGGATCGAAAACTCCGATTTCAGCTACAATTACCGGCAGCAACTGCAAAGTACCTGGCTCCACGAAGACGTGAGCGACTGGATGAGTTACCATCATAACGAGAAGGATGAATGGCTTCGCTACGGAGCTGGCATCTATTTGAAAGATTGTACAGGATCCATTATCCGCAACAATACCATTACCGGCGGCCAATGCGCCCTGATGATGACCGGCAGTAACGAGGGTACGATCACCGACAACGACTTCTCCTTCAACTCCGCCATCGGCATCGGCATGTATCGCAGCAGCCGGAACCATATCCTGCACAACAAACTCGACTTCAACGTTCGGGGTTACAGCCACGGTTTTTATAACCGCGGACAAGACAGCGCCGGCATCCTCGTGTTTGAACAATGCAACGAAAACGTATTCGCCTATAACAGCGTAACCCACGGCGGCGATGGCTTCTTCCTCTGGGCCGGGCAAACCACCATGGACACCGGCGAAGGAGGGTGCAACAACAACTATGTATATAAGAACAATTTCAGTTATGCGCCCACCAACGGCGTGGAGATCACGTTCAGCAAGAACCAGATTATCGGGAACATCATCAATGAATGCGATCACGGCGTTTGGGGCGGGTACAGCTGGGAAACAACAATCGACAGCAATATTTTTGAAAAGAACCGGATAGCCATCGCTATTGAGCACGGACAGCATAACAGCATTTGTGATAATCTTTTCCGCTCCAGCAAACAGGCCGCGATTCGCTTGTGGGCCCGGAAAACAGAACCATCAGATTGGGGCTATGCAAAAAAAAAGGATACCAGGAGTGTTTCCTATACCATACTGGACAACAAATTTGAAGAAGAGAAGATCGCCGTTGACCTCAGCCGGACCTCGGGCATACGGATGCAGGATAATGGCTTCAGGAATGTGAGCACTTCGATTCGTTTCGACAGCACGGTTGAAAAACTGGACACCAGCAGTGATGTACAGCGCTTCCGCCTCAATAACCAGCGAAAGGTATTCCTGGGTGATGAACGCAGTATCCCCGCGTTAGCCCTGAACAAGGGCCGCGACCAGATCCGCATCACCGAATGGGGCCCCTACCCGTACCAACGCCCTTACCCATACATCTTCTTAAAAAAGATAGACAGCAATGATGTTTATCACTTCGAAATCCTGGGCCCGGAGAACGGCACCTGGTCGGAATGGAAAACAAATGATCTCCGCCATATCACCAGCAGGGAAGGTGGTTTCCCGGCCGAGATCAAGGCGCAGAAGACCGGCCCCGATGTGCAACTGCAGTTGCAATACACCGGCCCGGCATTCACCGGCCGATATGGTGCCCAGCAACCGGCAGGAACCTATATTTTTTCGTTCCGCGATTTTCAATCCGCGATCAACTGGAACGTAAACTGGTATCGCTGGGATTCGGCGCACAACCCCAACAAGAACTACGAACAATTCAAAAAGATATTCAGTACAGCCCCGGTAAAAACAGAACAGGCAACAACGATCGATTACACCTGGTGGGGCGCCATCGGTAAAGGACTGCCGGCCGATTCCTTCGCGATCGTTGCCAGCGGGGAAGTTGAACTGGAAAAAGGCAGGTACAAACTCAGCGTTACCGCCGACGACCTTGTAAAAATATTTGTGGATGACAAGCCGGTCATCGACTTTTGGGACCTGGCAAAATACAAATACGACGAAGACACACACCACGAAGCCATCCTCCCCCTTGGCGGGAAACACCGGATCCGCATCGAACAGGTGGAGAACAGCGGCTATGCCACACTCATCTTTAAACTCATTCCGATTAATAACTGACCATGACAACACACCACGTAAACACCGTATTCAACCAGCACATGTCGTTCACCGCCGATATCGACGGGCATAAAGTGAACATGGACGATCCTTCCGCGGAGATCACCGACAACAGCGGCCCCAGTCCGAAACGTTTGATGCTGGCTGCCCTCGCCGGCTGCACCGGCATCGACATTGTTTCGATCCTCAACAAAATGAAAGTATCCTTCAGCGATTTCAGCATCAATGTACACGCTGCGCTTACCAACGACCATCCCAAGTTCTACAACCTGGTGAAGATCACGTATAAGATAAAAGTTGCGGAAGAGGATAAACCCAAGATGATCAAAGCTGTAAACCTGTCGATCGAAAAATACTGCGGCGTATACGCCATGTTCAGGTCATTCGCTAAGATGGATACGGAGATCGACTTCCTTCCTTAACCCCGTTGCCTGCGGTATTGGCGGCTGATGCGCCACATCTGCAATACAACGGCCAGCAGTATCAGCAATACTCCGAGGTAAAACTCACGGTGCAGGTTTTCATTCTCCTTAAAAAAGATAAAGGCCAGGATGATACCATACACCGGCTCGAGGTTATAGGTAAGATTGGCGGTAAAGGCGGAGACCTTCTTCAGCGCATTCAGCTGCAGATCGAAGCTCAGCACCGTACACAACCAGGCCAGCACAAACAGCCACAGCCAATCGGTTGCCGTAGGCACGTAATAACTTGCAGGAAATTTCTGCAGGTAGAGTGGTACCAGTACCGTTAATGCCAGCAAGCCGCCGCCCAGTTCGTACAGGGTGAGTGTTTGGGGTTCGTACACAACCAGCAAACGCTTGTTGAAGATCGGGAACAAGGCACTGCCCATGGCCGAAAGTATCCCGAAGATGATCCCGAGTTTGTACTGGGGATGAAAATCGAAAATGATGTAGATGCCGGCAATGGCCATCATGCCGAGGCCTATTTCGATGACCGATAATTTCCGCCGCAGGATCATGGGTTCAAAGAAGGCCGTGAAAAAACCCGTTGCGCTGAAACACACCAGGGCCACCGATACATTCCCGTATTTCACACTGCCGTAAAAAGTAACCCAGTGCAGGGCAACGATCACACCTACCCCGAATATCTTCAGCATATCACCCCAGGGTATCGCTTTGATCCGTTTCTGGTAATACAACATGATGGCCAGTGTACTCACCGTGATCAGGAGCCGGAACCAAACCAGCAAGCCTTCATTAAGGGTGATGAGTTTACCAAGAATGGCGGTGAACCCGGCAAGAAAAACAGCGATGTGCAACTGGAGCAGGGCCTTTTTCATGGAAACAAATGTAAAGCAGTAAGTACTATAGAAGTCAAAAGTAAAAGGGCAAAATCTAAAAATTGTGTTTGGTCGGATTTCATGGTTTTGAAGTTTGCCTTTTGCCTGTTACACCAATTTCCCCTCATTCAAAAGTCAGAAAACGGCAGCGGCAGAAAAAAGACCAAAAAAACCGCCACCCCAAACGGCAAACCGCAAACTAAGATTATATTTGCCAACCTATAACCATTAATATTTATGAGTTTCAAACGCATCAACAACATTACCGGGTGGATCATCTGCATCATCGCCTGCTCGGTTTATATCATGACCATGGAAGCTACAGGTAGTTTGTGGGACTGTGGCGAATTTGCTTCCAGCGCCTATAAACTGCAGATACCCCACCCGCCGGGAGCCCCCCTGTTTGTGTTGATCGGCCGTTTGTTCATGGTGCCCTTCGGGCCCGATAACGCCGCTACCGGCATCAACCTGATGAGCGCCCTCTCGAGCGGCTTTACCATCCTCTTCCTTTTCTGGAGCATCACTCACTTCGCCCGTAAACTGGTTACCAAAGACGGATCCGAACTGACCAGCGAAAAGATATACGGTATCATGGCCGCCGGTGTGGTGGGCGCCCTCGCCTATACCTTCTCCGATTCATTCTGGTACAGCGCTGTGGAAGGTGAAGTATACGCCCTCTCCTCATTCTTCACTGCCGTGGTGTTCTGGGGCATCCTCAAATGGGAACAGAATGTGGATGAAGAACAGAAAGAAGGCATCAAGGGACATTTCACCCGTGCCGACCGCTGGCTGATCCTCATCTTCTACCTCATGGGATTGTCGATCGGCGTTCACCTGCTCAACCTGCTTACCATCCCGGCCATCGTAATGATTTATTACTACAAACGCTACGAGAAGATCACCAAGTGGGGAACCTTCTGGGCCTTCGTGATCGGCTGCCTCATCACCGGGCTCGTACAGAAAGCCGTTATCCAATGGACGATCAAAGGTGCCGGCAACTTCGATATCTTCTTTGTGAACGACCTGGGCATGCCCTTCTTCTCGGGCTTCGCCTTCTTCTTCATCTTCCTGGCGATACTGCTGTACATCGGCATCCGCATCGCCGTTAAAAAGAACTGGAACTTCCTCCGCCTTGGCCTCTGGAGTTTCGTTTTCATGCTGCTCGGTTATTCAACCTACTTCACCACCCTGATCCGCTCCAACGCTGATCCTTCGGTGGATATGTTCAATGTAGACAACCCCGTAAACCTCGTCGGCTACCTCAGCCGTGAACAGTACGGCGACTGGCCGATTCTCTATGGACAGGACTTCACCGCCAAACCGGTGGATACCAAGATCACCGAAACCTATGTGAAGAGCAATGGCAAATATGAGAAGAACGGACGCAAGATCGATTATGTATATGCGCCCGAAGACATGCACCTCTTCCCCCGCATGTGGGATCAAAGCAATGACCAGGGCCATGCCGATTACTATGCCGGCTGGATGGGCATCGGCAAAGACCAGCAGGGAGCCTGGGAACGCTCGCCCACGGTTGGTGAGAACATCCGTTTCGCGATGGCCTACCAGGTAGGCTGGATGTATTTCCGCTACTTCATGTGGAACTTCGCCGGCAAACAAAACGATATCCAGGGCGTGAACATGGGCAATGTGCGTGATGGTAACTGGAAGACCGGCATCAGCTTCTACGACAATTTACGCCTGGGTAACCAGGATATGCTGCCCGATACACTGAAACACAATAAAGCCAATAATAAATTATTTGCCCTGCCGCTCATATTGGGCTTACTCGGCCTCATTTACCAGGTAATGCGAGACAAGCGTGACGGTTTAGTGGTTGGGTTACTGTTCTTCTTCACCGGACTTGCCATCGTATTCTACCTCAACCAGGCGGGTAACCAGCCACGTGAACGTGACTATGCCTTTGTTGGATCCTTCTATGCGTTCGCCATCTGGATAGGCCTGGGCCTATTGTACGTAAAGGAACTCTTCGGCAAATTCATCAAGAACGGCATGAGCGCCACCCTGGCCGCCGGCGCCGTTTGCTTGCTCGCCGTACCCGTTCTCATGGCCAGCCAGGAATGGGACGATCACGACCGCAGCAACAAAACACTGGCCCGCGACCTGGCCAAAGATTACCTCGAAAGTTGTGAAAAGAACGCCATCCTTATTTCCTTCGGCGATAACGATACCTACCCGCTCTGGTATGCCCAGGAAGTACAGGGTATCCGCCGCGATGTTCGGGTGATCAACTCCAGCCTGCTGGGTACCGACTGGTACATTAACCAGCTGCGGTATAAACTGAACGACAGCGATCCCATCGATCCGATCTGGTCTCCATCACAGATCGAAGGAGCCAGCAGGGATATCCTCTACTCCCTCGAATCGTTGTATGGAAACAACCAGCAGTATATTAACAGGTATAAGACACGTGCCGGCATCACCGGCGACGCGGCAACACCCATGGACCTGTATACCATGATGAAAGATTACGCCGGAAGCGACGATCCGAACAAACAGGAACAAGGCACCGATGGCTCACCCATTTTCCTGTTCCCGAGCCGCAATGTTACCATCCCTGTAGATGCAAACCTCGTTCGCCAGAACGGTACCGTGAACCCGGAAGACAGCGTGGTATCGCAGGTACAGTTCCAGATATCAAAATCCGTGTTGTTTAAAAACGACGCGGCCATACTTAACATCATTGCCGCCAACAAATGGAAACGCCCGATCTACTTTACCTCGCAGGATGGTGGGGGACTTGGCTTCCAGAAATACATCCGCCAGGATGGTCTGAGCTACCGCCTCGTTCCTGTA
Organism: Chitinophagales bacterium; assembly: GCA_017303335.1. GTDB lineage: Bacteria > Bacteroidota > Bacteroidia > Chitinophagales > Chitinophagaceae > Ferruginibacter. The sequence continues at coordinate 343,942 of JAFLBK010000003.1, forward strand.
TTCGAAAGCGAAGTAAACGACAAGCGTGTGTACGACGTGATGATGACCAAATTCGCCAGCGGCAATGCCGATAAACCCGGCGTTTATTTCGACGAAGAGAACCGCCGTCACCTGAATACCATCCGCATGGCCTACGCCTCGGCAGCACTCGACCTGGCCGTTAAGAACAAGAAAGAAGAAGCCCGCAAGATGCTGAACAAGGTAGACAAGATGATGCTGGAAGAGAATTTCCCGTATGGCATGGCCTCCCGTAACCAGCAGCACAATTACATATCGCACCTGCTGGTACAGGCCGCCTACGCGGCCGAGGATACCGTACTGGCCGCCAAGATCACCCGCAGCCTGAAGAAAGACCTCGAACAGCAACTCCGCTATTACGAATCGCTGGATGAACAGAAAGCGGAAGCCTTCGACGGATCCCGTGGCGGTGGCGATAAGGTCATGGCCGAGCAGTTACTGATGCGCCTCATGCAATTCGAAGAACAATTCAGAACACGCAATAATCCGCCGGCTGAAAAAGGCCTTACTATACCAACCCAGCCGGTAACGCCCGGCGCAAAGCCCGATTCGCCCAAACGATAATTTTTTTACCGTCTAAAAAATCCCCCGCCCGTTCGGGGGATTTTTATTTAACAGCCAAACAAACCTGTTACCCTGTTTGTTTCGTAATTTAGTAGTTGCCGCATGGCATAAACAGAAAACGGGTACCCTTGTTAGGCTACAATTTCAGTAAATACGATCCCAATGAACAGGGCAAATCTCCCTTCGAGAAATTGCTGGACCTCTTTTTAAAACTCCTCACCTATACCAACGGCGATTTCAACGAAGCCATGCAGTGGCTCAACGAACTCGACAAGGAATACAAACTCACCGACGACCAGTACGGCATCGGGGATTTTATCGAAGACCTTAAAGAAAAAGGATACATCGACGAGAAAAGGGAAAGCGGCGAGATCCGCATCACACCCAAAACCGAGCAGGGCATCCGTAAAAAAAGCCTGGAAGAGATATTCGGCAAACTCAAGAAAACAAAACAGGGCAATCACCAGACATTCAAACCCGGCAACGGCGACGAGATCAATCCGGAGACAAGGCCCTTCCAGTTCGGCGATACCATGGAACAGATCGATTTCACCAGTTCCATACGCAACGCCCAGATCAATCACGGCATCGACAGTTTCCGCATGCAGGAAGACGACCTTGAGATACGGGAGACGGATTTCAAATCGCAAACCTCCACAGTGCTCATGATCGATATCTCCCATTCCATGATATTGTATGGCGAAGACCGGATCACACCGGCAAAAAAAGTGGCCATGGCGCTGAGTGAACTGATCCAGACCAAGTACCCGAAAGACACGCTGGATATTGTGGTATTTGGTAACGACGCCTGGCCCATTGAAGTGAAAGATCTTCCTTATTTACAGGTTGGTCCCTATCATACCAATACCGTAGCGGGACTCGAACTGGCCATGGACATCTTGCGCCGCAGGCGTAACCCCAACAAACAGATATTCATGATCACCGATGGCAAACCCACCTGCCTGAAGATCGGCAAGCGGTACTATAAGAACAGCTGGGGCGCCGACCGGAAGATACTGAACCGCTGCATGAGCCTGGCCACCCAATGCAAGAAACTGAAGATACCCATCACCACGTTTATGATCGCCTCCGACCCCTGGCTGCAACGTTTCGTACAGGAGTTCACCGAAACCAATAACGGTAAGGCCTTCTTTGCGTCGCTGGATAAACTGGGCGCATTTATTTTTAAGGATTTTGAAAGCGGAAAGCGAAAGACGGTGTATTGACAACCAAAACACAAAAGAATAGTGTCGTGCCGAATCTGAAAAGACCATCCAGATTCTTCGCTACGCTCAGAATGACAAAACGAAAAACATGAACAGGATAGCCACCTTATTGATCATCGTAGTACTGGCGTTACGCGGGTTCATTTTCTACAACGACCACTATGGCAGTAAAACAATGGTTGCCCCGAAACCGGACGAAGCGATCCTGGAACCAAGGGCGGTTGAACAGGAAGCAACAATACCGGCCACAGCTTCCACCGTTACGTTTATTCTGGCTGAGCAGAACGACATTTATTATTACAAAGGAAAATTTGAAGGCAGGCTCCAGAAAACCAGCTACACACAGGTGCGCTCCCTCATACTGGGGTATAAAAAGACGATCGGAACCAAAGACCTCATGTTCCTCATCAAAAGCGCCCCGGGTTCTACGTTCAAAAACGCGATCGACATACTCGATGAGATGTCGGTCACGGAGATACCTCCCGGCCATTATGCCGAAGTGGAGCTGACCCAGGAAGAAACAGACAAACTACATATCATTAAGACCACAAAAAATGGATAGTCCGAACATTAAAACACTTGGCGAGCTGAAAAAGAGCGGCTATGTTTCCAAACCGATCAAACAGGAGATACGGGATAACCTCATTACGAAACTACAGGCAAAGGAAAATCCGTTTCCCGGTATCCTTGGGTACGAGGATTCGGTGGTGCCGGATACAGAAAGAGCCTTACTCTCGCAGCATAACATTCTTTTCCTCGGTTTACGCGGACAGGCGAAAACGCGGATGGCCCGGCAGATGATCGACCTGCTGGATGCATACATACCCGTTATCGCCGGCAGCGAGATCAACGACGATCCCTTCCACCCGATCTCCCGTTACGCGATCGACCTTATCACCGAAAAAGGAGATGACACCCCCATCGCCTGGCTGCACCGCAGCGAACGCTATGGCGAAAAACTGGCGACACCTGATGTAAGCGTTGCCGACCTGATCGGTGATATCGATCCCATCAAAGCGGCAAATCTGAAACTCAGTTTTGCCGATGAACGGGTATTGCACTACGGCATCATCCCCCGCAGCAACCGCTGCATCTTCGTCATCAATGAACTGCCCGATCTGCAGGCACGGATACAGGTATCGCTGTTCAATATCCTCGAAGAAGGCGACCTGCAGATACGCGGATTCAAACTGCGGCTGCCGCTGGATGTGCTGTTCGTATTTACCGCCAATCCCGAAGACTATACCAACCGCGGAAGCATCGTAACGCCGCTCAAAGACCGTATCGAAAGCCAGATACTCACCCACTATCCAAAGTCGCTGGAAACAGCCCTGCAGATAACCGAACAGGAAGCCGCCATCCTGGAAACGCAACAACAAAAGGTAAACGTAAGCGATCTGGTAAAACGGCTGATCGAACAGGTGGCTTTCGAAGCACGCGGAAGTGAACTGGTAGACAAAAAGAGCGGCGTCAGCGCACGGCTCAGCATCAGCGCATTCGAGAATGCGATCAGCGCCGCCGAACGCAGGGCCATCATCAACAACGAAAAAGAAACACAGGTCTGGATCAGCGATCTCGTTGGTATCATCCCCTCCATTACCGGCAAGATCGAACTGGTATATGAAGGTGAGCAGGAAGGCCCCTACCAGGTGGCGTACAACCTGCTCGAACGTTCGATCCGCACACAGTTCGGCGTATACTTTCCCAACCCGGATTCGCTCAAAAAAAGACGCGGAAAAGAAACCGGGAACGAAGACAATCCCTACAAAGCCATTACCCGCTGGTTCGATGCCGGCAATCACCTCAATGTGTTCCTTGAAACAAAAGACGAAGACAAAATGCAGCTGCTCTACAAGGTGGATGGCCTGCATGCGCTCGTAAAAAAATACTTCAAAGGCGCTAATGAAAAAGAAAGCGCCCTGCTGATGGAATTCGTTTTACACGGGCTGGCGGCGCATTCACTCATCAGCAAAAAAGTGCTCGATGGAAAGATCGAGTTCAAAGACCTGATGGGCAGCATGCTCAATATCGGCAGCGAACATTTCGACGAGGAAGACCTCAACGAAGAAGATTTCAACTAACCGGACCCACCTTCAGGAATAGCCATACTTGCGGGCTATTCCTGCTTACCTTGAAGTAATCCACAATCGCACCCCATCGGTGGATCACCCTCTTTTTTTCCGATACCTTTAGTATACTGTTCCTGTAATATCCACCACCAAACAACTGTTTTACCATGTACCGTCTCATTCAACAAAAGATGCATTCCGCCTTTCTTATTCTTTTCGCGGCAGCATTGCCTTTTACCAGCCTTGCACAAAGTGTATCCATAAATACAACGGGAGCTGCCGCCCATGCTTCGGCCATCCTTGATGTAAGCAGTACCTCCAAAGGAATGCTCATACCGAGGGTTAATCTCACCAGCGTAAGTGATGTGGCAACCATCGCCTCACCGGCCACCAGCCTGATGGTATATAATACCAATGCCGGCATTACCGGCGGTTCCGGACAGGGATTCTATTTTTTCAATGGAAGCCAGTGGCTGCGTGTTACGGATGCTGGTGTTCCATCCACCACCTGGGGTCTTTCGGGTAATACCGGCACCACACCGGGCACACATTTCATCGGCACCACCGATAATACGGGTTTCATGTTCAAAACAAACGGGTTCCAGTCGGGTTATATCGATCTTGTTAACCTCAACACCAGTTTTGGAGAAAGAACATTGATCGCCAATACTACCGGCACTAAGAACTCGGTGTTCGGCTACCAGTCACTTTTCAGTAATACAACCGGGTTCGAGAATGCAACACTTGGTTATCGCTCCCTGTATAACAATACCACCGGTTATCGTAATATCGCCATCGGCTCGGAATCCATGCTTGCCAATACAACCGGGCGTGAGAATGTGGCCATCGGCTTCAGAGCCCTCACGGCAAATACAACAGGCTATGGCAATGCTGCTGCAGGCGCCTTTTCTTTGTATACCAATACCACCGGTTTCAGCAACACGGCTTTTGGCAATGCAACGCTTTCCCAGAACACAACAGGAGGCGATAATACCGCTGTGGGTGCTCTTGCCCTGGGCTCTAATACCACCGGGCAATGGAATACAGCCGTTGGATCGAATGCTCTCAGCGGCAACTCAACCGGCAGCGATAATACAGCCGTTGGACTTACCGCATTGGGCAATAATACAATCGGAGCGTTAAATACCGCTGTGGGCTCACTGGCTTTGTGGCTCAGTGTCAACGGCAGTTCAAATGTAGCCGTTGGCTGGAGTGCTATGCATGATAACAATTCCGGCAGCGCAAATACGGCCATGGGATCTTCAGCTTTGTATTCGAACACCACGGGTAGTGTTAATGTAGCATTAGGCACTTCAGCAATGTGGGGTAATACAACCGGCAGCTCCAATATAGCCGTGGGACCTTCTGCTTTGTTCTCGAACACAACAGGTGGTGGCAATGTAGCCGTGGGATATTCTGCTTTGTATTCGAACACAACAGGTCTATCCAATGTGGCACTAGGCCCTACGGTAATGTGGAGCAACACTACCGGCGTTGGAAATACAGGCATCGGAAGCAACGCTCTTTATAGCAATACATCAGGAAATTACAATACTGCTGGAGGAATAGGTGCTCTTTCTAGTAATAGCACCGGTGGAACTAATACAGCCTGGGGAAGTAACTCACTGGAAGCCAATACAACAGGATACTCCAACACATCCTCGGGTTCACGTTCTATGAGGAACAACACAAGCGGGTATGCAAATACAGCAACGGGCTTTGAGACACTTGCCCTCAATACCACCGGAACACGCAACACGGCCATTGGCGACAGTGCACTTTTTTCAAATACCACTGCATCGGGCAACATTGCTACCGGTCACCAGGCAATGTATGGTAACACAACAGGAACAGGAAATATCGCAAATGGCTACCAGGCATTGTATACAAATAGTACTGGCACTAATAATACTGCCACCGGTTACCAGGCATTATATTTCAATACCAATTCTTTCAATACAGCCAATGGTTATTTTGCCCTCACTGCTAATAATACAGGAAGCAATAATACTGCCAGCGGTTACCGCTCACAGGTGGCAACCACCGCTGGCTTCCAGAACACATCCTTCGGCGCAAACTCAATGACATTGAATACCACGGGCGCTTACAATACAGCAGTGGGATATAATACAGGACCAAACGCAGCGAATCTTTTGAATACCACTTCCATCGGCATCGATGCCACATGCACCGGCAATGATATGGTACGCATCGGGAATATTTTTGTTGGCTCTATCGGTGGTTACCAGAACTGGACCAATATTTCTGACGGGCGGTTTAAAGAAAACGTACAGGAAAATATACCCGGCCTGCGTTTCATCACCCTGCTTCGCCCGGTAAGCTATCGCCTGAACAGGGAACAGATCAACGACTATACCGGGGTGACCGAACGCCGGGAAAAGATCGCGGCCGATGCAGCGAAACTAGGAGCAAAGCCGGTATTCCTGACCGGTACCAAGTACTCCGACGTTACCACCGGCTTCATCGCACAGGAAGTGGAAGCCGCTGCAAAAAAAATTGGCTTTGATTTCAGCGGCGTGGATAAGCCGAAAAACGAAACCGATCTTTATGGTTTGCGCTATGCCGAGTTTGTGGTGCCTTTGGTAAAAGGCATGCAGGAACAGCAAAAACAGATCGAGGAGCAGCAGCAACGCATCGCTGAACTGGAAAAAATGCTGAAAGAAATAAAAGAGAAGATCCGGTAAGGGGGCGCTTGCTTATCCAAACTTTACTTATCTTAAGGCATGAGAAAGTCATGCCTTTTTTTATTCCTCGCCATCCTGTATTTACAACTCCCCGCGCAAACACCTGTCATCGATTCCCTCAAAGCCCGGCTGAACCAGGCCAGCACCGATGAACAAAAGATAGATGCCCTGGGATACCTATCCCGCACACTCATGAATGTGAACCTGGCCGAAGCGGATAAGTACGGACAGCAGATGATCGAACTGGCCGAGATGAGCCGCGATCGCAAACTGATGATCAAGGCCCTGCTTGCCAACGGCGAACGCTATTCGTATCTCGCCGGCAAGAAAGAGAATATCACAAAGGCAACCGATTATTACAACCAGGCGCTGGAACTGGCCCGTAAGAATAAACTCGATGAACAGATGCTGAGCGCCTGGCTGGCGCTTTCGGAAGTATCCCGGTATCAACCCGATCTCGAAAAAGCGCTCTCCTATTCCAACCAGGCCTATGCGCAGATCGGGTTTATCAGGAACGACAGTCTGACCGCACGGGTTCACATCGAACTGGGACTTGTTTACCTGGCTAAAGACGAGAAAATACTGGCCCTGAAAAACCTCATGACGGCCTTGCGGATCGCCGAAGAACTGAAGAACAACAACCTCGTACGGGCTAGCTATACCCGGCTTTCGGCTTTCTATGCAAGCCTGGAAGATTACGACAAAGCGATCGATTACCAGGTAAAGGCCCTGGATAAACTCAACCTGATCAAAACCGGGCAAACACCCTACAACCGGGTGCAGGATCTTACCCGCATCGGCGATCTGTACACCGCCCGGAAAAGTTACGAGATGGCGATGAGTTTTTACCAGAAAGCCCTGAAGCTGGCCGATTCGCTGAAATTTGAACCCATCAAAGCGCTGGCGCACCGGAGCATCATTTCAAATTATCTTACCGCCGGACAGCCGCAAAAAGCCCTCGACTACTTTAACCAGAACCCGGAACTGAAACGCTTCCTGGAAGCCCTCAACTTCGGTTACTTTGTCGACCAGTCGTATGGTTATATCTACACCCAACTGGGCAAATACGACTCCGCCAAATACTACTACAATAAGATTGCGCCCTTCTTCGAATCCGCTGCCAACAGCGCAAACCAACTGAGCTATAATTATCAATTGGCGCTGCTGTACAAGAAAACAGGTGAATACGATAAATCCCTGGAATACCTGCTGCGAACGAATCAACAGGCCATGGGCATCGGGCAACTGGAGATGATGAAACAGGTGGCGTACGATTTAGACACACTCTACCAGCTCAAAGGCGATTACAAACAGGCACTTACCTATTCGTCGCTGGGAAATAAGTACAAAGACAGCCTCGAAAAACTGGGAAAGGAAAAAGACCTGCTCCAGATCGAAGTAACCGATGAGCAGCAACGGCAGGAACGCATCGCCAAAGAAAAACTGGAAGCCAAACACCGCCGCGATAATGTTCAGTACCTGCTGATCACCCTCGGCATCAGCGGACTCTTTATCATGCTGGTCATGCTGGGTATGTTCAAGGTATCGGCCACCACCATCAAGATGATCGGTTTCTTCGCCTTCCTCATGTTCTTCGAGTTCATCTTCCTCATCTTCAAAAAGAACATCTATGCCTTCACGCAGGGCGAACCCTGGAAAGACCTGCTGGCCATGATCGGGCTGGCCGCTATCTTACTGCCCCTGCACCACTGGCTCGAACACAAAGTGATCCATTACTTAACGACCCATAACCGCCTCACCGATTCGGGAAGGGGATTGAAGGAAAAATTATTCGGGAAGCGAACAGCAAAAGAAGGAGGAAAAAAAGTTTAAGCCAGGCCCGGCTGCACCGCTTCAACCAGCAATTGCAACAGCAAGGCCGCGATGAGAGCGATGATCATGACGGCTACAACAAGCCCGGCGTTCTTACGCCAGGTTGTTTTACGGATGAGATCCAATACACAGATCAGCAGGAATAACTTAAAGCCTGCGATGACCGCGACCAGGTAAAAGGAATTAAACAGCGGAAGCAGGCAAGCCGCCAGGCATACCAGGAATAAACCCACAAGTTTTTTGGTCGTTAATACCCTGTTCATGCCTGAAAGATAACACACATGCGCCGCACATGCAAGCCCCGTTATACAATATTCACCTCCCGCTCCAGTTGCACCCCGAATTTCTGCTTCACGCTATCGAGGATGGCTGTACTGAGGTCGAATAGCTCCTTGCCGGTCGCGTTTCCATAATTCACCAGCACCAGCGCCTGTTTGGCATGGCAACCCGCATCGCCTTTCCGGTATCCCTTCCAGCCGCATTGTTCGATGAGCCAGCCCGCCGCCAGTTTTACATTTCCGTTTGACAGATTGTATCCAACAATAGCGGGATACTGTGCCTGCAAGGTTGTGAATTGCTGTTTCGGGATTTCCGGGTTCTTGAAGAAACTGCCCGCATTCCCGATCTCGGCGGGATCGGGCAATTTGGAAGAACGGATATTGATTACCGCCTGCGACACCGCTTGTATACTCAGTTCTTTCACACCCATTTTCTCCAGTTCCTGTTCAATAGCGCCATACGATGTATTGAATTGCGGAACCCGGTTGAGCCGGAACGTGACATGGGTGATCACAAACTCGTTCCGGTATTTTCGTTTGAACACGCTTTCGCGGTAACCGAATGCGCAATCATTCAGCGAAAAATGAACGATCTTATTGTCGGGCAGATGAAGGGCCTCGAGGGAATAAAACACATCTTTGATCTCCACGCCATAAGCCCCGATGTTCTGCATCGGCGATGCGCCCACATTACCCGGTATCAGGGAGAGATTCTCCACCCCCGCCCAGCCCTTGCTGATACAATGCAGTACAAACTGGTGCCAGTTCACCCCCGCTCCTGCCTGTACATACACGTGGTGCGCATCCTCGCTGATCTCACGGATACCCGGTATTTCGTTTTTCAATACCAACCCATCCACATTGCTGGTAAAAAGCAGGTTGCTGCCGCCGCCGAGGATCAGGGTTTGATGTTTGGAGTTTGCGGTTTGAGCTTGGTTGTACGCAAGGAGTTCGTGCAATTCATCCACACTACGAAAGCGGGCGAATTGTTTGGCCGTTACATCGATGCCAAATGTATTAAACAACTTCAGCGATATGTTTTCCTGTATTTCCATATTAACCTATGATCATTCTTCATGAACCATCAACCATCTCCTAGTTCGTATCCACATCCACCACCACCTGCACGCTTTTAAAGGGTTTCTCCACGTTCACCAGGTTGATGTAATTTCGGATAGCGGCTTTGTACCGGTTACTCATGCCCGGCTCCTTGGGTAACTTGATCAGCACTTCCATCAGGTATTGATTGCGGATGCGGTTTACCACAGGCGCCGCCGGACCAATGATGTACTCCCGCAGATCCTGCTTCAGCAAAGTTGCCAATTTTTCGGCAGCGGCGGTTACCACCTGCCTGTCTTTATGTTTTAGTGTTACCAAAATGACCCGGCTGTAGGGCGGGTAAAAGAATTCCTTACGCTTGGCGATCTCGAGTGCGTAGAATTGTTTGTAATCGTGCTGCTTCACCAGTTGCAGCAACGGATGTTTGGGGTTGGCCGTCTGGATGATCACCTTACCCTGGGCCTGCTTGCGACCGGCACGGCCACTCACCTGTTCCATCAGCTGGAAGGCCCGTTCATTGACCCTGAAATCGGCGAAGGCCAGTAACCCATCGGCATCCAGTATCCCCACCAGGCTTACCTTGTCGAAATCCAGTCCCTTTACCACCATCTGCGTACCCACCAGGATATCGAGGCGGTGTTGTTCGAATAGCTGGATGAGATTATCGTGCGCCGCCTTGCCCCGTACACTGTCTACATCCATGCGTGCGATGCGGTAATTGGCAAAATCCGCTTCGAGCTGTTCTTCAATCTTTTCGGTACCGAAATTCTTCTCGAGCCAGGTATTGCTGCCGCAGGCGGGGCAGGTGATCAGTTTCGGGTAGGTGCTGCCGCAATAATGGCAATGCAGTTTGTTGCTGAACTTATGAAGGGTAAGCGACACATCGCAATGATTGCACTGCGGTATGAAGCCGCAGGTTCCGCAAATAAGATACGGATTATAACCCCGGCGGTTCTGGAAGAGGATCACCTGCTGTTGTGCAGCGAGTGTTTTTTCCATGGCCTCCTTCAGTTGCGGACTGATCATCACTTTACCCTTCTGCGCTACCTGGCGGGTATCCACCATCTCAATGGCAGGAAGTTCGATACCGCCAAAGCGTTCATTCAGTTCCACCAGTGCGTATTTATTATGCGTAGCGTTGTAGTAGCTCTCCACCGAAGGAGTGGCGCTGCCCAGCAGTACTTTTGCCTGGAAGAGCGACGCATAATACACCGCCGCGTCCCGTGCGTTGTACCGCGGGGCGGGATCCTGTTGTTTGAAAGAAGCGTCGTGTTCCTCATCCACGATGATCAATCCGAGTTCCCGGAACGGAAGGAATAAAGCGCTGCGGGCGCCCAATACGATCTTCACTTCGCCGGTTCGTACCTTATTCCAGAGTTCGACCCGTTCATTGTTGTTGAAGCGGGAATGGTAGATGGCGATATTGCCACCGAAGTGTTTCTGCAGGCGCCGGATGATCTGGGTGGTCAGGGCGATCTCGGGCAGAAGATACAATACCTGCCGCCCGTCGCTGAAATATTTTTCGATCAGCCGGATATAAACCTGCGTCTTCCCGCTGCTGGTTACACCATGCAGGAGGCTTACATTCTTTGTTTCGAAGGATCGGGCGATGGCATCAGAACATTCCTGCTGGGCCGTACTGAAGGTAAAGTCGATCTCTACATGCTTAGGCAGCGAATGGATCCTGTCTACCGCCCTGCGTTCAACGATGAGCACCTGCTTATCAACAAGGCCTTTAAGCTGGGCGGCCGTAGCGCCGGATTTTTTCAATAAGTCCGACTGGATCACATCTCCTTCCGTTTTGTGCAGGTGCAGGTAAGCCAGGAGCAGTTCCATCTGCTTGGGGGCCCTTGTCCAGTTGTTGAGCAGATCGCTGAGCGCATCTTCATTGTTGTATTGCGGGTTCAGCAACACATAACTCTCCTTCTTCACCTTGTACAATTCATCCATCGCTTCCCAGACATGGCAGACCTTTTTATCGATCAGTCGTTTGATGATCGGGTATACGTGCGATATGTCCAGTATCTGCTGCACTTCGGTAAGCCGGAGTTCTTTTTTGAGCAGCAAGGCTTCGGCCACCAGGAATTCTTCGTCGTCGAGTTCAGAAAAATCTTCGCCGGCCTCCTCGTTGTATACCAGGATCGTTTCACTGCTTAGTTTGAAATGTGTTGGAAGAGCGGCGGCCATCACTTCGCCTTCGCTGCACATGTAGTATTCACTGAGCCAGTGCCAGAGTTGTAATTGCTGGGGATAGAGGATGGGCTCGTCGTCGAGTATGTTCAATATGTCCTTGGTAGGATAGCCCGGATCATTCCCGGAAACCGATTTTACGACGCCGGCATATTTCTTCTGCTTGCCGAATACCACTTCGGCCCGGCAACCCGGTTTTGTTTTCGGCAGCAGGGCCGGAGGCACGGCATAGGTATAGGTTGTTGGAACGGCCAGGGGAAGAATGACCTCGGCCCAGACGCCGGAACGGGGTATATCAAATGCTATTTCATCTCCTTTGCTCATCGTACGATTCTAAAGTTAGCCTGATTTTGTTGTACCGGAACCGGATCATTTTATCCAGCTTGCCCGGTAACGGATCAATCCTTCTTCCATGGCTTTGTACACTTTCTCCCGCAGGGAAACAATGTCGTTCACTGTCATGCCCTCCACACTGATCTCCTCCAGGAACACCGACCTGGACCGTCCCGGGCGAAGCGAAAAAATACTGCTGTGGTGCATCCGGTCGTAGGCATCCAGGATGAGAATTGGCTTTACGGGTGTTTGTGTTTCGATCGCCACCTTGAAAGCGCCATCATAAAATTCCTTCAGGGGCTTATCGGTCATATTAAAGGTACCCTCCGGGGCCACCACAATGGATATCCCCTTCCTGATGACCGAGATGAGTTGTTTTACGCTCCGTGCCCGGTTTTTGGGGTTATCCCGCTCCACCATTACCACGGCATTCTTATATATATAACCGAACAGGGGGATCTTCGCCATCTCGGCCTTGCCAAGGATACGGAAATGCTGGCCGCGGATGGTTTTGAAGAGGATCGGGATATCGAGAAAGGATATGTGGTTGAAAACGAACACGTACTGACGGTTCCGGTCGTGGGGCGATTCCTGGATATTCCGGTGAAAAATACCCAGCATAAAGAGTACAAAATCAGACCAGCACTGGCAAAGCCAGTATACGAAATTACCCCCCCGTATCTTGCCGAAAAAGGAAGCGATGACCACCAGGGGGAAAGCCAGCAGCAGAAATGCCGTAAAAGGCAAAAAGGCGTAGATGGTAAAAAGGACCCCTGGGATCCGGCGTATGAGGCGCATAATCAGCGGCGAATATAGCCCATTCCCCACTTGACAGGGGGCTATTCAGGGATTTTGCCCGCTTTAGGGCCGTTTCCGGGGTAAATTTGCCCACAACCTGTTGATTTTTTTAATTATGCTGTTGGGTTTTAGCAGCAATCCCTTACCTTTGCCGTCCTAAATTCGGGATATTATGTTAGCAGTAGTTAAAATAGCGGGTCAGCAATTCAAGGTAAAAGCTGGCGATAGCTTGTATGTTCCTCATATTGAGGGCAAAAACGGCGATTCAGTTGAGTTTGCTGAAGTTCTGATGACCGACAACAATGGAACTGTTTCCATCGGCAACGATGTGAAAGCCGTTGTAAAGGCCGAGATCGTGAATGACCTGGTGAAAGGTGATAAAGTAATCGCCTTTAAAATGAAAAGAAGGAAAGGTTTCCGTAAAAAACGCGGACACCGTACCCAGTACACCCAGATCAAAGTAACCGCAATTGCGTAAATACCGTTTACCGGTTTAATGGTTTATTAGTATCACAACCAATAAACAACTAAACGAATAAACTAATCAACAACTAAACGTTTTAAAACATGGCACATAAAAAAGGTGAAGGCTCGGTTAAGAACGGTCGCGATTCACAAAGCAAAAGACTCGGCGTTAAGATCTATGGAGGTCAGCCTGCGTTAGCCGGCAACATCATCCTTCGTCAGCGTGGTACCACCTACCATCCCGGTAAGAATGTAGGTATCGGAAAAGATTTCACCATCTTCGCATTGACCGATGGATTGGTTGAATTCAAAAAAGCGAAGGGAGATAAGACCGTTGTATCGGTTACAGCCGTAGAAGCAACCGCTTAAATTTTTTTTTAATTTTTTTGGTAGTTAGAAAAATATTTCTATTTTTAAGTATTATTTACTAACCAATTAAATTTTAAAAAATGGCTACAAAGAAAAAAGCTGCTAAAAAAGCTGCTCCTAAGAAAAAAGCTGCTCCTAAAAAGAAAGCTGCTCCTAAGAAGAAAGCTGCTAAGAAGAAATAAGTCTCTTCGCTTTTTAAAGAAGCTAAATAATTTAAAAGTCCTGGTTCATACCGGGACTTTTTATTTGCTAAAACCCGCCACCAGCAACACTTTCAGGCGCAATCCTCCCCTATCCAACCGGCATGCTCATTCGTTTCTCCGGCTTTAATTAACGGCCCTTCCCGTTTCATAAATCTCTGCATACCCGATGCAGGGATGAGGACGTTCTTGAACCCCGATGCTGTCATTTTCCGGATCACGAACCATTCTGCCGAGATGATTTTTGCATACTAGGGCCCAAATCGGCCCTGCCCGGTTTTCCGGGATTTGGTACTTTTAGGCATGGATAATTACCAGATCGCCGAAAATTTTTCACTGCTCGCTAAACTGATGGATATACATGGCGAAAACAGTTTTAAAGCAAAATCCTATGCCGCCGCCGCCTTCAATATCGAAAAACTGCCGATGCAGTTAAGCGATACACCCCGCGAAAAGATCGTTGGAATAAAAGGCATCGGCGAATCAACCGGGAAGAAGATCATCGAACTGCTCGACACCGGATCGTTGCAATCCCTCCAGGAGATCATCGCCAAAACACCGGCCGGTGTCATCGAAATGCTGAACATAAAAGGCATCGGGCCGAAAAAAATTTCCACCATCTGGAAAGAAATGGAAATCGAAAGCATCGGCGAACTGTTATACGCCTGCCAGGAAAACCGGCTGAAACTGTACAAAGGTTTTGGCGAAAAGACCCAGCAGAACGTGGCAGAAAGCATCGAATTCTACCTGAACAACAGCGGTTACTATTTATACCCGCAGGTTGAAGCCGTGGTTCCCCATATCACCGCCTACCTGGAAAAGATATTCGGGGTGGATAATGTGGCGCTGACAGGCGCTTTCCGGCGGCAACTCGAGATCATTGAAGAACTGGAATACCTGGTTCGAAACAGCAACGAAGCGATCAAACCCAGGTTTCAATCGGCCAATCCGCCCGAACTGCTCGAGGATAAACCGGGTACGCTGCTCTATAAATTACACAACGGGCTGAAATTACGCCTTTACACCGGCGAAAGTGATTTTGAAAAACGGATCTTCCTGCGTTCGGGCAGCGAGGCATTCGGCGAAGCCTTCCTGGAAGCGTTTCCCGGTATCGACTTCCGTACGATCCACGGCGCCGGCGATGAGCCCATCTTCCGGCAGGCGGGTATCAACTATATACCACCCTGCGCCCGGGAAATGCCCTATATCATTGAGCGGGCAAAGAAAGGTCCGCTCCCCAAACTCATCGAAGCATCCGATATCAAAGGTATCATCCACAGTCACAGCAACTGGAGCGATGGCAGCAATACCCTCGAAGAAATGGCCGAAGCCGCACAGGCCCGGGGACTGGAATACCTGGTGATCAGCGATCACAGCAAGAGCGCTTTTTACGCCAACGGACTTACCGAAGAACGCATCAAGGCCCAGCACCAGCTGGTGGATGAACTGAATGCCCGGCTGAAGGGATTCAGGATATTCAAAAGCATCGAGAGTGATATTTTATACGACGGAAGCCTCGATTATCCGGATACCGTACTCGCCAGTTTCGACCTCGTGATCGCCTCGGTACACAGCATCCTGAAAATGACAGAAGAAAAAGCGATGCAACGGCTCATCGCCGCTATTGAAAATCCGTATACCACGATCCTCGGACATATGACCGGCAGGCTCCTGCTCAGCCGGAAAGGCTACCCGGTGAACCACAAAAAGATCATTGATGCCTGCGCCGCAAACATGGTTGTCATCGAACTCAATGCCCACCCCCGCCGGCTGGATATCGACTGGCGGGAGATCGATTATGCACTGGAGAAAGGCGTACTGATCTCCATCGACCCCGATGCGCATGAGATCGAAGGGTATAACGACAATCGTTACGGGGTACTGGCCGCACAAAAGGCCCTGGTAGCCAAGGAACAGAACCTGAGCAGTATGGGGCTGACTGATTTTGAAAAATTCATCCGGCAACGGAAAACAGAGAAAGGCATTAAATAGTAAATGGAGTAAATAAAGTAAATAGAGTAGCTGAATCAGTACAGCAACCTGTTTGATTATTTAGCAGGCAATACCGGCAGCTCCACGAAGAAGGTTGTGCCCTCCCCGGCTTTTGTCTCGAACCAGATCCGCCCCTTGGCTTGTTCCACAATTCCCTTACTCATGGCCAGTCCGAGGCCGGTGCCGGATGTTTTCGTAGTGAAGTTGGGCGTGAAAATCTTGGGCTGAAGTTCTTCGGCGATACCGGTACCATTATCCGTTACCTTAATGAGTATATTGTTTTCATTTCGTTCTTCCTCGATACTGATCCTGACCGTTGTTCCTTCCGGCACTGCCTGGATGGCGTTCTGGATCAGGTTCGTAAACAAGCGGTTGATCTGGGTACGGTCGGCATGAACGTATACCGGCTCGGGAACGGGGTTCCAGGAAAGCTGCAGCCGGTCGTTGATGGAATGCAACTGCGTTACCATCCGCAACACTTCATTCAGTTCAAAATCTTCGTTGTGCGGGTTTCCGATATTGGCAAACTGGCTGAACTCGCCGGCAATATGCGTAAGGTGATCGATCTGTTCTACGAGGGTAAGGGCCACATTGGCCGTTAACTCACGTACATTATCCGCATTGTTGCTGATCGCTTTTTGCAGGTATTGCAAACTCAGCTTCATCGGCGTAAGCGGGTTCTTGATCTCGTGCGCCACCTGCCGGGCCATTTCCCGCCAGGCACCCTCCCGCTCGCTCTTGGCCAGGGCTACGGCGCTTTCGTCGAGTTTTGCCACCATCTTATTGTATTCCTTCACCAGCTCCCCGATCTCGTCATCCCGCTTCCAGTCGATCGCTTCGTTCATCTGCCCCAGGCTCACCGCCTTCATCTTCTTACTGATGAAGGAGAAGGAACGGGTAATGCGGTTGGTGATGAACAGGGCAACGATACCCGCTATCAGGAAGATGAACGCGTTCAGGTTGATGATGGTGACCAGGAAATTGGCGATCTCTTCCTGCAGCTTGCTTTCCGAGGTGAAATACGGGATATTCAGGTAGGCGTATTCCCGGCCATTGCCATCGATCACCGGCACGTAATTACTCACAAAACTGAGTTTGCCGATCTTCTCCTCCTTGAAATACTGAACTTCCTTTTGCTTGTTGAGGTGGTAATAAGCCACGGGATCCATCCGGGTACTGATGACCCCCTTGTTATACGGCAAGGGCAGGGATGATACCCGCAGGTTTCCATCCAGGTCATACAGGTTCACATCCACGGCATGTATCTCGGATACTTTGTCGATCAGCCTTTCCAGTTTTTCGCGGTACGCTTCGTCGTACACCTTCACCACGTCATCGAAGATCGCCAGTTCGTTCAGGGATATGCGTACCTCGTTCTCCATAACATGGATCACGCGGCTGAGTTTCTCCCGGTTGGTATTCTGGTACCGGCTGATGAAGAAAAGGATGGTAGCCACACCGATGATCACAAACGAAACGGCGCTGATGAATATCACGGTGCCATACACCTGGTTGCGTATACTCATCTGCCAGAAATTACGTACCCGCAGGCTGCTGAACCGGGTACGGATAAGCAGGTTGAACAGGGAGAACAATCCCGTAACCACCAGGAATGCGCAGAACAGGTACGAGAACAAGGTGATCGACTCGATGAAAAAATTATTCTCCTTGGCAATGATCACCACTTTTTGGGCGCCGGCCCGGTACCACAATTCATCGTAGCCGCCTTTTTGAATGGTGCGGAATTCATCGCGGGGAACCTGGGAGGCCTCGAGTTTTGTAGGGAATGCATAATCGTTATGATTGCTTACTAGCTGCAGGTTGTTGTACACCGCGAAAGCGTAAACCCGTGAATTCTCGATGGCGTTGCTGTTACCCTTGGAAAAGAGTTCCAGGTTCAGGGCGTCGGTCTTGTACTTGCGGGGGTTGGCAAGGATAAAAACATAACCCAGGGTATCGCCGTCGAAGGTTGTAATGGTCCGCTTGCTGATATAGCTGAAGCGGTCGTAAGACTCATCGTAATAAAAAAGTCCGGGGACACTGGTCGCCCTTGCCTGGGTATTCAGTACCGTATTGAGTTCATTGTACCCGGCCACATCGTCGTTGTACAGCGGTCGTTCGTTCGAATCGAAGGTATAGATGCGGGTGTCGTACTTGTTGGTATAACCGGAGAAGTTGCCATTGACCAGGCTGTCTTTGAATGCCCGGTTCGAGGAATCGGAAAGCAGCCGGTAGAAATTGGCGGCCAGGTAATCGCTCCGGAAATCGGTGAGCAGTGTGTTCAGGAGGGTTTCGCTGGATGGATCGGCCTTGGTGGCAAGTATTTCGGCGTAGTGCTTACGGCTCACCAGTTCTTTCTTACTGTTTTCAACCACGATCACCGCGGTGATGGTAACAGAAAAGAAGAAAAGCCAGAAGATCAGCCGCAGCGAAGCCACTTTCCGTATCGATAACCCGAGGTTGGCCGTATACAACAGGAAAAGATAAAGCAGCAGCCAGGCCAGGGTGAACAGGCGGAACGCGGCGTAGTCTTTCCCCAATTGAAAACTCAGGTATACCAGGCCGCAAACCGTGAGCGCCAGGAACGGTATCACCGAACGACGTTCGAAACAGGGGCGTATGAAGAATAACAAGACCTGGCTAAGCAGGAAATAACCCATCGCGATACAACAGAGTACAATAAAACCGGTAACACTGTATATGTTGAGGGTGAAGAAATTGATCACATCAAAAGATATCTGCGAATCGGCCACGAGGCTGCGGATGATATCGCCACCGATATAGGCCGCTACCAGCATGACAGCCAGGGAAACACCCAGGTACAGCCATCTCCGGGCGCCGGACGGTTTACCCGTGTCGATTTTGATATCCTGCAGGTGATAATGGATGAAAAGAATGACCCAGGCAAAGAGCATGGAATTGATCAGCAGGTCGCCCAGCGAACGGAATACAACATTGGATCCATAGATCGTGGGATCGAACAATTCGAATTGCCGGAAATTGAGCGGGAAGGGAAAGAAATAACTGATGGCACGCAGTACAATGATACTTCCCGCCAGTACCAGTACGCCCCACCCAAGACCCTTCACCGACCGGGTTGTATTGGCAAGCAGGTGCAGGAACAGCAGCACCGCGATGGCGGCCAGTATCCGGAGCCACACCGCGGCCATATTATTCTTGGGAATAACACTGTTGGCCTTTTCGATGATGTGGAACAGGGATTTTCCATGAAGCGATTTTACCTGCGAGCCGATGGCGTGCAGGGAGATGTCGTAGTTGCGTTCAATATCCCTGCCCATGGCAAAACCGTTGCGCAGGTAGGTATTCGTGATGAAGAAATCCCATTTAACCGGTATCAGCGCAATGGATACTCCGCCCCGATCCTGCTGCTTACGCCAGGCGTAAAAGCCGTTCGCCAGTTTGGCAAAGCCGGTGGTTTCGGGAGATGCGAGTATGTCCCCGGATGGCAATACGGTCTGTGAGTTCCAGAAGACGAGTTTCCGGGTTCCGATGTCGTTGATGAAATACCGGTAAAAGAAATATTTTTTGGCAACGAGTTCCTGCAGTAATGCTTCGCTGATGGTATTATCGCTGATACGGCTGATGCGGTTTGTATCGGCCACCAGTTTTTCAAAATCCTTTTCCTGCCGGTGAATATAACGCTGGATGTTCTCCCGCACGGCCCCGGCGGAGGAGTTACCCGACCAGTAATTGTCGATGATGAAGGAAATGGTGACCAGCCAGGCCGCTATGATAAGCAGGTAGCTGTTCTTTATGATGAAACGTCTAAAGGGGCTTTGGGTCTGCAATCGGTTCTACATTGTTTGCTGCTTCTTGATGCTGTTCCAGATGCTGTCCATCTCTTCGAGGGTCATATCCTGCAGGGGTTTGCCGGTTTTCAGGGCCTCCGCCTCCATCTGGGTAAAGCGCCGGATGAATTTCTTATTGGTTCGTTCCAGCGCATTTTCGGCGTCTATCCGCAAAAACCTTGCAAAGTTTACGAGTGAAAAGAAAACATCGCCCAGTTCATCCTCCATCCGTCCGGTATCACCCGATTCAATGGCTTCGAACAATTCTTTCTTTTCCTCTTCCACCTTATCCCATACCTGTTCTTTATTATCCCATTCAAACCCTACCTGCTTTGCCTTTTCCTGCAGGCGCATGGCCTTTACCATCGAGGGCAGCGATTGCGGCACCCCGCCCAGTACCGACTTCTTGCCTTCCTTGAGTTTGAGTTTTTCCCAATTACGCTTCACATCATCTTCATTGCTCACCCGGGTATCGCCATAGATATGCGGGTGCCGGGCGATGAGTTTTTCGCAAACCCCGTTGATCACTTCGTCGAGGGTAAACTGCTGCTGCTCGGCGCCGATCCGGGCGTAAAAAACCAGGTGAAGCATCAGGTCGCCCAATTCTTCTTTGATCGATTTCCAGTTGCTTTCGGTGATCGCGTCGGCCAGCTCGTAGGTTTCCTCGATGGTAAGCTGCCGCAGTGTATGAATGGTTTGCTTTTTATCCCAGGGGCATTGTTCACGGAGTTCATCCATGATGGTAACAAGGCGTAGGAAAGCATCTGAACTGGACTGAGACATAGTATATCAGAGTTTAAAGAAGCTGAAGAAAACGAAGAATGTAAAAAGAACGCCTAATGCCACCATGAATAAAATATTAACCACCAAGAATTTGATGATGGTTTTGAATCTTCGTTGCCGGTAAAAATTACGCATGGACTTATACTGATAGTAGAACATGCTCAGGTATACAAAAAATATGACCCAGCTGATAATCCGAGTGTGCAACATCCCATTCAGGCTGTCGAGGCAGAAAATAAACAGCAAGGCAATGAAGATAAAAATGTACAGGTGCAGGCTAAATATGCCATGATTGACGTAATAGAATTCTTTCCTCCGGATATATACCAGCTTTAAAATGAGCGCCAGCAAGGGAAGTGAAATAAAAAGCAATTGCGGCAGGCTGTGCATCAGCAGGTACTTGAAATCCCGGAACGCATCGAGTTTTCTTCCCTTGTAACGTTCATTCAAGTCGATCATCCTGTACATAAATTTCCGTTCAAACCAATTATCGTGCTTGCCCGCTTTCAGGGCGGAATCGTATGCTGCGCGGCTCTTGAAAGGCGCCTGCATAAGGTTGTTATTGGCCGCAGTTTCGAATGTATCGGAATAGGCCTTGAACTGGGCTCTGGTCATCGGCAGCGCCGGGCGGCCATCTTCCTTGTTGATTCCGGCGGTAAACGACGCAAAAGAAGCTGAGTCCAGCCCTGCGATTTCAGTAAGGCTCTTGCCATTGATGGTCATGTCGGATTTCACATCAATCCGATCGGATTTGAAAAAAGTGAAAAACAACAAAAAGAAAAACGCCGACGTGAAGATGTACATCCGGATCGGGTTCACATAACTGGCCCGGCGCCCGATCATGTATTCGGTGGAAAGAAATCCCGGGCGAAAGACCAGGTATTTGAGCGTGCTGAAGAATTTCCCATCGAAATGGGTAATGTCCTGGAAAAAATGTGTGACCAGGTGCCAGACCGACTCTTTGGGCTCAATGTTCTCCTGCCCGCACACATGGCAAAACCGCCCCTGTACTTCTGTCTGGCAATTCAGGCAATTTGTTTCCTTCCGTTCCTTCAACCGGCTCATGGAGGTTAATTTTGTTAAAAATAGGAAAGTTTGTGGGTTTAATACAGCAAGAACCGGTTTTGGGTTCTGCAACTTCCATTACTTTTGCGGGGAAAATTATCCAGATGAAAAGATCGCTCCTTTGCCTGGCTGTATTGTTTGTTGCTCCTGCCATACATGCCCAGTACTATTACACCGATATCCTCAACAACAGGCAGGCAATGGCCGACCTCGCCAACCTGAAAGAGAAAAAGGTAAAAGGCGTAAAAGTGATTTCCCTGGAAGCAGATGGTACAGAAACCGAAGGCTTTACCTGCCAGAAAAAGATCAGCCGCGATTACTCCGAAGTAGAGATCTATACCGCCACCAATGAATCGTACCCGAATACCTTTACGTCGTATTACAACGCCGCGGGTGTATTGCAGCGCACGGTGGATTCTTCCGAAGCCGGGGCTACCACCATCGACTACCTGTACGACGCAGCGGGGCGGGTTGTTTCGGTGAACTCCGTGAAGAACTTTGCCACCGACGACGATGCGGGTACAGTTTCAGAACAACACATTTACTCCTACAACGCGGCGGGTGTTCCGGTACAGATGATGCAGGTGCGCAACCGGAGGGATACCACCCTGTTTGTTTTTGAGGCCGATGAAAGCGGGAACGTGATCATTGAGAAGAATGAGAAGACAGCCGAAGTGTATTATTATTATTACGACGAACGCAACCGCATCACCGACATCGTGCATAAGTACAGTTATCAAAAACAACTCTTCACCGAAAACTCTTTTGAATATGACGAGGCAGGGCAACTGGTGAAAATGGTCAGTTCCGAAAAAGAAGGCGCTTATTATTTCACCTGGCGTTACAATTACGAAGGCGGACTGCGTACCACCGAACGCTGTTACTCCAAGGAAGGAAGGCTGATGGGATCGGTGGAATATTTGTATAAAAGATAACCGGAATAAAGGCTGTTTGCCGCTGGATGAATAGTCAATCAGCACTCCTCAATATTCGATTTTCCGGGCGACCGTCGTTATCATTTCCCCAACAAAAAAGCCGCTGTAAAGCGGCCTGTACTCGGGATGGGAGTTGAACCCACACTCGCATTGCTGCGAACAGGATTTTAAGTCCTGCGTGTCTACCAGTTCCACCACCCGAGTAGTTGACTGGTACCGAAAAAAAATCCCGGAAGACCGGGACTTGTGTTTTGGAGCGGAAGACCGGGCTCGAACCGGCCACCCCGACCTTGGCAAGGTCGTGCTCTACCAAATGAGCTACTTCCGCTTGTGAATATGTATAAAGAACTTACTTATTCTGTTCCCCGTTGCTGTTGGGGGTGCAAAAATAAGCCTTAAGCTGTTACAACAAAAATTTTATTTGTAAACCGGGTTGTATTGGGTGCTGCTGGGCACTTCTACTTTCGGATGTCCTTTGTACCGGTGTGTATACAGGTTATAACAACCACCCAAAACAAAAGCCACTACCAGGAATACCTGGCAGAACCAGAGGAAACGGGATGTGGATACCCAGTTGTGTGTAAAATCCTTATGCCTTGTGTCGATGATTTCCTGACTCATTGTAATAAAAATTTGCTGTGCAAAAATAAGGGCTGTCCATTAAAAAAACTTATTTGCCGCCCACAATTTCTGAAAAGGTCTTTTTCTTCTGTACAAAATGCGCCCAGACAACCGAGCCGGCATACCAGCCTCCGGGCTTTCCTCCTCTCCGCGCCGGAAAAACCGATTGACCCTGCCTGCCCAGCAGCCAACCGGCAAACTGCAGATGCGCTTTCAGGATCGCGATAAAATACCCGCTGTCTCCGCTCACTAACCCACGCCAGGCCGCCACCGCATCCAGCAGGATGCGGAAGGGCAGTTTCCATACGAGTTCTGTAAAGGACGAATTCTTCACCAGCATAACAAGATTGTTCCGGAAATTGAGCAGGGTTTTCCGGCTGTTGCCTCTTGGCAGGGTTCCACCACCCACATGATACACCACCGACGCCGGTTCAACATATACCTTATAGCCGGCCAGTTGCATGCGCCAGCACAGATCGATCTCTTCCTGGTGGGCGAAGAAATATTCATCAAAGCCTTTCATTTCATGAAAAACATCACTGCGGACAAAAAAAGCGGCGCCACTGGCCCAGAAGCAGGGGGCGGCATCATTGTACTGTCCGTTATCCTTTTCGCATTCATCAAATACCCGGCCCCGTGAAAACGGATAACCAAGCTGATCGAGCCAGCCCCCGCAG
The DNA here is from genome assembly GCA_017303335.1 of Chitinophagales bacterium. Classification (GTDB taxonomy): domain Bacteria; phylum Bacteroidota; class Bacteroidia; order Chitinophagales; family Chitinophagaceae; genus Ferruginibacter. The sequence goes on from JAFLBK010000003.1 coordinate 367,931, forward strand.
GCGCCGGCAAACTCGAACTTGTTTTTATCGGCGAAGGCCAGCAATTTGGGCTGGCAGGCGGCGATACTTTTATTCTGCTCCATGCGGGCTATCACCGGTTCGATCCATCCCGGTGTTACTTCCACATCGCTGTTCAGCAACACATAGTAATCGGATCGTACCTGCTTCAAAGCCGTATTGTATCCTTTCGCAAAACCTTCGTTGGTAGGATTCCGGATGATTCCGATCGATGGATACCGTTCCTGCAGAAACAAAAGACTGTCGTCGGTGGATGCGTTATCCGCCACGATGACCTGCTTGTTGGCATAGGTGGATGCCACTACCGAAGGAAGGAACCGCTCCAGGAAACCCTTCCCGTTCCAGTTCAAAATAACGATGGCTACTGATGGTTGTGTCATGCTCAATTCGCTCCGGCTATGCACAAACATACTTATAACTTATAACTTCCTACTCCTGACTTATTGCTTATTTTTACTCAATGTTTACGCAACTGTTCAACTGGCGCACCGGACTGGCACTGCTTGCCATTGGCATCGTTACGGGTACCATATTCTATTCGCAGTATATCGCCCGGAAAATTGCGGCCGATGAACGAAAAAAAGTGAACGTATGGGTGCAATCGCTCAAAACCCGGGCAACCACCACGGATGCATCGGCGCTCACCCTCACCAACATGATCACTTCCGAGAATACCGATATCCCCATCATAGAAACCGACGAAAAAGACAATCCCTCCAACGCTGCGCTGAACCTGGATACCACGCTCATCAAATCCGATTCAACCTATCTCCGTAAAAAGGTGGAGGAATTCAAAAAAGAGAATGATCCGCTGCTCGTGGAGATCAGTAAAGATCCGCTCATTATCAATAAATATTATTACGGGGATTCCAACCTGCTCAAGGAAGTGCGTTACTACCCCATCATCCAGCTGGTGATCGTAGCGCTCTTCATCATCATCACCCTCGTGACCATATCCACCCGCAATAAATCCACGCAGAACCAGGTTTGGGCCGGCATGGCCAAGGAAACAGCTCACCAGCTCGGCACGCCGCTTACCTCCCTCCAGGGCTGGGTGGAGATGCTGAAGGAAATGCCGGGTATGGAAAAGATCGTTCCCGAAATGACCAAGGACGTTGACCGGCTGAAACTGGTGAGCGACCGTTTCGGCAAGATCGGCAGCACACCCCAGCTGGAAGAGATGAATGTGGTGATACAGGTGGAAAATATGATGAACTACATCAAACGGCGGGCTACCGATAAGGTGAGTTTCAGCCTGGATACCGGCGGCGAAACCGAGATCAAAGCGCTCATGAACGGGCCGCTGTTCGACTGGGTGGTGGAAAACCTGCTTAAGAACGCCCTCGACGCCATGGAAGGAAAAGGAAGTCTGCAGATACGTATCTGCAATGAAACCACCAAGGTGATCGTGGATGTTACCGACAGCGGGAAGGGCATCAGCAAACAAAATATTTCCAACGTGTTCAAGCCGGGATTTACCACCAAAAAACGCGGCTGGGGGCTTGGATTAACGCTCAGTAAACGCATCATGGAGCAATACCACAAGGGCGAGCTTTTCGTCAAACATTCCGAACCCGGAAAAGGAACCACATTCAGAGTTGTGTTGAATAAATAATCGCCGTACATTTGCACCCTCAAGCCCGGGTGGCGAAATTGGTAGACGCACCACCTTGAGGTGGTGGCGCTGGAAACGGCGTGCTGGTTCGAATCCAGTCTCGGGCACAAAGCCTCTCACTATGTGAGGGGCATTTTTATTTGGAAGCGTTGGGAACCTGTTCCCAAAAGCGGACAAATGAAAATGGCCGCCCCGATGTATCGGGGCTATGGCTTTGGGTAAGTCCAACTCAGGAGATCACCGGAGGTAATCCAGTCTCGGGCACGGGGCCTCTCTCACGAGAGGCTTTTTTATTTTGCCTATCTTGTAAAAAAATTGAGAATGGGTCCCGAGATCAAATGTCCGAACTGCGGCCACCAGTTTGAGCTGAATGAAAGCCTCAAAGGCGAGGTGGAGAAAGAACTGCGTGGCAAAATGCTCGACTGGCAAAAAAAGAAGGAAGAAGAATTCGAAAAACAAAAGAAATCGATAGAAGCCGATGCGCAGAAAAGAGCCGGCGAAGAACTCAGCGCCAAACTGAAGGTATTGGAGGAGGATGCACGGGTGAAATCGCAGCAACTGCAGGACATGCAGAAAAAAGAACTCGAACTGCTGCGGGATAAATCGGCCCTGGAGGAAAAACAAAAGAACTTTGAACTGGAACTCGAAAAACGCTTTTTGGAAAAGCGGAAAGAAATCGAAGACAGCACCATCAAGCGGGAACAGGAATTGTTCGACCTGAAGATGAAAGAAAAGGATGTTCAGCTGGAAGGCATGAAGAAAACCATAGATGATTTAAAACGGAGGAGTGAACAAGGAAGCATGCAAACACAAGGTGAAGCACAGGAATTATTATTGGAAGGCATACTGAAAGAAAATTTTCCCTTCGACCTCATCGAAGAAGTGGGCAAGGGCGTGGAAGGCGCCGATTGCATCCAGACCATCCGCAACAACAGCGGTACGGCCTGCGGCAAGATCATCTACGAAAGCAAACGCACCAAGGCCTGGAGCAATAACTGGATCGACAAACTGAAATCCGACAAGCGCAACACCGGCGCCGATATGGCCATCCTCGTTACCCAGGCATTCCCCAAAGACATGGACCGTTTCGGCGAGAAAGACGGCATCTGGGTTTGTGGTTTCAACGAAGTGAGCGGACTGGCGCATGCCCTGCGCAGCGGCATCATCAAGATCTACGAAGCGCAGAGGGCCCAGGAAGGCAAGGGCGACAAGATGCAGATGCTTTACGATTACCTTACCGGCAACGAATTCCGCGGGCAGGTGGAAGCCATCGTGGAAGGTTTCATGGCCATGAAGAACAGCATCAGCCGGGAACGCATCCAGATGGAAAAAATGTGGAAGGAACGGGAGAAACAACTCGAAAAAGTATTGCTCAGCACCAGCGGCATGTATGGGTCGGTAAAAGGCATCGCCGGCGCTTCGGTGGCAGATATCCCTTTACTCGACGGCGGCGATGAGGAAACGAACGGTCAGTGACCGGTAAGCACCCAGCTCAGGAAATTATCGTTGAACGAAAGATAGTGGATGTGCAGGAGGGTTTCGTTTTTGAAACGTATGGCAACACGCCCCTCTGTGGCGTCGCCGGTGATCGATTGCAATACCATCCCCCGCTTGAAATCGACCGAACCCCTTCCCCACCATTTAAAAACAGATTCTTTCACACTCCAGCAAAGGGTGAGACCATAAACCGTATCCATGGGGCATTGTTCGTGCAATAACTTCATCTCGGCCTCGCTCAGGAACTTTTTACGCAACACGTCGATCTTCGGGTTCACCCGTTCCACATCCACCCCTACCCGGTAATGCCGGCTCACGATCGCCGCGGCATAATCGCCGCAATGCGAGATAGAAAAATGATACGGCTCATTCTCGAGATAGGGTTTCTTGGTATCCGCGATGCGGATCAGCTCTACCGGGAAACCGGGCACCAGTTCTTTCAGCAGCAGTCGCCCCGCCAAGTGCTGCAGGCGCTTGTGCGGATGACTGATCTGTTTTTGCAGGGGAACCTGTTCCAGGAAAAAGGACTCCGGTTCGGCGATATGCCAGACCGCCATCCAGGTATTCTCGTTGATATTTTGTTGATAAACCAGCGGCAACGGCTGAATTAAAAAATTAAGAATTAAAATTGAAAATTTAGTTTTACAAAGTACGGATAAAGCAGGTATTAAATAATGCTTCTTTCATCATCAAATCGCCAAATTGTCAAATCACCGAATCAACCATGATCTTAAGTGACAAACGCATCCTCGAAGAAATCGCAAAGGGAACCATCAAGATCGAACCGTACGACCGCGAATGCCTGGGCAGCAACAGCTACGATGTACATCTCGGTAAACACCTGGCCCGTTACGTGAATAAGGAACTCGACGCCAAAAAGCACAACACGATCGAACATTTCGATATTCCTGAAGAAGGGATCGTGCTTTACCCGCACGAATTTTACCTCGGCGTTACGGAAGAATACACCGAAACCCATGCCCACGTGCCCTTTCTCGAAGGCAAATCGAGCACGGGCCGCCTGGGTATCGACATACATGCCACCGCCGGTAAAGGCGATGTGGGTTTCTGCGGCAACTGGACCCTCGAGATATCGGTAAAGCAACCCGTTCGTGTATATGCCGGCATGCCCATCGGCCAGCTGATCTACTTCCCGGTAGAAGGCGAGATCGAAGTGCGCTACGATCAGAAGAAGAACGCCAAGTACAGCCGCCAGATCAGCAAACCGGTGGAGAGTATGATGTGGAAGAACAAGTTCTGATCAAAACAACTACGCCTATGCGCTTGCAAATGCCGCTGGCCAAAGCAGGAATCGCACTGCTGATCTTTCTATGCACCGATCTGCCTGTTTGCGGTCAATTAAAACCTGCCCTCGCCGATTCGATGCTGAATTTCATCCAGGCTAACAGGAACAAAGCGGCGCTGTATATCACCCGCAACGATACCGCCATCGTCTCGCTCAATGAGAACAGGCGCATGCCGCTTGCCAGCACGGTAAAGATCATCGTGGCGATCGAATTCGCCCGGCAATCCGCCCGGGAAACGATCAACGAGAACGCTTACATCGCTTTGCCGGAACTCGACAAATTCTACGTTCCCGGCACCGACGGCGGAGCGCACAGCGCCTGGATCGATTATGCCCGGAAAAACAACGAGATACGGGGAGATAGTGTAAAACTGGTGGACGTGGCCCGGGGCATGATCATCTTCAGCAGCAACGCCAATACCGAATACCTGATGGACCTGCTCGGCTTCGACAATGTGAATAATGTACTTTCCCAGTTCGATGCTAAGGAGCACAGCGTCATCTTCCCGCTCGTGGGATCACTGTTCCTGTACCAGGTTCCGAAAAAAACAAGCGAGAGCAAACTCGCGAAAACGATCAGCGGTTATTCCGATAAAAAATACGGATTGGAAGCCTACGGGCATCACCTGGGGATGAAAGAAGACAGCGGATACCGGAACAGGTTCCGCCCCGAAGAATTTTCACTGGCGCTGCAGAAGATATGGAGCGACCGGTTGCCGGCTTCCACCGCCAAAGAATATGCGCTGCTCGTTCAATCGCTGAACAAACGGGAAGTGCTGGAAGAACCCGCTTATTTCACCATCGCCGAAGTACTTGAGTTCCCGATGGAGAACAAAATTTTCCAATCGGTTTTCAAACATTATGGTGTCAAAGGGGGCAGTACCGGTTTCGTACTTACGCATGTACTCTATTTCACCATGAAGAACGGCACCCGCATGGAACTGGCCATCTTCTTCAATGATCTTACACCCGAAGAAGAACAGAAGCTCGAAGGCTGGCTCGATCCCTTTGAAGCGCAGGTGATCTTTGATCCGAAATTCAGGGAGAAAGTAAAATTTTAGAAGGCGCATAGCCAATGGTTCATGGATCATCGCAGATAAGGCCCGCCTACCTGCCATGAACAATTAACTATGAACTATTAACTATCATATCCTCCCCGTCTTCTTGTAAAACGCGATGAGGAAACCGGTCACTTCATCGTAACTCAGCACACCCTGGGGTTGCTGATTTCTTCGCAGGTAAACGCCATAAACCCAGCGCCAAACGGGTTCAATCGGGTTCCGGTGACGCAGGTAAAAGTTCCTCCATTCTTTTAAGTCGGATTGCACCGCGGGAATCAGTTGTTTCCGGAATTGTTTCGCCGCCGCCGAATCGGTATCGAATAAATTCCGGTTGCTGTACATGAACAGGTCGAGGTACACCGAATAATGCAGTAAGGTATCGGTGGATGCGGAGGCGGCGAGGTAACCTACAAAATTCGCTTCACGCTCCTTGGCATAACCCAACTGGTGGGCTACCTCATGACTGGTGGTGTAGGGTTGCAGGAATTTTGGCACCAGGGTATTTACCTGCGCTTCGGCCGTGAAGGGATTGTAGTAACCGGTAAAACCCATGTAATTGCCGAGCCAGCTCCAGATAGATGGTTTCAGCGACATGGGTTGGTATGCAAGAAACGGATAGTGTTCCTGTACCTGCGCATAGGCCTTGTTCACCCGCCCAAACAATTCCGCCTTTGACGGGTATCCATCATTTTTAGCAAGAAGTACCTGCTTCGACCTGTTCACTTTGTCCACCAATAAAGCGTTCAGTTCTTTTAAATCCGCCGCGGAATATTTCTCCATCCGCAGGTTGAGTTTGCCGGCAATGCCCGGCTGGTTATAATTCAACCCCCACAATAGGTTGAAACTGATGTAGACGATCAGTAAGAAATGGAGCACATACCGAAGGCCGTTGAAAAATCCGGCCCAGCTAAGCTCACACCTCCAGGCCATGCGTATGACCCTGGCCAGTTTGCTGAGCAACCAGAAAACAAGCCCGGCATAAATAATATCCCCGACGCTGAAAGGTATCCATCCCAGCAAATAGCGTAAGACCCGGCTGACCGGGGGATATATCCCATTGGTATAGAAGCGTTCGACCAGGGAAGGATGGAGGGAAAAAAGATGGATAAGCAACGCCAGAACAACCAGCACAAGGGTAAGCAACAGGGACTTTTTAGCCTTCATAGCCCCCTAAAAGTAAGAAAAGCTGAAAAATGGGGCTTTCGGGGGTATAAAATCCCCATTTCAAGCCGTAAAATTGCAGGGATTTCCCTACCTTTGCCGTCCTTTAAACCAGACGTAATGGCGGGCAAACGGGCATTCGAGATAGCATTTGTAGGGTTGAAACCGGGGATCCATGAGTTCGATTACGAGGTTGACGATAAGTTCTTTGCGGAAAAAGGGAATCCCGACTTTTCCAATTGCCAGGCGAAAATACGCCTGCTGCTCGATAAGAAAAGCAGTTTCATGCTGCTCAAATTCGAGATCGGGGGAAAGGCGGATATCACCTGCGACCGGTGCGGTAACCCCCTCACCATGGATATCTGGGATGAATTCAACATGCTGGTAAAGCTGGTGGAGAATCCCGATGAGATGAATGAGCAGGAAGAGGATCCGGATGTATTTTATATTTCCCGTACCGAAAGCCACATCGACGTGGCCGACTGGATCTACGAGTTCGTACTGCTGAGTTTTCCCATGCAGCGTATGTGCAGCGAGGAGCAGATGGGCGGACCACAGTGCAACAAAGAAGTACTGGAGAAACTGAAGATGATGGAATCGCAGCAGGAAACCAACGCGAACCAGCTCTGGAAAGGGCTCGACCAGTTCCGGAAGACAAAGAAGGCAAAAACGAAGAAGTAAACCATTTATAAAAATTAAAATCGAGCGATATGCCAAATCCCAAAAGGCGCCACTCACAACAACGCAGCGCAAAAAGAAGGACGCATTACAAAGCCAGTGAACCTACGCTGAGCGTTGATAAAACAACCGGCGAAACACATGTTCGCCACCGTGCCCATGTAAGCGAAGGAAAATTATACTACAAAGGAAAGCTGGTTGCTGAAAAAGCGCCGCTGAAAGCATAATATTTTTTCAAAGTATCAATTCTAAGTCCGAAATTCGGTAACCCGGATTTGGGACTTGGAATTTTTTCATTTAAAGAAGCTGTATGAATATTGGTCTGGACATGATGGGTGGCGATTTCGCACCCCTGGAGGCGGTCAAAGGTGCTGCCGACTTCATTGCTTCCACCACCAATACGGCCATTCATCTCACACTTATCGGCGATGAATCAAAGATCCGGGAACACCTGGCGGATCATCCCATCGCTGCCGGCCGGTACAGCATCGTTCATGCCGCCCAGGTGATCGGCATGCACGAGCATCCCACCAGGGCGCTGAAAGAAAAACAACAATCCTCCATCGCGATAGGCTTTCATTTACTGGCAACCGGGAAAACCGACGCATTCATCAGCGCCGGCAATACCGGGGCGATGATGGTGGGCGCCCTGTTCAGCATCAAGGCTATTGAAGGCGTGCTTCGTCCGACCATTGGCGCCTACATGCCCCGTGAAGACGGCAGCCTCGGCCTCCTGGTAGACGTTGGCCTCAACGCCGATTGCAAACCCGAGAACCTGAATCAATTCGCGATCCTTGGTTCCCTGTTCGCCAAACACATCCTCAACTTCGAGAATCCCAAAGTAGGGCTTGTAAACCTCGGCGAAGAAGAAGGCAAAGGCAATATCCTGGCGCAGGCAACCTATCCCCTGCTGAAAGCGAACAAACAGATCAATTTTACGGGCAACATCGAAGGCCGGGATATCCTGCTTAATAAAGCGGATGTATTGGTGTGCGAAGGTTTTACCGGCAACGTGGTGCTCAAACTGGCGGAAAGCATTTACGACATCGTAAAGCGCCGCGATATCCACGACGAACATTTCGATCGCTTCAATTTTGAACAATATGGCGGCGTTCCCGTACTCGGCGTTGCCAAGCCCGTAATCATCGGTCATGGCATCTCCCATGCACTTGCTTTCAAAAACATGATCCGCATCGCCTCCCGCATGCTTGAGATCGACCTGATGGGAAAAATGAAGAACAGTTTCCTGGAACAGGCATAGATTTTTTCATCGCGGCTTCAACACACTGCTCTTCCTGGAATATCACCGCTTCTTTTACAGTTTGTACGTTCGGTAGTGCATGATACCGTACCGGTATGTCGGCAGAATATTTCCATCACGCTCGGCAATCAGGCAACCGGCAGTATAGTAAAATAATTCCTTCATAACCCGCTTCTGACGCCGCCTGTACGCAGCGGCAACCGCCCGCCGTTTGACCTGAATTTACATTCAATTCATCATACTTATTATTTGCCATTTATCCTATTTGCGTCCTTGATACCCTGTTATTTATACAATTTCACACAGCCATTAATTAAAGTATAGCAAAACTACTAGTCATGAAAACAACCCTCCTGCTTATCGCAGCGCTCCTCGTTAGTGCTGTGCTGCCGGCCCAGAACAAACCCGGAAAAATATCGGGTGTCATCATCACCCCGGAAAAACGACCCGTTGAATCGGCTACGATCCAGTTATTGAAAGCCGATACCAAGGCACTGGTCAAAACAGCGGTCACCGATAAAACCGGCAGTTTTTCCTTCGAAAAGATCGCCGAAGGCAAATACCTGGTGCAGGTTTCGGCCGTTGGTTTCGGAAAGAAAACAAGCGAACCCTTTGAAGTAACAGCCGTCAAACCCGAAGTAGACCTGGCCACTGTTGAACTGAGCGGCAACCAGAAATCGCTGGATGGGGTTACCGTGGTGGCGCAAAAACCATTCATTGAACAAAAGCTTGATAAAACAGTAGTGAACGTGGAGGCCTCTCCATCGAACGCCGGCGCTACGGCCCTGGAAGTACTGGAGAAATCGCCCGGCGTAAGTGTCGACAACGACGGCAATATCAGCCTGAAAGGAAAACAAGGCGTCATCATCATGATGGATGGAAAACCTACCTACCTCTCGGGCGCCGACCTGGCCAATGTATTGCGCAACCTGCCCGCTTCGGCCCTCGACCAGATCGAGATCATGACCAACCCGTCGGCCAAGTACGATGCATCCGGCAACTCGGGTGTGATCAATATCAAAACCAAGAAAGGCAAAGTGAAAGGATCGAACGGAAGTATTACGGTTGGCAACACCAGTGGTATTTTCAGTAAAGACGGCAATACAGAAGTGTTGTGGAAACCCACCGTTTCCGTGAATTACAACTACAAGAAGAACAAGGTGAACCTGTTCAGCAATTTCATCTACAATTACCGCGAAGGCAGGGGATCGCTCGACATCACCAGCCGCTACTATGAATCGGGTAAACAACTCGACAGCATCAATAAAGTGAATACCCTGTTCCGGTTCCGGAATAACAATTACACGCTGAAACTCGGTATGGACTATACCCCGAACAAGAAAAACACCTTCGGCATCGTACTGAATGGCTTCATGTTCGATGGACGACCGACCCCTACCACCTATACCACTTTCTCGACACTGGATGGCGATGTTTTCTCCCGGCTCAACTCGCATACCCGTAATGAACTGAGCTGGAAAAACTTCAGCACCAACCTTAATTACAAGCATACGTTTGATTCGACCGGCACAGAACTTACCCTTGATCTTGATTATTCGGGATACAAGAATGTTTCGGATCAACTGTTACGCACCGGTTTCTTTGATGGCGATTACCAGCAGACGGCTGATTCCCTGTTCCTCAAAGGACACCTGCCTTCCAGCATCAATATCTATTCGATCAAATCCGATTTCGTGAAAACATTCAAAGGCGGATTGCGGCTCGAGGCGGGCATCAAATCGAGCTATGTGAAATCGGATAACCTGGTCGATTATGTGCGCAAGGCGGGCAACAACTGGGTTGCGGATGCCCGGAACAACCATTTCATCTACGATGAAAATGTGAACGCGGCCTATGTGAATACCAGTAAAGAGATCAAAAAATGGAATATACAGGCGGGCCTTCGTATGGAGAACACCAATACCAAGGGTGTGCAGATATCCAACAACTCCACGGTGAAACGCAGTTATGTGAGCCTGTTCCCTTCTGCCTTCGCCAGCTACAACCTGAACCAGAAAAACATGCTGGCTGTATCGGTAAGCCGGAGACTGCAGCGCCCGAATTACCAGGACCTGAATCCCTTCACGTTCTTCCTGGATTCGCTGAGTTACCGCCAGGGTAACCCCTATCTTACACCGCAATTCTCGTGGAACTATGAGCTGAAGCACACCTACAACGGCAAGCTTAATACAACCCTGAACTATACGGTGACCAACGATGTCATCTCTCAGATCATCAAGCGTACCAAGGGAAGCAACAACGAGATCATCGGGTTCCTGACGATCGATAATATCGCCAAATTCACCAACATGGGCATCGCGGTGAGCGCACCGGTGAAACTCGCCAAATGGTGGAATGTAAACCTCTATGGCAATGTATACCGCAACCACTACCAGGGCACCTACATCTCTACCGAGAACGGAACACCCGAGTTGGTTGACCTGGATATGGCATTCACGTCGTTCATGTTCAACATCAACAACAGTTTCACGATCGGCAAGGGCTGGATCGCTGAACTCAGTGGCTGGTACAATTATAAAAATGTACAGCAGCTCTCGCTGAGCTATCCCATGGGCCAAATGAGCATCGGCCTGGCAAAGAACAACCTGTTGAAAGGTAAGGCAAGTCTTCGCCTCAATGCCCGCGACCCCTTCGGCTGGCAATACTTCCGCGGTGCGACCAAATACGGCAACGTGGATATCAATATCCGCAACCGCTGGGATAACCGCCAGTTCGGCATCAGCTTTACCTATCGTTTCGGCAAGCAGCAGCAGGCACGCCGGAAAGCTTCGGCTACCGAAGAAGAACAGCAGCGGGTAGGCGCCGGCGGCAATTAAGTGCGTAGTTTATGTTTCGATAAAGAACCATCCACATACCTAAAGTGGGTGGTTTTTTTTGCGCACAAACGTTTTACATTTATACTGGAAACATGATCTCCTTTTCCACCACCATACTCAAATTCGGGCAGCAGGCCGAAAAGACCGGCTGGATATACATTGTGATTCCCGCCAGGCTGGCGAACAAACTCAACCCCGGCGTAAAGAAATCGTACCGGGTAAAGGGAAAGATCGACGCGTATGCGATAAAAAAGGTTTCCCTGCTTCCGATGGGAGAAGGCGATTTCATCATCCCCATCAACGCCACGATCCGGAAAGGAATCCGGAAAACGACTGGCGCTACAGTTACCGTACAGCTTGAGCTGGACGCATCGAAGATCGTTCCGCCTGCCGAACTGATCGAATGCCTCCAGGATGAGCCCGAGGCTTACAATCATTTCAATTCCCTTCCGCAAAGCCATCGCAACTACTTCACCAAGTGGATCGAATCGGCTAAAACCGAACCCACCCGGGTTAAGCGTATCGCCCTGGTGGTGAAAACAATGGCCCGCAGGATGGATTTTGGAGCCATGCTCCGGGAAGAGCGGGATGAACGCCGTAAACTGACCGGACGATAATCTTTCTTATAAACTCCTAAACGCAATGCTATGGCTAATGTAACAAGGTACGAACTCACCCTCTATGGAGACCCCAATGGCTACATGGGTTTCCGGGCCCAGGTATCACTTTTCGATGGGATGACCCATCTCGGCTACGTACGTTTTGTAGATATTGGTGTTGCCATCCCCGCCGACAGCATGACGGGTGGCCTTATTTACATGCACGAATCGATCACGATGCTCGACAATGTTATGGGCTTGCTTCGCAACGATGTAACCAAGACATTCTACTTTGCCTCAGGACATGCATTCCTGGTTGGCGCTAATTTTTAACCGGTTGAACTGACCCGCAAATAAAAACCCCGGCAATTCAATACGACTGCCGGGGTTCTTGTATCATACACTTCCGCCCAATGGCGGGAAGAAATCATCGCAATAGTATAGTCGTTCCTTTTTGTTCCACCCGCTTACCCGTTTCGATATGGGTGTACTGAAGGGTCCACACATAGGTACCCAGGTCGGCGCCCTGGCCCTTGAACGTGCCATCCCATTTCTTCGTCCAGTCGCGGGTTTCAAACACCAGCTGCCCGTTCCGGTTGTATACCCGGAACAACAGATCGGTAGCCTTATACGCGTTCAACGGGTACAGGTAATCGTTCAACCCATCGCGGTTGGGCGTAAAGGCATTGGGTACGGCGATATAACAGCTGTTGGGAATGATGATCTTTTGTATGGCTGTGTCGAAACAACCCAGGTTATTCTGCACGATCAGGCGTGGATATACATTCATTGTATAGGTGCCCGGCAGGTAGGATTGATCGGGCGGCGTTTGCTGGTTGCTGGTATTTCCATTGGCAAAATCCCACGACCAGGAAACGATCGTGCCAATGCTCTTGTCGCGGAAGATGGCCTTGTCGGTAGGACAAACAAAACTATTCGTCTCAAAGTCGGCCTTCAGTTCATTATCGAGCAAAATGGGTACGATGGCGCTGGTATCGCTGCATACGCCGTTCGAAACGATGAGTTGGGTATGCTTCAGACCAAAACTGCCGTAGATGATCGACGGGTTTTGCTGACGGCTGCTGCGCAGGTTATCGAAATTCCATCTCCATATATTTACTTCATTTCGTCCATCGTGAAAATAGTTGATCGTATCCCGATCGCATCCGTATAGGATGTTGTAGGTAAAGTCGGCGTTCACGGTGTCCTTTGTATTGAATTCGAGGAACGCGTTGGGTGGTGTGAACTGGTTGCATTCATCCACGATGGTATTACCGTCGCTGCCGGTTTGCAGGTAGATGCGGTAGGTACCCCTGGTTTGTATAGGCGCCGATAATTTCACTTTGATGATAGGCGTAAGCCCATCGGCCGAGCAGGTACCCGTTGCACCAACAACCGTAACCGGCGTAGTTCCGGATATCATATCCACCCGGAAATCCGAACCATCGGCAGCGATCGTACTGCACTTGATATTCTTGCGAAAAACCAGTTGCAATTCGTCGGGGCTGCAGCGGGGTTTGGTGAGGCTGTCCATCGGCGTAGGTATCAGCGGATATACGACCAGGGGAATGTTCTCTCCCACCGGAATCTCGCGGTCGCATGCATCGCGGATTGTATTGCCATCGGTTCCGCTCCTGACCGTGATGGTATAGTTGCCGGGTGGCAGCGGTGCATCCATGGTAATGGAAATAGAATCCATATCAAACCCATTGGTACAGCCGAATCCGCTGGCGGAGATCACGTTGGCCACATTGGGAGTAAGTACGAATTCGGAACCGGAGCCGGTAAGACTCCTGCACTTCATCCGCTTGTTTGTTTTGATCGTGATGGATGTTCCGTCGCAGGCCGCTTTGGCATTTAACAGGTGCGGATCTTTGGGATCGGTGATGCTGGCCGAGCCACCGGTGAATGTAAGATCGTACCCGGCGGTACTTTGCGTCCAGTTGGTAACCATCAGCAGGTATTCATGCCCCACGGTGATGTTGGGCATTGCGTTAAAAGGGGTATTGCCATTGGCAGAACCTTCGCAGTGCACATTACCGGAGGCGCCCGGACGGCAACCCGTTGGCGATTCGGGGTACTGGGCTGGCCCGCTGCCTGCTCCATACAGGTTTATTGAGATCGCCAGGGATGAGTTCGTAAAAACATCGTTCGGATCATGACCGGTAATGTCGAACAATACCCAGTCGTAATCATCCGAGCCGGAAATGCCGCTGATCAGGAACCCAAGGCTGCCGCTTTGGTAACAGGTGAATTTATACCAGAAAGAACTGGAGGATGTGGCGCCGATTGAACAGAAGGGTTGAGCCACATTCGGGCCGGTGCAATTAACCACCTGGTCCTGGTGAAAGACGGCGGTACCGCAAACGGGGATCGCATTGGAGGGCGTCATCCCGGGCAGGGAACAAGGTTGCGCATAAGCGCCTGAAATTAAAGCAACAATAAAAAGGGAAAGTGTAAAAATCTTCTTGACCATACTATTTGCAAACATACCATAAAGACCCCTTACATGGTCTTTATGCTGCAAGTGTTAATATGATTTTAACAGGTTTCCGGAATTCGGCAAACCCGGTATGTAAATAACCCGAAAAGAGGCGCAGTTTATTTCACTTTCCCCTTTATCTCCTGGAGTTTGAGCAGGGCTTCCACGGGTGTCAGCCGGTTGATATCAACTGCTTCAAGTAATTGCCGGATCTCCTCAAACGTGGCGGAATGCGCATCGAAAATGCTGAGCTGCATTTTAGGCAGGCCGATCTTTTTAACGCTTTCCTCCAGGCCGGCGGCTCCATTTCCCTCCCGGCTTTCTTCGAGTTGCTTCAGGATCTCGTTGGCCCGTTCGATAAGGGCCGGCGGCATCCCGGCCATGCGGGCCACGTGTATACCAAAACTGTGCGTACTTCCGCCCGGGGCCAGCTTGCGCAGGAAGATGATCTTGTTGCCAACTTCTTTATTGGTAACATGATAGTTTTTGACACCGGGTAATTTATTCTCCAGTTCATTCAGCTCATGATAATGCGTAGCGAATAAGGTCTTGGGCTTGCAGGGAGAATGATGCAGGAATTCCGCGATGCTCCAGGCGATGCTGATACCATCATACGTGGAAGTACCCCGGCCGATCTCATCCAGCAGGATCAGGCTTCGTTTTGTAAGATTGTTGATGATGCTCGCCGTTTCGTTCATCTCCACCATGAAAGTACTCTCGCCCCCGCTCAGGTTATCGCTGGCACCTACGCGGGTGAATATTTTATCCGTAAGGGGAATCTTCGCTTCGCCCGCCGGTACAAAACTTCCCATATGCGCCATCAAGGTGATGAGTGCTGTTTGGCGGAGAACCGCACTTTTACCACTCATGTTCGGACCGGTGAGAATAATGATCTGCTGACCGTCGGGATCCAGGTAGATATCATTGGCGATGTACGCTTCTCCTACCGGAAGGTTGCGTTCGATCACGGGATGGCGGCTTTCTTTGATATCCAGCACCAGGGTATCGGTTACCAGCGGCATCTTGTAATTATACTGCAGTGCGTTGTTCGCAAAACAAGAAAGACAGTCCAGTACAGCCAGCACATGCCCGTTCACCTGCATGGGAGCGATATAATCCTGCAGCTCATTCAGCAGTTCTTCGAATAACTGCAGTTCTATCTGCAATATCTTATCCTCGGCGCCCACAATCTTTTCCTCGTATTCCTTCAGTTCCGGGGTGATGTACCGCTCGGCATTGACAAGGGTCTGCTTCCGTATCCAGGTATCGGGCACTTTCGCTTTGTGGGCATGCGTTACCTCGAGGTAATAACCGAAAACATTGTTGAAACTGATCTTAAGGGAAGAGATACCGGTGGCCAATGCTTCTTTTTGCTGCAGTTCCACCAGGTAGTCTTTACCGCCGCTGGCGATCTTTCGCAGGGCATCGAGTTCGGCATGTATGCCGTCGGCGATAATTCCACCCTTTGCGGCTATCGCCGGTGGATTTTCATTGATCTCTTTACTGATCTTATCCAGGATGTATCTGCAGGGGTTGAGTGAATCGCCCAGGCGTTTCAGGTATTCGCTGTTGGATTGTTCACAAAGCGATTTGACCTGCTCGGTTTGCTGAAGGCCTTTTGCGATCTGCAGCACTTCCCGTGGATTTACTTTCTTCAGCGGAACCTTACTCACCAATCGTTCCACATCGCCGGCCTGCTTGATATGCTGCGTTATCTTATTCCGGAGATCTGTTTCTTTGATGAGGTATTCTACCGTATGCAACCGCTCCTGGATACGTGCGATATTATTCAGCGGCAGTACCATCCAGCGTTTCAGCAGGCGGCCGCCCATGGCAGAGACGGTATTGTCGAGTACTTTCAGCAGGGTATTGGCTCCCTCGGCACCGCCCAGTAATTCCAGGTTACGGATCGTAAACCGGTCCATCCACAAATGTTCATCACGATCGATACGCTGGATGGCGGTGATATGCCCCAGGTTGGGATGTTCGGTATCCTTTAAGTAGTGCAGCACGGCCCCGGCGGCAATGATGCCGGCATTCATGCCTTCCACCCCAAAGCCTTTCAGACTATGGGTACCAAAATGTTTCAATAAACTCTCGGTGGCATAGGCTTCCGCAAATATCCATTCTTCGAGTGTATAGATAAAGAACTTGCTGCCGAAGTTCTCTTTGAAATACTTCTGGCGGCTGCGCTGAAAGATGACCTCGGCCGGCTTGAGGCTTTGCAGCAGTTTATCCGCATAATCTTTATCCCCTTCGGCAATAAAAAATTCACCGGTACTGATGTCGAGGAAAGCGATGCCGATTTTTTCTTCTTCAAAATGAAGCGCAGCCAGGAAATTGTTGCTGCTGTGCTCGAGTAATTTATCACTGGTGGCAACGCCCGGGGTAACCAGTTCGGTAACGCCTCTTTTAACGATACCCTTCGCGGCTTTCGGATCTTCGAGCTGGTCGCAGATGGCGACACGATAACCAGCCTTCACCAGTTTATGCAGGTAGGTATCCAGCGCATGATGCGGGAAACCGGCGAGTTCGGAAGAAGCCGCGTTGCCGTTGTTGCGCTTGGTAAGGGTGATACCAAGTACAGAAGAAGCGGCGATGGCATCCTGCCCGAAGGTTTCGTAAAAATCGCCCACCCGGAACAGCAGGATCGCATCAGGGTACCTGGCCTTGATGGCGTTATGTTGCTGCATTAAAGGAGTTTCGGCGGATGCTTTTGCCATACGATATACCCGTTTCCGGGGCCGACAAATGTAATTTGAAAATTTGAGAATGTGCCGATTTGAAAATGAACCTGTTTACAGATCCATCGCTGTCCTTTTTCATTTTCAAATTGCAGGATTATCAAATTTCAAAATCGATCAATTCTCCTGCTTGGTAAGTATTTCTTTTTTCATCTTTTCCCAGAGGCCGTCGTAGGTCTGGTGATTTTCTTCCTTCCATTTCTTGCTGAAGGCTTTCATCTTCTCGTAACGGTCGTCTTTACTGAGATTAAAAAAGGCGGTGATGGCTTCCTTGTCGTTCTCGAACGCGAGTTGGTTATACAGCTCTTTGAGTTCTTTTTCTTTCCGTGTATTGCCATGGGCGATCTCGATTTCCATCTCTTCCCGCAACATGGCCTTCTCATCGTAACTGCCGGAAGGCAGGATGGTTTTGGCGATCACCGGCATCAGTTCGATCAGCATCAGGATGAACACAATGAGGTAATACCGAAAAGCCAGCGCATCATTCCCCCTGACCAGGTTATTCAACGCCTCTACCCTTGTTAAAAAGCCGGTATTGAGGTAGGTGGTAAAATTTTCCTGGCCCGCTTTTATTTGCGCATCGATCGCTTTCAAGGCCGCGTCATTGCTGTCAAGTTTCGGCTTGCTTTCCTTCAGCATGTTTTGATATTCACCATCAAGTTTCTGATATTCATTCCGCTTCGCGATGGCGATATCCTTTATACCGATCTTACCCGTACCACCGCTTCCGTCTGTTTCAGCGAGAAAATTCTCCCGGGCTTTGGAAACCGCATCGTATTTACCGGCGAGTTCCTTTTTGATGGATTCATTCTGCCGGTTTAGCACCTCCCGCTGTCCTTTGTACAGCAGATCCAGTTCCTGCAGCTTGGTTTGTTTTTTCTTTTCATTGTCGAGCGAAGCCTGGAGCTGGATCTCTTTATCGAACATGTACAAAACCGCCGGTTGCGCCATGAAAGTACCGATGGTCAGCGCAAGCAATCCCCGGAACAACAGCGGGGCCAGTTTCCGTTTGTTGAATCGGGTGATACCCTTGATCAGGGCCCGATCAATGGTAAGTATCACAAAACCCATGAAAAGCCCCAGGGCGATCGCAAGCAAAAGCGAGTTCACGATCGTGCTGAAAAAATAGGTCCAGGTAAAACTGGCAAATATCCAGGTAGCCAGTACTGTCATTCCAATGATCCGGTACCGGTTCCGGTCGATGACAGAATCCACGAGTATTTCTTTCTCGGCGGTGGCTAACCACCACAGGAATTCGGTGAACTGCGAAGGAACATAGGTCTCCCGCTGGGAAACAGGAATATTTTTATCCATATTAAAAAAATATTAGAAATCTGCTATAAAGGAATCAATAGCGGAGTGGAGTTGAAGGCATGCAAAATAGCTATTCTTTGGCGGATAAACGAGGCCTCTGTACAGTTATTTTGGATGCAGCCGGACATTAACAGATCGTTACAGGCACGTCCTAAACCCGGGGTTGCCGGATAAAGTCCATTGTGCTATCTTTGCAACCGCTTTTAAAAGCGCATTTTTTACCTTAAATAAGCAAAATGAATACGTCCTTCCGCATGTTCCTGACCCTGCTGCTGTTTGGTTGCAGCGTTCAGGCACAACCGCCCAAGAGCATGGGAAGCAGCGATCCGGAAGCTAAAAAAATACTGGATGCTGTAAGCGCCAAATTCAAAACCTTCAAATCGGTTCAATCCAAATTCACACTCAAGATCGAGAACAGCAGCAATAAAGTAATGGGCACCAAATCCGGCACTGTGTATATGAAAGGCACCAAGTACCGGATCAATGTAACCGGCCAGGAGATATTCTGCGATGGCAGCAACGTATGGACTGTTGACAAAGCCGCCAAGGAGATCACCATCAACAAACTGGATCCATCCAACAATACCATCACCCCGCAAAAACTGTTCACCAATTTTTATGACAAGGACTTTTTGTACAAACTGAACAGCGATGCCAAAGGGGTACAGGAGATCGAACTGACGCCCATCGATAAATCAAAACTCTTTCACAAGGTGATCGTGTACATCAACAAAGCGACACAAACCATCACCTCCACCAAAGTTTTTGAAAAGGCAGGAAACCGGTATACCTATACGGTGAGCGGAATGGATACGAAAAGTGTTATCCCCGATATCCAGTTCGTCTTCAATCAGAAGAATTACCCGGGCATGGAAATCGTGGATCTGCGTTAATCACCAGGAATAATATTGTAACCATGAAAGGGCGTTGCAGCAATGCGACGCTTTTTATTTGCCCCACCGGTAGGTTTTGACAGGAATGCCCGCCAGGTCGAGCACCCGGTCTACCACCGTTGCTGCCGCTTCTTCGATGGTTGCCGGCTGGCTGTAAAAAGAAGGTGTGGCCGGGCAGATAATACCACCGGCGAGCGTAACCGTTTCCATATTGCGGATATGAATGAGACTATACGGCGTTTCCCGAACAACGCAGATCAGTTTTCTCCTTTCTTTCAGGATCACATCGGCGGCCCGGCTGATCAGGTCGTTCGAAATACCGGAGGCGATGCGGCCGAGCGTTCCCATGCTGCAGGGAACAATGATCATGGTATCGTACTGGCCCGAACCCGAGGCAAAGGGAGCATTAAAGTCGGTGGTTTCGTATACACGCACCGGGAGGCTCTTGTATTCCTCGTTACCCAATTCAATTTTCCATACCTCCCGTGCATTGTTCGTCATGACCAGGGCCAGTTCATCCCAGTGCTCTTTAGACTCCAGCAGCTTTTTCAGCAATAGACCGGCGTATATCGATCCGCTCGCCCCCGTTACAGCAACGGTAATTTTTTTCATTCTTTTCCGTTTAACTTTGTGAAGCTACAAACAATTAAACTATGAAAAAGGTTCTGGGCCTGTTATCGCTGGTGGCAACGGTTGCTATCCTCACGTCTTTCCATAGCCCCGCAAAAGAAAAAGTAAACTGGCTCACCCTGGCCGAGCTGAAAGCCGCCTACGCGAAGAATCCGAAACCGATCCTCATCGATGTATATACCGATTGGTGCGGCTGGTGCAAGGTCATGGACCGGGAAACCTACAGCAACGACAACGTAGCCAATTACCTGAATAAGAATTTCTATGCCGTTAAATTCAATGCGGAATCAACCGGCACGATTGAATTCGGAACCAAAAAATACAACTACAACGCCAGCTACCGGGCCAACGACCTGGCCATTTACCTGCTCAATGGAAGACTGGCTTATCCAACCACGGTCTTTCTCCCCGCCATCGATGCGCAACCTTCGCCATTAGCCGGTTACCTGAAACCCGCCGACCTGGAAGCGCCGGTGAAGTATTTCGGAGAAGGGGCTTATAAGAACAAAGACTATCCTTCGTACATGAAAGAGTTCACGGTAAGCTGGTAAACGTGAAGATAAAAGACAATAGTCATTAAGTCACTAGTCGATAGTAAATAGTCATTGCGTTATTCGGAGTCTCTGGTCATTTCGGACTCCTTTGATTATCGAATCCTTACAATAACCCATTGACCTAATGACTTAATGACCTAATGACCTGGTGACTTCCTATATTTTCCCTTTCCCGAAACCGGTATTTTTCTTTACCTAACTTCTAAATTGTAATTTCCCGACTCAATCAGTTGGATGGCTTCACCAAAACTACAGCGCAGTCTGGGCCTGTTTCAATCCACCGTTATCAATATGATCGATATGGTGGGGATTGGCCCCTTCATTACACTTCCGATCGTGATGGGCCTGATGGGTGGCATGTATCTCTATGCCTGGATTGCCGGCGCCCTGCTCTCACTGGTTGATGCCATGATCTGGAGTGAGTTGGGTGCAGCCTGGCCGCTGGCGGGCGGCAGTTATAATTTCCTCAAGGAAGCATACGGCAGGAATGGTATGGGAAGGATGATGAGCTTCCTGTACGTATGGCAAACGATCATACAGGCGCCGCTGGTGGCGGCATCCGCGGCGATCGGTTTTTCCCAATACCTTGGTTACCTCGTGAAACTCGGGCCTGCAGAACAAAAAATAGTTTCCGCCGCCGTGATCGTGCTTGTAACGATCCTGCTGTACAGGAAAATAGACAGCATTGGAAAAATTGCGGTGCTTTTATGGACCGGGGTGATCCTTACCATGGGCTGGATCATCGTCGGCGGTATTGCGCATGGAAATTTCCTGCAGCCGCTCAAGGATATCAACCAGGAATTCCGATGGGAACACCTGGCATCCTTTGCGTTCGGACAGGCCTGTATCAAATCGATTTACAGTTACCTGGGTTACTATAATGTTTGCCACCTGGGTGCTGAGATTAAAGACCCCGGCAAAAATATTCCGCGGAGCATGTTCATTTCGGTGATCGGTATCGCCATCCTCTACCTGGCCATGAATACCAGTGTGGGAAGCGTGATCGCCTGGCAGGAAGTAAAGCTTTGGCAGGATACCGGCGTCAATAATTTCGTGGTGAGCACATTCATTGAACGGCTTTACGGACAGACGGCCGCCAACATCGCCACGGTTATGATCCTCTGGGTTGCGCTCGCTTCGTTGTTTGCGGTAATGCTTGGCTACTCGAGGGTTCCCTACGCGGCGGCAGCCGATGGAAGTTTCTTCCGGGTATTCGCAACCCTTCACCCCAAAAGAAATTTCCCGTACATCTCATTATTAGTTCTATCGGGCTTTGCATTTGTGTTCAGCCTCCTGTTCCGGATGAGCGATGTGATCAGTGGAATCCTGGCCATGCGCATCGTCGTACAATTCATCGGGCAGGCGATCGGTGTTGTGCTACTGCGTCAACGGAACGGCAAAGCAGGACTTCCCTACAAAATACCACTCTACCCCCTGCCGGTACTATTAGCGATCGGCATGTGGTTCTTTATCTTTTACTCGACCGGCTCAAAAGTAATCGGATCCTTCCTGGCGGTATTCGGTTCGGGCCTGGTCGTATATTTTATCTATGCCCGGTTACAGCATCAGTGGCCCTATAAAACCAGGGGTGAAGGAGAACTGGATTCCGGGATTGAACGGATTGGTACGTAACATCAGAGGTTGGGCAGTATATCGATCTCTTTAACCTCTCCGTTATGGATTGCGGCCGCCATGCAATACTGGCCGTTGGTGATAACGAGGTAAGGAACCTGCAGGGTTATGTTATAGCGTAATACCTGGTCGAGCACTTTCTGATCGAGCTTCACACCCATCTCCTTACACTCGATAATCATCCAGGGTTTTGCCTGCCTGTCGTGCACCACCACATCAAAGCGCTTTCGCAGATCATGCAGCATGATCTCCTTCTCAACGGCAATAAGGGAAGCTGGATATTTTCTTACCTGCAACAGGTATTGCAGAAAATTCTGCCGTACCCATTCCTCGGGAGTAAGGGCCACCCAGCGTTTGCGTATTTCATCGAATATCTGCTCCTTGCCGGATTCCTGCCGGATTTTGGGCTGGTAAGGGGGATATTCGATCCTGATCATGCGGTAACCCGGTCGGGGTGAAAGAATTTTGTATATTTAACGTCCCAAAGAATACAAGGCAAGATATGAAGACAAAAGAAGAAATCGTTCAGAACTGGTTACCCCGCTATACCGGTGAGAAAATTGAAAAATTCGGAGAATACATTTTACTTACCAACTTTTCCAACTACGTAGACCTGTTTGCCAAATGGAACAAGACCCGGGTTATTGGTCAGGGCAAAGCCATGCAATGCGCTACAGCCGGTAATATTACGATGATCAATTTTGGCATGGGGAGCCCCGGCGCCGCCACCATCATGGACCTCCTCACCGCTATTAACCCCAAGGCTGTTTTGTTCCTGGGCAAATGCGGTGGATTGAAAAAAAGAAACAAACTCGGCGACCTGATACTTCCCATCGCTGCCATCCGCGGCGAGGGTACATCGAATGACTATTTCCCGCCCGAGGTTCCGGCGCTGCCAGCGTTCGCCCTGCAGAAAGCCGTTTCCACCACGATCCGGGATTATGGCGTGGATTACTGGACGGGTACAGTTTATACAACCAACCGGCGTGTCTGGGAGCATGATGATAAATTCAAGGAATACCTGCAGGAGATACGGGCCTATGCCATCGATATGGAAACCGCCACCATTTTTACGGTGGGTTTTTACAATAAGATACCAACCGGCGCCCTGCTGCTGGTCAGCGACCAGCCCATGGTTCCTGAAGGAGTTAAAACAGCGGCCAGCGATAAGCGCATCACCGCCAAATTCGTAAACTCGCATATCAAGATCGGCATCGATTCACTGAAACAGCTGATGAATAATGGGCTCACAGTCCGCCACCTGAAGTTTTAACGCTACCCTCGCAACCACGGAACCGGTACTGATTTTTCATCCAAGTATTCATTACGGAATTGCCATTATTACTTTCGATACGAAACCTGGGTATCTCTTTCGGCAAAGGGAAAGAACAAACCATTGCTGTGCGTAATCTTTCCCTGGAACTGAAAAAAGGAGAATTGCTTGCCATCGTTGGCGAAAGCGGTTCGGGCAAGTCGGTTTCCGCGTTGTCCTTACTCCGGCTGCTTCCCAAACAAAGTACGGTTACCGGGCATGCTTTTTTACATCGCTGGGAAGAACAGCCACTCGATCTCATTGAGTTACCCCAAGCCGACATGAACGAGATCCGGGGCAGCAATATCGCCATGATCTTCCAGGAACCGATGACATCGCTGAACCCCGTGTTTACCTGCGGCTACCAGGTCATGGAATCGATCCGGTTGCACCAGAAAGTAAACAAGAAGATCGCCCGGCAGAAAGCCATTGCACTATTCGAACAGGTACAATTGCCCGATCCGGCCGGCATGATCAAACGATACCCGCATGAGTTGAGCGGCGGGCAGAAACAACGGGTGATGATCGCCATGGCCATGAGCAGCAACCCCGCCCTGCTGATCGCCGATGAACCAACGACGGCCCTGGACGTAACCGTACAAAAAAACATCCTCGAACTGATCCGGCAACTGCAACGGCAAAACAACATGGGGGTGATCTTCATCACGCACGACCTGGGTATTGTAGCCGAAATCGCCGATAAGATCGCTGTGATGCACAAGGGCGAGATCGTTGAACAGGGGGTTGCCAAAGAAGTACTTGCTGCACCCCGGCATCCTTATACCAGGGCCTTACTCGCCTGCCGCCCCGCCTCCAATCCAAAGGGAAAGCGATTGCCTGTGGTAAGCGATTTCCTGGGGGTGAATGAGTCCTTGGTCAATGTACAGCCGGCATCAAACGAGCCACGAAGCGAAAAAGAGAAAACCGAAACCCCTGACCCCATCCTCCAGGTACAAAACCTCTCGGTACAATTCCCCACCCGGAAAAACCTGTTTGGCAAAGCGGTGGAATTCTTCAACGCGGTAGACAATGTGAGTTTTGATGTTATGCCCGGCGATATTGTAGGACTGGTTGGTGAAAGCGGTTGCGGAAAGACCACGCTTGGAAGAACCATCCTGCAACTGGTAAAACCCACTTCCGGGAATATTATCCTTCATGGAGAAGACATCAGTAAGATCAAAACACCCTCCCTGCGCAGCCTCCGAAAGGACTTCCAGATCGTTTTCCAGGACCCCTATGGTTCGTTGAATCCAAGGCTCACAATCGGTGAAGCCATCCTGGAACCATTGAAAGTTCATGGTATGGGAAGTACCGGCAGCAACCGGAAGGAAAAAGTGATCGAACTGCTGGAAAAAGTAAATCTGAAGGCTGAGCATTACAACCGCTACCCGCACCAGTTCAGCGGTGGCCAGCGGCAGCGAATCTGCATAGCACGTGCCCTGGTACTGGAACCCCAGTTCCTTGTATTCGATGAAAGTGTTTCGGCGCTGGATGTGAGCGTACAGGCCCAGGTACTCAACCTCCTCACCGATCTGAAAGCAGCATTCGGTTTTACCGCCATATTCATCTCCCACGACCTGGCCGTAGTACACTATATCAGTAACCGCATCCTGGTCATGCAGCAGGGGAAAATCGTGGAGCAGGGCAGCGCCGACCAGGTGTACCAGCAGCCAGCTCATGAATACACACGCAAATTGCTAGACGCCATACCCGGTAAATCCCTCCGGCTACCTAGCTCCAGTTGATTTCCGTACAAATTGTGCACAAACCCCCTTTTTTAGGGTCAAAGGCTTTTTCTGCTTTATTTTTCAGCTACAATGCCTTACTTTTGCACACTTCAAATCATGCCGTAACATGATAAGCGCCTCCGGAAAGGCTATCACCCGTACCGAGTGTACACGGCATGTAACCTTAATATAAAAACCGTTACATGAAATTATCACAGTTCCGCTTCGACCTCCCGCTTAACCTGATCGCCCAGCAACCAACCAAAAAAAGAGAAGACAGCCGGATGATGGTCATCCACCGTAAGACCGGCCAGATCGAGAACCGTCATTTCAAAGACATCATTGATTATTTTAATGACAAGGACGTGTTTGTTGTGAACAACACCAAGGTATTTCCCGCCCGGATGTACGGCCGCAAGGAAAAAACCGGCGCCAAGATCGAGGTATTCCTGCTTCGCGAACTGAATAAGGCCAACCGCCTCTGGGATGTGATCGTCGATCCTGCCCGCAAGATCCGCGTAGGCAATAAACTCTATTTCGGCGAAAGCGACGAACTGGTAGCCGAGGTTATCGACAACACCACCAGCCGCGGACGTACGATCCGTTTCCTCTGGGATGGTACCGACGAGGAATTTCGCATGATGCTGGAAACACTGGGCGAGACACCGCTGCCCAAATACATCAAGCGCAAGCCCGAAGCCGAAGACAAAGAACGCTACCAGACGGTTTATGCCAAGCATGAAGGCGCCGTAGCGGCTCCGACCGCGGGGCTCCATTTCAGTGAAGAGCTGATCAAACGTCTGGAGATCAAAGGCATTCGTTTTGCCGAAACCACCCTCCATACCGGGCTGGGTACTTTCCGGCCGATCGAAGTGGAAGACCTGAGCAAACACAAAATGGACGCTGAATATTACCGGATCGAAGAAGCTGCCTGCCGGATCGTGAACAAGGCCAAAGAGGGAGGTCACCGCATCTGCTCCATCGGCACCACCACGATGCGGTCGATGGAATCGTCTTTTACGGCTCAGAAATTACTGAAACCCTCTGAGGGCTGGACCAATCACTTCATCCACCCGCCTTATAATTTCAATATCGCCGACTCACTGGTTACCAACTTCCACCTGCCGAAAACCAGCCTGCTTATCATGGCATGCGCTTTTGCCGGGTACGACCTGATGATGGAAGCCTATAAAAAAGCGATCAAAGACAAGTACCGCTTCTTCAGCTATGGAGACGCGATGCTCATTATCTAAAACAGCCAATTTCATACTATTATATCAGCCCCCGCCACCGGGGGCTTTTCTTTTATATACCCGCAAAAAAGGGGAGCGCAACGGATACAGGTCGACGATAATTGTGTGGGAGTGGTAAAAAGATCCCACTGTAACCTGTTTTGCGAAAGAATCTTACAACACATTACACAGTTCCTTACTTCATATTACAGGCATCGCTACAAGGGAGTTGCGGACAACGCTATACTTTTGAGCCATATTATAAATAAATCTTTTACCTGTTAAAAACCCACCACAATGAAAAAGAACTGCTTTTTAGTTGCAGCGACCATGTTGCTTGCAACAGTTTTTGTATCCTGTAAGAAAGAAAGTCCGGCTGCATTGCCGGAAGAAAACAGCATCGCCCCGGTTGCTGCGCTGGCCGAATCCAATGCAAACGAATTAAAACCGTCGACCGGGAAACCAGCCGCTCCGTTCCCACTGGAAACATTTTCCTGGAAGATCGGTTATATTAATATTGATGGTAACGACCTGACCCCTTCATACTGCGAGTATGGCTTTGTATTCAATACCAACAACGCAGCTATCGCAACCAAAGAATCAGAAACTGTACCGGGAACCTGGACATTGAGCAATGGCAACAGCTTTATATCCATGCTTTTTGATCCCATCAATAAAGAAAACCTGATTGACCTGAATGCCAACTGGAGGGTTGTACGGATCACCGCCAATAGTGTATACCTGAAAACCGAAGGGCAACTCTTCGAAAACGAAGTGCGGTTTGACAAAGATCCGAATGGTGTGAAATAGTACTTAAGCAACCTGTAAAGGACCCATATTCAAAGATCGTCGCTGAATAGCCGGCGATCTTTTATTTTGAACACCTGCTATGGATGAAAGCAGAAAGGCCGGATAGACATCCGGCCCGTTTTAATTCAATACCTAAAAAGTTATTTATTTACGATACTGGTACGGCGCCGGATTTATTAAAAAGAAATGGGGCCGAATAGAAATCCGGCCCCGTTTAATCCAATATCCTATGAAAAACCAACCATAAGACGCTGAAACAGTTTGCTTTGTTGCAAACGAATTGTTAACAGTTTTAGTTAACTTTAAGACGCAAAATTGCTTTATATGAAAACCATACAGCAGTGGCTGAGCGAATACGGCGAAAGCCACCAGGACCATACGAACAAAACCATACATTGGATCTGCGTTCCGTCGATCTTTTTTTCCATTACAGGACTATTGTACAGTATCAAACTTCCTTTTGCTGTTTCGGGTACCAGCATCAATGTGGCGATGATTGTTTTAGTGCTGGCTGTTTTGTATTACCTGTCGCTTTCACGCACTTTATGGATCGGCATGCTGTTGTTTGCTGTATGCTGCCTTTGGCTTTGCGGTTTGATAGAACGCTCAGGTGTTGCACCACTCTGGCTGATTTGCGTAATCGTGTTTGTAGTAGCCTGGATCGGGCAGTTCTATGGACATAAAGTAGAAGGTAAAAAGCCCTCTTTTTTTAAAGACATCCAGTTTCTGATGATCGGCCCGGCCTGGCTGATGAGTTTTATTTATAAAAAACTAGGTATCGGAATTTAATACAGGCTGCCGATTCGTATTATTTTTGGGTCGCTCATCACCATGCTTTTCAAACTGCACATACCAGGTTTCCCGCTGAACCAGTTCATCGAAAGTTTTGTTTATTACCGGGATTACAACCCGGTACATTCCGTGGACCGTTTTCTACCGGATGGCAACGTGAACATCGTTTTCGATCTCACCGACTACCCAAAATTCATTTATGACAATGAAACGCTAAAAGAAATCCAAACCTGCCGGAACGTCTGGTTCTCGGGAATACGCAACCGGTTCATCACAATCCCATCAGGAAAAGACAGTGAGATGTTTGTCATCAATTTTCACAAAGGCATGTCGTACCCCTTTGTAAAAGTACCCCTGTACGAACTCACCGACAGTGTGGTAGACGGCGACCTGGTACTGAGTACCGAGATCATGGACATGCGCTCCATGTTGCTGGAAGCGCCTACTCCTGCAGGGAAATTCACAGTCGCGGAAAAATACCTTCTTCGCAGGTTCAGTCATTCACTGATCGTTAACCCTTTTATTAAATTTGCGGTTAATGCTATCATCGCCTTACCCGAACAGCATTCCATCCGGCAGATCAGTTCTAAAGTCGGATACTCCCAAAAACACCTGATCAAACTCTTTAAGGACCATGTCGGGATAACCCCAAAAGGATTTCTTAAAATCATCCGTTTTCAAAAGGCCGTCCAGGAAATTGAAGCGTCTAAGAATATTCATTGGGCCAGGCTTGCACTGGAAAGTGGTTACTACGACCAGGCCCATTTTATTCACGACTTCAAAGAATTCTCCGGATTCACACCACAGGAATATACACAAAAGCAATACGATTACCTGAATTACATCGCTGTGGGCTGAGGTAAATTTTTTACAATCAGTTCCCAAACTGCTATGCTTCCTTTGTACGAAAAACATGGAAACAACTATCAACCATTTCGCGGTGATCGCCTGCAGCGTTACAAACCTGGCCCTGGGCGCCTTATGGTATTCGCCGCTCCTTTTTTACAAAACCTGGAAAAATGAAAACAACTTTTCCGACGAACAAGTGAAGAATATAAATCCGGCGAAAGTGTACGGGATCAGTTTCATCCTGTCGCTCCTGATCAGCTACAACATGGCCTTTTTCTTAGGGGATGAAAAAACGGATATGACTTGGGGAGCTACGGCCGGGTTTCTTACCGGGTTCGGTTTCAGTGCCCTTATCTTCACCATCGTGGCTCTTTTTGAACAACGTTCCTGGAAATACATTTTTATCAATGGAGGATACATCACCCTTTACTTCACCCTCATAGGCCTCATCCTTGGAGCCTGGAGATAAAACAACCAGTTATGGCCAAAACATCCGGCGAATTCGAGCAGGAATTCATTCAGACTGCCAAAGAAAAGACAGGTTATTCATTGGGAGAATGGTTACCGGTCGTACAGGCATCCGGACTTACCAAACAAAAGGACATAACCGACTGGTTAAAGGCTGAGCATTCCCTTAATCACCTGCAGGCGCAATTGCTGGCGGGACTATTCCTGAACAACGGCAAACCTGTTTACCAGGATGAAGGGGGGTTGCTCAATAACCAGTTTGTGAAATGCGAATCGATACGTCCCTTATTCGATCAGCTATCGGAAATAATCCTGCAAAATTTTCCCGATGCGCAACGAATACCCAAAAAGACCTATGTCTCTTTTACCGCCATCCGCGAATTTGCTGCGATCAATATCAAGCCTAAAGAGATCAGGCTGGGGTTTGACCTCGGCGATACGGACTTCACAGGAATCCTGCAAAAGTCCAAACTCAGCGGCCCGATGCCCAGGATATCTCATATGGTTACACTCACTGCAGAACAGCAATTCACTAAAGAATTAATTGGTTATCTTCAGACTTCATACAATCGTTCACACAAAAAATAACAGGTTGGCATGTCCAGAACTCTTATTACTATTTTGCTGATTACCGGTCTGAATACGAGTATAAAAGCGCAATCACAGGCGCTTCAGCATTACCTCACCCAGATTCATTTCTTCCTTGACCAGGAAGGCCAATGGATAGCCCCCAATATTGGATTCAGGACCGAAGATAGCATCTCCACAAGCTATATCGGGATCGATTTTGCAAAAGGCATTCATCCCAACAGCATCCGGCTGACAACAAAAAAATATCTTCCCTATCTCTCCGAATGGCGGATTACAGGAGAAATGCTATTCAGCTGGGATGCATCAAAAAAGCAAGTGCTGCTGTATGGTACTGGCGCTGATGGTTCAGTTGTTTCCGGAGAATCAACCCTGATCACCGCCACTGAAATGCATTTTACTTCGTACCGGTCGGATGCGGGCGGAAAAAGAACGGAACAAAAAGAAATATTCCGCCTCCAGCAGGGTAATCTTGAAATAGGCAGCTCTTTTAAACAAAACAACACATGGGGAAAGGAACATACAATCCGTTTCACCCGTATGGAACAGCCGAAAGGCAACCTGGCATTCATGACCACGCGTGATGGAAATTTTGAAGTGTACTCCATGGACTGCAAGGGCGAGAACCTGAAGAACCTCTCCTGCAACAAAGCCATTGATTATGCTTTTTCCTTCACCCCCGACAAACGGCTCGTATTTTATACCAACCGTGATGGAAACGACGAAATATACATCATGGATGCCGATGGTAAAAAAGCCAGCAACCTGACCAATCATCCTTCATCCGACCGCATACCCTGTGTTTCTCCTGATGGCAAACAGATCGCATTTTTATCAGACCGGGAAGAGAAAAGCGGGAAGATATATGTAATGGATACGGATGGGAAAAACCTGCGGCGCCTCACCAATAACGGCTATTTCGAAGACGGCCCCACCTGGTCGCCAGACGGGAGGAAAATTGTTTTCACCCGGGAATTGAAAGACCTGAAGGATACCAGCCGCAACGCGGTGGGCAATGGGGAAGTATTCATCATGGACACCGACGGTACAAACGAAAAGCAACTTACCAACAAACCCGGCTATGACGGGGGCCCGATTATATCCCCGGATGGAAAACAAATAGCATTTTATGGCAAAAGTGAAAACGGCAAGTATGATATCTTCATCATGGACATCGACGGCAATAATCTTGTTAACATCAGCCGGGATGATACAGAAGATTATTCCCCTTCCTGGTCGCCCGACGGGAAATGGATCGCCTGTACGCGGGGCAGTTCAAAAAACTATGATGTGTGGCTGATTCACCTGGAAACCGGCATTAAAACCAGGCTGACCACCCAACCAAAGCGGGATGAAAGTCCGTTCTGGATACCGGAGTAGGAATTGGTTCAGTGGTTTATGCGTTTGGTTGTTTAGGAGAGTGCGGTTATTGAATCGCAATAAACGATTACAACCCGAACAATCCCTTGTTCAGCAATTGCAGCGTTTGCTCCTTATGCTGCCGGTCGATAAGTAAGGTTACATTGTGTTTACTGCCGCCATAGCTCACCATCCTGACCGGAATGGGTTCGATCGAATCAAACAATTTCTTCATCACATCCCTGGCTTCCTCGATTTCGTTACCAACCACCGACACCAGCGTTTGGTTGCTATCGGTCTCGATCGTACCAAAGGGCTCGAGCTCCTTGATGATATGTGGCAGGTTCACATCGTTGTCGATGGTAACAGAAACCGCCACCTCCGATGTAGTGATCATATCGATGGATGTACGGTACTTTTCAAAGATCTCAAATACCTTCCGCAGGAAACCATAAGCCAGTAACATGCGGCTGCTCTTGATGCGGATGGCCGTGATACCGTCTTTGGCCGCAACCGCCTTGGCGCCCACACTTCCTGCCTTTTCGGTGATCAGGGTGCCCTTGGCGCCCGGCTCCATGGTATTGAGCAGTTTCACCGGCACATTGTAGAACTGCGCAGGCCAGATGCTGGCGGGGTGAAGAATCTTGGCGCCGAAATAGGCAAGCTCGGCCGCCTCTTCAAAACTCAGTTGTTCGATCGGGTATGTTTTATCAACGATGCGGGGATCGTTGTTGTGCATGCCGTCGATATCGGTCCATATCTCACAGACACTGGCATTGCAGGCAGCGGCGATGAGGGATGCGGAATAATCACTTCCACCCCGTTTCAGGTTGTCCACCTCACCCCTGGCGTTCCGGCAGATATAGCCCTGCGTAACAAACAGCGATTTGTCCTTGTTCTTCTGCAGCAGTTGCGCCAGTTTCACCTTGATGGTACCCACCTGTGGTTCATCATGTACATCGATGGTCATGAAGTCGAGCGCCGGTAACAAAACATGATCTATATTGATTTCCTCCAGGTAGATACTGAACAGTTTGGTGCTGAGCAATTCTCCCTGCGCAAGGATGTCTTTATTCAGCGCCTCGCTGAAGGATATCTTCAGGATGATATTGAGAAATTCGAAATGTTCATGCAAGACCCCGTTGGCCTTCTGCAGGGAGATTTCAGATTTCAGTAAGGCAGCGACGAATACTTTATAGTGTTCGTAGAGTGCATCAATCTGTTGCTTGGCCCCATGGCGATCTCCGGTTGCCAATGAATTACTGATCTCCACCAGGGCATTGGTGGTGCCGCTGAGGGCGGAAAGTACCACGATCTTTGGTTCCTGGTCGCGGGTTACCAGGCTGGCCACTTCCTGCATCCGGTGCGGTTTGCCCACGCTGGTGCCGCCAAACTTCATTACTTTCATCACAATTGATTTTGGGATTGCAAATATAGTTCTTAAAGGACTACCCCGAACTTATCGGCCAGCGACTGCAGATCATCGATGACGGGTTGAAGCAACGGAATGCCATGCTGCATTCTTTCGGTTTCCATTTCCCGCTCCGGGTCGCCGGGAATGATAACACGCTCCTGCCCTGCAATGGTTTTTGCGGAGCGGAAACGTTTGATCCAGTTATCCATGTGATCCTTGAATTCACCGGCGGTGCGGAACGCGTCAATGCGCATGGCGCCAAAGAAATGACCGAGCCCCTCGCCGGGCATATTTACGGGCATAGGAATGTAAGCGGGAAATGGCGGTACCCAGGGTCCATAGCTGGCGCCGCTTAGTATGGCGGAGAAAATATCCACCACGGCACCCAGGGCATACCCCTTATGGCTGCCATGTTCCTTATCGCCTCCGAGCGGCAGCAGCATACCGCCGTTCTTTATCTCGTTGGCATTGGTGGAAGGTTCCCCCTCTTTGGTAAGCACCCAACCTTCGGGCGCATCCTGGTTCTTGCGCTGCAGTATCTCGAGCTTGCCATTGGCCGCTGTGGTGGTGGCAAAATCGGCTACAAAGGCCGGTTCCGCTCCTGCCGGTATCGTTACCGCGATCGGGTTGGTACCCAGCATGCGTTCTTTGGCAAAGGTGGGCGCAACAAGGGCAGATGCATTGGTCATCGCAATGCCGATCATATCATGCTGCAGCGCCATCATCGCATGATAGCCGGCGATACCAAAATGATTGCTGTTGCGTACGCTTACCCAGCCCGTACCCGCCTGCTTCGCTTTATCGATGGCAACCTGCATGGCAAATGGCGCTACAACCAAACCCAGGCCCCT
This sequence comes from Chitinophagales bacterium, assembly GCA_017303335.1. Classification (GTDB taxonomy): domain Bacteria; phylum Bacteroidota; class Bacteroidia; order Chitinophagales; family Chitinophagaceae; genus Ferruginibacter. The sequence continues at coordinate 401,615 of JAFLBK010000003.1, forward strand.
GTCTCCATCCACCACGGCGGTAGAGGGCGTTTCGTGCACAACACGTATGGCCGGAGCCGCGTTCACCCGCTGCACTTCCCAAAGGCGGATATATCCACTCAACCTGGCAACACCATGACTATCGACACCACGGAGGTCGGCCGATAGTAGTGCTTTCGCGGCTGTGGCGGCGTCGGCTTCCGGGCAACCGATCTTTATGAAAATAGTACGGGAGAAATCAAACAGCTTTTGGTAAGAGAAGGTTGTAGACATGGAACAAAAGTAAACCAAAGCAGATAAAGAATGTTGTTGTTGGTCGGGCGACCAACAACGGCAAAAGGCGACCAACAACGGCAAGTGTCTTCAAGCTTTGTTCGGCATACCGGTAAATTAATCCGCCTTCTTCGAGGTGCGGAAACGGAAGGAAGCGCCAACAGAAAAAACATTATCCGGGGCTGGCTTTGTGAGTCCGAAGCCTGCTGAAGCGTCGATCTTTAAATTGTCATTAAGGTAATAGGCCAGTCCGAAAGCGATGGTATTGTGCGGCGTTCTTTTTGGCCATGCATAGCCGTATATTTCTGCAAACAACAGCCAATCCTCTCCGAGGATAACACGGGGAGAAACAGAATATACAAAGGCTGCCTCGTACCGGAAGGTTCTCCATTCCAATCCGCCGCTGTAACCCAAAAAAAAGCATTTTGAAAAAGCGTTTTCGAATACGAGCCTGAGATTGGCGCCGTCAATACTATCATACCTGAATCCTGGAGATTCCAGCTTGTGAAAACTGTAGTGGCCCATCAGGGAAATACCCGGCCGGAACTTCTTCTGTTTTAAAAAATTGAATTTGCCGCCCAGTTGAAATGTCCGGATACCGGTATAGACATCGGTTAAGTTTACTGCTTCATCCCTCCTGGTTGACAAGGCTGTTATCATACGCAGTTCGAACCGGTGACCGATACCATACTTAATAAGTACCGACGGGTGATCGAATATCTGATCTTTGTATGGCGCCGAATATTTTTCCGACTGCCGCGATATACCAGTTTCTACCTGCAGCCATTTATCGCGGGTGGTAGCCGGGTTGTTTGTGAAACCCGGTCGGTCGGTGATCATTCTTTCTTCCTGGGCAACTGAAGCGAGGTAAAGCATTGACAGCACCATCGAGAGTATATATTTCATAGAGGGTGTTTTAAAAGAACTGCCTCTTACGATTGTAAGAGGCAGCTGTTAACAAATATAACATCTTGTATCTCCGGAAACAATACAGCTGCTATCTTATTAACAGAACGTATCCATAGGGATTATTGTTCCCTGCTCCGTTGAGGATGTTGTTCGGACAACCGGGTATATTCACCCGCCACACATAGGTATCCGGATCTGCGCCCTGCCCGTTCGGGTAAGTTCCATTCCAGGAATAGTCGAGGAGTGTTGGCCCGGTGGAGTGGAAGATCAGGTTTCCCCAGCGTGTCCACACCCAGAACTCGCCGCCCGGGTAATCCTGCAGGTTGATGGGCCTGAACAGGCTGTTGGTAGCAGCGCCTGGTGTAAAGGCAGTTGGCACCGCTACCTTTCGCGGATTGAAATGTTTTACCGTTTGTATACCCGCTCCTACACATCCGGTGAAATTCGTATTCTGGATGGTGAGGTTATAGGTATATACAACAGGCGGTGGCGGTGCAGGCGAATTGATCGACGGTGGGTTGAGATAGGGCAAGGTGATCTTCGGCTTCTCCACGGCAGGATTGTTCAGGTAGGTAGCCGGCGACCAGTTGTAGGTATAGGTCAGGGCAGGGCCATACGGATCTGCATACTGAAGATAATAATCTGGCGACAGTTCAATTGAAACCGAATTGCAACTGAATATATTGTATGTTTTGGGGGCCACCACCATCTTCTGAACAAAATGGGTAAGCACGTTCGAGATCACGTACAGGGATGGGTTGGTAGACGAATAGGCATACACCCGGTATTGGTAAATCCCGGCCGTATTCTCGGTATACGCAGCGTTCATCGCGTTAGCTCCGGGTATATCGGCCCAGCTGACACCGTTATTGACGCTGCGTTGCCATTTGAAAGCCGGGTTTGGGAAGGGCATCGATTGAGTAGGCCACCAGGAATACAGGTTTACAGAACCGTTATTGCAGGCGTATGACTTCTGAACAATCGAATTGCTGGCAAAAGAAGCCACGATCGGTGGGAAACAGGGCGCAAAGGAAAGATCATCGACAACAAAATCGTTTCCATACGGGCTATTGTGGTCATTTCTCAGCACCACCTGAACGGACGTTGTGCCGGTTGGCAGGTCGAACATAAAAGACATCTTCTGCCAGGGGTTTGCCGGAACATACTCTACTTCGATGTAGCCGCTTTGCCCAAGAAGATTGTTCGACATATCATAAACTTCAAACTGAAGTTTAGGTTTTTGAAAGTTGAATGATGGATTGGAGAGATTGGCGACATATACCGAAAACTCATACCCGAATGCCTGCACGAGGCCGTTGACCGTTGTGCGATACACGATCTGCCCGGCATCATCCCCATCTACCAGCAGCATGTATCCATTTACATCGCCGGGAGTATGGTCCTCGGGAAGTCCGAGCCACAGAGCGTTGCATCCCACTGTACTGTTCGTTCGTGTATACAAACCCGGCTGAAGCGAACAGCTGGCGCTGTAGGGATAAGTTGTATTACCGGCCGGCAATGGCGGGCCCGGGTTGGGCCCTGCGCCGAAATCCACGAAAATTCCTGCCGACCCCAGTATACCCGAGCAGGTTTGGATGGTGCCAACCGAAAAATTAAATATAGTGATGCTCGCATATCCTGTCTGTGCACCCAGGTCTTCGTACACTTCAATAATGCCCTCGCCATTCAGCCAGCGGGGCACATCATCCCATTGAATGGTGATGCTGTGTTTGTCGGAGGAAAGTACGGTGCCTGAACTCACATTCCAGGTAACGTTGGCATAGAACTCATACGTATTGCTCCAGCTGGGCCAATTAACCGTATAGGTTTCGATGGAACCCGGGTTTACTGTTTTCTTACCCTCGATAAAATCGTCGGCCATTGCCGCCATGGATAGTATGCAAAGCATACCGGTGATTATTATTTTCATAGTTTACGTTTATGGTGAGTGATTAAAAACCTGTTCTCAGAAACGGATGAACCGGTCGTCGTCAAGTTCTTCCCTGCTGCGTGCATGCGTGTATATCAATGAGAGTTCCGCCGAACTTCGTTGTATGCGGTTTGTATTAAACACACCGATATCATACGATAGCCTTAGCGTGAACCCCGGAAAGGAAAATCCGGCAAGGGGCACAACCGCGTTACCCGCCAGCGAACTTCGGCGGAAGCCCGCTCCGGCATACATTCCGTATATCTTGCTGAAGCCTATTTTCAATGCTGAATACAGGAACAGATCGGACACCGTGGCGTTTTTGAAATTGAGTAACAACCCGGTGAGAAGGCGGCTGTTCTGTCCTCTTCTTTCCCAGTCAGCATGTACCCGGGTTTCCCTCGGTATGTTCAATTCGCCTCCCTGGAAAATCTTCCGGGGCGCTGTGATGTGATACATGGATGCGCCGATGCAGAAGTAATTTTCCGGATCGAACAATCCCTGGTAAACCAGGCCGGCATCCAGGTCGGCATAAGCAACCCGGGTATGAGTAAGTGTGGAGATATCATAGATCGAATAGCCGGCATTCAGCCAGGAAAGCAACCGATCTTCCAGCACATGATCGGGTTTGATCAATTGCCTGTTGGCATAGGTTGCCCGGAATCCGATCCCGAGTTGCTGACGCCCATTTTCATCCAATCCTTTCTGGTAAGCGATGGAAACAGAACCCGACGTGTTGCGAATGCCGTCGTTTCCGTTGCGTTCCGAAAAGGCCGATATCCCCATGGCAAGCCCATCCTTTTCGGGTATGGCGGACCGCAACAATTTGGCATCGGCATGAAAGAGCGCTTTATTAAATAACTGGTTCCTGCCAGCAGTCTCCCGGCGGTAGGCTCCCCCGACACGGTATGATGTATTGAACCGGCCGGTAAGCGCCGGATTGATCAGCGTGGGAGAAGAATGCAACTGCGAGAATATTACCTGCGCCTGCAACGAGGCGGTACCCCAAAAAAACAACAGGGAAATAAAGGCAACGAACTTCTTCATAGCAGCGGTTTATGCAGGAAATAAATCCGCTGCAAGATTAACAGCGGCCAAAATCCTTTACAAGATGAATTGCACATTCGTTTCAGAGAAAATGCCCGCAGGATATTGTAGAAAAGAAAAGCCCCTCTTGCGAGGGGCTCTCTTTTGCTCAACCTTACGGTTTATTAACCATCTTTATCGTCGGTGGGAATGGGTTCCTGCTTTTGCCGCAGCATTTTCAATTTCTCCTTCTGCTCATCGGTAAGTACCGATTCCAGTTTGGTCATAAATTCCTTTTGCAATTCCCGGATCTGTTTTTGCTTCTCCGGGTCACTTAGTTGTTCGTTGCTTTCGATCAGCGCTTTCTTCGCCTGCTGGTCTTGCCGGATCTGCTTCAGTTGTACTTGTTGTTGCCTGGTAAGATCCAACTTGCGAAATACTTCCCGCATCCCCGGTTTTTGTTCCCTGGCAGACACGTTACCCAGGGGAGCTTTACTGTCTGTGGCAAAAGGTTTCCGATCGATCTGGCGCTGTACCTGGGCCATGGCAGCAAAAGAACCGGTTGTGAGCAGAGAAACGAGCAGCAGGGTTTTCATGTTTCAAATTTTCCGGGTACATAGATGCGGCGCTTCCCCGAAGGTTTAATGATTTCAGTGAATTTCTTTTGGAATAAAAAAGGGCCGCATAAATGCGGCCCCCGTTTTTCAGGTCGTTGATCTCTTTAGCGCAGGAATAACAGTTCCCGGTATTTAGGCAGCAGCCAGTAGGAATCATCCACCAGCAATTCGAGTTTATCCACGTGGTAGCGGATCACATCGAAGTACTTACCCTTTACATGATCGCAATAGGCCACGGCTTTATCCCGGGTATTCCCGATGTCATTGGCCTTCTTGCGTTCTTCGATCATCTTCTCCACGTTGTCGCTGATCTCGTTGATGTGGGTACTGATGGCTTCCAGCACCTGCTTCTGGTTCGCGTAAGACGCTTCTGCCAGTCCGAGTTCTTTCAGTCCTTTTATATTACTGATAAGCACATTCTGGTACTTCACCGCCGAAGGCAGGATGAAGGTGGTGGCCAGGTCGCCCATCACCCTTGCTTCGATCTGTACTTTCTTGATGTACGATTCGAGCATGATCTCGTGGCGGGCTTCCAGTTCGGCGTGATTGTATATCTCGTTCTCTTCAAAAAGGGTTTTCGCCTTCTTGGTTACAAAGGCATCGAGGGCCTGCGGGGTTGTTTTTACATTGGGCAAACCGCGTTTCGCCGCTTCCTTCTCCCACTCTTCGCTGTACCCGTCGCCTTCGAAAAGCACTTTCTTGCTTTCCACGATGTATTTCTGGATCACCTGCATGATCGCCACTTCTTTCTTCTCTCCTTTGTCGATCAGCGCATCCACATCCACTTTGAATTTCTTGAGCGTATCCGCCATGATCGTGTTGAGGGTGGTCATGGAGATGGCGCAGTTGGCCGATGAACCTACCGCACGGAATTCGAATTTGTTCCCGGTGAAAGCGAAAGGCGATGTGCGGTTGCGGTCGGTATTATCCAGCATCAGTTCGGGTATGCTTTTATGGATATCCAGCTTCAGCATGGCTTCATCCTGTTCGTCGAATTTGCCGGATACACGGCTTTCCACCTGGTTCAGTACTTCGCTCAGGTATTTACCGATGAAGATCGAAATGATGGCCGGGGGCGCTTCGTTGGCGCCGAGGCGGTGATCGTTGCCCGCGCTGGCGATGGATGCACGCAACAGGTCGGCATAATCATGTACGGCCTTGATGGTATTTACAAAGAAGGCCAGGAACATGAGATTGTTCTTCGGCGTTTTGCCGGGGGCCAGCAGGTTCACACCGGTATCGGTGGCCATGCTCCAGTTGTTGTGCTTACCGCTTCCGTTGATGCCGGCGAATGGTTTTTCATGCAGCAGGCATTTCAGTCCGTGCCGTTTTGCCACACGCTCCATCACATCCATCAGCAGGGTATTGTGGTCAACCGCGAGGTTGATCTCTTCAAATATAGGAGCGCACTCAAACTGCGCCGGGGCCACTTCATTGTGCCGGGTGCGGATGGGGATGCCGAGTTTATAACTCTCTTCCTCGAAGTCACGCATGAACGCGTATACCCTTTCCGGAATGGCGCCGAAATAATGATCCTCGAGTTGTTGTCCTTTTGCAGGCGCATGACCGAATACCGTGCGGCCGGTCAGCAGCAGATCCGGACGTGTATTGGCCAATCCGGCATCGATCAGGAAGTATTCCTGTTCCCAACCCAGGGTAGCCGTAACGCGGGTTACGTTTTTATCGAAATAATGACACACATCGGTAGCCGCCTTATCCAACGCAACCACCGCTTTGAGCAACGGTGTTTTGGTATCGAGCGACTCACCGGTATAGGAAACAAAGATGGTGGGTATGCACAGTGTTTTTCCCTGGCCGATCTCCATGATGAATGGTGGAGAAGAAGGATCCCAGGCGGTATAGCCCCTGGCTTCGAAAGTGGCCCGCAATCCGCCGCTCGGAAATGAGGAAGCGTCGGGTTCCTGTTGTATCAGTGCGCCACCGTCGAATTCTTCAATGGCGGTACCATCGGATTTCAGGGTGAAGAAAGAATCGTGCTTTTCAGCGGAAAGGCCGGTAAGCGGCTGGAACCAGTGGGTGAAATGGGTTACGCCCTTGCTTTCGGACCAGGCCCGGATGCCATTGGCGATCTGCGAGCCCATGTTGCGGTCGATCTTTTTACCCCCCCTGATAGAAGCTACCAGGCTTTTGTAGGCCTCATCGCTCAGGTATTTACGGGCAACCTGCAGCGTAAATACATTTTCATTGAAGATGGCCGTGATCTTGGCCGAGCCTTCCACTTTTACTTTAGGAAGACCTTTGCTCAGGTTATCCAATGCCTTAAACCGTAAAGATTCCATGTTTTATCAATTTTAAGGCACAAAAAAACATTAAATAATTACATAAAACAAGATTTTTGGTCGATTTTTTAAAAAATGAGCAATGATAAACGGAAAAATAGTCACATAAAATTTATCGTAATGTTTTTAGCCGATGCCAATCAAACGAACACAAAACCGGGGTGATCAGGAAGGGAAAATAAAGGCTTCTGTACCGTACGATGGCACCCAGGTAAGGAACAATAAACCCGATAAGCAACAGGATACCCAGGCAAAAAAAGAGCGAAAAAAGGATGAAGGGATGAGCCAGCCGGGGTGAATCTTTACGGCGGAAAAAGATAAAAAGCAAGACCAGCAACTCGTAGAAAAGCAATTCAACCGCAAAAGGCAGCATCGAGCTGGTTGGGAGATCCCAGAGATACGGACGGAATGCGGCATGCTCAAGCGCCTGCGGGGCATTCAACGCGAAGCTTGCCAGGTTGGGCTCCAGGTCATGTACCGGGATCCGGGTTTCGGCATTACCAAGATGCTTATAATCCGCCTGCTTCTGAACAACCACCTCCAGCGGGTTCAGTTTCCCCTGCGTGAGTGTGGATACCGCAACAACCAGGATAGCCGCCAGCAGGAATACAGAAAGAAATACCAGGTACGGATTCCATTTCGAACGAACAGCGATCACCCAGGCCAGTGCTGCCGGTATAAAGACGAGGCAGGTATAACTTCGAACCAGGAAAAGCATCCCGAGGCCAAAAAGACCATACAGAATCCGCCGGCCAGTGAACCTGTTTTTCTGCAGGCTCTGGTAGATGCTGTACAACATAACCGCCAGCATGAGAAAGACAATGCCATCCTTGTGTACACCCGACGAAAAATAAAGCAGGGAAGGAAGCAGGAAACAACCGATGACCGTCTCCCATTTCTTACCCGGATAAAGCTGTATGAAGAGCCTGTAAAGAAGCACATGACCGAAGAAGACAAGAAAATTGAAGAAAAGACTATTGATATAATAATCGCCCCTGCTCAGGATGTTGAACAGCGAGAGCAGCTTGATGACCACATTCCCCCGCAGGTCGTTCCAATAAGAATCATGAGAACTGAACACACCGCCATAGCCTCTTTCGTATCCCGAAGTAAACAGGTTGGCAAGATAGGCCCGGGGATCGTGCAGCAGCAATTGGTATTCATTCCAGGATTCCCGGTTGAAATCCCAGTAGTCATTGGCGCTGCCGTAATAATGAATCGATATCCACCCTACCGCGATGCCCGCGGCCACTTTGACCAGGAACAGCCCGATGAGCGTCTTGTTGCCGATCCCCGAATTTTTAAGGAAGGGAATCTTCAGCAACAACCAGCTCAACGCAAACAGGTATATGGTAAACAGCAGGTAATTCAACCGTTCTTTTTTTGCTGTGGGAAGATAGTTAAAATAATTGCTTGGTGCCGAAGGATAAGAACGGGTCAGTTGTTACCTTTGCGCTTTGATGGCTTATCGTTCATGGCGTATGGTTCATAGCAGATCTTTTATGGCTGAATACTCTGCTGCATATGCTACGAACCATGAACCATGAACTACAGACCAAAACATATGGAAATAACGGCAAAAACCGCAGAACAGCTCCGGCTTACCGCTGAAGAATTTGAACTCATTCAACAAAAACTCGGGCGCCTGCCCAACTTCACCGAACTCTGCTGTTTCAGCGCCATGTGGAGCGAACACTGCAGTTATAAGAACTCCATCAAATGGCTGAAGACCCTGCCCCGTGAAGGAAAGAAGATGCTGGTTAAAGCCGGTGAAGAAAATGCGGGCCTGATGGATATCGGCGACGGGTACGGCGTCGTTTTCAAGATCGAATCGCACAACCACCCTTCCGCCATCGAACCCTTCCAGGGCGCCGCTACCGGCGTGGGCGGCATCAACCGCGATATATTCACCATGGGCGCACGCCCCATCGCTTCATTGAATTCACTGCGCTTTGGTAAACTCACCGAAGCGAAGACCCAGCACCTGCTCGCAGGTGTGGTGCACGGCATCGGCCATTACGGCAACTGTTTCGGCGTACCAACCGTTGGCGGCGAGGTCTATTTCGAAGAATGTTATCATACCAACCCGCTCGTGAATGCCATGAGCGTTGGCATTGTAAAGAACGGTGAAACCGTTTCGGCCACCGCCGAAGGAACCGGCAACCCGGTCTTTTTTGTAGGAAGCGCCACGGGCAAAGATGGTATCGGGGGCGCCAGTTTCGCCTCGGCCGATATCACCGAAGACAGCGCCGAAGACCTTCCGGCCGTTCAGGTGGGCGATCCCTTCCAGGAAAAAAAATTGCTGGAAGCCTGCCTGGAAGTGATCAAAACCGGCGCGGTGGTAGGCATGCAGGACATGGGTGCGGCGGGTATCATCTGCTCTACCTCCGAAATGAGCGCCAAAGGAAACGCGGGTATGCGTATCGACCTCGACAAAGTACCCACCCGGCAAAAAGACATGAAGGCCTGGGAACTGCTGCTCAGCGAAAGCCAGGAGCGCATGCTGCTGGTTGCCGAAAAAGGAAAAGAACAACTTGTGCTGGATGTATTCAAAAAATGGGACCTCCCCTGCAGCGAGATCGGCGAAGTAACCCAGGATGGCATGCTGCGCTTTTACATGCACGGCATCCTCGAAGCGGAAATACCTGCACACGAACTGGTGCTCGGCGGCGGCGCCCCGCAGAATACCCGCGAATACCGCGAACCGGCATACCTGGAAAAGATCAAGGTATTCAACATCGACAGCATTCCGGTTCCTGCCGACCTGAAAGCCGTAGCCGAAAAAATTATTCAAATACCCAACATAGCCAGCAAGCGCTGGATCTATGTTCAGTACGACAGCATGGTAGGCACCGGCAATGCCAGCACCAACGCCCCGAGCGACGCGGCCATCGTGGTGGCCAAACCTACCAGCAAAGCATTGGCGCTGACAACAGACTGCAACAGCCGTTACGTATTTGCCGATCCCTACAAGGGCGCCATGATCGCCGTGGCGGAAGCGGCACGGAATATTGTCTGCAGCGGCGGACAGCCACTCGGCGTTACCAACTGCCTCAACTTCGGCAATCCGTTCGACCCGGAAGTATATTACCAGTTCGTACATGCCATCAAAGGCATGGGCGAGGCTTGTATCAAATTCGATACGCCGGTTACTGGTGGCAATGTGAGTTTTTATAACCAGGGACCGGATGGCGCCGTGTACCCCACGCCTACGATCGGCATGGTGGGCCTGCTGGAATCGGCGGGCGACAAGATGACCATGGATTTCAAACAGGAAGACGATGAGATCTACCTCGTAGGAACGCAGCGCAACGATATCAACGCGTCTGAATACCTGCACAAAGTACACGGGGTGGAATATTCACCCGCTCCCTATTTCAATCTTACCGAAGAATTCGACGTACAGGCGGAGATCAAAAAGATGATCCATAAAAAACTCATCAACTCGGCGCACGATGTGAGCGAAGGCGGCTTGTTCATCACACTCATGGAAAGCTGTTTTAACCGCAATACCGGATTTTCTGTAGAGGCGGCCTACAATGATATCCGCCCCGACGCGTATTGGTTCGGCGAAAGCCAGAGCCGCGTTGTGGTCAGCGTTTCCAAGGAGAACCGCAACGACTTCAACATGCTGCTCGAAAAGATGGAGATGACCGTTGCCTACCTGGGTACGGTTACATCAGGAAATATCCGCATCAACGGCGAAGACTGGGGCAATGTGAACGAATGGAAAAACAAATACGAAAATGCCATTGCAAACCTGCTGGCCGGGCATGAGAGTGAACACGCATTAACGGCTTTGTAAAAATGATCAACAGCAATTCAACCATCATCGTCACCGGCGCAGCCGGCTTCATCGGAAGCTGCATGGTGAGTTATCTCAACCGGCAGGGATTCGAAAAACTCATTCTCGTGGATGAATTCGACGACGAGGAAAAGGAACTCAACCTCCTCCACAAAAAATACATCGTACGGGTGGAACGGGAAGATTTCTTCGGCTGGGTGCAAAAAGAAAAACCGACCGTCGATTTTGTGTTCCACCTCGGCGCCCGTACCGATACCACCGAATTCGATTACTCCGTGCACCAGCGCCTGAACGTGGAGTACTCGCAAAAAATGTGGAACTACTGTGCCATGCACAATATCCCGCTGGTGTATGCCTCTTCGGCTGCCACCTACGGCGAAGGCGAATTGGGATACGACGACAGCCACGACATCATCGAGCAACTCCATCCTCTCAACCCTTACGGCATCTCTAAAAACGAATTCGATAAATGGGTGCTGCACCAGGATTGCCATCCCCCCTTCTGGGCCGGCTTGAAATTCTTCAATGTGTATGGCCCCAACGAATACCACAAGGCCCGTATGGCCAGTGTGATCTTTCACTCCTACAACCAGATCAAACAAAACGGGAAGGTAAAATTGTTCCGTTCGCACAAAGAGGGCTACGAAGACGGCGAACAACTGCGTGACTTTGTGTATGTAAAAGACGTGATCGCCGTTTGCTACTGGCTGATGGAACATCAACCGGCATCCGCCATCTACAATTTAGGCACCGGCCAGGCCCGCAGTTTCAACGACCTGGTGAAATCCACCTTTGCCGGACTCGACATGCAACCCAGCATCGAATACATCGACATGCCCGCAGATATCCGCGACAAATACCAGTATTTCACCGAAGCCAATATGGATAAACTGCGTAAGGCAGGATACAAGGATGAATTCTATTCGCTGGAAAAAGGCGTAGACGATTACGTGCGGAATTACCTGGCGAAGAATGATTTTTATTAATATACGACAACATACGGATCCGGACTATCCTTTTTCTACCCGGACTCACTAAAAAAATCTGGTCAAATTTCGTCCTCCGGGATATTCCACCTATCTTTGCATGACCGCTAAGATTTTATCCCGAAAATTTTCCTGGTCATATTCTTAAACCGCAGCCGGACGCCCGAAAAATCAGGGCGGGGTTGTCAAATTTTTTGTTATGGCTAAGTATATTTTTGTAACCGGAGGCGTTACTTCTTCTTTAGGTAAAGGCATCATCGCCGCCTCGCTCGCCAAACTCTTACAAAGCCGCGGTTTAAAAGTCACGATCCAGAAATTCGATCCCTACATCAACGTCGACCCCGGCACCCTCAATCCCTACGAACACGGAGAGTGCTACGTTACCGACGACGGCGCCGAAACCGATCTCGACCTGGGTCATTACGAACGTTTTCTCAATACCCCCACCTCGCAAGCCAATAATGTTACCACCGGCCGCATCTATCAAACCGTGATCAACAAAGAACGGGAAGGCGCATACCTGGGAAAGACCGTGCAGGTTATTCCCCACATCACCGATGAGATCAAACGCCGCATGCTGCTGCTGGGTACCGAAGGCAAATACGATATTGTTATTACCGAGATCGGCGGAACCGTGGGCGATATCGAGAGCCTGCCCTTCGTGGAGGCCGTGCGCCAGATCCAGTGGGAACTGCCCGAAGAGGATTGCGTGGTGGTGCACCTTACCCTCATCCCCTACCTCAAGGCCGCGAAAGAATTAAAGACAAAACCCACCCAGCACAGTGTGCGCATGCTGAGCCAGGAAGGCGTTCATCCCAACGTGATCGTTTGCCGTACCGAGCAGCCGCTGAGCGACGACCTGAAGAAAAAGATCGCCCTGTTCTGCAATGTGAAACCCAACGCGGTGATCGAGGCCATGGATGCCAGTACCATTTATGAAGTACCGCTGAAAATGCTGCAGGAAGGCCTGGATGTGATCGTACTGAAGAAACTGCAGATCAACGGCTATGCCGCTCCCGAGCTTTCCAAGTGGCGTGGTTTCCTCGATAAACTGAAATACCCGCACAGCAAGGTAACCATCGGCCTTATCGGCAAATACATCGAACTCCAGGATGCCTACAAGTCTATCCTCGAATCCTTCATCCATGCCGGCGCCATCAACGAATGCAAGGTGCAGATCGTGAACGTGCACAGCGAATTCATCACCGAGGAGAATGTGAAAGAAAAACTTAAAGATCTCGACGGGTTGCTTGTTGCGCCCGGATTCGGCAACCGCGGCGTGGAAGGAAAGATCACCGCGGTGAAATACGCCCGGGAAAATCAACTGCCCTTCTTTGGCATCTGCCTCGGCATGCAGATGTCGGTGATCGAATACGCCCGCAATGTACTGGGCTGGAAAGACGCCCATTCGACCGAAATGGATCCCAAAACAGCACACCCCGTGATCGACCTAATGGAAGACCAGAAGAAAGTGAAGAACATGGGCGGTACCATGCGGCTGGGCGCTTATCCCTGCGAGATCAAGAAGGGAAGCCTTGCCCACAGCATTTACGGAAAAGAACTGATCAGCGAACGCCACCGCCATCGTTGGGAGTTTAATAATAACTATCTCGCCGATTTCGAGAAAGCCGGCCTGATCGCCAGCGGAAAGAATCCCGAGACCGGGCTGGTGGAAATCGTGGAACTGAAAGACCATCCGTTCTTCATCGGCGTACAATACCACCCCGAACTGAAAAGCACGGTGGAAAATCCCCAACCGGTATTTGTGCATTTCATCAAGGCCGCCAAAACATACCTGGAAAAAAAAGAGTCGGCGAAGAATCCCCTGCTCCAGAGTGAAATGATCTAAGTAATTCAAACGTGAAAAGGCAAAAGCGAAAAGTGTCCGGGTTTTGGGGTTTCACATTTTACTTTTGCGTTGCTGATTATGCGTAAACTTTCCATGGCAGAGTTGAACCGGAAGTCGGTAGCGGAATTCAAACGTTCCGAGAAGATACCCGTGATCGCGGTGCTGGAAAATATCCGCAGCGCCTACAATGTAGGCAGCGTGTTCCGTACGGCCGACGCCTTTTTACTGAACGCCATTTACATCACGGGCTATACCTGTACGCCCCCGCATAAGGAAATAAAGAAAACGGCCCTGGGCGCCGAAGATTCAGTCGACTGGAAACATTTTCCCAACGCCAAGGAAGCGATCAACGCACTGCGGGAAGAAGGATATAATGTATACGCGGTGGAACAGGCCCTGAACAGCTGCATGCTTCAGCAGGTGGATTTCAAGCCGGATGAAAAAATTGCGGTGATCTTCGGCAATGAAGTAACCGGGGTGGAACAGGATACCATCCTTCAATGCGATGGCTGCATCGAGATCCCGCAACTGGGTATGAAGCATTCGCTGAACATTGCCACCGCGGCCGGTGTTGTGCTGTGGGAACTGGTGCGCAAGCATATCATAGTTCAGCATTGAGCATTGTATTTTGAGTATTGATTATTGAACATTCGATGAACGCCATAAAAAAATACCTCTCCCTCGTCAAATTCGCCCATACCATCTTTGCGATGCCCTTTGCGCTGATCGGCTTTTTCCTTGCGGCAAAAGAAACCATACTGATCGCAATGACCAATTCGTATAGGGATTTTGTCAGGGTCGAGAATCCCAGGTCACTATGGCTTACTTTACTCCTTATCATTCTCTGCATGGTCTTCGCCCGTTCGGCTGCCATGGCTTTCAACCGCTGGCTGGATAAGAACTTCGATGCGAAGAATCCCCGAACTGCGATCCGGGAGATACCGGCGGGTATCATCAAGGCGAACAGCGCTTTGCTCTTCGTGATCATCAATTGCCTGTTGTTCATCATTTGCTGTTATTTTATCAACCGCATCTGTTTTTATTTATCGCCCGTGGCGCTTTTTGTAATTCTTTTTTACAGTTATACAAAACGGTTCACCGCCCTGTGTCACCTGGTGCTGGGGATTGGATTAAGCCTTGCCCCCATCGGCGCATACTTAGCCGTTACCGGCGAATTTGCGCTGCTGCCGGTCCTTTTTTCTTTTGCGGTATTGTTCTGGGTAAGCGGTTTCGATATCATCTATGCCCTGCAGGATGAAGAGTTCGATAAGGAGAACAACCTGCACTCCATCCCGGCCGCACTGGGCAAGGAGAAAGCGCTGCGGGTATCCGAACTGCTGCATATATTCTCGGCGCTGTGCGTGGTGTATGCCGGCATTCACGGCCATTTCGGTTTGTGGTACTGGGCAGGCGTGGCTGTGTTCATGGGCTTGCTCATCTACCAGCACAGCCTGGTAAAACCCAACGACCTCAGCAAGGTGAATATGGCTTTCTTTACCGCCAATGGCATCGCCTCGGTGCTGTTTGCTGTGTTTGTGATACTGGATCTGTTTGTAAGCTAATGGATCATCGACCAGAAAAATAATTGGCTGCGGTAATGAATGATCCCATAAACATTATCCATGAACTATGAACCATCAATCATGAACCATGAACCCTTAACCATCATCCAACCATGCCCCGCATCCTTGCCATAGACTATGGAGGTAAACGCACCGGACTGGCCGTTACCGATCCCCTCAAGATCATTGCCACCGGGCTGGAAACGATCGAATCCAGGGACCTGATCGCCTGGTTGAAAAACTATCTTTCCCGGGAAGAAGTGGAACTGATCATCATCGGGCTCCCGAAAAACTGGGATGAGTCGGATACCCATGCCACGCCCCTGGTGGAAGCGGCCATCAAAAAAATACAGAAGGAATTTCCATCGATGGCCATCAAAACCGTGGACGAACGCTATACATCCAAAATGGCGAAAGACGCCATGCTGGAAATGGGCATGAAGAAAAAAGACCGGCGGGATAAGAAGAATGTAGACCTCATCGCGGCCACCATTATCCTGCAGGAATACCTCCAGGCAACCAACTGATTGTTTCGCCCTCCGAATTGCCGAATGAACGATATGCGTTAATTTTGACCCGTTGATGGATCATGGATCATGGATCATCAACTATCAACTATTAATATTCAATCAACCCAGGAATGATCCTTCCGATTGTAGCATATGGTTCCCCGGTCCTGCGTACGGTGTGCGAAGACATTGGCGCGGATTATCCCAACCTCGACAAACTCATTGCCGATATGTGGGAAACCATGTACAACAGCAATGGTGTAGGCCTCGCAGCTCCGCAGGTGAACGTACCCATTCGCCTTTTCGTGATCGACAGCGAACAGATCTTCGCCAACAAGGAGGAAGATGAGGAACTGAATTACCCGGACGCACCCGGCTACAAAGGCGTATTCCTCAATGCGCATATCACCCGGCTCAACGGTACCGAATGGGCCTACAACGAAGGCTGCCTCAGCATCCCCAAGATCCGGGAAGATGTGTACCGCAACGAAGAAGTGACCCTCGAATACGTCGACGAACAGTTTCAACCGCAGACCCGCACGTTCAATGGCCTCACGGCCCGCGTGATCCTGCACGAATACGATCACATCGAAGGAAAACTCTTCATCGATCACATCAAACCCCTCAAGCGCAAACTCATGAAGCGCAAGCTCGATGATATTTCCCGGGGAAAGATCCGGGTAGACTACCGGATGGTATTCCCCAAATGACCGGCTCTTTCTTTTTCCCGAACATATTAGCTTTTATCCTATATTCACATCTGATTGTTTTTTAAGGAATACCGCAGTCAGGGTATTGTATAATCCGATTTTTGATTATATTTTTAATCCTGAAAAATATTCTTCACGCTTAAACACTGCTTATGAGAAAAGTTCGACTAGTTTTTCTTACGGTCGGTATTTTCCTCTCACTAGCTTCGATTGCGCAAAGTGTTACTCCCGCCACCCTCAATGCCACCGGTGGAAATTACCCTTTCACGTATTATACCGTTGAATGGAGTTTTGGAGAATCCATGGCCATCGAAACGATGTCGGCCAGCAATATTGTCGTCACCAACGGCATCCTGCAGCCCGGCACCCACAATCCTGCCACGAAAGACGATAATGGCAGTTGGGGGAAAGATGAGATCAAAGTACTGCCCAATCCCACGCCCGATGTGGTAGAAATCAATTTCTACAGCAAGCAATCCGGCAAGGTATCCATCAGCCTGTACGACCCGGCCGGCAAGTACCTGGGAAGAAGGGAATTTGATTACTACGGCACCGGCCGCATTGAAAAATGGAGCCTGGGCCGCTATCCTTCCGGCACATACTTCCTGTACATCGAGTTAAAACCAACCGGTAATTCGGTAGGTAAGAAAGGAGCCTTCCAGGTTCATAAACTCAGATAAACCAACTATTAAAATCTTTTAAATAAAACCACGCTAACATGAAAAAGTTATTATTGACGATAACAGGTTTTGTTCTCACGCTGCTGAGTTTCGCCCAGTCGCCCAACATCCTCAACTACCAGGGTGTGGCACGTAACGGCGTAGGCAACGTATTGCCGAACCAACCCATCGGGCTCAGATTAAGCATCCTCAACGGCGGACCAACAGGTACCGTTGTATACAGCGAAACACGGGTGGTTACCACCAATGCTTTCGGTTTGTTCAACGTACAGGTAGGAAGCCCCGGCGCTTCCACCACCACCGGAACCGTTGGCGGCATCAACTGGACCGCTTTCGGAACCGGAAGCGGAACCAAATACTTACAGGTAGAGATCGACCCGCAGGGCGGAACCAACTACTTCAACGTAGGCTCTACCCAACTGGTAAGTGTTCCCTACGCATTGAACGCGGGCGCTGCCGCACCGGTTGGACCCGCTGGCGGCGACCTTACCGGAACCTATCCTAACCCATCCATTGCGCCGTTGGCCGTAACAACGCCGAAGATCGCGGATGGTGCGGTTACTACGCCCAAACTGGCCGACAACTCCGTAACAACGCCGAAGATTGTTGACCTGAACGTTACCACACCCAAACTGGCTGATGGTGCCGTTACAACGATCAAACTGGCCGACGGAGCCGTTACTTCCGCCAAGATCACTTTCCCGATACTGAAAACACAGGCCGAAACAGCCAACCCGCTGATCGGCATGACCAACTCTGCGGCTACCGGTACTGCCGGTGCCATCCAGGGAAGTAGTGCCAGTGCCGACGCAAATGCAGTAGGTATCCTTGGTACCATTTCTTCCACCACCCCCGGCGCATTCTCCGCTGCCGTTCGTGGTGTGAACAACGGAACCGGTGGCAATGGTATCGGTGTGTATGGTTCACAAGCAGGAAGCGGCTGGGGTGTGTATGGTAATGCGCTTTCCGGTGTGGGTGTACATGGTTACAGTGATAATGGACTGGGTGTTGCCGGTTACTCAAACGGAACCGGCCGTGCTGCCGAATTCGCCATTCAGAATGCGACCAATACCAATACAGCGCTCACCATCCGTACCGACGGTTTGGGTTCTGCTGCCAGCTTTACCAATACCAACGCTGCCAACACAGCGCAAACCATGCTGATCGATAACAACAACTTGGCTTCTGTTGGATTCGGTAATGGTTCTTTCCTTGCCAGGAGAGGAACCGTATCCGGCACCACGCTCCTCTATATTAACGTTCCTACTGCCATGACCGGCATTTCCAGCACCGGCATCGGTGCACAGGGAAGCAGTGAAACCGTGATCGGCGTGGCGGGTCTGACACAAACCGGTATTGGTGTTCAGGCTTATTCCGGAACCTCCGGTAACGCCCTGGCAGCGCAGGCAGCCGGTACCGGCGGTATCGCAGGCGATTTCAACGTCAGCAATGCCACAAACGTAGCCAATACAATCCGTGCGGTAAATGCAAACCCAACTGCCGGACAAACAAACTCCACAACCGGTGGTGGTAACGCCGTCTTCGGCCGCAAAGGCGCAGGCCTCGGCGTATCGCTCACCAATCCTTCTGGTGTATATGGTTCATCTTCCGCTGCAAACGGTATTGGTGTAACCGGTTTCACCTTGACCAATATCGGTACATTCGGTGGTACCTTCCAGACAGGCGCCGGTGTGGTAGGACAAACATTCGGAACAGGCGGTACGGCCCTGTTGGGTATTGGTGCCAGCAGCCCTACTTCATACGCCCTTGTTACCAATGGTTTGGTGCAGATCCAGGGACAAGGCGCTGCAGCAGGCCGCGTTCTGACCAGCGATGCTACGGGTAATGCTACCTGGCAGGATAATCCCAGTCAGCGTGTAGGCATTTCAATAAGGGGTTTAACCGGTTCATTGGCCGTACCCGATGCTACCCTGACACCGGTAACACAATGGTTTGTTATCGATAATGAAGACGGAGGAGCCAACTACAACAACGTTACCGGAGAATACACGATTACCAGAACAGGCGTATACCAGGTCAATGCATCCGTTGCCTGGAATGCTGGAATAAATGCCAACGATGTGAGAATGTATTTGCTGATCAACGGTGCAACCGATTACGGAGTACTGCAACATTCGGCTCCGGGTGGTGGATATACGTACAGCAACCTGTCTTATGCAAAAAGATTTACGGCCGGGCAAAGGATCAGCATCTCATTGATACAGTATTCAGGCGCTACACAAAACACTTCCGGACCTGTGCTTGAAAACTCCTTCTCCGTTCAATTTATTCACAACTAATACTTGTAAACATGAAAAAGATCTTAATTCTTATTACCATATTATCGGGCGGTTTATGCGCAGGTGCCCAGCAGCTTTCATCGACGAACAAAGCGAGCATGAAAGTAATGACTGTTGAAGAAGCCAACCGCCTTAATGGCACGGCGCAACCAACCATCAACGGCATTCCATACAGCCAGTACAAAGCCCAGCAGCAGGCCCTGAAGAACAGCCAGCAAACAAGCGCTGTTTCTCCATCCCTGACCGTTCAGCCCAATGTGGTGGCTACCGATGGCCCAACGCCTGCCGCTACTACGCCGAATGTGCAGGTAGGCCAGGCTCCGCAGGAAGCGAAGCAACCCGCCAAGCCGGCTGAGAAGCCAAAAGGCCAGCAGTAATTTCAACTGGAAGTTATAAGTACCTTGCAGGTATGATACGTTCTATCATACCTGCTTTTTTTTGTACCCTGCTGACCGTGCCAACACTTGCGCAGCAGAAAACGGATACCACGATCCGGGTGGAACAAAAGACCATCACTCTCAGTGAAGTGGTCATCAACAACAAACTGAATGTACCGGCCTTCATACAGCGCATTAAAAACGACACGTCGTTTTACAAGGCATTCCGCAACCTCCGCGTACTGGGCTTTACCGCCATCAACGATATCCGCATGAACGACAGCGACGGAAGACTCAAAGCCGGCCTGCGCAGCAAAACCCGCCAGCTCCGGACGGTCCGCTGCCGCAGCATGGAAACCCTCGAAGAAACCATCACCGGCGATATCTACGACGGGAACCGGAATTTCAACTACTATACGGCTCAACTGTATGCTTCTTTGTTCTTCACCAAAGATTCGGTTTGCGGTGAAGACAATATCGTTGCGGGGCGTGAACTGAGTACTGCCGGGAAAAGCGGCATGGAAAAACACAAGGAGCAACTCAAAATGCTTTTCTTCAACCCGGGCAAGCGTATCAGCGGACTCCCGTTCATGAGCAATAAAACCGCGATTTACGACGACGGGATGGCCGACTACTACGATATGAATATCGACATGGGGATGTACAATGGTAAGAGTTGTTATATTTTCAGCCAGAAAGCCAAACCGGGCAGCGGCGGTTCGGTAGTGCTGGATGAGATGACCACCTGGTTTGATTCGAACACGTTTGACGTGCTGGGCCGGAATTATTCGCTCAGTTACGACGCGGCGGTTTATGATTTTAACGTGAGCATGGAAGTGGTGATGACCCGTTTCGGAGAACTAACCGTTCCTTCCCTGATCCGCTACAATGGCAACTGGAAAGCCATCTTCAAAAAAAGAGAACGGGGCGTTTTCACCGCCACCCTTTTTGATTTTCAAAAATAACCCCGGGGCCATTCATCAAAATGTCAACTTTATATACCTTCAGCGTCTTATTTTTATCGCATGAAAAAAATCCTGCTGCTCGTTCTCACACTCGTTTCTTTGAATGGCTTCGCTCAAACGGAAGGCCGCGATTTCAAAGCCATCGATGAATACATCAAAGGCCTCGGCGCCATGGAAGGCATGAGCACCGCCACCATCAACAACGTTGTGATCAACCATTTCGACGACAAGATCGATAAACTCCGGGCCATCTATACCTGGATCGCCCTCAACATTACCTACGACATCAAAGCGGCACGCACCGGCAACACCCAGAAAAGCAAATCCGCCGATGTGCTGGCTACCCGCCGGGCTGTAGGGCTGGGCTTTGCCAACCTGTTCCAGGACATGTGCAGCAGCGCCAATATCCGCTGCCTCACCGTGGATGGTTTTGTAAAGAATAACATCAACGACATCGGCGACCGTGCCACCGACCCGAATCATACCTGGATCGTGGTGCAACTGGGACAGAGCCCGGATACCTGGTATTATGTTGACCCCGCCTGGGGCAGCGGTTACCCCGACGCGGATATGAAGACATTCACCAAATCGTTCAGCGGCGCCTATTTCTTCCCCGACAAAGGCGTTTTCAATATGCAGCATTTCCCGGTGAACGAGGCCTGGAAACTCGGGCCTGGCCCCCGGGGTAAAAAAGATTTTTACAGTCTTCCGCTGATCAAAGTATCGGCCATCGAAAACGGCATGAAAAAATGCGAACCCAACGACGGCCGGTTAAAAGCCAGGGTAACCAAACAGGTTTTCTTCACGTATGTACTGAATGGGAAAGAAGAAGTGACCAAAGTATCCCTGGTGATCGGCGAGAAAAAGAAACTGAAACAAAAAGACGTCGACTTTGTATACACCGGCGGTACGCTCAATTTTAGTTATAAGTTCGAGGAGGAAGGCAATTTCCCCCTGACCGTACTGGTGAACGGACGGGAATTCATTACCTATTCCGCCGAGATCGAGTAAATCTCCAGCGTGAAAAAAGTAAAAAAGGGCTGCACATCGTGCGGCCCTTTTACTTATGCCCGTTGCCGGGAAGCGGGTTTGCGTTTCGCTTTCCGCAGCGCCAGCTGAATATTCTTACTCAGATTTTCGTACGTGGGTTTGCCCGCCAGCTTTTCGCCATTGATGAAAAAGGCCGGTATATCCGTAATACCTTTGTCGATCCCTTCATTCAGGTCATTCATCACCTGCCAGCCATAGGTGGAGTTGAGCAGCTCATCGAGGAAGTTCTTATTCTTGATGCCCGCTTCTTTTGAATAGAGTTTCAAACTGGTGGTACCCAGTTGGCGGCGGTTATCAAAGAGAATATTATGCATCTCCCAGAACTTGCCCGCCTGCGATGCCGCCACCGATGCCTCACCCGCTTTCATGGAGCGCTGGTGTACCCGGGTAAGCGGGAAATGGCGGAACTGGAACCGGACCTTCCCATCGAAGTCTTCCAGCAGTTTTTTCACCACCTCATTCGCTTTCGCACAATCGTCGTTCTCGTATTCGCCGAATTCGACCAGGGTAATGGGCGCATTCTTATCCCCCACAAATACATCCCTGGTTTCGATCACGGGAACCAGCTCTTTTGCTTTCATTGCCATAATTCATGTCCTTTTTCTGTTCACCGAACAGTTTTAGTGTATATAATGCTGTTTATTTAGTTTTTTGCAGTTTTTCTTTCAGCGCCTCATTCCGGAATACAACGGTTCCGTCGAACACATCCACGAGTACCGGCTTCGTTTTATCGATATCGCCGGCCAGGATGCGTTTGCTCAACTGGTTCACGATCTCCTTCTGGATAAGCCGCTTCAGGGGCCTTGCGCCGAATTGCGGATCGTACCCGTTCTCGGCCAGGTAGTCCATGGCATAATCGCTGAACTGCAGGTTGATACCGGATTGAGCAACCAGGGTTTTCAGGCTTTCCAGCTGCAGGCGGATGATCCCCTTGATCTCTTTCTTCATCAGGGGTTCAAACATGATCACTTCGTCGATCCGGTTCAGAAACTCGGGCCGGATGGTTTGCCGCAACAGGTTCATCACTTCCACCTTGGTTCGTTCCACCACTTCCTCTTTATTGGCCTCGGTTACATTCTCAAAATTCTCCTGGATAATATGGCTGCCCATATTACTGGTCATGATGATGATGGTATTCTTGAAGTTTACCACCCTTCCCTTGTTATCGGTGAGCCTTCCATCGTCGAGCACCTGCAGGAGCACATTGAATACATCCGGGTGCGCTTTTTCGATCTCGTCAAGCAATACCACGCTGTAGGGCTTGCGGCGTACGGCCTCGGTAAGTTGTCCGCCCTCATCATATCCCACGTAACCGGGAGGGGCGCCTACCAGCCGGCTCACGGTATGTTTCTCCTGGTATTCGCTCATATCGATCCGCGTCATCATGCTGTCGTCGTCAAAGAGATATTCGGCCAGCGCCTTGGCCAGTTCTGTTTTACCCACACCGGTGGTACCGAGGAAGATGAAAGACCCGATCGGTTTTTTCGGATCCTGCAAGCCGGCCCGGCTGCGGCGTATGGCATCGGATACGGCTTCGATGGCCTCATCCTGTCCTACCACCCGCTTGTGCAGTTCTTCTTCCAGGTGCAGGAGTTTATCCCGCTCGCTCTGCATCATCTTCATCACCGGGATACCCGTGGCTTTGGCCACGTTCTCGGCGATGTCTTCGGCATCCACTTCTTCTTTCAGCAATCTTTTTTCACTGATGGATGAGAGTTGAGCCGTATACTCGTCAATGATCTTTTCCTGCTCCTTTACTTTTCCGTAGCGTATCTCCGCCACCTTGCCGTACTCCCCTTCCCGTTCGGCCTTATCGGCTTCCCCTTTCAGGTTCTCGATCTGCGCCTTGGCGTTCTGTATCTTCTCCACGATCTCTTTCTCCTGCTGCCATTTGGCTTTGAAGGTATCGCGTTGAACGGACAGATTGGATATTTCGGTATTCAGTTGCTTCAGTTTTGTTTCATCGCTTTCCCGCTTGATGGCTTCCCGTTCGATCTCGAGCTGACGGATCTTGCGTTCCAGTTCATCCAGTTCTTCGGGCATGCTGTTCATTTCCAGGCGGAGCTTGGAGGCGCTTTCATCGATCAGGTCAATGGCTTTGTCGGGCAGGAAGCGGTCGGTGATGTAGCGGTTCGACAATTCCACGGCAGCAATGATGGCTTCATCCTTGATGCGTACATGGTGGTAGGTTTCGTAACGGTCTTTCAATCCGCGAAGGATGGAAACCGCGTCTTCCACCGAAGGCTCGTCGATCATCACTTTCTGGAAACGGCGTTCGAGGGCTTTATCCTTTTCAAAGAATTTCTGGTATTCATTCAGCGTGGTGGCGCCGATGGCCCGGAGCTCTCCTCTTGCCAGCGCGGGTTTCAGGATATTGGCCGCATCCATAGCGCCGTCGCCGCCACCGGCTCCTACCAGCGTATGGATCTCGTCGATGAACAGGATCAACTGGCCTTCGCTGCTGCTTACTTCTTTCACCACCGATTTCAGCCGTTCTTCAAACTCACCCTTGTATTTGGCGCCGGCGATCAGTTGGCCCATATCGAGCGCATAAATAATTTTCGATTTCAGGTTCTCGGGTACGTCGCCGTTCACGATACGCATGGCCAGCCCCTCGGCGATGGCTGTTTTACCAACGCCGGGTTCGCCGACAAGTATCGGGTTGTTCTTACTGCGGCGAGAAAGGATGTGCAGGGTTCTGCGTATTTCTTCATCCCGGCCGATCACGGGATCCAGTTTGCCCGAGCGTGCCATTTCATTCAGGTTCTTCGCGTATTTGTTCAACGCGTTGAACTGCGTTTCGGATGTTTGGGATGAGATGGTGGATCCTTTGCGCAGGTCCTTGATAGCGGCCACCAGGCCTTTTTCAGTCAGCCCCGCGTCTTTCAGGATCTTGGCAGTATTGTCGCTCCCCTGTACGATCGATAACAGTAAATGCTCAACGCTTACGAACTCATCATTGAATGTTTTCAATACAGCGCCCGAACGAAGCAGCACGTTATTGGCTTCGCGGCTCAGGGCCTGGGCGGGTTCTCCACCCGAAACCCGGGCAAGTTTCTGAAGGGCTTCATCAAGCTTATCGTCTACATAATTCAGGTTCACATTGTTCTTTTTGAGCAGGAACTCCACGGGCGAATCCTTATCGTTGAGCAATGCCTTGAGGATATGTTCGGTTTCGATACTTGCATGCCCGGCATTATAAGCCAGTTGCTGGGCCTGTTGCAGTATCTCCTGTGATTTTATGGTCAGGTTTTGTAAACTCATAGTCTGGGTTTTGCGGCTATTGCGCAAATGCCAATCCAAGGCTGTTTTAAACGCTAATATGGCACATTTTAGAAGGCGGGGCTGCCGCATATGCAGGCAAGCCAGTTGGACTATGCAAATGTAGCAGGCAACCGCTTATCAAATCAACAGTTACGGATATTAGTTTCTAACATGTTTCCCTTAGCTTTGCCGGCCTAAAAAAGACAGAATCCGTCCCGATCCGACCCTCTGTCAGTATACGACCATGTTCAAAAAACGCATCGCCAGTATCCTGCTGCTGGCATCCCTGACAGCCGGTGCCCAGCACAAAAAGAAACTGCTTGAAGGCATGTACCTGCAATGGGGGTATAACTCCGAAAGCTATACCCGCAGTACCATCCATTTCAAAATGAGCAATGGCAATGATTTCAAACTGCACCGGGTTACAGCCCACGACAAAGGCGATTTCGACGCTATCTACAAAAAACCTTCGGAAATATCCATCCCCCAGTACAATTACCGCATCGGGTTCTACCTGAACAGGGGACGTACCAGGGCGATTGAGATCAACTTCGATCACACCAAATACGTGGTCACCGATGGCCAAAAAGCGAGGGTGACGGGAACCATCGACGGGCAATACGTGGATGGCGACAGCATTCTCAATCCGGAAACATTCCTGCATTTCGAACATACCGACGGCGCCAACTGGTTACACTTCAATTATGTGAGCCAGCATGTGCTGTTACGCACCGCCTCCCGGTCGAGGCCTCTGTTCACTGCGGTATGGAAGGCCGGGGCCGGTATCAATATCCCCCGCTCGGATTTTACCTGGCGCGGCAGCCGGCTGAACAACGACTTTCACATCGCGGGTTATAATATCAGCGCCGAGGCAGGCGTACGCTTCTATCTTTTCCCCCGGCTCTTTTTTGAACTTACCGGCAAAACAGGGTATGTAAAGTATGTGAATGCGCTTGCCAATACAAAAGAAATGAAAGGGAACCGGGTTACACACAGTTTCGGATACCTCGAGAGCATCGCCACGCTGGGGTACGATATTCGTTTTTAGAATAGCGGCTCTTTTGTATTTTTATAGAAACGTGTAACCGTGTACGAACACAAAAAGCAACCACTGGCGCCCCGGCATATCTATTTCCAGCGGCTCCGCAATAACTTCTTTTTTTCCCTGGTCATTATGCTGAGCTGGTTACTGGTGGGCGTGATCGGTTACAAGATCACGATCCCTTCGTTCGACTGGTACGATTGCTTTCTCAACGCTTCGATGATCCTCAGCGGCATGGGGCCGGTATTCGATAATGATACCATTTTATCCGACAGCGCCAAGGTCTTTGCCGGTATATACGCCCTGATAAGCGGCGTTGTCTTTATCACCACCATCAGCATTGTACTTTCTCCTGTTGTTCACCGTTTCTTCCATAAACTTCACCTGGAGGAAAAATGACGTGAATCCCGCCGAACGCTCATATTTTGTTCGCTCCGCTGCCAACCGGCTTGGCTTCGATCATTGCGGCCTTGCCAGGGCGCAACGGCTCGATGAAGACGCCCGGCGGCTGGAATCCTGGCTCACCAAGGGTTTCCAGGGGAGCATGCGTTACATGGAAAATCATTTCGACCTGCGGGTAGACCCCGGCAAACTGGTGCCCGGTGCCCGTTCGGTAATCACCCTGTTGCTGAATTATTTTCCGGCGCAACAACAAAACGACAAGGCGCCGCAGGTATCGAAGTACGCGTATGGACAGGATTACCATGATGTGATCCGTCCGAAACTGAATGCCTTCCTGCTGGAACTAAAAGAAAAATTCGGCGAGATCCAGGGAAGAGGATTTGTCGACAGCGCCCCGGTACTCGAAAGAAGCTGGGCGCAAAAAGCCGGACTGGGCTGGGTGGGCAAGAATGGCAACCTGATAAACAAACAGGCCGGTTCGTTTTTTTTCATCGCAACACTGATCACCGACCTGGAACTGGAATATGATGCGCCTTTCGCGAAAGATTACTGCGGTACCTGTACCCGGTGTATCGATGTTTGTCCGACCGAGGCCATCCTTCCCGGTAAAGTGATCGATGGCAGCAAATGCATCTCCTACTTCACAATCGAATTGAAAGACGCCCTGATACCCGAAGCCATGAAGGGTAAATTCGATAACTGGATGTTTGGCTGCGACGCATGCCAGGATATTTGTCCCTGGAACCGCTTCGCGAAACCACAGCAACAGGAAGCGTTTACACCGATACCTGAGATACTCCATTTCAGCAGCAATGACTGGGAAGAACTGACCGAGGAAAATTTCAAAAAGATATTCCGCGATTCTCCGCTGAAGCGGGCGAAGTACGCGGGAATACGCAGGAACCTGCGCTTTCTGAAGGAACGGTGAGTATCAAAGCAGGGTTTTGATGCCGTTGTTTTTATACGGTATAAGTTCCGGTGAATCGGGCTCCAGTTCGGTGATCAGCACATCAATGTCTTTGGTTTCACAGACCCGTATGCGCTGTACCGTATTGAGTTTTTCCGCGATGGCCAGGGATACCACCCGGGAGGAGGATTCGATCATAGCCCGCTTAACCTGTACCACATCCCAATCATTATCGGTCAATCCCTGGTTCGCGTCCAAGGCGTTGGTACCGAGGAAACAAATATCCGCCCTGATCTGGCGGATGCGGGTAATGGCTTCGCCGCCGACCGTTATCTGCGAACTTTTCGACAGCTTATCCCCGATCATGATCACTTCGATGTTCGGGTGATGAATATACTCAAGTGCAGCGGGCAGGCTGCCGGTGATGAAGGTGGCATGCAGGTTCTCTGGCAACGCCTTCGCCAGTTCGATAATGGTTGTACCACCGGTGGTGGAAACGAACATACCGTCCTGTATCAGGCCGGCGGCTTTTTGCGCAATACGTTTTTTGTTTTCGAGTGAGTATACCTGTGCCGGCTTGAACGAAGTATAGAATGATTTGGAAAGAGCGCCACCGTGTACTTTAATGAGTTTGCCGTGTTCGGCCAGTTCCTGCAGGTCGCGGCGAATTGTGTCTTCGGAAACATTGATTCCGGTGCTGAGATCTCCGACCAGTACTTTGTTATGCAGGTTCACATTATGGAGGATGAAGGCCTGGCGTTCTTTCTTCAGCATAACAAGCGCAATGATTCGGTTCAACCCCAAGATATAAACAATTGCTGCGCCTGCAAAATATTGCCGGACATTTTCCAGTAATTTGCGGATAATGGTTTCAGGCATGTAAACAGCGACGCTTACAGCCCATTGATACTTAGTTTGCTAATCTTGCATCACCGGTACAGACATGAATACCAACATCGAAAAATTATACAGGATCGCTGCCAGGCCTGCACGCCTGATCATCGGCCTGATGAGCGGAACTTCGGTAGACGGACTTGATGTGGCGCTGTGCCGTATCGAAGGTTCGGGAACCGGCACGAAGCTCACACTGCTGGAATTCGAAACCGTTCCATTTGATGAAACAATGAAGAATGCCGTACGATCGGTATTCAGTAAGGAGCAGGTCAACCTGCAGCGACTGACGATCCTGAATCCCTGGATCGCCCTGCAACATGCCGCGATTATTTCCGATTGCTTAGAAAGATGGAACATCGATCCCGCGGAGGTGGACATGATTGCCAGTCACGGGCAAACCATCTATCACGCTCCCAAAAGTTTACACCATGATCCACGCTTTGGAAACGCCACCCTGCAGATCGGCGATGGCGATCACCTGGCCGTGGCAACCGGCATCATCACGCTCAGCGACTTCAGGCAAAAAAACATCGCGGCCGGTGGCGAGGGGGCGCCTCTGGCAGTTTACGGCGACTATTTATTATTCAGTAAAGAGGGAGAACAGCGTATCCTGCTCAATATCGGCGGCATCGCCAATTTTACATTTCTGCCTGCCGACCTGGATACCCGCAAGATATTCAGTACCGATACCGGCCCGGGTAATACAATGATGGACGCCTGCATGCTGAAATTATTCGGAAAGGCATTTGATGAAGCGGGCGCTGTGGCCAGTTCCGGGAAAATCCACGAAGCGCTGCTTGCCGCGTTGAAGGATCATGCGTTCTTTACGCAGCCGTTGCCAAAAACAACCGGGCCCGAATTGTTCAATGCAGCTTACCTGGAACAGGCGCAGGAACGATCGGGCACAACGAACATGAAAGCCGAAGACCTGATGGCAACACTGAGCCGGTTTACTGTGGATACGATCTGCCAGGCCATCCGGCAGGTGGTGATCGGCCAGCCGGTTTCGGTATTTGCCAGTGGTGGAGGCATTCACAATGATCATTTGAGGAAGCAACTTCAAGAAGCATTACCAGGGTACAGGATTGAAACTACAGCAGACCTTCACATCAATCCAGATGCAAAAGAAGCTATCTTGTTTGCACTCCTGGCAAACGAATGCGTTGCCGGAGACCCGGCAACCTGGAGAGAAGGCAATAAAGGAATGCCTGCTGTGTCAATGGGCAAGATCAGTTTCCCTTCTTAACGGTTCTCGCAATATTCCTTCAAGCCATTCAAGGCATTTTCGTATCCCTGGCCCGACATCTTTTCGATAAAGATGCCGTACAATTTCTCCCAGGGATACCATTTCAAGCGTATCTCCACATTCCATTCCACCTGCACCTGTGTGCTGTCGGCCAGCGGTAATACACGGATCGTATTGATCATCGCGTTTTCTCCTTTCCGTTCCAGCATGGCCGAAACTGTATTGGCTGTTCTTCCTGTGACAAAAAGTGCATTCTCCCTGTTCCCTGTTTGCCAGTAAGCCGTATCTCCGCTGATGCGGATACCCGCCGGATCTTTTTTGAATACCGGCTGCCAGTTCTTCCAGTTGGATAACTCACTCACCTGCGCATAGGCCAAGGCGGGTTGTGCATGAATCAATACACCCCGTGATATCCGTATCCGCGAAGGAATGAACAGGCTTAGCAATGTCATAAAAACAAACAAGCCCGCGAGTGCGATGATGAAACCTTTTACTAAACGCCGGTTCATTGGATTATTCCCATTTAAATACTTTAACTGCCACCAGGTAAACAGCGATGCCCCAGGCAAGCAGTATCCCGACCTCGGCACGCACATCCCAGAGATTCTGTCCTTCAAAAGCCACCTGCCGCATAGCCGTATTCAGGTGTGTGAGCGGTAACGCGTTGGAAATGGGTTGCAACCATTTTGGAAAAGCCTCGATGGAAAAAAAAGTTCCGCCGAGCAGGAACTGCGGAAGTGTGATGAGGTTGGCAAAGGGCGGAATAGCGCTGTCGCTCCGGGCCAGTCCGCTCACGATAAAACCAAAGCCCATGAACACCACCAGCCCGATTAAACTGAGCAGCAGCATTTCGAGTAAGGTTTGCATACCATGTACCAGGGTGAAACCGAAGAACCAGTTACCCGCCATGATGATCACGATCGCGGTGATCATCTGGAAGATCACCCGGCTGATGGCTTCGCCCAAAACGATGTGCGTACGGCTGATCGGCGTGGCGAAGAAGCGTTTCAATACAAGCGTATTCCGGAGATTAAAGAACATGAACGCCACACCGAAAACACCGGAACTCAGCAGGGAGAAACCCAGCTGCCCCGGCAATATAAAGTCGATTGTTCTGTATTCCCGTACGATCTCGATATCACGCTTGTCATCAAAATCCAGCACCGCGAAGGACTGCCGGTTTTCGTATTTATGATTGCTGATCTTGTTGGAAATGGCTTCGAGAATCGGCAGGAGCTGCGGCCATTTGTCGTTGCTGGCATTGGAACTTTTGATGGAATAGGTATACTCCGGGTTCGCCTGTGGCGATTTCCGGATCGACAATACACCCGCGATCCTCCCTTTAACGATATTCGATCGCAGTTCCTCTTCCGTATCAAAAGAAACGATCCGGATGCGGTTGCTTTTTTTGACCGCATCGTAAAACGCGTTGGCGGTATCGCAATCCCGGGCCAGCACAATCCTGTATGTTGGCGCTGTACCACTGTTGCCGATAAAACCGAATACCAGGATGAATACGAAGGGAAAGGCGAAACTGAAAACAACGGCTGAAGGGCTCCGGAAAATCGCCCGCAGACTCGCTTTGGTAATCGCCAGCATGGCCCTGACCTGGCTGTATTTCTGCATAAAGCAATGAAATTTAGGTCGTAAAGCTATCGGGAAAAAATGAGTGCGCAAAAACCTTCTCTGCCAATGACAAATGTCGTATATTTGTACGACAAATGTCTGTAACATGAAAAAGAACAGCCAGGCAAAAAAAAGCAAACCGTACACCCAAAAAGACAAACTCAGCAAATTGAGTGAACCGGAAGTAACCTACCGGAGTGTAAAGGCATTGCCCCAGGTGAAAGAATTCACCTACCACGAATTTAAAAAAATCGCCGAAAAGGCGCCCTTTACGCAGTCGGAGTGGGCTGCAATACTGCACATCAGTGAGCGTACCCTGCAGCGCTACGCGAAAGACAACAGCACTTTTGCGCCCATCAACGCGGAACGGGCCACCCAGATCGCCCAGGTACTGAAAGAAGGAGAGCTAACCTTTGGCAATACGGATAAATTTTACCAGTGGCTGAAGGGGAATCCCTACATGCTGGAAGGAAATCTGTCTTTCGGATCACTCACCTCGTACGAGGGGATCCAGAAAGTGTTAACCCAGCTCGGCAGAATCCAACACGGTCTCTTCGCATGATCACGTACCGAATCAGCAACGCGGCATACAGCAACGACATCAGCGGTTCCGGCGCCAAACGAATGGGCGCCCGGTGGAACTCGAAAGGGGTACCGTTGCTGTACACCGCACAACATATCTCGCTGGCCATGCTCGAAATGCTTGTCAATACAAACTTCAGGGATTACCATACACCGCTCGACCTGATGTACATCAACCTGCCCGATCCCTACGTCGAATCGGCCATTGAAGTAAAGAACCTGAAGAAAGACTGGCGGGATGACCTGGAATACACCCGCTATATCGGCGACGCCTTTGTAAATCACAAAGAATCGGTGGTATTAAAAGTACCCTCTGCCGTGATCAGCGAAGAGTATAATTTCCTGGTGAATCCCCTGCATGCCGATTTCAGGAAGATCCGGATCATTAAAACAAAATCGTTCTGGCCCGATGAAAGGCTTTTCTCCATCTGATGCATACAACCTATCTCCTTCTCGGCAGCAATATGGGCGACAGTAAAAGGCAACTGCAAAAAGCCATCGCCGCGATCCGGAAAAATATCGGCCGGGTAGTTCGCCGCTCGGCCCTGTACCAAACAGCCGCCTGGGGTAAAACCGACCAGCCCGATTTTTTAAACCAGGTGATCGTGGTGCATACAAACCTGGATGCGCACCAGACCATGCGTAATCTGCTGGCAATCGAGAAAACGATGGGCCGTGTTCGCACAACCCCCAATGCTCCCCGAACCATCGATATCGACATCCTGTTCTTCGATAAAGAAATCATCACCGGGAAAGACCTTACCATACCCCATCCCCGCATCGCCGAACGCCGGTTCGTATTGACGCCGCTGAATGAACTTGCTCCCAACTTCAAACACCCGGCGCTGAACCGATCCATCCACGATCTTTTTATTCACTGTCCCGACACGCTGAATGTGAAAAAGTTTTAAGGAGGTAAAAACCGTTTCCCTTTATTTTGCAGCTCGCTTCTGCATGAAATACAACTTTGTTACCATAGAGGGGAATATCGGAGCCGGCAAAACCACCTTATCCCATTTACTGAGCAAACACTACAACGCCCGGCTGATCCTGGAAGAATTTGCCGACAATCCCTTCCTGCCTAAGTTTTACGAGAACCCCGGGCAATACGCTTTTCCCCTGGAATTATTTTTCATGGCCGAACGCTACAAGCAACTGAAAGAACTGCTGCAGACGAAGGATATGTTCCAGAACATCACCATATCCGACTACCTGTTCACCAAATGCCTCCTGTTCGCCAAAGTAAACCTGCCCGAAGAAGAATTCCGCCTCTACCAGAAACTGTTCGAGATCATCAACCCGCAGATCGTACAACCCGATATTCTCATTTACCTGCACACGCCCGTAAAAAAACTGCAGGAGAATATCAGGAAACGGAACCGGGAATACGAACAGTCGATCCCCAACGATTACCTGTTCACCCTGCAGGAGACCTATACGCAATACATCAAACAGCACAACATCAAAACCCTGTTCGTGGATGCCAGCAACGCCGATTTCCTCGGCAACGAAGAGCACCTGAAAGTTATTACCGACGCCCTCGACAAAGAATACGACGAAGGGCAACATTATATAACTTTGCCCTGAGATGAACAGCGAACCACTGCCCCGCGAATTCAGGCATTTCATTCTTGCCCGCTTATTCTTCGTACTGGGCCTCCGCATGATCACCACCATCGTCATCTACCAGGTATTCCATCTTGCCAGCACGTATATGGTAGGCTTTGCCGGACTGGCCGAATTTGTACCGGCCGTACTGGCAGCACTGGTCGCAGGACCGTATATCGACAAACACAACAAAAAGAAAATACTCGCCTGGTCGTACCTCTTTTATCTTGTCTGCGGACTTACGCTGGCCCTGGTCAGCGCTTCCTGGTTCGATACCGGCAACAACAGCCGGCTGACCGTGATCCTGGTGGTGGTCTTCTTTACCGGCATCATCCGCTCTTTCGCCGGCCCGGCCGCCAACAGCATGATCGCCGCCATCGTATCCCGCGAACAGTTGCAAAAAGCCATCTCCTATAATTCGTCCACCTGGCTGATCTCCTCCATCGGCGGTCATGCCATCGGAGGCCTGCTGATCGCCGGGGTTGGTATTTCGAACGCCTACTTTGTCACCACAGCGCTGATCCTGGTGGCTATCCTTTTTGCGCTTCAACTCAAGCCCAAACCTCCCGTAGCCTCGCAACAACACGAGCCGATCTTCACTTCCATCCGGAACGGTTTTGCCTATGTGTTCAACAATAAAAACCTGCTGGGTGTGATCTCGCTCGATCTGTTTGCCGTGCTTTTCGGCGGCGCCGTTGCGTTTATACCCGAGATCGCTTCCAATGTACTCCACACGAATGCGGTGGGCTATGGTTTTCTCAACGCGGCGATGGACCTCGGCAGCCTCATCTGCATCGCCGCCCTGGTGCGCTACCCGATGCGGCGCAGGCAGGGATTGAAAATGCTGCTGGCCGTTGCCGGCTTCGGTATCTGCATCATTGCATTCGGACTATCCAAATGGTATTGGTTAAGTTTTGGCGCCTTACTGATGGCGGGCATCTTCGATGCCGTGAGCGTGGTGGTGCGTGGCACGATCCTGCAACTGAACACCCCCGACGAATTGCGAGGCCGCGTGGCTTCCATCAACCTCATCTTTATCAATTCCTCCAATGAACTCGGCCAGTTCGAAAGCGGCGTTACCTCCCGCCTGTTCGGCACCATACCCGCGATCGTTTTCGGCGGCGCCATGTCGGTACTGATCGTAGCCGCTACCTGGATCAAATTCCCCAAATTGAAGAAACTGGAATATTGATTTTGCAGGCCTCCGGGATATCCTTATTTTGTCATTTCTGTATTTCCGATCGAAAACCACCACCTCCGAACCCAACCTTTCTTTCATCGAAACCGATTTGAACAATTAAACCATACACATGCAACGCAGAACCTTCCTCCGCCATTCGGGCCTTACACTGGCCGGTCTCGCTTTTCTGAACCAGGAAACACGCGCTTCTTTTTTCAAAGACCCGGCCTGGAACATCCGGATGCTTACCGATGATGCGGGCATCTTTTCCGAAAAGGGAGGAACCATTCTTTTCCTGCTGACCAAAAAAGGGATTGCCGTGGTGGATTCGCAGTTCCCCGATTCCGCCGCACACCTTATTGAAGAACTGAAAAAGAAAAGTGAAAAGCCCTTCAAATTCCTCATCAACACCCATCACCATGGCGATCACAGCTCCGGCAATATCGCTTTCAAAGGACTCGTTGAACATATCGTGGCGCACGAGAATTCGAAAGCCAACCAATTGAAAACGGCAACCGACCAGAAAACCCCGCCGGAAAAATTCCTGGCACCCGATCTTACCTACGGCAACGATGGCTGGAAAGAGAAACTGGGTAAAGAACGTATCTGCACTTATTACTTCGGGGCGGGTCATACCAATGGCGACAGCCTCGTGCATTTTGAACACGCCAACATTGTTCACCTGGGCGACCTGCTCTTCAACCGGCGCCATCCCTACGTGGATAAAAACGCCGGGGCACATATAGGCAACTGGATCACCGTGCTCGACAAAGCGCTTACCACCTTCGACGCTAACACAAAATATGTATGCGGCCATGCCGGAGAAGGATATGATATTTTGCCGAAGGCCGACGACCTTAAGGCATTCCGCGATTACCTGGGTAATGTGCTGAAGTTCACCGAAAGCGAGATACGCCTCGGCAAATCAAAAGAAGAGATACTCAAAGCAAAAGAAATCCCCGGCTCACCGGAGTGGAAAGGAAGCGGCATTGAACGGCCGCTTGGTGCGGCATACACGGAACTGACGGTAAAATGATTGGCTATTTTACCGCAACGAGTTTCTCCATCACATAATACACGATCGGGCAAAAGCTGGCGTTCTTCAGCGTAAGCGAGGGCCGTTTCAACAGCACATCCTCATCCGTATACGGGAAACGGCTGCAATCCGACGGACGCACTTCATAGATGGAACAATAATTATCCGCTCCGAGGAAAGGGCAAGGCTTGCTTTTAAGTACGTAATCGCCTTCGGAGTCGATGTACAGGTAGGTATCGATGAAGACCCCCTCCTTCATCTTCAGGAATTTGGCAATACGTTTTATATCCGGCGTTTTGAAACGGGGTGAGTAGTTCTTGCAGCAATTGGCGCACTGCAGGCAATCTACCTTTTCAACTGCCTCTTCGTGCAGACCGGGCAATGCCCTGAGCGCCTTTTTCGTATCGGCCCGGTTCAGGTATTGCTTGTACAGTTTCTGGTGGTCGGCCGCCTTTTTTTCCCAGTTGTGTAACAGATCATTTTCCATGTGCCTGGTTGTTTCGGGGTCATATCCCCCAATTTTCCACAGGGTAAATGTAGCAAACTTCGCTGCACCAAATCTTATCCCGTTATCGTAAATTTGCGCCACTAATCCAAGTCATCATCGACCGGCTCTTTTTAAAGCAGGCATAAAACGTCTATATGAATCTCTTCGAACAACAGCAGTACGAATTCACCGGCAGGCATATCGGCCCCCACCAGGAAGAAACAACATCCATGCTCCAGACCATCGGCGTTCAATCGCTCGATGAACTGATCGACAAAACCGTTCCGGCTTCGATCCGGCTCAGGAAACCACTTAAACTACCCGTTGCGCAAACCGAATTCGAATACCTCGACGAACTGAAAAAGATCGCTTCGAAAAATAAAGTATACAAAACCTATATCGGCCAGGGTTATTACAACACCATCACCCCGGGTGTGATCCTGCGCACCATTTTTGAAAACCCGGGATGGTATACGCAATACACGCCTTACCAGGCGGAGATATCGCAGGGCCGGCTGGAAAGTTTGCTCAACTTCCAAACCATGGTATCCGACCTCACCGGCCTGGAAATAGCCAACGCCAGTTTGCTCGATGAAGCAACCGCCGCCGCGGAAGCCATGGCCATGCTCTTTCACCATAAGAATAAATCCGACGAGATCGCGGCGCCCAAATTCTTCGTCGACCAGCACATATTTGCGCAGACCAAAGAAGTATTGCATACCCGCGCCCTGCCGATCGGTGTGCAACTGGTGTTTGGTGATTACCAGAATGCCGCATTGGATGAAACTTATTTCGGCGCCATCGTTCAATACCCGAACAGCACCGGCTCTATAGAAGATTACCGCGGGTTTATCAACAAGGTTCACAGCATCAACGGGTATGTGGTGATGGCTACCGACCTGCTGGCGCTTACCCTGCTGACGCCTCCGGGCGAACTCGGCGCCGACGTAGCCATCGGCTCGGCGCAACGCCTGGGTGTACCGCTGGGTTATGGCGGTCCGCACGCTGCTTTCTTCGCCACCAAAGACGAATTCAAACGCGGCATTCCCGGCCGCATCATCGGCATCAGCATCGATGCCCAGAACAACCGGGCCCTGCGCATGGCCTTGCAAACAAGGGAGCAGCACATCAAGCGTGAAAAAGCCACCTCGAATATCTGCACCGCACAGGCCCTGCTCGCCAACATGGCGGCGATGTACGCCGTATACCACGGGCCCGATGGCTTAAAGAAGATCGCACAGCGCATCCACATCCTTACTGCCGCCATCGCGAAATCACTGGAAACAAACGGCATTAAACTGATCAATACAACATTCTTCGACACGATCACCTTTGAAGTGGCCGATCTGAATGCCTTCAAAGCCGCCGCTGAAAAGAACAAAGCCAATTTCCATTATCACGCTAACGGGCAGGTAAGCCTTTCGGTTGATGAAGTGGCATCCAATTATATCGGCGAAACAGAAAAGAACCTCACAGCCATTTTCAAAGAAGCGTCGAACGCCGCAATCGCTCTCTTTTTCGATGAGGCCGACGCCCTCTTTGGTAAACTGAACAACCTGCAACGCAGATCCGCTTTCCTGGCTCACCCGGTATTCAATACCCACCACAGCGAAAGCCAGATGATGCGGTATATCAAATCGCTCGAGAACAAAGACCTCAGCTTGAATACCTCGATGATCAGCCTCGGCAGCTGCACCATGAAACTGAACGCGGCCACCGAACTGATCCCTGTAAGCTGGCCCGAGTTCAACAGCATTCACCCCTTCGCCCCTGCATCACAAACCAAGGGCTACCAGTTCATCATCAAGAAACTGGAAGAGTACCTGAGTAAGATCACGGGCTTTGCCGCCTGCTCCCTGCAACCCAACAGCGGGGCACAGGGCGAATATGCCGGACTGCTTACCATACGTGCCTATCATGCCGCACGCAAGGAAAGTCACCGCGATATTGTACTGATCCCGATCTCGGCCCACGGCACCAACCCGGCCAGTGCCATCATGGCGGGCATGAAGGTGGTGGTGGTGAAAAGCACCGAAGAAGGGTTGATCGACATCAAAGACCTGAAAGAAAAAGCGCAGGAACATAAAGACAAACTCGCGGCCCTGATGGTTACCTACCCGAGCACCTATGGCGTGTTTGAAGAAGGCATCAAGAAGATCTGCAAGACCATTCACGACAACGGCGGACTGGTATACATGGATGGCGCCAACATGAACGCACAGGTTGGCCTTACCAGCCCGGGTATGATCGGTGCCGATGTGTGCCACCTCAACCTGCATAAAACTTTCGCCATCCCGCATGGCGGCGGCGGCCCCGGCGTAGGCCCCATCTGTGTGAACAACAAACTCAAGCCCTACCTGCCGGGCCACAACGCCCTGGCTGTGGTAGAAGGACTTGCTGCCGGTTCGGGCGAAGTGGAGAACCGCACCACGGCCGTAAGCGCCGCTCCCTACGGCAGCGCAAGCATCCTGCTCATCAGTTATGCCTATATCAGAATGCTGG
Source organism: Chitinophagales bacterium (assembly GCA_017303335.1). GTDB lineage: Bacteria > Bacteroidota > Bacteroidia > Chitinophagales > Chitinophagaceae > Ferruginibacter. The sequence goes on from JAFLBK010000003.1 coordinate 440,218, forward strand.
GTGAAACGGGTGTGCGTAAAGCAACCGAATACGCCATTCTCAACGCCAACTACATGAAGGCGAAACTGGAGAAATATTATAAGATACTTTATACCGGCACCAATGGCTATTGCGCTCATGAATTCATCGTTGATCTGCGGCCGTTCAAAACCACGGCAGGCATCGAAGCCGAAGACGTGGCCAAGCGATTGATGGATTATGGTTTCCACGCTCCCACCATGAGCTTCCCCGTACCCGGAACCATCATGATCGAACCAACCGAAAGTGAAGACAAAGGAGAACTGGATCGTTTCTGCGAAGCGTTGATCAGCATCTTCCACGAAATAAAAGCCATCGAAGAAGGAAGATCTGATAAAACGGATAACGCGTTGAAAAATGCGCCGCATACCCAACACGTGGTTTGCGCCGACGAATGGAACCATGCCTATACACGCCAGGAAGCGGCTTTCCCGCTGGCCTATACCATGAAGAATAAATTCTGGCCGTCTATTGCCCGGATCAATAATACCTACGGCGACCGTAACCTGGTTTGCACCTGCGAGCCCATGGAAAGTTACCTGGAAGCACCGCTTTCCAACTAACCGTTAGATTCTTTTTTGTCTGAGCCCCGCCGCTGGCGGGGCTTTTTCATGTACGCAGTCATTTTCTAATTGCATCCTAACACATAATCACGTACCTTATCCGCCTAAATCATTTGCTCATGAGAAAATATCTTTTGCCGGCGATTGCTCTCTGCCTGGCAAACACCCATTCCCTCGCACAAAATGAAACAGAAAAAATCAAGCAGGAAGGACTGAAGAATTCCCAGGTCATGAACATCGCCTTTCATCTAACGGATGAAAGCGGCCCGCGCCTCACCAACTCACCCGGTTTTCTCCGGGCGGCCAACTGGGCAAAAGACGAACTCACCCGCATGGGACTTGTCAACGCCACCCTCGAACCCTGGGGCGATTTTGGCAAAGGCTGGGAACAAACACGTTGCTATGTAGCCATGACGGCCCCATACTATGTGCCCATGATCGCCATACCCCGTGCCTGGACCGGCAGTACGCCCGGCAAAAAGATGATCAACAGCGATGTGATCCTCATCAAAGCGAAAGACTCCGCCGAACTCTACCAGAAATACGCCGGCGCCTTGAAAGGCAAGATCGTGATGCTTTATTCGAGGGATACCCTGAAACCTTCTTTTGAACCGGATGGCGTACGCTTCAGCCACGAAGCGCTGGACAAAATGGCGAATGCAAAACCTGATACCACGCGGCGGGTACTCACCGGCAGAAGGCCCCAGGGCTTAGCGGCAAGGCTGTGGGAAAACTTTTGCAAGAATGAAAAGCCCGCACTTGTATTAAGCATGAACGGCCTGGGTAACGACGGAACGCTCTTCGTACAGAATGGGAGTTCGCCTTCCAAAGACTCGTCCCGGTACTTTGCCTGGGTGATGTTATCGAGCGATGATTACCTGCGTGTGCAACGGCTCGTGGAAGCAGGACAAAAGGTAGAAATGGAAGCCGATGTCAAAACAAAATTCTACGACAACGACATCAAGGGATACAACGTAATCGCCGAAATACCCGGAACGGATCCGGTGCTGAAAAATGAAATCGTGATGCTTGGCGGTCATCTCGACAGCTGGCAGGGTGCCACCGGCGCTACCGATAATGCCGCCGGCTGTGCCGTGATGATGGAAGCCGTGCGGATCATCAAAGCACTCGGACTGCAACCCAAACGCACGATCCGCATTGCACTCTGGAGCGGCGAAGAACAAGGCCTGCTGGGATCAAGAGCCTACGTGCGTAATCATTTTGCCGATCCGGCCGACATGGTACTTAAACCCGAACACGGCAACATTTCCGCATATTATAATCTCGACAACGGCACGGGACGTATCCGCGGTGTATACCTGCAGGGGAACGCGGCCGCGGGTGCCATCTTCACCAAGTGGCTGGAGCCTTTCTATGAGCTGGATGCCAAAACCATTACGATCAACAATACCGGCGGTACCGATCACCTTGCCTTCGATGGCGTGGGTATTCCCGGTTTCCAGTTCATCCAGGACGAGATCGAATACGATACCCGTACACACCATACGAATATGGATACGTATGATCACCTGGTGCCCGAAGACCTGAAACAGGCAGCCACCATCGTAGCTTCCTTTGTATATAATACCGCACAGCGGGATGAGAAGATCCCGCGGAAAGAATTACCCAAACCAAGAAGCGGCGGACGGAATTTTTAACGAGAACCTGGTTCGTAGAGAGCCCCGCCTGCGGCGGGGTTCTTTTATTTACATGCGGTAACAAACAGCGTTGATGTTCATACCGGCGCCCACCGAGGCGAACATAACCACATCGCCGGTGTGCAACTGGTGTTCGGGCATCTGCCCCCGCTTCACCATATCGAATAAGGTGGGAATGGTTGCTACCGAACTATTACCCAGGTTATGGATGCTCATGGGCATAATGTTCGCCGGCGCTTTCGCGATACCATATAATTTATACAGTTCCTTGATGATGCCTTCATCCATTTTTTCATTGGCCTGGTGAATGAACACTTTTTTCAACTCACTGATATCAGCGCCGCTTTTGTCCAAACAGATCTTCATCGCAGCAGGCACATGCTTCATCGCGTACTCATATACTTTTCTCCCTTTCATCTTGATGTACCGGATACGTGGATCCGAATCCGGGTAATTGGATTTACCCAGGTGCAGGTAATTCACTTCCTCATTGCAATGCGATTGCACACTGGCACTCAGTATGCCCGATTGCGTTGCTGAAGCATCCTTTGCTTCCACCACGCAGGCGCCCGCTCCGTCGGAGAATATCATGCTGTCGCGGTCGTACATATCCAGCACACGGGATAATGTTTCGGTTCCGATGACCAGGCATTTCTTCGCGATGCCGGCTTTGAAATAGGCGTCGGCCTGTATCAATCCCTGCACCCACCCCGGGCAACCGAATAGAATATCATACGGAACACAGGAAGGATTTTTGATACCCAGGGAATGTTTTACCCGGGATGCCAGTGCCGGAAGGATATCGGTTTGAATGGTATGCTTTACCACATTCCCGAAATTATGCGCCACGATGATCTGGTCGATCGTCTCCGGATCGCAGCCGGCATCTTCAATAGCGGTTTTGGCGGCGGTGTATGCCATATCCGATGATTCGATACCCGATGGCGCATAACGGCGTTCCTGGATGCCGGTAATCTGTTTGAACTTCTCCACGATCAGGTGCGATTCGATATCCAGCAGCGTATTGTCTTCTGCATAAAAGTTATGACCTGCGAAATCGCGGTTTGTTTTTACATACGGTGGGATATAACTTCCCGTACCCGTGATTACGGTTTTGATCATTTCTTGCATATAAAAATGAGTTGAATGACTAAAAGTGCAGGCAACCGAACAGGATAAAGTTACCAAATTATTACCCATGAACCATGAGTTTTGTCAGTCCCCGCACTGATTCTACAGGCGAATAGTATTAAGTTTGATCTAAAATAACTGTATGCGGATACCTCGTTTACTACTGGCCGGACTGCTTTGGGGGATCGATCTTCCCCTGGTCTGGTCACAAACATCCATCTCCATACCGGCCGCTACGGCTTATGCGATACCTGTTGAGGAAAGCACCGAAGAAGATGAAAGCAGGATGTTTACGGAAAAAGAAGGACTTCACAACTGGACCGATCCGGGCCGGCAGGTACAGTTCTGGTTCAAAGCAAGAAATACAGGCACGCTGAACCTGGCGCTCCGGATGAAAAATGATAAAGCCGGCCGGCGGGTCATCGTTTCCATCGCCGGGAAAAATTTCACGGCAATCGTTCCGGCATCGAAAGCATTCCAGCTCGTGCGCATCGGATCGGTGCAACTGACCGACACCGGATTTTACGCCGTAACATTGCATTCAGCCAGTAAACAACCGGGGAAGATCGCCGATATACGCTCGCTTGAATTGAGCGGTCCGGCAGCGGCGAATGTGCATTTCAATCCCAAACCACGAAGGAATGCCGCGTCGGTACACCTGCTGTACCCATTGCCCGACTCGGTAAAGGTTTCAACCTTTTACAACGAGATCACCGTACCCAAAAATGCCGACATCCTGCATAGTTATTATATGGCCTGCGGCTTTGCCCGTGGTTACTTCGGCATACAGGTAAACAGCGCTACCGAACGAAGAGTGATCTTTTCGGTTTGGGATGCCGGTAACGAGGCAGCAGACAGAAACAAAGTGGCCGAAGAGAACAAAGTAAAACTGATCGCTAAAGGCGAAGACGTTTATGCCAATGATTTCGGTAATGAAGGAACAGGCGGGCACAGCCATTTCGTGTACAACTGGCATACGGAAGAAACGTACCGCTTCCTGGTTGCCGCTGTAACCGACAGCGCCAGCAATACCACCACCTATACAGGTTACTTCTATATCCCGGAAATGCAGAAGTGGAAACTGATCGCTTCGTTCCGGGCGCCGAAAGATGGTAAACCCCTGCGTAAACTGTACTCGTTCGTGGAGAATTTCTGGGGTGTGAACGGACAGGAATACCGGAAAGCCTACTTCGGCAATCAATGGATACGGAAAGAAAGCGGCGAATGGAAGGAGCTTACAAAAAGCACGTTCAGTTATGACGCCACCGCCCGGGCGGGAGACCGCATCGATTATGGCGGCGGCAGCGAAGACCATAAATTCTATCTCTGGAATGGAGGTTTCCGGAATGCCGATGCCCGCTTTGGTGATACGCTCACCCGCAAAGAAGCTGGCACCAGGCCGGTGATCGACCTGTACAAAAACGCCGACAGCGCCGTGGAGATGAATAAAGAACTGGAACAGATCTACACCGCGGTAAAAGAGGGCAAGCTGGATACAACCGGCAGCAATGGGAATGTCTTTTACAAAATACTCCGGGAAGGCAGTGGCGACCAGGTAACCATCAACGATACCCTGGTCGTGCGCTACATTGGTAAGCTGTTGAATGATACCATCTTCGATCAAACAAAAGACAGGCCTGCCACGTTCCCGATCCGGCGCCTGATCCGGGGCTGGCAACTGGGCATGCCCTTCTGCAGGCAGGGCGGCAAGATCCGTTTGATCATCCCTTCCCCACTGGGCTATTCGATCCGGAACCTCGGCATCATCACACCCAACAGCATCCTTGTTTTTGATGTGGAAGTGCTGGAAATAAAGAAAGGAAAGGGTTAGAAACGGGTCAGTTAAAAATAAACCACTATATTTGCGCTTTATTCATTCAATACACATTTTAAAATGGAAGCATTACAAGGCACCGTTAAGTTTTTCAACACAGAAAAAGGATTCGGTTTTATTAAACACAACGATTCAGACAAAGAAACATTCGTTCACGTAAGTGGATTGATCAACGATATCAAGCAAGGCGATACGGTAGAATTTGACCTGAAAGAAGGAAAAAAAGGCATGAATGCCGTTAACGTAAAAGTAGTGTCTTAATAAAAGCATTGATTTTCCTGGGGCCGCCTGAAGGCGGCCCTTTTTTTTGCCCCTGTTATCTTTTGCAAAAAAACCGAACAAATGAGCCGGATTTGCTGTTTGTTGATAAATTTACAGTTCAAATAACCGAATATGAAAAAATCAATACTGGTACTTGCAGGCATTTGCATCGGCGCCTTCACCTTTGCCCAGAAAGCGGCCGTAAAACCGATCAACGCCCCGAAGATCAAACTGGAGAATGGCCAGAAGATCGTTGCCACCACCAACATCTCCATTGAAGCAGACCTGAGCATGGGTATGCAGATGACCAGCACCAGTTCCTCGGAGTACAACCTGGAAGTAAAAAGCAGTACGGATAAAGAGTATACGATCTCCAGCACCCTCACCAAGATAAAGCTCGATTTCAATATGGCGGGCCAATCCAGCAGCTACGACTCGGAAAAGAATCCAACCCCCACTTCGGAAACGGATAAAGCGATCGCTGAAAAACTGAACAAGCCCGTAGATGTGCTGCTCGATAACAGTACAGGCAAGGCTACACTGAAAGAAAAACCCTCCAAGACGGATGAAGAAGACGGGAACCCGATGGCTGGCCTGATGGGCGCTTTCACCGACGCTTCCGAAGACGCTATTGTTTCCGGCGCCTTCGAACTGATCCCTGCCGGTAAAAAAGTGGGCGACAGCTGGAGCGATACCACCAAGGACAACGATGGCACCACCATCCGCACCAGCACGCTTAAATCCGTAAATGGCGATGAAGCCCAGCTGCAAATAAACGCGGTAACCACATCCAGCAGCAAACTCGATTTCCAGGGTATGGAATTCGAATTAAAGAGTACAACCAAAACAAACAGCGAAGTAACTACGGAAATGAGCACCGGGCGTATCAAAACAAAGAATTCCACTTCCGACATCACCGGTAATATCCAGGTGATGGGTCAGGATGTTGCCATCACGTCGAAAGCCACCACCACCGCCGTTTACAAGTAACGATCCACCGGTAATTTGTACAGGCGCTGGTAACCCAGCGCTGTGAGAAGGCAGATAGCGCCAATCATCCACCACAGATTGCTGAAGCCGGCCAGGTATGCCACCTGTGTTCCCAAGGCGCTTCCGATCACCTGCGCCATACTCCAGGCCATGGTGTACAAGGCTGCGTACTGGCCCCGGTTCCCTTCAGAACTCCGGGCGATATAATACGAGTTCATGAACGGCATCGCGATCATCTCCGCGAACGTGATCACCAGCATGGCCGCTGTGGCCAGGATGAATCCGTGAATAAACGGCAGGTTCAGCATGAAAAAAGCCAGGGCCATGAGGATGGTGCCGATGGCCATCAGCCGCAGGTATGGCAGTCTTCCTTCAAGTTTGAATACGATCACCATTTCCAGTATCCCGATCAACACCCCGTTGAGCGACATCAGCACCCCGATCCAGAATTCATTGATCGAAAGGCCTTCTTTGAAAAACAGGGGTATGGTGGTAAACAACTGGAAAAAACAAAAAGCGAACAATACCTGCAGCCCGATGAAATACATGAACAGCTTATCGGCGTGCGCCGGCCGGATTTTCTGATCGGTCTTTTTAGCCTGGTGAAGGTTATGCTGTTGCGCCAATGTGACCCTGGGCAATAAGAAAATCAGCAGGCATGCCGCCAGCATATTGGTGCACCCATCCACCCAGAATAATAAATGGTAATCGATCGAAGCCAGTAAGCCGCCCAACGCGGCCCCTACGCCCCACCCGATATTGATGGCCAGTCGTACCAGGGAAAAGGACTGTGTCCGGTTCTCGGGCGTACTGTAATGCGCCACCGCGGTGGCATTCGCCGGGCGGAAGGATTCATTCACCATGCTCAGGAAAAAGGTGCAGATACAGATCGAAAGGAAACTATTCATCTGCCCCAGCGTAATGAACAGGATGCCGCCGCAGAACAGGGAAAAGAACTGCGTATAATAAAAGCCGAAACGATCGCTGATGCGCCCGCCAAGGAAAGCGCCCACCAGCGAACCCAATCCGTAGATGGCTACCACATATCCTGCCTGCCGGGTACTGTATCCTTTATGCCGGCAATAGAGCGTCATAAACGCCAGCACCATGGTACCGCTCCGGTTGATGAGCATGACAAAGGCCAGCAACCACATGCGGCGGCTCAGTCCTGAGTAGGCATTCTTGTATAGATTGACAGTAGCGCTGATCATACGAGCCAGCAAAGATATTCAATAAAGCGCCGGGTAATGCAGCGGATCCATTACACGAAGCGGAACGTGTTTGTCTTGGGTATCTGGTCGATGCCGATGCGGAATTCCGCGGGAGGCGCAGCTACTTTACGCTGCAGCGTATCCATCCAGGCCCCGTCGACCGTAACCACCGCGGCCAGTGTATCGCCGTTGATGTATAGTTCATTCACGAAGGTCCATTTCCGGTAATCTTCGCTCAGTTTATCCATTTTCATCAGTACGGCCACGGCATCGCCATACTTGATCTCCTTTTTAAACACACATTCTTCCCGGAAGATGATGGGCCCGATATGTTTGGCCATCATCAGCGCGGGTGTGATGCCATGGCCGGTGAGGAATGCCATCCGGCAGGATGCCGCGTAATCGTAGTACTTCGAATGAAGCACGTGAAAATTCGGGTCAATATCGGCCCAGCGTATATCGGCCTTCCAGCTGTATTCTTCCATAAGGAGGTTTTGGACAAAAATAAAACATCCCTTTTGCAAGGGATGTAATCAGTTGTTGTTTATTGATACATGATATCGTAATATTCTTTAGCCATCCGGTTGCTGTCGAATTGCCAGCGCACATCCCGCATCCCGTTCTTGGTGATCTGCCTCCACACATCGCGGTTCTCGTAGTACAGAGGAAGTACCTGGTTTTCGAGTATCTCGTAGATCTTGTTCAGGTCGTATTCGTCCTGTTCGTGTACACTGATATTCTCGTAATCGATCGGCGGCACCACGAAGCCATTATTACCGTGGCTGATGAATTCGCAGATCCAGCCGTCGTGGGTACTGAAGTTCACCGAGCCGTTCATGGCGGCCGTCATGCCGCTGGTGCCGCTGGCTTCGCGGGGTACGCGGGGATTATTGAGCCAGAGATCGGAAGCCTGTTTCAGGCGTTTGCTCAGTGCCAGTTCGTAACCGGTACAAACCGCCACGTTCTTGTATTTTTTACTCAGGTGTACCAATGCATTAAAATCGCTGATGGCCGGGTAATCGACCGGGTAGGGTTTTCCTGCCCAGATGATCTGCACGGGATACTTGCTGTTATTCAGCAGCGCTTCAAAACGGGCTTCATCGCGGGTGATGAGTTCGGCCCGCTTGTAACCGGCAAAGCGCCTGGCCCAAACAATGGTGAACACATCGGGATTCATCAGTTTGCCGGTTTGGTCGGCCACAATATCAAATGCTCTTTTTTTAAGATAGCGTTTGCGATCGTCGAAACCGCCATCGTTGTGTTCTTCCATGAAGCGGTAGAGTTGCTTATCGGCCCAGTAATGCCAGTTCTGGGCATTCGTGATGGCCTTGATATCGCAAATAGCGGGGTATTTACTCCACATCTTGCGGCTTACTTCGCCGTGCAGCTGGCTAACCCCATTGGCCAGCTTCGCAAAACGCAGCGCTGCCAATGAATGGTTGAACTGTTCTCCTTCCATGCCCGTTAAGGCACGTACTTCGTCGAGGTCTAACCCGCAGAAATAACTCATCTTCTCGCAAAGATGGATATCGTGCTTTTCATTGCCGGCTTCTTCCGGTGTATGTGTAGTGAAGATCAGGCGCTTTCTCACTTCATCCTTGCTTCCGTATTTTTTATACAGGTAGAAGGCGCTGCTCACGGCATGCGCTTCATTCAGATGGTAGAAGTCGGGATTGAAATTCAGCTCGTCCACAAGCTTGGCCCCGCCCACTCCTAATAATATAAACTGCGCCACCTTGGTGGCCACATTGGCGTCGTACAGGCGGTGCGTAATGGTTTGTGAAACGTAATCGTTCTCCGGCAGGTCGGTGCTAAGCAAAAACACCGGGGCTGTTTTAAAGGTTTCCGGGTTGAGATACCAGACCTTCACCCACACCGGGTGCTCATGAATATCGATCTGGAATTTGATGCCGGTATCTTCCAGGAAATTGTAGATCTTCTCATTCCATTGAACCTGGAGGGTCTGGTCCTGGTTGCGGGCCTGGTCGTAGTACCCGTATTTCCACAAAATACCGATGCCAATAAGATTCTGCCTGAGTTCGTAGGCGCTCCGCATGTGAGAGCCACTCAGGAAACCGAGCCCGCCGCTGTAAATCTTGAGGGGCTGGTGTACCGCAAACTCCATGGAAAAATAGGCGACCCGCTTCGCGTACTGCGCACTTATCTCATAGGGAACGGCAAAAGAAGAAAAATTCATAATGGGTTAATTGGTTTCAGGCGCAATATTACTGGAAATTTCAGATATTATATGTAGGATATACACATTATCTGTCCTGGACAATGGCCGATACCTCAATCTCAATGAGTAGTTCTTTATCAATAAGTTGTGATACTTCGACCAGTGTAGCCACCGGCTTGATCTCCGAAAAGAATTCCCCGTGAGCCCGTCCCGCTTCTTCCCATTTCGAAATATCGGTGATATACATCCTTGTCCGGATCACGTCCTGCAACGACCCGCCCGCTTCCTCCAGCGCCCGGGCAATCTTCTCAAAGATGAAACGCGTCTGCAGGTATACATCCCCCTTACCCACCAGTTTATCGCCATCCATAGCGGTTGTTCCAGCCACTTCAATGATATCGCCTGCCCGAATGGCGCGGGAATAACCTACAATATCTTCCCAGGGAGAACCCGAACTGACACGTTTACGCATAGTGGAATTTTTCAGTAAGGTACAACGGTACGGGAAGGGAATGGAATTTTTATTTGCCCGGTGCTGATATTTTTTTAGCTTTGTCTAAATTTTAATTTTTGATACCATGAATTTTACGACCAGCGAAGAGAATTACATCAAGTGCATTTATCATCTCCAGCAGGAAACCGGATTGGTGAATACGAATGCCCTGGCCGGTGAGATGCGGACACGCCCGGCCTCGGTAACCGATATGCTGAAAAAGCTGAAAGCGAAAAAACTATTACAATACGAGCGGTACAAGGGATTTACCCTGAATGAAGCGGGGAAGAAAGCGGCGCTCGGCGTGATTCGGAAACACCGGCTCTGGGAATATTTCCTGGCGGAAGTGCTGAAGTTCGACTGGGATAAAGTACACCCCATCGCCGAGGAACTGGAACACATCAGTAACGATGAACTGATCCAACGGCTCGACAAATTCCTGGGCAACCCCTCCTTTGATCCGCATGGCGACCCGATCCCCGACAAGAACGGGAAGATCCCGGTGAGAAATCAACTGGTTCTTTCGGATGTACCGGTAAAGAAAACCGTAACGGTAAGCGCCGTCAGCAATCAAACCGTACAGATGCTGGAGATGCTCAAGCATTACCAGATCGCGTTGGGAACGCCCCTCCAGGTACTGCAGAAATTCGCCTTCGACGGTTCCCTTGAAATAAAAGTAGCCAAACAGGCTCCCTGCATCATCAGCGAACAGGTAGCCAAAAACGTATTTGTACATTATGAACTTTAAAGTGATCAATGACGCTTCGTTAAGCGAAGTACACGAATCGGTGGATACAACCGTGAAGAAGACAGGCTGGCGCAGGGTACTCTCCTTCCTGGGCCCGGCTTACCTCGTGAGTGTAGGTTATATGGATCCCGGCAACTGGGCTACCGACCTGGCCGGTGGAAGTAAATTCGGCTATACCCTTATCTGGGTTTTGCTGATGAGTAACCTGATGGCCCTCCTGCTGCAAGGATTGGCGGCACGCCTGGGTATTGTACGCGGAAGAGACCTGGCGCAGGTAAACCGGGAAACCTATCCCAAATACATCAACTTCTTTTTATACCTGCTTGCGGAGATCGCCATCGCGGCCACCGACCTCGCCGAAGTACTGGGTATGGCCATCGGTATACAATTATTAACCGGCTTACCGCTTGTGTGGGGTGTTTCGATAACCGTACTCGATACCTTCCTGCTCCTTTTCCTGCAACGGCTTGGCATCCGGAAGATGGAAGCGTTTATCATCACGCTTGTTGGCGTGATCGGCATCTCCTTCCTTGTTCAGGTATTGCTTGCCAGTCCGCCGGTGGGCGAACTGGCCATGGGCTTTATACCCGGAAAGATGAGCGAAGAAGCCTTATACATCGCCATCGGTATCATCGGCGCCACGGTCATGCCGCACAACCTCTACCTGCACTCCGCCCTGGTGCAAACCAGGAAGATCGACCGCAGTGATGCCGGCATCCGGCAAGCGATCAAATTCAACCGCATCGATACCACCATTGCGCTGAACCTGGCCTTCTTTGTCAATGCCGCCATTCTCATTGTAGCGGCAACCGTGTTTTTCAAAACAGGTAATTCACAGGTGGCGGAAATCAAAGAGGCGCACCGTTTACTTCCCTCCTTCCTCGGTAACGTTGCGCCCGTCCTGTTTGCGGTTGCGCTGATCGCATCGGGCCAAAGCAGCACCGTCACTGGTACGCTGGCCGGGCAGATCATCATGGAAGGCTACCTGAGCCTGCGCATCAACCCGATGCTGCGTCGCCTGATCACGAGGCTGGTTGCCATCATACCGGCGCTGGTGGTCATCATCGTGTACGGTGAAAACAACGTGGATGCATTGCTCATTCTCAGCCAGGTTATCCTCAGCCTTCAACTGGGTTTTGCCATCATTCCCCTGATCCACTTTGTAAGCGATAAGAATAAGATGGGAAAATTCGCCATCAAGCCAATTACGCGGATCGCGGCCTGGGTCATTGCCAGTGTACTGGTATTCCTGAACCTGAAGATGCTGGTGAATGAGATGGGAACCGTTTATGCGGATGGAAATACCTGGCAACAAATAGGGCTAACCATAGGAGGCCTGCTTTGCATTGGCCTGCTGCTGTACATTGTCTTCAGCCCGCTCCTGATAAAATCCACGGCCCCGCAATCGGTAAAAATCCACCCGGAACGGGAGACATTCCGCAGCCTGGATATTCCGGTATTCAGTAAGATCGCCATTGCGCTCGACTTCAGTATCAACGATGATAAATTACTCGCTTACGCCGTTGGCCAGGGCAAAGAAGGCACCCATTACATGCTGGTACATGTGGTGGAAAGTCCTTCAGCGAAACTCTTCGGCAAAGACAGCGATGATTATGAATCGCGGAAAGACAAGGAAAGGCTGCAACTCTATGTTACCGAATTGCAGCGGCTCGGTTATACCGCAGAAGGGTTCCTGGGTTATAAAGACCGTGTAAAAGAGATCGTACGGATCACCAAAGGTCTGCAGGCCGACATGCTGGTGATGGGTGCGCACGGGCATTCGGGTTTAAAGGATTTTATCTACGGAGAAACCGTGAATGCTGTCCGGCACGAACTGCGGATACCGGTACTGATCGTTAATCTTTAGTTTGAGCGACAAGCAGATCGTCGATCCGGCTATTCCACTCTGCCTGTACCGCCCTGTTCCGTCCGTTGGAGGTTTGGCCATCGTAAGCATCCTGCATCGTACGCAGGGACTCATAACATCCATCATAGATCGAGTCGATAAGGCTTGCATAGTTGGAATGGGTGAAACGGGCGGCCTTCAATTTCCGTACAAACGCACAGGTATTGATCCAGGTGATATCAAAATGATGCTGTTCGTGTGTGAGGGCATAAGCTGTATTCATCCCCCGCTTAACCCACGACATCTTTCTATTGAAATAGCAGAAAATGGTTACGTCGAGGTTCATGCGCCCGTTTACTGAACGCATGGCCAGGCGGTAGCCGAAACCCGACTCCGTGATCGCTGCGGCGCCACTGTTCATATCCGGAGGGCCAGCAAAATCTTTCCACTGCAGTTTCCGCTCCGGGTCGTAGTGAATGGTATCGGAAGCGCCCGATGGCTTGCCGGTGTACCAATGAATATTCACAGATACCTGGCCGGTTGAATTTCGAAAGATGATCAGCAAAAAGAAGAGGAAGAAAACGTGCTTCATGGTCGATTGTAAACTTAACCCAAACAGCCAGCATTTATTATGGCCGTATCCTTTGCTGTACGAGATTTATAATATCGTTAACAGCGATCTTTTCCATGCACTTGAAATGACCACGCGGGCATTTTTTATAGCCGATCTTACTGCAGGGGCGGCACCAGAGTTTGTTGACCTCCACCACGTCGAACTGTTGCCGCGAACGGGTTCCGTAATAGGGAACCATTCCAAAGGAAGGAACGGTATTTCCCCAAATGGATATAATGGGCTTTTGCAGGGCGGCGGCAATATGCATCAAACCGGTATCGTGTGTGATCACAAGTTTTGATCTCCGCACCAGGTCGGCCGATTCATGCAGACTGAACTTACCGCAGGCATTATAGATTTTGACGTTGTCGATCGAAGCGATGGCCTGGCCATCATCGTAATCCTCCTTTCCCCCCAGCAGGATCAGGGGATGGTTGATCGCAGCGCATAGCTCCTTTAATTTATGGATGGGCAGTTTCTTGGTTGCCAGGGCCGCCCCGATCACCACAGCGATGTATCCATGTATGTGTGACGTGGGAATATCGTTGTTCGACACCACATCCTTGTCCGGGATAAAATAATCCAACCCCGCCCCGTCATCACTTACCCCGAAAGAACGGAGTGTTTCGAGGTTGCGGTTTACAATGTGCTTGCCCGGCAGCAGGTTGATCTTAAGATTGGTGAGGATAAACTTCTCGACATTGAGTTTATTGAAGGAAAAAGCTTTTACCTTTTTTAAAAACCGTTTGATCCGGAGCGTCCGCAGGTTATGGTGCAGGTCGATGATGTAATCGTACTCTTCCGTCTGCAATTCATGCAGCATCAGTTCAAAACTATCCGCCAGCACATGTACTTTATCGATGTAGGGATTGGTATCCACGATACCGCGGTACGACTGCTTGGTAAGAAAATGCACTTCGGCATCCGGCACCTGCTTTTTCAGGCAGCGCACAACCGGCGTGGTAAGCACGATATCACCGATGGATGAAAAGCGTATGACGAGGAATTTCATGTTGCGAATTACACGAATAAAACCAAGCGGAACAAAAATTATTCTTCCACGTAATTAAGGTCTTTGTGAAAGGTTTCATCAGTGAGCACCGCGGCTACTACCGTAATGACCATGATCACCAATGCCGTGATCCATCCGCCGGTGACATAATCCGTCATACCCCGGAACAATTTGAACAAAGGGAGGATCATCACCGTAAGCATACCCCGGACCATGTTGGGAATGGTGGTGGCGGCCGTTGCCCGGATATTGGTACCGAACTGCTCGGCGCCCATCGTAACGAATATGGCCCAGAACCCGGTTCCAAAACCCATCCCGGCGCAGATCCAGTACATCTGGTTTGCGCTGCCATTCCATTGAATGGTGAAGAAAAGGAGTATGAATACCGCTGTAATAAAATAAAAAAGATACAAAGCTTTTTTCCGGCTCCGGAACCACTGGCTGATGAACCCGATCAGGATATCGCCCACGGAGATAGCGGCATAGGCATACATCACGGCCTTACCCGGATCGATCTTTTCCTGGATACCCATCTGCTTTCCGAATTCGGAGGAGAATGTGACTAATACCCCGATAACAAACCAGGTGGGTAATCCGAGCAGTATACTGCATACATACTTGCGCAATCGCTCCCTGGTATTGAAAAGCATGAAGAAATTTCCCCGGTCCACATCCAGCTTTTTTACTTCGTGATACATGCCCGATTCGAAAACCGATATGCGAAGCAGCAACAAGGCAAGTCCTAATCCGCCGCCGATAAAATAACAGGTACGCCAGTCGAAATTCTCTTTCATGATGAAGGCCACAACGGCGCCCGTAAGGCCGATGCCCGCTACCAGGGAAGTAGCAATTCCCCGTTTGTGCTTGGGGGTAAGTTCCGATACGAGGGTGATGCCGGCGCCCAGTTCCCCGGCCAGGCCGATCCCGGCAATGAAACGTACGATCTTGAACTGGTCGGCCGTTTGAATGAACCCGTTTGCGATATTGGCCAGCGAATACAGGATGATCGAACCGAAGAGTACACTCAGCCGGCCCTTCTTATCGCCCATGATACCCCAGATGATGCCGCCGATGAGCAGACCGCCCATCTGCCACATGATGATGCTTTCGCCTTCGGTAAGTATCTGTGCATCGGTAAGATTGATCGATTTCAAACTCGGCACCCGCGTGATGCTGAACAGCAGGAGGTCATATATATCGACGAAATAGCCCAGGGCGGCCACGATCACCGCGATGCTGAAAACGGAATGCTCATTTTTTGGCAGGTTCATCTGCTGGCTTTTTCTTTTTCCCGAAAATAAGTTTGATGAATACGGGTGCGGTGGTTACCAATACAATCCCGAGTACGATCACTTCGAGGTGTTCTTTCAGGTCGAATCCAAACTGCGACAGGATCCATTTCTGTAAAAAGAATCCGCCCAGTATCATGCTCAGCACCCAGGCAACACAACCGATGATATTGAAGAAATGGAATTTCTTTCTGTCCATATCCACGATACCGGCCACGATCGGC
This sequence comes from Chitinophagales bacterium, assembly GCA_017303335.1. Lineage (GTDB taxonomy): Bacteria > Bacteroidota > Bacteroidia > Chitinophagales > Chitinophagaceae > Ferruginibacter. Next base: position 456,288 of record JAFLBK010000003.1, read on the forward strand.
GCGAACGTACGTACGATGGGTATGAACCGGGCGGCCACGATCGCCCCACCGCCATGCTTTTCATAAAAGTCGTGCGCTTCGTGCAGGTATCGTTTCTTGAAGAACCAGCGGTCGCGCCAGTTGTACATGGCATGACCGAAGCGTTTACCGGTCCAGTACCCTACCGCGTTTCCTAGGATGCCGGCCAGGGCGATCAGGGCGGAGAGTACGAATAGGTCGACCCAGTAGCTGTATTGAAACGGTTCGAGTCCGAAGTATCTGACCACCTGGTAACCGAGGCCCGGCTCCAGTACGCCCATATCCGTCTTGATCTCATGCGCATAGATGCCGGCCACGAACAACAGCGAATCGCCGGGCAGAAAGAAACCGGCGAACAATCCTGTTTCGGCAAAGACCACGAAGAGCAGCAGGAGCAATCCACCGTTCTCGATGTACCACTGCGGTTGCAGCAATTGTGTCCAGTGAAAATCCAGGAAAAAGAATTCAGGCATGTATATCGGTTGTGATCAGCTTATGAATGTTCGAGTTGTCCTTCCCATTTGCTTACAGCGGCGGTAGCCAGTGCGTTGCCCAGTACGTTGGTCATCGTGCGTCCCATGTCGCAGAACACATCGATGGCCAGTATGATACCCACCCCTTCGGGTGGCAGACCGAACATGGCGCCGGTTGCCAGCACCACTACCAGCGAGGCCCGGGGTACGCCGGCAATGCCCTTGCTGGTTACCAGGAACACCAGCAGCATGATGATCTGCTGCCAAACATCCCCGGTGATTGATGTGATGTTGAAAGCCTGTGCGATGAACATGCTCGCAAAAGTCATATACATCATACTGCCGTCGAGGTTGAAGGAGTAACCCAACGGCAATACAAAACTCACGATCTTGTTGTTACATCCGAAACGTTCCATCTCTTCCACCAGTTTCGGGTAAACCGCTTCGCTGCTGGCCGTACTGAAGGCGATCGACATCGGGGTACTGATCCTGCGCAACAGGATTGGCAAACGGCCTTTCAGGAACAGGTAGCCCACAAAAAGCAACAGCAACCAGAGGATCAGCAATCCCAGGTAAAACTCGCCGATGTATTTACCGAATGTAACCAGTATGCCCAGTCCGTTCTTCGCAATGGCAGCTGCCATGGCGCCGAATACGCCTGCGGGGGCCATGTACATAACGTAGGTGACCATTTTCAAAACCACATGGGCGATGGAATCGAGCGCATTGATAACGGGTTCGCCCTTGACACCGATGGCGGTAAGGGCAATGCCAAAGAAAACCGAGAAAACCACGAGTTGCAGGATCTCGTTGGTGGCCATGGCCTCAACCACGCTCCGGGGCACCACATGTTCGACAAACTTGGCGAGGGAAAATCCTTTTGACTTTTCGAGCAGGTCGCTCACTGCGTTCATATCGGTATGGCTGATATCGGCGCCTACACCAGGTTTGAAGATATTCACCAGTATAAGGCCCAGGGATAAGGAGATAAGTGATGCGCTGATGAACCAGATCATCGCTTTACCGCCTACCCGGCCCACTGTTTTCATATCGCCCAGTTTGGCGATGCCCACAACAAGGGTAGAAAATACGATCGGGGCGATGATCATCTGCACCATCCGCAGGAAGATGGTCGTGAGAAGTTTGATATTGTCCGAAAAAGACTTGATCGTTCCCGCTTCATAATTCTCATGTACATAATAGCCAACTGCAATACCCAGCACCATCGCGATCATAATATATAAGGTAAGCCTGCTCTTTTTCGGGGGCTGGTGCGAGATTTCCATTGCAATCTGTTTAGTTCCGCAATATAATATTAAAAGCGGTTCCATCGGGGCAGCCCGCAAAAAAGTGCCACTGGTTGTTGTTTTCTGGATTAATTGCTTATTTTTCCAATCTATTTTTCATAAAACCAACTACTTGTATGAGTTTATTTGTAAAAAAACCATTGAGCCAGATGCTGGCCCAGGCAGAAGGCGGTGAGGGTGGTCTGAAGCGAACGCTCGGACCTGCCAACCTGATCGCCCTCGGTATCGGTGCTATCATCGGCGCAGGTCTTTTTGTAAGAACTGCCGCTGCTGCCGGACAGGCTGCAGGCCCCGGTGTTACCTTATCCTTTATTGTAGCTGCCATCGGCTGTGCGTTTGCCGGCCTGTGTTATGCGGAATTCGCTGCCATGATCCCCATCGCCGGCAGTGCCTATGCGTACAGTTATACAACCATGGGCGAACTGGTAGCCTGGATCATTGGATGGGCCCTGATCATGGAATACGCATTGGGCGCCGCCACGGTATCCATCGCCTGGAGCGAATACCTGAATAAACTCTTCGATGGCGGGATCCCGTATGAATGGTGCCACTCGCCGTTTGAAAGCTTTACCGATTCTGCGGGTAACCATCATGCCGGCATCATGAATGCACCGGCACTGATCATTCTTTTATTATTGACATTGCTGCTGATCAAGGGGACGCAGGAATCTGCCATCGTGAACATGGTCATCGTGTTCATTAAAGTAGCCATCGTACTGCTGTTCATAGTGATCGGCTGGCAGTTCATCAACGGAGCCAATCACACTCCTTACCTGATCCCTGAAAATACACCGGCTGTTACCGACAGCGCCGGTAAAGTGATCGCCGACTACAGCGGCTGGAACAAACATGGCTGGGGCGGTGTACTCGGTGGCGCTGCCATCGTATTCTTCGCGTTCATCGGTTTCGACGCGGTAAGTACCGCTGCCCAGGAAGCCAAGAACCCGAAGAAAGATATGCCGATCGGCATCCTGGGTTCGCTCGTTGTTTGTACGATCCTTTACATTTTGTTCGGTCATGTACTCACCGGCGTTGCCAACTGGAAAGAATTTGTTGATCCGGAAAAAGGACGTGAGGCATCGGTAGCATACGCCATCTCCACCTATATGACCGGTTACGGATGGCTGGCCACCGCCGTTACTGTGGCGATCCTTGCCGGTTTCTCTTCTGTAATATTAGTGATGCTGATGGGACAAAGCCGTATCTTCTATACCATGAGCAATGACGGCCTGATCCCCAAAGCCTTTGGCGAATTACATCCCAAATTCAAAACGCCCTACAAGGCCAACTGGATCCTGTTTGTATTTGTAGGCCTGTTCGCCGCATTTGTGCCCGGGCACGTGGCCGGTGATCTTACTTCGTTCGGTACACTGTTCGCCTTTGTTCTGGTAAGTGCCGGTGTATGGATATTGCGTGTGAAAGAGCCCAATATCGTAAGGCCTTTCAAAACACCGATCTACCCGGTTGTATCGGCCCTGGGCGTTATTATCTGTACTGCCATGATCGTTGGACTGGATGCCCAAACGCTTAAGGTAGCGTTCGGCTGGATGGCTGTCGGTTTGGTGGTGTATTTCCTGTACAGTAAAAATCACAGCAAGCTCCGCAATGCTACTGATTTAATGCCGAAGGCATCTGATTTTGAAAAACAATAATTCCTGATTCGTAAATTATAAAAGCCCGTTCGGATGAACGGGCTTTTTTTGTGTGTTACCTGATTTCAATTTCATCAATGAACAAATGCGTATCGCCTCCCGCCCCTTCATGCCAGGCCGGGAGTTTTCCATACTGGATCGCTTTTATCCGGACGTACCGGGCGGTAACGGGACTAAATTTCGCTTCCACATTCCGCACCTGCACTTTGCGATCTTCGATCGGCAGGAAATTCTCTCCGCTATATACCCGGGTGAATTGCTTTCCATCGGTAGATACTTCCACGATGAATTGCCGCGGCGCAACGATCCAGGCGCCAACATCCTGCAGGAAGTTTGCATTCACCTGTGAGATCAGTTGGTTCGATTCCATATCGATCTCCGCATCGAGATCGGCTTTCTGATACCCCTGCCAATTTCCTTTACGCCAGTTGGCACTGCCGGTGATGCCATCGATCAGTCCGAATGCCCCGCCGCCGTCGTATTGCTGTTCAAAGGCTGTATTCAGTTTCACCGTCCAGTTGTTCGGGCGTTTCCTGAACTTAGCGGTGGTTATATAACTTGCTTCGCCCGTTTTATTGTGGATGGCAATGGCTTTGATGGTCACCGAGCTGTCGAAGTACAATTCGCTGCCCGGGTATTTCCGGGATGATGCATTCGGTAAAGATCCGTCGGTTGTATAATAATAACTCACGTCGGCCTGGTTGGAGTTGATCTCCACCTTCTTGGTACCGGTGAACGACATGGAGCCTCCATCGATCACCGGGTTCAAAACGATCAGGTTATCCGTGATCGCCGTGAGTGGCATGTCTTGCTTGCCAAAGCCGGAAGGCTTATCGCCCATTACAAAATTCATGGCGCCGCCTTTATTAATATCGAAAAAGGAAAGGTATGATTTGGTGTGAGCTGTATTATTAATGGTCATCGACTGAACATAGAAGTTTTTGTCATTCACCCCTTTTGCCGTAATGGTAAATGTTTTTCCATTTTCCAGCCGGATGGTGGCCGAAGGAAAAAGCGGTGTGCCGATGATAAAATCCGTTGTGCCGGGCGTCACGGGGTAGAATCCCAGGGCGCTGAGTATATACCAGGCGCTCATCTGCCCGCAATCCTCGTTGCCCGACAGTCCGTCGGGCGCATCGTGGTACATCTCGTTCATGATGCGGTGCACCATGGCCTGTGTTTTATACGCGGCCCCGGTGAAATTATACAGGTACGCAATATGGTGACTGGGTTCATTCCCATGCGCATATTGCCCGATCAGCCCGGTGATATCACTTTGCTCCCTTCCGGTGGTTTGCGAATTTTCGGTGAACAGTTCATCGAGTTTTTCCTCCATGTATTTTCGTCCGCCGATAAGATTGAGGTATCCCTGAACATCATGCGGCATATAAAAGGAATATTGCCAGCTGTTGGCCTCGGTGAAATTATTGTTCACTTCCCGTGGGTCGAAGGGTGACACCCAGTTCCCGTTCTTGCGGGGCCGCATGAAGCCGGTGCGCAGGTTAAAAAGATTTTTGTACGATTGTGCCCGGCGGATGTAGTTCACATAATCCTGTTGTGCGCCCAGGCTTTTGGCGAACTGGGCAATGCACCAGTCGTCGTAGGCATACTCGAGTGTTTTACTCACGCTCTCGTGTTCATCGTCGGCCTCCAGCAATCCATGGTCCATCAGGGCGGGCAGGCCCAGGTGATTCCAGGTGGCGCTTTTCTTCATGGCTTCCAAGGCCAGTTTGGTATCGAACTGTTTTAATCCTTTCATGTATGCATCCACGATCACGGGTACACTATGGTAGCCGATCATACAATCGGTTTCGCAGCTGCTGAGTTCCCATACCGGCAGTCTTCCACCTTCTTTGTACTGCACCAGGAAGGATTGAATGTAATCGATGGTTCGTTTCTGGTCGATGATGGTGTAGAGGGGATGAGCGCCGCGATAGGTATCCCAGAGTGAGAACACCGAATAATTGGTGAACCCGGTTGCTTTGTGAACCTGGTTATCTCTTCCGCGGTATTGACCATCCACATCCATATTCACATTCGGCACCACCATGGTATGATAGAGCGCCGTATAAAATGTGCGGAGTTGTTTTTGGGTTCCCCCGGTCACATCGATCTTCGACAGTTCCTTATTCCAAATCCTTTCGGCATCCGCTTTCGTCTTGTCGAAATCCCAACCGGGTAATTCGGCTTTCATGTTTTTTTGCGCTCCTTCGATGCTCACAGCCGAAATGGCCACTTTCGCCATCACGGTTTTACTGTCAAAACTGAAGCAGGCCTTAAGGTTCTTACCGCTTTCGTCTTTTCCATCCACGAGTGAACGTTCATCTTTCCAGATATCCGACTTCGTGAACGGAGCGGAGAATTCAATAACAAAATATACATATTGATTATCCGCCCAGGCCTTACTGCGGCGCAGGCCCGCTACTGTACGGTTGTTGATGATCTTCAACGAAGATTCGAGTACTTCGTCGCGGTGTTTGAGGTCGAGAATGACATTGGCTATGTTGGCAGAGAAAGTATACCGGTGAAAACCCACCCGGGTGGTAGCCGTAAGTTCGGCCAGGATATTCTCATCATCCAGGCGTACCGAATAATATCCCGCGGTGGCTTTTTCATTTTCATGCCGGAAGGAAGAACCGTACACTTTATTATCGGGCGAAGGCGCTGTTCCCATCGGCATCAGCAGGATATCGCCGTAATCGAGGCAACCGGTGCCGCTCAGGTGTGTATGGGTAAAGCCGTATATATAATTATCCGAATAATGATAGCCGCTGCAACCATCCCAGCCGTCGAGCCTTGTATCCGGGCTCAATTGCACCATGCCATGCGGCACTACGGCGCCCGGGTAGGTGTGACCATGCCCGCCGGTTCCGATCATCGGATCTACATACTGAACATAATTCTTCTGGGCTGGCAGCTCAACAGAAGCAAGAAGGAAAATAGTGAAGAGGAATCGGGTTATTTTTTTCACGTCAATCGTTTTATGCAAGATAAAGCATATTGAAAAAGGCAGGCATTAAAAAAGCCCCGGAAGGGGCTTTCAATTCACAGCATTGTATGTTTAGAATGGCAGATCGTCTTCCTGTTCGGCGACGGGTGTTGTCTCCGTCTTCACTACCGGCCGGGAAGCGTACCCGGTATTGGAAGCGTTGCCCGATGTTGAGCCGCCGCCTTCTGTTCCGGTTCCGCCAAGCAGTTGAACGGATTGCACACGCATCCGCAGCGTAGCCGCTGCCTGCCCCTCCTTGTTTGTATAGGCATCCGCCTCAGGAGCACCTTCCGCGTAAACCGTTCTGCCCCTGGTAAGGTATGGAGCGATGCCTGTCCGGTCGGTCCAGTAAGCACATTCCACCCAGGTGGTACGTTCTTTCGGGTTACCCTGCGCATCCTTAAAACGTTCGGTGTGCGCCACGCTGAAATTGATTACTGTTTTTCCGTTCACCTCTTTTACGATGCAGTCTTTTCCAAGATTGCCAATGATCTGAAGTTTAATCATAACTGTGTTTTTAAAGTTGTCGATGTATCTGGTTAAAAGTTAAAGTTATTGGTTAATCCCATACATTGGGCCGGGCCGATTTTAATGTGCGTAAATAGTCGAGAAGTTGCCCCGTATGAACGCTCTCATGGTAGGCCATCCGCAGGAGGTAATCGCCCAGTTTACGGTGCTGGTTCTTTTCTTTGCGGGTGATATATACCTCTTCCAGCTCTTTGAGGGTGAAAGAATGCACCATCTTCAGGAATTTTTCCCTGTAAGGCTGTGCATTCTTCAATTCATCCTCGACGGTAGTGTACGGATTGCCGGTAAGCGGGCTTTCGTAATCGCCCAGCACACCCCTGTGCAATATTATATGATGGTAGATATTCTCGGATTCGAGTACATGACGGATCATTTCGAAGCAACTCATCGCTTCCGGATCGGGCCTCCAGTAAAGATCATCTTCGGTTATACCTTTCCAAACCTTAATACTCCTTCGCCTCACTTCCTCGAAATGGAGGATGAGCAGTTCCTTTGCGTTCATTTCCTTCCTGTCGTTTACCTGTTTACCTGTTAATTCAGTTTTTTCTTCAGCGTACTCACCTGGCTCTGGAGGTTGTTCACCATACTGGCCAGGGAATTCATATCCCAGCGCTGTTGCTGACTTACCTTGCTGATCACCATCTGGGCATGCCAGAGCTCGGCGACGTCTTCGGTGTTGATCTGGTAAGGCTGGTATTGCGGATTATCACTCACCAGGGTGAGTTTGTTTTTATACCGGTTATTCTTCTCCACGCGTTTGTATACGATTCCCTCATTGCGGCTTACCACGATATAAGGCTGGTCGTTCTTCACATCATTCAGGTCTTCGATCTTTTCACAAACAATGATGCTTCCGCTGGGTGTGGGCAGCATGCTGTCGCCAATGATCTCAAACGCACGGTAGTTTCCGCCGGACAGCATCGGCAGGGTGAAGGTGTTCAGCTCGTCGATGAACTCACTGTCGGCATAATTGGCCAGGTAACCGGCAGCCGCTTTCACCGGAACGAAATGGATCAGGTTCCGTTCGGCGCTCATCATTTTCATTTGCCTTCGCCTGGTCAGGTAGGTGCCCGACTGGTTACCCAGTTCCTTGGTGAGCAATTCATCGAGGGTGAGTTTGAATATCTCCGATACCACCTGGAGCACATCCAGGCGTGGATCGGCCCTCTCCTCTTCGTAAGCGCCTACCAGGGAACGCTTGATACCTAATTTGTTGGCGAATTCCTCCTGCGTCCAGCCACGCAGCTTGCGCAGGTATTTCAGGTTTTGTCCGGCGATTGACATGGTACAACTAATTTGGTTAGCACAAATATACTAACTTATTTAGTTTCTCCAAATTTATTTTTTTCTCCCCGGATACGGAATCATTTTTCAACATCGTTATCAGGTCCTGTACGATCTGCATAAATACCCTGTTCCCCGAATCTGATTCAGTTCCTGTATTTTTGCTGCAAATCGATTTATATGAACCACACCCTGGTAACACATAGCATCCTGCGCTGGGCAGTTTTACTTTTTGGTGTACTGGCCGTACTCGCTGCCCTTTCGGCTACGTTCTCGAAACGGCCCTACCGCAACAGTGATAATAAACTGAGTCTCTTTTTCATGATCGCCTGCGATCTGCAGTTACTGCTTGGCCTGGTACTCTACTTCACCGGCATGTGGTTCGAGAAGGTCAAAGCGGGCATGGGCGCCGTCATGAAAGATCCTTCCGAACGGTTCTTCGCCGTAGAGCACGCCCTGATGATGATCATCGCCTGGCTGCTGGTACATATAGGACGAAGCATGGCAAAACGTGCCGATACCGACGCACAAAAACACAAACGCACCCTTATTTATTTCGGCATTGCCCTGGTCATCATCCTGGCAATGATCCCCTGGCCTTTCCGTGCACCCGGCATCGCGAGGCCCTGGTTCCCTCAATTTTAATACAGATGGCAACGAAGAAAAAAGACAAGCCCATCATCCTCATCACGAACGATGATGGCATTACAGCCCCCGGCATCCGCAACCTGGTTGAAGCGGTCAAAGATCTTGGTAAAGTAGTAGTGGTGGCGCCCGATAAACCGCAAAGCGGGATGGGACACGCCATCACCATCGGACACCCCCTGCGCATGCACAAGGTGGATATCTTCGGCGATACCGAAGCCTGGCAAACCACCGGAACCCCTGTCGATTGCGTGAAACTGGCGGTGGATAAAATATTACGCCGCAAACCCGACCTCTGCCTGAGCGGTATCAACCACGGCGCCAACCACTCGATCAATGTTATTTACAGCGGCACCATGAGCGCCGCGATGGAAGCTTCGATCGAGAGCATACCCAGTATCGGCTTTTCCCTGCTCGATTACAGCGTGGAGGCCGACTTCACCGCATCCCGGTTCTACATCAAAAAGATCGTAAGCGCCCTGCTGCAACAGAAAATGGACAAACACCTGCTGCTGAACGTGAACATCCCCGCCGTCGGGCTCGACCTGATCAAGGGGGTAAAGGTTTGCCGGCAGGCCTACGCCAAATACGAAGAAGACTTCACCGAACGCAAGGATCCGCACGGCAAGAAATACTACTGGCTGACCGGTGAGTTCATCAATTTTGATAAAGGGAAAGACACCGATGTATGGGCCCTGCAGCATAACTACATCAGCGTGGTGCCGGTGCAATTCGACCTCACCAACTACACCCTGAAAAAACAACTCGAACAAAAGAACCTGTTCAAATAATGCTTAAGAAAGATAATTTCATTTTTGGTTTCATCATGGGCATGCTGGCCCCTTTCGTGGGTTTCGCTGTTTTTAAATACACCAAACTCGGCCCGCTGAACTATTTCCAGGCCCTGCAGTACATCTTTGTACAACCGGGCCATCGCCTGCTCACTGTTGCCATCAGCCTGTCACTGATGGCCAATGCGGTATTGTTCACCATCTACATCAACGCCCGCATCGACAAAACAGCCAAAGGCATCTTCTGGGCCACGCTTATTTATGCGCTCACGGCCCTCAGCATCAAAACATTTGGGTAATTTCGCTGCATGAAGTATTACATCATTGCCGGTGAAGCCAGCGGCGATCTGCATGGAAGCAACCTGATCAAGGCCCTGCGTGAAAAAGACCCCCATGCCGATATCCGCTGCTGGGGCGGCGATAAGATGGAAGCGGCAGCCGCCACGCTTGTTAAGCACTACAAAGACCTGGCCTTTATGGGTTTCATCGAAGTGCTGAACAACCTCGGCACCATCCTGCGCAATATCCGGTTTTGCAAAGAAGACATCACTGCGTACCAGCCCGACGTACTTATTCTCATCGATTACCCGGGATTCAATCTCCGCATCGCCAAATGGGCCAAACAACAGGGTTTTAAGATCATCTACTACATCTCCCCCCAGGTATGGGCCTGGAAAGAGAACCGGGTAAAACTGATCAAGCAATGCGTGGATAAAATGCTGGTTATCCTCCCCTTTGAAAAAGCATTCTACCAAAAATGGAATTACGAGGTGGAATATGTAGGCCACCCGCTGGTGGAGGTGGTGGAGGAATACATGAATAAAGAACAGGAAAGAAGGAATAGTGAACTTCAAACATCAAACCTTAAACTTCAAACTTCAAACATCATTGCCCTCTTGCCCGGCAGCCGCAAACAGGAGATCCTCAAAAAACTTCCGATCATGCTGGAAGTAACAAAACGTTTCCCCGAATACCGGTTTGTTGTGGCAAAAGCGCCCGGACTGGATGAAGCATTTTATTCAACACTGCTTGCGCCATACGGAAATGTTTCATCGGTAAAGGATCAAACTTACTCATTGCTCATGCAGGCGAAAGCGGCCCTGGTGACCAGCGGAACCGCCACCCTCGAAACGGCGCTCTTCGGCGTTCCGGAAGTGATCTGCTACAAAGGCAATGCGCTCTCGTACCAGATCGCGAAACGGCTTGTGAACATAAAATTCATCGGGCTGGTGAACCTCATCATGGATAAGGAAGTAATGAAGGAACTGATACAGGATGACCTAACGCCGGGAAACCTGGAAAAAGAACTGGACCGTTTACTGAACGACCCGGAGAAACAGCGGCAGGTGAAGGAAGACTACGCGGCCCTGAAAACCCTGCTCAGCCAGGGTGGCAATGCATCGGCCAACGCGGCGGCCAGCATACACACTTTCCTGCACGCCTCAGCGAAGTAATTTAATGGCCAGGATGATCAGGCCCAGCAGGAACAGCAAAATGGAAATCCGGTTGATGCCATGCATGTACCTGACCCAGGTGGATTTGGGTGCAGCCGGGTCTTTCTTCTTCAGGTACAGGTATTCGGCGATCTGGTTGAGTATGCCCATGAGCTTCTTGTTGACCATTAAATTTACAGTATAAACCTTTACAGCAAAAAGCTTGTTAAAGAAACGAGGCACGAATCCGTGGCAAATTTCATTTCGTAGGTATACAAAAAGGAACATGAAAAAACTATTCTTCCTCTCCGCATTTCTGGTGGCAGCCTGCATAGGTATGGGCCAGACAAAAAAATACCCCGTTACCAAGACGGATGCCGAGTGGCGCAAACAGCTCACCGCCGAACAATTCCAGGTAACCCGCCAGAAGGGAACCGAAAGAGCTTTCACCGGTATTTACTGGGATAACCACGACAAAGGGATCTACAAATGCATCTGCTGCGGACAGGAGCTCTTCAGTTCGGCCACCAAATTTGACAGCGGCACCGGCTGGCCCAGTTTCTGGCAACCGGTCAAAAAAGACAATGTAGAAGAAGCGGAAGACAAAAGTTACGGCATGGTGCGCACCGAAGTGAATTGCAGCCGTTGCGGCGCCCACCTGGGTCATGTATTCGACGATGGCCCCAAACCTACCGGCCTGCGCTACTGCATGAACTCGGCCGCACTCTTCTTTGTGAAGACCAAAGAACACTAGTCAGTCCGCCAACCAAACCGGCCTCTCCCGGAATACGGGATTGAAAAATTGTGGTTTTTGCCAATTGCAGGCTTCCGTAATTTTACGCAAGCCTGCGTACTTATTCCGCGTTTATTGTGTTGCGCCGCTAAATCCATCATCTCCTGCAAGCCTCTCCAGTACTGAATCTTATCGTATTTCAGCGCTCACTCATCCCTTCATTCTGAATGATTTCCACCCGTGTAAAAATCGGCTCAGCCACTCATAATATGCCGGTATGCTGATTCGTTTATATAGATACCCTGATACGCTGAACTGCAAGATTTAACCCGATCCTATGAACAAACCATTATCCGATGAGAAGACCTTTACTTTTTATCCTTTTATTGCTTACTTCGGTTGTTTCAGCGCAAAAGCAGACTGAAAACATTATTCCGGTACAGGTTGCCGGCACGAAGTTCCAGTACGTAGACAGGAAAACCCATCAGCCCGTTCATGCGCAGCTATGGGATGAAACGGACCCTTTCCACAATGGCTTTGCCCGGGTCTTTCTTCAGAACAAATTCACCTTTGTAAATGCTTCCGCCAAACCGATCAGCCCGGCCGTATTTGAAGACGCCCGGGATTTTTCGAATCACCTGGCCGCTGTTAAGCAAAACGGTAAATGGGGATTCATCGATGAAAACGGCAAGGCGGTGGTTCCGGCCCGGTACGAGATCGTATACGATTTCGACGGAAACGTAACAGCCGTTTACAGCAAGGGCCAGTGGTCGCTGCTGAACAACAAAGGACAATTGGTCAAAAATCTCGACATTACCATTTGCTATGGCTTCCGGAACGGAACGGCCCGGGTTACCAAAAACGAACAGGAAGGAACACTTTATCCCGACGGCCGGATCGTGTACAACGGCATCAGCAAGACGGCGGCTAATCCAATCCAGTACAAACGCCCCGGCCCCGGTTCAAATACAAGTAATCTCGCTGTTCCCTGCCCCGATAATATTGGTTTCGAATACGGTGATTTCACCAACTGGGAGTGTTTCCTTGGTACGGTGGATTCGATAGGCACTACCAACGTGATCACCGTAAACCCATCTCCGCCAACACCCAACAGGCATGTGATCATTCCGAGGGCGACACCCTCAGCGCTGGACCCCTTCGGCCTGTTCCCGACCAACGCACCGGATGGAAGTAATTTCTGCGTGAAACTCGGAAACACGAATGTGGGCGCCCAGGCCGAACGGATCCGGTATACGATCCATGTTCCGGCCAATGATTCCAACTTTGCCATCATGTACGACTACGCGGTGGTATTGCAGGATCCTGGCCATACCATGTGGACACAACCCCGTTTCAATTCCAGGCTCCTCGATTCCGCGACGAATGACTACATTGATTGCGCTTCGTTCGAATATATTTCTACAGCCGGACTTCCGGGTTTTACGGTTTCGCCCGTTAACCCCGGTGTGATCTACAAACCATGGTCTTCGGTGTTCTATAGTCTGCGTGGTTATGCCGGCAAGACGATCTACCTGGAATTTACCACAGCCGATTGCGTTCGCCGGGCACACTGGGGATACGCGTACATCGACGTTGAAAGCCCTTGCGGCTCCCCGATACAGGTGAACTACGATTGTACCTATCCCAACATCACCACGCTTACCGCGCCTCCGGGATTCCAGTTTTACAACTGGTGGGATCAAACCTACAGCACCCTGCTCGGAACCGGCCAACAGATCACCTTCAACCCCGGCCCTACGATCAATACCATTTACTGGCTGGAAATGATTCCCTTCAACAACTTTGGTTGTAAAGACACGGTAATGGTGAAGATCGACGGCACCTTCGACGCTCAATTCGATATGTCGGCCGACAACGGCTGCGCCCCGCAAACATTCACCTTCTATAACCGTAACCTGCCCTCCACATCCGTCACCTGGGATTTTGGCGATGGAACAACGGGCACCGGCGATACGGTGACGCACACGTATTCCACCCCCGGGTACTACAATGTATATATGTATGTAACCATGCCGGGCGGATGTACAGGCACGGTCTTCCACCCGATAACGATCTTCCCGTCGCCGGATGTGAACCAGCCGGGTAACCAGATCCTGTGTAATGGCGCGGCAACAACGGACATCAATTTCAGCGGCGCCCTGACGAATACCGTTTTCAATTGGACCAACGACAATACCGCTATCGGGTTGCCCGCCAGCGGTACCGGCGATATACTTTCCTTTACCGCCGTAAACAATGGTAATACGCCCATTACGGCTACCATTACGGTAACACCGCAGCACCTCGCCTGTCCCGGCGCACCAAAAACATTTACCATCACGGTGAACCCGACACCCGATGTGAACAAACCGGCCAATCAGTCTGTCTGCGACGGATCGCCGGTAAGCGCAACTTCCATCTCCGGATCCGTTGCCAATACAACATTCAGCTGGACCAATAACAACACATCGATCGGACTGGCAGCCAGCGGAACCGGTAACATACCATCCTTCACGGCTGTGAACAATGGCAGTGTGCCTGTTACCGCCACCATCACCATCACGCCTGCGGCGAATGGCTGCCCGGGTACACCCGAAACATTCACGATCACCGTGAACCCGACACCGGATGTGCTGCAACCTTCGAATCAAACGGTTTGTAACGGCGCTTCCACCAACGCCATCAGTTTCAGTGGCAGCGTTGCATCAACAACTTATACCTGGTCGAACAGCAACCCGGCGATCGGTTTGCCTTCAAGCGGTATCGGAAATATTCCTTCGTTCACCGCAACCAACAGCGGTAACAGCCCGCTCTCGGGAACGATCACCGTAACACCCAGCGCCTTTGGTTGCCCGGGAACACCCCGGTCATTTACGATCACGGTTTACCCGACTCCGAATGCTGCGCAGCCCGGCAACCAGTCGGTCTGCAATGGATCCGGTACATCCGACATCAACTTTACCGGCGCCGTTGCCAATACATTGTTTGTATGGACGAATGACAATACCTCGATCGGTTTGGCAGGAAGCGGCAACGGAGATATTCCTTCATTCACCGCGATCAATACCGGTATCACCCCGGTTACCGCCAACATTACCGTTGTTCCGAGCGCTACGGGTTGCGTGGGTAACCCGGTAAGTTTCTCGATCACGGTAAAACCAACACCTTCCGTTGTAAAGCCCAACGATCAGACAGTTTGTAACGGTGTTCAGACAAATGCCGTTACGCTCAGCGGTCCTGTTCCGGGTACGATCTATACCTGGTCGAACAGCAATCCGTCTATCGGTTTGCCGGCCCTGGGTAACAACAGTATTCCGGCGTTCTTTGCCGTGAACAACAGCAATGCACCTGTTACCGCCATCATCCGGATCACGCCGCTGGCCGCGGGTTGTTCGGGTAGTCCGGAGTCTTTCAGCTTTACGATCAACCCGACACCGAATGTGGTGCAACCGCCCAACCAGCAGTTATGCCATGGCGGACAAACAGCGCCGGTTAATTTCTCCGGTTCGGTAGCGGGTTCCGCATTTACCTGGACCAATACCGCTCCCGCCAGCATCGGCATACCGGCATCGGGTACAGGCAATATGCCTTCGTATACAGTATACAGCAACGGTTCATCGGCAGCCACGGCGGGCATACTCGTACGGGCCAATGCCAACGGATGCCAGGGACCGGCAAAAACATTCTCGATCACGATCAGCCCGATACCATCGGTGGCTCAACCCGCCAACCAGGCGCTGTGTAATGGCGCCACCACCAACGCGGTGGCTTTCTCGGGAACACTCGCGAATATATCCAGTTACCAATGGACCAATAACAATCCATCGATCGGACTGGCCGCCAGCGGAGCCGGCAATCTTCCGGCTTTCACCGCAGTGAACAACGGCAATACGCCGATCACGGCAACAATCACCGTTACACCGCAGACAGCCAATTGCCCCGGCGTACCAAAAACATTTACGATCACCGTTCACCCGACTCCCGCGGTGAATGCCAGCAACGATATGAACGTATGTTTGGGTAAACCAGTTCAGCTCAACGCAACCGGCGCAGATATATACAACTGGTCGCCTGCCACCGGGTTGAGTTGTACGAATTGCCCCAACCCTACCGTTACGCCGCCCGCGAATGTGAAATACATCGTACGCGGTCAGAGCAATTTTGGTTGTTACGCTTTTGATACGGTAGCACTCACCGTGATACGTCCGTTCCAGATGTTCGTATCACCGAACGATACGCTTTGCATCGGCGAATCGACAGGGCTGCAGGCGAATGGGGCCAATACTTATCGCTGGTCGCCGCCACAAGGGCTGAGCAATATCAATATCGCCAACCCGGTTGCCACGCCAATGGTTACCACTACGTATAAAGTGGTGGGCTACGATTCGTATGGCTGTTTCACCGATACGGATTATGTGAAGATCACCGTCGGACCGAAACCAACGCTTAACATCGGGCCCGATCTTACGCTCACGACCGGAAGTACGGTTACCTTCAACCCCGTTACCACAAACGGCCCGATCGTCAGCTGGAACTGGTCGCCGGCAACAGGACTGAGTTGCACCAACTGTCCGAAGCCGACCGTAACCGTGAAAGACAACAGTTATTATGTACTCGATATACGCAACAGTTTCGGCTGCGTTACCCGCGATACCATCCAGTTATTTGTATTCTGCAAGAGCGCCCAGGTATTCATTCCGAACGCGTTCACGCCGGACAACGACGGGCTGAATGATGTATTGATGGTTCGCGGCAAGGGCATCTTTGTCAAAACATTCCGCATCTTCAATCGCTGGGGCGAACTGGTGTTTGAAAAAACAAACTTCAGTCCCAACGATCCGAAATTCGGCTGGGATGGAAAGGTACGGGGCGTGCCCGCTTCACCCGATGTATTCGTGTATACCGCGGAAGTGATATGCGACAACGGCGTTATCTATACCTACAAAGGCAACACGACGGTGTTAAAATAATGATCCAGTATGAAAAACCAATTACGAAACCAATTGATCATAGCCCTGCTCTTTCTCACTCCGGTGCTGAAGGCCCAGGATATCAACTTCTCCCAGTTCTACGAATTGCCGCTCCTGCGTAACCCGGGCCTGGCCGGTATCTTCAACGGGGATATCCGCGTAACCTCGGCATTCCGGAGCCAGTGGCAAAGCGTTACCACACCCTACCGTACGATCGGCCTGGGCATGGAATACAAGAAGCCCATCGGCCGTTCGAATGATTTCATCACCATCGGTATGCAATTCAGCAATGATATCGCCGGCGACTCCCGCCTGCGGCGCACGCAGGTATTCCCGGTGCTGAACTATCATAAATCCCTGTCGGGAGAAAAGGACACCTATCTTTCCGCCGGCATCATGGGCGGACCCGTGATGCAGCGTTTCGACCCCACCAAACTGAGTTTCGACGACCAGTTCGTCAATGGCTCCTACAGTTCCACCAACCCAACCAAGGAAACCTTTACCAATACCGGCTTCACCTACTGGGATGCCGCTGTAGGGCTGAACTTCAGCAGCACCGCGGGCGAGAATACCCGCTACTATGTTGGCCTGGGACTGTTTCACTTCACCAAACCGAAAGTGGCTTTCCAGGAACTCTATGATGTGGTATTGAACCCGAAGTGGGTAGTGAATGCCGGCCTTTCCGCGCCGGTGAGCGACGCCAATAAAGTGATCGTGTACGCCGACTACTTCATGCAGGGCGGCGCCCGCCAGATACAGGGCGGCCTGTTACTGAGTCATGATCTGCTGGTGCTGGATGAAAATCACAGGACCACCATCTCGGGCGGCGCTTTTTACCGCTGGAACGACGCGTTGGTACCGGTCGTAAAACTCGATTACAACCAATTCAGCATTGGCATCACCTACGATGTGAATGTGAGCAAACTGAAAGCCGCCTCCCAATACCGGGGCGCCTACGAGGTAACGCTTTCATACAAAGCATTCCGCAACAGCGTGAACAGTTCGGCTGAAAAAGTACGTTGCCCGGCTTTCTATTGATCAGAGATTATAGGTAGTGGCCAGTTCCTTCAGTTCGAGAATATTGGTAACGCCGAGTTTATCGAACAAACGGGCCTTGTGCGTACCTACCGTGGAAGTTTGAATATTGAGCGTGTGTGAGATATCGGTAACCGTTTTCCCTTCCAGCAACAGGGAAACAATTTCAAATTCGCGGGGCGAGAGATCGTTGAAGGGATTTCCTGTTTTGCCCGAGAACGAATCTTCGGCCAGTTTTTCGGCCAGCGTATCGCTGATGTATTTCTTCCCGTTCAGGATCATGTTGATGGCACGGGTGATCTCTTCGAGCGGCGCTTCCTTCGAAATAAAACCATAAGCCCCCGCTTTCATGAACCGCTTGGCGTAAATATTCTCCGCACTCATCGAGAACATCAGCACTTTTGCCGCCGGATATTTGATGTGGATGTATTCCATCAGCCCCAGGGTATCCGTCTTGGGCATCTGTATATCAAGGATCACCAGGTCGTAACTATTCTCCTTCATTTTCACCATCGCCGTATCTCCATCCATGGCTTCATGGACCTCTGCGGGATTATACATTTCCGACAGCAGGGTTTTGATGCCCGAACGCACGACCACGTGATCATCAACGAGCAGGAACTTTTTCATAGCAGTGTAGGGTTTTGGTACAAATGTATCGTTTGGCCGAATAACGTCGATGAAGATAGAAACTTTTCTACATAATATTAAGCAACTTGTCTATAATATTATTCACCTGCTTTTGTGACCTTTACATGTACCGTATTTACCCAAAGTATATTTACGGTAACCGGTTCGTAGTTGCCCGAAACGGCAACTGCACATACAATATCCTAATCAAACTCACCATGAAGCGATCCAGTAAACCCACTGCTGCTGCTTCCGTTGCCAGCCCCAACGGATTACGATTCCTGCTTACCGGAACCGAAGGTAAGTATCGTTCGATCGTCGAAAATTCCATCCACGCTTTTTTCCTTACACTCGGAGACGGCTCTATCCTCGAGATCAACAATGCGGCCTGCCGCATGTTTGGTTATACACCGGCCGAACTGAAGAAACTGAAACGCTTGGATTTCATCGATCACAACGACCCCCAGTTGCTGGCCGCCCTGGAATTACGCGAAAAGAATGGCTTTGCCATGACCGAAGCCACCGGCATCCGCAAAGACGGTGAGCGCTTCCCCGTAGAGATCGCATCCGCCTTTTTCATTGATACCGACGGAATACGCAAAACAAGCACAACGGTTACCGATATCACCGAACGCCGGAAGATCAAGCAGGCCATCGAAGAAAGCGAGCAACGCTACCGCATGTTCGTGCAGCAGAGCAGCGAAGGCATCTGGCGCATCGACCTCGATAAGGCCATTCCTACCGATACCCCCCTGGAAGAAATGATCGATTACTGCTATCACAACGCCCGGGTGGCCGAATGCAACGACAATTTCGCCCGTATGTATGGCTTCGAGAAAGCGGCCGACGTGATCGGCATGCCGCTGAGCCAGGTATTGCCGGAAAGCAATCCCTGCAACATGCACTACCTGCTCAAGTTCTTCACCAACGGATTCAAGGTAGTGGACGAGATCAGTTACGAGACCGATAAGGATGGCAACCAGCTTGTCTTCCTCAACAACATGATCGGCATCGTGGAGAACGGTCACCTCAAAAGAGCCTGGGGAACACAACGAAACATCACCAAACAGAAGCAGGCCGAAATGGCCCTGGCCGAGAGCGAAAATAAACTCAGTACCATCATCAGTGCCATGCCTGAATGCGTGAAACTGGTCGACCGCAACGGAACCATTCTGCAGATCAACCCGCTCGGATTACAGATGGCCGAAGCGGATAATATGACCGAGGTGGTTGGCAAGAATGTACTGGCCTTCAGCACGCCCGAATACCACGAAGGTCTTTTACAGATACTCTCCGATGTATTCAACGGCCAGGAAGGAAAGATGGTCTATCGCATAAAAGGCCTTAAAGGCGGATCCATCTGGGCGGAAACCCATTGCGTGCCCTTCCGCAATGCCGCAAACGAAATCACCGCACTGCTCGCCGTTACCCGCGATATCACCGAAAAGATCAAACTTGAGAACAGCCTCAACGAAGAGCGAAAGATCCGCCATAAGCAGATCACCCGGGCGGTGATCAACGGGCAGGAAAAAGAACGGTTACAGCTGGGCCAGGAGCTGCATGACAACATCAACCAGGTACTTGCCTCCGCCAAGCTCTACCTCGAACGTGCCCTGAAGGATGAAAAACCCCGGCCCGACCTGGTAGCGGAAGGTAAAACCCTGCTCGACTATGCCATGGCTGAGATACGCAAACTCTCCAAAACACTGCTCCCCCCGTCGCTGAATGACAAAGGACTGCAACCGGCACTCGAAGAACTGGCCGCACATATCCGCCAGGTGAATGATCTCTGTATCCGCATCGAGTGGAACGGGGTGAATGAGAATGAATTCTCCGGCGACCTGAAGCTTACGGTTTTCCGCATCGTACAGGAACAACTCAACAACATTATCAAACACGCCGAAGCCAAAGAGGCCGTCATTGCCTTCCACCGAAGGGATGAGGCGTTATTTCTTTCCATAAAAGACAATGGTGTCGGGTTCGATACCAGCCAGAAAAAGAACGGAGTTGGCCTTCGCAACATCTGCAGCCGTGCCGAACTGAACAACGGGTACGCCAGCGTGCATTCCGAACCGGGCGAGGGCTGCGAATTGCTGGTTTGTTTCCCCCATTCCCAGAAATAAAAAAAGCCCCGGATGAGGCTTTTCAAAGGACCGGCCTGTGCCGTCTTACTCTTTCATAGGGTTGGATCGTTGTTAATGCACATGCTACTTGAAGACGAAACAAAACTACGGCGCAGGCAATTCCGGTAAAATAGTAGCAGGGCCAATTCTTCGTAGTGCTGTTTCTACAAAGCCGCCAGTGCAAGCAGGTTTTCCCGGATCGTGGCAAAATGCTCCCAGGGTATGAAATGCCCGGCGCCGGGGATGATCACAACCTTCAGCCCCGGGTTATGCTGCAGCTTGCGTTTGCCGTAATCAACATTTTTCACCGTAACGAATTTATCCTTGTCGCCATGAATAAGGATAACCGGCATCCGCAACCGGTTGTACCCGGTATCGAGCCGCTTCAGTTCTTTTTTAAAGTAAACGATCTCATCGTTCGACGGACGGAAAGCGCCGGGCATGAAAAATTTCAGCGGCGAGTACGTGAACGCGTAACGCCAGTACTCTTTCGGCTCATCGGCCGGTGAAATGGAACCCGCCAGTATGGTAAGGGAAGAGAAATAACCAGGCTGATCCTGGGCCATCTGTACGATCACCGGTCCGCCAATGCTATGCCCCACCAGGTGCACAGCCCTCCCGTTCCGCTCTTTTTCGACCAGCTTATTGATGAGCAGGGCCTGGTAGTCGAGATGATAGGCCGTTCCAAAATCGCTGTAACCGAATCCCGGCCGGTCGACAGCGATCATGCGGAAATGTTTCAGCAAAAGCGTATCCGTCATGTACAGCCTGAACGCATCCCAGCTTCCCGGCGATCCATGTACAAAAAACAAGGTAGGCAAACTATCGGCCCCGCATTTTACATAGTGAAGGGGTACTCCCTCTTCTTTCAGCGAAATAAAATATACCGGCACCCGCTGCCTGTCGAATGACACACGTGCCTCGCTGTCGCTGACGCGGAATTTCATACACGATTGCGCAAATACCAGCCAGGCGATGACGAATGCCAGCAACGCTTTTTTGAACGTGAATCGGAATTTCATAACCGGGTCAGAATTTAGCTAAGTTCCGCATAACGGCTTTGTTTTCCCGGAACATCTGCAAACCCTCCTGTACGGTAAGGTAGCGGTGTCCTCTTTTGTGATTGCGCACGCTTACCCGGTACAAGAGGCCCAGGTGCCGGGCGATCTCTTTCCAGGCGAAGAAAATGGAATGCGACGGGTCGTAAATATGGGTAGGCTCGCTGCCGGCACCATTGAGTTCGATGATGCTGAACCGCCTGCCTTCCCGGAATGATTCGAAATTCTCGTAGCGCACATCCAGCCGGCCGAAATAGAATTCCGGCACCTTTCGGCATACTTCGTCGATCATGCGGTGAAAGGTGTCATCGGCCCGGTGCGATACATCCAGGAAGCGGGCTCCCCGTGCATGATTGCCATAAGGCACCAGGTTTTTTTCCTCGCCGCCGGCCAGCACTTCGTTCAACCCATCGCCGTATATTTTCTGTAAGGCTTCCAGTTGAAAATGATAGCGGGGATTTTTCAGCAGCAGTTGGGTGATGGTGGATGTTCCGTCTCCCTGTACGATCAGGAACTCTTTTGCCACGATGCCGGTAACACGGCCATGTTCCTCTCCGGGCATGCGTACATAGAACACCCCCGCTTCCTGCGGGTAATCGATGTATTCCTGCACGAGGAAATCCATATTGATGCGCTGCGAATAGATTGTCAGCTCTTCGTCGTTCCCGATCTTTTGAACGCCCCTGCCCTTACAGCCGATATCGGGCTTGGCAATGCAGGGATAGACGATCCCCGACGCGGCCCGGGCAGCCAGC
Source organism: Chitinophagales bacterium (assembly GCA_017303335.1). Lineage (GTDB taxonomy): Bacteria > Bacteroidota > Bacteroidia > Chitinophagales > Chitinophagaceae > Ferruginibacter. Next base: position 478,712 of record JAFLBK010000003.1, read on the forward strand.
ACCTCCGCCGGCGGTGTATTCTTATCAAATGAAATCGTTTGGGGAATGTATTCCTCCGGCATAATGGCGTAGATCTCTTTTTTGGGTTCCATCAAAAAGCCGGCATTCTTGATACGTGGATTGGACGCGTTGAAAAAGAAAAAGGATCTCGCTTTCAGCGAATACCAGAACCACACGAAATACATCGGCAGGTATACCACGCCAAATGGCCAGTATTCCCAATGGGTGATCTTATGAAGGTATAAGCGTATTTTTCTCACGATGACGTAACCGGGTGCGTTTCGAGAAGGATCGATTGTTCGGAATGTTCTTCGAGGCGAAGGTCGGAATGGGTGAAATGAACCCGGTCGGGCTGCCATACAGCCTGCGTGATGCTGAAGGTTTGCAGCCCCGTTTGCCGGTTGATCACAAAACCATTCTCCGGGTCGTTGTTGTTATGGGCGTGAAAGGCGTACACATCGGCCGGTTCGGGCGCCGGTGTTTCCGCTATAAAACGATCGAAAAGACTTTTCCGGTATTGCACCACTTCATCCGGGTACAAGGTAGCCGACGACCAGATATGATTGCCGGAAGGGTCCAGTGAATTCATGTGTTTGGCTGCGCCATCCCAGCGCCACTCGTGTAATTGCCCGGCCTGGTAGTGTACGATGGTAAAGGGCTCAACCTGGTCCAGGCTGATACCGGCAAAGGCATGCAGGGGATCTTCGGTGGCGATGATGTCGAGCAATATCAATCCGCGGCTTCGCCGGTAGGGCGGCCGATGCGGGTGCTTGATAAAAGCGCCGTTCAGCAACACGCTGACAGCTCCCTGTTCGGATACGGCGAACCAGGTGCCCCCGGCCTGGGGGTCTTTCGGAAAAAAGATGCGTTGACCGTTGATGAGTTCACCCCTGGGCGCTGCAGCTGCCGGCCGGGCGATATGTTCATCGCGGTTGGAGCTGATGATCTTTTTGCCAGGTACCGAAACAAAGCTTACTGTGCACATTCCTTGCGGTATTGAATGGTGGAAGGCGCAACACCGAAGGCGTCGGAAACGGTAACGGTATCATTCGCGATCAGCGCCACGCGGATCAGGGCCTGGTGGTGAATGCAATGTTCGAGGTTATACAATACTTCGCGGTTGTAATTCGACGCGATGGACACGGGTTCTTCGGCGCCGCAAATGACGGTGAGCGCTTTATCGGATTGCTCGAGGTTGTTCAGTATCCCGTGAATGGCCGCGATGGCTTCGGCCCGGTCGTTCTCGTAGAGTTTATTCCGCTTGCGGGCATCGTAATTCACTTCTCCCATTTCGTAACCGGCCAGCAGGCATTGATACAGTTCGATCACATGCCGGGTATGTTCACCGATGCTCGCATTGCTCAGTTGGGCACAGGGGGCGGTATAGGCATGCGGCCCGGTCAATTGCTCCAGCAGGCTGATCATTTCATCCAGCGCTCCTTTCGATTTGTTGAAGATACTTGTCACAATTTCAGTTTTAATAAGTGAGGTATTTGTTTGCGGTACAGAACAACCAGGGCCAGGCAGCATACTAAGCAGATTACCGCGTAGCTGAACAGGATCGCGTTGCCACCGAAATAAATACCGAGTTTGGTGAGGTGAAAGAAGACAGCGCCGCACATCAGGCCCAATCCCATCAAAGCGCCCAGCAAGCTGGTACGCGGAATAAGGATGAGGATGGAAGCGAGCAGTTCGGCAACACCGGTGCCGATACGCCCCCAGGGTTCCATGCCCAGTTGCGTGAATAGCTGTACCGATTCGGGCTGGGCGGTGAATTTAAAATAAAGGGTCTGCAGCATGATCACTGCGGCAAGCAGGCGAAAGAGCCAGGTAAAAATAGTTCTTGTCATAATGAGTGCAATATTATACCAGCCAGGTAAAAGGCATTGTCAGCCGCACGACAGCAAAGAAAAACAATCTACCCTGTAAACCGAAACTTTACCGGCGCAGAAATCTACGAACTAATCCACATTTTGGTTTGAAGTTTCATGCTCGTTGGACCTCAAACCTCAAACTTCAAATAGCAAACTTTGGACTTTCCGATATCCCCCCTTTTCATTACCTTACCTGTCTGATTACGCTTTCACTATGTAAACCCCCTTTTATGAAGAAACGGATTGCTTGCGGCCTTTTGGCTGCTGTCTTGCATCAGGCTGTTTTGGCGCAGATCAACGCCGGGTTGTTTCGCTACCCCGATGTGTCCAAAACACAGATTGTTTTCACCTATGCCAATGATATATGGGTGATGCCCAAAAGCGGCGGCACGGCCGAAAAACTGAGCTCGCCCGCCGGTGTGGAAAGTTTTCCCAAATTCTCTCCCGACGGGAAGACCATCGCCTTCAGCGGCAACTACGACGGTAACCTCGATGTTTACAGTATCCCGGTCAATGGCGGCGTACCCCTTCGGCTTACGCAACACGGCATGCCCGACCGGGTGGTTGACTGGACTCCCGATGGCAGGCGGGTATTGTTTGCATCGGGCAGGGAAAGCGGGCGTAACCGTTTCAATCAATTCTTCACCATCGGCGCCACGGGGGGCGCCGCGGATAAACTGCCCTTCGCCTATGCCGAATTCGGTTCCTATTCGCCCGACGGAAAAAAAATGGCCGTCACCTTCATCTCCCAGGCCTTTCGGAACTGGAAACGGTACCGCGGCGGATGGAGGTCGATGATCCACCTGTACGACTTCAGCAACAACACATCGGCGAATATTTCCTACAGCGAAGCGGCGGGCAGCGAGTTCCCGATGTGGAATGGCGACTATATTTACTTCATCAGCGACCGCGGTGGCGAACAACGCATGAACCTCTGGCGCTACCAGGTAAGCAGTAAGAAATACGAACAGCTTACCAACTACAGGGACTACGACATTCATTTTCCTTCGGCCGGACCGGATGACATCGTGTATGAGCAGGCGGGAAAATTATGGCTCTTCAACTTCGCTTCACAAAAAGCGACCAGCGTGAGCGTGAACCTGGTTACCGATAAAGCGGCGCTGAAACCCAAATCGGTTTCGGCGGCCGGTTATGTGCAGCACGCGAATATCAGTCCGGATGGCAACCGTGCCCTGATCGAAGCCCGGGGTGATATCTTTTCGTTACCCGCCGAAAACGGATTTGTAAAGAACATCACCCGCAGCACCAGCTCCTTCGAACGTTATCCTTCCTGGTCGCCCGACGGCAGCATGGTCGCGTACTGGAGCGACCAGAGCGGCGAGAATGAACTCTACCTGGCACCAACCAATTCGGATGCACCGCCCAGGAAACTGACGAACTACAACGGAGGCTTTGGGTATCATCTTTTCTGGAGTCCCAACAGCAAGAGGATCGTGTTCATCGACCAGGCCATGAAGATCAAAATGATCGATGTAGCCAACGGCGCCACCACGGAGGTAGACCAGGCCCTGCGCTTCATGCACGGCGGTTGCGAAGGGTTTTCGGTAAACTGGTCGTCCGACAGCCGCTGGTTCACCTACGTACGCGACCTCGACAATTACCACCGTGCCGCCTACATCTACGACGCACCAAACAAAAAACTGCAGCAGGTGACCGATGGCTACTATACCTGCGGCATCTCCGCTTTCGACGCGGAAGGGAAATACCTCTTCCTCACCACCGACCAAAGCTTTAATCCCTATTACAGCGATATCGATAATTCCTTCATCTATGGCAACAGCACCCAGCTGGCTGCCATCTCCCTGAAGAAAACAACGCCATCCATTCTCTACCCGAAGAATGATACCGTTGCCATCAAACTGGAAGACGCGAAGAAAGACAGTTCGGCGAAGAAAGCCGATTCGAAAGCAGTAGACATCGATTTCGACGGCATCCAGCAGCGCATGGTGATACTCCCGGTTGCCAACGGCAACTACGGCCTCATCGCCGCCGTAAAAGGCAAATTCATCTATCACAAATTCCCCAATACCGGCAGCGCTCCCGATGCAAGGCCATCGCTGAAATATTTCGACCTCGATAAACGGGAAGAGAAGACCATACTCGACAACGTGGATAATTTCACCGTAGCGGCCAATGGCGCCAGGCTGCTTGTTCAGCGCGGGCGGGAGTATACCATCATCAAGCCCGACGAGAACCAGAAATTTGAAAAAACGCTCCGCCTGAATGAGATGGAAATGCTCGTGGATCCCGTGGCCGAATGGAAAGAACTCTTCCTCGACGCCTGGCGTATGGAACGTGATTATTTCTACGACCCCGGCATGCACGGTGTGAACTGGAATACCGTGAAAGAGCGCTATCTCAATATGCTGGAGGGCGCCGCTACCCGGGAAGAAGTTGATTTCATCATCGGCGAAATGATCGGGGAACTGAACGCTTCCCATACCTATCACGGCGGGGGCGATATGGAAAACACAGCGAATAAAAATGTAGGCTACCTCGGTGTCGACTGGCAGGCGGATGGAAATTTTTACCGGATCAAAACCATCATACGGGCCGCGGCATGGGATGCGAAAGCACGCTCCCCGCTCGATCAGCCGGGTATCGATATCAGGGAAGGAAACTATATCCTCGCGGTGAACGGCATGCCCATCAGCACCGATAAAGAACCTTATGCCTTCTTCCAGGCCATGGCCGGCAGAACCGTTGAGCTGACGTATAATAGTGCTCCATCATTTACCGGCGCCAAAACCGCCATTGTTCAAACCCTGGGCAGCGAATACCAGCTGCGTTATTTAGCCTGGGTGGAAGCCAACCGTAAGCGGGTTGCCGAAGCCACCAACGGCGAAGCCGGCTATGTGTATGTGCCCAGCACCGGCCTCGACGGGCAGGAAGAACTCACCCGCCAGTTCAATGCGCAATGGGATAAGAAAGCATTGGTGATCGACGAACGTTTCAACAGCGGCGGTCAGATACCCGACCGTTTCATTGAAATGCTCAACCGCACACCCCTCGCCTATTGGGCCACAAGAGATGGTGCAACCTGGCCCTGGCCGCCCTTTGCGCACTTCGGACCCAAAGTGATGCTCATCAACGGCTGGAGCGGAAGCGGAGGCGATGCCTTCCCCGATTATTTCCGCAAGAAAGGATTGGGACCGCTGATCGGCGCACGCACCTGGGGCGGACTGATCGGCATCAGTGGCATGCCTTTATTGATCGACGGCGGCAATATCACCGCTCCTACCTTCCGGATGTACAATCCCGATGGAACCTGGTTCAAGGAAGGTTACGGCGTTGACCCCGACATACCGGTCGACGAAGACCTGGGCGCCCTGAGCAAGGGCGTGGATACACAATTGGAACGGGCCATCACCGAAATAAAAAACGCGTTGAAGAACAAACCCTATTCGGCCCCCAAACAGCCGGGGTATGAGAAGCGGGGGAATTGAGGTTTTCAACGCTGTTGACCAGGATGGTATGTGTTGAACATTCCGCCATTGATTTTTTCAACTTACCAATCAGCCATTAGGTATGGTTTTACCAGGTTGAAAAATATAGTATCGCTATTTCTTAGGATCTGTTTATGAACACAAATAAATTAGTATCTCTGCTGTTTCTCCTAGCTTCCCTGTCTACCGCTTCACAGCAATTACTGCGGCCTCCTTTGGCATTTGCAGACCCGGGCATGGATGACTACCTCCAAAGAAAGCCGCCTGGAATAGTTACCGTTACGCTCCTCAACCCTCCCCACAACATCTCTGCAAAAAAACTTAAATGCACCTTTGTAAGGTTCGGCAGCGAATTCCAGGTTGTGAAGTTTTTTTCTTTCGACAAAGACGGGAAGGTTCAATTCGCCTTAGAAGATGGCTTTCCGTATCAACAGCTCTGGCTGGATATTGATCATTATTTCTACGCAGGCGTATACGTTAACACAGAACTGAATATCACTATCGACCTCAGAAAAATAAAAAGCAAAGATGGCTTATATATGATCGGAGACGGCATCGAATATACCGGTACTGACGGAGCACTTAATAAAGTCATGAACGAACATGTGCTTTATAGAAAGCCAATAAAAAATAAGCTGGAAAACACACTTAATGAGCTGTTGCGAAGCAAGAAAAAGTACAGTGAACCCGTTTTTCTATCCATATTCGATTCGATCTATAAAATCATTGAAGGGATAGATAAGGCATTCATAAAAAATCATCCAGCCTATGAATGGGCTATCAATTGCAAACGAACCGCTGATCTATACGGGAGTCTTTGCTACGCCTATTGGTTCGACAAAATGCCGGACTCCCTTTATGCACAACTAAAAAACATTTCCGTTTATTTCACCAGTAATGAAACGGTTCTTTTTTACAACTACCTGTTCACCTACCTCATTTACAAGAGGGACAATCCTAAAATCGACTTGAATGAAACGCTATACGCCAGGTATAACAACTATTCTAACGAACAAAGGGCCTTGCTTGATTCGCTCCGCCTTTATTCCAGCCTGCCCGATGAACTTAAAAAAGAAACAATAAACAGGCTCAATACTAAAAGACAAGAATTCTTCCAGCCTGATATAGAATTACTTCAAACTGAACATTATATTAAACTAACTGATAGTTTTTTTGCGAGCCCTCTATCCGACATACTCAAAACGTTCTTACTGGAGAAAGGCAAGTCTTTTTTTGCGCAAACTTATCCGGAAATAGCAAGAACAATGAAAACCAACTGGTGCAGCAAGATTGTTCAGAAAGAACTGGATCAAATGATCGTCAAACAGAAACGCATTGATGGAATTTGGGCGCTGGCTACCAACACTACAAACAGCAAACTGCACATAGGTACCCCCATAGCATCCCTACCTTTTCAGGCGGAGTTATTCCGGCAGGATACTTTTTCTGACCCCGACGCATTCATATTGAATCTCAGGTCTCGGTTTCCGGGACAAACTCTGTTGATAGACTTCTGGGCCACCTGGTGTATCCCCTGTATCAAAGATCTGCCAGCCAGCAAACGATTGCACGAAACCAACAGCGATTTACCAGTGGCGTACATATACATCTGTACCAATTCCGGCTCGTCCTTTTCCCAGTGGAAAAACAGAATAGCAGAAATGCAAATTCCCGGAACCCATATTTATGCAGATGATCAGTTGGTCAATGCGCTAAAAAACAGATTTAGTGCAGGGGGATCGGGCTTTCCAACTTATGTTGTCATCGATTCGTCTGGGAAATTACGACGCGGTGCAATAACCCGTATGGATGTATTAACAAGAGCGGAATTGAAAAAAGCCGCAGGACTCTAACTTTTTTTCTGACCAATCAACGCATGAAATCGAAAAGTCATCAAACTCTGCAATACGTTTCGATCAATTGACGCTTCAGGCCATCCAGTTTTTTTGCCCGGCGCAGCAGCAGGCCGGATATCAGGCTTAACATGCCGGTAACCCGCGTATCGGATAACTGCGTGAGTACGGCGAGGTGATCGATTTTTTTAGGAATGCCCTTGCCATTGGTCAGTCCATCTCCCGCCAGGCCATAGGCGATCTGCAACGCCTGCAGGAATCCGTCATGGGCGGGGCTGATCTTTACCCGGAAGCGGATATTCTCTTTGGTATCGTTGAAGAAAAAATGGCGTTCCCCGATTCCAACCATCGCCGTTTCGCCCGGTAACAGGTGTCGTTTTTTATCGCCGAGGCACACACCCAGTATCCCCGATACCGGTATAAATTCTTCGGTAAACGAAGTATGATAATGCAGGGCGTTACCGCCGCCCGGTTTCAACTCCACTTCCAGCAGCAGGTGCGTTCCATTGGTTTGCCCGGGATGTTCCAGTACGGTTACCTTGTCCTGTATCCTGGGGTTTTCAAAAACAAGTTGCTTCATCTTTTTTATTTTAAAACTACAGCAGGCAGGAAATTCATAACTACGCTGTTTGCATGAACTGCGGATTTTAATCGATGAAACGGGAAGCCGGCGGCAAAGAAATCTGCCGGAGTGTGAATCTGAAAATAAATTCCTTCCATTGCCATCCGCCTGTGTACCACAGGTATCGTTTTCAATTGATACCCGATTTTCATCAATACATTACCGGTAAATAACGTATCAGCCTGCCCGGCACTAACCGGTACGGAATACGGTTTAGTTTTACCAGCAACATTGAAAACAGTTTTTTATTTATCTGTAGTAAAACATAGTAACATGCGATATCTTCTCTTCCTGGCCCTGGGCCCTTTCAGCCTTGTATCCTTTGCACAGCCAAACGCCGTGGAGAGGTTTAAAACCGACAGTTTACTGCTGGTAAAGAAAAACCCGGGGAAAGGGTTTCACAACGACTATATTTTATTCATCCCGAAAGGAACGCCGGTTAACAAGAAACTATTCCTGCTGGTGGAACCGAACAACACGGGTAAAATAACCGACAGCATGGAAGTGCATACGGAACACGCGATCGCGTTGGCTTCGGTAAGCTCGGTAGGCAATAATATCTCCACCGAATTAAGGATACCCCTGCTTGTTCCCATTTTTCCCAGGCCGGCTTCCAAACCCCTTACCTACACACACGCGCTGGACAGGGACGTAATGGAAGAAACAACGCCCGGGCTGAAACGGCCCGACCTGCAACTACTGAACATGATCGAAGACGCCAGAACGGTTCTGGCTTCACTACGGATCCCCATTGAACCGAAATTTTTCATGAGCGGATTTTCGGCTTCCGGCACTTTTACAAACCGGTTTTCATTGCTGCACCCCGAAAAAATAAAAGCGCTGGCTATCGGCGGGTTTAACGGGGAACTTATGCTTCCGCAAAACGAACTGAACGGCATCAAACTCAATTACCCCCTCGGAACTAACGACCTGCCTGCCCTCGCCGGTAAACCATTCGACAAGGATAGTTACCAGGCCATTCCTCAATTCATCTACATGGGCAAACTGGATGACAACGATGCCGTACAGTTTGACGATGCCTATAGCGAAGACGAGCGGAGAATAATCAACGACAATATCGGAAGGCAGGTGCAGGAACGATACCTGCGCTGCCAGGAACTTTACCGGGCGAACAACATCAACCCCGTCTTCAAAACCTATGAAACGGTAGGTCATTGGACCACGGGCGCCGTAAACCTGGAGGTGATACGATTCTTCCTTCGCCAGATGCAGGAAAACTAAAGGCATGCTTCACTGCGCCGTTATTGGTCGCCCGACCAATAACCCGCCTGCCAGTTTTACAAGGCCGCTTGAAAATGGCTTATGATTCCTTATTCCCTAGTAATTTCCGCCGTTGTTGGTCGCCCGACCAATAACCCGCCTGCCAGTTTTACAAGACCGCTTGAAAATGGCCTATGATTCCTTATTCCGTAGTAATTTCCGCCGTTGTTGGTCGCCCGACCAACAACCTGTATAAGCGTTTTGCAGCGCACCTATAAAATCGCTTAGGATTATTTATTCCGTAGTAATTTCATATTACCATATTCATCAACCGGATAAGCACTGAACATGAAAATCACTTTCTTCTCTGCCAAACCCTACGACAAAACATTCTTCGATCGTTTTAACCAGGATCATGGCTTCGAACTGGAATACCAGGAAACGCATCTCGGTCCGCACAGCGTTGACCTGGTGAAGAATGCGGAAGCCGTTTGTGTTTTTGTGAATGATAAACTGACAGCGCCCGTACTGGAAGCACTGGCGCAAAAGGGAGTACAGATCATCGCCCTGCGCTGCGCCGGCTTCAACAATACCGACCTGGAAGCGGCCAAGCGGCTCGGACTGGCTGTTTGCCGGGTACCCGCTTACTCGCCCGAAGCCGTGGCCGAACACGCCGTAGCCATGCTGCTTACGATCAACCGCAAAACACACAAAGCGTATAACCGGGTGCGGGAGCAGAATTTTTCATTGAACGGACTACTCGGCTTTAACCTCCATGATAAAACGGTCGGTGTGATCGGAACGGGTAAGATCGGCAAAGCCTTTACCCGCATCATGCAGGGATTTGGATGTAAGGTACTGGCATACGATATCCATCCCGATGAAGCGCTTTCTGCCGCTGGCGTTACCTATCTCCCGCTCCATGATCTTCTCCGGCAATCGGATATCATATCCCTGCATTGCCCGCTCACCCCGCAAAATCATTACCTCGTCAACCGTGAAACACTCTCGCTGATGAAGCCCGGTGTAACCATCGTGAATACCAGCCGCGGCGGCCTGATCAACACGGTCGACATCATCGAAGCGCTGAAGACAAAACAGGTGGGCGCCCTTTGCATCGACGTATACGAACAGGAAGAGAAATTATTCTTCCGCGATCTGTCATCCCACATCATCGACGACGACCTGATTCAGCGTTTGATGAGTTTCCCCAATGTGCTCATCACCGCACACCAGGCTTTCTTTACCGAAGAGGCTTTGTCGGAGATCGCCCAGGTAACACTGAACAGCATCGCGGACATTCACAACCACCAGATGCCGGCCGGTTCGCCCGTGATGTTAACGTAAATGTGTACATTAGTTCTATGGCCGCCATCTACACCATGCTGATCGTTGCCGGGTTCATCCCTTTCCTGGTCATCCTGTACAAAATGAACCGACTGAACCGGTTGAAGAAAAACGGGATCAAGGTAATGGGCACCGTTCGGGCCGTAAACGGTACATCCAGCCGTTCACTGAACAGCATCATCATCGAATACCCGGTCGACGGTACGCCCGAAACCATTGTCAAAGAACTGCCGGTAGCGGGGATGCCTTACCACGCAGGACAAATGCTCCCGCTCTATTACAACCCCACCGATCCCCGAAAGATGCAATTTGATTCGGGAAAGAATTTCATCTTCCTGCTGGTATTCACGGGGCTGATCGCCGGGTTCATGATCGCGGCCTGTTTTTTCATCAGCCGCAGTATTGCCGCCGGGGAGATGTAATACCTGTTTTCAGCGCCCACCTGATTGGGCGCAGGCAGGAAATTCGTTTCTTTACCCACTAATACCAGACCATGAAACAATTGATCCTTTCATTATTATTGCACCCGGCCCTCCTCTTCGCCCAGCAAAAACACCGTTTTGAAAACGACACGCTGTATACATCCTGCGGCTACAAGATCTACCCGGGCCAAGTATTGCATTTCGGATCTGCAAGCGATTGGGTCGGTTTCCGGTTTATAAAACTGAAGGGAGGTTACAAAGCAGGCGTTCTGGAAAACAATTCTGTGGTTGTTAAAAGCCTCTCCAGGTATGGATATTCTCCCACAGGCAGTGCCAGCATTGATGTAAAAGGAAGCGCCGTGTTCAAGGACGGCTCAAAAGGAACCCTTGCATTCAGCCTCGCGTTCGACCTGGCCATCGGCAGACGACTACCGGGTCTGCCTGCCGAACTGATCGTTCCGGAAGAATTCCGGTTAAGCGTTGAAGAAGCCCAGGCGCAGAAAATGCCTGCCTTGTGGAACGACACACTGTACACTTCCTGTGGGTATAAGATATACAAAGGACAGGTATTGCAATTCGGTAAAAATATGGCTAATCAGCAGAATTTCAGGTATATCAATGTCCGAAGCAATATCACACACCGGTCAGTAATAAATCAGCAACTGCGGGTAAAGGAAATCAGGGATTTCAGTTTCTCCGTACTCAACAATTCGTACATCACAATCGTGGGAACATTGATCCGTAACAATATGGATAAGGAAGACATTGAACTCCACATATCGTTCGATTATGCGATCGAAGATATTCCTGGTTTGCCCAGTGAAATTGTGGTACCCGATGAGTACCGGAACCGGCTGAAACGCGATCCACAACTGGGAGTCAAAAAAGTGCAGATGTTTTATGAAGACAGGGTCATCAGCAAAGAAGAGATGGAACGGGTAAAGAAAAAAATGCTCGGTCAATAAAAAAGGCGCAGGTAGAAACCCGCGCCGTACAAAACCAACTGCTATAACTAGGAAACCTTTACATGGAAAAATCCTTCGATGCGGTGTGTGCTCCACACCTGGCCGGTTGCGGTACCTTCCGAACGGCCCGACTTCTCGAGGATGAATGTTCCGCTCACGTACCCGCCCGAACTCTGCCTGCGGAAAAGAAATAACCCACCGGGGCTTGGGATCACATTCTGCCCCACTACATAAAAATGCCAGTAGCTCTGGTTATTGCCCGGTGAGTAGTTGAACTCCGGCATCTGCAATGCCCAATTGATATGGGTCAATATCGGCGCCGATGTCCAGCGTATGGCGATTGCACCGAGGGGCACTCCATTCACAACAGGCGCCCCGATCATCTGCGTGATACCGGATACGGTACGCACCCCCAGGGGAACCTGTCCCTGCATCCAGGGACCATTATCGATCCGCATGGTGATGCCTTCTCCACCTACGTAGATATTTGTAACGAGGATGATCTTCCAGGTACCGGTTGAATTCAGGGTTACGCTAACTGCCTGCGGATTGTTGGCGGGTATCTGTGCCGGTGCTGTATACATGGCTTCGCTTCCGTTAGGCGCCAGCGTTCCGGCACCTGCCAGTTTCCATTCTTTGACCACGGCGGCGAGTGAATCTTTCACAGGCCCTCCCAATGGTGGAACCTCAAAGTCGCCGGTGAGATCTATCGTTCGAACCACACCCATTTTCAGGGTGGCGCCGGTAGCAACAAATGCCATTTCGGGCACCAGTGTATACTTTTTGAACAAGGCCCAATCGCTGAAATGCGTGGTGAATACAGCTATCTTCCGGGCGCTGGTATCGTTGGTTCCACCACCTACGGCTTGCCAGACGCGGTTGGCATCCTGGTAGGCAATGGCCAGTCCGCTCTTGATGGTACCTACGATATCCGAATCGCCGTAGTTGAAACTTACCTTCACCGGCAGATTGAAATTCAGGTTATGGGGTGTGATGCGGTATGCAAGTCCGGCTGCGCCGCTTACATGATTGCTGATGGGTTCGATGCCGATGGTTTGATTATCATTCAGGGCTCCCGCGGGAAAATCGATCGTGATCCTGCCGTCGGCAGAAGTAAATGATCCTCCTCCCACGCCGATGACTTTCGATTCGGCTGTTCCGGCAGATGTACCCACCGCCGTTACTTTACCGGCACTGTTACCGGTACCTCCACCCCCGCCGGTATTTCCACCGCCGCCACCACCGGGGTTGATGATGTCGTCTTTTTTGCAGGATACGGCCAGCAGCGCCGAAAAGGCTACTGCCATCATTGTTTGGGTTGTCTTTCTTACAAGTTGCATGGCTTTACTTTTTTTTGCGAAACTATACCCGGTATCGTGGTAAAAAACGGCAAGCCTGCATGAATTGACGAAAGGATGGAGTCAATTGAGGGATGGATAATGGTTGATTGTTGATGGGTCATGGATGATAGTAATCCGCAACCCGTAACTTCAATTCCGAATCCTATCATCGGTATCCGGCATCTGGTATCCCGTATCTTTGTATTCTACAATCATGATACGAGCCGCGCTGATAGCATTGTTAACCCTTGTACTGGTATGTATAGGCATCTACGCGTACTGGACGGCCCGTGTTTCCAAGCAACGGCCAGACAAACTGCTGACCGAGTTCAAGCGGATCGACTCCTCGCTGAAGCGGCAGGCTTCAACACCCGCCGATAGCGGTGGCATCGGCACCCGGCAGCGGAATGCGGAGCTACCCGAAGCACAACTCGCCATACGCACGCATGAATTGCTGCAGCAGATCGACAGTATACGGCATGAACTCGTAAGCCTGTCGGGCAAGGATCAATCGGCTTCCTACTCATACACGGACAAAGAAAAACTGGCAAGACTCAAAAAAAGCATCGCCGGTTACAACCAGTTTGTGCAAGACCGGTTTGCGGCCAAGCCATCCATCCAGGTAACCGACCTGCTGCAGGTGGCGGATATCCCCGAAGGGAAAAAGAAGATCGCCTGGGAAAACTATTTCTTTGAAAACAGCAGTGTCTTCGGCATGATTACCGAGCTGAATTATATCCGGTCGCGGATACTTAAACTCCAATACAAAGCCACACATTGAACAGCATGAACCTGTATTTACGAAAAGCGGCGCCGGACGATTCGGCAGATCTTGCACGGCTTTCCGGGCAGCTCGGTTATCAAACCAGTCCCGCACAAATGGAAGCCAGGCTCCGGCTCCTGCTGCCAAACCCGGATCATCATATCCTGGTGGCGGTGGCGGGTGAAAAAATTGCTGGCTGGCTGCATGCCTGTTTGTCGGCTACGGTGGAATCGGATCCCTGGGTGGAGATCGCCGGCCTGGTGGTGGATGAAACGCAACGCGGCCAAGGCATCGGGAAGCAACTGGTGCAGGAAGCACTGAACTGGGCATCCACTAAAGACGTGCAGAAAGTACGGGTTCGATCCAATACGAAACGAACAGACGCTCACCGGTTTTATACCGGGATGGGGTTTACAGAACGCAAAGAACAAAAGGTATTCGACATTACACTGCAACCATAGGCCGGCTGGTCCCCGGGATAATGAATATCTTTACCAAACACGGTAGTCATGAAGAAGATGATCACTTTTCTCGTTCTTGCTGCAGGCGTTGTGGCGCTTTACCTGCTTACAGGTTCCTGGAAGCTCGCACTGATCAGCGCCGTTGTTTGCCTGGGCTACCTGGCATGGCTGGTCCGCTTTGAACTTGGCATCGGTGGCTCGCAGGAAGATGCCCGGCATATACAGGAGAAGTCCAAAAAAGATCATGAGAAAAGAACGACAGGCAACCCAACCCTCCGCTGAATGGCATCAAAAAGAAACTACCTGAAAATATTACTTGGGAGCATTCTTCTTGTTGCCCTGCTGCAGTTGCTAAAAAAATATTTAGACCACCGTCTTCCCGGCAGCCTGCTTTTTCACCACTACCTGTTAACAGGCATTCAATTGCTGGTACTCGTGGGAACGATCATTCACTTGCTGTTTCCAAACCGTGGTTTCCTTTTCAAAACACTGGTAATCCTTGCGCTCTTCGGTTTACCCGAACTGCTTTTTACCTGGTGGATACAGCATCCCGCTTCCATACCAACCGCCGCCCGGTCGTTACTGAATACCTACAGCACCCAGGCCGAAACAAATATCATCCAGTTCATGCCGCAAAGCAGTGTGTACAACGACAGTCTTTTTTACACCCTGAAACCTTCGGCCCGTTTCCGATTCCGCAACCCGGAGTTTGCCGATAGTTTTTTTATCAACCGGGCGGGGTTGCGTGATGATGATCGTTCGCTGCAGCATCCATCGGTCATCTGCCTGGGCGATTCCTATGCCATGGGCTGGGGCGTGGCGCAAGCGGAAAGCTTCCCGGAACAACTGGAAGCTATGCTGCACAAAAAAGTATTGAACGCAGCAGTTTCTTCCTACGGAACGGTTCGGGAACTAAAAAATCTTTACAGACTCGATACCGCTGCGCTGGAAACCATCATCATCCAGTACTGCCGCAACGATTACCGCGAGAACCGCGAATACGCAGAGCACGATCACCGGCTTACCATCTCTTCCCGGAACGTATATGATTCGCTGCAGAACGATCACTACTGGAGCACCCGGTGGTTCCCCGGCAAACGTGCCGTTACGATCGCCAAACTGTACATGGAACAAAAAACGAATGATTGGTTCTTCCCAAACCGGGCAACCTGGAAAGACTCGGCCCAATGGCATCTGCAGAAAGCGGCAGCGTACTTCACCGATATCCTCTACCACTCGGCCATTAATTTCAACAAGGTGAAGGTATTGGTGGTGGATATGAATGAACAGCAGACGATGAACAATGATTTTATCGGGGCGGTAAATACCCTGATCCGGCAACCACGTTACGCTGCCCGTTTTGCCAATCACCTTATCCTGGTTCCTGTAGCTGATCTGCTAACAGCGAATGACTATTATATACTCGATCCGCACATTAAAGCATCCGGTCACCGGAAGATCGCGGAACGGCTCCGGACCTTTATCACTCCTCACTAATTATTCATACACAGTCGACATCAGTGAAATAACCGGGTTGGATGGGTCCAGCGCTTTGGCAATGCGGTAACTTTGTTTAGCCTCGTTGCCCAAACCCTGCGCTTTTTGGATGGACGCTTTTTGCAAATACAACCGGGCAGCCAGTTCCCGTTCGGGGCCCATCGCCAGCCCGATGCTGATATTCTCCAGGGCCAGACTGTATTGTTTCTCCGTTGCAAACAGGTCGGCACGCATGAGGTAGGCTTCGGGCTGAATGGCTTTGTATTTCAGGGCGCTGTCGAGGCAATCGTACTCGGCCTGGGGGTTGCCGGCCGACTGGTAATATTTGGCCCGGTTGAGCCAGATCCATCCCACTTTGGGCGCCTGGTCTACCGCGATCTTTGTATAGAAATTCGCACGGCCCTGGTCGTTGAGGGTGAGGTACAGCACACCCAATTCGCTGTTGATGCCGGCGTGCTTGGGATAAAGCTGCTGCGCTTTCTCGAGCAGTTCGCGTTTTTTCTGGTGATTGGTTTGTACCTGTGCGTCGAAGAAGATGCGCTCGGCCATACGGCCATCATCGGCTTCGTTGAAGATAAGATTTGCATACCCGCTTTTATTGGCTGCCACATTCCATCCCCGCTCAATGGCGAGATAGCGCTGCGCACGCAACGGATGTGTAGGCGGACCGTCATTTTCGCCCAGGAAGCTGAACATCAGTTTCGCTTCATCCCGGCTGGCCCCCAGTTTCTGCATGATGAAGCCGGCAAAAGCGTCGGCTTCCAGTTCTTTATCGGGCCGGCTTCCATAGCCGCTGAGCGTATGGCCATTGAGATGATGACCCAGCTCGTGCGCCACCACCCCGGTAATGAACCATCTGTTGGTGCTCTTCTCGTATTGCTCCAGGAAAAAGCGATCGAATACGATATAGCGATCGCTGCCTACTTCGTTCTCGAGGCAAACGGCGCTGCAGTTATTCGATCCGGGAAATGAATAGAGTTTGAGGCGGTTCTGCAAACCCACCACGGCAAGGATATCGTTCACGATCCCGTCCATCCATTTCATTTCTGTTTCCTCGCTCACGTTGGCCGCGGAAGCGGGAACATAATTGGCCGAACTGGTGAAAAAATTACAGGCGAAATAACGGGGCGGGTTGTAGCGGATCTCGTTGCTGAACTTCAGTTGTGCCGAAAGAGAAAGCGCAAGCAGGCAGGCTGCCGGAACCAGGATAAGGCGTCGCATAAGCAGTGTTTAGGCCGGGAAAGTACAATTTTTTTTCAGCCGCAACCTACCCAATACCCCGGATAACAGGCTACGGATGCCTGCCGGCAGACAGGCTTAACCAGACATTCTCATCATAGCAAACTTATTATCAGTCTGAACCTGTCGAAGACGGTTTGGTACCAGGTTATTATTCAGCTGTCAAAGCAGGGATACAGCTACAGTGCGTCAATTGCTTTTCACAAAAGAAGTCTTGTACTGTTGACTTCCCTGGCGGATAAGCAATGTATAGATGCCGTTGGGAAGATGCGCCACGCTGAGCCTTCCTGTTGCGTCGGTTTGCTTGTGCACCAGCATCACACGCCCGTCGGTGCTGTACACATCGGCTTCAAAAGGCTGGCCATCGGCGCCGGCAAAACTGAAACGAAGGGTTCCATCGGTAACCGGGTTGGGGGCGACCAGGAGTTTGGATGCGCTGTTATCCGGCATCATCGCTATGATATGACTGTAATACGAATGATCCGCGTTGATCTCCCGGATACGGTAGTACATGATTCCGGCGGGATGATTATGATCCGTGTAAGTATAACCTGCATTGCCGGTTCCGTTGATGGTACCGATCGCATCGAAGCGAACGCCATCTTCGCTGCGTTCTACCTGGTAGCGGGTATTGCTTTTCTCTCCGCTCACGTTCCAGCTCAGTCGCACGGCGCCTGCCTGTTTTACCGCGGTGAACGAAAGCCATTTCACCGCCACCACCCCACCAACGAACAAGGGTGTTTCCCAAACCCCGCGGCCATAGGTTGCCACCCGCAGTTTGCCGGCATTGTATTGTATCTCCAGTTCATTCACCGCAACAGTGGGAAGATTGCCCGTATAGTTTTTCCAGGCGCTCATGGTATCATTCTTATAATATACACCGGTATTCATCCCAACATACAATCCCTGCACCGCGTTGTTCTCAATGACTACACTGCGGGCCGCTACGGCAGGCAGTCCCGAAGAAATAGACGTGAAGCTGGCTCCGGCATTCGTTGATACCTGCAGGTTGTTGCTGCCGGCCGTGGTCGTGATGTATATCTTATCGGGAA
Organism: Chitinophagales bacterium; assembly: GCA_017303335.1. Lineage (GTDB taxonomy): Bacteria > Bacteroidota > Bacteroidia > Chitinophagales > Chitinophagaceae > Ferruginibacter. Next base: position 496,835 of record JAFLBK010000003.1, read on the forward strand.
TGGTACGATGTACACAGATATCGCTGATGGTGCCCGGCGCTGTTCGTGTTACCCAGGTTGCGCCGCCATCGGTGGATACATACAAAGTACTACCTCTTGAAGCATACAGGTAATTGGTGTTGGATGGCGCTATGGCGATATCGTCCAGGGCCGCGGTGATCGTCGTGCCAGAGAGCAGGGTCCAGGAACTGCCGCTGTTGGTGGAACGATAGAAACCCGTCCAGCCGCCGTAGATCGTTGTTTCCACGGTAGGATGACTGGCCAGGGGTGTGATCCAGTTACCGGCCGATGGTTTGGTCATACCCGAATAACTGTTACCGCCATTGGTGGACCGGTATAAAGATCCGTTTTGGGATGTGCCCCAGATGTTGGCGGCATTGGTGGGACTCACCAACCCTTCCATCCCATCGGCGCCAAGCCAATCGACCCAGTTGCCGGCGGGTTTGCGTGCCACACTCCCGTTATCCTGGGCTCCGCCGGTGATCACATTGGCATCGGTTTGCGAAACAGCGATCCGGTAAAACTGGCGTATGCCGAGCCCGGTGGAAATATTCGTCCAGTTATCCGCCCTGTCGGTGCTCTTGAAAATACCGCCGTCGCTGTTGCTGTATAATGTATTGTTCACCCAGCGCAATCCATGCACATCGGCATGGTTGTACCCGGTACCGTTCGGATAACTCCAAACTGTTTGGGCGATAAAACTCATCCCGCCATTGGTCGACTTCCAGACAATGATCCCGGCGAGGTACACTTCGCTGGCATCCGTTGGCGACACGGTGAGGGCCATATCATAACCTCCCTGACCGCCCGCATCGGTACCCGCAGGCGAGTAACCGAAATAATTGGTTCCGGAACCGGCGCTGCCAACTACGGTAGTTATAAAGTTGAGGCCTGCATCGGTAGACCGGTACATACGTCCGAACTCACTGCCATTGGCCTGGATGATGTATACATAGTTGGGATTGGCGGGTGTAACGGCAACGAGGCTTCTGCCGGTATTGGTGATACCCTGTGCGCTGCCAAGCGTTGTCCAGTTCAAGCCGTTATTGATGGATCGCACTACGGTGCTGTTACCGCAGGCGTACATGATGTTCACATCATCGGGTTTGAATTCGATGTCTTCGATCTGCGTGGAATAAACCTGGGTGAAACTGGTTCCTCCATTGGTCGACCGGTGAATACCCGAAGAAGAACAAACAAAAACAATATTGGAATTGGAAGGATGCACCAGGATCTTTCGCACGGTTCCGCTTGGTCCGCTTCCCAGGTTACTCCAGGAAACGCCGCCGTTGGTGCTTTTCATCAGGCCACCGGAAGCATTACCAGCATACACGGTGTTCATATTGGATGGATCAATGGTTACAGCATACATGTTCATCCAGGTAGCGTTGTAATCCTGCAGGGGAAACCAGCTGTTACCGCTCGTGGTGCTTTTCCAGATACCGCCACCGGGAGATGTAACATAAATAACCGTCGTGTCGGAAGGATGGATGGCCACATCGGTAAGCCTCCCTGTGCCCGGGTTCCAGCCGGAGGTATAGGTCCAGCCCCAGGGCCCGAGTTCTGTCCAGGTCACGGCTTCAATAAGATTCTGCGGACTTGTCTGCTTCCATGTCTGCCATTCGGTTCCGGGATCGATATAATAACCGTTTGCATCCAGGTGAAAACGGCGTTCGTATAACCAGCGCTGGAAATGTTTATAGCCTGTACTACGGTCTGTACCGGCCGTGTCAAAATATCGCTGTGCGATATCCGCGGCTTCTTCGACCTTCAGGTCGGTGCGCTCCATCAGTTTAAAGATGAATTCCTGAGCGCTCCCTTTGAAAGCGATAGTAACCAGTGCAAGCAATGTGATCAGAATACGTTTCATAGCAGTAAACCAGATATCTACAGAGGGCTTAAAAATACATTATTTGGCTTTCCCGGCCTATAGTAAGATTACGTGTCGCTTTGGAAACGGAGCTTGTTTTTCAGAAAGATATCCTTGAAGATAAAAAGGCATTTTGCTATTCCCTGGTAAAATCAGGAAATTTGGCCCATGCAGCAAACGACGATCAAACTGATACGCACCGATTCGGGTCACCCGGATTTCGTGAAACTGGTAAAACTGCTCGATGCCGAGCTCGCCGAACGCGACGGCGATGAACACGCTTTTTACGCCCAGTTCAACAAGATCGCGGTGATCCGCCATGCGGTGCTGGCCTATGAAAATGACCGGGCCGTGGCATGCGGCGCTTTCAAGGAATTTGCTCCCGGCACCATGGAAGTGAAGCGTATGTTTACAAGGCCGGAGGCAAGAGGAAAGCGCATTGCAGCCCTTGTGCTGGCCGAATTGGAGCAATGGGTTGCCGAAACCGGCAACGGCATCTGTGTACTGGAAACAGGCAGGCGCCAGCCGGAAGCGATTGCGCTTTACACCAGGTGTGGTTACCGTCAAATTCCAAACTACGGCCAATACGAAGGCAAGTACAACAGTGTTTGTTTCGAGAAAAAGCTGGCGTAGCGGATTCTTCGGCGCCACATCCCTCGTTCGGGAATTTATCGGTAAATTGGAGATGACATGAAGAATTCCAGGTCATATCGACTCATTCTTATACTCCTGATCCTGCAAAGCAGGCTGATGGCCCAGGACATTACCGGTACCTGGGAAGGCAATCTCGGTTCGTACCAGTTCCTCCAACTCAATATCATCCAGAACGGCGATAAGCTTTGCGGGTATAGCTGGGATTTTGTGAAGAAAGACCAACGGGATTATTGCGTCGCCTATTTTGATGGTTACTACGATAAGAAACTGGGGCAATGGGTCATTACCGGAACCGCCTTTGTTGAAAACAGCGGCATGCATACTCTGATGAAACTGAATCTCCGGCATGTCGATAAAAAAAGACTGCAGGCCCTCGAGGGCTCCCTTGCCGGCAGTGAACCTTTTTTTGTTTTTCCCCCTCAACCTGAAACGGATCCGAGAGACCCCTTCCGCATACCCCGCCTGCAAAGGAGCAACGAGGATACCGTATACCTGCGGAAGGTTTCATCACGCCCCGCTGCCGTTCTTGATCACATGCAGGAATGCTATGAGAAGAAATTCAGAACCTTTAGCCCGGTGAAAACGGATACACTGGCTGCTTCCGGCAATAAAGCGCCCGACAAGCCGGTAATTGAACCTCCGCGGAACAACAACAGCACCGACCCGGTGAAAAGGAAGAACCGGGAACAAAGTTTTGTAACGGTAAGCAGTAAACACCTCACGCTGAATGTTTACGACAACGCCGTGATCGATGGCGATACCGTGAGCATTTTCTACAACGGCAAACTGCTGATAAGCCGCCAGCGTCTCTCGGATAAACCGATCGTTCTGGAGATCGACCTGGATGAAAAACAGGAACGGCATGAGATCACGATGGTAGCCGAGAACCTGGGCAGTATCCCGCCCAATACAGCCCTGATCGTTGTATACGCGGGCAATAAACGATATGAATTGTTCTCAAGCGCCAGCCTCGAAGAAAATGCGGTACTGGTATTTGAGTATAAACCCAACTAATTCGGTTACTCCATCATACACGAAAAGACCGGTACTGCTACCGGTCTTTTCTATTTTTACCAAGAAACCAAAAACTATCGCTGTAATTGAATGGTGCCCAGGTCAGTCTCCCTGTTCTGCTGCACAACCACACCTGTTATCGTTGTATCGCGGTAACCCAGGATGCCATCGATGAAAACAGAATAGGTTCCCGCATGTAAACCACGGATCTTGAATTCGCCGTTGTGCCACCAGGGCCATGCATACGCGGTATCGGTAGCGCTGTAGGCCTTGATCATACCATGTGAATGAACAGGCCGGATCTTCCCTTCGATTTCACCACTGCTGTGCCGGCTGAATGGCTTGAGCACCGGTTTGAGCCAGTATTGCCCGTTCTGGTAACGGATCGATTTGTTCAGGTCGAAGTCGAGGTAGAAACGAATACTGTTGGAAGAAATGAAGTCGAGATGTTCCCGGCGGATATTCACAAACACGTAGTTCTGGCCATTGAGCAGGTTCAGCGGATAACTTACACTATCAACGACCACGCTGTTGTTTGTACCCAGGGTGATCTTGATGCGTTCGATCTTACCGTTGAGCACGAATCCGCTGGCAAGCAAGGTATCGAGGCCGTTGCGCAATGTCATCAGGTCATACACACCCGGGTTGATGGCCAGTGTATCCCATACCTGGCAACGGTTCGAGAGCGAATCGCGATCATCGTCGCAACCAGGATGATTGTGATCATCGTCGTTGTTGCGTGCGCAGGTGTCGAGCTTAATGGCGATCTGCTGTATATCGATGTATACATGCTGGTAGTCGGTAGGGCCATCGGTCAGGTAAACCTGGACCCGGTTCATGCCTTCAGGCACAGTGCTGTCGTTGCCGCTTGTTTCTTTCTGGCAGGAATAAAAAAGAATGGCTGATGCCATGACGAAAAGAATGGATACGAGGATTCCAGTGCGTTTTTTCATAGACCCAATTTTTGAAGTTTGACAATTAAAAGAGACCGGGGAGTTTTAAAAGCGGCCGAGAAGGAACAAAAAAAATGCCATGAGCCTATAATGTGCAAAACTTATAAACCCATGGCCTGGCAGAGAACCGGATGAAACTTATAACATAAAGTTCCACCCGTATGTGTCCGTACTTATACCCAAACGGATATTTTCAAGTCCTGCTTTCAGTTTGAAGAGCAGGTTGTTTCCATTGTATTTCGGTAAACTGTAATCAATTCCGTTGATGTGAATGGTCTGAATTGGCGCAACCACGGCGGCGGTGCCCGCGCCAAAAGCTTCTGTGATCATGCCTTTTTTGAAAGCCGCTTCAAGTTCGGCCACCGCGATAGGCCGTTCCTCCGTTTCATAACCAAGTTCCTGTGCCAGGGTAAGCAGGGAATCGCGGGTGACGCCATCCAGGATTGAGTCGGACAAAGGCGCTGTTACCAATTTGCCGTTGATGACAAACATCACATTCATCATCCCGGATTCTTCAATATACTTATGTTCGATGCCATCGGTCCATAATACCTGGTCGTATCCTTCGCTCCTGGCCTGCTGCGTGGGCAGGAATGCGGCGCCGTAGTTGCCACCGCATTTAGCGAAACCGGTTCCGCCCTTCGCGGCACGGATATAATGCGTCTCTACTTTTACCTTGATCGGATCCGTATATAAGGATGGAACGGGCCCGGAGAAGATCACAAAACGATACTCCTCGGATACTTTGACACCAAAGCGTGCTTCACTGGCGAAAACAAAGGGACGCAGGTACAGGGCATTGCCTGGTTTGGCCGGCACCCAATCCTTATCCAGTTCCACCAATTGGCGCAATCCTTCTACAAATATCTCTTTGGGCACCACGGCCATGCACATCCGTTGCAGGGAACGAACAAAGCGATCGTAGTGTTTGTCCATGCGGAAGATATTAATGCCCCCGTCGTGCATGCGGAAAGCCTTCATGCCTTCGAAGACGGTCTGGCCATAATGAAGGGCCAGGGCTGAGGGACTCATGGAGAGGTTCGCGAAGGGTACGATCTGTGGTTCCTTCCATTTCCCGTTGGCGTAATCACACACAAGCATGTGATCGGAAATGTATTTACCGAATTCGAGTTGATCAAAATCGACTTCCTTCAGGCGGGAAGCCGGTGTTTTACGGATCAGGATATCTGCTGTTGTTTCCATATAGTATAGTTTAGTCGTTTATTGGTTTATTGGTTTATTGGCTTAGCGTTGTTTCTTTAATCACGGAAAGGTCGATCTTCATTTTCACGTCGGAACGCTGGTATTCCGTTTTACCGACCGGGATATGCCTGAACCCGATTTTCTCGTAGAGCCGGATGGCCGGTTCCAGGATGCTGTTCGAATACAGGATCACTGTATGGGCGCCCAGTTCCCGGGCCTTTGCGAAACTGGCCAGGCTTAGCGACTCGGCAATACCAAGGCGCCGGAATTTTTCATCAACGGCCATCTTGGTGAATTCAAAAACACCGTCTTCCACGTTGCGAAGGGCCACGGTTCCGGCGATCTCGCCGTCACAGGTGGCCATCAATATGGCGCCCCCGGGTTTCAACAACGCTTCTTCGGGATTGGTGAGCACCCATTCGTCTACCGGTTCCATCACGAAATATTTTTCGATCCAGCGGCGATTGAACTTCTCGAAGTACGGCTGGTGTTCGGGCCGGTACTCAATGATCTGAATTGTTTTCATGGCTATACTTTCTGTTTATTAAATCACGATCACAAAACTTGCGCATTTTTTTGTTTTAAAACAGATTCAGATTTCGTATTTTTGACTGTATCAGATTTTTGACCATGAAAGCATCCCTCCATTCCAACGACCACTTATATATACAAGTGGCCGAAGGACTCGAAAAAATGATCGCTGAAGAAGTACTCAAGATCGGCGACAAACTTCCCTCTGTTCGTGTGCTCAGCGATCAATACGGTATCAGCATGGGCACTGCATTCCAGGCCTACTACCACCTGGAAGGAAGAGGCCTGATCGAATCGAGACCCAAGTCGGGATACTATGTACGCTTCAACCACAACCGCTTCCCGGATCTTCCCAACGCGGTCACCCCCGATCCCGTAACGCATGATGTGAGCGTGAAGGAAATGATCGCATCCATCTATACCGATATCGCGGCCACCGGCATCACCAATTTTGCGCTGGCGGTTCCCGACGCATCCTTGCTGCCCGGCGCCAAACTGAATAAATCGGTTGTATGGGCCTTACGCAATTCAAAAGACCAATGCATGGATTACGAGCATACGCAGGGGAATATTGAATTGCGCAAACAGATCGCGAAGCTTGCTTTCAACTGGGGCGGCAATGTAAAACCCGATGAGATCATCGTTACCTCGGGTTGCCTCGAAGCGATCAGCCTTTGTTTGAAAGCGGTCACAAAGCCCGGCGATACCGTAGCCATTGAAAGCCCTACCTATTTCGGCATTTACCAGGCCATCGAAAGCCTGGGGCTGAAAGTTGTGGAGATCACCACCGATCCGATCAACGGGGTAGACCTGGATCATTTGCAGAAGGCGATCAAAAAATTTCCCATCAAGGCCTGCGTGTTCATCCCGAATTACAACAACCCGCTGGGCAGTTGCATGCCGGATGAGAACAAGAAAAAACTGGTGGAGATCATTAGCAGGAATAATATCCCGCTTATCGAAGATGATATTTACGGTGAATTGTATTTTGGAAAGACCCGGCCCCGTACCTGCAAGTATTATGATACCAAGGGACTGGTGATGCACTGCTCTTCGCTTTCCAAATCACTGAGCCCCGGTTACCGCATCGGCTGGGTAATGCCCGGAAAATTCTTCGACACGGTAAAACAACTCAAACGTATCCAGAACATCAGCAGCCCCACCCTTACGCAGGCGGCGATGGCGCATTACCTCAAGTATGGCCGCTACGAATTTCATCTCAAGAACCTGCGCAAGGCCCTGCATACCCAAAGCCTTCGGTATGTGCAGGCCATTATCAAATACTTTCCGCCCGATACGAAGGTATCACGCCCGCATGGCGGTTTCATCCTCTGGCTGGAACTCAACAAAAACGTAAATGCATTCCGGTTGCGTACCGAAGCCATGAAGCACCATATCTCCATTGTGCCGGGCAAGATCTTTTCATCCGGCAACAATTACGATAACTGCATCCGCATCTGTTTTGGAAAACCCTGGGATGAAGACATGGACTACGGACTGATGATGCTGGGGAAGATGATCCGGAAAATGATATGAGTATTACCGGTTCGTGTGGCACGAACCGGGGCTTCGCAAACTGCGATCTTAAATCCGGGTTGATTGCTGTTGGTCAGGCGACCAACAGCGGCTGTAAAGAAATTATCTACTAATGAAAAATTATTTTATCAAATACCGGGATTCTAAAGTTGTAAGTATAATAAAGGAAGAAGAAGAAATATTCAGGATTACTTACGGGTATAATTGGCGCCAACTTAGACTTTATTGCAAAGGACATATTAATGGACAGATTGTTCTGGAGTATGCTTACTCTAACATCCCTTTTTCCAAAGCGATTATTATCATAAAAAACAATACAGGTCAAAGAATAGAGTTTATAAAGAAAAATGGAAAATATTGCCTGAAGTATAATGAAGATTACTATTGGTTTTGCAGGAATTCCCGGAATAGAATACTGCCTAAACTAAATAGGCCATGGTTCATCTTTTTTAAAAATGACATTGAAATAGGAAATCTGTACTTACAAAAGAAAGTGCTTGTTGGAGGTGGGATCTTGTTTCGAATGGAGTTTTATGAGGAAGCTGAGCCCAATTTATTTCAACTAATGTTTTTTGTTTCGAATGACCTTCGAGGTAATAGATCTACTTAGTTTTGCCATACTGAACGGGCGCTACCAAACAATCAATCTTTCTGCTGGAGTTGTTGAGTATTGATCCCCAGCAACGTCCTCTGCGGGAGACATTGAGGGTGAAAAAGCACGGTCCCGAAAGCATGGTTTTTAGCGCTGGACCATATAAGTCTGTCAATGCAATTCATGGGATTAATATTGATGACCCTGCACTTTACATGATTGTAAATTTATTCTTTAGAAAACTCAACATGCCGCTAGAGAAGCTATTCCTGAGTAATATCTAAATAAAAATAAGGCTACGGCTGCTGAGACATATCGCAAAAGATATGCTTTTAAAAATGCAAGAAAATATTTTTAGAGAGAAGTACAATTCTTTAATTGCAAATATCCATTGTACAAAATACTATCACTTGAAAAGTATTAATAATTACACAACCCATTTTGGCGAATTTAGAACTATGTATTATAAGGATAGAGTACAAACGATACTAAATGACTATTTCGATTATACTTCCGAAAAAGGAGCTCTTTCGAGAGATGAGGGGATATACATTTATCAAAACTTTGTTAAGCCATTAGGAAAAATATATGCGCAGAATTTAAAATTCAGTATTTACATAGACCCAGTTAGTATTATTTTCTTTTTGGTGGCATGGTTTATCGTGCTTTTTCTGGTCAAGTCTTCTATGAGTGCCTACTTGATAAGCCTATTTCTTGCAGTAATAATTTATATTCCTTCCTACCTTAAAAAAAGATCAAAAAGGGTATATGGATTTGATTACTAATTTCTTCTTTTGTTCCCAGCAACGTCTCCTGAAAGGGACATGGCGTACTTCATCTATAACCCGATAAGCAACTTCCTCTGGGAGAGAAGTCGCGGGGAAAAAAGAAGAGAGTAAGCCCAGTAACCTTTAAATAGTTTTTTTGATATGATTATTTTCAGACACCTTTTTGCGGCAAACTATTTTCTTTTGATGAGTATCCGCAGAAGTAGATTTTTAAAGCCTTTTAGCAGAGGTGGAGAAGATTTTGGGGCAATGTGCTTTGTAGTATGTTCCCAATTTCATTTATTGTGCTTAATTGTCTGGATTCTGAAAACTATTTTCAAATTTGAATTACCAGTCGGCCTTAACTCCAAACAAGTTTTATTTTGTTACATTATTACCGCAGTCTGGTTTTATTCGGGGTATAAATATTTTATTAGTAATAATTTACGGAAGAATAGGTTTATTGATCAATTTAACTCTATGAGTAAAAGAAATCAGGTGTATTGGAAATCTTTCGCTATGTTTTTAATGCTTGTACCTGTTTGGTTTTTACTATACATACTGATGAAAAGGTGAGGTGAATTTTTTGATCCCAGCAACGTCTTCTTTCAAGGATGTTGTAAGAAAAATAGACGAATAAGTGAAGATTCATTACCTGATCAGTATACTGGTTCCTGTTTTTTCCACGGCCCTGTTTCGGTAGTTGATGGCTTTCACTACGAACGTGTAAGTGCCGGTAGGTTGTTCCTTCCCTTTAAAGGTTCCATCCCATCCTTTGTCGAGCTGGTGGGTTTCAAAAACCAGTTGTCCGTAGCGGTTGTAAATGAGGAAGTACTCGATCTTTTTAAGTCCGAAGCCGAGGGGTTTGAGTATGTCGTTGATGCCATCGCCATTGGGGGTAAAGGCGCCGGGTACATGTACGTCGTTGTTGGCATATACTTTCACAAACACATCATCGGTGGCGGTGCATCCGTTGACATCGGTCACGGTCACGGTATAGGTAATATCGCTGCGCAGGATGGCAACAGGGTTAGGGATGAGGGGATTGTTGAGTCCCGTGGAGGGCGACCATACATACCCGATGCCGCCGGTAGCCTGCAACTGCAGGGGAACATCAAAGATGGCCGTGGTGTCGTTGCCGGCAAAAGCGGTGGCCCTGCCGATGCTGACGGGTATGTTTTTCAGGGCAGAGAAACAACCGTATTGGGATTGTACCCGCAGGCTGCTGGGGAAGATACCGGTGCTGTTATATATATGTACCGGGCTGGCAGCGGAGGAACTGCCCCCATCGCCAAAATCCCATTGCCAGGCGATGATGTTTCCGTTGGTATTGGGGGAGACATCAGTGAAAACAGTACCCTGCCCGATACAGGGAATGGCAACGGTATAATCTGCAATGGGTATATCGTAAATACGTAAAGGATGTGAAACAGAAGCCGAGAGGCATCCATGGGCCGAGGCTACGGAGAGGGTCACATTGTAAGGACCTGTAGCGGTATAGGCATGGGTAGGGTTCTGTTGAGTGGAAGAGCCCCCGTCTCCGAAATCCCAGTTCCAGGCGCCCACAGCACCGACGGTATTGGTACTGGCGTCGGTGAACAGGATGGGATTATTGATGCATCCGTCGGCGGGTGTAAAGGCAGCGGTGGGCCTTGTTTCAACATATACTTTTTTGATGATGGAGTCGGCCCTGCAAACACCGCTGGTGGAGATAAGGAGTTTTACATCGTAAACACCTGTGGCGGCATAGGTATGGGATGCGTTCTGGTTGGTAACAACAGGCGATCCATCGCCAAAATCCCAGGTATAGCCGGTGATGGCGCCGATGGTGAGCACGGTATTATCGAAAAACTGGTAAACATCGCCGAAACAGTTCCCTGTTTTGGTGAAATCAACGGCAAATACATTGTTGATGGTAACGGGGTGAGAGATCGTAAAACTGTCGGTGGTAATGAAACTGCAGGCTGCTGAACTGCTTTTTACCTTTAAGGTAACGTTGTAAGTGCCAATCTGCCGGTAAGAATGATTAACTACCTGTCCCAGGCCCGTGGCGCCGTCGCCAAAATCCCATTCCCACAACAGGCTGCCGGAGAGATCGGTGGTTCCAGAAAACTGAACATGGCAGTCAACAAATGCGCTGGTGAAATCGATATGATTACTGGCATCGAAGAAACTGGCAATATAGGCAGGCAGACCGGTAGCGCTCTGTTGGCCACCAAGATTAATTGCCCCAAGGGCTAAATTACAGCCAGCGCCGGGTACATCGGGGTTATTGATCACACTGATGGTTGGCGATAAGTTGGAAGCAAGGTATATCTTCTTATCCGGGGCAATTTGTAAAGCGGCAGGATAAAAGGGGGCTGTGTTCATCACGAATTTCGATGCTTCGATGGTTGCCTGGTTGCCAGACGTAATGTCGTATTGATTAATGGTCCGGTCCAGCCCGGTGGTAACATACAGCAGTTTACTGTTGGGAGAAAATTCAACGCCGTAAATGAAAACATAACCAGCATTGTAACCCAACAGGTCGATCGGGTTTGAAAGAATGCCCGTATTATTGTTGAAGTCGAATAATTCCGCCATCGCTACAGGCCACGTTATGGCCACACATACCTTTTTGCCGTCGGGAGAAGCTTTCAATGCACCCGCTCCGGTAAATTCCGGTGAGCTGTGTGTATGCGGAACCCCAACATCCGAGATGACCGGAACAGGGTTAATGCCATTGCAGTCGACTTTGTAAACCGTATACCGGTTATTGTTAAACCCTTTTGTGATCACCCAGTAATCAATTCCATTGGCTGCCTTTACGGCTGTCAGCCTCTCGGTTGAGGGGCCATAAAGAAATACATTTTTCTGTGCAGTTACATCCCCCAGGCCTCCGTTGAGTCGCATATCCACCACAGAATAGTTGTAGCCTTTGGCAAATAGATTCTCCAGGCAATCGGCAGTGAATATGTAATAGAGGTTGGTATCGCCAGGATTGGGAATGATGATAGCTGATTGCGTCGATGAATTGTCGCCAAGTAAACCGGCGCCATTCGGCATAGCGGTATGGTTCCGGTTATAAACGGTAACGCCATTGGTATAAAATAATAGATTACCCCTTTTATCACAGATACTGGCACATCCCTCCTGCGTGTTCAATGCTCCGTTGGTGAGTGGTTGAGGAGGAGTCGTATTAAAGTTTAATCCGGCATTAAATCCAAAATACCAGATATTTCCCTGCTGGCTATTCGCATGGGAGTAGCCAAGTAAAATTAGAACGAATACAAATAGATATCGGGAGCGGAGATAACCCACTTTTAGGAAGCTTATGGCGTTGTGAAAGTCATGACAGCACCTTTGCCCCAGCCATCAGCGTTTGCTGCATAAGCCTGGTAATAATATGTTTTACCTGATGTAAGCGGGGTTATCGTACAGGTAAATGGTCCACTGTTTGCGAAACCGGCACCTGCAAGAAATCCGGTCTCAACAGGATCGGGTTGAAAACCCCAGGCAACCCCCATCCTGGTTACATCAGAACTACCTGGACTTACAACCTGGCCGGAGCCTGTAGCAGAAGTACTGGTGATATTCGTTACTGCAAAAGTGGTAACCGTAGGAACTGATTTTGCCGGAGTGCCAGGGCCGGAAGATTTTTTGCAGGCTGCGAAGGAAAATGAAATGAAAAGCAGGGCAATTGAAATTGTTTTCATATTAGTTGGTATTAACAATGGTTTGAAAAGTATAATAAGCGATAATGTACTTTCCTAAGATAAGAAAATACTACGATAAGCATAATTTCTATGTTCCCAGCAACATCTCCTGAAAGGGACCCTGCAAGGAATAGAATCCATTATCCAGATAATTAATAGTTGATGCATGATTCCCGTTGGCCGGAGACCAGACGGGGCGTAAGGAAAAGGGCGTTGCCGGGAAGTACAACTCGCGACTTCAATTCTAAGCTGCATGCTGTTGGTCGGGCGACCAACAGCGGCGATATGCGACCAATAGCGACAACGCTTACAGATCCGTGATCAGTTTATACTTCGGCACCAGCGATTTCATCACCAGCCAGGCCACCAGGTAGGCAATGGCGCAGAAGCCGAACATGAGCGTATAGGAGGTGGCCATCTGTGCGTGCACGAATGGCTTTTGTATTTCCACCAGTTTCGTAAAGGCTTCGGGATCGATGTGCTTCAATTGCTCTGAAACGTCTTTTGACAATCCCGCCAGGTCGATCTTGTTCAGGTCTACCATATCACCATACCGGGTACTGAGTTTCAGTGCCCGGATCGCAGTGATGTAATTGTCCAGTCCATTCGCTTTGGCCGATACCCAGGATTCGGCAATGCCTGCCGCCTTATACGAATCGAAGAGCCAGCCACCCACTTTGGAGATGATCACGCCACCCAGTCCGCCGGCCATGCCGCCGATACCTACCACCGAACCAATGGCTTTCTTGGGAAACATATCACTCACGGTGGTGAATATATTGGCGCTCCAGGCCTGGTGCGCCGAAGCGCCGATGCCGATGAGTATCACCGGCACCCAGTAACTGTAACCGCCGAAAGGTTGCGCCAGCAGCACAACCAGGGGTATGATGGCGATCATCAGCATCGCTTTCATGCGGCCGTCGTAGGGCGAATAGCCTTTCTTAAAATAATATACCGGGAACCACCCGCCGCCGATACTCCCGATCATGGTCATACTGTATAACATGGCCAATGGAAAAGCCACATCTGTTTTGCTCATGCCGTACTGAGCTTTGAGGTAAGCGGGTAACCAGAAGAGGAAGAACCACCACACCCCATCGGTCATGAATTTTCCGAAGGCGAAGGACCAGGTCTGTTTATATCCCAGCAGCTTCATCCAGGAAACTTTTTCCTGTGTGGCAGCCGGAGCCGGTTCTTCCTTATCCGAATTGATGTATGCCAGTTCGGAAGCGGAAAGCCGTTTTTGTTCGGCAGGCTTATCATAAAACATCAACCAGAAGATCAGCCAGAGAAAACCACTGGCGCCCACGAGTATGAAGGCCGTTTCCCAACCCCAGTGCTTGCCGATCCAGGGAACGGTAAGTGGCGCCAGGATGGCACCTACATTAGCACCTGAGTTGAATATGCCGGTGGCGAAGGATCTTTCTTTCTTGGGAAAATACTCGGCCGTGGCCTTGATGGCTGCCGGAAAGTTACCCGATTCGCCGAAGGCCAGCACGGCCCGGCTTACCATAAAGCCAACCACCGACACACTCAAGGCGGTCATGCCCAGAAAACCCAGAAGCGTACTGAATGCTTCGCCGATGGGAATGGCCAGCGCATGAATGATGGCGCCGAGGCTCCAGATCACGATCGCCCAGGCATATCCTTTTTTGGTACCGAGTTTATCGATGATGCGCCCGGCGAACAACATGCTGATGGCATAACCGAACTGGAATACCGCTGTGATATCGGCATAATTGCTGTTGGTCCACCCGAATTTTTCAGCAAGGTCGGTTTGCAGCAGGCTCAAAACCTGCCGGTCGAGGTAATTGACGGTCGTTGCAAAAAAGAGGAGTGCGCAGATCGTCCAGCGGTATTTGCCGATTGTTTCCCTATTCATAAGAAGCGTTTTATTTTTTGCAGGCCTGGCTGATCGCGATGATCCGTTGGGTATCCGCTGTGAGTTTTTCGTATTCTTTGTTCTGCATAATGGCCTGCGTAATCAGTTTACTGCCCATGCCCACAGCGCAAACGCCGGCCCCGAACCAGGCAGCGATGCTTTCTTCGGTAGGCTCTACCCCGCCTGTAGGCATGAAGAGCAGGTCCGGGAAAAGGTCCTTGATCGCGGCCATATAACCAGGACCGAGGATGTTGCCGGGAAATAATTTTACCAGCTTCGCTCCCATCGATTCGGCAGCGATGATCTCGGTGGGCGTCATGCACCCAGGGATCCAGGTCAGGTTGTTTTCGTCGGCGATCTCCACCACATTGGGTACCAGGCCCGGTGAGATGAGGTAATCGCAGCCCGCTTCGATGAACGAGATGGCAGCCGCCGCATCCTTGATCGTTCCCACACCGAGGAACATATCCTTCATCTCCGCTTTGCAACATTTCCGCATCGCCCTGAAATTGGCGAGCGCCGCTTCGCCCCGGTTGGTATATTCCACCGTGCGGATGCCGGCCGCATAGAGTGCCCGCAGTACCCCGATACTTATTGTTACGTCGTTGTGATAGAACAAGGGCAGTACCCCTTGTTGCCTGATCTGGTCCAGTATTACCTGTTTAGCCGGCATATTCTTTAATGGTTGCGTTTACCTGGGCAACGGTTTGATCCGTGGTATCGCCCGGGATGAATAATTTATTGAAAGCGGCCGCCGTGGCAAAGCCGAGTGTTTGCTGCGGCGAATGACCATTGCTTAGCCCATAGATCAAACCCGCCATGAAACAATCTCCGCTGCCTACTTTATCGAGCACCTTATCCGAGCCATACTCGGCGGAAACGAATAGCTGATCGGTATACAAACTTGTATAATACTGTATGCCTTCGCCCCGGTCGAAGCGAAAGGTATTGGCAATGGTCTTTACTTTCGGAAAGCATTGCTGGATAGCCTGCGATGTATCGGTCGCCTGTTGCAGGTAAGCTTGCTTTGTATCCTGTTGTACCAGCGCATCATCGATCGGGATGCCCAGCATGACGTTGGCCGACCAGATATTACCCATGATCACATCGCAGTATTTGGCCAGGCCGGGCATGATCTCGTTGGGCCGTTTTCCGTATTGCCACAACTTATTCCGGTAGTTGAGATCGAGCGAGATGGTGATCCCTTTTTGGGAAGCAGCCTGCAGGGCTTCTTCACATACTGCGGCGGCCGAGGCAGTAAGCGACGCGGCGATGGCGCTGAAGTGAAACCAACTGATACCTTCCAGGACTTTCTCCCAGTTGATCATGCCCGGTTGCAGTTCCGCGAAGGACGATCCAGCCCGGTCGTACACAACGGCCGCGTTCTTCACGTCGGTTCCCTGCTGCAGGTAATACAACCCCACCCGTTTGCCGCTGTAATGAATCGCCGTGGTCTCAATATTCTTAGCACGCAGGTAGGTTGCCAGTTGTTTGGAAAGATAGTTGTCGGGCAAGGCGGTGCAATAGCCCACCGGTTGTTCCCATTTTGCCAGGGCTGTTGCCACATTGGCTTCGGCGCCGCCAACAAAAGCAGGCAGGGCGTGTTGCCGCAGCCATTCGTCGCCGGCGGAGGGCGAGAGGCGCAGGAGTAATTCCCCGAAGCATAGTGTCTTATTCATCAGAAACCGAAATAGTCTTTAGCGTTGTAATAGCAGATATCGGAAATGATCTTACCCGTCCAGGGTATGTCGTTGGGCAGTTCGCCGTTCTCGATCTCTTCACCAAACAGGTTGCACAATATCCGCCGGAAATATTCGTGCCGCGGGTAGGAAAGAAAACTGCGGCTATCGGTAAGCATGCCCACGAATTTACTCAGCAGCCCCATGTTGCTCAGCGCATTGATCTGTTTGATCATGCCGTCCTTCTGATCGAGGAACCACCAGGCCGATCCGAATTGAACCTTAGCGCCGCTGTCGCCATCATTGAAATTGCCAATCATGGTGGCCATCATTTCATTATCGGCCGGGTTGAGGTTGTACAGGATGGTCTTTGCCAGTTGATCCGTGCTGTCGAGCCTGCCCAGGAATTTCGCCAGGGCCTTCCCCTGGCTGAAGTCGCCGATCGAATCCCAGCCTGTATCCGGACCCAGTTGCCGCATCATGCGGATATTGTTGTTGCGCAGGGCACCGAGGTGGTATTGCTGTGTCCAACTTTTTTCATGATCCCATTGGGCAAACACGACCAGCATGGCCGATTTGAATTTGAGATTCTCCTGCAGGTCGAGTTCTTTGCCACCGCGGATCTTACCGAAGATGGCTCTGATCTCGGCGTCGGTATAATCCTCCGCGTATACCTGCTCCAATCCATGATCCGAAACCTTACAGTTGATCGAGGTGAAGAAATCGTGGCGCTGTTTCAACGCGTCGAGGTATTCATCGTAAGAAGTGATCGAGCTATTGGTGACGGCTTCAATCTTACCAACGTATTCGTTGAACGATGCCGCATTATCCACGTTCATGGCCTTATCCGGCCGGAAGGCCGGGAATACCTGGAAGGGCATGTTGTCTTCCGTCATCATCCGGATATGGTGTTCAAGGGAATCGGCAGGATCATCCGTGGTGCAGAGGTATTCTACCTTCATTTTAGCCAGCAGCCCCTGCACACTGTATTCCGGTGTCCGCAGTTTTTCGCTGGCTTCATCGTATATCTCCCGGGCAGTATCGCCGCTAAGAATCTTGGTGATTCCGAAATAGCGCTGCAACTCAAGATGCGTCCAATGATATAAGGGATTGCGCAGGGTGTAGGGTACGGTGAGCGCCCATTGCTCGAACTTTTCATAATCGCTGCGACTGCCGGTGCAATAATCTTCGGCCACCGCATTGGTGCGCATGGCCCGCCATTTATAGTGATCCCCGTACAACCAGGCCTGGGTCAGGTTTTCGAAATTGATATTATCCGCGATCTGTTGCGGGGGCAGGTGGTTGTGGTAATCGATGATCTGCAGGTCTTTGGCAAACTCATGGTAGAGCCGCTGCGCTGTTCCGTTTTGCAGTAAGAAGTTTTCGTCTAAGAATTGTTTCATTTACCTCACCCCCAACCCCTCTCCTCCAGGAGAGGGGGGAGGATTTTATTTTTCTTTTTTCAATTTGTTTCCCTGAAACCTTCTGTTCGTTCATCCATCATTCCGCTCCTGGAAGAGAAAGTGGAGTATTTTTTATTGTTTAGAATAAATTTTTCTGTTGTGGTCGAGTTAGCCTCTACCTGTTACCTATCCCTCGACTCCGCTCGGGATATAAATAAATCTCCTTCGACTTCGCTCAGTACATTTGACATCGCTCAGTATCTTACAACGAAACGCCCCGCTTCCAGGGGATGAAATCATCCTGGTTCAGCAACACCGCCTTGGGGATCACTTCGCCGCTGGCCGCTTTAATGCAATACTCCAGTATATCCTCCCCCATCTGCTCAATGGTCTTCTCTCCTTCGATGATCGGTCCACAGTCGATATCAATGATGTCGTTCATGCGTTTCGTAAGGTTGCTGTTGGTGGATACTTTAATGGTCGGACAAACCGGGTTACCCGTTGGCGTTCCCAAACCCGTGGTGAAGAGGATCAGCGTGGCTCCGCTGGCTGCTTTACCGGTGGTTGCCTCCACGTCGTTGCCGGGTGTGCACACGAGGCTAAGGCCCGGCCTGGTAGCCGGTTCGGTATAGTCGAGCACATCCACCACCGGTGAAGTGCCCCCTTTTTTGGCAGCTCCGGCGCTTTTGATGGCGTCGGTGATCAGTCCGTCTTTAATATTACCGGGAGAAGGATTCATGTGAAAGCCTGAACCTACTTTCATTGCCGACTCGTTGTAGCTGGTCATGAGGCTGATGAATTTCCGGGCGGCGGCTTCATCTTTCGTGCGATCAATGAGGTTTTGTTCGGCGCCGCATAGTTCCGGGAATTCGGCGAGGAGTATCTTGCCGCCCAAGGCTACAACCAGGTCGCTGCAATAACCTACGGCCGGGTTGGCGGATATACCGCTGAAGCCATCGCTGCCGCCGCATTTAACACCGATGCAGAGTTTGCTGAGCGGAGCCGGTTTTCGTTCCTGCCGGTTTATCTCGATTAATCCGGAAAAAGTCTTTTGTATGGCTTCGGCGATCAGTTGTTCTTCGCTTTGCGATTGCTGCTGTTCGAAGATGTACAACGGTTTATCGAAATGCGGATTGAGTTTTTTAAGATCATTGATAAAATCCTGCACCTGAAGGTTCTGGCAACCCAGACTTAACACCGTTACGCCACCCACATTGGGGTGGTTGGCATAGGATGCCAGTAGTTTTCCCAGCACGGCCGCATCCTGGCGGATGCCCCCGCAGCCACCCTGGTGATTGAGAAATTTGATACCGTCCACATTTTTGAAGAGCCTTCCCCCGGCCCCCTCCAAAGGAGAGGGAGCAGCAAGATCCACTGATTCGATACGATCCCCTGCTTTGAAAGCTTCCACAAGCTGGTGTGTATATCTTTTATACTTATCGGTAACCGCGTAACCCAGTTCGTTGTGCAGGGCTTCGCGGATCACATCGAGGTTACGGTTCTCACAAAAAACAGTCGGGATGAACAGCCAGTAATTGGCCGTGCCCACTTCGCCGTTGCTACGGTGATAGCCCTTGAAGGTACGGTTGGCAAACCGGGAAACATCCGGCGGTGTCCAGTGAAAATCGGTCTTACGGTAAAAGAACGGCTCGGCCGCGTGTTTGATATTGGCCGTGGAAATGATACCTCCTTTGGGTATATCGGTCTGCGCCTTGCCAACAAGCACACCATACATGATCACGGAATCGCCCTGGGCCAGGTGCCGGGTTACGAATTTGTGTTTGGCCGGGATGTCGTCCTGGAGAATGAATGACTCACCATTATATGTAAGCGTTTCTCCCCTGGACAGGTTCGTTAATGCCACCAGCACATTATCATCGGGGTGAACCTTGAGTATCTTTTGTTTCATTGTTTACGCAATGCTTTTTTTCGATTGCAGCGGATCAATCACCGCTGCCATTCCCAGTTCTTCAATGTCGTTAATTTTCTCTTGCACGGCTTCGGCAAAACCGGGCAGGGCGGCGAGGTTTTGTCCCCATAAGCCGGTATCCGTTAATACCGCAACCGCCATTTGCGCTGCCGGCTTGTTCTGCCATTTGCTGTACAGGTAGGCTGCCTGATCATCCTGTATAAGATAGAGGTCATTTTGCAACCGGCCAAAATATTTATCGCCCTCCTTCTTCTCGGCTTTCATAAAACAGATATAGGCGGCAAAACCGGTAGCCATGAATTCCGGAACAATGTTGAACAAGGCATAGTAATTCAACAATACCGGCACCACCCGCATTTTCATTTTAGAGGAATACTGCACGGTAATGCTCAGCCATTGATGATGGATGTAGGGGTTACAGAACCGGTCGAGGCAGCTGCGTGCGAATTCCATCCGTTGCTCGCCGGTAGCCGGGTATGGAATGGCCGCGGCGATCTCTTTCTGCATCAGGTCGCTGATGAACTGCCGCACCTGTTCATCGTCCATGGCGTTCTTCACGGTATCAATACCGGAAAGAAAAGCCACGCCGCTGCAGAGCGTATGGGTACCATTGAGCAGCCTGAGTTTCAGTTCCCGGAACAGGTTGATGTCTTTGGCAACCACCACGCCCTTATCCGCCCGGGCAAATGAGAGTGTTTCGGCGATCTCTTCATCACCTTCGATGGCCCAGAGCCGGTATACCTCACTCATGATGAGCAGTTCGTCGGTATAGCCCAGCCGGGTTTCGATGGAGCGCTGCAATACTTCATCGGGCTTACCGGGTACGATCCGGTCGACCAGTGAATTGCAGAAGCGGTTGGCGTTTTCGAGCCAGTCGATGAACGCTTCCTCGAGCCCGTTCAGGTGAGCGAGTTCGATGACGATCGATTCCAGCTTCTTACCATTGTCGCTGATCAGTTCGGTAGGAACGATCACCATACCGGATTGCCTGCTTCCTTCGAATGCCTTGTACCGTTCGTAGAGAAAAGCGAGCAGTTTACCCGGGAACGACACCGGCGGATAACGGCGGATATCGTCGTGCACGAGCTGAATGCCCACTTCGGTGGTGTTGGATATGATGATCTTCAGTTGGGGATTGTGCGCACATTCGAGCACCTTATTCCATTCCGACCGGGCCGATAAGACCCGGCTGATGGAGGCATTGATGATATCTTCTTCGTACTTGCCGCCGTTTTCCACCCCGCGGATGCAGAGGGTGTATAAGCCATCCTGTTTTTCGAAGGCCGTGGCATCGCCGCCATCGGTGGATTTCACCAGCACGATCCTTCCGTTGAAGATGCCCTGTTTGTTCGCCTTGTCGATAAAGTAATCGGGCAAGCCACGCAGCAGCACACCTGTACCGAACTGCAGTACTTTTTCCGGCAGGTCGAAGAGCGCCGGGTCCGGAACCGCGACCTGCTCCGTATGTATGTTCTTTAAATTATACTTCGACAACAACATAGCTACATAATTTATTTACGCCCGGGATCCCATTTACCATCGAATACCCAGGATGCGCTGAATTCATTTATACTGAAACCTGCAGGCAGGTTGTTGGTATGCCAGGGATAATCGCCGCCTTCCCTGCTGCAGTTGTAGTAATATACCCGCCGGCCCCATTGGATCAGGTTGCTGGTGGGCACCAGGTAGATATCCGCGTCGGCCATGTTCTTCGCGAAGCGGCAATTCAGCAGGTAGAACTGGGCGTCGCGGTGATAGCGGCCCAGTTTGAAATTGTCGTCGCCTTCGAAGCGGCAGTTGTACAAAACCGTTTTCGATTTTTCGTACCTGCTTCCGTCGTGCCAGATGGCCGCGTTCCTATCGCTGCAGATGAACGTACAGTTCTCGGCCAGGGCCCAGCCACGCGGGCAGTAGAAATCCACCCCGCCTTCCATGATACAATCCTTGAAGTAGAACATGCCGCTATCGGTATTCCAGGGACTTACCGTATCGCCGCCCCAGGCCCGGAAGACGCAGTTCTTAACGATGAGCCTTGTGGTGGCGAATGACCGCAACGCCATCTGGTGACCATAAGGCCGGATGGTTTTCGACCCGGTGCTGTCATTCGCACAGGCAATGGTTCGCTCCGTTTTATTGTCTTTCCCGTAACTGTTGATGAAAGACAGGTTTTCCAGTGTAATATCGCTTCCTTTCAGGTTGAGGGTGGCTGTACCATAATCATCGGGGTTGGCACAACGCCATTCGTCGCGGGATTGCGCAATGGTAACAATGGTTTTCCCGGGATCCTCACCCTGCAGGGTTATGAAATTCTTATCGATGAATATTTTTTCTTTATAGACACCCGGCTTTATGCGGATGATACGCTGTTCGGTGGCCTCGGCGGGCAGACTGTTGATCGCTTCCTGGATACTGCGGAACATGCCGGAGCCATCCAATGCAACGGTAACCTGTTGCTGGGCAAACAGCTCACTACCTGCCAGCAGCATGGCAGCAAGGATCAATACTATTTTTTTATATACAGTCATATCCAGGTCAAATCTTATAAGTCAAATCCAAACGCCTTTACATGGCGGCAGTTTGGTTTCGCTGGTTGGATTACCGTTTAGGCGCCTGCGCCAGTAACCATTTAACCAGTTCATTCGCAGCCGAAAAATTCTGGTACTCGGCCGGTATCTTTCTGCCATCCAGGTATTCGTTGTAGAGCCAGGGATCGCCTACAGCGAAAACGGTTCCTTTTCCATATCTGGCCGTTGCCATGATCACATCCCCGTCCTGTACGATCAGCGCACTGGCCGGCGATGTTACGTCGATGGTACTGATCTCTTTCAGGTACATCTTCGCTGTGTTTCTGAAAACAGGATTGGCCGGCCGGTTATAAATGGCGCCTGTTTCAAACTCGCTCCCCTGAACCATGTTGCGGCTCTTGTTACTGAAATGGATCCCGAATTTCCCGGGCAGCATATTGAAATGCCGCAGGTCGCAGTTGCTTGTATCATTGGTCATGATGAGCAGTACGCCGCCGGCTTTCACCCAGTTGGCGATGGCGGCAGCGGATTTCTCATCCATGTAATTGGGTGTTTTCGTATCCTTAATCCCATCCGGATCAACCATCACATATACCGAAGCTTTCCGGAGATTGGCCGGCGTTGGCGCCACATCCAATGTACCCAGCGAAGCGCCATACAATTGCCACAGCGAACCGAAAAGACTGAAACCGCCGTTCTCTGTATCATCCCAGGTATAATGACGGCGTACGTTCACACCGTATCCATTCTTTCGCCATTCGTTGTTGAAATAATTATCCATCACCACGGTTTTACCTGCGCCCGGTTTTGGCAAGGCAGCCATTTCCATTTCCACACTGCAGAGAATGAAAGCGCCCATGCCCTTCGGATCGTTCACAACCACCGGTTCGCTCATGTAATATTCAAAACTGCCATCGCGGTAGGGTTTACCCCCCAACCCGGAAACACTGACCGTTCCTTTCAGGTTGGTTTGCCCGTTCGCATCCACTTCAATGAATTCTTTGATGATGCCATTGTAGGCTTTCTTCGCGGTTAGCTGGTAGGTTGCGGGTATGTATCCTTTGCGCACCGCTTTGGCCAGGGTATACACGAACATGCAGGAGGCCGAAGCTTCCTTGTAATTTTTTTCTCGGTTGGGCATATCCAGTATGTCGTACCACAAACCCGACTTCACATCCTGCACCGCGGTGATGGCTTTCGCGAAACGATTGAGTATGCCGATGATCGAATCTCGTCCGGGATGATCCGTGGGGAAATGATCCAGCACATCCACCATGGCCATGCCGTACCAGCCCATGGCCCGTCCCCAGAAATTGGGCGAGCAACCGGTTTGCTTATTGGCCCATTGTTGTTCTTTGCTTTCATCCCAGCCGTGGTAGAGCAACCCTGTTTTTGCATCACGGGTGTGCCTTTCGATGTTGATGAACTGGCGGGCGATGTCGTCGAACACGGTGTCCTGCCGGGCCCATTTCGCGTATTCGGCATAGAATGGCTGGCCCATGTACAACCCATCGAGCCAGACCTGCCAGGGATAGATCTTTTTGTGCCAGAATCCGCCTTCTTTGGTTCGCGGGTGATCGTTGAACTGGCTGCGGATGTGATCAATTGCCTTCTTGTATTTTTCCTTGCCGGTGATGTTGAAGAGCAGCATCAGCACTTTGCCGTTGTTGGTATGATCGATATTGAACTCGTCGCGTTTGTAATCCTTGATGCTTCCATCCTCCCGCACATAATGATCCATGCTGTGCTGGATATAATTGAAGTACGACGCGTCGCCGTATAATTTCCAGATGCCTTCAATGCCTTTCAGGATCACACCCTGGTCGTAACTCCAGCGTGCCGGTCCGCCCGGCTTCACCGAAAAGGAATCGGGCCAGGTGCGCATGGCGGTTTGCGCCAGTTGCTGCGAATAGGGTTTTGGCTGTGCGGTGAGTGAAAGGCAGAGCGCCGAAAAAGCCCATATCGTTACCAGTTGCTTCATTGCTTCTTTTTGCTTTTTGTTTTCTTCGCCGGTTCGGTAGCAGCCGGCAGCGCCCAGCTTACGATGGCTTCGCCGGCGCCGAAACCGGCGATGAGTTTTTGTTTGGCGGCAGCGGTATTGCTGTTGAGCAGTTGTATATCCTTCGACCGTTCTCCCTGCACCTGCAAAAGGACTTCCGCGCTGTCTTTGAACCTGAGCCCGTCGATACGTATGCTGTCGCTGTTCAGCACATAGGCAACCGGCCTGGTATTTTTGCTGATCATCGTGATGTTCTTCAGGTTGATGTTGCTGGCCTCCTGGATGTCGATGCCTTCGCTGGCCTGCAGCACGGCATTCTCGATCCAGATATTCTTTACGTGCATCTCCGGTATGCCCCGTACAAATATGCCTTTGGCAGCGCCGTTGCAGGTGATGTTGCGGAAATAGAAATTCCGGAATTGAGGCGTGGTTTCATCCACGGGCTTGAATTCCACTTTGGGCGGTTCGCGTTTTTCGCCGGAGAGCACCACCGGGTCTTTGGCCATGTAGTACATGTCGAAGAGGATGGCTTCCGCGGGAATGTCTTTCATGTTCACGTTGTTCACGTATATGTTTTCCACCAGTCCGCCGCGGCCCCGGGTGGTTTTGAAGCGAAGCCCGATATCGGAACCGATGAAGGTGCAGTTACTCACGAACATGTTGTTGACGCCACCGCTCATTTCGCTGCCCACCACAAAGCCGCCGTGCGCATGATATACGACGCAGTTGTTGACGATCACGTCTTTGGTGGGCATTCCTTTCCGGCGCCCCTCTTCGTCCCGGCCGCTCTTGATGCAGATGCCGTCGTCGCCGGTATCAAAATGACAATCCTCCACGAGTGCGTTCTTACTGCTCTCCAGGTCGAGCGCATCGGTGTTTTGTCCGTACCAGGGATTTTTTACCGTGAGGTTTTTGATCGTTATGTGTTCGCTGAACTGGATATGGGTGGTCCAGGCCGGTGAATTCTCGAAGGTCACATCCTGAATGCGTACATTTTTGCAGTTGAAGATGCGGATCATATTGGGACGAAGGAAATCTTTCACGTCTTCGAAATCACTTAATTTTTTTCCTCCGGCCAGTTTGCCGATGGTTTTATCGTTGAATCCTTTCAAAGCTTTGGCAGAAGAATACCATGTCTTCTGATCTTCGCTGAGCACGCCCCCGTATTTTTTCAGGTGCGCTTTCCATTCGCTTTCGGTGAGCTTGTCGCGGCGAACGGGCCGCCAGTAGTAACCGTTCCCGTTCATGATGCCCTTGCCGGTGATGGCGATGTTCTCGATGTTTTCGGCAGTAACAGGCGATTGGCAGCGGGCGGCTTCTACGCCTTCGAAGGTGGAAACGACGAGCGGGTATTGATCGAAGTCGGGCGTAAAGATGACCAGGGCTCCTTCAGCGAGGTGGAGATTGATATTGCTCTTCAGCATGATGGGCCCGGTGACAAATGAGCCTCTTGGGATGAGTACGGTGCCTCCTCCCTGTTTGGCGCATTCGGAAATGGCATTGTTGATCGCCGCGGAGTTGAGCGTCATTCCATCCGCTATGGCTCCGTAATTCAGTATATTGAAGGTATCCCGCCTGAAATGCGGTGAATAGATCCTGGGCAATTCAAACGCGAATTTTTCCTTGAAGTCGGATGGACGCAGGTATTTCGCCAGCGCCAGGTTTTGCTCTTTTATAGCCTGGCAAACCAGTGAGGCCATGGAAGCGGCGCCGTATTCGCTGAAATGTGTATTGTCTTCTTCCTTACCCTTATAATTTTTAAAATGATTCGGTGGTATGTTGAGGAAGAGCCGGCGGGAACCTTCCACACCTTCTTTTACAATAAGCGCTTCGCTGCTTTTGTGCAGGTCGATCAGCGGAACGTTGAGTGAGGCAGCCACTTCTTTCACCACGCCGGGATAATCGCCGTGCTGGTCGACAAAATTTCCGTTCGCATCAAATTTCCGCCGCATCACCGGCGTGATCAATACGGGAGTGGCTCCTTTACTACGGACATCCTTTACAAAACGGATGAGATTTTCTTTGTACAGGGTATGTGCAGGAGCTGAACGGGTACTATCGTCTGCTTTGCTGTCGTTATGCCCGAACTGGATCAGCACATAATCGCCTTCCCTGAGCCGGCTCAGGATGGTATCCCAGCGGTGTTCGTTGATGAAACTTTTCGTGCTTCTGCCGTTCACCGCGTGGTTCTGAACTTCCACGTCATCGGTCAGGTATTTCGACAGGTACATTCCCCAGCCACGCTCCGGGTTCTCATCAAGCGGTTTATTCGCCATGGTACTATCGCCCACAAGAAAAACGGTTACTTTCTTATCGGGCAGTAAAAAGGCGAAACCACTTAGTACCATTGCCAGTATGATGAGGGTCCTTTTCAATTTCATGTTGCTTGTTCAACCACTGTTGCGGTCATTTTAATTGGTTTATGTCCACCGGGTCCATGTCGGCATAATCGAGGTTCTCTCCTGCCATACCCCAGATGAATCCATAGTTGCTGGTGCCGCACCCGCTGTGAATGCTCCAGGGCGGCGAGATGATGGCTTCTTCGTTACCCACCACCAGGTGTTTGGTTTGGGCGGGTTCGCCCATCAGGTGTATCAGTTTCTGGTTGGCCGGAAGATCGAAGTAGAAATAGGCTTCCATCCGGCGGTCGTGTACGTGCGTAGGCATGGTATTCCATACGCTTCCTTCCTTGAGGATGGTCAATCCCATCACAAGCTGGCAACTTTTGATTCCCGCCAGGTGGATGTATTTATATACCGTTCGCTGGTTGGCGGTAGCCGCTGCGCCGAGTTCCATGGGCATGGCCTTTTCCTTTTTCAGCAGGCGTGTGGGATAGGCATGATGCGCCGGGGCCGAAAGCAGGTAGAATTTCGCGGGGTAGTCTTTCTTCTTACTCCTGAAACCAACCTTTGCGTTGCCTTTGCCAATGTAGAGGCAATCGAGTTTGCGCAGGGCGAAGGTTTTCCCGTTGACGATGATCTCGCCATCGCCGCCTACGTTGATGATCCCGATCTCTCTTCTTTCGAGAAAGAACTTTGCTTTGAGCGCATCATAGGTCGGAAGCGAAACCATTTTGGCAACCGGCATCACGCCACCGATGATCATACGGTCGTAATGCGAATACACGAGGCTGATCGTGTTGGCCTGCATAACCGACTGAATAAGGAAGTTGCTGCGCAACTCGTCGGTTGTCATCGTACGTACTTCCCGGGCGCTGTTGTGAAATCGTATTTCCATATTACCTCACCCCCAACCCCTCTCCTCCAGGAGAGGGGAGGAAGGATTTTGTTTAATTCATTTTCGTTTTATCCATTCTCTAAAAAACAACCGTATTCTTATTTTACCTCACCCCCAACCCCTCTCCTCCGGGAGAGGGGAGCGAAACCCTGGTTGTTTGCTTTTACTTTATATCCAACCCTTCACTCCTCAGTCTTCATGCTTAACTACTATCGTCCCATCCAGCCGCCATCCACCGTGATGATGGTTCCGTTCACATAGTCGCTCGCGGCGCTGGCAAGGAAAACCGTTACTCCCACAAAGTCGTCCGGCTCTGCCCAGCGACCGGCGGGGATGCGGCTTAGTATAGCCTTACTCCGCTCCGGATCGTTGCGAAGCGCTTCGGTATTGTCGGTGGCCACATAACCGGGCGCAATACCATTTACATTGATTCCTTTGTGCGCCCATTCATTGGCCAGCGCCTTGATCAGGCTGGCGATAGCTCCCTTGCTGGCCGCATAGCCCGGTACCGTGATGCCGCCCTGGAAACTCAGCAAAGAAGCGGTGAAGATGATCTTGCCGCTTCCCTGCCCGATCATCTTTTTCCCGATCTCACGGGAAAGAATGAACTGCGCATCGAGGTTAACGGCCATGACCTTATCCCAGTATTCGTCGCTGTGCTCAGCGGCGGGATTGCGCAGGATCATACCCGCATTGTTCACCAGTATATCGATGCGGTTGTTTTCGGCAGTGATTTTTCCGATGAAGCTGTAGAGAGAATCGCGGTCGCTGAAATCGGCCTGGTAGGCTTTGAAGGAACGGCCGAGGGCGGTTACTTCCTTTTCAATGTCGCTGCCGGGTTGCAGGGAATTCGAAACACCCAGGATATCAGCGCCCGCGGCGGCCAGGCCCATGGCCATCGAGCGGCCGATGCCTTTGTTGCAACCGGTCACCAGGGCTGTCTTTCCCGAAAGGTTAAAAAGCGCTGAAAACTTCATAAGAATCAATCGTTATTGCTGTTCAATTTTACCAAAATATCCCTTCCCAACTGAGTAAAAAAAGAGGTTTATTTACGCAATCGTTCCCGATAACGATACCGCTGTTTTCTACGTCGTTTTTCGTTCATTTTTATTGGTTCTTAACGGCTTGCCGGGCCAGTAATTTCCATGCGCCCTGCTGCTTCTGCCAGACGAGCAGAACGGCCAGGTGCACTTCCCCGGGTTTGCCGCTGTCGCTGGTGGTTGCATTGAGCTTATGGCGTACGATGGCCACATCCCTGTCTATGGAAATGGTCTGATCGGCAAACTCCAGCGTCACAAAATCACTCTTGCCGGAAACGATCTTGGAAATAAAAAGCGTTTTGTCATCAATATGACCGCTGGAATGTCCATAGCTCAGTTTCGCCGCGGTGAGTTTATCCAGCATGACCGAATCGGCATCCACCATGGCCCTGCGCAATTGTTCTACCGCTGCCGCCACCGCGGTTTTCTTTTGTTGTCCGCGGATGCTGCAGGTACATCCAACCAATGCCAGCACCAATAGTATACTTTTCATGATCCTGTATTTTAAAACCTATCGCACCTCTTCGATCCGGAACCAATCGAAATCGGCATAGCCCGAATCGTTGGTTTGCGATTCTCTTGTACAAAAGATGCCCACTTTGGCCCCGATCCAGCGGCCGGGCTCGGCTTTGAATGCGGATCCGGTTTCGGTAAAATCATTTCCATTCGTACTATAGCTGAACATACATCTCCCACCGGCTGTGATCCGCACCCGCAGGTAGATCGTTTCGGTATCCAGCTTCATAATAACCGTTTCTTCTTCCGCATGGCCTTTATCGGCATTGGTACAGGTGGTGAATACGAGGTAAACAGCGCCGTTCATTTTCTTCAGCGCCAGGTTTGCATAACTGAGGCCCATGATGGCCAACCCGGCTTTTTCATTGTCGAGTTTGCTGCTGGGCTTAAACGTCATTTTGGTGCTGACCATAAATGCTTCGGCCGGAAATTTCTGCAAAAGTACATTCGGCGCAAACCAGAGATTCTTTGCACTATCGGGCAGCTTATCAGCGAATAAGCGCAGCACCCCGTTCGCCGCGTCGCTGAAGGCCCAGGTTGGTTTGGGATTGGCCATCCATTGCCAGGGTAATCCGATCCTGGCATCATTGAACTCATCCGATTCAGCCGGCGTAACTACCGGATATGTTTTTCCCACCGTTGGTTTTCTATACCGCAGCACGGGTTCTCCTTTTCCATCGCCATCCTTATCTTCCCCGATCACCGGCCAATCGTTGAGCCATTTCAGGGGCTGCAGGTGAACAACCCTCCCGTACACTTCCTTATCCTGGAAATGAAGGAACCAATCCTCTCCCGTTTGCGTGCTCACCCAGGCGCCCTGGTGCGGACCGTTCACATTGGTATTGCCCTGGTCCATCACCACCCTGCGTTCGTAAGGGCCGTAGATATTCCTTGAACGAAGTACAAGCTGCCAGCCCGTACTTACACCCCCGGCCGGTGCGAAAATGTAATAGTAGCCGTTGCGTTTGTACAATTTCGGACCTTCAATGGTAGGATCTTTCGCATGACCATCATATACCAACACACCTGCATCGATGGTCTTTGTTCCTTCCGCGTTCAGTTGTTTCAGCACGAGGATGCTCTTGATACCGGCCCGGCTTCCGGCGTATGCATGCACCAGATAAACCTTGCCGTTATCATCCCAGAGCGGACAAGGATCGATCAATCCTTTTCCTGCTTCCACGAGCACCGGTTCGCTCCACGGGCCCTGTATATTTTTCGCTTTGGTGAGATAAATGCCAAAGTCGGGATCGGGATAATAGATCCAGAACTCGTTGTTGTGATACCGGATCGAAGGCGCCCATACGCCGTTGCCGTGTTGCGGTTTTGCAAAATGGTCAAAAGGGGGCAGGCGTTTTAATGCATGACCGATGAGTGTCCAGTTCACCAGGTCTTTTGAATGCAGGATGGGCAACCCGGGAATGGCTTCAAAACTGGAAGCGGTCATGTAGAAATCTGTACCCACCCGGATGGCATCGGGGTCGGAATAATCGGCGTTGATCACCGGGTTCTTATAGGTGCCATCACCGTTATCGGCTACCCATACTTTTGATACGGTCGTTTTCTGAGCGCTGAGTGAATGAGCGCCGCAGGCGAGAAGCGACAACAATACTATTTTCTCCAGGTTCTTCAGCATGCGATGATTCGTTTTTCGTGAACGCTTTGATAGGCCTTTTCGATGATGGCGATCACGTTGCGGCCTTCTTCGGCTGTAACGGGCAAGGGAGCATTGTTGCGCAATGCCTCATACAGGCGGGTATAATAGATCCCGTAATTCCCATTCTCCGTGGGTACCAGTTTGCGAAGGGTTTCTCCATCACGGATCACATTCAATATCCCTTGTTGCGATTCGGGTTCTTTTCCCCACTCCGCGGAACCAGGAACAACAAATTTCTTCAGTTCCGCTTCCTGGACATCGGCCCTTGATTTATGAAAAGAACCCAGGCTGCCATGGATCACATAAGCCGGTACCGGTTCTTTAACGAGATAGCCGGCTTTCAACCGAACCCGTAAGCCTTCGTAAAACAAAATCAGTTCGATGTAATCATCTACTTTACTGATGGGCCGAAGAATGGTTATGTCGGCGAAGATGGCCCGGGGCATACCGAATAATTGCAAGGCCTGGTCGACCAGGTGCGGACCGAGATCGTAGAAGATACCGGCGCCCGGACCGGGTGTTTCCTTGTGCAGCTTGGGGCTCAGGTTCTGGTCGTATCGATCGAAATGGATCTCCGCCTCCACCACATCGCCCAGCCATTTTTCCCCGATCACTTTGCGCACGGTTTGAAAATCGCTGTCCCACCGCCGGTTCTGGTACACGGATATCTTCTTTCCTTTTTCTTTTGCAAGAGCGATCAGTTCATCGCATTCGGCCACGGTATTGCAGAACGGTTTTTCCACCACGATGTGTTTGCCGGCCAGCAACGCTTTCTTCGCATAGTCGAAATGTGTATAGTTGGGTGTATTAATGATCATGAGTTCGATGGCGGCATCGGCCATCAGTTCATCGATGGTTGCGTAACTGATCACCCCGGGATAGCGATCCTGCATCTCCTTTTTGCTGCGCTCACAAACAGCATGCAATGCATACCCGCCGTGCTGCTGCAGGAAGGGTGCGTGAAATAATTTGCCCGACATGCCATAGGAACAAAGCCCGGTTTTGATTTTTTTCATTTTGGTTCGCTTTACACAGGTAAAGTTGCCACTTTTAGGGTTAATCTTTCCTCATCGCTTTCGCCGAAGGCCATTGAAACGGTCTCGGTTCCGCAGGCTTATACCAATCGGTTTCATTGGGCAAAAGCGGATTACTGGTTGAGAAGATCTTCTCCAATTCATAGTCCTTAGCCTCCTGGTCGGAAAGTATTTTTGCCCAGCCTGGCCGTTTGCTCATTCCACTTCCTTCACCGCTGTTTTTGTATTCGGCATAGAACGTTGTTTTCTCGTTTTCGGCATTGCCCCAATTGTTCCAGCCTTCCGGAGCGATGGCTTTCGGTAGTTCGCAGCGGATGAAAACGGTTTTGGCATGGGCACGCCAGGGCCTGCCGAGGAATAATTTATTCACGGATGAATCGGCGATGACGCGGCAGTCGAGAAACACGAATCCGTATTTTTTGCCGGGCGTGGTACTGGCAGCGGTAATGTACGAGTTGGCTTTGGCCCGGATGGTACAATGCTGAAAAACGGCGGTGGCCGCACCGAAAATAAAATCGGTGGTACCTTCGATATAGCAACCGATGAAGAGTTGGCGGGCTGTTTCGCCGGAGGCGAAGATGGTATCCTGGTTGCCGAGGAACTTACAATTTTTGAACAAGGCTTTATCGGCATCCACGTACAATGCAAGCGCCTGGCCTACGGGGCCGGCCGTATTGACGAAACTGATGTTCTCGGCACGGAAACGGTTACCGGAAATTTTCGCGGTAAACGAAGTGAACGTGGTGAGTTTTCCCCTGCCCGAATAATCGTTGAAGCTGATGATGGTTTTATCAACACTTTCGCCGATGAATGTTACATCGGTATTCGTAGCGGGCAATTCGATCTTTTCGTTGTACACCCCGTTCTTAATATACAGCGTGATCGGCGACAGGGGATATACCCGCATGGCATCGATGGCATCCTGGATGTATTTGTAATCGCCGCTGCCGTCTTTGGCAACGGTAAACACGTATTTATACTGACCGGGATTGGCCGTTTGCGGGAAAGCGGTTTTACTCAAACCGAATCCAATCAGCAGAAGAACGATGCAATGAATCCTTTTCATATCTCAATCATGGATGAAACCGTTTTTTCAAAAAGGCATCGATGGTTGCAATGGTTGGCTGAAACCAGGGATTAAACAAACAGAAGTGGTGCGGGGAATTTTCGAATTCCTTCACTTCCGTATAGATATTGTTTTTGCGCAGGATATCGATGTAGTCGTTTCGCCCGGCATGCATCCGTGCCACAGAACTGTTGATGAACAGGGTGGGAACCGAATTGGGCCCGGCCCAGCTGAGTGGCGAGGCCTGCTCCCAAAGCGCCGGGTTGTCTTTCCGCGATGCGCCGAACCAGTTGGTGGCCGCCGATATTTTTTTGCTGTCGTCGCCCTCGCCGCTTTCCGGATGTATGAACGACAGGGTTCCATCGATATCCACGATGGCCTGTACGGCGCTGCTGCCAGCATACGTACCGTTATTCCCTTCAAAGAACGGTTGCCCGTTGGTATTACCGATAAGCGCTGCCAATTGCCCGCCGGCGGAAAAACCCAGCACCACTACCTTGTTCGTATCCACCCCGTATTGCTTCGCATGATCTTTCACCCAACGGATGGAAGTCTTTATGTCGTGTACGGCTGCCGGGTATAAGGCTTCGGTTGAGAGGCGGTATTGCGGGGTAAAACAAACATAGCCGCGGTTGGCGAGTTGCTGTGCGAGGGGATGATGCTGGCTGCGGTCGCCCGACCGCCAGCCGCCGCCGTGAATGATGATGATGGCGATCCGGTTTGCATTGCTCTTTCTTTCCGGATAGAATGCATCCAGCAATAATTTTCGTTCGCCGACCGAACAATATACGATCCCTTTTTTTTCCCGGATGGAAGGCGGATGATATTCTTCAACATACGCCGTTTCGGGATTCGACTTCTTCGAATTGCGGTAAGCCGCGGGGGTATTGTACGAGGTGTCGGGTATGCCGGTAAGTCCGGGCCAGGATTGCGCAAACAGGTCATCAACCCGGAACACAAGCATTGCTATGCAGATAAGCCATTTCATTTTTCAGCTGCCGGCGCCAGGCCATTGATGTATACTTCGAGATTTGTGAAATAGCTATGCAGTGAAACCACCGAAGCGTCATTCGGGTCCTGGGGGTTGAGTTTGTTTTTCCGTTCCCATTCATCGGGCATACCATCCCTGTCGGCGTCGGCCGGGGCCGGCAACGACTGCAGGGCGGGCCAGGCATTCACGGTGCGTTCGTATCCGGTGCCATGCGGAAATCCGCCCTGCACATCCACAAAATTACCGGTTCTGTTCTTTACGTCGCTGATGATCCGGCTATCCATGGTATCCCTCCGGAACGAAGCGCCTGCCCATTTCAATACCTGTGCGAAGGCATCAACGGCTGATTGTGCCGGTAGCTGTTCCGCTGCATGCGGTTCGCTGCTGACCGCATTCTTTTTGTCTTCTTCGGTTCCTTTGTTGCCCATATGGATGCCGAGCCAGTTATTTGCGGTAACGTCTTTCGCTTCATCCACGTAATTTCCGTTTACATACCATTTGCCAAAGCCGATCTTTTCGTCGCGTCCGGGATTCACGATCCGGTACCGTACGCCGGCATTCGTATTGGGACCGTACTTAAAATAATTATTCACGATATTATAACTCCCGCCCTCACCCGCGTAGATGGTATTAATACCCCAGTTGTAGATCACATTGTTGCGGTAATCGACGAGTTCGGTGGGTGTATGACGGATGCCGTTGAAGCGTGGGTTCCGGTTGTTGCAATGCGCAAACAGGTTGTGGTGTGCCGACAGATGCAAACCTCCCCAGATACCGCCGAACCCGTGATGCTCGTAATCCTTGTCGCCCGCTTCAAAGTGATAGGAATAATTCAGGGGTTCGGAAATGATGTTCCATTGCAGGGTGGTGCTGTCGCCGGCGTATACGCTGAATACTTCATCGGTACTCCAGCTCATGCTGCAATGATCGATGATGATGTGCTTGCGCCGGGTTCCGCCAAAAGCGTCGTCGCCCCCGTTCCCGTCTACCATGCCGCCTTTCTGGTATTTATCTCCCATGCGAAACCGTAAGTATCGTACTATGATGTTATCACCGCCGAGTGAAACAGGCTGATCAGCCAGGCAGATGCCATCACCGGGAGCAGTCTGCCCCGCGATGGTCACGTCGCCCCTGATCGACAATTTTGTTTCCAGGTGTATCGTACCCGAAACAGCAAATACGATCATCCGTTTCCCTTTCGCTTCGGCTGCTTCCCGGAAACTGCCCGGTCCTTTATCATCGAGGTTGGTTACAATAAATATTCGGCCTCCCCGCCCGCCGGTGGCGTATTTACCGAATCCTTCGGCGCCGGGAAATGCGATCAGACCTTCGGGAGAGGAAGCAGTTGTCACAGACTGTTTCTGCGCCGCACAGGAAGCCAGCAGGAATACCAAAAACAGGTTCAGGAGGAATTGCTTTTTCATCGTTTCAATTTTCAGGTAACCGGTTCAATAAAATAAGGCTGCGGTGAAGCAGCCAAATTTTAAAAACAAAAACTAACATGAGAAAATCAATAATTCGGATTTTGTTTGAGGTTCGTGTTGGCGCCCAAGGCGGCATTCGGGAAGGGTAATAATTCCGATTTACCGACCGTATAGCCTGTTGCATACCGGGCCAGCGCTACCGTGTTGATCTCTGCACGTACCCAATTCACCCTTGTTGTACCCGCAGGTGTTGTTCCCGGAGCCGTCTTATAAAGCGAATTGAACCAGAGCCCACCCATATTATTATTATCCGACGTGGTATTATTGATATAATACATAAAAGTCGGCAACGTGGTCGAAAGGCAATAGGGAGGATATCCAGCCATATAGGTTGGGTTGGTCATTACCGTATTGGTCGACATTTTCAACAGGTTTGCCTTGGTTTCGGCAAGGGCTGTAGCCAGCAGATTCCAGCGGATCAGGTCGTATTTGCGGATGCCCTCTCCGCCCAACTCCAACGCACGTTCCCGCACGAGGGCCTTAAAGAAATCCGTTTTGGAAAGTCCTGATGGAATATCAACAGCCGCGTCGGGTGTGGTCATCGGTTTTCCATAGCCTCTTCTTCGTACCATGTTCAGGGCATTGTAAGCGGAAGCTGTGGGCCCGTTGATCTCATTCTCCGCTTCGGCGAACATGAGCAATACATCGGCATAGCGAATTATCTGCCATTTCAGACTGAAGTACTGCACAGCGCTGGTGGGTGAAATAACGGGGTTAGTGATCCAGTCGCGACGGAACTTTCCATCATTCATGTTCGTGATCGCCTGGCCGGTTCTTGTTCCGGTGACGGTGGTGAAATAATGAGCGATGGTCACATCCCGGCGCTGGTCGGTGGAATCAAATAAGTATAAGTAGGTAGACAATGGGTTCACACTGCTGTTGCCGAGATTGTTCACCCTTGGTCCGTTGTAGTAACCGAGTTTGGTATCTTCCGCGCCTGTTAAGCCGATGCCGCTTGCCTGGAACATCAATTCTCCCTGGGGGTCGCTCACGGCGTGTGCGCATACCTGGTCTTTCCAGAGCGCCCGGAAACTGGGATTCAGGTTATGCTGACCGGAGCCGATGATATCGTTGCATTCATCTTTTGCAATCTGGTAATAGGTAAGATAATCGGCGCCCCGCTTCATGGTGGCGTCTTTGCGCAGCGAATAACCACCGCGGAACAAAGCGATCCGTGCCCGTAGGGCTTTTATGGCTCCTTTGGTGAGGCGTTCATCCACCGGATCGCCGATGGTGGTAACCTCGTTTCGCCAGGGCACCAGGTCGGCCGCTGTTTTCAGGTCGCTGAGCAATTGCCCATACAGGGTATCGCGATCGGTTTGCGTTGGGAAGGGCTCTCCGGCAGCCTGGGCATAGGCGGGTTGAAAATGCTTCGGCAGATCGCCCCAGTTACGGATGGCCTCGAAATAGAACTGGGCCCGCAGCGCCAGCGCTTCGCCGTACATGCGCCTGAGCTGTTTTTTCTCATTTTCGGAACCGTTGTCGTACATGGCCATCTTCGGGATATTGTCAATACAGATATTGGCGTATTCGATACCCTGGAATAATTGGTTGAAAGGTCTTTCCAACTGGGCATTACCTGCTGTCGCGATGTACCGGGCGATGTCGCGCCGGTCATTATCGGGGTTGCCGGTAGGTCCCTGCATTTCATCATTATCCAATGGATAATACAAACTCAGGCGTATACCATAACCCTGGTCGCCAACCAACCGGCTGTACACTCCGGATAATGCCTTCAGTGTGTTGGGAACATCGGTGAATACCTTTTCGGGGCCCAGCTCGGTAATGGGTTGCTGATCGAGATATTTTTTACAGCCATTGGTGAACAGCAGGACCATCATACCTGCAGCGATGCACATCAATTTGGCAGAAATATGTTTCATATTGCGGTTTTTGTTTTTTAGTATTAGAAGGATGCATTGATGCCGAAAATAAAGCTACGGCTCTTCGGGTACGCCGAGT
Source organism: Chitinophagales bacterium (assembly GCA_017303335.1). Lineage (GTDB taxonomy): Bacteria > Bacteroidota > Bacteroidia > Chitinophagales > Chitinophagaceae > Ferruginibacter. The sequence continues at coordinate 534,055 of JAFLBK010000003.1, forward strand.
AGTCGAGCCCCGGTGTGAGCGGACTTCCCTTCACACTCACTTCCGGATCATAGCCGCTGTAGCTGGTCAGCACGGCCAGGTTATTGGCGGTGAAGTAGAAGCGCAGTTGCGACATTTTCATCTTCGAGATCATCTTTGCCGGCAGGCTGTACCCGATGGTTACGTTATTGATCCGCAGGAAAGATCCGTCTTCAATCGCCCAGGAATGCGGGTAAAAAGCACCCGATGTTTTGATCGGCTGCCAGATCTTGGCATTGGCGTTCAAAGCGGCGAGTTGGTCGGGAGCGATCCCATAAGCGGTGGTACCCACAACCCATTGAGCGGTCTGCCCGTTTTCAGTGATCGTTCTCCAGCGATCGTTCATGATGGCCAGCATATTCGAATTATTGGAATAGGCATTGGTAAACTCGATCTTGTTCGCATTGTACACATCATTACCGTACGAGAAGTTCACAAATACACTTGCGTCCCATCCTTTGTAGCTGAATTGCTGCAGCAAACCGCCGGTGAATTTAGGAGTTGGGTTCCCTATGATCTTCGAATCATTGGTAATATCCACCAGCCCATCATTGTTCTGGTCTTTGAATTTGATGGAGCCGGGCTGCACCACGCCGATGATGGATTTATTGTCGACCACACCCGCTTTCAGGGTATAGGCGCCGGTGGCGGCATTGTAATTAAAGTCATTAACCGTATAGAATCCGTCTGTTTCCAATCCCCACATGGAACCAACCGGGGAACCGATCTTCTGGATGTAATCATAAGGCTGACCGGATACACCCCAGCTCGGATCGGCAAAGAAAGACTGCTGATTTCTGCCCAGCGCCGTGATCTTGTTCTTATTGAACCCGATGTTGAAGTTGGCATTCCAGTTAAATCCGTTGGTCTTACGCATAATCACGGTATTGAGTTGCAGCTCCACCCCTTTGTTGGTGGTTTCACCGATGTTCTGCAATTGGTTGGGATATCCAAAGGTGGAAGCCACGGGAACTTTCAGCAGGAGGTCTTTGGATTTATTGCTGTAGATATCCAGGCTCAGATCAACCCGCCTGTTGAACAGGGTAAGGTCGATACCGAAGTTGCTGTTCAGGGTCGATTCCCATTTGAGCTGCTGGTTCACAAGCGCTGTGGAATAGTAGGAGATGATCGCCTGGTTATTCAGCCCGTAGAAATAGTTACCGTTATTGCTGAAAGTGGTCAGGTAGAGATAATCGTCGATGCGGTTATTCCCGATCAGGCCGATCCCATAGCGGAGTTTGAACTCATTCACAAAACTGAGCTTCTCCATGAATTTCTCCTGGGAGATCCGCCAGGCCACCGACCCCGACGGGAAGGTTCCCCATTTGTTACCGGGTCCGAACTTGGAAGCGCCGTCCTGCCGTACATTAACAGACAGCAGGTACCTGTCCTGGAATCCGTAGTTCAGACTTCCGAAAAAGGATATATTGGTATACCTGCTTTTGTACACTTTCGGATATCCGGTGAAGGCGGTTCCGAGATTTGTTTGCTTGAAGGCGTCGTTATAGCTGATGTATTTGGGGTATTGTCCGAAGAGATTTGAATAAACCTCCGTTTTTAATTCATAGGTCTCTTCACCCACCAGCACACTGAAATCATGTTTACCCCTGAATTTCTTCACCGCGTAGGTGAGTACATTCGAATTGGTGATCGTTCGTGTTTTCGTGGTGTCGAGGCGGGCGATCGGTTTGGCGCCGCCCTGGATAATGGAATACGGGGCTATTGAGTCATAGAACTGGCGGTCTCTGCGCTCACCGGAAATATACCCAAATGTTGTCTTGAATGTCAGGTTTTTCAGGATCACGTAGGAGGCATTGGCGGTGATGTTGAACGTGTTGTTGGTTTTGCGCCTGTACTCCGCATCCGTAAGCAGGATCGGGTTGGTGAGGTTGAGCCCATTGCCCACGTTCGGATCGGCGAACGGATCGGACTCATCAATGTCTTGTCCGCTCGAAAGGAAGGGACGGTATTTCACGGCGTTGCGCAGGCGGTTGTAGGCAGATCCCTTGTCATCGGAAACCCCTGCACCCAATACATCCTGTGTGGTATACCGCACAGAAGCGCCTACCGCCAGTTTGCGTGTGATCTTATAATCGCCTTTGAAACTGAGCAGGTGGCGTTTATAGTCTGAATTCAGCACAATGGCTTTTTCATTGTTGTAGGTATAGCCGAAGTTGTAAGTAAATCCTTTGAAACCGCCACCCACCGAAAGACTGTGCGTGGTAGTGATCCCTGTTTGTCCAAAGGTCTCCTTCTGCCAGTCAACTTCATCCACGTTCCTGTATACATTCAGGGTATCCCAGGTGCTGCCGAAATTTTTGGTAAAGTTGGTGCTGTCGGTGCTGCTGCCGCGGGAGCGTTCCGACTGGTAGATGACGAAGTCGTAGGGATTCATCACATCCAGTTTATTGGCCAATGTTTTAATGCCCACAAAACCATTGTAGGTAACCTTCATACGGCCTGTTCTGCCGCTCTTGGTGGTGATCACGATCACGCCGTTGGCGCCCCGGGCGCCATAGATGGATGTAGCCGCCGCATCTTTCAGTACATCGATCGACAGAATGTCCTGCGGCGAGATAATGGATAAGGCATTCTCCATCTGCACGCCATCGATCACGTAGAGCGGAGAATTATCGCCGGTGATCGACATTCCGCCACGCACCCGTATGCGTACATCCGCATCCGGAGATCCCTCGGCCGTTGTGGCCGTAACACCGGCCAGCCGGCCATTCAACGCTTCGGCGGCCGAGTTGACCGGAATATCACGCAATTGCCTGGCGCCGACAGAAGACACAGAAGCCAGCAGATCTTTCCGCCGAACCGTCTGGTAACCGATCACCACCACATCTTCCTGGGTGATCACAGCCCTTGGCAACTTAATCGTTCCCGCGTCTTCGCCCGAGACAGCGAAATTCAATTTCTCGAAACCAACGGAACTGGCTTCAAGATTAACCGTACCGGTAGTGGTAATGGATATGCTGAAATTTCCATCCTTATCGGTTTGTACTCCCTTCCTGACACCCTTACCCGTAATATTGACCCCCTGAACCGGGTTGCCCGATTCATCCACCACTTTTCCTTTTATGACGCGGTTCTGAGCCAGTAATGTAAACGGAATGAAAAACAATACGGTTAGTAAGAATCGTACTTTGTTCATATAGCAGTATTTATTTTTTAAGCGTTCTGTGTAAAACCTGCAATCATTTTTGTTTTAGAACAGGCAGGATTTTCGTATTTTCAGGGGGTAGCAGGATCAATTCTACACAGATTATTCAAGAATTTTCTAAACGGGAATTGATTTTTTTACGCAATCGTTGCCGGTAACGATTGCAGCAGGAAATCAAACACTTAAAATAAGTTCAGGCATCTTTTTTTAGGTTGAAGCAAGTGCCTACATTTACCGGCCAAAGCAGGAGAAACTATTTAAGGACATGTACGAACCCATCACCATCAAGGACATCGCCAAAGCGCTGGGGTTATCTACATCCACCGTATCACGGGCCTTACGCGGAAGCTACGAGATCAGCCCCGAAACCAAGAAGCTGGTGATCGAGTATGCCGAGCAGTACAATTACCGCCCGAACCCGATCGCCCTCAGCCTCAAAGAACGCAGAAGCCGCTCCATCGGCGTGGTGGTTTGCGAGATCGCCAATAACTTTTTCTCCCAGGCCATCAACGGTATCGAATCCATCGCCTACAACCGGGGATACCATGTTATCATATCGCAGAGTCATGAATCTTACGAACGGGAAGTGGTGAATGTTGAACACCTGGCCTCCCGCTCGGTGGATGGTTTACTGGTATCGCTGTCTTCCGAAACCGACCAGATCGAGCATTTCCGGAACCTGCACGAAAAAGGATTCCCGATCGTGTTCTTCGACCGCATTGCCGAAGAGATCGAAACGTTCAAAGTAGTGGTGGATAATTATAAAGGCGCCTACAATGCCACCAAACACCTGATCGACTCCGGCTATACCCGCATCGCCCACGTTACAAGCGCCCAGCATCTTTCGATCAGCAAAGAACGGCTCGAAGGATACAAGGCCGCCCTGGCCGACCATGGCATCGCTCTCGAAGAATCGCTGATCCGTTTTTGCAATCACGGTGGAATGATCTATGCCGAACTGGAGGAAGCGGTGAAAAGTTTAACCGCGATGAAGAATCGCCCCGATGCCATTTTCAGCGCGGGCGACCGGCTCACCATCAGTTGCCTGAATGCGTTAAAGTCGAACGGATTCCGCATCCCGGAAGACATTGGCCTGGTGGGCTTCTCCAACTCACCGCTGGTGGAATTGCTGAGCCCGGCCTTATCGGTGGTGAAACAGCCAGCCTTCGAAATGGGACAGGTAGCCACAGAACTGCTCATCCAGCTCATCGAAAGCAAACGGCCCGTAACCGAATTTGAGAAAGTGGTGTTGCAGACCGAACTGTTCACCCGCGATTCTTCAGCCGCGAAAGCAACGGAGAAAAAAGCGAAAGCCAAAAAAGCGGTGAACTGATCCGCTGCTGCTAGAACTGGAAGTAGATGAATGAACTGCTGCTCTCCTGGCTCCATATCAGTAACAACAACAAAACCGCCCAGCCGATCCCCAATAACCACCAGGGTATTTTCTTTACAACGGCAAGCACATTTGTATCCCGCATGAGCCAATGAATGCTCACCAATAAAACCGTTATCAACGTCACCTTGATAATACTGAGGGTAGTAAGGTAGGCTTCGGCTCCCGGGGCATTGTAAAACATCGATTGCAGCAATTGCCAGGCAGAACTGAAATCAGGTGAACGAAAGAACACCCAGGTTACATTGATAAAGAAGAAGGTGATCATCGCGTAGATGAAATTCAGGAGTGTTTTTCTCTTGAATTCCTTCGGGATGGTTCCCAACACACCCACTTCACCGGATGGCACCCCGGTCATCGGAACCATAGCCGGTTTCTTCCTGAAATCCTGGAGGATCTTCTCTCCCCACAAATACGCACCATGCAAGGCACCCCATACCACGAAGGTCCAGTTGGCGCCATGCCATAAGCCGCCCAGCAGCATGGTGATCATTAAATTGATATAGGTTCTGAATTTCCCATTCCGGTTTCCGCCCAGCGGTATGTATAAATAATCCCGCAGCCAGGCCGATAAGGTAATATGCCATCTTCGCCAGAAATCCGAGAAACCGATGGCTGCATAGGGATAGAGGAAATTTTGCGGCAACACGAAACCCAAACAGGAAGCTACCCCGATGGCACAGGTTGAATAACCGGCGAAGTCGCAGAATATCTGCCCGGAAAAAGCCAGTACGCCTGTCCAGGCATCCAGTGTTTTCAGGGGAGCCCCGGGGCCAAATACATTATCGGCCGTAGGCGCCAGCATACTGTCTGCCAAAACCACTTTCATAAATAAGCCCAGCGAGATCAGCAATAAACCCTGCAGCATCTGCTGCTGAGATGCTTTTCGTTCCGCTTCAAACTGCGGTACCAGCTGCGGCGGACGCACGATCGGGCCGGCCACCAGGTGGGGAAAGAACGTAACGAACAAAGAGAAGTCGAGCAGGTTTTTCACCGGTTCGCTTTTCTTCTTGTACATATCGATCGTATAACAAAGCGTGGTGAAGGTATAGAACGAGATACCTGCCGGCAGGATGATATTGGGTTTTGCGGGATGGAAATCGGCCCCGAACAGGTTCACTAACTGTGTAAAGTTCTCCAGCAAAAAAGTTCCGTATTTGAAAAAACACAGCATGCCGAGGTTTCCGATCAAACTTAACACCAGCAAGAGCCTCCGTTTGTGTATGTTCGGCTGCGTATACAAGGCACGGCCAACATAAAAATCCACTACCGTGGATAACCACAGCAACAGGATAAAGGGTGGATTCCAGGCTGCATAGAAGATATAGCTTGCCAGCAGCAGGTTAACCTTTTTCAGCTTCCACGAGAATGGAAGATTGTGCAATAGGAGGATGATAATAAAAAAAGCAATGAAGGTATAGGAGTTGAATACCATGATGTGATCAGTTTAAGGTTGAACTTGTTTGGAAAATTTCCATCCTTTCTCTTCGGTAAGTATGCGGATGAACAACTTCGTGAATGCCACCGCATCCGGTTGGGTCAGGTGCGACAGTTCGGGACAACGAAACTTCGTCATCTCCGGGTAGTCGGCAAAATGCAGCCCTTTACACCCGGTAACAGCCAGTATCCGTTCCCAGTATTTATCCCGCGGGAAACCCATACTTTCTCCCATCAGCATGGGGTTGCTGGATGGTGTGCGTATAAAAAACACCTCACCTCCTCTTGCCTTTATTTTATCCACACTTGTTTTCACCAGGTTGAGCAGCGAGTCCAGTTTTGCGCCCGACGCCGGAGGGTCCTTACTGTTCTTCCGGAAAAAATCCCAAATACCCTTTACCTGGTTTTGCAGGTTCGTATCCGCGGCAAAACGTTCTGTCATGTATTCCTGCCGGTTGAATTTCACCCTTCCGAAATCAACCGGGAATATCGGGAATGATCGAACACCCGGCCTGTCGGGGATCTGCAACCTGTCCAGCATTGCGTTCAGCGAAAGCCGGTCTTTATCAAGAAAAACAAATTGCGATTCCAGTAACCGGTTCAATTTGAAGCTTGCCCATTGCGCCGGTGTTTCATCCTTATAGTATTTCAGATTCTTTCTTGGTCTCCACTGGTTATCCCCGCTTGTAGAGAAGAACAACGGCTCGGTTACATCCACGATCAGCTTGCCCTTAAACGCGGGATCGTTGGCAAGATCCTCCAGCACCGGTATCGGTGTACTACCCACACAGGCCAGCTGAACAGCATGGTCGCCGGTGATCGATTCCCATGTTTTGATATCCAGGTCGAATTTGATCCGGGAAGAACCGATGAATACGGTCGCCCGGTCGATTGGCTCGGAAGCCATTCTGCGTTTGTCGGACCAAAGAGGACCTTCATCATCGTAGCTTGCATCGTATCCTTTGCTGCGAACATAAAGTTCCCAGCTGATCACCGTGGCGGCTACCAACACAACGGTTAATATGCCCGCCTTGGCCAAAGACGTTGAATTCATGTTACTGAATTAAAAGTGACTAATAATAAATTTATAGGGAATGGAAAGCGCTGTCAGTTGATCGGTTCCCTTGCATTGTTGCTGCAATGGATAGTTTCTGTTTCAACATTGGCTAAAGGTATAGTTTAGAATCGGGAATACATAGCTTCCGGCTAAATAAAAAATCCGTTGGGAGGATATGGCAGGAATGGCTTATTGAACCAATTCAAACCGGTCCCTTAACCGGATGTCTCTTGCCGATGCGCCGATCATCAGTTCAAAATCGCCCGGCTCCGCCACCCACTGCAATGGCTGGTTATAGAAAGAAAGTTTTTCCTTATCGATGACAAAGCGAAGCGTTTTGCTTTCACCGGCCTTGAGCTTTACTTTAGCGAAGTCTTTTAGTTCCTGCACGGGGCGAACCACCGAACCCACTTTATCACGCAGGTACAGCTGCACCACGTCTTCCCCATCATATGCACCGGTATTGCGGATGGTAACCGATACCTCGATCTTCTCATGTATCCGCATTTTCCTTTTGCTCAGTTCCAGGTTGCTGTACTGGAATGTGGTATAACTCAACCCATACCCGAACTCATATTGGGGATAGATGGAAAGATCGTTGTAGGCCGACCGGTAATTTTTATCATCGTCGTTGCCTGCCGGGCGGCCGGTATTAAAATGACTGTAATAAATGGGTACCTGCCCCACGCTCCGCGGAAAACTGATCGGCAGTTTGGCCGATGGGTTGTAATCGCCGAACAATACATCGGCGATGGCATTGCCCGCTTCGCTGCCCAGCCACCAGGTATATAAAATGGCCGGTGCATGTTCGGCTGTATAATCAAATACCAAGGGCCGGCCTGCGTTGATGAGCACCACCACGGGCTTGCCGGTAGCGAGTAATTCTTTCAGCAGGTCTTCCTGCACGCCCGGTATATTGATATTGCTCCGGCTCTTGGCTTCCCCGCTCATATCCCTGCGTTCCCCGATGCTGAGTATGACCACATCCGATTTTTTTGCAACTTCGATGGCCTCAGCGAATCCGCTTCGGTCATCGCCTTCAATATCGCAGCCCTTCGCGTACAGGAGTGTTGCCGTATTGCCAACCTTGTTCTGCAAACCCTCCCACTGCGATACGATGAAATTGGAATCCACACCCGGCACTTCCACATCCCAGAACCCTTTATTCTGCTTCTTGGGTTTCACCAGCGGACCGATGAAGGCGATCGTCTTTGTATTTTTTGAAAGCGGCAACAGGTTCTTTTCATTCTTCAGCAATACAATGCTTTTGGCAGCTACCTGGCGGGCCGCCGCTGTATGAGCGGGATTATTCAAGGCCGCCTGCTCCCGTTGCGCATCGCAGAACCGGAACGGGTCATCAAACAGGCCCAGTTCAAATTTCTTGCGCAGGATACGCCGCACCGCGTCGTCGATCAGCCTTACCGGAACTTTTTTATCCTTTACCCCTTGCGCCAGGTTGTTCCGGTAACAACGGCTTTCCATATCCATATCGCTGCCGGCGGTTACGGCCGACAAAGCCGCTTCGTATTCATTCTTTACATTGCCGTGCTGGATCATTTCGCCGATGCTTCCCCAATCGCTCACCACGAATCCGTTGAATTTCCATTTTCCTTTCAGGATATCCCGTTGCAGGTACCTGTTGCCTGTTGCCGGCACACCGTTCAGGTCGTTGAATGCATTCATAAAGGTGGCTGCGCCGGCGTCCACTGCGGCTTTGAAAGGCGGCAGGTATACTTCCCAGAGCATGCGTTCGCTCATGTCGACCGAATTGTAATCACGCCCGCCGATGGCGGCCCCATAAGCGGCAAAATGTTTGGCGCAGGCCATCACCGCGTTGGTATTGCCCAATCCGTTTCCCTGGAATCCCTTCACCCGTGCGAAAGCGATCTTCGACCCAAGGTACGGGTCTTCGCCGGCTCCTTCCATAACGCGGCCCCAGCGGGGGTCGCGGGCAATGTCTACCATCGGGGCAAAGGTCCAGTGCACACCGGCAGAACTCGCTTCGGTGGCCGCGATGCGTGCGGAAAGTTCAATGGCTTCCAGGTCCCAGCTGGCGGCTTCGGCAAGCGGTATCGGGAAGGTCGTTTTATACCCATGTATCACATCCTGGCCAAAGAGCAGGGGTATCTTCAACCGCGATTGCATGGCCACTTCCTGCCAAACCCTCGTGCGCCGGGTACCAACACAGTTGAGCAAGGAACCCAGTTGCCCGTTACGCAATTGTTGCCGCTTCGTGCTGTCGAGTGTTACGGGGCCGGTAGCGTTCCAGTCGTCGTTGTACTGGTTCATCTGCCCGATCTTTTCGTCGAGCGTCATTAATTTCAGTACCGAATCCACCCGCTGATCGATCGTTCGCTGGGCGGTTGCATAAAAGCCAATGCTGCAAAAGGTCAGAGACAGAAAAAATAATTTCATCTGAACGCGTTTCATTTTTGATATACCCGCACATAATCCACTTCCATTGAAGCGGCTGTTATACCGCTATCGACACCCTTTGCCCCACCCCAGTTTCCGCCGAAGGCGATATTCACCAGGAGGTGAAAGCGTTTATCGAAGGGCCACTCGGTAAATCCCTTACGGGTGTTTACGAAGCGGAAAAAATTTTTATCGTCGACAAAGAAATCGATACGATCCGCTGACCACTCGATGGCGTACACATGAAAGTTTGTGTACACATCATCATAAAACAGCCCCTTTGTTTTTTGGGTGCGAATGACGTGGTTGAACGCCTGCGTATGCACACTGCTGAAAACCGAATCGGGCATAAAGCCCACATGCTCCATGATGTCGATCTCGCCGCTTTCGGGCCAGCCGCCGTAGGCCCAATCGGTAGGCAGCATCCAGATGGCCGGCCAAACCCCTTTGCCGGCGGGCAGTTTGGCTTTTACTTCGATCCGACCGTATAACCAGTCGCCTTTGTGCTTGCTGATCAGCCTCGCGGATGTATAGTGATTCGTATCCTTCAGTTGTTTGCGAAGCGTGATGAGCAATCGGCCGTTGCGCACCACCGCATTATTCGTATCGGCCCGCGTATAATACTGCAATTCATTATTGCCCCAGCCATGGCCGCCCACATCGTAATCCCATTTCGTACTGTCGGGCAAACCGGTATAATCAAACTCATCGCTCCACTTCAACTTCCATGCATTGTGCTGTTTGGAAGATGAGCAGGAAGCAAGCAGCGCCGCCCATGCAAGTATGAAAATGATCCGGTGCAGGACTTCTATTTTACCCAATTGACGTTGGCAGATTTTACATCCCTCGAGCTGGCGCCGATCATGATGCTGAATTCGCCCGGTTCCCAATCGTATTTCAGATCTCCGTTGTAGAACTTCAGGTCGTTCGGCGTGATGCTGAATGTAACCGTTCTGCTCTCCCCTGCTTTCAAGGATATCTTCTGGAATCCTTTCAGTTCTTTCACCGGGCGGGTGATGCTGCCCACGAGGTCGCGTATATACAACTGAACCGTTTCTTTTCCATCCCGTTTTCCGGTATTGGTTACCGTTACCGAAGCGGTAAGGGTTTGATTGCCTTTCAGGGATGCGCTGCTCAGTTTCACGTCGCTGTACGAAAATGTGGTATAGCTCAGTCCATACCCGAATGGATAGAGCGGGTCGTTGCTTACATCGAGGTAATTGCTGCGGAATTTCTCGAACCATTTTCCTTCGCCGAGCGGGCGGCCCGTGTTCTTATGTGCGTAGTAGATGGGTACCTGCCCTACATTTTGCGGGAAAGAAGTGGTGAGTTTGCCGGATGGATTCACATCGCCGAACAACACATCGGCGATGGCGTCGCCGGCCTCGCTGCCACCGAACCACACGTTCAGGATCGCGGGTACGTTCTTTTGTTCCCAGGCAAGGGCCAGCGGCCTGCCGGTGAATAATACCAGCACCACCGGCTTGCCTGTTTTCAGCAGCGCACCCAGCAGGTCTTTTTGTACCTGCGGAATTTCAATATTGGTGCGGCTCGAACTTTCGCCGCTCATTTCGGATGCTTCGCCCAGGGTGGCTACGATCACATCGGCCTGGTTGGCCACCTGCAGCGCTTCGGCCAGCAACTCCGCGTTGGAACGGGAATCGGGTTGCAGTTCACGGCCAAACATGGTTCCGCGTTTTTCCAGTTCCGGGTCGGCTTCGAAACTTGAACCTTTCGCGTAAAGGATATTCGCGTTGGCCCCCACCGCATTTTCCATTGCCGGCTTAACCGCAACGGCTTTACTGAGGTCGGTGGCCACGCTCCAGGTTCCCGGCATGTTCGCTTTGGAATCGGCCAGCGGGCCGATCAACGCGATCGTTCCGGTTTTCTTCAGGGGCAGGATGCTGTTATTGTTTTTCAGCAGCACAAAACTTTCGGCCGCGATGCGGCGGGCTGTACGGCGGTTGGCATCGGTGTACACATCCGTTTTGCTGCGTTGTACGTCGCAATATTTATATGGATCGTCAAAGAGACCCAGTTTGTATTTCGCTTCGAGTATCAGCCGGCAGGCATCGTCGATCTCCTTCAGGGTTATCTTTCCTTCTTTGAGTGATTTGGTCAATGTGGTCAGAAATCCTTCACCCACCATATCCATATTGATACCGGCTTTCAGCGCCAGGGCCGAAACCTGCTGAAGGTCGCCCATGCCGTGATCGATCATTTCGTTGATGCCGGTATAATCCGTTACCACAAATCCTTTGAAGCCCCATTGCCTGCGCAGCACGTCGGTCATCAGGAACTTACTCCCGGTGGCGGGTATGCCATCCACTTCATTGAAGGAGGCCATGATGCTTCCGGCGCCGGCGTCTACGGCCGCTTTATACGGCGGCAGGTATTCGTTGAACATGCGCAGGCGGCTCATGTCGGTGGTATTGTAATCACGGCCCGCTTCGGCGGCTCCGTACATGGCATAGTGTTTCACGCAGGCCATTATCGTGTTGTTCTTTGTAAGGTCATTTCCCTGGTAGCCACGCACCATGGCCTGGGCGATCGCCGAACCAAGGTATGGGTCTTCGCCGCTTCCTTCGGCGATACGTCCCCAGCGGGCATCACGTGCTATATCCACCATGGGGCTGAAGGTCCAGCAGATACCATCGGCGCTGGCTTCCGTTGCCGCGATGCGGGCGCTTTGTTCGATGGCGTTCATATCCCAGCTGCAGGAAAGTCCGAGTGGAATGGGAAAGGTGGTCTGGTATCCATGAATCACATCCATGCCGAAGAGCAGGGGTATCTTCATCCTTGATTCTTCCACGGCCACACGCTGCACGTCGCGTATTTTCTCCACGCCCTTAATATTGAAGAGGCCGCCCACTTTGCCTTCGCGGATCTTTTTACCGATGTCGGAACTTTTTGCCTGCCCCGTTACGATATCGCCCGAACCCGGCAGGTTAAGCTGCCCGATCTTTTCTTCCAGGGTCATTTTCTTCATGAGGGCGTCGATAAAGGTTTTCATCTTCGCGTCTTGCGCCTCCGCCGAAAAAGCGAACAGGATCAGGAAGGCGGTCACGAGTCGTTGAACTGATTGCATGTTGTGAGGTTGTTTTATTATTTCAGTAATAAGGGTTCGAGTAGTTTCTGCCAGATGATATAGCCCTGCGCATTCATGTGCAGCTTGTCGGCGATGTACAGTTCTTCCCGTGGTTTGCCATCGGCTCCCAGCATGCCCGGCCATACATCCACGAATACGGCACGGCGCTTTTTCTTCCGCAGGAATTTGCGGATACGCTCATTGCCGTCAGTCTGCTTCTCCCGCAGGTGCCAGCGGCTGGGACTTGGCTTCATCGATACATACACGATCGGCACCTTGCCGAGGTTCAACCGGATATCGTCATACAGTTTCTTAAAGCGCTCGAAAACGACAGCGCCCGTTACCGTACTGTCGTTGGCGATGTCGTTCTCGCCGCAGTAGATCACGATCTGTTTCGGCTTATAGGGAAAGATGATATCCGCTTCGTAACGCGTCACATCGGGCAGGGTTGATCCGCCGAATCCCCGGTTGATGATGGGGTGTTGCGGAAAATATTGCTGCACGTCTTTCCACAGCGTAAAAGAAGAACTGCCCACAAAGAGGATCTGGCCGCTTTCCGGAAACGAAAGGGAATCCTGCTTTTTGAAATCCGCTATCTCTTTGGCATAGGGTTGCGCCAGCGATGCGGGTATCACCAGGATCACCAGTGCCAGGAAAAATAAAATACGTTTCATACATTAATCTTTATCCGTGCGGAAAGGCACGGCGGGCAATCCCGCATTATTGAATAAGTTAGCTTCCAGCGGCGCATTGGCCCAGGCATAACGCACATATACAGGATCCTTCACAAGGCTGCTGGATACCTGTACCCGGTCGCCACGTATCACCGCATCGGCCGGAACGAATTTCTTATCGGCACCCGCGATGGCAAATCCTTCCAGTTTATCTCCTTTGATCATCAGCCCGTTTCCGGTGCTGGTAAAACGCAGCAGGAGTTTTCCCTCTTTTTTTTCTGTTGAAGCGTATACGGGACCAGAATACACTTCGCTTTTGAATCCATAGGCCAGCCTGAATGCATTCAAAGCCAGGCGCTCGCCTACGGGTCGCTTTTGCCGCGGATGAATATCTTTCAGATCACCCACATCGGTGGTAACAGCCATGCCGGTATTGGGCAAGCGGAGCGTCATCGACTGCGCTTCCCGAAGACCCGCCCAGGCGCTGATTGCCGGCTCAACTCCGCCTGGATTGAACGATGCCAGTTGTGCAAAGAGAAAAGGAAAATCGCCCTGTTTCCAGTTCTTCCTCCAGCTCTGTAGCATGGCCGGAAATAGTTTCCGGTATTCCACGTAGCGATCCACATTGCTTTCGCCCTGGTACCAGATGGCGCCGCGGATGCTGTACTTCAGCAACGGGTGGATCATGGCATTGAACAGGACCGAAGGCTGGTTTTGCAAGGCGCTATATACCACGTTCCCCGAGAGCGGTTTCACGGTTGCCAGTAATTTGAACCTAGCCGGACCCGATAAGGATATTTTTTTTTCTCCCAACTGCAGGTATAATCCATTGGGTTCATTGAAGAGCCCGCCCGCTCCGCCGGTATCTAATATCCAAAGGGCGATGGTATTCGTTCCGGCTTTTAAAACCGATGCCGGTATCTCGTAGCGGCGGGGTTCATTCCATACCCGCCCTGTTCCGACGAATTTTCCATTGATCCAGGTGCTGTCTACATCATCAATGGCAGGCATGTACAGAATGGCCTTACCCTGGAGGTCGGCTTCGGTCAATGAAAACCGGAAGCGGAGGGCTCCAACGCCATCGATATCCGGGTAACCCTGGTCTTCCCAGAATTTCGGCACCTGGAAATCGGCCCAGCGGGCATCGTCGTATCCTTCACTGATGTATTCCCGCATCGCGATGGATGTAGCGGCTTCCTCCTGCTTATACATCTCGGCGTTCTTCCGAACCTGTTCCTGCAGGGATTGAAAATCGAGCGGTAAAATATCTTTTCTGTACGTCGTGTAATAATTAGGGAAAGAACGGATGCTGGCAGTATCCGCCCAGGCCTGTGCGGGTGTGCCGCCCCAGCTGGTTACCAGGAGCCCGATGGGTACTTTCAGGCGTTCGTATAATTTCCGGGCGAAGTAATAGGCAACGGAAGAACAATCGCCCAGTGTATTGCTGTCGATCGAACGCCAGCCGTTCAGCAACACCGCGTCGGTTCTTTGTACTTTATCGAATTCTTTTTTTACGGTGAGGTATCGTATCGCGTTATTGCGGCAGTTTGCCGGTTCGGTTTTCATATCCTCCGGCAGCTGGCTCATGAGCCATTCCATATTGCTTTGCCCGCTGCACACCCATACTTCGCCGATCAGTATATCATGGATCGTTTGTGTTTGTTCCTTTGAAGCGATGACCATATCGCCGGCAGCCCCCGCCTCCATGGAAGGAAGTTCACACTGCCATTCGCCCTTTGCGTTGGTGATCGTTTTGTAATCCCTGGCCGCAAAGCGGATATTCACCGGGTTGCCGGGTGTATTCCATCCCCAGATCGTGAGCGGTTTTCCCTGCTGCAGCACCATATGGTCGGCAAGAAGCGACGGCAGCTTCAATTGGGCCGCTGCCGGCCATGGCAGGGCGAGCAATCCGACCAATGCTATGGGTATGCGGAATTTCATCTTAATTCACTTCAATGATTTTCATCTTTTGGGATACGCCATTTTCATTGATGGCTTCAATGGTGAAATAGTAGGTCTTCTGGCTGTCCATCGCCTTGAACCAATACTCATTGAAATCGTGGATCATGATGCAGTTGTATAATTTATCGGGCGCTGTACCATAATACAGGTTGTAGGCAAAGGCGTTGTCGACCGGGTTCCATTTGATGTAAGCGCTTCGTTTGTCCTTTTCCGTGCGCAGTACATACATATTCTTCACCGTGTCGGGTTTTGCGCCGTTGCCGTTTCCGAAAACCCGCAACCCGCTGATGGCAAACTTGCCGGTTGGCATGTGTATGTTCTCGAGTTTGATGTAGCGTGCCTGTACGGGAGCGCTCAGTTCTACGTAATCGTGCGGCACATCGGTTTTGTTATTGCTTTTATCAACCAGCAGGTTCCATTTCTTACCATCCACTGAATAGTAGAGTTTATACTGGTGATATTGTCCTTCCCATTTACCGAGCCGGTTGTCTTCCACATCCTGGTCGGCGTAGTTGATCTGTACAGCGTTCACTGTAGAAAGATTACCCAGGTCGCTTTGTATCCATTCGCCCGCATTTGCCGTAGCGGCGCTCCAGTATGTTTTGATGCTTTCGTCGTTCGCATTGTTGGCGTAATAGCTGGCAAGCGTGGAGGAAACGGTAACCGGCTTCTTATAGTTGAGCAGATACCAGCCCGCGAAAGCCCCGTGCTCTTTACCGGGTATGCCGGGCAGGTAATGCGGATAATCGCCCAAAACGGTATTGCACCACATCACGTCGTCTTTATCGAAGCCCGCCGGCCAGATGCCCATGCGGCGCTCCCAGGTATTTTTTACACAGATGATGCTGGTGGATGTATGCCAGTAATTGCCCTGGTTATCCTGGAAGGTGGCGCCATGCCCGGCGCCCCGTGAAAAACCGCCTGCTTTCATACTCATCGGGTCCGACTGCGTGAAGGTTTGGCGTCCATCAAACAAGGGCGCATCGCTGATCACCACACCATCGGCATAGCCACTCATTTCGGTTCCGGGCGCCCCGTACTGGAAATAATACTTGCCATTGTGTTTGGTCATCCAGGCTCCTTCGATAAACGGATCGAGGAAGGTATTATCCATGTGTTCGCCGAAGCGCTGCCAGCCATAGCGCCAGTCCTGCAGTTTATACATCGGTGTACGGGTTCCGATCGGCCGGAATGTTTTGCGATCCAGTTCCACTCCGTATACCGGGTAGGTATTGCTGCTGCCGTTGTACATATAGAACCGGCCGTCGTCATCGGTGAAGAAAGCCGGATCCCAGCCGCCGATCTCGAAGGAATCCACGAGTGGTTTCCATTCATTCGCTTTCGGGTTGGTGCTCATCCACAAGGTGAACTTGCTGGTATAGGTAGAACCAAAAACAACCATGGTATCGCCGATGATACCAACGCCCGGGGCACAGAGTTCGTCTTTCACATTGTTCCAGGGGCGAAGAAATTTCCTGGAAACAAAATTCCAGTTGCTCATGTCCCTGCTCCACCAATAGCCCCATTGGTTGGTACTGAAGAGGTAAAAATCTCCTTTATAATTCACGATCACCGGGTCGGCGGTGGCCCGGTGGCGGCCCCACTCGCCGAAACTGGGAAAAGGCGTGTAACCGTAATCCACGTTCACGGGGTTGCAATAGGTTTTATTTTGCGCATGCCCGGCGGCGGCGATCAGCATGCAAAACAGGAAAAGAGATCTCAGTTTCATTTGGTAATGTTTATCGTTGCCAGTATCGGAAGATGATCGGATGGATATTTCAGGTCGTAGGAATCGGTGAGCGTGGCGAATTTGGATACGCGTACGCGTTTATCCTCCGCCACGAAAATATAATCGATGCAGCCATTCGGCTTTTCGTTGAACTTAAACGCATTCCAGGTATCGGCATCGCCGTACACCAGCCGGCTCACGCTGCGGCTGTTGCGCAACTGCGAAACCATGTACTGCGCAGGCGCTTCATCGGGTTTGGAATTGAAATCGCCCGATACGATCACGGGATAGCGCTGGGTATTGATCTCCCGGATCTTCTTCACGATCAGTTTGGCCGATTCGAGGCGGGCTTCCTTGCCCATGTGATCGAAATGCGTATTGAACACCCAGACATATTGTTTGGTCTTGTTATTCAGGAACAGCCCGTATGTACAAACGCGGTTCAGCGCTGCGTCCCATCCTTTCGAGGGAACATCCGGCGTGGGCGATAGCCAGAAGGTTGACTGCTGCACAACGGTATACCTGTCTTTTTTGTAAAAGATGCAGGAATACTCGCCGGCTTCTTTGCCATCATCGCGGCCAACACCAATGTAATCATAGCCGTTGAGGTTATCTTTCAGGTACACAAGCTGGTGATGCAGCACTTCCTGCATGCCGATGAAATCGGCTTCGTAATAATTTACCAGGTTTGCCACCCGGCCTTTGCGGTTCTCCCACCAGTTCTCTCCATCGCTCTTTACATCGAGGCGTATGTTGTAGCTCATCACTGTTACTTCTGTTTGCGCCGCGGCAAACAGGCTGATGAGCATGGCCGTCGCCAGCAATTTCAGTTTCTTCATGTTTATTTCAAATACGGGCTTTCAAAACCCAGTTTACGTAATCCGTTTTGTATCTCGGGGCAGCTCATGAACAGTTTCCAGAGCAGGCCGCTGCGGTAGTTCTCCATCATCACCACGATGGGCCCCTGGTCGATGGCCAGGTAATGCGGCTTATACCAGTTGTACTGTTCACTGAAGGCATCATAGAAACCATACGGTCCCCAGATCTTATCCTTCATACCGGTATACCAGTGTTTCATCGCCGCCATGGATTGCCGGGGCGTATAGGGAAAAGACGAAAGTGCGGCGGTGGGCGAGATCACCCCCAGGTCGCGTTGCATGGTGGGCGCATGGCCGCTGTAAAACTTTACGGAATAACTGGAAGTGAGCCCCCAGTTATCGGGACCATACCCTTTGAATTTTTTCGGATTATCGACGCACCACTGGTAATTGATCAGCGACTGGTTCACGTTTTCCTTCCAGTAATCGGCGTATTTATCTTTCAATCCCCGGGGATCGAGACCGAGATAGGAATAGTGCGCCCAGAACAGGGGCCCGCCGTTCCAGGCATCGCCCTGGTGTTTCAGCTGCAGTTTATAGGGGAACCCGGCAGCGATGCCATCGGGTTTATTCACTTCATTTATTTTTCCATTACCGGCCCAGCCTTCGTGGTACACTTCGGCGGGAACTCCGTGTGTGGGCGATGAGGCGGCCAGCACATACATGATCAGGCATTCGTTGTAACCCCGTACCGGGAAATTCATTTGCCAGTCGTAGGTCGGGCTCCAGTGCCAGTACAGCACGTTCTTTCCATTGCGGTACCAGTCGAATTCCACCTCTTTCCAAAGTTTGTCGGCCCGGGCAGCCAATGCTTTTTCTTCGCTGTTCCCGTTTTGAAAGTACTGGCGTACACAGAGCAATCCCTGTATCATGAACGATGTTTCCACAAGATCGCCGCCATTGTCTTTTTTGCTGAATGGTTTCACCTTGCCCGTTTCGCCATACCACCAATGCGGCCAGGCGCCATGGAAGCGGTCGGCCGTTTCCAGGAAATGAACAATTTTTTCCAGGTGCTTTCTTCCTTCTTCCCGTGTAACAAAACCCCGTTCGATACCCACAAGGATCGCCATCACACCGAAACCGGCGCCACCGCTGGTAACAACGCTCTGATCATTTTGAGGATAATCGTTATCGGCATGAAAACGTTCCCGGGCCAATCCGCTCACGGGCTCGGCCCCGTCCCAGAAGTACTGAAAGGTTTGCTGCTGGACCAGCCTGAACAAAGCCGTATCGGAAGCGGCGATTGGGGAAGCAGGTTGCGCTGCTGCCCGTTTGCCCGGATGGCAGGC
Organism: Chitinophagales bacterium; assembly: GCA_017303335.1. Classification (GTDB taxonomy): domain Bacteria; phylum Bacteroidota; class Bacteroidia; order Chitinophagales; family Chitinophagaceae; genus Ferruginibacter. Next base: position 553,161 of record JAFLBK010000003.1, read on the forward strand.
GGTCAACAATACAAGCAGCGCGGGAATAACTTGTTTTATCATCGTTTCTGTTGATTAGAGATAAGGCGCCGAAAAGCCCAGTACATTCTTCATCCCGTTCTTTATTTCGGGGCAGCTGGTGAGCAGGTTCCATACCAGTCCGCTGCGGTGGTTTTCGATCATCACGATGATCGGACCCTGGTCGATCGCCAGGTGCGAATCGGCATACCAGAGATCCTTCAGCGAGAAGGCATCCGCGAAACCGTATTGCTTCCAGATCTTATCCCCCAATTTATAATAAAAGAATTTGAGCGCATTCATGCTTTCCGTGGGTGTATACGGAAAAGAAGAAAGCGCCGCCGTGGGTGCGATCACGCCTACATCATTATTCGGTTCATTGGCATTGTACCCGAATGGAATATCACTGGCCGTTAATCCCCAGCAAAGATTGCTGTACCCGAAATAAGCCCTCGGGTTGGCCCGGCAGTATTCGTAATTGATCTTTGTATGATTCGTTACCTGTGTCTGGTAATTGGCGTAGGTATCGCTGAGACCATTCGGGTTTATTCCGAGGAACGAATAATGCGCAAAGAAGAGCGGGCCTCCATTGGCCGATCCCAGCGGAAGCTGGTAACCATAATAGGTATTGCCGTTCTGCATGGCGCCGTTGCGGGCAAAGCCCTCTTTGTATACGATCTGCGGAATACCGAATGTGGTGGAAGACGCTGCCAGTATATACGTGATCAGGCATTCGTTCCATCCTTCGATCTTATGATTCATCTGCCAGGCGTAGTTGGGGCTCCAGTGCCAGTACAGCACATTCTGCGAACCCTGCCGGAACCAGTTCCATTCTACGGCATTCCATAACGTGTTGATATCGCTGCGCAGGTTTACTTCGCCCGCGGTAGCGCCGTCGAAATATTGCCGGGCGGTAAGCAGGCCCGCCATGAGGTAGGATGTTTCCACCAGGTCGGCCCCATCGTCTTTGGTACTGAACGGTATAACCACGCCGGTACTTCCATTCAGCCAATGCGGGAAGGCGCCATGAAATTTCTGTGCGGTATTCTTTAAAAAGGAAACGATGGTTTGCATGCGTGCAAGCCCCTGGCTGCGGCTGATGAAGCCGCGGTTGATGGCAACAGGTATGGCCATGATGCCAAAGCCCGATCCACCGGTGGTCACTGTTTCCGGTCCGCTGTTGCTCCGCTCCCGGGCAAGACCGCTCACCGGGTGACCATAATCCCAGAAGTATTTGAAGGTTTGCTGCTGCACCAGGTCGAGCAGGGCATTGTCGGCGATCACGGGAAATTTATCGGTTGAGTCGATCTGTGTAACGAAGGTAATACCCAGGTCGGTACTCAGGGCGCCGCCTTTTACCGACTTCAGTGCTGTAGTGGCGGTAACGGTATATTTCGCCAGCGCTTTCAAGGCCGCGGATGGACTGAGCAAAACGGTGCTGTCGCCATTCTCATAAGCGAATCCTGCTGAAACGGGAATACCGCTTTCCTTTACCGAGATGGCGGTTGCGACGGTTGACCGATCCACGGCATTGTTGAACGATAACCGTATTGCCGGGTTCGGCCTGATGTTGTAATTGGTGAACCCGGTGAGGGCAACGGTGTTGTCGAACTTTGCAACCGTGAGTGCGATGGGCACCGGTGGTAATGGCGAAGGCCCCGGGCCGTTATCGCCGCCCTTGCCGCAGGAAGCCAGTATAGCTCCTGCCGATACGATCACTAATCCTTCACGAATCAAACGCATACAATGTGTTTTAGAAGATGGCTGTTACAATAGAATGCGGCAGGGCCACCAGTTCGGCGGCTTTACCATTTACCCAGAGATTGAAGGGCGTTTTGATACTGCCCTGGTTCATCACGATCACCACCACTTTTCCATCCGGGTTCAGGAATGCCGTGGTAAGCAACTGGCTCCGGCTGCTGCTGCTCACGATGCGTTTCGCTCCCGGTTGAATGAATTTGGAAAAATGCCCGATGTAATAATAGGCATTGGTATAAATAAGCTGCCCGCTTCGCGTATCGCCATGCACGGGTGCAAAGCAGAAATTCTGCACGTGGTTCGGTCCGCCTTTTTCATCAAGCAGGATATTCCAGTCGGTGAAGCCCACCATGCCGTTGTTGAAATCGTTGATCATGCTGCGGCCGTATTCTTCGCCCAGTACCCAGGCATTGTAGCGGGTAGAATCAAAACTTTCGGCGCAACCTTCGGTGAAGAACAGGTTCTTGTCGGGATACGCTTCATGCACCCGCTTCAGGTTATCGTACATCGGTGTACCGCCGCTCCAGTCTTCGTACCAGTGAAAGCCAAGTCCCCAGATGTATTTGGCGGCTTCCGGATCATTGAAATACGTTTGCGCACGCTGGTAGATCAGGTCGCGGTTATGATCCCATACGATGATCTTCTTATCCTTCAGGCCTTCTTTCTCCATCGTGGGACCCAGAAGGTTCTTCAGAAAATCCCGTTCTTCCTCGGCGGTGTAGAGGCAGCTTTCCCAACGCTGGGTGGCCATGGGTTCGTTCTGCACCGAGATGCCCCATACGGGTATGCCCTCTTTCTCATAGGCCTTAATGAATTTCGTATAGTACAAGGCCCAGCTGGCCGCGTAGTCGGTTTTGAGTTTCCCGCCGTGCAGCATATCGCTGTTGGTTTTCATGTAAGCGGGCGGACTCCAGGGACTGGCGAAAAGGTTCAGTTTGTTACCGGCCGTTTTCATCGCTTCTTTGATGAAGGGGATTTTGAATTTACGGTCGTGATCAATATTGAATGATTTCAGTTCCTTGTCGGTACTGTCGGAAACATAGGTGTACATATCGCTGCTGAAATCGCAGCTGTTGATATTCGTTCTGGCTACCGTATAGCCGATTCCTTTCTGCGCATCGAAATACGCCGTGATCAGTTCCTGCTGTTTTTCTTTCGGTAGTTTATAAAATGTTTCTGCCGAGGCGTCGGTCAAGGCGGCGCCGATACCGAAATAGGTCTGAAAAGTTTTGGATGGATCCACAAAAACCGTGATCTCGTTTTCGAAGGGCTGCCCTTTCTCCCTGAAATCCAGGGTGCCGGTTTCAGAAAGACGGTAATCACTGCTGTCGGCGGTGGTATAAACCGTTACTTTCTTTCCGTCGACCGAGAAAGGGCCGGCGGTGGCCGTTTTGCTGTTCTCTTTGTTGTCTGAGCAGGCGCAGAGGACAAGCAGACCTGCGATAAAACTGAGTTTTTTCATATGTGCTGATTTACCAGGTATAGGTGGCTACCGCACCGGGGGTGAGTGATGTGAAAATATATTTTCCGTTGTACCCGATATTGAAGCCCTGCGCCGTAGCGCTTTCATTCAATACGATCAATACTTTTTTACCCGCGGGTGTTTTAAACGCCACGTTGGGCAGGTTGGTGGTCAATGGACTGGCAATGCGAACCGAGCCGGCCGGAACAAACTTACTCGCGTGCGCTATGATGTAATAGCCTACGTTTCGCACCACCAGGGTACCGTTTACGATCAGGGCTCCTTTGCATTCGGTACAACCGCCGGGGGTATGCGGCCCCCAGGTGGCGTCGCTGGCCAGGTTCCATTCGAGCGCCACTTTACTCCAGTTGCGCATGGAACCGATGATCACGTTTTTGATATGCCAGTTCAGGTCGCCGCTGAAGGAACCGCTAGCGCCTGTCCACTGTTCGGTGAAATAAAGGTTCTTATCCGGGTGCGCCGTTTTTACGGCCGACAAGGCGCTGATATCGCCCGCGTAAAGGTGAAAGGCGGAGCCATCGATGTATTGTTTGGCCGCGGGATCATTGAGAATGGCAATGGGGTAAGCGGCATTGTCGCAATTATGATCCCAGATGATGATCTTGGTTGTAATGCCGGCCGCCTGGAACTCGGGGCCGAGGTTGTTCTTGACGAAGTTCGCCTGTTCCGTTGATGACATCACCATGCTGGGGTTGTTACCGCCATGCTGTGGCTCGTTCTGTATGGTAACCGCATCGATGCGGATGCCTTTTGCCTGCATGGCCTGGATATACTTCACAAAATATTTCGCGTACACGGCATAATACTGTGTCTGCAATCCGCCGCCGATGGAACTACCGTTGGTTTTCATCCACACGGGTGCGCTCCAGGGAGAACCCAGTATTTTGATATTGGGATTGATGGCCAGTATTTCTTTCAACACCGGTATCACGTCGACCGTATCCAGCGACAGGCTGAAATTGGCCAGCGTGGGATCGGTTTGCCCGGCGGGCATGTCGTCGTAACTGTACACCGAAGCGCTGAGATCGGAAGCGCCCATGCTTACCCGCAGGTAACTGATGCCAATAGAGTTGCTGCCGCTGCCGAAGAGTTCGTTGAGCAGCGAGGCCCGGGAAGCCGCGTCCATTTTATTGATATGATAAGCGCTGCCGCCGGTAAGCGTATATCCAAAGCCATCAACGCTCTGGTAGCTGGTGGCTTCATCAACGGCTATTACCGGGAAACCGCTGGTAGCAGTAGCCGCGAAGGAAAGTGTTACAGCCTGTTTCGCCAGTACCGACGATTGGTCGGGCCTGGTGATCCACACATCCATATCGTTGGTCGGTGTACCCCCACCGCCACCGGTTCCTCCACCGGTACCGGTGCTGCCACCACTCTTGGAACAATCGGCAAATACAAAGAGCATTAAAAAAGGCAGCGCCCACATAATTCGTTTTTGGTGTTTCATGCTGGTAATTTATTTTTTCATTTTCAGTTTTTCATTGACAAGACCTCCCACTTTGCGCCCGTACTCGGTACTGATGATGCAGGAATTGTGGTAATGGATGCCCCCGTAGAAGCGTGCCCAGTTGTTTTCAATGGCAGCCTGCCGGAAGGACGTGAACGAACGGTTTTTGATTCCAAATTCCAGCTCGGAGGTATCGGTATAATTAAAGTTATCGCCGAATACACTGGTGAGCGCCTCGGCGGCGGAAGAAGATACGGTACTGTGCCCGCAGGTATATTCCGGGAAGGGTGGTGTCTGAAGATAAGGCCTCCACTCCTGGTCGATGTATTTGTTGATGGCCGTTTCGGGCCTGAGCACATTGCTGCGGAATTTTTCATCCCAACATTGAATAAACGCGTCGAAGGAAGCGATGGCTGTTTTCGCATAGGCGTATACCGTATTCGAAAAATCGGCGCCGGCCTTTTTGGCGGCGATGCCTACAATATTCATCCAATGACCCGGCGGAGAGAATTTCTTGGTCACAAACATCACATGCCCCTCCACGTTCATCCGGGTGCCGAGGTCGTCCCAGAATTCGGCGATGTGTTTTTGTTCATCGGTCAGACTGTCGCCGGCGTTTTTAACCGCAAGCACTTCCTGGTAGAATTTGCTGTTCTTGTTCTTCATATCAAAAACCGGCGGACGGGGTGTAAGGAACTGGCTTGCGCTGTCCATCACCATCGGCCGGATTTCATTCCAGTGAGGTTCCAGGGCCTGGGCATAGGCAGGCGGTGTGGGAACCCAGCGGCCTTCTTCGTTCGTTACATTGTATTTCTCCGCCGTTCTTGTTTGCGCATAGTTGTCTTTCCTGCTCCAGCGAAGGATATGGTTGGCTACCGAATCGCCGAGGCGTTTACTGGCCGCCTTCATCGCGTTGCTCATGTTGCAGGCGGTGGCAATGGAATCGAGGCGGGCCACATATTCCTTCATGCTTCCTTCAGGGAATGTTACCGCCTGCCCCACTTTACAGAAAGCGAGCAAACCGGCATACTGGAAGTTAACGTTAGCGGTATCCTGCTTCGGCATGGGCGGCAGGTGTTTGATCTGCCCGGCCAGCGATTGAAAACGATTATCGCCCAGCACCATCGCTTCATAGGCGGCGATGTTGGCGTAGGCATAATTGCGGCTGGCGATGATGGGGGGAAAATTATTCTGCATCACCACGTTGTTCAGTTCCTTTACCGTTTTACAGTACAGCAGGGGGTCATTGAAAGCGTTGTGATACGCCTTCTCCCTGCAGCCCTGTGCCAACAACAGCGCACAGAAGAGAATGGCGATGCCAATAGGTTGTTTCATGCGATCAAGCTTTTTCGGCAGCGGCGCTGCCGCCGTTTCAAAAAATTACCGGGCCGGTGCCAGGAACACAAGCGGCCTGTTATTCTGCGCAATAACAAGCACCTGCTTTCCGCCGGCATAGCGTATCCATTTTGTATCCCGTACCTCGCCATCGGCGAAGGATGTACTTGCGTTGGTTTCAAAACCCATCTTTGTTTTGCTGAACGAAAAAGCGGTTGGTAATAAGGCGTCGTATCTTCCTTCATACGGAACCACACCATAAAAATTACCGCCTGCCAGGTATTCACCGCTCACAGCGGGTGATGCCGGAGCAAAAGAAAATACCGGCGCCAGCTGCAGCATATCGGGCAGATCCTGTTTGGTGAACCCGCCTTTGCCATCGTTAATGAAACAGCAGGAGCCCAATGTTTCCGCTTTGCGTTCTGTATAATCCTTGAAGAGATCGTAGAACATATAGTCGACCGTTTTGCCGGCCACTTCACTGTATTTGAGATAGGCTTTTTTGAGCACCGGAAGGGGTCTTTCCAGTTCGTCCTTTGCCAGGAAAGTGTATTCCTTCTTATCGATGGTATATGCCATTACCTGTTCTACCGATCCGTTGTTATCAAAATCCTTGATATAGAGTTTCACCGGCCCGTTCTTGCCGGCGTAGAGTTTACTGTTGTGGCCCCAGTTACCCGCGAGTATGTCCATAAAGCCATCGCCGTTCACGTCGGTGCTGTAAACCGATTGCCAGAGGCCGGTACTGGCGGGTATGGCTGTTTCGGTAAACCGGCCGTTGTTGTTCCGGAATATCTTTACATCCATCCACTCTCCTGCTACCACCAGGTCGGGCCAGCCGTTTTTATCCAGGTCGGTAAAACTGGCGGTGGTCACAATACCCAGGTTATCGAGTTTGATCTGTGATGCGCCGGCCTGGCTGAAATGTCCTTTGCCATCATTCAGCAGCAGGTACGAAGGTTGTGAAATGCCGAAACGCTTTGCGTCGGCCAGTCCGCCCACAAAAAGATCATTGTCGCCATCCTTATCAATATCCGCGACGGTAACACAGGATTTATTTTTAAGCAGGTTGGGGATGGCGCCTTCAGCCATGGTAAAATGTCCCTTGCCATCATTGATGTACAAGTGGTCGGCCAGGCGTGGATCGCCGTCATCGAACTGGTTGCCGCCGCTTACCACGTAAAGATCCGGGGCGTTATCGTTGTTGGCATCGAAGAATACGGCGTCTACATCTTCGCTTAACCAGGCTTTGCCGAATACAGCGGTATCAGAAGCGATGAATTTTCCGGCGGCGTTTTGTAACAGCATTTGTCCCGCCTGCCCGGAGGCGCCGCATACATAGATATCATCAAGACCGTCCCTGTTCACATCGCCCACGGCCAGTTTAGGTCCGCGGGTGGATTCCATGTGCGGGGTCAGGTATTGTTTGTTGAAGTCGAGAAAATCATTTTCCTCGTGTGTCCAGTTGAGGCCGGCCTGCGGGGTCACATCGCTGAAGAGAGGTTTGGCGGCAGGAAAGAACTGGTCGTAGTTGAAGCGGCCCCCTGCTTCACGTTGGTTCACGGTAATACGGCCCACCACCGGAATGGTTTTGATCAGCTGGTATTTCTGGTCGGGCCATACGATGAGCATGCTGTCGATATTATGCAGACTATCGAGACCGAAATGCAGCCTGGGGTCACAGGAAGACTGGAAACCGCGGGTACTCATCACCTGTCCATATTGCATTTTCCCTTTCGCGAAGATCCAGGCCCGGGCGCCGATGCCACGGGTATTTTTTCCGGTGCCAACGAATTCGATATCGATGCTGTTCTTTTTCGGCGCCTTGTTTTTCAATACCACGGCAGGCGCGTTGAGGCAGTTGATGACCAGGTCGAGATTGCCGTCGTTGTCGAGGTCGGCATAGGAAGCCCCGTTGAAATATCCTTTCATAGCGGCTGTACCCCATGCTTCGCTTACGTCGTTGAAATTGATTTTTCCATCGCCCTGGTAGAAATAGGGATGCGAACTTCCATCGGGCATGTTATCGATCGCTTCATTATCAAATTCATTCGACTTGTCGATATTCATCTTCATGACCAGGTCGGATACAAAGCGAACATAGTCGAGGTCAACGGGCCTTTTCACAATCCCGCTGGAAATGAAGAGATCTTTATTCCCGTCGTTGTCGAAGTCGGCGAACAGAGGCGCCCAGCTCCAGTCGGTGGCCGAAACACCACTTTGGAGTGCCGTTTCGCTGAAACTGGTTCCGTTGCCGTTATTGCGTTGCAGGGCGTTGCGGGAATACTGGTTCTGGTACCCGTGCCCCATCAGTTTGTATTTGTAGGTATCGGGATTCTCATCACTTCCGTATGTCTTCAGCACTTTTTCATCCTGCGGAAGCATGTCGACGGTAATGACATCGAGTTGCCCGTCGTTGTTGTAATCCGCCACGTCGTTGCCCATACTGAAACGGCTGTAATGTTTGAAGTGTTTAGCGCCTTCTTCGGTGAAGGTTCCATTGCCGTTATTGATGTAATAGTAGTCGTTCTCGTGGAAGTCGTTACCGATGTAGATGTCATCCCATCCGTCGTTGTTGAAATCGCCGATGGCGATGCCGAGCCCGTATCCGAGGTTACTCTGGTAGATGCCTGCCTGAACGGATACATCGGTGAATTTCCCGGATGAATCGAGGTCGTTGCGGTAGAGCCGGTCGCCCGATACTTCGTCGAATTTGCGGCGGTTGCTGGTATCGCGTATGTTGGAATTCGGTTTCTGGGAGTGGTTGAGCAGGTAACAATCGAGATCGCCGTCGTGATCGTAATCGAAGAACGCGGCCTGGGTGCCGAAGCCGGAGAAGCCGAGTCCGTATTGAGCGGAACTTTCGGTAAAGCTTCCGTTCCTGTTGTTGATGAATAATTCATTGTGGCCTTTCAGTCCGTGGTGAAGGCTGCTGGCCGTTACATAGATATCGAGAAATCCATCGCCGTTGACATCGGCCATGGCAACGCCCGAGCACCAGTCGGCCGTACCGGCCACGCCGGCCCTGGCGGTAATGTCTTCAAAAACGAAGTTCCCCTTGTTGAGGTAGAGTTTGTTATTCCCCTTGCTGTTGGCGGTAAAATAGATATCGGGCAGGCCATCGTTGTTGATGTCGCCGGTGGCCACCCCGCCGCCATTGTAGTAATACAGGTAGTACAGGATATTGAACATATCCCGGTGATTGTCGAGTTTATTTTCGAAATAAATCTGCGTGGAAGACGCGGAAAGACTTTCGAACATGGTTTCCTTCTTTCCCTTGCAGGAACTAAAGACGGAGGCAGCGAGTGCCGCGGAAAACAGGGCGGCTGTTAGATGTTTGCGATGCATTATGAATGAACCCTTGTTTAAAAAAAAGAAAAAAAGGGCCAAACAAGAATGTTCAGCCCTTTCTGATTGCGCATGAAGCTTGATTTATGAAACTGCTAATTACTGCTATTGTTTGTTAGCAAATAAAGCCTGTACTTCGGCGGCTGACAGCGCTTTGTTGTACAACCTGAACTGGTCGATGTTACCCGTATAGGTCTTGATCCAGTCGTCGGTCGGTCCTTCGGCGCCTCCGTGCTTATTCCATCCGCCAACGATCAGTTTCTTGATGGATTTCAGGTCAACCGCTCCGCGTGGGTTGCCGCCGTTCTTCACATCGGTTTGTGTGGGCGTCATGCCGGTAACAGCTGCGCCATCGAAGTAGTAATTCATTTTAGAAGTTACTTCGTCGTACGCGAATACGATGTGGTGCCAGTTGCCATCGAACAGGGGCTTGTTGAACGTGCCTTCCAGCCACTGATCCATCAATCCGAGTTTCATGGTGGTGCTGGTGGCTGTCTGGTTCTCAACCAGCAGGAAGATCGCACTGTGGTGCCAGCCGTATTTGTCGTCCACGAGGGAGAATACAAATTCGGTACGTCCGGCCTGTGCCGTATTCTTCATCCAGTAAGAAATGGTGAAACTGGTCGATTTGGCGAAATCATTGGCAGAAGGGAATACGATGGATTTTCCATCGGCGCCTTTCATGCCCTTACCACGGATACCATCCACTAATGACATACCATTGGACGCCGGGAAGTTTGCTTTGATACTGTCTACCGCGTTGCGCAGCATATCGGCCCCGGTACCATCCATCGCCGAGTAGAAGCGAAGCGGGCTATTGGGGGGATTGGAATCCTGCAGGTAATTACCCAGTTCAGGTCTGTCCATTTTCTGGCAACCTGCCACAAACAATACGAAGGCGATTGCTGTGAGGTAATGTTGAAGTTTCATTTGCATGATCGTTTATTTTAGTATTTTAAAAAATTACCATTCTGGGTTCTGTACCAGGTTAGGATTAGAATTCAACGCGGAGGTCGGGATCGGGTAATACCTGTGTTTGTTCTGGTAACCGTTTCCACCCAATACATTGATGGCATCACCGTATCGAACGAGGTCGAAGAAGCGTTCGTATTCCATACCGAATTCCACTCTTCTTTCCTGCTTGATGGCTGCACGCATCTGCGCCTGGTTTACATAGGCGATATTGCCCAAATTCGCCCTGTTACGAACACGGTTCAGCCAGGTAGTGGCTTCCGAACCACCCGGGGCTGATTCATTCGCGGCTTCGGCGCCCAGGAGCAGGATATCCGCCAGGCGTAATACGCGGTGATTCACCCAGGTATTCTGCGCTTCGTTGTTGGGCGTTCCCAAACCGGCAGCCAGGTAATCGCTGTATTGATTATACACTTTTTTGTTCCAGTACAAAGCGTTGGTCAGGTTGGGAAGTACCAGCCCGTAACCGCCGGTATTGGTGCCACCGTCTGATTGGTTCGAATAGAGGATTGTGGCGTCTTTACGTACGTCGCCTGCCTCGTAAGCGTTCACCAGATTGGCTGTTGGGGTATTCCATCCCCAGCCAAGGTCCCAGGTTCCTGAACCACGAACACCCTGGCATTGGCCGAGACGGCTCCAGTAATTATTTCCATCTCCTGCTTTTTTAGAGGCCTGAATTTCAAAGATGGACTCACTACACAATTCACCTTCTTTCTTAAACATCTTCCAATAAGGCGAAAAAAGACTATAAGGGCCGTTCACGATCACATCACGGCAGATTGGCAATGCCTCCGCATACCTTCTCTGCTGCATCAGCACTTTTGCATGCAATGACTTGGCAGCCCAGGAAGTAAGCCTTCCCGCAAAATTAGTACTCCAACTAAGCGGAAGGTATTGTTCAGCATAGGTGAGGTCCTGCAGGATCAGGTTATAGATTACCGCTGTATCTGACTTGGCAACATTACCATCAGACGGCACATTGATTTTGAAGTCAATTTTAGGAACGGCACCAAAGGTTCTTACCAGATCAAAGTACGCATAGGCACGAAAGAAACGGGCTTCTGCGATATTAATGAGCGAACCCGGATCCGTATAATTCCCTTTAACGGCTTCATCCAATGCATCGTTACAGAGGCCAATGAATACATAGTGCTTATCCCAGTAAAGGCCCGCTCCCCAGTCGTCCTTGGTATACTGGAAATTATCGTAGGTCTGGTGCCAGGCTGAGGCGCCGGGATCGGCCACCAGTTCCGCGTCGTCGGAACGGAAACCGTTCATGGCCACCCAGGGAATGTTTTGGAATCCATCGCCGCAGTATGGTTGTGCATTCGAATTCCGGATAGCACCATATAATCCAAGCGCCCGTCCTTCCAGTGCACCCCCCTGTATATCATCCTGTGATATGCCCAAAGGCTTTCTATCAAGGAATTTTTTACAACTTCCGAAAAGCGTTATAGCCAAAACAGCTATTACCATCCGGGCTATTTGTTTTTTGTATGTTGTCATGTTCAAAAAATTTTACTTTAAAATATTAGAAGTTAACATTTAGTCCCAAAGTCATGATCCTTGGCAGGGCACTACCGGCGCCGCCGAAGTCCATACCGAATCCAAGTGCGTCACCTGCGAATTCCGGAGAGTACCCGATGTTACGCTTCCAGGTCTTCAGGTTCTGCACTGAGAATGTAGCACGCAGGTTTTTGATACCCGTGATCTTCGGCAATTTAGAAACGGTATAACCGATTGCAAGGTTGCGTATCCGGAAGAAACTTCCGTCTTCGATACCATAGGTAGAGGGCGCTCTGTTCACGAGATGAGCAGCATTGACAATAGGAACCCAGTTCGAAGTTCCGGCCCCGGTCCATCCTTCCGTGTAATATTTCGGGTAATTGTATACCGAGTTCTTTTGCTCGGAAGTTCCCCAGACACGGTAGATCTCGTTGCCATAGCATCCCGCGAAGTCGATACTGAGGTCGAACGCTTTGTATTTCACGCTGAGGTTGATGCCATAGGTAAAGTCTGGTGTCGGGTTACCGATCAGGGTCCTGTCATTGTCATCGATCACCCCATCGCCATTCAGGTCTTTGTATTTGATATCACCCGGCTTAACACCGCCACCATTGATTGTATTCACGGGGGAGGCAAGAATGTCTGCATAAGACTGATAAATACCATCGTGGATCAAACCGTAAAAATAGCCGATCGGGTAACCGGTCTGAGCCTGGTTCGGGGTTTGTTCGCTGGAAGATATCCTCTGACGTGCGGGATAAGGAAGTGAGACCACTTTATTTTTGAAAGTCGTAAAGTTACCTCCCAGTACCACCGTAAGGTCTTTCATGAGTGTCTGTGTCCAACTGGCAGAGAATTCAAATCCTTTGTTTTCAATAGAACCGTTGTTGGTAAGTGTGGGCTTTATACCGGAAGGCTCCAGCAGAACAATCAGGTCTTTTGTTTTTTTATAATAATACACGCCTTCAAAGTGCAACCGGTTGTCCAGGAAGTCACCTTCTAACCCAACTTCTGTGGAATTAACTGTTTCCCAGTGCAGGTTTGGATCAAAAAGATAGTCGGGCTCCAGTCCCGGCACCGCATTATCCCCGAATACTGCAGCGGATGTGTTTGAGATAGTGGGATAAGCCGGATAGTTTTTACCTTGTGCGGTAAAGTTACCCAACACACCGGTCGAGGCTTTCAGTTTAAGGTAATTCACGGCTTTCACGCGTTCCATGAATTTCTCTCTTGAAATTTCCCAAGCTGCACCAATAGCCCAAAAATTCTGGAATTTCTTGGAATATTCCCTGTTAATCTGGCTGGAACCATCGCGGCGGAAGCTACCGGTCAGGTAGTATTTACCCCGGTAGTTATACATCAACCTTGCCAGGCCTGACACCGTTGAGTATTCATTCTGGCTTGTTGGGATAATGCTTTTCACTTCGCCAAAGCCAGTATTGAGGTACCAGAAACGTTTATTGTCAGGAATAATGTAAGCCCCTGGGGTAATCTGACTAACTGTACCACTTACCTGTTCGTACTTATTATAGTAAGTAGTAAAACCGGCAGTAAGTGTAAGTGAATGTTCGCTGAATTTCTTTTTGTAGGTAGCGATGTAATCCTGCTGGAATGCGCGGGTATTGATCAGGTCCTGGCGAACGGCCGTCAGGCTGTTGCGATGGATTACCTGGTTGCCGGTAAAGGTAGGATCATACAGATCATAAAGCGGGGTATACTCCCGGTTATTCCGCCAGCTCATATCGGCGTACCAGGTACTGCGGAAATTCAGATCCTTCAGAATGTTAATATCCACATATACATTCCCTACGAGGCGATAGCGTTCGTCGATCTTCTTGTCCCAGTTGTTCTCCAGGGTGGCCATTGGGTTGGTCTCTGAGTTCTGGATAATGGGAGTGGTTGAATATAAGTTGAAATAACCCGAGTCAGTTCCGTACGGGTTCTTAGTATAGAATTGCTTTGTTTCTGCAGAAACGATCGGCAGCGAACGACGGGCGTTTTCCAGGGCTCCGCTGTTGTATGGCAGTCTTTCCTTGGAACCAATGAGACCGAAGCCCAGTTTCCACCGCTTGCTTACTTTGAATTCATCATTAACGTTCAGATTCATCCGATCGTAACGAACATGCTTTACGAGCCCCTCATCATACGTATACCCCAACCCGAAGTGAAAGCGGTTCTTGTCAGTGCTGGCATCCAGGCTCAGGTTGGTGGTGCTGAATTTAGCCGAACGGGTAACCGCGTCGATCCAGTCGGTATTGCCGGTAAAGGCCGCCATACCCGGGCCACCGACATTATTTACGAAGCTTAAGTATGACAAATCGCTGGGATCATCCTGAATTCTGTTATTGGCTTCAAATGCTGCTAATTGACGGAATTCATCACCACTGGCCAGTTCAATTTTGTCGACCAGTTTTTTAGTTCCGTACGTTGTGCTGAAATTGATGTTGATCTGGCCGGATTTTGCCTTCTTGGTTGTAACCAGGATGGCGCCGGCAGCTCCTTTGATACCGAAGATCGCCAGCGAAGAAGGATCCTTCAGTACCTCAATGCTTTCGATTTCACTGGGATTTACAAAATCAATATTGTCGTTGAAAATTCCATCTACAATGTATACCGGGCGGATCGAACCCACACTGATCGTTCCCCGGATCCTTACGTCAGGGGCAGATCCGGGAACGGCAGAGTTGATAATTGAAAGACCTGCCACCTTATTCTGCAAAGACTGCAACGCATTACTGTTGGGCTGAGCCGCAATCGCCTCACCCCTCACCTTGGCCACACTGCCGGTTAAATCACGCCTGCTGGCGGTACCGTAACCGATCACCACCACTTCTTCTGATTTTTTCACCGAAGCCACCATGCGGATATCGATCACGGAACGGCTGTTCACGCGTACTTCCTGTGTTTCAAAACCAATGCTGCTGATCACCAGTGTGGCATCGTTATCAACAGTAATGGTATATACACCGTTGTTATCGGTGGAGGTACCCACACCGGACCCTTTCTGCAACACCGTGGCGCCGGCGATGGGTTCGCCGTTTTCGCCGGTGATCCTTCCGGTCACCTTGATCTTGTCGTTCTCTTCCTCATTGGTAGAGAAAACAACCACCACATTATTCTCGAGTTGTTTATAGGTGAGATTGCTTCCGCTGAACAATCTGTCGAGCGATTCGGCCACGGTAAGATTGCTGGCAGAAAAGTCGGTTTTGTTCTTCAGCGCTTTCAGCTTTGAATTGTAGAGAAAGCGGTAAAAACCGTCGCCCTCAATCAGCTTCAGCACCTTGCGGATCTCCGTTTGCTTAAGGTTCAGATTAACTTTCTGACCCATTGCCGGATAAGCATGAACCTGGAACGTAGTGGCAAGTAGGATAACAATGGCAAGCTTCATAACAAGCAGTGTTTTGAGAAGCGCCCCTGGCCCATTTTTTTGGCCCCGAAGTACACTTTTTTGCATAATTTTGGTTTTGTCGTTAAAGAATACAAGCAAACCCCTCTTGAACAAAGGGTTTGTTTGTTATACGTTGACGGGAAATGCTGCAACATTTCCCGTTTTTATTTTCGGGTGATCCGCACTTCGTTGTTCTTCAAAACGTAGCTGAAAGGCACCAGGAACTGTAATTCCTTCAGGGCTTCTTCCGGCGTTTCGTTGATGAACGAACCGCTGATGCGGTAATTCTTCAGCTTCTCGTTCTCAATAACGATCCGCAGGTTATACCACTTTTCCATTTTGTGGGCCAGGTCCTCGAAACGCTCATCCTCAAAGGAAAGTTTATTGTATACCCAAGCGGTTTCCACGATGTTGCTGTCGGCTATCTCTTTGCTTAACGGCTTAATGGTGATGGAATACGCATCCGGCTCGGCGGGCTTTACTTCCGCACGCTGATCCCGGGTATCGGCCACGGGATATTTACTGTACACGAGTTTCTCATGCGGCTTCAGCATGATCTTGGGAGAACCGGGGCGGTTCTTATTGATGACTTCAATAGAGCCATGGATGAGCGTAGCTTCGATGGTTGACTCCGCCTGGTAGGCTTTCACATTAAACGCGGTTCCGAGTACTTTGATATCGATACCCGACGTATGCACAATGAACGGATGTTCGGGATCCCGGACCACATCAAAATACGCTTCCCCGTTCAGTTGTACTTCCCGGGTATTGGCCTTATAAAAATTTTCGTATGAAATGGTGCTGCCTGAATTGACCCATACCTGCGACCCGTCCGGCAACTGGATCTTTGTGCGTGAACCCTGCTCCACCATTATCTTGTTCGCCGGGTTTTCCGAAACAGTGGCCAGTTTTCCATGATCAGCATTGGCCGACAGGAAATAGACAAGCGAAAGCGCCGCTATCAGCGAAGCCGCCACGGCATAGGTAGCCAGTCTTTTATAAAAGGGCTTGCGAACCGGCGCCTCAATATGGGATGCAGCTACCTCTTCGGTGTTGCCAAAATCCAGAACCTGGCCTTTCAGCCGGTTCACATGTGACAGGTAGGCATCGTTTGCTTTCTGTTGATTATCAATGGAATTTACAGCGGGCCTTGAGTTCCAGAACTCCTGGAGGGTTTCCAGGGTAGCCTGCCATTCGGGATTGTGCTGAAGCAATTCTTCCAGCAGCAACAACTCTTCGGCCGTTGCTTCGCCGGTGATCTTTTTTGATAAAAGCAGCCAGAATTTCTCTTCTTTCATGCAGCAAACAATGATTGCAATTGTATAAGGACAGTTAAAATTGGCCGATACCCCTAAAAGGCCTGTTATTTTTTTTGCGTGAGCAGGGAATGGAGCTCGGGGAACTGGTTTTTGAACTCGCTGTGCGTTTTAATCCGCCGGAGCGCTATAGCCATTTGAGCCTCAACGGTTTTGACGGATATATCGAGGAGTTTGGCCACATCCGAGTAGCGCAGCCCATCCTCTTTTACCAGTTTGAAGATGGTTTTACACCGGGCCGGCAGATCATTGATGGCGGCCATGATCTTTTGCACCACTTCGGCCGAAAGAAGGAGTTCCTCGGGATTGAAAAAAACGCTGTTCAGGTTGGTTTCCCACTCTATATCCGTGGGTATCTTCTGCCGCCCGTTGGCGGTGAGCTTATTCAACGAGGCGTTCTTAACTCCTACAAAAAAATAAAGCCGGGGGTTTTCGATGGCCGTAAGGGTAGCACGGCGTTGCCAGATATTGATGAAAAAATCGGATACCACTTCCTCGGCATCTTCGGCCGACTTCAATATGGAGAAAGCGAAAGCGGTAAGACTCTCATGCATGTCCATAAAAAGCTTCTTGTACGCTTTTTCATTGCTGTGCAAAGCAATATCGTTCAGCAATTCTTGTATGTGGCCGTTGGTGATCACAATTGTTTCGGCTGTAATTTAGTTTTTTTTAACGACCGCCAAAAAGAAATAGCGTTGGAACACCGGTACATGACGAAAATCACCCCGCTAGTTTTTCAGCCATTTCAACCACAGCGGCAACCGGTTCATTTTTAAAGCGCTGTACTTCTCTTCCTGTGCGCCGAAACTGTTGTAAAAAAAAGCAAGCCCCGGGATATCGCTTCCTTCAAAATCGAGCAGTACGTCCTGCCCCGCGTGATCTTTAATAAAGGCATTGATGAGTATATGAGAGGCGCCCAGTGTTTTGCCGTTGGGATGATTGCCCACCAGGATATAATAGGCCCGGTTATGTGAAAAGAGAAATACCGCCGAAGCCAGCAACGTATCGTCTTTACCGTATACGCCATAGGTTGTAGCCCGCTCCTGCTTGTATAATACCTGGTACAGATCTTCAAAATGCCGGAATGCGTCGTCGGGCACATCTGCGAAACCCCGGATCTGCTGCCGGGCCAGGTCCAGTACCTTCTCCACGGGTATGTTGCGCCGGGCGATCAGGGCATACTGCTCCGCCTTTTTGATATTGCGCCGGATATTTTCCCGGAAGCGTCCGTAGAGTTGCTCGTAGGTATCGTTCAGCGATAGCACATAGTTCATCCGTTCGTGCAAACGGAATCCGTTTACCGGGAAAACATTACCCGGGTTGAGGCTGATATCCCAATACCGGAATTTCGCGGGAATGGCCCCGAGGAATGCCTTCAGGATTCCGGCATCCACCGTTTTTCCGAAAACACCCAGGCAGGCCGTGAACGGAGGCTGGTAGAGATAACAGATACCGTACTTCCGGTTCCAGGTCAGCGGCATCACGGCTTCGTAATCGCCGAGCACCAATGCATCCCAGTGCTTTGCCATCGCATCCAGGTAAACACTGTACGCATACAGCAGCCCGTTCGGTGCCCGATCGATGCATGCATCCCATTTAGCTTTATCGATCGCGTCGTATGTGCAGTAACGAATGGTCAAATCAGAAAGGAATTTGCGGCGCCCACCGCCGGAGGTTGATATGCTGAATGTCGATACTGAATGAAACCGTTTTCCAGAAACGCTTTTCGGGTATGGTCGATTTGAAATAATCCCGGTACACTTTACTGTACAACAGCGGCACATATATGTTCAGCACATTGCGGAACAACGACAACTGCAAACCGGCGTCGTACACAAAGCGGCCGGTTTCGGCATTCTTCTTCCACGCGCCGGCATAGGTACCGATATCGACAAATACCCTGAGCGGAATTTTGAATGGTAATACCGAAAGCGGGTTGATGGCATTGGGCAATGGACTGGCCAGGTTGGCCGCGATGAGCCAGTCATCGGTTTTGCCGATCTTATTACTCAACAGGTCGGTGCGCACTTTAAAACCACCATCCCGCATCATGATCTGCTGGGATGAAAAACGATCGAACTCATTGCGCCCGATGAAATAATTGCTGTAGGTATAATCCTCGTATCCTTTCGGGCCCGTCATGTTAAACTGGTACGGATCGGTTTCAAACTGCTTCAGGAATGTGCGGTCACCGAGATAAAAGAATTTGCCCGCGAATACCCGGAGATCCAGTCCGCCACCCCTGGGATAATTGAAGAAATAATTCCCGGTAAATCCAAGCCGTACAAAACCATCGCCCTGGTCGGCCTGCAACTCTCCCCGGTAGGGATAAAGTACCCGGTTGTTCTCGATCACAAAACGCAATTGATTCAGGTAACGGTCTTTGTTGGGAAAACGGATGATGTCGATCTGGTTGATCGTATCCCGGGTAAACAGCAGGCTTTGTTCCCGGATCAGGAAGGTGCGCCATTGAATGAATTTTGTGAGGGTGCTCCGTGGATTTTTGTTGGCGAAAAAGTATTTCACCGAAGGAGCGATCTTGGTGAAACGCTGCGGGTGCACCACGCCGGCCGAATCGGTGAAATTATCGCCGGAAAAGCTGGCGCCCGCCACAGCCAGTTCCAGCCGTTGCCCCCTGTTACCGGGATAAAAGGAATAACTCATACGCCCGATGCCGTTGAATTGTTTACTCTTCGTGGCATAGAGGGGCGACAACACGAACTGGAAACGGGTGAATGGCAGTGTGTAATTGTGCAGCAATACACCCAGCATCAGTTTGTCGTAAAAATTATAGCCGATAGCGGGTGCGCCGAATATATAATTGTGCGACCGGGTATCTTTTAAACTGAACAGTGCCGCGAAACGGATGTCTTTTCGTTTGGCCGGCTGCGGTATCGGTCCTTTCCTGCTCAACAGGGCGAAGGTATTATCCAGGTTACGGCCACTCACTTCTTCGATCAGTTTTTTAAAATCCTCCGGGTAGGGATGTTTGAACTGCCAGCGGCGGTAGTATTCCCGCATGCAGCTATCGAAGAGGGGTTTCCCCAGTTCACGTTCGAGCAACTGCATCCACTGCCCTGTTTTACTGTAGGCAATGATATTATAATTGAACGCGTTGAAATTTTCCGACGTGGTTTCGATCGGCTGGTCTTTTTTGATCGCGGTGATGCTGCTCACGAGCAGGCCCTGCAGATCGTCGGGCAGCCGGTTGTTGGCGAATGCAGACCGGGAACGAACAATATCGATATTCGTTGTTCCGTATTGCTGCAGGGAATACCGGTTGTCGTAATAGGTGTTCATGCCTTCGTCCATCCAGGGATGTATCCGTTCGTTGCTGGCGAGGATGCCCTGGAACCAGTTATGTCCCACTTCGTGGTCGATCACAAAGTCGAGCGATTTTTCGGAACCGCCATCATCGAGAACGGTAATCGTAGGATACTCCATACCGCCGCCCACTCCGCCATCCACCACCGTCACTACATTGAACGGATATTCACCCAGCCATTGGCTCTTGGTCTGCACCGCCCGTTTGATCATCGCGATGCTGTTGGCCCAGTTCGTTTCGTTCTCCCTGTAATAGTAAACAGTTGCCGCTACAACACGGCCCGAAGGCAGGCGCAGGGTATCCGTTTTAACGATGAACATTTTATCGGCGAACCAGGCAAAGTCGTGTACATTATCCTGGCGGTAAACCAATGTCTTTGTTTTAACAGGGCCCGGTACAGGTGTTACAACCTGCTTTGGTTTCTTTGCGCCGGGTTGTTTTTTGGGAACAGGAGCCGGTTGCGGTGGTTGCCGTTCCATCAGCCATTTTTTTTCTGCTGCATTCTGCAATTCGCCGGTGGCGGCCACCGCGTAATCCTGCGGAACGGTGATCTGCACCTGGTAATTACCGAAGTCGCTGTAAAATTCTCCCTGGTCGAGGTAAGGCATGGGATGCCATCCTTTGCGATCGTATACCGCCGCTTTGGGAAACCATTGCGTTACCTGGTAGGTATTGCCTGCATGACCACCCCGTGAAAATACATACGGCAGTTTAACATGAAAGGGTGTTTCGATCTTCGCCGAAGCATGCGGAGGCAGCGGGTGCGGGAGGATCAGTTTCACGATATCCTGGTGCCGGGGATGATCTTCGGTAACTGCTGCCGTTCCGTTCACCCGGAAATCCAGCCGGTTCATGTATCCTCTTTCTTCATTGTTGCTGAAATAAAAACGGGTACTCCCGTTCTCAAGCGCCTGGTCGGTAAAGGCAGTCTTGTCATTCTTGTACGCGTTGGGCCAGCAATGTATCCAGATGAAGCGAAGTGTATCGGGCGAGTTGTTGGTATACTCCATCTTCACAAAACCATCGAGCGTATGTTGTACATCGTTCAGGGTTACGTCGATCGAATAATTCACCTGCTGCTGCCAGTAGACCGTTTGGCCGTTGACCGCTGGCCGATGAACACAAAAAACGATAAGCAGTGCGATGAGCTTCTTCAAAGCAGGGTTGTTTTTTCAAAAATAATCAAATAGGCGCAATGAACTGTCTATTTACCCTGGCCGAGTAAAATGATGCGGATGGTGTGCAGCATGATCTTAAAGTCGAGCGCCAGCGATACATTTTCGATGTACATGAGGTCGTAGGGCATGCGTTCGATCATTTCGTCCACCGAAGACGCGTAACCGAATTTGACCATGCCCCAGCTGGTAAGTCCGGGCTTTACTTTCAGCAGGTAATTGTATTCGGGGTGCTGGCGGATCAGTTGTTCGATATAGAATTTCCGTTCGGGCCTCGGACCAACCAGGCTCATCTCGCCCTTCAGAATATTCCAGAGCTGGGGCAATTCATCGAGCCGCCATTTCCGCATGATCTTTCCCCAGGCCGTAATGCGGGGGTCATGATCGGTACTCAGTACAGGGCCATCCGGTTCGGCATCGGGAAGCATACTCCGGAATTTGATCATCGTAAACGGTTTTCCCTTATAGCCGATGCGTTCCTGCAGGTATAAGAGCGGGCCGGGCGAAGAGCGTTTCACCCGGACAGCGATGTAGAGGAACAAAGGCGACAACAGGATCATTCCCAAAACTGAAACCAGGATATCCAGCAGCCGTTTTACATTCTGTTGCCAGAGCGGAAGCAGTCCGCTGTGCAGGTCGATGAGCGGTATGCTGAGTACGTTATTTGTTTTCACGGCGCCGCTGATGATGTCTACCTTATCGGGTGTAATCTTGATGTTGACGTCCTTGTCGCTGAGCTGCTGCAGTATCTTCTCCAGCTGGCCCCGTTCATTTTTCTCCACCGCGATGATCACTTCCTCAATGGCGTACGCTTTTATCAGCGTTCCGATATCATCCGAATGTCCAAGGCTTTTCACCGCTGCGGGCAGTGATGAACCATGATTCCCATTGCTGTTTACAAAACCCAGTATGCGGAAGATGGTTGTGCCCTTATTGCTGATGATGCTGTTGTATAAGGAAGAGGCATTGATACCGGAGCCGATGATCAGCGTGTTGAAAAAAACAGAACCCCTGTTGAGTTGCCGCTTGGCCCGTGCGAGGAAGATGAGCCGGATGATGTAAACGAAAAAAGTCTGTATGGCCCAGAGCGAAAGGAATTCCTTGTAATAGATATTGTAGTCGCCGGTGGCATCGTAGATCAGGAAAACAAAAAGGATGACGAAGCTGCCGAAGAAATTATAAAGAACTGTATTCATCAATTCGATCACCCGCGATTTCTGGTAAAGCGCATGATAGCAACCGGCCAGGTAATACAGTGTAAACCAAACCAGCGGGTATACCAGCAGGCCCGTATAGAATTTGGGGCCGATGATGAAGGGTTCGCCAATGATGTATTTGCGGATAAAGTAAAAGCAGATCCAGGAGAGTATGGATGCGAGCCAATCGCCGAAGGCATACCAGCCGATATGTATCCGTTGCTGTTTCAATGGGGGATCTCCCGGGGGAGATGTTTTTGTTTTAATGGGTCGTCGCATTACCGATCTTTTCCAGGATCTGGTGCGCCACTTCCATGGCACGGAAACCATCGAGCACGGTCACCGGCGTTTCGGTATTCTGCAGGACGGCGTCGCGGAATTTCTCGAGTTCCATTTTGATGGCGTTCACGTCGGCAACCGGCGGGTTGGCGATGGCGATCGTTTTCTTTCCGTTGTTGGTTTCGATATCGAAGGTGAATACATTTTTGTCGCCGGGTGTATTCAGCCGGATGATCTCGGTTTTCTTCTCCAGGAAATCGATGCCGATGTAGGCGTCTTTCTGGAAGAGACGCATCTTGCGCATTTTTTTCATGGAGATGCGGCTGCTGGTCAGGTTGGCCACGCAACCATTGTCGAATTCGATGCGCACGTTGGCGATGTCGGGTGTATCGCTCATCACGGCCACGCCATTGGCGCTGATGTAGCTTACGTTGCCTTTCACCAAACTCAATATGATGTCGATGTCGTGAATCATCAGGTCGAGGATCACGCTTACATCGGTTCCGCGTGGATTGAATTGCGCCAGGCGATGCACTTCGATGAACATGGGCTGCAATACCTGCCCCTGCAAAGCCAGGAAAGCGGGGTTGAAGCGCTCCACATGCCCTACCTGGAATTTCACGTTCGCTTCCTTGGCCAGTTTCACCAGGTCTTTGGCCTCGTCCATGGTATGCGCCAGCGGCTTTTCCACGAATACATGTTTTCCCTTACGGATGGCGAGTTCGCAAAGCGGGTAGTGAACGGTGGTAGGCGCTACAATGTCGATGGCATCGCAGGCGTCGATGAGGGCTTCGGGGGTATCGAATCGCCGGAGTTCGTATTTCTGCGCAACCGCTGCCGCGTTGGCGTCGTCGGTATCGCAAAAGCCAACCAGCTCCACTCCCTCAATTGTTTTCCAGTTGTTCAGGTGAAATTTACCGAGGTGACCGGCGCCGATTTGTCCAATTTTGAGCATGCTAAAAAAGTCAACATTTAAGGGTGAAAAGTCCCGGAGCCCAAACGTATTGCTGGTTTTGAACTTTCACATTTGATTTAATTCTCTTCCCAGAAACCCATTTTACCGAATTTCTCGATCCGCTGCTGAATCCGGGTTGCGGGATCAATGGCCCGGAGTTCTTTTATGACGGGTAAGAGGTGGTCCTTTAAAATCGTGGCGGCTTGCTCGTAGTCCCAGTGCGTACCGCCAAGCGGTTCGGGTATCACACCATCCACCAGCCCGAAACCCAGCATATCCGTACCGGTGAGCCTGAGTTGTTCGGCAGCGGTTTCCTTTTTATCCCAGCTACGCCAGAGGATACTGCTGCAGCTTTCCGGCGAGATCACGGTATACCAGGTGTTTTCCATCATATATACACGGTCGCCCACGCCGATGCCCAGGGCGCCGCCGCTGGCACCTTCGCCGATGATCACGCAGATCACCGGTACCCGGAGGCGTATCATTTCATAAATATTACGGGCGATGGCTTCTCCCTGCCCCCGTTCTTCCGCCTCCAGGCCCGGGTAGGCTCCGGGAGTATCGATCAGGGTGATGATGGGCTTGTCGAATTTTTCGGCCAGTTTCATCAGCCGCAGGGCCTTGCGGTAGCCTTCGGGGTTGGCCATACCGAAATTGCGCAATTGCCTTGTTTTGGTATTGGAGCCTTTCTGCTGCCCGATCATCATCACCGTTTCGCCACCAAGCTGGGCGAATCCGCCCACCATGGCCTTATCGTCTTTCACATTTCGGTCGCCATGCAGCTCCATAAAGTTGGAGCACATGAGTTCGATGTATTTGAGGGTGTAGGGCCTGTCGGGATGACGGCTCAGTTGAACTTTTTGCCAGGGGGTGAGGTTATCGGTGATCTGTTTTTTGGTTTCCACAACACGTTCTTCCAGCATGGCGATGGCGTCGTTCATGTTGGTTTTTGATTTTTCGGCGGTGATGCGGAGTTGTTCGATCTGGTCGTATAGGTCTTTGATGGGTTTTTCAAAGTCGAGAAATTGCCGTTTTTTCAACTCGATCATGTGGTTGGTTTAATGGTTTGTTTACAATTTCATCAGGCCCCGAGCGGGCGGAAACTGTAAGATAGTTTGTAAAATTAGGGGTTACAATTTTTTTATAAAAGTTTTGGATGTCAAAGATAAAAAAACCTATCTTTGCCGTCCTGAAAATGAAGGGGAAACCGGGCAACCGGGTATACGTTGTTTTCCGAACCAGGATTGGTAGTTCAGTTGGTTAGAATGCCGCCCTGTCATCCCCACAATGCTGTGGGGACGGGTTCGAAAAAAAAGTTCTTACATTATTTGATATCATTGGATTGGTAGTTCTCCCGATAGCTATCGGGATGGTTCAATGCCGCCCTGTCATCCCCACAATGCTGTGGGGACGGGTTCGAAAGCAAACCGAAAAAAATCTTACATTATTTTGATATCATTGGATTGGTAGTTCAGTTGGTTAGAATGCCGCCCTGTCACGGCGGAGGTCGCGGGTTCGAGTCCCGTCCAGTCCGCAGAAGAGGTTACAGCAATGTAGCCTCTTTTTGTTTATGCCCTATTATGTTTACATCCTGCAGAGTGAAAAGGACAACTCCTTTTACAAAGGATTTTCGGAAAATCCCTCGCACAGACTAATAGAGCACAATGCAGGATTAGCTACCTATACAAGAACAAAAACTCCCTGGAAACTGGTTTACATCGAAGAGTGGCCTGATAAAACAACTGCACTGGCGAGAGAAAGAAATCTAAAGAAAGCCGACCGTAACAGGATCATAGCGCTCATCAACTCACCCAAAAATCTGCTAACGAAATAGTATATCGCCCTGCCATCCCCACCGTGTGGTGGCACCCGCAATGCTGCGGGAGGGTTCGAGCCCTCCCCACGGTACCGTGGGGACAGAAGAGGTTACAGCCATGCAGCCTCTTTTTGTTTATGGCCTATCCGCTTCCCGGCAACATCGCTTGCAAAGGGTTTGTTCAAATTAAATAATACAGCCTGGTAAAAACCAGTTCCTGCTTGGTCTGATCCATTCGCTTTTACCTGTACTAAAAAGCACAGCTGCTTCAACCAAACAAAAAAGGCGTGGCCTTGTTTTACTTCCGCGTATACAAACATGTCAACTGCCTTTATTTTACTCCCGAATAACCTGTTCAAGGATTGCAAGCCGCTGACCGGATCTGATACGGTTTTTCTTGTGGAGGAATTCCTGTTCTTCCGTCAATACCGCTTTCACAAGCAAAAGCTGATTTTTCAGCGGGCATCTATGAAAGCCTATGAAGATGTATTGGTGCGGAAGGGTTTTACCGTACGATACATTAACTGCTTCGATCCACTGGCCGACATACGGCAACTCATTCCCAACCTGGCCGGCGAAGGATTTTCAACGATCCGGCTCTACGACCCAACAGACGAATGGCTCGAACAGCGAACAAGAAAAGCTTGCCGCAACGCATCCGCTGATCTGCAGTTCATCGAAAATCCCCTGTTCATCAACGACCGGGCAACTTTATCGAAGTACCAGGAAGGCAGGAAAAAATATTACCAGTCCGATTTTTATATTGCGCAACGCAAGCTCCGGAAAATACTCGTTGATGCCGATGCCAACCCTCTCCATGGAAAATGGTCTTTCGATACCGAGAACAGGGCCCGGTACCCGGCCGGGAAAAAGCCACCGGCTCTTCTGCCGAAATACGATTCCGGCTTCCAGCGGGAAGCCGCCGCTTATGTTGAAACGCATTTTGCTTACAACCCGGGGCAGGCAAACGCGGATTATTTCTACCCCGTAACACACGAACAGGCCAGGCAGGCGCTGAACTGTTTTTTCGAAGAACGGTTCGCCGGTTTTGGCATCTACGAAGATGCGATGGTTGGCAAGGAAATTCATTTACACCACTCGGTTCTTTCCCCCCTGCTCAATTCGGGATTATTGGTACCGCTGGATGTTGTTGAACAGGCCATCGCCGTTGCGGGAAAAAAGAACATTCCTTTCAACAGTGTCGAGGGATTTGTACGGCAGGTACTGGGCTGGCGCGAGTTTGTGCGCATGCTGTACATACGGGAAGGCAACAGGCAGCGAACCTGCAACTTCTGGCAGTTCAGCCGGAAGATACCTTCCGGTTTTTATACAGGCACCACCGGCATCAAACCGGTTGATGAAACGATCGGGAAATTACTGAAGAGTGCCTACAATCATCACATCGAACGCCTCATGATACTAAGCAACTTCATGCTGCTCTGCGAATTCGACCCGGATGAAGTTTACCGCTGGTTCATGGAAATGTATATCGACGCATACGATTGGGTAATGGTTCCCAATGTATATGGCATGGGGCAGTTTGCCGATGGAGGCATGATGTGCACCAAGCCCTACATCAGCGGCAGCAACTACATCCTGAAGATGAGTGATTACAGAAAAGGAGAAGCCTGGGCCGGGATATGGGACGCTTTATTCTGGCGCTTCCTGCATGTACACCGTCACTTCTTCCTCCAGAATCCCAGGCTCCGTATGCTCATCCGAACCTTTGACAAATGGGAAGAATCCAAAAAGCGCCTGATCCTGGATAGGGCCGCTGCCTTCCTTACTCAACTAGATGCATCACCCTTATCTGTGAAATAAAACGACAATGAAAAATATACTCATCGCAGGCGCCGGCAAAGGGATCGGCCTGGCCCTCGCAAAACAGTTGGCGGGTCACGAACAGGTAACCGCCATAACCCGTTCGGTCAGCGTAGAACTGGAGAACACCCGGGCCATCGTTCACTATGCGGATCTCACCAAAGAAGACGCCCTGCATGGTATCGCTCTTCCCGAAATACTGGATGGACTTGTGTATTGCCCGGGTTCGATCAATCTGAAGCCATTCTCCCGCTTGCAGGCTGGTGATTTCCTGCACGACTTTGAGTTGAATGTGCTCGGCGCCATTCGCCTGGTACAGCAATGCCTGCCTGCGCTCCGGCGAAGCAACAGCGCCAGCGTGGTACTCTTCAGTACGGTAGCCGCCAAACTGGGAATGCCTTTTCACAGCAGCGTTGCCGTCAGCAAAAGCGGCGTGGAAGGCTTGGTGAAGAGCCTGGCCGCTGAATATGCCGCCAACAGGATCCGCTTCAACGCGATCGCTCCTTCGTTGGTAGCATCGGATCTATCCGCCACGCTATTGAATACAGCAGAGAAGCGGGAGAATGCCGCCAAACGTCATCCGCTGCAGCGTGTAGGCAACACGGATGAAGTAGCCGCCCTGGCAGCTTTCTTACTTTTGGATGAGGCGGGCTGGATCACCGGACAGGTGATAGGCATCGACGGAGGAATCGGATCGTTGAAATAATTTCATAGCTCCGCCTCTTGATAGCCCAAATACACAAGGTTCTGTCCGCTTGGTATGTAGTGCTGCTTGAACAGTTTTGTGTTATTACCCGGATCTCTGGAACAAACCAGCCCTTATTGTCATTTTATAACAGTTGCGGCTTAACTGAAAAGAGAAAAAAATCCGAGTATCTTGTTTTTTTCCTTTACTGGCAATGTTTATCCCCACATTACAATCTGGCTATTCCCCAGCAATTTTATAGAGGAGAAGGCAGGCAAGGCCTGAAACGTTGGTTAGCAAGTGGTTGGCCTTCTGTAAGCGGAAGGCTGAAAGCCTATTCAACTGCTCCAGGCCCCTTCCACAGAGCACACTGGCTAATTATCAACAATTCATCCGAAGGCAGAGAAAGAACGATTTGACAGTTTAAGAATCTTTTGTATATTCAGAAACACGTTTCACCTGTGACCCAGGACGGCGAAGCCATGCTTTAGCCCACCCGTTAAACAAATACCCAGTTTTCATTGACGTAACAACCAATACAAAATGTATATGACCATTTGTTTGGTTGCCAATACCTGTTTTGTTTGAACAGCTGCGTGTAATACGTCAATACTAATGTTGTATGTCACCCTAAAGAGTCCTGCACATATACAATCATCCATGACTTTGCCACACTGCCCCACGCTATTTTTAGCACATTGCAAGGCACACGAAACCGACACACAAAAGCCAACCTTGCAAAGAGCTAAAAATGCTAACGCCCCAAGCCCACCCACCACCCGGCTCACGGAACTGCAATCGCCTTCACCTCATAACTCATCAACATCACAAAAGCAAACAGATTTCAGATATATTTGATACTATATTTTGTGAAATGTAGTGAAATATATACATTCGCATTTCTTAAAAATTAGTTTCAAAATGGCAAAGAAAAATCAAACCTTAAAGCGGGACAGATTTACTAATGTTGCTGGCAGACGAGTTCAAAAGGTCTTGGACAGTATTGACAGCCTTTCAAAATGTGCCAATAGAAACAATTATGATTTTACAAATGACGATGTAACTAAAATGATAAAAGCCATAAAAGAAAAAGTCAGACTACTCGAATCTTCATATACAAGTAACACCAAAACGACAAAAAACTCATTTCAATTCTAAACCCGCCATTGATGAAAAAAATTTTTGAGCAACTACTTAACGCAAATACCGCAAGAGAAATCACAGACATACTTGAGGTTCTGACAGAGGACTTTGAAATTAAATGGTTGCCAGTTGGCGGCAGAGGAAACAATCAATCTACCATCAATATGGGAACAGACCCTGCTGCTGGTTTGGTTGAGAGGATTACAAACTCTATTGATGCTGTTCTTGATTTGGAATGGTATGAACAAGGATGCCCTACTGACATTGACAGTCCAAGGTTAGCGGCTCAAAAATGGTTTAACATTCAAGAAGGCAAATTGCGAAATATAAAAGATGCTTCAGGAAAAAGTATTCAAGAGTTGGGAAAAAGAATTTCTGTAACACTTAAAGATTCAGAGAGAGAAGATTTTCCGACAGTTGAAATCAGAGATTATGGAACTGGAATTAAAGGAGAAGATTTTGCAAAAACTATTTTGAGCTTGAATGACAACAACAAAATAGATAAGTTGCATCAGATGGGAGCATACGGACAAGGAGGCTCAACAGCACTTTCGTTCAACACATTTACAATTATCATTTCAAGACCGCACAAGATTTTGAAAAAAGGAAATTCCGTTTCTTTTACGATTGTTCGCTTTAATGATGGTGGCGTTGGGCAAAAAAAATTAGGTTGGTACGAATACTGCGTAAGCGATAAACACCAACCATTCTCAATTGATTTACCAGAAGACAAATTCAAGTCGGGAACACTTGTTCGCCATATAGGAATGGACATTGGAAAATATAAAGCGAAAATAACCGGACCGACTTCATCGCTTTGGTATTTAGCACACCATTTCATGTTTGACACGGTGTTGCCTTTCACGATTACCGGCGAAAGAGAATCAGACTTAACGAAAGGTAAAAAGGAAAACAGAATTGTTTTGGGAAACAACAGACGACTAACACTTGGTGGTGGAGACGAAAGAGAATTAACACAGTATAAAAACGATGCTTCGCTTACTTTCAAAGATGGGAAGGTGACGGTTTATTGGTGGGTATTGACAATTGAAGGAGAAAAGCCTTGGGACAGAATTAAAAACTATACGCAAGCATCGCAACCAATCATCATAACATTCAACGGTCAGAAGCAGGGGCATCTTTTAAATTCAATTATCAAAACAGAGTTAAAGCTTCCGTTCCTTGAAAAATATTTAGTTGTGCAAATTGAGTGCGACCAAATGGATAATGAATCAAAACGGCAACTTTTCAGCAGCACAAGAGAAAATACAAGAGATACTTCTATTAAAAAAGAACTTGAACGATTAGTCATTGATACACTTGAAGCTGATGATGAATTGAAGCGGCTTGACAAGGAACGCAGAGACCGTTACTTACAAAAAGATGAAACAGAAGCGATGGATAAGTTGAAAAAACGCCTTGCGTCAAGAATCAATCATTATCTAAAAGCAACGGGTGGGGGTACTGGAGTGAAAGCATCTGAAACAAGTCAAACTGTAAAAACCAAAAAGCAACCTCCAATTCCAATTAACGACCCGCCGACATTTTTAGAAATTACAACCCCTGATGAGAAGGAAGTTTTTATCGGAAAAACTTTCAGTGTAAAATTTAAAACAGATGCTCACCCAAATTTATTTTCTAACCCTGATTGGTTCTTTGCAGTAATAGAGCCACACTCATTCGGCAGCTTCACCGGTTCAGCCAGAGTAGTTGACGGTTATGGAATTGCTTACTTTAAAACAAGTGATGCGGTTGAGGAAGGAGTAGAAGCAAAAATTACTTTGGAGCTAAGACCGCCAAGGCAGAAAACAATTACCGATACAGTCTCTGTTATTGCTGCTCCTCTTCCCGAAGGCTCAGACGACAAAAACCCTGGAAACAAAAATGCTCCTAAAATTGAAATTATCAATGTGAACGAGAATCATCAGTATTACAAAGACAATAATTGGAATAAGGCAAATGTAGCTTCGGTTGAAGATGACCAAGATACTGTCTATATATACATTAATGATTCAAACCAACACCTAACAAAGTTGCTTGAGAGAGCACAGCAATACAGCACACAAGCAGTTGACTCAATTAAGAATCGTTACAGAGAACATGTTGGTTTCTGTGCATTTATGATTGACAAAAACAAAGTTGAAGAACGACTTCAACATGAAGATGGAAAAGTTTTGACACCTGAAATCGTTGAGAAGATAAAAGCAGCAGACCTTGAAAACGGTTGTGAAACCGTTTGCGGAATGATAAGTGACTTTTTTGAATATATAAGAACAGAAACAGAAGAAACAGTAGCATAATGCCAGCAGCAACACTTGAAAATTTTGTAACGCCTTGGGCAAACGCAAGTGCAAGAGAGCATGACTCATGGCATTCCATGTGTTCATACTTAGGCGCATTTCCTCCACCACTGGCAGATTATTTTATTCGATACTTTACAAAGAAAGGCGACATAGTTTTTGACCCATTTGCAGGGCGAGGAACAACTCCATTGCAAGCAAGAATTTTAAATCGAAAATCCATTGCAACAGACTTGAATCCGATTGCACTTGCATTGTGTGAAGCAAAGAATGCTAACTTATCAAAAGATGAAATCTATTTGCGAATAGAAGAACTTGAAAGGAAGTATGACACTTCACTTTATCAGCAAGAAGCAAAAGCACAGCCAGAAGAAGTTCACTTGATTTTCCATCCGAGAACATTAGCACAGCTTTGTTATTTGAAAAGAAAGCTTCTGAAATCAGAAAATCAAATTGACAAGTATTTAATCGGAATAACACTAGGCATTTTACATGGCGGAGAAAGATCAAATGGCACATCCGGCTATGCTTCTATTGATATGCCTAATACATTTAGTATGTCACCTGACTATGTCAGAAGATTTGTTCAAACAAATGAGTTGAATAGAACTTTTCACGATGTGTTCAAATTGCTTAGAGAAAAGACAGACCGGCTGTATAAAAAACATTCAGGAATAAGGCAGTCAGGAGTTGTCTTGAAAGCTAATGCAAGAAAACTTTCACAGATTGAAGAACTAAAACCATTTCACAAGAAGGTTTCACTTATCTTGACTTCACCACCCTATTTGGGAATTGTGAACTATGCAAAGCAAAACTGGATTCGGTCGTGGTTTCTAAATCATAAGCCTGAGACAGTTTCAGCGGAACTTGACGACGACTTGACCCTTGAAGAATGGATAAAGTTTTCAAAGGAAATTATTATTGAACTGAAATCATTTTTGAAAAAAGACGGAGTTGCCGTTTTTGTAATTGGCGATGTTGCAAAATCACGGACAAGTGTAATTCCACTTGCAAGAGAATTTGCACGAATGGTGAGGGAGCAAAAGATTTTCAAAAATGTTTGGTGTATCAACGATGCAATTTCTGAAACTGACAAAACAACAAGGATTTGGGCAGACACAAAAGGGAATGCAACAGCGACAGACAGAGTTGTTTTTCTTTCAGATGGAAATCCGTTTGAGAAATTTTCAGACAACAAAGAGATAGAGCAATTGAATTTCAAGTTCATTCAGAAAAGCACAAAATACTTTATTGGATAAATCCTAACAATGAAACTGTCTGCCACTAAATACAACCAGCTACTTGATAACATTGGCTCTACACTACAAAAAGCAAGAGAAAATGCCATTAAAGCAATCAATACTGAATTAGTGAAAGCTAATTGGGTAATTGGCAGACACATTGTTGAATTTGAACAGCAAGGAAAAGAAAAAGCTGAATACGGAAGTTCGTTGCTTACAAGCCTTGCAAAAGACTTGAAAACCAAGTATGGCAAAGGTTTCAGTAAGAGTAATATTTATTTGTGCCGGTTGTTTTATTCCAAATATCCAAAATTCCAGACAGTGTCTGGAAAATTGAGCTGGAGCCATTATGCAGAATTATTGACAATTTCCGATGACCTTGCACGGAGTTTTTATGAGAAGCAGAGCATTAAAGAGAATTGGAGTTTCAGGGAATTGAAACGGCAAATTGATTCTGCTTTATTTCAGCGTTTGGCATTAAGCAAAGACAAAAAAGGAGTATTAGCTTTAGCAGAAAAGGGACACGAAGTAATTGTAGCGAAAGACGCTATTAAAGACCCCTACATTTTTGAATTTCTTGAATTACCAAAAGACAGGATTTTTAAAGAAAGAGGACTTGAAAAAAAATTGATAGATAACCTGCAAAAATTCTTATTGGAACTTGGCAAAGGATTTTCATTTGTGGCAAGACAGTTTAAAATCACGGTTGACAATGAACACAACTTTATTGACCTTGTTTTTTATCATCGCATACTTAAATGTTTTATCCTCATAGACCTTAAAACAAGGAAAGTGAAGCATCAAGATATTGGACAGATGAACCTTTATTTGAACTATTTTAAAGAAGAAGAAAATACAGAGGGCGACAACGAGCCAATAGGAATTATCATTGCCGCAGACAAACATGAATATACAGTAAAATACGCAACGGGCGGACTTGCCAATAAGATTTTCGTTTCAAAGTATCAATTGTATTTGCCTGACCAAAAAGTTTTGGAAAACAAAGTAAAAGAAATCATTGACAGCGAATAAGCCTATGCACCAAGTCAGGCACATTTGCAAGGCACACTAACCCGACACACAGAAGCCAACCTTGCAAAAGAGCCTGCCTTGTTCCAACGCTTCCAGGACACACCATGCTTCGGTGGACACAGACTTTCAATTCAAAGCACCAAGACGAAGGGCGAACATACAACAGGGGGTTTTGTGCAAGTTGGGCTTGACAATGAAACATCAGCTAAGTGCAAATCCCAGCTTCAGTTCGGTCAGACGAATATCTATCAGCTTTTGTACTTATCTTCATCAACATATTTTCAATCGGCAGTGGTTCTGGGCAGACGGAATTCTAATACCCAACCTGCACAAAGCCCTGTCCGTTAGGCGTAATTCGATGGCAGCGACATTGGTTGCTCCCTAAGTTTTGCAGGATGCTCAGCTCAGCAGTACAAATATTTTCAGACAGCGTTAAAGAAAGGACGGTTATCTGTGGTAGGCAACGACTG
>JAFLBK010000004.1 GCA_017303335.1 Chitinophagales bacterium
CGCCAGCGACGAACAGAACCGGGTTAAAACGGGCAACTAAAACAGGCTTTCAGGATAACAAACACTATAGGCGCTTTTTGTAAAACCTGCCGGATTATTCCGGCAGGTTTTTTATTTTTGGAAAAAACAACCCCATGGCTTCATTTGATATGGTAAGCAAGGTCGACCTGCAGACCCTTGATAATGCGATCAACGTAACCCATAAAGAGATCAGCAACCGATTTGATTTTAAAGGCTCTCATGTGGTCATCGAGCTCAATAAAAAGGAATTCAAAGTGAACCTCGAGGCCGACAGCGAGATGAAACTGAACCAGATCGTGGATGTGATGATCAGCCGCAGTATGAAACAGGGGCTTGCCGGCGAGATCTACGACCTCAGCAAGGAAGCCTTCCAGAGCGGGAAAGTGGTAAAAAAGGAAGTGCCGGTCCGGAACGGGCTCAAACAGGAAGACGCCAAAAAGATCGTAAAACTGATAAAAGACAGCGGAATGAAGGTCCAGGCCGCCATAATGGACGATATTATCCGGGTCACCGCCAAAAAGATCGATGACCTCCAGGCCGTTATCCAGGCCTCAAAAGGGTGGAATCTGGGCATTCCCCTCCAGTATGTGAACATGAAAAGCTGATTTTTTGATGTTTCAACGGTGAAAATTGATTTTTTTGCCTTAACTTTGCCGCTTTAATAATCGTACGGCAAAATCCGTACACAAACAAGACGAAATATGAAACAAGGCATTCACCCGGAAAACTACAGGACTGTTGTTTTCAAAGACATGAGTAATGGTCACCAGTTCCTGAGCCGTTCAACCGCTCCTTCCAAAGAAACCGTGGTTTTTGAAGATGGAAAAGAATACCCGGTGATCAAACTGGAGATATCCAATACATCACATCCTTTTTATACCGGTAAGAATGTACTGGTGGATACAGCAGGACGTATCGATAAGTTCAACAAACGCTACAAAAAAAACTAGAAATAATTTAATACAGATTCCTATCTTTATTTAAAGTTTGTTTTTCATGGCTATACTTTAAGTCCCTTCGGTTCTCCGGGGGGATTTTTATTTTTAGTAGTTTTACCGCATGCAAAAGATCATCTTTACAGAGGAATACTGTAAACCAGAGAATCTGCATCCCTTTACCTATACCCGCCATATCCAGGACATCCGCGTCGGCATTCTCACCATCCGGGAAAAATGGGAACGCTACCTCAAACTGCCTTCGGCGGATAAATGGGAAGATTATTACCTGGATACCGAGGATTCCGTGAGGATCGATAAGCAGATCGGTAACGACGAATACCTGCTCGTTCACGCCAATGTGCTGCCAACCGCCGCCATCATCGGCCAGATCCGGAAACTGAAAAACGGCGAATTCCTGGCTTCGGCCGGGGAAGGTGGCGTGGCTTTCAAATTCTCCCGCAAGGAAGTACTCGGACTCCATAAGATACGCATCAGCCGGTCGGTGGAATTCAAGGCCGATACCCAGGCCATTCACTATCCCTGGCAGATCGTTCACCTGAACGGGTGGGCCATCCGCGAAGATTTTGCACTCCTTACGAGGGGCCGTAAAAGCAAACCGGTTTCCCGGACCAACCGGGTTTCAAAACCGGCGAGGGTATTCCTCGAGCCGGGGGTAAAGATGGAGCATTGTATACTCAATGCGGAAGAAGGCCCGATCTATATCGGCAAAAACGCCGTGATCATGGAAGGAACTTCCATCCGCGGACCCGTTGCAATTTGCGAAGGAGCCGTGGTGAAGATGGGAACAAAAATATACGGGGCAACAACCATCGGCCCGCATTGTACTGTTGGCGGCGAGATCAAGAACTCGGTTCTTTTCGGGTACAGCAACAAAGCGCATGATGGATACCTGGGCGACAGCGTACTGGGCGAATGGTGCAACCTGGGCGCCGGTACCACCAACAGCAATGTAAAGAACAATGCCGGGGAGGTAAAATACTGGATCGATGCCGATAAAAAGGAGATGAGCGCCGGGAACAAGGCGGGCCTGCTGATGGGCGATCATTCCAAGGCTGCCATCAATACGTCGTTCAATACGGGTACCATGGTGGGTATCTGCTGTAACGTGGTTTCGCCGGGCGGATTAACCCCCAAGTACATACCCAATTTTTCCTGGGGAGTGGATGGCATCACCAAATACAAACTCGAGAAAGCCCTTGTGGATATCGGCAACTGGAAACAACTCAAAGGCCGGCAACTTTCCGACAGGGAAAGACAGGTACTGACAGACGTTTATAATTTATACTAAAACCAACTGATCATGCGTAAACAAATTGCTGCGGCAAACTGGAAGATGAATCTTACCCTGCAACAGGCGGATGCCCTGGTGAACGAACTGCTGGCAACGCCCCATAATCTTGGCGAGAACCAGCAGGCCGTGTTCGGGGTTCCGTTTCCCTATCTTATCTCCGTGAAAAACAAATTGGACGGCAAAAAAAATGTATTTGTCGCGGCACAAAACTGCTATGATAAAAAAAGCGGCGCCTATACCGGTGAAGTGAGCGCCGAAATGCTGCAAAGCATCGGTGTCGATTACGTGATACTGGGACATAGTGAGCGCAGGGAGTATTTCAACGAAAGCAATGCAATGCTGGCGGCCAAGGTCAACATATGCTTCGAATATGGACTGAAACCGATTTTCTGTTGCGGGGAGCCGCTGGCCATCCGGGAAGCGGGCACCGAGAACAGTTTCGTGGAAACGCAGCTGAAAGAAAGCCTCTTTCATCTTACCGCGGAACAATTGACTGGTTTTGTGATCGCCTATGAACCCATCTGGGCCATCGGCACCGGAAAAACCGCCAGCAATGAACAGGCGCAGCAGATGCATGCGCATATACGCGGCGTATTCGCCAAACAATACGGCGATACCGTTGCCGACAGCATCTCTATCCTGTATGGTGGCAGCGTAAAAGCAAATAACGCGAAGGATATTTTCGGCCAGCCCGACGTGGATGGGGGATTGGTGGGAGGCGCAAGCCTGGTGGCAACCGACTTCGCGACGATCATCAACAGCCTGAAATAATTTAATCCCTGTAAAAAAGAAGCCCGCTCTTTGTGCGGGCTTTTTTGTGTTTGTATTTATTGTGTTCCAAGTAAAAGTTTGCCGGAGTAAATACGTCCGTTGAAATGAAGCTGGTAATAGTATACCCCATGCGTCAATGGGCCAACCGGGATTTCGGTATTGCCATTATTCAGTTTCTGATTGAGCACCTGTTGCCCCAAAGCATTCACAATACGCAATGCCGAAGAAGTTCCGGGGATATCTTTTGTAAATACGTTGATCGTTCTTCCCGCATCCTTTGTCCAAACCCGGGCTGTGATACGGTCATCGCCATCAAGGAAAATGGTTTTTGAATACGTGGTTTGTCCGCCCATATCCACCTGCCTCAGTCGGTAATACCAGGGGAAGGGCCCGGCCTGTATATCGGCGTATTCGTATTGTTTGGGTTGATTGCTGTTGCCCGTACCGGCGATGAAGGCAATGGAATTGAAATGGATTCCATCCGTGCTTCGCTGCAGGTAGAATCCGCTGTTGCCTACCTCTCTGTCGGTGATCCAGCGCAGGGTATTGGCCGATTCATTCTTACGTTCGCCCCAGAAATCGGCGAGTTGTAAGGGCAAAACACAACTCACGGCTGTTAACGCGGCCATGGGCCCGGTTACGCCCGATGGGGTGAGGCAGAGCGGGGCTGTGGAATAAGCCATCTTTACGGTACCCGCGGTGATATTGTTTCCATTCAGGGTTCGTATGGCCGATCCATTGGACAAAGCATAGTGCATAACATCGCCCGCAGCGATTACATGACCCAATCCGTGCGCATGGCCGAGTTCATGGGTTGCTACCGATTCCATATCATATTGTGCACCCGACGGAAGGGCCGGTCCGTACTGCCAGGTGAAGCCGGCAACCGGGGGATCGGGTGCAAATTGCACATCGATCTCATTGGTATACCATACAGTATTGGCAAGATTGCATCCGCCCGTTGCCGATCCACTGAAATGGCTCGTGGCCCTGCCCAGTACGCCAACCGGAAGGGACGCGTCGAAGGTAACGATATTGGTTCCGTCGAGTGCCGCTGTTGCAATGGAACTGGTGGTTGTATTGTCTCGCCAGAAATTTACGAATGTATTGCAACGCCAGGTGAGCAGCGATCGTTCGAAGGCAGCAACAGCCGCTGTATTGCCGGCAAAGGAAGTATTATATATGAATGTGTATCCTCCCAGGCTGTTCTTGTTCACCAGGTAATACCGCTGGCGGGTAGTACTGCCAAAGCCCGAGAAAGTACTGTTAATGGCAAGGTGTGAGTAGGTTACTGTTAAATTGGTGCCGGAAGTCATAGCGCCGTTCACATTGATCGGGCCCGTGCCTGCCACCACCGCCACTTTGTTTACAATCGTCGCATCTGCCCAGGATACATTGTCCGATGCTACTCCGGAAGCAGTGAATGTGGCTCCGCCATCATTCGCATTGCTGTAGAAAACGGTGCCCGCCGCCGCGCCGAATCCCGAACCGGTGATCGTGAGCTGATCGCCGGCCACAATGGTTCCCGCATTGGTTGGGTTCGGACTGAAACTGCTTATGGCCGTTATGCCATTGTTTGCAGGCTGTATTACTTCCCGCGGTACAAAGGGCTCACCGGATGGTTTAACCGCAGACTGGCCGGTCATCCGGCTGATCTCCGCAAAGAGTTTTGTTTCCGGCCTGGGTGTTTTATAATATAAGTCATGGTAGAGATTGTTTTCATTGGTAAGACTTCCCTGCGCATCGGCATAGGTCATCAACTGCATCGCCGATGGATGCAAAGCCCGGAATTGCTCATCATCCAGCACATGCTTATCAGCTTCCAGCATCAGGAGATATTCATGATGGGTATCGAGTTGAAGCGCAGGGGTTACAACCATCGCTTTATCGCCATACACACCGCCGAGTGTAATGATATAAATGTATTCATCGGCACTGTAATTTTTCAGCCAGGCCGATACCCGGAATTTATTCAGCGTATTCACATACCCGGTTGCCCGATCGATATAGCAATGTTGTTCGGTTACCTTGCCCTGCACAATGTAAGCGGCCTGGTTTACCCGTTGTTCGAATGGAACAGGGTACATCGAGCATTGGCTGCAGACGTTGATGCCGGCCAGTAGAAGAAGAATGAAAAGCGATAAGCGAGCCGGGTAGAATAGCTTCATATCAGGATATTTGGTATCGTAGTAAAACGTAATTTATTGGCCTTTAGTACAGTTTCGGGGGCTATTTTCCGCTGTAAAGGACTGGTAATGGGAGAAAAATGGCGAGATCTGCCCAAGGTCAGTTGGAAGCTATTTGACTGGAAGTGAATGCGAAACTGATATCAGCTTCCCTATAACTGTTGAGCTTTTCCATTTCGA
Organism: Chitinophagales bacterium; assembly: GCA_017303335.1. Taxonomy (GTDB): domain Bacteria; phylum Bacteroidota; class Bacteroidia; order Chitinophagales; family Chitinophagaceae; genus Ferruginibacter. The sequence goes on from JAFLBK010000004.1 coordinate 5,409, forward strand.
GGATGGTTTTTTCGCCGGCCGGGCTGCGGTGGTACATCGGTTCGAACCTGGCTCCGAACACCACCTCCTTAAGGGTGTACGAACTCCGGTCTACTACCGTATTGCTGAACATATCATCGAATGCTTTGATGAACACAAAGATCTCCCCGTTGATGCTGGCGAAATCTTCCCGGGTGAAATTATACAGCGGACTGTTTTCCGTGATCGGGTGAACGATCGTCCAGTTGAGGGAAAGCAGGTTGGCCCGTTCGAATTCCAGTTCAAGCGGGAAGAAGCGGTTCACCATCTTGCCGTTTTCTTCAATCACCATTCCGAGGGTAACACGGGCCTCGGCGTCGGTAAGCGTGGTGTTCTTGTAAGGCGCCAGCCGGAACATAAGCGCCGTGATGTCTTTGTAGGGAGCGATGAGAGCGTTTTCAGAAAACTTCAGGTAGGCAGTCGGTTTGCTGAACCGGCCATAGAACAAGCCCGTGGCAATGGCAAAACTCAACAGGCCGGTAAGCGCTTCCGCCGCGGCGATCGAACTGGTGAGGAAGCCTTGCGGACTGATATGCCCGTATCCCACCGTAGTAAAGGTTTGTGCGCTGAAGAAGTAGGCCGAACCGAACTTGCCCCATTCGCTGGCGCTGTTGATGCCATTGAGATGCTCCACGCCGATCAGGTAATAGATCGTGGCGAAAATGAAATTGATGCCAATGTAAAAAAGAAAAAGTACGGTAAGGAATTTCCAACGCGGCATCGACAGCATGGTATGAAACCAGCTGATGCGGTTCAGGAACCCTACACCCCGTATATCGATATTGGGCCTGCCGTCTTTATTCATGAACCGCCCGCCATAATCCGATGCGTTGGCTCCAAAACCTGAGTTGATCTCTGTTTTTGCACGGGAATTCAGCTTGCGCAGTAAGGCCATGGGGGAGTTGTTTACGGGCGTAAATTAAACGATATTTCAAACCGGGCAAGCAAGTGGAAGAAATAAATCATACCTTTCAATACCACAACCTGGCACGGATGTTTATCAAAAGGCTTTACCGGTACAATCCATTTCTTTTCGTCGTGTTCATTCTCTTTCTCCTTGCTTTTTTGGTGGTCAATTACAAATGGGGCACCGTGGCCACACCGGTTATGCAATTCGGGATGTACAGCAAACACTATTCGGTAAACGACACGCAGGTTGTTTTCCTGGTAGATGTGAACGGCAAACGGATCGATGCAGCATCGCTTTCCCTGAGCGACCGGGATCTTTTCCAGATCTACCCGGATGCATTCTTCCGCCAGCCGGCCGCCAACGCCGCAGCCCGCGAAACGATGCGAAGGTACCTGGCGCCGGTTGGGCTTGATGGGTATATGTCGGATAAAAAATTCATCAACCCTGTAGCCGATAGCAGCTTCTGGCATTGGTACCGGGCCATGGCGGCAAAACTGGTTGGTGAACCCATACAAACCATGGTTGTGTATAAGCAATCATTCACCTGGGGTAGCGGCAAACTGGAACCCGCCGGCTCACCCGTTAAATTATACGGTCTTGGTATTGAGTGATTCTCATAAACGGCAACTGCTGGCCTTCTATACGGCCTGCTTCCTGCTCAGTTATGGCTGGTTGTTTTATAACGGCCTGCTGTTTCACCAGCTTCAACCGGTGTTCTTTACCAACCGCCTCGATCTTTCCCTGGATCTTCTCTTGCTGACCGGTATACAGGAATTCGTTTTGCAAAGCCCGGGTTTCCGGTGGGGGATTGATATGATCTGCCTGCTGCTTCCCTTATTGATATTCCTGTCGCGTAAGCGTTCCTTCTTAGGCCCGATCTCCCTGCTTACCCTTGTCTTCCATTTTGTATACGCCTTGTTGCTCTCTTCCTTTTCGCACCTGAGCATCGCCGGTTTCCTGGGGTGGATACTGGTTCCCATGTTATTCATTCCATCTTCGATCCGGGGATTTTACTTTTCCATGCATATTGTACGGATCATTTTCCTGGTCATGTTTTTCACGGCGGGTGTATGGAAGATCCGTACGGGCGGACTGTTCAATACCGGCCAGATGAGCGGGGTACTGCTTACCCAGCATGCGGCCTATCTCGTTCATGCGCCGGGCGACTGGTTCAGCCGAACCATCAACTACCTCGTTGCGCACGAATATCTTTCCTATAGTTTATACCTGCTGGCAACCGTGGCCGAACTCGTTTTTGTGATCGGCTTCTTCACCCGCAAATACGATCGCTGGCTGATTGCGATATTCCTGGTATTTGCGATACTCGATCTTATCCTGATACGCATCTTTTATTTTCACTGGCTGATCTTCCTGGGTTGTTTCTGGTTTTCCAGGTACGAAGAACCGGGAGAGGAGGCAATGGCCGGTTGAATGAAGCGTTGACCGGAGCGGGCTTTTTTATCCGCCGTATTCCGCTAAATTTGAGTTCTATCAACGACAATAGTATGCAGGTTGGCAAGATCGTGTTTCAGAATCTGGTATGGAGGGGCCTGTACTATGTTTCCGCCTTTGTGCTGAACCTGCTGATCGCACGGCACTATGAGGCATCGGTGAGCGGCTCGGTGTATTATATCAGCAACCTGTACAGTCTGCTCATACTCGTTATGAGCTTCAGCCTCGATTCGGGTATTGTGTTCTTTACCGCCCGTAACCAGGTTGATACATCCCGCGTCTTCCGCTTTTCCCTGTGCTGGTCTTTGTTCTCCGGCGCCATGGTATTCCTGCTGGCTTATGCGTTTGCGCCGTCCCGCTTCGAAACAATGCCCGCTTCGCTGCTGGTATTTTCGGCGGTTTGTTTTATCACCGGAAACATGCTTAGCGCCGCCGCTTCGGCTTTCTTCGCTGCGCAGCGGCATTTCTTCATACCCAATCTCATCGGTGTGCTGGTTACGATTTTGCAGATGCTGCTGATCCCTTACAAAGATTCTTTTGCAGGATCCTTCATAACGGAGCAGACATATTTCTATGTTTATTTCGGCGCATTCCTGCTGCAGGGTGTTTGCACGATGATCGCCGCAGGCGCCCGGTATGCGGATGGCTTTTTCGGGAGCCTTCTTTCCAGAACCGACCTGCGCATGCTTCTCCGGTATTGCGCCATGGCCTGGGTGGGTAATATGCTTTATTTTTTGTTGTACCGTATCGACTACTGGTTTGTGGAGTACTATTGCGACGCCGGGCAACTGGGTAATTACATACAGGTATCGAAACTGGGCCAGTTGTTCTTCGTGCTGCCGGGTATGTTGGCAGGTGCCGTATTTCCCATCGCTGCCGGTAACCGGAATGGAAACCTGCAGGAGACGCTGGCGCTGATATCGCGGGTTGTTTTTTTTACGTACCTGCTGTGCTGCCTGCTGCTGGCGCTGTTTGGGAATTGGTTGTTCCCTTTTGCTTTCGGAAATTCATTTTCGGGTATGTACCAACCGTTTCTTTTTCTTGTTCCGGGCATATTGGCTTTGTCGTGCCTGTTCACCCTCACGGCCTATCTCTCCGGCAAAGGACTGCTTGCCATCAATCTCAAGGGCGCTTCACTGGCTTTGCTGGTTGTGCTGGCAGGCGATATGATTTTCATACCCACTTACGGAACAGCGGCGGCTGCGGCGGTAAGCAGCATCGGTTACATCATTTACCTGGTCTATATACTGCTGTCGCTGCGAAAAGAATTTGCACTGCCCCTCCATCGTTTTTTCATTGTTTCGCCGGCCGACCTGCGGCAACTCAGGTCAATCATGACCGGTATAGTATCCCACCCAAAACAGGATCGTATATGAAAGAGGTCTTGTGGCTGGCAAGCTGGTATCCCAGCAGGGTCGACCGGTTCAACGGGGATTTCATTCAACGCCATGCGCAGGCAACGGCCCTGTACAGCGATGTGTATGTGATCTATGTGGTGAAAGATGAAAAGAGAATTGCACCTGAAGTATCGGAGATGTTCCGGAACGGGCGTTTGCAGGAGCGGGTGATCTATTATCGTTCGCTCAAAACAGGTATAAAGGTCTTCGACCGCTTCCTCTCGCACTGGACATACATGCGTACGTACAGAAAAGCGATCAGTGATTATATCCGCGAAAGGGGAAAACCCAAACAGGTTCATGTGCAGATTGCCATGAAGGCAGGCTTGCTGGCCAGATGGATGAAACGTAAATGGGATATTCCGTACCTCGTAACAGAAAACTGGACCGGTTATTACCGGCAAAGCGTTCCTTCGGTCTACGATCTTAATCCGTATTTCTATAAACAGAACAAGCAGGTACTAGCCGGCGCATCTCGATTCCTGCCCGTTACCCGCAACCTCGGAGAAACAGTTAAGAACGATTTTATACAGATACCTTACAGCGTGATCCCCAATGTAGTGGATACCCGTCTTTTTTATTTTACGGAACACCCGGTCGCCCGGTTCCGCTTCATTCATTTCTCGTACATGCATTACCAGAAAAACCCGGAGGGGATCATGGCGGCCGCTCTTGAGTTACGCAACCGGGGTTATGATTTTGAGTTGATCATGGCAGGCAACAGCGTGGAGAAACTGCAGCAACTGGCGGCAGAACAGGGTTTGCTGAATACGGTCGTGTTCTTCCGGAATGCGGTGCCTTACCCGCAGGTTGCGGAAGCAATGCAAAAGGCATCCGCCTTTGTTCTTTTCAGCCGTTTCGAGAACCTGCCCTGTGTGATCCTCGAAGCCTTGTGTTGCGGATTGCCGGTGATCAGCAGCCGGGTAGGGGGTATTGATGAAGTGATCGATGCATCCAACGGAATTCTTGTTGAAAGCGAAAACACCGGGCAGCTGGCCGATGCCATGCAGCAGGTAATGGACAATACGCACAACTACGATCGCCGGCAGATATCCCGTGCCGCGATGGAGAAGTTCTCGTACGAAACCGTTGGTCGCCAGATCGCCGATCAATACACCGAATAAGCTGGGCCCTTGACCTCAAAATACAACCATATCATACTGCTGTTCCTGCTCATTGCCTGTTACCTGGCCAATGGCATCAGTTCTATTCAGCGATTGTCGATAACCGCCGATGAAGGATCGCACCTGGCATTCGGAATCAAAATGCTCAAGGGTGATCCGGCGCGTACCAATCCCGAGAAAGACAACAGCAAGATGCCCATCTCGGTATTGAACGCCCTGCCCAGGGCCATAGAGCAATACTTCCAGCCAAACCTCAGCCGGGATGATAACGGCGTGATGGATACCGTGCACGGCAGGTATATCACCCTGTTTTTTTCGGTGCTGATCATCCTGCTTGTTTTTCAATGGAGCCGTAGTTTGTATGGAACCCATGCCGGTTTATTCTCCGCTTTTCTGTATTGCTGCTGCCCGAACAGTATCGCCAATGCGGTACTCGTTACTACCGAAACCTATTCGGCCTTCTTCCTGCTGGCAACCATGTATTTCTTTTGGCGCAGCGTCGATACCGGCAGGTCGCGTGACCTTGTTTGGTTTGCGCTTTCACTGGCTGGGGCGCAACTGGCCAAGCAATCTCTTTTCCATTTGTACGTACTTGTTCCGGTTTGCATGCTCTTGCTGTTGCTGGTTCAAAAGCAGCGGTTGCGTTTGGGCCGATCCATGGGCCGGGTTCTTTTTGTTGCGCTGGTAAGCCTGTTGCTGATCAACGCGGGATTCATCTTCTGGCATGTGGGTAAGCCACTGGGCGAATACCATTTCATGAGCAACCTGTTTCAGCGTGTGCAGCAGGTATTGCCTGCCGGTTTGCCGATGCCTTTTTCGGAGTCATTCATAACCGGGCTCGACCAGGCCAAGTATTATGATCAGCTGGGCGGCGGTTTCGTGCAAAGTTCCTTCGCCAACGTAACGATCTTGGATAAGAGCAGCACCGGCGGAAGCTTCTGGTACTACTATTTTGTATCACTATTTTTCAAAACCCCGATCAGTTACCTTCTCATCTTCGCCTGTGCAGGCTGGCTCCTGGTCAGGAAACAAAGCCTGCGGCAATTCATGCAGCGGGAGTTCTTCCTGCTGGCGCCCGTTGTTTATTACCTGGTTGTTTTCAGTTTCCTGTACAAGACCCAATGCGGTATCCGCCATATCGTTTTCCTGTACCCGCTGCTGTTTGTTTGCAGTGGTATCGTGTACCAATATGCGGTATCGAAGCTATCCAGGTGGTTACTTGTGGTGGCTGCTGTATGGCTGCTGCTAAGCGTGGGCACCTACTTTAATAACTACTACGCGTATACAAACGAGTTCATTACGGATAAGAAAGAGGCGTACCGCTTTGTCGGCGCTTCCAACCTTAATTTCAACCAGTCGGATTATTTCCTTCGGGATTACCTGCGTACGCACCCGGATGTTCAGCCTGCGCCTGCGTATCCGAAGACGGGCAGGTTTGTATTATCCGTAGATCAGTACCTCGATATCTGGAATACCGGTAAATACCAATGGCTGCGCAAAAAGAAACCGATCGGCCATATTGCGCACAGTTATCTGTTGTTTGTTATTACAGATTCCGATCTGCAGCCTTAACTTTAGTCCATGCTCAACGGGAAACGAATCGCGGTGGTGATGCCCGCCTACAACGCGTCGAAAACGCTGGAACAAACCTACCGGGAAATTCCGGCCGACCTGGTCGACGAGGTGATACTGGTGGATGACGCCAGTACCGATGATACGGCAGCGCTGGCCGAGTCGCTGGGTATTGTGCACGTGATCCGGCACGATTTCAACAAGGGATACGGGGCCAATCAAAAGACCTGTTATACCCGGGCGCTTGAACTGGGCGCCGATATCATCATCATGCTGCATCCCGATTACCAGTACAATCCCAAACTGATACCGGTGATGGCTGCGCTCATCGCCGATGATGTGTACCCGGTGGTGATGGGCAGCCGTATTTTAGGCGGCGACGCGGTTCGTAACGGCATGCCTGTTTACAAATATGTGTTCAACCGCTGCCTCACTTTTTTTCAGAACCTGTTACTGGGGCAGAAATTATCGGAATACCATTCCGGTTACCGGGCTTATTCCGCCAACGCCTTGCGAAGCATCCATTTCATGGCGAACTCCGATGATTTTGTATTCGATAACCAGGTATTGCTGCAACTCATCGAACGGCGTTATACGATCGGGGAGATATCTTGCCCGGCCCGCTATTTTCCCGAAGCTTCCTCCATTAATTTCAGCCGCAGTTGCCGCTATGGCTGGGAGATCCTCGTGAATACATGCGCCCTGGTCCTGCATCGGCTGGGATTGAAGCGATCCGGTTTATTCCGGTAGAAATACCCCGATAGCCGCATCATTGTTGCGGGGGGAGTCTTCTTGCCTTATTTTCGCGAAAAAAAATCATGAGCGACATCCGGCTGACACACGGAGAGATGCATACCTCCAAAGGCGTAATGAAATTTGAGTTATACGACGACGATGCGCCGCTGGCGGCCGCCAATTTCAAAAGGCTGGCGGAACAGGGCTATTACAACGGGCTTAGCTTTCACCGGGTGATACCCGATTTTATGATACAGGGCGGATGCCCCGACGGAACCGGCGCCGGCGGACCGGGCTATACAATTCCCTGCGAACTGACCGGTACAAAACAAATGCACGACCGGGGAGTGATGTCGATGGCGCACCGCGGACGCAATACGGGCGGCTCGCAGTTCTTCATTTGCCACAACCGCAGCAATACCAAGCACCTCGACCGTAATCATACCTGCTTTGGAAAGATCACCGAAGGCCTCGAAGTGATCGACGCCATCCGGGCGGGGGATAAGATCGAAAAGATCGTTATCGGCTGATCGTTCGGGTAAATAAAAAATTCCCCACGCAGACCCGCGGGCCTGTGTGAGGAATTAATGATTCCTTCTGAATGGTTTGTTTACCAGGCGATGTAAGCGATCAATGCCATGATGGCGTAATAGCCGGCAATGATACCGATAGCAGCGAATGTGTCCTCTACTAAGGGAGAATAGAACTTTTTCATAACCTACGATTAAAAAATTAAAAAATTTAATTGAAGGTCTTTGATAAAATACAGGATTGTGCAGTAAAGAGTTGAATCCTGGGGGAGGGCTGGTCAGAGGAATGAATCGGGTGCAAGATAACACGAAATCGCCGCTTGCGCAAGCATTTGGAAGAGTATTTAATTCCGCATAGGTGCCGTCAAGGTATTACAAACCGGCACTGTGCACATTTTTTTCACAATGAATGAATTAGGTGGTCTCCGGGGCTGTTTTTTACTAATTTTATTGAAATTTTCTGACGAGTCATGAATACTACCCTGAGGTGTCTATCCCTGGCAGCTTTCCTGTTGCTGTTTACTGTTTTTCCCTCTCCGGCACAGACCTATATCGCCAATGTTGATAAGACCAATGTTTTCGCGGGCCTGGAGGTTGGCTCAAAGGGTGTTAAAATGAGCCTGCTGGAGATTGAGCGCAACAAGCAGAACACATCGTTTCATATCCTGAAGGATACCACCGTCAACACCGACTTCATCTCCTTCACCCAATCCTCTTACCAGGCCACCATCAATGCGCTTAACAGCCTGTATGATGTGGCGGTAAAACAATACCGTATTCCGGCAGCCAATGTATTCACCGCCATCAGTAGCGGCGTGCATATCCAGGCCGAGAAGGAGAATAAGCTGAACTGGATCGACCAACTGGCCAACGCCTATAAATTCAATTTCAACGAACCCGAGCGCAAAGTAACCGTGGTGGATGTGCGTGAAGAGGGCCGGCTTTCGCACCTGGGCATTGTTCCGGATTCGCGCCGTTACAATACCTTCCTGATCGATATCGGCAGCGGCAATACCAAGGGTGGTTATTTCCCGAACGGAAATACCGATGATTTCAAACTGTTCCAGCTTTCCTGGGGAACGAAGAGTGTTACCAACGCGGCAGAGAAAAAACTGGAAACCGATAACAGCCTGGAGAATTATGGCAAGCAACTCAGCCGGGTGCTTTCGGTAGCCGAGAACACGGAGATCATTTATGCCATCAATGAAAGCGGTTCATTCCCGATGAGCGATAATGTGGCATTCAGCGGCGGTATCGCCTGGTCGATTGCCACCATCATGTATCCCGAACTCATCGATAACTCGGTGGTTCCGGTGAGTTACGAGGATGTGGTGAACTTCAGCGAGCGGCTGGCAACCAATTTCAATACACTGGCCGACTACTACCTGGCGAAAGTGCAGAACGATCCCATGTTCAACAAAGATGTGATCAATAAAGAAGTGAAGCGGGTATTCGGCGTGTTCGATCAGCGGGCGTTGATGGCCGGCACCGGTTTACTGCTGAAGATCATGCGCCAGTTCCAGAGTGTTACCGAACGAAAGAATTTTTACCTGGTGAAGAATGGCTCAGTAGGCTGGATATCCGCATTTGTCAATCAAAACTCCCCCAAATAAATTATTCCGATCACCGTTAAACCCCGGCCCCTCTATCAGTAGATCCGATGAAAGACGCTAAATCACTCTTACTGCTGCTGGTTTCGTTCTTGCTGGTAGTGGTGTCTTTCATTCTCATCTGGACCTGGGGTTACCGGTATTATACCAGCCGCGACGAATACAAAGTGAATGCACGGGTGGTGCTTACCGACTCGGTGGCTACCGTGAACCGCATCCGCGACTCCCTCCAGCATGTATACGACGAAACCATCCGTAAACTGGATGCGCAACTCGATTCCTCGCTTGTTAACTCCGACTCGCTGAAATCGCAACTGGATGCCAAACTGGCCGAGTTCTTCCGGCTCAGCAGCGAGATCAGGGCCCTGCTCAACAGCCGTAACGTAGCGGCCAATTTCGGTACGGCCAAACGAAAACTGGGAGAATTGCAGAACAAGGTCGACGACCTTCGCGACAAGAATAAACTGGTGGAAGATGAGAACAAATCACTGGGCCAGGTGCTCCAGGAGATCAATAAGCCGGTTAGGGATACCAAACCGGTAACCATACCCGGTGCAGAGGTTAATGGAAACGGCGGCAATGATAAGGGGAATCCTGTTTTCGCCGTATTCAATGCCACCGATCTGCGGCTATCGGCACTGGCCTCGGGCACGGATGCCGAAACCGAGACTACCGCGGCCGACCAGGCGGATAAACTGGTAGGGTCATTTGTCGTGACCAATAATATCAGCCAGCTCAGCAATGTGGAGATGATGATCGTGGTTGTGCAACCCGACGGGCGTGTGCTGAAGAGTTCTGAATGGGATGCCGGGTCTTTCAATACACCCGATGGCAAGAAACTATATTCCTACAAAGTAAACTTCAACTATGTGAAGGGCGAGCAAAAGCGCCTGAACTTCTCGATCCGGGCCGATAAGTACCAGAAAGGCAATTATACCATGCAGGTATACTACAACGGTATTATGATCGGCCGAACCTCTAAAACCCTGTCCTGATAGTAATCCGGGCGATTTGTGTAGAATTTACACTACACGAAAAAATGACCTGCTGCTACAGGTGGTTTGGGGAGGAGTTCGCATTTTTGTATCCGCAATTGGCCCCGTTTAAGATCCATTTACCTTTGAAGACTCATTCGTTCAAGCATGGGAATTCACTATGAAAAACCTTCGGACAGAAGGTTTTTTTATTGCCACAACCTCACTACTTTTTCATCCCGCTTTAAATCTGCCTAATTTAGCAGCATGAAAGCTGCTTCCGTTCACGAACTGAGATCAGCGCTTGCCGATGCACCGCATGGCGAGCTGGTGGATCTCTGTATACGATTATCCCGGTTTAAGAAAGAGAACAAGGAACTCATTACCTATGTACTGTTCGAGTCGGTCGATGAAGAGGCCTGGATCCGGGGCATCCGCCAGGAAATGCAGGAGGCCTTCGCCGCCATGAACCGCAGCAACGTGTATTTCATCAAAAAGAGCCTGCGTAAGATACTGCGAACAACGGGCAGGTACATCCGGTATAATGGATCTCCGGAAACGGAAGTGCGCATCCTGCTCGACTTTTGCTCCCTGATCCGGGAAGAGGGGATACCGGTAGACGCCAACCCTGTGATACGGAATCTTTACCAGGGCCAGCTGAAAAAGATCGAAAAGACATTGGCCGGTTTGCACGAAGATCTGCAGTATGAATACCGTCGTATGTTGAAACAACTTTTGTAACTTTAGGAACCACAACGTTCACACCTCAACATACAACTATGCCAAGGTCCAAAACAAGAAAACACCACCACGAACATCATACCCCGGCCAACGCAGTAAAAGCGAAGAAAAACCGGAGCCCTGTTTTATTTATGGTCATTTTGTGCACCGTTATCGGACTGGGGATGGCCTGGTTTGCCAGCGAATCGAACCCGGTATGGCTTGCAGCCGGGGCGCTCGCAGGCGCTGCCGTCGGTTATATAGCCGGTAAACAACTCGACAAATCGTTCTCCGGTAAATAAACGCTCCCCGACAGGTTACGCACAGTTTCACTCCTTTTGTGGAAAGGATGATCGTGTCCCTGCTTGCATTTTGGCGGGCAAAACCCTATTTTTCTGAACAGACTACGATTCATTCACCCCAAAACCAACATCTATGGACATTAAAAAATGGATCATCGGCGGTGTTACCGCGGGCGTACTTCTGTTTCTGCTTGGATGGCTTGTGTATGGTATGTTACTCATGAATTTCATGAATAACCATACCGGCGCAGCGGGCAATGTTATGCGTACGGAGCCCGATATGCTGTACCTGGTCATCGGTAACCTCGCCGCCGGGTTCATGCTGGCCTTTGTATTCATCAAGGCGAACATTACATCCGCGGCAAGTGGTTTTATCACCGCCGGGATACTGAATTTCCTGATGGCCGTAAGTGTCGACTGCATGATCTATGCCACCACCACCACCATCAGCAAAACCGCGATGGCTACTGATGTGGCTGCATCCACGGTCATGTTTGCCATCACCGGCGCCATCACCGCGTTGGTGATGAACATGGGCAAGAAAGCCGCCTGACGGCCGCTCCGCTACAGGGTACCCGCAAACTGCCTCACCGGAACAATTTTGTTGAGCAGGCAGTATATTCCTCATATGGTTAGAAAATAGGTTCACAGGAGTTCAGCGATGGGCTCCTTTTTATTGTAGGCAGGTTTCTGATTATCTTTACCGTAAACAAAGAAAACAATGGCCTCTGGCAAAAACGCCGCAGTTGGTTTTATCTTCATCACCCTGTTGATCGACGTGATTGGTTTTGGGATCATCATCCCCGTAATGCCGGGGCTTATCGCCCGGTTGAACCAGGTGGACATCAGTACCGCGGCCAAATACGGAAGTTACCTCACCGTGGCATATGCATTCACCCAATTCATCTGCGCACCCATCCTGGGTAACCTGAGCGACCAATACGGGAGGAGAAGGGTATTGCTGATCTCGTTGTTCGGTTTTGGGATCGATTATATCTTCCTGGCGCTGGCGCCTACCTATGGCTGGCTTTTCATCGGCCGAATCATTGCCGGTATCACCGGTTCCAGTTTTACCACCGCGGCTGCCTACATCGCCGATATCAGCACACCGGATAACCGGGCAAAGAATTTTGGATTGATCGGCGCCGCGTTCGGACTCGGCTTCATCATCGGCCCGCTGCTCGGCGGGGTGATCAGCCAGCTCGGCGAACGGTTGCCATTTTATGCCGCCGCCACGCTGGCCCTGCTGAACTGGCTTTACGGTTATTTTGTATTGCCCGAATCACTCAAGCCCGAAAACCGCCGGGCTTTTCAATGGAAGCGGGCCAACCCCGTAGGCTCATTATTACACCTCGTGAAATTCCCTTCGGTGGTGCCTCTTATTGCAAGCATCTTCCTGTTGTATGTGGCGGCGCACGCCATCATGAGTAACTGGAATTATTTCACCATGCACCGTTTTCACTGGAGCGAAGGCATGGTCGGCATCTCCCTGGCCGTGGTTGGATTGCTGGTAGGGCTTGTACAGGCCGGACTTACCCGGATCATCAATCCCAAGATCGGGAGCGAGAAAAGCCTCTACTATGGATTGGCGCTGTATGCCATCGGCATGCTCCTGTTCGGACTGGCAACAGAAAGCTGGATGATGTTCGTCTTCCTCGTGCCTTATTGCCTGGGTGGTATCGCCCAACCCGCTCTGCAGGCCGTGATGGCCGGAAGGGTTCCGCCCAACGCACAGGGCGAGCTGCAGGGAGCCATTACCAGCATCATGAGTTTATCAGCCATTGTGGGCCCCTTTGTGATGAACAACCTGTTCTTTTATTTCACGCACGATAAAGCGCCGGTCTATCTTCCCGGTGCGCCTTTCTTCCTGGGATCAATATTGATGGCCACCAGTTTCGGGATCGCCTACCGGGCATTACATCCGTCTAAACTTCAGCGTTTTTCATGAAAAGCATCCACGATTTTAATAACGTATTCTTCATTGGCATCGCCGGCGTGGGCATGAGCGCCATTGCGCAATACCTGGCGGGCGTTGGCAAGAACGTGAGCGGGAGCGACCGCTATTTTAAAGAAGGAACATACAACGAAACCAAAGAAAAACTGGAAGCTGAAGGGATACGGTGCTTTTTACAGAATGGCGATGGCATCACAACGGATACCGACCTGGTGGTTGTATCAACAGCCATTGAGGATACTGTATTTGAAGTGCAGAAAGCGAAACAGCTGAATATTCCCATCATCCGCCGTTCGGAACTGCTGGCCCTTATCGCGGCAAGCAAAAAGACGATCGCCGTCGGCGGTACGTCGGGTAAGAGCACCACCTCGGCCATGCTGTTTGATATACTCGACAAAGCCGGACTGCAGCCCAGCATCATCAGCGGGGCCGGACTGGTAAGCATCATCAGGGAGGGAAAGATCGGCAATGCCAAAGTGGGAGCGGGAGACTGGCTGGTGATCGAGGCTGATGAAAGCGATGGCAGTATCGTGCAATACCACCCCGAGATCGGACTGCTGCTCAATATTGATAAAGATCACCAGGAGATCGATGAACTGATGAATATCTTCAGCACCTTCAAACACAACAGTAAAAAATTCATCGTCAACCAATCGAATGTCCTGGCAAAACAATTGTCGCAGGATGATAAACAGGATTTTGCAAGTGAGGAAAGTTCAGGCGCAGGTTTTATAGCAACCGGTTTTCATCAGGAAGGATTCACCATCTCATTCAACATTCAACATACGGCATTCAACATAAACTGCATCGGCAGGCATAACATGGAGAACGCCCTCGCGGCCGTTTGCGTGGCCAATCAGTTGGGTGTCGATCTGCAAACCTGTGCTGCTGTATTGAAACACTACGAGGGTATTTACCGGCGCAACCAGGTATTGGGTCATAAGCAGGGTGTTTGGGTGATCGATGATTATGCCCATAACCCGGTGAAATGTGCGGCGGCGATCAAAGCATGCCAGCCGGTGGCTGATAAAGTGATCGCCTGGTTTCAGCCGCATGGATACGGACCAACACGGTTCCTCCGGAATGATTTTGTGAAAGAGATCTCGGAAGCCCTTCGTCCGCAGGATGAGATATGGATGAGCGAAATATTCTATGCCGGTGGAACGGCGGTAAAAGACATTTCCGCCAACGACCTGGTCACCGATATCAACGCATCCGGTAAGAAGGCCTTCTTCATAGAAGACCGGAACAGTTTCGTGGAAGCGGTGCGCCCGCACCTCGGCGGAAATAGCGTATTGCTTTTGATGGGTGCCCGTGATCCCTCCCTGGAAACATTTTCCAACGAAGTATTCGAAAAACTATAAATCAGAGGCTGTATGATGCGTAAAACCGGATTATTCTTTCTTTTTGGATTAGCCTTGTTAGCGGGGCAGGCCCAAACGGTGTCGAAGGCCGACCTGGTAAACACCCTCATGGGTACCGATTCCAGGCCTTCTTTATCCAATGGCAATACCTACCCGGCCATTGGCACGCCCTGGGGCATGAATTACTGGACCCCGCAAACCGGTAAGAACGGCGACGGCTGGCAGTATACCTATGGCGCCGAAAAGATCGTGGGTTTCAAACAAACCCACCAGCCATCTCCCTGGATGAATGATTACGGCGTGTTCTCCATCATGCCAACCACCGCCGGGTTGAAATGGAAGGAAGCCGACAGGGCCAGTTGGTTCTCGCACAAGGCCGAAGAAGCAAGACCGTATTATTATAAAGTGTACCTCGCCGACGCGGATGTGACTACGGAACTTACTGCAACCGAGCGGGCCGCCTTTTTTCAAATTAATTTTCCCCGGTCCGACAGCGCTTCGGTTGTCATCGACGCCTTCGATAAGGGATCGTACATTAAAATTATTCCCGGCCAACGAAAGATCATCGGGTACAGCACCCGGTACCGCCGTGGTAAACTCTTCAATTTCAAAAATTATTTTGTCATCTATTTCGATAAGCCGTTTGCTTACAACAAAACGATCGGCGAAACCGGCGACCTGCTCGATTCATCAGAGATAACGAACAGTCATGCCCTGGCCGTGCTGGGATTCAAAACCGCCAAGGGTGAGAAAGTACATTGCCGGGTGGCGTCTTCGTTCATCAGTTTCGAACAGGCGGAGCAAAACCTCAAAGAACTGGGGGCAAACCGTTCCTTCGACGCGGTGAAAGCAGAAGCAAAGGCTAAATGGGAAAAGGCGCTCAACGCCATCCAGGTGGAAGGGGCCAGCGATGAGCAGTTGCGTACTTTTTATTCCTGCCTCTACCGAACGGTGATGTTCCCCAACAAACTGTACGAAGTGGATGCGAACAACAGGATCGTTCATTACAGTCCGTACAACGGGCAGGTATTGCCGGGTTATATGTTCGGCGGAACAGGATTCTGGGATACCTTCCGGGCCTTATATCCCTTGCTGAACGTACTGTATCCTTCCATCAACAAAGAGATGCAGGAAGGCCTGATCAACGATTATAAGGAAGGAGGCTGGTTGCCCGAATGGAGCAGCCCGGGTTACGCGGATATCATGATCGGCAATAATTCGGCATCTGTTGTCAGCGAGGCATACCTGAAAGGGTTACGTGGCTATGATATTGAAACGCTCTACCAGGCCCTGGTCCATGGCGCCAATAATGAAGGACCCGTAAGCGCTGTTGGCAGAAAAGGCGTGGAGTACTACAACAAACTGGGATATGTGCCCTACGACGTAAAGATCAACGAAAATGCGGCACGCACGCTCGAATATGCCTACGATGATTTCAGCATCTGGCAGCTGGCTAAGGCATTGAATAAACCAACGGAGGAGATCGATCTCTATGCGAAACGCTGCCAGAACTACCGCAACCTCTTCGATCCCGAAACAAAACTGATGCGGGGCAAGAACGCGGATGGCACATTCCAATCGCCCTTTAACCCGGTGAAATGGGGCGATGCCTTCACCGAAGGCAACAGCTGGCATTACAGCTGGAGCGTTTTTCATGATGTGCAGGGACTGATCGACCTGATGGGCGGGAAAAAGATATTCGTACAGATGCTCGATTCCGTGTTCAGCATGGCGCCCACCTTCGACGATACATATTACGGTGGCACCATCCACGAGATCCGGGAAATGCAGATTGCCGCAATGGGACAGTATGCGCACGGGAACCAGCCCATCCAGCACATGATCTACCTGTACAATTATGCTGGTCAGCCCTGGAAAACCCAATACTGGGCACGGGAGGTGATGAACCGCATGTACAAGCCAACGCCGGACGGATATTGCGGCGATGAAGACAATGGTCAAACAAGCGCCTGGTATATTTTCTCGGCGATGGGATTCTATCCTGTTTGTCCCGCTACGAGCCAGTACGTGATGGGAGCGCCGCTCTTCAAAAAGCTTACGCTGAATTTAGAGAACGGAAAGAAACTCGTGATCAGCGCCCCGCAGAACAGCCAGCAGAACCGGTATGTACAGGCAGTGAAAAAAGACGGAACGGCATATACTCGCAATTGGCTCGATCATTTTGAGCTGCAGAAAGGTGGTAAGATTGAACTGCAAATGGGCGACAGGCCTGGAACCTGGGGCGCCGCCGATGCCGACGTGCCTTATTCGTTCTCGACACAAAATAAAAAATGAAGAAGATACTATTGATACTCCTTTGCTGCATGCCGGCCATCTTACCGGCGCAACGGGGTGCGGCGCTTACCGAACAGGAACGGAAAGACCTCGTGGGCAACTGGTCGGGCACCATGCTGTATACCGGCAGTGGTACCGACAAAGTGCAGGTGACCTTCCAGGTCAAACTGGAGATCGCTGACAGCAAAGATTCGCTGGTGCTCCGCTTTGTATATACCGATCCCGAAGGAAAGCAAACAACGGAAACAAACTCCTTCCGAATTTATGAAGATGGCAACCGCCTGAGTTTCGACAGCGCCCAGTTTGATATCGTGGATACGAGGCGGCGGGGCGTGCGTGTTACCATCATCGCCGAACGGGAAGGCGTGGAGAATTACCGCTCGGCCGATTTCCAGGAAACGATCAACTTCGGACCCGGGATACTCAACTATACCAAGGGCATCCGGTACATGGATATGTCCGACGCGTATTTTATCCGTAAACGGGTAACACTCACAAAAAATAAATAGCCGTACCCCCGTGCTAACCGATACTGCAAAATGACAACACTTATAATAAATATCCGGCAACTGGTGAATACGAGGGAGCAGACAGAACTCCTGCGTGGCAAAGCCCTGGCGAACCTGCCGGTCATCGACGACGCATTTTTGCTGATCGAGGACGGCATCATCGCGGAGTACGGGGCCATGTACGAGCTGGAACTGAAAGTACCCAACCTGCCCGTGGATATCATCGACGCGGATGGACAGTTGGTATTGCCTGCCTGGTGCGACAGCCATACACACATTGTATTCGCCCGGACTAGAGAAGAGGAATTCATTGATAAGATCCGCGGGATGAGTTATGCCGAGATCGCCGCGAAGGGGGGCGGTATCTTAAACTCTGCGGCCAAATTGAATGCAGCGAGTGAAACCGAGCTGTTCAACAGCGCCTGGGAACGGCTCGAAGCGATCGCAAAGCTGGGAACCGGAGCCGTGGAGATCAAGAGCGGGTATGGGTTAACCGTGGAAGGCGAACTGAAGATGCTGCGGGTGATCAAGAAATTAAAAGAGCGTTCCAATCTATCGATCAAAGCCAGCTTTCTCGGCGCACATACCTACCCATTGGCCTACAAAGAGAATCACCAGGGCTACATCGACAGCATCATCAACGAAATGCTGCCGGTGATCGGGCGTGAGAAGCTGGCCGACTACATCGATGTATTCTGCGAAACAGGCTTTTTCTCGCCCGAAGAAATGGAAACGATCTGCCGTGCCGGCATGCAATACGGGTTAAAGCCCAAGTTGCATATCAACCAGCTCAACAGCATCGGGGGTATGGAAGCGGCCGTTAAACTGAATGCGTTATCGGTTGATCATTTGGAAACCATGACCGGTTCGGATATTGATCTGCTGGCTCATTCCGATACGATCGGAACCCTGCTGCCCACGGCGGCCTTCTTCCTGCGCATGCAGTACCAGCCCGCCCGCCAATTGATCGATCATAATTGCGCCATCGCCCTGGCAACGGATTATAATCCCGGTTCATCGCCCAGTGGCAATATGAACTTTGTAATAGCGCTGAGTTGTATCCAGCTGAAAATGCTCCCGGAAGAAGCCATCAACGCGGCAACCATCAACGGGGCGTTTGCCATGGAACTCGAAAAGGAACTGGGCAGTATTACCATTGGCAAGAAGGCCAACCTGGTCTTTACCAAGCCGGTTCCGTCGCTGGCATACCTGCCGTATTCGTTCGGCAGCAACCTGGTGGATAAGGTTATGATTGCAGGAATGGTTGTTTAAAATCAGCATGACTTCGGCGGTTACCTTTTGAATAATTCCGGCCTTTGAGATTAAACCGGTTTTCTAAATTGCGTTGAATTAATAAATGCTCTGTGCTTTAGAAGGATTCCGGTTTTTTGAATATCCTTGGCCTTCAAATAGCTCTTGTGCCTTCTGAATGCCCTGGCCTTTTGAATAGCCCTGGCCTTCAAATAGCTCTTGTGTCTCCTGAATGCCCTGGCCTTTTGAATAGCCCTGGCCTTCAGGCCAGGGATAAAAAAAGTTTTTAAACCGGGCTTTAGCCCGTTACTGATCTGTATGAAACAAACAGTTGTCCTTATCATCACGCTCATTTTTTCCGGCGGCCTTTACGCCCAGCAGAATGATTGCGCACCATACCACCGGGGCAGGTTCACCTATACCGATTCGGCCAATAACGTGATCACGGTTAAGCGAAAGAAACATTTCCAGGTGGAAACCAATGAGCAAACCGGTGTGTGGATCAACTACCGGATCACCTGGATCGGCGATTGCGAGTACCAGCTGGAGCAGGTAGGAACGAACAGCAAATCAAAACGAAAATTCAATCATACCGTAAGCACCACCATCATCTCCAAACCGCTCGGAACAGCGGGTTATGAATATACCTGTGCCTGTAAGGATGACAGCAGGCCGAAGATCCAGGGGATTATGAAAAAAATCCGGGATTAAATAAACAACTTGAACCGTTCGTAGCAATATTTCGTGAGCATCTCCCGGTCATCGGGGTGTGCGATATCGATGAGCAGTTTGGCCCGCTGGCGCAGGTTCTTTCCAAACAAATAGGCAATACCATACTCGGTCACCACGTAGTGCACATGACCGCGTGTGGTAACCACGCCGGCGCCGTCTTTCAGGTGGGGAACGATGCGGGGAACTCCTTTATTGGTACGGCTGTTCAACGCGATGATCGGCTTGCCGCCCACGCTCAGCGCAGCGCCCCGCATAAAGTCCATTTGCCCGCCGATGCCGCTGTATTGGAGTTCGCCGATACTGTCGGCGCAAACCTGGCCGGTAAGGTCCACTTCAATGGCGCTGTTGATGGCAATCACTTTGGGATTCTGCCGTATCACATGCGGGTTGTTCACATAGTCGATATCCAGGAAGTTGAAGGATGAGTTATCATTTACGTAGTCATAGAGGCGGCGGCTGCCAATGGCGAACGAGGTGATGGTTTTGTTGGGATGCTTGCATTTGCATTTATTGTTGATCACATCTTTCTCTACCAGGTCGATGATGCCGTCGCTGAGCATTTCGGTGTGCACGCCCAGGTTTTTGTGATTGCCGAGGAAGGAGAGTACCGCGTCGGGGATGGTTCCGATACCCATTTGCAGGGTACTGCCATCTTCGATCATGCCGGCGATGTGCTGGCCGATGATGCGTTCTGTTTCACCCACCTTGTTTGTATAACTTTCTTCCGGAAGCGGTGATTCGTGAAAAACCATCCGGGTGAAGCGGTCGGTATGGATCATGCCATCGCCATGCGTACGGGGCATGAGGGGATTTACGAGGGCGATGATCTGCCTGGCGCTGTCAACCGCCGCACGGGCGATATCTACCGATACGCCAAGGGAACAGTAGCCATGCCGGTCGGGTGGCGATACCTGTACGATCGCTGTGTCGAGTTCCAGGATATTGTTTTTGAAAAGATCCGGTATGTCGCTCAGGAAAACGGGAATGAAGTCGGCCCGGCCTTCGGCAACGGCGTTGCGTATCGGACCGGAAACGAACAGGGAATTGATATGAAAACTTCCGGCGTATACGGGTTTATCCAGTTCTATATCTCCTTTGAGCGTGATCGCAACCAGCTCCACATTGCGCAACCGGTCTTTTTCTTTGGCCAGTTCATGCAAAAGGAAAACGGGTGTGCATACACTGCCATGTATGAACACCCGTGTATCGCTCTGGATAATGGATAATGCTTCCTGCGGGGTAACGTAATTGTAGGGATGTATCATTTTGTTCTGTTAAGTGGTACAAAAATCCGGCATCCCGCTAAAGTTCGGGGTAATTTTTATCATGCGGGAGCATGATTTTGATTTCCGGCGCAATGGGCGACTGATTATTAATGCGTAATTTCGGCCTTAATTCTTAATTATTAATTCCTGTTTAGCCCATGCAGTTAATCGAATGTGTTCCCAATTTTTCCGAAGGAAATGATCTGAATATCATCAGGCAGATTACTGATGAGATCGAAAAGGTGGAGGGTGTCCGCCTGTTGAACGTAGACCCGGGCAAGGCCACCAACCGCACCGTGGTAACCATGGTGGGAGAGCCGGCACGGGTGATCGAAGCCGCATTTAACTGCATCAAAAAGGCGGGGGAGCTGATCGATATGAGCAAACACAAGGGCGAGCATCCCCGGATGGGCGCAACGGATGTTTGCCCGCTGATACCCATCGCCAACATCAGCATGGAGGAAACGGCGGCCTATGCGCAGCAACTGGCAAAACGGGTAGGCGAAGAACTGAAGATACCTGTTTACCTGTACGAGGCGGCTCAACCCAATAAAGAACGCAGCAATCTTTCGGTGATCCGGGCAGGGGAGTATGAAGGATTTTTCAAGAAGATCAAAGAGCCGCAATGGAAACCCGATTTTGGTCCGGCGGAGTTTGACGCCAAACGGGGTGGAACGGTGATCGGCGCCCGCGATTTTTTGGTGGCGTACAATGTAAATCTCAATACCACCTCAACAAGGCGGGCCAATGCCATTGCTTTTGATGTGCGTGAAGCGGGGAGAAATATAGACGTAGACGGAAAGAAAGTGAATCAGCCCGGCACCTTGAAAAGCGTGAAAGCCATCGGTTGGTTCATCGAGGAATATGGTGTTGCCCAGATATCGATGAATCTTACCAATATCAATGTTACCCCGGTGCACATCGCATTCGACGAGGTTTGTACCCGGGCTACGGCACGGGGTGTTCGGGTAACGGGCAGCGAGCTGGTGGGGCTGATCCCCCTGAAAGCGATGCTTGATGCGGGTAAGTACTTCCTGCAAAAACAGAAGCGGAGTACGGGAGTAAGTGAGAAGGAACTGATTAAGATCGCCATCAAGAGTATGGGACTCGATGAACTGGGGCCGTTCAAGCCCGAAGAGCGTATCATCGAATACATGCTGGCCGATAAAGCCAACAGCAGGCTGGTGAATATGAAGCTTACCGATTTCGCCGATGAAACGGCGAGTGAAAGTCCCGCGCCGGGTGGCGGTTCGATCTCCGCCTATGTGGGCGCCCTGGGCATCTCACTGGGTACGATGGTGGCCAATCTTTCTTCGCACAAAAAAGGATGGGATGACCGCTGGAAAGAGTTCAGCGACTGGGCCGAGAAAGGGGAGTACTATAAGAATGAACTGATCCGGCTGGTGGACGCGGATACGCTTGCATTCAATAAGATCATGCAGGCCTTTGGATTGCCCAAGGCAACCGAGGAAGAGAAGAAGGCTCGTAAGCAGGCGATACAGGAGGCTACAAAATTCGCGATCGAGATACCCTTCCGGGTGATGGAAACGGCCTATGAAAGCATGGCTGTTATCAAACAGATGGTGATCGAGGGAAATCCGAACTCGGTAACCGATGCCGGTGTGGGCGCTCTCTGTGCCCGCAGCGCTGTGATCGGCGCCTGCATGAATGTGCGCATCAACGCCACCGGGTATGATGATAAAGTGTTTGTGAACGATATCGTTACCCGGGCCAAAGCCATCGAAGCCAAAGCCATTGCCCTCGAAGCGGAGATCGTGGGGTTGGTGAATGCGAAGATCGGGGTCTGAAATCACGGGTATCCGTAATCTTCTCCGGCCTTATACACGAACATCCGGCTCATCAATTTACAATGATGAACCGGGTGCTCATCGTGCCCGTTTTCCCGGTAACGGTTAAAATGTACCAGCCGGCACTTAAAAAAGCAAGGGAATTCAGTTTAATGACCAACCCATCATTATACAGAACGGTTTTGACGCCCATCCGCTTGCCGGTAATATCTGTAATCCTCACCTCAACCGTTTCAGCCGGTTTAAAGCCGGTTATCCGGGCAACGGCCGCATCATTTCTTCCCGGGCTGGGATATACCACAACAGCCGCTCTATTACCCATTCCTTTTACAGCAATGGTATTTGAGAACTGGTAACTGTTATCCAGGCCTTTTTCTTTTACGCGGTAATAGCTGATTCCGGAAAAATCATTCAGGTCGTTCAGTTTGTATTGTAAGGTAACCGATGAATTGCCTGCGGCAGGTAACAAGCCCACAAGGGTAAAGCCGGTCGAATCGCCAAAACTCCGTTCCAGTTCAAAATGCCGGCTGTTGATCTCCGTTCGTGTTTTCCATTTTAAGGCAACGGTGGATTCATTCAGGCGGTTACCCTCCAATTCCAGCCCGGTAACAGGTAATGCGCCGCCCGGACAGAAATAATCACAATAACTGAACAAGGATGCATTATACTGGGCATAAACAGCGCCGCTGCTGCTCAGCAGGAAGAACATAAAAAGCTGTATTGTTTTTTTGTACATGCCTCTTAATTATTAGTCCATGTGGTAATATTTGTAGCCTTGTTGTATGTAAGTATCTGAGCCGGGGTCACCATTAAATTGTGGTATTCGATGGTGATAAAATTGAAAGAATAGGTTTCCTGTATTCCTATACAGCCAGAGCCCTGGCAATCTGCCTTTGCCCTGCGGGCAGAGCTTATAAAACTGTTCAGCAGAACAACCTTGTAAACCGGTGTGGTACTTACTCCATTATAATACCTTATTTCAAACGTTTTTGTGTTAGGGTTAGCGATGAGATTCATGAGTCTGAGGCTTGTAATATCAAAAGCCTTTTTGATGAAGACGTCGCCGAATTGCGGAGCCCCGTTCTGGGGTGGGGTTCCTGTGAACGGGAGTATTACATTCATCGAGTCATTTGCCAGGGCCACTTCATCCGGATGGCCCTCGGCAGCATTGCCGGCATTGGTGGTTATATTATTGCTGTACAGGTAAACTCCGGCAATAGGAATTGGTGGAGCTGATTTTTTGGGTTCAGCCGGTTTGTCTGTAAAACTTAAAAAAATAATACAGGTTAAAAGAAGCGGTATTTGTTTCATGAGCAGTTTTTTAAGTTGGTTGATAATTGATCGTTGTGTTAAATACGTTCAGGGTTCATTGTTAGATACAGGATTAATTTCCGGCCGTTGTTTTTTCATTGACCATTTTTTTTAATCCTTCTATTTCTTTTTGTAATTGTTCTATCAGCTCCCGGCCAGCGGCCGTATTCCTTTCCAGCGCTTCAATCTTTGCCTGCTGTTCCTGCACGGCTTTAACAAGGGGTACTACCAGGGTGGCATAGGCAATTCCGTATGTCTGATGATCCCCGGCGGGTACACTTACGGCATCAAAACCTTTATAGCCGGAAGCGGATACGGCTTTTTCCATTTCCTGGGCAATAAAACCTGTCTGCCTTGTATTGCTCAGCCCTTTCAGGGTTTGTACATAATCATCCGTTTGTTTTTCGCCAATGAATTTGCTGTAGCTTACCCGGTCGAAGTTGTAGGTTACCGGCCTCAGCTTCATGATAAACTCCAGTCCTTTTACATCTTCCTGTACATTGGTTTTGAATCTTCCGTCTGAGGTACTGGTATAAGAAGCGGGCTGGCCTTCAATAACGGTTACAGCGGAATTTCCCAGGCGGATCTTGTTACTGGCGTTAACGGTGGCATTCAGGCCCAGGGCCGAGGAATTGCTCTGGTTACCTGTACTTACATCCGCGCCATACCCGATCAGTGTATTATTGTTACCAGTTGTATTGGTATTTCCGGCCTGGTATCCCAATGCCACATTATTGTCGCCGGTACTGGCCGAAAGTGCCAGTGAACCAATACCCGTATTTCTTATCCCGGAAATATTACTTAACAGGGACTGTGAGCCCATTGCTGTATTTTGATTTCCTGCTGTGTTGTTATAAAGCGATCGGTTTCCATTTGCGGTGTTGTTATTGCCACTGATATTTTCATTAAGTGCTTCAAAACCGGCCGCCGTATTCGCAATACCCGATTGATTTGAATAAAGTGATTTGCTGCCTAAGGCTACGTTGGCCGTGCCGGTGCTGTTTGAAAACAACGCACTGTCTCCTACGGCTACCAGGTTACTGTTGGCGGTATTATTCCGTAATGCATGTACGCCAACCGCAACATTGCTATACCCGGTGGTATTATTATACAGGCTGTTCTCCCCGATAGCTACGTTATTATTGCCGGTGCTGTTACTGAAGAGTGAACCGGTTCCGATAGCATTATTGTAACTGCCAGATGTGTTATTATACATGGAATTGTGTCCAACAGTATTATTCCAATTTCCGATGGTATTTTTATACTGGGCATTGTAACCCAGCGCCGTATTATAAGCGCCGGCTGTATTTGAGTAAAGTGTTTTGCTTCCCAGCGCTGTATTATTAGTGCCGGAAGAATTCCTATTCATTGCGCTGTCTCCAACAGCAACAAGACTGCTGATGTCTGTGGAATATTGCAAGCTCCCTGGCCCAATGGCCACATTATTGTTACCGGTTGTATTGGAATTCAGGCTGCCAAAACCCAAAGCGGTATTATTATTCCCGGTTAGATTGGCATTCATGGCATATACGCCCATGACCACATTGTTATTTCCGGCAGTATTTAAATTCAACGCATTTTCCCCGATCGCCAGGTTATAATTTCCGGTTTTGTTTTTGTATAGCGCACTAAGCCCGATGGCCACATTACTGTTACCCGTAGTATTGTCAAAAAGCGTTTCCTCACCCAATGCAACATTCCTGCTGCCGGTGGTGTTGGAAGCAAGCGCCATTCCACCGAAGGCATTATTGAAATCTCCTGTTGTATTATCTTTCAAAGCGGCTATACCCGAAGCATTATTAAAAGATCCGGTTGTGTTTTTCCTTAATGAACCTGTACCAAAGGCAGTATTATTGGAACCTGTGGTATTCGACATAAGCGTGTAATTGCCAACTGCTGAGTTTACGCCGCCAGACGTATTATTCATCAATGATTGCTGGCCGATAGCAGTATTGCTATTGCCCGTAGTATTTTTAGTGAGGGCATTTTCCCCCATGGCCGTATTCCGGCTGCCGCCTGTATTAGCATAGAGCGCCCTGTACCCAACAGCCGTATTACTATCTCCCGTATTATTGTTTGCCAGTGCAGTAAACCCGATGGCGACAAGAGCTGACTTGTTCGTATTCGTGAAGAGCGCACTGTCACCCACAGCAACAGCATAACTTCCGGTGGTATTTAAGTTGCCGGCTTTATTACCCAAAAAGGTATTGGCGCTACCGGTATTATTTGCACCCGCACCGTATCCAAAAAAAGTTTCTTCATTGGCAATACCAATTCGTCCGGCCTTTTGGCCATTCACTTTAAAATTCAACGGTACGTTATCGGTTGTTCCGATAAAGTGAGTGCCATCCACCGTTCCGGCGTTGCCCAGCAATTGCCATTGATTATTGTCTGTTCCGCTGATGAGCCGCGACCAGGCTGTTCCATTCCAGTAATAGTACCCGGGCGTGACGTTATTGGGGGCTGTACCGGCTGTAGCCGTGTTATAAATGAGAAGCGATGTCAGTGGCGCTGCCAGCGGTGCCGGAGAATTGGCTGCTGTCAATGCCACCCGGGGAACCAGGATACCCTTATTGGTACTGCTTATATCCAGGATGGCGCTGGCATCGGCCGTGGCGCCGGTTGTATTGATGGCAAGGCTTTGTGCGCCTGCACCCGGTGAGGTACAGGCAGCAACCAATGCAAAAGCAATAGCTTTAAACGATCTGTTCATGGCAAATAGATTGGTGGATAAAGAAATTGACTGAACACAATTGCTTGCGGCCTTTAAGCTGGAACAGGAAGCCGGTGACCCTCATTGCAGTAGTTATTTTGCATATTAAATACGTCAATATCCTGCAGCGATAAAAAATAATGTGACGAAACAGCCCCGGCCGGTGATCAAACAGGCTGTACGGAGGATGACTAAGCAGAAGGATGGCTAAATGATCTGCAACCTTTTTAGCAGGTCATCGGCATACGATTTCGTAACCGGTATTTCGGTGGCGCCGATAAAAATCCTTGACGGCTCAAGCCGGTTGAGGTATCTGAGGTTTACAGCGTAGGATTTGTGTGTGCGGAAGAAAAAATCGCTGTTCAGTTTTTCGAGGAAAGAGGACAGGGTGGAGCGGATCAGTTCTTTTTTGTCGGCCAGGTGTAATTCCAGGTAATTACCCTCGGCTTTTATCCAGCGTATATCAGCCAGGTTTACTTTTGTATAGCTGTATTTTTCTTTTATGAATAAGGCGTCTTTTATTATTAAACCTTCTTCCTGCTCTTCCCCCGGTTTATTATGCTGCGCAGCAGCCAGGTTGAACAGGGCAATCTCAATGGCCGTATATAGCTGTTCGGGTTTAAAGGGTTTTACCAGGTAATTGGCCGGAGTTACTTTCTTGGCTCTTTCGATCGTTGGTCCATCCGTATAGGATGTAATGAAAATGAACGGCACCTGGTATTTGTTATTGATCTCTTCAGCAAGTGCAATACCATCTCTTTTACCACCCAGGTTAATATCCAGCAATACCAGGTCGGGGATTTCCTGGTTCAGCATCTCCGTAGCTTCCTCCGCATCCATGGCATTGCCGCTTACTACATACCCCATTTTTTTCAGCATATTGCAGATATCTTCCGCAATGATAAGTTCATCTTCTACTACTAAAATTTTCACCATAGTTGATATCCTGGTCAGGCAGCCCGGTGAGCCCTGAGGTCTTTAAATTTTACTAAAAATACAGTACCATTTCCGGATTTTGACGAAAAGCTGCCCCGTAGCTGCCTGCTCAGGATCTTTACCAGTTTTAACCCGAGCGTATTACTCTTTTCGGGGTCGAAACCGGGAGGTAATCCTTTCCCATTGTCTGCAACCTGTAATTCATAGTCGGTAGTATTGATGGCATCAATGCGGATATGGATGAGCCCGGTACTGTTTTTATCAAAGGCATATTTATAGGCATTGCTCACCAGTTCATTTACGATAAGTCCGAGCGGAATGGCCGTGTCAATATCGAAATGGATATGCGCTGTTTCCACGTTCACCTGTATCGATCTGCGTTCGCCGGAAAACACGTTGGATAAATAAGCGGTCAGTTGCTGCAGGTAGTTGCTGATGTCAACATTGTTCAGGTGTTCAGACTGGTATAAGTTCTGGTGAATAAGACTCATGGCTTCCACCCGGCTTTGCCCCTCCTGGATGGAGGAAAGCACCTGTTCATCCTGTATATGCTCGCTTTGTATATTGAGCAGGCTGGAGATGATCTGCAGATTATTCTTTACCCGATGATGAATTTCCCTGAGCAGAATTTCTTTTTCGCCCAGTGAAGCCTGGATCAAGTCTTTTTGTTTTTCGATCTCCCGGTTTTTATGGGCGAGTATATCGGATGATCGTTTCTTTAACCGGAAGCGGTTGTAAAACAGGAAGGCGGCAATGGCCAGCAGCAGGGCGACAATAATGGCGCTGTTGCGTTGCGTTTGGCCCATGGCTTTATCTTTCCTGAGCAGTGTTATTTCCTGTTCTTTTTTGTATTGCTGGAACTGCTGTTCAACAGCCACCACGGCTTTGTCTTTCTCATGCAGCAGTCGGGGCTCATTCAACGCCCAGTATTGTTCCAGCGAACGGAGTGCGCTGTCTTTATAGTTGAGTCCTTTGTAGGCCTGGTATAATACCAGGTAGGCATCCTGTCCATTCAGACTCTCTATATGGGTGCGTTTCGAAACCTCCAGGGCATTGTTGGCAAAATTGATCGCCTTCCGGTAATCGCCGGAAGTGATATAGTACTTCGCAAGTACACTGTTAGCCTGTACCAGTTCATTCGGACTATCCATTTTGTTCAGTAGTCCTTCTGTTGCACTGCTGTACCATGCTGCAGAATCTTTTTGATCAAGCAGGGTGTATACACTGCAAAGGTTGGCATATGCACTGATCATTTTTTCGTAATCCTGGATCTTCGAAGACGCGTCGATGCTCTTTCTGAAATATTTTATGGCTGATGGGTAGTCTTTTTTCCGGTAATACGCGGTTCCGATATTTATTGACAGACCGGCCAACGGTCTCAGGCTGTTATTCTTTTCAGCCATTGGTAACCCATTCAGGCCATAGGATATGCACTTATCCAGCAGGGCCCGTTTAAGAAACAGGCTGGTCAGGTTCACATAGGTCTTCAGCACTTCCTTTGTTTCTTTCAGTTGTTCCGCTGTCTGGATGGATTTGGTGTAATAATCTATGGCAAGACTGTCTTTGTTGTTACGGGCATAATATAACCCCTTTGCATTGTATATCGATATTAAAAGCGCCTGGTAGTTATTGGCCAGTGCAATACTGAGTGATTGACTGAACACTTTTTCCGCTTTATCCAGTTCTCCATACTTGCTGTATATGCTGCCCGCCTGCAGGTACGCTTTACATTTCAAACTGTCGACCGCCATCAGGTCGTTTCGGGCCATCAACGCTTCTGAAAAACCGATTGCCAGTTCTTTGGTGAGTTTTTGATTATCTGACTGGATTTTATATAGCTCGGCAAATGACATTTTATTAACCCGGCCTGAATGGAGCAGTTGAGAAAGACTGTCGCTGTGATTTGCCTGCGGAAACGACCGGAAGGGTAAACAACAAATCAGCCATACTAAAAAAGTTGATCTGCCTGGCAGCAGGATACAATTATTTCCGAATTGAAGGGTCATGCTGATATACCTGTGTGTTAACTTCTGTATGGCCATATGCAATATAGGCTTTCGTGTTTTAATATTGAAGATAAGGTGGTTGCTCCCCACCGGAGCAAGTGTTCCTGTTACATACATACCCTGTTTTAATGCATTCCCCTAACTTACGCAAACCTTACCCAATGTGCAAATACCCTTCTTGTTCCAGTTCCTGGTATCAGTTATGCCATACCTGTAATTCCCACGCTGGCAGGCAATGTTGTCAATAGGGTGGCCGCAAGTATGTCTGCGGTTATGTGAGTGGTCAGCTTATTGATAAGAAGCCTGGGTATGTATACGTATTTCACCAGCGCAGAACCGTGTGACACACCGTAGCCGAATCCGCATTTCATCCGGAAGAATACGCAATTCACCGCTATGCCCTTTTTTTATCCCGTTCTTATTTCGCTTCTTCACTGTATCATTTAAAATCAAATCAACGATCATGGAGTCAACCATCGAACTGCTTCGCCAGGAACTGGCACAGCAAAAAAGAAAACTTAACCGGGTACTACTGGCCGCTGCATTGCTCATCCTGGTGCTTTCATCGCAATTCCTGTTTTCATTCAGGGAATACGACGGTAACAAAGTATTAAAGGCCAGGGGGCTGGTCATTGTAGATGATAATGGCCGGGAAAGGATACTCATTGGCGCCCCATTGCCCGGTGCGGCAAACCGGGTACGGACGGATACGGCACGGGTGAGGGAATTGTGGTCGAAACGATTCGGCAACCCGGAACAGTATATGAAATGGTACCGCGACTATAATCACCAGGCAAATGGCATACTTATCCTCGACGAACAGGGCTTTGATAAAGTTTGCCTCGGTGATGGCGTGCCGGATGCCAACATCGGTCCGCGTATCGGCAAGCAAACAGGACTTGTTTTTTGTGACCCGGAGGGATTTGAGCGGGGAGGGATCGGCGTTCTTAATGTAGGGGAGAAGCAGAATCGTGTGGTGATGGCCCTCGATGGAGAGAACGGAACGGATGCAACAGGTATCTCGGTGATGGAAGATGGTGAGACCGGCTTTTTTGCCGGGGGTAAGGGATACCGGATGTTCCTGGGAGCCTCGCCTGCCGGTGGCTATACTCCGGAACCCTTTTTCGGGATGCTGATCAATAAAAAGAAACAGACTTTATACAAATTGAACCTCGTAACGGATACGGCCGGCAAAAAATAAGGAATTCTATCCCTGCCGGCGAACGTTCAAATACCGCTGGTTGTTTTCTGTTCTATAGGGTACATATACCCATCAGCGGGTATTTTCACCGTTAGCCGGTTCGTTATCTTGCTGGTAAATCGGCCTATATGACCCGCGTTTTTTTTATCGTATTTCTTCTTTGTTTTGCAGGCTCTGGCAGTCACGCACAAACCCCCGATGCCGACCTGGAGAATGCCGTGCGTATCTACAACAGTTTGCGGGATTATGAACGAACGCTGAAACCCGGAATCGTTAAAGACAGCAATATCTACCGGCTCATTGCTTTTATCGACCAGGCCAGGCCGTTGCTGAACCAGGTACTGGGTTCGGGTACGGCTGAACAACAGAAAACAGCCCGCTACTTCCGCGCCATGTGCCAGTACGAACTCGGTTTTGTTTATGGTATGAAAGGGGAGAATTACAAAGCCTATGACGTACTGAAGGTCATCGAACAGGACTTCCTTTTTTTCAGCGACTCTGCCCGCTTCCCGCTTCGCTATGTTTACAATACCAAAAACTATGTGGTGAAATTCACCAACTGCGCCCCAACGATCGCCGAGTATTATACCGGCATGGGCGAAGTGTGCAACAACATCAGCAGGAATGACGAAGCGCTGAAATTCCTGAAGCTGGCCAACGCTTTTCCGTATACGACCAACTGGTACCGGTACATTGTCTACTCAAAACTCTGTACAATCAAAAGGGCCGATAAAAAACGCGACCAGGAATACCTGCAGTTCAACCTCGATGCGTTGCGGGTATGCAGCAGGCTCGATACATCCTACCAGCGTACCATCCGGGAAAACCGGTACAAAACCGCTGTTGGTTTTGCGGATACGATCAACGTATTGCTGCAGGAAAACCCCGCCTGGCCAGGCAGGGCCGATACATATTATGCAGCGGCCTGCAGCCTCGACACGGCAGGTGAGCGCAGCAAGGCAGCTGCTTTTTTCAGCCGGGCGGTCAGTGCAGGACTTTCTTCAAAGTACTCCCTCCAGCAGGTGATTGATTATGCCCGGCGCAGTAAGATCAGTTCACTGGAGAATGATGCACGGGTGGCACTGGAGAGCAAAAGGAGTAATGAGCCGGATGAAATTCTCCGGAATCTTTCAACCGTATTGGAAAAAGTGGTGGCCAGCGCCAATGACCCGGCCGATCATTTTGGATCCATCCGGGGTAAATCCACCAGCAGCCGGCTTTATTCGGGAAAGATTTACAAATCGAAGATCGGGTTGCCCGGCGCAAACGAAGTGTTTGTAAATGAATTCCTGGATAACAACCAGGCCAATTACTATTACTGGCAGAGTTACCTGGATGAGGAACCGAGGGCCAACCTGCAGGGCAGGCTGAAAGCCAGGTATAAGGCCGTTTGCGATGAGATCCGCAGTATCTACCCGGCTGCATCCCTCAGCTATACCTTCAACGATGAGAATCGCTTCAAACTTCAGTTGAACCCCGCGGTAAGCATCGAGGTTACGCTGTATTACCGCGAAGGATATAAAGATGTGATCCTGCTGACTGTAACGGCGAAGTATCCGAAATAATGGGGGCTTTCTTTGAGGGAGTACCCGGTTCGCGGTAAAAAGAATATCTTCAGAAAAAAAATCTATGAAATCAATGACCTGCAAAGAGCTTGGCGGAGCATGCGATTTTGTCTTTCAGGCTGAAAGTTTTGAAGAAATAGCCGAGCAGAGTAAGAAGCATGGCATGGCAATGTTTCAACAAGGGGATACCGCACACCTGGAAGCCATGAACAAGATGCGTGCGCTTATGAATTCTCCCGGGGCCATGGAGGAATGGTTTGCGGAAAAGCGGCGGGAATTTGATGCGTTGCCCGATAATGGATAGATGCTGTTCTGGCGCTGAACGGGCTTATTTTCCCCTGAGAAGTTCGTATATACCTGGCGGTCCGGTATGCTGAATAATTCCGGCACCGGCAGGAGCGCTTTACTGTTCACCCTGAAATAACCCTGTTCACGCTTCAAGCCGTATAATCCACCAAAACCTATCCTGCATGATGAGGGATTTTATTCGTACAAGCAGCAAATACGTTCTGATAAGCATCGGCCTATTTATTATCTCCCTAACGCAAAAATGCTATTGCACACCATCCCATTGCGCCGATTCGGTCATGGCTTTCCTGCTCGGGTGGGCGGGTATGGCCTCCTCGGTTGCAGCCTTCAGCTGGCTCGCCAACCCCTTGCTGATCATTTCCTGGATACTGCAAAAGAGAAATCCGCGGGGCTCCATGCTGCTGGCTATGTTCGCCTTCCTGTTTACGCTTTCCTTTTTGCTGTTCGATAGCGTGCTGGCCAATGAGAACGGGCAGCAGCAAGCCATTACTTCGTATAAGCCCGGTTATTGGTTATGGGTGTGCAGCGCCGGTATCATGATGCTGGGCGGCTTTGTGCAGGTGTACCGCCTGAATATAGAACAGCAACGTTCACGGGTACGGGCGGCAGGAGATTCAAACCGGTGATGCCTGCTATTCATCCGGGATGATCAGTTCGCCATTCCGGAGCGCTTCATCAAAAAAAGCCCGTATCCTGGCATTGCCGGTGCTTCCATCTTTGTATACAACGGTAATCAGCATTTCAACCCGGGCGGTATTCAACTCGTTCACACCAAAGCGCTGCAGGCTTCTGATCGTAAAGCGGGTATTGGGCAACGAAGAAGATGCGGGGCCTTCCACGACTGATATATGCCTGAAACTCTTTTTATTGCCGGGGCCGAACTGCGCCTGCTTGCCCGGATAAAGCAGCATGCCATGTAAGGTATAGAGTGTATCGTTCTCAAGCCTGGGCAGATTCCGGTATTGGTGCATGCTCAGCGGGTCACCCATATACCGGTCGGATTCCGGAACGATCAGTTCTCCAAAACGTATGGCGCTGTCAATGGCTATATGGATCGGCGAACCATTCCTGGATCCGTCTCTCATCGTAAATAGGGCCAATACTTCGATGTAGGCGTTGTTGAACATCGAAACGCCGAAATCGGATAAACGTTTTACCGTAAACGGCTTTCCGGCCAGTTGACCATAGGGTACATCGGCTTTGATGTTAAGATACTTGTATCTCCTTGTATTCAATACGGTATTTCCAAATTGCAGAACCTGCCCTTGGTATATCCTGTACCCCGTTGTCGTATACATTATGTCGTTCTCAAAACGGGGAACCTGTTGCTGGGCATAGGCAGGAAAAGAACCAATGAGAAGGACAAAAAAAAGGTTACGCATAGCTGGCTGTTTTGGATTGAGCCAATTATCGGACTCGAACCGACGACCCTTTCATTACGAATGAAATGCTCTACCAACTGAGCTAAATTGGCGGTGCATAAAGGTATAAAGCAAATTCATTCGGGCGCCCGCGGTAAACCGGATATTGTTCCAGGAACCAAACCGTAAGCTCATGCGAAGATTACCTGCCGTTTTCTTTTTGCTGGCAGCGATGATTGTCCTGGTACTGTTTCCGGGTTGCCAGAAAGAGCTTCATTGGGACAATGGGCCCACGGGCCTCTTACCGGTTATCAGCACCACCGTTGTTACCAATATCAATACTATTTCCGCCAGCAGCGGGGGAACGATCAGCAGCGATGGCGGTTCCGCCATTACCGCCCGGGGCGTATGCTGGAGTTTATCACCCCATCCATCTGTCGGTGGCGATCATACAACAGATGGCACAGGCTTGGGTACCTTTTCAAGTACACTTACAGCGCTTATTCCTTCCACCGCCTATTTCGTGCGTGCCTATGCTACCAATGGTTTCGGTACAGTCTATGGCAATGAACTGAGCTTTGTTACCCAGGCACCGCCCCCGGGGCTACCCAGTATTCTTACCCCCATCGCGAGTGCTATTTCATCCACTTCGGCAACCTGCGGTGGTCATGTTCTTTCGGATGGCGGATCGCCGGTGATGGTGCGGGGCATTTGCTGGGGCTTGTTTCCGAATCCCGACCTCAGCGGAATGCACAGCAACGATGGCAGCGGGCTGGGAGCCTACTCAACACCCATGACGCCCCTGGTGCCGGCCACGATCTATTATGTACGTGCGTATGCCAGCAATGCAAATGGTACGGCCTATGGCAACGAGATCAATTTTACCACAAAACCCTGACAATAGTTTACCGGATCGCATTAAAGGAGAACAAAAGGGTTGTGGCGAAAAGAATGCACAGCCCGGTGAAGAAAATGATCTCCGCCATATTCTCCAGTCGTTCACTCCGAGTTTGATCGGCTGTTTTAATCGCCAGGAAGGAGAGGATGCAACTGGTCATGAACGATACAATAGCGGTAATGGTGATCTCGTCGATCACGGTCTTCTGCGATTGGTTCAATAACTTCAGCGATGTAAGCACAATGAAGCAGATACCCAGCAGGTTGGAAGCCGCGTTCAGGATATGCGATGAACTGCGATTATGTTTAGCCATGCAGGTTCATGTACGTTAAAAGTGGCCGTGAAATTATGGCCGCAAGACAGATCACAGCGTTTACAGGATGTTAATAGGTTGCCGTTAATGAAAAAGCCCGCTGCTGTGCGGGCCTTTCTATTTTTCTAAATACACAGGGATTACTTTTCGTAGAGCAGCACTTCAACCCGCCTGTTCTTCCATTGTACTGAAGGGTTATTCAGGTCGGCGATCGGCTGGCGGTTCGAGAAGGCCGCTACCGTAAGGCGGACTCTCTCCACGAAGAAACTGGCCACGTAATCGGCGCAGATCGATGCCCGGCTGAATGCCCGGATGCTGTTCGCTTCCACGCTGCCATGCGCATCGGTATGGCCGTTGAACTGCGCAACAAGCCGTGGATTGGCCTTCATCAGCCGCACCACTTCATCCAGTGTTTTGAAACCAACCGTCTTCAATTCCGACTTGGCCTGGTCGAAGTAGATGATGAAACGCATGGTGTCTTTCGAAACAGGAACCTCGGGTTCTTTGAATTCGGGACAGCCGTTGTTGCTTACCGGACCTTCAACCTGCGGACATTTATCCGCGTCGTCGTTCACGCCGTCGCCATCGCTGTCGGGTACCGGGCAGCCATCGTATTTCGCTACGCCCTTATGCCCGGCGCATTTATCGCGGAAATCGGGTATGCCATCGCTGTCGGTATCCAGGGTAGAATCAATCTTCACGGGTTCTGCAGGCTTTTTCTCTTTTATTTCTTTGGGCACGTATACTTTCCGTTCCCGCAATACCGGGTCGCCTGTATTGGTTCTGAACAGGGTGAAGCTGGCGCTTACCCCAAAGGATTTGAGGCTGTGCTGGAGTTTTTTCCGTGCATCGAGGTAATAATAGTCGAGTGGCAGGTTGTAATTCACCCAGATCGAAAAGCGTCCGAACTCAAACCCGCCAACGAGGGCGATGCAGGGATAGAGCCGTTTGTAATTGCCAGCCTGTGTTCCGGTCTGCAGGTTGGTTTTGGTAAGATCGATCGCCGGCATGCTGCCAAAATAACTGGCGTTCGTTTTTTCTTTTCCCGAGAGGAATATATTCAGCGTTGGACCAACACCCAGGAAGAAACCGCTTCGCTCATCGAGCGAGAAGCGTTTAAGCAGGATAAGGTTGATGTCGGCATAATTAAGATCCTGTACAAACGAAGAGTCTTTGATTGTATTATTAGCGCCGGTTCCGTGCTGAACGCTGTACTGGTATCCTTTCTTACTATATATCAGGGAAGGTGAAAGAAAAAGGCCGCTCTCACCCAGGGCAAAGCGTGCAGTAAAACCGCCCCAGAAAGAAGTGCGGGAAGAAAACCGGTTGAAATCCTCGATGGAGCCGGGGATCTTTTTCAGCATCGTTTTTCCGCCACCGGCAATGATGCCATAGCTGTTCTGGGCCTGGATGGATGATCGGCTGATGAAAAGCAGGCATACTAAAAACAGGATACTTACCTGCCTCTTACCATCGAACTGGCTGGTTATACGCATGTATGGGTTAGTTGAATCAACGGCCGTTCGGCGGCCATTTGTACAAAAATAGCCTTCCCCGCTTCCGCCCGGAGGAATTTGTTATCCACTTTTGCCTTAAATATGTGAAATACTTTACCTGGTATGCCTGGTGCCGCCGTTGGGAAATTCCTGTTGCAACAGCGGCAGGTGGCGTTTATCTTTATGATTTTATGTTACGCCGATAAGCAGAACAGTATGCCGATCTACATGGATATACATACGGTACCGGGTGTTAAGGCCCGCGCTGTTGCCGAAGCACACCGCCTCGATATGATGCACCAGCATAGTTTCGAATGTACCTGCATGACCTATTGGGTGGATGAAGACCGGGAAAGTATCTTTTGTTTGATCGATGCGCCTTCACGGGAGGCGGTGGAAGAATTGCACAACAAGGCTCATGGACTTGTGCCGCATAAAGTGATCGAGGTCAACCCGGGTATCGTTTCTTCGTTCCTGGGCAGGATATACGACCCGGAAGATGCCTCCCTTACCGACGACGGACTGAAAGTATTCGCCGATCCATCGTACCGGGTGCTGCTGATGATCGGCATGCCGGATCCTGTATTACTTCAGCATGAACTGGGAAGCGAAAAAGCCGGTGAACGTACCGCATCGCAGAATGCGGTCATCCGGTCGCATATCCGGGAGCAGGGTGGTACCGAGGTGGAATGCGATGGAAACTGTTTTATTATATCGTTCAGGTCGGCCGAAAAGGCCTTATCCTGCGCTGTAAACATACAGCAGTCGCTGGAAGCTGCAGGCAGCGTGCATGCAGGCATACGCTACGCGATACATGGGGGAGAACCCGTGGGTAAGAGTGATGCCCTCTTCGGCGATCCCCTGCAACTGGCCTGCTATATGTGCATGGTGGCCGGGCCCAACCGCATCGCTCTTTCCGCTGTGGTGAAGGAACTGCTTATCAAAGACCATTTCCAGCTTAAAGAACATAACCTGCTGGCGCTTTCCCCGCAAGACGAAATCCTGCTGCGTGGGCTTTTTGATCAGCTCGATAAGAACTGGCAGGAACCCGGATTCGATATCGACGACTATTGTAAGGCGATGGCCATGAGCAAATCGCAATTGTACCGGAAAGCGATCCAGCTTACCGGCTACTCACCCAATATACTGCTGAAAGAATTCCGTCTCGAACGGGCCAAGGAACAGATGCGTAAGAAACCCTACAGCATCGCACAGATCACGTTCGACTCCGGTTTCAGCAGCCCTTCCTACTTCACCAAATGCTTCAAGAAGAAATTCGGCCTGCTCCCGATGACCTACCTGGAATACCTGCATTGATCAGCGCTGAATGAATTTTACCATTCACCGGGTGATTTGTTTCAGCACCAGCCCGGTTGAATCAATTTTACCAGCATTCGCTTCATTTCTTTCATGCCGCCTGCTATTCGTTGAATGAATTGTTACAGCCCGGGGCCTGTTGTGGGGATAGCTTTGCATCATCACTTAACAATTAAAAACTACGTACATGAAATGGTTCAACAAATCCCTGGCAACACTTGCCGCTTTGCTGTTCTTCACCGCGTTTACCGCTACAGCCCAGCAGGCAAACACAAACAATCAGTCTAAAAAAACAAAACAAACAGAAATGAAAACATTCGTTATCGAACGGGAGATCCCCGATGCCGGTAAGCTGACACCGGAGCAATTAAAGGCAGCATCGAAAAATTCCTGCTCGGTGCTTACTGAAATGGGACCCGACATCCTGTGGGACCACAGTTATGTAACCGCCAACAAGATCTACTGCGTTTACAAGGCAACGAGCGAAGAACTGATCCGTGAGCACGCACGGAAAGCAGGCCTGCCCGCGAACAGCATTTCGGAGGTTGGAACAATTATCAGCCCTGCTACAGCCAGGTAGCATCAACCAAACATCTTCGAAGAAGCCCGTTATGCAGCGGGCTTTTTTTATGTATGGGTAAGAAAACGGGACTCAACCGGAACTCCTTTTACCAGGGTTTGGTATACCACACAGTATCGTTCGGTAAGTTTGGCCAGGCTCGCCAGTTCTTCTTCCGAAGCATTGGAGCGAAGATTGAATTGGAGCCGGATCGCCCGGAAACCAACCGGCGCTTCTTTCGAAACACCCAGGGTACCGCGGAAATCCAGGTCGCCTTCGGCCCGGATGCTGCCTTCTTCCAGCGTAATTCCAATGGCGGTGGCTACGGCCTGCAGCGTAACGCCGGCACAGGCCACCAGGGCTTCCAGCAACATGTCGCCCGAACAGGCGAGCAAACCATCGCCGCCGGTAGCGGGGTGCAAACCGGCCTCTACGAGGGCTTTGCCCGTATCTACTTTACAGGATATGCCTTCGCCGACACGTCCTTCGGCTTTCAGCGTGATGAGCGCCGAACCGGGATCTTCTTTATACTTTTCCTTGATGGGCGCCTGCAGGGCCTTCAGTGTTGCCGAATCCATGATTGTATTTTTTGATTGAATTAATTCTTTACCCAGGCCATAATGCGGAGCGGACCGCCGCTGCCATGTTTGATCTTCATCGGCAAAGCGATCACATAAGCGCCCTTTACCGGTAACTTATCCATGTTGGCTACGTTTTCAAAGCCGGAAATATTCTTTTCATACAACACCCGGTGTGTTTTGAATTCTTTCGATTGTCCGTAATCAACACTGGCCACATCCACACCCACGGCTTTTATCTTCCGGTTATTCACCAGCCAGGCCGCCAGGTCGGGATGAATGCCCGGGAAATGCAGTTTGGCTACGGCTTCGGGGCCCCGTTCATCGGTGCCCAGGTATTTTTTGGCATCGGGGTAGTAGGCGCCATAGCCGGTACGGAAAAGCAGGATGGCGTTATCGGGAATTTTCCCGTTGCTGTTCTCCCATGTTTCCACATCGGAAATACCAACCTGGTAATCGGCATTATTGGCCGCTTTCGCCCATACATCCACCACCACGGCATCGCCGCAGAGATTATCGAGCGGAACCTGGTCGGTCGTCCACTTTCCTTGGGCAAAGTGTACGGGCGCATCGAGGTGTGTACCGCCATGTTCGGCTGCGCAGTAATTGAAGGCCTCGTAATAAAATCCGCCGGGCGTTTGTCCTACAAAGACCGTATCAAAACGGAACCTGTCGGCCGTAGGCCAATAAAGTGTTTCGTCGGAAAAACTATAGGTGAGATCGACCCAGCTTCCCTGGGCCAATGTAGCTGATAGGGAAAGTTCTTGTTTTTGATCGCTGTTGGTACAGGCAAAAAAGGGGAGCAGCAGCAGCCCGGTGAACTTTTTCATCTTGAAGTAGTTAATGTATTTCTAAGATAATTATTCCCGGAGAATAGATTGAATTCTTTTATTAGACTTGCCTGCCCGATCGGGCGGATATCTTCGTTAAAACTACCATCGCTTCATGAATACCGCTTTTGGGAAAACACTCTTACTGCTGTTCGTACTGAATTCCTTCCGTGCATATTCCCAGGCGCCCAATCTTTACGGAACCATCGCCGACGCCGATACCCGGGCGCCGCTGGCATTCGTGAGTGTAACCATCAAAGGAAGCACCACCGGCACGCTTACCGATATCGACGGGCATTTCAAGCTACGCGGAACCACGGCCCGCACAACACTGGTCATCAGCTATGTTGGGTATAAAACGATTGAATTCAATACCCGCAGCAGTACGGATACCCTGGCGATCTACCTGCAGCGGGTGCGGGAAGAGTTGGAAACCGTTGTCATCTCCCAAACTGAAAATCCGGCGCACCGGGTCATACGGCTTGTTCAGCAGAACCGGAAAAAGAACGACCCGGAGCAACTTTCCTCCTTCCGGTATCATGCATATACCATCGCTGTGCTCTCGGCCGGAAACCGGTTCTGGAATATGAACCGAAGCGACAGCGGCAGGAGCAAAAAGCAGGATCCCACCGGGGATCAACTCAATAAACTGGCAGAGCGGGCCAGGGATACGGCAGGCGATAAACGGGGCGCCGAACTCGGCAGGCGTTTCAAGGAAAACCACCTGCTCGTAACCGAATCGTATACAGAACGGATATTCAGGTTCCCGAACCAGACCCGGGAAAAAGTATTGGCCACCAAATTCTCCGGATTGAAAAATCCCGCTTTCGGTGTCACCACCTCCAATTTCCAGCCTTTTGGATTTTACAAGGATTACCTGGTGATGAACAACAAG
Source organism: Chitinophagales bacterium (assembly GCA_017303335.1). Classification (GTDB taxonomy): domain Bacteria; phylum Bacteroidota; class Bacteroidia; order Chitinophagales; family Chitinophagaceae; genus Ferruginibacter. Next base: position 46,219 of record JAFLBK010000004.1, read on the forward strand.
AGCTATGTGAGTCCGCTGATCGGCGGCAGCATCAGCATGTATAAATTCAGGCTCAAGGAAACGATCATACACGAAACCGACACCACGTTTGTGATCAGTTTCGAACCGCGTAAAGGAAAGAATTTCAATGGACTCAAAGGATTGCTTTACATTAATTCGGATAAATACGCCATTGAGAATATCCAGGCGGCGCCTGCCAGCGAAAGCGGCCTGATCTTTACTTTTCGCCTGCAGCAGAAATACGAACGGGTGGAAGGAAACTGGTTCCCGGCTCAACTGAATACCACGCTTTCGCAAAAAGACCTTAAGACCGATTCGGTGATCCTCTTCTGGGACGCACGTTCTTATATCACGCAGGTGGAAATCGGAAAGGATATCAAGCGCTCCGATTTTTCGGATGTGCAGCTGGAATATGATCCCCGGGCCGGCAAACAAACCGATACCGCCTGGGCCCGCATGCGCACAGATACCCTCAATGAAAAAAGCAGGCTCACCTACGAAACCTTTGAAATGCTTCCACCCCGGTTCAAGAATACGATAGAAAAAGTGAACAAGGGTTTCCAGGTACTGGCCATCGAAGCGATACCCTGGGGTAAGGTGGATGTTCCGTTCCGGTATATTCTTTCGGGTATCAATAAATACGAAACCTTCCGCATCGGCGCCGGGATTCAAACCAATTCCAGGCTCAGTAAATGGTTCTCGGCAGGGGGGTATGCCGGTTACGGTATCCGCGACAAGGCCTGGAAATACGGCGGCAACCTGCAATTATATTTTAAGCGGCGAACCGGAACAACCCTGCGTTTCGATTACAGCCAGGATATCGTTGAACCCGGAACGATCGATTATTTCCTGCGGACGGGTTCGGTATTCTCCAACCAATCGCTGCGCAATTTCCAGCGTTCGCGGATGGACAGTGCAGAACAATACCGGGTTGGCTTCAGTACGCATTTATTACCCACGCTTCAATGGGATACCTGGTTACTGCACGAGAAACGGTCCCCGGCAGGGTACGATTATCTTTTCAGCAACGGCCCCGGACAGGATATTCATGGCTTCCAAAACACCGAGATCGGTATCGGCCTGCGTTTCGCGAAGGGAGAAATCTTTACACGCATGGGGCATTCGAAACTGCGTACAAAACCCGCCAGCACCCAATTGCTGTTCCAGGTTGCCAAAGGGCTGAACGGTACATTGAACGGGCAACTCGATTATACAAGGGCCATCGCCCGGCTTAACCACAAGTTCAGTTTCAAAAAACTGGGAGAAACCACCGTACAACTGGAAGCGGGTGTTCTGTGGGGCGATGCACCGTATTCGTATTTGTTCAACCTGCCGGCAACCAATACCGGGAAGCGGCTTACCCTGTATGTTCCGGGAAATTTCCAGACGGCCGGGCTGTATGAATTCGCGTCGGGCAGAACGGCCAGTTTATTCGTTGAACATAATTTCGGGAACCTCTTATTCAAACCGCGTAACATCAAGTTCCGGCCCGAGCTGTTGCTGGTGCAGGGAATCAGTTACGGTAGCCTGGACAAATCCTCCACGCATAAGCTCATTCACTTCACGGTTCCGGAAAAAGGTTTGTTCGAATCGGGCCTTGTGGTCCGGAACCTCTATCGCCGCAGTATTCTTTCCGTTGCCTACCTGGGCATCGGCGGTGGCGTCTTTTACCGCTACGGCTATTATGCCTTGCCCCATGCAGGAGATAACTGGGTGTTCAAGTGGGGATTCAGTATTTCGTTTTAAGCGGATACTTTTCTACCTTTCTACGCTTGAAAAGAACGGCTATCATACTATTCAGTTGTTGTATTGCATGGCAGCTGGCAGCCCAACAGATGCGGTTTATACGTTATGGTATGAAAGAAGGTCTGTCGCATGAAATGGTGAACTGCCTGTTTGCCGACAGCCGTGGCTTTTTATGGGTAGGCACCGATTTCGGACTGAACCGTTTCGACGGTGTTCGGTTCGAAAAATGGTTTCACCAACCCGGCGACAGCGGCAGCCTGCTTTCCAACAAGATCAATACCATCGCTGAAGATAAACAGCACCGGTTATGGCTGGGAACCGACAACGGGTTATCTGTTTACGATATGCACAGCGGCCGGTTTTACTCCTATACAGAGATTGCAACGGGCAGCGGGCTGATCCGGAACCTGCGGGATGTAAAAACATTTTGCGACAGGGATGGCGATACCTGGATCGGCTGCAGCAATGGATATATCCTTTTATACAAACAGGCAGAAAAGAAATTTTATGCGATATCCGTAATGCTGCGCCCGGCTAACCGGCTTCAGAATGAATTCATCAGCGGTTTCCTGCACGACAGCCGGAACCGTATCTGGGCCGGATCATCGTATGGGGTATACCAGCTCGACAAAAGAAACCTGTCGGCCCGCTCTTTACGCTTTCCCGCCTCTCATCCGGGCGAGGCCAGTCTGAATGCCAGTACCCGGCTGTTCGAAACAGCGGGCGGCACCATCCTCTGCGGTACCTGGAATGCCGGGTTCCTTATTTATGACGAAGAAGCCAAAAAATTCAATTCGCAAAACAGGCAGGAGGGCACATTTCTTCCGTCACCCGTGGTATTTGATTTTGCCGAACAGGACTCATTGCTCTTTTTTGCCGGAATAACAGGAGTGTTTGCCTGTAAACAAAAAGACCTGCATAATACCGCATTCACCAGCTATACCCGGTATGCATCAGATCCGCGGGATTTGCATACGATCAGTTCCGAAGAGAACAGCTCCATCATAACCGGCAAAGATGGCAATCTGTGGATCGGCGGCACCCATGGTCTTGTGCAATGGAATACCAGCAGCCGGTTCTACCAGTTGTATCCCTTTGATAAACTGGTGAACCTGCCTCAATGGACTCCAGCAAGCATTGCACAGCAGAGCGACCAGCTCTACCTTGTGGCCGAACATGAAGTATTGGGATTCGACCTGCATAAAGAAACCTATTACCGCATCCCGATCAACATTCAGGGAAAGAAACGACATGGCTTGTATGAAGACCGGGATGGGTTTTTCCTTCCGTCCCAGACCGGACTCTATCAGTATAACCGGAACTTTAAACTCACCAATACCATTACCGAAATACTTCCAAACGGAAGTCCGGCCAATATGTTTTGTGCATTGCACGACCGGGATGGAAATCTGTGGATCGGCACCACCCGCTATGGCATCCGGAAAAAGGATGCGGTTACGGGCAATACCACGAGTTACCTGGATGACTCTGCCAGCCTTAACAGCCTTGGTTATTATATCCGGGTGATCATGGAACATACCGACGGAACCATTTATGCCGGTGGCAGGGAGTTTTATGTTTATGACAAAAGCAGGGATGTCTTCGTACGGCCGGCCGCAGTTCCGGTGATCGACGTATTGCGGCTGGCAGGGCAGGGAGATACGATCTGGATCGGAACCCTGCAGGGATTGTTCTGCTATGATGTAAAAAAAAGAACGGTTACGCAGCACCCGCTGCCCCCGGAAATAAACCAGGGGATAACTGAACTGGTTGTGGATGGTAAAAGGAACCTGTGGATGATCACCCTTTCGGGGATCGTAAAATATAATCCTTCACGAAAAGATATCCTGTTACTGAATGCCCGGAACGGCTGGCCCGGCAATTTCTCGGTACTGAAAAAAATGCACGATGGCCGCATGGCTGTCGGCATTAACGGGGGCATGATCCTTTTTGATCCGGCTAAGGTGGAAAAGCAGACCTATAGCCCGGCGCCCCATATAACCCGGCTGATCGTGGATGAAAAGGAAGTGTACCATTTTCCCGGTCGCGATACCGTCTTTACCGTACACTATAAGCAGGGTATTCGTTTCAACTACATCAGCCTTACCTACCAGGATGGCGAGGCCAACCAGTATCAGTGGCGGTTGAAAGGGTATGATGATCAGTGGCACCCGGTGGGCAATCAAACCACGCAGGTATTCACTTCGCTGCCACCGGGCAACTATACCTTTTCGATCCGTTCGTCGAATGCCGCCGACGTGTGGAATGCCGGTCATGCCTCTGTGAACTTCCGGGTGCTGCCTCCTTTTTATCTTACCTGGTGGTTCATTGGCGTACTGATTCTTTTTGTTGCCGGTGTGGTCTATGCTTTTTACCGTTACCGGTTGAGGCAGGCGCTGGCACTCGAAAAACTCCGTACCCGGATCGCCACCGACCTGCACGATGATATCGGCGCCACACTCAGCAGTATCTCCTTTTACAGCGAAGCGGTGAAACAGAAAATAAAGGATGAGGTACCGGATGCCCGGCCGATTCTCGAAAAGATGGGTGAAACAAGCCGCGGCATGGTAGGAAATATGAGCGATATCGTATGGGCCATCAACCCGGTGAACGACGCGGCCGGGGCTTTGTTCAAACGGATGCACAGCTACGCGGCGGAACTGTGCCAGCTGAAAAATGTAATACTCCGGTTCGAGGCCGACAGCAGTCTCGACAAAAAGACACTGGACATTGAATCCAGGAAGAATGTATACCTGATCTTTAAAGAAGCAGTGAACAATGCGTTGAAGTATTCGGGATGCAGCATGCTAACCATCCGCGTTCAGAAAGAACTGAAAATGCTACGGATGACCATCACCGACAATGGCCGGGGTTTCAGTGTGGAAGAGGCAACTACCGGTAATGGATTGCAGAACATGCGGATGCGGGCAGGGGAGTTGGGCGGTGCCGTCCACATAAACTCGGCACCGGGTGCGGGTACATCCATCGAACTGTGTTGCCCCATACCCTGAATTGGGTAGCCGCCGAATTGGTAATTAGCGGGAACTTTCAAACCGATGAACAACGAACCGACGATAAGCGTGGTGATTTTTGAAGACAATGCCGCCCTGCGTGACAGCCTGGCCCTCCTGTTGCAAAACAGCAGCGGCATCGAGTTAAAGGCCGTGTACGCCGATGCCACAAGGCTGCAATCACGCATGGAACAAACCCTGCCCGATGTGGTATTGATGGATATACAGATGCCGGGCATCAATGGCATTGAGGCGGTTCAGATCATCAAAGAAAAATTTCCCGGGGTGCAGGTAATGATGCAAACCGTATTTGATTCCGATGACAAAGTATTTGCCTCCCTTTGCGCCGGAGCTTCCGGGTACATATTAAAGAACACCGAACCGGCACGGGTGATCCAGGCAATCAGGGAAGTGGCGGGAGGCGGCTCCTTTTTCACCCCGTCGATCGCGAAAAAGGTACTGCAGTCGTTTCAACAGCCGGCCAACGCCGGATACGTACAACTCACCGCCCGGGAAAAAGAAGTGCTGCAGGGCCTGGTGGATGGAGCCAGTTATAAAATGATCGCCGCCAAACTCGATATCCGTTTTGGTACGGTGCATACCCACGTAAAGAACATTTACGAAAAACTGCACGTGAACTCCGCCAGTGAGGCCGTCGTCAAGGCGATCCGGCAACGCCTCGTTTAATCCCTCTACAAAATTGGGTAGAATGCCGCATGGTTTTCTTGTTGAATTTTAAAAGAAAAACCATGAAAGCAATGATAGTCCTGGCAATGGTATGCTCTCCGGTTCTGCGGGCTGGGGCTCAGTCAGTCAGCATCAATACCGACGGAAGTACGGCACATGGCAGCGCCATGCTGGATGTAAAGAGCAGCAGCAAGGGAATGCTCATTCCACGACTTACCCTGGCAGAACGAAATGCCGTTGCATCCCCGGCAACCGGGTTGATGATCTACCAGACCGATAATACGCCTGGTTTTTACTTTTACGACGGTACCACCTGGGTATCCATTATTTCTTTGTCCAACAATTTGTGGACAAGAAATGGAAATCATATTTATAACAGCAACACGAACAACGTAGGCATTGGTATCAATGCGCCCCTGGCAAGACTTCATGTAGCAGACAGTGCTGTATTGTTTTCAGCGGCCGGCAATGTACCGGGTGTTCCCGGTAATCCGCCCGTATCCGGCGGGGGCAGGCGGATGATGTGGTACCCGGATAAAGCAGCCTTCAGGTCAGGTTATGCAAGTACAACACAATGGGATGCGGCGAATATTGGTTTGTATTCTTTTGCAACCGGTTCATCGGCTGTTGCTTCCGGGCTGTATTCCGTTGCGATGGGGAACGACAACCAGGCAACCGGCATCGGCTCTGTTGCCATGGGTTCCGGAGCCAGGTGTACGGATGACTATACCATCGGCATGGGTTATAAACCGATTGCCTCGGGCATTAATTCTGTTTCAATAGGAGAATCCTCATCCGCCTTGGGTGACAGGTCTGCCGCTATTGGCTCTTCCCTGAAATCAAAATCGTATGGCGGAATGGTTGTGGGTATTTTTAATGACAGTGCTAATGCGGCCAGTGGCACCAGCATCAATTTGCTGAACCGGATATTTCAGGTTGGTATTGGCTTGTCTGATGCCTCCAGGAACAATGCCATGACTGTTTTACAGAACGGCAATACAGGAATTGGTACGGTTTCGCCCCTGGCCCGCTTGCATGTAACCGACAATGCGGTTCTGTTCTCTGCAGTGGGGCCGGTGCCCGGGGTGCCTCAGCCACCACCCATTTCAGGCAATGGCAGAAGAATGATGTGGTACCCGGATAAAGCGGCATTCCGTGCCGGGTATGCCGGAACCGATCAATGGGATGAGATTAATACTGGCAATTATTCTGTTGCGATGGGATATCTAACGGAGGCTTCCGGCTCATACAGTACGGCTTTTGGATATAATACTGCGGCCTCGGGACCCAATACCACGACTTTCGGTAATAGCACAAGTGCATCCGGAACCTATGCCACGGCTTTCGGCAGTGGCACAAATGCATCCGGAACCTATGCCACGGCCATGGGGCATATTACCACGGCATCGGGAACTTCTTCCACCGCTCTTGGGGAGTTTAACACAGCATCGGGTACCGCTTCGACTGCCATGGGAATTGAAAATGTCGCATCCGCTTTTTACGCTGCCGCCATCGGGTACGGCACAAAATCAAAATCGTATGGTGGCACTGTGGTTGGAATTTTTAACGACTCGGCAAACGCTCCCGGTTCAGGCAGTTTCAATCCGCTTAACCGCATCTTCCAGGTCGGCAACGGCACGGCAGACAATACCCGCAGCAATGCCCTTACCATCCTGCAGAACGGGAATATCGGCATCGGTGAACTGAACCCTTCGGTACCGTTGAATTTCCCATCCAGTACCGGCAACAAAATCGCGTTGTGGGGCAACGGCGCCAATCATTACGGACTGGGTATTCAGGCTTCGCTGCTGCAGATGTATACGATGGATAACAGCAATGATATCGCTTTCGGTTATGGCAGCAGTGGCGCTTTCTCCGAGAATATGCGCATCAAGGGAAACGGGCGGGTAGGTATCGGTGAAACCAACCCGGGCTTCCCGCTGAATTTTGCTTCCAGTACCGGCAACAAGATCGCGTTGTGGGGAAACAGCGGCAACCATTACGGGTTGGGCATACAGGCTTCGCTGCTGCAGATCTATTCCAACGATGTATCGGCCGATATCGCTTTCGGCTACGGCAACAGTACCGCTTTCACCGAGAACATGCGGGTACGGGGCAATGGTAATGTGGGCATCGGTACCAATAATCCCACACAACGCCTGCACGTGGTGGGCAATATCTGTTACACCGGAACCATCGTGGCCTGTTCCGACATCCGTTACAAAGAAGATATTACCCCTTTGGATCATTCATTGCAGAAACTGCGCTCCCTCAGCGGCATGTATTATTACTGGAAGCAGGATGCATTTCCCGATATGCATTTTGCCAAAGAACGGCAACTCGGGTTTGCCGCACAGGAAGTGGAAAAACTTTTTCCCGAACTGGTGATCACCGACAGCAGGGGGTATAAATCGGTTGACTATGGAAGGCTGACTCCTGTGCTCGTTGAAGCCATCAAGGAACAACAGGCCATGATCGACATCCTCCTCCGGGAAGTGAAGGAGCTCAAAAAGAAATAAGGACGTTTATTTAACGCTGACGGCTTCTTTCTCAAACGGGCCTTTGAAAGATGAAGGGTCAACAGGGAAGTGGCGGGTATAGATATTATTGGTTTCAAACAGGTTCTTCAGCCAGATGGCCGTGCGCTCAAACGCTTTTCCATCGCTGACATCATAGTCGTTCAGGATAAGTCCCTGGGCTTCTTTCATCATGTTTTGCGGATCATCGAGGTAATAATACAAAACGGCGAGGTTGTAATAACTGGCGTAGCGCATTTTGCGGTCGTGTTTACTGCTGCTGCTGTACTCTTCTTTCAGTTTTTCGAAATAGGCTATGACCGGTTTCAGTCTTTCCCTTGCTTTATCAATGGAACTATCGGCGTTCATGCTGAACAGTACATCGGTAATGGTACGGAACGCTTCGCGGTGGGCATCGTATTCGGGATGCTTGCGGCTGTCCACGATCCACATCTGGTCGCGGGAACTCACTTTACTGAAACCAAAATCTTCGGTGATGGTTTCGCTGAGGCGGTGCATGGCTTTGTTCACGCAGGAACGGAACAATTCGCCGGTGATGCGTGCCGAATTCAGCATGAAATAACCTTGTGCCAACGGCTTAAGGGCGAATTCGGGGCTGTTATAGGTGTATTTATCACCCCGGCTGGCGAGGTTCAGGTCGAGGATATGAGCGCCCCGGTAATCGGTGATCACGGCACGGGCTGAAAAACTATAACGAACTTCTTCGCGGTAAAAGGTTCGGGTACCGGTTACCTGGCCGGCCCTGTCCTTAACGGCTTCGCTGCGCTCCCGAACCGAAACGGCTTCGGGCAGCAGGTCTTCCAGGTTTACCTTGATGCTGATATGTCCGCCGGCAGGTAATTTTTTCCATCCCTCCAGCAATACGGTCTCTTCCGGTGTCAGTTCACTCAGGAAGTTTTGCATCAGCCTGCTCGTTTCCACCTCTACATTATAGGTGCGATAGGTGCTGTCGATCTTCCTGGTCGGCAGCGAACGCCATTGCACGGTGAAACTATAGGGATCGAGGTCTACTTTTTTCTGGGCAGCGAGTGGCAGGGAGTAAAGGCATACCAACACAATGAACAGGCTTTTCACAGGCGAAATGGTTTGTCTTACATAACGCAAGAAAGACGAAAATATTACCCGGTTCAGGCCACCAAAAGGGGGAGCGGGTAAAACTGACCCCAAACATATACAAGGCTGATTCTCATCAGTTTTACCTCCTCGTGTAACAATTGTTACAAGACCTTCCCGCATACCAAAAGACCTTTACATCAGCAATCAAACAACACCAACTTCAAAAATAATTGTTATGAAAAAGATAGTCGTAGTCGGAGGTAATTTCGCAGGTTCTACCGCGGCCCTCGAACTCAAACGCAAAATGAAAGACAAGGTACAGGTTACCGTGATCGACCGCAATGAAGACTTTCTCTATATACCTTCCCTGATCTGGGTTCCCACCCATCGCCGGGAGTTGAGCGATATCTCCACACCCCGCCGCCAGGTTTTCGAACGCAAGGGGGTCGATTTCGTTTGCACCACCGCCCTCCGGGTGGATCCGGATGAACAACTGGTGTATACCGAAAAAGGCAATTATCCCTATGATGAGCTGATCATCGCCACCGGCCCCAAAGTGAATTTCGACATTGCGCCGGGCATACGGGAACATGCCATGTACATCGGTACACCAACCGGCGCCATGAAGACAAGGGAGAAGATGGACGAGTTCATCAAAAACCCCGGCCCGATCGTGATCGGCGCCACCCAGAATGCCGGCTGCATGGGAGCTGCGTATGAATTTCTCTTCAACGTGGAAAAATGGCTGCGTGACCAGCATATCCGTAAGAAAGTGGATCTCTACTGGATCACTCCCGAAGATTACCTCGGCCATTTCGGTATCGATGGAATGCCCGGTGGTGAAAAAATGCTGCGCCTGTTCATGAAGATGTTCAACATTCATTTCAAAACCCAGGCTGCGGTGAAAGAAGTGACCGCCGAGGGTATCCTGCTCAGCACCGGCGAATTCATCGCCAGTAAGTTCATCATGCTGATGCCGCCCTTCACCGGTGTGGATTTCATCCGCAATTCTCCCAAACTCAACCCGCAGGCGAATGGATTCCTGGATGTACAGGGAACCTACCAGCACCATGAATATAAAAATGTATGGGGCGCCGGGTTAACCGTGGATGTGCCTGCTCCGTTCAGCTGCCGCAAAGTGCCTTATGCCGTTCCGAAAACAGGTTACCCGAGCGACGAAACCGGTAAGATCGTGGCAGAAAATATCATACGCCTGATGGAAGGAAAAACAAAACTGAAGTCTAAGAAATGGGGACAGATAGCCGGGCTCTGCGTGATGGATGCCGGTAAGAAAGAAGTGCTGATCGTGAGCAATCACCTGTTCAAACCCCGGTCTTTCGCCATCATGCTGCCGAATGTGTTCTATGATTTCAACAAAGTGCTGCTCGAAAAATACTTCATGTGGAAACTACGCCACGGGTATTCTTTCCTGCCATGACCCTGTCACTTATCGGGCGTGATGTTGATCTTTTGTAAGAAAACTGTTTTGTAGGTTTCGCCAACGGGAAGGTCTTTCCCGGCGATGACCACCCGGTTCTTTTCAATAAAACGGATCTTGCTGAGTGCAACCAGGTAAGATTTATGGATACGGGTAAACAGTTGAGCGGGCAATTCCTTTTCGAAGGATGACAGGCTTTGCAGGGTAAGTATCTTATTACCATCAGCCGTATGGATCGCCACATAGTCACGCAAGGCTTCCAGGTACAGCACCTGGCTGTAGTCGATACGCAACAGTTTGTATTCGCTTTTTACAAAGAAATAATCCGTTTGTTTGTGAACCGGCTCCTGCCGGGAGGGCAGTTTCTGTACGGCTTTGCTGAAGCGTTCAAAGGAGATCGGTTTCAGCAGGTAATCTGTTACGTTGTATTCATATCCTTCGAGGGCGAATTCCGGGTAGGCCGTTGTTACGATCACCTTGCATTGCTGGTCGATGATCTTCATCACCTGTATGCCCGTGAGTTCCGGCATCTGGATGTCGAGAAATACGAGGTCAACCTCCCGGTTCTGAATACGCTGCAGGCCTTTGATCGGGCTGGTGGTAATGTCTACCAGTTGCAATCCTTCCGTCTTGCGTACATAATCTGCCAGCACATTCAGCGCCAGCGGCTCATCGTCTATGACCATACAACGATACATCAGGCAGGTATACTAAGATAGGTTGTATAATGCTGTTCTTCCTTCTCCACACGATATTGCCAGCTGCCGGGTGTATAGGAAAGTTCCAGGCGGCGTTGCAGGTTTTGCAGTCCCACACCCCCGGGCGAACTTGTTCTGACAGCGCTTACCCGGTTACGCACCATCACGTGTAATTTTTTATCCTTCCGGGGAACCTGCAGGGTGCAGGGATCGGCGGGATCCGACAGGTCGCCGTATTTCAACGCGTTTTCCACCAGCGGAATGAGCAATAAGGGAATGATCGGTGCCTGGGCTGCTTCCGGAGCGATATCGATACGGATCTGCAGTTTGTGGTCGTGGCGTAGCTGTTCGATATCGATCAGGCTGTGCACATATTCCATTTCATTCGCCAGCGTAACAACAGCGCTGCGCTGGTAGGTAACATAGCGCATCATATCGCTTAGTTTAAGCACCGCCTGTGCGGTATGCGGGTTCTGTTCGTAGGCGAGGGAGTAGATATTATTGAGCGAGTTGAAAAGAAAATGCGGGTTCATCTGCGCCTGCAGGAAATTCAGTTCCGCCTGTTTGTTCTGCTCGATCAGTTCGGATTGGCGCTTCTGGTTGCGGAACATTTCATCAAGCAGGAAAAAAACAAAGCCGATCAGGATGGCAATGGAACCAAAATAAATATTATCCACCACATAATACCGAAACGTGGTTTTGGGATTGTAATTCCCGTAGCCGAGCGTTGCAGGGAAAATGACCTCTTCGAGCAGGTAGCGGAACAGGATGAACCAGGTGAGCAATAATGCCAGGGCGAGCACGAGTTTCCAGATGGGCCGCTGCTGGTAAAAGCGGCGGAAAACAATAAAATGCGCTGCCAGGACCGTGGTTACGGTATACACCATATGTGATAAACTGAACGGGCCTATTAGCTCTTTCCAGGGAAAGGGAATGCCTACATTCAGGTTTCCCATCAGGCCAAACCCGATGAAGTACATGAAAAAGAAAAAGCCGTACGCAATGAATAATCCTTTCCTGCTCATGCAGCGAATCTACAACAATCGCCGGGTACCACCGGGCGGTCGTCTGCAAAGTGGCAGAATGTATCTGCAAACAGCTGGCTTGGGGAGAAACCGGTCTTTGCAGATAAAAAGCGCCCCTTGGCAGATCGCTTTTTTTATTGCGGCTGCCGCGGAGAAATTTTACAGCAAATAATTTTTTATGAAAGCGAACGGATTACTCATAACAGCCTTGTTCTTTTCTTGCCTGGCATCGGCGCAAAAGGTAGACTGGAACAAACTCAACCAGCTTACGCCCGACGGGATATTGCTCAGCGGAGAGCGTAAGCCCACAAAAGTATTGCTGCTCGGCACTTTTCATTTCGGTTATCCCAACCTCGACGGGCATAAGACGGATTCGTCTAAATTCATCGATGTGAAATCGCCCGTCCGGCAAAAGGAGTTGCAGGAACTGGCCGATGTGATCGAGCGGTTTAAACCAACCCGCATTTATATCGAATGGAACGACCAGGGATGGGTAGATTCCTTATACGGGGAGTACGTGAAAGGTAAATACAAGCTTGGCAGGAATGAGATCTACCAGGTAGGTTTCCGTATCGCCGGGCAGATGAAACTCCCTAAATTATATGCCGTGGATAGCTGGCCATTCTCCGCGGAGTTCGAGAAGCAATATCCCTGGATCGATAAACTTTGGGAAGAGGGGAAGCCGGTCGACAGCCTGCGGGATAAATACTGGGACAAAAAATACAGCCAGATGTACAGCGCCGGCGATTCTATTGAAACCACGCTTACCATGCTGGAGAATTTCATCTGGATGGCGGAGCCCAAAACGCAACAACGGATGCACGGCCATTATCTCTGCGGCGGTTTCAATACGCAGGGCAATGAAGGCCCCGACGCCATGTCGATCTGGTGGTACAACCGCAACCTGCGCATCTTCAATAAAATTCTTCAGACAAAACCCAGCCAGGACGACCGCATCGTGGTGCTGTTCGGCAACGGGCACATGCCCCTGCTGCGGCATTGCTTTTACTCGTCGCCCGAATTCGAGATCGTGGAGTTAAAGCAATTATTAAAATAAGAACGGACTTAGGTATAGCTATTCCAGTATCACCTTCTTCAGGTAAAATCCCTTCGGATCCACCTGGATGAAGGTTTTGCTGGTTACCGTGATTCCTTTTTTGTCAAGCACCAGTTTCTGTATGCCGGAATCGGTTGCGATCTCTATGGGTAAGGGCATATCGATGTTCAGGAGTTTGACGCTGTATTTTTCGTCGTTGGTCTGCTTTACAACAACCTCCAGTTTATCCGTTGTATAAAGGAAGAGGTTGAACAGGGGCTTCAGGCTTTTTCCATAAGCGCCGCTGAAAAGTTCTTCCACATCGGCGGTTATCACGGTATTGTCGTACGTATATTTCGGGTCGGTGGCCAGTTTTTTCAGGGTGGGGAAGAAGATCGCATCACCCATCACATACCGGAGTGTGTGCATGAAAAAAGCTCCTTTGCCGTAGATATCGGGCTTGTACGCACTGTCCGAATCCACTTCATCGCCCCGAACGATCGGGTATTTATTCTGTGTGTTGCGGGCAGTCTGGCGCATGCGTGCCTGGTAGGCTTCCTCGCCGGCCAATTCCCGGGTTGCCAGGGCATCGCCGTAACTGCAGATGCCTTCCTGGATCCACATGTGCGCCCAGTCGCGGTTGGTAACTTTGTTAGCCCACCATTCGTGCCCGAACTCATGGTGCAGGAGCCAGTCGAAGTCTTTGCCTCCTTCTTTTTGGTACCGGTATTTGTTGCCGTAGGCGATATTGGTCTGGTGTTCCATACCCAGGTGCGGGGTTTCGGATGCGGCGATGCGTTCTTTGACCCAGGGATATTCACCAAAATACTTTTCATGGATGCGGCAGGATTGTACAAAGAGGTCGAGCAGTTTTTCCGCCTTGTCGAAATTCTCTTCCAGTACATAATATTCCATTGGTACAGTATGCCCGTCGCAGGTGGTGTAGGTTCGTTTGGCTACTTTGTATTTCCCCACGTTGAATACCAGGCAATAATTGCTGATGGTATAATTGGTTTTATAGTGATAGGTTGATCGGTCTTTTTTATCCGTAACCTTCTGCAACATACCCGGCGCAGCCACAACCAGCCCTTTGGGAACGGTGATGATCATATCGGCTCCTTCGTTGGGTTCGTCGCTGGGATGGTCTTTACAGGGAAAATAGATCTTGCCGCCTTCGCCCTGGCAGGTAATGGCGATCCAGGGATTTCCCTTGCTGTCTTTATCCCACTGAAAACCGCCCACCCAGGGCGGCCGGCTGGAAATCGCAGGCTTTCCGCCGTAAGCGATCTTCACCAATACTTTTCCCGCGGGTAATTCCTGGGCCGGAGCGATTCGTACCAGGTCATCGTCGGTATGTGTATAAGAGGCGGCTTTGTTGTTTACGGTTACCCCCTGGATCTTCAGTCCATGCCAGAAATCGAACAGTAATGTGCCGGCAGGTTTTGAAAGATTAAGACTGATCTCGGTATAGCCGTCGATCGATTGCTGAACGGGGTCTACATTCAACGCAATGGTATAATGCCGGATGTCCATGATGGCCTGCTCCGGCTTCAGGGGTCCGCCGGATTTAAGGTCTTGTGCCGGAGCATTCAATACAAGTGTCGAAACGAAGAGGAAAATAATCGTGCGCATGGGGATTGTTTTGGTATCGGTAAGATAAAGTTTATTAGGCAATCGCCGAACGGCTATTTACACGAGTGGGGGCCGGCGGGTATGCTGAATGCCTATCTTTCACCAAAAATCAGCGCCATGAAAAAAACGATATTGACCTTGCTGGTATGCCTGTTTCTTCAACCTGCAGGTGCGCAGGACGACCGGGGAAAGATAGAGCGGGCCTGCCTCGACTACCTCGAAGGATTCTATGAGGGCGACAGCAGCAAGCTGATCCGGAGCATCAGTCCCCGGTTGTATAAGTACGGTTACTGGAAGAATAAGAATACCGGGAAGTACGAATCAGACGGGCAGATGACCTACCAACAGGCCATTGATTATGCCAGGCGGGTGCTTGCACGGAAGAATTTTGCGAAGGCCGATGCGCCAAAGAAAGTTGAGTTGCTCGATGTGATGCATTCGATCGCGGCAGCTAAAGTAACGGCCTGGTGGGGGGTGGATTATATCCTGCTGGCGAAACAGGGCGATACCTGGACGATTGAGCAGGTGCTTTGGGAAGGTCCGCTTGAAAAGTAATTGTATCTTCCAGCCGTATTGTTCATGCAGCAACTATTCGAACAGATCGGCAACTACCACCGGTTAAGCCCGGAAGCAGCGGAAGCGGTTTCTTTAGGCTTTGAACGCATAACACTTCCCAAAAACGAATGCCTCGTCACCGAAGGAAAAGTTTGCCGTCATCTTTATTTCCTGGAAAAAGGCGCTCTTCGGGGTTATTACCAGGAAGATGGAAAGGAGATCACGCATTGGTTCGGTTTCGAAAATGATTTTGTAACCTCTTTTCACAGTTTCATCACCGGGCAACCCTCGGTGGAGAATATCCAATTACTCGAGGGCAGTATATTATGGGGCATCGCCAAAGAACGGCTGAATGAACTGCTGAACCAATACCACGAAATCGAAAGACTGGTCCGGATCGCGTATGAAAAATATTATATCCGCCTCGAGGAACGTTTCGTGAATGCCCATTTCAAAACAGCTACCGACCGCTATGAAGACCTCCTCGAACACGCCCCGCATATTGTAGAGCGGGTACCCCTGGGTTATATCGCCTCGTACCTGGGCATCAGCCCGGAAACCCTCAGCCGGGTACGCGGCAGGCTTTAACATTTACAAGCCGCTTTTTTGACAAATGTCAAGTGTGCCCGAAAGCGGGGCGGATAGTTTTGATGCATAAAATAAAACCTATGCAACAAAAACAAATTCAACAGCCATCTGCCGCCTTCATTGCCGCTTCCTGGTTCGCCTTTCTTGCAGGAACCGTCGCTTTCATCATCGGCCTCTGGAATGCCGAAATGGAACTCAATGAAAAGGGTTATTATTTCACCGTACTGATGTTCGGGCTTTTCTCGGCGGTTTCGGTACAGAAAGCGGTGCGGGACCAGCTCGAGGGGATACCGGTAACGAACCTGTATTATGGTATCGCCTGGTTCACCACCCTGTTGTCGATCGTATTGCTGACGGTTGGTTTATGGAATGCCGGTATCGCACGAAGCGAAAAAGGCTTTTACGCGATGGCCTTTCTGTTAAGCATGTTCGCGGCCATCGCGGTACAGAAAAATACAAGGGATATTAAATCGGCACAGGAGCCGGAGGAACAATTGAAAATACAGGAACCGCCAAACAGGAATTAGCGAACAACAAAAAACCCCGGCCGGAAGCCGGGGTTCTTCATTATGGCAAGGCCTGGTTACGCTTTAGCGCATCCGGGCATCGGGCAGCAATTGCTGGGTTGGCAATTGGCCGGCTTGCAGTTTGGCTGTTGCGAACATTGTTGCTTATTCTTTTTAAGCTTTTTGGGCTTATTCGTATTCGCGAAGGCGCCGGTTGCCAGTGTGCATACCATTGCCAGTAACATGATTTTTTTCATATTGATGTTTGATGAAATGAATGAATAAAATGTCTGGAATTGTACGAACCTAACATTGATTGGGTGGTTTCCAGACCCGGGCGCTGTAAGAGGGTAGATCATTTACTTCGGGTAGCGGATACTTGTTTTCCAGGCTGAAATATCGTACCTGCAATTCGTACCCCGGCTGGAATATGAATACATAACAGATGGGGCAGGAGTTGCACTTTTCGTTCTCTTTGCAGTTGTCGTTGGATTCCTTCTTCTCGCATTTCTTCTTTTTCGAACAGGGGGAATCCGCATCGGGCACACCACAGGATGACTGCCTTTGGGTATTCCCGCACAGACTCTTTTCTTCCGCAGCTACATGACATATTTCCTTAACGATCGGAATAACGCTTGCTGTTTCAGTTACCAGGATGACCAGGGAAAATAATAATATGGAAGCAGTCGCTCGCATTTGGGCTGAACGAAGATAAGGGAGTGATCGTGTAAAATATATGTCATCGGAGGTCTTGAACCAATTTTAACATACCTTGGTCGAATTCTTGGTAAAGGGGGCCAAAATCATCCAATGAAAAAAATAGCGGGCTCATTTTTCTCCATTGTACTCCTGGTCATACTGTGTAGCTGCAGCAAAAAAGTACATCCTGCCGAATCAAAGACCACCACTTCTTCTTCATCTTCCGGAACTGAAACCAGGATCGTAAAAAAAACGCCGGCGCCTAAAACGGCGGTACCCAAAGTGATTGTTGTAAATGACCAGGTGGCCAAACGCAGTGTAGATGGCCGTTACTACTACGACCTGGAAGGCCGCCGTTACTGGCGTAATAACCGCGACGGGAAATATTACCTCTATTACAAAGGGATATTTGATAATCCCGATTTCAAAGCCCCGGGTAATAATTGATTTTGATTGGTCCGCATCGAGGCCTCAGGACCTGCCGGTTGCCTGGCGTATATCTGCCGGCAGCGAGGCGGGGTTTCCATAATGTTCGATGATGCGGGTGGAAAGTTTTTGGGTGGAGAGAAATTTCCGGAGCATGGTACGGCTCGGGGCTGCGATGCCCGCGCCAATGATGAGCACGCTGTACTTACCTGTTGCCAGCTCCCGCAGGGCGTCTTCGTCGGAAAACACCGCTTTGACGTTTTGATAGCCATTCAGTTTCAGGAATGCGCTCACATTCTGAATCGTGTCGGTATGACTTCCCAGTATCAGTAATTGAACCTTGCTCATTGCGCTGTTTTCAGGTTGTCGTTTCGCCGGGTATCTAACAATCAAATCTTGTATTGGTTTACTGCGGTCTATAAAGAGGCGCAGCAAGTGTCAACCGCTGCTTTTGCAATCGACTTTCGGCAGATCAGTTAAACAATTTACAGAAATGCCACAAGAACCGGATGGCTTTTCAAGACTTTACCAGCCCTTTGTGCTCAGATGGTTTACAGCGTTATTCGTAAAAAAACGACAGTAACTTCCGATGCGGGTCTATAATTCGTTGTATCCTGCTGCCGGATATTTGTACTGTTAAAAATCCAAATATCCAAACCTCTGAAACGTCCTGTCCTGTGAAAACCGGTGAACCATTCCTGGTGGTTAACTGAAAATTACTAACTCCTCTGAAAACCTTCAGCAATGAAGGTTTTTTCATTTCAGGAAGACAGGGCCCTGAGCAGGTAATGGCATTGCTGTAACTGGTATATATATGCCATCTCCGTTTTCTTTCGGGCGGCCAGCAGGGAACGCAGATTCCTGTGTTCCGGCGCAGGCCAGGTTTCCATGTCGCCAACCAGCTCCAGTAAAAGGGCGAACTGGTTCAGCCAGGGCTGGAAGAATTCCGGGTGACCGATTTTCAGAACCCGGGCGGTTCTTTTGATACCGGACCGTATCGCTTCCCGGCGATCGCCCTCAAAACGCCTGATGATCATTTCGGTGATGCGGCGGCTGATGGCTTCGGGATCTATATCGTTTGGCAGCCGGGGATCCAGGCATCGTTCCATATTGCTGGCGGTAAAGCGTTTCAGGAGCGCTATGTCCGACTTCCTTCCGCTTTGAAATTCTTCTTCGGCCAGTTTGGCAATGGATTCATCCTGTGGCCTGAACCCGAGTTTGTAATAAAACCAGAATGCGGCGCTTTCTAAACCCTCTGTATTACCTTTCCCGAACTGGTAGGGCGTAACGACAAATCGCCGTACCCCGTATACCTGGCTGTAAAGCGTCAACAGCCTGGCAAACAGCAAGGCCGATTCTCCTTTGCGGAAGGGTGGGTAAATGTTCAACCCGATCTTGCAGCGTTCACCAAAAATCCATCCGCCGCCGTATGCAACGGGAATATTGTTCTTGAATGCCATATAGCCAATGTATGATTCAAGCGAGAGACGCCGTTCTTTCTTAATGCCGAATAAGGCGATGGCGAGCCCGCGGCCGCAATTGAATAACCGGGTATTGCGTACCTCGGCCAATGTGATGGGTTCTGTTTCGCGGGTATAAAAAGCGAGAGATGCCCTGGCTGCGTCGAGCAAGTGTTGTTTTTGTGCCGGGGTGAGTATCACCTCATCCGGGATTTTTTCTGTAGCGGGTCGGGCCGCACCCGGTTTGCGGATCATCTTCTTGTGGTAATGAACCGGTAGGTGGATGCCACGCAGATCCGTCCGGTTGAAGACGGGATCATTCAATTCCCAGGAAGTGAACAGCTGCAGA
Source organism: Chitinophagales bacterium (assembly GCA_017303335.1). Lineage (GTDB taxonomy): Bacteria > Bacteroidota > Bacteroidia > Chitinophagales > Chitinophagaceae > Ferruginibacter. Next base: position 65,668 of record JAFLBK010000004.1, read on the forward strand.
TTGTCGAACAGGATCTCCTGCAGGCTTTCATCGCCAACCCGTTGTTTGAATGCCTCCAGCAGCGGTATAAGCGGGTCTCTCTTCCCGGTCAGCGATCGCAGCCGTACATCCAGTGTTCGGTTACCCTGGGTTGTAAAGGCATATTCGATCCTTGGAAAAAGTTGATGAAGCACAGCAGCCCCGGCCCGTGCATCGCCTGCGGCCGAATCATACGAAACCGCAGCCGGAAATTTTTCCGTCAGCCAGCGGGTGATCGGTAAACTGAACTGGCAGGAAAGCAGCGTTCCGGGTAAACCGCTGCCGCTTAGCAGGAGTTGATCCCTGCGTGTTCCTGTTAGCATGATCTGGCGAATGTGTTTTTTCAAAACTGATAATCCGCTTTCAGCAAGTTGTCTTTCCCGGGCATTCGCCGGGTAAGCGAGCAGGAAGAGGAATGTATCATGCAGCTCAATGCAGGTGGGTACATCAACGGGTAATGGGCTATTGAGTGAAGCAAGCAACTGAGCCAGCAATTGGATACTATCCTTGTCGCGTTGCTGAACCAACCCGCGAAAATGCCGGGCTTGTTCCAGGGAGAGGGGCGCTTTCTGCATCCGGGTTATTTTTCAACAAAGTATCGGGGCGGCAGAAATTATTTACTGACATGCATCAGCCATCCGGGATGCTTTGGTCATGCCCGGGCATATGCTGTATGTACGAAACAGGTATATTTACACGTGTACTGATCTGTTACCCGAATTACAGTTGACGAGTTAAAAACATGGGATCAAAATGAACAGGGAATCGCTTATACGTTTTTTGCAGCAAGGCGGCTTGCCAATGCAGGGCGTCGCGGAAGAGATAGCGGGCCAGTTTGCCGAAAAGGAAATACCGAAGCACACTTTTTTCCTGCAGGCCGGGCAGATCAGTGATGAATACCTGTTTCTCCATGAAGGATGTCTTCGTGCCTTTGCGCATGATACCGAAGGCAATGAAGTAACCACGCATTTTTACCAGGCGGGCCAGGTGGTATTCGAAGTGCATTCCTTCTTTCATCGTACCCGCAGCCGGGAGAATATACAAGCGCTGACCGATTGCAGGGGATGGGTGATCAGCTTCGAACAGCTGAACGGGTTCTTTCATGCCATACCTGCCTTTCGGGAATTCGGCCGGTCGGTATTGGTAAAGGGCTTCAGCGGACTTAAAGACCGCATGCTTGGCATGATCACCGAAACAGCTGAAGAGCGCTATAAGAAACTGCTCGGGCAGAACCCGCAGATATTTCAGCATGCACCCCTGAAACATATCGCTTCTTACCTGGGCATCACAGATAGTTCCCTCAGCCGTATCCGGAAGGAATTTTCACAGAAATAAGGCCGCGATCCATTTCTTGTCATTTGGCAAGCGCCGGCAGCGGTTTGCGTGGTTTCTTTGCGGAAAATCACAGCCATGGAACAATTACCTTTTTACATCCCCGCTCTTTTTATAGCGGCGCTTTTACTCACCCTCTTTTTCCTTTTTAAAGCCACCCGGTTTTCCCGTACCATTGCCTGGTTATCGCTGACCTGGTTATTCGTGAGCGGCATGTTGGCCTTCAATGGATTTTACAGCGATGTATCATCCATGCCGCCGCACATGCTCTTTGCCGTACTGCCACCGCTGGCGCTGATGGCGTTTGCGTTTGCCAGTAAGCGGGGCAGGGGTTTCATCGACGCGATAGACCCCGGAACACTTACATTGCTGCACCTTGTGCGCATACCGGTGGAATTGGTGCTGTTGTTTTTATTCCTGGAAAAAAAAGTTCCCCGGATCATGACCTTTGAAGGGAACAACCTGGATATCCTCTCCGGCATCAGCGCACCGGTCATCTACTACCTGGTATTTGTGCGAAAGAAATATGCACGAAGAACACTGCTGGTTTGGAATATCCTCTGCCTGCTGCTCCTGCTGAATATTGTGATCACCGCCATACTCGCGGTACCTTATCCATTTCAGCAACTGGCATTTGACCAGCCGAACCAGGCTGTGCTGTACCTGCCCTATATCTGGCTGCCTGCTTTTATCGTACCCGTTGTGTTTTTTTCTCATCTTGTTTTGATGAGGCAGATTATGAGGGGGAGGTTTAAGGTTTAAGGTTTAAGGTTTAAGGTTTAAGGTTTAAGGTTTAAGGTTTGTGATAAACACAACAAGATACGCTAATCATCCTCTATGTGACTGCTTTCATCAATCACAACCATGAACCATGATCCATGCAGCAGCAGCTCAAACCCCATTCGCTTTTCAACCGGCCAGCAATTCGTCGAGGTTGCCTTGTGCCATGCTGAATCCTTCCTGGAAGCCCATACCGATGATGGTTTCAAGGGCTTCAACCGACTGGAATTTTATTTCTATTTCCACCCGTGCCTGCATGCCATCGGCTATGAAACGGCAATGCCAGTTCATGCTGGGTATATCGCTGTTGTTAACACCGTTCTCATCCGTAAAGGCATCATCCCAGCCATAGGAAGAAGGCGCATCGATGTTCTTGAAATCGGCCCGGCACCAATGCCGTTCACCTTCCGGACCCACCATGCAATAGAGCCAGCTGCCGCCATTGCTGAAGTTGAATGATTTTGTTTCCGCCTTCCAGGGCCTGGGCGCCCACCATTGGTCGAGGAGTTCGCTTTCTGTCCAGGCACGCCATACTTTTTCCAACGGCGCGTTGAAGCGGCGGGAGATGAGCAGTCGTTTGTTTTCGAGGTCTTTTACGATTTCTGTTTGATTTACTAGCATGGCTTGTTGTTTAATTTATGAAACCATTCGGTTGCAAATATAGAGCGGAGCACTTGGTTTCGCAAACTATTTCTTCCTTTTTTTGAATTTTTCCAGTGTCGGAACAACGGGACGTGGATGTGCGTTTTTTACAAACGCAGGCCTGTGCAGGATTTCAAGATGGTCTTGACCCTGGTAAAGCCATTTGTCATAATTCCGGAATGAGCGGGGAGCGTTTCAGTATTTTACACGACTCAACTAAATGCGTATGCGACTCAGATTAATTTCCGTGTTTCTCTTGCTGACACCCATTTGCCTCGAGGCTCAGGATAACATCATTGTATCACCTCAATGGTTGAATGAGCACCTGGCCGATCCGCAACTGGTGATACTGCAACCCAATTTTCTCAGGCTGGATTATGAAGCGGAGCATATTAAGGGCGCCCGGTTTCTGTGGACGAATAGGCTGGCTTTCGACACGCCGGAGGGTACCTTCAACCCACCGAATGCCACCGACGCTACGCGGTTGTTGCAGGAGTTGGGAATCAATAGGGATTCGAAGATCGTACTCTGTCATGTGCGCTCGGATGTGAGCTTAACAGCCCGCATGTTCATCACCCTTGAATACCTGGGATTGAAAGACAGGGTGTATTTCCTGAATGGCGGACTTGAAGCCTGGAAAAAAGCGGGCTACCCGGTCACGACTGAATTACCTGTTTTCAAAAAAGGAAATTATGTAGCCCGGATCAACCCGGTGCTGGTGGATAAGAACTATGTGCAGCAAACGCTGAAAGGAACCGGGGGATTTGTGGTGGATGCACGCATGAAACGGTTTTACGATGGCGACCCAACGGGCAATCCCCGCGACGGGCATATCACCGGGGCGCTTAATATTCCTTATACCGATATGATTGATTCCACCAACCAGGTCAAACCCACAGCCGTGCTGCTGAAGAATTTTACGACCGTGGTGCCCGATAAGCAAAAGGAGATCGTCGCCTATTGTTTCATCGGCCAAACAGCCAGCGTACTCTACCTTACCGGCCGTTCGCTGGGGTATAACGTAAAGATATACGACGGGTCGATCCAGGAATGGAGCCGTATCCCTTCGCTGCCCATGGAAAAAACCAAAAAGGAATAGGCAAACTGTTTTATCCTTATTTTGGGTTCATGATCACCCGTATCGCACCCACGCCGAGCGGTTTCCTCCATCCCGGCAATATTTTCAATTTCCTGCTCAACTGGCATTGGGCCAGGCAGCATGGGGGCAAGGTGCTGCTTCGTATCGATGACGCCGATGTTGAACGCAAACGACCGGAGTATGTCGACGATATCTTCCGGGTATTGGAATGGCTTGATATGGATTGGGATATCGGTCCAACCGGACCCGATGACCTGGACCAGAACTGGTCGCAACAACACCGGAGATCTTTGTACGATGACTCGCTGCTCGAATTGCGCAATAAATCCCTCGTTTATGCCTGTTCCTGCACCCGTACCCAGCTGGCCAGCGAACCATGCCATTGCCAGGATAAAAAGCTCGACCTGGATACGGCCGGACTTGCCTGGCGAATTCCAACCCGGGGCGAGATAATTTTATTTACCGACCGGGTAATCGGAGAAGTAAAACATTACCTGCCCTTGCAGCATTCTTTCGTGGTTCGGCGTAAGGATGGAATCGCCGCCTACCACCTGGCTTCGCTTGCCGATGACCGGCATTTCGGCGTAACGCATATCGCCCGGGGCGAAGACCTGCTTCCTTCCACGGCCATGCAACTGCATATCGACGACCTGCTCGATCAGCAGTACCTGCGGCGATGCGGGTTCTGGCATCACCCACTCATTTTGGGCGACCAGGGAAATAAACTTTCTAAAAGCGCCGGCGATATGGGCCGGAGCATCAGGACCTATATCAAAAAAGAACAGCTGCTTGCTTCCTTCGAACGATGGGCGGGTTTTGATAAAAAAGACAGGAAGGAAATTTTTGCTTTGTGATCATTGCGAAGGGGATCTCCTTGCTCACGTAAACTGCTAGCCGATCTTAACCGAAGTCATTGTTAAGGAGCCGCCCACGGCCTTATCGTTAAAGAGCGTGACCGCATCGTCTTTTTCCTGCTGCGCCAATGCGTAAAGTAATGGCAGGTAGTGTTCCGGTGTGGGAACTGATAACTGGAAGGGCTTGCCTTGTGCGCTGTAATCGACCAGGGATGCATGATCGCCGTCCAGGATGAAATGATTCATCTTCTGCCGGGCTTCCAATGCCCAGTCGTATCCATAATTATCGGTATTGAGTTTATCCCAGGCAACCATCCGGAGATTGTGCACCATGTTTCCGCTGCCGATGATGAGCACACCTTTTTTGCGCAGGGCAGCCAGCTCTTTGGCCAGTTCATAATGATATCGGGGTCCCTGGTAATAGTCGAGGCTCATTTGAATCACAGGTACATCCGCTTTGGGGTAGAGGTGTTTGATGACACTCCAGGCGCCATGGTCCAATCCCCATTTGTCATCCAGTTTCACCTCGGTCTTTTTTACCAGTTCCTGTGTTTGTTTCGCCAGCGCCGGGCTTCCGGGCGCCGGGTATTGTACATCGTAGAGTTCTTTCGGGAATCCGCCGAAGTCGTGAATGGTTACGGGATGTTCCATGGCGGTAACCATCGTACCTCTTGTTTCCCAATGTGCCGAAACGCAGAGGATGGCATTCGGTTTCGGGATGTCCCTGGCCACGTTGCGGAAGCCGGTCACGAATTCATTTTCTTCGATGGCGTTCATCGGGCTTCCATGTCCCAGGAACAGCACGGGCATTTTGTCTGTACTGCTGAAAGCACCGGTAATTGTATTGAGTGTGTTCAGTTTCATGGTGAATCCTGCCAGGGGCAGTACGGCAAGGGATTGCAGGAATTCTTTTCGATGCATGGTCGGTGCCGTTTATCTTCCTGCAAATTTACCGATTTTCCGCTGCGCTTATTCTTTCAGCAGCATCAGCATTTTACGGGCGCCCAGGATAATGTCCTGCTTCCAGAGTTTTCGGTCGGTTTTGTCGAAGTAATAGATGCTGGTCGATTCAACCGGGCCGCTGCCGATCTCATCCTGTACCGTTACCACCCACACTTCACGCGTACCTGCGTTGGCGGAGAGGTAGGCGCCGCTTTGCACATCCTTCACCCGGGCCTTGATGACGCCGATCTTCCCGGAAGGATTGTAGTCGTAGATATTGATCTCCTGCGTATATCCTTCTTTCAGGGGTAACAGCCCGAGCAGGTAGGGGTAGAGGTTGCTGTCGAAGTACAGCTGCGTTACCGTATCGCTGATAACCGTGTTCTTCTTTCTTGTTTTATCCAGGTAGTAACCCGTTACCGGTTTACCAAACTGCAATACCATATCCCGCTGACCATTGTACGAGGAGTGATAAACAGGCGAAAGATCATTCAGGCTGGCAACCGACGAATCGATCCAGGGGGCTTTGGAATTTTTCATGCTCACCTGGGTGATCATGGTCAATTGACCCTTACCGGTTTTGATTTCGGTAGTGACCGTACCCAACTCTATCCTGGCTGTGTCTTTCAGCGCATACCAGGTCATCTGGTATTGCCGGTTGGTGATCCATTTTTTTTCAACGGATTTTTTACCGGGTACCAGCGGGCTTTGTGCCATACCGGCTGAAGCGCAGAGAAGCAGGAGCGGGAGGATGTGTTTCATGGCGATGATTTGAGCGCAAAACTATCCTTCTTTGCTCCGACCCGGCAACCGTTTATCATATCGGGGCGGTATCAGAATGTCATCTTGAACGTATCCGGTTTGCTGGTAAGCGCATACACGATGGCGGCCGCCAGTATCAGCAGGATAAGTACAAGAATGATCCCGAATTCCTTTTCCAGCACTTCTTCGTCTTCTTCCTCTGCCTGTTTTCGTTTGATGGTAACGGCTTTTTCATGGTGCGGCAGCATTTCAGCGATCAGCAGGGTGATGAGCAGGCCGAATGCCGCGATGCTCAGCCAGGGCACATTCTTCACCATCGGACCGATGGGCGTGAGCAACAAGCCTACGGCGGCGGTGAACAGGAATATAATGGCAAAAAAATAAACAATGCCATGGTACGGACCCGGCCCGCGCCGCTTGAAGAAAAAGGTGAGTATGAAGGCAAAGATGATGCTGCAGAAAAAGGCGAATAGAAATCGTACGAGCATGATCTTGTTTTTCAGAAAGATACTCCGGCAAAACCCCGAAAAGGATGATGGCTGTCAGTGTTCTGGCTAAAGTCAGGCAGGAAGCAGTGAAAAAAGAAAAATTTGGACATCTACGAAAGATTCGTAGATTTACGAAAAATTCGTAGAAATGGAACCGTTAACACATGTCGAAGAGGAAACGATGCAGGCCATCTGGCGAACCGGGGAAGGAAATGTAAAGTCCTTCATGGAACACCTGGATGAACAGATACCTTACACAACCGTGGCCTCCACCATCAAGAACCTCGAAAAGAAAGGCTACCTCGATAGCCGGCTGCTTGGGAATACCTATATCTACAAGCCGGTGGTTACGGAGGAAGAATACAAACGAAAGTTCATGGGCAAGGTGGTGAAAGAATATTTCGACAATTCATACAAGGAACTGGTGAACTTTTTCGTGGAACAGAAAAAACTCTCCGCCAAAGAACTGAAAGAGATCATCAGCATGATCGAAAAAGGAACCGACAAATAACAAACCTATGCCTGTACTGATCGTATACCTGCTCAAACTGTCTGTAGCCCTCGCTGCTGTCTTTCTTTTTTACCAACTGGTGCTGCGCCGGCTCACTTTTTACAACTGGAACCGGTGGTACCTGTTGTTGTATACCGCGGCGGCCTTCTGTATTCCGCTGATCGATGTTAACCCGGTGCTGGAAGAGCAGCGTTGGTCGGGCAACCGCATCGTGAATTTAGTGCCCGTGCTGCAGCAGGGTGTTTTGCAGCCATCCGCCAACATGGGGTCCGGCGATGCGGGATTCCGTTTCGATGCCTGGGACATTGTGCAGGTTCTCGTGCTTGCGGGTATGCTGCTGATGCTGCTTCGCCTGGCCATCCAGTTCATCTCGGTTCGCCGGATGAAAAAAAGGGCAAGCCTGGTGAATGATGGTGCGATAAAGATCTACCAGGTGGATGAGGCCATCATACCCTTCTCGTTCGGTAACGCGGTATTCATCAACCGTTCGCTCCACGACCAGGCGGCATTGCAGGAGATCATCCGGCACGAATTCATTCACATCAAACAACGCCATACGGTTGATATGCTCTGGACCGAATTCCTTTGCCTCGTCAATTGGTACAATCCCTTTGCCTGGCTGCTGAAAAAAGCGATCCGCCAGAACCTGGAATTCATCGCCGATAACAAGGTGCTGGAGAACGGCGTTCCCAGAAAAGAATATCAATACCTGTTGCTGAACGTGATCGGCAACCATCAATACAGTATAGCCACACCGTTTAATTTCTCTTCACTAAAAAAACGTATAGCCATGATGAACAAAACAAAAAGCGCCCGACGGCAGTTACTGCGGTTGCTGTTCCTCTTACCCGCCACCGCGGTACTGCTGCTGGCCTTTCGCAGCAAACTGATCGAAGCCAATGAAGTAAAAGCGCCGGCGCCCGCAGAGCGGAAAGTGATGCTGGCCGGTATCGTGCTGGATGCCGACACCAAAAAACCACTGCCCGGCGTTTCGATCCATTGCCGGGAGCAGAACCTGGTTGTGCAAACCGACGCCAACGGGTATTACCGGTTCGACCTGGACATTGAAAACAAACCCCTGCGTTTCAGCATGCAGCTCTCGAAACCGGGTTACGACGGCTTCAGCCAGTACGAGAACTGGGGCAATTTTTACGAGGATCATATTTACAGCCGCTTCGGCAGAACGATCGAATTGTTTGCCCTGGGAAAAAAAGGAAACAATAACAGCGGGTATTCCCTGATCGCGGCTAACCCCAACGATGAGGAAGGGTTGCTGTACCCGCAGGTTCGGACCTATCTTCCCCGGCTTTACAAACAGATCGACGAACCGGAAGATTATGTGGAAATGGATACGGTACCAGCGGCGGCAAAGGACAAACTGCAAAGCGATGACGAACCCCGGATAATGACTGCCGCTGAAAAAAACTTTCTGAAACGGCACCCGAAAGTGAAGGAGTTGAATTGGGGTATTCTGCGAAAAGTGACCGGCGATGGGTTGCTTCCCAATAAAGCCGGCGATGTGTTCCTGCACATCTACTTTACCAATGGCAAATTCGAAGTATACCAGGTAAATTCCGAAAAAGAACAGGCCCGCTTCAAAAAGAATTACGGCGAACCGATGCCCGATGTGCCCATCGATATAATTGAAATGGGAAAAACAACCTTCGCAAGCCCTGTGGGAATGGCGGAACCCCTGTTCGTTGAAGCAAGGCCACTGGCTGAAGCAGAGATTCCGGTGGCGGCAGCGCCGGCATTGACACTTGGAACAACACAGCCCGCACGGGTAGAGGAAGTGGCGATTGCCAGCAGTCCGGCTTTACTTGAAACCGCGTCTGTTGGTCCCGCCATTGTGCGGGAAGAACGGCTCCGGGGTTTCCTGGCCATCGGCGGATTAACGCTCCAGGACGAGGGACAATATATCATTGTGGATGGAAAGGAATACAACCGGCAGGAGAAACTGGATAAGAAATACCGTATTTCGTTCCTCGATAAAAAAGAAGCGGAAGCCAAATATGGTGGAAAAGCGCATAACGGCGCCATCATCGTTGAAACGATCAACAATTGACCGCTTTGTTATAAGATTAATAACTGCAGAAGGGCTCTCAAGAGCCCTTCCTGCTTTTGTATATTTCGATCTTGTTGTATTTTTAAAATAAAAAATGAACCGGAACTTCCTGCTTCTTCTTTCGATCTCCCTCTTACTTTTTTCGTGCAGCAGTACCAGCCCCGATCAGTATTTCGGGCGGGCGGCGCTGAGCAGCAACCTGCTCTATGGTTTTGCCAGTGATGGTTTTCATCGGGAGTTTGCCAGTCCTTCCGAGAAACTGGTCGACGCTTCTTCGGGTAAAACGGCGCCGATGAAACGTGCCGAGGTACTCAAAACCAAGGTCGACGCGGTGGAAGAGGCATACGCCAACGTGAAGCGGCTGAAGATCGCCGATGATAACCGCGAGATGCTGAATGCGTCGCTGGCCCTGTACGAATTCGTGCTTCCTGTTTATAAAAACGAGTACCAGGCGTTGGCAAATCTCTACGACAGCGGGGCGGATACCTCGAAGATCGCGGCCAAGGAACGGTTCATCGTGGAAACCTATGCGGGTAAATTCGGTCAGTTATACGATGCCCTGCATGCAGCCGGTAAGAAATATGCGACCGAGCACGGCATCAAGGTGATGGATGTGAACCCGGCTCCCCCGAAACCAGGACAATGATCTATTTTTTGTAGATCGGCGTACGCTTCAGCAGGTACTTGATCGCATTCTTATACGCATCGGCGGAACTCCAGAAGGCCGTATGGTCATCGCTGTAGATCGACGAACCCTTGTCGTTGAATATACCGAGGGTTACGCTGGTCTTATAATTCTGGTAGGTGCTGGAAGAAGAAGAACTGGAAACCGTTGTCTTGCGGTCGTTCCCCGTTTTCCCTGTATTATTCTTGGTATTGATCGTTCCGTTGTTCGATTGCGTGGTGGTGGCCGTTGTGCGGTTCTGCGTGATTGTGCCCTGGATGATGTATTCCACGCCAAGGATATTGCAGATCTCAGTCGGGGTAAAGGACCGGAAGGTTGATTGATTGATACCAGCTTTCAGCAGGAGGGCGTTGGTGGTGGCGGTTGCCTGAAGTTCCAGCGTACCGGCGTGACTACTTAATAAGCTGAACGCTTCGTCCTGTACTTTATAGCTCATCTCTTCATCGGCCGATTGGCGGTCGGCGATAAAGCGGAAGGGCAGTATGGCAATCTTGTTCCGGCGATCCGCCTCACTGGTTACGGGAGCGGAGCCCGTATTTTGTTCGGGCTGCTGCAGTTTGGTGATGATCTCTTCCCGTCCGCTGGCGAATTTGATCTTGAAGATATCCGATTTCTTAACTGTGTAGGTGAGGGTTTCGCCCTTGTGGATGAACCGGATATTGTCGTCGTTGATTTCGGTGACCTTACCCACCATTTCTTCGCCGTTCAGTTTGATCACCACATCGTCGGCGGATTTTTGAGCGATGGTATACAGGCTCAGCAGCAGGACCATCGCCAGGCAGATTATCTTTTTCATTGCAGTGTATTTGGTGAAATCGCTTTAGTGAAATAAAGTTACTTATTTTCCCAAATACGCTTCAGTGCAAGTGCGGTTCAGGCTTTTACCGGCTGATTCTGCCAGATCAATGATTATCGCCGGCTATGATCTCATCAAACTTCTTCTTTGTCAGTATCACCGGGACATAAATGATTCCGTTTGTGCGCAAGCGCCGGGTAAATGCCCGCAGGTGATTTTCAGAACCCATCTTCAGGTAGTTGAACTGGGCGATTATGTCGGGGTGGTTTGTAAGTGCCATGCGTTCTTCCAGGTCGGCTATATCCAGTTCCTCGATCCTGGCGCCCGCTTTCAGTGCGTCGGCGAGGGATAGCGTACCCAAACGGATCAGTTCATCATAGTATTTCTGGAGTACCGGGTCGCTGAACTTACCCGCAAGGTCTTTATTCGCTGTTACGGGATCGGCCAATCCATAGGTATCCAGCAGATTTTTCATCCGCTCCATGTGTACACGTTCACTTTGCCGGATATTACCAAAGGGGTTTACATCCCATTTACGGAACATTGAGTCGTATACATCCCGGGCGAGTTTCTCTTCCTCCCGCATGTATGCCAGGGCATTTTTCTCGGCCTGGCTCAATGCGGTTCCCTGGGCGAAAACTGCCAAAGGCAAAAGCAATGACAGCAATAGTATTGTAGATTTCATCTTTGTCGTTTTGTTGTGTCAGAATCCTGTTTCCATCGGACTGTTGATGATGGCGTCGAATTCGGCCTGTGTCAGGTATTGAGGTGTATAGGAGCCGCCGGCATTCAGGATGTTCCTGTAAAAAGAACGAAGATGGTTCCTGCTGCCTTTGGAAAGCATGCTGTATACCAGGTCGATATCCTGGTTGTCGGCAACGGTCATCGCATTTGCCAGGTCGAAAATGTCGAGGTCTTCGATGGTTGCGCCCACTTTATAGGCATGGAGTACACTGATGTTACCTTCCGCGACCAACTGGTGATAAAGGTTCTGTAATACGGGATTGCTGAATACACCCACCGGATTATCGGCCACCGGGTCGGCGATGTTGTATTTGGTCAGCAGCATCAGTACGGCGTCGGTATGGGTTTGTTCGCTGCCCGCTATATTGGAGAATACCTGCGATCCCCATTTCTGGTAAAGGGTGGTATACACATCCCTCGCCAGTTTTTCTTCTTCCCGCATCAGCAGCAGGCCGTTTGTTTCGGCTGGGCTCAGTGGTTCATTGGGTAAGCTATTGACCTGGGTTCGGAGTGCGGAAAGGTTGATGTGGCCGTATTCATTGGTTGAATTCGCAGAAGACGTATTGTCTTTGCTGCAGGAAGCGCTCAATAGAGCCAGGCTGCCTGCCAGGAGCAGGGAAGCTACCCGCTTTGATACCCGTTTCATGGTTGCTTGTTTTAGTGAAAGAACTTATTCAGGTATGAAAGTACGATGCCTGGCAGGCCGGAGTTGGTAACATATATTACAAAGCAGGCGAGAAGCCTTCCCCGGGGGCAGGAAGATTTTTTGAGTGGAGATGCTCTCTTAGTCGTCGATCTTTTTAACCAGGTCTTTGATGATCTTCTTCAGGTCGGCCTCGATCTTTTTGATGTCTTCCATGCTCTGCAGTGCCAGCAGTTTGCGTTTGTCTTTGAATTCGCCGCTGAGCAGTTTTTTCGGGTCGGCCGCGTCGGCGCCCCGCAGGAAGATCAGGCGGATGGTATCCTGTTTGTAAAAGTTGAAGCCCACGATATAGCGTTTGTATTCCTTCGGATCGAAGGGTTTCATCTTGCCCGTATAATAAAAAGTAGGGGCATTCCAGTAGATGCCTTCACCCACCAATTTATCGGCGCTGAGGGTCAGTTGCCGCAGGTAGTGGATCATATCAAGCAGGGGGTGCCTGAGTTTTTCCAGGTAAGCATCCACGATCCCGGGTTCGGAGATGCCGGCTGCGAGGTTGTTTTGTTTTTTCATAATCATCCCTTTTATCGAAGCGCAATGATGCGATGGGGGCGCCGTTGCCCGGCATCGTTGTCAGAACGCAACTCAATCTCCTGTCAGTAAGTAGCAGACTCCGTTACGACAATTATTTTTTCGGGAAAGCCGGATTGGCTTTTACTTCCTCGATCTGCAGTATGTGCCGTTGGGTATGGGCGCTCAGGAAAAGCAGCAACTGATAACTGTCTATAAGACCAAAGGGCAACTCGGCAAAATGATTGCGCAGGTCTTCCCTGGTTTCCTGCACATAGGCGATCAATGCGCTTCTCCGGGTTTTAAATACTTCCAGGGATTTCCAGGCATCGCCAAACTGCCCCGTGGGGATGAATCCTTCGCGGGTTTTGACTTTAAACGACCGGTCGGTGATGACTTTTTTTACCATCTCGTCGCTCATTTTTAATTCTGCCCTCCGGGCGGGGTTAGCGGCTTCCTTGAGGGTGCTCATGGCCCAGTCGAACAGGTTCTTTTCTGAAAGGGCGATGTGCTCTACACAATCGGCCACGCTCCAGGTGCTGTCGTTGGGTTTCCACCTGAGTTGTTCCGCAGTCAGTCCTTTCAGGGATGCATCCAGGTTGTTCTGGGTTTCGGTAAAATAGGAGACCGCGTCGGCTCTTTCTTTTTGCGTAAGCTCCGTGTGTATGGCGGAGAAGCTGAAAAAAAAGGAGACGAGCAGCAGGGCTAAGATTTTCGTTGCCATAGTTTTGATTTTTACATTGCGTTAGAATAACAGTAGTTTCTTGCCTGGCGCCTTTCTTACAAGATATCCCGGCCTTGTGATACCCGGGAAAAGCAGGAGTAGCCTGGAGCAAGATTTACAATGTAATAAAAAACCAGCTTTTTGCAAGATTGTAATTACCGGCCTGGTGGGCAGCAGGTTTTGTTTATCAACCGCACAATGGCAAATGCGGCCGGATGGCGCAATTACGGCTAAGATTTCGTACATTGCCTGAAACGATTCGCATGTCCAGGAACCTCGGTGAACTTGCCGGAAGAAAAGGTTTCAAAACCAATTTATTTGAGTCGCTCGGCGTAGCGGCGCAGGAAACAGGCGCCCCATCCCGGGAACGGATGGAAGAGCTGGCCGGCGAATTCCTCATGGGCAAGGCCAATGTTTTCGGCACCAGCAGTTTCTACGATTTTCTCAAGGAAGACAATAAGGGCAAGAAAGTATACGTGTGCAACGGAAGCGCATGTCTTTGTGCAGGAACCCAGGAAGGGCTTAAAGCAAAATTAGCCACCCAGTTCGATGCGTCGGAGATCGGGGAGATGTGTTGCCTCGGCCGTTGCCATGAGAACAGCGCATTCAATTATGAAGGCAAAAATTATTCGGGCTGGGCGATCGATCATATCGAAGAAATAAAAACGCAAAAGCAAAAACGGGAGGATCAATACGAAGTTGCCTCCTGGGGTACGGCTGTTCTTACAACGCCGTTCAGTAATATCACCGATTATTACCAGGTTCTTTCCACCGCCTTACAGCAATCTCCCGAAACCTTACTGAACGAATTGAAAACATCCGGCCTGCGGGGCAGGGGCGGAGCCGGTTTCCCGATCGCCTTTAAACTGGAATCCTGCCGCAACAGCGCGGGCAGCCAGAAATTCATCGTATGCAATGCCGATGAAGGCGATCCGGGGGCTTACAGCGACCGCTACCTGATGGAGCACCGGCCGCACAGCGTTTTATTAGGCATGATGATCGCCGGGTACATCGCCGGCGCCGATACCGGCGTTTTATACATACGGGCCGAATACCCCGAATCGCAGGATGCAATCCAGCAGGCGATCGATGAACTGGTAAAGGAAAAATTGCTTGGCGATGCGATTCCCGGTACTTCATTCCGTTTCAACTTCAAACTCATCCGGGCCATGGGCGCCTATATCTGCGGCGAAGAAACCGCGTTGCTGTCGAGCATCGAGGGGCAACGGCCCGAAGTACGTGTACGGCCGCCTTACCCCACACAGCAGGGTTTGTTCAACAAGCCCACGGTGGTAAACAATGTAGAAACACTTGCCTGCATTCCGTATGTGATCCGGCAGGGTGGAAATGCATTCGCGGCCATCGGCAAAGGAAGATCAACAGGCACCAAACTCGTTTCACTCGATGGCTTCTTCCAAAAGCCCGGTATTTATGAGGTAGACATGGGAACGCCCCTGGATATCGTGATCAATCAGCTGGGTGGCGGATTCCGCTCGGCGGTAAAGGCCATGCATATCGGCGGGCCACTGGGTGGACTGGTGCCCGTGCATAAGATCAAAGACCTCTCGGTGGATTTTGAATCCTTCAGCCAGCATGGTTTTTTACTCGGGCATGCATCCATCGTTTGCATACCGGAACATTTCCCGCTGATCGATTACCTCGAACATTTGTTCGCCTTCACGGCACATGAAAGCTGTGGCAAATGTTTTCCCTGCCGGCTGGGATCAACCCGGGGATACGAATTGATAAACAAAGCAAGAACATCCGACTATAAGATTGAACGTTCGTTGATGAACGACCTGGTGGAAACCATGGAAACCGGTTCGCTTTGCGCATTGGGTGGCGGCTTGCCGCTGCCGGTGAAAAACGCGTTGAAGTATTTTGAAGAAGAATTATCTCCTTACTTTAAAAAGTAACTGATCATGGGTATCGTGTACAGAAGAGAAGGCTCCAATGAGAAAACCGGCGGCAATACCTTCGTGTACGGTTCTACCAATGGTAAGCCGAAGGCCGGCGTTGCCTATATCGACAACAAGCCCTACGCGATACAGGAAGGAGAAACAATTCTGGCTTTCATTAAACGAAATTTCGGGAACGACTATGTACCCACACTCTGCGATGCGCCCAACCTGGAGCCATTCGGTTCCTGCCGGGTGTGCAGCGTGGATGTGGCGCTTGCAGAAAACGGTCCCACAAAAGCCCAGGCCAGCTGCCATACGCCGGTGATGGCCAACTCCTATATCTACCCGCATTCCGACCGGATCCAAAAACTACGGAAGAACATCATCGAACTCGTTCTTACGGATCACCCGCTCGATTGCCTTACCTGCGAGGTGAATAATAACTGCGAACTGCAGACCGTAGCTGCCAAAGTGGGGGTTCGGGATGTGCGTTACCCCGAAGGGAAAAACCATTTGAACAGGGAAAAGGATCTTAGTCATCCTTACATGACATCGGATTTTTCCAAATGCATCAACTGTTACCGCTGCGTGCGTGCCTGTGATGAAGTACAGGGCGAATTTGTATTGAGCATGGCCGGCAGGGGATTCGACAGTCACATCATCAAGAGTTTCGACACGAGTTTCGAACAATCCGATTGCGTGAGCTGCGGGGCCTGTGCGCAGGCTTGTCCAACCTCGGCGATCTCCGACGTGTTCGAATCCAAATCGATAGCGGTGGATAAGAAGGTACGTACGGTTTGTACCTATTGCGGTGTGGGTTGCAACCTCGATGTGGCGGTCAAACAAAACAAGGTACATTCGATCCAGGCGCCATACGACGCGGAAGCCAACCAGGGCCATACCTGTTTGAAAGGACGTTTCGCGTTTTCTTTTTACAATCATGCCGACCGGATACGCACCCCGCTGATAAAGAAAGATGGTGAATTTGTTCCGGCCACCTGGGATGAGGCCTATGATTTTATCGCGAAGAAATTGACGGAGATCAAAACCAAGCATGGTCCGGATGCGATCGCCGGTATTTCGTCGGCCCGTTGTACCAACGAGGAAAATTACCTTATGCAGAAATTCATCCGGGCGGTGATCGGCACCAATAATATCGACAGTTGCGCCCGGGTATGTCATTCACCCACCGCCATCGGCATGCAGCGCACCTTTGGCACCGGCGCCGCCACCAATTCGATCAAAGACCTTCAGTATACCGATTGCATGATGGTCATCGGCGCCAACCCGACAGATGCACACCCGGTTACCGGCGCCAAGATCAAGCAGCAGGCCATGAAAGGAAAAACGCTGATCGTGATCGATCCCCGGCGCACCGAACTGGCACGCTATGCCAATTACCACCTGCAACTCCGCCCGGGTACCAATGTGGCATTACTGAACATGATGCTGTATTACATCATCAGCGAAGAATTGGAGAACAAGGAATTCATCAGCAAACGTACCGAGGGATACGAAGATTTCAGGCAGCATATCCGGAAACTGAATATCGATGAGCTGGAAAAAATAACAGGAGTGGATCGCAACCTGGTGCGGGAAGCGGCGATCGCGTATGCATCGGCGCCCAATGCCATGTCGTTCCATGGCCTCGGCGTTACCGAACATTCGCAGGGAACCTTTACCGTGATGCTGATCGCCGACCTGGCGATGATCACGGGCAATATCGGGAGGAGGGGCGTAGGCGTCAATCCGCTCCGCGGACAAAACAACGTACAGGGCGCCGCCGATATGGGATGTCAACCCTACCAGGGAGCCGGCTACCTCGATGTTACCGACCCGGCCAATCATAAAATGTACGAGGATTTCTATGGCGTGAAGCTGCCGCTGCACGTGGGATACAAGATCCCGCAGATGTACGAGGCTTCGCTCAGCAATAAACTGAAAGCCATCTGGGTGATTGGCGAAGACATGGCGCAAACGGATCCGAATACCCATAAAGTGGTGGCGGCACTGAAGAACCTTGAGCTCTTCGTGGTACAGGAGTTATTCATGACGGAAACAGCCAAACTGGCGACGGTCATCTTACCCGGCGCTTCTTTCCTCGAGAAGAGCGGCACATTCACCAATGGCGAACGGAGAATACAGCGGGTGAATAAAGTGGTGGAACCGCTCGAAGGCACCAGGCCCGACGGGCAGATCATTGTTGACATCATGAACCGCATGGGCTATGCGCAACCGGACTATGATCCCGATACGTTGCTGGAGGAAATTTCAAAAGTGGTTCCTTTCTTTGCCGGTGTGAAATGGAAAGAACTGGGCGAGAACGGCAAGCAGTGGCCGGTGGCCCAGGACGGCACCGATTCGGACCTGCTGCACGCAGACAGCTTCAAACGCGGACTGGGTAAATTCGTGTACAATTCATTCAAAGAAACCGAAGAGATCCTTCAGCACGGTAAAGAATATCCCTATATCATCACCACCAACCGGGAACTGGAGCATTATAACTGCGGCGCCATGACAAGGCGTACCGGCAATGAGAAGATACTGAAAGAAGATTACCTCATGATCAACCCCGAAGACGCGGCCAAACACCTGATCAACGAAGGCGATATGGTTTGTGTGGAATCGGCCAGGGGTAAGGTGGATGTACGGGCCCGGATCACCGATGAAGTGAAACCCGGTATCCTGAGCTCTACCTTCCATTTCCCGGAGATCATGATGAATAATATCACTTCCGATCAGTCAGACTCGGAAGCCATGTGCCCCGAGTACAAAGTGGTGGCCGTTAATATCCGCAAAAGCAAGGGGAAATACAAGAACGCGGCGGTTTAGCAAACACGGTTCGGGTTCTCGTAATTATCACTCTGGTCTTCATCGGTATGGTCCAGGCAAACGAAATCTTTTTCCAGCAAGAGGTACAGTGTTTCGTCATCGCCGACCGGCATGCGGGCATTGAATCCCACCACCTGGTTCGCCGGCCAGTCGTTCGAAAGGGAAGACGGGATGAACATCGTGATCTTGTTTCCTTCCATGGCGGCGGATAACCCGGTTCCGCTATCCACACGTTTCAGCGCATAGATCAGTTTTTGGGCACCGAAGGATGTCTGTTCTTCGAGGTAACCCTCGGATGCTATACGGGCTACTTCCGTACGGGTAAGCCGGATGCGGATCGAATTCCCTTTTATTCTGAGTTTCATAGCTGCTTAGTTGATGTCTATTCGTTTCTCTCCTGAATAAATATTGAACCGGTCGTTTTTTAAAAAACCGATCAGCGTGATATCATTTTCCCTGGCTGTTTCCACGGCAAGGCTGGAGGGAGCCCCCACGGCGGCAATGAGCCGTATGCCGGCCATGGCCGATTTCTGCAGGAGTTCGAAGCTGGCCCTTCCGCTTAAAAACAAAACCTGCTTGTTGAGCGGCAGCCAATTGTTCAAAAGCGCATGACCGATCAGTTTATCGAGCGCATTGTGCCGGCCAACATCTTCCCGTACCATGCTAAACGTTCCGCCGGGGCCGAACAGGGCGCTGGCATGGATGCCGCCTGTTTCTTCAAATACCTGTTGCTGCTGTTTTACCAGTTCCTGCATCTTTTGCAGAGCAGCCGCCTGTACCCGGATGCTGTCGGTGATCGATTTGAATGGCGAAACGACGCTGATCGCTTCGATACTGGCCTTACCGCAAACACCGCAGCTGGAGCTGGTATAAAAATTCCGGTTGGCATGACTGAGTACAGGCTGTACGTCTTCCTTCAATACCACCGTCACCCGGTTCTCATCGGCATGGGAGACCTTTATGTCCGCTATCGATTCGTTACCACGGATGATTCCTTCGGTGAACAGGAAACCAGCCGCCAGTTCTTCGTCGTGCCCCGGCGTACGCATGGTAACGGCGATGTTCTTCTGCATCCTGCCCGTGGCCGTACTGTATTCAAGGGATATTTCCAGCGGTTCTTCCACGGCCACTTTATCGGCGGTTTTTGTTAGGCCGCTGCTGTTTAGTTTGAGAATACTGATATTTTCTACCGGGGAACTCATGAACTTAAAGGTACGAAGAGGAATCGGATGCGGGATAGGGGGAAGCGGATGCCGGATACCGGATGCAAGATAAAGGATAGCGGATGCAAAATGCAACCAACCTAAAACCATCTGCTATGAACCATCAACTATCATCCATGAACCATCCTCCATGAACTACAAGCCGCCTCGTATCAACCTCTTCACCTGATCAAAATCTTCCTCTGTATCCACGCTGCGTATGCTGTTTTTGTCGGCCGGTATATACGCTACTGCTTCGCTTTCCATCAAAAAATGTTTCAGGGAATATTGATGCTGTTGCTGGATTACCTGCAGGTTCTTGTAACAGGAATACGGGTACCAGGCAAGCAGGGGTTCGAAAAGGCCGGCCGCTTCGTTGTAAAAAGCGACCGGTTTTCCGGCGGGCAGCAATCCGCAGAAATCTTGCAGTTCTTGCAAACGCAGAAAGGGATAATCGCACCCCACCAGGAGAACATGCTTACCGGGAAATTTCTCAAAGGCGGTGAGCAGGGCGGCCATCGGGCCGGTATGGTGATACCGGTGATCATCGGTAAGGCAATGGTAACCGGGCGCTACGCCTTCCGCCTGGCTGTGCCGGCAGGATATATATACATGCCCGCAAACAGACTGAAGCATTTCGTAAACATGATACCGCTGGGGTTTGTCGTGGTAAACGAGCAGGCTTTTGTCGGCGCCCATGCGGCTGCTCTGTCCGCCACAAAGCACGAGGCCGATGGTACCGGGTAAAACAGGTGAGGGCTTTGAACGCATAACAGTGGTAAAGGTAAACGGGTTCATGCAGGAAATTCGACAATTCATACAGGGATATTTTTCATTTCCGCCGGAACCGGTGCATTTTTACATTCCAAAAACCAACGCCATGAAATTTTTATCCATCCGGTACATTCTATTCCGCCTGATCCATGCCGTACTCTGCCTGGTACTGGTCATCCAGGTGAATGGCCAGCGCAAGGTGCTGTATGCCTCCAACCCGCCCGAAGGTTTCGCGGCATCCCGTATCGCCAAGCAGGCGCTGAAGGATGATATGCGTTACTGGCAGCAAGTGCTGGAAGAAAGCCATGTCAATCCTTATCATGCCATCAGCAGGGAACAGATGAAAGCATTGCAGGATAGTTTGCTGAACGCCTTGCCCGACAGTGTTACGCATTTCCAGGCCTGTTTCGCCATCAGTACCCTGGCCGGGGCCCTCGACGAAGGCCACCTGGGTTTTGAAACGAACCGGGTCAGCGACAGCCTCTATACCTATCACGCGGTGCGGTTTCCTTTTCTGCTCTTTGATATCGAAAACGGAGCGCTCGTGGTGCAACGCGACCTGAGTGCGGTGAATAAACTGCCGGCCTATAGCCGGATCACCGAGATCAACGGCATCCCGGTTCAGCAATTATATGAGCGGTACCGTAAATTCTATGGCGGACTGGAACCCTGGCGCAGGCTTCAGGTGAAGAATAATTTCCGTAAGCTGCTTTTTATGGATGGCATCACAAGCCCTTTCCGCATCAAAGCCCTGGTTAATAATCAGCCGGTCGAATACAGTACCGAAGGTTTCAGCTACCAGCAAACCGACAGCATCAGCAAACTGATCGCCGCTGAAATGCAGAAACCGGCGGGTCCTTTTTCGATGCGTTTCCTGCCGGGCAATATCGCCTTTATCGAATTCAATGATATGAACGGAAAGCTTCGGGAGTCATTCGAGGTTTTCATCAAGGAAGCATTCACACAGATCCGCGATAAGCAAGCGGCTGGCGTTATCATCGATATCCGTAAGAACGGCGGCGGCGACAGCGGGCTGGGCGATCTGCTCATCAGCTACATCAGCGATAAGCCCTACCGCGGATCGGCCGGTGTGAAGATGCGTATCAGCAGTCATTCCAAAGCCAACGCCGTTCTGCGTGGCACGGCGGATCCCTTTGCTGATTGGGAGAATGGCAAACTCTACGAGTACGATGTCAGGAAACTCAGCAAACCGGGCAAGAATAAACTCCGCTACAAGGGCAAGGTGGCTGTGCTCATCGGCACCGGTACATTCAGCAGCGCCAATATGCTTACCAATGCCATCAAGGATTATAAACTCGCCACGCTGATCGGTGAACCTACCGCCGAACCGGGGAATGATTTTGGAGAGATATTCCCCTTCATGCTGCCGAATACATACATCAATGCCACCACCGCGATCAAGATGTTCATGCGTGCCAACGGTGATACCGGTGATTTCAGCGGCATCAAACCGGATATTGAAGTGCGGAATACGCCGGAGGATATTCAAAACAAAAAAGACCGGGTATTGGACCGGGCCCTGCAGTGGATACAGGAAGGACGATGATACAGTGTCTGACGTCCTCGCCTGCCTACCGCAGGCAGGCCTGAACCTGCACTGTAAAAACCAGTCAGTTTGATCATTCCGCTGAAATAGATTTCTTTCCCTAAATTTAATTTTCCGGTTCATTCATAAACACCGGGATGTTTCATCATGAAGAAAATATTTCTCAGCCAGGCATTGATCGCCTTGCTTGCTCTGGCAGCGCATGCACAATCCGATAAAAAAGTATTGACCGTAGCCGATTACGACCAGGCCACGAAAGCGATGGGTTTTAATACCAGTAAACTCGTTTTCCGGGCGAATGTAAATCCGAACTGGTTGCCCGACGGCCGGTTCTGGTATTCCGTTTCCATCCCGGGCGGTGTTGAATTTGTCCTGGTCAACCCGGCCGATGGCAGCCGCAAAACAGGCCCCGACAAAAAATCCATCCTGCCCGAAGAGCAGGCTTCCAGTAATTCGCCCGCTACCGGCCGCCGCAGGGGCGGTGCTAATGAAAGTGTTTCACCCGATGGAAAGAAAGCCGCGTTCATCCGCGACTGGAACCTGTGGGTACGCGACCTCGAAACAAAAAAGGAAACACAACTCACGTTTGATGGCGTGAAAGATTACGGTTATGCAACCGATAATGCCGGCTGGACGCACAGCGACCGGCCGATCATGCTCTGGAGCCCCGATTCAAAAAAGATCGCCACCTTCCAGCAGGATCAGCGTCATATTCATGACATGTACCTTGTCAAAACAAAAGTAGGCGCCCCGGAACTGGAGCAGTGGAAATACCCCTTACCCGAAGACAAGAAGATCATCCAGATCGAACGCGTGATCATTGAAGTGGATGTGCCCAAAGTGATCCGGTTGAAAATTCCTTCCGACGACCGCAGGGGAACCCTCAGCGATGACATCGCTTCCGGCAGCCCGTTCGACGACAACGAGTGGAATGCCGATGCAACGAAACTGATGTTCGTTTCCACCAGCCGCGATCACAAAATTGAAAAGGTACGCATCGCCAATGCGCTTACCGGCGAGGTACGGGAAGTGTTTGAAGAGAAAGTAGCTACCCAGTACGAGAGCGGTCAGGGATCCATCAACAATCATTTCCTGGATAAGACGAACGAGATCATCTGGTACAGCGAACGCGACGACTGGGGACATTTGTATTTATACGACGCCAATACCGGTAAACTCAAAAACCAGGTGACCAAGGGTAATTTTGTCGTTACCCAGTTGCTGAAGATCGACGAGAAGAATCGGGTGCTCTATTTCATGGCCAACGGACGGGAACCCGGCCGCGATCCGTATTACGGGCATTTCTACCGCATCAACTTTGATGGAAGCAACCTGCAGCTGCTTACGCCGGAAGATGGCAACCACAACATCAGCCTCTCGGCCGATGGAAAATATTTTGTCGATAATTTTTCACAACCCCATGTACCTCCTGTTTCCGTTCTGCGGGATATGAAGGGTAAATTGATCACCGAACTCGAACGTGCCGATATCAGCAAACTGCTGGCTACCGGCTGGAAACCGGTTGAGCCCATCAAGGTACGCTCACACGATAACAAGTGGGATCTCTATGGACTCATGTTCAAGCCCCGCGATTTTGATCCGTCAAAAAAATACCCGATCGTTAATTATGTGTATCCCGGTCCGCAGGGTGGTGGCGTGGGTTCACGCAATTTTGCACCGGCCCGCGGCGATCACCAGGCCCTGGCCGACCTCGGCTTCATCGTGGTGATCATCGACGGTTCCTGCAACCCCGACCGGTCTAAATCATTCCACGATGTATGCTATGGTAACATGGGCTCCAATACCCTCGACGACCAGATTGCGGGAATCAAACAACTGGCAGCTGCACGCTCGTACATGGATCTCGACAAAGTAGGCATCTGGGGACATTCGGGTGGCGGCTTTGCAACGGCCGACGCCATGTTCACTTACCCTGACTTTTATAAAGTGGGCATTTCCGAATCCGGTAATCACGATAACCGCAATTACGAAGACGACTGGGGCGAGCGTTATATCGGGCTGGAAGAGAAAGGCCCCGATGGGACAACGAACTATGCCAAACAGGCCAACCAGATCAATGCCGGTAACCTGAAAGGAAAACTCATGCTGGCCCATGGTGGTATGGACGATAATGTGCCACCTTACAATACCTACCTGGTGGTGGATGCCTTGCAAAAGGCCAACAAAGACTTCGACCTGGTGGTATTCCCCAACGCAAGGCATGGCTACGGCCAGGATGGATTATACATGACACGCCGCCGCTGGGATTATTTTGGTAAGAACCTGATGGGCGCTGAAGTGCCGAAAGAGTATAAGATAAATCCAGGTGGTACCAGCACGCAACAGGCCCCGGCCAAAAAAGACAATGAGAATACGCCTACCGGGCGCAAGAACAATGTATTCAGCCGCCTCGAAGTATCGGTATCCAACATTACCATGGAATTATACGATAACGGTACGGTGGATGGCGATTCGATCAGCATCTTCTATAACAACAAGCTGCTGGTGAGTAACCGCGGGCTTTCGGAAAAAGCCATCACGGTTAACTTTATGCTGGATGAAAAGGCGCCGCAGCACGAGATCATCCTTTTTGCCAATAACCTCGGCAGCATACCGCCCAATACCGCTACGGTGGTGGTAAAAGTGGGCGAGAAGCGCTACGAACTCCGTTCAAGCGCCAGTCTGACCGAAAACGCAGTACTGGTACTCGAGTACAAACCCAAATGACGGGTAGAGGCGAAATCTGTTTCTGGTATTATTAGTTATTTTCAAGAAAAGGCCGCAATTGCGGCCTTTTCTTTACCCGAATATTAATTTTTACGTCAGGAAGTAAAAAACAGCCTTTAGTTTTTCTAATCTCATTTTAATTATTCTATCTTCATAGCGCCCTTAACCAGGACAACCAAGTAACCGATCCCTCCTTTGTAAACTTAACCCGAGCAATTGCCACCCAGCAAAAGAAACTGCTGTACCTCTCCAGGTAAGGCTGGAACTATTTTCAATAAAAAACCATTGTATGGGAAATAAAAAGTTAAGCCGTAAAGGTTTTCTGAAGAACCTTGCGGGCGTTGCTGCCAAAGAACCCGAAGTGCTGAGCGATGTTCCGCCAACGGAACCGGATCCTTTGTTTAAGAAATACGCCAGGAAATCACTTGGGCCACGCAGGTACAGTCAGCAAATAGAAGTACCCAACCCGGGTGGTCCCGGACCGGAAACCACGGCCAGGGTGGGTAACGTCACCAGCGGCTTGAATCCGTATGCGGGTCCGCTTACGGTTTGGGATGCCGCACACCTGTTGCGGCGTGTCGGGTTCGGGGTAAAGAAAAGCGACCTCGATGCCGTGATGGCATTGACGCCATCCGCCGCTGTAGATTCTTTTCTTGTAGTGAATGCGCCATCGAATCCATCGCCAACACCCGTGAACCATTACAACAATTCCGCCGTGGACAGCAGTGGGGTGGTACTGGGCAACAGCTGGACGACCACCAACCTCAGCTATGCAACAGGCAGTAACGACGGTACGGTGAATTCGCACAGGCAGAACAGCCTGATCGCCTGGAGCTGGGGATTGTGTCTCAATGAGAATACGACCATCCGGGAAAAAATGACCCTCTTCTGGTATCATTTCATACCGGTGAATTTCGACGATGTGCGTGGCATGCAGAATAACTCCTCCACGATGTGCCATGATTACATGGCCCTGCTCCGGGCCAATGCCCTGGGTAATTTCAAAACCCTGATCAAGGCCATCGCCAAATCGCCGGCCATGCTCGTGTACCTGAGTAACCAGTACAGCACGGCTTCCGTACCCAACGAAAATTTCGCACGGGAACTGATGGAACTGTTCACACTCGGTAAAGTACCCACGCAGAATTATACAGAACCCGATATCATCGCGGCTTCGAAAGTATTCTCCGGCTGGCGGGTTCCCAGTTTTGTAGCCGCCTATCCCTTCAACCCGGGATTCAATTCGGCCTATCACAACCAGACCAACAAGGTATTCTCCCAATTCTTCGGACCCAATCCAACCAATACCATCGTAAACCAGGCCGGGGCAGCCGGCGCCAATGAGTTCGATATCTTCTTCGATATGCTGTTCACCCAACAGCAGGATACGATTGCCAAATATATATGCCGCAGGCTGTACCGCTTCTTCGTGTATTACGATATCGACGCCAACGTGGAAGCCAATGTGATCGTTCCGCTGGCGAATTTCCTGGTGACCAGTAACTGGGAGATGGGGCCGGTTGTGGCCAAACTGCTCAAGAGCGAGCATTTCTATGATATGGCCAACAAGGGTGTGATGATCAAAAGCCCGATCGACCTGATCGCGGGGCTGATCCGCACCTTCAACGTAAACACAACCGCGGTGGCCACCACCAATCCGCAGGTCGTGAACCAGTATGCCATCTGGCAGTATTTCCAGAGTTATGCGCTGAATAATATGGAGCAGGGATACGGACTGGTGCCGAATGTATCGGGCTGGAAAGCCTATTACCAGGAACCGATGTTTTACCAGAACTGGATCAACTCGTACAGTATTCAAAAGCGGGCTTCGCTGCTGACGGCCTTCATCAGCGGATTTCCCACCGGCGGGTTGACGATCAAGATCGACGCGGTGACCTTTGTGCAGCAATGGCCCAACGCTACGGTGCAGGATCCCGACCTGCTGATCGATGTGCTCATCCAGTACATGCTGCCGATCGACCTGCCGGCGCAATATAAAACAGATACCAAGGTGCAGACATTGCTGGCAGGGCAGGTAACCAACAATTACTGGACAACGGCCTGGAATAATTACATAGCCAATCCCACCACGGCAAACCTCAATACGGTAAAAACGAGGCTTAATTCATTATTGACCACACTGCTTCAACTGGCCGAATTCCAGTTGATGTAAAAACAGTACGACCATGAACCGTAGAAAATTCTTAGGAAATACAGCGCTCTTTTCGGTGCCGATGATGATCAACGGAATTCCGTTGTATGCCGGCGATCAGCGGCTGCATCCCTTGCTGGCCGCATTATCGATGCCCGCTGCCAACTGCGACCGTGTGCTGGTGATCATCCAGATGAACGGCGGTAACGATGGACTGAACATGGTGATACCACTCGATCGGTATACGGAGCTCACCAATGCACGGCCCAGTATCCTGATACCGCAGGCTTCGGTATTGCCGCTTACCGGTACCACAACCACCGGGTTGCATCCATCCATGACCGGTCTGCGTGACCTGTTCAACGCCGGAAAGGTGAATCTCGTGCAGGGTGTAACCTATCCCAATCCCAACTTCAGTCATTTCCAGGCGCAGGATATCTGGTTCAGCGGTTCAACGGCGATACCATCGCCCAGCACCGGCTGGCTCGGCCGCCAGCTCGATATGGCCTACCCGGGTTTCCCGAATGGCTATCCCAACGCTATGAATCCCGATCCCCTGGCGATCCAGATCGGTGGCGCTTTGCCGTTGTCGCTTGCCGGCCCCAACATCAACATGGGTTACAATGCGCCCAACCCTTCGGCCCTGATCAATGTGGCAACAGGCACACCGGGCCCGGCTCCGGTGAGCGATTATGGAACGGAGCTTACATTCCTGCGGCTGATGAAGGACCAGAGCAATGCGTATACGGCAAGGATATCAGCGGCCTACAATGCACAGGCAACGCAGTCGACCCTGTATCCCGCTTCGGGTAATACGCTGGCCGACCAGATGAAAGTGGTGGCACGATTGATCGGGGGCGGATTGAAAACGCCGGTGTACATCGTGAATCACCCGGATAGCTTTGATACGCACGTAGACCAGGTGACCGCCGGCAATACGGCTGTTGGTTCGCACGCCAATATCCTTTCCAAATTATCGGTTGCCATTGCCGCCTTCCAGGACGACATCACACTGATGGGCAAGGCCAATAAAGTAACGGGCATGACCTTCAGTGAATTCGGGCGGAGAGTGATCAGCAACACAAGCTATGGAACCGATCATGGTTCGGGAGCGCCGGTGATCTTCTTCGGCGCCATGCTCAATGGCGGCGT
The DNA here is from genome assembly GCA_017303335.1 of Chitinophagales bacterium. GTDB lineage: Bacteria > Bacteroidota > Bacteroidia > Chitinophagales > Chitinophagaceae > Ferruginibacter. The sequence continues at coordinate 93,627 of JAFLBK010000004.1, forward strand.
TACCGGTACCTCACCGGTATTGCCGGCAAATCCTACCGGCAGCACACAGGTGCCGCTGCAATACGATTACCGCCAGTTATATTCCACCATCATGCAGAAGTGGCTGTGCATGTCGGAAACAGAATCGGCCACGGTGCTGAACGGTACGTTTCAAACCGTGCCCATCTTCAACGAGGTATTGCTGCCGCTGGATGGCATCGAACTCGCAGCCAGCTGGGACGCAGGTTTTGCCAAACTATCCTTTGTGGTGTACGAGAACGACCGGTACGACCGGTTCATCATCGAACGGTCGGTCAATGGATCCGATTTCACCGAACTCGGTACGCTCTTCAATACCAGCAACCGGGTGCAGGAAAATTATGTTTACCGGGATGAACGCATTGCAGCGCCGTTCATTTACTACCGTATCAAAGGCATTTCGAAACAAGGAGCGCCGAGTTATTCATCCATTGTTAAACTGAAGAACAGCAACCGGCAGGATATCCGGGTGTTCCCCAATCCTGTAACCAACTTCACGATCAATATTGAATTCCTGAACAAGGTAAGCGGCCAGGTGGATATAACGATCTTCGGGATGCGGGGCGAGAAATTATATTACAACCAGGTGAACCCGGCCGGCAATCGTATCATCCGCTTCAGCGTGCCGAACCTGTTCAGTGTGAAAACACTTTACATACTCAACGTTGTTTACGACGGCAATACGGTTAACGAACGTATCATCTTTGAGTAGGGAAGAAGCAACTCCGTTTTTAATATACAAACACAGGAATGCCGGGTATCGTCCCGGCATTTTGTTTATGGATTCTTCTCAGCCTCTTTGATCCGGTTGATGTAGTCTTCGTGTTCTTTCTGGTGTTCTTCCGGCGGCATCTTAACCGATAAAGGTCCGTTGCCGATGATCAGGAAATAGATCAGCAGCAATAACACGATGACAGACAGGAAGAGTTCGGAATACGGGGAAAATGCGTCCCGGGTGGCGTTGATGTTCACAAATACGATGGCCCCGATTAGAACAGGGATCTGAATCAGGCAGGCCGCCCGGGTGAACATGCCGATGGTTAAGAAAAAGCCGCCGAGGATGTGTGCGAAGGTTACATAGTGAGCCACCAGGATGACCATGAAATCGCCGAAGGGCGAGGTGCTTTTCATGAGGCTGATGAGCGAACTGGTGTTCCGGAGAAATTCCACGCCTTTCCAGCAAAGAAAGATCCCCAAAGCGATACGGATGATATCGAGCCATTTCGGGTGATGCCTGTCACCCCAGAATTCGAGTTTTTCGACGAGGTTCATAACAGATGTTTTTAGCGTGAAGAAAAGAACTGCTATAAATCTACCTCTTTTATCTGATAGATGCAAGCGCCGTTTTCAAAAAATGGGAACATTGAATGTAATCAAGAAGCTTAATTATGTTGGAAAATTTCTTATTTTGTATAGTATCTGTCCCGGATAACACATTTTGCTCCTCATTTTTTATAAACTAAAACACTTCAATGAAGAAATTCATTACGGTTGCTTCTATGCTATCTGTTTGTTGCCAAATGATCAGTGCGCAGGGCATTAACCAGATCTGGGGTATTACACAAAATGGTGGCTCTGACGATATCGGAGTGATATTCAATACAAACTCATCTGCTGATAATTTCCGGCTAAGGCATAATTTAAACTACAAATACCCGGGACGCAATCCCTCTTTTAACGACGTGGTTGAATATAACGGAAAGCTGTATGGTATGACAAGAATGGGAGGCAGCAATGATGCCGGACTGATATTTGAGTGGGATCCCATTACGAATGTTTATACCAAAAAGATCGATTTTTTTTCTAACGGGGCTTTTCCTGAGGGCAGCTTAACATTGTATGCGGGAAAATTTTATGGTATGACTAGCTTGGGCGGCATCAACAATGGGGGAGTTATTTTTGAGTGGGACCCGGTAACAAATGTGTATAGCAAAAAGATTGATTTGAGCACAGCAAATGGAAACAGACCCTATGGTAATCTGGTGATGCATGGCGGAAAATTCTATGCAATGACACTGTATGGTGGTGTCAACGACAAGGGAGTGATCTTTGAATGGGATCCGGTAACCAATGTATACAGCAAAAAAATTGACTTGAGTACAGCACTCGGCAGTAACCCATCAGGCAGTTTAACGTTAATCGCCGGAAAGTTTTATGGCCTGACTCAAAATGGAGGAAGTAACAACGAGGGAGTGATTTTTGAGTGGGATCCGGTAACCAATGTATACAGCAAAAAAATTGACCTGACCCTTGCAACCGGAAGAACTCCCTGGGGCAGTTTAGTTTATTATGCCGGTAAACTTTATGGGATGACCCCGAGCGGAGGTAGTAATAATATGGGAGTAATCTTTGAATGGGACCCGGTTACCAATGGGTACACCAAAAAAATAGATTTCAGTTTTGCAAACGGATGTAACCCCTTGGGAAGCCTGGCATTGAGCAACGGGAAATTCTATGGAATGGTCAGGGATTGCGGCGCCAGCAGCGCCGGGGTGATTTTTGAATGGGATCCCCTTACCAATGTGTACACCAAAGAATTTGATTTTGATATTGCAAATGGAAGATGGCCAAACGGGAGTTTAACACTGAGTGCCGGAAAATTTTATGGAATGACACAGTCAGGGGGCATTAACGGCCAGGGGGTGATCTTTGAGTGGGACTCCGTTACAAAAGTGTATACTAAAAAAATTGACCTTTTATATTCAGATGGCAGATGGTCGCAAGGAGGCTTGACGTCTATCGGGCGGAAATTATATGGTATGACAAATGAAGGTGGAAGTATTGCCCAGGGTGTAATGTTTGAGTGGGACCTGGATAGTGCTGCATACACGAAAAAGATCGATCTTAATAGTGCTACAGGATATAGTCCAACTGGTAATAATGTTGTACAGTTTGGAACAAAGCTGTATGGGACGCAAAGACTGGGCGGCATCTTTGGCTGGGGTACCATCTTTGAGTGGGATCCTGCCACAAATATTTATACCAAGAAATTCGATTTCGGCACTACAAATGGTGCGGAGCCCTGGAGCGGAATGGTTTTATACAACAATAAATTTTATGGGGTTACCCGGCAGGGAGGAAACGGACAAGGCGTAATTTATGAATGGGACCCTGTTACAAATGTTTTCACAAAGAAGGTGAATTTTAGTGGGGCCCTCGGCTGTTATTCTTATGGCGGCTTCATACAGTATGCCGGTAAATTTTACGGGATGTCGTACGAATGCGGGGCAAATGGTGCAGGAACGATCTATGAATGGGACCCGGTTACCAATATAGCCACAGCGAGGATCAGTTTTAATACTACGAATGGCAGAAATCCTCATGGAAACCTGACGGAGTATGGAGGGAAGTTGTATGGCATGACGTATGGCGGCGGGGCGAATAGTGCAGGAACCATCTTTGAATGGGATCCGGTTACCAATACGCATACAGTCCGTGTCAACCTCATCAACGCCACCGGTTCACTTCCTTACGGAACCTTACTGTTAAGCAATGGAAAGTTTTATGGAATGACTTCTAGCGGAGGCAATAATTTTATGGGGGTGGTCTTTGAATGGGATCCTGTTACAAATATATACACGGTAAAAAAGGACTTTACAGGCACAGATGGAAAAACACCCATGTATGGAAATGGTCTTACAATTGTTCAGGCGCCTGTGGCCAAAGGCAATCTCACTTCCTGCGAAATACTGCCAACTATTACCATTGATGCAACCAATAACAATACCTGGGTACCCATAGTAGACAACCTGGGCGATATTGCTGCGGAAATAAACGCCAATGGAAATAATTTAGGGATCGTAAGTAGTTCTTTGTATACTAAAAACGGCGCCTGCCGGGAAGATGGTAGTAATCGCCTTTACCTCAACCGGAATATTACCATCACGCCGCAAACACAGCCGGCCAGCGGAAATGTGAGCGTACGCATATACATCAGGAAAAGTGAACTGGACTCCTTAAGAACGGCAATGAACTCAATGGGCCAGCCAAGCGGCGTGGCATCTATTAATGAGGTGGATGTATTTAAAAATAACGATGCCTGCTCAACGATTGGTTCTCTTACTGCTTTGCCGCTTACAGCAACCACAGGTACTTATAATTCCGATTACTATTTGCAGGTAAGCATCAGCAGTTTCTCCAGTTTTTATTTTGCCAATAAATTACTCACAGAAATTTTGCCGGTTCAATTAAAATTGTTCTCAGGAAGGAGAGATGGTACCGCAAATAAATTACAATGGGAGGCGGTTTGCCAAAGCCCGGTTGTATTTCATATTGAACGGAGTATTGATGGTATTCATTTTGAAGCGATCGGTAATGTATCGGCTGCTGATTGCAGGATGCTGTTTGACTACACAGACAATGCTGCATCATCAAAAAAGAAGTACTACCGGTTAAAGATCGTACAAACCGGGGTTGCCCCGGTTTATTCATCGGTTGTATTGCTTCAGGCTGATCATGCGAAGGCGCTTTTTATCAGTGTGATTCCAAATCCCGTCAATGGATCATTGATAAACATGCAGGTGGCGGCAGATAAGGCACGGCAGGTGGAAATCGAGATCAGGGATATGGCGGGCAGGTTAATGATGCGCAGGCAATTGAATGTGCTGCAGGGGGTGAACAGTATTTCAATTGAAGCCGGTAGTTTAGCAGCAGGTTCTTATTGGTTATATGGAATCAGCAAAGACGGCCGATCAAACACAGCGAAGCTTGTGAAGCAATAAGAAGTTGTAAATCATGAAATCATCTTTATGGATGCGTCCCCGGAACCTGAAGAGATCACTGCCAGTTTTGCTTCATAGCCTTCCCTGATCCTTCCCAACCTGTCATCCATGTTCATCAGCTGTGCCGGGTACAAACTGCACATGCGCAATGCTTCAGCCTGGCCGATGCCGGCATGCGATACGAGGTTCACATACGCCTGGTACATCGTCAGGGCCGAGCCGCTCAGTATGCCGTCCGCGGTATACTTGTCTCCCTCGAATTGATGCTTATAGTATCCGGCCGATGTTTGCGTTACGGCATCGGTGATCGCGAACAAACGGTCGCCCATGATCTTTTTAGCGATACGGACCGCTGCGAAATCAACATGATGACCATCGGCAATGATACTCGCCATCACGGATGGATGGTCGAACGCAGCGCCTACCAGGCCGGGCATGCGATGCTGCAGGGGGCTCATGGCGTTATACAGGTGTGTTATGGCTGATACGCCTTTGTTGAAGGAGTGCATCGCTTCTTCATAGCTTGCGTTGCTGTGACCGGCGAAGATCGTAACGCCGTACGAAAGTATCAGATCGATCACTTCCTGGCTACATACCTCCGGGGCCAGGGTAATGATCCTGATCACTCCTTTACCATAATCCAATAAAGATCGTACTTCATCGGTTGCGGGAGCGTGTATAAGCGATTCGATGTGCGCCCCCCGTTTTGCCTTATTGATCCAGGGCCCTTCGATGTGCAGACCCAGTATTCCTTTTCCCCCTTGCTGCCAATAATCACGCACCGCATCGATGCATTGTAAAAAAACCGATGTTTCATTGGTGGCTACCGTTGGCATACAGAAGGCGGCTCCGCCATCGTTGCAGAATTGATTCAGCGCATGTAGTGAATCGGTGTGTGGAAAAACAGCCAGCAGCTTTCCGGAAGCGCCGTAGATCTGCAGATCGATGAATGCCGGTACCAGCAACGAATCAGGATAGGCATCCTGCTGTATTCCGACCGGTAGCATAGAAACAGGCAATACATCCCGGATCATTCCGTCTTCAACCAAAACGGCATGATCTTCCAGGAATGCATCGCCTGTAAAAAGAAGTTGGGGGATAAGCGCTTTTGCCGGCATGCGGCAAAAATAAGAAAGCTTATTTCAGTTTGATAATAATGCCGCCCTGTATCTGGGTTATGTCGTAGCCGGCCTCTATGTTCAAACCAAAGGAAGGAGTGATAAAGTAAGAAGCCCCGATGAATCCGCCGAATACCGGGATCACTTCATCCTGCTTTATTTTTCCGTTGTTGGAATACCTGTACTGGTGGAAACCGATTCCGGCAGAAAGTCCTGCATAGGTGTCAAGATTGCGGACATTCCATCCATGGTGCCAGGCCGAACGACCCGCTACTACAACTGTGCTTGTTTTGTAGTCGTTGTAATAATAGCCACCGTTTGAGAAGGAAGCGCCGGCTTCAATACCTAAGCTGATCACACCGGGACCGGCTTGCCACAAACCAAATTCAAGCGCTCCTTTGGTGCCAAGGCCCGCATTGTAGTAATCGCTTTTGTACTCTGTGCCGGAACCGATGCCGGCATTAAAACTCACGCTGCCTTTTTTAAAAGACGCGTTTGAGCCCCGGTTCTGCGCATGGGTTGTTGCGGAAGAAATAAGACCGAGTAAAAATAAACTTGCTGGGATGATGATTTTCTTTTTCATGGCCCCGCCTTTAACAAATACTATACCAACCAAAATGAAATTTTTTTCAAAGCTGTTAATGCTGTTTGAAAATAAAAAACGCTTTGTCAGTGAAATGTCATTTCATTTTTGTTGTCCGCCGAATTGCATGCGCACTTCTTTCAGGTCTTTGCTGAAAAGAAATTTTGTGTAGTTCGTATTATAGGGCGTTGTATTTGTTCTGGCGTTGATGTGGTAATGTACTTCATACAAAGAAAGAAGCGTGTCGGATGTTGCGATCAGTGTTTGCAGGGTAGCCGCTGCCTTATCACTCTTCAGCGAATCTTCCCGGTATTTATCCATATTCACCGGCGTACCCGATTGTATGAGTTTGTGTGTAATATTCCTGTACTCCTCCCTTGATCGTTCGAGTTGCTCGTTGCGATACCGGTAATAGGTTTTCAGCGAAGCGGGTTTGTAGGACAAGCTGTCTACCACCAGGTACTCAATACTGAAACCACCGGTTTTAATATCCGTGCTGGCTATTTCCCGGATCACATCCCGTATCCTGCTTTTCAGGGTGTCTGTTTCAACGTTCGGAACGGGTGCCCGGGGTCCGGTTGCTTCCGACGCGGAAGAAGCATCGTTGCTGTTGCAGGCCAGGAAGATTGCCGGGGCAAACAAAAGACAGAACCAGGTGATTTTTTTCATGCCTGCAAAATACTGAATTGCCTGCAGCGGAAGGCGCACGGTTATGATAATTTCCTATCTTCCATCCATGAAACATTTCAAGTTTTACAGTAAGGAAGATATTTTGTCGCTCACGCGGATACGGCGTTTCGAAACGCGGATCGGCGAGCGTCTTCAATACCTGAAGCCTGGGGATGAATGGCCCGAAGTATTGCAGGAGCACCCGGCCCGGTATGTACTGATCGGGATCCCGGAAGATTTTGGTGTACGTGCCAATTACGGCATCGGCGGAACCGACAGCGTCTGGTTATCGTTCCTGTCCGCTTTTCTCAATGTGCAAAGCAACGATTTCCTGACGGGCGAGGATATCCTGCTGCTGGGCCGCTTTGATTTCGGCGACCTCAAATTCCTGATCGAGAACAACGCGTATAACGAGGAAGAAAAAATTAATGCATACCGGCATGCGATCAATATCATCGATGATGAAGTGGAAAACCTCGTCAAAGTGATCGCTTCCTCCAAAAAGATACCGATCGTTATCGGTGGCGGTCATAACAATGCGTATCCCCTGATCAAAGGAGTGGCCAAGGGCTTGAACAAAGCCGGTGTGATCCCGCTTTCGCAGATCAACTGCATCAACCTCGATGCGCATACCGATTACAATGTTGCCAATGGCCGCCACAGCGGAAATCCGTTCCGGTACGCGGAAGAAGATGGATACCTCGGCAAATACTTCATGGTCGGACTACACGAAAACTACATCACGCAGAATGTGCTGATGGATATCCACAATAACCCGTTCATCGATTATGTGAGCTATGAAGACATCTTCATCCACGAGCGAAGGAATTTCATACAGGCGGTGGCGCATGCTACTGGTTTTACCGAAGATTCCTATACAGGTGTCGAAGTAGACCTTGATTCGATCGAGCATGTACTCAGCAGCGCAGCAACACCCAGTGGCATCAGTCCGCTGCACGCCCGTAAATACGTAACCTTTGCGGCACAGGACGCGAAGGTTGCCTACCTGCATATTTGTGAGGGAGCCACGCAACTGGCCGATGGCCGTAAGGACCTGTCAACCGGTAAGCTGATCAGTTACCTGGTCAGCGATTTCATCAAGGAATTATCACACAATTAACCGGTATCCATGCAACCTGCACGCGGCATACCCGGCTATTTACTCGCCATACTTGGTTTGTTTGGCTGGTTCGCGTTGCTGTCGCAGTTCTACCTGATCATCGAAGGCCGTGTGGTGTCGGTACCGGAAACCATCATCCGTTATTTCAGTTTCTTCACCATTCTTACCAACCTGCTGGTGGCTGTTTGCGCTACCGTATTGTTGCTCAAACCCGGGTCGGCATGGGGGAGGTTCTTTGCCAGGGCCACCACGGGTACAGCCATCGCGGTGTACATCGTGATCGTGGGGGTTGTATATAATACCGTGCTGCGTTTTTTGTGGAAGCCGCAGGGGTTGCAGTATGTTGTGGATGAACTCCTGCATTCGGTGATACCGGTTCTGTATTTCCTATGCTGGGTATTGTTTGTTCCGAAATCTTCCCTGCAATACAAACATGCGTTTGGCTGGCTTATCTATCCAGCGGTATACCTTTGCTGGATATTGATCTATGGAGCTCTATCCGGTTATTACCCGTATCCATTCGTCAATGTGGTTGACCTGGGATACGAGCGGGTACTTATCAATTGCGCCGGATTGTTTCTCGCTTTCCTGGGGCTTTCTCTGTTCCTCATCTTGCTGGGAAAATTCCTGAGCCGTACTAAGAACTGATCATTTGATCTGCCCGGCGAGTTCTTTTTCTTCCACCACGCCATCTTTTCGCCAAACCTGCTTCCCGTTTTTGAATACGATAAATACCGGCAACGCGGTTACTTTAAATTGCTGAAGCAATGCCTGGTCGCGTCCGCCATCCACTTTTAGTAAGGTGTATTTACCGGGGTTGTTTGTTTCCAGGCTTTTTAAAACGGGTTCCATCATCCGGCAGGGCGGGCACCAGGTGGCGCCAAAATCCACCAGCACCACCGGGGCGCTGTTTACGGCTTTGTAGAAATCATCCACACTCATCTGCTGCGCATCACCGGCTCCTTCCAGTGGTTTGCCGGCTGCCCGCCAGGCATTGGTTCCTCCACGCAATTCGTACACATTTTCGTAACCCATCTTCCGCAAGCGGGCTGCCGCTGCAGCGCTTCTGCCGCCAGAGAGGCAGTATACAAAGAGGGGTTTATGCTTATCAATAAAGGCGATCCTGCGCTGGAATTCGTTCGGGTCGGTCCAGTCGGCCAGCAAGGCGTTTTTGAGATGACCAGAAAGATATTCATCCTGTGTTCGTACATCGAGTACCTGTGCGTTGGGTGTGGCGTTCAGCTGTTTTTCAAATTCCTCGGCATTCAGGCTTGTCTTGGGTTGTGCCAGGCAGGAGGATAACAATACAGAAAGAAACAGGGTTTTCAGGAGCCGGCGTAAATGAGTCATGGTGGTAAAAGATTAATGGTTCATAGTTGATGGTTCAGGGTATGCTATCGGGCATCCGGTATCATGCATCGGTGTTCTCACAGGCATCCCAGTCTTCCGCCATCCACCGGCAGGTTGATGCCGTTGATATAGGCCGCTGCCGGCGAGCACAGGAATGCCACCGCGGCGCCGAATTCTTCGGGCTGGCCAATACGTCCTGCCGGTATCTCGGCTACCAATTCCTTCATCACTTCTTCCTCGGTTCTCCCGCTTGCCTTTGCCTTGGACGCTACCACGTAATCGGCCCGTACGGTTTTGGTAAAACCGGGCAGCACATTATTAACGGTGATCCCGAAGGAACCTAATTCGGTGGCGAGGGTCTTGGCCCAGTTGGCAACCGCCGCCCGGATGGTATTGCTTACGCCCAAACCGGCGATGGGTATTTTCACCGAAGTGGATATGATGTTGATGATACGGCCGAAACCCGCTTCTTTCATCCCCGGAACCACGGCCTGCACGAGGTTGTGGTTATTGATGAGGTGATTGTTGAATGCCGCCAGGAATTCTTCCGGCTTTGCGTTGATGGCTTGCCCACCCGCCGGTCCGCCGGTATTGTTCACCAGGATATGAATACGGTTGTTCTGTACAAAACCATCAATGCTTTTCTTCACCGCTGCCGTATCGGTAAAATCGGCTACGAGGTACTGGTGCGCTTGCCCTTTGCGGCTGTCGAGGGTTGGTAGCACCTCTTTCAGTTTGTCTTCGTTGCGTGCCATCAGCACCACCGAACAGCCCAGCAGGGCCAGTTCAACAGCGGAGGCATAGCCCAGTCCCTGCGTACTTCCGCAAACAAGCGCCGTCTTTCCGGTTAGGTCAAGGTTCATGTAATTGGTTTGGCTAAAGCTACTATAAAAATCGATTTAGTCCTTCTTCACCTGGTCTTTCAGCAGTTTCTTCTTGGTCATGTCCCTGATCAGCAGCAAACCGTTTTCATGCGCCTGCATATTGGCGGATGCCGGGTCAAAGGATTTGGTCCGGGCCGAATAGACAAGCTTATCCTGGTTCACTTCAAAGAGGTTGCTCTCCCAGAAATAATTGGTCGTGGAAACATAATATCCGGGCGAAAAAACTTTGTCGTAGGTGGCCGAATAATATTTGTCGACATGGTCATAGGAAGAAGACGGGTTGTTGACAATGGCCGGCGGTACATACAGCTCTTCTTTTTGTTTGTCGAGCAGTACGATGGTGATCACCGCATCCACGCCGCTGTTGCGGAACTGGTCTACGATCTCTTTCTCGCTGAGTTTCCGGTACGCGTTGGCGCCGAATACCCGGGCAGCCGAAATGGCGTGGTAACCCCTGTCGGCCAGGTCGTTCACCAGGTGGTTTTCCATGTCTGCTTTCAGTGCGCTGTCTTTTTCGGTAAGAATGCCCCATACCATGATATTGTGGTAGGTTTTGCTTACGGCGTCTTTCGCTTTCCAGGAGGATGTGAGTTTGGTACTGCTGCAGGAGAAGAATAACCCGGCAGCCAATACAGCAGTCATCAGTTTTATCTGTTTCATGATATACTTTTTTGTAAAGATAGCTGCCGCTTGGCATGGGCAGCATGACCGGGGGCATCCGTCCATCAAATTTTCATCATTCGATCGGCGGCCTCCTTTTTCTCACATTTGACAGGCTGATGTGGATAAGTAGGCCGAAGCAGAACTGCCTGCATTCGACTATATTCGCAGCCTTGAAACGGGGGTTGGTTTACCTGTTTTCTGGTTTATAGGCAGAAGTAGTTATCGTCCTTTCAGCCTGCAAACCAACAAACTACTAAACCAATAAACCAATAAACCCATTGGAAATGGCAGAGAAAGAAAAAGACCTGTTCGACTATACCGAAGACTCCATAAAAAGCCTCGACTGGAAGGAACATATACGCCTGCGCCCCGGTATGTATATCGGTAAGCTGGGGGATGGCAGCAGCCCGGATGATGGTATTTACGTACTTCTCAAAGAAGTGATCGACAACTGCATCGATGAACACACGATGGGCTATGGAAAGCATGTGGACGTGGAGATCAAGGACAAAACGATCACCGTACGTGATTATGGCCGCGGTATTCCCCTGGGCAAAGTTGTGGATGTAGTGAGCAAGATCAACACGGGCGCCAAGTACGACAGCAAGGCTTTCCAGAAAAGCGTGGGCCTGAACGGGGTGGGTACCAAGGCGGTGAACGCCCTGAGCAATTACTTCAAAGTTTCCTCGTACCGAGATGGCAAGGAGAAAACGGCCGAATTCGAACGGGGAGCGCTGATCAAAGAGTATAAGGAGGTAAAGTCCACTGAACAGAACGGCACCATGATCACCTTCACGCCGGATGATACGGTGTTTAAAAAATTCCATTTCGTCCAGGAATACCTCGACAACCAGTTCTGGAATTACTGCTACCTCAACGCCGGGCTGGTGATGAACCTCAACGGCAAACGGTATGTAAGCAAGAACGGACTGCTCGATCTGTTACAGCGTAAGACAAATGAAGACGAGATCCGGTATCCCATCATCCACCTCCGGGGCGACGATATCGAAGTGGCCATCACCCATGAAAATGATTACGGCGAAGAATACTACAGCTTCGTGAATGGCCAGTTCACCACCCAGGGAGGCACGCACCTGGCGGCCTTCCGCGAAGCCTATGTGAAAACGATCCGCGAATTCTATAAAAAAGATTACGACGCGGCCGATATCCGAGGAAGCATCTGCGCCGCCGTGAGCGTGCGGGTGCAGGAACCGGTTTTCGAAAGCCAGACCAAGACCAAGCTGGGTTCCTTATCCGTATACGAAGGCGGTCCCTCCATGCGCAACTTCATGGGCGATTTCCTGGGCAAGGAACTGGATAATTACCTGCACCGCAATCCCGAAACGGCCGATGCGCTGAAACGCCGCATCGAACAAAGCGAACGGGAGCGTAAAGACATGGCCGGCATCAAGAAGCTGGCTAACGAGCGGGCGAAGAAAGCCAATCTCCACAATAAAAAACTGCGTGATTGCAAGTTTCACTACAACGACGAAGCCACCGGGAAAGACAAGGATAAGATCTCCGAGAAACAAAAGGAAAGCACCATCTTCATCACCGAGGGAGATAGCGCCAGCGGTAGCATCACCAAGGCGAGGAATGTGGATACCCAGGCCGTGTTCAGTTTACGGGGAAAGCCGCTGAACAGTTTCGGGCTCACCAAGAAAGTGGTATACGAGAATGAGGAATTCAACCTCCTGCAGCATGCGCTGAACATCGAAGAAGGATACGAAGGGCTTCGCTACAACAATATCGTGATCGCCACCGATGCCGACGTGGATGGCATGCACATCCGCCTGCTGCTGATGACTTTCTTCCTGCAGTTCTTCCCCGAACTGGTGAAGAACGGGCATGTGTACATACTCGAAACGCCTTTGTTCCGGGTGCGTAACAAACAGGAAACGATCTATTGTTACAATGAGGCCGAGAAACAGGAAGCCACCCGCAAGCTGGGCGGCCGGCCGGAAACGACACGCTTCAAGGGTTTGGGAGAGATCAGCCCGGATGAGTTCGCCCGCTTCATCAGCGACGACATGAAACTGCAACCCGTCATGCTGCTGCCCGAAACCCATATCCAGCAGATGCTGGAATATTATATGGGTAAGAATACTCCCGCCCGCCAGGATTTTATCATTGAGAACCTGAAAGTAGAACTGGATCTGCTGGAGGAAGAAAAGACGCCTGCATGACTAAACTGGACCTGATACGAAAAGCAAAGGCGCTGTTCCTGAAATGGAAACTGGATGTACTGGTATCGCCCTTTTCGGCCGGCATGCTGAACGCTGTTTACATGAGTGAGATGAGCAAGTGGCGGAAAGCGCACCCGGTGAAAGGCTATAACGATTTTTACCAGCCCACCTGGGATTACCAGCGGCGCATCAAATTGTACGAGGCCATTTGCGCTGCCGAGGGGCTCGACAGGAAGGCCATCGATTATTTCGAATTCGGCGTGGCCACCGGAAGTTCCTTCAAGTGGTGGCTGGCCCGGAATGCGGATCCCGGATCCCGTTTTTTTGGTTTCGATACGTTCGAAGGACTGCCCGAAAAATGGGGACCCTACGAGAAAGGAGCCATGGCCTCATCGCTGGAGTCGTTGAATATCGATGATCCGCGGGCGACCTTCTACAAAGGACTTTTCCAGGATACGCTGATCCCGTTTTTGGAAAGGTATAAAGGCGGACAACGAAAACTGATTCACCTCGACGCCGACCTGTTCAGCGCCACGATTTTTTCGCTTTCGCAATTGTACCGTTTCCTCGAAGACGGCGACATCCTGATGTTCGATGAATTTGCGGTGCCGCAGCATGAGTTCCTGGCATTTAAAATATTTACCGAGAGTTTTTATATCGATTATGAAGTAATTGGCGCTGCCAACAATTATTTTTTCCTGGCAGTCAAAATAAAAAAGTAAGAAACGAATGATTCACATAGTTTTTAATGAACCCGATGTTGCGGTGCTGCAGAAAGCCATAGCGCTCGACGAAACCCTGTCGGGAGATATCGTACAGATCAAAGATGATTTTGCCGTTGGTCCGCTGGAGAATATCTATACAGCCGAAGGAATTGAAAACCGTAAGCAATGGCAGCGGGATGTGCTTGCCGGGAGTGATTACGATGGAGCAGTCGACAGCGGCGAAGTGGATGATCCGAAAACCGTCGGCGAACTGATCGGGCGGCTGGATACCGACCCGGAAGAGATTATCTGGATCTGGGCCGCCCAGAATAAACACGATGTAAGCGGTTACTACTGGCTGATGAGCCAGTTGAAGGATTACCAGGGCCGCGTCTTCATCCTCTACCTCAATAACCTGCCCTTCCTGAACGAGAAGGGAAATATCTTTTACCCGAACTGGCTGAGTGAGATACCGGCCAAAGAATTTTTAAAGGCCAAAAAACTGGCCCGGGAGATCACCCTGAGCGAATTTGAAGTGGATCCCGATGAATGGCTGAAGATATGCCAGGACGCGAAGGGCGTTCGGTTATTGGAAGGCGGTAAGAAACTCATCCAGCAGGAATATGATTTCTACGACGCCGAGCTGAAGAAATTTGTCACCCCCGAATGGCAGAAGGCATCGAAGGTCATTCACCATTTTCTCAGTAAAGCCAAACATACCACCGGCGATATGTACCTGTTGTGGCGGTTGAAGTCGATGATCGCCATGGAACTGTTCGATGTGCAGGGCCATGTGGGTAAGATGAAGGATTTTGAAATAAAACTTAAACCAGTATCCGGATAACAAACATGAAATTAGTATCAGTAAAAAATCTCCCTCTCCTCCAGGAGAGGGAAGGGGTGAGGTAACATGGCAAAAGCAAAAAAGAATATCGAAGAATACGAACACACCGAATCGGGCATCGGCGGCCAGTACAAGAACTGGTTCCTCGATTACGCCAGCTATGTGATCCTGGAACGTGCCGTGCCGGCCATCGAAGACGGCCTGAAGCCCGTGCAGCGGCGCATCCTCCATGCCATGAAGGAGATGGACGACGGCCGTTTCAACAAAGCCGCCAACATCATCGGACAAAGCATGGCCTATCACCCGCATGGCGATGCCTCTATTGCCGACGCCCTGGTGAATCTCGGGCAAAAAGACCTGCTCGTGGAAACCCAGGGTAACTGGGGCGATATCCGCACCGGCGATGAAGCCGCGGCATCCCGGTATATCGAAGCCCGCCTGAGTAAATTTGCGCTCGAAGTGGCATTTAACGCCAAAACAACCGACTGGGCGCTTAGTTACGACGGCCGCAAGAACGAACCCGTGACCCTGCCGATGAAATTCCCGCTGCTGCTGGCGCAGGGAGCCGAAGGCATCGCCGTGAGTTTGGCTACCAAGATCCTTCCGCATAATTTCTGTGAACTGATCGAAGCCTCGATTAAATACCTGCGTGGCCGGCGTTTCGAACTGCTGCCCGATTTTCAGACGGGCGGCATCATGGACGCCAGCAATTACAACGACGGCGTACGGGGCGGCAAGATCCGGGTACGTGCCGTGATCGAAGAGGCCGACAAGAAAACCCTGGTCATTAAAAGCGTTCCGTACGGGGTGACCACCACCCAGCTGATGGAAAGCATTGTAAAGGCCAACGACCAGGGAAAGATCAAGATCAAAAAAGTAACCGACCATACCGCTGCCGAAGTGGAGATCATCGTGGAGCTGGCGCAGGGCATCTCGCCCGATATCACCATCGACGCGTTGTATGCCTTCACCGATTGTGAGGTGAGCATCTCGCCCAATACCTGCGTGATCGAGAACAATAAGCCGCGTTTCATGAAAGTGAGCGAACTGCTCAAGACCTCGGCGGAGAACACCAAGGAACTGCTGCGCAGGGAACTGGAGATCAAACTCGGCGAGCTGCAGGAGAAATGGCATTATACATCGCTCGAAAAAATATTCTTCGAGGAGAAGATATACAAGGAACTTGAAAAGAAACACGAAACCTGGGAGAAGGTGCTCGATGCGATCGACAAGGCGTTCGTTCCCTTCAAGAAACAACTGAAGCGGGAGATCACCCGGGAAGACATCATTAAGCTGACTGAAAAGCCCGTACGGCGCATCTACAAACTCGATATCGACGAACTGAACGACCAGATCAAGGCGCTCGAAGCCGATATCAAGCAGGTGAAACACGACCTTGCCAACCTCGTGGATTATGCTGTGGCCTATTACGAAAACCTGCTGAAGAAATACGGCAAGGGAAGAGAACGCAAAACGGAGATCAAACTTTTCGATACCATCGAAGCCAAGGCCGTGGCCATCGCCAATACCAAACTCTATGTGAACAGGGCGGATGGTTTCATCGGCTCCGGGCTGAAGAAAGATGAATTCGTGGCCGATGTGTCTGATCTCGACGATATCATCGCTTTCACCAAGGGCGGTATCATGAAAGTGGTGCGGGTATCCGACAAAACCTTCATCGGGAAAGACATCATACACGTAGCCGTTTTCCAGAAGAACGACGAACGCACCACCTACAACATGATCTACGCGGATGGAAAGACCGGGATCAGTTTTGCCAAGCGTTTCAATGTTACGGGCATCACCCGCGATAAGGAATACGATCTTACCAAGGGATCGGAAAAAAGCAAAGTGCATTATTTTACCGCCAATGCCAATGGCGAGGCCGAAGTGGTGAAAGTGGTGTTAAGTCCGAATTGCAGCGCCCGCATCAAAGAATTCGATTTTTATTTCGAAGAGCTCGATATCAAGGGCCGTGGCAGCATCGGCAACCAGGTTACCAAGTACCCGATCAAGGCTGTTAAGTTCAAAGAAGCCGGCGTATCCACCCTGGCGGGTAAAAAACTCTGGTACGACGACCAGTTCGGTCGCCTCAATACCGAGGAAAAGGGCGAATACCTGGGAACCTTCGATACCGACGACCGGATACTGGTGGTATACCGGGATGGATATTACGAGATCACCGACCAGGAACTTACCCAAAAACTGGATCCCGAGAAAGTCATCTTCATCCAGAAATTCGATCCGGCGAAGATCATCAGCCTGGTATATGCCGATCTCAAAGCCAAACAATTCATGGCCAAACGGTTCAAAATCGAAACCACCACGCTGAAGAATAAATTCCTTGTGATCAAGGAAGGTGATGGAAATTACATCGAAGCGGTGACCACCGAAGAAGAACCCGTGCTGGCGATGCAGCAGGGCAGGGGCGAGCAGATCCGGAAAGGGAAACTGAAGATCGCCAGGATCGCCGAGGTGACGGGTTACCGAACCGTGGGTTCCAAACTGGCCGACTACAGCAAATCGACGGAAATGGAATGGGTGCCCTCGCCGGCGGCGAACAAATCCCAGACTGAATTGTTTGAATAGGCAGAAACAAAAATCGCATGCGCTATTTACTTCTATTGGCCTTCAGTCTTTCTGTACTGGTTACCAGTGCACAGGACAGTCTGCCTTATACAAAGAACGAAACCATTTATGGCCGAAAGGATGGTATGGCCCTCACCATGACCGTACTCACTCCGAAAAAGAAGGTCAATGGCAAGGCCATCATCTATGTGCTCAGTGGTAACTGGATCTCTTCCGAGCGTATGCTCGATGCTTTCTCCGAAAGAACAGGCTTGTATATCGACGCGGGTTATACCTTGTTTGGCGTGATGGTGGGATGCCAGCCGCGTTATGCCATCCCCGATGAGATCGAAGACCTGAAAAGAGCCGTTCGGTTTGTACGTTACCATGCGGCCAATTATAAGATCGACCCGGACCGTATCGGTATCACCGGTTCTTCATCGGGCGGACATCTGTCGCTGATGATCGCAACATCCGACAATGTGGTCAATCCCAAATCCAAGGACCCGGTCGACAAAGTATCGAGCCGCGTACAGGCGGCGGCGGTTTTCTATCCGCCAACCGATTTTCTCAACTATGGTAAGGCGAATACATTCTCACAGGTAAGCCAGGCAGGATTGGCCTTCATGGGATTGGCCGGCGCTTTCGATTTTAAAGTGTTCAGCGATTCTACCCGCACCTATGTTTCCATTACCGACATGGAAAAGAAAAGAGAGATCGCCAAAGAAATATCCCCGATCACCCATGTGAGCTCCGACGATCCCCCCGTACTGATCATTCATGGCAATAAGGATTTCGTGGTGCCGATGCAGCAATCCGAATCCATCATCGCCAGGTTCAAAGAAATGAAAGTGCCCTGCCATTTCATCATGCGGGAAGGCGGCGCTCATGGCTGGCCCAACCGGGATGTGGAGGAGAAGAATTTTATCGATTGGTTCGATAAGTACCTGAAGTAGGAAGAAAGTTCATAAGGTTTATAGCTATCTAGAGTAAATAGGGTATCACGGCTTTTCGTTCCGCCGGGTAACCGGCAAATTGCATGCGGTACCATTTGTGATGGGAAAGCGCCCGCGGAACAAGATTGGCCGCTGTCCAGATAAAAAAAGTAAGCGCTGGTAAATTCCAGCAAAGGATCGCGAAGCCCGCCCATTCGATCAATTCCCCCAACAGGTTCGGACAACTTACATAATCAAACAACCATCCCCTGGGTAACTTATAACCCGTTTCGCCCGGCGCACGCAGGTTGATGAGTACATTGTCGGCTTTCCAGTTGATCCAGGCGCCTGTGATAAAGATGATCAGTCCGGCAATGAACCGCGGATCACGGAACCAACTGTTGTCGTTCGCGGCGAAGTGGGTAAAATAATATCCCAGTAAAAAGGTATTGCAGAGGTTGAAGAAGATACCCGACGACATGATCAGGACCGGCATTTTCTTGCCACGGGTGTGCAGTCGGAACGGGAAGATGAAACTCCGGTTGAAATAGTGCAGGCAATACAGTCCGACCATGACCTCGATAGCCAGTGAATGAACAGAAAAATTGATCAGCAGCACATAGATCATCACGGCCAGGGCCGGCGACTCCATGAAGAACCAGCCCAGGTGATTGGCGATCTGCGGCCCCCATTTGGTGGAACTGTGCCTGCCATAGGGTGCTGTGATCTTCAGCAACAGGAAAAAGATACATACAGCCAATCCGATCCATGCATAGCTGATCGCCTGGTAAGTGGAGAAGGAGATGGGCATGTTGAGCAGTCAGGGTTTATCGAACAAGATAACCTTTATTTGCAAACCACTCAACCGTATCCCGGATGGTTTCTTCGAGCGGACGATGCTGGTAGTTCAATTCCCGCATCGCCTTCTCGCTGCTGATGCAGCGGTTGCCCCGGAAAAGCGCTTCGATGGCTTCGATGGTATATTGGGGCTCCTGGCGCCGGATCTTACCCCATAATTCCACAAACGGGAGTCCGGCTTTGGCCACCCATTCGGGCAGTGCCGCTACGCGGATCTTTTTGCCCGATGCCGCTGACAAGTACCCGACAAGTTGTTTCAGGCTGTACCATTTTCCGCCGAGCAGGTACAGTTCGCCCGGCCTTCCCCGGGTACAGGCGTTCAGGATGCCGCCGGCGATATCGCGGCAATCGCAGAAATTAAATCCGCCGTCAAAAACAAAGGGTAGTTTGCCCCGGTACAGATCGATGATCACCTGGCCCAGCAGGGATGGTTTAAAATCGTAGGGGCCGATGATGGAAGTAGGATTGACCACGATGGTTTCCATGCCGTGGTTGTTTGCTTCCAACGCGATCTGTTGCCCGGCATATTTCGAGCGGTCGTATGCGAAAGCGGAATCGTCTACCGGCGCTCTTGTTTCATCAAGCAATTCGCCGGAAGGTTCTTGTTTGAAAGCATGGATGGAACTGATGTAGATAAACCGTTTCACGCCACCCCGGATCGCTGCTTCGACCACGGCGCGGGTGCCATCCACATTTGTTTGATGCACCAGTCCCCGCGGATCGCCGTTCACCGAGATATAGGCAGCGCCATGGATGAGCACATCGCAGCCGCTGACAAGTTCATCCAGCGCCTGTTTCGAAAACAGGTCGCCGGGCACCAGCGTAACCGGCAGGTTCTTCATCCAGGCAACACCGGTGTCGCGAACCAGTGCTTTTACAGGAATATTCCGTCGCTGCGTTTCGTGCAGCAGGGCGGCGCCTACATGGCCGCTGGCGCCTGTCAGTGCCAGTTTCATCAGATCAGCATTTGGTCAATAAAAAAACAGCAGGTTCGCTGCTGTTTATCTGGTTTGTTTTTTAGTATCAATATCTGCCGTTGCCACCCCGGTTATTCGTGAAGCGCGGCTTACCTCCGTTGTAGCCACCTCCGCCGCCTCCTGGCCTGGGCCTGAACTCACGTTGCGATCCGCCGCCACCGGAGGGAGGTCCTGAGCGTTCTTCCGCTTCTTTGACCACCAGCGGTTTTTTTCCGAGTGAAATGTCGTTCAGGTTTTCGATCGCGTCGCGGGCTTCTTCGGCATTGGGCATATCCACAAAGGCGAATCCCTTGCTTTTGCCGGTCTCCCGGTCGATGGCAACTTTGGCAGAGGCAATCGTGCCGAATTTCTCGAAGATCTCCGTTAGTTCGGCATCATCCAGGTCGTAAGGCAACCCGGCTACAAATATTTTCATGGAGGTTAATTTTGACGAAAATACAAAACTTATTGAGCTATTACTATTTTATACAGGGAAAGTTGAACTCCCTAAAACGGGCTAGAAAATACGTTCGAAAAGGTTCAGCTCTTCGGCCTCCGGGGTTAAACGGATTTGTTTACTGAAACGGAAGCCGAGCTTCGACAGTAATTTTACGGATCGCTCATTGCCGATTGATGTGATCGCAAGCACCCGGGGCATTTTCCAGGTTGATTGCGCAGCATCCAGAACCGCCATCGCGGATTCGTACGCGTATCCGCTTCCGGTGAACCGGGGCAGAAAAGCGAAGCCGATATCGGGATCATCGAGCGTATCCCGGCGAAGCAGCCCGCACATACCGATGGCTTCGTCGTTTTCCCGGAGCCTTACCGCGTAGAGTCCGAAGCCGAAGCGCTCATAACTCTGTTGAGGACCGTTGCGTATGTATTCTTTGGCGGCGCCGGGGGTATGAATGTTTTTATCGCCGATGTATTGTATCCAGGAAGGATCATTGACCAGTTCGAGGATGAAGGCCGCGTCATCGGATGTGAGTTGGCAAAGTTGCAGTCGTTCCGTTTCGAGTATTGGCATAGTATAGTGCTGATAAAGTTACAAAGCCGAAGGCATTTGGCGTTTTCTTTTGCTAACTTTAGTACATGTATAAACCGATCCGTTTTTTTCTTCTTTCCTGCACATTTTTATTCGCCGGTTACGGCTATGCGCAGAATTTCGGCGGCAATCCATCTTCGGTAAAATGGAACCAGGTGAGCACGCCTTCGGTGCGGGTTATTTTCCCCCGGGGGCTCGACAGCCAGGCCAACCGGATCGCCAACGTGGTCAAACTGCTGGGCGATAAAACCGCGGGAACCATCGGGGGCAAACAACGAAAGTGGAACATCGTGTTACAAACGCAAACAACCATTTCCAATGCGTATGTGCGGATGGCCCCGGTGATGAGTGAGTTTTATATGACACCCGACCCGAACAATTTCTCCAATGGCAGTCTTCGCTGGGACGATAATCTCGTTATCCATGAAGACCGGCACATACAGCAGCTCAGCAATTTTAATAAAGGATTCACCCGGGTATTTTCTTTTTTCCTGGGGCAGGAGGGACAGTTGCTCGCCAACGGCATTACCATACCGGATTATTTTTTTGAAGGCGATGCCGTATGGCAGGAAACCCTGGTGAGTGCGCAGGGACGTGGGCGTATGCCGTCTTTCTACAACGGATTCAAATCGCTCTGGCTCGATAAAAGGGCGTATTCCTGGATGAAGCTGCGCAGCGGATCCTATAAAGATTATACGCCGGATCATTACCAGCTGGGTTACCTGCTTACCGCTTATGGCTATGAGAAATACGGGGAGGATTTCTGGCGGAAAGTAACGGAAGACGCGGTACGTTTCCGGGGCTTGTTCTATCCGTTCAACCAGGCTATACAACGTTATTCGGGAAGATCCTACCGGCAGTTCCGGGAAGATGCCCTCGCTTATTTCCGCGATAAGGCATTTGGCGGGCAGGTGATTGCTTCACCGGCGATGGATTACCTGACCCCGGCCACGAAGAATAATGTAACCGATTATCGTTTCCCGGCCTTCATCAGCGACGACAGCATCCTGGTGCTGAAAAATTCATACAGGGATATTCCCGGCTTTTATATCCTCAGCAAGGGAAAGGAAACCCGGCTGCGGGTACGGGATATCGCTACGGATGATTATTTCTCGTACCGGAACGGGTGGATCGTATATACAGCCTATCAATCCGATCCACGCTGGACTAACCGGAACTACAGTGTCATACGTTTGTATGATATCCATACCGGGGAACAACGGCAGGTGACGACCCGGTCTGCATTCTTTTCTCCCGACATCAATGAATCGGGCACCGAAGTACTGGCCGTGCAGGTAAAACCGGATGGAACCAATCGTATTTGCCGTATTGACGCATCTACCGGTAACATACTGAAAGAGGTTCCCAACCCCCGGAATTATTTCTTTACGCAAACGAAGTATCTCGATGCGCAAACAGCCATCACGGCTGCCCGCAACCCGCAGGGCAATATGGTACTGATGAAGATCAACCTCGAAGACGGTACGATGGATAATATCACGCCTTTTTCATTCAACGTGATGGGTTATCCGCTGGTAAAGGGTGATACGGTATATTTCTCGGCCATGCAGGGAAACGCCGACAAGATTTTTGCGGTAACAATCAAATCCAATAAACTATTCAAACTCACCAACAATGTAAATGGCGTTTATCACCCGGCTGTTAATGCAAAAGCTGAGATGCTGGTATCGGCCTTTACTTCCTCCGGGCACCGGCTGGTCCGCTACCGGCCCGAAGACCTGGCCTGGAAACCCGTGGCTCCCGTTGAGTTTGTCGTCGGCAATGTGCAATACTATGCTGATTCCATGCTCACCATACCCGGCGCCGGCGCTTTGTACGGCTTGCGTGACCAGCGTTTTGAAGATACGGAAACGGGGAGGGCTCAACATAAGGTAACGAAATACCGGAAATCCTTCCGATTGTTCAATTTTCACAGCTGGCGCCCGGTGGTGGATGATCCCGAGTTCGGGTATGCTTTGTACAGTGATAATGTGCTGAGCAGTTTCAGCAATAGTGTGAGTTATACCTATAACCGCAGCGATCGAAGCCATACCCTGGGATTCAGCGGGGTGTACGCCGGTTGGTTTCCGCTGGTAAGTCTGGCCGCGGAGGAAAGTTTTAACCGCACCGTGGATACAGCGGTGGGGAAATCGGTGCAGTACAATTCTGCTAAACTCAGCGCCGGGATATCGGTACCCCTGCAGTTCATCAACGGACGCACAAGCAAGTTTCTCCATTTCAGTGTGGGCTATAACCTCGAGCAATATTTTTACCGGGGAGTGGGGAAGAATGTATTTTCCAATAATGCGATTAAATATATCAGCGGCTTTTTGAATTTCAGTAATACAAGCCAGCGGGCAAAACAGCACATCAATCCCCGTTGGGCACAGACGCTTTCGCTCAGCTACCGGGATGCCGTAAATTTCAGCAATAGCCATAAGTTCGTAGCGCATGGATCCCTCTATTTTCCCGGGCTGTTCGTGAACCACAGTCTTGTCATCAATACGGCCTGGCAGAAACGGGATACACTGCCGGACCTGTTCAGCAAGAATTTCTCTTACGCCAGGGGCTACGAGGCTTTGTCGACCCGCCGCATGTACAAATTCGGGGTAAACTATCATTTCCCCATCGTTTACCCGGATTGGGGTTTTGGTAATATCATTTTCTTTCAGCGGATCCGGACCAATCTGTTCTACGATTACAGCAGCGCCCGGGCACGCCTGAACGGGGTGCTTACCGAGATCAAGAGCCGGAGTACCGGTGCGGAACTATATTTTGATACCAAGGCATGGAATGCCCTGCCTGTGAGCTTCGGGGTGCGATACTCGTACCTGCTGGATACCGATCTGCTTAACCCGGGAGTGAGGAACCGGTGGGAACTGATTATACCGATCGGGTTAATACCCGATTGACGGCTTTGTAGTATCCCTACTGCAACCCAAATAGACAAATAATTAATTATCAAATAAAATACTTATAAACTCCATGTGGAAAATATTATTTTTTTGAGGGGTAAATACTTGTTGTAATGTGGAATCCCATATATTTGGTTACCGAAACGAACCAACCATGGGAAATTTAACCTCAGAAAAACTTGAGCTTACCGGCGAGAACCACGTAGAAGCCTGGCTTAAAGAGAATGGCTACGAAAATATTGTCAGGGCCGAAGCAGCCCCTGCCGAACGGGAAATCCGGGCTACAGGCACATTGGGCGACATGCTCATCCAGGTACGAACCTTTCTTCATCCCAACCGTCCATTCCGGCTCAGCGAATACGAATCGCATAAACTGGCTTTGCGGGCAGCCCGTATCAAGAACAGCGCCTATGCCGCCTATGTGGTGGTAAATGAAGAAGGCGAACTTGTTGGTGAGATTACCTGGGAGCGGCTTGGTTGAACGGTACCAACCGTACATAAGTTTCTGCTATCTTTATCGGGTAATGACCTTGAAAAAGGCATTCGCCCATTTTCACCGATTTTGTAACCCTCAACATTTCCCGATGAAGTACCTATTATCCTTCAGTCTTTTTTCCGTGCTGGCTTTTTTCAGCCTTCAGTCCTGCGCTCAGTCCGACAAATCAAAACGTCCCAGTCCGCCTGCTTCCGTTACACAGAAAGTTGGCGCCGCCACCATCACGATCAACTACAGCCAACCCTCGTTGAAGGGCCGTACCATTGGTAAGGATCTAGAACCCAAAGAAGGCCAGGTTTGGCGTACCGGCGCCAATGAAGCCACGGTTTTTGAAACCGATAAAGACATTCTGGTGGAAGGTAAATCATTGCCTGCCGGAAAGTACGCCTTATTCACCCTGGTGAAAGGCGAGGAGTGGACCATCATCTTCAACAAAACATGGAACCAATGGGGCGCTTTCAAATACAAGGAAGCCGATGATGCGCTTCGTGTAACGGTAAAAGCCGTACGCCAGGACCCGGTTGAAGAGAAGATGACCTTCCGGATAGCGGCAAACGGAACCGTAAGCCTGCTCTGGGCAGATATCAAAGTTGATTTTACAGTAAAATAAACCGCTTATTTATAAGCGTCCTTGTCAACATTCTTTCCCATTGTTCCGCGGAATCGTTTCCAGAACGACTCCCGCTGCGGCAAGGGAACAAAATCCTTATTATATGCCTGCTGGTAATCGATCTTCGGGTCGGTCATTACCGGGTGCATCAACCGTAAACTGTCGAATACGATCGGTATGAGGTCTACCGACCTGTCGACCTTTACCCGGGCATACCGGCGTAATTGCTTTGCCTGGAAAGGATCTGTCGAAAGGGCTACGGTTTGAAAACCGAGTTTCCGGGATTTATGGAAGGAATAGTAAAGATTTTCGGTGCTGTGTTCGGCCCTGGTTTCGGCGTATACATTTTCTTTGGGTATCCCGATGGCAATGGCATACAAAGCCATGATCTTTCCTTCGTAGTAGGGCGAGTACACCGAGGAACCGGAATACATGATGTTTTTGGCAATACCCTTGTCGTACAAAAATTTCGACCAGTATACCCGGGCTTTCATCACACTGTCCCATCCCTGTTCGGTAAACGGCACGCCGGGTACCACGATCACATCGTATGTTTTTGTTTTGGCCTTTTCCAGGTAACGTTCGGCCGTTTTCGCGGAGAAGGAGCAGGCGCCCAGTTGTGCCAATAAAACGAATGCGATGAAATAACGAGTCATGAACCGGTTTTCCGGATTAACAATCTGGCCGGGGAATGGTTCGGGGGTTAAAGCCTGCGGATCGCTTTTATCCGGATGCTGTTGTCGAATTTATCGCCGTGGCTTCTTTCTTCCTGTATCTTTCGAACGATGGGCATCCCTTTCACCACTTTGCCGAATGCAGCAAACCCGAGCCCGTCTTCCGTTCCTTTCCGCCCGGCATCGAGCATGCTCTGATCGCCGATGCAGATGAAAAACTCGCTGCTGGCGGTTCCCGGTTCCAGCCTTGCCATCGAAATTGTGCCTGTCTGGTGCGTAAGCCCCGATTGCCTCGTGCTTTCGTGGGGGATACCGGGTAATTTCACTTTCAACTGCGGGTTTGATTCCCAGATTCCACCCTGGATAAGGCCTGTATTGTTCGGGTTGGGCAGTTCATCGGCCTTGAGCACCCGGTAAAAACTGCTGTTGGCATAATAGCCCGAATCGACGTACGAAAGAAACCGCGTTGCGGTGGCCGGGGCTTTACCAGGGTACACTTCCACTTCAATATCTCCCTTTTCTGTTTCAATCATCACATGCGGATTCGCGTATTTTTCCCGGCAGGAAAAAAATACAAGGGTGAGCAGGACAAGAATGTTCTTCATGCCTGCAAGGTAACCTGTTTTCGGATTCCGGTATAGGCAGGAGGCTATAGAGTTGTATCTTTAGACCCTAAATGTTGGTTGTTATGCGACTATTCATCCCGCTTACTGTATTCTTGTTGCTCGCTACAACGCTGGTGAAGGCTCAACACATATCCCGGATCAATATTTCGGGCAATGGCCAGCTGGATATGATATCGATCGGTTTGGATGAGCAGGTGGAGATCTATGTTACAAAGGATGGAAGGATCAGCAAATGGGGATATGATAAATACATCGGTTACCAGGAGAACTATGCCGGTACCCTCGAACCCTATGCAGGCAGGGTTGAATATTATACACAACTCGATGATGAGGCCCTTCGGGGAAAACCCAAATACATCGGCCGAACCCTGGTCACCTACTATCCATCTTACGAAAATGAAATCCTGAAAGGCAAGATCAAGAGCATCGGAAATATCAACTTCGATTACTATCTCTCATTCGACGACGAAGCCTATCGCGGTGCGATCAAGTCGTTGGGGCAACAGCTGGTTACCTGGTATGCCTCATACGACAATGAAATGCTTCGCGGCAAACTCAAATCGGTTGGCCCCACACTGCTCACGTACTATTCTTCCTTTGAAGACAAGGCCTTCCGGGGAAAGATCAAGAGCATCGACCGGTTCAGCGTTACCTACTATTCTTCTTTTGAACAATACAGCGGGAGTATGAAAACCGGTCTGCAGATCATGAATGCCAATGGCATTAAATACTATATCCGCAACTTTTAACCGCTGCTTTAGCCGCAATTTTGGCGAACCCCGTTTTTTTCAACCGTTCTATTGGGTTAATGGCTGTTGATTGCCAGTTATTTATCAGGATCACGTAATTTATCGATGCCGGCACAGGTAGTTTTACTATTTGTTTCCAGGAACGGAAATTATAGATTTAGCTTTCAATATCGACTTTTAAAAACCGACCCAATGAAAAAAACTGTACTCGTTGTATGCCTGCTGGTCATTGCTACCACAACAGGTTTCTCCCAATCGGATAAATTCTGGACAGTCAACACAGAAAGCCGCAACAGCATCGTTACCGACAAAGCGGTCGACAGGCTTTCATTCCCGAAAGAATTTAAACTGTTCAACCTTAACGCGGCTGCGTTCCGTCAGCAATTATTTTCGGTTGTAGATGTACAGGGCAGGCGCTCTGTTGTGATAACACTTCCGAACGCGGCGGGCAGCCTGGAAACGTTCGAGGTTTTCGAAGCTTCCAACTTTGAGCCGGCCCTGCAGGCACGCTACCCAAACATACGTGCGTACTCCGGCCGTGGTATAACGGATAAACAGGCAAGTCTGAAACTGAGTATCTCCCCGCAGGGCATACAATCCATGGTATTCCGGGCCGGTAAGGAAAATGAATTCATTGAACCGTATTCACAAGATCGTACGGTATATGCGGTATATAGCTCTCACCGCGACAAAGGCAAACTGGCCTGGACCTGTTCGACACAGGAGCAGCAGTATGCCGAACAGCTGAAGGCGCAGGTGCCGGTATCCGGTGCATCCGGTACTTCGGCAGGTACCTTGAAGACCATGCGCCTGGCGCAGTCCTGTAACGGCGAGTACGCCAATTGGTTTGGCGCTACCAGTTCAGCGCAGGAAGGCCTGGTACTGGCTGCCTTCAATGCAACGCTTACCCGTTGCAACGGCGTGTTCGAAAAAGACCTGGCGCTTCACCTGAATCTCATCGCCAACACCAATGCGGTAATATATTATAACCCGGCAACCGATCCATACTCCACCAATCTCAGCCAGTGGAACCTGCAACTGCAGCAAACCCTCACCTCGGTGATCGGCAGCGCCAACTACGATATCGGCCACATGTTTGGCGCATCGGGTGGCGGAGGCAATGCCGGTTGTATTGGTTGTGTGTGTGTAAACCCGGCTACCAGCACCTCGCTGGCAAAAGGAGCGGGTATCACTTCACCGGCCGATGGAATTCCGCAGGGCGATAATTTTGATATCGATTATGTGGCCCATGAAATAGGGCACCAGCTTGGAGCGAATCATACCTTCTCCATGTCGCTGGAAGGAACAGGTCAGAACAAGGAAGTTGGTTCGGGTATCACCATCATGGGATATGCAGGCATCACATCGCAGGATGTGGCTCCTCATTCGATCGATATCTTCCATGCAACATCCATCGCACAGATACAAGCGAACCTGGCCACCAAAACATGCCCGGTGA
The DNA here is from genome assembly GCA_017303335.1 of Chitinophagales bacterium. Classification (GTDB taxonomy): domain Bacteria; phylum Bacteroidota; class Bacteroidia; order Chitinophagales; family Chitinophagaceae; genus Ferruginibacter. The sequence continues at coordinate 122,378 of JAFLBK010000004.1, forward strand.
GCACAAGCATAACAGCCAATAATTCGATACCGGTTGTTTCACCGGTGAGCAATTACACCATTCCCATCAGTACGCCTTTTGCGCTTACGGCAACCGCTACGGACGCCGATGGCGATCCATTGACGTATTGCTGGGAGCAGAATGATAATTCCACCACATCGGGAACCGGCAGCGTGGCATCGCCCACCAAAACAACAGGCCCGAATTGGCTGTCGTTCAGTCCGACCAGTTCCGGTACCCGTACCTTCCCGAAATTATCCACGATACTGGCGGGTTTGAATGTAACGCCGCCGTTGCCCGGTGGCGACGCGGGAGCGAATATTGAAGCATTGAGTTCGGTATCACGTACCCTGAACTTCCGGGTTACGGTACGCGACAATCATCCATTCAGTTCAACGGCCCCGGTAGCTGTTGCACAAACAGCCTTTACCGACGCCGTTGTAACCGTTACCAATACTGCCGGACCTTTTGCCGTAACAGCGCCGAATACCGCAGTTAACTGGAGTGCCGGTGGTTCTGCTACGGTTAGCTGGAGCGTGAACGGAACCAATACAGGATCGGTGAACTGCGCTACGGTTAATATTCTTTTGTCGACCGATGGCGGACAAACATTCCCGGTTGTACTGGCCGCTGCCACAGCCAATGATGGTTCGGAACTGATAACGGTACCCGCTACCCAAAGCAATACCTGCCGCGTGAAAGTGGAAGCCGTAGGCAATATCTTCTTCGATATTTCAAATGCGAACTTCACCATTGGTCCGCCGGCGCTTTGCGGCGATGCCGGTGGTTTGAACGCGACAGCGGTTACGGAAACAACAGCGACCCTGAACTGGTCGGCTGTAGCCAATGCAATCAGTTATGACGCAGATTATAAAACAAGCGCTTCCTCAACCTGGATCAATGCTGCCACGGCAACAACCAGTACTTCCGTAAATCTTGCGGGCTTAACAGCTTCTACAGTTTACGACTGGAGGGTACGGGCGACATGTGCGGAAGGCGCCGGTAATTATGTACAGGCCCAGTTCAGTACCGCCAATCCGCCGGTTACCTGCCCGGGTATTTATGATATAAGCACCAATGGCAATAGGACGGGCGCCGCTACCATTCCGCTGAACACCGATGTGAAAGGATTGATCAATCCTTCGGGCGATAACGACTACTACCGGTTTGTGATCACAAACGGCGGAACCATCACCCTGACCCTGACAACGCTCCCTGCCAATTACCATTTACGACTTTTGAACAGCAGCGGAAACACCCTGCAAACATCCAGTAACAGTGGCACCAATAATGAAACCATTAACCGTACTGTAACAGCCGGAACCTATTATGCCCGTGTATACCCGGCCAACAACAATGCCTGGAACGCCGGTAACTGCTACACGCTGCGTGTGCAGACAGGAACCGCCAGCAGGGGAGAAGCGGGTAACGAAATACTGTTCGCCAATAACTGGATATCCATATTCCCGAACCCGGTTTCTTCTGTCGCGAACCTGCGCTTCAGTTCCGACGTGTCACGCATGGCCGTTGTGAGTATCGTGAACCAGGAAGGCGTGACGGTATGGAGCCGGAATATGCAGGTGAATGAAGGAGAGAACCTGCGCCAGATCGACGTACGCACACTGGCCAATGGCATGTACTTCATCCGTATCCAGAACGGGGCGGATGTACAGATGGCCAAGATCGTCATCCGGAAATAGTAAGTAGTTTTTTAGCCGTACCCTATACGGGGCTGCCGGAAGGCGGCCCCTTTTTATTGGAACTCGTGGAAGATTTAATTCAGTATCTTCCGGAAACAATCCTGTGTATGAAGAATGTGCTTATCGGGATCATTATCCTGCTGCTTATTGCCGGTAATGTTTATTTCTACCTGAAAAGCCGGGAGAAATCCAGGCCCGGTAATATCATGGCAGGTTCCGTCATCACCAAAAAAGAATATGCGTTCAGGTACGAGGTTCCGCCCTATGAAATGAACGCCGAAATGCGGAAAGTGGCGGCCAACCGCCAGGAGTTAAAATTGTTTGCGGAGAAGAACAGGTGCAACCGGCAGTACGCGTTCATCATCGATATGCGCATTCCTTCCTATAAAAAACGATTCTTTGTATACGATCTTCAGAAAGATTCATTGCTGACTGCCGGCCTGGTTGCTCATGGTACCGGGTCCGAAACATTCAGGGGCGCACTTGTATTCTCCAACGTTCCGGACAGCCGGTGCTCCTCACTGGGAAAATACAAGATCGGCGCTTCATACAAAGGAATGTACGGATTGTCGTATCGCCTGCAGGGGCTCGATAGTTCGAACAACAAGGCGATGCAACGGGCTATTGTGCTTCATGGGCATGGCTGTGTTCCCGATACGGAAACCGATGAATACCCGATCTGCTTCAGTTATGGTTGCCCGATGGTATCCACGCAGTTCCTGCAGCAATTAAAAGGCTATATCGCCCGCCAGGGAAAACTCCCCATTCTTCTTTCCGTAATCTATTAAATCCGGCATGAATTAGAATTCCATTAAAGGCTGCAATGCGCCTGCCGGAATACGTAACTTGCCTGCAAATAAGTCAAATAGATGGATGCTGCAAGGATACTGATCGTGGAAGACGAAAAGAAAATCGCCGATACCCTGCAGGTAGGTCTTGTGGAAAATGGATACCATGTACAGGTTGCTTATGATGGTGGTATGGGGTTACACCATTTTACGACCGGGCATTATAATCTTCTCATACTTGATATCAATCTGCCCGGTATCAGCGGACTGGAAATATGCAGGAAAGTAAGGCAGCAGGATAGCACGCTCCCCGTAATGATGCTTACGTCGATGGGTACTCTCGCCGATAAGATCGACGGCTACAACGTGGGCGCCGATGACTACCTGGTAAAGCCTTTTGAGTTCAAGGAATTGCTGCTGAAGATAAACGTACTGCTCAAACGAAGCCGGCAGGCCCAGCTGGCTCAACGAAATATTCTCAAGGTGGCCGACCTGGAAATGAATCTCGACAGCAAAGAAATAAAACGGGGCAATACCCGCATCAACCTTACCGCCAAAGAATTTCAGTTATTGGAATATTTCCTTCACAATCAGAATAAAGTGCTTTCCCGGGCTGAAATAGCCCTCAATGTATGGGGTATCGATTTTGATACGAATACGAACATCATCGATGTGTATATCAATTACCTTCGCAATAAAATTGATAAGCACTATTCCCCGCGCCTGATTCACACACAAACCGGTATGGGGTATATCCTCAAAGTAAAGGAAGACTGATGCCTGTACGGATCCGAATCACACTGCTGTTTACCGTCGCTGTCTTCGCGATCCAGTTCCTGTTGTGTTCTGTGATCTATTATGTTTCATATAATAACCGCATCGAACTCATCAAGGCCCGGCTTGCCAACCGGGCGGCCAACACGGCTGGTTTATTGAATAAATCCGCTTTCAACAACGAACTGGTACAAAAGGTGGATTCCACCACCGCCTTTCAGTTCCGGGATAAGGAAACGCAGGTATATGATAAATCCAATCATGTTATTTATTCCTTTTCCGATAATCCCGGCGACCGGCTCACAGTCGACGAAAAGGTTCTGCGGGATGCCCGGAACTCGGGCAGTGTTTATTTTTTAAAGGGGAAACGGGAAGTGGTGGCATTGCATTCGCCCGAAAATGATCATGTTGTTGTTTCAGCCACTTACGACGAGGCGGGAAGAAAATACCTCTCGCAACTGAAAGCGATTCTGTTGCTGAGTTTACTCGGCGGTACCGTGGTATCCTTTTTTGTAGGCTATTTTGTTTCGGGCAGGTTGCTGCTTCCGATCAAAAAGATCGCGGATGATGTAAATGAAATTTCGGCGAAGAATCTCAACCGGCGGATCAAGACGGGTACTTCCGGCGATGAATGGTTTTACCTGGGTGAAACACTGAACAGCCTGCTGAACCGGTTACAGGAAAGTTTCGAGGTGCAACGGCGGTTCATCTCCAATGCGTCGCATGAATTGTCGACCCCCCTTACATCCGTTTCCAACCAGCTTGAAGTATCGCTCCAGCGTAACCGCGACGCGGAAGAATACAGGAACGTGATGCGTTCTGTTCAGCAGGATGTACTTCACATGAGCAAACTCACGCAAACCCTGCTTGAGTTTGCCAAAGCGGCGGGAAGCGCCGGCGGATTGGAGATCGAACCCGTTCGGGTAGACGAGATCATACTGCAGGTGGTCAATGAAATGCCTAAGGTGGATGGCCGCTATTCGGTAAAGATCGATTTCGAGGACATGCCCGCCGACGAAGACCATTTGCTCGTTTTCGGAAACGGAGAGTTATTGCTGACCGCAATTAAGAATATCGTTTTGAATGCCTGTAAATATTCCACCAATAACCAGGCGATCGTGGCCCTCCGGGTCAAACCCGAAGAAATCATTATTGAGATAACCGACGATGGTCCGGGCATTTCACCGGATGAACTGGAATATGTTTTTCAACCCTTCTACCGCACCGCTTCGGCCAGTGTGCAGCAGGGATTCGGTTTGGGGCTGTCGCTGGCCAACCAGATCGTTAAGCTGCATAAAGGCTTTATCTATGTCCGGTCAACACAGCACAGCAATACCACATTCATGATCATCCTGCCTGTCAACAGCAAGTAAATCCGGGATTTTTCTTACCACTTCCAGGCAAACTGTCTGCTTTTTATTGGCCGAATTAAAACCAGATTAGCCGGTGATTAGCGGATACTTAAAAAGTAATTAGAAGTTTATTAGATTCCTTCGCATGTGCTTGGGGTAAACCTTTCGGATTTAAGTTTACACCGGATACCTTGTTTGATGAATATGCTGTATTTGTTCTGAAACCCGGAAGAAAAGTCAACCGGTTGAAGAAACATGGAGACGTTTTTTTCAACCGAATTAAAATAATTAGTGTGTTGCCGCTGGCGCTTCCGATTGTTAGTTTTCTTGCAAGAATTCCACTACCTGGTCAAGGGTTTCTGTTAATCATCGTTTGCTTTAGTTTGGATTATCTCCGGTGAACTGCAGAAATTGAGTAGTCTTCTCTCTGGAACAGGAAAGCGCCAACGGCAACACAAGCAGTGTGATCGCAGAGTGGTAATGGCCACCCTTTCAAGGGTGGCCTTTTTATTTATGGTGTAGACAGGAAGTGAGAATTGTGGATGATTTCTGGATGGCTGGTTACTTTATGTTTGCTATTTATGCCTGCTTTTTGGGGCGGGGAAAAATACCTGTAACATTTTAATAGTTTAGCAGGATATTTGATATGTTAACGCAATTCAATATCAAAAGCAACCTTGTATGAAAATCACCAGTTTGTTATCAGCACTGTTATTCACAATTTTATCGGGCAATGCTCAATTGAAAGTAAAAACAGTTTGTCCCACCATTGAGGTCGACGTAATGGCCGGAACGGTTAATGATCTTTCTCCCAAATCCGCGATCGCGGAAATAAAGTTGACCCTGCCGTGTTTTACCGGCGTTACCGAAGCCGATTCGGTATCCCGTTGTGCGGGGGTCTATTATTCCGACAAGGCGATCAGCTTCTACACCGAACGGAAATATATTGAAGTAGGAGAGCTGTTTAAAGGAAAACTCAATCCTGCCCTCATGGGTGTTTCCCGGGGCAGCCTTTTCAAATTGCTTGGACATCCCAAACTCAAGGATACCGATTGGGAGGCATTCCAGATGGGGTACGGCACCCTGATCCTCTATTATAACAAAGCAGGCCGGATCAACAAAATACAGATAAGCAGCAAGAGTACGGAAACGATCCGGTTGTGTGAATAGGGCCTTCCTGTTTCATTGAACACAATTCATACGGTTTCCACGACAATTCAATCTCTTTCCTATTTGAAGGCAGTTGTCAATGGTTCATCTTCGGGCTGGATTTAACGTATAGCATCATGAAAAAAATTGTACTCGCAGGCATGATCGCCCTGGCATCTGTTTCCTGCAAAAAAGAGAAGATTACCACCCAGCCGCAACCGCCGGTAACGAATCCGGTTATGCAGTACCTGGATCTGGGTAACCGGGCGATTCCCTTTGGTCAGCATAGTATTGTTGACGTAAACCAGGATGGACAAGACGACCTGTTGTTCAGTTCCATGCTGGTAGGAGACCCGATCCACCAACTCGACAGGCGGATGTATTTTGTCAGTTCCAGCACACAAACCAAGTTGCTGCAGAACAACGACAACCAATCCCCGGTTTTAAACAAAAACGACCAGGTGATGCTCTTGCACCCGGGTTATCAATGGCTGGAAGTGACCTCCCTTTTGCTGGCCGAAAAGGTTGTACCTGTGCAGGGAAATAGTTTCTGGCGGGGCCTTTGGCAGGAGGCGAATCACCAGTACCTGCCGATCCAGGTTCACCGTACTAATCAAACCTTTCAGGGTTGGGTGGAACTGTCGTTCGACAAAACGCAGGAGCGTATGATCCTGCATAAAGCGGCGCTCAGTACAGAGCCGGATAAAACAGTACGGGCAGGGATATAACAATGTAGCTTCTCATATATGCAGCATTTTTGATACGGGCGTTGTCATCTTGTTGAAACGTAAACAACCACCTGTATGAAACATGCTGCATTCTTTTACCGGTTTTGCTGCTATTTGGATGTTCAAAATCGGGTACCGATACCAAGTTAGATCCCTCCACGGTGAATTACCAGATGCGGGCCACGGTAAATGGCCAGCCCTGGACAAACGTCAGCTGGGATAACTCAAATCTTGCCGTAACCTGGTCGAAAGATTCGAGCCGGCCCGTAGCACTCTGGAGAATCAAAGCGCAGAACCTCTTACGAGCGGAGAGTATCGAATTTTCAGTGATCTACAATACCCTTACCCTGAATGCAAATTATGGGATCGTTTATCCATTCTACCCGCAGGATAATGGATTCTATGCCACGTTTACTTCCTTTTCGAACGTGTACGGAGGTACTGTCGTTGGCAATATCACGTATCCAAATGCGCAGGCACGGTTCCGCATCACCCGATTCGACGGCGTGAAAATGAGCGGTGACTTTGATTTCAAATTGGGGCGCTATATTTCTCCCGGGGTGTGGGACAGCGTTGTAGTGACCAATGGCATATTTACGGATGCAACCCGTCAGTGATCAGCCAACATACTTTTTGAAGAAAGCGATGGTTCGTTGCCAGGCTAACCTGGCGGCAGCCTCATTGTACCGGTTCGGCGCTGTATCATTGTGAAATGCGTGGTTCACGCCCTCGTACATATAGAGCTCATACCTCGTTCCGTTTTTTTTGAGCGCTTCCTCATACGCGGCGATGCCGGCGTTCACCCGTTCATCCAAACCCGCATAATGCAATTGAACGGCTGCTTTGATATTCGGAACCTCTTCGGCAGCCGGCTGTCGACCATAAAACGCGACCGCGGCTTTCAACCCCGGAATCTTAACGGCCAGGTTATTGGCCATGGCGCCGCCCCAGCAAAATCCCACACACCCGGCATTGCCGTTATAATCCTTTCGTACACCCAGGTAACCGAAGGCATTGATGAAATTCTGAAGGTTGTTCTCGGCCTTTAGTTCCTGGAACTTTTGCCGGGCTTCGTCTTCATTGCCCGGCACAGCGCCGATTGCCGACAATGCATTGGGCGCAATAGCCAGGTAGCCTTCTTTGGCAGCCCTGCGGGCCACGTCTTCGATATGGGCATTGAGTCCGCGGTTCTCGTGAATGATGATGATAGCGGGGTATTTCTTATCCGCCTTTGGCCGGGCGATGTACGCGGCCATATCGCCGGGAACGCCGGGATAACTTACCCGTTCTGTAAAAAGATCATCTTCGGGCGTAATCTTCATGTTGGCCGCATTTACCTCTATCTGTGGCAGTATCGACAAAGCGGCAGCCATACTGCCGGTGAGGAGAACGAGCCGGTTGATGAATTCACCCCTCGTGAGCGGGGCATGCGTATACTCATCGTAGAGATTGATGATCTTTTGGTCCATGGTCAGTTGTTTTTTGGAAGTTAGGTAAATCATCCGACAAAATGAACAACCGTTCTTGCACCCACTCCCGATTAATAAGTATCATTGTATCCGAATTTACAGCCATGCTCGCTGCGTTTAACTCACAGAAATTCCGTTTCTGGTCATTTGTATCGATGTTTCTGCTGGTGTTTGTCCACGCCTATAATCTCAACATAAGTTACCTGCAGCCCTGGACCATGCCCGGAGAGCCACTCACGGCTACAAGTTTCACCGAATACTGGCTGGCGAACGGCATATTCCGTTTTCGCATTCCCATGCTGTTCATCATCTCGGGCTACCTGTTTGCACTGAGCGATCATAAACCCTATAAGGAGCGGACAAAAAAGCGGGTTCGTACACTTTTGTATCCCTACCTGGCCTGGAGCGCAGTGGGTTTGCTGCTCAGTTTTGTACTGGAGCTTTTTCCATACAGCCGGCATGTGGTGGCCGAAACCCATATGCTGCAGATTGACGAAAGCAGGTTACTGCTGCATGACTACCATTGGTATGAAGTGCTGGCCCGCTGGCTGTTCTTCCCGGTCTCTTACCAGCTCTGGTTTATCCGGGTGCTGCTGATTTATAATATCGCTTATCCAGCCCTTCGTTGGTGTGTACTGCATCCGGTAGCCCGGAAAGTATTTTTCAGCATCGCCGTATTGTTGTGGATAGCCACATTCGGATTTGTATTTTTCGAGGGAGAAGGGTTGCTGTTCTTTTCATTGGGTATCTGGATGCAAAAGACCGGCTTTGATATCGATAAACCTAAAAAATGGCTGAGCCCCCTTGTATGGTTTGGTATCTTCCTGTTCTTTTCTGTGGCGAAAACCCTGCTTGCTTTCGGCGCCCATTTCGGTGGGGCGGAACCGGTGCTGATGCTGCTGCACAAGCTGGTTGTTTTTAGTGGACTCGTAGCCGCCTGGTATGGATGCGATGCCCTGGTGCGCTGGTGCATGAACCGGAAATGGTTTGTCTGGCTCTCGGCCTTTTCCTTTATGATCTATGCCGTACATGCCCCGTTGGTGGTATATGCGAGCAAAGCAATTTTCCTGGCGATCAGCAATTGGTATGGCTATCGTATGCTCACATTTGTGTTGCTCCCGCTCGTATTGATCCTTGTTTCAGTGATCCTGGGGGCCATGCTGCGAAAATGGGTGCCCCGTTTTTACGGCTTCCTGACCGGGGGACGGGGGCTGGGTTAGGAGATACTAATGATTTTCCCCACTCATCCCTACAGGCTTTTAACAGCCGGAAATATCATTATCTTCCCCGCCTAAATCAATTTTATGCAACGGAAATATGTACTGCCGGTGGTTTGTATAGCGCTGTTGTCGGCCTGTAACAACAGCAGCGATTCCACCATAACCACCTTTAAAAACATCGATGTGAAATACCCTGTAACCAAAAAAGATACGACTGTAAAAGACGACTACTTCGGTACCGCTGTGGCCGATCCCTATCGCTGGCTCGAAAATGATACAAGCGCCGAAACAGCGGCCTGGGTGAAAGCGGAAAATGAAGTGACCCAAGGTTACTTCTCGCAGATACCGTTCCGCGACGCGATCCGTAAACGTTATGAGAAGATATTCAATTACGAAAAATATTCGGCTCCCTTCCGCCAGGGTAAACACACGTATTATTACAAGAACTCGGGATTGCAGAACCAAAGTGTTTTATACCGGGAAGCCGATGGCAGTTCCGCACCCGATACGTTTCTTGATCCCAATACCTTTTCCAAAGACGGCACCACTTCGTTGGCAGGCATCGCTTTTTCGAAAGACGGAAGCATGGCGGCCTACAATATCTCGGAAGGCGGCAGCGACTGGCAGAAGTTGGTGGTGATGAACGCCGCGGATAAGAAACAACTGGCCGATACCCTGGAGATCAAATTCAGTGGCGCCAGCTGGAAAGGCAATGATGGTTTTTATTATTGCAACTACGAGCGCCCGAAACAGGGGTCGGTTTTGTCGGGTAAGAATGAAAGCCACAAACTCTATTATCATAAACTGGGCACGTCGCAAAAAGAGGATAAACTGGTGTACGGAAGCGATGCCAGCCCCGTTCGTTACATGGGCGGATACCTGAGTGAAGACGAACGCTGGCTCTTTATCAGCACCGCCAACGAAACCTATGGCGGCGCCTTGTTCGTGCAGGATCTTAGCAAACCCAACAGCCCGGTTGTACCCATTGTAGCCGACATGAAGAACAATCACGCGATCGTGGATGTGGATGACCAGTATTTCTATATTCAAACCGACCTCGATGCGCCCACAGGAAAACTGGTGGCAGCGCCCATTGCCGATCCGAAACCCGCCAACTGGAAAACGATCATTCCGGCAAAGCCTGAAGTGCTGAGCGTTTCGGCCGTAGGCGGAACCCTGTATTGCACCTACATGAAAGACGCGGTGAACAAAGTATACGAGTTCGATCACAGCGGCAAGCAGATCCGGGAAGTGGAATTGCCCGGATTGGGAACGGCCGGCGGTTTCTCGGGTAAGAAAGAGGAAAAAGAAACTTATTTCGTATTTACCTCGTATACCAATCCCGCCACCATCTACAAACTCGATATCGCCACCGGCAAATCTTCTCTCTATAAAGAGTCAAAAGTTGAATTCAAACCATCCGACTTCGAATCCAAACAGGTATTCTATACGTCCAAAGACGGAACCAAGATACCAATGATCATTACCTATAAAAAAGGAGTGGAGCTGAATGGTAAGAATCCCTGCCTGCTGTATGGATACGGAGGATTCAGTGTCAGTCTTACCCCGGCTTTCAGCACATCCAACGTGATCCTGCTGGAGAATGGAGGTGTTTACGCTGTACCCAACCTGCGTGGCGGCGGCGAGTATGGCGAAGACTGGCATAACCTGGGCGTGAAGATGAAGAAGCAGAACGTATTCGATGATTTCATAGCGGCGGCGCAATACCTCATCGATAACAAGTATACCAGTAAGGATATGCTGGCCATTGCCGGCGGCAGTAACGGGGGCTTGCTCGTAGGCGCCTGCATGACACAGAAGCCGGATATGTGCAAAGTGGCCTTCCCGGCTGTAGGTGTGATGGACATGCTTCGCTACCACAAATTCACCGCCGGTGCGGGATGGGCGTATGATTATGGCACGTCGGCCGACAGCAAGGAGATGTTCGAATATTTATACCGCTATTCACCCTTGCATAATATCAGGCCTGCAAGCTACCCGGCAACACTGGTAACCACCGCCGATCACGATGACCGCGTGGTGCCGGCGCATTCATTCAAGTTTGCCGCTACCCTGCAGGAGAATCAAAAAGGAGCTAACCCGGTATTGATCCGTATTGAAACAAAAGCCGGTCATGGCGCTGGTAAAAGCACGCAACAGATCATAGAAGAACAAACCGACAAATGGAGTTTCCTGTTCTATAACCTGGGCGTAAAGCCTGTATATTGATTGGTAACTGATTTACCCGGAAAACACAAAAGCCAGCATCCGCTGGCTTTTGTGTTTACGTAATCAGTCCAACTGATCCTGCATGAGCAGGGATGCGCAGGCATTGGCCAGCAGGAACCTGCGGTCGGGTGTCAGTGGTTGCAGGTACACGGTTCCTTTGTTCAGTAAGGAAACCGCGGCTGCTGGTTTTCCATCCTTGTCCCTGAATTCGAAACCAACCATCCCGAATAAGGTATTGCCGGATTTTCCATCTTTACTTTCCATCTTATAAACCGGGTGAATGCTGTAATACTCTTCATTGCTGAAACCCAGGTAGCCAGTATAGGTGCGTGCCCTTATCTGCGACTGGATATTGTCGATCAGCATTTCCCAGGGCTTTTCATTTTCCCGGGTATAGATCTGCACATAATAGGTGCTGTTGCTGTTACCCGAGAGAAAGCCGGCCACATCGAGGCCTATGTTCACAATACTATTCGGCCGGTTGCCAACCGAAAGTTCGGTGGCATTGAATTTCGAAACGCAGAATACTTCTGACTGATTGTTGTAGTCGTCTGTAAGCGAAAACCGGATCGTTTGCTTTCGGCGGGTATATTCAACGGCAATAAGATTGGTATAATCATACCGGGATGGATTGCCGGATCCGAGTCCCCACCGGCTCGAGCTACCCCTGGTCCAGGATCGTTTTACGGACGTAGTGTAATAATTGCCGAACTGCAGTTTTTCCCGGGTGAATAATCCCCGTTTGCCGGATACGGCCAGGGGTTCTTTTTGCTTCCAGTCTTCGTGTTCCAGTGCCATGCGGGCGGGGCTGCAGGCAACCAGGAATAATGTTGCCAGCCCGGTCAATACGGATAATTTCTTCATGACTTTTTTAGGCAAACATCTCCGGATACCTGCTTTCAAAAGTGTTAAAGCTGCAGGATCTGCTGGAACCGTGGTATGAATTGCAGTCATTGTTTTAATGCAGCGGTAATTTTCGGTAGGGGTAACTGTGGTTGTAGGAAGTTCTCAGAAACAGGTGCCGGTTTGAATGCCTGCCGGCAGAACGATACCTGGCTCACGTTGTTGCGCAGGTTCTTTGTAATTCCCTTAACAATTCGTGGCTTGCATTATGCCAGCAGCGGGCCGCTATGAAAAATCAAAATACGCAGACCTTTTCCCCCGTTCCTTTATTTCTCGACGCACTACGCTTTGGCTGACTCACTGAAATCAAGCAAACAAGCATGACGAAAACTGTACACTGATTACTATTTATTAACCTGAAAATTGATCCACTATGAAATCAATCAATGTGCGAATGCCGGCCGGGATGCTGGTGATTGCAGCGCTTGTGTTCAGCGCATGCAAAAAAGAGATCACAAACACGCCTCTTGCTGCTGCCGAAGATTCGGTAAAACATAACCAGGGCGGCGGTGGAGGTACCGGAACGGGTTCCGCCAATACCTACTACGTAAGTACATCGGGTAACGACGTAACCGGAGACGGGACATCGGCCAAACCGTTCAATACACTCAGTAAAGCGGCTGCGGTCATTACCACTTCGGGCAGTGTCATTCATGTAAAAGCGGGAACCTACACCGAGCCGAGTACGGTTCGCCTGGCAAAGGGTGTAAGTCTTGAAGGAGAGGGTATGGCAAACACAGTTATTAAATCGTCTGTAACAGGTCAATGGTCTGTTTTTCTTTCACTCGAATCCTCACAGGATACGCCCGGAAATCAATCAATATCCGGGCTAACCTTTGATGGACAATATGTGAGCGAATCCAATAACAAAACCTGGTGGGGCGTCCTGGTGAGCGGGAGAAGCAATGTGGTCATACATGATTGCAAAATCATCAATTTCCGCGACCGGGGTGTGGTATTCGATGGCAATGATGTCAACGACCCCGTAACCGATCCCGGCCATTACGCTACCGGGAATAAATTTTACAACAATACCGTTTTGAATTCCGCGGCGCAGAATAACAATTATGGCAGCGGCTTGCTGAATATCGGCGGGCAGCAGGGGATGGAAATTTACGGCAATACCATGGTGCAGGATCAGCGGGGCCGGTACCTGAATGGCTGGCCGATCAAGTACTGGGACAATGGCTGGCTCAGGGGGGTGAAGATCTACAACAATACACTTACCAAGAAGGCTTACGACGGAACCTATCCCGGAGAAGGAGGCAACTGGGATTTTGCCATTGAGTTGTTCAATATATCCGGGCTCGAAATATACAACAACACGATCCAGGGAAGCATCGATCTCAATTACAACAAGAAGGGCAATTACGCATTCTGTACCTGGATCCATCACAACAAGATCGGTCGCCCGACAGCAAATACTCATTTTGAGAGCGGGATCATCCTGGAATTCCGCACCGAATCGGCGCTCATCGAGCATAATATCTTCAACAATGTATCCAGTGGCGTTCAGTTCAATACACGCACGGTCAATAATAATGGTGGATATCCCAACCCGGGCGGTGGTACGCCCCAGGGCGGTTTCAGTTTCCTGAGCAATAATGTGATCCGCAATAATCTTTTTGCCAACGTTTACCAGGGAAATGGAACCGGAACCGCTGCCGGTGTTACCGTGATCAGTGAAAATGGTAATGATCCCCAGATCCAGAATCTCGATATTTATAACAATACCATCATTGCCAAACCCGGTGCTGCTCCCTGGATCGGTCTCGACTTTACGTCGGGCGAAAACGGGAATGCAACCGGTGTGAACATCCGCAATAATATTGTTACCGGTTTTCGGGATGCCTGGCTCAAGGGAAGTTCTGCAACCCGGATGAGCGGCGTAGTGGTAACCCATAACGACGCATTTGGAAACGGAAGCAATGCGCCCGTGTGGCCGGGCGGTAACCCGGGTAATTATACCTATGGAAATAATATCAGTGCAAACCCGCTGTTCGTATCGCTTATTGATTTCCTTTTACAGCCCGCCTCACCTTGTGTAAATGCGGGGGTCAATGTCGGACTGCCTTATATTGGCTCGGCGCCGGATATTGGTTATACCGAATACGGGAAGTAAGCAACATCTTTAAATTATTGGAAGTTCATTCTAAAATGGCCCGGTAAACCGGGTCATTTTATGTTCTCACCGCTTCCCGCAGTTTCGGGGCGATCTTCGTTCCGAAGATTTCAATGGACCGCATCAGCGATTTATGTGAAGGTCCACCCACATCCATGTGCGCACTGAAGCGGGTGAGGCCGAACATTTCCTGTAACCGGAGTATTTTATCTACCGCTTCGCTGGCATCGCTGATGAGCAGGTGACCTTTTGGTCCACGTCCCATATCAAATTGCTGCCGTTGATACGGAGGCCAGCCTCTTGAGCTGCCAACCCGGTTCATCTGGGCCGAATACAAGGGATAATATTCATCGGCTATCTCTTTGCTGTTGTCGCCAAAGAAACAATGCATGTGTACGCCCACCTGTACCTTGTTGGGGTCATGCTTGTAATGCTGCCAGGCCTCGCGGTAATAATCGAACAATGGAACAAATTGAGCCGGGTTACCGCCGATGATGGCGAAGATCACGGGTAATCCATGCTTTGCCGCACGCACCACCGATTCGGGGGTGCCGCCAACAGCCACCCACATGGCAAGCTGTTCGTTATACGCACGTGGTAATACCTGTTGTTTGTTCAGGGAGGGGCGCAAACGGCCCTTCCAGGTGATGGGATTTTCGTTATCGATTTTTACCAGCAGGTCCAGTTTTTCTTCAAACAGTTCATCGTAGTCATTCAGGTTATAGCCATAGAGCGGGAAGGATTCGGTGAAACTTCCGCGGCCGGCCATCAGTTCGGCCCTGCCGTTCGAGAGTTGATCGATCGTTGCAAAACTTTGATACAGCCGAACGGGATCCGAAGAACTGAGTACCGAAACCGCACTGCCCAGCTTTATCTTTTTAGTGACCGTTGCAGCCGCAGCCAGGATGATCTCCGGGGTGCTTACGGCATAATCGGGCCGGTGGTGTTCGCCGATGCCGAAAAAATCGAGTCCCAGTTCATCCATCAGCTTGATCTCTTCGATCAGTTCCTGTAAGCGTTGTGAAGTAGGTTGGATGTTCCCTTGCGGATCGATGTGCTGATCGCCGAACATGCTGATGCCGATTTCCATGATCTTTTTTCGCGAAGATACGATGGGTATGGATAAGAGATGAGGATACAGGATGATGCAACCGGGCAAGCGAAACACAAAATCCGGCAAGGAATACTGTTACGTGATAAACTCCCGGTAAATGGTAATCGGTACAATGCCTGTCCAGCCGCAGAAGTCGGGTCTCGAATCATTGCCCCGGTCGATGAAATCGGGCGCATAGTTCTCCCAGAACGTGCCTGTCTTCTTATATACTTCCGCTACGGCCCAGTAATATTGCCGGGCCAGTTTGTGCGCCATTTTTTTCTCGCCATACTTGAGCAAACCCAGTAAGATCATATAATTGGTGGGCACCCATACGCTTCCCCGCCAGTAATCGCCTTTGGGTGAAAATTCCGGCTGATCAGCCGGCATGGTGGCAACGGGGATGCTGCGCCAGAACTCGTTCGGGTTGGTGAGGTGTTTGAGAAACCGGGATAATTTTTCGTTGGGTACCACTCCGGCGATCAGGCACCAGAACATACCGATGTGTTTCCGTTTGATCTGTTTACCATAACCCAGGTCGTAATAAAAAGCGTCTTCCTCATTCCAGCAAAGCGTATTGATGGCATTTTTTGTTTCTGTGTACAGGTTCTTATACGCAGCTATGTCGTCCTTCCTGGTCAGTATCCCGGCGATCTCTTCCATATTCGCGGCGAAGAGGCAGATTTGTGCCGATACATCCACCATGCGGCCCTGCCTGTTCCAGGCCGGGTTGAGCCCCTTGTAGGCGAATATCTCCGGAAAGAGATTCCGCATGGGAATGCCCTTTCCATCATCCTGCCAGCCATAGGGATAGCGGTCGATATTATCCATGCCGCTGCCGAGCGCATCGTTGAAGAAGAGCTTGTCATCTCCCCGGCAGGTTTGTACCCAATATTCTAAATGCTGTTTTAGTTTCGGGTATACGGCCGCCAGCCGGTTTTTGTTCTTCGTTACCGCGTACAATTGCAACTCGGCAAAGGCAAGCAGGGGAGGATTCATACTCACGGGGTGTTCCTTCGGCCACATGGCTTTGCGCTCGCGGGTGTATTCCCGGCAGATAAAACCATCCGGCTCCATCAGTTCATAGAAATTATCAAGGGCGTTCAGGATCGGCAGTTCATCCGTATGATACTTGGCATAGCAGGCAATGAAGCAGGTATCCCAGTAAAATATATTGCTGCTGAAGGCTGCATCCACAAAAGGTTTCCTGTAATACGGGTCGTTTCCGCCGCCCCGCACTTTTGTTTTGGCAATCGACAATGCCTTTTCATACATTTCCTTTCTTAATGATTCCGGGACCTCGTATTCCTGCAGTGTTTGGAAAGGGAAGTAAGCGCCGGCAGTTTTGGCAACCGCGAGCCCGGAAAGAGTAAGCGAACTGTTGATCAGGAATCTTCGTCTGTTGTTATTCATCGCGTGATCATTATTTATAGGATTCCCCCACCCAGGCATTGAGTTCGGAACGAACCGGGTCTCCGCCAACCTGCTCGTGGATCTGCGCTACGATCTGCGCTTTGATGGTTACCACCTGCGAAGGGTCTTCCTTGATGATTTCGGTGATCACCGGGTTGCCTTCGATAAAGCCCGTGGCGATATCCATGGCCGAGGGACTTTTACCGTTCAGCGTGATCCGGTTGATGGAATTTGTTTTGAACCCTGCTGCTTCCACATGTGCTTTCAATTCTTCGGGGTCGTGCATCGAGAAAGGAACTTTATAGAAGGCGGGAGGATTATCTGTAAAGAAATTGGTCACCGTTTGCCGGGCTATCCAGGCAGTGATGTTGTTCTCTACCTTGTCCCAGGTATTGAAGAGGAATTGTCCTCCGGGTTTCAGCACACGAAAAGCTTCATCAAATCCTTTCTGCCGTTCGGGCAGGAACATGAACCCGAACTGGCAGATCACGCAATCGAAGCTGTTATCGGGGAATGGCAGTTCCTGTGCATTGGCCGTGAGCCATTCTATGTTGGCAGCGCTCACCCTTTCCCGGGCGATGGCCAGCATATCCGGGTTGAGGTCGGTGGCGATCAAGCGGCTGTTCGTACCGATCCGGTCGGCGATGTGCCGGGTGACCCGGCCCGTACCGGCAGCGATCTCCAGAACATCTTTTACCGGGGTTTTTATTCTGCCAGCGATATCTATGGCATAGGGCTCGAAGATATAAGGGCCAAGATAACGGTCGTAAATGGCGGGAATATTTCCGCTGAAGGAAAAGTCGGGGGTGGACATTTATGTTAGGTTACACTTTAAAGATATAATGATAATCTAAGAAATATTGATCTATGGTTTATTTACGTATGGGTTTATCAGATAAAGTGCAGGCAATTTTCATTTCTATCGATGTGATATTATT
Source organism: Chitinophagales bacterium (assembly GCA_017303335.1). Lineage (GTDB taxonomy): Bacteria > Bacteroidota > Bacteroidia > Chitinophagales > Chitinophagaceae > Ferruginibacter. The sequence goes on from JAFLBK010000004.1 coordinate 140,256, forward strand.
ACCGAACATTAATCAATAAATACTAAATGGGAATAGACTTGGCTATTGCTAATGGCAATCCATTGGATTTATATCTCCTCAAATGATAATTCAACCAACTCGGTTTCGAGTTCTGCCTTTCTCTTTTTTTGACCTATTAAGTGTTCTTTATCAAAACTGAATTCTGTATAAATGCTATTTTCTATTGCAATCTTTTTTTGATAAAAGTATTGTTTTGGGTCCAATGAATGGCCTAAGATAGCTAAATATAAATATGATATTATGGTTAGACCTAGCGATAGAAGATATGTGTAAGGTTCCATTTTATCCCATCCAATTCTATAAATTAAATAGCAATTGATAAGAAAAAACAGAACGGGAATAATTGAAAGATGCCATTTATGAATATTGACTTTTTTATCAATTATTGTTAAGAGTGGCCTTTCTGAATTTTCTAAAGTCATTATTGATAAATCTATTTCCTCCAATAGCGCTTTTTTTAATTCAATTGTCTTTTCTAATGTAAACTTAGCCTGTTCTTGATTTAGTTTTTGAAGATGATCTTCTATTGATTCTTTTTCTATGATTTTATTTATTAAGTCATTAATTTCAATTTTCTTTTCCAGTAAAATGCTGTCTTTCTCCTTTGCAATTTGTACTTTTGCACTTTTCTCTTTCAATAAAGCTTCTTCAGTAAACTTTTTTTGGTTAGTAATTTCGTTTTCTAGGCTATCCCTCTGGTGTTTTAAATCTTGTATTTCTTTTGATATTTCAGACTTGATAAATTCATCAACTGAATTGTCTTCCTCATGCCTGGAGAGTTCTTCTAAAAAGAGTTCTTTTTTAATAATACTGCAAATTACATCTTCATCGTCAATGCCTAAATTTTTAAAGTATGTTAAGGATTTTTGTGTAAGAATTGTTCTTTCTTTTTCAGACTCACTTTCTTTATGAACCGTTGGAGCAGTTAATGATGATATAAATGCTTTTCTGTAGTTGTTCGTAATAATTGGAATGAATGGACGAATTTTCTTGATGAAAAGAGACGGCATCATGAAGTTGGGATTTATAACTTCATGCATACCTTGTCCTTCTTTTCTTAATAAGTACTGGTCAAAATAAATCAAGCTTCTATCTGTGGTCAAACAGATGTACTTTAAAAAATCTTTTGAAAATCTTTCTTTTAATATTTTTATAACTTCTCGCAAGTAGACATCGTGTTCGATTTTGAAATCATCTTTCACTAAGCGTACTGATGATCCTTTTGCCTCGTATAAGTTATTGTAATAGCGTTGATAGTCATAGTATTCGGATACTTTTTTATCAAAATACTCTTGATCTTCTTCAAGCTTTGCGAATTTATAGTTATACAACTGAATGCCATGTTGATTTAATATTGTACTTGCATAGGTGATATTGTCTGCGGGATGTGGGAAGTCGCTGTTCCTTAGAAGATTTTCATAATACTGCTTTGCTAATGCATCAAGATTATTTGAGGCAATCATTGCTCTTATCTGGCTTTCCTTAAATTTTTCTCTTGATATTAAATTCTCAAGCGGTTTTTTTGCCTTTTGAAGTTCCTTGTAAGTTCTTGGAAGATATACAATACGGAAGTCAATAATTTTATCTTTGGCTAATCGAACTATTTCTGATATTGCAGATTTTTCTTGATGTATATGTAAGTTGAGGTCTGTATATAAAACATTAGTGTCGGCTATTACAATAAGATTTTTGATTTGGAGTTCATTGATTTTCTCATACTCATGTTTCTCTATGCCCAGGGAGTAAAACTTTTCTGCACGAGATGCTAATCCATTAAGGTGCCTTAATTCAGCCTCGCTCATTCTTTCGGGATATTCGACAATTATACGCTTGAAAATTGCATATAAGTAATCAGACCCTAATTTTTCTCTAAATTGTTCTATCAAATTATCATTTTGAGGTAAAATATCTTTCTTGTAGGGTAAGAAAATGTCAATAGCTTTTCGACCAAACAATAAAAAACTCTCTAGTAAATATTCATTGTAAAATTCCCAGAGTTTGTGTATTATCTCTTTGCCAAGATTTTCTTCGAGGATATTTAGGGTATTTCGTTCAAAGGATTCAAATCTTTTGTCTCTATTATCTTTACTCCTAACAATATTGGTATAAATTTGAGCTATTGTATTATCTGATAATTTAAATGTGTCACCAATAACTAGAATCTGATTGCTTTCAGCGAGAATTTGTAAACATTTTTCAACTTCATATTTTATAGGTTCTAGATGAAATAGTTCTTTGATCAGGGAGACAATATTTGAAATAGTAATACCGCCATTAGCTTTATATAGGACAGTCAACACCAAATCTGACAACATTTTCTCTCGGTTATCAGATCTCGCGTTGAATAAGACTGATATTAGTTTGTCAATATTTTCCATATGATGTTTGCGGTTTTAAGTTTCCTGAAAGGATATGTTGAAAATAAATATTATGTTATTTGCTTTTATTTGCAAGAAAGACTTTAGAATCTTATACATTTCTATCATTTCGTTTCACTTACTTTAGTTGATACACTACTCTTAGAGTGAACCTATTAAGTTGGATATCTTTTCTCATAGAAACTTGACTCGTAAAAAATCCCGCATTTTTAAGCTAATTTTGCCCATTCTAAACGAGGAAATACGTACATGAAGAACATCCGGAATTTTTGCATCATCGCCCATATTGACCACGGAAAATCCACCCTGGCTGACCGGCTCCTGGAACATACCAAAACCATCAGCGAACGTGATATGCAGGCGCAGGTGCTCGATGATATGGACCTGGAACGGGAGAAAGGCATTACGATCAAGAGCCATGCGATACAGATCAATTACCCCTTCAGGGGCGAAACCTATACCCTTAACCTGATCGATACGCCGGGGCATGTCGACTTCAGCTATGAAGTGAGCCGGGCGCTGGCAGCCTGCGAAGGAGCCCTGCTTTTAGTGGATGCTACCCAGGGAATCCAGGCGCAGACAATCAGCAATTTATACCTCGCACTTGAAAATGATCTTGAGATTATACCCGTGATCAATAAGATCGATATGGATGGCGCCAAGATCCCCGAAGTGAAGGATCAGATCATCGACCTGATCGGGTGTAAAGAGGAAGAAATACTGCTTGCCAGCGGCAAAAGCGGCATCGGTATCGAAGAAATACTCCAGGCCATTGTAGAACGGATACCGGCGCCCAAGGGCGATCCCAATGCGCCGTTGCAGGCCCTGATCTTCGACAGCGTGTTCAACAGTTTCCGGGGTATCATCGTATACTACCGCATCTTCAACGGGAGCATCAAAAAAGGCGATAAGATCAAATTCTTCAGCACCGACCAGGAATACTTTGCCGACGAGGTGGGTATCCTGAAACTGGGCATGGAGGAAAAAACGCAGGTGAACTGCGGTGATGTGGGTTATATCATCACCGGTATCAAAAATGCCAAAGAGGTAAAAGTGGGTGATACCATCACGACTGTGGTAAATCCAACCCAGACCCGCATTGATGGTTTTGAAGAAGTGAAACCCATGGTGTTCGCGGGCATCTTCCCGGTCAATACCGACGATTTCGAGGAATTGCGGGATTGCATGGAGAAACTGCAACTCAACGACGCATCCCTCACCTTCGAGCTCGAAACATCCCAGGCGCTTGGATTTGGTTTCCGGTGTGGATTCCTGGGCTTGTTGCACATGGAGATCATCCAGGAACGGCTCGAACGGGAGTTCAACCAAACCGTGATCACCACGGTTCCCAACGTTAGTTTCCTGGCCACCACCAACAAGGGTGAAAAAGTGGTGGTGAACAATCCCGCCGAAATGCCCGACCCGACAAGGATCGACCATATCGACGAGCCGTTCATCAAGGCGCAGATCATTACCAAACCCGAATACATCGGCAATATCATGACCCTTTGCATCGGCAAACGGGGTATTCTTACGCACCAGGGGTATCTTACCACCACCCGGGTGGAGTTAACCTTTGAGATGCCGCTCACCGAGATCGTGTTCGATTTCTACGATAAACTCAAATCACAAACCCGCGGTTACGCTTCCTTCGACTATCATCCGCTCGACATGCGGGAAAGCGATATCGTGAAAATGGATATCCTGCTCAACGGTGATAAAGTAGACGCGTTGAGCGCTTTGATCCACCGCAGCCGCAGCCAGGATTTCGGCCGCAAGCTCTGCGAAAAACTGAAAGAACTGTTACCCCGCCAGCAATTCCAGATCGCCATCCAGGCCGCCATCGGCGCCAAAGTGATCGCCCGGGAGAATATCAGCGCCATGCGCAAAGACGTTACCGCCAAATGTTACGGCGGCGATATCAGCCGTAAACGTAAACTGCTGGAAAAGCAGAAGGAAGGTAAGAAGCGCATGCGCCAGATCGGTAACGTGGAAGTGCCGCAGGAAGCTTTCCTGGCGGTGCTCAAACTCGACTGATCTTTCGCATTTCCCACACACCTAATGAAGGTCATTGTATCCGCGGCAGGGATCCCATACCTTTATGCTCAAATCAATGTTATGAGCAATTTTTCCCTGGACCCCGATATGCGTATCGAAATAACGGCCCGCTTCATTGCCAAAGGTAATGATGTACCCCTGGCCGGCGCCGATTATGAAATGCGTCTTTTTGAAAAAGACCTGATGGAAGACGATTACCTGGGCCGGAGCCCGCTGGATGCGGGGGGCATGGCAAGGATATCATTCCGCCATGGCGATTACAAAGATTTTCTGAATCCCGAGACCGAACCCGACCTGTATTTCGCACTTTACCGCGGCGATGCGCTGATCTTCCAGAGTAAGGTGATCCGCGACCTGGATGTACGGGGACTCGAAAAATTCAAAATGGGCGAGGGGGAAGTGGTTGACCTGGGAACTTATCTTGTTTAGCGGCAGGGAACTTAGTTGTTGCCTTTCTTTTTGGGTTTGGTTGTTTCTTTCTTTTCTTCCGCGGGTGGTTCTCCACCGAGTTTGTCTTCCATCAGATTGCCATCCTGGTTGCGTATCGGGTTGGGCAATGGTTCCTGGCCGAGCGGGGTTACATAGTTGAATACTTTTTCAACATGGATCCATTTCCCGTTCTTCCATTTGAAGCCTTCATAATCGCCATCGCCTACGAGGGTCCATTTCTTCTTAGGATCCCCGGATTCGGACACAAGATGTTCTACAATGATCAGGTCAAGGTCCTTATCGTAGGTAAGCCGCGGACCAGCGTCCTTTTTATATTCCATCACATAACGGCTATGGGATGTTTTGAAAACAGTATCCTCTTCGTAGCTGAAATAGCGCCCGCCGAAGGTAGGTTCATCATTGAGAAAATGCAGTACTTCGATGAATTTACGGCTGGTTGAGATCGTATTTTCGTCGTATCCCAGGAGGGTATAAAAATTCTGGTTGGCGCTTCTCTTTTGAATGATCTTGTAGTAGATGGCTCCCATCCAGCCTTTGTGATTGCCCACGGTGTCGGTGATATTGGTGGTCACATCCGATTTATCGATCAACCCGTATAGTTTCAGCGATCCATCCTGCGTACGCATCTGGATGGCGCCGTGTTGCCGTACCACGTTCGGGTTGATGACGAGCTGCCAGGTGAAGATCCGGAAACTGCTGTCGGGCGCATACAACCGCGAGATGGTTTCCAGCGAATCGAAGGGATAATAGAAGGAGTTGGGGGTCTTCAGGGCCCGTACCAGCATGCGGGTGAAAAGGCTGTCGGAAGTAAACCGGTCGTCGGAACTGATGCCCTGGATGATCTTTACGGCAAGGGGCTTCAGGGAGTCTTCTTTTTGCTGCATCAGCTTCAGGTCGGGTCGGTTACCCGATTGAGAAAACGAAGCCAGGGAAAAGAAAGAGAAAATTGCCAGGACAGTGGGTTTCTTCATGCCTTAAAAATAATTATTCCTGCCACATATCGGCGGGAAAATAAATGCTGGTTGTGAAAAATTTAACTAATGACACTGCAGCGCACGGGCAAGGGCGGGCAGCGATTCGTAGACAGCGTCGATGCGTTCATCGCCAAGGTTTACTTCGGGCCTGGTGGTTGGAAGGAAGATGGTTTTAATGCCCATATTCCGTCCGAATTGCATATCGCTTAAGGTATTGCCCACCATCAGGGCTTTGGAAAGATCGATGCCGGGGAAATCGCGGGTAGCCTGCAAACCCATACCGGGATTGGGTTTGCGGTTCGGACTGGTATCATCCAGGTCGGGACAGAAATAAATGCCGTCAACCCTTCCGCCCGCCTTTTCGATCGCAGCTTTCATGTTGCGGTGAATAGCTTCCAGGTCTTCCAGCCTGGTAACACCTTTGCCAACGCCCCGCTGGTTGGTCACGATGATGATGTGCCTGAATGTACGGGCGAATACAGCCATGGCGTCTTCCACACCCGGGTAAAAGACAAACTCATCCCAGGTATGGATATAATCCTTGTGCTTTTCATGGTTGATCACCCCATCGCGGTCGAGGAAGAGTGTCCATGAATTGTCTATGGTATGCAGATCGATCAAAACGTTTTTCGTCACAATTCTTAATTCGTAATCCTTAATTCATGTTGCGCCCGCTCATAATCTTCGGGTATGCCGATGTCGATGAAATATTCATCCTGGATAAGCCCGAACATATTTCTCTGTGGGAAATACGCCTCCAGGTATTCCTTTTCGAATGAAAATTTGACCGGAAGGTTTTCCTGCAGAAATCGTTTCGCATGCAATGCATAGATGCCGCCGTTGATGAAACCAGCTTCGTAATACTGCTTTTCCTTGAAGGCGATGATCCGGTGATCGGCCTGCAGTTCAACCACGCCATAGCGGTCGAACTGTATCATAGGTTTCAGCGAAAGGGTGCAATCGGCCTTATTATCCTGGTGAAAACGGGAAAGCCTGTCCAGGTCGATATTGAAAAAAGTGTCTCCGTTCAGGATCAGCACATGCTCGCCGGATGCCTTACTGCAGGCCAGTTTGATGGCGCCTCCTGTTCCCAGGGGTTCGTCTTCTACCACACTGCTGATGTGCAGTGAAGGGTATTGTTCCTGCAGCCATGCTTCGATCGCTTCGTGTTTGTAACCGAGCGAGAAAATAAAGCGATCGACGCCGTTTCGCTTCAGCTGCTCGATAACAAAATAAAGAAAGGGCCTTCCGGCAACAGGCGCCATGCATTTCGGCAGGTCCGAAACCACGGAACGCAACCGGGTTCCCAGTCCGCCCGCTAGTATGATCGCTTCGCGGATCATCCGAAATAACCGGCTTCTACCAGTTGGCAAATGATGTGACCCAGCATGATATGGCTTTCCTGGATACGGGGCGTATCCGCAGAGGGCACGTTGATGAGGTAATCGGATTGGTCTTTCATCTTTCCGCCGGTGGCGCCGGTGAAGCCGATGGTGATCATTCCTTTTTCTTTGGCCACAGCAAAAGCGTTGAGGATGTTCTTGCTGTTGCCGGATGTGCTTAAGCCGATCAGTACGTCGCCTTTATTGCCGATGCCTTTTACCAGGCGTGAGTAGATCACATCGTAGCTGTAATCGTTGGCTACGGCCGTAAGGTAAGAACTGTTGCAATGCAGGGCTTCGGCGGGCAAGGCATCGCGGTCGGTATAAAAACGCCCGCTGAATTCAGCCGCCAGGTGCTGGGAGTCGGCGGCGCTGCCGCCATTGCCGCAGAACAATACCTTGTTCCCGTTCTTAAAGGCGGTGATGATCACAGCAACACAGTCCGCTACGGTTTTCAGCAGGGTTTCGTCTTTCAGTACGTCCTGCTTTACGGCGATGGAAGCCTGTACAATATCTTTTATCTGGTTCATAGTTGTTGTTTAAACAGACCAGGTGGTGAGTCCGTGGCCCGTGAAAGAATAGTCCCGTACAACACCGCCAAAAGTATTCAATGTTTTTATTACGGCATGACGGGTATTGCCGGGGCAATAGAAGATCATAAAGCCACCGCCGCCCGCGCCGCTGATCTTTCCACCCGTGGCGCCGGCCGCTTTAGCGGCCATGTACACATTTTCAATCGTGTCGTTGCTGATGTTGGCGGCCATATTTCTTTTCTGTTCAAATCCATAGTTCAGGATCACGCCGATCTCATCAAGCTTTCCCTGCAGCAGCGCTTCTTTCATCATCCTGGCCTGGTCTTTCAGGTGGTGCATGGCTTCGATGCTTTTCTCATTCTTCTCGTTCACGTTCTTCACCTGCTCTTTGATGATGGCGGCGCTTTCCCGGGATGTAGCGGTAAAATACAGCACCAGGTTGTTTTCAAGTTCGTGCAGGTATTCGGGTTTGATGCGCAGGGGGTTTACGATCACTTTGTCGCCGGCATAGAATTCCATGAAATTCACGCCGCCAAACGTAGCGGCATACTGATCCTGTTTACCGCCCGCCAGTTTCAGGTCGTTCCGTTCGATGTCGTACGCGTACCGGGCAACGCTGTATTCGTCCATGCGGATCTTGCGCATTTCGAGGAAGGCGCCCAGTATGGCCACCACCAGGGTGGAAGAAGTACCGAGGCCTGAACCGGCCGGTGCGTCGACGAATGTACTGAGCCGAAATCCCTGCAACGGGGCAGGATGATCTTTCTGTATGCGGTTGTATACTCCTTTCAGCAGGTCGAGGGTGCCGTCGATGGGAAGCTGGTCGGTGAGTTCAAATCGTTGTTCTTCGTTCCGGTCGAATGCGTGGAGTATGATCTGTTTTTCATCCAGCGGTTCGATGCTGGCATAGGCCGAAAGGGATATCGTGGTATTGAGAATGGCCCCGCCGAACAGGTCGCTGTACGGACTTACATCCGTGCCGCCACCGGCCAGGCCAATGCGTAAAGGGGCTTTGCTTCGGTAGATCATGTAATCGTTTAAGGGCGCAATTTACTGCAAAAAGTTCAGTGGTTCAGGAGTTGAAGATTGGCAATCGGCCCGCCGCTAAACGTGGAGGATGCTTTCCACCATTTTTGCCCAGCTGAATTTTTTCTTTTCTTCGATCAGCCCGGGTAAGAAATGCTCTTTTCCTTTTTCGAAATAGAGCCTGATCTTTTCCGCGATGGATTCCGGATCGGGCTCGGCCACAAGACCGGCCACGTTGTCGGGTACCAGGGAAGGCAACCCGCCTACATTGGTCACGATCATCGGAACCTCAAAATGATAGGCGAGGGGTGTTACGCCGCTTTGCGTGGCATTGCGGTAAGGTTGTACCACGAGGTCGGCTGCGCAGAGATAATACTTCACATCGTTATTGGGGATGAATTCCGTGTGGAGGAGCAGGTCTTCTTGTATACCCAACTGGCCGATCAGTTCCTCGTAGGGCTTCCGGTCTTCATAAAACTCGCCGACGATCAATAATTTAATGTTGCGGGTTGGGGGTTGCGGGTTGCGGGTTTGCAGGATCTTCAGGGCCTGTAACAGCATGTCGAGCCCCTTGTACTTCCGTATGAATCCGAAAAACAGGATGATCGATTCTTCATTCTTAATTCGCAATTTATTTCTTGCTTCTTCCTTGCTGATCTTCTCCCCGAAATTATCATAGAGCGGGTGCACCACTAACCGGGCCGGCTTGCTGGTAAACTGCCGCAGATCGGCCATCACTTTCTCGCTCATGGTGATGAAGGCATCCACCGGTTTTACAAAGTAGCGGGTAAAGGCTTTGTCGCCGGTCCGCTTCTCATGTGGAATGATATTGTCGGCAATGCATACCACGCGGGTATGTTTATTCCGCTTCACGATGCGCAGGATGGTTCCCAGGCAGGGGCCCATCAAGGGCAACCAGTACCGTACTACGATGATGTCGGGTCTTCTTTTCTTCAATTCGCGGCCAACCAGCAGCCAGTTGAAGGGATTGATCGAATTGATCCTTGTATGAATGTCGATGTTTGCAGGAGCCGGTTCGTCGGTGTATTGCGATTCTCCCGGAAACAAAAAGCCGGGGTATTGCAGGGAAAAAGAATAGATGGACACCGGGTGTCCTTCCTGCTGAAATTGTGTGGCCAGCCTTTCGTTGAATGTGCGCAGGCCACCGCGGAGCGGGTGCGCCGGTCCGATGATGACGATGCTGTTGCCCCCCGACCTCCGGGAGGAGGGGTTGGACGTTTCCATGCTTAATTAAGTCCGGTTTTCTTTTCGATTAAGTAATTATTTCGCTCGGGCGAATTGCGGGAGATGAGTTCCCCGATGAATCCTGCCAGGAACAGTTGCGAACCGATGATCATGGCCAGGATGGCAAAGAAGAACAACGGGCGCTGTGTAAGGCCGGTGGCATCGAAGAAAAATTTGGATACGGTCAGGTAAAGAAATATGCCGAGGCCAAACAGGAAGCAGACCGTTCCCCAGAGACCGAAGAAGTGCATGGGGCGCTTGCCGAACTTGCCTACGAAGAAAATGGTCATCAGGTCCAGGAAGCCATTGATAAAACGGCTCCAGCCGAATTTGGTAACGCCGTATTTACGGGCCCGGTGTTCCACCACCTTTTCCCCGATCTTCCGGAACCCGGCCCATTTGGCCAGTACCGGAACATAGCGGTGCATTTCTCCGTATACCTCGATGCTCTTGATCACTTTCCGGTTATAGGATTTCAAACCGCAGTTGAAGTCGTGCAGTTTGATCTTGCTCATGTTGCGGGCCGCCGCGTTGAAGAGTTTGGAAGGTATGTTCTTGGTGAGGGTATTGTCGTAACGTTTTTTCTTCCAGCCGCTCACCATATCATAACCCTCTTCCACGATCAGGCGGCGGAGTTCGGGAATCTCATCCGGACTGTCCTGCATATCGGCGTCCATGGTGATCACCACATCGCCACCGGCGGCTTTGAAGCCTTCGTTGAGTGCGGCGCTTTTTCCGTAGTTGCGCTGGAATTTGATGCCTTTGATGTTCGCATTCCGGCTGCGCAGGTCTTCGATCACGCTCCAGGAATTATCGGTGCTGCCATCATCGATCATGATCACTTCATAGCTGTACCCGTTCGCCTGCATCACCCGCTCGATCCACGCGGCCAGCTCGGGCAGGGATTCATCCTCATTGTATAATGGTATTACGACTGACAGATCCATCTTGGTTATTTTCTTTTCATGAACAGTAAGGAGGCCACCAGCGAGATCACAGCTCCCATGATCAGGTATCCGAACACGGCGCTTGAAATAAGCATGGGAAGATAATAGTTTTTCATATCATCAATGGCTTTCTCGATCTCGGCCGGGGTTTTATTGCCCTTTTGTTTCAGTTCGGCTTTATAGGCTTCGGCCATTTGCGTACTGAACTCGGGGTGCATTTTATTGAAGACGATGGTAAACAATACCATCAGCAGGGTTACTACAATAAAGCATTTGAAACCCTGCAGGAAGTAGGAGCCGAATTTATTGTCTTTCGCTTCGGCAGGCTGATATGTATACACACTCCACACGATCCCGGCCGTATAAATAATGTAGATCAGGAATTGAACCGGGCTTTGCGCCGGCAACCCGGCGTAGAAAAATACCAGCGATGCCAGGATCATCAGCGATCCTGTTATGAGGCCTTTATGGGTGGAAGTCAGTTTCTGCATATCAGTTGAGGTGTACCTGCGCTTTGTTAACAATGCCGATCACTTTTCCCTTCAGCGGCATGCCGGTAAAAGGACTGTTCTTTGATTTTGAGCGGATGTTTTTCTCGTCGGGTGTAAAGGCTGCCGCGGGAGCAAAGATCGTAAGGCATGCGTCGGCGCCTTCGGCGATTTCGGGTACCGGCAAACCGAACAGCCTGCGTGCGTTCACCGCCTGCATCTGCACAAAGGTTTGCGGATCGAGCCCGATCGTGGTCACCACGGCGAACATCGTTTCCAGGCTGATCATTCCATACCGGGCGTATTCGAATTCGCAGGCCTTTCCGTCCCAGTGCTGGGGCAGGTGGTGCGAAGCGATGCAGTCAACGCTGCCATCGAGCAATGCCTGGCGGATGGCCAGCATATCGTTGCGGTTGCGCAGGGGAGGATTCAGTTTGAGATGGGTATTATAGCCTGCCAGGTCTTCATCGCAAAAGAATGCCTGGTAGGGTGTGATGGAGCAGCTGATCTGTATACCGCCTTCCTTGCCCCGCTTGATGTATTCCAGGCTTTTGGGAGAAGAGATGCCGGTAAAGTGCAAACGGCTTTCGGTGTACCGGGCCAGTTTGATGTCGCGGGCCACCATCAGTTCTTCGGCTACAATCGGCTTGCCGGGCAGGCCCATCCGTGTGGAAACAATGCCTTCGTTCATAAGCCCGTTGGCGCCGATACTGCTGTCATCGGGTAGCTGGATAACGGTACCGTCGGTGGTTTTTACGTATTGCAGTGCTTTGACTAACAGCCCGGCGCTTTGTACCGGGTTGATACCGTCGCCAAAAGCGATGGCTCCTGCCTGGTGCATATCGTACATCTCGGCCAGGTCTTTTCCTTCGGTTTTCCGGGTAATGGCGGCGATGGGGTGTATGTTAACCGGGGTTTGCTTCCCTTTTTGTACCAGGTAGTCGGTCTGGGCCTTGGTGTCGGTAACCGGGGATGTATTGGGGATAAGCATCACATCGGTGAATCCACCGGCGGCGGCAGCCCGTGCCCCGGTTTCAATGGTCTCCCGGTATTCCTGCCCGGGGTCGGCAAAATCGGCGAAGATATCCATCCAGCCCGGACTTACACAGATTCCTTCTTCACTGATCACCTGGTCGGCCTGGCCGGTGACCGAAGCGGCGATGCGGGTGATCTTCCCGTTTTCGATCAAAATATCCTGTTTTTTTCCGTTGAGGGGAGAGGAGGGAGCGATAACCTGCGCTTGCTTGATTAATAGCTTCATTTTTCAGGAGATTGGGCAAATATCCTAAAAAAATAGCAGGTGGCGAAACTTAATGAGGCTGGCAGCAATAAAAAACAGGAGCTTAAAAAAGCCCCTGTCCCTTTTAAAAACCAACCTCGCGGATGTTACTTGTTTACAACAGAAACACCCGGTGTTTTTCGTAAGAAAACGAGTTCGGCATCTTCTTCCGATGTAATGGTGATGTTACCGGTGGAAACGATGCTGGCCTTACTGCCTTCGCGGATGGCCACGTCGATCTTTTTAGACTTGAGCGTATTCCCGGAGAATACCATGGCTTCACGCTGCAGGGAAACCTTTTTCAGGTCTTTTACGTGCACTTCCACGGTAAGCTTCGATTTGTAGTTAACATCGTTTTTGCCGGAAATGCTGAGTTCGTCTTTCTGGGATTTGAACGAGATGTCGCCGAACAGCTTTTCGTCGCCTACCAGGTACACGGTTCCGGGCTGGTCGTCGTCGATCAGTACCACGTCGATGCGTGCATCAACGGTCAGTTTTTCGAAGGCCGGCATTTGAAGTTTCTTGGTTTGTTGTTTTTCGCCTGATTGGGCGAAGGCGGTACCGCACAGCATAAGTGCGGCCGCAAGGATCGATTTCATTTTCATGGCTTTGTTTTTTTATGGTTATACTTTGTAGAGACTGGTTCAGGCCATCAGGACCCCCTCGGTCACTGATTCGGCGATGATGCTGAAACGGCTTTCCGGTAATTCGGTTTCGGCAACTTTCATCAGCCCGTCGAACACGGGTTCGGGGGCGCTGTCTTTTACCTGCTTCAGCCAATGGATGATCTCGTTATTGCTGAGTCCGCGGATCATCCATACATTGAAGGCGCCCAACTGATCGACCGGGATTTTCGAAATGATCTGCATGGTGATGCCGTGCAGGTCTTCGTCGCTGAAATGTTTCCAGAGCAACTGGTTCAGCTCGTTTTCTTCCTTGGCCATGTGCTGCAGGTTAAATGCCACGAAGGCGTTATAGGCAACCCGCAATGCACTGCCCAGTTCCTCCTTCTCTTCGCCGGTAACGGCTGCGTGCAGCATGTTGATGATGGCTGTCAGACGGTTGCTGAGTTCATGATCCTGCACATGCTCTTCGGCGAAAAGCGTTGCTACGGCCGGTTCAAAGGATTCAATGGCGGTGAGGATATTGTCGTCCTCGGAGTGTGCGTGTTTGTCGAACAGGCTCACCACTTCGCTGATGCGGCTGGCGATGATGTTCAGTTCGGCATCGTTGCTGAAATCGGTTTGCTGCAGCAGGATGGCGTTTTCGTAAAGCATGGCCCGCAATCCTTTGTGGACCTGGTAGAAGATGTTGTAACGTTTCATGGCTGTCGTTTTAATCTTGATTGATGCAACAAAACTCATCCTTTGCCCGCAGCCCCCCAACCGGGGGTTGCATGAAATGAAGAACTCCGTGGATGAATTGAGGGAATCGTTCAGGATGCAGTGGCGCTTGTATTTTCTTTAACAGGATTGGCGTTCAAAGGCCGGTACCCTGCTGCCTGCATGGCCCGTTCGGCCTGGAGCAGGTGCCGGCGGATATGAGCGGTATAGAAAAGAAACACATCACCCAGTTTCAGTTTGATAAAGGGTGCGATGGATACAGGAACCTTTACCCGGTTCAGGTCATGACCGTGCGAAGCGGTGATCAGTTGTTCCAGTTTTTCCAGCTGGCTGATGAATTCACCCAGCACCTGTACCGTGTTCAGCTGTATCGCCGGCCGGTGATCTTTTGGCGATTTCATTTTCTTTTTCGGCCGTCCATCCGGCTCGGGCAGCATGAGTTTATAAAAATAATTCCCCAGCCAGCCGCTTTCAAAACGGAGGGATGGGGATGATGCGTTCCGCTGCGAAAGCGCCTTTTCAATGGCCGGCAGGTAGTAACGGCCATAGCTGTTGAGATGTTCCAGGCATTGAGCGGCGCCCCATTGGCCGGCGCCGGGTTGAGCACTGAAAAACTCCGCCGGCAATTGCTGCCATTCGCTGATGGCATTGTTCAGCTGGCTTTCGGTTTGTTCGTACAAATGGTTTAATAAGGTTGTTGATAAATACTTCATGGTAATTGTTTTTATGGGTACAAAAATGAACCGGCCGCAAAAAACAATTATTGGTAAATACCAAGATTTTGGGGAATCGTCAGATTTTCACTTTGCCCAGCAGTTTGCTGAAATTGGTGGCGTCGATACCGAGGTAATTGGCGATGTACTTGTGCGGGATCATGTTAAGGATATGCGGACTGCGTTTCAGCAGGGCGCGGAATTTTTCTTCGGCGGTAAAGCATTGTATCTCCACCATGCGTTCGAGTACACCGGCGAAAGCAAAATTCGTAGTGAGCCGGATCAGGTGTTCGAGGCTGTGGTATTTCCTCATGAGTTCGTCCAGTTGCTGAAAACCGGTTTTAAGATAGGTGCAGGCTGTGAGGGTTTCAACAAAGAAGCGGGAGGGGGTTTGGGTGAGAAAACTATCGGCCACCCCGCCAAAGGAGGGAGCGTAGGTGAATACGATCGTAGCTTCCCGGTCCTGCTCATCATAATAATAAACCCGCTGAATGCCTTCTGTAATAAAGTAAAGGGTTCTTTCTACTTCGCCCGCCCGCGTGAGAATCGTTTTCCGTTTGGCAGCGCCTTCCTGCCACACAGAAAGAAACGCGGCCATGGCCTCTTCGCCGGGATCGTAAATGGCGAGAATCGTTTTTTGAAGTTGTTCGGTCTGTAACATGCAGCGTTCCTGCAAATCTATTGCATTCATGCTCTCCATCAGCCATCCCGTAGCATGACTGGTATTAAAAAGAAAAATCCCCGCGGAAACGGAGATCTTCTTCTGGTTTGTCCGGACGACTGTCCCGCCCTTGGCGGGAGAACCAGCGACTGTATACCACCCCGACGGGCTAGTTTCCCGAAATAAGGCGTATAAATGCATTCCCCCCTTTCCAAGCTTTGATTTGTTTTTCCCTTACAAGCGCTTCCATTCTTGTCTCATACTCCTCAACCAATATTAATATAAAAGGAACCCTTGCCCGTGTGGATCTTTGTAATCCCGCGTTATGAAATCTTACTCTGGCCTCAACATCACGTGTCTCGCCAATATAGTATTTATGGTCTC
Source organism: Chitinophagales bacterium (assembly GCA_017303335.1). Lineage (GTDB taxonomy): Bacteria > Bacteroidota > Bacteroidia > Chitinophagales > Chitinophagaceae > Ferruginibacter. Next base: position 156,138 of record JAFLBK010000004.1, read on the forward strand.
GAAGGCTTTGCAATATGTAAACAAAATGAGGCATTCAATTCATGAAAATAGCCTTTCGAAATATTTGGGAAGCGGGAAAAAAACAGGCAGTAAAAAGAAAAATCCCCGCGGAAACGGAGATCTTTTTTGTCGGGACGACTGTCCCGCCCCTTGGCGGGAGAACCAGCGACCACACCCCGCCAACGGCGGGGCTACCCGGAACATAATGCGATGGCATCAAACACTAAGTGAAAGCGGACAGTTCTTTCAAGTACCTAAAACAGAAAGATCCCCGCGGAAACGGAGATCTTTTTTGTCGGGACGACTGGATTCGAACCAGCGACCACACGCCCCCCAGACGTGTGCGCTACCGGGCTGCGCTACGTCCCGAAAATGGCTCGGAACGTGTGTCCCGCATCAGCGGGGCTACGTCCCGAAAATGGCTCGGAACGTGTGTCCCGCATCAGCGGGGCTACGTCCCGAAAAATGAACCGGAACCTGTGTCCCGCCATCGGCGGGGCTACGTCCCGAATTTTCAGGACTGCAAATGTACTGGCTAATGACAAGATTTCAAAAAACAGTGTGCAAAGAATTTAAACAGGGATTAGTTACTTTTGACCTCCGCATTAAACCCATATAACCGATTATCGTAAAGCCTATGTCGAATATTCTGATCATTGACGATGAAAAAGCCATCCGTAAAACGCTTTCCGAGATACTGAGTTACGAAGGATACAAGATCGAGGAAGCCGGCGATGGGGAGGAGGGACTGAAAAAATTCTCTGAAAAAGCCTACGATATCGTTCTGTGCGATATCAAGATGCCGAAGCTCGACGGCATCGAATTTTTGGAGAAGGCCAAGGCGGTCAATGCCGATATCCCGGTGATCATGATCAGCGGTCACGGCAATATCGACACTGCCGTGGAAGCGGTCAAAAAGGGTGCTTTCGATTACATCAGTAAACCACCCGATCTCAACCGCCTGCTTATTACCCTGCGCAATGCGCTCGATAAACAGAATCTTGTTACCGAAACTAAGGTGCTCAAGCGCAAAGTAGGGAAAGTGCTGGAAATGGTAGGAACCAGTCCGGCGATACAGATGATCAAAGACACCATCGATAAGGTTGCCCCCACGGATGCCCGGGTACTGATCACCGGTGAAAACGGCGTCGGAAAGGAGCTGGTGGCCAGGTGGCTGCATGAGAAAAGCAACCGCAACAGCGGACCCATTGTAGAAGTCAATTGCGCAGCCATACCCGGCGAACTCATCGAAAGCGAATTGTTCGGCCACGAGAAAGGATCGTTCACCTCGGCGGTCAAACAGCGCATCGGCAAATTCGAAACCGCCAACGGGGGTACGCTCTTTCTCGATGAGATCGGCGATATGAGCCTGACCGCACAGGCAAAAGTGCTGCGTGCCTTGCAGGAGGGAAAGATAACAAGGGTAGGCGGGGAGAAGGATATCAATGTAGACGTGCGGGTGGTTGCTGCCACCAACAAAGACCTTCTGAAGGAGGTAGAGGAAAAGAATTTCCGCCTCGACCTGTACCATCGCCTGGGTGTGATCATCATACATGTTCCATCACTCAACGAACGCCGGGAAGACATACCGCTGCTGGTGGATTATTTCCTCGATATCATCGCCAGTGAATACGGGCAACCGAAAAAGCAGGTAGACAAAGCGGCCATCGATGCCTTGCAGGCCTATAACTGGACCGGTAATATCCGGGAACTGCGGAATGTTGTGGAACGGCTTGTCATTCTTTCCGGTAAAAGCATCTCCCTTGCGGATGTGGAGAATTATGTGTTGCCTAAGAAATAACCGGGTATGAAAACCATCTATTGCATCAGCGGGCTCGGGGCGGATGAACGGGCCTTCGCCAAGCTGCATATTGATGGATACCGCCTCCAGGTAATTCCCTGGCTGCTGCCCGAAAAAAAAGAATCCATTCAGCATTACGCCACACGCATGCGTGCCGCGATCCGGGAAGAAAATCCGATCCTGATGGGACTGTCGTTCGGTGGTATGGTTTGTACCGAGATCGCCAAACAGATTCCGGTACAAAAACTCATTCTGATTTCCAGTGTCAAATCCTCCCGCGAATTACCGGCCTGGATGAAGGCGGTAGCCTGGCTAAGGCTTCACCGGATCGTACCGCTTAAGTCTACCAAACTCACCGAGCCGATCCAGAACCGGATGCTGGGGGCAATCTCCCCGGAAGAACGATTGATCGCTTCCGAATACCGCAAAAAAGTAAACATCGATTATACGAATTGGGCCGTGAACGAAGCCATCAACTGGAAGAACGACTGGCGGCATCCCGATACGGTTCATATTCATGGCGACAGCGACCGGATGTTCCCAATAAAATACATCCGCCCCACGTTTACCATCAAACAAGGAGGCCATTTCATGATCATGAACAAAGCGGCGGATGTGAGCCGCTGCATCAATGAGATACTGCAGCAGAACCAAGGCTGTTAAACATTTCCAATTATTAACATAAATCTTTGTCAACCGGGTATTTATGGTATTTTTGGCCCGCTTAAAATTCTACGTGTAATGGATTCTTCTCAGATTACAGTATTGATACTGATAGCCCTGCTGCTGGTTGTATTGCCGTCGGTAGGCTTGTACAAACTTTTTATCAAGGCGGGTAAGCCCGGGTGGATGGCTTTCATTCCCTTTTACAATACCTGGATCATGCTGGAAGTAGCGAAAAAACCCAAGTGGTGGTTTTTCGCCCAGGTGATACCCATCGCGGGATGGTTTTTCACCCTCGTGATCCTGATCGAATTCATGAAGTGCTTCAATAAATTCCGGTTCTACCAGCATGCGGCAACGGTATTCAGCGCCGGTATTTACCCGGCTTATGTTGGATTCAGCCCTAAAACACGCTTTATCGGTCCGGAAGGAGTGAAGCATTATAAGAAATCGGCCGTACGCGAATGGGTGGATGCGGCGGTATTCGCCATCGTGGCCGCCACCCTGATACGCACTTTTGTTTTCGAAGCATATACCATCCCCACTCCGTCGATGGAAAAATCGCTGCTGGTAAATGACTTCCTGTTTGTAAGTAAATCAACCTATGGCCCCCGCCTTCCGAATACACCGATCGCGATGCCATTTGTACATCATACCATTCCCTTCCTCAATACCAAGTCGTACGTGGAATGGGTGCATATTCCGTATACCCGCTGGTTCGCGAGCCCCGTGAAACGCAACGACGCGGTGGTGTTCAATTTCCCCGTGAACGATACGCTGATCAACGATGAAGTGAATTTTGGCAGCCGGGTAACCTATTATGAAGCGGTGCGCAAGGAAGGCAGGGACCGTGTATGGCAGGATTATGGCGACCTGATCATCACCCGCCCGGTGGATAAGCGGGAAAATTTCATTAAGCGTTGTGTGGGCATCGCCGGCGATACGATCCAGATCATCAAAGGCAAACTCTACGTGAATGGAAAGCCGGGAGAAGCGTTCCCGCAATCGCAGCGCTATTACCTGCTGCAGGCGCCGGAAGGCCAGTTCCTCGATAAAGAACGTTTCCAGGAATTCGGTATCAATATCCGCGAAGACCAGGGCGATCTTTACCAATTACAGAATAATCTCTACCAGGTTAATATCACTACCGAGGAAAAAGCAAAACTCAATTTACCCAAAGGATATGTGTTAACCGACTTTTTCATGCCGCACCAGGATGATCTCTTTCCCTATTACGCTGATACAACCGGTAAGTCATGGACAGCCGATAACTTCGGTCCGTTGTGGATACCCAAAAAAGGCGCAAGCATTCCGCTGAATGCCGATAACCTGATCCGTTACCGCCGCTGCATCGAAGTGTACGAAGGCAATAAACTGGAAGAACGCAACGGTAAGTACTATATCAATGGAAGCGAAGCCAGCAGTTACACATTCAGGATGGACTACTACTGGATGATGGGCGACAACCGGCATAATTCACTCGACAGCCGTTACTGGGGTTTTGTACCCGAAGATCATGTGGTGGGCAAGGCTTCGCTCATCTGGTTCAGTTGGGAAAAAGGGCCTCGCTGGAAACGGCTCTTCCGCTGGATCCGGTAAGGCCGACGGTCAAATAAATTGAATAGTCTGGATATTTTGACTATTTTTAAATCATAGATGGGTCCTCTCTGCAGCAATGCGGAGAGGATTTTTTATCTGATTGCGAAATATCATGAATGCCATGAACAAAGAAGAATACCATTTCAACTACGCGGTATACGATTCGATCGAAGCCCTTGATCCGGGAGATGCGGCATTGCTTGCTGAAGCCAGGAAGGTGACCGCTGCCGCCTATGCTCCGTATTCGCGGTTTAACGTGGGGGCTGTAGCCCGGTTGGCGAACGGGCAAACCGTAGCCGGTACCAACCAGGAAAATGCATCATATCCTGCAGGGCTCTGCGCCGAGCGGGTATTGCTCTCTTCCGCGGCCACCCTCTTTCCGAATATGGCTATTGAAACGATGGCCATCAGTTATCACAATATGAACGGAGAGAGCGATCATCCCATATCGCCCTGCGGTATCTGCCGGCAAAGCCTGGCCGAGTACCAGGAACGAACCAAACATCCCATACGCCTGCTGTTAAGCGGCATGCAGGGAAAGATATACGTGATCGAAAATGCGGGAATGCTGTTACCGCTTTCTTTCGGCAGCGCGGATCTCCGGTGATCTCAGAAAAGCGTTTGCACACCGTTGGCTATTTTATTCTCAAGGTCCAGTAACCATTTCTTCCGCCACAAATCGCCCCCATAACCTACGAGTTCGCCATTGCTCCCGATGACCCGGTGGCAGGGTACGATGATCGATACGCTGTTATTGCCGTTGGCGGTGCCCACTGCCCGGATGGCTTTTACATTACCGATCCGTTTGCTGAGTTCCAGGTAACTGATGGTACGGCCATAGGGAATCAGGCAGAGCTCTTTCCATACCTGTTGCTGGAATTCGGTTCCTACCTGGGCAATGTGAAGATGGAATTCGGTGCGTTTGCCCGCGAAGTATTCATCCAGCTGTTTGATGCAGGATCGTATGATGGCTGATTTCGGTTTCACGAAATTCAGTTCCGCTTCATTCACCTTGGCGCCTTTCCAGGAGTTTACGAAGAGTACATCGGAAATGGCGCTGCCGGCGCTTCGTATCTCCAATGCGCCGATGGGGGATTTGTAGTATACGATCTCCACATTCATAAGTAGCCGGGTTGCTGGTTGCCAGTTGATCGTTCAGTGGAGTAAGGTACAACAATTAATACCTATGAACCATGATTTGACTCACCCGATCCGGCTTCCGTTCTTCACCGGCATCGATGGGTGTAAAAGAACCACTTCATTGTTTTCGGTATAAACGCCCAGTACCAGGCACTCGCTGAAGAAATTGGCGATCTGTTTCACCGGGAAGTTCACCACCGCGATGACCTGCCTGCCGATGAGCTCCTCTTTGCTGTATAATGCGGTTATCTGGGCGGAGGAACGCTTGAGTCCCAGTTCTCCGAAATCGATGGTTAATTGAAAGGCGGGTTTGCGTGCGTTGGGAAAATCATGTACTTCCCGGATGGTACCCAGGCGGATATCGATCTTCTCAAAATCACTCCAGCTGATCATAGGTCTTCAACGTTAAGGATGGCGTCTAAATTCATCGGTCCGTAGATATGCGGAAACTCCTCATTCACGGAAGGCGACAGTTCATAGGTAAATGGAGCAGTGAGTTTATGTTCGTCGATGTGTAACAGCACAAGGTTCGTTTGCCCGGCGAAATAGCGCTCCAGCACACCCTTTACCTGGTGCGCCTTGCTGGCATGGATAAAACCTTCGGAAGATAGGGAGGCGGCTTTGTAAACGCCTTCCTGCAGGGCTTTTTCCCAATCGGCCCGGGGTAGTACATGGTAGATCATTCGTCGAGCAGGTTTGCCAGTGAAAGCAGTTCATCCATTTTGTAGCGGTTACGGTCGTTGTCGAAGCATTTAGCGAGTTCTTCCAGCAGGAACTGGATGATGCGCTTGTTGCTCTTTGGCCGGAAATACGAAGGCACCGGGGGCACCGATATGCGTTTGAAATAGGCTTCTACATCTTTATGACTGTACATCTGCCCGTTCAGCGGGTCGATGAAAAAATTGATCTTCTCCGACGCATGGCCAACGGGGTTGAGCAGGTCGTATTGCGGATCAAAATAGGCGAGGATGAATTGCCGGGGTATGTTGATGGCCCGAACGGGAATGTCGAGCAATTCGCAAAGCGTCAGGTAAATGATGCCGTTGCTGAGGGCATTGCCTTTCTTGCTGTCGAGCGCTTTGTTCACCAGGTATTCATCGGGATTGTTGTACGAGAATTCTACTCCTTTTTGCTTGAAATAGTTGTAGAAGATACCGGTTACAATATTGGCCTGCTCGATGGGTGTGAGGTAGTTGTTGAGCTCGAGCCAGGTATTGCGGCGCAGTTTTTCGATCTCCTGCAATACAAGCGTATTATCCATATCGGGATAATGGTACCGTGCAACCAGCAGGGCGCCCTGCATCAGGTCGTTTTCCCCCGTGGCCCAGTTGCTGAAATCTTCGGTGAGATCGCGGAAGTGCAGCCGGTGAATGAGCAACTCGATGCGTTCCTGCACTTCCTCGCTGCTGGTGTTTTCCCACAGGTGTTCGAGGTTGGGGATGATGTCTTTGCCGAAGGATATGATCTTATCGCTGACCGTGCTGTATACGTCCTCATCCGGATCATCGATCAGGTGGAGCAGGGCGATTATCTCTTTGTTTTCTTTCAAGTGGTGCCGGTTTTAAATCCAAAGTCGCAAAAGGCTTGCGAATGATGAAATTTTACTTTTCCACAGGTGTGATCAATCTGCCACGATAGAACGATCAAAACCGGTGTTTGGTATTTTGTTCCTGCAGAACAGTCTTGGTAAATTATCCTGTGATACAAAAAAATGATCCCCTGTTCGTGTATCGTGAACAGGGGATCATTGGATAGAATCTTTTCAAAAAATCATTTCTTCTTTACCGCCGTTTTCTTGGGCGCCGCCTTGGCCGCTTTCTTCACGGCTGTTTTTTTGGCGCCGGTCTTTTTGGCTTTCTTCTCAAAAGCCTTCGGATCCTGGTCGATGATGATCTTCTTTACGTCATCGATGCTCAGTGCGGCCAGTTCATCGGCGCTGTATTTGGCTCCGTTCGCATTCAGTCCTGTTTTATAGGTGTTCTTGCCGAACTTAATGATCGGACCCCACCGGGCATTCTCGATCGAAATTTTTTCTTCGGGCCATTGCCGGATATAGCGATTCGCTTCTTTCTCTATTTTTTTGGCGATCAGTTCATCGCAGTCTTTTTGCGTCAGGTTATCAAAATCATAGGCTCTTGGCACATTGATGAACATATCGTTCCATTTGATGAAGGGACCAAACCGTCCCTTGCCCTTGGTGATCGGTTTTTGGTCGTAGAAACCGATCGGTGCGTCTTCGATCTTCTTGGCTTCGATGATCTCCACGGCACGCTCGAGATCAACGCTGCCGGGTTCCTCGCCGCGGGGGATGGAAATGTACTGCTCGCCCCATTTTACATAAGGCCCGTACCTGCCTACGTTTACAGAAACCTCCTGGCCTTCGTATTCGCCCAGCGGTGCGCCGAGTTTGAAAAGCTCCAGCGCTTCTTCAAGGCTGATCGTTTCAATGCTTTGCGACGGTTTGAGTTTGGCGAAGCGGGGTTTTTCCGCATCGTCGGCCGTACCAATCTGCACCATCGGACCATAACGTCCCATGCGGGCTGTAACAGGCTTGCCGCTTTCCGGATCGCTGCCCAGCTGCCGTTCGCCTACAGCTCTTACCGCGTTCTCCAGTGTGTGCTCAACGCCGTCGTGGAAAGGCGCGTAGAAATTACCCACCATCTGGTTCCACTTCATGTTGCCATCGGCTATCTCGTCGAATTCTTTTTCAATCTCGGCGGTAAAGGAGTAATCCATTACCTGTTCGAAGTACTGGTTCAGGAAATCGGTTACCACAATACCCAGGTCGGTGGGGAAGAGTTTGGATTTCTCGGCGCCGGTATTCTCTGTGTCAACCACCTTGCTCACCTGGTCGTTCTTCAACCGTAAAATGCGAAACTCCCTTTTCACCGCTTCTTTGTCTTTCTTCTCTACATAGTTTCTTTTGATGATGGTAGAGATGGTAGGGGCGTAGGTGCTCGGACGCCCGATGCCGAGTTCTTCCAGTTTTTTCACCAGTGAAGCTTCGGTATAACGTGCCGGGTGCTTGGTGAAGCGTTCGGTGGCGGTCATGCTGATGAATTCCAGCGGTTGTCCGACCCTCAGGTCGGGCAGGCGGCTTTCATCGCTTCCCTCATTATCCTCATCATCGGTTCCTTCGAGGTATACTTTGAGGAAGCCGTCGAATTTGAGTACTTCACCGGTGGCGGTGAGTTCTTCGTTGTTTGTGCTGATGTTGATCTTGGCTGTCGTCTTTTCCAGTTCAGCGTCGGCCATCTGCGAAGCGATGGTGCGCTTCCAGATCAATTCGTACAACCGGTTCAGTTCCGGATCGCCGACGGATTTATTCTCCATGTACGTGGGGCGAATGGCCTCGTGCGCTTCCTGGGCGCTTTCATTCTTATTCTTGTACTTGCGTACCTGTACGTATTTATCGCCGTAGTTACCACGGATCTCCGCGGTGATCGCTTCCATGGCCGTGCCGCTCAGGTTCACGCTGTCGGTACGCATGTAGGTGATCTTACCGCTTTCGTACAGGCGTTGCGCCAGCAGCATGGTTTTGCTCACGCCATACCCCAGTTTACGACTGGCTTCCTGTTGCAGGGTCGATGTGGTGAAAGGCGCCGCGGGTGTGCGTTTACCCGGGCGAACCTGGATGTCTTTAACGGTATATTGTGCGCCGATGCAACTCTCGAGGAATTTGGCGGCGTCTTCTTCCTTATCGAATTTATTTCCTTCGGCCCTGAACGCGACGGCCCGTTTATTCAGGTCGGTTGCCGACAAGGTGGCTTCCAGTTTGAAACTGCTCACTGCCGAGAACTGGTTGATCTCCCGTTCCTTTTCAACGATCAGTTTAACCGCTACGCTCTGTACACGGCCGGCGCTCAATCCGCCGGTAGCGCCCACTTTACGCCAGAGAACGGGGCTGAGTTCAAAGCCCACGATGCGGTCGAGTATCCGGCGGGCCTGCTGGGCATTCACCAGGTTCATGTCGATGGTACGGGGATTCTGTACCGCGTTCTGAATGGCGGGTTTGGTGATCTCGTGGAATACGATGCGCTTGGTGGTCTTGGGATCCAGCCCAAGCACTTCGGCCAGGTGCCAGCTGATGCTTTCTCCTTCACGGTCCTCATCCGATGCCAGCCATACCGTTTCACTTTTTTTGGCGAGTGATTTCAATTCGTTCACCACGCGTTGTTTATCCGCGGGTACGATGTAGGTGGGTTTGAAATTATTGCTGAGGTCGATGCCCATGTCGTTCTTCTCCAGGTCGCGGATGTGACCGAAGCAACTTTTCACGGTAAAGTCTTTTCCCAGGATGGATTCGATCGTTTTGGCTTTTGCCGGCGACTCCACGATTAACAGGTTTTTAGCCATATTTCTGCTAGCGGTATTTTATTTGTATCCTGCGCCGGTAGCGGTTTCCAGTAGTTACGGATCAGCTTCGGTTGCCGTTGTCGCTTACTGACAGCTCTGCAAAAATCCAGCGGCAGGTTTTCTGCAATATTAGGGCAAAAATGAAAAATCAAATTATTTTGACTGGTTTCCGGTTCTTTTTCCGGATCTACAAGAACCCGGTCACTTTGGATTTTATTGTGTCGTCGCGGTAAATTTTCTGGTGCCCGAGTCCCTTTGTCACCACGAATTCGATATGCGGGTGATTGTCGTTTTTCACGCGTTCGGCATCCTCCCAGGGGGTTACATCATCGTCTTCATCGTGTACCCAGAGGATGCGGGCACGGAGCTGGCGCACTGCCCGGCGAACGGAAAACCATTCCGTCTGCCGGCCGCTGCGTGTATATATTATATGTTCAAATTCCCGGCGCACGTCCTGGTCATCCAGGCCGAGCAATTTGAAGGCGCTGTCGATGGCCGAAGTGGTTTCGGTTGCGGGGGCGATCAGCACCACACGGGTACCGGCATCGTGCGGCAACTCTTCGAGCGCCAGGGTGATGGCAAGTCCACCAAAGGAGTGGGCGATATAGCTATCCACCGGCCCATACAGTTCGTTCACTTTTTTGATCATGCTGCTGTACACGAGCGCATTTACCATTTTGCCGCCGCTGTTGCCATGGGCAGGAGCGTCGAAAGCCAGTACTTCATATCCTTTCGCGGAAAGCGCCAGGGCGTATTCGGCGAATTTATGGGCGGCCGAATTGAAGCCGTGCAGGAGCAGGGCTTTTTTGGCTTGCGGATGATTCCAGCGATAACCCCGGATGCTGCCCGAATCAAACTGAAAACTCAGCGGCTCGGCGTTGTGCAGCTTGTTCTTGTTGCGTGTTCGGATATAGGGTGTACAAAAAAGGCGAAAGGCGGCTTCAGCGGTTTTGCGTTTCGAGAAATGCCGCATCCATTTAAATTTGGTTCGTATGTATCCAATCGCTAACCTTTGTACGAGTTTCATGATGGATCAAAGATAGTATATGAAGATTGTACTGATTGGTTCGGGGAACGTGGCTTCCGTATTCGGGCGACTGATGAAAAGCAAGGGCCACGAGCTGGTGCAGGTCATCAGCCGTAATCCCGGTCATGCACAGGTACTGGCTGAAGAATTGGGCTGCGCCTGGTCGGGCAGCAGCGATACGGTTAACCGGGATGCCGACATCTACCTGGTGGCGGTAAGCGACAGCGGGCTCTATGAACTCAACAAATCATTCTACCTCGGCAATAAACTCATCCTGCATACGGCGGGTTCTGTTCCCAAAGACGTACTGAAAGAAATATCCACGAACTACGGCGTACTGTACCCCTTGCAGAGTCTTCGCCGGGAAATGGCTTACACCGGAGATATTCCGTTGCTCATCGATGCCAACAGCGATGAAGCGCTTACCCTCCTGGAAGATTTTGCCCGAACCTTATCCGGAAATGTTTCAACGGCATCCGATGAACAGCGTCTCAAATTGCATGTGGCCGCGGTGGTGGTAAGTAACTTTACCAATCATCTCTATGCCCTGGCGGAAGAATTCTGCCGGAACGAACAGGTCGATTTCAAACTGCTGGTGCCCCTGATACAGGAAACGGCCAACCGAACAGCGTACCAATCGCCGGCGGCCATGCAAACCGGTCCGGCCGTACGCAACGATATCTTCACACTGGATAAACACCTGCGGCAACTGGCCGACCATCCCGCCCTCAAGTACATCTACCTGAAACTGACGGACAGCATCATGAAAAAATGAAGATCTTACTTAACCGGGAAGACAATATCGGTTTGTACCTTATACGGATCAAGCGGCTTGCCATCCTTATCGATCGGATCGGTCACGTAGATTTCGTACGGCGATCCGGCCAGCGTTTTCTTATTGACCTTGATCCATTCCCGGATCGCCTCATAGCCCTGCGGCATGAGGTTGTACGGTCCGTAGAAATGCGCCACCACCACCATGCCGCCCGGCAGATCCCGCACCTGTACACCCTTGCTGAGTTTGGAAGGCGCTTTGTTCACCGGTAACCCGGCTTCGAAAAAGAAAGGGGCTTTTGTGGTTTTATACCAGGCAATAGGCTGTCCGGCGAGTTTGAGGTTGTTCTTTTTCAGCGTTTCGGCCAGTTTGGAGCCGTAATTCTTCGCCAGCTTCATGCCGATACGCTCGTAGGTTCTGGCGCTGTCTTTACTGTAGATCACGATCCGTTTGGGCGCCAGCGTATCAACGATATTAATAATGGGCGGACGTTCCTTCTGCGCTTCTTTCTCTGTTCTTTTTACCGGTACGATCAGGGTGTCCTTCTTAGGTTTATCAGCTTCCTTACCGCTTTTGCTTTTACATGAAAATGAGAGTATGGTTATAGTCAGCGCTATGGGTACGTATGCCAGCGACCGGTTCGGATTCGTCATTGATTCAATCGTGTTAGGGAGGTAAAATAGTAAACCTTTTTTACTTTGCAAACAGCCGGAAATGAGCCGGCAAGTGCCTGTCTCCCGTATATTTTCCTGAATTAGTAATATTGAAGTAGGTTTGCACCCCGAAATTTGCGGACTATGTACACGATTACCTTCAAGTTTGAGCAGAAAGGAGTGGAGCCTGTTACCCTTACCGGTATTGAACCCGACCAATCCATCCTGGAAGTGGCCCTCAAGAACGACATCGAATTGCACCACAATTGCGGCGGCGTCTGCGCCTGCAGCACCTGTCATTTATACGTAGACAAAGGGGATGAATTCCTCGAAGAACTGAGCGACCGGGAAGAGGACTTCATCGACCGGGCGGTGAGCCCCCGGCTCAATTCAAGGTTGGGTTGCCAGTGCGTGCTGCAGGAAGGAAGCGGCGAGATTTCCGTAACCCTGCCCGACCAGACACAATTTTTAGGAGAATAAACCTAACTTGAAGATGTGATGATTCGTTGATTTGCTGATTACCTGATTGAATAACCAGCAAAAAACCAGTTTCATCCAATTTATTGTAACCACGAATCAGCACATCAAACAATCAGCAAATCAGCACATATGACATTCGAACCCCCCATTCATTGGAACGATTACGAAGACATCGCCATGAAACTTTACGAGCGTTTCGGCGCCGCCTTCGGCGAAAGCCAGATCTACCGGATCCGGTTTACCGACCTGCACAAATGGGTGATGGAGATACCTAACTTTGCGGGCAAACCCGAAGAAAGCAATGAAGGCCACCTGGAGATGATCCAGAGCTCCTGGGTGTATGAGTGGAGGGATAACCAGAAATAATTTGAAAATGTGCCAATTTGAAAATTTGAAGATGTAACACTGTAAAGTTTTCCTGCATTGTCAAATAACCAAATTTTCAAATCATCAAATCAAACATGTCTGTCCTCGAAAAATTCAAAACCATCCGGACCTTTGTGTTCGACGTAGACGGGGTGCTCACCGACGGGACCCTGCTGGTATTGAACGATGGCCAGATGGCACGCCGGATGAATATCCGGGACGGGTATGCCCTGCAGCTGGCAGTTAAAAAGGGATACCGGGTTGTGATTCTATCCGGGGGTACATCGGAAGCGGTGGAACTGCGGTTGCATAAACTGGGTATTACGGATTGCTTTCTTAAGATAGAAAATAAAAAAGAGAAGCTGATCGAATACGTGGCTACGCACCAGCTCAGCTGGGATGAAGTATTGTTCATGGGCGACGACATCCCCGATTACATATCGATGCAGCTGACCGGCCTGCCTTGCTGCCCGGCCGACGCGGCGCCGGAGATCAAACAGATAAGCCATTACATTTCACCGCTGGAAGGAGGTAAGGGCTGCGCCCGCGATGTGATCGAAAAGGTATTGAAGCTGAACGGCCATTGGGACCTTGATACCGGCGTTGCGGCGAAGTAGGATCGGGTTCAAACAGCAATCCGTATTTTCGCTGCCGAAACATTTCATGAAATTACTACTCGCCTTTTTCCGACTGGTGCGCTGGCAAAACCTGGCGTTCATTGCCATTACCCAGTTACTCTTCTATTTTTCGCTGGTTCAGCCCCTGTATGCTAAAGGCGTTTCGTTTGACTTCGGCAAACAGCATTTCCTGCTGCTCATGCTTGCCTCGGTATTGATCGCCGCGGCCGGATATATCATCAACGATTATTTCGACCTGAACATCGACCGGGTGAATAAGCCCAAAAAAAACGAGATCGACCGGACGATCAAACGCCGCTGGGCCATCGTGCAGCACATCGTTCTTTCACTGGCTGGCATACTGATCAGCGTATACATCGACCTTACCACCCGCACATTCTGGCTGGGCATTTCCAACTTCATCTGTGTGATGCTGCTGTTCGGTTATTCGATCAGTCTCAAAAAGAAACTGCTCATCGGCAATATCCTGATCTCGGCCCTGACTGCCTGGGTGATCATCGTAGCCTTCCTTTGTTATTACCGAACCATGTTCTGTGCCGGGTGCGACCCCGCTTTCTATGAAGTGTATGTACACCGGTTCATCCGCATTGCGATCCTGTACGCCGGTTTTGCCTTTATCATCTCCCTGATCCGGGAAGTGGTGAAAGATATGGAAGATATGGAAGGCGATGCCCGTTATGGCTGCAGAACCATGCCCATCGTTTGGGGTATTCCCGCCAGCAAGATGTTCGTTGCCGTTTGGCTGGTGGTGCTCATCAGTATCATCTGCGTGGTGCAGGTGTACGTATTGCAGTTTGGCTGGTGGATCAGCGCCGCCTATTCGATCCTGCTGATCATTGTTCCCCTGGTATGGATCATTTTCAAATTGCGGTCGGCCCAATCGGCCCGCGATTACCACCGCCTCAGCCAGGCTATCAAAGCTGTCATGCTGGCCGGTATCTTATCCATGCTCATTTTCAGGATTTACTCATAACCCCATGCAGAAAATCATTTTAGCTTCCCAATCGCCCCGCCGTAAACAATTGCTGGAATGGGCAGAAGTGCCGTTTGAAATACGGGTAAAGGAGACCGACGAAAGCTATCCGGCCGGGCTTTCGCTCGAAGCGATCGCGGTTCACATTGCCCGTAACAAAGCCCTCGCGGTAGCGGAATCAGCAGGGAAGGAGATGCCGATACTTTCCGCCGATACCATCGTGGTACTGAACAACGAGGTCATCGGTAAGCCGCGGGACCGGGATGATGCCGTATCCATTTTATCGAAGCTTTCGGGCCGGGTGCACCAGGTGATAACGGGCGTTTGCATCCTCAACCATAATGAGGAGTTGCATTTTGCCGAAACAACCGAAGTGGAATTTCATCCATTGACAACGGCGCAACTTGAATTTTATGTTGATCAGTACAAGCCCTACGACAAAGCGGGCGCTTACGCGATACAGGAGTGGATCGGCGTGGTAGGCATCAAGCGCATCAACGGCGATTTTTACAATGTCATGGGACTACCGGTGAGCAGGGTGGTGCAGGCCTTACAAGGTTTAAGGTTTACTGTTTAACGTTTAAGGTTGGAAAAAACATCTATCCTGGTTATAATCCTCAGGCGAACAGCTGCCGGGTCAAATAACTTTAGCATCAGACACCCAATGTTAAACGTTGATGACCGAACGCCTGCTTCAATTCATCTGGCAATTCCAGTACTTTAATGCAAGAGAACTGTTGACCACCGAAGGCGAATCGCTGCAGGTCATCCAGCCGGGCCAGTACAACACGAACCAGGGGCCCGATTTCTCCAATGCAAAAATACAGGTGGCAGGTACTACCTGGGCGGGAACAGTAGAGTTGCACATCAACAGCTCCGACTGGAATATACACGGCCATTCTTCCGATCGGAATTACCGCAACGTGATCCTGCATGTGGTTTGGAACCACGATAAGAACATCGGCCTCCCGTTTCCCACGCTCGAATTACAGGATAAGGTTTCCAAACTTCTTTTGCATAAATACGAGGAACTGGTAAATGCCTCCGCTTTTATTCCCTGCGGCCAACGGATACAGGAAGTAACGGATATCGCCTGGCTGTCCTGGAAAGAAAAACTGCTGGTGGAACGCCTGCTGGTACGCACCGAAACAATCCTGCAGCAGCTGGAATCGGCAGGCTGTTCCTGGGAAGAGATCCTCTGGTGGTCGCTGGCCCGCAATTTCGGTTCACCGGTCAACGGCGCTGTGTTTGAAGAGATCGCACGATCGGTGCCCATTATGATACTTGCCCGGCACAAGAACCAGCTACAGCAGCTGGAAGCATTGCTTTTCGGGCAGGCCGGTTTGCTGGAGGAGGAATTTACCGAACAATATCCGAGGCTGCTGCAAAAAGAATATCGCTTCCTCAATCGGAAATACCGGTTGAAAAAAATCAATGGCCGCCCCGCGTTGCTGCGCATGCGCCCCTCGGCCTTTCCAACAGTCCGCCTGGCGCAACTCGCTGTGTTCATTCAGCAGAGCAGGCATTTTTTCTCGGTGATCCGCGAGAGCGAGGAGATCAAAGACCTGTACCGGATGCTGGATGTTACAGCCAATGATTATTGGCATTATCACTACCTGTTCGGGGAAACATCCGCTTACCGGAAAAAGAAGCTGGGCCGCCAGATGGCGGATAGCATACTCATCAATACCGTTGTTCCCATGCTCTTTGCCCTGGGGCATTATCATCGCATGGAAGCTTATAAAGACAAAGCTTTACGCTGGCTGGGTTCGATAAGAGCCGAATCCAATAATATTACGGAGGGATTTTCCAGGCTCGGATTTCCGGCTGGTTCCGCCTTCGACTCCCAGGCATTTATTCAGTTGAAGCATGTGTATTGTGATGCCAGGCGTTGCCTCGATTGCGTGGTGGGCGCCGGTCTGCTACGCTCAGTAGCCCGTTAACTCCAGATGTACTGCACGTTGGCCTGCAGATCGGGGTGAAGGCTTTTGATCACCGGGCAATTATCGCCCACACGCTCCAGGATCAACCGGTCTTTTTCATCAAGCTGTAATCCGGCAGGGAATTCCAATACCACATCGATCCGGCCGATGCGGCGGGGATCGCTAAGCATGTGTTTGGTGACTGATATACGGGTATTGGCCAGCTCGATATTCATATCCTGGGCCTTGATGCCCATGGTGGTGATGATGCAGGTGGCTAGGGCCACGCAAACCGTATCGGTAGGACTGAACCGTTCACCCTTGCCCCGGTTATCGGTAGGGGCGTCGGTTTCGATCACCGTGCCGCTTTGCAGGTGGGTGCATTCGCAACGAAGATTGCCTTTATAAACTACGGAAGCTGTCATTTGTTAAAATTTGATTTTTATCGGGCATCGTAAGCGCCGGTGCAGCGCTTCTGCACGCAAATGTATCATCTTTACGGCCGACACCCTATTTTTGCCTAAATTTACGCGTGTAAAAAACCCACATGAGACGATTACTGATCCTCACCGCCTTTATTGGTTTAGCAGTGGCAGGTTTTGCCCAGCAAACCAATAAGAATCCCCGCAAGAGCCGCAAGGAAGAAAAAAGGGCAAAGATCAATGCCATGATCCGGATGGAGGAGGAGGGTGTGATCGCCTACCGGAAACATTTTCTTTTCGGGATCAAACTGATTTCAGACGGATATGGTATTTTCTTCGAGAAGGGATACGCCAAATCAGTACGCAGGGCCACGCTTTTTCAACTGGAGATCAGCGAACGCAAGCATCAGAAAGAAGAAAAGCAAAGCAACCCCCTTGCCTCTACCGCCCCGCTTATTTATGGTAAGATCAATTATTTCTACCCGGTGAAACTGGGCGCCCAACTCCAGTTCCTGCTGGGCAATAAAAGCAATAAGAACGGCGTAAGCATTACCGGGAATATCGGGGGTGGTTTGTGTATCGGGTTGCTACGTCCCTACGAAGTGGAAGTGGATAAGAACGGGGAAAGAACCTATGTACGCTATGAATCGGAAGACAGCACCCTCTTCATCAATGGTCCGTATTACGGCGGCCCCAACCTGGGCAAAGGATGGAACCACCTGAAAGTAACGCCGGGTTTGTACGTGAAGCCGGCCCTGCGGTTCGATTATGGCCGGTTCAACGACCTGGTATCGGCGCTCGAGGTGGGCGTAACGGCCGAATATTATACCAAGAAGATCCCCCAGATGGTATACAACAAACAAAGACAATTTTTCTTCGGAGCCTACGTAGCCGTAGAATTCGGGAAAAGAAAATAGCTAACTTCAATAGAACTTCCCTGATGACCGAGTTGCCTGTAATTGACGGTGTAGTAGAACAGAAACCACAAAAGCCGAACTGGCTCCGGGTTAAATTACCCATTGGCGAAGAATACCGCCACGTACGTAACCTGGTAGATACGCATAAACTTCATACGATCTGCGAAAGCGGTAATTGCCCCAATATGGGTGAATGCTGGGGCGAAGGCACAGCCACCTTTATGATCCTTGGTAATATCTGCACCCGCAGTTGCGGGTTTTGCAATGTAGCCACAGGCCGGCCGCTGGCAGTGGACTGGGATGAACCGCAACGGGTGGCCGAAGCCATCCACCTGATGAAAGTGAAGCATGCCGTGATCACTTCGGTGGATCGTGATGAACTGAAAGACGGCGGCTCCATCATCTGGTACAATACCATCAAGGCCGTAAAAGCCCTGAATCCGGATACAACACTCGAAACCCTGGTGCCCGATTTCAAAGGCGAGAAGGAAAACATACAGCGGGTGATCGACGCGGCGCCGGAAGTGGTAAGCCATAATATTGAAACCACCGAACGCCTCACCCGCCAGGTGCGTATCCAGGCGAGGTATGGACGCAGTATGGACGTATTGCGTACACTGAAAGAAGGAGGCATGCGCACCAAGAGCGGCATCATGCTGGGCCTTGGTGAAACACGCGAAGAAGTGATACAGACCCTCAAAGACCTTAAGGATAGCCAGGTAGATGTGATTACCATCGGCCAATACCTGCAGCCAACCAGGAAACACCTGCCGGTTGTTCGTTTCGTTCATCCCGACGAATTCGCGGAATACAAGGAGATCGGGTATGAGTTGGGATTCGATTATGTGGAAAGCGGACCGCTGGTACGTTCTTCATACCACAGCGAGAAACATGTGATTCCGGGATGGGGGCGTAACAAGTGGATTGAAGAAAAAGCCAATAACTGATCTCACTGACCCAGCCACTCTTTAAACGCATTGACCCGTTCCCGGCTGACGATCGTTTCGACGGATGTACCCGGATCAATCTCCAGTTTAAGCCGGCCCCCCAGCCAGGTATGTACCTTCTTAACCGATTCAATATTCACCAGCAGGTGCCGGTTGATCCGGAAAAACCGGGAAGGCTGTAATTGTTCCTCCAGCACCGATAAATTATTTTCGATCATGTGCCTGTTGCCGCTGAAATCAACGGCATAACAAAGTTTGCCGTCGGCGAAGCAATAGGCGATCGAATTCGTTTTCAGGTAACTCAATTGTTGTCCCCGTTTGATGAGTAAGCGTTCCTTGTACTGGCGCAGGTTCATCTCTTTCACCAGTTGAAGCAGTTTATCGGGGTAGTCGCTCTCCGGCTGCCGGTAAATACGGTTGTATTTGTCAACCGCCTGCCGCAATTCCTTTTCATCGATGGGTTTCAGCAGGTAATCGATGCTGTTTACTTTGAAGGCTTTCAGGGTGTATTGATCAAAGGCGGTGGTGAAGATAACGGGGGTTTGGATGTTCACCTGGCTGAGAATGTCGAAACTCAACCCATCCGCCAGCTGTATATCCATGAAGATAAGATCAACGGCAGGGTCGGTTTGCAGAAATTTCACGGATGCTTCCACGCTGTCGATGCGGTTTACGACCTGGATGGAGGAATCGATGCCTTCCAGCATTTTGACCAGGCGGTTGGCGGCCGGTAATTCGTCTTCAATGATCAGTACCTGCATGCTAGGATTCGATAAGGGGTATGGATACGGTAAAACTGTTTTCGTTATCGGTTACCTTTACTTCTTTGTCGCTGAGCAACCGGTAGCGATTGCGGATGTTGTTCAGGCCGATCCCGGTCGATTCGCTGATCTGTCGTTTTACCTGCAGGTTGTTCTTCAGTACCAGGCTTCCGTTCTCGGTATATACATCAATGCGCAGCGGCTTGTCGGATGACACCACGTTATGTTTGATGGCGTTCTCCATCAGGATCTGCAGGGAAAGCGGTACGATCCGTTGCCGCATTTTTTCTTCCGGGATGTTGATCCGTACATCGAGGTTGTTGCCGAAACGTGTCTTGAGCAGGAAGCTGTAGGCATTCAGCACCTCCAGTTCGTCTTTGAGATCGATGCTTTCCTCGTCTTTCACTTCCAGCACATGACGGTATACTTTCGATAACTGCTGCACAAAATCAACGGCATGTTTGGGATTCTCGGGTATCAATGAACTCAGGGTATTGAGGTTGTTGAAGAGAAAATGCGGGTTCACCTGGGAGCGCAGGGCGTCCAGCTCTGCGTGCAGACTGGCCCGTTTCAGCATTTCCTTTTCCTCGACCGAATCCTTCAGGGCGTGCATGAAGTAAATGCTCTCGTAGATGCACATTATTGTGATCACGCAGAACACATCGGCCGCGGTACGGTTGATGAGTTCCTCGGCCTGGAAATTAAACGCCAGGGTATCGTTGGCAAAAATGAATTTTACAATGATCATATGCAGGAAATTATCTCCTGCAATGGTAAAGCCCAGCATGGCCGTAGATTGGATGAACAACCGCTTGCGTACGTCGCGGAACAGGGGAAACCGTTTCCGGCACCAGATAAGGATATACCTGTTGGAGACCCAGAGTATGGAAATGACGCAGATGGTAACAGCGTATTGTTTCCAGCTCAGGTAGGGAGGGCGGTCGAACCGGCAACTGAAAAATACAATGGGAACGATGAAACTGAGTAAAGGTATCCCCAGGAGCATCAGCGGCAGATCGTTGAACGCTATCCGGCAATTGGTCCTTCTCATCCGGTAAAGATATAAAACAGGCCCGGTAAATTATTCCGGGCCTGATCGGGATTTAATTATTGTTGAAAATGTCAACGGCTTCCTGCAGCCGGGCGATATCACCGTTAAGTGATTTCGCTTTTTCCACGGCTGGGGCGCAGGCCGCGAGGTCGGAGGCGATGAATTCGTCGAGATTTTTCTTGTTCACCAGTTTGAGTTGGTTGCCGGCATAAACGAAATAGTCGCCTATTTTACCGCTGGTTCCGGCGCTAACCACAGCCTCAGCGCCATTGTAACTCAGACTTCCGGAAGCGTTACTGGCTTTTTGCAGGAACAGCATTTTGTTGCCTGAACTGAGGAGCTTAAAGAAATCGCCGCTGATGCAGGTATAGCGTGTGTCGCCAATGTTCACCGCGTTTATCTGGCTGGCTGTATAGGTTTTCTTATTTCCTTTGGCATCCAGGAATACTACGGAGGCGGTCTTTTTAAGGTTATCCTTGATCTGGCCACTTTCAACCGAACCATCTGCAAGGGTAACGGAACCGTTCACGAATCCTGCCGGGATTTCACGCTGCGCCATGGCTGGCAATAATGTAAGGGCCAGGATGGCAGCGAAGAACAATTGTTTCATGACTAAAAATTTAATTGTGTTTAAAATCGGGTATTTTTAATACCCGGGTACAAGTCTACTCCATACAAAAACGATGGCATACGAAAAAGGAGTGAGCTGAAGGAAAACAGGAATGAACTGTTCAACCGATAACGCATCATGAAGAAGAAATCTTTTTTTGCTGTATTACTGCTGTTGCCTGTACATGGCTTCACTCAAATGCGGTGGGTGAATGTAGACTCGTTGTTTGGGCCACTGCCTGCTTCGGTGCAGGTATTCCGTTCCGTTGACTCCCTGGACGGGAGCCCGTTCATTGGCTATTATGTAAAGGCAAGACTGAAAGACCGCAAACTGGCTTTTACGGTTGATACCACATTGGGGAGAAGATTAACACCGGCGGCTTATTTTGAGCGGAACAACCAGCCGCTTGTAGTTGTAAACTGTACGTTCTTTAACTTCGACAAGAACCAGAACCTCAACCTCGTGATCCGGGATGGGAACATAGTCGGCTATAACAACCATTCGATACCCATGCGGGGTAAGGACACGTTTCAATACCGGCACCCGCTTGCCAGTGCGTTGGGGATTACGAAAAAAAGAAAAGCCGACGTTGCGTGGACCCTTACCGACTCTTCCCGTTCATTCGCCTATGCAAGCCAGTTAGCGCCCGATAAGCCGATCCGGGATTCGGTAATGCGCCCTTCCTTTACGGATCTGCAAACCGGTTACCGGCTGCACTATGAAAAATGGAAAATGAAAACAGCCATAGGGGGAGGGCCCGTGCTTGTGCAAGAAGGCCGGGTAAAGATCACGAACAACGAAGAACTGAAGTTTGCGGGAAAGGCGATCGGGGATAAACATCCACGTACCTGTATCGGCTATACAACCGACGGGTACCTTATCATTATGGCCATCCAGGGCCGGTTTCCGGGAATCGCCGAAGGGGCTACCTTGGAGCAGGGAGCCCGGCTCCTGGTTGGCCTCGGTTGTGTGGAAGCCCTCAACCTCGACGGGGGCGGCAGCAGTTGCCTGCTGATCAATGGTAAAGAAACCATCCAACCAAGCGATAAGGGCGGCCAGCGCCCGGTTCCCGCTGTATTCCTGATCTCCGGGAACTGAGAAATCCTTCCTCTGACCATAAATTTTCCACACTACCTGTTCCGGGTATTTTATTGTGCTACTGGCACGATTTTTAGTAACAATCGCTTAACAAACTAAAATTTTATGAAAAAACTGATCTTTTTATTATCCATATCCCTGGTAGCAGTGGTGGTAGCGATTATTCATAACAGCTGATAATCAACCGCATCAATAGTCTCCCAGGCAGGTATAGGCTCCCTTATCAGTCTAAAACCTGCGATCGGATAAATCAAGGCCCGTTTTAGAATCGCATGCAATTCTATGTTAACTGGATTGAAAAAGCCCTCCTTGGAGGGCTTTTTTATTGCGGCAAAGTCTTGTTCAGATCAATTATCCCAAACCAGGGCACTGGCGCCTAGAATAGCCGCGTCCGCTTCCTTCAGTTCGCTGAACACCAGCTTCACTTTATTCTGGAAGATGGGGAGGAGATTCATCTCCATGTGCTTCCGGGTGGGGTTTAAAAGCAGGTTCCCTGCCTTGGTAAGTCCGCCAAAAAGTACAATGGCTTCGGGCGACGAGAACATGATGAAGTTGGCCAGCGATTCACCCAGTATCTGCCCGGTGAACTCGAAGATGTTATTGGCGATATTATCTCCCTGTATCGCACACTCGTAAACCGTTTCACTGGTGAGGTCGTTGATGCTGTAGTTACGGAGCAAACTCGCTTCTTCGGGGTGCGTGGTCAGCATTTCGATCGCTGTTTCGCGTACACCCGTAGCGGATGCGTAGGATTCAAGGCTGCCCCGCATACCGGTGCTTTTATGAAGTCTTCCTCCGGGGCGAATGATCGTATGCCCCAGTTCACCGGCAAAACCATCATGCCCGACCACGATCTTCCCGTCGATCACAATACCGCTGCCTACACCGGTACCAAGTGTAATGGTGATGAAATGCTTCATGCCTTTGCAGGCGCCATACATCATTTCGCCCATCGCCGCCGCGTTGGCGTCGTTGGTGAGCCGGGTAGGCAGTGCGAATTTCTTTTCGATGAGATCGGCCAGCGGAATAATCCCTTTCCATTTCAGGTTGGGGGCGTATTCGATCGTGCCGGTGTAGATATTGCCATTGGGGGCACCGATGCCGATGCCGCTGAAGTCAGAAACCTGTCCTGCTTTTTCGATCATCGGCATCAGTTTCTTGTGCAGGTTTTCGATAAAATCTTCTACGATATCGTGTTCATTGCTGGGTATGCGGTCCTGCATCAATATCTCACCTGTATCGTTAACGATGCCGAATTTGGTGGTAGTGCCGCCTATGTCGATCCCCACAGCAAATCTTTTTTTCTGTGTCATGTTACTGCATTATGAATGAATAAAAATACCGGGCATCAATGTCCGCCTGCTCCTACCTGTGCATCGTAATCGATGCCCTGCTTTTTCAAAATGCCTTTTACAGCAAATGCAAAGAAAGCCAGGTACGCAAAGCATACGACGGCCACCCAGTACGACTGGTGAATACCGATCACATCCGCGATCTTGCCCTGTATCGGGGGAATGATACCGCCACCCAGGATCATCATGATCAGGAAGGCAGACCCCTCGGTGGTGTATTTTCCCAAACCTGCGATTGACAGGGAGAAGATACAAGGCCACATAATGGAACAGAACAATCCGCCGCTGAGAAAGGCATAGGTAGCCACGGTTCCGCTGGTAGCGGTACCAATGATCATTGCCAGAACGCCGAGCAAACCAAAGATGAGCAGGGTGCGGGCGGGTTTATCCTGGCTGATGTAAAAGGCGGCGATCTGAACCAGCACGCATACAATATAGAAATAGAGCTTTTCCATGTTGTATTGTGCCAGTGTGTTCACCCCGATGATCACCCCGAAGGCAATGAGCGGTACGATCACCTGCAGAAGTAATTTGGTATTCTTCGAAAGATTGAAAGCGGATACAGCGCCTGCCCATCGCCCGATCATCAGGCTTCCCCAGTACATCGAAATATAAGGCGCGGCTTCGGACGACTGCAATCCCCCGAACTCCGGTTGTTTAAGCAATTCACTCAGGTTACTTCCGATCGCTACTTCTACGCCTACGTAAACGAATATGGCCAGCATACCGAGGATCAGTTGCGGATACTTCATCGCACCCCAGCCTGCAGCATCTTTTCGTGCACGCATGTTGGCCGTGAGCAGGCCGATGATGACAATGGCCAGAGCGCCCAGTAACCATTTAAGGCGATATGCTTCCAGGGAGTGTTTCTCCGCATCGCTGGCATTGGTAAGGTCTGTCTTATAACTATTGAACACCGGTACGAACATGATAATCAAAAGACCGGTCATGATCAGCAGGGTGTACAGGGCTTTTGTGCCGCTCTCCACCTTTTCGAGTGATATACCGGATGGCACTTTCTTCGAGAAATAGAACAAGGCGGCCGCCGCAATGAACAAGGCGCCTACACAGGTGTAGAGGATGATCACTTTGCTCAAACTGAGTGCGGCGATCTTTTCGTCGGTGATGGCAGCTGTTGAACCGAATAAGGCAATGGCCACTACGATTGGTCCGATGGTGGTGCCGAAGGAATTGATACCACCGCCGAGGTTAACCCGGCTGGTACCGGTAGACGGATCGCCCAGGGAGATCGCAAATGGCTGCGCCGCTGTTTGCTGTAAGGAAAAACCGAGCGCCACAATGAACAGTCCCACCAACATGCCTGCAAACGTGTTGGCGTTAACTGCGATGATCATGGCTGCTGCGCCCAAAGCCGAGAAAAGAAGCCCGTAAATGATGCTTCGCTTATATCCCCATTTGCCCACCAGGTCTTTCCCGCCAAAAGCGCCATAGGCAAAAAGAACAAGGGCGCCTATGTAGTAAGCGGTGTAAAAGGCAAAGTCGATCAGCTGGCTTTGAAACTGGTCAAGATGAAAGTAGTGCTTGCAGAAGGGAATGAACACACTGTTCCCCGCTGCAATGAATCCCCAAAAGAAAAAAACCGTCACCAGGGTACTAAGGGCACCATAGTTGGTTTCCTTAATCCCGGAACTTTCTGTAGGGGTGATTAAGTCTTTTTGATCTGTTTGCATGTCGTTAAGAATTTTGTGGCTGAAAGTAAAATAAATTGAGCAGCACGAAAAATTTAATTTAATTGGTTCAGAGCGAAATCATTCCTAAATTGAACAGCATAAATCAGCAGCATGGAAATTATTCACGTCAGCGCAGAATGTTATCCGTATGCCAAAGTGGGAGGCCTTGCCGACGTAGTGGGAACACTTCCGAAATACCAGCAACAGGCCGGCCATGTAGCCAAAGTGGTTGTGCCGATGCACCGCACCAAATTTCTCTACGACAACGAATGGACGGTTGAGCACAAAGGTTCCTTCAACATGGGATCCCTGTATTTTGATTACACCATCATCAAGGAAAAAAACAACAAACTTGGTTTCGATCTTTATTGCGTCGATATATATGGGTTGCTCGACCGGGAAAAAGTATACACGTACGATGACGATACAGAGCGTTTCACCGCGTTCCAGATCGCCGTGGTGGATTGGATCGCTCAATGGGAGCACCGTCCCGGCGTGGTGCATGTTCACGATCATCACACCGCCCTGATCCCGTTCATGATGCAGCATTGCTTTGCGTACCGGCATTTATCCGGTGTGCCCACGGTTCTTACCATTCACAACGGACAATACCAGGGCTGGATGGGCTGGGACAAGAGTAATTATATTCCCGCCTGGGACACCTGGCAATGGGGCCTGCTCGATTGGAGCAATACGATCAATCCGCTGGCTTGTGGCGTGAAATGCGCCGACAGGGTTACGACGGTGAGCCCGAGTTACATGGAAGAACTGACCGAAAACGCCAATGGCCTCGAACAGTTATTCCGGATGGAACGGATGAAATGTACCGGAATATTAAATGGTATCGATACGCAGGTATGGGACCCCGAAAAGGATACCTATATCCTTGATAATTTTTCAATCAGCGACGCGGAGGCTGGTAAGCAGCTGAATAAGAAAAAACTTTGCGACGATTTTCAGCTCGATATGGAAAAGCCGTTGTTTGTGTACATCGGCCGGATGGTAGGCGAGAAGGCAGCCGACCTGTTGCCCCAGGCAATAAATGACGCATTCAGCCACATTGGAAGTAAAATGAATTTTCTAATTTTAGGAAGCGGCGATCCGTCGGTAGAGGAGCAACTGAGTGCGATGAACAAAGGGTATGTGGGATACTACAACTCCCAGATCGGTTATAATGAGAAGCTTTCGCACCAGATGTACGCAGGGGCCGATTTCCTGCTGATGCCCAGCCGGGTTGAGCCTTGCGGACTCAACCAGATGTATGCCCTTCGCTACGGTACCATTCCGATCGTTAGGCGCACCGGCGGGTTGAAAGACACGGTGATCGACTTCGGTGAACCAAATGGGTATGGCATCTGTTTCAATTACGCGACGGTTTGGGATATCACCTATTCCATTCACCGGGCGGTGGAGTTGTACGACGATAAGGAGAAAATGAAATCGATCATCGGGCAGATCATGAAGATCGACAACAGTTGGGAGACCAGTTCAGAAAAATACATTAACCTATACCAATCCATACGTCAAATTTAGGCCCCTATATGATCAGTAAAAAAGTTGTAGCCGTAATACTCGGCGGCGGCGCAGGTAGCCGTTTGTATCCCCTTACTTCCACACGTAGTAAACCGGCGGTACCCATCGCGGGTAAATACAGGCTGGTGGACATACCCATTTCCAACTGCATCAACTCGAACATCAACCGGATGTTCGTGCTTACGCAATTCAATTCCGCCTCACTGAATAAACACATCAAGAATACCTACCAGTTCAGCAATTTCAGCAGCGGCTTTGTGGATATCCTGGCTGCGGAACAAACCCCCGATAGCCTGGGCTGGTTCCAGGGAACGGCCGATGCGGTACGTCAGTCGCTCAAGCATATCCGGAACAATGATTTTGAATACCTGCTCATCCTCAGCGGCGATCAATTATACCAGATGGATTTTGGCGACATGCTGGAGAATCACATAACCAAGGGGGCCGAGATCACCATTGCCACCATTCCGGTTGGCGACCGCGAAGCGCCTGAGTTCGGTATCCTGAAAACAGACGCGGAGAATTATATTACCTCCTTCATTGAAAAACCGGCAAAGGAACTTTTGCCCAACTGGGTCAGCGATACCGGTAAAGACATGCAGGTGCTTGGCCGGAATTACCTGGCTTCCATGGGTATTTATATCTTCAACCGGCAGCTGCTGTTCGACCTGTTGCTCGATGATAAAAAAGATGCGACCGATTTTGGCAAGGAGATCATACCATCTTCCATCGGAAAATGCAAAGTACAGAGCTACCAGTATGAGGGATACTGGACCGATATCGGGAATATCTACTCATTCTACGAGGCCAACCTGGCGCTTACCATGGAAATACCGCCCTTCAATCTTTTCGATAATACCAAGGCGATTTTCAGCCGTGCCCGTATGCTGCCTCCGATGAAGGTTACCGGCACGCATATCGAAAGCAGTATCCTGGCAGAAGGTTGCATCATTCACGCATCCCGCATTGCCAACAGCGTGATCGGTATACGCACGCGGATCGGGAAAGAGAGTGAAATTGAAAGTACCTATATTATGGGTAGCGATTATTATGAAACGCTGCCGGAAATGGCCTATTCGCTTGAGCGGGGTATTCCCAAGCTGGGTATCGGCGAGCGTTGCAAGATATCACATGCCATCGTGGATAAGGATTGCCGGATCGGCAACGACGTGATCATCAGCGGCGGGGCGCACCTGCCAGACAGCGATCACGCTCTGTTCACGGTGAAGGATGGCATCGTGGTGATCAAGAAAGGCGCAATCCTGCCCGACGGATTCACCATCGGGGGCTGATCAATTCCTACAACAGTACATTCCAGATCAATTGTTCCATCCATTTCTGCGAGTCGGGATCGTCTGACCGTACCCAGTCTTTTGTGCGGTCTTTCACCGTTGCGTACAGGGTAGCCTTTGTAAAGGACTTCTTGGCTGTAACGGGTTTAATGCTGGCCGTGGGTACGCCGTTGATCGTTATTTTCGTAGCGATCCAGGAGGTGTACATTCGGGGTATCGTAAGCCCGAGGATCATACCCGGCAGGCCATTGATCGAACAGGGCCCGCCCGATATGGTGATCTCATCGGTATAAAAGGCGAACACATAAACACTGTCGTTTATTTTTCCTTCCGCTTTGCGGCAATTAAAGCCCGCGATCACCCGGTTTTCATTGACGATTCTCCAATGAATAACAGGTATCGAATCTTCGGTGATGAAGCTGCTGCCGAAGATGTTTTTCTGCATGGAGAATTTATTGGCATTGTGATCGAAGTACCAGATGTTCTCTTCGTCGTTTCGCTTCAGGTAATCGGGCATTTTCAGGTTCGGCGCCCAGTGATCAAACTTATAAATGCTCTTGTTATCGGCGAACGTATAGGTATAATACCCGGTTTTGAACTGGGGCAGGGCCTCCTTGATCATCTCATCCCAGGAATTATTCCCCATCGTTTTCTTGACATTTGTCTTCACTTCGTACTCGATCACCGCTTTGTCGATGAATTGCTGTGCGCTGGCTGTACCGGCAGACAGGATCATCAGCCCGGCGAGGAAAATATGTTTCATTGCAATCTTTTTCATGGTTGATTATTTTGCTTTGGCGCCCGCGTTTTTGAAGTTCCAGGTGAAGCCGAGCATCCAGTAACGCTGCAGGCGGTCGTTACGGGTTTCAGACAGGGTATTGCGGTCGAAATACCGGTTCAGCCCGACGTTCTGGTTCAGGATGTCCCGTACCAGGAAATAGAAAGTGAACTCATCGTTTTTGAAAGTCTTCTGCATCCGGGCATTCCAGAAATGACGGGTGAGTCCCGGCAGCTGAGCTGTCTTTTGCTGGGCGTAGAGTTCATAATCGGAACTTACCGACAGGCTCTTCATCAGGTACACCGTGGCATAGGCCGAGAAGGTGTTCACGATGTAGTTATTGGTAATATTGCTGAGCGAGTTTTTGCTGTTGCTGTACGTGAAATTATCGCTGATGCTGAAATCGTATTTCTTCTCCTTCGACTTTGATACCCACATATTGAAACCGAGGTTATAATTGCGTGAATAATTCACGGCATTGTTGAATACATCCGCGTTCCGGTTGAACCAGAAATTAGGTCCGAAGTTGAAACGGGTGTCGATCTTTTTGATCTTGAAACCCATGCCGGTCCACATGCTGATGCTGTAATTGCCATTCGTATTGATCGGCTTGGTGATCGTCTTGCCCGAATCAAGGTCAACCACCCGGCTGTTGGTGATGGCGTTGCTGGTCACGCGGAAGTTCAGGGACTGGTACATGAACAGGTCCTTGAGGAAATTATACGTGTTGTGCGAAATATTGAACGAATTGGTGAATGCGGGTTTCAGGTCCGGGTTGCCGATATACTGGTTGAAGTAATCGGTATTGTTGCGCAGGGGCTGCAACTGGTAGATCGAAGGCTGGCTGGTGCTGCCATTATAATTGAACCGCAGGTTGTGCTGATTCTTGTAGGTATAGTTAAGTGACGCAGACGGGAAGAAATTCGTGTAGTTGCGGATATAATCCCGGTTCAGCGAATTGTCGACCAGGTCGAAATGCGTGAACCCAAAGCCCGATCCGAAATTGAATTTCACTTTTTTATCGTTGTAGCTGATGCGGATGTTCGGTTTGTTGATGAAGATCGACTGGGTAAAGTCGTTGGTCAGCGAATCCACTGCTTCATCGTACTTCTGGGAGATGGGAGAATAGGTATAGGTTGTCTGGTTATTCTTTCCGTAGTTGTACGAGAACTCGTAACCGATTTCAATAGCGTATTTTGGTCCGAGCGGCTCGGTATATACAAGCCGGGTTGAAAGCCGTTGTGTCGACTTATCGGTATTGCGCAGCTGGTTGATGTTCTGCAACGAACTGGGCTGGCCGTTGGCGTAAACCTGGTTAACCGATTTCAGGTAACTGTTGCCATTGGTGAACAGGCCATTCCAGTCGGCATTAACCGACAGGGTTCTGCGTGGCTTTTTAAACCGGTGCTTGAAGAGCAGATTGCCGTAGATCGATTGCTTATCGTTCTCCGTCTTTACATTGCTGTTCATTGAATTCTTCATTGTACCGAATCCGCCGGTGCTGGTAGAAGCACGGGTTTCTTCGCTTTCGGTGTGGTAGAAGTTAGCCTTCGCTGTTATCTTAAAGGTATTGTTCGAGTCGATCTTGGCTTCGTAG
Organism: Chitinophagales bacterium; assembly: GCA_017303335.1. Lineage (GTDB taxonomy): Bacteria > Bacteroidota > Bacteroidia > Chitinophagales > Chitinophagaceae > Ferruginibacter. The sequence continues at coordinate 186,580 of JAFLBK010000004.1, forward strand.
CTGCCGCTGGTTTTGAAATTATGCCGGTTTACATACGAGTTGGCGGTGGAATTATCGATCAATACCGAATCTCCATATTGTGAACGGGCGTACCGGGTCATGTTATTGTTATAGATCTGGCTGTTGTATTTGGGCGACAGGTTCACGGTATGTTTGTCGTTCCATTTGTTGCTGTACTGGATACCCGCGTTGACGTTGCGGATAAAACCGTTTTCGGTGTTCACGTAAGGCTCATCGTCGGAGCTGCCGCCGGTCCAGGTGAAATTAAGTTCCCCGTTGTCATCCATCGACATGCTCACGTTTTCGTTCTCGCTGCCGTATTTCTCGGCGTCTTCCCAACTAAGCCCGTCTTGCCCGGTATTGCCGGTAAGCAGGAAGCCGGATATTTTTCGTTTACCCTTGAATGAACTGAGGAGGATATTGCTGTTGTAGCGGTCATCAAGCGGTTTATTCAACAAGCCTCCTGCAATATCGATTTTGCCGAAATAACCTTTCTTTCGGTCTTCCTTCATTTTCAGGTTGATCGTCTTCTGTGTTTTGCCGTCGTCGATACCTGTAAATTCGGCCTGCTCGCTTTTCTTGTCAAATACCTGTACTTCTTTTACCGCGTCGGCCCGGAGGTTCTTCACGGCCATGCCGGGATCATCCCCAAAGAATTCTTCTCCATCCACCAGCACCTTGGTCACCTGTTCGCCCATGGCGGTGATCTTACCGCTCTTATCTACCTGGATGCCTGGAAGCTTTTTCAGCAGTTCTTCCACGTTCGCATTGGCGCTTACCTTGAAGCTGTCGGCTGTATAAATGGTGGTATCACCTTTCACCCGGATGGGATTACCGCTTTTTACGATCACTTCCTGCAGCAGTTTGCTTTTGGAGGTAACCGCGATGGCGGGGATAGCGGTGGTGGTTTCCGTAACCGATACGTTGTCGACAAAGTCGGCAAAATACGGGTGCGTGGTCATGAGGATATAATCACCGGGTTTTACATTCCGGAATGTGTAACTTCCCCTGGCATCGGTACGGGTGAATTTGTACAGGATGGAATCCTTTGGGGTCAACAAAAGTACCACGGCATTGGCAATGGACTTATTTTGGCTGGTGTCGGAAACGGAGCCGGAGATGTTGTTTTGCGCTTTACTGGTGAGGCATACGAATAGTGAAGCTATCAACAGGGCAGATAGTTTTCGTGGCATATACTTTTAGGCTTTTTTCTAAAACTAATTTCTTAGTTAAAGATGAATATAATTCTTAAGAATAACTAGAAGTCAATTCTTAAATTTACGTTAAAGCAAATTTCTGCATTTATCGGCAGGGATTTGATACAATTAGACCAATGGCATCATCTGTAAGACAAACGGCTGCAAAAACCCACCGAAAGAAACCGCTGTCAACCCAAAAACAAGGGCGCAGATACGAAGACGAACATTTCATCGATGCGCAGAAACCGGTGTGGAATTATTCCCTTTTCACGGATGAGGATATTGTAAACTTCAAGAACGGCACTTTATATAATGGCTTCCGGAAATTCGGGGCCCATGCGCTCAGGGTTCTGGATACGGACGGCTATTATTTTGCCGTATGGGCGCCCAATGCCAGCAAAGTAGCTGTGGTGGGTGATTTCAATGGCTGGAAAAAACAGTTGCATCCCCTGTATGTACGCCTCGATCAATCCGGTATCTGGGAAGGTTTTATTCCGCATATACAGGCAGGAGAGAAATACAAGTTTTACATCAAGGGATATAAAGCTGTGGAGTTGATGAAGGCAGATCCGTATGCCCGTTACGCGGAACTGCGGCCTGCCACATCTTCCCTTACCTGGCAATCGGCATTTCAGTGGAATGATGGATCATGGATGAAGAAACGCAGCAGGAACAATGCGCTCCAGGCTCCATGGAGCGTTTATGAGGTACATCTTGGCAGCTGGCAGCGGCCGGTACCAACCGATGAAGAAAGCTTCAACAGTTACCAGCAATTGATCGAACACCTGGTTCCCTACGTGAAAGGCATGGGCTTTACGCATGTGGAACTGATGCCGGTAATGGAATTTCCGTATGATGGCAGCTGGGGTTACCAGGGCACCGGTTATTTTGCGCCTACGTCGCGGTTTGGAGATCCCGACGGTTTCAAAGCACTTATCAATGCGTTTCATAACGCAGGGATCGGCGTAATACTCGATTGGGTGCCTTCGCATTTTCCCTACGATGCGCATGGATTATTCATGTTCGATGGCACGCACACATATGAGTACGCGGATATGCGCAAGGGCTATCATCCCGACTGGAACAGTTATATCTTCAACTACCGGCGCTCCGAAGTACGCTCTTTCCTGGTCAGCAGCGCCCGGTACTGGCTCGAGGAATTTCATGCAGATGGATTGCGGGTAGACGCGGTGAATTCCATTCTGCGGCTCGATTATTCCCGCAAAGAAGGAGAGTGGGAGCCAAATGAGTTTGGTGGCAACGGCAACCTGGAGGCGATCGAATTTGTAAAACAGTTCAACGAAACCGTATACCGCGATTTCCCGGATGTACAAACCATCGCCGAAGAAGCTTCCGACTGGCCCCAGGTATCGCATCCCACCACCCAGGGCGGACTCGGCTTCGGGATGAAATGGATGATGGGCTGGATGCACGATACCCTCGACTTCTTCAAGATGGACCCGCTGATGCGGCAGTTTCACCAGGATAAGTTCTCGTTCAGTATCATGTATTACTACGACGAAAACTTCATGCTGCCCTTCAGTCATGATGAAGTGGTACATGGCAAAAGCCCCATGATCTATAAAATGCCCGGTGATGAATGGCAGAAATTTGCCAACCTGCGCCTGCTGTATACCTACATGTTTACGCATCCGGGAGCAAAATTGCTCTTCATGGGCAACGAATTCGCCCAAACATCCGAATGGAACTATAAAACGGAACTCGACTGGCCTTTGCTGCAGTTCGATTGTCATAAACTTATGCAGGCTTGTGTACGTGATCTTAATATGCTCTACCGCGATGAAACGGCCCTGCACAAGCTGCAGTTCGACCCGAAGGGTTTTGAGTGGGTGGATCTCAACCACAGGCAGGAATCCGTTGTTGCTTACATACGCAAGGCACGAAACCGGAAAGACGACGTACTGGTGGTACTGAACCTGACACCGGTACCCCGGCACGACTGGAAAATCAGGGTTAAGGGAAAGAAAGAATGGAAGGAGCTGTTCAACAGCGACAGCAAAAAGTACTGGGGAACAGGCAATGTGTACAACCCGGCACCCAAGGCCAGATTGGTAGATAAAAAAGCGGGCATCTATGAAATAAATCTTCACCTCCCGGCGTTAGCAGGGGTGATTTTCCGGTAGCCGGAATAAAATTTGTGCCCAACATCCATATGAAACAAGTCCTTACTGCATTGGTATTTTTCCCACTGACTGCTTTATTCGCCCAGAATACAGACAGTTCTTCCTATTACCTCAAAAAGGGCCTCGAAGAAAAAGAAGCCAAGCGCTACCAGGTAGCCAGCCAATATTTTAAAGAAGCGATACAGCAAGATCCAGCATCTGCCGTTGCCTACCTGGAGAACGGCTATGCAAATCTTGAAATGCGGCGCATGGACGAAGCGAAACTGAATTTCACCAGGGTATATGAGCTCGACCCGACCAATGACAATGCGATCAGGGAACTGGTAGAACTGAATTATAATTACCGGCATTACCAGAAAGCGATTGAACTGGCTGAAAAATGTAAATCTTGCCCGAATGCCGACCGGGTCATAGCGCTTTCATATTACCATCTTGAAGATTATCCCGGCGCTGCCAAAAAGATACAAGAGATACTCCTGAAGGATCCCAACAACGCTGAACTTACCTATACCCTCGCCAAGTGCAACTGGGAGATGGGCTATGAAGAAAAGGCCATCCCGTATTATGCAAAGGCGGTTCAACTCGATGAGAACCGTCCCGGCTGGTTTTTCGAACTCGGCATCCTGTATTATAATAATAACCGGTTCAAGGAAGCCGTGGCCGCTTTCAGCAAAGCCGCCGAAAAAGGATATGTACAAAGCAACGACTTCAATGAGAACCTCGGATTTGCCTGCCTGTACAGCGGTGAGTATGATCGGGGGGAGAAACTCTTGCTGGAAATATACCGGCGACGCCCCGGCGATAAGGATATTCTGCGGGATATGGCCCAGGCTTATTACGATGTAAAGATGTACGACAAAGCGCTGGAATTCTGCCAGCAATTGCTGGAGGCTGATAAAAACGACGCCAAGGCTTTGTACCAGGCAGGTATGTGCTTCCAGAAGAAAGGACAAACGCAGCGTGGCCAGCAGATGTGTGATAAAGCCATCGAAATGGATCCGTCGCTCGGCAAACTCCGCCAGAAAAAAATGACCATGGGTTTATAAAGAACTGCTATTCTATACCGCTTTTGCGATTGATGTTTAGTTTGTGGCCGGGAGGAAACTCCCGGTTTTTTTATGTCCTAAAAAAGCAAGGCCCGGTTTCCCGGGCGCTTGCATGGTGCTTGTTGCGAATGCTGTTAAAACTCCACCCGGTAACTCATCGTTGGGAATATTCCCGTTTGGTTGATCTTACGCACTTTCTGCCTGTCGTTATCATAATACGAGTAGAAGAGGTTCTGGTGGTTGGTGATATTCTGAATATCCAGCATGATGCTTTGTGTTACCCTCCGGCTGTTTATTTTGTAGGAGATCCCGATATCGAAGCGATAATAAGGATCGCCTTTCTTTGTGTAATACTGATCTTTCACATACACGGCTTCTCCCTGTTGTTTAGACAGATCAAGATCGATCGGAGATTCACGCAGTGACCCGCTGGCCAGTATCCTGGCGTTCACGCCCAGTATCTGGTTCTTTTTGGGTTTCCATTCTTTCCCGGCCACCAGGTTCAGCTGGTAATCCCGTGCATACCGGGTATTGAACTCCTTGCCACTGTACGTAGTGTAGGTAGACCGGAAAAGTGATGAGGTAAACAGGAAATAGAAATTATGACTGAATGGTTTTTCAACGCTCAGGTCGATTCCGTAATTGGTTCCCTTGCCCTTGCTCACCAGCGCCGAGTCTACACTGACAAGGCCGTAAACGTCACCTGCATTCAGCATCGAGAATTCGCTTTCCATGTCCTTCTCCACCGGTACTTTATACAGGTGCTGGTAGTAAGCCTCTGCCTTTACGCGGATGTTCCGGAAGATAATGCGCTCATAGGCCAGCACCAGGTGGGCTGCCCGGATGAGGTCGAGCGACTTATTGATATCCTGCAAGCCAAGGGAGTGGTTTGTATTCTTGAAATAGTAGGTGGAGAGGTGTTCGGGTTTGCTGTGTAAACCTGCCGACAGCGCCAGTGACTCGCCGGGTTTGAATTGGTAAGCGATGGAAGCACGGGGTTCCAGGCTTTTACTGTCATTCAGGTCGAACAGGGATCCGTGTAAACCGGTATTGAGGGTCCACCTGTTGGTCATCCGCCACTTCCATTGTACATAGGCCTGGTAATACATCGCATTTCCCTCACCATTGATGAAATGCTTCCAGGTATCATCCACCTCATCATAATATTCGCTCTGGTAATCGAATCCAAGGCGGCTGGCGGTAACGCCGGCCCGCAACAGGTGCCGGGCGCTGATCTTGTTGTTGTACAAAACGCTGGCCCGGTATGCCGTATTGATGAACCGGGAGCGTACGATATCCACCCGTGAATAATCCGTTGCCGGATTCAGTGTATCCGTTTTTACTTTGTACCAGTCGCCGGAAACGCTCAATACGGTTTTGAGATAGGAGTTGGGCGTAAGAAAGTACTGGTGCGATAGCCCCAGTACACCCAGTTTTCCCCTGCCTTTGTAGTTCACGTTCTCATTGTCTTCATCCCACTTGGTTTTATCTTTTTCCACTTCACGCTCTGCCAGGTTCGTTCCGCCAATACCAAATACCGAGAACGTGCCTGCCTTGCGGGTTGGAAAATTGAGTTTGAATGAAAGATCCTGGTATTCCGGCACAAGGCCTTTATCGAGGTTCAGGAAGTTTTTCAGTAATGCGAGTGTGGAGTAACGGTAGTTAAAGAGATAGGAAGCGCCCGATTTTTTTGAAAAAGGCCCTTCGGCGGAGGCTTCGATGCCGAGGGCACCGATGGAAAACATGCGTTCCATTTTATCCTTGTTGCCGTTCCGGAAATGGAGGTCGAAGGCCCCGGAAAGCGCATTGCCGAATTCGGCCGGGAAGGCGCCGGTATAAAAATCGTTGGTACCCAGCATACTGCTGCTCAGCATGCTGATGGCACCACCCGAAGAACCAAGTCCGCCAAAATGATTCGGACTGGGGATCTCGATACCCTCCAGGCGCCACAAAACGCCCTTGGGCGAATTGCCCCGTACCACGATGGAGTTATCCATATCGCCGTTGCTGCTTACACCGGCAAAGTTTTGCGCCATGCGGCCAGGGTCGGATACGGATGCCGGATACCGCTTGGTATCTTCTACCGAAAAAGAACGGGCGCTCACGCTGGCGAATTCATTCGTTGGCTTAAGCCTGTTCCGACGGCTCGAAACTTTTATTTCATCCAGTACTTTGATTTTTTCGGTCAGTGCGATGTTCAGGAATGTTTCTTTCCCGGAACTGATCAATACCTCGGCGATGGATTTGTTCTCGTAACCCAGCAGGGAAACTTCCAGTGTCTGTCGGCCGATCGGTATGCCGCTGAGTGTGAAATTACCCAGCGAGTCGGTGATCGTTCCTTTATTGATCCCGCTGATGGTTACCGCGGCATCCCGCAATGGCTTTTTGGATTCGGCATCAATGACAATGCCTTTGATCGATTGGGTGAATGCTGTGTTTTGAGCCCGGCTGGTAAGGCAAAGCATTACCAGGCTCAGCGCCCAGAAGAGTTTTGTTTTCATGGCTTACTTTAGTTTGAATTTGGTAATATGGGCGCAAACCTACCTGTATGTTCACACAAATACCATTGTAAACTGAATGAGTTGCCGAAAAATCGGAGTGAAGTGCGTTTGGAGCATGTAATCAAAAAAAGCGGAAATAAGGAGTGGCCTTTAGTCGCGTGGTTCTGTTATAACGGAACCGGTTAATACCTCAACCGTATAACGACTGTGCGATGCCGCGCCATTCGAAAAATAGTCAAGGGGAAAATGATGCTGGCCGTTGTTTTTTTTGAAGCGGATAAAGAACTCGCCGTCACCTTGATTTGCCGGTAATGTGCAGGGATAATCCCGTGTTTCGCGGGGAGCCAGGATGATGTACCTGTCTTTCTTCCGTGTGTTTGGCCCGATCTCCACCGAATCAAGCTGTTCGCCGCTGCGGTTGACGATGCGGAAGGAAGCTGAACGGGTATTGCATGCGGCTAATACCGTGAGTGCGGCGAGTGTACAAATGACTTTGCGTATCATTGCTTCCGTAAATGGCTATCACATCTTCAGCATCTCCTTCTTTTTCTTACAGCGTTCGATCGACTTGGAGTAGATCTCAATGTTGGCGTCGTTGAGCGAGGCGATGATGGCTTTCTTGTAATGTTCGATCGCGTTGTCGAAATCGCCTTTCATTTCATACATGATCCCGAATTCATTGCAGATGAGCGGCCGGTCGATACCCGGAACCTTGATCGCCTGGTTCAGCAACTGTTCCTGTTCATCGAGTTTGTTGACGGTGGAAAGCGTGATCGACAGGTTGCCATACACCGGCGTATACTCGGGTGTAAGCGCTATGCAACGGCGGTATAGTTCTTCCGATTTGCTGTAATCCCGGTACTGGGTTTCATAGATCCAGCCCAGGTGATTGTAGGCTTTGCCGTAATCCGGCGCATCGGTAAGAATGGCCTCCAGCTTCTGGATGGCCTCGGTAAATCGTTTTTCCTTGATCAGGTTATCCGCTTCGAAAAAGAGTTCGTCGAGCAGGATACGGTCATAATCACCCATAGCGTACTGTTTTAGGAACGGCAAGATACTAAATCTTTCCAGCGCCTTTTATTGCCGGATCAGTCTTCCGCTGCCGGCGATAATGGTATTGACAGATGTGGGTGTTCCTTTGTAATACACATTGCCGCTGCCGGCGATCGTTACATCCAGTTTTTCGGTTGCCGTGGTTTGGATATTCCCGCTGCCATTGAGTGAAATGTTGTTGTCTTTGATCTGTAATCCGTAGGCGTTTATGTTTCCGCTGCCGGCAATCACCAGGTGACCCTTGGGAGCTGTTCCCTGATCAAAATCGATATTGCCTGAACCGGTAACCAGCAGGTCGATGCTGCTGCTGTTTATAAAATTACCCGTAACCCGCAGGTTGCCGGATCCCTGCACGTTCAGGAAATCGATGCCGTCGGGCATGGTGATATATACTTTCAGATTGTCGTTACGGACATTGGTGCCGCTGCGGTAACCAAGCCGGAGTTCTTTGTTTACCACGTTGGTCTCAAAATAAGGCATCAGGTTGGCATAGCCGGTCACTTGCACGCTCAGGGTATTTCCTTTGGTGATGTACACATTGTTACTGCCGAGAATTGATACGGCGTTAAAGGTGGCGGTATTCCTTGTTTCGGTGATGCTGCTGCCGGCGCCGGTTACCCGGTCTTTGTAGCAGGAACTTAACAGCAGACTGAAGCCTGCCAGCAGGATGTAAATACGTTGTTTCATGGCAATATTTTTTCAAACCAAATGTATGACGCAGCAAGATCGGCGGCAATGGCATTGGAATGAATTGTTGGATGTAGCGTATGAGATGCCGTTATGCAGGACTAAACCGGAGCAAGAAAAACCTCGGCCAGCATACAACGGGCGCTGCCGCCGCCGGCCGATTCGATGGTTTCGAGCGGGGTATGAAGAATGGGGTTGTATTTTTCCAGCCTGGTTACCTGCTCCCTGTTCAGTGAATGATAAGCCTGCGATGACATGATCAGCAGCGATTCACCATCCGTGTTCATCACCTGCAGCATGTTGCCGGCGAAATGATCCAGCTGATCCTGTGTGATCGGTATCACTTCTTTGCCGGTTAGCCGGAATTGTGTAAGCAGGTTCTCTCGTTCAGCCATATCGGTAATCGAGTCGAGGCATATCACTACATAATGATCCGCCACGCACATCATCACGTTGGTATGGTAGATCGGCATACCCCGCTGATCGGTAGCATGGAAACAAAAGGCGGTATAACCGCTAAGCCTGCAGAACTCTTTGATCACTTTTTCACTGGTCCTGGGCGAGTGGCAGGTAAAAGCGATCTTGTTGTCCCGGTCGAGCACCAGGCTCCCGGTTCCTTCCAGGAAATGACCTTCGTTCTCATACGGGCTGAGGTCGACGATCTCATGAACCCGGAACCGGTTTTTGATCGTTTCCAATACACCTGGCTTTCGTTCCATTCTGCGGTTGGGAGCGAACATGGGGTAGAGGAATATCCTTGCATGCTCCTGGAAGGAGATCCAGTTATTGGGAAAGATGGAATCGGGTGTGAACGGTTCGGGACTGTCTTCAATCACCAGTACGTTGACCTGGTGGCGGCGGAGCAGGTTTACAAAGTTATCGAACTCACGCAGCGCTGCTTCCTGAACCTGCCCGGTATCCATCTGGAAGGCATTGTTCACCGCTGTTTCGGCATTGTAGCCGAAATTCACAGGTCGTATCATCAGCAATTGCCTGCATTGCTGCATATCAATGGGGTTTTGCAAAATTCTTTTCCCCGGCCTTAATGGCCACAGTCAACGCGTTCTCCCGGGGAGGAATGGGGCACTTAAAACCCGATGCGTAAGCGCAATAGGGATTATAGGCTTTATTGAAATCCAGTTGCAGGGTTCCGTCGCCCTGGATATCCTGGATGTAAAATTCAATATACCGCCCGCTGCCATAGCTTTCATCGCCGGTGGTCAGATCGGTGAAGGGAACGAAAAGATAATCTTTGTACTGCGTTGTCTGCATGAGATCCTTACTCTGGTAAACAAACAGCTGGTGATCGGTACCGGCTATACGGAAACGCAGCTTCCCATACTTGTAATAGTGCTTCAGGGTATTGGCCGAAGTCTTCATGGTAAAACCCGTGCTGTCATTTATTTTTTCAAACCGGCAGCGGATGTTATAATCCCTGTTAATGGGGAAGAAGCGGAAATATTTTTTATCCCGCTTTTGTACAACCTCGTGTTCGGCCACGTATTTCCTCTGGTATGCTTTGAGCGAATCGGTGTAGCTGTCTTTCTGTGCGGTTGCGGTAAGCCAGCCGCTGGCAGATAAGAGGAGGAGTAAGCATCTTAATAGCATAGTCGTTCTGGCAGGTTAGTTCATCATCAGTACATTCACGCTTCGTTGCAGGATGTTAAAGGCGATTTCGGCCATCAGGTTTTCTTTATCCAGTGTCGGGTTCACCTCGGTGATCTCGAAGCAGCAGATCTTACGGTTCTGCATGAATTTACTAATCAGGTCTTCTACTTCCCGTTCCCGCAGTCCGTTGCTTACCGGTGTACCGGTGCCGCGGGAGATGGACGCATCCAGGCTGTCTACATCAAAACTTACATAGATATCGGTGCAGTCGCTCAGGTAACGCAGCACTTTGCGGCAGACATTTTCGGCGCCTGTACGGCGTACTTCGGAAGTGGTGATCACCTTCATGCCGTGTTTCTCGATCAGGTATTTTTCTTCCTTCTCATAGTCACGCAGCGAAATGAATACCACGTCTTCGGGCATCACTTTCTGTCCCAGTTTACCCATATTTTTCAGGTGCTCCCATTGTTTGGTCGTCTTCTCATCCAGGTCGTGCACCTTGCATTCTTTATTATCCTCGTCTATAGATACGGCCAGCGGCATGCCATGCATATTGCCGGATGGCGTTGTATACGGTGTGTGCAGGTCGGCATGCGCATCGATCCAGATGACACCCAGTTTGCTCTTGGGTTTGGCCATTTTAATGCCCGCGATGGTACCCCCGGCGCTGCTGTGATCGCCGCTGATGACTACGGGAAAGAAATGACCCTTGATTGAGTCGCATACTGCCTTGCTGACCCGTTCGTACATGGTTACCACGCCCTGCATGCGTTTGGCATAAGGCGATTGGATGGGTTCAAAAAGCAGCTGGTTCTCCACCTCGATCTTCTCGGAGGGGAAATGAACAAAGAAATTGCTCATGAAATCGAGCGCCGCGATCTTGATGGCATCGATGCCCAGGCTGGCGCCACGGGTACCGGCGCCTATTTCGGAGGGTACTTCGATCAGTTTGATATTTTTCATAAAAGAAGCTTCGTTAGTCGTTCGGGAGGCTCAAATCTACAACATTCCTTTTACCGGTTTATTGTTCATACAAGGCTGTTTTGGCTCAAATGAGCGATTTATACAATATCGGGCGCATACGGTCGTTATTGGAATGGTCATTCTTCCGGGAGTGGCCTTTACCCACTAACCCTAAATCATGTTCGTTTGTGCTTGATTTAAAAGAAAATGCCCCTGAAGCCAGGAGCATTTTTGTATGCGGTATACATGCAATCAGAATTGTTCCAGTTTGCTGAAGAAGAAATTGCCTTCAATGGCAGCGTTTTCATTACTGTCGCTTCCATGAATGGCGTTTTCTCCGATCGACGCGGCGAATAATTTCCGGATGGTACCTTCCGCTGCTTCGGCCGGGTTGGTGGAACCGATCAGCTTGCGGAAGTCTTCCACGGCATTCTCTTTTTCCAGTATGGCGGCTGTGATCGGGCCACTGCTCATAAAATCAACCAGCTCGCCGTAGAAAGGGCGGGCGGCATGAACGGCGTAGAACTCGCCGGCTTTTTCTTTGCTCAGTTTGGTCATTTTCATCGCAACAATACGGAAACCCGCGGCATTGATCATCGAAAGGATGGCGCCGGTATTCCCTTTGGCTGTTGCATCGGGTTTGATCATGGTAAATGTTCTGTTACTCATTCTGTTATTTTTTGAGCCGCAAAGATAGCAGGTTTGTGGTTTGGGGTTTGAAGTTTTTGGCAGATTCGGCTAAATAATGCCCCGTAAAATGCAAAACCCTAAACTTCAAATCTCAAACTGGAAACTTTAAGCTACTTTTGCGCCGCTCATGCAACCATTGAATACGATCATTCCGCAGTTAGACAAGCCCCGCAACGTGGTGATTACCACTCACCAGAAGCCGGATGCCGACGCCATGGGATCATCCCTCGGGCTTTATCATTTTCTGACCCGGTTCGGACACCAGGTAACGGTTATTTCGCCTACCAACTGGGCGGCTTTCCTGAACTGGATGCCCGGTTGCAAAAAAGTACTGGACTACGAATCGGCCGAAACCAAGGCCAACGCGGCCATCGAAGCGGCTGACTGGTTGTTCTGCCTGGACTTTAACGTGCTGAGCAGAACCAAGCGGATGGAATCCAAACTGGCCCAGGCCAGGGGCGAACGCATCCTGATCGATCATCACCAGGAGCCGCAGGTAGCGGTGTTCGCCTATGGCGAAAGCAATACCGCCAAGAGTTCGACCTCGGAGATGGTCTATGACTTCATTGTTGCATCCGGCCATGCCGATAAGATCGATGAAGACATCGCCGAATGCCTGTATGCCGGATCCATGACGGATACCGGTTCATTCCGTTTTCCCTCCACCACTTCCAGCGTGCATCGCATGGTAGCCGACCTGAAAGACCGGGGCCTCAAACACAGCCGGGTTCATGAAGAGCTATTCGATAATTTCCTGGAGAACCGTTTCCGGTTTATCGGGCATGTACTGACAAACCGGATGGAGATTTTTTACGAATACAATACGGCGCTGATCGCCATACCGCAAGCAGACCTGATCAAATACGATATACGAACCGGCGATACGGAGGGACTTGTTAATTACCCGCTGAGTATACAGGGGATCAAACTGGCTGCCATCATCATCGATCGGGGAGAAGAGCGGAAAAGCTCTTTCCGCAGCAAGGGCGATTTCGATGTGAATACCTTCGCACGAAAATACTTTAACGGCGGCGGCCATTACAACGCCGCAGGCGGGTTCAACAAAGAACCCCTCGAAGAAGTGGTGGAGAAGTTCAAGGCAGCCATGAAGGAAAATGCCGGTCAACTGAGCACATATAAATTCTAAACAACAATACAAATGAAACAGTTCTTTTACCTGGTAATTTGTGTGCTGGCGCTGACTGCCTGCACCGGGGGTTACAAGAAGGGCGAAAAAGGCCTTGAGTATAAATTATTCGCGAAAGGGAAAGGGAAGAAGCCCAACTATGGCGATATCATCCAGATGCAGCTGATGCAGGTATACAACGGAGGCGCAAAAGATTCCATCCTGTTCGACAGTCATGAATTCATGCCGCGTTTACAGGTACTGGACTCTGTCAATACACCCGTGGAGTATTTCAAAATCCTCAGCACGATGCGTGTTGGGGATAGCGTAGTGATCCGTTTACTGACGGATACCCTCCAGGCCCGTTTGAAAGAAAAAGGCCAGGGTCAGCAGTTGCCCCCATACCTTAAAAAAGGGAAGTATCTCTATACCCGCATTACCCTCATGAATATCTTTGAGAACAGGGCGCAGGCCGACAGTGCTAACAAGGCTGAAATGGTTAGTATGAAACCAAGACTATTCAAAAAACAACTCGCCGAGTTTGAAAAGGAAATGGAAAAGAATAAGGAGCAACTTGCCAAGGATGATAAGACGATCGCCGCCTACCTGGCCAAGAATAATATCAAGGCTAAAAAGACAGGGTGGGGTACATACATCGATGTTCATGAGGAAGGAACCGGTGAACCGATCACTTACAACAGCATCGCATCGGTTAAATATACCGGGCGTTCGTTGGAAACAGGGGTTGTTTTCGATTCGAACGTGGATACAGCTTTCAAGCATCCGGGACTATACGATGTGCGCATGTGGGAAGTTGGTTCTTCGATCATGGGCTGGACGGATGCGCTGCAGCAGATGCGTGGAGGCATGAAAGCAACCGTATACATCCCCTCTACACTTTGTTATGGCAAGAATGGCAACGGCGATAGGATCAAACCCGATGCGATCCTGGTATTTGACATGGACATCGCAAAAGTGCAGTCTGAGGATGCATACAACGCCGAACAAACCAAATTGCAGGAAGAAGCGATGAAAAAAATGCAGGAAGCCGAACAGCGTAAATCGGATAGTTTGAGCAAGCCTGGCAAAAAATAAGGTGGTTACCCGCGAAATTCGAAGCGCCCTGTTATCAGGGCGCTTTTTTGTATGCCATGTACAAGGCAATAGATTCACGGGCCTCTTTCACATCATGCACGCGGAGGATGGACGCCCCGTTCAGTAATGCCATGGTATGGAGCGTTGTGGTGCCATTCAGGGCTTCGGCAGCGGTTACACCGAGGGTTTTGTAAATGGTGCTCTTACGCGAAAGGCCAACGAGTATCGGCCGCCTGAGCGCCGAAAGGACTGATAGTCTTTTCAACAACTGGAAATTGTGGCTGATGGTTTTACCGAACCCGAATCCGGGATCTATAATGACATCATGAATCCCGGCACGCTCACAGGCTTCAATCCGGGCAATAAAAAAATCGAACACTTCCCGGGTTACATCCATGTACACAGGATCCTGCTGCATCGTTTCCGGTGTGCCCTTCATATGCATGCAGATATAAGGTACCCGCAACCGGGCAACCGTTTCCAGCATGCGGGTATCAAGATCGCCGCCGCTGATGTCATTGACGATGTGCGCACCCGCTTTGATGGCGGCCTCAGCAACCGAACTCCGATAGGTGTCGATGGATATAATTGCCTGGGGGTGTTTATCAAGAATAGCGCTGATTAAGGGAAGGACACGGGCCTGCTCTTCTTCTGCCGGAACCGGCTTGCTGCCGGGTCGGGTGCTTAAGCCGCCGATGTCAAGGATAGCCGCCCCTTCTTCGAGCATGGTTGTGGCAAGGTTGAGCATGCCGGCAACGCCGGTATCGAGGTGGCCTTCGTAAAATGAATCGGGCGTTGCATTAAGGATCCCCATCACGAGGGGCTCTTCCAAGCTGACCAGCCTTCCCCGGCAGTTTATGCTGTACATCCGTTTTTCCGTTATTTTTGAATAAATAATACCGAAGGTACTAACGTGGCAGAACAAATGAATACGAATCAGCAATATGATACTGCTGTCGCATCAGCAAGGGATATTTTCCTGCATAAAACGAAAGATTATGGAACATC
Source organism: Chitinophagales bacterium (assembly GCA_017303335.1). Taxonomy (GTDB): domain Bacteria; phylum Bacteroidota; class Bacteroidia; order Chitinophagales; family Chitinophagaceae; genus Ferruginibacter. Next base: position 201,700 of record JAFLBK010000004.1, read on the forward strand.
CTGGCGGGTATACCGGATCATTTCCGTAGCCGACCAGATTTATATAAAGGCGAAACGGATCCGGACCATACAGGAAACAGGCGTGCAAAAGATCGGCGATGACGTGATCAGTGAGTTTAAGGGGATACTTAATTATGGTATTATCGGATTAATCCAGCTTGATATCCGGGACGAAGAACAGGAGGATTTGCCTGTAGATACCGTTGCGCTTTTATACAACGAGAAAGTGGGAATAGCCAAAAAATTAATGCAGGACAAAAATCATGATTATGGCGAGGCGTGGCGGGAGATGAGCCAGGAGAGTTTTGTAGACCTTATTCTCGCCAAGATACTTCGTATCAAGCAGATACTGGCCAATAAAGGCAAAACGACCGTCAGTGAAGGGATTGACGCGAACTTCTTTGACATTGTCAATTACGCAGTATTCGCTCTGATCCTTATCGATGAAAAAGTACATGCCGCTTAACCATTCAGCGTTTTATGAAAATCATAGTGAACATAGCCCGGGTACTGGTAGGGTGCCTGTTTATTTTTTCCGGACTCGTAAAGGCGATCGACCCGCTGGGGCTTGCGTATAAGATGCAGGAGTTTTTTGAAGTTTGGGCTGCTTCCGGTTATCTGAAAGGGATGATGGATTTGCTCTATGACCAGGCATTGCTATTCTCCGTATTGATGATCGCCCTGGAAGTATTGCTGGGTGTTGCATTATTATTGGGCTGGCGGTTGAAACCTGTTTCCTGGTTTTTATTGGCGCTTACGCTTTTTTTTACTTTTCTTACCAGTTATGTTTTGTTCAGCGGAAAGATTCGTGCCTGCGGATGTTTTGGCGATTGTATCCCGCTTACGCCCGTTCAAACATTTACGAAAGACCTTGTTTTACTGCTGCTTGTATTGATCATTTTGTTATTCGGCAGGTATATAACGCCCTTATTTTCCCCGAAGGTCAATGGATGGCTGGTAATGGGTAGCTTATTGGCCGTTGCAGGCTTGCAATGGTATGTGCTGAGGCATCTTCCGGTGGTCGATTGTTTGCCTTTCAGATCCGGGAATAATATTTTGGAACTGCGCAAAATGCCCAAAGACGCGGTGCCAGACAAGTATGATTATGTGTTTGTCTATAGCAAGAACGGCGAGAAGAAAGAATTTCGGGTAAACGCGTTGCCAGATAGCACCTGGGTGTTTGTGGAAAGGAAACAGACGCTTGTGCAAAAGGGAAAGAACAATATTCCGCTGATTAATGATTTTATACTGAAAACACAAGATGGCACAGACACGACAGAGGCGATATTGAATACCCCAGGAACCTATTATCTACTTTTTATTAAGGACTTCCCGGGGGCGAAAGCGTGGCGAGCGACAACTGGTTACATGCAGCGGCGGGATAAAGGCATACCCCATTTTATAGTAACGGCTCAGCCTGCATTGATGGATAGCCTTTTTCGCAAGGAAAAAGATCGTGTGAATGTTGCGATCGTCAGTTGCGATGGAGTGGCTATAAAGACTGCCGCTCGGGCAAACCCTGCGGTATATAAAATGAATGGCCCTGTAATCGTGAACAAATGGAGCTGGGCTGATTTTGATCAAATAAAATGAATTGGGCGGTTTAAATCTCTTGGAGATACCTTTAAGTGATCCTGGAATACAATGCGTTACTTTTTACGTAAAATAGCCTATTCTTTATTGGTGCTTTTGGGTGTTGCCATCCTTGTGTTTGTCATGTTCCAGGGATTCGGCGACCCGGCAAGAATGATTGTTGGCCAAACAGGTGATAAGCGAACATTGGAAAACATTCGCAAAGATCTTTACCTGGATCAGCCAAAATGGAAGCAATTCGTTCTTTATCTGAACGACATATCGCCGATTTGCCGGCATAGTCAAGCCGATATTGAAAAAAAACAACTCGTGGGTTTCTTTGTGGGTGGAACTGAAAAGGTTGGCTTGAAAATTCCCTACTTACGCAAAAGCTACCAGACAAAAAAAAATGTAGGACAATTACTGCTCGAATCTTTACCAGGAACCATGATTCTGGCATTTACAGCCATGCTTTTTGCCACCATTTTTGGTATCCTATTGGGCGTTGTGGCGGCCGTAAAAAAAGGAACCTGGCTGGATACTGCCAGCGTTTTTTCAAGCATTGCTGGAATTTCTGCACCTTCTTTTTTTATAGCCATAATCATAGCGTTCCTTTTTGGGGTTATTCTCCACGATTATACAGGCTTAAATTTAACGGGTAGCTGGTATGAAATAGATGAGATCTCGGGTGTCCAATATGTGAATAGCAGGAATCTCATCCTTCCGGCCTTTACGCTGGGTGTTCGGCCTTTAGCGATCATCACGCAACTTACCCGTAGTTCAATGCTGGATGTGCTGAACCAGGATTACATTCGAACCGCTTATGCAAAGGGACTCTCTAAACGATCCGTTATCTTTCGCCATGGCTTGCGAAATGCCCTCAACCCGGTAATTACAGCCATTACAGGTTGGTTTGCCGAATTACTTGCCGGGGCGTTTTTTATTGAGTATATATTTGGCTGGAAAGGAATTGGAAAAATAACAGTTGAAGCACTTGAAAAATTAGATTACCCCGTGGTCATGGGCTCAGTATTGCTCAATGCTTGTATTTTTATTTTTATCAACCTTTTTGCCGATACGCTCTACCGGATCATTGATCCACGTATAAAACAAATGTAGGAGTATTAATTTTCAGCCATTCCTCCGTCAATCCACTTCTTTACAAGTGAAACTTCTGTGTCGGCTAATTTCGGATTCCGCATAGGCATATAGCCACGTTCGCCCGGGTTTTTCTGTATCCGTACAAGCATCTCTGCGCCGAATTTAGCTGCGGAAGCATATGTTTCAAAATTGGCTTTATTTCCACCTTTAGACGGGAAATGGCATGGGGAGCATTTTGCCTGCAATAAAGGCAGTACATCTGTTGTATAAGCTGTTGCTTTAGGCTTAGGCGGTTCTGATGCTGATCCCGGCGAACTTGTTTTTTTTGCGCAGGATACAAATGAGAGTAGCGCAATAGATACAATCGGAGCAAGTAGTTTTTTCATGTTGTGTTCTTTTCAGTTTGAGATCCTAAGCTAACGAAAAATATAAAATAAAGGTTGCTTTCTGTGAAGCTGTCTTTTTTTCTGGTGTCTTTCTTGGTTAACAAGTGCTTAAGGTCCCTTAACTTATCGTTTATTAAACATCTGACTAAAACCAGTATCTCAACGCCATTCTTAACAATTAAAAATACTACTATGAAAAAGATTTCTACACTGGTAACTCTCTTAATGATTGTGCTGTCGTCATCTGCTCAGTACGAAACCAGGGGCGATCGGAATACAAGGGATAACGAAGAGTACTATGCGGCAAACAGCAAGAATGGATTCGATAAATCCGACAACCGATTCAAAAGCACCTACTATTTTTCAGCAAGGGAAAGAGATATGCAGATCTCTGAAATTAACCGTAAGTACGATTATAAAATCCGATCAGTTCAAAGCCGGATTTTTATGTCCCGGTTTGAGAAAATGCGTACCATCCGGCAATTGGAACAGGAGCGGGAATGTGCCATTAAAGAGATTTGGAGCAAATATTATGACCGTCGCAACATGTTCAATTATGAACGCCGCAAGCGACACGAGCGTTTCTGAGTAAATGGTGAAACACGGGATGGTTGGATACAAGGGCTGCCCTAAGGCGGCTCTTTTTTGTTTATTGACTGCTACAACTGAATCGGGAGTATACACTTTGTCCAACTCTCTGTTTAGGCTATCGTGCAGGCTTTTTCCCAGTTACCGTATATTTGCTTTTAAAAGTCAAGCTATATGAGAGAAGTATACGTTATTTCGGCTGTGCGAACCCCGATAGGGAGTTTTGGAGGAACATTAAAGGATTTTAGTGCGGTCCAACTTGGAGCAATCGCAATTAAAGGAGCCATTCAAAAGGCCGGTATAAAGCATGAGTTGGTTGAAGAGGTTCTGATGGGGTCGGTAATCCAGGCAAATTTAGGACAGGCCCCGGCTCACCAGGCAGCTCGTTTGGCTGGATTACCTGACAGTGTTTGCAGTACCACGGTGAACAAAGTCTGCGCCAGCGCTATGAAGGCGGTGGCACAGGGTGCTCAAAGCATTATGTTAGGAGATTTTGATGTTGTAGTTGCCGGTGGGATGGAAAGTATGAGTAATGCTCCTTTTTATGCGGATAAGTTACGCTGGGGCAATAAATACGGCAATGTTCAGTTTATTGATGGACTGGCTAAAGATGGACTCACTGATGCCTATGATGGCAAGGCAATGGGAAATGCGGCTGACTTGTGCGCAGCGAGTTGTGGTATAACCAGGGAAGAACAAGATGCATTTGCCATTCAGAGTTACAAACGCAGCCAGGCTGCGATTGAATCGGGAAGGTTTGATGCTGAAATAATACCTGTAGAAATACCTCAACGGTCTGGCGAGCCACTTTTTTTCGCAAAAGATGAAGAACCCTACAAAGTGAAGTTTGATAAAATCGCTGGCTTGAAGGGGGCCTTTCAGAAGGATGGGACAGTAACTGCTGCGAATGCGTCTACCATGAATGATGGAGCCGCTGCACTGGTTCTGATGAGCAAGGAAAAGGCTGATGCAATGGGTGTCAAACCGATTGCTAAAATTCTTGCCTTTGCTGACGCTACCCAAGAGCCGGTTTGGTTTACAACCGCTCCTGCGCTGGCTGTACCCAAAGCAGTTGCGAAAGCAGGATTAAAGATGGAGGATATTTCTTATTGGGAACTTAATGAGGCTTTCTCGGTAGTGGGCATTGAGAATAGCCGCCGGATGAAACTGGATCCGGCAAAAGTGAATGTAAATGGCGGTGCGGTTTCCCTGGGGCACCCGTTGGGATGCAGCGGAGCAAGGATATTGGTTACGCTTATCAATGTCCTTAAACAAAACAATGCAAAATATGGTGCGGCCGGAATATGCCACGGTGGCGGCGGCGCAAGCGCCATGGTAATTGAGAACATTCAATAAAACTAACTGGGTATGGAACAGGAATACGTGATCAAAAAAGCTACAATAAGCGATGTAGACTTCATTGCGGACGTAATTATTGGCGCCGAGAAAAGTCTTACCGACAATCTGGGGCTCGCCAATTTCTTTGAACTTTCGGAAGAGGAAGTAAAGCGGTTGATCATAAAAATGCTGGAAGAAGAAGTGGATGGTTGTGATTTTTCTATAAGCAGTTTCTTTATTTCCTGGTATGGCGATAAACCCGTAGGGGCGTTGGGTGGCTGGGTCGAAGGCTATTACGATGGCATGTCCTCCAACTTACTCAAATCGAACCTGATCGCCTATGTTTTCCCGAAGGAGAGTGTGGTCAAAGCGCAAAAGAAGATGGAAATGATCCGGGAAATGCTTCATATCGAACGGCCCATGGGAACCTATCAGCTCGAATACGTTTATGTGGATAATGACCATCGGGGCAAGCGAATCACCCAGAAACTCATGGATGTACACCTGGCTTACGCCAAAGAACTGGATCCAAACGTTTGCAGGGCCCAATTATCCTGTTACGAAAACAATGAGTCCATTATCAAAGCCCATGAGCGCAATGGATATGTTCGCATGAAACGCTATGTGTGCGATAATGAGGAGATACTTAAATACCTTCCTTACAATGTGAAGGTATTGCTGGAAAAGCAATTCTGATTTTGCTAAATTTACCGAACCGTCTTTACCGACGGTTTTCTTATGTCCTGTAAAATTAAAATCTGCTGCATCAGTTCTCACGAAGAAGCCCGTATGGCTATCCGTCTTGGAGCCGATGCCCTGGGACTTGTTGGCCGCATGCCCAGTGGTCCGGGACCAATTGACGATGAATTGATCGCTTCCATTACCCGTATTATTCATCCGCCAATCTCTTCATTTCTACTCACCAGTGAGCAATCGTCCACGGAGATTATCCGGCACGTAAACCGGGCGCATACCAATACGGTACAGATCGTTGACGAATTAACCGAAGGAAGCTATACCGATATTCGTTCTGCATTACCGCATATTAAAATCGTACAGGTTATTCATGTGACCGGCGATGAGAGTATCGAACAAGCCCTCCATGTGCAGGACCAGGTAGACGCTTTACTGCTGGATAGCGGCAATCCAAAGGCTGCTGTAAAAACACTGGGCGGTACAGGCAATACCCATAACTGGCGTATCAGCGGGGAACTGGTCAGGCAAGTGAATGTTCCTGTATTCCTGGCCGGTGGATTAAACCCCGGTAATGTGCAGGAAGCCATCCAGGCGGTTAAGCCCTATGGCGTTGATATTTGCAGTGGGGTTCGGTCCAACGGGAAATTAGATGTACAGAAACTGGACGCCTTTGTCCGGGCCGTCAAAAGCCTTTGAACAGGATTTGCTCATCTGCCCCTGATGGGATAAATTTGCAACCTCATAAATTAAAACTACGCGATGCGACAAATAGCTTTTAGAGAAGCCCTCCGGGAAGCCATGCAGGAAGAAATGAGAAGGGATGAGCGTGTATTTCTCATGGGAGAGGAGGTTGCAGAATACAATGGCGCTTATAAGGTAAGCCAGGGTATGCTGGATGAGTTCGGTGAAAAAAGGGTAATCGATACCCCGATCGCTGAACTTGGATTTGCCGCCATCGCGGTGGGGGCCGCACAAAACGGCCTGCGCCCGATCGTTGAATTTATGACCTGGAACTTTGCTGTTCTACCCCTGGACCAAATATTAAATACCGCTTCCAAAATGCTGGCAATGAGTGGCGGGCAAATAGGTTGTCCCATCGTTTTTCGCGGAGCTAATGGAAGCGCCGGCCAGTTAGGCGCCCAGCACTCTACCGCCTTTGAATCGCTGTATGCCAACATCCCGGGTCTCAAAGTGATTTCCGTTTCCAACCCATACGATGCCAAAGGATTGCTCAAAAGCGCTATCCGCGACGATGACCCGGTCATGTTCATGGAAAGCGAAGTAATGTATGGCGATAAAGGCGAGGTGCCTGAAGAAGAGTACCTGCTGCCAATCGGTAAGGCATTCATCAAACGGGAAGGTAAAGACGTGACCATCGTTTCGTTCAACAAAATGATGAAAATTGCATTGGCTGCTGCTGAAGAACTGGCTAAAGAAGGTATCGAGGCAGAAGTGATCGACCTGGCAACCATCCGGCCGCTCGACTGGTTCACCATACTCGAAAGCGTTAAGAAGACCAACCGCCTCGTCATTGTGGAAGAGCAATGGCCTTTTGCTTCTGTTTCTTCCGAGATCAGTTACCGCATACAAAAAGAAGGATTCGATTACCTGGATGCGCCGATCCGCCGCATCACTTCGGCCGACGCCCCCATGCATTATGCCCCCAACCTGGTTGCCGCCTACCTGCCGGATGTGCCAAGGACCGTGAAACTGGTGAAGGAAGTAATGTACATGAAAAAGTAAGTAAGAATTAAAAAGTAAGAGTCAATAATTCCATTGACCAGATAGTTCTTACCCGATTTTTAAAGGATTTTCAAGCCTGGCCAATCTTTAATTCTCAGTGCTTAATTTTTTTAATTCCCTCCCATGGCCTATCGCTCACTCGAAGACTGTTTGCTTGATCTGGAAAAGAACGGCCATCTCATCCGCATCAAGGAAGAAGTAGACCCCTGCCTGGAAATGGCGGCTATACATCTTCGTGTTCACGAAGCCCGGGGCCCCGCGCTGCTTTTCGAACGGGTCAAAGGAAGCCGGTTCAGGGCCGCATCCAATATTTTCGGTACCCTCGAACGCAGTGAATTCATCTTCCGCGATACCCTCCGGCAGGTTAGTCAATTGATCGACCTGAAAAATAATCCCATCAAAGCCATAAAAAGCCCTGTACAAAATCTCGGGGCCGGATTCTCCGCCCTCAAGGCCCTGCCGAAACGAAACCCGTCTGTCAGGCCTGTTCTCTACGAAGAGATCCGGATCAGCGATATCCCGCAGGTTAAGCACTGGCCGATGGATGGGGGCGCTTTTGTTACCTTACCCCAGGTATATACCGAAGACATCGATCAGCCGGGTATCATGCATGCCAACCTCGGAATGTACCGGGTACAACTATCCGGCAACAATTACATCCCGAACGAGGAGATCGGCCTCCATTACCAGCTTCACCGGGGTATCGGCGTTCACCAGGCCAAGGCCAATGCGAAAGGACTGCCGCTTAAAGTAAGTGTATTTGCAGGTGGGCCTCCTTCGCATAGTGTTGCGGCGGTAATGCCCCTGCCGGAAGGCATGAGTGAAATGACCTTTGCCGGTGTATTGGGCGGTCGCAGGTTTCGGTATTGCTACGCGGATGGCTTTTGCGTAAGCACCGACGCGGATTTTGTCATAACCGGCGAAGTGTTTCCCAACCAGAACAAGCCCGAAGGCCCCTTCGGGGATCACCTGGGTTATTACAGCCTGCAGCACGAATTTCCGCTGATGAAAGTGCACAAAGTATATGCACGAAAGAACGCGATATGGCCTTTTACCGTGGTAGGCCGCCCGCCGCAGGAAGATACCAGCTTCGGCAAACTGATTCATGCCATAACCGGCAAGGCCCTGCAGCAGGAGATACCCGGACTGAAAGAAGTACACGCCGTAGACGCAGCCGGGGTTCATCCATTACTGCTGGCCATCGGCAGCGAACGATACACACCCTATGCGCCCACAAAACAACCCGCCGAATTATTGACCATCGCCAACCATATCCTCGGTACCGGTCAGCTCAGTCTTGCCAAATTCCTGTTCATCACGGCCGATGAGCAAAACAACCTGAGCACGCACCGGATCCAGGAATATTTGCACTATATATGGGAACGGATCAACCTGGAACGGGATGTTCATTTTTATACCAATACCACCATCGATACACTTGACTATTCGGGAACCGGCCTTAACAGCGGCAGCAAAGTGGTGTTCGCGGCCTATGGCGATAAACGCCGGGAACTGGCAACCGAACTTCCTTCCTCCCTCAACGGTTTACAGGGATTCACCAATGCGAAGATGATCATGCCGGGCCTGGTGGCCTTGCAGGCAGAATCCTTCGAAAGCTATGAGAAGGCAGCCAGCGAAATGGAAACCCTCGACCGGCAATGCAGGTCCCTGGGCGATTCGTTGAATGGAATTGTGGCGTTGATCGTTTGCGACGACGCGGAGTTTGTGGCGCATTCCCTCCCTAATTTCCTGTGGGTTACATTTACCCGTTGTAATCCTTCGCACGACATTACGGGTATCCAGCCGTTTACCCAATACAAACATTGGAGATGCCGGGGACCGCTGGTGATGGATGCCCGTATCAAACCGCATCATGCGCCGGCGCTGGTAAAAGACGCGGAAACTGAAAATAAGATCGACCGCCTTTTTGCGAAGGGGGGTAGCTTATATGGCGTAGTGAAGTGATGATTTAGTATGCGTCGTATTTACTGCTGACCTGGGCAAACCATTTCAGGAAAACCTGCTTCAGTTCATTGATCTTGGGGCTACCCGGATCGGGATCGGGCATCGTGTGAATGAATGCATCGGAAATCCCATAGTCGAACACGCCTCCTTCAATCCCTTCTTCTTTAAAGATCAGCAAGGGAAGTTTCAGTCCGAACAAGATACCGGCTTCCAGGTGATTCCAGGGTGTTGGCAGCGATATCGCTTTTTCCGGGGTGATGGTCTTTTCGCCGGGACAATTCCGCTTCCGCTTTCCGCCTTCTACATACAGTTGCTCAAAACCCAGGATGATTCCGCCGGCGCAATGCTTGGCAATGATATAAACCTCTTTGAGCGGGAAATCTTTCGGGTAGTCACCCCTGCCCAATGCCCTGGGTTCAAGTTGCAGATCTTCCAGTAGGTCGATGATGATCTTTCTTTTTTTGTCCTGCTCGGCCGACAGGCTGGTGGGACAGGAGACGAAGACCGGTATTTTTCGCATGGCTATGTAGTTAAGGGTTTGCTTTCTTTTTGATCACCACCTGTTCATTCAGTTTGTCGAACATCTTCTTGTGAAATTCCCGGAAGTCGGCATAATCGGTCACCGGGTAGAAGGTTCTCTTGAATTCCACGTTAATCCGGATATTCAGCAGGTTTCCTTCGGCGGTTACATTCCGGGTGAAGATGATGCCCCGGTCGGCCGTAGCGATGCTCACATTCTCGGGCAGGCCATCAAATACGTAATCGGCCGGAATCGTGAAATTGCCGAACAGGGTATAATCCTTGTGCACGCCGAAATCAACATCCGACGATCTGTTCTCGGCCACAAAGAAATTCTTATCAAGGTCAGAGAATATATTTACGTTGAAATACCGGTAGTTGCCCGAACTGTTCAGTACCGAACTGAACCGGATCTTTTGCTCCAGCGGTAAAGAATCCGTATCAATATTATTGGTAACGATCTCTTCCACTTTCAGGGCAGGATAAGGTTTGATGAAATAATCGTCTCTGAACCGGGCCTCGTTCTTCCGCAAGGCTTCACAACGCTCAACCCGTGCATAGTCGTAGCAGTTGACCAGGCAGGTACCTTTCATCGTTCCCTCGCCGTCGATCTCGCCTTTTACCGCCGAAAATACCTTGTAATGACTCTTGCCCGAAAGTACTTCCTTCCAGCGGCCATTCTCGCCTTCGATCACAAACCCGTTGGTGTTCACCACCTGTTCGGGGGTTAATTTATAGTTGATCACTTTGTTGGTAGCGTCGAGTATAAAGAAGCCGGTGCCGATACCCACATAAGCCATTACGCAATCAAATTGTCCTTCGTCGGGATAATTAGGGGCAACAAGACCGTTTTCCCGGGTGCTGAAGAGGATCGGGCTCGCTTTCAGGCCCGCGTCGTTGAGCAGTTTGATCAGCAGAAGATTGATATCGGCGATATTGCCCGTTTTGGTTTCCCAGGCTTTTGCGATCCCGTTATCGGTGTAGATGCCATCGTCTTCATTCCAGGTCATCGTCTTCCGCAGTTTCTCGTATACGAAACGCATCCGGGCTTCGGGGTTGGCTATCTGTTTGGCTTCGTTCACCAGCGATTCGGAAGCGGGTACCGGTTTCTCCAGCTGCATACCGAAACTTTCATCCTTATTCAGTTCATTGATCACATCGCTCCATTTGGTGCTGAGGTCGCGGGTGCGGTCGCCATAATCGATCTGTGTGAGATGAAATTCGATGCGCTGCAGGTAATCACTCACCGCACCCATGAAAGGTTCGTCGCGTATGCCCACGAGATTTCGCATGATGTAATTACTGCGGAGTACTTTGGTTTCGATGAACCCTTCGGAGGCGGATATATTCTCAGTGGTTACCTCCTGTTTGTCTTCAATGGGGTCAACGATATTGGGCTGTATGCTGAAACGGAGCAACTGGGGTATGCGGAGTTGGTATTCGCTGTACCGTACCGGTATGCGCCGCTGAAAATACCAATCCTTGAGGTAGATGGTTTCCCTTTCGAGTACGTAACTGTATTCGATGATGCTGCCCACCTTTACTTCCGGAAAGGCGATGATCATCACCGAACGGTAATTATCCAGCCGCTTGGAATAAATGGACGCTTTCTTTACTTCGGTGGTTTGCACCTTGCCCGACGCGTCGAGATTATAGGTATTGGCATTGAGTTTCAGGATACGCTCTTCGTTGTTGCGTGTAAAATAGGGAATGCGGATATCGGCCTGGCTGATGCCGCTTTCCTTCAGTATCTTGATCCGGGTCCGGCGCTCATAAACTGTCTTGAAGGTGCTGAAACCAACCGTGCCCCGGTCGTAATAGGTATTGCCGTAATCGATCAGCACCATGGCTTCGGCGCCCTTATCAAACTCGCAATCGGTCATCTCGAGGTCGGCCTTATCCACCTTCCCGAACCCGGGAAGTCCTTTTTGGGCATTCGCGGAAAAAATAAGAAGACCTACAAATACAAGGGTTAAAGCGGTGTAACGCATGGTACTGAGTTTTAGCTAATATAATAAAATCCTGTATGAGAAAGAAAGGTAAATTGCAGGATAAAATCTTGATTTACCTGATGCGTTTTCTTATCCTTCTACTGTTCCTATATCAATCGGCTTCTGCGCAAACCGGCTCGGCCGGTAAAACCAGGGCAGCTGGTAATTCCCTGCTGTGGGAAGTAAGCGGTAACGGACTTACCTCACCCAGCTATCTCTTCGGCACATTTCACTTGTTGTGTAAGGAGGATGTTCAGTTCAGCAAGGCCTTGAAGGATGCCCTGGAGCGTTCCGCACTCGTATACATGGAACTGGATATGGATGATCCGTCGGTCATGCTCGGCGGACTCACGCTGATGAACATGAAGGATGGCCGTAAGCTGAAAGACCTGTACAAGGAAGATGAGTACAAACGGATCGAAGCCTATTTCCGCGATTCATTGAAAACACCCCTTACGATGTTCCAGGGTATGAAGCCCATGATGCTGCTCTCGCTCATATACCCCAGGCTGATGAGCTGTAATACCATGAGCGGGGTTGAAATGCAGTTGATGAACCTGGCGCAGCATGGAAAGAAAGAAATACGCGGACTCGAGACCATGGCCTTCCAGGCATCCATGCTCGACAGCATTCCCTATGAAATGCAGGCCGCCGAACTGCTCAAAACAGTCGATAGTCCGCTGCAATCAAAACGCTTACTGGATTCCATGATACAGGCCTATAAGAGCCAGGATATGGTTGCGCTGGAGCGAATGATGAACGACGATTCGTATGGATTGGATGGCGATCAGGACCTGTTGCTTGGAAAGCGAAACAGCAATTGGGTTGCCCAGCTCAAAGTCATCATGCACAAACAACCCGTTTTTGTAGCGGTGGGTACGGGGCATTTACCCGGGCCCGAAGGCGTTATCGCATTGTTGAAGAAAGAAGGCTATACGGTAAAGCCGGTGGAGAATTGATGAGATACTTGATAGTAATTTAACCTACCAAGTTACAACCTCAAACACAAAACCTCAAACCACGAACTTACTTAATGATCACTTCCTTGATGAGCTTTTCGCCCAGCGCTTCGTTTACCCGGTCGCGGATGTTTTCTTTCTGGTAAAGCAACTCTGTTTTCAGCGGAGCAACCGAGGTGGTGATGAACAGGGTGGAATTGATGATCTGTATCTTATCGGTGTATTTGGCGATCGTTTTTCCCATCAGTTCTTCCCAGATCTGTTCGATGCGCATGGACTGAATACCCTGCTTCAGCCTGCTTTTTTGCAGGAACTGGTTGATGGCATCCTGTAATGAAATTTCTCCCATGGGGTAAAGATAGTTAATAGTTCATGGTTCATAGTTCATAGTTGATGGTTATGAATATTTGGCGATTAAGCAATACCTGTAAAACACTATACGGTACCAGCACTATGATCCATTCTCGATTAACCATGCCCTATGATCCATTCGCCATGAACCATGATCCACTACCCATGAACAAACCCTATAATTCGATGACCTGGTATGCAGTGCCCAATTTTTCAAAGGCTTCTTCGAGCCGGTCACGGTGCGTATCCGTAATAAATACCTGCCCGCTGTTTTCCCGGCATACCCAGTACAGCAACTGGTGCATACGGTTGTCGTCGAGTTTTTCGAAAACATCATCCAGCAGCAGGAGGGGGGCGTATCCTTTATTTTGTTTCAGCAGTTCAAACTCGGCCAGCTTGAGGGCGAATAAAAGGCTCTTGCGTTGTCCCTGCGAAGCGATGGACCTGAATACCTGGTCGCCCAGTAGTACACCGATATCGTCTTTGTGAATACCGGCATTGCTGCGCTGCAGCAGGAAATCCTTCTGACGAACATGATTGAGCAGTTCGTAAAAACCAGTTTCGTTGAGCTGGCTGCTGTACTGCAGGCTGATGGTTTCCTGCTTTCCCGCGATCTGCCCGTAGAACTGTTCCACCAGCGGGATCAGTGATTCTGTAAATGCCTTCCGGCGCTGGTGGATGAAGGAGCCAGGTTGTATAAGTTGTTCATCCAGCACTTCCAGCAGCGGCCAGTCGGTTTTTCCCTGTTCGGCAAAGCGTTTCAGCAGGCTGTTGCGCTGCTGCAGAACCTTATTGTATTCGATCAGTTTCTGCAGGTATTCGGCGTCCATCTGGCTCAGTACCGTATCCATGAATCGCCTGCGTTCTTCGCTGCCGCCGGCGATGAGTTCGATGTCATCAGGCGCCACCATCACCGCCGGGAACTGGCCGATATGCGCCGAGAATTTTTCGTAGGCCACATCGTTGAGTGATAATTCTTTTTTTCCGCCCACCCGGTTGATGCAAACCAGTTTCATCAGGTCGGTATTCTTTCGGAAAAAAGCTTCCAGCCGGAACCCGTCGTGCCCGAACAGTACATTCAATCCGTCATTCTTCGCGAAATAACTGCGGGTGAAGCAACAGTAGTAAATGGCGTCCAGCAGGTTCGTCTTACCCCGGCCGTTGAGCCCGCAGATACCGGTGACACGTTCCCCGAAATCGAAGGAAGCATGTTCATAGTTCTTGAACTGGGTGAGGATGATCCGGGACAGGGATAACATGGGCGCAAGATAAGGCAGCCAGGTGGAAGAAGCCCATGTGCGAACCGTAAACCAATCCGATAATATGTGTAACTTTAGTAAACTGCCTGTTTCACAGCTATGCCAAGATTACTGCCCGCCATATGCATCCTGTTATTCATCGCTCATAGTTCCCCGGCGCAACCCTTGCAGTTTGCCTGGGCCAAGCAGGTGGGCGCCGCACAGATCGACGGCGCTTACTCCATAGTGCCCGATGCAGCCGGTAATGTATACGTGCTCGGGGAATTTAATGGTACAGTGGATTTTGATCCCGGACCAGGCATCTTCAACATGAGTTCGGGTGGTAGCTTCTGCATGTATATTCTTAAATTAAGTCCGAACGGTGATTTCATCTGGGCCAGGCAGATCGTGCAACTCAGTCCGGGTTTTTCCATTGGCGGACGGATGGCGATCGATCCTTCGGGAGCCATCTACTATTCATGCCAGTTGTCGGGCATTGTGGATGCAGATCCCGGTCCGGGCGTGTATCCGCTGGGCAGCATCACGGCACAGGCCGAGGCATTCGTTACCAAACTCGATGCGGCGGGAAATTTCCAGTGGGCCGGGCTTTTCACAGGTAACAACGCCGGAATCTATGGCATTAAACTCGATCCAAGCGGTAACCTTCTCATCGCGGGATTTTTCCAGGGTACGGTGGACTTCGATCCGGGTCCGGGGATCAATACAATCTCATCCAACGGCTTTACAGATATCTACATTGCCAAGCTGAGTTCTTCGGGAGCCTTCGTTTGGGTGAAAGGAATGGGCGCCAGCGATTCCTGGGATAATGGATATTCAATTTCAGTGGATAATGCCGGTAATGTGTATTGCACCGGATCGTTTTCCCAGACGGTCGACTTTGATCCGGGACCGGGCACTTTCAATTTAACAACGCCGGTATACAATGGCTTTGTTTTGAAATTGGACAATAACGGGAATTTCAACTGGGCAAAAAAACTCGATGCTTCCATCAATAATACAGCCTGGTCTGTTGCTGCCCATACCGACAATACGATCACGATCGCAGGACTCTATTCAGGAACCGCCGATTTTGATCCGGGGCCGGGTACCAGTAACGCTACTTCTGCTGGGGGTGCTGATATCTATGTTTTGAAGTTAGACGCCAATGGGAATTTCATCTGGGTTAAACAAATGGGCGGTCCCGGAGCGGATGGAGGAACCACCATCGTGGCGGATCAGCAGGGTAATTCCTATCTCACGGGCTACTTCAACGAAACAGTGGATTTTGATCCGGGGCCGGCGGTATTCAACCTGGTTTCCGGCGGCGGCAACGATATCTATATCCTGAAACTTGATCCCGCAGGAAATTTTGTATGGGTCAAACAATTCGTGGGATCAGGGCTCATTGACTATGGTATCGGGCTTTCGGTAGACAATGTCAACAATGTATACGCCGGCGGTATGTTTGAAAACACAACCGATTTCGATCCCTCACCGGCCGTATATAACCTCACATCCAACGGCCAGCGGGATGCCTACATGGTAAAGCTTTCCCGGTGCACACAAACCACCACATCGATACTCGATGTGACAGAATGCGACAGCTATACCCTGAATGGACAAACCTATACTGCAACCGGCACCTATACACAAACGCTGGTGAACAGCGCGGGCTGCGACAGTATCATCACCCTGCACCTGGTCATCGGGAAAAAAGCAACCGCTGTGAGCGCTTCGATTTGTGAGGGACAATCCTATTATGCCGGCGGCGCCCTGCAAACAAGTTCAGGAATTTATAAAGACACCCTGCTCACTTCGCTCGGTTGCGATTCGGTCATCACCACCACATTAACCGTTCATCCTGCACCAAGACCAAACCTGGGGCCCGACCGTAATCTTTGTGCGGACGGATCCACCGCTTCCATTTCACCAGGAATATTCAACAGTTATCTTTGGCAGGATAACAGCGCCCTGTCTTCGTTCAGTATTACCGCTCCCGGATTGTACTGGGTGACGGTTACCGATAACAACAATTGTTTGGCTACCGATTCATTACGGGTGCTGGCACTCGATACCATTCCCCGGAATTTTCTGCCCGCTAATAAACAGGTATGTTTCGGTTCCGAATTAAAACTTGATGTACCCGGTTACCAAAACTACCTGTGGAGTAATGGTGAAACCACTGCTGCTGTCTCGCTTCGTTCATTCGGCATTTTTTATCTCACCGTAACGGATTTTAATAACTGCACCGGAACCGATTCGATCCGGATCATAAGGGCCAATTGCATCCCCATCGCCATACCCAATGCCTTTACACCAAACGCTGATGGCCGTAACGATATCTTCCGGCCAACGATCAACCATACCATACTGGCCTATCATTTCGTGCTGTATAACCGCTATGGCGAACGGATTTTCGAGACCTTTGATTACGGAACAGGTTGGGATGGCACTTACAAGGGTAAGCTGCAACAGTCCGGTTCCTATGTGTACCGGATACGTTTCACCAGCATCACCGGCTGGCAGTCGGACAATAATGGTTCGGTATTGCTGATACGCTGACCGGCGCCTGATGCAGCGCTCTACCCGGTCATCTTGCCTTAGGCACCAAACCTTTACCGGATTTTTTACGTTTACTATCCAGATGCGGATCCTTTTAGCCATAATCTGCCTGATCGTATTGTCGCAGGAACTGACTGCGCAATCGGCCAAACTTGTTTGGGCCTCCCAGATGAAGGGCAATTCCTTTGATGTTTGCCAGGCGATCACCACCGATGCGGCAGGGAATATTTATGCAACGGGCTACTTTTCTTCCACAAATGATTTCGATCCCGGTCCTGGCGTGTTTAACCTTCAATCGGTGAATGCCGAAGATATCTTCCTGGCCAAATACCGGCCCGATGGCAGCCTCGTTTGGGCGAAAAGCATCGGCGATTTCCGTTACCAGGCGGGTTACACGATCACCCTGGACAGCCTTGGAAATATCTACATAGCGGGCATATTCTTCGGTTCGCTTGATTTTGATCCGGGGCCGGGCGTTACCACCCTCAGTTCGGCGGGTAATGAAGACGTGTTCATCGCTAAATTCTCCAACGACGGCGACATGGTCTGGGCTAAAAAGATCGGCGGCCCCTCGAACGATTTCTGCAACAGCATCGTGCTCGACCGAACGGGTAATATCTATCTCAATGGTTATTTCGATGGCACGTCCGATTTTGATCCGGGTACCGGCGTGTTCAACATGACATCCGGTGGATCTACCGATATCTATATCTGTAAACTCAACGCAGCGGGTAATTTTCTCTGGGCCCGCCGCGTAGGCGGCAGTCTTTCCGAAGGAGCGTATTCCATCGGCCTCGATGCGCAGAATAATGTATACAGCACCGGTTTTTTCTGGAACACAGTCGATTTCGATCCGGGGCCCGGTGTTTTTGACCTGGTATCGAATGGCTTTGGCGATGGATTCCTGCTTAAACTCAGTTCAGGCGGCAATTTCATAAGCGCCGGAAAGATCGGTGGCGATGGGGCCGTGCGTTGCACCGGTTTACGCATGGCCAACAGCAACGCGGTTTATATCACCGGGTACTTCGATGGCGATACAGACTTCGATCCCGGTAACCTGGTAAATTTGCTTTCCTCACCCCGGGGCAATGAAGATGTGTTTGTAGCCAAATACGACCTGTCGCTGAATCTTATCTGGGCCAAACAAATTGGCGGCCCGTCCTTCCAGCGGAGTTTCGCCGCGGATGTGGATGCGGCGGATAATGTTTACATCACCGGGCATTACAACGGTTCGGCCGATTTTGATCCCGGCCCCGGCGATCGAACCCTTACCGCCAGCAACGACCCCGATATCTTTGTACTTAAACTGACCGCTGCCGGTGAATATGTTTGGGTAGCGCAGGGTACAGGCTCTTTTTACGGAAGCGGTTATACCATCCGGTTAGACAAGGAGCAGAACATCCTGGTGGCAGGCACTTTCGAAGGAACCAAGGATTTTGATCCAGGCCCCGATGAATGGAAACTGAGTTCGGCCGGGCAAAGCGAGATATTCATCGAAAAACTCCGCCAATGCGCCAACGCGCCAGTAACCCGGGACCTTACCATACAGGCCTGTACGGCGTATACATTGAACGGACGAACCTACTACAGCAGCGGTAATTATGTAAACATACTGCTCAATGACAGCGGGTGCGACAGCATACTCACGAACCTGCATCTTACCATCACCCGTGCAACATTCAACAGAACGGTTTCGATCTGTGAAGGGCAAAACTTCCTGGCCGGAGGGAAGCCACAATCGAAACCCGGTACCTATTACGATACACTCAAAACAAACACGGGCTGCGATTCGCTGCTGGTGACAACGCTGCTGGTAAATCCCACACCCAAACCATCACTCGGTCCGGATCGGAATCTCTGTGCCGGCCAGGATCTTTTGCTCAACCCGGGTAATTTCAGCAGCTATACCTGGCAGGATAACAGCACGCAACCGGTGTATCCGGTAACCAGCACCGGTACGTACCGCGTTACCGTAACCAATGCATTTAATTGTTCCGCCACTGCCAGGGTCATCATCCGGAACCTGGTTCAGCCACCGGCGGGCTTTCTTCCGCCCGATCAGTTTCTTTGTTCCGGAAACGTGCTGAAACTGGAAGTACCCGGCTATCGATCCTATGCATGGAATACCGGATCGCTTGGGGCGAAGATCGAAATACGCAAGCCCGGCTTGTATACACTTACTGTTACCGACCCGGATCAATGTATAGGTACCGATTCGATCTTTATCGCTGAAACAAACTGCATTCCTGTTGGTATACCCAATGCCTTCACGCCAAACGGCGATGGTAAGAACGACCTGTTCCGTCCGGTATTGAACCGGGAGATATCGGAATACCTGCTCCAGGTATTCAACCGGGGCGGGCAACTGCTGTTCCTATCCCGCGAACCGGGTGAGGGCTGGGATGGCCGATTCCGGAACCAGGTACTGGATCCTGGTACATTCGTATACATACTCCGGTTCAGGGATTTGGCCGGGAAACGCCATAACTACAAGGGAAATATCAGCCTGCTGCGTTAGTCGGACAACGGCGCCTGATACGTTATTAACCACTGATTCCCAAGGCCAGATTCCCATCATTTTATTCGTATTTCTCCCTTATCTTTGCCGCCTAAAATTATACCCATTGGCTACGAAGTTTTCCAAAGAAACGTATCTCTACTGGTATGAACTGATGCTGCTCCTGCGCCGCTTTGAAGAAAAGACAGGCCAGCTGTACGGCATGCAGAAGATCCGTGGCTTTTGTCACCTTTACATCGGCCAGGAGGCCGTTGCCGCCGGTTGTATGACAGCCACCAACCCTGATGACAAATTCATCACCGCTTACCGCGATCACGGACTGGCTATTGCCAAGGGCATTTCGGCCAAGGCCTGCATGGCCGAACTCTACGGCAAGGCAACCGGGTGCAGCAAGGGCAAGGGCGGGAGTATGCACTTCTTTGGGGTAAAAGAGAATTTCTTCGGCGGCCATGGTATCGTGGGAGCACAGATCGGTACAGGCGCCGGGCTTGCTTTTGCCGAAAAATACCGCAACTCGAACAACGTGGTGCTTTGTTTCTTTGGCGATGGCGCCGCCCGCCAGGGAATGCTCCACGAAACCTTTAATATGGCCATGCTCTGGCAATTGCCGGTGGTTTTCATTTGCGAAAACAACCAGTACGCCATGGGTACTTCGGTGGCCCGTACCAGTAATGTACTCGACATCTACAAACTGGCCGATGCCTATGATATGCCGAGCGACAGCATCGACGGCATGAGCCCCGAAAGCGTGCACAATGGCGTACTCCGTGCCGTTAACAGGGCCCGTGAAAAAGGCGGCCCTACTTTACTGGAAATTAAAACATACCGCTATAAAGGTCACAGTATGAGTGACCCGCAGAAATATCGCACGAAGGAAGAACTGGAGGAATACAAAGAAAAAGACCCGATCGAGCATGTACAAAAAATGCTGACCAGCCAGTTTAAAGTTACCGAGGCCGAAATTGAAGCGATCGTGGAAAGGGTACGGGCGGAAGTGGAAGAATCGGTAAAATTCGCCGAAGAAAGCCCCTGGCCCGATGATAGCGAACTGCTGAAGGATGTATACGTACAGGCGGATTACCCATTCATCGTAGACTAATCAAATTTTCATTTTTAATTTTTAATTCATAATTATTTGTAATGGCAGAGAAGCAAGCAACTGCAGTGCCCACCGAAACGGTAGAAGTGATCGAAAGAGCAAAGGATTTCTGGTCGAAGTTCAGCAAACCCATCATCATCGCTGGTTCAGCGATCATCTTGCTGGCCGGCGGCTGGTTCACGTATAAATACATGTTCCGGTTACCGAAAGAAAAAGAAGCCAGTGAAAAGATATTCCAGGCCGAAAGGCTCTTCGGCAATATGGCCGCGGCTTCTTCCTACGGAAAAGACAGCGTGAACATCGTACTCAACGGCGATAAAGCCACCGGCGTTACCGGTTTGCTGAAGATCATCAGCAGCTATGGCAGCACCCCGGCGGGCAACCGTGCCCAATACATGGTTGGAGCCTGTTACCTGCATTTGCAGCAGTACGACAAAGCCATCAAACACCTGAAAGAGTTCGATGGCAACGGCGCTAACCAGATACAAAGTCTTGCATACAGCATGATCGGCGACGCTTATGCCGAACAAAAAAAGAACGACGACGCCCTGTCGTACTACCAGAAAGCGGTTGCTTCGGCGGAAGGGTACGAGCTGTTTGCATCGGAAGCCCTGTTCAAAGCGGGCTGTTTCGCGGATGCCGTTGGCAAAAGCAAGGAAGCCATCAATCTCTTCCAGAAACTGCAGGATAACTATCCGGCCAGCCAGCGGGTAACTTCCGGCGACGCGGAGAAATATCTGGCAAAACTGGGCGTGATCAAACCATAATTATGTCGGTTTTCAACCAGGACCTTATCCATACAACAGGCATCCAGCTACCGGCGGATGCCTGTGTTGTTATTGTGCGTACCGAATGGAACGCACCCGTTGTAAACGAACTGGAATCCGGAGCTGTGCGCATCCTGCGTGAATACGGAGTTAAGCACATCGTTCTTACGGTTCCGGGCGCTTTCGAGATCCCGTTCGCCATAAAAAAATACGCCGAAACACATACTTCGGGTGCCGGTAAAGCAACGGCCTTCATGGCACTCGGATGCGTGCTACGGGGCGATACACCGCATTTCGAGTACGTTTGCAAAGCCGTTACCGATGGCATTGTGCAGCTGAACATGCAATTGCCGGTACCAACAATTTTCGGTGTGCTTACCGTGGATAACCAGCAGCAGGCGGATGAACGCATAGGTGGTAAACACGGCCATAAAGGAGAGGAGGCGGCCATCACGGCGCTCAAAATGATGACATTGATTGATACCTTTACATCATGAGCATGAAACAGATACCGGTATACCTGCTGTTGCTGATCCTGGGCGCCTGCGGCGGCGAATCGGGCAGCAACGAAGAACCCGCGAAATTTGATTCGCTGACCCTGCACGACAGTCTGCCTCCCACGCACGACTCTACCTATATCCACCACTTCGGCGACAGCAAACTCGAAAAGCAGATCATCGACACCTTACGCAACCTTTCCTTCGTCCGGAAAAGCGATCAGTATATCGATTCGCTGACCAATCACCGCAAGGGAATCGCCTTCATGCTCGATGAAGGGAACAGCACGGCCGAGGAAATATCCGTGCAGGCCGGGTACAATGGCGATGAGCGTTTCGAAACGTATTACCGCTTCCTGGTGAATCCAAAAACCATGGCCATCTTTGTGTACGATCCGGTGACCGATCAAAAAATAACCATCCGGGACTATCTTAAGACGCAGAAGTAAATGAAAGTACAATTATTCATTCCCTGTTTTATCGACCAGTTGTATCCGCAAACGGCTTTCAACATGGTGAAGGTGCTGGAAAAAGCGACCTGCGAAGTACTGTACAACACCAATCAAACCTGTTGCGGGCAGCCGGCTTTCAACGCGGGTTTCCGCGACGAAGCCCGTTCCGTTTGCAGCAAATTTCTGAAAGATTTTGAGGGAGCGGATTATATCGTTGGCCCGAGCGCAAGCTGTGTGGGCTTTGTGCGCAACTATTATGGCCAGCTGTTCGAAAACTCTTCCCAGCACAACCAGGTAAAAGACCTCGGGAAACGTATCTACGAGTTCACTGAATTTCTCACCGAGGTATTGAAGATCGAGAACTACGGCGCCGAATTAACCGGGAAAGCCACCTACCACGACAGCTGCGCCGCCCTGCGTGAATGCAGGATCAAGGAAGGCCCCCGCCGGCTGCTGAGCCACGTGAAAGGACTCGAACTGGTGGAAATGAACGACGTGGAAACCTGTTGCGGTTTTGGCGGAACCTTTTCGGTTAAATTCGACGCCATCTCCGCCGGTATGGCCGACCAGAAAGTAAGCAACGCCCTGGCCACCGGCGCCGAATACCTCATCTCCACCGATATGAGCTGCCTTATGCAGCTCGAAGGCTATATCCGGGGTAAAAACCTTTCGCTTAAGACCATGCACATCGCCGATGTGCTGGCTAGCGGCTGGGAATAATCGATTACCCGGCTGATTTACTCAAACTATCCATCCGCTTTTTCCGTACATACCCGAAACGTGTACGTGAAACGAATTATCTTCTTCGGCATCATACAGGCATTGCTGCTGTTATCCTGCAGGCAGGAATCCCGCGTTATCGTACAAACGGGTTTTATAGACAGCCTGCTGGCGCAGCACGATACGCCGCAAATTCAAAAGAACCTCCGGGCAGACCTGCTTTTCTGGAAACAACGCATCGATCCGGCCAGGCCCGGACTGGTGAGTGAATTACGCTACGCTTCCTGCCTGGTGCAGCAGTTTCAACTATTCGGGGATATACAGGATTTACTGGCTGCCGACAGTTTGCTGCGCAAGACCGATAGCCTGTATAACCACAAGGAAGCGGGTCCGGGTTTGGCCCTGATCAGGAACTGTATACTCAGGCATCGCTTTCGCGAAGCCGATTCCCTGCTGCAGGAAATAAAGAAAAGAGATATCAAACCATACGACGCGGCCAGCACAGGATTCGATGTAGCTTTCGAACGGGGCCAGTACCTGCTGGCAGAAAATGAACTTCGGAAACTGGCTGATCCCACCGACTTTGGCTACCAGTTCCGCAAGGCGAAAATGGCGCATTACAACGGAGAAATGGATACGGCCATCGCGGCGATGGAAAGGGCGGTGCTCCTGGCGGGTAATAACAGGGTATTAAAGCAAGCGGCACTAGCCAATGCCGCCGATCTTTCGTTACACAATGCCGACCCACAACATGCTTATGACCTGTATCGCCGGGCGTTGCTGGAAAATGGAACCGATCTGCATGCGTTCATTGGCATGGGATGGATCGCGTTGCTGCACGATGGTAACGACAGCCTGGCGGAACGCATATTCCGTTTCGTGCAAACCCGTACACAGGCTCCGGATGTGTTGCTGAAACTGGAACAGGTGGCCCGGTTTCGGGGTAACGGCGAAGCCCGGCTACGCTATGCGCAATCTTTTGAACGTATAGTCAGCATGCCGGCCTACGGTGATATGTACAACAAATACCTGCTTGAACACTATACGGGTATATTGGATCAGCCGGCAAAAGCGACGGCTATCGCCAAACGGGAACTGCATAACCGCAGCACGCCCCAAACCTGGGCCTGGTATGTGTATGCCTTGTACAGGAACCGGCAGGAAGCCGAAGCTCATCAACTGTATGAAGCGAATGTTGCGGGAAAACCACTGGAAGCGCTTGAATTATACTGGATGGGGCGGTACATGGAGGGAACCGGGAAAGGATACAACGCGGATCAATTCTATAAAGCGGCTTACCGGAACCGGTATGATCTCGGGATCGATATGCAGGATACGCTCGAACAAAAACGCAAGTAACAGTTTCCCGGCAGTTGCGCTACCGGGAAACAGGTTCCGGAGATCAATACAACAACAGGTTCATGCCGGCGATGCTGCGTACTTTCTTATCCGGACCGATCACTTTTACCTCATCAAAGATCACCCGGGTGCCGGGCATACACCGATCCATCAGGTGTTTGATGGGCTTGAGGCTGTTGCTGCTGATCGTTCCTTTTTCAACCCCGGTAAAATTGGCGCCGAAGAAATACACCGTGGCGCTTACCACCTTGAACTGCACATCAAACTCAAAATCATAAGGCATTTCGGCACGGCAGAATTGCTGGCTTTTAAAAACGATCGAACGCATTTTGCCGGGTTCATCTTTTTCCTGGAAGTTGAGTACAAGCGTTTTGTTTTTTCCAGAAACACCATCCGGGTGAACAGGCTCATTTACGGCATGAAAGGTTGTGGGGGTGGTGGCCGGCAGCGCTAGCGCTACGGGCAGCATGCATGCGAGGAAGATTTTCATGATTGATTATTTTGGGTGAACAAGCAGCCTAAAATAATATCCGGTTCGTGAAAGGAATGTTATACTAAACCCTTCGTTGCAGCCGGCAACGCTTTACCCGTTTTCCTCCACCCGTTCGATCCGGCAGATATAACAGCAGGCTTCCGCGTTACGGGCATGCAGGTAGGCCACTTTCGGATTGGCTTCAAAGATCTCCGGTATCAGTTCATCCACATCGGCATCGCCCACCAGCTTTGTGAAAACCATTTTCTGGCTCTGCGAATAACCGATCAGCGATAAAGGGAAATTTTCCTTATCCGCCTTGATCTCGGGCGGAAAGCGATAGATGTCTTTGTATTCTTCCACTTCATCGGCATGAATGAAAATGGGGCCGGGCTGGCTGAAGGCGTTGTCGATTTCAAACGGACTGTGCGATAATAAAAGTCGTTTGTCTTCCCCCACCGTAAAGGGCTTCAGTGAAACCCGGCAGGGACCCCGGCCTTTGGCTACCTGTTCGATTACTTCATGCCCGAAATCGTCTTTCCGTGTTTCCCGGATGCGTTTTGCATAGTCCGCCGTAAGCGGAACAATTTTGAATTTGTTCATCGATTTTCTTTTACAGTAAAATTGAAATAAGGGAGCGGAGATACCAACCCGAAACTTGCTGACTTACTCTCCGGGGAAACATTTTCCGGCTTCCCAGCCGAGGATCGCCGTTTTGCGTACAGTTCCCCAATGATAATCGCCGATGATACCCGACGAACGGATCACCCGGTGGCAGGGGATCAGGTAGGCAACGGGATTGGCGCCGATTGCCGTACCCACGGCTCTTGAGGCTTTCGGGCGTTCTATATTCTCAGCAATGACCCCATAGGTGGATAGATTGCCAAACGGGATCTTCAATAACGATTCCCATACTTTTAACTGGAACGGGGAACCTTTCAGGTGCAGTTTTACCCGTTGCAGGTCGCTCCAATCGCCTTTGAAGAAACGAAGCGCATCCTGTTGCAGGATATCCGTCTTTTGCTGGAGGAGGGCCTGGGGAAACGACTGGTAAAGGGTTTTCAGTCCTTCTTCTTCGGTTTGTACAAATGCCAGCTGGCAGATGCCCTTGGCAGTGGAAGCGATGATGATATCGCCGAAAGGCGTTTCCGCGAAACTGTAATTGATCTGCAATGCTTCTCCTCCGTTCTTGTATTCACCGGGTGTCATCCCTTCGATGCCGATAAAAAGATCGTGAAGCCGGCTGGTGCCCGACAGGCCGGTTTCGTAGCTGACATCGGACAGTGAAAGATCCTGGCGCAGCAATCCCTTCGCGTATTCCACACTGATGAACTGGAGGAATTTCTTCGGACTTACACCCGCCCAGTCTTTGAAGAGGCGCTGAAAATGATAGGGGCTCAGGTGAACCTGCCGGGCCACCGCTTCCAGGTCGGGCTGCTCTTTAAAATGGTCTTTTAAATAGCCGATCGCTTTTTCTATTCGTTCGTAATCGTTGATCATGATGCAAAGCTACGCAGAGGTATTGCTCAATAAAACCCGGAACTTGCGGAATTTGTACCATTACAAGAACACACGCTGAACCGTCCAGTAAATGGCTACCAGTGCGATCAGCGCCGATACGGGTATCACGATCGCCTTGTGATAATACTGTTTCCGGCCGAACCAGAGTCCAAACAGCAGGAAGGCGGCAAAGATAACCGTAGCCTGCCCGATCTCTACACCGAGGTTGAACATGAGCAGGGAACTGATGTACGAACTTTTCGGCAAACCCAGTTCACCCAGGGCGCTGGCAAAACCCATCCCATGCACCAGCCCGAACAGGAAAACGATCCCGATCCTCGACTTCCGTAGCTGCGGCGAAAAGATATTCTCAAGCGCTACATAGAGTATCGATAAGGCAATAACAGGCTCAACAATAGCGGGAGAGGGTTTGAATACCTGGAACATGGCCAGACCAAGCGTAATGGAATGTGCAACCGTAAACGCGGTTGCCTGCCAGAGCACCGGCTTCAGTTTTGGACTCAGCAAAAACAAACTCAGTACAAAAAGGATATGATCGAAACCCAGCGGAATGATGTGCGTAAATCCCAGTTGCAGGTAAAGGATCGCCGCTTCGGTC
Organism: Chitinophagales bacterium; assembly: GCA_017303335.1. Lineage (GTDB taxonomy): Bacteria > Bacteroidota > Bacteroidia > Chitinophagales > Chitinophagaceae > Ferruginibacter. Next base: position 228,712 of record JAFLBK010000004.1, read on the forward strand.
TTGCTCAGCTTTTCCAGTTCCTGCACTGTGTCGTGTGCGAATGCGGGTTGCAACGCAAGCAGGGAGAGCAGCAGCAGCGCCGCCACTTTTCTCCCCGAATGCGTATGATATGGTTGTGACTGGTTCAGCATCATGCTAAAAGAAAACAGCGAGTTTAACCCGGGCATAAATGGGCGTACCGGGTGTGAAATGAAGTTCAGTCACCGGGTTCGCCTCATTGTATAGTCTCGATTCGGTGGCGAACTGCGCTTCATTCCAGTTGGTATTGAAAATATTTTCCAGCGCCAGGCCTACTTCATAACGTGGCCGGGTATAGTTGACCGAAGCATCGAGCAGGAAGTATCCTTTAGCGACGATCGAATTGTCTTCATTGGCCGGGCGGTCTTTGATGTAGCGGTAACTGATACCCCCATTGAACCCCTGCACCGATTTGTAATAAATGCCGCCCACACTGGTAAAGGTAGGAGCCAGCGGGATATAGTCATTTCCTTTCGGTTCACCAATGGCCCTGGGCCTGGTGAAATTGAAATTGGCATTGGCGAAGAATTTTTTACTGAACTGGTAGCGTGCCAGGAGGTCGATGCCCTGCCGTTTGCTTTTACCGCTGGGTTCGATAACACCCGCGTCGCCCACGTACACAAATTCCTGGTCGAGGTGGAGGTACCAGGCGGCGAGGCTCAGGTAAAGGTTCTTCGTGGGTTTAAGGATCATACCCAGGTCGGTACCATAGGCCGCGGGCAATATTTCTCTTCCGCTGTTTTCTACCACCACCCTGGTATCATTGCTGTGGAATCCCTTGCCGGCTTTTACAAAGAACTGCAGGTATGGATTGACGCTGTACTGGATATTCAGTTTCGGACTCAGGATCGCTTTCCGTTGTGCGGGTAATTGCACGGTACTGAGTTTGTCGGCATAGCGGAAATGAAAATAGTCGAGCCGCAGGCCGGCATCGATGATCCAGTTGCCGGTATTCAGTTGCTGGCTCATGAAGGCAAAGGCATTCGCTTCCCGGATATCACCCCGTTTGATATCGCTGATAAACTTCCGGTTCACCACATTGCTTAACCGGCTGTCTCGGGTGGCATCATAGCGTATGCCGGCTCCGTAGGTGGAGTAGAGGGTGCTCTTGCCGATAAAATGCTGCTGGCTGAATTTAGACTGGTACCCAAAAATATTCCGGCTTTCGCCCTGCTCGATCTCATCGCCGTTAACGGGGTCGTTTAGGTAGAAGGTGAAATTGGAATAAAGTGTGAACAGGTAGCGGCTGTAATAGACCTGGTTCTCCCAACTGCTTCCGTTATGGAAACGGGTGTTGAGTTGCAGGTTGGCATTGAATCTTGCCGTATTACCGCCTTCGCTGGGGTCAATGCTTCCAAAACGATCGATCGTTCCATCGGCAACCGCCCGTTCAGGTACCTGCCCGCTTGCATCCCAGCTGCTCGAGAAAGAAGAAAGCGTGGCGCTCAGGTTTGTTTTTCCGGAAACCTGGAGATTGTACTTGCCAAAAAGGTTCAGCCGCCTGAAAACCTGTTTGCTGATGGTAGGTCCGTCGGTATAATTGAAATCGGCGGCGATGTAAGCGCTTTGCCTGTCTTTGTTTTTCTTCAGCAGATCAATCATCGCCAGGGTGCGGAAGGAATTGAAGCGTCCGCCTTCTACCTGTACAAGACTCCGTGCGATATTCTTATACGTGGAAAAAGAAACATAGCCGGCCGTGTTGAGGTTTCCCTGGCGGGTATAATAGGGGCCTGCGCCGAAATCGATGTTGTTCACCGTTTCCGGGATGATGAAATGCGCATCCGCGTAGCCTTGTCCGTGTGCATGGCTCACCATGTTCACCGGCATGCCGTCGACAGATACCTGTACATCGGTGCCATGATCCACATCGAATCCGCGGAGAAAGATCTGCTCTGCCTTACCGCCGCCGGCGTGCTGGGCGATGAACAGTCCGGGTACAAGCCGCAGGAGTTCCTGGGTATTCTTTACCGGGCGGATATCGAGGTCGATCTTACTGAGCGAACTGAAGCGTGACACGGCATTGCTTTGCAATACCACATCCTTCAGGTCGATCACATCGGGTGTAAGTGAAATGAGCGTAAGCGATCGCGGGTTTGTTTCGATGAGTGCGGCTTTGTATCCTACAAAAGATACCTGTACCCGCTTGCATGACGGCAATACAAAATCGCCATGGGCGTTGGTGCTTGTCCGGGATGTTGGGTCATCGGCGTTTATTACCAGCGCCGATTCGATCGGCTGGCGGCTCACCGCATCCACTACGTTGCCACGGATACTTTGGGTACGGCCCGGCAGGGCAATTAATAACAGCATGACAACAACAGTTGCCTGTATATAGCGCATAAAAATTTTTTGAGTGAAGAACAATCGATTCTATTTGCACGGTAAAACTGCAGGCGCAATAAGTGCCCCATGCGTGCATCAAGCTATATAATAACTCTATCCGGGGGAGGCTCCGCAGCCTGCGGTAACGGATCGGGCAGGCCGTTGGTGAGCATGGATTGAAAAAATACCGCCTGGGTATAAGGCAATGCGTGATTGATGGTTGTTGCCAGGTGATCGGATATGCTGTTGTCTTTCTTTGAACTGGTTTGGTCCTTCGGCGCCGCTTCTTCCTTTGCCACGTCAATCACTTCTTTGTGTACATGGAATTTACCGTTTTCGTAATGAACGGTTGCCATATGCTGTGCGAAATAAAAGATATGTGCGATGGTATCCGAGATATAGGGCGACACCGGCTTCAGCATCAGGGCTGAGTAGGAAAGAAGCAGTATGTACAAAGGTATCCGTTTCATGTTTTGGCGCCGGTAGCGAAACTAATGATGCTTTCAGGTATTTACGAAATTTTGGTACAGCCGGATTCAGGCAGGGAAGGCCGGGAAATAAAAAAGCGGAGATCGCTCTCCGCCTTTTCATCGGGTACGGAATTACCAGGGACTGGCCAGGTACGGAAATGAGGCGGAAAAGGCCTTATCATTGGCGTTCACATTGTCTTTGGTGAGTGCCGGGTTGCTGGTAGCTGTTGGGCCGCCAAATATTAACGTGAGCTCATTATCAATAACATCATCCGACAAACCACGGCCAGTGAGGTAGTCAGTTGTTGAAGTAAAGAATTTTGTGGGACCTGTAGTCGAAACATTTAATATGTCAGTAGCCAGAACACTGGTAAAAACAGTGGCGTTCAAGCCTAATACATTGGTTGTATACGCCGGATTCAGGGCCAGGAGCCTTGCCTGGAACTTGGCCTGGAAAGCCGCGTTCTGACTGGCGGGTGTGGCTACATTGAAGGCGTCTTTGTCGGCCGCTGATACATTAAATACGGTATTGATCGCCGGGCGGCCCATCTGGTCCTGCTGCTGGTAATATATGGTTGGCGCAGGCGTATCGTCGTCTTTTTTGCAGGATGCCGCCAGCAGGCTGCCTCCCAACAGGATCGCTAAGAATTGTATTGTTTTCATTGTTGATTCGTTTTTTATTTACTGATCAGATTTTCTTTTTGGTTTCCAGCCACACATTCACCGTACCACTGCCGCCCAGCATGCTCTTCGGAACTTCCACCACGATGCTCAGCACGTTGGTGCCCGCGAACGTATCGGTGCCCGGGTTGGCGAAACCGGTATACGTACCGGCCAGGATTCCTTTATAGCGATCCAGGTCGAAAAAGAAAGGATCGTCGCGTGGACCGGCAAACAATTTCATGCCGCTGGTGCTGCTACCAATGGTTGGAGTGGCCGCGCCGTAGGCGGTGACCACCGCGGAAACCGTGGCGCTTCCCTCGATTTTACTTCTTGTGCCTTTTTCAGAAGGGGAAACAGGGCCGTACACGTTCATGCGGTTGGAAGCCGCGTCGTACTTGCATTGAATCACGAGGTCTTCGATGTTGTCGGCATTGTTGTCGATGTTGAACTCCAGGAGCGTGTTCTCATCGAATTTGGCTGCTCCCGTGCTTCCCGGCGATAACAATCCCTGGGTATTGGCCACAAATACAAGGTTGTTGGCGTCCTGTGCCCGGAATACATACAGGTCGGTGATATCTCCCGGCTGGGCGGTAACGGCAGGCGTATCGATGTGATCGGCCGCGTAAAGAATACCACCGGTGATCATCGTTGCCGCCGCGATGGCAGCCAGCAACAGTTTTCTTTTTTTCATTGTAGGTGATTTTGATGAATGATTTCGGTTTGTTTGTCGGTTATGCGACATCCTGTACAGTTACGGTAAATGGGCAAAGCCGGATTTGTAACCGGAAAAATTTTTTCATCGGCTCCCGAATTTCTACTTTTGAAATCCGGGTTACACCCATTCGTGATTTTTAATTCTTCATTTTTAATTCTTCATTTTTAATTTTTAATTCTTAATTCCTTATGGCATTGTGGTTAGTCAAATCCGAACCCTCCGTTTACAGCTGGGATCAGCTGGTGGCCGAAAAGCAAACCTGCTGGAGCGGCGTACGCAATTACGCGGCACGTATCAACCTGAACAACATGAAGAAGGGCGATGAAGTACTGTTCTACCACAGCAACGAAGGGGTGGAGATCGTGGGCATCGCTAAGGTGGCGAAAGAAGCCTACCCGGATCCCACGACCGACGATAACCGCTGGGTGGCCGTGGATATCAGGCCGGTCAGGAAATTGAAAAAGCCGGTTCCGCTTGCCGTACTCAAAGCCGATAAGCGTTTTGCCGATATGGATCTTGTGCGCCTCGGCCGGCTGAGTGTGCAAACCGTAAAGCCCGCCGAATGGGACATGATCATGAAACTGGCGGGGGAAAAGTAATAATTGGTTGATTGATCGATGTGCTGATTTGATAATTGTGAAGAATACGTAATAGGGCCTTGTTCTCTTACAGAGGAATAAGCCAGAAGGCAGCCTCACATTACCCTTTACCACATCATCACATCAGCATATCGCCGCATCAGCACATCTTCTTTATTTCATTTAACATTCAGCAGCGGTTACCTTGTTTGATCATTTTGTATCAATGAGCATCTCACACACTAAACTCATTGTTATGAAAACGAAACTTCTTGCTATTTCCCTGGTAACCCTTTTTTTCTTCACCGCCTGCCACCAGGCTTCCAGATCAAACGAAACAGACAGCTTCGGTCTTGCCGAACTCAAAATGGAAGAACCGCTTCAGAAATTGGAGCGTGACAAACAGCAGATACCGGTTGGTACAATCTCAGCAACCGACAGCACGGCTTCGCCGCTGCAGACCAGCAAATCCACAAACCCCGACTGGGATAAAAAAATGATCAAGACCGGGTCCTTGCGGGTGGAAGTGAAAAATTTCCGCAACTTCAGCAACAGTGTTCATACGAATATCAAACGCTTCGGCGCCTATATCGCCCAGGAAGAACAAACCAGCACCGATGAAAAAGCGGAAACGGTTATTACCATCAAGGTGCCGGTGGATCAGTTCGAGAACATGATCAACCAGTTGCCGGGTGAAGAAGACAAAGTGCTGGAACGGAAGATCAGTACCGAGGATGTAACCGGCGATATCGTTGATACGAAAGCGAGGCTGGAAGCACGGAAACAGATGCGGGCGAAATACCTGGAATTGCTGAAGCAATCGAAGAACATGGAAGATGCGCTGAGTGTTCAGAACAGCGTGAACGGGGTGCAGGAAGAGATCGAATCGGCCGCTGGCCGTGTGCAGGCGCTCAGCCACCAGGCGCTTTTCAGTACGATTAATCTTACGTTCTTTCAACCGGCGGCCGGTTATTCGGCGCCCGATGCCAATCCCGGTTTTCTTACCCGCATTGGCCAGGCCTTCAAAACAGGCGGTACCTGGCTGGCCGACCTCTTTGTTGGATTGATATCCGTATGGCCCTTATTGCTTGTGATCGGGTTGCTTTATATCGGTTGGAAGAAAATGAAACCGGTTAGAACCGTTGCCGGTAACCCATAATCCCAACCGTCTTTGCGATCCCGCTGCAGGCGGGAGAAGCAATCTTGCATTTTTTGGAAGAATCGTATCCAGGAAAGTATAGTTCTTTTGCGAGATTGCTTCGCTGCCGTTGGTTACGCCATCGCCGGGGCCATGACGTTGCAGTAGCTCATCGGAAAATAACGGTTCCCAGTTGTTTGGTCAGTTCGATTTCCATCTGCTTGAGGTGCTGATGGGTTTGTACCAGCATCATCTGATCTTCGGGGGAAGTGGTTCGTTCAAGGTCACGCTGGTTTTCATCCATCAGCCTTTTTATTTTGCGCAACTTGAGGTAATTGAGGGTGGAAAAAACCTCGCTGGCGTAGAGTTCCTCCCGGGTGGCGATATGACCCTCGAAGTGTTCTTTCCAGTTCGGACTGATCTCGTGGTTGAAATCCATGATGCCCACCACGAGTGAACTCATTGGCAGGTCGTCGTGGTAAAGGAAATTGCGGGCAGTAGGTTCCAGCCCGGCTTCGTACCAGGCTTTGTAGGTTTGATATACCCGAACCAGCTCCCGGTTATCGATCAGTTCTTCCAGGTGGTTCTCTTCGATCTCCTTGAAAATATATTCAGCTACTTTCTGTTCTTCATTCCAGGGTTTCAGTCCGAATTCGAGCAAGCTGCGTATCATCGCCTGCTCGTGCATCTCGTCGCGGTTGAACAGGGCCAGTGCCTCCGGCGATGCTTCGGGTTCGCCGTCGATGCCCGGTATGGGTTCGGTATATGGCTGTTCGCGGCTGGCACGTTGTTCTTCCTTGTTTACTTTTTCGCGGATGAATTTATTCACGAGGGCGTGCAGGCCGCTTTCTTCGATCCGCAGTATCTCGGCGCATTGCTTGATATAATCCTGCTGCCTGGTAAAATCTTCGGCCTTGTTGATGCGGGAGATCGTTTCCGCCACCTGGTTCACCACGAGCGATTTTTTGTTGCTGTCGTTCCCGGCATCTTTCAACGCGATATCGAGCTGGAAGAGGATGAAATCCTTCTTATTGTCACGCACAAATTCATTGAAGGCCGCGGCGCCCACCTTATTCACGTAACTATCCGGGTCTTCGCCATCGGGGATCAGCACCAGTTTTACGTTCAGGCTTTCTTCCAGCGCCAGGTCGAGCCCACGCAGCGCCGCCTTGATTCCGGCATTATCGCCGTCGTATACAATGGTGAGGTTATTCGTGTATTTTTTGATAAGCCGGAGCTGATCGGGAGTAAGCGAAGTACCGCCGCTGGCCACCACGTTTTCGATACCGGCCTGGTGCAGGCTGATCACATCGGTATATCCTTCCACGAGCAAACATTCGTCGGCCTTATCGATCGCCTGGCGGGCGAAATAGGAGCCGTAGAGGATCTTGCTCTTCACATAGATCTCATTCTCGGGGGTATTGATGTATTTGGGGGCTTTGTCGTTTTTCTTGATGATGCGTGCGCCGAAGCCGAGCACTTTACCGCTTTGGTTGTGCACCGGGAAAATGATGCGGCCCCGGTAATTGTCGTAGGCATTGCCGTCGCGTACATTCACCAGTCCGCTCTTTTGCAGCAGTTCGAGGCTGTACTGCGAGTCGAGCGCAGCCCGGGTAAAGCCATCCCTCGCTTCGGGATTATATCCCAACTGGAACTTGCGGATGATCTCTTCCCGGAACCCGCGTTCCTTGAGGTAGCTCAGGGCGATGTCTTGCCCTTCCTCGGAGCTGAACAGGGTATCGCTGAAGAATTTCTGGGCAAAGCCGTTGATGATGTAGAGGCTATCGGCTACCTGTTGCTGTTGTTTGTACTCCGGGCTGGTTTCGGTTTCTTCGATCTCTACATTATACCGGGCGGCCAGCCAGCGCAGGGCTTCCACATAACTGTACTTCTCGTGTTCCATCAGGAAACTGATGGTATTGCCGCTGCGGCCGCACCCGAAGCACTTGTATATTTCCTTGGAAGCGGATACGGTGAACGAAGGTGTTTTCTCATTGTGAAAAGGACAGAGGCCAAGGTAATTGGCGCCCCGTTTCTTCAGTTTAACGAATGACCCCACGATCTCGACGATGTCGATCCGGCTGAGTATCTGTTGTATGCTGTTCTGGGATATCACTTGTTACCAATCGGGAAAAGGGCCTGTAATTTACTGCACTTTCGGCAGGCCGCGTCATTTTTTTGCCATTGCCGGAAAATATGAGAATCGGTTTTTATAGATGAAATTTTAGTGTAAAAATCCGCAGACCCGCCAATTATAGCTACCTTTAAGCCCCAAAAATCAATAGAAATGATGAAGCGTATAATTCTCGCATTGGCCGTGTTGCTGGGAGTACAAACCCTGCAGGCCCAGGATATCGAAGACGTGAAAAAATTCATTGTTCTCAACCGGTTCGACGACGCCAAACCGGAGATCGATAAGTTCCTCAGTAATGAAAAGAATGCAGCCAAGCCTACAGGCTGGTATTACAAAGCCTACATCTACAGCAACCTGGCCAGGCAGAATGGTAAATCGGCTGCCGACAGCAAGGCGCTGAACCAGGAAGCGTTCGATGCCATCAAAAAGTACATGCAGCTCGACCCCAAAACAACCCTTACCAACGAAGAGAACAACGGAACCGTTTTCTCCCTGTACAACAATTATTACACACTGGGGGTAAAAATGTACCAGGACAAGGACTATGAAAGTTCCTGCGATTTCTTCAAGAAGACACTGGAAGTACACGATTATATCTACAGCAAGAACCTGGCAGCGCAGAATGGTTTCAAATTCTCGGCGCACGATACGGATGTGGTCTGGAACCTGGCCATCCTGAGCAATGAACTGAAGCGTAAAGACGAAGCTTTCGAATATTATAAAAAGATCGCCGATGCCGACCTGGGTGATGAAAAATACGCGGAGGCCTACGACGAAGTGGTGAAAAAATACCGCCGCGAAGACAACAGGGAAATGTTCGCCAAATACATCGCCCAGGCCAAGAAGCATTACGGTACCGATCCGTATTGGGAAACCATCGAGATCGAATACGCGGTGAAAGGACTGGAAGGAGAGACCCTCTTCAAAAAATACGAAGAGCTGCTGACCACCCACCCGGATAACTATATGGTGAATTTCAACTACGGTTATGAACTGGAGAAATACATTTATTCGGCCGAAGCCAAGGGTAAGGATATCTCCGGGTATAAAAAGAAGATCCCCGAGCTGTTCAAAAAAGCCATTGCGCTCAACTCCACCATCAATGCCAATCTCTTATTGGCCAACCATTATTACAATTCTTCGTTCGACATCATGGACGAGGCCAATAAGATCAAAAGCGCCAAGCCCGACGATGTAAAGAAGAAGAACGAACTGCTGGCTTCCAGCAAGTCGACCATGCTGGAAAGCGAGCCCTACGCCCTGAAGGCCGCCGAACTCTTCAGCCAGTTGAAAGAATACAAGGCGTCGGATAAGGAAAACTACAAGCAGGTACTGGGTGTACTCAACGCTGTAGCGAAACAGAAAGGCGATCTGAAAAAAGCCGAAGAGTACAATGCCAAAAAGGCCGAAGTGGATAAACTCTGACAAACTACACATGGATCATAAAAAAGAGCCTCCGCATGGAGGCTCTTTTCATAGAAGAATATTGTTCGTTTATCCGCCCACACGCATCTGGAACACCGGGCCACCGCCGGTACCGTTCTGCATATCCTTCATGGCCCGTACTTCAATATCTTTTGGTATCTCGAATTCTTTATCGGCAATTTCCTTGTCGGTCACCAGTTTGGTAACCTGTACGGTCATCTTACGGCCTCGGCCCATGTTCCGCACGTATTCCATCGGGAAACCATCCAGTTTGTCGAAACCGTTTCCACTAGGCTGCTGCAGGAAGCTTCCAAACCCGCCGAGCATACCGCCCGTACTGGTAACGCCCTGCAGTTTGAATTCGGGGCAATACCAAACCTGGGTGGTGTCTTTCCGGGTACCGCGGGTAGCGATGACGAGGGCTTTTTTGCATTCGTAACCGGCGATCTTTTTGGTTTCGTCGCGGTACTCGATACTGTATTCGGCCGGTACCCGCTGGGCTGCATTTACCGACTGGCCGCCCTGGTTACGGGTTCGCATCATACTATCCATCCGTTTGCCCATCTCTTCCTGGTCGGCGTCGGTAGCATACATCCCGGTCTTGCGGCCCATCATTTCCATGATGGTGGTGGTGAGTTTTTTACTGTTGTCGCGAATGACGGTGGTGCGGCCCATTTCCGAATCCGAAAAGGTTTTTATAAGGTCATTCTTGAGCCAGGTGGTGGTTTTGGTTTCTCCATCGCCACCGAACCGCATCACCCGAACCTGTTCGCCATTATCCGACGTGGTGACGTTGCCGGCAGGGGCGTCTTCGCCATCCGGGGATTCAATAACGGTTTTGGTGTTGATGATGGCCTGGGAGATGATCTTGGTCTGGGCATTGACTGTTACGACTGCACCCAGGAGAAAAAGGGTAAAAACTTGTTTCATGGTTAATGTTTGAGGGGTCAAATATACGAGGCTATTCGTAACAAGGTTATCTCCTTTGATGTACGGGCAGAATTTAACAGATGAGCGGTTACTCAGGATCCACTGGCCGTAGCAATAAAATAGACATTCAGCAGGATGTACAGCAGCAACAAAACCTGTGCGGTGATCATATCGAACCGGTTGGCCTGTTTGATCTTGTGGTTCTTCACCAGTTTCATCGAATAGGCGGTTGCGGCGATCACGCAGAAGATAAAGAACAGGGTGATCCCGTGCAGGGTATCTACGAGGGTGAAGGAAGTGGATTCGGGCAGGGCCGAATCGATGATGTACTTGTTACCGATCACGGCAAAGAGGGCTCCCACACTGAGTCCGAAACGGGAGTCCACCCCATCGGCGTGGATGTAAAAGCAGATATAGGCGATCAGGAAAGCGATGTACATGCCGAGGAACATTTTCCAGAACAGGCCGCCGGCTTCCCGTTTTATTCCAAGTATTACCCGGAACGAACTGTATTCCATATGTGGTTTGGCGAGCGTTTCGTCGCCGAAAGCGGTTTCATAGGCCTTGGTGGCTACGGACAGGCGGCAACTGTCGATCGTCCATCCGCTCAGGGTGAACCGGGGATCGAAATGATTGCCGAGGGTATCGGCCACGAATACCAGGGAGCGGGAATCGTATTGCGAATTCTCGAAGTGGATCCGCAGCCGCTGGCGGTCGAAGGGAAAGTTGCCGATCTTCCAGGAATCTTTCATCTCGCACTGAAGCTTCATCACGATATAAACCATTCCGTTGGACGTGTCGATCGTTGAATAGGATTTGGTGAAATTCTTCGCGTTGGGTATCTCGAGGTTTTGCAGGAAATCGAAATCCTTATTCCGGTACTTCAGCCAGAGCCAGAAGTTCACGTTGTATTCCTTTTGCTTGAAATCGATGTCGTGTATGCTGGTGATGTATATGCCCACCCGCACGGTATCCGGGCTGGCCGCCTTGGCGGAGTCCTGGGCATCCGTGTAGTTGAAAAAGGCCAACAGGCCGAACAGCAAGATGAATCGTTTCATGAACATCGGTTGATACTACAAGTTAGCATAAGACAGCGTAATTGGCAACGCGGCGAAAAACAGAAGCCGGCACGTGGCCGGCTTCCTGGTTTGATTGTCGATAGTTTTTTTTATTGTACGCAACTGCAGTATTCGAATTTCATACCCCAGTTTCCGCCGCTGAGATTGATCCGAACGCCATTACCCCAACCGGTTTGTGATTCGATCACCTGGCCGGAAGCGTTCAGGCGCTTAACCACGGCATGAGCGGCAATGCATCCGCAACTGCCCGTCGGAATAGCGGTTATGGGCACCTGGTAGGTATAACTGGTAGCGTAATTATGTGAGGCTTGATAAGGGAACTGCCCCGGCATCGGGTTACCCGGGTTATTAACCGGGATCAGTTCGCACTCGCCCACGTAAAGGTGTGTTTGGGTTAAACGCCAGTCGCCGCTGGTGGTATAGGTTACATAGATGTATTCAGCGTCGTTGGTAACGCTTACAGTACCCGAATTGATCGTTTGACCGGCGATCAGCGTAACTTCTGTGGGCGGACATAAACTGGATGGATCATCGATACGACCCGAGGATGGACCTTCATCGGTTGTTGCCCGGGGTTCTACAGTGGCCTTCTGGCATGCGGTGATGCCAATCAGGAATGAAATGGAGAGTAGTGTAAATAAACGTTTCATAGATTTGGATTTTAGTGGTTATCTGAAAGGTTACCTTGGGAAAACGGGTAATTTTTCTAAATTATTGTCGAAAATATTCGATCACTGGCCCTGCAGGTAAAATCGGGCGTTTTTACCCGGGATCATCGTAAAATCTGCATCCCGGAATCACTTCATACCCATCAATTATTTAATATTTACCGTTTTCAAACTGTGAATAACTTGTGGTTTTGCTGTAAAAAATCAAAATTTTTGATGGGGCCATTCCTTTATATTTGCCGTCTGACAAAAAACAACGAATACTGTGCGTTTAAAGACTCTAGAGATCAAAGGATTTAAAAGTTTTGCCGATAAAACCGTACTCAATTTCGACGAAGGAATAACCGGGGTAATTGGCCCCAATGGCTGTGGAAAAAGCAATATTGTCGACAGCATCCGCTGGGTGATCGGCGAGCATAAAATCAGCAACCTGCGAAGCGAAAACCTCGAAAGCCTCGTGTTCAACGGCTCCAAGACCCGGAGCGCCAGCGGACTGGCCGAAGTAAGCCTCACCTTTGAGAATACCAAGAACCTGCTTCCCACCGAATTCAACACGGTTACCATCACCCGCAAATACTACAAAAGCGGGGAGAGCGAATACCGCCTCAACGATGTGGCCTGCCGCCTGAAAGACATCCACAACCTGTTCATGGATACCGGTGTGAGCAACGACAGCTACGCCATCATCGAACTGGGCATGGTGGATGATATCATCAAAGACAAAGACAACAGCCGCCGCCGCATGCTCGAACAGGCCGCGGGTATCTCCATCTATAAAACACGGAAGAAAGAAGCCAAGCTGAAACTGGATGCCGCCGAACAGGACCTGGCACGTATCGAAGACCTGCTCTTCGAGATCAACAACCAGTTGAAGAGCCTCGAAAGCCAGGCAAAGAAGGCGGAGAAATATTTTGAGATCAAGAAAGATTACAAGGAAACCAGCATCGAACTGGCTAAAGCGGCCCTCGAAGGTTTCAACATCACCTACCACGAACTGAATGAAAAGCAAAAGGCCGAGGTAGATAAGCGGATCGAACTGGAAACCGCCATCGCGAAAGAAGAAGCGGCCCTGGAACAGGAGAAGGTGGAACTGGTGGAAAAAGAGAAAGCCCTGCAACAGATGCAGCACGCCTTCAACGAGATGCTGGATGCTGTGCGCAATAAAGAAAATGAAAAGAACCTTACCGTTCAGCGCCTGCAATACCTGAAAGAACGCGAGACCGGCCTGAATGAATTCCTGCAGAAAGCAGCAGGCCAGCTGAGCGGGCTCGATGAGAGCATCCAGTTCACCAGCAAACAGATCGAGGAAGCCGAAGGACAACTGGTCGACTTCGAATCGAAACTGGCAGCCCTCAAGGCCGAAGTGGAAGAGAAACGCAAAGTGTTCGACGAAAAGAGAAGCTATATCGACGAACTGCGCCGCGAAAACCAATCCATCCAGCGCAGCCAGTTCGACGCCGAGAAAAAAGTGGCCATCGCCGATACATCCATCCTTAACCTGCAGCGTACCATCAACCAGGTGCAGGAAGACAAGGCGCATCGCCAGGCGCAACTGCAGCAACTGGAACCGGAAAAGAAACAGAAAGAGGAAGAACTCGAACAGAAGAAGACCGACCTGCAGCAATTGCAGGAGCACCACGAATTCACCAAGGAACAGATCCTGCAAACGCAGAATAAGCTTGAAGGACTGCGCAATGAACTGGCCAATGAAGGCCGGAAGCTTGACAGCCGCCGCAACGAACACGACCTGCTGAAAAGCCTGATCGATTCGATGGAAGGCTATCCCGAAAGCGTGAAGTTCCTGCACAACAATCCCAACTGGAATCACGCGGCGCCGCTGCTCAGCGATATCATCTATGTGAAGGAAGAATACCGGGCGGCCGTAGAGAACGTGCTGGAACCTTACCTCAACTACTACGTGGTGAACAACCTCGAAGAAGGATTACAGGCCATCCACCTGCTCGACAGCAATAAAAAAGGTAAGGCCAATTTCTTCCTGCTCGATAAATTCACCGGCTTCGAGCAACAGCACCAGCCCGATGGAACCATTCCCGCGTTAAGCGTGGTGGAGATCGATGGCCGTTACGGCGAACTCGCCAAACACCTGCTCGGCAATGTATTCATTGCCGAGAATGACGACGCCCTGCGCAACAGCAATGGCTCGGTTGTTCTGGAAAGAACCGGCAAATACGTAAAAGGAAAGTACGCACTCACCGGCGGCAGCGTGGGACTCTTTGAAGGAAAGAAGATCGGCCGTGCCAAGAACCTCGAGAAACTGGCCGAAGAGATCGCCGCCCAGGAAGAAGTGGTGAATGCGCTCAAGGCAACGATCCAGTCGCACCACAACGACGTGATCGCCTACAACGAACAACTGAAGGAACACGCGATCAAACAGACGCAGAACGATATCAATACCCTGACCAACCAGGTATTCTCGCTCCTGAACAAGATCGAGAACCTGCACCACCAGGAAGAAACCAGCAACACCAGGCTGGCTGAACTGCAGCAGCAGCTGGAGACCAATCACAGCGAGATCGCCAGCACCCGCACCCAACTGGATCAGTTCAATATCCAGTTGAAAGAGCTCACCGAAAAAGTGCAGCTGGTGGAGCAGGACTACGCATCCGCCGAACAGGACTACAATGTGGCTACCGGAAATTTCAACGACAGCAACCTGCATTTTACCCGCCAGCAGAGCAAGATCGCTTCGCTGAAACAGGAATTCGAATTCAAGAGCAACCAGCTGAACGACCTGAAACAACAGATCGCCAGCAGCAATACCCAACTCTCTGAAGCTTCTGCCAGCATCACCGAAACGGCTGGGCAACTGAAAGAACTCGAAGCCCGCTTGCTGGAAATGCTTCATGGCAAGGAAGACGAGGAGAAGAAACTGAACGAAGCCGACCAGGCCTATTACAACCTGCGCAATGTGCTGGCTGAAAAAGAAAGCGAACTGCGCCTCAAGCACAAGAACAAGGAAGGCATCGACACCCTGCTCAACGAGATCAAGGACAAACTGACCGACCTCAAACTGCAACTGGCCGGTATGAAAGAGCGGCTCAATGTGGAATTCAAGGTAGACCTCGACGAGATCCTCGACGAACCCCGCCTCACCGACACGCCGCTGGAAGAACTGAAAGAAAAGAACGAACGGCAGCGCAAGCGCCTCGAGAATATCGGTGAAGTGAACCCCACCGCGATTGAAGCATTTACCGAAATGAAAAAGCGGTACGACTTCATCCTCGAACAAAAGAACGACCTGGTAACGGCACGGGAAAGCCTGATGCAAACCATCCAGGAAGTGGAAGCCACCGCCAACCAGCAGTTCCTCGATACCTTCAACCAGGTTCGGGAGAACTTCCAGAAAGTATTTAAAGCCCTGTTCACGGAAGACGATACCGCCGATATGATCATGGTGGATCCCGAGAACCTGGCCGATACCGCCATCGACATCGTGGCCAAACCAAAAGGCAAACGCCCCTCATCGATCGGGCAGCTGAGCGGGGGAGAGAAGACCCTCACGGCAACCGCCCTGCTCTTCGCCATCTACCTGATCAAACCGGCGCCGTTCTGTATCCTCGATGAGGTGGACGCCCCGCTCGACGACGCCAACGTAGGCAAGTTCACGCAGATGATCAAGAAATTCAGCGAGAACAGCCAGTTCATCATCGTTACCCACAACAAAATGACGATGAGCGCCGTGGATGTGATCTACGGGGTTACCATGCAGGAAGCCGGTGTGAGCAAGCTGGTACCGGTGGATTTCAGAAGTCTGAATTAGTTTTAGATCACGCGTTATAAGTTATAAGTGGTTTACATTTTTGTAAACCATTTTTCTTTACGCGAGGAAACACCCATACAACATACAGCATTCAACATTTTTAATAACATGCTCCGCACCATCTTTCTTCTTACCGCTTCCAACATCTTCATGACCTTTGCCTGGTACGGCCACCTGAAGAATACCAGCATGCCGCTCTGGAAGGCCATCCTCATCTCCTGGGGCATCGCCCTCTTCGAATATTGCCTGATGGTGCCCGCAAACCGGATCGGTTATGCCAACGGCTTCTCGGGCTTCCAGCTCAAGATCACGCAGGAGATCATCACCCTGGTGGTATTCGCCGTATTCGCCATCTGGTACCTGCGGGAGCCCTTCCACTGGAAATACCTCGTGAGTTTCGCCCTCATCCTTGGCGCCGTTTATTTTGCCTTTAAGAAATAAGGGATTAATATACTGATCACCTGATTCAGTGATTGCTCATCAGCAACATAATCTGCTGTCTTTTCCGCCCGTCGGTTCGGGGCTGTTTTATTCCTGTTCGGCGCTTTCTTTTTACCATCCGGTAACCCCGATGCTTCCGGCGGCAAGCCTGGTACTACTTTAGCCCTGTTATCCGTCAATCATCATCAATCATTGAAAACAGTTCTTGTATGAAAATCAAAAAACCAATCCTGACCGCCGGCATCTGCCTGGCATTTGCATTTGTTCTTTTCTCCTGCCAGAAAGAAGCCGCCAGCGATGGCAGCAATATCCCCGCGGGTAAAAGCCAGTTCGATATCATGCTCACCGATGATCCTTCGATCCTTTTCGATTCCATCTTCATCAATATCCAGAAAGTGGAAGTGAAGACCGAAGACTCCGCCGGCATCGAACGCTGGGAAGCCCTCAACATCCGCCCGGGTATCTACAATATCCTGCGTTTCCGCAATGGACTCGATACCCTGCTGGCAACCGGTTATGTGCCCACGGGCGAAGTAAAGAAGATCCGCATCAGCATCGGCAATGGGAACTACGCCATGAAGAATGGCGTTACGGTACCCCTCACCCTGCACCCAAGCGACGCCGTGCTTACCCTTGATGTAAGCGGTGGCTGGGACAATGCCGGTGTTCGTCATTTCCGCATCTGGCTCGATGTGGACGGACATGGTTCGATCCGCCTCAAGAGCGATGGCACCTATGAACTCCGCCTCAAGCTGAGTCATTTCTGCCGGCGCAATTCCGGTGAAATTGAAGGAGAGATCAAACCATCCGATGCGTTGCCGGCGCTTGTTCAGGCCGTATCCGGTAACGATACGCTCACGGCGATCGCGGGAAGGGAAGGAGAGTTTAAGATCCGTGGCATACGCGGCAGCAGCGCAACCATTATTATCAGGCCTTCCAATGGCTATAAGGATTCAGTCATCAACAATGTCCCGGTACGGTTAGGAGAAGACACCAAACTCGGGAAGATTGTTTTACACAGGTAGTGCCTACGAAAACCTGATGGGCCCCGCCAGTCATGGCGGGTTTTTTTATTTAGTAAGAAAGTTTGGCGATGCGACCGCCACCCCCGGCCAGGAATACCGCTTTGCCGTTCTTGGCTTTGCGTACCACATGAAATCCATCCTTGCTGATCCAGTTCCAGTTCATGCCGCCGTCCTTGCTGAAGTCGACCCCGTTGAGCCCGCAGCATACCCAACTTTCCTTGTCGAGGTATTCCACGCAGCTTCGGTAACCATGCGGAACCGTTTCGGGGGTGATCCAGGTTTTGCCGGCATCGATGGTGAGAAAGCAGTTCTTTTCGGTATTGTCTTTCTTGTTGAAATCACCACCCACCACGATGAATATCTTCCCATTTTTGAAAGCGATCGAATTGGCACCGGCCGTTTCGGTTCCTTTTACAAAAGGAATCTCTCTTTTTTCGTTGTGCACGAAGAGGTGCGAGGCCTTGCCGCCAGTGATGTAGATATGACCGGATTGATTGAGTTTGCGGATATTGGTGCCGCTGCTGGCAAAGCAGGCCTCACCGGAATCCACGGCGAAGGTGTTCGTTTTGAACTCACGCCAGTTCTCGCCGCCATCGAGTGTTTGGGCGATGAATAGCTTCCCGTTGATCGGGTCGCCGATCACCACGCCGCGTTCGTTGTTGGCAAAATCCATCGCGTCGAGGAACATGCCCCTGGTGGTATCCTTGAATACCACGTTCCAGTTCTGTCCGCCATCGGTGGTCTTCAGGATATAGGCCGGGTCGGCAATGCCCATGATGATGGCCGTCTTTTCATCAAAAGCTTCGATATCGCGGAAGTCCATCTTCTCAAAACCTTTCACCGTCATCCAGGTCCAGCTATCGCCGCCATCGGTACTGCGGCCCACCGTACCGCCGGTACCGCTTACCCAAACTACTTTATCGCTTACCACGCTCAGTCCCCGGAACGAGGCCTTGCTGCCCGAATTGAGCAACGTAACGGATTGTGCCGAAGCGATGGAAGCCATGAACAGGGAGAGGAGGAAGAATGAATATTTCATGTTGATTCGTTGAAGTACAAAGATGCTTGATTTTTTTGAACGAAACTCAGTTCTGCGTTTGTAAGTTCATGGTTTAGTACCGTCATTGCGAACGAAGTGTTAGCGAAGTGAAGCAATCTCCTCATTAGTATGTCATGCTGAGTGTAAGCGAAGCATCTGATTTTGTTCAGAAATGTAATGATTCAGGGTTTAGTATAGTTACAACTCCACCGGTGACGGAGAACCAATGCTTATCTGGCAGATCACTTCGGTCGTTCGTCCCTCGTGATGACGTTTCATACGGTCATTCCCCACCAGCAGGCGAATCCGGATGAAAGAAAAAGCGGTGTATTGAGCTACAGAATATCATGGTCATGATTCGAGATCGAATCGATGCCCGACAGGTGATCCTTCGATAGCTTCTGCTTGCGGCGGATCAGGGTGAGCGATAAGCGTACCGCTACGATAAAAGACACCACCGCTCCGAGGAAATGCAGCCATGTCTTACCCAGGAACAGGAAGAAATCGAACGTGCCATGGAACAATACCGGCCAGAAGATGGCCAGCAGCAGGTAACGGCCCCTTCGGGCCGCGTCGAATTTTGCCAGTCCCACATGGTAGCCCATCAGCACCGCGAAGGTTGCATGCGCCGGCACGGAAAGAAACATGCGGGTGATGCCGGTGATATAACCATGCTGGAGTACATAGGCGATGTTTTCGAGCGTTGCGAAGCCCATGCCCACCATCATGCTGTACACGATGCCATCGAAGGGATCATCGAATGCCTTGCGCCGGTACGCATAATACCGCAGCACGAGAAACTTGCTGCCTTCTTCGCTCAGCGCTACGATCAGGTACGAGAATACGGCGGTATACGCAATGCCTTCGCCCATGATACGCTCCACGGGTTTGGTAAGAAATATCTGCACGACCAGGGCGGGTATGGTGCTGAAGATGCCCAGCACGAAGGTGAGCAGGAGCAAACCGAGCGGCTCTTTATTATACCGGTCTTTGTAATAAATAAAAAGACTCAGGAAGATGCCGGGGGCGATGGCCAGTGCTAATAATCCCATATTGTTGCTTTTATACGGTGGGTGACACCCAAACGGTGTGGGTGACACCCATTTTTTAGTAGTTTTGCCCAAGTTAATCAGTTTCAACGATTGCCAAACAAATGACTGCATGAGCGACCATCATCATATCGACAGCACGACTACCGGTCTCCACCAATTCAATGAAATCTTCTGCTCCGATACACCCATTTCAATAAGTTCCGACGCCTTCAGCCGCATCCGCAAATGCCGCGAATACCTCGATACAAAACTGGATCATTCCGACGCCCTGTTCTATGGCATCAATACCGGTTTTGGTTTTTTGCAGAACGTGCAGATCGATAAAGCGCAGCTGCAGGAACTGCAAAGCAACCTTATTAAGTCGCACGCCTGCGGCATGGGCGAGGAAGTGCCGGCAGGCATCGTAAAGCTGATGATGGCGCTTAAGATCAAATCGCTCAGCTATGGTAATTCCGGCGTGCAGGAAGCAACCGTGCAACGGCTGATCGATATGTACAACAACGATGTACTGCCCGTGATCTATACGCAGGGTTCGCTGGGCGCTTCCGGCGACCTGGCGCCGCTCAGTCACCTCAGTTTGCCCTTGCTGGGCCTCGGCGAAGTGATGCACGCGGGGAAGAAGATGCCTGCTGCGGAAGCCTTGAAGAAATTCAACTGGCAGCCCATCGAACTCAAAAGCAAGGAAGGCCTGGCCCTCATCAACGGCACCCAGTTCATGAGCGCCTACGGCATGCATAATCTTGTGCAAAGCGAACGCTTACTCAACTGGGCCGATACCATCGCCGCCATCAGCCTGGATGCTTTCGATTCTACCACCGAACCCTTTCACCCGAACATACATGCCATCCGGGCGCATAAAGGACAGAACGATACCGCCGCCCGCATCCGGGAACTGCTCGCCGGCAGCGGAATCGCCGCACAGAAAAAGAAACAGGTGCAGGACGCGTATTCCTTCCGCTGCATCCCGCAGGTGCATGGCGCCAGCAAAGACAGCTTCGCTCATGTGCTCGGCGTATTCCTCAACGAGATCAACTCGGTTACCGATAACCCGAACATCTTCCCCGATGATGACCTCATCATGAGCGGGGGCAATTTCCACGGACAGCCGCTGGCCCTGGCGCTCGACTATCTTTCCATTGCCATGGCCGAGATCGGCAGCATATCCGAACGGAGAACCTACCAGCTCATCAGCGGGCAACGGGGCTTGCCCTTGTTCCTGGTAAAGGATCCGGGATTGCATTCCGGATTAATGATTCCGCAATACACGGCCGCCGGTATTGTAAGCGAGAACAAACAACTCTGCACGCCCGCCTCGGTCGACAGCATTCCTTCGAGCAATAACCAGGAAGATCATGTAAGTATGGGCGCCAACGCCGCCACCAAATGCAAACGCGTGATCGATAATGTAGAGAAAGTACTGGCCATCGAACTCATCACGGCTGCCCAGGCGCTGGAGTTCCGCCGGCCGATGAAATCAGCGCCCCAACTCGAAGCCATCGTAAGCGAATTCCGCAAAACGGTTTCCTTCAATCAAAGCGACCGGATCCTGCATGAGGATATGATGAAAGCTGTTACCTTCTTACGAGAAAAAATTTAACCACTAAGACACAAAGAAGGGAACCAGGCACACAGCGTATTTTTTGTGGCCTTTGTGTAGAAATTTCGTGGCTTTGTGGTAAAAAATCACAGGCTGTTGTGAATCGCTACAACCGATTCCAGCGCCAGTTCCGTCATCTTCGCGAGGGAATTTTGCCGCTGATCGGCCGAGATGAATTGTTTGGTGGGTATCACATCCGAAATGGTGAGCAGGGTAGCGGCCATCTTGTTCAGCTGTTTGGCATTGGCGAATAAAGCGAAGGCTTCCATCTCCACCGCTTCGCAATTATTTTTAACGGCGATCTCCGGCGTATCATGGCTGCTGCGGTAGAACACATCGCTCGAATGGATATTGCCGTTGAGCAGGGGCATGTTGAGTTTTTTCGCGGTTTCATTGATGATATCGTAGGCCTTGCCCTGGTGAGCAAAATGATCGCCTTCGAGGTTGAAGGCGGCGCTGGCATAGGTCGATTCGCTGTAAGCCACATCCACGTTCATCACATCGAAGAGTTTGATCGTTTCGGTATACGAACCCGCCGTGCCGATGCGGATGATGCATTGTACATCGTACTCGTTGAACAGTTCGTACGAATAGATACCGATCGAGGCGCAGCCCATGCCGCTGGCGCCTACCGTAACCGGCACGCCCTTGTAGGTGCCGGTGAAGTAAAAGGCATTGCGGGTCTGGTTTACAAGTTTAATGTCCTGGAGATTGTTCTCGGCAATGTGTTTGGCTCTCAACGGGTCGCCCGCCAGTAATACGATGGGGGCTATTTCGCCCTTTTGGGCGCTGATGTGTACACTCATAGTCAAAGTTTCATGCGGGGTGAAGGTATTTAAATAATTTGATTTGCTGATTAGTTGATGTGCTGATTAGATGATGTGCTGATGTGCTGATTAACACCGTCATTGCGAGGGAGGCAATGCCGACCGTGGCAATCCCCCTATTAGTATGTCATCCTGAGTCCTGAGCGAAGCCGAAGGACGAAGGATCTGTTTAAAAACGATACAGCCTGGTGATGTGCTGATTTGGCAATTTGATGATATGCTGATTGTGCGTACCCACCACCCGTATCCGGCATCCAGTATCTGGCATCTGGTATCCAGTATCCAGTATCCGCCATCCGGCATCTGCTATCCTGCATCCGCCTCCATCCCCTCATTGCCCCTTTTTGCCTAATTTTACGTCCGTCTTTCACCACAAAGACACAAAGGGTTGTCACAGAGAACACAGGGATTCTTTGTGGTCTTTGTGAATTTTTCTTTGTGTCTCCGTGGTTAAATTTTTTATGGTAAACCAATAAGCTATATGTCAACTGCCGCAACCCAACGTTACGACGCCATCAAATACAAAACCCCTACCGGCACCAAACTGAACTGCAAAGGCTGGATACAGGAAGCCGCCCTCCGCATGCTGCTCAACAACCTCGATCCCGAAGTGGCCGAACGCCCCGACGACCTGATCGTGTACGGCGGTCGCGGTAAGGCCGCCCGCAATTTCGAAAGCCTCGACCTCATCATAAAAGCGCTCAAAGACCTCAACGAAGACGAAACCCTGCTCATCCAGAGCGGCAAGCCCGTGGCCATGCTCAAAACCCATAAAGACGCCCCGCGGGTGCTCATCAGCAATTCGCAGCTGGTACCCAAATGGGCTACCTGGGAGCATTTCGACGAACTGGAAAAGAAAGGCCTGATGATGTACGGGCAGATGACCGCCGGCTCCTGGATCTACATCGGCTCGCAGGGCATCGTGCAGGGAACCTACGAAACCTACGCGGCTGTTGCAGATAAGCATTTTTCCAGTCAATCGCCGGGTGGATCAGTTCCCCCTTCAGGGGGCGGAGGGGGTG
Source organism: Chitinophagales bacterium (assembly GCA_017303335.1). GTDB lineage: Bacteria > Bacteroidota > Bacteroidia > Chitinophagales > Chitinophagaceae > Ferruginibacter. The sequence continues at coordinate 251,636 of JAFLBK010000004.1, forward strand.
GTACCTTGAAAGGAACACTGAACGTAACGGCCGGACTCGGCGGCATGGGTGGCGCACAACCCCTGGCCATCACCCTCAACGAAGGCGTGGCCCTGGTGGCCGAAGTGGAGGAGTGGCGCATCGACAAACGCATCGAAACCCGTTACCTCGACGAGAAATATACCGATATCGACGCGGCCATCGACGCGGCGCTGGAATATAAAAAGAAGGGGGTGGCTAAGAGCATCGGTGTTTTATGCAACGCCGTGCATTTGTTGCAACGCCTGCTCGAACGCAACATTATCCCCGACACGCTTACCGATCAAACCTCGGCCCACGACCCGCTGGTGGGTTATGTACCGCATACCCTCAGCAACGAGCAGGCGAACGTACTCCGCGAACAAAACCCCGACGAATACATCAAACGCAGTTACGAAAGCATGTACCTCCACGTACAGCTCATGCTGCAACTGATGGACAAAGGCGCCATCACCTTCGACTACGGCAACAACATCCGGGCAAGGGCGCAGGAATACGAACAAAAACATGGCCCCGCCCTGAGCGAAGTCGAAGGGCAGGCAGGCATCGAGCGTAGTCGAGATGCGTACAAACCAGGCCGTTGTTTCGATTTCCCCGGCTTCGTCCCCGCGTATATCCGTCCGCTCTTTTGCGAAGGCAAGGGCCCCTTCCGCTGGGCAGCCCTCAGCGGCGACCCGGCCGACATCGACGTTACCGACGAACTCATGATCAACCTCTTCCCCGAGAATAAATCCCTGCAGCGCTGGTTCAGGCTGGCCAAGGAAAAGATCGCCTTCCAGGGATTGCCCGCCCGCATCTGCTGGATCGGGCAGGGCGAGCGGGAAAAGGCCGGCCTCGCCTTCAACGAACTGGTACGCAGCGGTAAGGTAAAAGCGCCCATTGTGATCGGCCGCGACCACCTCGATACCGGTTCCGTAGCCTCGCCCAACCGCGAAACCGAATCCATGCTCGACGGCAGCGATGCCGTGGCCGACTGGCCGATACTGAATGCCCTGGTGAATACTGCCGGTGGCGCCAGTTGGGTAAGCTTGCACCACGGCGGTGGGGTAGGTATGGGCTACAGCATCCACGCCGGTATGGTCATCGTGGCCGATGGTTCCGACGATGCCGCCGCCCGCCTCAGCCGTGTACTCCGTAACGATCCCGGGATGGGCGTTATCCGGCATGCTGACGCCGGGTATGAAAGCGCCAAAGAAGTGGCAGCAGCCAATGACCTCGATATCACAATAAGATTACGGAAAGATTAGGGCGGAGGTTCTGAATTTGCTTCGAGGTGACCGACTGTATGATAACAAGAAAAATGCAAAGAGCTAAAGCTGTTGTTAATGCTGAATCAGAAAAAAAAGCGACAGTTAGAACTTTACCAAAATTTGCCTTTTCAAAGTGTTTAACCAACCAAGGCGATGATGATTGAAATCAAAAGAAAGCGTTTGGTTTCGTTTGCTATTGAGTATTTGACTGGTTTGTTCAGATACTAGATAGTATTTCATATATATACAAAGATTTAAAACCTAATATTCTAGTTGAAAGATTTTAGTACATTACACTACTTAGATCGGTAAAAATGATTCGACTTATTGAAGCAAAAAATTATCGCTCATTAAAATTCATTTCAATAGCTCTTGATGAATTTCATGTACTTATTGGTGCAAATGCGACTGGGAAAAGTACATTTCTTGATATAATTAAATTTTTATCAGACATTGTCAATTCTGGAATAGACAAAGCAATAAGTGATAGGGCTGCATTCTTCGATGAACTTACTTTTGGGGGAAAGGGCGGTGATATTGAACTGGCTATTGAAGTCGCCTTACCGGTATTCATCAAAGAGAAGTTTAATGGAAAAAATTTCACAACCATTCGCTATGAAATTAGAATTGGTGTTACAAATGAATTTGAAAATGCCATAAAGGAAGAAAGAGTGTGTTTGCTTTCTGAAAACGCCAAAATAAAGCAAATTTTTTCGCAGCGAGTGCTGTTTCCAGAGCCTTATCAAGAGCCAACTACAATACTTATTGATAAGTATAATCCAAAAAATTTCAAACGTATTATTTCTTCCAAAAAAACAGAAGGGAAGAAGAATGACAATTTCTATATTGAAACTTTGGAAGGCTCAGGCAAAGGATGGATTCCATCTTTTAAATTTGGCATCAAAAAATCAGCATTAGGTAATCTTCCTGAGGATGAAACAAAATTTCCATCAGCAACTTGGCTAAAATCATTTTTGCAACAAGGCGTTCAATTGTTTATTCTAAATAGCCTTGACATAAGACAACCGAGCCCTCCAGGTCAAAGCCCACATTTTAAAACAGACGGATCAAATTTGCCGTGGGTAGTTGAAATTCTTAGAAAAAATAAGAAGCGATTTGGACAATGGATTGAGCATATTAGGACTGCTTTACCTGATATTAAAGATATAGTAGTAATAGAAAGAGAAGAGGATCGTAAGCGATATTTAAAAATAAAATATGAAAATAATATTGAGGTGCCAAGTTGGTTAGTTTCAGATGGTACCCTAAGATTGCTCGCCTTAACCATACCTGCATATATTGACGGGATAAATGGAATATATTTAATTGAAGAACCTGAAAACGGAATTCATCCTAAAGCAATTGAGTGTATTTATGAATCAATGTCATCTATATATGATGCACAAATATTATTGGCGTCCCATTCTCCTGTAATATTAAGTATGCTAAACCCAAAGCATCTGTTATGTTTTGGTAAAACTAAAGAAGGGGTGACTGATATTGTCAGAGGCTCCAATCATCCACGCCTTAAAGAATGGAGAGGAAACCCTAATTTGTATTTATTGTTTGCAAATGGGATTTTATCATGAAAGATTTGGTTGTTCTTGTAGCCGATGGAACGATGCAGAAAGTCGTTGAAGAAATTTTATTAAGAGTTCCACGTTCATCAGGCACGTCTGATTTTACTTTCGATGTTATACCAAATATTGGTCATGATTCAGGCTGTTACAACGATAGCCACGAACTGTTACGGAGTTTTTCTACTCAATATAGATTTGCAATGGTAATTTTTGATTTTGAAGGTTCTGGTGTAGAAATCAAATCTATTAATGAAATTGAGAATGATGTTGAGAGACTGCTGGATAATCATGGATGGCAAAATAGAAATTCTGTAGCTGTAATTAACCCGGAATTAGAAAATTGGATTTGGCAAGATTCTCCCCATATAGAAGAAGCATTTGGCTGGGAAAATAATACACCCCTCTATCAGTGGTGTCGTACTGAGGGCCTAATAGCCCATGGAGATAGTAAACCAATTAGGCCAAAAGAAACAATGCAAAGAGTATTGAAATTTACTCGAACCCCTTTTTCTTCGGCTATACACAAAAAAATTGCTAAGGTAGTTTCATACAAAAGATGTACAGATCGTGCTTTCCTAAAAATATTAAATCAACTAAAAAATTGGTTCCCAAGACATTCCTAACCGATGTAACTATTCGAGAAACCACTTCGTTGGGATTACAATATAAATAACAAATCATACTCTAATAATTGGTTTTGAAAGTATAGTATCCCGCTTAGCGTTTCCAAATAACTGCATGGTATGACTGGTCTTGTACTTTGAATTAATACGCCAGTAAACAAATAAACTTCCCCGAGATTCTTCCCCCGCCTTCAGCTGGATCAGAATGACATACTAATGGGATTGGTTTATGTAATGGGGGATTGCTTCCTACCTATCGGCAGGCAGGCTCCCGCCGTTGGCCCCGCCAGCGGCGGGGCAATGACGGGTCAATAATGGGTCATGACGGTGCTAAACGTCTTAAACGCTGAAACCTCTTAAACGACTTTACCGGTCCAGTGATTTTCCTCATCTTTCCCAGAGATTTTCCCCATCATTTACCAGTTTAAATTAACTTTATAGTACCGGAAAATCACCACCGGTACAACCATGCGATCATCCCGCTATTTAAGGTTACTTGCAGTATGTACGGTATTCTTGTACTCCTGCTCGAAGAATACCGATGATCTTACACCGCCCAATCCATCTGCCAGTCTGCCCACGCTTAGCACCGCCGCCACCACGTCGATCGGTTCGGCCAGCGCCATAAGCGGCGGTACCATTACCAGCGATGGAGGAGCAGCCGTAACCGCACGAGGTGTGGTATGGGATATCAATTCCAATCCGACGCTAGCCACCGCTTCCAAAACCATCGACGGAACCGGAACGGGCAGTTTCACCAGTTATATCACCGGTCTGCAGCCCAATACCATTTATTATGTACGGGCCTATGCCACCAATCAAAAGGGCACGGCATACGGCGAGACCAGGAGTTTTGTTACCCTTCCGGCGCCCGGTATACCCGGCGATAACGACCCCCTTAACCTGGGCAACCCCACCAACGCCATTGCTTCCATTTCATTCCCGGAAAATTATTTAAAGGATAATGGTTATTACAAACTGGCCTACAGCCAAAGCCGGGGAACGGCTGTTTGGGTAGCCTGGCACCTGCAGAGCGACGATCTGGGCTCCACGCCCCGGCAGGATGATTTCAGGCCGGATACCAACCTGCCGCCGGGCTGGTACCAGGTACAATCGTATAGCTATTCGGGCAGCGGGTTCGACAGGGGCCATAACTGCCCTTCGGCCGACCGCACATCCACGGTGCCCGCCAATTCCTCCACCTTCCTGATGACGAATATGATCCCCCAGGCGCCTACGTTCAACCAGGGTCCCTGGGCAGGACTGGAAAGTTTTATCCGCGGCACCCTGGTGGGCGGCAGCAACGAAGCGTATATCGTGATGGGTAATTTCGGGCAGGGCGGGTACAATTCATCGAATACCCTGTTCAATACCATCGATGCGGGCCGTGTAACGGTACCTGCCAAAGTGTGGAAGGTAATCCTGATCATACCCAAGGGAAACAATGACCTGGCAAGGATCAACAGCACCGCGGTGGTGCTGGCGGTTGATATGCCCAACGACAACCGGTTGTATACCACAAGCGGCAGCAACGACTGGCGCAACTACATCACCTCCGTGAACAGCCTCGAGGCGGAAGCCAATGCATCCGGCGTACCGCTGAATCTCTTCCAGGCCATCGCCGACACCGTGCGGCCGATCCTCAAGGCGAAGATTTACCCGTAGGAGCAGGCTCCATGTATGTCAATCACTCCTTTTTGTCATTCTGATCACGCTAAAGGCGGGGGAAGAATCTAACTTTTCATTCGTTCTTTTTTGCTTCTGCATATCCTTCGACAGGCTCAAATCCCTTTTGTCATTCTGAGCGTAAGCGAAGAATCTGAACTTTTCATTCGTTCTTTTTTGCTTCTGCAAATCCTTCGACAGGCTCAGGAGAACCAACCTGCCTGCCGGCAGGCAGGAAAAGCAGCCCGGCAAGCCATGACGACCTGCTTGCCGGAAGGTTCCCTGATCTGACATTTGTACTACTGTAGCTTCAGCTTTTGAACCATAATCCATGTACAGTCGCTGAAGCTACCAGCGAACAAATGATGACCAATGCTGCCGGGCGAATGGGCTGTATATCATTCGCCCTTGACTTTTTTGCTTCCTTTTTGTGTCAAGACAAAAAGGAAGAGAAGAATTAAGTAAAAGCAAAAAAGAACAGAAGAACAGATCCTTCGCTTACGCTCAGGATGACATACTACTGAGAGAAGCATTGACCGGTTCTGTACCATGATCCATCCACCATGAACCATGAACCAAGAACAAATAAACCAGTAAACCAATATACTACACCGAGATGCTTCGCTCACACTCAGCATGACCTATAACCCTTAGCCTTGGTTCGGCCCTCACGAACCAATACCAACAAAGGCAACAACTTCCTTCTTTATGGGTAACATCAGAATGACATACAAATGGGGCTGGCTTACTGTAATGGGAGATTGCTTCTCCCGCCGTTGGCCCCGCCAACGGCGGGGCAATGACGGGTCCTATACTATGAACCAATAAACCAGTAAACCAATAAACTACACCGAGATGCTTCGCTCACACTCAGCATGCATATAACCCTGCAAATCATTACAGCAAAAAGTCCCGCAAAAGAGCAGGACTTCCAAACTGTGCTTGCTTGTTGTATGTACGAGTTAATATTCGATGATCCTTACCTGTTGACGGTAACGAGCAGGAAGGTAGCCGGTATGCTGCTGATCCCTTTAACAGGAGACCGGTTCTGGCTGTTGAAAAGATCTTCCAGTTCCTGCTGCAGCTCGGCCGTTTTCCCGTTCTTTTCAGCCGCGGCAAATGCATTCATCGTAGGACCGTAATAGGTTCGGAAAATATGCACGAATTCGGTGGGACTGAATGGCGCATCGAATACGTAGGTATCCCGTACGCAGGAAATCCGGTCGGCCGGTATGCCTGCCGCTCCAAAACGTTCGATGACGTTGCTTTCCACACCCCAGGTCATCGGGCTGATAAAACCTTCGGGCGGCGGGGGCGTATACGAAGAACTGATCTTTAGTATCTGTGCCACCAGCGTTGGGTCGCCGGGTATCCAGTTACCCATTACGATTCGGCCACCCGGCCGGGTAACGCGGGTCATCTCTTTGGCCACGTCAAAAGGCCTTGGCGCAAACATGGCACCGAAGATGGAAACCACGAGGTCGAATGACTGATCCTTGAGTTCATTCAGATCGCAGGCATCGCCTTCACGGAAACTGATATTGGTAAGGCCTTCTTGTTTTGCACGGGCATTCCCGGCCGCCACGAGGTTTCGGGCGATATCAACGCCTGAAACATTGGCGCCCAGCCTGGCCGAGGGAATGGCTGTGGTACCATCGCCGCAACCCAGGTCAAGCACATCCAGGCCCGGGGTTATTCCAAGTTTTGCCACCAGGTTTGTACCACTTTCCCGCATGGTTTCGGCCAGCTTGGTGAAGTCGCCTTTTTCCCATAATTCTTTGTTCGGATTCATTTGTGTGTGTTTAGTAGTTAATGATGCTGTTTATTTTTTTTCAACGGGCGATCCGTTTTGCAGGAACAAAACTAATAGACCCGCCTTTCCGGGTAACTTGTTTTCACCCACCGGCGCAAACAGTTTTCCCATCGGCAGGAGACAGGCGTCGGCAAACAGGTTTTACCTTCCTTGTTGCTTATTGATCGCCTTTACGATACGGTCGGTACGACGTTCGGCGCGGGCATTATTAAGGGAGATTACCGCCCAGGCAGCCGCAGGGATCCATCCGATGAGCGTGCATTGCAGGATGAGGCAGAGTATCCCGGTGAGTATGCGCCCCCGCAATATGAACGAGAGCCAGGGGAATATGATGGCGAGAAGGGTCATGCAGCGCTTGGCCAAAGCTAACAAGTTGGCATGACATACGAATAAAAGATTGCTTCGGTCGGTTGACAGCTCCCTCGCAATGACGGGTACTGTACCATGAGCCATGAACTATGAACCATCCACCACGAACCAATAAACCAGTAAACCAATAAACCACACTGAGATGCTTCGCTCAGGATTCAGCATGACATACTAATGGGAGATTGCCGCGGTCGGCCAAGGCCTCCCTCGCAATGACGGATTCTGTACCATGAGCCATGAACTATGAACCATCCACCACGAACAAATAAACCAGTAAACCAATAAACGACATGGAGATGCTTCCCCCTTCGACTTCGCTCAGGATTCAGCATGACATACTAATGGGAGATTGCCGCGGTCGGCCAAGGCCTCCCTCGCAATGACGGGTTCTGTACCATGAGCCATGAACTATGAACCATCCACCACAAACCAATAAACCAGTAAACCAATAAACGACATGGAGATGCTTCCCCCTTCGACTTCGCTCAGGATTCAGCATGACATACTAATGGGAGATTGCTTCTCCCGCCGCAGGTCCCGCCAATGGCGGGGCAATGACGGATCCTGCACCACGAACCAATAAACCAGTAAACCAATAAACTAATAAACCCTGTTCCAAAAAAATCCCTACCTTAATTCTCTAAACAGCCCCACATGAACAGGAAACTTCTCCCGCTACTTATACTCGTATTCAGCAGTGTCATCACCCTGGCGCAGGAAACGGTCGACATGGCCATGATGCAAAAGATCAAGGACGAAGGCAGGAATCATTCGCAGGTGACCCTGATCGCCCATAACCTTACGGATGTATGCGGTCCGAGGCTCACCAACTCGCCCGGTTATAATTGTGCGCTCGATTGGGTAACGCAGATCTGCAACCAGTGGGGGCTGGCCAATGCCGGCCGCGAAGCCTGGGGCGAATTCGGTAAGGGCTGGAGCAATGAAGTAGGCACGCTGGCCATGCGCTCACCCTATTACGAAAGCATCATCGCCTACCCGGTGCCCTGGTGCAAAAGCACGAAGAAGGCGAAGAAATGCGAACTCGTCATGCTCGATCAGCTCGATTCGGCGAACATCGATAAACTCGGCGATGCCATAAAGGGTAAGATCGTCATGATCAAGCCCGGCAATACCAGCATGCCCGACGCCTTCAAAGCTTATGCAACCCGTTTCGGCGATACCAGCCTCGACAAACTGGGAGAGATGTACATGGTATCCCGCAAACAGATCGAGGAATTTCTTCCCTTCATCAAGCGGGAATATTATACCCGTTTGTACCTGGCAGCGAAAGGCGCCGTGGGGCTCGTGCTCAGCAGCCGCGGTTCGATCGACGGTACGGTATTCGTTGATGGCGGAACGGGTTATAAGAAGGGTTTTGAACCCACTTTACCCGAAATGAAGATCGGCCGCGAAGATTACCTGAAACTGATGCGCCTTCTTAAAGACAACAAGAAAGTGGAACTGGAGATGAATGTACGGAATACCTTTTACGACGAGGATCTTACGGGCTATAATGTAGTGGCCGAAATACCCGGAACCGATCCCAACCTGAAAGACCAGGTGGTGATGCTGGGCGGGCATCTCGACAGCTGGGCCGGCGGTACCGGCGCCACCGACAATGCCGCGGGCTGTGTAGCCACACTGGAAGCCATGCGCATTTTAAAAGCGCTGAACATACAGCCACGCCGCACCATCCGCATCGCACTCTGGGGCGGCGAGGAGCAGGCTTTGTATGGGTCCTTCGGCTATGTGAAGAAACATTTCGGCGACCCGGCGGATATGAACCTCAAGCCCGAACAGGCAAAAATTTCCGCCTACTATAACCTTGATAACGGAACCGGTAAGATACGCGGCATCTTCACGCAGGGCAATGAAGCGGTGAGGGAGATATTCCGTTCCTGGCTGGCGCCTTTTACCGATATGGGAGCCAATGGCGGTGTAACCAACAGCAGCACGGGCAGCACCGATCACATGAGTTTCGACGCGGTGGGCATCCCGGGTTTTCAATTCATCCAGGACCCTATCGAATACGAAACACGTACGCACCACAGCAATATGGATACCTACGATCACCTCAGCATCGAAGACCTGAAGCAGGCTGCCATCGTGATCGCCGCCTTTGTGTACAACACAGCGCAGCGAAACGACATGCTGCCCCGCAAACCGCTTCCGGCGCCGGCAAAATTCGTGTTCGATTTCGATTTCCCGATCTGATGCTTTCGATGTGATGATTGTGTTCTTCCGTCAACCGCGGGGCAATGACGGATTCTAAACCTTGAACCGATAAACCATTTCTTCCCGCAGATTTACGCCCGGTTACCTGCTATATGCTTACAACAAGTGCCAAAAACATCGCGGTGCTCTGCAACCCGCTGGCGGGCGCCGGCAGGGCAGTGGTCTTTGCTGACAGGCTTTGCGCCGAATTACAAAAGCTGGGATTGCCTTATACGCTGTTCACCCAACAATGGCCGGATCATTTTGACGGTTATACAGAAATATACATCACCGGCGGCGATGGTACGCTCAACTATTTTGTGAACAAATACCCGGATACCAGATTACCATTGGCCGTTTTCAACGCCGGTACCGGCAACGATTTTCACTGGCTGCTGTATGGAACAAAAACGTTCCATGAGCAGTTGCAAACCGTGTTGCAGGCAAGTGCCAAACCCATCGACCTGGGGCGTTGTAACGAATACTATTTCATCAACGGGGTGGGTATCGGCTTCGAGGGAGAAGTGGCCCGGGCATTAACAGGCCGGAAGAAACAACCCGGCAAAACATCATTCCTCTGGTGTGTGATCCGGAAAATTATCTCGTACCGTTCAAAGCATTATACGATCCGTTTCGGCGACCAGGAGATCAGCGGTAAAAAACTGCTGGTGGATATTGCCAATGGCCGCCGGGCAGGAGGCGGGTTTCATATCGCCCCCGAATCGGCGGCCGATGATGGCCTGTTCGATGTGGTGATCGCCGGTGCGCTTACGCCGATACAACGGCTATGGTACCTGCCCGTGATCGAAAAAGGGAAACACCTGCATCTGCATTTCATCCGGCACAACCGCACCAACCGCTTGCGCATAGAAAGCGATGCGCCGATGCAGTTTCACCTGGATGGTGAGTACCGCGAAGCCCCGGTGCTGGACATACATATGCTGGCAGGGCAACTCCACTTTCTGTATTAACAGCCTGAACAATCGCCGGTGTTTGTTCATTTCAGTCCGATCCGCACCGACAATGCCGGGTATGGCCTGGTGCCGATCCTGTCTTTTACCAGCTCATACCCGCTTTCCATTTTCACTCCGGCCTTTACGTCCATTGCCCGCCGTTTGTTTTTGGCCGAGCTGATGAAGAGGGGTATGCTTCCGGCCATGGCGCCTACGCCCACGCCCGTCAGAATGGCTTCACCCAGGCCACTCTCACTATCGCCCATCACTTCAAAATTCCGGTTGAAGCTCACAATGCCAATAACGGTAAGTGCGGCGCCACCACCCAATAGTATCCAGGCTCCCGTTTTCTGGTTGCGGCTTTTTTCGAGGTAATCCGTTTGCCGGATGCGGATATCCCCGGCTAACAACTGCCCCCACGACGCGTTGCTCATGGCAAGCATCACCAGTATCCATAGCAACTTTTTCATGACAATCAATTTAACTCAAGAATAAATGTCCAAGCCGAATGTACTACGACGAGGGAGGTGATAGCAATGATCTCTGTCAGGTAAAGAATCGCCCAAGGACAGCACCAGGAAACAAAACGGTAATCGCTTTGCTCAGTTCCTGCTGCAGTTACTGCAAACCCCTTCCAATAATAGCTCAGCTTTATAGATGTCCAATTTTACCGGAACGAATTCGGCCAGGCTCCGGAAGGTCTTGGAAGCTTCGATGGCCCCGCAGGAACGGCATATAAAGTAAATATTCACCCGGCTTGTTTTATCGGATACCTCGGCAGCGCTGGTATTTGTAAGCACATAGCGTGGCCAGCCGCGGGTACCGGGTATCTCCGCGATCAGGCCTTTCTTGCGGAATGCCTGCAGGGCACGGTATACGGAAACACGGTCGAGTTTGGCCGAGGCCAGTTTCTGGATCTGGGAAGTATTGATACTCGCTTTATGCTCGTACATCGTGCGGTAAACCGTGATGCGGGTATTGGTTACGTAGATCCCCTTTTTCTTCAGGATGATCGTGATGTCGGAATCCGTCAAGCGTGTGTGTGGCATGGTTGCATAGCATGATAGGTGCTTAATTCCTGCTGCTGCATCCACCCGATCGGGTTGCAACTTGCAACCGGCCGGGTTCAGGCAGGTACAGGCAGGATGGTTGGGCATGCGTACTGCATGCGGGGATCATGCTGTTGCTGGCGGACCGCGGAACTGATAATGAAAATGGGAAGAGGAGCAGAGTTCAGAATGAAAATGCTCCTGCAGTTTTGGTATATGCCGGGTGACACCCAGGATTACTTCGTTCGATTGATCGATGAAAGGAGAGGTGGTGACAAAATTGTTGCAATGACAATGTACGGTAGCCCTGGCGATCTTCTGCTTGCCATCCTGGTGCCCATCGTACTGCGCTTCGGTATGTCCGGCCATCAGGCGGTGTATGGCACTCATGGGGATCGTTCCTGATAAAAAGACCAGGAACAGGAACAAGGTGCTGATAGTTCGTATGTGGCGGAATGAGCGCAACGTGCTAGTTAGTCTTGATCAATTATTTGCAACCAAGTTACAATTATTCACCCGGAAAAATAATAAGGTTGCAGAACAACCTTATTATTTCTATTTCTGGAACAGTTTGAAAACAACTAAGCCTGTTAGTGAGAACCTCCGAAATTGCAGAGGATCGTTACCTGCTGGGTAGAGGTAGCGGTCTTTCCGTCTTTGTCGGTTACGGTAAGGGTTACCGGGTAAACGCCGTGATAGGTATAGGTAACATCAATGTTGTTACCCAGTACCTTGGTACCGTTTCCGAGATTCCATACGTATTGTACAACGCCGGAAGCTTTGCACTCGAGGTGGATATTCTCCTTTTCAAAAATATTATTCAGGTCGCCACCGGAGCTTGTGTAGGTGAATTTGGCGCTGAAGGGCTGAGGCACCGGTGTTGGTGGCTGATCGTTCGGTTTTACCGGGCCGCTGCCACTGGAACCGGTAGTTGCAGAAGCAGGTGATTCTTTTTTGCAGGCGTTAAATGCGAAAAGTGAGATCGCAGCGATGAAAAGTATCTTTTTCATTTGGTTAATTTTGATGTGCTTTGAACGGGTTATCGGTCTGAAGTTAGCGGTTCGCATGCCCATATACAAGGCTTTTCCGGCTACTGTTGCATATTTTTTTCTGCCCGTTGCATCTTTGGAAAAACTGTTGCAGATTCTGTCATTACTTGTTGCGGATTCCTGTTCTTCGATCACCCGTGAACTTTATCGAGATGCTTTGCCTATCCCGTCAACCGCGGGGCAATGACGGGTTCGGTACCATGAACCATTAAACCAGTAAACCACTAAACTAATAAACCAGTAATATACCCCCGAAAAACATCTACACCCATTTCACAAAAGGGTCGATTGTACAGGTGGGGAACAAGCAGCATCTTTGTATCACAAAACCAATCCTTACCTCTGGAATACGAATACGATCCACCTATGAAAACCCGGTAAACCTGCAGGGGAAGCCGTTAAACAGATCCTGTGAAAAGCCTTCAGCAATGAGGGTTTTTCTTTTTCCGGTGTGGGGTACAATAAATGGGGGTGATCCGGAGTTAAAGCAGGCATTACATACCCACTATGATCCGACTCATCTTTCTATCCCGGCCCGGTCTCCGGAACCTGTTGTTCCGGATGCTGCCAGCGATCCTGTAACAACACCCCCCGGTGAATAAAGCATCGCGGAGTAACTGATCATTCTGCATGGCCCGATCAGCGGATCGTTCGTTTCTCAACTCCTTTCCGGGTGATGATAACGGGTTTGATAAAACCCTGTTCATCGAAATACATCCTGTCCATACAGGTTACCCGTGCATTACCGTCTTTCTCAGATAGGGGTCTGCGGTGATAAATGATATACCATTCATCGGTTCCGGGAATGTTCATCACCGAATGATGACCGGCGCCGGTGGCGATGGCCGGATCCTGCTGAAGAATTTTGCCGATGCGCTTAAACGGACCAAAGGGTGAATCGCCGATGGCATAGGCTACGGAGTAGTCGGGACCAGTCCAGCCGCCCTCGCTCCACATGAAGTAATATTTATGATTGCGGATGAACAGGAAGGGTCCCTCCACATAGCCTTCGGGTGTGATCTCTTTGAACGCAGTACTGTCGGTCAATGGAATAAAACCTGTGAAGCTGCTGTTCAGCCGGGCGATATTGCAATGCCCCCATCCACCGTATATAAGGTAGTATTTTCCATCCCTGTCTTTGAATGCGAATTGATCGATGGGCTGGGCGCTGTTATAAAAAGCAGGCACCAGGGGTTTGCCGATATGATCCCGGAACGGACCTGCCGGGTTATCAGCTACTGCCACACCAATGCCGCCGTATTGCTGGTTGTTCTGTATATCATTCGCACCAAAAAAGAAATAGTACTTACCCTGGTGTTCGATCACCGAAGGCGCCCAGAGCGCACGTTTTGCCCATTGAATGGCGCCGGTGTCGAGTATGCGCTCATGCTTCGTCCAGTGCAGGAGGTCGGGCGAGGAAAATGCGTCGAAGAACACCTGTTTATTGTAAGGCGCCGAATAGGTAGGGTAGATCCAGAACTTCTTACCGAAGACGGCCACTTCCGGATCGGCATACCATCCCGGGAAAAGCGGGTTGCCCGCATGAAGGCTGTCGGGCTTTTGGGCGGATAGCTCCGGGCTGCAAAGCAGGAGCAGGAACAACAGATTTTTCATTCCGCTAATCTACCCATTTTCCAACCGCCCATTCATCATTTTCACAGCGCCGGTATTTTTATTATTGCGTTCTTTAGGTCACAATCCCCATACGATGGCAATGGAAAGAAAGAAATTCATTCAGCAGGCAGGAGCCGGTGTCATCGCCGCCATGTTGCCAATTGCTGCGAAAGCCGGTACCTGCTTCGATGATTCGGATTTTGGCGGGGAAGGAGCGCCCGATGATGAAGCATACTGGAAGAAGATCGCCCGGAAGTATTATCACCTGCCCGGTGACTACATCAACCTGGAGAATGGTTACTACGGGCTGATGGCGAAACCGGTAGAGGAAGCGTTTCTCAACCATGTAAAACGGGCCAATGCGGAAGGCCCGAAGTTCGCCCGTAAAACATTCCCTGCGTTATCCGCTGATATCCGGAAACAGCTGGCCGCCTTCCTGCAGGTATCGGATGAAGAGATACTGATCACCCGCAACGCTACGGAAGCGCTGAACATCGCCATACAGGGATACCCGTTCAAACCCGGCGACGAAGTGCTCATCAATCAATTGGATTATTTCAGCATGGTCGAATCCTTCCGCATGCTGGAGAAGCGGGGGCGTATCGCAGTAAAAACATTTGACATGCCGTTGTTGCCGGCTGATGAAGACGCGATCGTAGACGAATACCGGAAGGCGATCTCGGAAAAAACGAGGGTGATCCTGCTTACCCATGTTTCCAATATCAATGGCCTCATCATACCGGTGGCCAGGATCGCGGCCATGGCAAAACAAAAAGGGATCGACTGCATTACCGACTCGGCGCATGCGCTCGGGCAAATTCCGTTCAGTCTGCCAGAACTGGGATCCGATTTCGTAGGTATGAACCTGCACAAATGGATCGGCAACCCGCTGGGAGCGGGCGTACTCTATGTGCGGAAAGAACGGATCCGCGAGATGAGCATGCTTTTCGGCGATGTGAACAGCGCTGAAGACAGCATCAGCAAACTCGGGCATTTCGGCACCACACCTTTTCCGGTGATCATGACCATACCCGATAGCCTCGCCTTTCACAAACAGATGGATGTGGAAAAGATCAGCAAGCGGCTGCATTACCTGAAATCGACCTGGATCCAGGTGTTGAAAGATATTCCGGCAGTGGAAATTGTTTCGCCGGCCGACCAGACATGCGCCATTGCTTCCTTCCGCATCCGCGATAAAAAATCATCCGACGTAGCCGATTATCTTTTCCGGGAACATCAAATCCTTACCGTCGGGCGGGCCTTGGGCACCCAGGGCTGTGTACGGGTAACACCGGCGGTATTCACTTCCGGGAAGGAGGTTCAGAAATTTATAGAAGCGGTGAAGAAATATGTTGGGTAGAAGAGATGGAGCGTGCCGGTCTTCGGAAGGTGGCGGCAAGTTGTCCCGCTTTGGTGATTCCTACACATCCTGTTCATCGAACGACAAGCCAATGTTCTTCACCCGTGCGTGTACTTTCCGATAGGAAACGCCGGCTTTGTCGAGCATGATCTTCGAAGCTTTGAATACATCATTACCCTCATACTTATCCGATAGGTAGATCACTTCCTTAATACCCGATTGTATGATGGCCTTGGTGCATTCATTGCAGGGGAACAAGGCGGTATATATCTTACAGCCCGACAGGTCCATGCCGATGTTATTAAGAATAGCGTTCAACTCGGCATGACAGATATAGGGATACTTGGTATCCAGGTATCCGCCCTCTTTCTCCCAGGGAAAATCATCATCGTCGCAACCAATGGGTAATCCATTGTATCCCGCTCCAACGATCTTATTCTTCTGGTTCACGATACAGGCGCCTACCTGTGTGTTGGGATCCTTGCTCCGCCGGGCGCTGAGCAGGGCTACCCCCATAAAATATTCGTCCCAGGAAATATAATCTTGACGCTTTTTCACTGCCATTCCGTTTTCACGAATGTACAGAGAATTTCGAATGGCTGCTGTGGTGCAATTTCCCGAAAACCTGTATTTTGAAGTATGGATAAGGTTAACTGGGGGATTATCGGCTGCGGTGATGTAACCGAAATAAAAAGCGGACCCGCTTTCGGCAAGGTGCCTGGTTCCGCCTTGGTTGCCGTCATGCGCCGCAATGCCGCCAGGGCTGAAGACTATGCGAGAAGGCACCAGGTACCGAAGTGGTATTCGGATGCCGCTCAACTTATTCATGATCCCGATGTGAATGCCATCTACATCGCAACACCTCCTTCTTCACATGAAACCTATGCGCTGGAAGCGATAGCCGCAGGAAAACCCGTTTATGTGGAAAAACCGATGTCGCTGAACTACGAATCAGCAAAACGAATGACAGATGCGGCTGCGAGCCGGGGGAACAAGCTGTCGGTAGCCCATTACCGACGCGGTTGGCCGATGTTCAATACCATGAAACAACAGCTGGATGAACAGGTGATTGGAGAGGTGGTGGCTGCACATATTCAATTTGACAGATTGCCGCTTGGCGCAAAAGAGTTGGCAGATGAGAAGAAAGCCTGGCGGGTGAACCCGGCTATTTCGGGTGGAGGCTTATTTCATGACCTGGCGCCGCATCAGCTGGATATCATGTATTGGCTGTTCGGTGAAGCAAATCTTGTGCATGGTCGCAGCAGCAACCTGGGTGGTCACTACCAGGCCGATGATACGGTTAATGGCCATATTGAATTTGCAAATGGCGTCCATTTTACCGGGAACTGGAATTTTAATGCCGGCAGCTATCAAGACCAGTGCGAGATCATTGGCAGCAAAGGCAGACTTCGCTTCCGTTTTTTTGATCGGCCCGGCATTACCAAGATAATCGGCAACCAAACCACCCGCATTGAATTCGATCCTTTACCGCATGTTCAGCAACCAATGATCGAAAGAGTAGTGCAGTACTTTCTTGGGAATGAAGCTAACCCATGCAGGGGGGAAGAAGCTGCAACAGTGATGCATTGGATAGACCATATGACTTTTCACTGACCCGGAAATCATCCGAACAAACCCAGCTGGCGTGGTTTACTTGGAACAAGAAGACCAGATGAGACCGGATCTCCCTGCACCCTGATCTCGTAAACCGCCGACGGTGAATAGCGTGAAGCCACGAGAATCTCGGTACCATTTGCATGCGGTGCAAATAACTCCATTGCCCGTTCCGGGGAATTATTCTCTTTGGAGAGATGTGATAAAAGCAAGTGCGAAAGCTGCGGTGAACGATGCTGTAAAAAAAGTTCCAGGGCTTGCCGGTTCGATAAATGCCCATGCCCCCCGCGAATACGATTTTTCAAATGGATCGGGTATCTTCCCTGTTCCAGCATTTTTTCATCATAATTAGCTTCCAGGAAAGCTGCATGACATGTCCCGAAATAGCGAATCACTTCGCTGCAGACCTCCCCAATATCGGTGAATACACCGATGCGGATCCCCTTGCCTTCGATAACAAAACTGTGGGGATCGGCGGCATCATGCTGCTTACGAAAAGGGATAATGGTAAGATCACCGGTCTGAACAGTTTCATTGGCGATAAAAGACCTGGAAAGATGCCGGATCAGCCGTGGACCCTGCAGGGCTGTTTTACCGGTGATGTAAACCGGGAGGCTGTATTTATTGGCCAGTGTGGATACGCCCTTGATATGATCTCCATGTTCATGTGAAACAAAGATGGCCCTGACATTTTTTATATTCAGTCCAAGCGCCTTCATGCGTTTTTCTGTTTCCCGGCAAGAAATGCCCACGTCAATCAGTACAGCATCGTGGCTGCTGCCGATATAATAACAATTGCCATTACTTCCTGAATTGAGAGAGGCGATGAACAGACTCATAGCCTGCAAAGAAACTCATTTTTACTTTATCAGTGCATAAGGATACGTACCGGTCCATCGTAAAACATCTACATCTTTTTCACAAAAGGGTTTACAGCCGGAAATTTCTTCGCACCGCATCTTTGTATTGTCAAAAAAAATCCTGATCCTCTGAAACCGATCCAATTCACTATGTAAAACCACGAGAGGCCGGCAGGCCCCTCCAACGTAGAAATCCTGTGAAAAGCCTTCAGCAATGAAGGTTTTTTCTATAACCCCCAAACAGGCCAGCATACAAGCATGCCTCAGTACACAAGATGGACTTGACCACACGAACTTAAAACCTCGAAGATCAAGAAGCAAAAAAAACAGGAAGGATTGGCCTTCCTGTTTGCTTTTGTATGCTTGTGTTATCAGTTCGCCTTGATCACTTCATACCAGATCTCCCCGTTTTCCACCACTACCGGTTTGTACTGTGCCCCATCCACCACGTAGTAGGTTTCTCCATCAATCACCACAGTTTCATATCCATCGGGGAGACTTTCCACAATGGCGCCCACCGGGGGAGATACCACGTAGTAATTGCTGCCACGCTGATCATAATAGGTACCATTATAATAATAGTATGGATAGTTGTTTACATAGATCCGGCTGTACCCAACCGGTAATACATTGATGTAAATACCCACCGGTGGCGCACAAACGGTGAAGAGGTTATTGAAAGGACGGTAAAAAACGCCATCCCAATACCGGTAATTATAACCACCGAAACGTATGCTGAAATACGAGGATGGAATGTTGTAGAAGTAGCTGTTTCTCCGGGGGAGATAATTGTATTTCCAGCAGGGATCAAAACGGTTATAGACCGGGCGGCGGCCGTAATCGTAAACAGGCCGGTAACCCGGACGATCACGGGTATACATGTTCCTGCGTTGGTCGCTGAACCGGCGATCTGTATACCGGTTATCCCTGTGCTCCGCATTTCTGCGTTCAAAGCCTCCGCGATTACCATACGTTTGCTGCCTGTTTCCACGTTGATCATTCCATCCGTTATTTCTTGATTCGTTGTTTTCACGGCGGCGTGCGTTCCAATCATTGTTACGGTTGCCGTGAGCATTGGCAGGATTGTATTCCCTGCGCCTGTTTACTTCTTCATTATTTCGGTAACCTTCGCCGCGATTCGGACGGTCAACGGCTACATCATTTCTTCGTTCGTGGGAACGTTCCCGGCCGTTTCCATTACCGCGATCCCTGCCACGGTTTCCCTGGCCAAAACCGTTGCCGGTAATAAGGGTCAGCGACATCAGAACCGCCAGCATGGATACCCGGAAAATTCTTCGGTACACTGGTCTTTGGTTTGTCTTTTTCATGTGCATGTTTTTAAATGTAAAATTTGTTTTCATATGCCTGTTTTAAAGGTCGCACCCCGGGCGCAAGAATCTTACCACTTAGTTTGCTTTCACAGAACTATAACGATTGTAAATCAGCGATTAACAAAAAAACATGCAGCTGCTTGCAAGCCACTGGTACAATCCTTATTTTTCATCTCCTAAAACCCAACACATGACTACTGCTGCAAAATCTGTTTATTACTTTGGCTTGTATCTCTATGCTACAGGCTGCGCACTGCTGCTTATTCCCAATAAATTTCTGGGCCTGTTCTTACTCCCCGAAACCAATGAAGTCTGGATACGTGTGGCAGGCATCCTGGTTATTTGCATCGGCTATTATTACCACCGGACCGGGGCCGGCAACATCAAGGAAATGTTACGGCTAACAGTGCATGCACGCTGCTTTGTATTTCTTGCGTTTCTTGCATTGGTGGTATTAAAGTATGATGCCATTCCCCTTGCTGGTTTCGGTATAGTGGATCTTTTGGGGGCCTTATGGACCTGGGCCGCCTTGAAAAAAGAAAAATAATACAAAACAAAAAGGCAGGAATATATCCTGCCTTTCTTTGTTTGTGTAACGTATCAC
The DNA here is from genome assembly GCA_017303335.1 of Chitinophagales bacterium. Taxonomy (GTDB): domain Bacteria; phylum Bacteroidota; class Bacteroidia; order Chitinophagales; family Chitinophagaceae; genus Ferruginibacter. Next base: position 271,602 of record JAFLBK010000004.1, read on the forward strand.
TATCCATTTCCTCTCCGGAGCCACCAGCCAAGCCAGAGACCGGCTACACCCCAACTGATCAGGGCATCGGTAAAATGAACCATCACATCAAATGTTTCATACCAGATATGCATCGTATACGGCGCATGCAGGAAGGAGATCAGGCCGGTACCCAATGTTCCCATGAAGATTGTTCCAAAGGAGGGAGATGGTATCTTAAGCAGCAGCCAGCACAGCATCAGCATGATTACAATGTTCACAGCCAGCCCTCTTCCCATATTCATAAACATCTTATTCATCCCGGCCATGCTTTTATGATAGAATATCTGCGCCCAAGGCTTTCCTTCAGATTCCTTCATTTGTTTTTCCATGTCGGCCTGCGAGGTTCCGGGAGCGGAAGTGGGCAGGAAATAACCACCGTCTTCGCTAAACTGCGAGTTGAGGTAATTCAGTATACTGTCCTGTTTGGGCGTATACCGCTGTTGCGACTGATGGAGATTCAGCGCTCCCCAGGTCAGGAACTGCCAAACGAAAAGGATAATGGCGCCTACAATGGCACCGATGATCATTTTTTTCATGCTAGTAGTTTTGGTGATGCTACCAAAATAAAAAAGATAATCCGTATTTAAAACAGTCCTTTTTGAAGGTTCCCCGGTATCGGCCGGATTTTACTTCATTGACGCAGTACCTTGCCCTGGTGATCGATGTACATAACCTTGTTGTCCTTGATGACCCTGGCTTCTCCTTCTTCAAAATTGCCGGTAAAATCATAGGCAGGTTTGATCACCCATTCGCCTTTGGTATTAATAAACCCCCAGAATCCTTTGGCATTGGCGGCAGGAGCCAATCCTTCCGTAAATCCCCGGGCATTGCTGAACTGGAACGGGATCACCAGTTGCCCGGTTGAATTAATAAACCCATATTGGTTGTTCTGGGCTACAGGGGCCAATCCACCGCTGAAGCTATAGGCATCTTCATAAATGGCTTCGGTTACAGCCCTGCCCGTACTGTCGAAGTACATCCATTTCATATCCAGCCGAACGGCTGTATACCCCTCATTGAACGTAAGCCCTTCATCATAGATCACTTTGATGATCACATCGCCATCCTTATTCACATAGCCGATCTTACCGTTCTTTTTAACCTTGGATAATCCGCAGATGCAATTGTCGACAGATTCGTAGTTCTTTTCCCATTTTTGTGCATAACTGTCCAGTACCGGGAACAACAGGAACAGTAATAATATCTTTTTCATACCATCGTATTTAAATGAAAGAATATCCGCTGCTAACCTAAATTCCCCTTGCCAGCAAAACCATGACTTTTTCCACCAAAAAACATGATCCTGATTTCATTTTTCAGTATCAAAGCGGTACCCATCGCCGATTGACCGATTTTGTCGCAGGTATTGTGGATAAAAAAACCGGCAAAACGCTTTTATAGCTATTACTTTTTACGGATAAAATCTACTGTATATGAGCCGGTATACCTTTCTTTTTGCCGTCGTGGTAGTGCTTGTTGCTATGCTCGCATTCCGGTACCGCGAATCCCGGACAATAGCCCTGGCCGACTTTGAAGCCTATAAAGCAAAAAGAATTGTTCGATGCAGTCCGGATTGGAATGAACTCAGTTCCTGGATTGAGGAATCCGATATCCCGCCCATGGAAGGCGCCGGCAAATACAAATGGAAAATTTCCAGCCAGAGCGACAGCGCCCGGTTCTACTTCAACCAGGGGATAAACATGTACTACGGGTTTCACATCATTGAAGCCATGGCATCATTCAAAAAGGCCACCCGCTTCGATCCCGGTTGCGCTATCCTCTACTGGGCGCAGGCGCTGAGTTATGGACCCAATATCAATGATTTTGGTTACCGGGCTTCGCCCGAAGCCCTTGCAGCGGTAAACAAAGCGAAACAATTATCGTCAGCTGCTTCCGCATTCGAAAATGCCCTCATCAACAGCATGCAGGTACGGTATACCGCAGATTCATCGGATGTAACAAGAGCGCAGCTGAACCAGGCATATACCAACCAGATGGAAATCGTATACCGTAAATTCAGGTCGAACCCGGATGCGCTGGCCCTCTATGCCGATGCCATGATGCTCCAGCATCCCTGGGACCTGTGGAATACCAACGGCAGTCCCAAACAATGGACGCCTGCCATCCGTAAGGTGCTGGAAGAATTACTGGCCTTGTATCCCGAACATCCCGGAGGGAACCATTATTACATTCACCTTATGGAGCCTTCTCCCTACGCCGCCCTGGCCCTGCCCAGTGCAGACAGGCTTGGTAAAACAAACCCCGGCCTTTCGCACCTGGTACACATGCCTTCGCATATTTACCTGCGTACCGGGAAATACCAGCGGGGGGTATCCGTGAACATAGATGCCGTTAACAGTTACCAGCGTTACCTGCCCTTATATGCACCGGTTTCCGGCGCCGATTTCCTGTATGCGATTCACAACCTGCACATGAAAACCAACAACGCGATGCTGATGGGTAATTATAATATAGCCCTGCAGGCCGCCGAAGAAACCCAAAAGAGCATACCGGCCGATTACTTGTCGATTCCGCCGCCCATGGGGAGTTATGTTCAATACATTTACATGACACCGGTTATGGTATATGTGCGGTTTGGCAAATGGGATGAATTGCTGCAGGTGAAAAAGCCCGCCGCCGAACAGGTTTATGCCAACCTGCTCTATCATTTTGGAAGAGGCATGGCTTTCTCGGCAAAGAAACTGTTTACGGATGCGGCCGGGGAACTGGATAAATTGCGGGAACTTATGAAAGACAGTTCCCTGCAAGTACCCTTCAGCCCTTTTTCGCCGGCGATCGACGGCGCAAAGGTTGCCGAGCAAATGCTGCTGGGCAGTATTCACCTCGACCGGAAATTGGTTGCCGGGGCGATACGGCATTTCAGGGAGGCCGATTCCATTGAATCGAAAATGGTGTATAACGAACCCCGCGACTGGATCCTGAATCCCAAACATTACCTGGGCAGCGCTTACCTGGATCATGCAGATGCGGTTAATGCCGAAAAGATTTTTCAACAGGATCTCCGGTACAACAATGAAAATGGCTGGGCATTATTCGGCTTGCAGAAAGCATGGCTGCTCCAGGGTAAAAAGGACAAAGCCCTCCAGGCCCAACGCCGTTTTGAAAAAGCCTTTGCCGGCGCGGATGTTCAGATCCAATCCTCGAGGTATTAGGCAGGAAGTCCTCAACGAACGCTCATTATTCAGGCAATGCGGGTAAATTAGCGTCACAAAATCCCGCATCAACCGGATCGTACGATATTGCCTTTGTTCAATGTTGTTGTTTTCAACGACAGCAGGCGTGTGGGCCCTGGACGGACCCGAACCCCCGGTTAAAAAACCGTTGAACATCCGCATCGAAACCCGGTATGCCGATTCGGTATCCTGTATCATCCCGTTCAGCCGGGCCGGTAACCTCATCCTCATCCGGGCGAAGGCTGATACCAGCTATGGTAATTTCATCCTCGACACCGGCGCCCCGGGTCTTGTGCTGAACCTGACCTATTTCCGGGATTATCCCTCGCATACCGAATCGAATGAAGAACAGAGTGGCATTACGGGCACCGTTTCGGCTGTTCGTAAAACACAGGTGAACCGTTTCCAGTTCGGATGTATTCAAACAGAAGCCGTTGCGGCCGACCTGATCAACCTCGGTCACCTGGAAAATACCAAGGGTATCCGCATCTTCGGACTGATTGGCCTGGTACAGCTCCGCCAAATGGAAATGATCATCGATTACGAAAACGGGGAGATACACATCCGGAAAACATCGAAAAAAGAACCCCTCTCGGCCAAAGACCCGCTCTTCGCGGATACCTCGGCCTATACCGCGGTGCCGATCGAATTCTGGAACAACAAACTGGTTACCCGTACAACGATGGCCGGCAAAAAGCTCCGGCTCATGATCGATTCCGGCGCCGAATCGAACCTGCTCGACAGCCGGCTGCCCGATAAGATATTCGACAATGTGGAAGTGCTACGCCGTATCCAGCTCAGCGGGGCAGGAGACAAGAAGGTGGAAGCGCTTTACGGAAACCTCAACAACCTGCAGATCGGCGACCGGAATACCGGCAGCCTGCCGGTGATCATCACCAATCTGGAAAAGACCTGCCTGGCGGATAACAGTTGTATCGATGGCATTTTGGGTTTCGATTTTCTCTCCCTGCATAAAATAGGGTTTAACTTTGTAACGAATAAAATGTATATATGGAAGTGAGGCGAACCGATATACGAAACAAATACCTGCTGCGCTGTCTGCTCACCCTGCTCATGCTGGGGTCATCGGCCGTTTACGCACAGGTGCCCGTGAAATCGTATACCGTAAAGAATGGAAAGATGTATATCGCCCTCGGAAAAGATATCGGCAAGGCTTCGCTCGACAGTTTCATCAACCAGCACGAACTGTACGACCTGGATCTTACCGCCTGCATCAGCACCGGCTCCACCGATACGCTGAAAAAACTGGGCTGGAAGATCGAGATCAACAACACCGAAGTATTCGTGATCAGCAAACCGCTGTTCAGCGCCGATAATGTGAATACTATCGCCGACAAAATGGTTCTCACCCAAAAGGGGCGTGAACCCATTCCCCAGGCACAGGTACATTTCGGGTACAACCGGTTCCGGAATAAACCCGATTTTACCGTAGCCGACTCAGCCGTTACATTTTTTCTCCGGGGAAATACCCGTGCAGGAACGGTTCTGCTGGCCGGCAATTTCACCAACTGGCAGAACGGGGCCCTGCCCATGAGCAAGACCGACAGCGGCTGGGTAGCAAGTGTAAAACTGGGCGCCGGGAAACACCTGTACAAGTTTATCATCGACGGTGGCTGGACGACTGACCGCGACAACAGCAACCTCGAAAACGACGGAATGGGGAACGACAATTCGGTTTACTACAAGCCCAACCAGGTTTTCAGGCTCGAAGGATATACCAGCGCCAAACGGGTGTACCTAGCCGGCAGCTTCAACCAATGGAAAGAGAAGAACCTGCTGATGCGGCGGACTGAAACAGGATGGATGCTGCCCGTGTACCTGTCGGAAGGCACACACACCTACCGGTTCATCGCCGATGGAAACTGGCTTGCCGACCCTGCCAACCCGGATAAACTGCCGAATGAATACAATGAATTCAACTCGGTGGTTCGTATCGGAAGGCCCTATCTGTTTAAACTGACAGGCTACACGGAAGCCAGCAAGGTTGTGCTGCTTGGATCCTTTAACGACTGGAGGGATAATGAACTGCTCATGACCAAAACCGCTACAGGCTGGGAATTACCCTATACGCTTGGTGGCGGTAATTATGAATACCGGATCAAGGTGGATGGAAAAAATATCGGCGACTCTCTCCCGAAAAACAATTTCGTACTGGTCATCGACCCCAATTTCACGTTCCGGCTGAAGGGATATTCCAATGCTGCAAGGGTATATTTATCCGGTGATATCAACAACTGGGATATTAATTCCTTACCCATGAAACGGGTAGGCGATGAATGGGTGTTCCAGGCACATCTCAATCCCGGCAAGCACCTGTACAAGTTTGTGGTGGATGGAAAATGGATACTCGACCCGGCCAATAAACTCTGGGAACAGAACCAGTACGGAACCGGTAACTCCATCTTGTGGTTCGAAGAAAAAGAATGAGGAACCGGAAAACTTCCCGGTTCTTTGATCATCCTTGAAACTGATACCAACATTTTTTATTTTACGCTAAAGAAACACACATGGGCCGTTATAATACCTTCCTGATTCTTTTCCTGGCATCCGTTCTGGTAACCGCTGTATTCATGGTCTTTTACCTGCAGGCAATTTTTTCGCTTGTCGCGGAAGCGAACCGGCATTTACCCGAGCCGGATCCCTTTGAGATGCTCACGACGATATTCTCTCCGCAGGTGCTTTTCTCCGGAGTGGCGATGGCGCTCACCGGGCTTGCGTACCGGATACTGGGTATTGTGTACACGGTGCGTAACAAAACCGTTTCCGACGGCGAAAAGGCACTTTGGATCATCGGGTTTATCCTGATGGGTTTTGTAACAAGTATCGTATTTCTTGTACTGGGCAGGAAACGCGGATTCATGGAATAAAATATAACGCGATCACCGTATGACAATCTTCTTCTCGAACCCGGCCGTTGCACTGGCACAAACGACCGATATCCCGGCAATCAAAGATCTCTTGAATAAAACATACCGAGGCGACGCGTCGCGGCAGGGGTGGACCACCGAAGCCGACCTGATTGCCGGTGAAACAAGAGCCGATGAACAAATGATCGGCGAAGTGCTTGGCAAGGAAGGCAGTGTTATCCTTTGTTACCGAACCGACAACGAACAACTGATCGGCTGTGTGAATCTTCAAAAACATGCGCAGCGGATATACCTGGGCATGTTCAGCGTTTCGCCGGAACTGCAGGGCGGCGGTATCGGTAAACAATTATTGAAAGCCGCCGAAGAATATGCGTCACAGGTTGGCTGCAGTTCCATTTACATGCATGTGATCAGCCTGCGTTCGGAACTGGTGGCCTGGTACATCCGGCATGGATATACGGATACAGGCAAACGGATTCCGTTCGAAGAAGACGGTCTTACCGGTAAGCATCTCCGGAAACTTGAGTTCATGATGCTGGAGAAACCATTGCTAACGCCATGATGGCGGCGATCGATCCGGTTATTTTACGAAGTAGAAATACGAACAAACAGAACAGTGCCTGGCTTGGTTTTTGGTCCACTGATGCGCCCAAATCACCACTATGAAAAAACTGCCACTGCTTCGTCCTCTTTTTTTGATCTTCTTCCTGACAAACCTGGTTGCCTGTAAAAAGAATACAGAACTTGTTGAGTCCGCCGGCACAGGCGGAGGCGGCAATGGCAACCCGGGAGGAACAAACTGCTCCCCGGTAAAACCGGCCGCTGAAAACATCGCTATCTTCCCGGCCGACAATCCCTGGAACAAAGACATATCCGCTTCACCCATCGACCCCTACAATACGCAGATCATCGCCGCACTTGGTACCAATGCCGTGAAAGCCGATTTTGGCAGCGGACTTTGGCAGGGAGCGCCCATCGGTATTCCTTATATTGTTGTATGCGGCAACCAACCCCGCATCACGATACATTTCACCGACTATGGCGATGAAAGTGATCCTGGTCCGTATCCCATTCCGCTGAATGCGCCGATCGAAGGAAACGGTGCCGGTGATTCGCATGTGATCGCGGTGGATGTGCAGAATAAAAAACTCTACGAACTTTTTTATGCGCACGTGAACGGTAACCAGTGGGATGCATCATCGGGCGCCATCTTCGACCTGGCGTCGAACCAGATGCGGCCCGAAGGCTGGACATCCGCCGACGCGGCCGGCCTGCCGATCTTTCCCGGGCTTGTACGCTATGAAGAAATATTGAAAGGAGAAATCGATCACCCGATCCGTTTCACACTCACCAGTAACAATGTAAAACCCGCCTATATTTATCCCGCCAGGCATAAAGTAAACAGCAGCGGGGGAATCTACTCGCTACCTTTTGGCGCACGGATACGACTGAAGGCAAGCGTCGATATCAGTGGGTATTCCGCCACCAACCAGGTGATCCTCCGGGCTATGAAAAAATACGGGTTGATCCTCGCCGATATCGGCAGTAACATGTACATCAGCGGTGCGCCCGACGAACGCTGGAACAACGACGACCTGCGCCGCCTTGGCCAGATACGTGCCAGCGATTTTGAAGTGGTGAAATTCAATAACTAAACAAACCTGCTTACCGCAGGAACCGGTACGTAAACTTCAATAGGAAAATATTCCGGTTATTGCTTCCGCTGAAGGCGTTGTTGAACAGGCTGCTGAAAATGGGTGTATCCAGTTCATCATACGCGTCGGAAGTATTTCCCTGCGACCACACAAGATAAAACTCCGATCCCGGCCTGTACTCCCAGCGCACCACCAGGTTCGAACGGAACTGCACGAAATTGAAATCGGGTTTCGCGAAACTGTAATCGGTATTGCCATCTCCATTCTCATCCACGAAGTAGGTTCCGTTATTAAAGCTGATCTGGTTCGGCGTGAAGCGGGTGAACCGGTCATCAAGGTCTTTGGTCAAGGCGTTCGAAACCCAGGCAAAATGATTGTACTTCGGCCGGGTGATGAAGGGCTGTCCATAATACTGTATCGTGAGGTCGGGTGTGAGGTTATAGGTCAAGCGCCCGGTAAAACGAACCGTGGTCTGATCCACTTCGCCAACAATGGTGCGGTTGGTTCCGTTGTAAGCCACCTGGCTCACGTACTGATCCTGCCTGCGCCAGTTGCGGTTATAATTAGCCCCGATGCTGATGTTAAGCGCATTGAAAGGAACAATGTTCACCGTAAGCCCGGCGCTGTTGATGATCATACTGTTGTCGAAACCCCACCATTTGAAGAGATTCACCTGGCCATATACTTTTTTGCGGTAGTCGCTGTTTACATAATAGGTCCAGCCGATACCGGGTGGCCTGCGCATGGATCCGGCGCCGCGAAGCGCATTGTTGGAAACATCGTAGGGATTCCAGGTTACACCGGTACCACTTTGCCAGTTATTACGGAATGTAGCGTGACTGTTGAAATTGTATTGTTCGTAGAGCAGTTGCCCGCCATAATCCCAGCGGAACCAGTGGTTGTAATTAAGCCGGGCATTGCGGAACATGGAGAACGGGCGTTGGTAATGCAAGCCGATCCAGGTCCAGTGATTGATCTCGTTGGCGGTGAGCATAAATCCCATATCATTCAGTTCCAGTTCCGGGGAACGCAGCGTTACACCGGTTTCGAAACGCAGTACCTGTCCCATTTTACCGGCCTTGCCACCGCTTTTGCCAATGCGGAACGTACCGCCGGTCCCGGTAAGCGAGGTACGCGAACTGTCGACCGATACTTCTTTGGCGCCCGAACGCTGAAACAGGTGCTCGAACGTGGTTTGGGTATTGAGAATGGCTTCTTTGCTGCCATTCACCCGGCTGTAAATGAAATTACCCCGGATGTACCAGGTTCTGCGTTTCCAGAAATGCAGGAAATCGATACCGCCCGAATAAGCGCTGCGGTGCAGGATATCATCCAGTCCGTGTTCCCGGTTCACCGCCGTGAAGATTCCCCCGATGACCGTATTGCCTTTATTGATATCTTTCTGCAAACGCCCTACGAAGTAATTGGTGAATGGTTCAACGAGTTCTTTCCGGCGTTTGCCATGGTCGTCGATGGTGGCTTTTTCTCTTTCGGTAACACTTTCCAGCACCCCGATGCTCCAGCCTTTTTTTGTTTTGCCGCTGAACTTGGCGGCGCCCAGTATGCTGGTGTTCTGCGGATACTTCACGTATTCACCGCTGTTCGTATTGGGATAGCCGTGTGGCGAGCTGCCGATGCGGCGGGAATAGAAGAGAAGGTCGGAATCATAATCGCCGCCGGCTGCCGAACCGGTGATCTGGTAGTCGAATATATTGCTGCTTTCGATGAAGAAAGGCCTGCGCTCGCTGAAAAAGTTCTGGAAACCGTCGATCCGCACCTGGGAGGGATCCGCTTCCACCTGCCCGAAATCGGGGTTGATGGTGAAGTCGAGGATCAGGTCATTGGTCACGGCTACTTTCCCGTCGAGTCCGCCGGTAAGCTTGGCATCAAAACCATCGGCAAAGGGATTGCCCGCTTCCTTCTTATATTTGTCGGCCTGTACGGTCACGTAGGGCGCTATCTCCACCTGCCGGTGAAAAGGGATATCCTTCAGTCCGTGCAGCTCACCGAAACGGCTTACCCAAACACCCGAATTCTGTGGGATGAATTGCCAGGTAGAGCGTTCTTCTTTCCGGAAGATGCGACGCATGATCTGGATGCCCCATACCTTGTCTTTCTCATTGCCGTACCGCAGCTGGCTCAGCGGGATCTTCACTTCCGCCGTCCAGCCGCCTTTGTGAATATGCGTTTTGGCGTACCAGATCGGGTTCCAGTTCTCGTCCCAGTTATCGCCATCATTCGAAACGAATTCATCGCCCCGCACACCCGACACAGACAGGGTAAAGGAAAATGCCGTACGCTTATCGTGGTAACTATCGATATTGATCTCTACAAAATCGCCCGGAAAAGCATCCCGTCGGCCCATGCGCTTGTCGATGGAATCAGCGGCCTTGTCGATACAATCGTAGGCGATGTAAAGGAAGCGATCGTCGTAGAGGATCTTGAACCGGGTAGGTTGGGAGGGTGGCTTGCCTTCGGCAGGCTGCCATTGGGTGAAATCGCCTCCCCATTCCACGCCATTCCAGGTTTCTTCCGAAGGGATACCATCCAACACAATGGGAACACCTTTAAGGCGGGCGGTCGTGTATTTTTTTCGTGGAATGCTGTCGGAACCCTGGGCCATGGAGGCGGGTACAATGCAGATCATACAAAGGAGGAAAAGCAGGCTATACTTTTTCATTGGCCAATATTACAGCCTATGCCGGTAAGCAGGCCTGGCAAATACAACAACGGCTGTTTTCTTGGCATGGCTGGCGGAAAATTCTTCTGCCGATCCGTGGTCCCGGGAAAACGGATGTCGCCAATTTACGCTTCGCAGCCAATGCAGCCCTATGCCCGATGCTAAAATTGCTTATCTTGACAAAAAAAAGCACATGAGATCTTTAGAAGAACTGAAAACGGAAGGCGGTACCTTTTCGATCGGGGAAGCGATATCCGACGGCTGGAAAATTGTTTCCCGCCACCTTGGCCTGTATATCCTCGGGGGCATCATTTCCCTGCTCATCGGAACAGGCGTGGGGTTGATCCCTTTCCTGGGCAGTTTCGCGAATAACCTTGTGATCGCTCCCTGCTTTATGGTGAGCGCCATTTTCATTACCTGGCATGTTTCCCGGGGCATTCCCTGGCAGGATTTCGGGGAGATATTCAAGGGATTCAACTACCTGACGCCCGTATTCCTGAGTTCATTGATCCAGGCCGCTGTTTTCGCCTTCCTCGGCGTTGTGCTTCTTTTCAACATGCTGCCCGATATCATCGACGTTTTCAAATATTCGCAGGGCCAGAACTTCTACCGCTACCAGGCCGAACTGGAAGATATCGGCCGGCGGCTCATACAAAATCCAAAGAACGTTTTGCTGGTGCTGGCGTTTTGCCTGATCGGGCTTGTACTCGCTGTGATCTGGGCTTTCCGGCTGCATTTCATTGTGATCTACCGGCTGGATGCCTGGGAGGCCATGGAAATGTCGAGAAAAGTGGCTACAAAAAACCTTGTTTCGCTGATCGGGCTTTTCTTACTGTTGGGCATTATCATCATTATCAGCGCTCTTCCCTGCGGCATCGGGTTACTTTTCAGCATGCCCCTGATGATCGGCGCCCTGTACAGCGCTTTTGCGCAGATCACGGGTTGCGACCGGGAAGACGACGTGGAACTCGACTTCAAAGGGCCCAATACCCTCTAAGAATATTCATAACGTAAAATCTTTTTTATGAAACCCGTTTCGCTCTTACTCATCGCCTGTCTTTTTACCTTGCCTGCACTGGCGCAAAAAAACACCGCCGGCAAAGAAGATCCGGCTAAAAAAACACAAACCGTGGAAGTTTCCTGCGGCAAATGCAAATTCGGATTACCGGGCAAGACATGCGCCCTGGCTGTTCGGATGGGTGAAAACGCCTATTATGTGAGCGGTGCTTCCATTGACGATTTCGGCGATGCCCATGCGCACGACGGATTCTGCAATGCCATCCGCAAGGGTGAAGCGCAGGGAGAACTGGTGAACGACCAGTTTAAAGTAACCTATCTCAAGGTATTACCAGCGTCTAAAAAACAGGAAGCCAAGCAATAGGGAGAGAATACCTATTCTTCGGCGCCGGGCGTGTTTTTGATGAAGATGGTCTGATTGGGCAATGCCATCTTTATTCCTTCCTGCCGGTACCGGTCGTGAATGCGTTTGATGAAATCGTGCCGTACCGGGAATTTGTACGACTGCTCCGTCACCCGCAGGATCGCACGAAGATTGATCCGGTTATCGCCCACGCTGAAATACCGGACGACCGGCTCCAGGCCTTTGACGGTGCCTTCACAATCATTCATCGTATCCCGGATCACCTGCTTCGTTACCTGCTCCACTTTTTCCAGGTCGTTATCCTGGCTCACACTGATCTCCACCGAAAAAGGAATCTCCCGGGAGGGAATGTAGAAATTCGTTACGATCATATCGGCCAGTTTTGAATTCGGAACGATGATCGTATGATCGGCATCGCCGCGGATGGTGGTGCTCCGCCAGGTAATATCATCGATATATCCTTCCTCGCCACTGGCGAGTTTCACATAATCGCCGTGATTGATCTTCCCGGAAGCGATGATCTGCAGCCCGGCGAAAAGATTCGAGAGGGTAGGCTGCAGGGCGAGCGCAACGGCCAATCCGCCCACACCCAGTGCGGTAAGTATCGGCGTTACCGATATGCCCTGTGTTTGCAGGATGATCAGCAACCCGATGATATAAATGATGCCCCGTACAATATTGCCGATGATCGAGGAAGAAGGAATGACCGTGTCGGTGCCGGTGGCCTTGATACGCAGCATACCGGAGATTACCCTTGCGAGGATCAATGTGGCCGAAAAGATGTAGAAGATCATCAGCCCGTTCTCGAGCCAGTTGTGATAGCGCATGTCCATATCGATGCGGCGGAGTCCGAGGAACAGGCCCAGGGCAACAAACCAGGCGATGACCCATTTGCGGATCGTTTCAATGATCAGGTCATCCGATTTGAGTTTGGTTCGGGAAGCCAGTTTGGCCAGGAGCGGCATCACCACTTTATGGGTGATGAAACCAACCACTAAACCACCCAGGATGTACAGTACCAGTTTCAGTATTTCATCATCCGTCATTCCTGCATACATTTAATATGAATACAAATTTACCGCTTATAATTTTCCCGCGAAGTTAAAAACAGCTCCATACCCTGGCCGGCATATTTTCCCTATTTTACGATATACAAACAACCCCGCATGCCGAAACAAAACAGGAGGAGTTTCCTGAAAGGATCAGGAATGGCCATCTTACCCGCGTTCATCCCCGCGACCGCCTTACAGGCAGCCGGAAACATACAAGCACATTATCCCGGTAACGAAGATCCCGTTCTTTTCTTTGGCGACGGGATCATGTTCGAACCAACCCCTTACCTGGCCGAATTGCAAAAAATGAACAGCCTTCAGCCGATTGAAAGAGACCGCTACGGAACCGGCGGGGCCGTGGCTGCATTGGAAAAACAATTCGAGCAGATCACCGGGAAAGAAAAAGCCATCTTCATGCCCAGCGGCACCATGGCCAACCAGCTGGCCATCGCCGCCCTGAGCGGCGACAATACCAAGGTGTTCGTGCAGGATACCAGCCATGTTTACCGCGATGAGGCCGACGCCGCTCAATCGGTATTCAACAAACGCCTGATGCCCCTGGCAAAAGACAAAACCTGGTTCACGGCCGAAGAATTGAAACAGGCCGTGGAAACCCTGAAAGACCAGGAGGTATTCAGCAGCGGCATCGGCGCCATATCGATCGAGAATCCGGTACGCCGTACCGACGGGCGCATGATACCGATTGAGGAGATCCGGAAGATCAGCGAATATTGCCGGGGCAATAACATACGCATGCACCTGGATGGCGCCCGTATCTACATGGCCTCCGCCTGGTCGGGTACCAGCATCAAAGAATACGCTTCGTATTTTGATACCATCTACATCTCCTTGTACAAATACCTCGGCGCATCGGCAGGTGCTGTATTGTGCGGCGAAAAAACGGTGATCGAAAAAATGCCGCACCTCATCAAGATACATGGCGGCAGCATGTACGGGAACTGGACCAACGCGGCCATGGCGTTGCAGCGGCTGAATGGTTTTGAAGACCGCATGAAGGAAACGGTAAAACGTTCAGCGGAACTTTTTGCGCTGCTCAACCAGGATAATGAATTAAAAGTGATTCCACTCGACAATGGCACCAATATCTTCACCCTCGAACTCGGCAAAAAGATCGACGGAAAGAAATTCCGCGACAAACTGCGGGACGCTTACAACATACGCATCGCCATGCCCAACGCGAAAAACCAGGTATACCTGATGGTGAATGAAACGATTCTCAACCGCGACAATTCAGCCCTGGCCCAGGCATTTAAAGAAGCCATAAAAGCCGGTAGCTGATAATTACTTATTTTAGATCATCTTCCACAGCAAACAAGAAAACATGTTACTGAAACGATTCTGCCTTTTAACAACTTTTACCTGGCTGTTCGCTTTCGCCCAGGCGCAAACCATACCATCGCCGAAGGAACATTTTGGGTTCAGCATCGGCGATAATTACCAGCTTGCCAACTTTACACAAACCGAAGCCTATTTCAAAAAACTGGCCGCCGCTTCAGCACGGGCTAAGTATACCGTGATCGGGAAAACAGAAGAAGGAAGAGATCAGTTCATGCTGATCGTTACCTCGCCGGAGAACCAGCAAAAACTCGATTACTACAAACAGATCTCCCAAAAACTCGGTAACGCGGATGTTGGCCTGGAAGAAGCAAGGCGGCTCGCCAAAGAAGGCAAGGCTGTTGTATGGATCGATGGCGGCCTGCACGCCAACGAAACCGTGGGCATTCACCAGCTGATCGAAACAGCTTACCAATTGCTCAGCCGCACCGATGAGGAAACCATGCGCATACTCAACGACGTGATCATCCTGATGACGCATGCGAACCCCGACGGGCAGGAACTGATCAGCAACTGGTACATGCGTGAACCCAAACCCGAAAAACGAAGCATCAGCAATGTGCCGCGCCTTTATGAGAAATACGCGGGCCATGATAACAACCGGGATTTTTACATGATGAACCTGAAAGAGACACAGAACATTTCCCGGCAATTGTTCGTGGAGTGGATACCGCAGATCATGTACAATCATCACCAATCCGGGCCGGCGGGTTCGGTAGTGGCGGGCGCTCCGTACCGCGATCCTTTCAACTATGTATACGATCCGCTGATCATCACCGGGCTCGACGCCATCGGCGCCGCGATGCAGAACCGCCTGAACACAGAAGCCAAGCCCGGTTATACCAGCAAGGCCGGATCGGTATTCTCCACCTGGTACAATGGCGGACTCCGGACCACCACGTATTTTCACAACATGATCGGGCTGCTCACCGAGATCATCGGTAGTCCGAACCCGATGGAAGTACCGCTGGTGACCAGCAGACTGATACCCAATGCGGCAACGCCCAACCCGGTAACGCCGCAGAAATGGCTTTACCGTCAATCAATCGACTACTCCGTTTCACTGAATTACGCGGTATTGAATTATGCCTCCCGCCACCGCGATGAAATGCTCTTCAACATCTGGCGCATGGGCATGAACTCCATCGAAAGAGGAAACAAAGACACCTGGTCGCTGTCTCCTTCAAAAATTGATGAGATGAACCGGTTGTTCCAGGATTCGCTGAAACGAAGGGGAGGAAGCGCTGATGCAAACCGGCCTGCTGCTGCGGCTAATCTTCCGCTGCGTTATTACGATTCCGTGATGAAGAACCCCGCGTATAAAGATCCGAGGGGGTATATCCTTTCAGCCGATCAGCCCGACCTTGGCTCGGCCGTTGAATTCCTGAACGCGTTGATCCGCACGGGCGTGGTGGTTCAAAAAGCAACAGCCGCATTTTCAGTAGCGGGAAAGCATTATCCCGCCGGATCCTACATCGTAAAAACAAACCAGGCTTTCCGGCCGCACATATTGGATCTCTTCGAACCACAGGATCACCCGAATGATTTTCAATATCCCGGGGGGCCGCCCGTACCACCCTATGATGCAGCCGGATGGACGCTGGCCTACCAGATGGGTGTGCAGTTCGATCGCATCCCCGAAGGTTTTGAAGGGCCCTTTGTAAGTAACCCGCGTGGTGAATTACTCAAAATCGATGGTACAGTCGCTTCTCCAGGTAAAGGATATATCCTCGATGCAAGGGCCAACCAGTCGTACAAAGCGGTGAATAAACTGCTGAACAAAGGGGTGGAGGTGTATCGCATCAAAGACGCAGGTTCAGGCGCATACAGTTTCGGATCTTTCTATGTTCCGAAAGTGAATAAGGCATTGGTGGATGAGATCGCAAAAGAAAGCAGCGCCGCTTTTAAAAGCGTTGATGCCAAACCCGTATCGGTGGAAAAGATCAGGAAGGCGCGGATCGCTTTGTGGGATACCTATGGCGGTTCGATGCCATCGGGCTGGACAAGGCTGATCTTCGAAAAATTCGGTTTCGACTACGATGTCATCTATCCCAAACAGATCGACAGCGGCAAGCTCAACGAAAAATACGACGTCATCGTTTTCCTGGGTGGCGCCATCCCATCGCTCAACAGCCGGATACCCGAACGACGGATCGACAGCATCATACCCGCCGAATTCAGGTATATGACCGGTCGTATCACCGCGGAGCATTCGATACCGCAACTCAGATCATTCCTGGAGCAGGGTGGCAGCATCGTCGCCATCGGCAGCAGTACGCAACTGGCCTATCACCTCAGACTGCCTGTCACCGATGCCATGACAGAGATTGATAATGGTGTAGAGAAAGCATTAAGCCGTGACAAATACTATACACCCGGCAGCATCATGCGGGTGGATGTAAACAACAGGGAGATGGCCGCAGCCGGCATGCCGGCGGAAGCGGATGTGTATTTCGACAACAGCCCGGTATTCCGCCTCAATCCCGACGCGGTAAGTAGCGGTGCGCTGAAACCCATCGCCTGGTTCGATACCGGCAAACTGCTCCGCAGCGGCTGGTCGTGGGGACAGGCATACCTGAAGAACGGCATTGTAGCATTCGAAGCAACCATAGGAAAAGGCAAACTCTATGTGTTCACGCCCGAGATCAACTTCCGGGGGCAATCGCACGGCACGTTTAAATTATTATTCAACCAGCTCTACGCTGGCAAATAAGTGCTATATTTAAAAGCTGCTTAGGAAGGTTCGACGGGGAAGGATCGCCCAATCAACCAAAACGAATGCGCTTTTTCATTGCACTGCTTTTATTGATCACCTGTTCGCTGAACGCATCGTCTCAGCAAAACGCTCCTGCTTCCGGCAACCCAGATGTATATGCTGTGGTGGTTGGTGTTTCCAGGTACCAGGATGCCGACATTCCCCAATTACAATTTGCCAACCGCGATGCCGTCATTTTTTCCGAATTCTTAATGTCGAAGGCCGGCGGGGCCGTACCCAAAGAAAATATCCGTTTACTTACAGATTCCGGCGCCACCCAGGCAGCAGTGTATACGGCTCTTTCGGGGCTGGCCAAAAAATGCAAGAAGGACGATCTTATTTTCTTCTATTTCTCCGGGCATGGCGACCTGGAAAATGTTACCCTGTTCAACAATGGTTACCTCATCTGTTATAATTCCCCGCCTGCCAATTATATCGGCCTGGCAGTAAGTATCCGGGATGTAAATGAACTGGCCAATTCCTTTTCAGTTAAAACAGGTGCTAACGTGGTGCTGATCACCGATGCCTGCCATTCGGGCAACATGTCCGACAGCCGCTCGGCCGGCAATGTCCTGAGCGGCCAGCAACTGATAGACGCCAATGAAAAAGTGGTACGCATTGCATCAAGCAAACCCGATGAGTTGTCGAATGAAAAGATCGATTGGGGCGGTGGCAGGGGAGTGTTCTCCTATTACCTGGTTAATGGTTTGAAAGGCCTGGCAGACAAAAGCCGCGATGGCATTGTAACGTTCGGCGAACTTAAAAAATTCCTGGAAAGTTCCCTGCAAAACGACCCCGTACTGAAAATGGAAAAAAAGGTTCAAACCCCGGTACTGAGCGGAAGGGAAGCCTTCCGGTTATCCACTGTGAACCCCGAAGACCTGCAGGCGGTGCGGCAGCAATCCGCTGTTGATTCAGTTTCCTTTGAACAGGTTCGGGTTGCTGCAGTACAAATTGAATCGGAAAACCAGCATAACCTCTCTCCGGAAGATTACTTTATTGCAGCGCTGAAAAAAGAAGACCTCGCGACCATGGTTGACCGTTTAAACCTGGATAAACTTGCGGCCGCCGAAATTCCCTTTGCCATGATCAATTGGGTGAAGGATAAACTGGGAGCCCGGGAATCCTGGGCAGCAACTCCATCCCAGGATATGAACATGACAAATGCCGCCGTGCAAATGGCGAAAACAGACAGCATGATGGCGGTAACCGGCAGGAAGCAATTGGCAGAGCTGGTCAGTATCCTTCAGCAAAACAGGGAATCCATGGAGCGATTGAATGAAAACCTGGTCATTGTTTTTGATGACAAGGCACAGGAAGTGATCAACCAGTATTTAAAGGGCGATGAGGCCGAACTGGAGCGGCGCAGGTATTATAACAGCAGCATAAGTAACTATGATGCCTATCCGAGAATATTATCCGTTGCGTTGAAATTAACGCCTCCCAATGAATTCTTCTACAATATCCTGAAAGTGAAACTGCATTATTTTTCCGGCGTTGTACACCGGATGAAAATACCAATAACGGAGAACCATGATTCGCTCATTAACCTGGCTTTTGCCGAACAGCAGCAAGCGCTGGAACTGGAAAAGCATGCCGCCTATATCTATAATGAGCTGGGGATACTGTACATGGCAAAAAAACAAACTGCCGAGGCAGAAAAATATTTCAGTAAAGCAACCACCTTGGCAACAAGATGGGCATTACCCTGGGCGAACCTGAGTTACCTGTATGCCGTTACGGGGCGCTCTGAAACAGGATTCAATGCCTGTTATAAAGCCGATAGTCTGCAGCCGGGCCTTCCATGTGTAAGCAATAATTTTGGATTATTGAATGAAAACAAAGGCAACCTGCTTTATGCAGAGGAATATTACCGCAGATCGATCGACCTCAATTCCAGGCATTACCTGCCTTTTGAAAGGCTGGGTTACCTGTACCTTAATTCGGCCAGGTATGCGCTGGCTGATTCTTTCTTTTATGAAGCCGAAAAAAGAAAGATGGGGCTGAATTTCCAGGCAGGTATGGAATCTCTTTACTGGAACGACCCCCTGGGTTACACGCGTGACGACTGGAGCTCCTGTGCTCTACCCGCGACGACAGCCGAAAATGACCTGATGGCCTTTTTCTATAAAGGCATGGCCGCCTACCGGAATAAAGACACAGCCGGCGCCATCCGGATGCTGAAAAAAGTGATCGGCATTGACCCGCAAAACCCCTTGGCGTTTCACTACCTGGGCAAACTGTTTTACGAACAAAAAAAATGGGAGGAAGCAGAACTGATGTTCAATTTTGCCATCCGGTTCAACCTGGATCCCGGTTCTTTCCCGAAGTATTGCGACTCCGTGGTTAAAGCGGCAAACTTTTCTTATCCCCACACCTGTTTCGAAAATTTCTTCCGGAAACATTATTACGATAAAATCGAAGATTTCTACTTCATGGCCAATGTATATGAAACCTGGGGTCATTATGCAGCAGCAGAAACTATGTACGATTCCATCAGGATACTTCAACCCGGTAAGATCGGGGGGTATGTAAAGAGCTGGCGGCTGCTGGAAAAACTGGGACGGTATACCGAAGCGGAAAAACGGATTTACGAATTCAGGGCTTTTGATGCCGAAAGAACGGATAAAGAACTGAATGCCTTCTACCGGAGGGCCATTGATAAATTCCCGGCCGATAACCATGACTGGGTCTACCGGCTGGGCCTTTTACTCTATAACAGGGCAAAAGCTCCCGATCCTGATAAATACCTGGATCGTATTGTATGGTTCCCGAAATTGAATAAAGAAGTATTCGTTGATACTGCTGTTTTGATCCTGATCAATAGCTCGAAGGATTATGAAGTGACAGATTTTTCAGACATTACCTACAGGGAAGAGTTTAAGGAGTTAAGATTAAATAAGGAAAAGGAAAGTCTTCTACTGTACGATGCACAGCGTATTGTAATACCGGGCACGCAGGAAGAGATCATGCTGGCGAAAGACATACTGATGCCCCGTAAGGATGGAATATTCTATCTGCAGAAAGCCGCTGAATCCATTTCAGGAAAAGAGATACAGGCTGATATCCTGAATAAAGTGGGTGATATCTATGTATGGGCCGGATCAAACAAACAGGCATATCCCTATTATGCAAGATCGGTTGAATTAGCTCCCGGCAATGCCAATGCCCGCCTGCAACTGGTTGATGCCGGAGTGGTCATTCATCAGAATAAGGCTACGCTGGAGCAGCTTAATTACCTCTACAACAACGGCCAGATCAATTTTCCGAAAAGAATGCTGCTGGCCGAAATGTTTATGTATGCCGGGCAGTTTGACCGGTCAAAGAAAATACTGGATGAAGCCGGGCAGATTCATCCGTATCGCCTCGGTGAGTTTACGGAACTAAATGGCCGGCTGAACCTGCTTGCGGGTAAGCCGGATGCAGCGATCGGCTTGTACAAACAATATATAACAGAGATAAACGCGGATGCTGCCGATTCATATTATACCATCGCACGCCTGTATGCCGGTAAGCAAAACAGCAACGAAGCATTTGTTTGGCTGAAGAAAGCGATCAGCAATGGATTCAGTTACTCCTACATATTTGAACTGGATCCCCTGATGAACGAGTTGCGCAAAAAGCCTGAATGGGAAAAGCTGGTGGCAAAACCAAAGAAAACAAAATTGAAACAAAAAGGGGTTCTGTTTGATTACTGATGATGTTCGCCGGCTTTTTATAACAGCATAACAGGCAGTGCAGCGAATAACCGGTAATGGGTGTTGTCCATGAATGTTTTTAGTATATTGTATGATATAGGGCCAAAACGAATGAAGTATACACTGCTGCTCCTGTTCACTGTATTACTGGGTGCCTCCGCGTCATCGCAAACAGCTTCAACCGGGAACGGGAACGTGTATGCCGTTGTGATCGGCGTTTCCAATTACCAGGACCCCGATGTACCCCGGCTGCAGTTCGCCAACCGCGATGCCGGCATCTTTGCCGAATTCCTGCAATCCAGGGCCGGCGGTTCGGTTCCCAAAGCGAATATCCGCCTGCTCATCGACTCCAGCGCAACGGTAAGCGCCGTGCACATGGCCATCCGCTGGCTCACACGTACCTGTAAAAAAAATGACCTGGTGTTCTTCTACTTCTCCGGCCATGGCGACCTGGAAAGCATGAGCATGTTCAACAACGCCTACCTGATCTGCTACAATACACCCATCGAAAGCTATGTGGGCATGTCGCTCAGCGTAACCTTCCTCAACGAGATCGCCAATACCTTATCGGCGCAAACCGAAGCAAAAGTGGTGTTGATCACCGATGCCTGCCATTCCGGTAAGATGGCCGGCCGGGAAAATGTTAATGCCCTGGTAGGACAACAACTCCTGAATGCTAAAGAAAAAGAGATCCGCATCGCTTCCAGCCAGGCCGACCAGTTATCGAATGAGAACGTAGAGTGGGGTGGAGGCCGCGGCGTTTTTTCCTATTACCTGCTCAATGGATTGAAAGGACTGGCCGATGACAGCAAAGACGGAATTGTAACGCTGGGAGAGATCAAAAACTACCTGCAGCGTTCCATGAGCAACGATCCCCTACTGAAGCAGGAGGGAAAAGTACAAACACCCGTATTCAAGGGCATCGATAATTTTACACTGGCGCGGGTGGATACCGTGGAGGCGATGAGAGTAAAGGCACAGGCCGTTTCCGACTCCATAGAAGTGGCCGCCGGTATGGCAGCGCCCATGCCCCAATCCGATATCGGCGGTATGATGCCCGATGACTATTTTATATCGTTGCTGAAGCAAACAGGACTGGAAGCAATGGTAGACAGTCTGAAGCTCCAGGATATTCCGGCTGGCGATATACCTTCCGCACTTATTAACCGGCTGCGGGATAGCCTGGAAAACCAGGCAGGCGTTGCAAAGCTGAATGAGCTCCTGGCTGAACTGAAGGGTAATGCCGATGCGGTCAACCGGGTAAATGAGCTGCTGGTAATGGCCTTCGATGATAAGGTACAGGAAGTGATCAACAACTACCTGAAGGGCGATGAAGCTGAACTGGAACGCCGCCGGTATTACAACATCAAAAACAACGGCTACGATGTATACCCCCGCATGCTGGCCGTAGCCTTGAAACTCACCGATTCTTCGAGCTTCTACTATAATATCCTGAAGGTGAAACTGCATTATTTCACCGGCGTTACCCTGCGCCTGAAAGTGCCGGTCAGCAAAGACCCTTCGTCTTTGATCGATAAAGCCCTGGCCGAGCAACTGAAAGCGCTGGCACTCGAAAAAAAAGCGCCCTACATCTACAACGAACTGGGCATCCTGTACATGCTGAAGAAGCAATACGCGAAGTCGGAAGCCAATTACCTGGAAGCAACCAAACGCAACGATTCCTGGGCCATTCCCTGGGCGAATCTCGGCGGACTGTATGCGCTGACGGGTGAATACGCGAAAGGTTTTGCGGCCAACCAGCGATCAGACAGCTTGCAGCCCGATCTGCAGAACAATATGGTGAACCGTGGCTTGCTGAATGAATTCACGAAGAACATTCTCTTTGCCGAAGAAGATTACCGGCTGGCCATCGAACTCAACGAACGGCATTTTCTGCCCTTCGAACGCCTGGGATACGTATACCTGAACATGACCGATTACGCGGTTGCCGATTCTTTTTTCTACGAGGCCGATCTCCGCAAAAAAGGTTACCACTTCGATGGCAATGCCTGGTCGGTAATCTCCGGAACGATCGTGATGCCACCCATGCCCTATATTTCCTGTCCCCTCGATACCAGCATCCTCGATCCATCCGACTTCATGGCCTTTTTCTATTGGGGAATGGAAGAATATAAAAAGAAGAATTATGCAAACGCTATCCGGGTCTTCAAGAAAGTCATCGACGTTGACCCGGAGAACCCGCTTGTATTTCATTACATCGGCAAATGTTATTACGACCAGCGGAAATGGGAAGAATCGGAGGTCTATTTCCGGTTCGCGATGGACTACTACCTGCCGGATAGCCTGTTCCGTCAATACGTGGATTCGGCCATCCGGAGTAAAAAATACCCGTACGAACACGATTGTTTCGAGAAATTCTTCCAGCGGAGTCAGTACCAGCGAAAAGAAGATCTCTTTTTCATGGCCAGTGTATATGAATCCTGGAATCATTTCGAAGAGGCCGGAGCCTGCTACCAGAAACTGGTAGAAACAGAACCGGCAGAGTTCGGGGGCTATATAAAATTCTGGCAATTGAACGAACGGCTTGGGCGTTACCTGCAGGCCGAAAACCTGATCCGGTCCTATTCCTCCCGGGATGCAGACCTGGTTTATCGTGAACTGAACGCATTCTACCGCCGGATGACGGACCGGTACCCGGATAACGGGGAATGGCATTATAAACTGGGTTTGCTGCTGCACAGTCGATCCGGACAACCCTCGATGTACAGGTACCTGGATACGATAATCTGGTTTCCCAAAATGAATGACGAGGTTTTCATCAACCGGGATATATACTATCAGTTGGGAAAAACAGATGATCTGAAATTCGACCGGCGAGGCACCGGTATCCCCGACCAGGTGAACAGGATGCAGATCATGCGACACAGCGAAACATCATACACAATACCCGGCACGCATGAATATTGCAGCCTGGCCGATGACGTGTATACGCCCCGCATCGATGGCATCAGCTACCTCGAACGTGCAGCCTCGTTGCTTACAGAAAAGCCCTTGCTCGCCGAGGTCAATTACAAGATAGGAGAGATCTTTACCTGGGCCGGATCAAAAAGACAGGCATTTCCCTTTTTCAAAAATTCACTTTCCTTCGACACGGACAACGCCAACATACGCATGAAGATCATCGAATCCGGAACGCCGATCTACCGCAACAGGGAAGTACTGGAGCAACTAAGCTACCTGTACGACAGCAGCCAGATCAATCTTACCAACCGGCTCCAGTACGCCACCTTTGCCATGTATCACAACGAGTTTGATAAAGCAAGAAAACTGATCGAAGAGGCAGACAACATGTACCCCTATGTGCTGGAAGAAGCCTACGACCTGCTGGGGCGACTGAACATGCTCGAAGGCAAATACAAGGAAGCGCTGCGGCAATATAAACAGTATCTCGAGCAGGTTCCCGATGACCTGTATACCACGTATTCCATCGCCAGGCTTTATGCCAGGCTGGGTAAGAAGACCGAAGCCTGGAAATGGCTCGATAAAGCCATTGAACAGGGATTTAATTACCGCTTCGTGCTGATCACCGACGCCGCCCTGGAGGGATTGCGGAAATCGGCTAAATGGAATTCAATGATCGGTAAACTCAAACCAAAAGAATGGAACCGCCGGATACCGTTTACGAATGAACCCAATCAAGGCCCGGTAAACTGACCGCATCACTGGGCCGCTTTTTCAAAATAGGGGATCTGCGTGCATTTGGCGTTGGCATTGGCAGGCGTAGCGCACTCCACCCGCATGGCCAGCTTCCGGGTCTTTCCACCCGTTTCTTCCATGATCTTATCCCAATTGGCATTGCTGTTCAAAAAACTCAACTGCCCTTCGATGCTGTTTAAAAAATTATAGGAGAAAAATCCACCGAAGTCGTCGTTGCAGATCGAGCGTTGCCCGGGATTGGCGCCGGTAGCAAGGATCGAGAGGCGCTTTGCATTCAGGAAAAGATCGGCCCCGTTCTTCAGGCTTCCGTTCAGCCCGAATCCCTTGGTGGCCGAAGGCGCTTTGGCCTTTACGCTGTACGTACGGCTCATGTCGTTGCAGCAATCGGCCCATACCAGTTTAAAGCGGGCCTTCATACCCGAAATGGATTGGAATATGTCGGCCAGGCTTTTCGAATTGAGGTTATTGGGATTTTCGTCGTAGTTAGGACGAAGATCGATATACGGCGGGCGGCGGTTATCATCTTTCTGCCGGAATCCATGCCCGGTGTAGTAGAATACGATGATATCGTTCGGACCCACATTGCTGAGTTTGGCAATGGCCGCATCCACCTGTGCAACCGAATAACGCTTGCCGGCGATTGTATCAAACACGAAACGTATCCCCAGGAAATCTTTGAGCTCCTGGAAGAACTTGATGGCCCGGCGCATGTCTTTGGCGCAGGCACTGCCGATATGATCATCAAAGGTGTTGGCCACTACCAGCAGGTGCAGGGTGGTGTTGGGATCGATCACCACAAAATCGCGGGTGGAGGCAAAGTAACCGGCATAAAAGGAATCGGATGGCCGGAAATACATGCTCACTGTTTCTTTGCTGATATCTTTTTTGGCCAGCGATTCGGCGCTGGTGAACGCGGTTACCGGTTGCTGGCAATTGCCGATGTCGTTGCTGTAGCCAGCCGGTTCAAAGTAGCCCGACTCCTTATTCATCCGGAAGCAGAGATAGGCAGGGAAGGATATAGTGTTATCGGTACCCGATAATACCTGCACTTTTTGCATGCGCAGATACAGTATGTCGGAAGAAGCGCAACCGGGCATTTTGTCGATGGGTTCTTCCGTTGCGGTAAAATCAACCAGGGTACTGTCGCTGTTACCCGGGGCATTGAACCGCACACGTACCTGTGCATTGCCATTGCCGTTATCGACAAAGAAAGCCGTGCAGGGAACTTCTCCGCCGCCGGCTTGTAAGGGGAACGAAAACCGGTAAATGACCTGGGCCGAAGGGCTGAAAGGGGCCGCTGAAAAGAGGATGAAAAAAAGCAATAGTTTCTGCATGAGTGGGTGTTGAGCGATGAATAATGGATCCCTTCGCCGCCTGCCTATTTGAATGTTGGAAAAAAAATAGTAACCTTATGTCTTAAAACTACTAAAATGATCAAGCAAAACAAAACAAAACTGACGCTTATTGTCTTCGGAATCCTGTTTGCCGGAGTTATCATGACCGCCTGCAATAACGGCGCAGAATCAGAAAAAGCCGAAAAGAAAGATTCCGCAGCCGCCCCGGCACCCGCTGCTCCTGCGGTTACCCCACCGGATTCAACCAAAGCACCGGCAACCGGCGATACAGGCGCCCTGAAAGGCAATCCAAAGCCCACTCCCGAGAAGCCTTAATAAAAAACATCCCTATTATTGTTTCGGTTTTTTCGAAACAAATTTTACTTTTCTAAAACGAATTGATTCATTCCGGTGAATCAATTTTTTTATGAGCCAACCCTCGATCCGGTGATGGGCGGGTATCAGGATGGCAGCGATGCTCACAAAGATGAGCATCTCCAGGACCGGTGTATGGTGCGTGAGTTCGGCTACAGTTGGATGCAGGAGCAACAACAGGTATTCGAACAGGATCAGCAGCGATAGAATACCCAGTACCTTGATGATCCGGGGATGTATGCGGATACGGCTCAGCAGGAGGGTAAGCAGGAAGAACCCCGGGATAAATATCCCGATGAACAGGTATTGCAATTGTTGTTTGCGTTCCTTGGCCGCGATCCGGTTGCGCTCGGCGATCTCGAGCTGCCGGAGATTTTCGTTACTCGACAGCAACTGGATCTTACGGATCTTTTCCTTGCTGTTGATCGAATCATTCAGCTGCTGACCCTTGCTCAGGTACACGAAAGCGCTGTCGATATTCTTATTGTCTTTGTATAAGTCGGTAAGAAAACGGGTCGCGTCGAGTTGCCAGTTCAGGAAGCCGTCTGTTTCAGCGAGATCGAGCGAGCGGTGTGCGTAGAAGATTGCCGAATCTACAGAGCCGCCGGTTTTTTTGAAAAGATTGGCCAGTCCCAGGTAAGCCTCGCAAAGCACTTCATCGTTATTGCTCGTGCGCAGGTGCCCGATTGCTGAATAGTAATTCAGTTTCGCGAAATCATAATTCCCCATCTTGAGGTAGGTATGCCCGAGGCCTGTCATGGAATTACCGATAAAATCCTCGTTCTTCAGGCTGGTGGATACGATCAGCGATTTGTTGAAATAATCGAAGGCAGAATCCGGTTTGTTCATCCGGTCGTATACGTCGCCGAGGTTCATCAGGATATAATATTTCGAATCTTCCAGTTTGTATTGCTGTATCACCGAATCCGCCTTATAATAATAGAGCAGCGCATTTGGGTATTCTTCCTGGTAGCGGTAAATGATGCCGATATTCATCAGCACGGTGGCCAGGTCATCCGGGTTTGTTTCTTTTTCGGCGAGTTGCAGTTTCCTGAAATTGTATTCCAGCGCCCGTGAATAGTTACCCAGCTTCCGGAAGCTGGAAGCTAATACGCCCATGGCTTTGGATTGGCCGTCGCTGTATTTGATCTCTGTCGCCAGGTTCAGGGATTTCTGCGCATATACCAGGGCGGTGTCGGGACTGTAAACACTCATCACACTGGCCAGTCGCCACATGAGCTTTACACGGTTCGTATCCTGCTTTTCGGCATTGAGCAGGTTCATCAGGCTATCGGCCTTTTGTTTCTGTGCCGACAGGCAATTGGATAGTAATAAGGAGAGGAGAAAAAGAAAGCTGAGTCTGATCATTGCCGGTTGGGGATATTTACCGGCAACTAATATAGCGGTAATTGCTGATTTTGCATTGTTTTTGTTGGGGGTGCGGCCTTTACACCGTGATCATTTCAAAATAATAACCCGTTTATTTCGTTTTACTTAAAGCTTAAACCTGGATATTCTATGCTCAAACGCTTATTCCCCTGTCTTGCTTTTTGTCTTGCATTCTCCCTTGTATCCCTTGCCCAGTCGAACGGTGTTTTACCGCTGACCGGAATGAAATATTTCAAGGAAGGCATACAGGCACAGTCGATCGCGATGAAGATCGATGGGGCGCAATTGCTCAGTAACCGTATTCCGTTCAACAAGGATATCGAACTGCTGGTGGGGCAGCCGACAGGCTTCGCTGCGGATGCCGGCAAAAAAGTATATGCGGGCGCCGAACTCGTGATCGTATCGCCAAAAGGAGAAGTGTTGCTCAAAACCCCGAACCTCCTGCTTCCCAACGAAGGCAGGGGCTATACCGCAAAAGAGATTTCCGAATTAAGCATCAAATTCAACATAACCCCGAAGATGCTCAGCGTGTACATGAACGGTACCCTGCAGCTCCGCTTGTACGATCTGAAGAGCAAGAGCCAGATGCGCTTCGAAATGCCGGTAACATTCAGCAAAATGGGCGAGCAGCTCCAGGTTTCCAATACCGCAAAAACGATCCTGCAAAAAGACGGGGCCGTGGGTGTGGTGAACGGCCTCAAGGCGAAAAAGGTCCTGGTTTCTGTGGATACCAGTATTAAAGTATCGCCTAAGATGGCCTATACAAGCCTCGACGTTTCAGCGATCGAAGGATCCAGTATCTCCGGCATATTCTCCGGGAAGGAAACATTCTGGGTATACGATGAGAACCTGAATGAGGTAAAGATCACCGATATGCTCCTGAAACAGGTGAAGGGGGCGATGGAAAACAACAATGTCGACTACACACTCAAGATACCTTACAAGCAGAAAAACACGCCTGCTAAAGTTTACACGGTACGTTTCCGCTGGGAAAGCCCCGACAAAAAGCAACTGATCGACGTGGTGGTCCGGATCTGACGCGGAGGCCTTATTTGCAGCGGTTCACGAAATCAAGCAGTTCGATCAGGGATATCTTTTTGGCATCCTGGTAATTGTGGTATTGTTCGGCCACTACGTCTACGGCGCAGTCGCAGTATTTGTGTGCGTTCTCCTTGCCCACAACCAGTTTGGCCTTATCCTCGCAATTGGAAACGAACTCCTTGATCTCGCGGTTCAGCCAGTATTTGGCGGCGATACGGCCTACCGTTTTACAGGAAACAGCGGCCGCGATACATACAGCGAATACGAAAAGTAACCGGGTCTTTTGCATAAACAGAATGATTTTACAATGATGGTGGTATGCTGTAAACATACTTATTGTTTTTCATAAACACCGTAATTCTACCTCGGGAAAAACCATCCCGTACTTATGCACAAAACGGTTTCACTGGTTCAGTTTTTGTTAACAATAGGCCGCTTAAAATCCTCGTGTATGAAAACCATTGCTTACCTGGCTGTCAGTTGTCTCACACTCCTGTTTGTCGCCCTTATTTTATTGGTGGTACTTTTTATCAAACAGTAACCGCTCCCGGGTTGCTGCCCGCTATCGTATAGCCCGATCAGGCTGACAATCCATGCTTCGTTCCCCGATTTTCGTTTATCGCCGGAAGGGTTCCGGAGCGATTGGTAGTTTTGCACAAAATGGTCACATGTTGATTTTTTTGCCTGCTACAAACGCGTAAAAAACACCGCCGGAACTACATCCTACGCTACATTTGCGGGATGAACAAACACATTGTTTAACCTGCTAAAATGTACCGTGATGTTGCGAAAAACCATCCTCCTCATTAGTGTATTTTTTGTGTACCAGGTTGGTACCGCCCAGAATATAAAAAGCCAGGCTACGTTCCGCATGCTCAAGACGGCTACCAGCCTGATGGAAGCTCAGCAATTCGACGCCGCCGAAGAGTT
The DNA here is from genome assembly GCA_017303335.1 of Chitinophagales bacterium. Classification (GTDB taxonomy): domain Bacteria; phylum Bacteroidota; class Bacteroidia; order Chitinophagales; family Chitinophagaceae; genus Ferruginibacter. The sequence goes on from JAFLBK010000004.1 coordinate 301,029, forward strand.
TTTCAAAAAGGGGCTCGAGAAATCCAAAGCGAATTTCGATACCTACTGCCAGGCATTTGCCCATGAAGGGCTGGGTAACCTGTACAGTAAAACCGACCGGTCGGAACTGGCTATCACCCATTACAAATCGGCCGTACGCATTTACCGCAGCATGGGGCTCACCGTGATCGCCGATGTGGTGGAAACCCTTTTGAAAAGCCAGCAGGGTGTAGGCGACATGTATGCCGGTATCGAGATCGGCGCCAAAGGGGTAAAGCTGAGCGTTATCGAGGTAAAGCTGAGCAAGGACCGGGAATACGACTATACGCTCATCAGCGATACATCCATCAACACCGACGCGGCGGCGCTTTCGTACCAGAGTGAAAAAGAAACCCGGGAAGCCATTACTACCCTCTGGAATATTCTGAGCAGACGGTACAGCATACCCTCCAAGAAAGTACATATCGTGATCAGCAGCGGTGTAAAACAGGAACTGGACAAATACGACAAAGTGGATTATTTCACCCAGGTCATCCGTCCTGCCAATCTCGATCCCGAGATCCGGATCGCTTATATTACCCCGGAACAGGAATCGCAGCTCAGTGTGCTGGGCATCGTACCTCAGAAACGCCGTTTTACAGCCACGCAACTCGACGTAGGTAGCGGTAATACCAAGGGTGGTTATTACAACGAGAACAAGACCTTCATTCCTGTTACATTCCCCTTAGGCACCAAATCCTTCCAGCGACTGATCGAATCGAAAACAGAAGATATCGGGCTCGACAGCTATGTACGTACCGCTGAAGGGCTCTGGCGTGACAGCCTGAAGCGGATCGTGATGAATGAGTTTTTCATCAAGCGGGATGTACGCAACAGGGATATCATGTACATCTCCGGCGGGGTGGTATGGGCCGTGGTATCACTCATGCACCCGGAAAGCGCCAATTACAACTATACCGAGATCACCAGCCAGGATATTTCCGAGTTCCGCAAGTTGCTGTACACCGACTACGAGAACCTGGTGAAACCCGATCTCTCTTTCATGCACGACCCCGAACAGCGGAAGGTTTCGCAAAAGAATATCGTACGGGTAGTGAACACATACGATAAAAAGGCCCTGCTGGCCGGTACCATCTGGCTGGATGAACTGATCAAAGAGGTAAATACGGCCAACCCGTCGAAGAAATTCATCTACGCCAAATACGCGTATGTGGGATGGATCAGCGGGTATATCATCAAAAAAGTAACCCAACAATATACCGGCCTGGTAAACTAAACCGGTAGGGAGAAAAAGGGATCGATCAAATACTACAAGGAATCGGGTTGACCATCGATTGGCCCAACTAGCTGCCCGCTGTACTTTTGTACTGCTTAGTTAACAACGCCTCTGAGACCCGTCCAATACCTTGTAAGAATCTCCCTTTAAAACTCTTTACACCAAAGCCTTCATTTTGAAGGCTTTTTGCTTTTTATCTTCTTTAATAAAGCAAGTTGTGACCGCCATTTTTAGTCCAAATTCTACACAAAAACCGCAATAATAATTTTCACAATCCGTTTATGATACAAACCCTGATAAACTATGAAAAAATCTATACCCGCACTGGCATTCCTGTGCATGGCTGTTTACATTCTCGCAGCCTGTTCCACTTCTCAAAACACTGTAAACCAACCGCTACCGGATACCGACAAAGGTAACCTGGGAACCAGTTCCTGCTATGTGATCCGTACCGATGGTTCAACGCAGTATTACAGCACCCTTAAACTCGTAACCGGCGTATTTACAACCCCACACCTTGTCGCGGATGGCAAAACGGTGATCCAGGCCAAAGAGGTTATGGCTTACCAAGACGGTAAGCGCTACGCGGTTTCGCAAAAACTGCTCACCACGTCCAAGGCCAGTTTTGTAGCCGACGAAACCCTGCCGGGCTTTGCCGTACGGGTAGCCCGTGGCAAACTCAATATTTACAGCCGGAAATACTATAACGGGAACACGTCTAAAACAGAATACTTCCTGCAGGCCGGGGATGAGGGCGAAATAATAGCCTACTCGCCGGAAGCCATGAAGGAACTGATCAAGGACAACAATGCTGCATTGGACTATTTCAACAGCAAAACCCGGATATCGCCGAAATCGAGGAAAATGATGGTAACTGCCGATATGTACAACAACCCGGCCCAGTACATCTCGAAGAACTGATCCGCAGAACCCTTCTCTCAATAGTTTGGATTAACCGCCGGCAAGTTCGCCATGGTTGAAAGAGACCCGGTTGGACTTGCCGGCTTTTTTAATTCAGTAAGGCTGCATCCACAGTGGGTGTATAGTCGCTATAATCCCTGATCACCTTGTACAGGGTATCCCGCTCCACGGGTTTGCGTTTGGCCTGCTTGATCAGCATCACCAGTTCCCCGGTGCTCATGGCCGGGTTCTGCTCTTCGCTGCCTGCCATACTGTAGATTTTGGTGGTATCATCAATGGTACCATCGATATCGTTGACCCCGAAGGAGAGGGTTAGTTGCGCATTTTGCCGGCCCAGCATTGGCCAGTAAGCTTTTAAGTGCGGGAAATTGTCGAGGTAGATACGGGCGATGGCGTACATGCGCATGTCTTCGGCTACGGAAGACTCGGCTACATGACTCATGTCGTTGTCCTGGTTCCGGAATTTCAGCGGAATGAACGTATTGAACCCTCCGGTCCGGTCCTGCAGCTCCCGCAGGCGCCGCATATGATCTACCCGGTGCTCAAATTTTTCGATATGCCCGTATAACATGGTCGCATTACTGTGCATCCCGAGTTTATGCGCTGCTTCATGGATGGCCAGCCATCCGTCGGCATCCACTTTATCGGCACAGATCTGTTCCCGTATTTCGGGATGGAATATCTCGGCACCGCCGCCGGGCAGGCTGTCTAAACCCGCCGCATGCAGTTGCTGCATGCCTTCCTCCACGCTCAATTTCGCTTTCCGGAACATGTAATCGAGTTCAACGGCGGTAAAGGCCTTCACATGAAGATCGGGGCGATGGGCTTTTATCTTCTGCATCAGTTCGATGAAGTAGGCCATGTTCATTTTGGGATGAACACCTCCCACGATGTGTACCTCGGTCACGGGTTTGCCGTCGTACGACTTAACGATATCCAGCATCTGATCGATACTCAGTTCCCAACCATCCTCCTTATGCGCATAGAGGCGCGAGTAGGAGCAGAAATTACAACTGAACACACAGACATTCGTGGGCTCGATATGAAAATTGCGGTTGAAATAAGTAGTATCGCCATGTTTTTTTTCCCGGATTGAATTGGCGAGAGCACCCACAAAAGCAAGACTTCCTTTTTCAAAAAGCAAGAGGCATTCTTCGTCGGTGATGCGTTCCTGGTTCTGCACTTTCCGGGCGATGGCGGCCAGGTTTGGATCGAGAGCGGTTTCGATCAGGGTATTGATGGATGAGGACATTGCTGGAATATTTCCGCAAAGTTACGGCGATAATACATCGATGCCCATGCTTTTTACGAATTATCCCCGAACCCGGCCGATTGCTTGAACAAAGCGGAATAAATAGTTATCTTCCGTTTCAAAACCATAATACGCTATATGAGTATAAAACTCCGTTTGACGCTTATGAGCTTTCTCCAGTTCTTTGTTTGGGGAGCCTGGCTTATCACGATCGGTACTTACTGCCTGAACGCCAAAGGATGGACCTTTCCCCAGTTCGGAGCCATTTTTTCAACCCTGGCACTTGCCTCCCTGTTTATGCCTGCCATCACCGGCATCATCGCCGATAAATGGGTCAACGCCGAACGTCTCTACGGAATCCTTCACATACTGTATGGCGCCACACTCTTTTATGTACCTGCCGTGAACGACCCGGACACGCTTTACTATGTGGTCTTTGGCGCCATGATCTGTTACATGCCCACCATTTCCCTTTCAAACTCCATCGCCTATACGATTCTTAAGCGGGATGGATTTGACGTGGTAAAAGTATTTCCACCGATCCGGGTTTGGGGAACGATCGGGTTTATTGTTGCCATGTGGATCACCAACCTAACCGGCAGTAAAGCCAACGCGAACCAGTTTTACATCGGTGCTGTAGCCGCAATACTTTTAGGCCTGTACTCTTTTACCATTCCCAAATGCCCGCCGCCCCGGTCGATCGCCAAAGACGCGGGGATCATTGAACAGTTGGGATTAAAGGCATTTAAGTTATTCGGCAATTACAAAATGGCCCTGTTCTTTGTCTTCTCGATGATGCTGGGCGCCGCCTTACAGCTTACCAATATGTATGGAGATTCTTTTTTAAGCGGGTTTGAGTCGATGCCGGCATATAAGGACTCGTTAGTGGTCAAATACTCAACGATCATCTTATCTGTTTCACAGATGTCGGAAACCCTGTTCATCCTGACTATTCCTTTCTTCCTGAAACGTTTCGGCATTAAAAACGTGATGCTCTTCGCGATGATCGCCTGGGTACTGCGCTTCGGTTTATTCGCCTATGGCGACCCAACAACGTTCGGCACCGTACTCATAATTGTTTCGTGCATTGTTTACGGTATGGCTTTCGATTTTTTCAATATATCCGGTTCCCTTTTCGTCGAAACAACGACCGACCAGGGTATCCGGTCCAGCGCCCAGGGATTATTTATGATGATGACGAATGGCGTTGGGGCCTGGCTGGGCAGCAAAGCAAGCGGGTATATCATCGACATGTACTTTGTAAATGCCGAAGGTAACCGCGACTGGCATGGCATCTGGCTGACTTTCGCGGCTTACGCCCTTGTAGTGGCGGTGTTGTTTTTTGTCATGTTCAAACACAAGCACGATCCCAAAGCACTGGAGAATGTACAGCATTGATTGAAAACACGGATACCTGCATACAAAAAAATCCCTCCAGCTTATCGCGGAGGGATTTTTTTACAGGGTATGTAATGCGCTTACTTGTGTTGTTCGATTTTCTTTACAAAGTTCGCTTTGGGTTGTGCGCCAACCAGTTTGTCAACCACCTGACCATTCTTCACGAAAAGGATCGCCGGAATGCTGGTGATGCCGTAGTTCATGGAGATCTGCGGATTGTTGTCGACGTTCACTTTACCCACGTTCACCTTGCCGTCGTACTCTTTAGACAGTTCTTCGATAACGGGACCGATCGCACGGCAGGGGCCGCACCATTCGGCCCAGAAATCAATAACCGATAATTTATCAGACTCAAGGACATTGGTCTTAAAGTTCGCATCTGTGAATTCTAGTGCCATAATTATAGTTTTTTATTGTATCAGATAAGAGGGCAAATTTAAGCCCATTCGGGCGAAGGTGCTTTTATGACATATCCACAGCATGTGTCTAAAAACATCTGGCAGGCTGCAAGCCATTGTGACTGTCGTACAGCCGACACTTGCATTTGCGGAACCGGCTGTTTAGCTTTACAGACTAAAATTTTTTGCTATGTATCTGATCCGGGAAGTATTCCAGGCGAAGCCGGGCAAGGCCAAGGACCTGGTAAAAATGTTCAAACAGGCCATACCATATTTTGAAAAGGACGGCATGGGAAAGAATATGAAAGTAATGACCGATATCGTCAGCACCTACTGGACGGTGGTTGTTGAATCGGAAACAGATGATATAGGTATCTTCTTCGCCAACATGCGTTCGGCCACCATGAGCAACGAGCTCAAAGACATCATGAAAGGTTATATGGATTGCGTGGAAGGAGGGAAGCGGGAGATATTTCTGATCGAGTAAGCGTGTTCATGATTTGTTTCCGCTGACATGACAACTGTCAAACCCGAAATTCCCAACCCGTAACGGTTACGCCGTCACCACACTCACATCAATGTCCTTATTCTCATTCAGGAACAGGGCCAGGTCGTCGTTCATGGTAAAGCCACGATCCAGGGTACGCAAGCCGACCCGGTAGTTATGACGTGTATCAACGATGTTGAATTTCAGGGAAGTGCTTCCGGGATGCGCCTTGATGTTCTTTTCGATGAAATCCACCAGCGCTCCATTCACGAACTGAGGTTGCACATCGATCACCACTTGTTTGGTGAGGCTCGATTTTACCGTCTCCAGCAGGTGCATTTTGGATAAACGGAATTCCCACTGATCGCTGTTGTAGCGCTGCCGGAATCCACCCTCGATCATCACGATCATTCCTTTCTCGAGATAGTTCTGGTATTTCACATAATCTTCGCTCCAGAGCATGAATTCGGCCTTGCCGCTGTAATCCTCGATGGTAAGTATGCCGAAATTCTTACCGGTTTTGGTAAGCCGGTGCTGTGCATCCACCACCAAACCCGCCAGGCGGAATTGTTTGGCCGGGTTGGCATGCGTGGTTACGGCCGCTTTGAATTCGGTGAAGTCGGCCAGCGGAGAAATATTGTAATGCCGCATCTCGAACTTGTAATTGTCGAGCGGGTGCCCGCTCATGTACATACCCGTAACTTCCTTTTCATACTCCAGTTGCACTGCCAGTGGCCAGGGTTCGCAGATGGGCAGGCGTGGCGGAACGATCTCGGGCATCTGCAGATCGCCGAACAGGGTATTGCTGGAACTGGCGGAGTTGGTCTGGTATACGTTGCCGAACTTCAGTATTTTCTCCAGGCCCGAAACATCGCCGGGTGGCTGGAAGAAATACTGCGACCGGGAAATATCGGGGAAACAATCAAAAGCGCCGGAGTAAGCCAGGCTTTCGATGGATTTTTTATTGGCCGAACGATGATTGATCCGCTTGGCAAAATCGAAGATCGACGAAAAGGGCCCGTGCTTGCCGCGTTCCTCGATGATGTTCTGGATAGCATTTTCACCCACGCCTTTCAGTCCGCTGAAACCAAAGCGGATCTCGCCTTTCATATTCACGGCAAAGCCGCTTTGCGATTCGTTGATATCGGGTCCCAGCACTTTGATGCCCATGCGCTTGCACTCTTCCATGAAGAAGGTGATCTTATCGATGCTGCCGGCATGGTTCAGTACCGCGGCCATGTATTCGCTGGGGTAGTGAGCTTTGAGGTAGGCCGTCTGGTAGGCCACGAAGGCATAACAGGTACTGTGCGATTTGTTGAACGCGTATTGAGCGAATGCTTCCCAGTCGGTCCAGATCTTTTCGAGTATATCAGCGGGGTGATTTTTCGCCGTGGCGCCACTGATGAACTGCGCTTTCATTTTATTCAGTACTGCGATCTGCTTTTTACCCATCGCTTTCCGCAGTACGTCGGCATCGCCCTTGCTGAACCCGGCCAGTTTCTGCGACAGCAGCATCACCTGTTCCTGGTACACGGTGATACCATAGGTTTCTTTCAGGTGCTCTTCCATATCGGGCAGGTCGTACTGCACCTGCTTCTTTCCATGCTTGCGGTCTACATAATCAGGAATATAACTCATTGGCCCCGGGCGGTACAGGGCGTTCATCGCGATCAGGTCGTCGAATTTATCGGGCTTCAGTTCCCGCAGGTATTTTTGCATACCCGGACTTTCGAACTGGAACGTACCATTGGTATCGCCGCGTTGATACAACTGGTAGGTCTTTTCATCATCCAGCGGGATGGCGTCGATATCGATCTCTACGCCATGATTTTGTTTGATAAGCGCCAATGCTGTCTTCAGTATGCTGAGGGTCTTCAGACCCAGGAAGTCCATTTTGATAACACCGGCTTCTTCAATCGTGCCCCCTTCGATCTGGGTGAGCCACAATTCACTCTCCTTTGAAGTGGCCACGGGAATCAGTTCGGTGAGATCCTTAGGAGCGATGATGATACCGGCCGCATGAATGCCCGTGTTACGAACCGAACCTTCGAGGATCTCGGCCTCATGCAGCACCGTGCTTTGTAATCCTTCACTGTTGTATATCTCACGCAGCTTACGCACATTTTCGATATCGTCAGCGATGAGGGCCTCTTTCTCTTCCAGGGATTTTTCGCCGTTTTTGGATTCCTTGATCGTAAAAGGAGCGTGCAGCAAGCGCTTCAGGTTGATGCCCGGTCTTTCCGGTATCAGTTTGGAAAGCGCCCGGCTTTCGGGCAAGGGCAGATCCATCACACGGGCCACATCGGCAATACTGCTTTTGGCGGCCATGGTGCCATAGGTAATGATCTGCGCTACCTGGTTCTTGCCGTATTTGTCCACCACGTAATTGATCACTTTCTGCCGGCCATCGTCATCGAAGTCGGTATCGATATCGGGCATGCTCTTACGATCGGGGTTCAGGAACCTTTCGAACAGCAGGTTGTATTTGATGGGGTCGATATTGGTGATGCCAATGCAATAGGCCACCACCGAACCAGCAGCGGAACCACGACCCGGACCTACGAATACGCCCATCTCCCGGCCGGCACGAATGAAATCACTCACGATGAGAAAGTAACCGGCAAATCCCATCTGGCGGATCACCCCCAGTTCGAATTTGATTCGTTCTTCGGTTTCGGGTGTGAGTATCTTATAACGTTCCTTAGCGCCCGACCAGGTAATGCTCTCCAGGTATTCATCCTGCGATTTGAAATTAGATGGAACCACGAAGTGCGGAAGCAGGATGTCCCGCTTCAGGTCGAGCAGTTCCACCTTATCCACGATCTCGTTGGTATTGTCGATGGCCTCGGGAAGGTCTTCGAATACCTTTGCCATCTCTTCGGTCTTCTTGAAATAAAACTGGTCGTTGGGAAAAGCGAAGCGTTTGTTCTTTACGAGGATATCGTCGTCGGTAAATTCCCGCAGGGCAGGGGTGGATTGTTTTTCGCCGGTGTTGATGCAAAGCAGGATATCGTGGGCGTTGAAATCGCTTTGATCGATATAATGCGAATCGTTGCTGGCGATCACCTTCACCTTGTATTTCCGGGCGAATTTCAGCAGTATCTCGTTGACCCGGTCCTGTTCCGGCATGCCGTGGCGCTGCAATTCTACATAATAGTCTTGCTGGAAGATATTGAGCCACCATTTGAATTCGTTCTCGCCTTCCTCTTCGCCTTTTTTAAGAATGGTTTGCGGTACAAGCGCCCCAAGGCAACAGGTGGTGGCGATCAGGCCTTCGTGGTATTTGTGAATGAGCTCTTTGTCGATCCGGGGGTATTTGGAATACATACCCTCGATATAACCCAGTGAAGTCAATTTTACCAGGTTCTTATATCCCTGCTCGTTCTTGGCCAGCAGTATCTGGTGATGGCGGGGATCTTTCTCTTCTTTGCTGAATGTTTTACGATGCCGGTCTTGGGTAATATAGAACTCGCAGCCAACGATGGGTTTCACTTTCAGGGTGCCGTCGTCGTTCTTGTGATTGTAGGCTTCTTTCACAAACTCGAAGGCGCCGAACATGTTGCCGTGATCGCTGATGGCCAGCGCGGGCATACCATCGGCAATGGCTTTCTTGTAAAGCCCTTTGATCGACGCGGCTCCGTCGAGCAGGGAGAATTGCGTGTGTACGTGTAAGTGCGAAAATTTCATACGATGCCAGGTGCAAAGATCGTGAACTTAACCGCTTTTTTTACAATCACTTAAGCAGCACGACCACCAGCTGCAATAATAAAATAATAATTCGTTAAAGGGTTGCTTTTACGGGGCCGACCGGTTACCTTTGCACAAGTTATCACCAATCGAACACGTTAGTAGAACAAGACCAGCAGGAAGGGAAGTACGCGAAGCCGAATCAACGAACAATCAAGACGACCAAAGAACAGAAGACTAAGTTGTACTTACTGATAAAACCCCTCATTTTATCGTATGAAACACTTAATTCTTGTTTCTGTAGCCGTTGGCACTTTTTCAGGAACACCGATTGCCTTACAGGCACAACATAAGGTTGGCTCACTCCGGGCCAGGGATGTATCCGCGGATACCCGCCAGGTGAAATTCATCGACGGGATCGAAATAACACCCGAAAACACCGTTTCCACGCCGATACCTTACCGTAAGCCGGCGCCTACTAAAAAAACAAACGCGAAGCCCGCCGAAGCGGAAGAAGCGGCTGCCATTGAGAAATGTACGGCCATCCAGTTCAAATACGCCCTGTTACTGAATACAGAAGTGGAAGCAGTGGCCAATCTGCCGCTCTATTCATTCATCGAATCCTGGTGGGGAACACCCTATCGCTACGGCGGCGCCAGTAAAGACGGGATCGACTGCAGCGCCTATACCAGCACACTCATTCATGATACATACGGAATTACGTTACCCCGTACCGCCCGGGCCCAATACGACGCCACGATCCGCCTCAGCCGTGCCGAACTGCAGGAAGGCGACCTGGTATTTTTCCGCACCCGAAAAGGCGTAAGCCATGTGGGTATTTACCTGGGCAATGGTTGTTTTACCCATTCGAGTACCAGCAACGGTGTCATGATCAGCAACCTGGATGAGGATTATTACAAAAAAAGATACCTGGGTGGCGGCAGGATAACAGCCGGCCCGGTTACAGAATAAAGAAAGGGAGATGTTAATCTCCTTTTTTTATACCCAGCTTTTTCAGCATGGTCTGCCATACAGGCTTTACATCCGGCGAAAGTTCAAGCCATTTCACTCCTGATACAAAAACAAACACGAAAAGAGCGCTACGCAGGATCATCCCCGCGAATCCGTGCATATCGCGGAATATGTAATAAGAAAGTACATATCCACCTATCCCCAGCAAAAGGGTATAAAGCGTCTTGAGGCTGAATGGCTGCATGCTAAACCGGGCGTACAGGAACCAGTAGCGGATGAGGTTATACACCGTCAGTGAAATCAGGTTGGCAATGGCCGGCCCCGTAACCCCGAAATAGTATTTTGTAAATACATAGTTCAGCGGAAGTGTAAGCGCCAGCAGGATGATGCCTGTAATGAAATCAAAACGCCAGAAAGTGGAGGTAACAATGATCTGGCTGTTTACCCCGGTACCCATATCAACAATACGCATCAGGCCGATGTAAAAGAAAACCATGGCAGCTTCGAGATAGCGGTGCTGGAGGTGGAAATTCAATACGGCATCGTTGAAGTTCATCCAGATCAGGGCGAACATGGCCACGGAAAAAATCAATTGATTGATTGAGGAACTATGGTAGATGCGGTTGATCCTGGCCAGGTCTTTATTTTTCCAGGCCTGCGACAACGGACCTATGGATGAGGAGATCACACCCCGCTGCGGGGCCTGTATCAGGCTGGCGATATTCTGCGCCAGGGTATAAATACCGGCCAGCGCCAGTCCGTCTGGAAGTACGGCCGCGATGATGATGGTATCAAATACGATGGAAATGGTGAATACCATGTTCCCGCCATATACAAAGGAGATCAGGTGCATGATCTTCCGGAAGAATTTACGGGTAACAATGCTGACTGAAAAAGTAAGTGAAACATGCCGGCCCAATACCAGGCTTGCCAGCAGGATTGCGGCAATCGCCAGGTAGGTAAAGGAAAATAGTTTAATGAAGAGATCGAACGAGGTGATGAGCCCTGCAAAGGTCAGCACAATAAGCAGGGTGGTGAACACCCGAAACTGTATCTCCCGCAGGTAATTTGTAAGAATCGATTTTTTCAGTTGCCAGGCATAGGCCTCCAGGATCGTGAAAAGGGTTAGCCCCAGGCCGAAGGGAAAAATGTAATAGTAATAGCGTACAAAATCCGGGGCATTGGTGCCGTATTTACGAACCACGAGGTCTTTGAATAAGATACCGGCTACCACCACCAGGCAGAAGCCGACCAATGAGAACAAGAGGGCCCAGCTAAGCAGGTCGTTTTTCTTCCGGGGCAGGTTATCGCGGTAGTAGGGATAGAATTTGGTGACATAGGCGGCCATACCGAAATTGGCGAAGGAATACATGATATTCGCCACCGCCACGAAGATCCCGGTCAATCCGTATTGCGACTGGGTGAACCCGCCTTCACGGGTAAAAAGGTAGGTGTTAATGAAACCGATCAGAAAGCCGATATACACCAATACGGAGGATATAATACTTTGCTTCCGGATCTGCGACATTCGGTTCGTTTGACGCTAAATTACTCTGTCTTTTTTGTAATGATGTAAAAATTTGGATCAACCGTAAAGCTGTTGTCGCCCTCGGGATAGAGGTCCAATGTCTTCCAGTCTTCCGTCGGCCTGATCCATTGTTCGGTCTTGAATTTTACTTTCAGCGGCATGCCGAATCCCTTTACGCAGTTTGTATACCGGTACGAAAGTTTGTTTCCCTCCACTTTGTATTCCAGCACCGGTATCTGCGTGGTGCGCAGGTACTGATCGAATACCTTGCTGAAATCGATCTTGCTTTGCCTGCTGATATAGTCTTCCACTTCTTTCGTGGTAACGGTTTTGTGGTAAAAGGTTTTGTTCAATCCCCGCAGAATCTGCCGGAACTTCTCATCATCGTTGATCACCTGGCGGATATTGTGGAGCATATTGCCTCCTTTATAATACATGTCGCCGCTGCCTTCCCGGTTCACGTTGTAGGTACCGATGATGGGAATATCATTCTGGATATTCTTGCGGGTTCCCTGGACATAGGCGTTGCCGGCTTCCTTTCCATACCAAAAATCGGTGAACAGCGTTTCGCTGTAGTTGGTGAAGCTTTCGTGTATCCACATGTCGGCAATGTCTTTCGAGGTGATATTATTCGCGAACCACTCGTGGCCGCTTTCATGCACGATAATAAAATCCCATTTTAATCCCCATCCGCTGCCGCTCAGGTCGGTTCCGCGGTACCCGTTCCGGTATCCGTTGCCATAAGCGGTGGCGCTCTGGTGTTCCATGCCCAGGTGCGGCGCATCCACCAGTTTATAGCTGTCTTTGTAGAACGGGTAGGGGCCGAACCAGTGTTCAAAAGCCTTCATCATCCGGGCCGCGTCTTTGAATTGTTCCCTGGCTTTCTCCAGGTTCTCCTGCAATACCCAATAATCCATATCCAGCTTTCCATTCTCGCCGGGGTATACTTCACTGAAGTGAACATATTTTCCGATATAGGGAATGATGTTGTAGTTATTGATGGGATTGGTAACCGCCCAATCGTAGGTAGCCGTGCCATCCTTGTTGACCGTCTTCCCGCGGAAACGGCCGTTGCCTACGGCCATCAGTGTATCCTGGCAGGTAATACGCAGTTCCGCACTATCCGGTTCATCACTCTGGTGATCCTTGCAGGGATACCATACACTGGCGCCGAGGCCCTGGCATGCAGCGCTGACCCAGGGACTTCCATCCTTGCTTTTGCGCCAGATCAAACCTCCATCCCAGGGTGGGCGGCGGGCGATGCGGGGCTTGCCGTGAAAGTATACGGTGATGTAATTGATTTTAGATCCATTAAAGTCGGGCGCTTCGATAAAATAGGCATTCCCGTCTTTTCGAAAAGGAAGCCTTGGATGTTTCATGACTTTGTAATCACGGATATGGGCGATGATACTATCGACGATCATCGGCTCCTGCAGGTCGAACTGCATCACCGTTCCATTTTTCAATACTTTGAACTGGATGTCATTGTGCCCGTTGATTGTACTGTCTTTTATATTGAACCTGACGTTCAGGTTGTATTTGAGAACATCCCACCAATCCCGCGAAGGTCCGTAGGTTCCGCGTAGCGTATCCGCATGCGTAAAACCCTTCGACTGGCTAAGGGGCTGTGCCTGGGTATGATCACTAAGAATGAACGAAGCGATCAGAAGGAGTAATGCGTTAACAATCCGTTTCATGTGTATTTGTATAGAAGTGCTAATTTAGTTTTCTTTCGGTACAGAGCATGCACCACTCAACAAATAAATACACGGATTCCGGATACCGGATGCAGGATACAGGACCGGATATATTGCACCCGGTCTCCCGTATCCGATGCCTCGTATCGCTTGTCCTGTATCTCGTATCGTGCATCTCGTTTCTTGCCTCCTGCTCTTCGCACCGCCATACCGATAAAAAGATTTTCCGCTACAACGAAAGCAGCGGACTTTCATCACTCGATCCGGCCTTTGCCAAGAACAAACAGGTCATGTGGTCGGTACACCAGCTTTACAATACCCTCGTGGAGATCGACAGCAACATGCAGATCAAGCCTTCGCTGGCTAAAAGCTGGAGCATATCGGCCGACAATCTTACATTCACGTTTTCCCTGCGAACCGATGTGAGGTTCATCGACGATCCCTGTTTCCCGGGCGGAAAGGGACGCAGACTCGTTGCGCCGGACGTGGTTTATAGTTTTAACCGTATCGTTGACAAGAACACGGCCAGTCCGGGTGCCTGGATTTTCAACAACCGGGTCGATTCGGTCAAGGGCTTTCAGGCAATCAATGATTCCACTTTTCAGGTAAAACTCATCCGGCCTTTTCAATCGATACTCGGCATCCTCAGCATGCAGTATTGTTCTGTAATACCGAAAGAGGCGGTTGACCGATACGGAACCGATTTCCGGCGTCACCCTGTGGGTACAGGGCCTTTCCGTTTTGTTGCCTGGGAAGAGGGCCAGGCGCTTATCCTCGCAAAGAATGATCGGTATTTTGAAAGAGATGAACAAGGTAATCCCTTGCCGTACCTCGATGGCATCAAGGTTACATTTTACGACAGCAAGGCAACGGAATTCCTCGAGTTCCAGCAAAAAAGGCTGGATTTCATCGACGATATCGACCCCTCGTTCAAAGACGAAGTGTTGACCAAAGCGGGCAACCTGAAGAAAACATGGCAGGGCAGGATCGAACTGCATAAGCATCCCTACCTCAACATCGAATACCTGGGAATATTGGTCGATGCAAATAATCCATTGGTAAAAAACTCACCGCTTCGGCTGCAGCAGATCAGGCAGGCCATCAATTACGGATTCGACCGCCGGAAGATGATGCTTTACCTCCGCAACAGCATCGGCATAGCCGCCGAAAGTGGTTTTGTTCCCGCCGGTCTGCCTTCGCATGATACTACGAAGGTGAAGGGTTATCAGTATGATCCGGCCAAAGCAAAACAGCTGTTACAGGAAGCGGGCTTCGCGGAGGGTAATGGATTGCCCGCCATTAAATTGCTTACCATACCTATTTACGGCGACCTGGGTACCTATATCGCCAACGAACTCCGGCAAATAGGCATTAACATAGAGGTGGAAGTGGTACAGAAAAGCCTGTTGCTGGAACAAACATCCAAATCGCAGGCCCTGTTCTTCCGCGGCAGCTGGATCGCCGATTATCCCGACGCGGAGAATTACCTCAGCGTATTTTACAGCAAGAACCCGGCGCCTCCCAATTACACCCGCTATAAAAATCCGGCGTATGATGTACTGTACGAAGCCGCTTCGGCGGAGAAGAATGACTCGGTGCGGTACCGGCTTTACCAGCAGATGGATCAACTGATGATCCGGGATGCGCCCGTGGTACCGCTTTGGTACGATATGGCCATTCACCTGGTACATACCCATATCAAAAACTTTCCACCCAATAGTCTTAACCTGCTCGAATTACGACGAACAAAAAAACTATGACCATGAAAGCGAATAAACAACTCACTGCTGTCGCCATCATCTCCTCCCTTTTTTTTGCCGGCATTGCCGCCATGGAACAACCCCGGGGCGAGACATTCAAAAACCTGCAGGTATTGCCGAAGAACATCAGCGAGGATTCGCTGTACAAACTCATGGATATTTATTGTGTGAGCCTTAATGTAGACTGCAAATTCTGTCATGCGCACGATAAGAAAGCGGACACAATGATCTGGCACACCGATGTTAAACCGGAAAAAGAGATCACCCGCAACATGATGCGTATGACGGCCGCGATCAATGAAACGTATTTTCATTTCAATGATGAGGTAAAGGCCAGCGAGGTGCAGGCCGTTACCTGTTATACCTGCCACAAGGGGCAGGCCATACCGCAAAAAGAACCGGCAGCCAAAAAATAGCTGCCGGCTCATTTTTATGTCATCCTGGGCATCTGCGAAGGATCGAAACCAAATCAGTGCTTTTTCAGTTTGTTCTTGAATACCTTTTCAAACTTCTCCACTTTAGGGCGTATCACGAACTGGCAGTAGCCCTGGCCGGGATTATTCCGGTAATAATTCTGATGGTATGCTTCGGCAGGGTAGAAGACAGTGAATTTTTCGAGCGTGGTCACGATCGGCTTATCAAAGGCGCCGCTTTTATCGAGTTCCTCCTTGTATTTTGAGGCCTTGGCCCGCTGTTCTTCATTATGCCAGAAGATCACGCTGCGGTATTGTGGGCCTACATCGGCGCCCTGGCGGTTGAGCGTTGTAGGGTCGTGCACCTGCCAGAATATCTCCAGCAATTCGTCAAAGCTGATCTTCTTCGGATCATATACAATGTTCAGGCATTCGGCGTGACCGGTGGTTTTGCTGCACACTTCTTCATAGGTGGGATTGGCAACCGTACCGCCGCTGTAACCACTGGTTACTTTCTCCACGCCGTCAAGCTGTTGAAAGATGGCCTCGGTACACCAGAAGCACCCGGTACCGAAGGTGGCGGTGTCGAGGGTGAGCGAAGTCGAACCCGGGTCCTTGCTGAGCGAAGTCGAAGCATTCATTTTACTGTCTTTTTTTGGTTTAACTGAATTATCTTTTTGTGCACAGGAAGTCATTCCTGCAAAACTCATTACCGAAATGAATAAAACTTTTAACATGGATCGTATTTTTTCATTTACTTACGCAAAGTTAGCCGGCCATGATTGTACAACAATCTCTAACCAACAAAAGTTTAACAGAATGCCCATGCGGATCGCTTTTCTTATATTAGTGGTGATGGCATTGCTATCCTGCCAGCACACGAACACCATGCACAAAACCGAAACCTATGCATTCCGGCTGAAGCCGGGACAAGACCTCAAAAAAGAGATACTCAAACTGGCCGGCGAAAAGCAAATTTCGGCAGGCTGGATCGTTACCTGTGTCGGCAGCCTGACGAATTATCATATCCGCTTTGCCAATCAAACCAGCGGCAGCAGCGACAGCGGTCATTTTGAGATCGTAAGTCTTACCGGCACGGTATCAATGAATGGCTCGCACCTGCACATAAGCGTCAGCGACAGTACGGGCAAAACCATCGGCGGTCACCTCCTCGATGGCAATATCGTGTACAGCACCGCCGAGATCGTGATCCAAGGCAGCCCGGAATATGTATTCAAACGGGAGAAGGATGGCACAACGCCCTGGGAGGAATTGCAAATTGAGATAACCCGGAATAAAGAATAGAACTAACTTTGCCTTCTTTTGAACATTTTTGAAGGCATGAAATTCTTCCCCGAATCCGCCCTGGTGCAGTTGGAATACGAGAAGGTGAAAACCCTGCTGGCAGCGCATGGCCGAACCGAATACGCGAAAGAAAAAGCGGCGAACCTCCGCATCCATACCCGGAAGGAGTTTATTCATACCGAACTGCAGCAATCCTACGAATTCAAACTCTTGTTGCTGGGCGGTCAGCATTTCCCCAACGATTTCACCCATGGGCTCAGCAAGGAACTTAAACTCATCGGCATACCCGGTGCGGTATTGAGCGGCGAACAGTTTCTGCTGATCCGGAAACTGACCGAGAATACCGGCAGCATCTTCCGCTGGTTCGATAACGACCGGCGCACGGCGTACCCGGCCCTGGCGCAGGTAGTGAAAGATTCCTATTACGAGAGGGTCATCATTGAACTGATCGATGAGGTGCTGGATGAAGCGGGCCTGGTAAAGGATACTGCCAGCGAGGAACTGGCCGGTATCCGCATGAACCTGTACCGGAAACGAAATGAGCTGCGCCGGGTTTTCGACCGCATCGTAAGCAAACTCAACAAACAGGGTTACCTGGCCGATATCGAAGAAAGTTTCATGAATGGCCGGCGGGTGCTGGCAGTGTATGCCGAACAAAAAAGAATGATCAAAGGGATCCTGCACGGCGAAAGCGACAGCCGCCGCACTTCGTTCATCGAACCGGAGGAAACCACCGAACTCAACAACGCCATCTTTTCCCTGGAGAACGACGAACGCAAAGAGGTATACCGCATTCTCCGGAAACTGACGCAGGACCTGTCGGTATACGCTTCTTTACTCAAGGCCTACCATGCCATCGCCGGCGAATACGATTTCATCCGTGCCAAGGCCCGGTTCGCCCTGGAATACAACGGCAACCTGCCCGTGGTGGTCGACAAAGCGCAGGTGAAACTCATCCAGGCCTATCATCCCTTGCTCTACCTCTATAATAAAGCGAACGATAAACCCACCATACCGGTCGACATCAGCCTGCACGAAAAACAACGCATCCTCGTCATCAGCGGTCCCAATGCCGGGGGCAAAACGGTTACGCTCAAAACGGTAGGACTTACACAGCTGATGATGCAGAGCGGTTTGCTGGTACCGGTAAACCCGGACAGCGAATTGGGCATTTTCAAACAGCTCATGATCCATATCGGCGATACCCAAAGCCTGGAATTTGAACTGAGCACCTACTCATCGCACCTGAAGAACATGAAGCATTTCATGGAGAACGCCAATGGCAAAACCCTTTTCTTCATCGATGAACTGGGCAGCGGCAGCGATCCCAACCTGGGCGGCGCCTTCGCCGAAGTGATCATGGAAGAACTGGCGCTCAAACACAGCATCGGCATCGTTACCACCCATTACCTCAACCTGAAAGTGATGGCGAACAAGGTACCGGGTATCATCAACGGGGCCATGCAGTTCGACGAAAAGAAACTGCTGCCCATGTACAAACTGGTGGTGGGCAAGCCCGGCAGTTCTTATACGTTTTCCATCGCCGAACGCATCGGGCTGGAAAAGCGGCTGATCGACAAGGCCAGGAAACTGGTGGATGAAGATCATTTCACCCTGGATAAATTATTGAACCGTACCGAACAGGACCTCCAGCACATTGATAAGGAAAAAGCCACCCTGCAGAAACTGCTGAAAGAAAACGAACGCCTGAAAAACGAGATGCAGCAGGTGATGGACAAGGAACGCCACCGGCAGGAGATCGAGCGGCTGAAACAGCAGAACCGGGTTACCGAAGAAAAACTGGCCTATATCAAAGACATGGAGCGCCGGCTAAAAGCCATGGTGATCGAGTGGCGGAAAACAACGGATAAGGATAACGTGGTGAAGATGATCCATGCGTTGCTGTTCCGGCAGAAGGAAAAGATCAGCGCTGAAAAGCAACAGAAAAAACTAGCCGAGAAATTCGAAGAGATCGGAGGCGAGGTGAAAGTAGGCGACAAGGTGAAGATGAAAAAGAACCGCAGTACCGGTATCGTAAAAGAGATACGCGGCAAAAAAGCCCTGCTCCAGGTAGGCATCATGCCCATGACGGTGGAGTTGAAAGACCTGGTGGTGATCAGGGATAAAGAACCCGAAGCCCAATAAAAAATCCCGGTAAAACCGGGATCCGTGCGGAGAGAGAGGGATTCGAACCCCCGGACCTTTTGGGTCAACGGTTTTCAAGACCGCCGCATTCGACCGCTCTGCCATCTCTCCGCGGCAAAAATACGTTTACAACCTTTTCAATCCAAACTTATTTGAACGGAAACGGCACACTGGCATTTTCATTTACCTTCGCTGCGCAGACATGAAGCATCTTTCTTCCCTCAATAAATATTTCTGGAAGTACCGCTGGCATTTTATGCTGGGCTTTGTATTCATTGTACTCACCAACTATTTCCGCATTCTTTCGCCACAACTGACCGGGTACGTGGTAAACACGGTGGTGCATTCCATTTCCGCCTCACCGGCCGGCACCTCACAGGCCGAGATCAGGAAAGGAGAGAAGAACTACGATTACCTGGTGCAGCAGATCATCGCCGGTTTTGAAGAAAAACCCGAAAACAAGATACTCTATGCCGGACTTACCCTGTTAATACTGGCCATCATCAGCGGCTTCTTCATGTTCCTCATGCGGCAAACCATCATCGTGATGAGCCGCCACATCGAATACGATCAGAAAAACGAGATATTCAATCATTATCAACAGCTCGACAGCGGCTTTTATAAAACACACAGCACCGGCGACCTGATGAACCGCATTTCGGAGGATGTAAGCCGTGTGCGTATGTACACCGGCCCGGCGCTGATGTACTTCATCAACCTGGCCGCCGTGATCGGCTTCAGTATCTTCTTCATGCTGAAAGCCAGTCCGAAACTGACGCTGGTGGCTTTATCGCCCCTGCCGGTGCTGGCCATCGCCATCTATTTTGTAAATACCATCATCAACAAAAAAAGCGAACGCATTCAGTCGCTCCTGAGCAATCTTACCACCAATGCCCAGGAATCCTATTCCGGTATCCGGGTGATCAAATCCTTTGTGCAGGAAAAAGCCATGCTCGGTTTCTTTAAACAGAACAGTGAAGCTTACAGGGATAATGCGCTGAGCCTTGCCCGTACCGAAGCCATTTATTTTCCCAGTATGGCCTTGCTCATCGGGTTGAGCACGCTCATCACCATCATGGTGGGGGCTCTGGACGTTGTGCGGGGCGTACCCGGCGCCAATGTGGGCCAGATCGCCGAATTCGTCATGTACATCCAGATGCTCACCTTCCCGGTAAGCGCCATCGGGTGGACGGCCAGCATGACCCAGCGTGCAGCCACCTCACAACGCCGCATCAACGAATTCCTGCTCACGGAACCCGCCATCAAAAATGAGCCGTCGCCGGAGAAGCCGGAGTTGCAGGGCAATATCAGTCTTACCAATGTTCATTTCACTTATCCGCATACGGGTATACAGGCTTTGAAAGATTTTTCACTCCAGGTCCGCAAAGGAGAAAAGGTTGCAGTGGTGGGTCGTACCGGTTCGGGAAAATCCACCCTGGCGCAACTGCTGCTGCACATGTACGAACCGCAGCAGGGGCTGGTGAGTTTTGATGGCATCCCCGTAAACCGGATCGATCTCCAGTCGCTCCGCAACCAGATCAGCTATGTACCCCAGGATGTTTTCCTGTTCAGCGAAACGATCAGCAACAACATCCGTTTCGGCATGAACGAAGCCACGGAAGACGATATAAAGAAAGCCGCCATCCAGGCCAGCATACACAAAGAGATCACCCAGTTTGCCGAAGGGTACCAGACCCTGGTAGGCGAGCGGGGGGTAACGCTCAGTGGCGGACAAAAGCAACGGATATCGATCGCCCGGGCCCTGGTGAAAGATCCCCGTATCGTGATCTTCGACGATTGCCTGAGCGCCGTTGACGCCCGAACCGAAAAAGAGATCATCGGCAACCTCTACCAGTACCTCAACGATAAAACTGCCATCATCATCACGCATCGCATCTTTTCGCTGTTTGAATTCGATACCATCGTGGTGATCGATGAAGGCCGGATCGTAGAGCAGGGAACGCATGCGGAACTGATCGGGCAAAAAGGATATTACGCCGATATGTACGCCCGCCAGCAGGAACAGGAGCGGGAGTCTCCATCTGCCTGATAGCCATGGGCAAAGGCCCCGCAAATACCCGCACTTATATTTTGCAGAATGAAAAACAATTTTATCTTTGCTTCGCCCCGAAAAAAGGCAATCGTTAAAAACTAAAACTTACAACAGTGGCGTACGAGAACAATGACAAAAAACAGGACAGTGTTTACAGCAAACGCATCAGGGCCGGAAAACGCAGAACGTATTTCTTCGATGTACGGGAAACACGCGGCAACGATTTTTACCTGACCATCACCGAGAGCCGTAAGCGTTTTGATTCAGAGGGATACGACCGGCACAAGATATTCCTGTACAAAGAAGACTTTAATAAATTCATCAAAGGACTCAATGAGGCGGTTGATTACGTAAAAACAGAATTAATGCCCGACTTTGATTTTGACGCCTTCAACCACGATACCCCGTACGAAGGGGAAGAAGGTGTTGGTGCTCCCGTTGCCGAAGCTCCCAGGGCTGAAGTAGTGGCTGCTGCACCGGCACCCGCACCGGAAAAAGAAGAAGCTCCCGAATCAAGTAATATTTCCGTTGATAACGGAAGCGCCGAGGAAGTAGACAAGTGGTAGCAGCTCAACTAAAACCAAAACTAATTGCCGGAAAGCCTCCCCAAGCGGGAGGTTTTTTTATTGTAACTTGTCGTGATGAAAAGAATGATACTGAGTTTTTGGGCGGCATTGTTTGCCATAGCCGTTCATGCACAGTCTTCCTGCGGTATTGTGCGTGCCTGGGCTTACTTTACGGTATCCATGCCGGGTGCGCAAATGGTGGATGATAACGGGAATCCCGTTCCACCGGTACCCAATGTGAACCGGTTCATCTATGTGGAATGCGCCGGAGGGAAGAAGCCGGTTATTGGCCAGGTGGTGTATAATGAGGAAATGTTTGCGGCAACGGTTGTCGCAACCACAGGCGGAACCATTTCGCCGGGTAAGAGGAACTCGGATGAAAAAGACATCCGGCTTAAAGCCCGGAAAGGCAACCGTATCTGGAAAATAGAACTTCGACCCATTGCCGATAAACCACAAAATCCGGAAGCTTGTAAAAATATCCGGCTGCAGGGAATCATCGCCGGGAAAAACTGTGTCTTTCGAATACCCGCTTCAGAACTGCAGTTGTATACGCCCCCGGCTTACTGATGATCAACGCATTCTTTTATAGGCATTGATGAGCCCATTGGTTGAGCCGTCGTGCGAATCAATATTTCCATCCCCATCGAGTTCAGGCAGTATTTTATTGGCCAGCACCTTACCCAGTTCAACACCCCACTGATCGAAGCTGTAAATATTCCAGATCACGCCCTGTACAAAAATTTTATGTTCATACATGGCCACTAACTGGCCGAGCGTATAGGGGGTAATCTGTTTCAGCAGGAAAGAATTGGTAGGCCTGTTGCCTTCGAACACCCGGTACGGGTTATCGTGCGGTGTTCCGTTCATCAGGGCCTCGGTTTGCGCAAAGAAATTACTCAGGAGTTTTTGATGATGATCGCCCGTTGCGTTATGGCTGATCGCCGGTGCAATGAAATCGCAGGGGATGAGCTGTGTTCCCTGGTGTATCAGTTGATAGAAAGCATGCTGACCATTGGTACCCGGCTCTCCCCAGATCACAGGCCCGGTGGCATAGTTCACATTATGGCCGTTACGGTCTACATACTTGCCATTGCTTTCCATATTCCCTTGCTGGAAATACGCGGCAAAGCGATGCAGGTATTGGTCGTAGGGGAGAATGGCCTCGGTTTTCGAATCAAAGAAGTTTCCGTACCAGGTGCCGATGAGGGCCATCAGTACCGGAATATTCCTGTCGAATGCCGTTTCCCGGAAATGAATATCGGTTGCATGGGCGCCTTGAAGTAATTGCTCAAAATGATCGTAGCCGATCGTCAGGGCGATGGATAACCCGATGGCGCTCCAGAGGCTGTAACGTCCGCCCACCCAATCCCAGAATTCGAACATGTTCTTCGGGTCAATGCCGAATCGCACCACATCCTTTTCATTCGTGCTGAGCGCTACGAAATGTTTAGCGATATGCGCCTCGTCTTTTGCCTGTTGCAGAAACCAGTTGCGGGCCGTATGGGCATTGGTCATGGTTTCCTGGGTGGTGAAGGTTTTACTGGCAATGAGAAACAGCGTTTCATCAGCCTTTACTTTCTTCAATGTTTCCACGATGTGGGTACCGTCTACATTGCTTACAAAATACGTTTCGATACCTTCCACCCAGTAGGGCTTTAAGGCCTCGGTAGCCATTACCGGTCCCAGATCGCTGCCACCGATACCGATGTTTACGATATATCTGATCTTCTTCCCGGTATATCCTTTCCAGTTGCCGGTATGTACTTCGGCGCAAAAGGCCTTCATCTGGGCAAGTACTTTTTGAATGCCGGGCATCACATCCGCCCCGTCGGAGAGCACGGGTTTGCCGGAGAAATTCCGCAGTGCGGTGTGTAATACCGATCGGTTTTCGGTTTCGTTGATTTTCTCGCCGGTGAACATGGCCTCCATGGCGTCTTTCAGTTTGCACTCCTGCGCCAGTTGTATGAGAAGTTCAAGGGTGTTTTCCGTAATAAGGTTCTTTGAATAATCAAAGAGAATATCGTTATGCTGTATCGAAAACCGGGCAAAGCGGCCGGAATCATTGTAGAAAAGATCCCGCATCTGGATACCGTCGAATAGCTGACGATGCTGGCGGAGCGCTTGCCAGGCCGGGGTAGAAGTAGGGTTGATCTTCGGAAACATGAACGGAATGAAGAATTAATAATTAAAAATCGGGTGAGTAACGAAGATAAAGTTTGTAAAACAAAAACCGCAGACATATTGTCTGCGGCCCGGTAAAAATAATCAGTACAAATTGCCTATTGTTTTTTCGGGATCATTCCCCGGATGCCCATATCGATCACCGTATCGCCATTATTGGGATCGTAGGTGCCGTTGCCATCCACATCGATCCATTCAAAACTCTTGTTCACGGAAAGCGAAACAACGATGTTGATATCCGTGGTTTCATTGCCGGTGATAGACAGCGGAGTCGTGAATTCGCCTGTTACAAGGCAGGAACCTTGTGGAATCGGTGATGTGGCAAACAATGGATTCGGAACCGTGGTGGCTCCGGGAGGCGCCTGGCCGGTTGTAAGAAATCCATAGCCAAGATATTTGCCCTCCACAGCCCAGTAGCCTTGCAGTTTATTACTATTTACGGCAATGGTTGAATCTTTTACTTTATAACTGGTGAGATAGGTATTAAAGCCGATAAACGAAGCCACGGTGGCATCGATGGTTTGGCCGAGAGCGTTCATATACACGTTGTAATTCTGGTAGGCCAGCGATACACGCAGCCAGGTATAATTTCCGGGAGCGATGTTTTTAACGGGTACGCTCAGAAAAATCTGGTTGTTCCCGGCAAATTTCGATTGGGAGAAACTGATGGCATTCGAGCCTCCGGTGGTTACTTCCGGGGCCCGGTAAAGAACAGCCCCTGCGCCGATAGCGGTAAAGGGAGATGTGGTCATTTCCAGGTAATGAGCGCTCATGCTGTTGAAGCGGGGCGATTGGCCGGCATGACCGGCAGGCATGGGCGCCGGTTGTCCGATGGCATTGAGCCGTACCTGGGTCGAATCGAATTTAAAAATGAAATTTACGTTTGCCCCGCTGTTACCTGTTTCGGGGTTTTTCTGACAAGATTGGAAAAAAAAGGCGGCGATGGCTATCGCCAGGATGGATTGAAACTTCATAGTTGGTTGTGTTTGTGTGCAGGGGAGGAAACGCAGCCGGGCGGGAATTATTTCCCCCTACATTGCTTCGATCACGGACTGCAGTCGATTTAGCATTTCCTTAGTAAAGTCGAGATGGGTCACCATACGTACCTGGGTTTGTGAGATCGGAAGACATAAAATGTTCTCTTGCTTCAATTTGTCGCAAAAGCCACGGGCCGAATCGAAGTTGCCTTTCACTTCAAAGATCACAATGTTGGTCTCGACAGGCATGATATGTCCAATGAATTCCTTTTTTGCCAGTGTTTCGGCAATCTGCCAGGCGTGATCGTGATCTTCTGCCAACCGGCCGATATTATTTTCAAGGGCATAAATTCCCGCTGCCGCGATATAACCGGCTTGCCGCATCCCACCCCCAAAAACCTTGCGTACTCTCCGTGCCTGTTTAATGAAATCGGATTTCCCGAGCAATAAACTGCCCACCGGGGCTCCCATTCCTTTACTCAAACAAACGGAAATACTATCGAATAACTCCCCATACTGCCGGGCTGTTTCGTTCTGGGCAACCATTGCGTTCCATAGCCGGGCGCCATCCAGGTGAAATCCAAGATTATTTTTTAAGCAAACCGCTTTAATTCGCTGTATTTCAGAAAAATCATAACAACTACCACCACCCCTGTTAGCTGTATTCTCGAGGCTGACGAGCCGTGTTCGGGTGCGATGAACATCGTCGGGGTTGATCGAATCTTCAACTTGTTGGGCCGTGATTCGCCCCCGATCTCCTTCAATGGGCCGCACCTGGCAACCGCTGTTAAAGGCGATTCCACCACCTTCGTAGATATACACATGGCTCATCTTTTCGCAGATAACCTCATCGCCGGGCTGGGTATGGCATTTTATGGCGATCTGGTTGGTCATGGTGCCACTCGGACAAAAAACGGCTGCCTCCATCCCGAACATATCTGCGGCCATGGCTTCCAGCCTGTTAACGGTGGGGTCTTCGCCAAAAACATCATCTCCGACTGGGGCTTTACACATGGCATCCAGCATGGCGGGGGTCGGTTTTGTAAACGTATCGGAACGGAGGTCTGCTATCATAGCCCAAATATAAGAAGGTAGGGGCATGAATCTGCCATTGATGACTGAACTACAGGCCTGTAGTTGATCGTATGACAAATTTGCGTATTTGGAAGGGCGGCGAAGCTTTTCACGGCATTATTATCCCCATTCATCCCTTTTTTTGCCCAATCGCTATGAAATGCGGGCTTCATAACGTACCTTTGCAAATAATTTTAGCCGGAAAATCGAGCATTAACCATTCGTTTGCAACACTTTCCCAACAAAATTGGTCTTGATTCTGTTTAAGTTAAGATTCAGCGTTTAATACAACACAATGAGGCAATTAAAGATCGCAACGCAGATTACCAACCGTGACTCTCAAGCGGTTGAGAAGTACCTGCAGGAAATTTCCAAAATTTCAATGATCACTCCGGAAGAGGAGACCATCCTGGCCCAAAAGATCAAGATGGGAGACCAGCGGGCTTTGGACAAACTGGTTCAGGCCAACCTCCGTTTCGTAGTATCGGTGGCCAAGCAGTACCAGCACCAGGGACTTTCACTGAGTGATCTGATCAACGAGGGTAACCTCGGCTTAATTAAAGCGGCACAACGCTTCGACGAAACCAAGGGTTTCAAATTCATTTCATACGCTGTATGGTGGATTCGCCAGTCCATCCTGCAGGCGTTGGCAGAGCAGGGTAGATTAGTCCGCCTGCCTCAAAACAAAATTGGCACCTACAACAAGGCTAACAAGGCCTACATGGCTTTCGAACAGGAACACGAAAGGGAGCCCTCCACCGAGGAACTGGCCGAGTTACTGGAGATGAGCGAAACAGAGATCAACAACATCTTCCAAAGCAATACCCGCCACACATCGCTGGATGCACCCGTGCATGAAGCGGAAGACGTGGCCATGGGCGACCTGCTGAAAGGGGGTGATGAAACGGATGAGGATGTGATGCACGACTCCCTGAAGAACGAGATCCGCAGGGTGTTGAAATCACTGAGCCCCCGGGAAGCTGAAATCGTGAATGCCTATTTCGGTCTGGATGGAGAGAACGGCGTTACAATCGAGCAGATCGGCCAGAAGTACGATCTTACCAAAGAACGTATCCGCCAGATCAAAGAAAGGGCTATCAAACGCCTGCAAAAGGCCCGCTACAGCGGTGCATTGAAAGCCTATTTGGGATAATGAATTTTTGATGGGTTATAAAGGAATCCTCCAGCCAAAAGCCGGAGGATTTTTTTATGCCGTTACCCAGCGCCAACCTTTTTCCTGTGGAAATGTTAACTAATAATCGCTCTGATCCTGCTGAAAAATGAGCGCATCCTTTAATTTTAAGCTATGAAGTATTTGATCCTGCTCCTGGGTACCTGCCTTTTCCTTTGCGCTTGCGAAAAAAATATCAATTTCGATCTGAACACCACCACACCGGTACTTGTAGTGGATGCCCAGATCGAGAACGGACAGGTTCCGACCGTAGCGCTGTCTAAAAGCCTGGATTATTTTGGTGCGATCAGTCCGCAGATACTTGCCTCCTCGTTTGTACACAACGCCGAAGTTACCCTGAGCAACGGAAGCCTTACGCATAAGCTGAAAGAATATACGGTACCGCTTCCCAACGGTTATTTTATCTACTACTACGGCATCGACTCTTCGAACCTGGCTACCGCTTTCGTGGGAGAGTTCGGTAAGCAATATGATCTTACAATAAAGTCAGACGGCATTACATATACTGCCAAAACAACCATTCCACTACTCACCAAGGTATTTGATTCAATCTGGACCCGAACACCACCCGCGCCAACAGATACCTCCAAACGGGCGCTCTGGGCCCGGGCGATCGACCCGCCGGGATTGGGTAACTATGTACGGTATTACACGAAGCGCAACAGCGGAAGGTTCTTACCCGGACTTAATTCCGTGTTCAATGACGAGGTCATCGACGGCACAACGTATTCGGCGCAGGTAGACCAGGGCATCGATAGAAACCAACCAATACCCACCGGCGACGATAAATTCTTTAACCGGGGCGATACCATCTATTTCAAACTGTCGAATATCGACAAGGCTTCCTATACATTCTGGAGCACCTGGGAATTCAACCAGCAAAGCGTAGGCAATCCCTTTGCCCAACCCGGAAAAGTGGTGGGCAATATCAGCAACGGCGCTCTTGGCGCTTTTTGCGGATACGCATCCAAAGTCGGGATGATCATCGCCCAATAAATTCAATTCAGCTACATTTGCAAAAAACAAGCGAGTAGGTATTATGTCAACAGAGAAAGTACATTGCCTGATTATCGGTTCAGGTCCGGCAGGATATACTGCGGCGATTTATGCATCACGTGCCGGCTTAAACCCGGTTTTATACCAGGGCATTCAACCCGGCGGGCAACTGACCATCACCACCGAAGTGGAGAATTATCCCGGCTACCCGGATGGAATACAGGGCCCGGATATGATGGTGCATTTCGAAAACCAGGCCCGGCGCATGGGGGCGGATATCCGGTATGGATTGGCCACGAAAGTTGACTTTGGCGTTCGGCCACTGAAAGTGGAGATCGACGAGGAAAAATGGATCGAAGCCGATTCGGTGATCATCTCTACAGGCGCCTCGGCCAAATGGCTGGGCATCGAAAGTGAACAACGCCTGAACGGCTATGGCGTAAGCGCCTGCGCCGTGTGTGATGGATTCTTCTTCAAAGGAAAAGAAGTGGCCATCGTTGGCGCCGGGGATACGGCTGCCGAAGAGGCCCTATACCTGTCGAAAATATGCTCCCGGGTGCACATGATCGTTCGCCGGGATGAAATGCGGGCCAGCAAGGTTATGCAGGAACGCGTGAAAAATACGGCCAACATCAACCTATACTGGAACAGTGAAACCGAGGAGGTGGTGGGAGAAAAAAACGTAAGCGCCGTACGGATCAGGAATAACAAATCGGGAGCGGTGCAGGAAATACCTGTAAGCGCATTCTTCGTTGCGATCGGTCACCAGCCCAACAGCGATATTTTTAAAACCTGGCTCGATATGGACGAGGCCGGTTATATCAAAACAGTTCCCGGCACATCCAAAACCAATATCGAAGGTGTTTTTGCCGCCGGCGACGTACAGGATAAAGTGTACCGACAGGCTGTAACCGCCGCGGGCAGCGGCTGTATGGCTGCGCTGGATGCCGAACGCTACCTGGGCGAGAAAGGACTTCATTAAACGTGATGGTGGATGAATGATCCCGGATTTGAACAGACGCTGGTCTGAATCCATTCCTAATTTTTAATTCTAAATTCCTAATTCCTTGTTCACGATCTGCTTAACGAACCTCCGTTTCTTCGCGTACCATGGTATTCATGAAGAGGAGGGGATATTGGGGAACACCTTCATCGTGAATGCGGAAATAAATATCCCGGAAACAGACCGGGTTGATTCGCTCGGCCAAACGATCAATTATGTATCCGCTTACGGGATCATTAAGGAGCGAATGGCAGTTCCGACTCCCTTGCTGGAAACCATCGCCCAGGATATTGCCACGCAAATTCATGCCCTCGACCAACGGATCGTCTCTATCTCCCTCTCCATCGAAAAAAGCAATCCTCCCATACAAGGTATGGAAGGATCGGTCGGAATCAGGTATTTCAAGGAATTCAAATAAGCCTGCACCGCTCTGTGTTAAGCGGCGCGTATTTGCCCGGCTATTTATTTACCTTCGGAACACTAAATCTTCCATATGCTAAAAAAGATTCTTGGCTTTATAGCCCTCGGTCTCTGCGCTTTTCAAACACAGGCGCAGGATGACCTCATCAAACAATCCAAGTATGATCCGCATGCATTGTTCAGTCCGCTGTTCTATACATCGGGAGGTACCATTTCCCGGGCGGCCACCGGCGAACCGAATGCAGGATACTGGCAGAACAAGGCCGATTATGTGATCAATGCTTCGTTGAACGATGAAACCAACCAGATCAGCGGATCGGTTACCATTACGTACAGGAATAACAGTCCGCACGCATTGCCTTTTCTCTGGCTGCAACTCGACCAGAATCTTTTTAACAAGGATAGCCGCGGACAGGCACGCATGCCACTCGGAACCCGCAGCCGCTATGGCGATGCCAAAAGCGATTTCAGCGGAGGATACAAAATATCTTCGGTTAGGCTGCTGAATGAAAATACCGACGCCAATTACATCATCACCGATACCCGCATGCAGATCCGTTTGCCCAAGGCGATGAAAGCGGGAGGCGATGTGGCACGCATCCGGATTGATTTTTCATTCACCCTGCCCGAATACGGCGCCGACCGGTGCGGTATCCTGAAAACAAAGAATGGAAATATTTTCGCCGTGGCGCAATGGTACCCACGCATGTGTGTATTCGATGAGGTACAGGGATGGAACACAGATCCCTACTTAGGTCCCAGTGAATTCTACCTCGAATACGGCGATTTCGACGTAACCATCACAACGCCCGCATCGCATATCGTCGTTTGCAGCGGCGAATTGCTGAATGAAGCGGAGGTGTTGACTCCAGCGCAGCTCTCCCGCATGACGCAGGCAAAGAAAAGCGATAAAACCGTGATGATCCGCACAGCCGGTGAAGTAACAGATCCGGCCTCGCGACCTAAAGCAAAAACCCTCAGCTGGCATTATAAAATCAGTAATGCCCGAGACGTGGCCTGGGCCAGCAGCAAAAGTTTCATCTGGGACGCCGCAAAGATGAACCTGCCCAGCGGTAAAACATCCCTGGCGATGAGTGTATACCCGGTTGAGAGTGATGGGGCGAAAGGATGGGGCAGGGCCACAGAATATACCAAGGGAAGCATAGAAAATTATAGCAAACGCTGGTTCGAATATCCATATCCCTGCGCTGTGAACGTAGCTTCCAACATCGGCGGCATGGAATACCCCGGTATCGTTTTCTGCGGATCCAACGCCACGCAGGCCGACCTGTTCGGCGTTACCGATCACGAATTCGGGCATACCTGGTTCCCGATGATCGTTGGCAGCAATGAACGCAAATACGGGTGGATGGACGAAGGCTTTAATACATTCATCAATTCCCTGGCCGATGACGATTTCAATAACGGCGAGTATAAAGAAGCACCAACCAATATGGAAGGGGTGGTGCCGTTCCTGTTCGGCCCAAGCAGCGAAGCCATCATGCTTACCCCCGACGCGATGAAAGAACGGAATATCGGCGTAGCCCTCTATTTCAAACCCGGGCTCGGACTGGCGCTCCTGCGTAAAGAAATACTCGGACCCGATCGCTTTGATTATGCGTTCCGTGAGTACATCCGGCGCTGGGCATACAAACACCCCACACCCTGGGATTTCTTCCGCACCATGGATAATGTGGCCGGGGAAGACCTGCACTGGTTCTGGAAAGCCTGGTTCCTGGAGAATTACAAATTCGACCAGGCCATCGCGTCGGTAACCTACGAGAACAATGATGCAAAGAACGGCGCCATCGTGTCGATCGTGAACATGGAACAGGGCGCATTGCCGATCTACATCAGCTACGAAACAAAATCAGGCGTAAAAGGTACGATCAAACTCCCGGTGGAAGTTTGGAACAATACCAACAACTGGAAGGTGAAATTGCCTACCACCGAAGAACTGCAGCGTGTCACACTCGATGAGGAAAAAGTATTCCCGGATATGAATTACGGCAACAACAGCTGGAAATCGAACTGATCCGGCAGACTATAAACGAAAAAACCGCGGCGATTTGCTGCGGTTTTTTTATTGCTTGACCCATACATTATGCCATCGCCATCTTGTTGTATTTATTCCGGTATTCGATCGGGGTAAGACCGGTGATCTTTTTGAAAATGGTGCGGAATGCCTTGGTATCGGTATACCCAACATGGTACATCACTTCATTGATGTTCTTACGGCTGGTTTCGAAACTGCGTTTGGCCGCTTCGATCTTGATCCGCTGGATATATTCCAGTACCGAATTTCCGGTTGCCTGCCGAAAACGGCGCTCGAAACTTCTTCTGCCAACGGCTACCATATCGGCCAGTCCATCCACGCTTATCTTTTCTTCAATATTCTTTTCGATATGATCCTGCGCTCGCCGGACGGCTTCATCGGTGTGTTCTTTCTGTCCCTTGAACATGGCAAAAGCGGATTGGCTGCTGCGGTCGATATCAATGGCAAAATATTTCGACGTGAGGATCGCTGTTTCCCGGTCGGTATATTTTTCCACCAGGTGCAGCAGCAGGTTCCAGTACGAGTTGGCGCCTCCGCTGGAGTAGATGCCTTTTTCTTCGGTTACAATACTTCCATCCTGTACATCCACATCCGGGTACATCTCCCGGAACTCGTTGGTAAAACCCCAGTGCGTCGAACATTTCTTTCCGCTGAGCAGCCCGGTTGCCCCAAGTAAAAAAGCACCTACACACAAGGAAGCCACCTCGGCGCCTTTCTTATATTGATTCACGATCCAGGGCACCAGGGCTTTGTTCGCCTTCACCGCGGCGCCCATGTCGCCAAACAGGGCGGGAATAAAAACAAGATCGGTTTTGCGGATATCTTTAAGCAATTTATCCGGGCGAACGGAATATTTCCCATCATTGAGTTTCACCTCTTTGGTGGCGCCCACCAGTTGCACGTTGAACAAAGGCTTCCGGCCCGAAACAGCGAGGAACTGGTTAACAGCGCTGAAACAATACTGCGGATCGGCGATGGCCTGCATCACCGATTGTTCCGGAACAAGGATCGATACATTCTTCATGCGCTAAAGGTAGTCGAAATATCTTGTCGCAATTGGCCCCTCCTTTGTCGTTTTTGCACAGCACAGCTTGCTGAAGAGCGTCGTACGTTTGTATCGTTAAAATAAACACTCACCTGTAAAAACAAGCCAGATGACAACTACTGAAAAAAATATCATCAGCATCGAAACCACGGTGAACGCACCGGTGGAAAAAACCTGGAAGACATGGACAACCCCTGAAGACGTTGTGCAATGGAACACCGCTTCACCCGAATGGCATACGCCCCGTGCCGAGAATGACCTCCGCGCCGGCGGTACATTCCTGTATCGCATGGAAGCGAAGGATGGAAGTTTCGGATTCGATTTCGGTGGCGTATACGATGCGGTTACCCCAAACGAATACATCGAATACACCATGGGCGATGGACGAAACGTAAAGAATCATTTCAATGCCGTGGGTAACCAGACGCATATCGTGATCCACTTCGAAGCCGAGAACCAGAACCCGCTGGACATGCAGCAAGCGGGCTGGCAATCTATACTCGACAATTTCAGGAAGTATACTGAATCACTTTAAACCCGCCTACATGAAAAAGATAAAAACACTGTACTGGGTGTTCACAGGCCTTATCGTGCTGCTCGATGGCGTGATGCCCGCACTCACCTCGCATACCGAACTGGCCAGGCAAGGTATCAGCCATCTTGGTTTCCCCGATTACTTCCGGGTGATGCTCACCGTTTTTAAAGTAAGCGGAGCCCTGGTACTGATCCTGCCTTTTTTCAAAGGATGGATCAAGGAATGGGCTTATGCCGGATTCGCGTTTAACTTTACCTGTGCGGCGATCGCGGTGGTAATTGTCGACGGGTTCGGCGCCGGCATCCTGTTTCCTTTGTTCGCACTCGCATTGCTGGCTGGTTCGCACATCTGCTATCATAAATTACATCCCGCATTGAAAATCGCGTAACATGTCATTCCAGGCCTATATCGATAACATCAAAGTCAAAACAGGTAAATCGCCGGCCGATTTCAAAATACTGGCTGAAAAGAAAGGCTTCATCCAGAAAGGGGAATTGAAAGTAAAGGCCGGAGCGATCGTTGACTGGCTCAAAAATGATTTCGCCCTCGGGCACGGTCATGCCATGGCAATCTACGCGACCTTTAAAGGCAAAAAACAATAATCACAACACAAACTTCATCAACATGAAAAATACGATACACCCCTGCATCTGGTTCGACGGCCAGGCACAGGAAGCCGCCCGCTTCTACTGCGGCATTTTCAACAATGCCAGGATCACCGCGGATACACCCATGGTGGTCAATTTCGAGATCGGTGGAAAGAAATTCATGGGCCTCAATGGCGGCCCGATGTTTAAGGTAAACCCCTCGATCTCCTTTTTCGTGAAATGCGAATCCCTGACGCAAACCAACGCGGTATGGGATAAACTGAGTGAGGGCGGCAAGGCGCTGATGGACATCGGCACATATCCATGGAGCGAACGCTACGGGTGGATACAGGATAAATTCGGCGTAAGCTGGCAGGTGATGCTGCATTACCAGGAAGGAACTCCGCAATCAATTTCACCCGCCATGCTGTTCACCCATGCACAACTCGGCAGGGCGGAAGAAGCCATCAAATGCTACACAGCGCTCTTCCCGGATTCGGCATCCGTTCGCCTGGAGCGATACCCGGCAGAAGACAAGGTACACGCGGGTATGCTCATGTATTCCGAGTTTTCACTCGCTTCCTGTGATTTTATTGCGATGGATGGTCCGGGTGGGCATGATTTCATCTTCAACGAAGCCATTTCCTTCGTGGTGGAATGCGATACACAGGATGAGATCGACCAATACTGGAATGCGCTTACCGAGGGCGGGGCCGAAAGCATGTGCGGCTGGCTCAAAGACCGTTTCGGTGTATCCTGGCAGATCATACCCCGTGTGCTGGGTAAGCTGGTGAGCGATCCGGAACGCGGCGCCCGGGTAATGCAGGCCCTGATGAAAATGAAAAAACTCGATCTGCAACAACTCGAAAACGCCTGACCCATGGCAATACGCCAGGGAACAGTACGCGTTTGCCCGGAAGGACACCGCTTTTACAAAAGCAGCGATTGCCCGGTTTGCCCGCATTGTGAAGCGGCCAGACAACCCGCTGCCGGATTCATGAAAGAGCTTGCTGCCCCGGCCAGGCGGGCGCTGGAGGCAAAAGGGATTCACAGCATTCGCCAGCTGGCCCGGTATTCCGAAGCGGAGATATTGGCCTTGCACGGGATCGGCAAAACCAGTATTCCGATACTCAAAAACCATTTGAAAAAACAAGGCTTAACATTTAAAAAATAATCTATGATCACGTTAACATTCGATATGCAGATACAGGCGCCCCGCGAAAAAGTATGGCGCTCACTCTGGGACGATGCCAATTACCGGGAATGGACATCCGTTTTTACCGCCGGCTCCTACGCGAAATCAGCCTGGCAACAGGGAAGCCGCATCGACTTTCTGAACCCCAGCGGAAGCGGGATCTGGGCCATTATCGACACACTGATACCCGGTACCCAGATGACGTTCAAACACCAGGGAGAGATCAGGGAAGGAAAAGACGTGGATGGGGGAGAATGGAAAGGCGCCCTGGAAAGTTATTTTCTTTCCGATGAAGCCGGCGGCACCTTACTGCACTGCGAATTGCAAACCACCTCGGATTTTCAGAAATATTTCAACGATACATTTCCCAAAGCGATTGAAGCGGTTAAACACATCGCTGAACGATGAAAGGAATCAACGGGTACCTGAGTTTTAACGGCAACTGCCGGGAAGCCTTGCTTTTTTACCAGCAATGCCTGGGTGGAGAACTCTCCTTTCAGACAGTAGGAGATTCTCCGGCCGCCGCCCGTATGCCCGATCGCATGAAGGATTGCATACTCCAGGGCACCCTGGTCAGCCGCAAACTGGTATTGATGGGCACCGACCTGCTGGGAGAAGAAGGCCTGCAAAAGGGTAACAACATATCCCTGATGATCCAGTGCAGCAGTGAGCGGGAGATACGGTCATTGTACCGGAAACTTTCCACCCGGGGCCGCAAAACCCATCAGCTCGACAGGTCTGCCTGGGGCGCTTTATCCGGAAACCTGGAAGACAGATACGGTAATCACTGGATGCTGTACTTTGATAAGACAAAAAGATAAGCAGATGCAAAACACTGCCTTTACAAACATCGACAGTTATATCGCCGCGATGCCCGAACATATTCAGCCCCTGCTGGAAAGAACCCGGCAGGCGATCCGCAAAGGCGCACCCAAAGCCGAAGAACTGATCAGCTACGGTATGCCGGCCTTCCGCTTTCATGGCATGCTGGTCTATTTTGCGGGGTTCAGGAACCATTGCAGCTTTTTCCCGGGTAACGCAGGCCTCATCAGTGAAATGCAGGATGAACTCAGCCGGTTCAAAACCTCCAGGGGCACCATCCGGTTTACCGTTGAAAACCCACTGCCTGTCTCACTCATCACCCGTATGACCCGTATCCGTGTTCAGCAGAACCTCGAAAAAGAAGCGGCAAAGAAGCAGCGGGTCCGGAAAGGATGACAGACGCCGGACTATTAATTTTTCTATCTTTAGAAAAAGCCATGTATGAAACAGTTCCTGTACTGCCTGCTTTTTATACAAACCCTGGCAGGCCATGCCCAGCTCAAAACCGTTGATGTAGGTAAAGAAAATCTCCCCATTACAGCCAACCTTTTTTATTCGGTGGGCGGACAGCCTTTCAATAATTACAAATACGTACGACTGACTGAGGGAACGCCTTATTTCCGGGAGGAATGGATGGGAGGGAAGGTGATCATGAGCGGTGGTTTTGCCTACGACAGTATTTACCTGCGGCTCGACCTGGTCGATAATGAACTGCATTATATCGGGCCGGATGGCAGGGAGATGATCGCCAACTCGCCTGTTCGGGCGGTTGTGCTTTCCGACTCGATCACCGGCGCACGGTATACCTTTGTGCACAGCGATTACATTCCCGGTGCCGCCCGGAACTCCGGCTGGTACCAGATGCTCGATACGGGCAATGTTACCCTCTACAAACGATACGTAAAATTGATGAACGAAGACAAGCCTTATGGCTCGGCGGTAACCGAACAGAAGATCAGCACCAGCGGAAACTATTTTCTATTGGTGAACGGACAACTGGTATCCATCCGCAAATTCAAAGACATAGCCGGGCTGCTTCCCCAGAAAAAAGAAGAAATAAAGAATTACATCAATCTGCAGAATCTATCCGGTAAGAACGACGCCGAGTACCGGTCGCTGATCAATTACTACAACAGTTTACTCGCCGCACAATAACACTTATTTTTTCCACCTGCCGCTGCGCAGGTACAGGAAAGAAAGCAGGAAGATGCTGGACCAGTATACCAGTTCATTGCTCCAGGCCATGGCCAGCGAGATGTAATTAACCTTGATGAAATACCAGGTATAGATGAGGTAAATGCTGATGGCCACGATTTCGATCAGCAGGTTCACCCTTGTTTTGGCCGTACCGGTAACTCCATTCAGCCAGATATTGGCGATGCTCATCAGCAGCAGCCCCAGGCTCACCATCCGCAAAACCGGTATTCCCTGCCGAACGAATTCCTCTCCTTGCCCGAATAACCCGAAGAATGCATGCGGGAACAGGTTTACAAGCATGCACATCCCCACGCAAAAAGCGATGCTCAGCAACATGATGCGGGTGATGGCCTCCAGAACTTTATCCTGCCGTTGCTGGCCCATCAGGTTGCTCACCATCACATTGGTGGTACTGGCGAAGGCCCAGACAAATACGCCGGTCAGTCCGAACACATTCCGCATGGTATTGCTGATGGCCTTGGCATTCTCATCGTGCAGCCCTTCAATGAGGATGAAGAACACCAGCCAGGTTGTAACACTGATCACATACTGCAGTACGAGGGGAGCGGAGATGTTCAGTATCTGCTGGGTGATGGCTTTGTCGTACATATAACTTTTCAGCAACCCGTATTGTTTTCGTAAACCGGTACGGAACAATACCAGCAATACGATGATCATGCCCACCACTTCGGAGATCACCGAGGCAACGGCGGCGCCGTTAAAGCCCATGGCCGGAAAACCAAAGCGGCCCTGTATCAGCAGGAAATCAAGAATGATATTGACCGCCGCTTCGCAGATAAAGCCGATCATGAGGTACCGGCTGTTGAGCGACGCGACGAGAAAGGCATTGCCCATCTGGAATAAATACAGGAAGGGCAGTCCGATGATCCGGATCTTCAGAAATTCCATCTCCACCGGGTAGGCCCTGGGATCGGTTACCTGCTGCATGATATAGGGCGCCAGGAACCAGGTGAACAGCATGCCCGCAACCGCGAACTGGAGGCAGATTCGGATGCCTTGTGCGAGAATGATCTTAAAAGCGGCGCTGTTATCGCTACCCGCATGACGGGCGAACACCGCCTGCAGGGCATTATTCAATCCATTGCCCGCAACCGCGAAGATGAGGTAGAATACACCGGTGATACCGGCATTGCCCAGCGCTTCGGTACTCAGGTTGCCCAGGAAAATGCTGTTGGTGAGCATGTTGATCTGGGGAATGAGTATGGCCAGCGTGATGGGCAGGGCGATCGACAGTATCTGTTTATTGGTAACCTTAACCTTGAGGTCTCTCGGCGCTGCTGTACTTTCCATAAAGTCAGCAAAATTATCTTATTTTGTCACCCCAAATACAAAAAGTGAATCCATCTTTCAACATACTGGCGCCTAATATCTATACCGGGTCGGCAACCCTGTTCATCGAAGCAGGCCCCACGGGAATTTCATTCGTGGTGCTCAATACCGGCGATTGTTTCCAGGCCGTCGTTACCTATTCCTTTCCCAACCGCATGAACCCGGCGGAAATACAGGAGGAGATGGAAGAGATACTCCGGACTGAACCCTTGCTGCAAAAGCCGTTCAGTAAAACACATCTTATCTGGACCTATCCCGAGAGCATCCTGGTTCCACCGGAATTATACGACCGGGAGCAGAGCAAGGATATGCTCGAACTTGTTTTCGGCGACCTCGTACAGGGGAGCATCTTTCACGATTTTCTGTACCGGCACAACCTGTACAATACGCACCGGATACCCGATTCCATACGCAGGATTTTTGAAGAACGGATTCCCGTTTCCACCCAGCGGCATCAGTATTCCCTGCTGATCGACCGGGCCAGGCAGGAGGGCAACGAATTGTTCCTTTGCTTTTACAGCGGCAGTTTTACCCTCATGCTTTGCAAAGACGGCAATTTGCAGATCATCCGCAATGTTATTTACAATACCCCCGAAGATGTTGCATACTACCTGCTCGATACCTGCCGCTGTTTTGAAGTAGCGCCTGATTCAGTAAAGTTGTGCCTCAGCGGGATGATCGATAAGAAATCGAATCTCTACGCGGCCGTATACAAATATTTCCTGTACATCGAGTTTGCTGAATTGCCGCCTCATCATGCCGTGGCGGAAGAGATCCGGGCACATCCACCGCATTTTTTCAGTCATTTATTCTACCAGGCTTTATGCGTATAATCAGCGGCACCCACGGTGGCCGGAAGATCAACCCACCGGCCAAAATGCCGCATACACGGCCCACGACCGATATCGCCAAAGAAGGACTTTTCAACATCATCCAGAACAACCTGGAGATCGACGAGCTGAAGGTACTGGACCTGTTTGGCGGCACAGGCGCCATCAGTTACGAATTGGCCAGCCGGGGCGCTACGGATATCACCACCATCGAAAAGGATGAGAAGATGTACGACTTCATCAAACGAACCGCGGCTGAACTGGGGTTTACGAATATGCGGGTAGTGAAGTCGGATGTTTTCCGTTTCATCGACAGTACAACGGATCAGTATGACTTTATTTTCGCCGGTCCGCCTTATGCGCTCACCACGATCGATGATCTTCCGCGGAAAATAGTGGAGAAGCGATTGCTTAAACCCGGAGGGTGGTTTGTGCTTGAGCATACACCCCGAAACGATTACAAAAAATTCGAGCAGTATAAAACCGAACGCAATTACGGCACCACAATCTTTTCTATCTTTATTAATGGATAATGGTTCATAGTTGATGGTGAATAGTTGATGGTTGATAGGGCTTTTGATCGAAGACTGATTAGTTATGCCATCTAATCTGGCCTTAACCATAGATACCATGATCTATGAACCATGAGCCATAATCTATAGTTCATGATCCTCGAACCGTAAACGCTTTAAACGACTCAAACGTTCCCCATGCTCCGCAGCTTCCGGTATCTTCTTTTTCCTTTCTCCCTCATCTACGGAGCGGCCGTATGGATGCGTAACCGGCTTTTTGATAAGAATATATTAAAGTCGTCGGGCTTTAATTTCCCAATCATATGCGTGGGAAACCTGGCGGCTGGTGGTACGGGCAAAACACCCATGACCGAATACCTCCTGCGCTTATTAAAAAAGGATTTCAAAACCGCTACACTGAGCAGGGGCTATAAACGAAAAACAACCGGCTTCGCTATTGCCAATGAACAAACGACGGCCCTGGAGATAGGTGACGAGCCCATGCAGTTTCACCAGAAATTTCCGGATGTGGTGGTGGCAGTGGGAGAGGAGCGGCTTGTTGCTATTCC
This sequence comes from Chitinophagales bacterium, assembly GCA_017303335.1. Lineage (GTDB taxonomy): Bacteria > Bacteroidota > Bacteroidia > Chitinophagales > Chitinophagaceae > Ferruginibacter. The sequence continues at coordinate 341,410 of JAFLBK010000004.1, forward strand.
ACAGTTACTGCATGAACGGCCCGAAACAGAAGTGATCATCCTGGATGACGCCTTTCAGCATCGCCAGGTACAGGCCGGTTTGAATATACTACTCACGGATTATTCCGATCTGTATACCCGCGACCTTATGCTGCCGGCCGGTAATCTCCGCGATGTACGCAGCAGCAGCGCCAGGGCCGATATTATTGTTGTTACCAAATGCCCGGCTGCTATTACGAAAGAGGAAAAAAGAAAGATCATCGACGAAATCGGCCCAACAGACCGGCAACAGGTTTTTTTTACAACCATCGTGTATGGGAAACCCTACCATTTATTCGGCAGGCAGGAACTGGAGCTGGCGCAGGATTTCGCTGTATTGCTGGTTTGCGGCATCGCGAACCCGGCGCCACTGAAAACATACCTTACCGACACGGTGCATACCTACGATTTGCTTCGCTATGCCGATCACCACATCTTCCATACCAACGATCTCCGGGACATCAAGCAGCAGTTTGAAAAACTGAAAGCGGGGAAGAAGATCGTATTGACCACGGAAAAGGATGCGGTGAGGCTGGAAAAGTTCGTAGCCGAACTCCGTGATTTTCCGATCTACGTGATACCCGTTGAACACGCCTTTTTATTTGCTGAAGAAGATGCCTTCAGGTCGCGGATCAACGCCTTCATAAAAAGTTTCCGGCAATAAGTGATGTCACCGAAGATTTTTATACTTTTCGACATCTAACTAAAAATCAAAGCGCTTTTGACCGAACAGGAATTGATCTCGGGCCTCCGCAACGGGGAGGAACCTGCATTCAGGGAACTGGTATCCCTGTTCCAGGACCGGGTATTCAATACAGCGCTGGGGCTTCTTCGACATCCAACCGAAGCAGAGGACATAGCCCAGGAAGTATTCATCCAGGTTTACCGGTCCGTCCGGCAGTTCAAGGGAGATTCTTTACTGTCTACCTGGATCTACCGGATCACTGTTACCAAATCACTCGAGCACCTGCGGAGTCAGAAAAGGAAAAAGAGATTCAGCTTTTTGAGCAGCCTCTTCGGGGAAGACAATCGCCCCATTCATGAACCGGGTGATTTCGATCATCCGGGCGTACTCCACGAAAAAAAGGAAGACGCGGCTATCCTGTTCCGCCTGATCGCCGAATTACCCGAGAATCAGCAGATCGCTTTTGTACTGAACAAGGTGGAAGCGCTTAGTTACCGTGAGATCGCTGATGTTTTAACCATCTCAGAATCAGCCGTTGATTCGCTGCTGCAGCGGGCAAAACAAAACCTTCGGAAAAAAATTGCAGCATTGCCGCCATAAGAGCGAAGGTTTTGGCAAAAAACAACATCTAATCACCTACAGGTATATACAATGGATATGAAAACAGAAAGAATCGAACGCATCATGGGCGGCCTGGACGGTCTTCAGAAGGCCGGTGCCCCTGATTTCTTTTATACAAGACTGATGGGCCGGATGCAACAGGAACCGGAGAGGAAACAGGTATGGATACTCAAACCCGCGTTTATTACAACCGCATTGGGTGTACTGTTGCTGCTGAATATTTTTTCCTTTATGGAGATACGCAGCGCCGGATCCAAACAAGAATCAAGGTCCCGCCACGAACAACCCGCAGGCATCGAGAGTTTTGCACGGGCCTATAACATGAACACACAATCTCTTTACGAATAATTCCCATGAGCAACGTAACCCATAACCGCTGGTTCACCATTGTGATACTGCTGTTGCTCACGGCCAATATCGCAACACTGGCATTGCTGTGGACAACCAGGACCAATAAACAGCCTTCGGTACATTTTCCTCCACCAGGAGGCGGAAGGGCCGTATTCGAATTCCTGACCAATGAATTACAACTGGATTCCTCCCAGCAGATCGCATACGCACAACTGCGTGACGAACACCAGGCAGGGGCGAGGCGCCTGCAGGAGAATATCCGGCAAGCCAAAGACGCTATGTTCGCTTTGTTGAAACAGGCGAACATGGCTGATTCTCTTGTATCGGTCTATAGCCACCAGGCAGCCGAGGCGCAACAGGAACTGGATGCATTCACATTCCGGCATTTTCAAAAATTGAGGGCCATATGCAATAAAGAGCAGCAGGAGAAGTTTGACAAAGTGATACAGGATGCGTTGCACCAGATGGGCGGCCCTCCGCCGGGCAGGCAGGGTCCGCCACCACCGGGTATGCGCCCGGGCGATGGACCACCACCACCAGGAAACTAAATCAAAAGAATCATACTCTTTAATAAAACCCTTGACCAATTTTATGCATGTACGAAAAACGATCGTAATCAGCTGCCTTGTAGCAAGTGCTTTCCTGTTCCAGTACTGTTCCAAAAGCGGTGATACAACGGTAACACCCACGCCGGTTGATCCGTATGCGGCCATTAAAGCCACTTTTGGTACCAACATCGACCCGAATAACTTAGCCAACTACGGCAACCAGGGAAAACCGGCTTATATCACCCGGGATAATGCCGGTGGCGTGGTTATTTCCAATGCCAAGGCTACGTTGGGGCGGGTATTGTTCTACGATAAAAACCTGAGCATCGACAACAGCATCGCCTGTGCCAGCTGCCATAAACAGCAATTCGCCTTCAGCGATACCGCTGTTGCCAGTAAGGGCGTGCAGGGTGGCACAACGGCCAGGCACTCCATGCGCCTGATCAATACACGCTTTGCCACTGAGCCCCGTTTTTTCTGGGATGAACGTGCCGCTACACTTGAAATACAAACCACCATGCCGATACAGGATCATGCGGAGATGGGTTTCAGCGGACAAAGCGGCCGTCCGGCACTGGCAAACCTGCTCACCAAATTGCAAGGGATCAACTATTACAATGAACTTTTCAAGTTTGTGTATGGAGATATTTCCGTAACCGAAGCAAGGCTCCAGGAATGCCTGGCTTCCTTTGTTCGGAGCATACAGTCGTTCGACAGTAAATACGATGCAGGAAGGGCTGTGGCTCCGAATGACAATGCGCCGTTCCCGAATTTCACCCCGGAAGAAAACCAGGGAAAACAACTCTTTACAGCGCCGCCTGTATTTGACGCTACCGGAAACCGGATTGGCGGAGGCGCCGGATGCGCCGGATGCCATGCCGCACCCGAATTCGATATTGTACCCGTGTCGGGAAATAACGGGATCATCGGCCGCATCAGCGGCACCGGGGGAATCGACATTACCGTAACCCGTGCGCCAAGCCTGCGAGACCTGGTGAACAGCGCTGGCCAGCCCAACGGACCGTTCATGCATACTGGCAACCTGGGAACATTACAAAATGCCATTGGACATTACAATACGATCAACCTGGCTCCGGGAAATACCAACCTGGACCCCAAACTGCGGCCCAATGGTTTCGGGCAGCAACTGCACTTTACAGGCGCCGAAATGAATGCATTGGCAGCCTTCCTGCGCACGTTGGCAGGCAATAATGTATATACAGATAAGAAATGGAGCAGCCCGTTCTGATCAACCGCAAATAAATCTTGGTTTCGAGGTATATTTTAACCGGCTTGGACCTGATTGGTCTGGCCGGTTTTTTAATGGTATGCAGCGTACAAGAAAAAAATCCCCGGAACAGGAATATTCCGGGGGATTGGTTTCAAAGGAAAATCGGCGATTAAACCGGTACTAGACACGACATAGATAACCAGGCACAAACACCTGGATGGTATTAAATTGATACTTGGATAAAATGCAACATTGTTTACGGCTAAAGTCGATTTCCCTTGGGTACGGATCGGGAGAATTAATGGGTTCGCACTTTTTTCAAACCCTGTGCCGGAAATTAAAATTTCATTAAACACCAACCGGCCATTTTTGGCTAATTCCCTGAAAACCGCACCGGTACAACCACACAGGCGATCTATTTCCTCAAAAAGAGTTTTAATTGATATCGTAACCTAAATTATTCAGGACTATATTTCTATTTTATAATTAACATTATGTTAAGTAAGCACCTCATTCTGAATGAATTAAATAAGCCTGCGCCACCACGGAGCGAAGATTATGTAGTAGATTGGTGGGATGTTGAATGAGATACAGAAATTGGACATGGTTCTTTCCCACTTGGCAGAGAAATACCCACAACCTTTTGCAATTTCACATAGAGATATTTCTCAACAATTGCAGGAGAAGTATCCTAATTTAAAATCAGAGGACTACGATTTTACGGCAGAACTTTTCTTTATTCTTCAAAAACTTGTAGAAGATAAATATGTAATGGAAGAAAAGTTTGGGCCTGGGAATACACGATTGTTTGCAATCACATTCAATGGGGCATACTTTATTAAGTACGACGGCGGTTACCAAGAATTGGAGAATCAGAGGAACGCCGAAAGTATTCGGGTGGAAAATTTGGAGAAGACAACCAAGGAAGTCCAAAAGTGGAACCTTTGGTTAACAATTCTCGTCGCCGCCGGCACTCTTTTTCAGGCAGCTTATAGTTTGACGAAACTTTATTGGGAGCATGATTGGCTTTGGTATTTCTTTCCGCCTGACCGGCAAACCGGCCTATGGATAGCCATCTTAATAATTTTGATATTAATCCCATGTTCGGTATTTTTGTACCGAAAGATTAAATCAAGAAAGACCGAATAAAAAGATTTCGGGGAGTGACCGCTCCCCTTTTTTATTTACTCGAAGATATGGAATCTTTCAGATTCCCACTCCGTGAGCATTTATTTAATACATTCAGAACGCCATCCCGTTCGGGTTGTACCTGAGAACTTACAACCCTTCACTTCACAAACCCAACTTACGTTAACATAACGTAGAGTTATAACCGTTCAGGATTTGTTCTGTCTGTTATTGGCTACGCCAAAGAGCATTTGCCTTGTTGCGATTTTTCATTCGCTGTAATGGATACACAGAAAAATCGCAACAAGGCAAATGAAGGCAAATCCTGAAGATGATAACTAACCTTTATGTTAAATAAGCACACGGTATTGCCAATTGGCTAATACCCCGCTTTCTTCGCTTCGGGTTGTGGAAAAACATACAACCCTCGCTTCACATACCCCAACTTACTTAGACATAATGTAGAGTTATCATCGTTCCGGCATTGTTTTGTATAGGGTGATTCGCAAGGGCTAATTGCCAGCAAGGAGCAAAAAAGAACCCCGGATATACCGGGGTTTTTATTCTAACCAACATATTGTAACGCTTAGCTTTCAGCTGACTCAGGAGATTCACCCGCAGCAGGTTCTCCTCCATTTTCAGCATGCCCGTTACCATTCTCTTCGTCTTCGTGCTCGAGGTTGGTAATGGCTGCAATGGCATCGCCTTCATCCACCCGGATCAGCTTTACACCCTGGGTAGCCCTGCCTTGCTCGCTGATCTGGGTCACCGGCATCCGGATGGTTACCCCCGATTCGCAGGTGATCATCAGGTCTTCTTTTTCAGTCACATCCAGCAAACCTACCAGGCTGCCTGTTTTATCGGTAACGTTAATCGTCTTTACGCCCTTGCCACCACGGTTGGTAATGCGGTATTCCTCCACCGCCGTACGCTTGCCAAATCCTTTCTCACTCACCACGAGGATCGTCCGGGTCTTATCTTCCCGGTTTACACAGGCCAGTCCAACCACTTCATCATTAACGTCATCTACTTCAATGCCCGCCACTCCTTGTCCGCCACGGCCGGTACTGCGTACTTTTTCTTCGGGGAAGCGGATAGCACGGCCACTTTTCACCGCCATCATGATCTCGCTATTGCCGTCGGTAAGACGGGCTGCCAGCAATTGGTCGCCTTCGAGAATATTAATGGCGTTGATGCCGGTCTGGCGGGGCCGGCTGAAATCTTCCAGGTCGGTTTTCTTGATAAGTCCCTGTTTGGTACAGAGCACGATGTAATGACTGTTCACATAGTCCTTGTCTTCGAAGTTTTTGATATCGATAATGGCCCGAACAGAATCATCGGGTGGAATCTGGACAAGGTTCTGGATCGCACGACCTTTACTGGTTTTATCTCCTTCGGGAATATGATATACCGGCAGCCAGTAGCAACGGCCTTTTTCCGTGAAGAACAAAAGCGTGTGATGCGTGGAAGCCACGAACAGGTGTTCGATATAGTCTTCCTGGCGGGTGCTGCTGCCCCGGGCGCCGCGGCCGCCACGGCGTTGCTGGCGGTATTCGGTGGCGGATGTACGCTTGATATAGCCCAGGTGCGAAATGGTAACCACCACATCTTCCTCTTCGATCAGGTCGATCATCTTGATCTCGTCGTCGAGATACGTGATCTCGGTACGGCGTTCGTCGCCAAACCTGTCTTTTACTTCAGTCAGTTCATTTTTAATGATCTCGAAGCGCAGGCTTTCGTTGGCGAGTATCTCTTTCAGGTGTTCGATCAGTTTCATGATCTCGGCGTGTTCCTCGCGGATCTTTTCGATCTCCATGCCTGTAAGGCGCTGCAGGCGCAGTTCCAGCACGGCCTTGGACTGTATTTCACTCATACCGAACTCGGTCATCAATCCTTCCTGGGCGATGGCCGGGGTGGCTGAATTACGGATCAGGGCGATCACCGCATCCAGGTTATTGAGGGCGATGATATACCCTTCGAGGATGTGCGCACGCTCCTCTGCCTTTCTTAATTCGTATTTGGTACGACGTACCACCACTTCGTGGCGGAAGTCGACAAATTCCTTGACCAGGTCCCGCAGGTTCAGTGTTTGCGGGCGCCCGCGTACGATCGCTACATTGTTGATACCGTATGAAGTTTGCAGTTCGGTATGCTTGTAAAGCTGGTTGATCACCACCTGCGCAACGGCATCCCGTTTCAGTTCCACCACGATACGGGTACCCTCTTTATTATTGCTTTCGTCGTTTACATTGGAAATACCTTCTACGATCTTCTCAGCGCTGATCTCACCGATCTTGGCAGCGAGGTTGTCGATATTCACCTGGTAAGGCACTTCATAGATCACGAGTTTTTCCCGGCCGCCAGGTCCTGTTTCTACATTCACCTTACCACGCAGCACGACACGGCCCCTGCCGGTATGCATCGCTGTACGAACGCCTTCAAAACCATAAATAATACCCCCGGTTGGAAAATCGGGTCCTTTAACGTGTTTGATCAGGTCTTCGATGGAAATACTGTTGTCATCGATATACGCGATGCAGGCATCGATCACCTCGCTGAGGTTATGCGGCATCATGTTGGTGGCCATGCCTACTGCGATACCGCTGCTGCCGTTCACCAGCAATTGAGGAATGCGGGTAGGCAATACGGTAGGCTCCTGCATACTGTCGTCGAAATTCAATTGGAAATCGACCGTATCTTTCTCGATATCCTCCACCATTGCTTCCGCCAGTTTCTGTAAGCGTATCTCGGTATAACGCATGGCAGCTGGCGGGTCGCCACCCTGGCTGCCGAAGTTACCTTGCCCGTCGACCAGTTTATAACGCATGTTCCATTCCTGGGCCATGCGTACGATGGTATCATAAATGGCCGAGTCGCCATGCGGATGATAACGTCCCATCACATCCCCCACGATACGGGCGGATTTCTTGTACGGCTTGTTGCTGTTATTGCCCATTTCGTTCATGCCGAACAGGCAGCGGCGATGCACGGGTTTGAGGCCGTCGCGAACGTCGGGCAGGGCCCGTCCTACGATCACACTCATCGAGTAATCGATGTAGGAAGTTTTCATTTGCTCCTCGATATTTACCGGGATGATCTTGCCCCGGTTATTCGGATTTTCTTCGTGTAACTGTTCCGTATTTTCCATAAAAAAAGATAGGCTGCGAAGATACCGAAAAGCCCCCTTTTTACCCGGCAAAAAAGGGTGTTTTTAAAGCCTATTTTCGCACATTTTAGGCGGTATTGTGAATATCAATTTAGGGATGTTATTAATAGGAGATCGGGAGATGAACAGGTACCTGGAAATTCAAAAAATCAGCAAATTTTCAAATCCAAAAATCTTCAGATTATTGGAGTTAACTTGCGCCAAATTTCATCTTCTTGAAAACGATTGTCCTCATCGGCGCCGGCAAATCGGCCACTGTTCTGATCGATTATCTCATCCGGGAAGCCGGTGCCAACAACTGGAAATTCATCATTGCCGACTCGAACCGCGACCTCATCCTGTCCAAAACCAACAACTCCCCTTTTGCGGAAGCCGTTCAACTGGATGTAACCAACGAGGCACAAAGAAGCGACCTTATTCAACGGGCGCATGTGGTCATTTCGATGATGCCTCCTGCCCTGCATTTTCTCATCGCCAAAGATTGCGTGGAATACCGCAAGCACCTGCTTACGGCTTCTTACCTTGATGACAAGATCAGGAGCCTGCGGGATGAGATCAACGATAAAAAACTGCTCTTTCTCTGTGAAATGGGCCTCGATCCGGGGATCGATCACATGAGCGCCATGCAGCTTATCGATTCCATCAAGGCCAGGGGCGGCACGATCCTCAGTTTCAAAAGCCATTGCGGCGGACTGGTGGCGCCGGAAAGCGATGACAATCCCTGGCACTATAAGATCAGCTGGAATCCGAGAAATATCGTTCTGGCCGGACAATCAGGCGCTGTGTATAAAGAGAATAATGAAACCAAAACGGTTAGCTATGAACATCTCTTCGATGTATCCAACCAGATCGCTTTTGATGGTTTGAACAACCTGGCCTTCTACCCCAACCGCGATTCGCTGGGTTATATTCCCACCTACAAATTACCCGATGCCGCCACTTTCATACGAACCACCCTTCGGCATGTTAATTTCTTCAAGGGCTGGAATGCCATCGTGCATGCGGGATTAACGAATGATGCTATTACACTCGACCCGGCAGGATTGACCTTTGCCCGCTGGTCGGAACCCATACTGCCCTTCGTGAACCAGGGGAATAAAGGCATGCTGGAATACCTGGGCTTATTTGAAGAAACACCTGTTCCCGGCACGGCCAGGAACTCGGCCGATATCCTGCAATACCTCGTCGAATCGAAACTGAAGATGATGCCGGCGGACAAGGACATGATTGTAATGCTCCACGAATTCGGTTACAGCCTGGATTCCCGTAATCATAGCCTGAAAAGCTGCCTGGTGGTAAAAGGAGAAGACAGTATGCGTACAGCCATGGCCAAAACGGTAGGACTTCCCCTGGGCATTGCTGCCAAACTCATTTTGACGGATGAAATAAAATTGCGTGGCCTGCATATTCCCACGGTGAAAGATATCTACGAACCCGTACTACGGGAATTGGAAGCAAATGGAATACAGTTTATTGAAACAGTTTCGTAAGGCGGGCTTGAAGGGTCTACATTTATCCCCCGGTCATATTCCCAGTTCCTTGCTCAATATCCGTTTCAACTCCTTCACACCTTCTGTTGCCGGCATTTCGATCCGGGTAAGGTTGGGCTGCCGTTCTGTAGCTGGTATCTTTTTGTCGATAATGAATTTGGGTACATCTGCCTGGGTATAATACAGCAGGGAGGCTGCCGGGTATACCTGCAGGGAAGTTCCGATCACCACAAAATAATCGCAGTTCTGCACAATAGCAGCAGCCCGTTCCATCATCGGCACGGCTTCGCCGAACCAAACGATATGGGGCCTTAATTGATGCCCGTCATCCGCCCTATCTCCCAGCATGATATCGCCCCGGATCTCAACCTGCGTATCTTCATCCGCCACGCTCCGCATCTTGAAAATCTCGCCATGCAGGTGAAGCACCCGGGATGAACCCCCGCGTTCGTGCAGGTCGTCGATGTTCTGGGTGATGATGGTTACCTCAAAATCCTTTTCCAGTTCGGCAAGTCCGGTATGGGCCGCATTGGGCGATGCCGCGGACACATCCCTTCGCCGGGCATTGTAAAAATCGAGTACCAGTTGGGGATTCTTTTGCCAGCCTTGCGGAGAAGCCACTTCATATACATCGTACCCCATCCAGAGGCCATCGCTGTCGCGGAAGGTCTTTAACCCGCTTTCGGCGCTGATTCCGGCGCCCGATAGTACTACGATGTGTTTTTTACGTTCGTTCATTAAGTGGCAATATAAGAAAGGGAAAGCAAGATGCTTTCCCTTCTTCTATGAACTGTTTGGATAATTTGTTATCAGGCCATTTGCATTTGCAACAGGTCGGCCGAGAAGACTGAACGGCGTACACCGGCTTCCATCAGGCCTCTTTCGAAGCGGGCGGCGCTCCATACGTTGTCGAGCGTCACTATGTCCACGGCTTCCAGGCAATGTTCGCACACGAAATCCCAGTTTTTGTCGCGGGAAAGATCACTGGCGATCTTGGAGGTTGGTTTGGGATAGGCGATCCAGAGTTTAGCCTCTTCCTGCAGGCAGGGAACCACGTCTTTTAAAATATCCATCAGCTGACGCTGGCTAACCGCAAAAACAAGAGCGAAATCGATCCTTCTTTTCTTCAGCAGGGGTGTTACATTCTTGGCGAAAGACAATTTGATGAATTGCTTTTCGATGGAGGAAGGCAGTCCCTGGATGAGGAGGTTCTTTTCGTCTTTTAATTGCAATTTTTCCAGTAATGATAGAGAAGACATAATTCAGTTGCAGTTAATGGTTAAAAAACGTTTCAACATTCGATCATGTAAGCCTCGTGAAGGGCTTGCTGCTACAGGGTTAGCGAATGGCAAAGGTAGCAAATATCGCTGGTAGATAAAAGTTTTATGCAAAAAAAACTCCCTGTTCCAGGGAGTTCATCGAGTGCTAATTATCTTACTTACCTACCGGCTTATAATAGCTAAGCGCCTCATCCATATAGCTTTGCAGCTTGGCAATTCGATTTTCATCGGAAGGGTGTGTCGACAGGAACTCAGGTGGTTTTCCGCTTCCGGAAGCAGCGGCCATCCGTTGCCAGAAAGGAACCGCTTCACGGGGATTATAGCCTGCCATCGCAGCGAAGTTGAGTCCGAAATGATCCGCTTCGTATTCCTGGTTGCGGGAATTGGGAAGCAGCACGCCGATCTGTGCCGTAGGAGCAAATACGTTATTGAAAATATTGTTGGCCTTCTGGTTTCCGGAAGTGAATATGTTACCGGCAATCTCGAGCCCTTGTGCGAGCGCTACCTGGCTGATGCGTTCGTTGCCATGATGGGCGATGGCGTGTGTGATCTCGTGCCCCATCACCACGGCCAGCGCCGCTTCGTTCTGCGTGATTCCCAGTAAACCCGTATACACCACTACCTTGCCGCCGGGCATGCACCAGGCATTCACTTCTTTGGATTCAACCAGGTTGAATTCCCATTTGTATCCATTGAGTTCACTTGCCAATCCTTTTTGCGTATAATAATCGGTGATGGCTTTGGCGATGCGGTTCCCTACCCGGTTCACCATTTCTGCGTCTTTGTTCACATTACTGCTGAGTACTTTATTCTGAGAAAGGAAAGAACGGTATTCTGTTATTGCCTGTTGCTGAAGGGTTTCTTCGGGAAACAATTTAAGCTGCTTTCGCCCGGTTACCGAGTTGGTGCTGCATGCTGTAAAGAGGGATAAAGCAATGACGGTCGACAGGATTCTTTTCATATAAAGTCTTTTTTGGGGGTGCGTAATAACAATTGCCATACCAAGGATGGCACATGCTAAAAGTACAAAATAATACAGGGAATCTTGTATCAGCAGTTACTGGTCGTGACGGCGGCGGGCCTTCCGGCGATCGCGGTGTTTGAGTATCGGAATGCGGCTCTCTACGCCACGCAGTATCCGTCCGATATTTTTCTGATGCGTGAAAACGACCATACCGGCAACCACCAGTGCGAATGCACGGTAAAGTATCTCATGCTCGTTCCATATCCACAACACGCAAATGGGTAAGGCAACGGCAGCCAGAATAGAACTGAGTGACACGTACCGGGTAAGATATAATACCAGCAGGAAAACACCGGTACAGCTTACAGCAATCACCGGTTGAACTGCCAGGATCATCCCGAAGAGGGTGGCAACCCCTTTCCCGCCTTTAAAGCCGGCGAATAAGGGAAATATATGGCCCAGCATGGCAGCCAATCCCAGCCCGATCATAAAGTTGGTTCTTTCCAGTTCATTGTGCAGGTAAAAAGGAATAAAGCCGTAAAGACTTGCGGCAACCAGTCCCTTGAGAATATCAATGACCATTACGAGGGTACCGTATTTGGATCCCAGTACCCGGAAGGTATTGGTAGCGCCCATGTTGCCGCTGCCGTAATCGCGAATGTCGATCCCGAAGAATTTTTTACTGACGATCAGAGCGGTGGGAATAGAACCTATCAGGTAGGCCAATACAATGAGAAGCAGTTCCTTCATTCGTTTCCTAAGCTTGAGTTGAGATCACAAAGTTAACATTAAATCGATTGCCGGGTAGCGGATATTTACCCGAAATGACCGTAAAATGTGAAAAAGCTGTCAAATTACCTATTTGTCAACAATTTAGATATGGTACTAAAATCAGTTTAACTTAAACTTCAGGCAGATCCATTCGCCTTTTTGCCGGGTATCTATGTGTGTTAGCCCCTGGGTGCCTGCCAATGCCAAAAGAGTTGCTTCGTCTTGCAACAGGAAGCCACTCAAAAGGATATCAGCGCCGGGCTTAGCGGCGGTAAGGATCGCTTCAAAATTGGCAGCAATCACATTAAGATTGATATTGGCGAGAACCACATCATACTTTTTTCCCCGGGGCAGTGTTTCACCTTTCAACACCGCTACCCTTTTGCAATCATTGGCGGCCAGGTTCTCCCCGGCATTTTCAATACTCCAATCGTCGTTGTCGATCGCGTCGATATGGCTTGCACCCATTTTCTCCGCCAGTATTGCCAGCACAGCCGTTCCGGTACCAAAATCAACTACTGTTCTGCCTGCAAACTCCAATGACCGCATCTGGCCGATCATCATATACGTGGTAGCATGGTGGCCGGTTCCGAAACTCATCTTCGGCGTGATAACAATATCATGCTCCACACCCGGTACCGGCGCATGAAAAGAGGCCCTGATGGCGCAGAAATCGTCAACGACAATGGGCTCAAAGCTTTTTTCCCAGGCGGCATTCCAGTTTTCTTCCTGTACGGTCGACAGTTCGTAGGAAACCTGCAGGGGGCCGATCGTTTTGTCCAACAGGTCCTGCTCGAAGGCAGAAGCCTCGGCAAAAGCCTTGAGCCCTCCCTCCGTTTCTTCAAAACCGCTGAAGCCTGTATTACTGAGCAGGGCGATGATCAATTCATTTGTTTGGGCATCACTGTTGGTAAAATGTACCTGGATATATTCTTTCTGCATGGTATGGGTTGAAAAAATAACCGGCAGCTTTATCAGACTGCCGGTTCGTATTCGTTGTTGATGGATCAGGCTTTTCCTTCCTGCGGCCTTTGCTGACCTTCAGGTTTTGGTTGCGCTTCCGGCTTTGGCAAAAGCACTTTGCGGCTGAGTTTGAATTTGCCGGTCTTCGGATCGATGTCCAGCAGTTTCACTTTTACCTTATCGCCTTCTTTAAACACGCCATTCATGGTCTCGAGGCGCTTCCAGCTGATCTCGCTGATATGCAGCAGTCCTTCTTTCTTCGGCAGGAATTCCACGAAGGCGCCGAATTCTTTGATGCTCTTCACGGTTCCTTCGTAGGTTTCGCCCACAACCGGAACAGCCACGAGCCCGTTGATCCAGGCCAGGGCTTTATCGAGCCCTTCTTTTTCTTTGGAGAAGATGCTTACTTCTCCGCGGTTATCGATCTCTTCAATATTGATGGTGGTACCTGTTTCACGCTGGATCTCCTGGATCACTTTACCGCCCGGTCCGATCACGGCGCCGATGTATTCCTTATCGATCATGATCTTAACCATACGCGGTGCATGCGGCTTCACATCCGGCCTTGGCGCTTCCACGCAGGCATACATCGCGTCGAGGATGTGCATCCGTCCTTTCTTGGCCTGGGCCAATGCCTCACGCATGATGTCCATGCTCAAGCCATCTACCTTAATATCCATCTGAACACCGCAGATACCATCACGGGTACCGGTCACCTTGAAATCCATATCACCGAGGTGATCTTCGTCGCCAAGGATATCGGTCAGGATCGCGTATTTATCGTCTTTCTTAATCAGGCCCATTGCCACGCCGCTTACATGCTTTTTCATGGGTACGCCGGCGTCCATCAGTGCCAGTGAACCGGCGCAAACCGTTGCCATGGATGATGAACCGTTACTTTCCAGGATATCGCTTACCACCCGAACGGTGTACGCGTAATCGCTACCCGGCATCATCTGCTTCAGGGAGCGCTGAGCCAGGTTACCGTGACCTACTTCGCGGCGGCCTACACCACGCATCATTTTCACTTCACCGGTAGAGAAAGGCGGGAAATTATAGTGCAGGATGAATTTGCTGTAATCGGAGCGGAAGGCGCTTTCAACCAGCAACTCATCTAAGGGAGTTCCCAACGTAACGGTTGTAAGCGATTGGGTTTCACCACGGGTGAACAAGGATGAACCGTGCGGTGTGGGCAGCAGATCGGTTTCCATCGCCAGTTGGCGGATGTCTTCGGTGCCGCGGCCATCGAGGCGTTTCCGTTCGTTAAGGATCATATCCCGAACCACATAGTATTGCAGTTCCCCGAAATAATGACCGATAAGCGCTTTGTCCTCATCCGGCAGTTCTTCGCCGAGGTGGGCTTTCAGTTCTTCTTTCAACGCGTCGAAAGCAGCGGCTCTTTCGTGCTTGGCAGAAGCCGAAGCAGAAATGGCGTGCATTTTATCTTTCGCAAAAGCGATGATCTTTTCGTTGAGTTCTTCGTTGCGGTAAGGCTTGGTGTATTCACGTTTTCCGGTAACGCCTGCGAGCGCACGCAGTTCTTCCTGCGCTTTTACCTGGATGCGGATGGCATCGTGGGCGATCTCGAGGGCTTTCACCAGGTCTTCTTCCTGGCATTCCTTGCCCTCTCCCTCCACCATCATGATGTTTTTGTTGGTAGCGGCGATGATGAACTCGAAGTCGGAGGCTTCCAACTGTGCACGTGTCGGGTTGATGATCATTTCGCCATTCACGCGGCCGATACGCACTTCGGAAATGATCTCCTGGATGGGAATATCGGAAACAGCCAGGGCAGCGGATGCAGCGAGACAGGCCAGCGAATCGGGCAACACTTCATCATCGGATGAGATCAGTGTCACCAATACCTGCACGTCGCAGAAATAATCTTCCGGGAACAGCGGACGCAGGGCCCGGTCGATCAAACGGCTGGTAAGAATCTCGTAGTCGTTCAGTCTTGCTTCACGTTTGAAGAAAGAACCTGGCACACGACCGGCTGAAGCGAATTTTTCCTGGTAATCGACCGAAAGCGGGAAGAAACTCTGCCCTTCCTTCGGTTCTTTGTTTGCCACTACGGTGGCGAGGATGATACAGTTACCCTGGCGTACGGTTACGGCGCCATCGGCCTGGCGTGCCAGTTTTCCTGTTTCGATGGTGACCATGCGGCCGCCACCTATATCAAAAGTTACTGATTGCGGTTTTAAAAATGACATAGTAATGGTTATGGTTTATGCTTTACTTCAGGCTGTGCGTTGACCCGTTTGCGGGTAGCGATGCAGGCAAGAGCAAATCGTGGTTAAAAGAATAATTCCCAACCGGGTTGAACGTAGTTGGGAATTAATTCGTATTACAATCTTGAAAGGTTTATTTACGCAGTCCTAATTTCTCGATCAGAGCCCTGTAGCCGGTCAGGTCGTGCTTGCTGAGGTAGGTGAGCAAACGTTTCCGCTGTCCTACCATTTTCATCAGACCCCGCTGCGAAGAATAATCCTTCTTGTTGGATTTGAGGTGATCGGAGATGTGATTGATGCGCTCAGTCAATAAGGCGATCTGCCCTTCGATAGAGCCGGTGTTCGTAGCTTTTCCACCGAACGTAGTGAAAATGTCTGCTTTCTTTTGAATAGTTAAATAAGGCATCGTTGTCTTTTTAATAACGTCTTTGTTATATTTCTTTTTATAATCGGCGCAAAAGTACAGAGAAATATTGATTTTTAGGCGGTTGATTAGGGATTTTTTTTGAATATTGCCCAATATTGACGGTTTCCCGGGCCGGAACAACCACCGCTGATTATGAAGCATTTGTTCAGGACCAGACCTCAAACAAGCACCCGGATAATTTGAAAAAGATACTCTTCACCGTAACGAACGACCTGGGATACGATCAGCGCATGATCCGGATCTGCAGCAGCCTCGCTTCGGCCGGGTACCCGGTTACCCTGGTAGGGGTGAAACGGCCGGGCTCTCCACCGCTTTCATCCGTTTCATACCGCCAGCACAGACTAACCTGTTTTTTCCAGCAAGGCTTTGCCTTTTATGCCGAATTCAACATCCGGCTTTTCTTCTTCCTGCTTTTTCAAAAAGCCGATATATTCTGCTGCATCGACCTCGATACCATGCTTCCTGTATGGCTGGTTGGCAAGATCCGCGGCAAGACCCTGGTATATGATGCCCATGAATATTTCTCACAACAGAAGGAAGTGGTATCCCGACCCCGCGTTTACCGGATCTGGCATTGGATCGAGCGGCGGTTTGTGCCCCGGTTCCGGCATGGCTATACCGTAAGCCAGGGTATTGCGGATGCATTCAACGAAACGTATTCGGTATCCTATACATTGATACGAAACCTTCCCCTGCTCAAACAGGTTCAGAACCCGGATACGACCCGCCAGAAGATAATCCTTTACCAGGGCGCTGTAAATGAAGCCCGGGGGCTTGAATACCTGGTGCCCGCCATGAAGCAGGTGGATGCACGACTGGATATTTACGGCGACGGGAATTTCATGGAACAGACAAAAAAACTGATCGCCCAAAACAATCTGGGTAACAAAGTGTTCTTACAGGGAAAGAAGTTACCGGAGGAACTGGATGCGGTTACACGACAGGCATATATCGGCCTGAACCTGGTGGAAAATACAGGACTGAACCAGTATTATTCGTTAGCGAACAAATTTTTCGATTATATACACAATGGCCTGCCCCAGATCAGCATGAACTACCCCGAGTACAAACGCATCAACGAACAGTTTGAAGTGGCCTTGCTGATTGATACGCTGGATGTGGATACCATCGCAGCCGCTATTAACCGGCTGCTGCACGACGGGCCATTGCACCAGCGCCTGGCAGAAAACTGTTTCCACGCACGGGAAACGCTGAACTGGCAGGCTGAAGAGAAAAAGCTGCTGGCCTTCTACAACCAATTGAATTGACGGAAAAACACCTCCATATAGTAACCCATGATGTTCCCTGGCCTGCCGATTATGGAGGCGTGGTTGATCTCTTCTGTAAACTCAAAGCGCTGCATAAACAAGGCATCCGCATACACCTGCATTGCTATACACAGGGAAGACCACCACAGGAGGAACTGGCAAAGTATTGTGTTTCGGTTAATTACTATACACGTAAAAAGAACATGGGCAGCTTTTCATTTCGCCTGCCCTTCATTGTGAACAGCCGCCGCGATGAAACCCTGCTTGCCAACCTCGGAAAAGACGATCACCCGGTATTGCTGGAGGGTATTCATTGCACGTACCTGCTGCACAACGGGGCGCTGCGGAACCGGAAAGTGATCGTTCGGCTTCACAACGCCGAATTCGAATACTACCGCCAGTTGGCTAAATACGAACCCAAGCTGTTCCGAAAATTGTATTTCCTTTTCGAAAGCCGGTTGCTGGAAAGGTATGAACATGCGCTGGCCGATAAAGCCCTTTTTTTGGCTGTAAGCGAACAGGATCAGCAGGTTTACCGGACCGCATTCGGAGCCACACAGGTTGAATACCTGCCCGTTTTTCTTCCCTGGCAGTTTGCCATGGGTAAGGAAGGAAAGGGATCTTACTGCCTTTACCATGGCAACCTTGCTGTCAATGAAAACGAAGAAGCCGCCACCTGGCTGCTGAAAGAAGTGTTCAGCAAAATTGCGATTCCGTTTGTGATTGCCGGGAAAGATCCTTCGGAACGGTTGCAGCGGATGGCCCATGCCAACACGAATACCTGCATTGTGGCCAATCCCTCCGACTCAGAAATGCAGGACATGATCGCCAAAGCGCATATCCACATTCTCCCCTCGCTGAATAATACAGGTGTAAAGTTAAAACTGCTCAATGCCCTTTTCAATGGCCGTTTCTGCCTCGTGAACCAGGCCGCAATCGCGGGTACAGAACTGGAGCCTTACTGTCACCTGGCAGGTTCGGCAACGGCCTTTCAACAAAAGATCCGGGAATTATACGAAACCGGTTTTACGGAAGAAGAAGCGCACCGCCGCCAGGGCTTGCTGCAAACAGTGTATAACAATGAGGTCAATGCGCAGCGTTTGATCACATTTCTATCGTAGCGTTATCCCACACTTTGCCCATCTCGGTTTTGATCGTCCGGGCCGGGAATTTTTTGATCACCAGGTAATCGTGCGTGGCCATAATGATGGTGGTATTGTAATCGCGGCAGATGTGAAAGAGCAACTGCATGATCTCGTCGCTGGTTTCGGGATCGAGGTTACCGGTCGGTTCATCGGCAAGAATCAGCCGGGGTGAATTCAACAAAGCGCGGGCTATGTCCATACGCTGCTGTTCGCCACCGCTGAGTTCAAAAGGCATTTTGAAACCTTTTGTTTTCAGCCCTACTTTCTCCAGCACATCCGCGATTTTTTCATTCATGAGTTTTTCATCCTTCCAGCCGGTGGCCCGCAGTACGAATTTCATGTTCTCGTTTACGTTACGGTCGGTCAGCAATTGAAAATCCTGGAACACCACGCCCAGGTTGCGGCGCAGGAACGGAACGGTTTTCCAGGTCAGCTTGCGCAGGTCGTGTCCAACCACCCAACCCTCTCCTTCTGTCAGCGGCAGATCGCCATACATGGTTTTAAGCAGGCTGCTTTTACCGGTGCCGGTTTTGCCAACCAGGTAAACGAACTCGCCTTTGTCTACCGAGATATTGACATCGCTCAGGATAAGGCTGTTGCTCTGGTATATGTTTACGTGCTTTAATTCTACAATCGATTGGGACATGGACGGTTTTGGTTTGATTAATGAACTGGTTGCCAGCGATTCCGGCAGTTGGCAAATTTATCGTATACCCCCGCAGGAGCAAACTTAAATTTCTTCACCATTTGTTAAAAACTGTGGACAACTAAAAAAATAGTTGTAAAACTAAAATGTTAGTTTTATGTTTACGGTAGAATTAAAAACACAAACATGAAAACACTCACCCGGGCCGAAGAGCAGATCATGCAGGTAATCTGGAAACTGGAAAAAGCATTTTTACGGGAGATCATCGACGAATTACCCGCTCCCAAGCCACACAGCAACACCGTGGCAACCATCGTGAAGATACTGGTCGAAAAAGAATTCGTAGGCATCAATGTGTTTGGCCGCATGCACCAGTATTACCCGCTGATCAGCAAAGACGCTTACAGTAAAACGAGCATGAAAAGTCTCGTTAAAGGATATTTCGAAGGATCGTTCAGTAACGCCGTGTCGTTTATGGTAAAGGAAAATAACCTCAGCGTGGAAGACCTGGAAATGCTGCTGAAACAACTGAAGAAAAACAAATAAGCCAATCACCCAAAACCTGTTTTATGTTAGCCTTCTGCTGGTATATGCTCAAAGTGATCATTTGCTCAGGAATTTTGTTTGGTTACTACTGGGTTTTCCTGCGCAATAAGATCTTTCACCGGTACAACCGGTTCTATCTCCTGTCGGCCATTGTATTGTCGTTGCTGCTGCCACTTCTTAAGATCGGCTTCTGGCAGCCCGCCGATCAGCAAAGCCAGGTGATCCGGGCCTTACAGGTTGTTTCGGCCGGAGACGATTACCTGAATAACCTCGTCGTGTCCTCCCCGAAAAGCAGCTGGCAGTTCGAAGACCTCTACCCGCTTCTGTATGCCGCGGTCAGCATGGGCTTATTGCTGGTGATGATCCGCACCCTGCTGCTCATCCGCTCCCTGCTCAGGAAGTACCCCATCCGGCAGGTGGAAGAAATGACCTTCGTGAATACGGAAGACAACAGCACACCGTTCTCGTTCCTCCGGTATATTTTCTGGAACAACAGCATTGATATTGAAACCACCACCGGCCGCCAGATATTCAAACACGAAGTGGCGCACATACGGGAACGGCATACCCACGATAAACTGTTCATGAACCTTATCCTCGTGGTATGCTGGTGCAATCCTTTCTTCTGGCTTTACCGCAAAGAACTGCACATGATCCACGAATTCATTGCCGATCAGAAAGCCGTTGAAGACAGCGATACGGCCAGCTTTGCCGCCATGATCCTGCAGGCCGCCTATCCCCGTCACCGGTTCGAACTCGCTAATAATTTCTTCTATTCACCGATCAAAAGACGGCTGCTTATGCTTACGAAAAACAATAATCCCAAAGTGAATTATCTCGGCAGGATCATGGTTCTTCCCCTTGCATTGCTCGTATTCGCCGCCTTTGCATTCAAAACCAGGCCGGCCGTGGCAAAAGACTTCAGCAAAATGCCGGCAACCGGGTCGGTGGCGATAAAAGACACCATTCCGGTTCCGGGTATGTTCATCAATGTTAAAAACGCCGACTCGGCTTACCTGCACAGCGATGAATTTCAGCACAAAGCCTTTGTCATCATCGATTCCAAAGAGATCGGGAACACCGGCAACGAATACCTCGAACACAGCGGACGTACGTTCAGCAGCATCGTCATCTACGCTCCTGCACAGGCCAGGGCCCTGTTTGGCGAAAAAGGGAAATACGGTGTGATCAAAGCCGCTCAGAAAGAAGTTACCTGCATTACCGCCCAGGGAGTGATCGTGGATGAAAAGAACGACATGCTGAAACTCGTGGGCCCCAATATCGATATCAAAGGCAACTTGTCATCCGCCCTGATATGCGTGGAGGGCAAAGAAGTTACGCAGGATGAACTCAACAAGATTCCACCGGAGAAGATCAGCTCCATCAACATCATGAAAGGCGAAAAGCTGAAAGATTATGTAGACACAAAAGGAAAGACCGCCCTGATACAGGTAAACCTGAAACCCGAGCCACTCGATGAAGTGGTGGTGGTCGGGTACCCGCTTAAAGAAGTGAAAGAAACAACGGAACAACCCGTAGCCATCGCCGTCGATAAAATGAATGTACTGTACATTGGCGTCGATAACCCGATCACCGTAGCCGTTCCCGGCGTACCCAGCGATCAGTTACTCGTGCACATCGACCAGGGATCGATCAGCGGCAGCAAGGGGAAGTATACAATCCGGGTGACGACGCCAGGCGAAACAACCATCAAGGTACTCACCGTGCGGGACGACAGGAAGGTATTACTCTCATCACAAACCTTCCGGGTCAAAACGATCCCCGATCCCGCCAATGGCAACATCCCCATCGACATGGATGTAAAATACAAGGTAGACAGCGCCCAACTCATGCTGGCTAAAAGCGACTGGCAGTTGCAGCAGGAAGCCTATAAGCAACAACTGGAGGTAAAAATGAGCGAGCAGCAACTCGCCACCCTGAAGCAAAAACTGGTTACCGATCAATCCAATTACGTGGCGCAAACCACCCTCCTGCAGGAGGAAAAAAGAAAAATGCTGGAAACAAAGGCCCTGTCGGCAAAACTGCAAACCACCCAACAACAAAAGCTAAAGCTGGCACAGGAACAAAAACTGTACATCACAAACAGGGATAACATGATTTTTGGCAGGGTGGAAATAAGCCCTTCCTTTACCGGTGGCGACGAAGCATGGAAAAGATACCTGATGAAAAATCTTGACGCAGGCATTCCGCTCCGCGAAGGCTGGAAGCCGGGCAAATACAGCATCCTGGTCAGCTTTATCGTTCGTGCCGACGGCACACTGACCGACATACAAACCGAAAACTATAAGAACACGAAAACGGCCAACCACTGCATCGAAATCATCCGGAATTCACCACGCTGGCAGCCGGCCATACAGAATGGAAAGAAAGTAAACGCCTACCACCGGCAACCGATCACTTTTGTGGTATCGGAGTAATACAGTAAAGCCATGAACAAACAAGGTCGGGAGACAGGTCCCTGGATCTGTCTCCCCGATCCGTGCTTTCTGACCCAACCGGATCAATAGTATATTTCGCCCGAAACTGTTTTGATGACCAGTTCTTTTTTATCGCTTGCCTCCACCCTGCCGATCACCTGCGCCGCAATGCCGAATTGATTGGCCGCTTCGATCATGATGGCCGCGTCGGCCGGTTCGCAATAGATCTCGAGCCGGCAACCCATATTGAACACCTCGTACATTTCCTTCTCGCTGCTGCCGCTGTTCTGCCGGATGATGCTGAATATCTCAGGAGTTTCAAATAAATTATCCTTGATGATCCGGAATGTTCCGGGCAGGTATTTCATGCATTTTGTTTGTCCGCCCCCGCTGCAGTGGATCAATCCGTGTATTTTATCGAAATGCTGTTCAAGCAACAGCTTCATCACCGGGGCATAGGTACGGGTGGGTGAAAGAATGAGCTGGCCAATGGTTTGAGGTTTGGAGCTTGTGGTTTGAGGTTGTAGTGGATCGGATAATTTGTGTTTACCTATGTATACCACATCATCGCTTAGATTATTATCGTAGCTCTCTTTGAAGTACTCCGCGTAAAATTTTCCAAGCACATCATGGCGGGCACTGGTGAGTCCGTTACTGCCGATACCGCTATTGTAAGATGATTCATAGGTCGCCTGTCCGTAACTCGCCAGGCCCACGATCACATCGCCTGACCTGATCCCTTCATTGCTTACGATCCTGTTCTTCGGCCAGCGGCAGGTCATGGTGCCGTTTACGGCAACCGTGCGCACCACATCGCCCACATCGGCTGTTTCGCCGCCGAGGTAATGAATATGTACCCCGAAATCCTTTAACCGGTCGAATAGCTCCTGCGTACCGCTGATGATCTGCTGCAACACGTCGCCGGGAATAAGATGTTTGTTGCGGTCGATCGTGGAATTGAACACGATATTATCGTATACGCCCACGCAGAGCAGGTCGTCGAGGTTCATCACCACGGCGTCCTGGGCAATGCCCTTCCACACACTGATATCGCCGGTCTCTTTCCAGTACAGGTAGGCCAGTATGCTTTTGGTACCGGCGCCATCCGCATGCATGATGTTCACGAAAGCGTCATCGCCACCCAGGTAATCGGGATATATTTTGCAGAATGCGTGGGGGAATAATCCCTGGTCGAGGTGCTGTACGGCTGCGTGTACTTCTTCTTTCTGGGCCGAAACGCCCCGCTTGGAATACAAACTCATGGCGCAAAACTAATTGCCTTGCGTGAATAATCCATTTTCAATTATCAACTACATTTGCACCCTGCCTGCTGCCAGGCTTCGTACAATATGCAAATACACCGCGATATAAACAGGCTGCCTGTATTCCGCCATGCGGTCATCACCATCGGCACCTTCGATGGGGTTCATGCCGGCCACCGCCAGATCATTGAACGGCTCAAACAAACAGCGGCGGAGGCCGGGGGCGAATCGGTCATCATTACTTTTCACCCGCATCCACGCAAAGTGGTTTCTTCGGTGATCACGGGTGTGCGGCTGATCAACACGCTTGATGAACGGATCGAATTGCTGGAGAAAACAGGTATCGATCACCTGGTGATCGTGCCCTTTACCGACTACTTTGCCAACCAATCCGCCGACGAATACATCCGCGATTTCCTGGTAGCCCGCTTCCGGCCGCATACGATCATCATCGGGTACGATCATCGTTTCGGACGTGAACGAAGCGGAAATTACTCCCTGCTGGAGGAAAAAGCGCCGCAATACGGCTACCGGCTGATGGAGATCCCCGAACACCTGCTTGATAGCATCAAGGTAAGCAGTACCAATATCCGAAACGCCATCCTGCACAGCAATGCCGACGAAGCGAACAGGCTGCTGGGCTATACCTTCTTCTTTGAAGGCGAAGTGATTCATGGCGATAAGATCGGGCGTGAGATCGGCTACCCCACAGCCAACCTGAAAAGCACCGACGACGAAAAGATCGTGATGGGCGACGGCATCTACGCCGTATACGCAACCGTTGATGGCATACAATACAAGGGCATGATGAGCATCGGTTTCCGCCCAACCGTCAACGGCCGTACCCGTGTTACCGAAGTGAATCTTTTCGATTTCGACCAAAGCATTTACGGCAAAAAGATCCGGGTGCATGTAAAGAAATACCTGCGCAGCGAAGTAAAGTTCAACGGACTGGAAGAATTAAAGGAGCAGTTACACAGGGATAAGGAAGACAGTCTGAAGTGGTTGTGAGGCGGGGCTGGATGCTGGATACTGGATACTGGATGCGGGATATATGGTTTCTGTAACCATTATCCCATGACCTATGAACCATGAACTATGAACTATGAACTATCAACTATCAACCTTCCCTTTCAGGCAATCATCTTCACCACCATTTCCTTCATCAAGGAAGCGTCGGAAGTTCCGGCATTATCGATACCCACCCCTTTTAGATTGTATTGATGCAGGAGCAGCAATATCCGTTCGATGCCTTCGTAACCATAATTGTTGATCGTTTCCAGGGCATTCTTCACCGCCACGGCATTGAAGTAGAAATGCGGTTTCAGGGCCGCTTCGCTCCGGTCGTTCATGCCGAACACGGTATATACTTTACTGAAACTGGCATAGAGGGCGGGTAAAACCATCTGTATCGGCCCGGCCTTGGGATTGCCTTCAAAATACTGGATGATTGTAATGGCCCGCGCCAGGTCTTTTTTGGCAATGGCTGCCTGGAGTTCGAACACGTTGTATTCCTTGCTGATACCAATGTACTGTTCGATATCGTCTTCGGTGATCTCTTTTCGTCCTTTCAGGTTCAGCGCCAGTTTGTCGATCTCGTTGGCGATGCGGCTGAGATCGTTTCCGATATGTTCCTCCACCAGGCTGATGGCCTTCGAATTCATCTTAAAACCCTTTGCCTGCAACAGTTCCCCGATCCACTCGGCCAGTTTATAGTCCCGTATCTTCTCCGAACTGAATATCTCGGCGTTTGATTTCAGCAGTTTGTAGAGTTTCGTGCGCTTGTCGTAGCTCTTGCCCTTGTAGGCCACCACAAAAAGCGTGGATGGCAACGGATTCTCGATATAGCCTTCCAGTTTATCAATATCCTTCATCTGCTGGGCCTCTTTCAGCAATACCACCTGGAATTCGGCGAACATGGGATAACGGCGGCAGGCATTCACCACCGAAGCCCAGTCGGCATCGCGGCCATAGAACACCGTGAGGTTGAAACCGGCCTGCGACTCGTCAAGAATATGATGTTCGGCATGATCCACCACCCGGTCGATGTAATAATCCTCTTCCCCTTCCAGCCAGTAAACCGGCTTGAACTTCTTTTTCTTCCATTCGCTGATGATTTTTTCGGCGCTCATGGCTCAAAGATAAAAGTTCGATACGGGCGGGTGAAATGTTTTTAACACAGCAATAACTCCCGCCGCCAATCCGTTTTTACCGGCTGCCTGTACCTTTGGACCCGTGCGCAAATAGCCCGAAAACATCCATATCCCTCGCATGCAAGGCTTGCGATTCACGGGCAGAAACAATAAATTTAAATACGAAAAACCCTGACCATGTCTTTTGAGAATTTTCCAGGAACCGAAAAAACGACCGAAATGCCCCAGCCGCCAAAGAACGGCAACTGGCGGAACTACCTCATGATCGGTCTCGTAGTGGCCTTGCTGGGAACCTGGGCCTATATCATCTGGGATAAGAACAAGACCAAGGAAACCATCCAGCAGAAGGAAACGGTGATTGCCACCACCACCTCGCAGCGTGACCAGCTGCAAAAGGAACTCGAAGAAGCCACGATGCGCTATGACATGATCAAAACCAGCAGCGCCGAGATGGCTCATGTAAAAGACAGCATCATCACCCGGCAGGACCGCGACATATCCCAGAAACGGATCAAGATCCAGCAACTGCTTTCAAAAGTGAATGCCACCGAAGCCGAACTCGCCGAAGCCCGGCAACTGATCGGCTCCCTCAACACCGATATCAATACCTACAAGACCAAGATCGAAACCCTGGAAGGAGAAAAGATCGTACTCACGCAGGAGCGCAACGCCGTCATGCAGCAGCGTGACAAAGTGCAGAAGGACTTCGACTCGGCCCGTACCCTGATCCGGGAAAAAGACGAAGTGATCGATATCGCTTCCACCCTGCACGCATCCAATTTCTCGATACTGGGCATCAACGAAAAAAGCAGCGGTAAGGAAAAAACCACCACCGTGGCCAAGCGGGTTGATAAACTCCGCATCAGTTTCGACATCGATGAGAACCGCACCACCACCTCGGGTACCAAGTATATTTATGTATGCGTGTTCGCCCCCAACGGCAACCCGGTAACGGAAGAAAACCTTGGATCGGGCAGGTTCAACACCCGGGATGGTAAGGAGAAGATCTTCACCCAGCGGATCGACATCAACTATACCCAGGGCCAGCGCCAGACCCTCAGCATCGACCTGAAACAGAACAACAAACTTGAAACGGGCGATTACAGGATCGAAGTATACAACAATGGATTCAAGATCGGCGAGGGCGTGCGCAGCCTTAAAAAAGGCGGCATCTTCAGCTGACCATAATAATAGATTGCAACCAGCGGGCATCCCCTATCCGGCGGATGCTTTTTTATTTAGAAGATGGCCCGGATGGATGCACGGCCAATATGTACGGTTCTCGATTCGCCCGGCTTGCGCCCATCGTACTGAACACTCACCTCGATATTGCCCGCCAGCCGTTTGGTAAACTCCAGGTTCCAGAGATAGTTCTTGCCCGGCAATAAACCATCCAGCAGGATATAACCCACCGTTGTATTATTCGCACCGGGGTACGCTTTAAACGAGATCTGGTTCAGCGAGAAGCGGGCGCTGAGGGTACTGTTGTTGAGAATATTATAGCGCACATCGGCCGTGAGTACATGGTTGGTGGCTTTCTCCATCGAGTCGATGGTATTGCGCTTCATGCCGTAAGCGTACGAAAAATTCAACCGGAAATTGCTTTTGTATACATACGAGATCGTTGGCTCGATGATATCCTGCAACACAATGTAATTGCGGTTATTGAATTTGGGACCGATCGTATTGAGTTCGTTGCGGATATTTCGGTAACCCAGGGTGGTCACAAAACTACGGGCCAGGTTCCAGCGGATCTTGCCTGCCAGGGTGCGCAGCTTGCGGCTTTCGAATCCATAATTGAGCAGGGATTTACCCGTATTGATGCTGTGCGTAACATCAAAGCCCCACTTGATATTGCTCCGGTTGAAATAAAATGTGTTCGACAAAAAAGAAGTAAGGGTGATCAGCGTCGTGTCGACCAGTTTCTTGCTGAACGGATCCAGCAGGAAATTACCGGTCGATATCTCCTTCTTGCTGATCTGCAATGCCGAGCTGGTGCTTACCCTCGATAATATCTTCCTGAAACCGGTTGCGGTGGTTGGATTGATCAGGGCCTTGGGATTGAGCGAAAAACTGTAATTGAACTGAAGGTAGTTCGCTTTCACGTACTGGTTACTGGGTGTAAATACCCGGATGTATTTTTTCTGATCCGGGAATAAGGCCAGCTCAAACTCATTCAGCTCGGGTATGCCGTTGCCGTTATAATCGATCCAGGTGTATTCGCCCTGCCCGGCCGGTACTTCCACGTACGTGTACTCCCGCTTCTGCTCCTGCCCCGATCCCAGTTCATAGAGCAGGTTACCGGTAAGAAATCCCTTCCACTCATTCACATAATACTCCGCCCGGCCCAGCAGGCTCTTGTCTTCCCGCTGTATGCTGATGGTCGTATCCTGTACATGCAGCCTGCGGTAAGTAAGGTTAAGCCTGAACTGGTGTTTTTCGTTCTTCAGCAGTTCGGTGAACAGATTGTAGTTATCGCTCCGGTCGGCATTAGCGAATTTTGTTTTCACCGGCAACAGGTCGTTCCGGGTGAAATAGGATACGCCCCAGCGATTGGGTTTCGACGGATCGGACCGAAGATAGACCTGCCAGATATTGAAGCCATAGCTGAAGGCGGTAAGCGTATCGGTGAGTTTGCTGCGCAGGCGATTGTGTTCACTGCTGTATTTGAAACCCACCTGCATCTTCTTCCAGCGGGTAAGTTCTTTGTTCAGATCGATCGTTGGGCGCAGAAAAGAACCTTTCTGCAGGGGATTGTTCTGGGTGGTGATGCTGAACTGGCTGCTGAGTTTCCATCCGCCCAGGTTGTTATAGGTATTGAGCATCTGGCGGATGCCGTTGTATTTGTCGGTCCGGTTATAACTGGTAAGATCGTACTGAATGAAATTTCCTTTTGTATCGCCCAGTTTGATACCGGCATTGGTAATGTGTTCATCAGCCGGGGCGATATCATACGGCAGGCTCCAGTCACGCAGGAACTCCACATTACGTAACCGCTCAATCGGTTTGAAACGGTTCTGTACGTATTCATACCCCAGTTTTGTCTGCAACAGCATGCTGCGGTTGAGCATGTTCAGTTTGGTATCGTCCGACTGGAACTGAAACTTTCCGGCAAAGCCCTTATCGTTGCCCTTGTCTTTCCGGGAAAACAGGTTCACATCATAGTTACTCATGGCCACTTCGGCCTTGATCTTTGTTTTGGCCGAGAGCTGGTATTCGCCGGCTACGGTTACCACCTGCAGCTTTTTGGGTGTGATGAGCAACATCACCGGGGCATATTCGCCCTGTTTCGCATTGTTGGCATCGGGCGACACCCAGCCAAACACTTTTCCGTTGGCTACCGAAGGCAGGGCCACATAATTACCCTTGCCGGGCCCCAGGTAGGTGAAACTTAAACTGTACAGGGTATCGTTGGGATTGTTCGAATACACGAAGATGGAATCGTGGATCGTGCCGTTATACACCGTATCGATCTTTTTGTAGAGTATCTTATTCACGGAGAATGTATCCCGTACGGCGTTCACGTAATAAGCGGTATCGATGCCATCACCGATATCCGCCAGGTATTGTTTCTGCCTGGTATCAAGCACCTGGTTGATCGATGAATTCTTCGCGTCGGCATTATTATAAAACCCGACACTCAGGAAGAATTTGTTCTTGAAATTCACTTCATCGTTCACATAGATCTGCGAGTTCAGGAAGTTCCGGTCGGCGTATTCGAACTCTACCTGTATGCGTTTGTCTTTGGTGATCATCCGCTTCGGTGTAAACGTGAGTTCAGCCGTATTGTAATTGATCACATAATCCTGGTCTTCGCCGCGTTGCAGCAATTCGCCATCCATGAATACCCGTTCCGTTCCGGCCAGGATCACGAAATACAATTCCTGGGTAGGACTGCTCAGCCGGTACGGACCCTGGTTTCCTTCCAGCGGCACCAGGATATTACGGGTGAATTTACCCTTGGCAATGGCGCCGCTCAGCAAAAACGAATTGTTGATATTCTTTGTGAGTTTATTATCGGTGATGAAGGACACCCCCTGTAGCCGTTTGTAGAAATTGAGAAAATAATTCCGGCCTTGCCGGATATCAATATCACCGAAATTAGCCTGCCAGCCTTTCTTTTTCACCTGCAGGTAGATCCGGTCGAAATCCCGCAGGTCCTGGGTATTGCCATCGGGCTGAACGGGAATATTGTTATCGGTAATCGCCGCCGTCAGTTCCATACTGTCGGCAATGAATCCATTGAGCTGCAGGTTCAGGCTCGAACTTACGACCGCGTCCTGGCTGTTGCCAAAGGAAATACCCCGCCCGAAACTTCCCTCCGATTTGATGTTGCCGAAATCGGTAAACGGACTGTTCTGTTTAGCGCCGTATTTGAAAACAAAGGGTTTGCTGCTCAGGAAATTGTTCTTAATGCTGTCGTAACTGAAATGCCTTACTACCGCGTTCAGTTTATACGGGAATACCCGGTACGAGATGGTTACCTCCCCGGCCGATGGCTTTTCGATCCAGGTAAGAATCGCGTTCACCTCATCGATTTTATAGGTAAGCGGGGATATCCCATCTACCTGTACCGAACCGGGTACAAGGCTCAGGGAATCCAGTTTGATCATGGGCCCCTGGACAGGAAAGCTTTTTTTATGCAGGTTGGAAATGGAAGCCGGATTTACCTGTGCGCTGGCAAGATGCATCACAAACAACAAAGGCAGGAATACATATATCCTTGTCAGCTTCAAATTTTCTCGGGGATTAGTCGTGCTAAAATTAACGATAATGTACAAGACGGCTGAAATCAGTGCTTCGCTGTTTACGCAGTTGTTTCGGTCGCTGAATCCTGGCCGGCGTATTACCAGGCTTTAACGTTGAAATGTGTATACTCGTATGAAATATGATACATTTTTTTAACGTGGCGATCCGGGTTCAACGTTGAGGCAGAGACCCAATTCTGTAGCCCGTACGAGTTATGTACAAGTAAAGCAACAGTGCCGCAATGGCTGGTTTTCCCAAAGGCCTACCTTTCGCCAATTTCCGTTTTCTTAAGCAAGACCGTGGCCGGCAACGAAGCTTCAGGAAGGAGCAGGATCAACCAAAAACCTAATTCCTCTGGCACCCTATTTGTGTTAAAGCGGCGTTAAGTTCATCCCCACCAAAACCTGTATCTATGCCCACATTGAATACGGTTAAACGAATTGGAATGGTACTGTTGATTTCGGCAGTACCATTTTTATTTTCCGCCAGCATCTTTGCACAACCCGTACCTGTACTCGTTTACAGCCCCGTTGTTACCACCGGGCTCAGTTCGCCGGTAGACGTAGTGAATGCCGGCGACGGCAGTAACCGGCTTTTCGTGGTACAACAGGGCGGGCAGGTGAAGATCGTTTCGGGAGGCGTATTGCTTCCGGGCAATTTCCTCGATATACCCGACAGCATTTCCGGGGGCGGCGAACGGGGATTGCTGAGCATCGCATTTCATCCAAACTATGAGAGCAACCGCTATTTTTTTGTTTACTACACCAATACGGCCGGCGACCTGCGCATCACGCGTTTTCAAACACAGGCCGGCAACCCGAACGCGGCAGATGAAAGTACCGGTGTAGTTATCCTCACGATACCGCACCCCACCTACTCGAACCACAACGGCGGCAAACTGAATTTCGGGGCGGATGGCCATCTTTATTTCGCCACCGGCGACGGAGGCAGTGGCGGCGATCCCGATAATAATTCGCAAAACGGAAATTCACTGCTCGGCAAGATGATCCGGATCAATGTCGACAATTTCACCACACCCCCTTATTATACCATCCCGGCCGACAATCCCTATGTAACCAACCCCTCGGTGCGTGATGAAATATTTGCCATGGGGCTTCGCAATCCCTGGCGCTGGAGTTTTGATAAAGAGACAAACGATATGTGGATCGCCGATGTGGGCCAGGGCGCCTGGGAAGAAGTGAACTTCCGCACGCTTGCCACATCGGGCGGTATCAATTACGGCTGGCGCTGTTACGAAGGCAATGCCGCGTACAACACAAGCGGGTGCCTGCCGCAAAGCAGCTATACCGCTCCCATTTTTGTATACCCGCATAACAGCGCTACCGGCGGTTTCTCCATCACCGGCGGGCATGTATACCGCGGATCGGAATACGCCGCGATGGTTGGCTATTATATCTGCGCCGATTATGTATCGGGTAAGACCTGGCTGATCAGATCCAATGGAGCCGGCGGCTGGAATACCACGCAGCAAAACGGCTTACCCGGTAACATTTCCGGGTTTGGCGAGGCGGAGAACAGTGATCTCTACGCCTTATCCCGCAATGGCTCATTGTACAAAGTAATTACCAGCACCGTACTGCCCGTAACCCTGCTCGACTTAAAAGCCACCGCGTTGAACGGGTACAACGAAATAAGCTGGCGAACTGCCAATGAACAGAATGTTTCTTTCTTCGAGATCGAATTCGGCGATGATGGAACCAATTACACGGTTGCCGGAAGAATCAACGCCATCAATATTCCGCCTGCCAACAATTACAGTTTCCGCCACAACATATCCCTGTTCTCCCGGCTCTATTACCGGATCAAGATCACCGACAAGAATGGCAGGATTTCATATTCGGATACCGTGCAGGTAACCAAACCGGTGACCAGGTCCGTTCTGCTCTACCCTGTTCCGCTTACGGGCAATCAACTCAATCTCTATGCACAGGAACCGGTTGAATGGGTGGTGATCTGCGCAGCGGACGGCAAACAGGTTTTCCGGAAAAACACCGCGAATGTATCCGGATTCATACCACTCGAACTGCCTCACCTGCAAACGGGCGTATACTGGGTGCGGATCAAAACCAGGAGCAATCTATTCACCGAGCGGATCCTGGTCAACTCCCGGAGATAAGGAACAGAAACCCGTTATTCCGCTTTATTCTTCAGGCTCATCAACAGCGCATAGGCATTGCGGGTAACAACGGTCGTCTTATCAAACGCTCCCAATCCTGATACGATCTCCGTTTTGCCGTTGTTCGTATTACCGGTACTTACCTCCGTCATTTCAAACTGGCGGGTTGTGCGTTGCACAAAAACGTATTGCTTATCTCCATAACGCACCACCGCTTCTTCGGGCACCGTAAGGGCCGTCGCGTTGCTTGTTTCAATCTCGGCATTGAGAAACATGCCCGGCAACAGGTCGTGGTTCACATTCTCAAAATGACAATGGATCAGCGCACTGCGGTTCTCATCCATGTTCCGGCTGATCAGTATGATCTCGGCGATATAGATTTTGGCCGGGTCATTCACCAGGTGCGCCCGTACTTTTTGTCCCACCTTCAGGTAAGGCACATTCTTTTCAAATACTTTCAGGGCGATGTGGATATCTTCGGGGTTGATCAGTTCGAACAAAACATCCGATGGGTTCACGTACTTGCCGATATTCACTTTTACCGATGCCACGTATCCGTTGATCGGCGAAGGAATGCTTACCGAGCGGCTGATATTGGTCTCATTCAGCCCGGTTGGATTGATGCCGATCATCAGTAGTTTTTCCCGCAGGCTGTTCATGGTAACCTTTTCTACCTGGAGTTCGTTGGTCACCTGTTCGAATACTTTATCGCTGGCGGCTTTTGTCGCGTTCAGGGAACGCTGACGCTCATATTCCTTTTCGAGGTAGGTAAGTTTTGAACGGGACACCAGGTAATCCTGCTGCAACTGGATCAGCGCCTGGTCCTGCATGATGGCGATCGACTCGCCTTTACGCACATGCATGCCCGGTAACAGGTGCGTCGACTTAAGGTATCCACCGGTAGGAAAACTGATCGATACCATATTCTGCGGCGGCACATCCACCAGGCCATTGACCTTGATGGTTCCGCTCATGGTTTCCACCACGGGATGCCCGGTAAGGATCCCGGCATTTTTCATTTGCTGCTCGGTGAGCGTTACCGTATTCTCATTGACGGCGGCGGCTTCACTTTCTGTTTTGGCCTCCTGCTTTCCTTTGCAGGACAAGAAAAGGAACAGGCTGCCTGCGATGATCGTATAATGAATTCTCATTGTTGCTTTTTTAATTGTTCAGGTAAACATTCAGTTCAATCACGGTGGCGTTCCATTCGCTGACAGCATTGATGAATTCGGCACGGATGCCGATTGCCTGGTTGGTCAGAATGATCCAGTCGAGGTAACTGATGGCGCCGCTGGCAAACTGCTGGTTGGCATTATCGGCGATCAGTTTCGCCTGTGGCAACGCCGACGACGTATAGTACTTCAGCAGTTGCTCATTCTTTTGCTTTTTCAGCAACAGGGTTTGTAAATGCGTTTCCTGTTGCTTCAGCAGCGCCTCGTATTCCGATTGCAGGGCCGAAACGGTCGACCTGCCCGCCGCGATACGGGCTTTGTTGGCCCGGTTGAACAAAGGAATATTCAATCCAAGCATGGCCGAAGAAAAACGATCGGAACCCGTATAGGTTTTGTCAACGCCATTGATGTTCTGTATACCCGTAAAGGATTGGTTGGTATAGCCGATGCTGAACTGCGGAAGGTCCTTCGTTTTCCAGTATGCGATTTCCCGGTTCGCCGCCTCCTTTTCCTGCGCTTTTATCTTCAGGGAAGGGAACGAAGCTGCCATCGAAGCATCGGGGTCTTTGGGCAGCATGAACTGCATGCCTGTTTTCACGGGCTGGTACAGGGTGCTGGTATGCAGCAGGGCGCCGAACTGTACCTGCAGGGATTGGTAATCGGACTCCAGCAACGCAAGCTGGCTACGCACCTGCATGAGTTGTGTTTCGGCCGATGTTTTTTCGAGGATGTTCGCATCGCCGGCTTTGAAACGTTGCTGCTGCCGGTCGTTGAAAGCTGCATACAAACTGTCGGCCTGCATCAGCAACTGCTTCCTGCCCTGCAGGATAAGCATCTGGTAATACAAGCCGGTAACCTGTTTCTTCAATTCTGTTTTTACCAGCGATTCGTTGTACAGGTGTGTTTGCGTCAGCGCCTGGAAAAAAGCTTTCTGCTTTTTGTATACCACGGGGAAAGCGAAAGACTGCGAAACGCTGAAGCGGGTATCGTTCAGTGCACTGTTGATCTTGCCATATTCCCCGATCACCGAGGTTGGCGCAAATTCATATGCCGTAGCCTCGGCGTTCTTTGCCGACAGGGTTCGGAGCGCCGCTGCCATCACCGATGGATTTTGTTTCAGGGCAGAATCGAGGGCTGCCTCCAGTGTTATGGTCTGCTGTGCGCCTGCGGCCATCGATGCCGCAAGGGAAACAGGTAATAGGAAGAAACGCATGTTGTTTTTCTTTTTGAATTTGGGAAGTCGGGGTTTGCGGATCGGTTTTGCCAAACCGCCGTCTTTTTCGGAAAGGGTGTACAATACGGGCAATAAAAGAAGCGTGAGCAGGGTCGCCGTGATCAATCCGCCAATGACCACCGTTGCCAATGGCCGTTGTACTTCGGCGCCGGCCCCATTGCTCAACGCCATCGGCAGAAAACCCAGCGAAGCTACGGCCGCAGTCATCAGCACCGGGCGCAGCCGGATTCTTGTTCCTTTCAGTACCCGTTCGCGAACCTGCAGCACACCGGCTGTTTTCAACTGGTTGAATTCGGTGATCAATACGATGCCGTTCAATACGGCTACGCCGAACAACGCGATAAAACCAATGCCCGCGGAGATACTGAAGGGCATACCCCGCAGCCACAGGGCGAAGATGCCGCCGATAGCGGATAGCGGGATGGCAGAAAAGATCAGCAAACCCTGCTTCATGGAGTTGAACGCGAAGTAAAGCATCAGGAATATCAGCAGCAGGGAAACCGGTACGGCGATGCTCAGTCTTTTCTTTGCCGCAACGAGGTTCTCGAACTGGCCTCCATACGTGATGTAATAGGCCGGAGGCAATTTCACGTTGGCGCTGATCTTATCCTGCAGTTCTTTCACCACCGTTTGCACATCCTTACCGCGGACATTGAAACCAACGGTGATACGTCGCTGAGCATTCTCACGTTGTATCTGGTTCGGACCAACCTTTATCTGTACATCGGCCACCTGCTGCAGGGGGATCTGTTCGCCGGTTGGCGTGGCGATGAGAAGATTCTGCACATCCTTCAGGTCTTGCCGGCTCTGG
This sequence comes from Chitinophagales bacterium, assembly GCA_017303335.1. Taxonomy (GTDB): domain Bacteria; phylum Bacteroidota; class Bacteroidia; order Chitinophagales; family Chitinophagaceae; genus Ferruginibacter. Next base: position 376,842 of record JAFLBK010000004.1, read on the forward strand.
TTGTTGAGCCGCACCACCAGGTCGAAGCGCCGTTCGTTCTCGAATACCTGTCCGCTGGAAGCGCCCGCGAAGGCGGATTGGATGGTTTTGTTCACATCTTCCACGGAGAGTCCGAATTGGGTAAGCGCCGCCCGGTTGTAATTGACCACGATCTGCGGCAGACCGGTAACTGTTTCCACATATAAGTCCTTGGCTCCGTCGACAGAGGCGGCGATGGCGCCGATCTTTTCCGCGTATACCGATAAACTGTCGATGTCTTCTCCGAATATCTTGCAGATCACGTCCTGCCTCCCGCCCGTCATCAACTCATTGAAACGCATCTGTACCGGGAACTGGAAACCCGCCGTGATGCCGGGTATATCCTCGAGCGACGTACTCATCTTTTCAGCGAGCGCATCAAATGTTTTGGCCGAGGTCCACTCCTTTTTCGGTTTCAATACCACCATCATGTCGGATGCTTCGATGGGCATGGGATCGGTAGGTATTTCGCCACTGCCGATCTTGGTGACCACTTTCTGCACTTCCGGAAATTTCTCGAGCAGTACACGGGCCGCCTGCTGCGTGGCTTTTATGGTGGTGGGCAACGAGCTGCCGGTAAGCACCCGGGTATCCACCGCGAAATCACCTTCTTCCAGCTTGGGAATGAATTCGCCGCCCATGTTCAGCAATATGATAACCGATATCCCGAACATAAGAACGGAGGAAGCGATCATCAGTACGGGTATCTTCAACGCGACCACCAGGGAGCGTTTGTAGATGTTCTCGAGCCAGCCCATCATTTTATCGGACCAGTTCTTTTTAAAACGAACCTTCTTGCTGAGAACGATGGAACTCATCATCGGGATATAGGTGAGCGAGAGCAGGAAGGCGCCGGCGATGGCGAAAGCAACCGTTTGCGCCATGGGCTTGAACATCTTGCCTTCGATACCCTGCAGCGTTAGTATGGGCAGGTATACAATGAGGATGATGATCTGCCCGAACACGGCCGCGTTCATCATCTTGCCGGCCGAGTGATTCACCTCTTCGTCCATCTGCCGCTGGTCGATGGCCATTATGCCGGCGAAATGTTTATTGTGGTGCAGCCGGTGCATCACCGCCTCTACGATGATCACCGCGCCATCGATGATAAGCCCGAAATCGAGTGCGCCCAAACTCATCAGGTTACCGCTTACGCCGAACAGGTTCATCATGATGATGGCAAAGAACATCGACAAGGGTATCACCGATGCCACGAGGATTCCTGCACGCACATTGCCCAGGAAGAGCACCAGCACGAATACCACGATCAGGGCGCCTTCGAGCAGGTTTGTTTCCACGGTGCTGATGGCGTTGTTTACCATTTTGGTGCGGTCGAGGAAGGGTTCGATGGTAACGCCTTCGGGGAGTACTTTTTCGATCGCTGCGATCTTATCCTTCACATCGTTGATCACTTTGGAGGAGTTCGCTCCCTTGAGCATCATCACCACGGCCCCGGCCACTTCGCCTTTGTCGTTGTAACACATGGCGCCGTACCGGGTGGCCGTACCCAGTTTTACATCGGCTACATCGCGGATCGATACCGGTGTACCATCCGGCAGCCGCCTGACCATGATGTTATTGATGTCGTCAATAGCCTTTACCAATCCTTCGCTGCGGATGAACAAAGCGGCCGGGCCTTTTTCGATATAGGCGCCCCCGGTGTTCTGGTTGTTCTTTTCCAATGCGCCGAATATGTCGGAGATGGCCAGGTTATAGGATTTGAGTTTATCGTAGTTAACCCCGATCTCGTATTGTTTTAACTGGCCGCCAAAACTGCTTACATCCGCCACACCGGGTGTGGTAAGGAGTTGACGGCGGATGATCCAGTCCTGGATAGTTCGAAGTTCCATCGCGTTGTACTTGCCTTCGTAACCAGGCCTGGGTTTTACCACATACTGGAATATCTCGCCGAGCCCGGTGGTTACAGGGCCCATGAAGGGAGTTCCCAATGAAGCGGGTATTTCATTCTGTACCTGCAACAGGCGTTCGCTTACCTGCTGGCGTGCCCAGTATACATCGGTATGGTCGTTAAACACGATGGTGACAATCGATAAGCCGAAGCGTGAAAAGGAACGCTGCTCGGTGATACCGGGTATGTTGATGGTGGCTTGTTCCACCGGGAAGGTGATGAGCCTTTCGATATCGGCTGCGCCCAATGAAGGCGACGAGGTGATCACGAGTACCTGGTTGTTGGTGATATCGGGCACGGCGTCGATGGGCAGTTTTTTGAGATTGTATATCCCGGCGAGCACCAATGCCAGTACCGCGATACCGACAATGAGTTTATTGCGGATCGAAAATCCAATGATCTTATTAAGCATGGTTTTTGCTTCTTAGTGCGTTTTGTTGAAAAACGGCGTTACCGGAACAGCCTGCGCCATCCCGGACACCAATATAAAAAAAGAAAAAACGAATCAGGCCATTTTCGGAGGTTGCCAGATTTTGGCGGAATGGCTCGGCAGTATACTGTTGTTTTTAACTGCGGGATAAGAACGTTTGATAAAGAAGTCAGGTCTTTCGGCACTATAGGAGATTACCGGCGGAACCGTGAGTGCCGATGAAGAAAGACAGTCGGTCATTTTGAAGGGCAATTGCATATCCCGGTCATAATCCTTATCCCGGGGGGCATTGCTGAAATAGTGCAGAACGATAAAGTCTGCCAGCGAGATATCAGTGTTCTCGGCCTTATGCTCATAATAATGCTGTATCAGCGCCGGAACCTTGAACAGTTGGTGCAATTCGGTAGTGGCTGATACAATAACAGCGAAACTGAATATGGCGAACAGTCGTTTCAAGGTTACGAAGATAAAGCAAAAAGAAAGAGTCCGTGTAACAAAAGTTACACGATTGCCGGGAAAAGGCTGCTAATATTAACCCTAACATACCATCCCGTATATGAAATGAAGAACCTGCGAGCCTTTTTTTTCATCCTGCTGGCTTTCGCCGCAACATCTTACAGCCCTCCCTACCCGGGCGCTATTTACGTGGTGCGGAAAAGCCAGGTGGTGTTTCATTCCAATGCCAAGCTCGAACTCATCAAGGCCAGTTCATCCGATCTGAAAGGAATTATCGACGCGGAGAAGAGAACCTTCGCTTTTTCGGTCAGCATTAAATCATTCGATGGATTCAATGGCCCGCTGCAGAAAGAACATTTCAATGAGAATTACCTGGAGAGCGATAAATACGCCAACGCAACGTTTACGGGGCACATCATTGAGGAAGACGATTTCACCCGGGATGGCAATTATAACATACGGGCGAAAGGAAAATTTGTGATCCATGGTGTGGAGCAGGAACGGCTGCTGCAGGGCGACCTGGTGGTGAAAAACGGCACCATCAAACTGGTATGCATCTTTACCGTACTGCTGTCGGAACACGATATCAAGATCCCCCGGATCGTGCACGAGAAACTGGCAGCCGAGATCAACGTTATTGTAAACGCTGAATTCACCAGGCAATGAGGAAGCGCCTACTTTCCTTCCTCATCCTCCTGCTGTCATCCGGCTTCCTGGCAGCCCAGTATCCCTATTCAAAAAAAGTATCCATCGAAGAAGACAATCTTACCCTTAAATCAACCGTACTGCTGAAAGACCATTCCGGTTTTCTGTGGATCGGCACCTCGGAAGGTTTGTTCAAATACAACGCCGTAGACCCGGAACGGATACCCTTACCGGTAAAGGAACAAAAGACGCACATCGCTTCGCTTTTCGAAGACACGAAGCATGTCATCTGGATCGGCTGCCGCAATGGTACCATCCTGCGCTTCCATAACCAGGAAGCCACCGCCTTCACCCCACCGGAAGGCTCTCCCCAGGTAACGATTAACGCGATCGGTGAAGACGCCCGGGGCAGAGTATGGTTTGCCACAGCGGGCGAAGGTTTGTATTGCTACACCGGAGAAAGACTTTACAACATCAGCAGGAAAGATGGACTGAGCGACGACAACGTGAACTGCCTGTACATAGCTGAAGATAACCAGGTTGTTGCCGGCACCGACAGGGGAATATCCTTTATCCGTTTCGACAAGGGTAAAAAGGATATCCGGTTCATCACCACACGGGATGGTTTGTCCGACAATATCGTCACCGTACTGAACCCGGCCCGCCAGAAAAACAGGCTGCTTGTTGGCATGCAATCGAAAGGGATATTGCTTTTTGATCTGGCAAAGGAAGCGGTGGCGGATACCAGCTATAAACAAAACTGGCGGTACGGGCAGGTGAATGATATCATCGAAAGCAAAGACCATATTTACATCGCCACCGACGGAAAGGGAATTATCGTCTTCAACAAACAATCCGGTAACCTTCATGCCAACAACCTGCTTTCTCCCGTCGACTCGGGCCGGGTGACCGACCTGCAATACGATAATGAAGGAAATATCTGGGCCTGCTCCGAAGGTCAGCTTACCAGTTTTACCGGCGATTACCTCCGCTACTGGTACTCGGTCCGCAACACGCAAATAACCAATGTGCATTCCATCCTCTCGGATGATGAACAAAAACTCTGGTTCACACCCGACCTTGGTTTGTTCAGCGGGAACCTGTCGGCCGACAGCAATGCATTCCTGCGCAGCTATGATATCACACCCCCCAATGACCATATCGATATCACAAGCCTCTACAAAGACCGGTTCGGCTTTTTATGGATCGGTACCATGGGTGAAGGGTTGTTCCGGCTCAATACCATAACCGGCAAGTGGCGCCGGATCGCCGAGAACCCGATCGCCTATTATGGCAATGTGCTCAGCATCGCCGGCAAAGACAACCAGGTATGGATATCCACCCTCAACGGGGTTGCCCGCTTCGATCTGAAAGAGAATAATTACGACCTCAACGAACCGATCGGTTTTACGAACTATTCAAAGAAAGACGGGCTGGGCAGCGACTATGTATATGCCATCCTCATCGACAAAAGGAACCGGGTATGGTTTGCCACCGATGGAGCCGGTGTAACCATGCTCGACAAAGGCGTGTTCATCAATTTCCTGGCGCATAATCTCTTTCCGTCGAAGGTCGCGTATTCGCTGGCCGAAGACAGCCGGCAGCATATCTGGATCAGTACATACAACGACGGACTTTTTGAATACGACGAAAAGAAGTTCATTCGCTACAATACCCGGAACGGGCTTGCCGACATCACGATCACATCCATCGCCGTGGATGATTACGACAACATCATTGCCGTCAACAAAAAAGGCATCGATGTATTCAACCGGCAAAAAAATACCGTACAGCATTTCGGCGCCGAATCGGGCTTCCGCGAACAGCAGCCCAATCTCAATTCGATATCCAAAAGCCCGGATGGAAAGGTCTGGATCGGTACCAACAAAGGCATTGTATGTTTCGACCCCAATCCATCGATGAGCGGGTTCATTCCGCAGGCCGTGATCGAACAGGTACTTTTATTCAACCAGCGTATAGACACGGCCCGGCAGAAAACATTCCGGTACGACCAGAATAATTTCAGCTTCAGGATCGCCGCCGCCTATTACAAGGCCCCGGAAAAAATCCGGTTCCAGTATTGGCTGGAAGGTTACAGCAAACAGTGGGAGGTCACCGGTGACCGTACGATCAGTTTCGCCCAGTTGCACCCGGGCCGGTACCTGCTGAAAATCCGGGCTTCGGCCAGTGAAAACTTCGACAGCGCCCCCATTGCCACCTATGGCTTCACCATCAACCGTTCGTTCTGGACCACCTGGTGGTTCCTGACGGCCATGTTTGTTCTCACGGTCGTACTTGTATACTGGATCGTGAAGCAACGTATCCGCAAAGTCCGGAAAGAAGAACAGGCACAACGAGAGCAATTCCGGTTACAGTACGATGCACTCAAGAACCAGGTAAACCCGCATTTCCTGTTCAACAGTTTCAACGCGTTGCTCAACATCGTGGAAGAAAATCCAAAAGACGCGGCGCAGCTTATCAAACATTTATCGCGGTTCTACCGCAAAATGACGGCGTACAACAACAAAGAGCTGATCTCCCTGGCGGAAGAATTCGAACTGCTGAACTCGTACCTGTTCATACAGAGCAAGCGGTTCGGCAGCGCCCTGCAGGTATCGGTGCATGCAGACGCGGATCTGATGCGCAACGGGCTGATACCTCCGCTGGTATTGCAGCTGCTGGCCGAAAATGCCATCAAGCACAACAGCATCAGCAAAGAGAACCCGATCTACATCAACATCAGCACCGCCGGATCGGGCTACCTGGTGATGCGCAATAACATCCGCCCGAAACTGGATAAAGAAGAAAGTGAAGGCGTAGGCCTTCAGAACATACGAAACCGGTACAGATTATTAACCAGCAAAGAAGTGATACTGGAGAATTCGGGAACCGAATTCGTGGTATGGCTTCCCTTGCTATTTGCTCAATGATATGCGAATACTCATCCTTGAAGACGAAGAACAGGCGCTCGACCGTCTCCGCAAGATCATCGGCCGGGTGATCCCGAATCATGAAATCGTGGGCACATCCTCCCGTGTGGAATCCACCATCCACTGGCTCGAAACCAACCCCATGCCCGACCTGGTGTTCATGGATATCCAGCTGGCCGACGGGAACAGTTTTCAATTGTTCCATAAGGTCAATATCACCTGCCCGGTCATCTTCACCACCGCCTATGAGCACTATGCCCTGCAGGCCTTTAAAGTGAACAGCGTCGACTACCTGCTCAAACCGATCGATGAGGAAGATGTACAGAAAGCGATCGACAAACTAACCCTGCTGCAGCAATCGGGCGGCTTCACGGTAGATTATGCACGCATCCTGCAAACCATCCAGCAAACGCCCAAAAATTATAAAGACCGCTTTGTGATCAAACTCGGCGATACCATCAAATCGATCCGGGTACAGGACATCGCTTATTTCTATACCGAGAACAAAAGCAACTTCCTCTGCACCAACGACGGGAGACGCTTCCCCATCGATTTCAACCTGGATCAACTGGACCAGATGCTGAATCCGAAAAATTTCTTCCGCATCAACCGGCAATTCATCATCGGCCACCACGCCATTGAAGAAATGAAAGCGCACACCCGCTCGAGGGTACAGGTGCGCCTCAATCCTCCTACCCGCCTGGATACCATCGTGGCCATCGACCGGGCCCACGATTTCCGCGACTGGCTGGCCGAGTAATCCACATTTCCACCGCTGCAGATTCAGCCTGTCTTCCTGCAGGTTCAGCATGTCTTTACCTGAATTTTACATGCATTGGTCCGTTTTTCGAATAACCGGGAGCCAGCAAAACATCCTGGTACAATGCGATTTACATTCATTCACGCTCACCAATCCAATTCTGTATGAAAAGACATTTTTCCTTTCTGCTTCTGGGTTCGTTTATCGCCCTGATCACGTTGTTCCAGTTTGCCTGCAAGCATGAGATACCGGTGCCTTCCTGCGCTGCCATCGGCTTCGCCGTAACGGCCACGCAAACACCGGCAACACTGAACCAGCCCAATGGTACCATCACAGCCACGGCAACCGGTGGCTCCGGCTTTCAGTATAGTCTCAATGGCGGACCCTTCCAGGATACCGGTTTCTTTTCGGGCCTGGAAGCGTTCCGGACCTACAATGTGGTAGGCCGGAACTCGGCGGGCTGTACCGATACCGTTGTGATCCAGGTTGAATCATACAATCCCTGCCAGGGTGTTACCGTCACCGTGAACCTGTCGAAGACCGACGCGTCTCCCAATCAATCGAATGGTTCCATCACCGCCACTGCTACCGGCGGAACCGGCTTTACCTATAGCCTCAACGGAGGCCCTTTCCAAAGCAGCGGGCTGTTCAGCAACCTCGCCGCCGGCACGTATACGGTGGCAGCGAAAAGCGCTGCCGGTTGTATCGGCACAGCACAGATAACCATTGGTACGAATAATCCTTGTGCCGGTGTAACCGTAGTGGTTACCACCACAACGGTACAACCAACCGCCGGACAAAGCAACGGTTCTATAACAGCTACCGCTACCGGCGGAACAGGATTTACCTACAGCATCAACAACGGCGCCTTCCAGGCCAGCGGCACATTCAGCAACCTGGCGGCAGGCAATTATACCATCACGGCCAAGAATTCCAACGGCTGTACGGGTGTTACCACCGTTGCGCTCGGATCCACCAACCCCTGCACCGGTGTTACGGTAACAGTAACCGCCACCACGGTCAATCCAACAACCGGGCAAAGCAATGGATCGATCACAGCTACCGCCACCGGTGGAACAGGATTCACCTACAGCCTTAACAACGGCGCCTTCCAGGCCAGCGGTACGTTCAATAACCTGGCGGCAGGTACGTACACCGTTACCGCCAAAAACGCAAATGGCTGCCTGGGAACCACCCAGGTAACGCTTACCGCCACCAATCCCTGTAACAGTGTCAATATTGTGATCAGCACCAGCGTGGTGAATACCACACCCTGTGTAACACCGGCGAATAACGGCAGCATTACCGTTACCGCCAGCGGATCAACCGGGTTCACCTATAACATCAATGGCGGCGCTTACCAGGCAAGCAATGTATTCGCCAACCTGAACGCGGCCAATTACATCATCGGTGTGAAGGATGCCAATGGCTGTACGAAGACCCAAACAACCACGGTGAGTGTGATACCAAGCGGTCCGTTGTTCGCCCAGGTGCGCAACCTGATCTCGACGCGTTGCAATGGCAGCGGATGCCATATCGGTAACGGCAACAATGCCGCCGGGTATAATTTCGACTCGGATTGCAGTATAGTTTCGAAGTGGGCAGATATAAACCACACGAGTGTTTTATTTACCAATGGGTGGAAAAAAATGCCCAAAAGTCCGCAGGCTCTTTTTACAACAGCTGAAAAAACAATATTCACCAATTGGGTCAATGCCGGGCACCGGTATTCTGACTAAGATAGTTTCATAACTAAGCAGAAGAGTGTATCAGGACATGACATGCTGGCCTGGTTTGCGTAAAGTAAATTCAGGCTCAGCATGCTCATCTGCAGGTTCGGCCGGGTCGGGAAGAACAATGAACAGGATGGTTTTATTTTTAGTATCAACCGCTAAACGCATTGCATATGTCACAACGCAGAAGAAAAACGTGGACCTGGATAATGGTCACTGTACTGGCGCTGGTCATCACAGCCGGTTATGCCGCATACCGCATGTACAACAAACCCCACCGGGATGTGCAGCACATCAAACCCATTCCGGTAGCGGCCATGAAACTGGTTTCGGATTACGAAGCCAACGAAGCCCGGGCAAACAATGAGTACCTCGACAAGGTGCTGGAAGTATCCGGGCAGTTGATCGAAACAACCAAAAATCAGCAAGGCGAAACCATCCTGGTCCTGGATGGCACCGGCATGGGTACGGTACGATGTACCCTGGAAGCAAGTGTTCAGCATGATTTAAAAACCAAAAGTCCCGTAACCATCCGGGGAATCTGTACCGGGTACTTAACCGATGTGATCCTTGTCAGGTGCATAATCCCGGATAAATAAATGCAATACGAATTGAAGAACCATTTCTAATAAACATCATAAGCTATGCAGATAACGGAAAAAATACAACAGTATAAACCCGGTTTGCTGGAAGCCATCGGGTTAATTCTCTTCCTGCTGATCATCGCTTCCTGCAAACACGATATCCCGATCCGGGTGATCGAACCACCCGTCGATGGCGGGGAACAGACCTGCAGCGCCGATACGGTGTATTTCCAGAACAAGGTATTGCCCTTGCTCAATTCCAGTTGCGCCATGAGCGGATGCCATGACGACATCACGCACAAGGATGGCGTAAACCTCAGCACTTATGGCAATATCATGGCTACGGGCGGTGTACGTCCGGGCAACCCCACCAACAGCAAACTGTACAAAGTGCTGAATGAAACAGGCGGCGACCGGATGCCACCTCCTCCTGCCGCTCCGTTCACCCAGGCACAAAAAGACATCATTTATAAATGGATACTGCAGGGCGCCAAAAACAACGCCTGCAATGACTGCGACACAACCGTCTTTACGTATGCTGCGGCCATAGCGCCCCTGGTCAGCAACTATTGCAAGGGCTGCCACAATCCCGCTTCACTGGGTGGCGGCATCGACCTGAGTACCTATGCAGGCGTAAAGGCCATCGCACAAAACGGGAAACTCATGGGAAGCATCCGGCACCAGGCAGGCTTCATCGCCATGCCACAGGGTGGTACTAAACTTTCGGAATGCAAGATCACCCAGTTTCAGAAATGGGTAGACGCGGGCGCCCCGAATAATTAAATCGATCAACAGCAAAACAATAACATGAAAACCATTTTCGCAATCCTCATCAGTACAGCACTTATAGCCGCGGCTTCGGGCTGCTATTACGACAAAGCAGCCCTGCTATATCCCGACAGTGTTACCTGCGATACCACAAACGCCGCCACCTTTTCAAAAGAAATACTACCACTCATGAACACACACTGCAATGGCAGCGGTTGCCACAATACAGCCTCCGCCTCGGCCGGCGTAATACTCGATACCTATGCCGGGGTAAAGACACAGGCGCAGAACGGGCGGCTGATGGGCTCCACCGGGGCCAATGGCAGCATGCCCAAAGGCGCCACTAAATTATCCAGCTGCACACTGTCGACCCTTCAGCGCTGGATCGATTCAGGAACCCCCAACAACTAAACATACAACTATGAAAAAACAACTCGCAGGCCTGCTGGTTCTGTTCCTGGCCCTGAACGCCCCCGCACAGAACATACTGTTAACCAAGAACGGTAAGATCTCCTTTTACTCCCGGGCCAAATCGCCGGAGAAGGTTGAAGCCGACAACAATGAAGTATCCAGTGTATTCAATACCGAAACAGGCGATATTGTTTTTGCCGTACTGATGAAGAGCTTTCATTTTGAACGGGCGCTCATGGAAGAACACTTTCATGAGAATTATGTAGAAAGCAATAAATACCCGAAGTCGACTTTCAAAGGAAAGATCATCAATATGTCGTCGGTGAACCTCTCCAAAGACGGTGTTTACCCGGTTACGGTGGAAGGCGAATTCACCCTGCATGGAGTTACCCGGAAGGTTTCGTACACCGGTTCCCTCAGTGTTAAGGCCGGGAAGATAAATGCCACATCCAAATTCTCCATCAAACTAAAAGATTACAACGTAACGATTCCTTCGCTGGTGGCCGATAAGATATCCGAAGACATTGATATCAGCGTCGACTGCCGGTACGAACCCAAGAGTTAATCCTAAAAATCTTGAACATGAAAAAGACGTTCCTGGTAACCGTATTGTCCTTTTGCCTGCTGCCGCATTTGTTTGCGCAAGACGACCTGATGAAGATGCTGGAAGAAGAAAGTAAAAAACAAAAGAAAAAAGAATTTGCCACTGCCACCTTCAAGACCACCCGGCTCATCAATGGTCAATCGATCGAGAACGTGGCCGCCGGCGTACTGGATGTGAAGATATCGCACCGTTTCGGCATGGTGAACCGGGGCGCTTACGAGTTCTTCGGGCTCGACCAAGCCACCATGCGCATGGGACTCGATTACGGGATCTCCAACCGGTTGATGGTAGGCATTGGGCGGAGTACGTATCAAAAGCAATACGACGCCTACTACAAGTTCAAATTATTACGTCAATCGAGTGGTGGCCGGGGCTCCTCCCCGATCTCGATCAGCGCCACCTCGAGCATCATGCTGCAAACATTGAAGTGGGAAGATCCGAAACGCCAGAATTACTATACATCCAGGATTTCGTTCGCCCATCAACTCATCATTGCCCGGAAATTCAGCGAAGCCGTGTCGCTGCAACTCATGCCCTCCTATGTACATTATAACCTTGTGCAGAACGCGACCGATCCCAACGACATCTTTGCGCTGGGCGCAGGCGGACGGATCAAACTATCAAAAAGGCTGAGTTTTAATGTGGAGTATTACCATGAGCTGCCCATTTCCTTTGTAGCGGGACAGGATTACCGCTTGCCGGGAACCAGGAACTCCCTGGCGGTAGGATTTGATATAGAAACCGGCGGGCACGTATTCCAGTTGCATTTCACCAATTCAACCGGTATGACGGAAAAGACATTCATCACCGAAACAACCGGCGATTTCTTTAAAGGAGATATTCACTTCGGGTTCAACCTGTCGCGGGTGTTTACCATTAAGAACAAACACTTCCGGAAAAAATAACGGCGCTTTAGTCCGCTTTCAACCCGGCCCGCAGGTACTCCCGGTTCATCCGTGCGATATTGGCCACCGAGATGCCTTTGGGACATTCGGCTTCGCAGGCGTACGTATTGGTGCAGTTGCCGAATCCTTCCTTATCCATCTGTGCCACCATGTTCAGCACCCGGGTGTCACGCTCGGGTTCGCCTTGCGGCAACAGGGCCAGTTGTGAAACTTTGGCGCTCACAAACAGCATGGCGCTTCCGTTCTTGCAGGTGGCCACGCAGGCGCCGCAACCGATACAGGCCGCCGCCATGAAAGCGTCGTCGGCATCTTTCTTATCGATGGGAATGGCATTGGCATCGACGGCGTTGCCGGTATTCACCGATATATAACCGCCGGCCTGGATGATCCGGTCGAAGGCCGTACGATCGACCACCAGGTCTTTGATCACCGGGAAGGCGGCTGCCCGCCAGGGTTCCACCACGATGGTATCGCCGTCTTTGAACGCACGCATGTGCAGCTGGCAGGTGGTATTCTTCGCCCAGGGGCCATGCGCCTGTCCGTTGATGTACATACTGCACATTCCGCAGATACCTTCGCGGCAATCGTGATCGAATGCGATCGGGTCTTTCCCATCACGGATCAGTTGTTCGTTCAATACATCGAACATCTCCAGGAACGACATCTCGGAGGAGATATCTTTAACCTGGTAGGTTTCAAAGGCGCCCTGCGAGGAGCTGTTCTTCTGTTTCCACACTTTCAGTGTGAGATTCATCGTATAATGTTCCATACTGCTTAGATACGTTTATAATTGCTGTATTCAAATGGTCTCCATCCAAAGTTCTTCCAGATAAAATACAATATCCGGTGTTTGATATTCTTGAAGTTCTTCTTTTTCACATCCATATCAGACTCCCAGTCTTCCTGGCCAACCCGTTCTTTCATCACGGAAGGGTGCGTGCCGGTGAACAATGTCACCGAGTCGATTGCCGAGTAGTCGAATGCCATCCCTTTCTTCTCTTCTTCGGCCACCCAGGCTTCATGCACCGCGTCTTCATTCCACAATCTGCCGAAATCCGTTTGCTTTCTTTTCATCAGCACCGGGTTGCGAACCCAGCCGTAATGATAGATATAGGCATTGATCAGTTTTACATTCAGTTTGCGTCCGTCGATCCGGAAACCCTGGGCATCGAGGTAACTCCGTATCCGTTTGTTGTTCCGTATCACGCGGATCTCTTTCGAATACCATTTACGGCCGTCGCCAATGAACCGGTAACTGCCGTAGAAGTGATGATAATGGAACAACAACCCTTCCACCTGCGGATCATCCTTGTAGCGGTTCATCGCCTCGAGGATCACCGGGTAATACTGTTCGTGCAGCACTTCATCGGCCTGTATGTAAAAGAGCCAGTCGCTGTCGGCGGCAGTGGCATCCATGGCTTTATTGGTTTCCACGGCCAGTACTTTCCCGCCTTCCCGCAAACTGCTGTCCCATACAGAATGAATGGTTCTGATCTTTTCCGACCCGATCGATCCGATGAGCGCATTGGTTTCATCCTCCGAATCGCCCAGGCAAACAACCATCTCGTCGACGATCGGTAACAAAGAACTGATTGATTCCACAACCGGGTAGCCGTATTTGACGGCGTTCCGGACGAATGTGAAACCAGATACTTTCATATTAAGAATGAATAATTAAAAATTAAAATTGGCCATGTTCACGACCAGGTACAGCCTGGTTACCTGAAAAGCCAGCTCATGCTGCATTCATAATTATTAATTCTTACTTCTATTTATACGATCGTTGTGTTGGCTTCACGATCTCGAACGTCAAATCTTCCTTGTGCAATTGCCAGTCGCTTTCGCCCTTGAATTCCCAGGCCGCTACATAACTGTAGTTGGCGTCGTCGCGTTTGGCTTCGCCATCCTCGGTTTGCGATTCTTCCCTGAAATGGCCGCCGCAACTTTCGTTGCGCAGCAATGCGTCCCTGCACATCAGTTCGCCGAGTTCGATGAAGTCGGCCACCCGGCCGGCCTTATCCAGTTCAGGGTTCATTTCATCGATAGCCCCGGGTATGCGTACGTCGCTCCAGAATTCTTTTTTCAATTGCTGTATTTCCGTGATGGCTTCCTGCAGGCCCTGTGCATTGCGGGCCATACCGCATTTGTCCCACATGATCTTGCCAAGCCGCTTGTGGAAGCTCTCCACGGTTTGGGTGCCCTTGATGCTCATCAGTTTGTTGATGCGCTCGCTCACAGCTTTCTCGGTTTCTTCAAAAGCGGGATGTGAAGTAGGTATCGAAGCCGTCCGGATCTCATCGGCCAGGTAATTACCCAGCGTATACGGGATCACGAAATAACCGTCGGCCAAACCCTGCATCAGCGCACTCGCTCCCAGGCGGTTGGCGCCGTGATCGCTGAAGTTGGCTTCCCCGAGGGCGTATAAACCGGGCACGGTGGTCATGAGTTCATAATCCACCCAAAGTCCGCCCATGGTATAGTGTACCGCGGGATAGATCCGCATCGGCACTTCGTAGGGGTTCTCCCCGGTGATCTTTTCATACATATCGAAGAGATTGCCGTATTTCTCGGCCACCACTTCTTTACCCAGTGCGATTACCGTTGCTTCATCGGCGTTCACAATACCTTTCTTGCCTGCTTCGATCCGGCCATAGCGTTTGATCGCGTCGGAATAATCAAGGTAAACCGCCTGTTTGCTGGAACCAACGCCATAACCGGCATCGCAGCGTTCTTTGGCGGCCCGACTGGCTACGTCGCGGGGTACCAGGTTACCGAAGGCCGGGTACCTTCTTTCCAGGTAATAATCTCTCTCCTCTTCGGGTATCTCGTTCGGTTTGCGGTTATCGTTTTGTTTTTTCGGAACCCAGATGCGCCCGTCGTTGCGGAGCGATTCGCTCATCAGCGTCAGCTTGCTCTGGTGATCTCCGCTAACCGGTATGCAGGTGGGGTGTATCTGTGTAAAACAAGGATTGCCGAAATAAGCGCCTTTCTTATGCGCTTTCCAGGCAGCTGTTACGTTACTGCCCATGGCATTGGTGCTTAAATAGAATACGTTTCCGTATCCGCCGGTGCAAAGCAATACGGCATGCCCGAAGTGACGTTCGAGTTTGCCGGTAACCAGGTCGCGGGCGATGATGCCCCGTGCCTTCCCGTCGACCATGACCACGTCCAGCATTTCATGCCGGCTGTATTGCGTAACATTACCCAATGCCACCTGCCGTTCGAGGGCGCTGTAGGCGCCGAGCAATAATTGCTGCCCGGTTTGACCTGCCGCATAGAAGGTACGCTGTACCTGGGTACCCCCGAAGCTCCGGTTGCTCAGCAACCCGCCGTATTCACGGGCGAAGGGAACACCCTGCGCCACACACTGATCGATGATGGCGGCGCTCACTTCAGCAAGCCGGTGTACATTGGCTTCCCGTGCCCGGTAATCGCCTCCTTTAACGGTATCGTAGAAGAGGCGGAAAACAGAGTCACCGTCGTTCTGGTAATTCTTTGCCGCGTTGATCCCGCCCTGCGCCGCGATGCTGTGCGCCCGGCGCGGACTGTCCTGGAAGCAGAACGCTTTTACTTTATAACCCAGTTCGCCCAGCGAAGCGGCAGCCGAAGCGCCGGCCAGGCCGGTACCTACTACGATCACTTCCAGTTTGCGTTTGTTGGCGGGGTTTACCAGCTTGACGTGGCCTTTGTAATCGGTCCACTTTTTATCCATTTCGCCTTGAGGGATCTTAGAATCTAAAGCCATTGTATGATCGGTTATAATGATTGAGGTATGTTATTATCAGTTTATCCAGCCCAGGTAGAATGACAGGGGCATGAGGGCGAACAACAGGCAAACGATCACCGAAAAAGCGGTGCCCGCCGCCTGGATGATGGGCGTGTATCGTTTGTGATTGATGCCGAGTGTTTGAAAAGCGCTGGGGAAACCGTGCAGCAAATGCCAGAACAGGGATACAACACCCGCGATATAGGCTACTACCACCCACAGCTGCTGAAAATACTCTTTCATCTCCTCGAAGGTATTGTGCGGCTGATCGCCGCTGTATAAAGCGATCTTGGTATTGACGAAGAACTTGGAGATGTGAAGTACCAGGAAGAAAAGAAGCAGGGTACCCAGCAGGCCCATGCTCCGGCTGTACCATTTACTGTTTTTGCCGGCCGCGTTCGCCGCGTAGCCAACAGGCCGTGCGGCGCTGTTCTGCTTCATCAGCATCAACCCCTGGATGATGTGGGCGAGCAGCCCCGCAAACAAGCCCACTTCGATAACGCGGATGATGTAGTTATGACTCATGAAGTGAGCGTAGGTATTGAACATCTCCCCCCCGTCGTTGAAAAAGATCATGGAGTTGATCGTGCAATGGACCACCAGGAAGGATATTAAAAAGAGCCCCGTCAGGCCCATGATGAATTTCTTACCAATCGAGGAAGTGAAAAACTGTTTCCAGGTCATAGCAAAAGCATTAGGTTGTTAGTTGGAGTACAAAAATACGCATGAACGCTCAAAAACACGAACAATGGAGGTTTTTTATCCGGAATATCAACAAAATCCGGCAGGTATTGTTCAGCCGATGCGGCGGATCATCAGGTTGTCGATCTGCTGGTAAATGATCTCGGGCTTGAGTGTACGCCATTGGGGAAATTCGAGCAGTTCGATGTAGTTGGTGAGGCGTGCCTGTTTAAAATCGTACTGGCTTTGTTCGGGCATGCCCAGGATCACCACCCAACCGCCGCTGTCTTCAAGTTGCTCCCGCCATTCTTCGTAATAACTGTCATCGCTGCTGTGAAAATTGAGTACATTCTCGGCGATGAAAATGAATTTGCTGATGCCGTCGGCGAACAGGATATCGGTGACGTCCCGCCGGAGGGTCATGATATCGTTCTCGATGGCATCATTCCATTCGCCCAGCAGTTCAATGATGGCATAGCCCTGCTCGTAATCCACGAACAGGATTTTCATGTACAGGGTGCGTGACCCGAACTCATCCCACTGCGGATGAATGAAGTAATTGTAAACGGTATGGGAGAATTCGAATTCGCTGTACGTGCGGCGGTAAAAGGGCGATCGCTCGTCTTCCTCGGCCGTATACAGGTGCCGCCAGTTGTAATATGGTTCTATATCCTGCAAATGCTGTTTATTACAGTACAAAGTTCCGTGAATTGCCGGAAAGAAAACAGCAAAAAATAAAAAGGGTCGCCCAAAAGGGCAACCCCACACTTAATAACCATAATATCGTTACTGCACCACGATGCGCTCGGTGAAGATGAATTTATTGGTTGCATCCGTCACTTTCACCATGAATACGCCTTTGGCGAAACCACGGTTCAGCTGGATGGTTTCCACCTGTGATTTGGATGCGATGTTCACGGTACGGGTCATCAATGCCTTTCCGCTCAGGTCGGTGATGATGACGTTGTAACGGCCTGCCTGCTGCCCGTCGAATGATATTTTGAATTCGCTGTTGGTAACCGGGTTGGGATAGATATGCGCTTCGTTGGTGATCACCGGCACCACGGCTTTGAAGTCGGCCGATCCGAAATTCTTTTTGGCATCGGCTTCTTTCTGGAACAACAGGTTGCCATTGGCAAGGTCGGAAGCGTTGTACACCAGGTCGGAACCTTCGATCTTTTTAGCGTTGAAGTCGGACAGGGTGAATTTGTAATACCCGGCGAAGGCATTGGCGCTGGAAACAACGATCGCTCCGTCTTTGTCTACCGCCGCGCCGTTGGTTGAATAATTAGCCGGCAATCCGTTGATATAACCGATGTATTTGGCAACGCGGGTGTCCACATCCACCGAGAATACGTAATGATTGGCGGATATGATGTACAGTTTATTATACGCATCCGCGATCATATCGCCGCCCCAGCTGCTGCACTGGTTGTGCACACTGATGTTCTTATTGGATTCGTCATCGATCAATCCACCCAGGTCGGTGATCACCACTTTTTTGCCGGTGCTGAAGCGAATGAGACGTGAAGCGTCGTTGGTAAGAGCATAGCCATTGCCATCGGCGCCGATCACCATACGGGTAAAGTTCTTGGCCTCGTCGCGGGTTGTTTCACTGGCGGCGAACAACGGGGAGCGCAGGCTGTAGAATTTCTTTTGATCGCCTTTGGCATTCAGGTCGAGCCAGCGCAATTCGCCGATGCGCATGGGCGTGAAGAATAATTTGTCGTGATTCTTATCGTATGCCGCGGCAGCCACCATGGTAGCGGTTGGCTGGGCGTAATTGGCCAACGGTGTTTTGGAGTCGGCGTCGGCAAGAACAAAAGCGGTTTTGTTTCGCTGGTAAATATCCTGGGTCACTTTTCCCGATCCGATATCCACCTGGCGGATGTTCATCCAGAGAAAATCGCCATTACCGTCGCCGGTGATGGCATAGGTGCGGTTCGCATCCTGTGCTGCTGAAACCAAACCCGCGATAATAAATGAAGAGGATAGTAAAAGTTTACGATTCATAAGAGGAGTTTTTGAGTACACAATCAGATATGAAAATTACTGAAAATGCACAAATCGCCCAATATTTTTTTAGGCTTTCCGGCTATCGACGGCCTTTTTAACGCTGCCGCTTTCCAGCAACAGTTTTCGGGCTGTTTCGTAATCGGCAATGTCTGTTTTTTCCATCAGCATTTTAACTCCCCGGTCAACCAGTTTATCGTTCGTCAGCTGCATGTTCACCATCTTATTATCCTCCACCCTGCCCAGTTGAATCATCACCGACGTGGAGATCATATTCAACACCAGTTTCTGTGCGGTGCCGCTTTTCATACGGGTACTGCCGGTAACGAACTCGGGACCTACCACCACTTCCACCGGGTAATCCGCCGCTGCACTCAGGGGGGCTTCGGGATTGCAGCATATACTTCCTGTAATGATCTTATGCTCCCGGCATTTGTTCAGTGCGCCGATCACATAGGGCGTGGTGCCGCTGGCCGCGATGCCGATCACCACATCCTTATCGCAAACATTGTGTTCCTGCAGATCGATCCATCCCTGCCCGGCATCATCCTCTGCAAATTCCACCGCTTCGGTAATGGCTTTTTTACCTCCCGCGATGATCCCGATGACCAGCCCTGGCGGAACGCCATAGGTGGGCGGACATTCGCTGGCATCCACAATGCCCAGCCGTCCGCTGGTTCCGGCGCCGATATAGAACAAGCGCCCTCCCATCAGCATTTTATCGACCACTGCATTTACGAGCTGCTCGATCTGCGGAATCACTTTTTCAATGGCATCCGGCACCCGTTTGTCTTCGGTGTTGATATTGTTTAAAATTTCCAGTACCGGCATTTTTTCCAAGTGCCGGTATATCGATGGCGACTCTGTTATCCGTTTGAAACCCATAAGCGTATTTAGCGGTGAAACTTAACCAGCCCATCCATGGGCTTTTTGATGACCCTGCCCAGTTCCAGTTCATAGGAGTTGCACAGATCTTTCAATACATCCCTGAATCCATGCGCTACACTGCCGGTGAAATGAATGGGCTGCGTCCAGCTTTCCCTGTATTTATATATGTGGTTGAAAAAAAAATCGTTGAACCCGTCCTCGATGATGTTCTCGATCATGTAATGCCCGCGGTTCTCGGCCAGAAAAATGGTGAATGAAGCGAGATAACGGTTGGGTAATGGCTTCTTGTAAACAGCGGTAAGTATTTCGTCGCTGTTTGTATCGAATTTTGCCTGGAAGCGATCCATCAGGTCGGCATCAAAGGTCTTGTACAAAAAATACTGCACCACTTTCCGGCCCAGGTAAGCCCCGCTGCCCTCGTCGCCCAGTACATAACCCAGTCCGGGACTGTTCTTCACTATTTTCTTTCCATTGTAATAACAGGAATTCGATCCCGTACCCAAAATACAGGCGACCCCCTTTTCGCGGCCGCACAATGCCTTGGCCGCACCCATCAGGTCGTGATCGACCGATACCTCCCGGGCCGATGGAAATACTTTTTGTATCGCTTTGCGCACCAGTTTCACATTTTCGGCATTGCTGCAACCCGTTCCGTAAAAGTAGATCTCTTCGGGTTCGGCTTTCTTCATTTTGGGCTTCAGCTCCTCCATGATAATGTACTCGATCTGCTCGGCGGAAAGAAAATACGGGCTCAGCCCCTGGGTGTAAAAGGTTCTGGCAGACTTACCGTTCAGTAAACACCACTCAGTCTTGGTTGAACCACTATCGGCGATCAGTTTAACCGGCATGTTGTATTAAGGATTATGATTTGAAGATAGTGCTTTTTTGATATTGAAGACAGATCAGGATACAAGATACCGGAAGCCGGATACTGACAGACCCGGCCGTTGCAAATTCCGTTTTCAAATGGCTAACTTCTTATCTTCGCAACATGAATAAAAAGATACAGGTCTGGCTGCCGCTGCTCTTCAGCATAACGATGATCGCGGGGATGTACATGGGTTATAAGATGCGGGATAATATGCCCGGCCGCGGCTTTTTTTCCCGGGATAAACGCCGGCCCGTGCAGGAAGTGCTCGACCTGATCAATAACCGGTATGTGGATGATGTAAAGACACAAGCCCTTACCGATACAGCCATTGAAGCCATCCTCAGCAAGCTCGACCCCCACTCTGTGTTTATCCCTGCCGAAGAACTGCAGCAGGTGAATGAAGACCTGGCCGGGAAATTCTTCGGCATCGGTATCGAGTTCAACATCTTCAACGACACGCTGCATGTGATCAACGTGCTCAAAGGAGGCCCCAGCGACAAAGCCGGGTTGCTCACCGGCGATAAATTCCTGAAAGTTGGCGACAGCGTGGTTGCCGGCCATAAAACCCCGGCGGAAACCTTCCGCAAATTCCTGCGGGGCGACCGGGGTTCGGATGTAACCATCACCTACCTGCGGGGGAACCAGTCGAAAACCGTTACCATCACCCGGGATGCCATTCCGCTTTCGAGTGTGGATGCTTCCTACATGATCAATACCGAAACCGGTTATATCCGCCTCAACAAATTTTCAACACAAACCTACCGGGAGTTCATGCTGGCCCTGGAAGACCTGAAAAAAGCCGGGCTCAAAAAACTCATCCTCGATCTGCGTGGCAATGGCGGCGGTGTGCTGGATGAAGCGGTGGAGATCGCTGATGAATTTCTCTCCGATGATAAACTGATCACGTATACAGAAGGGAAGCATACCGACAAAAAGGAATACCGCTGCCGCCGGCAGGGCCAGTTCGAAACCGGTCCGCTGATCGTTTTGGCCGATGAAGGCACCGCCAGCGCCAGCGAGATACTGATCGGGGCCTTGCAGGATTGGGACCGGGCCACCATTGTAGGAAGACGTTCTTTTGGTAAAGGCCTCGTGCAGGAACAATTCGACCTGAGCGACCACAGCGCCCTGCGCCTCACCGTTGCCCGATATTATACCCCCATCGGCCGCAGCATACAACGCCCCTACGCCAACGGCGCCAAGGTATATTACGACGAGATCATGAACCGCTACCATGATGGCGAAACACAACACGCCGATTCGGTAAAGAATGATACCAGCAAGGTATACCGCACCATGGGCGGGAAAAAAGTATATGGCGGAGGCGGCATCTCGCCCGATTATTTCATCGCCCTGGACACCACCGGCCTGGTGGGCGAAGCCGGCAAGGTATACAGCCGGAATACCATCAGCAATTTTGCCTATTATTATTACCTCGGTCACCGCGATGCGCTGAACGCATTTAAAACACCCGCGGATTTCACCAGGAACTTCCAATTCTCCGAGAATGACTGGGCGCAATTTGTACAGGCTGCGGCAAAGGATACGGTAAACCTCTCGGGCCTGGGTGAGAAAAACAAGTTGGACCTGGTACAACGTGTACGGGCCGCCATCGCAAGGCACCTCTGGCGCAACGAAGGATATTACGAAACCATCAACGCAACCGACAACGCGGTACAGCGTTCACTCGAACTGCTGGCAAAATAAAAACCTCCCGGGGCGGGAGGCTTTTAATGTCGTCGTTCACAATATTTAACCGTTCAAGGTGCTTCTAAAGATTGTGTACGGCTTCAGAGGTTGTTGGTTTCACACAGGATGCTGGTTGTTTTCTTACAGGTGTTTTCTTTGGATGATTGGATGATACAAATTTGTTCCTTTTCCCTTTCATTACCGGTAGTTGGCGCAATAAATAAATTGTAGAGGATTTTCTATTTAATACCTTCCGCCCTGCCCCATTTTTGTACCTTTGCGGCAATTAACGATTCTAAACAACTCACTATGTGGCTGAACAACATCTTAGAAACCATTGGCGATACGCCGCTGATCAAAATCAATAAGATCACCAAACATCTTCCCTGCACCGTACTGGCCAAAGTAGAATATTTCAATCCCGGCAACAGCATCAAGGACCGCATGGCGCTCAAAATGCTGGAAGTAGCCGAACAGGAAGGTAAGATCAAGCCCGGCGGCACCATTATCGAAGGCACCAGCGGCAATACCGGTATGGGGCTGGCGCTGGCGGCCTGTGTGAAGGGATACAAATGCATTTTCACCACCACCGATAAGCAATCCAAGGAAAAAGCGGATATCCTCAAAGCCGTGGGCGCCGAAGTGATCGTATGCCCTACCAACGTGGAACCCGAAGATCCCCGCAGTTATTATTCGGTATCCAAAAGACTGGCCACCGAAATTCCCAACAGCTGGTACGTTAACCAGTACGATAACCTGGCCAACCGGCTGGCTCACTACGAGCAAACCGGGCCCGAGATATGGGAACAGACGGAGGGAAAAGTTACACACCTGGTGGTGGCAACCGGTACCGGCGGCACCATCGTGGGTACAGCCAAATACCTGAAAGAAAAAAATCCGGACATAAAAGTGTGGGCCATTGATACCTATGGCTCGCTGCTGAAAAAATATTTCGACACCGGTGAGATCGATCAGAAAGAAGTGTTCCCTTATATCAGTGAAGGGTTCGGAGAAGACTTCGTGCCCGAGAACTACGACATGAGCGTGATCGACGTATTTGAAAAGGTAACCGATAAAGATGGCGCCGTGATGGCCC
Source organism: Chitinophagales bacterium (assembly GCA_017303335.1). GTDB lineage: Bacteria > Bacteroidota > Bacteroidia > Chitinophagales > Chitinophagaceae > Ferruginibacter. The sequence continues at coordinate 399,999 of JAFLBK010000004.1, forward strand.
GCCGCATTGCCAAGGAAGAAGGCCTCTTCTGCGGGTACAGCGCGGGCAGCTGTTTGCAGGGCATGCTGCAGTTATCGAAAACAGCCGATGGCAAAGATGTATTTAAGAAAGACGATGTGGTGGTTTGTATTTTCCACGATCACGGAAGCAGGTACGTGGGCAAAGTGTACAACGATCAGTGGATGATGGAAAGAGGTTTCCTGGATGTAAAGACCTTCAAAGATGTGGTGGGTGGCCGTGGAACGCAGCGCCTGATCAGTCTTACATCGAACGATACCGTTGCCACGGCGATCGAATTGATGAAGAAGTACGACATCGAGAATATTCCGGTATTGGAAAACGGTAATAACATCGGCGCTATCTCGGAAGGAGGTTTGTTTGATAAGATTCTCAACAACCCCGATATCAAAACACAAACCGTTGGTTCGGTATTGGAAAAACCCTACCCGGAAGTGGCTTTTGAAACCCCGGTAGAGCGTTTAAGCAGCTTTATAACCAGGGAAAACGGGGCGGTTCTGAGTAAAGACGAAAGCGGCTCATATCACATTGTTACCAAATACGACATTATTCAGAGTTTGAGCAAATAAGCGGCACCGGGTTTCTACGAAATTACCAAAGCCTTGTCAGCCCTGCATCCGACCGATGCGGGGCTTTTATATGTCTGCTAATTCAAATACCAGGTATCGTAGTTTTACGATTCTCCCGCTCGTAGCTCTTCGAGCGAAAAAATGCCCGATTTACGATTTGGACAGTAATTAAGGAAGACGCAAAAAAGAGCAATATCGCTCTGGCGCAGAATGTTTTTGTGTCGCATCTTTGTATCAGAAGTTGATTGATAAACAAAATGTCAATCGTTATCCAAGATCCTGATAAAAGCCAAAAGAATTTAAGATTCGATCCAATACTTGTAAAAAACCAACAAACGATCCAATATCAGTCAACTTCTTTTAAATTGAACCAATCCTTTAAAAACCAATATTCGCTTTAAGTTCTTTGTCCGACGAAAAACCAAAAAAAAGTTCTAAGTTTCTAAGTAGTAATTTGAAAAAAGATCCAATATCCAGCCTATGCCGTAAAAAGCGATGATGGCACCGAAAAACCGAAGAAAACCAATATCCACCGCCTATGCCCTGAAAAGCGATGATGGCGTGAAAAACCACCGAAAATCCCAATATCCGGCCTATGCCTTAAAAAGCGATGATGGCCAAATGAAGAACACTGAAACCAGGATTAAATTATTAAGGAACCACTCTGCTATTATAAGGTAACCCCCTTAAGAGAGCAGAATCCAATGAAATCCTGAGAAAACCAACTCCCGTGCTTGGTTGGTTAAAAAGTTAAGCTTCCACAGTTGTTTGAATCTTCAAAAGGCTGTGGAAGCTTTTTTTATTGCCTTACTTTTAGGCCATGATCCTCACAAGCCCATCTCTCCCCTATACACCCCGGCGGATTATATCCCTGGTTCCCTCGCAAACGGAATTGCTGTACCGGCTCGGACTGGAGACCGAAACCGTCGGCATCACCAAATTCTGCATTCACCCCGATGCCTGGTACCGGCAAAAGACCCGGGTAGGCGGAACCAAATCGCTGAAACCGGAAATCATCCGGCAACTGAACCCGGATCTCATCATCGCCAATAAGGAAGAAAATGTACAGGAGCAGGTAGAAACACTCGCCCGGGATTACCCGGTTTGGGTAACCGATGTGAACAACCTGGAGGATGCCCTGCAGATGATCCATGATATCGGCGCACTGACGGGCAAAACAGGCGAAGCCAGCGTACTGATATCCGCCATACTGAAAGAATTTGATCAACTGCAAACCACAAACCTCAAACCTCAGACTTCGAACCCGCCCCCCCGAACAGCCTACCTCATCTGGCAAGACCCCTGCATGACCGCAGGCGGCGATACCTTCATCCACGATATGCTTACCCGCTGTGGCTTTGAAAACTGCTTCGCCGGAAAAAAAAGATACCCCGAAACAACCATTGCCGAACTGCAGGCCCTGGATCCCGGATTACTGCTGCTCTCTTCCGAACCTTTTCCATTCAAACAGAAGCATGCCGATGAATTCGGCCGTTTGTTACCGGGTTGCCGGGTGATGCTGGTAAACGGAGAGTACTTCAGCTGGTATGGAAGCCGCTTGCTGGATGCCCCCGCTTATTTTAAAACCCTCAGGGAATCATGTTATTAAGTTGAGCCCTTCCCCTTACTTCGCATTCCCGTATTTTATATTAAATTTGCCCAAAACCAAAACTATATGGCGAATAAAAAAATCATTGAGTTACTGGGCGACCAGGCGGATTCTCTGCTGAATCACGAATGCAAAACGATCGCGAAAGACCAGATCACACTCCCCGGTCCGAACCATGTGGATGAAGTATGGAGCCAGAGCAATCGGAGCAACCAGACATTAAAGAGTTTACAGCATATATTCAATACCGGCCGGCTGGCCGGAACCGGTTATGTTTCCATCCTGCCGGTAGACCAGGGCATCGAGCACAGCGCCGGCGCTTCCTTCGCTCCCAACCCGATCTATTTCGACCCCGAGAATATCGTAAAACTGGCCATCGAAGGCGGTTGCAACGCGGTAGCTTCCACCTTTGGCGTACTGGGCATCGTAAGCCGCAAGTATGCGCATAAGATCCCGATGATGGTCAAGGTGAATCACAATGAATTCCTCAGTTTTCCCAATAAATTCGACCAGATCATGTTCGGGAAGATCAAGGATGCCTGGAACATGGGCGCTACCTCGGTAGGCGCCACCATTTATTTCGGCAGCGCCGAAAGCACCCGCCAGATCCAGGAAGTGGCCACGGCCTTTGAAATGGCGCACGAACTGGGCATGGCCACCGTACTCTGGTGCTATACCCGCAACAACGGGTTCAAAATCGACGGTGTGGATTATCATACATCGGCTGATCTTACCGGCCAGGCCAACCACCTGGGCGTTACCATCCAGGCCGATATCATCAAGCAGAAATTACCTACCAACAACGGCGGTTACAATGCGACCAAGCATGGCAAGACCTCACCGCTCGTATATTCAAAACTCACTACCGACCACCCGATCGACCTCACCCGCTACCAGGTAGCCAACTGCTATATGGGACGTGTAGGCCTGATCAACAGTGGCGGCGAAAGCAAGGGAGCCACCGATATGGCCGAAGCCGTAACCACTGCCGTGGTGAACAAGCGTGCCGGTGGCATGGGCCTCATCAGCGGCCGGAAAGCCTTCCAGAAGCCGATGAAAGATGGCGTGGAACTGCTGAATGTGATCCAGGACGTTTACCTGGACAGCAGCATCACGATTGCATAATACAGTTTCCTGTCTGGGGTTTGAAGTTTGAGAGGAATGTGAACCGAAAGACCTTTCAAACTTCAAACTTCAAACAACCATCCACAAACCTCAAACTGTAAACATGAAAAGAGAAGAAGATTTTGACGCCAGCCTCGCCGGTGAGGGAGACACAGCCGAACAATCGAAACCGAGTTGGTTCAAACGGATGAAGAAAGGCATCCTCACTTCTACGAAAGATAAAAAAGATGCGCCGGAAGGTTTGTGGTCCAAATGCCCTTCCTGCAAATACACCTGCACGGTTTCCGAACTGGAAGAGAACAAATTCGTTTGCCCCAAATGCGAATACCATCACCGCATCGGCAGCGATGAGTATTTCGATATCATTTTCGATAACCACGAGTACTCCGAGCTCTTCGCCAACATCAAATCGAAGGATTTCCTGCATTTCGTTGACCTGAAACCGTACGACAAACGCCTCGATGAAACCTATTCCAAAACCGGCATCCACGATTCGATGACCGTTGCGCATGGCAAGGTGGGCGGACACGACCTGGTGGTGGCCTGCATGGATTTCGAATTCATCGGCGGAAGCCTGGGCAGTGTTATGGGCGAAAAGATCAGCCGTGCCTGCGACTATTGCCTCGAGCACCGGATACCCTTCATGATCATCAACAAGAGCGGCGGCGCCCGGATGATGGAAAGCGCTTTCTCGCTGATGCAACTGGCTAAAACCTCCGGCAAACTGTCGCAACTCAGCGACGCTAAAATTCCCTATATCTCCCTTTGTACAGATCCCACCTTCGGCGGAACCACTGCTTCCTTCGCCATGCTGGGCGATGTGATCTGTGGCGAACCCGGAGCCCTTATCGGTTTTGCCGGACCGCGGGTAATCAAGGAAACCATCAAGAAAGACCTGCCGGAAGGATTCCAGCGCAGCGAGTTCCTGCTGGAACACGGGTTCCTCGATTTCATTGTACACCGGAAAGAACTCAAGGATAAATTGGCTACCTTGTTGATGCTGTTCAAAAGCTAGGCCTGCACAGGCAACAGACAGGCACCGGATGCCGTTCTGTGCAGTAGCTCTCATTTACCGGACATGCTGCCAAAAAGAACGCTCATATTCCTATTGCTTATCCTGTTGGCAGGCAACCGCCTTGCCGCACAAACCACCTGCACCACCCTCGGACAGAATCCAGAAACCGCGTTTCCCGTTTGCGGCACCGCCTTGTTTCACCAGGGCATCGTACCCATTTGCGGTGGTAACCTGATGCTGAGTCCCTGCCCCGATCCCAGCGGCGTGATCACCAACCGCAATCCGTTCTGGTATAAATTCACCTGCTTCAGCAGTGGCAAACTTTCCTTCTTCATTACACCGGATGTATTGACGGAGGATTACGACTGGCAGCTCTTCGATGTGACAGGCCGCAATCCCGGCGATGTATTCACCGACCCTTCCCTGTTCGTTGCCTGCAACTGGTCGGGCGATGTGGGCATTACCGGCGCCTCCGATGTACAGGGCGGCGTATCCCTGGTAGAATGCGCCGGAAGCGGCGTGAACCTGTTCAGCATGATGCCCGATCTCATCGCCGGCCACAATTACCTGCTGCTGGTAAGCCATTTCTCGGATACACAGTTCGGTTATACCTTATCCTTCGGCGGGCCGGGTAATACAGCCGTTATCACCGATACCATTGCGCCACACCTGGCCAATGCCAGCAAAGCCAGTTGCGATGCCACCCGCATCATGGTGAAACTGAATAAGCGGATGAAGTGCAGCAGCCTGGCTGCCAATGGATCGGATTTCACGGTCAATCCACCGCTTGCAACGGTTACATCCGCCACCGGTATCGGGTGCGCCAGCGGTTTTGATATGGATTCGATCTTACTTACGTTCAACCAACCCCTGCCGATCGGTAATTACAACCTCGTGGTGAACCGGGGCTCCGACAACAATACCATTCTCGACATCTGCGACAATGGTATTCCCGAGAATGAGCAGATCGCTTTTACAATCCTCTCCAACCTGCCTGTTCCGTTCGACAGCCTGCAGCACGACCACTGCCTTACCGACTCGCTCCTGATCATTCTTGCGGATTCGGTGCAGTGTACTTCCATCGCGGCCAACGGATCCGATTTCAGCATTACGGGTCCTTACCCCGTAACCATCGCCAACGCCGCCCCCGCCTATTGCCTCAATGGCTTCACCCGGCAGATCATCGTTCGCCTGAATACCACCATGATACAGCCCGGTAATTTCAGGCTCGTGTTACAAGCGGGCAGCGATGGAAATACCTTACTCAGCAAATGCGACACACCTTCGGTAGCCGGTTCCTTTATTCCTTTCCTGATCAAACCAAAACCCTTCGTTGATTTTTCGGTGCCTGTTTCCCTTTGCCTGCCCGATGCCCTGGCCCGGTTCATCAATCGTTCAGCAATATCCGACGGAACAGAAAATCTTTTCCGGTATGCCTGGGATTTTGGAGACCCGGCCAGTACCCCCAATAATACCTCTTCCCTGAAAGACCCGCTTCACCGGTACACACGCGTGGGTCCCTTTGATGTATCCCTGCAGGTTACCAGCAATGCCGGATGCGTACACGATACATTGATCCGGTTCAACAATATCCATCCGCAGCCCAACAGCAATTTTGGTTTCAGCAAATCGCCCCTGTGCATCGGCGACGTGGTTACGATGACCGATTCCACCAACAGCATGGATGGCTTCACCGTTGAATGGTACTGGGATCTTGGCGATGGGTCCACCCGCAACATTCCTTCATTCACATATACCTACAGCAATACAAGAACCTACCCGGTAACCCTGTACAGCATGAATAACCATGGTTGTTTCAGTGATACGATGACCAAAACGATCACCGTATTCCCGTATCCCGTTGTGGATGCCGGACCCGACAGAACCGTATTGGCGGGCGGACAGCTGACCATCTTACCCACCGTGAGTGGCAACGGGCTGCAGTATCTCTGGACGCCGTCCACCTACCTCGACAATCCCGCAAGCCCGGCACCAAAGTGCATCGCACCGCAAAATGATATCCGCTATACGCTGACGGTTACCGGGGAAGGCGGCTGCAAAGCATCCGATGACATGTTGGTAAAAGTGCTGAAGGCGCCGCGTATACCCAATACCTTCACCCCCAACAATGACGGCATCAATGATCGCTGGCTGATCCAGTACCTTGAAGATTATCCGAACAACCGCCTGCAGGTGTTCACCCGCGCCGGGCAGCTCGTGTATGAAAGCCGGGGATATTATACGCCCTGGGACGGAACCTGCAAGGGCCGGAAACTTCCGTACGATACGTACTATTACATCCTGGAACCCGGCAACGGAAGAGAACCGGTCAGCGGGTATGTGACGATCATTAAATAGAACCGTGAGCGATACCCGCTTACTACACGTGTTGTGACAGGATCAATCTTCCCGGCATTGCCCGAATCAACCTACCTTTGCGGCTCTTTATGGAGATTTCAAACAGAAAGGCATACCACGAATATTTTTTTGAGCAGACCTATATAGCGGGTATGGTGCTCGCCGGCACGGAGATCAAATCCTTGCGGGCGGGCAAGGCCAGTTTCAACGACAGCTACTGCTATTTCCACCACGGAGAACTCTTCGTCAAGAGTCTTCACATATCCGAATATGCCTATGGTACCTATACCAACCACCAGCCCATGCAGGAACGCAAACTCCTGCTTACCAAACGGGAACTTCGCCGGCTGGAGGCCAAGAGCAAGGAGAAAGGATATTCCATCATCCCCCTGCGGATCTTCCTCGCCGAATCCGGCTATTTTAAAATGGAGATCGGCTTAGGAAAAGGAAAGAAAAACTACGACAAACGGGAATCCATCAAAGAAAGAGAAATGGACCGGGATGTGAAACGGAAGTATGGGGTGTAATGCAACGTCAAAAGGAAAAATTCAAAAACAAAAAAAGCCACAAACCCGCTTTCGGGTTTTGGCTTTTAACTTTTGCCTTGATCAGCATTCCGACAAACTCAGCGGTACATTCACCGCCAGTCCGCCATCAGCTGTTTCCTTGTATTTACTGTTCATATCGATCGCCGTATCCCACATGGTTTTGATCACGCTGTCTAAACTCACTTTCGCGTAATCGGGTGTGCTTTGCAGTGCCAGCTGGCTTGCAGTGATCGCCTTGATCGCCCCCATAGTATTGCGTTCGATGCAGGGCACCTGCACCAGTCCGCCGATGGGATCGCAGGTCATGCCCAGGTGATGTTCCATCGCGATCTCCGCGGCCATGAGCGATTGCCGCTGTGTACCTCCCATGCATTCGGTAAGGGCTGCGGCAGCCATGGCGCTGCTCACGCCGATCTCGGCCTGGCATCCACCCATCGCCGCTGAAATGGTCGCTCCTTTCTTAAAGATGCTGCCTACTTCCGAAGCCGTGAGCAGGAACTGGATGATCTTCTCGTCTGTATTGCCGCCGCAAAAAGCGATATAGTATTGAAGAACCGCGGGTATAACGCCGGCTGCTCCATTGGTAGGCGCCGTAACCACCCTTCCAAAACTGGCATTCTCCTCGTTAACGGCGAGGGCAAAGCAACTCACCCAATCGAGGATATAGGTGAAATTGGTACCGCCTTCCTGTACGATCTTCAACCAGTCTTCATAATGATGATACGGCCGGCCGGCCACGAGTTTTTTATTCAATGCCGGGCCGCGTCGTTTTACCTGCAGGCCGCCGGGCAGTATGCCTTCGGTATGACAGCCACGGAAGATGCATTCCTTCATCACCCGCCAGATATTGAGTATGCCATCTTTGGTTTCGGCTTCGCTGCGCCAGGCATGTTCGTTCTCCATCACCACATCGCTGATGTTAAGCCCGGTCTTCATGCACCAGTGCAGGAGTTCATCCGCCGTATTGATGGGGAAAGGAAGATGCACGTCGCTTTTTGCATTGCCCGGCTCTCCTTCTTTCACAACAAAACCACCACCCACCGAATAATAGGTTTCGGAAATGGTATTGCCATCGGTAAGGGTAACCAGGAAACTCAAACCATTGGGGTGATAAGGCAGGGATTCGCTCACCAGGAACTCGATGTCTTCGGCCGGATCGAAGCCGATCTCGTGTTTGGCCGCCAGCACCATTTTTTTCATGCGGCGGATATCATCGATCTTGGCGTTGATATTATTGACATCGAAGGTAACCGGATCGTCGCCCGCCAGGCCCAGTTGTACCGCTACATCCGTACCATGCCCCACGCCTGTTTTGGCCAGCGATCCGTATAAGATCACCCGCAATTCCCCGACCTTTCCCAACAGGTTCTGCGCTTCGAGTGAGGCGGTGAACCGCTGCGCCGCACGCCAGGGACCAAGCGTATGGCTGCTGGATGGACCGACGCCGATCTTGAACATATCAAAAACGGAAATGGCTTCGTGGCTCACGGAAAAAGTTTTGGTTATTGTACGTCGACAAGCTGAATATAAAATACCAGGTACGAGTTGGCCGGGATCGATCCTACAGGCCTGTTGCCATAACCCAGGGATGGAGGAATATACAACGTGATTGAACCGGATTTTTTGACCAGGGGCAATCCCTTTTGCCAGCCAACGATCAGGTCGCCGAGTGAAAAGGTTACCCCCGTAAGGTTCTCATCGAACTTGGCGCCCGTGGTCAGGTAACCCGAATACTTTACGGTAACCTTCGAACAGATGGATGGATTGGCGCCGCTGCCCGGGGCGGTGATCTCGTAAAATAACCCGCTCGGGTGCTGGATGGCCGTGGGGTGATTGGCGGTGATATAGGCCTGGAGTGTGGCTACTTCGGAAGCCGGCGCTACCAGGGTCGATTCCGAATACCCGCATCCTTCGGGGGATGATTTCTTGCACCCCGAAAAAGCGAGGGCGGATGTTGCAATGGCAACCAGCAGCATTGTTCTTTTTATCATAGTTCCTGTTAAGTGGTTTCGGATCGATCGGTACGGGCCTTCAGTTCCCGGTACAATTGTTCATTCATCTCCCATTTATAATGCATCCGGAAATACGAAAAGAACAGTACGCAGATGAACAGGGCTACCACCGCGGCCACAATACTGCCGTTCGATACATCCGATATCTTGCTGTACCAGTCGGGCAGAAATAAACGCACGGCGATGATCAGCAGCAATACCGGTAAGCTGAACATGATAGCCATCGGCAGGCCGTTCAGTATCTTGGCCAGGGTCGTTCCCTGCCGCTGCCGCTCCTGCTCCCAGTACACAATAAACTGCCTTTCCTTTTCCGTTATCATCCGGCAAAACTACGGCAAATCAGCCGATGTTTTACGCGGGAACATACGATCAAATATCTTTTCTGTTTCCGGAATGACCCGACAGCAGCCGATCGACGGCGATGTTTATAAACCTTTGATATGTAGCGAATATCTTGTAGGTTTGTTACGCTTAACTTTTGCCAATGAAAATAGAACAATTGCTGGTACAGCATTTTTACAAACAACGGCAAGTGACCCTCCAGGGCATTGGCAGTTTCAACCTCTCCCCCGATTTTGTGATGCCAGCAGATACCGATAAAAACGCCGCGATCCCCGAGAACGCCATCACATTCAAATACGATTCCCGGGCGGGCGAAGACGAAGCCCTGATCCTTTACATCATGGAGCAAACCCGCAAGATGAAACCGCTGGCGGCCGCCGATCTCGACTCGTACCTGGTTCTTGGCAAACAATTCCTCAACATCGGAAAACCCTTTAAGATCGAAGGACTGGGCATGCTCCTCAAGAATCAGCAGGGCGAATACCAGTTCACGCAGGGACAAAGCTTCCAGTCGAAGAACGAAGAAACGCCTCCCGCCCTCGTCAAGGAAAAAATCGAAGACACCGATATCTCATACCGGGCAGAAACCGTTTCTGCCGGAAGCGGCCGCGGCTTTATGAAGATCGCCGCTGTGCTGCTTGTGCTGGGTATTGCCGGGGCCGCAGGCTGGTATTTCTTCCTCCGTAATAAACCAGCGGTAAGTACGGAAACAGCGGTAAGCATGCCGGAAGAGCAGAAACCGGCGCAGGATACAACCAAACCCGCTAACACAACCCCTGATTCTTCACTGGTGAAAAAAGATTCGATCCCGCCGGCAGCCACCCCGGTGGCAAGTTCCACCGGATCCTATACCTTCCGTGTGGTGTTCCGGGTGATGAGCCAGGGCGGCGCACTGAAAAAGAAGATCGAGCTCAACAAACCCAATGTGATCATGTATACGAGCGACTCGGTGCATTACAAACTGGCCGAAACCTTTAACCTGCCGCTGAGCGATACAACCCGCATCAAAGATTCGCTACGGAGCTTCTACGCGTTCCGCACCTTCGTGGAACTGAATCATTAATCATTTTTCATGGAACTGCCGATACAAAAAAAACTGGGCATCGCTTTCTGGGTGCTGGCGCTGGTGGATATCGCCGGCATCAGCCTGGATCTGCCGGTTTTGCATTATACCGCCAAACCCCTGCTCATGCCGGCCCTGCTCCTGCTGATGCATTATTCGCCCACAGCACCGGGCAAAGGTTTGCTGATGACCGGGCTGGTCTTCGCCTGGTTTGGCGATGTATTGCTCATGTTCGAATCCAGGCATGCCCTGTTCTTCATCTTCGGACTGGTAAGTTTTCTTACCACCCATGTTTTTTATATCCTCTACTTCCTGCTGATCCGTTCGGCAGCGCCTTCCCTGCTGCGCAGGCAGCCTGTATGGATCGCCCTCGTGACCGGCTACGGACTTACGCTTGTATGGCAACTGTTTCCCAAACTGGGCGAGATGACATTACCCGTGATCGTATACGCCATCGTGATCTGCAGTATGCTGCTGAGCAGTTTGCATGTTTTCCTGAAGATCAACCGGAAGGCAGCCCTGCTCTTTACAGCCGGCGCTGTTTGCTTTGTACTTTCGGATTCGCTGCTGGCGGTAAATAAATTCTACCAGCCCTTTGCCTATGCCGGGCTGTTCATCATGCTCACCTATTGCGCCGCTCAGTACTTCATCGTCAGCGGTTACATCAACCGGAAATCATGAACAAAGAAATTCTGCTGAATGAACTGGCCAACAACAGCTGGGTGATGCTGCGCCCATCCCCGGTTGAAGGCGTTGGCGTGTTCGCCATACGGGATATTCCGAAGGGATGCCGCGATATGTTCGGCAAGCCCGATCCGGCGGCGGAATGGATCACGGTAAGCAAGGCCGAAGTGGACGCATTGCCGGCGCATGCGCAGTTCCTGGTTGGTAATTATTGTTTGTTTGATGAAGACCACTATTTCATACCGGCAGCCGGTTTCAAGAAGATGGACCTTTCGCTCTTCCTCAATCATTCCGATACCCCCAACATCATCTCCATCAACGACGGCGATTATTTTGAAACCCTGCGGGATATCAGTGCCGGTGAAGAACTGCTGATCGACTATGGCGGTATCGTGGATGCTGATGCATAAACCCGCCGGCTTATTGAATTGTGAACAATTCCTTTGAATTCCCTGGAAATCTATTTACATTCGGCATACTAACCTTCGCCCTTTTTCTTCCGGCCCCGCATTTTTCAAACTCAAAACAAGTAAACAAATGAAACAATTGAAGTTTCTCATGCCGTTTGCTATGGGAATGAGCATGACGGCCTTCCTGCTCTCCTGCAATTCGGGAGAAGAAAAAAAGGCAGATGACAAACCTGCCGATTCCACCGCAACTTCTTCAACACCTCCGCCACCGCCACCACCGCCCAAATTGATGGTGATCATGCACAAAGTGGCCAACTTCGCCAAATGGCTGCCCGAGTATGATGCACACGACTCGGTTCGCCAGGCCGCGGGTTTACACAGCCTGATCATCGGCCGGGGCGTACAGGACAGCAACATGGTCATGATATCCATGATCATGGATGATACCGCCAAAGCAAAAGCTTTTGCCGCCGCCCCCGGTTTAAAAGAGCGTATGAAAAAAGCCGGCGTTATCGGTATGCCCGAGATCAGCTTCGTGGAAATGGAGTCGCTTATTACCACGCCCAGCAGCGATACACGCCTGATGGTAAAACACAAGGTAAAAGACTATGCCGCCTGGAAAAAAGTGTACGACAGCGATGCGCCCGCACGGGCTGCCGCGGGGCTAACCGACAGGGCCCTGGGATACGATATCGGCAACAAGAACATGGTTTCGATCGTATTCCTTGTATCGGATATGAAGAAGGCGGAAGAATTCGGTAAATCAGAGGCATTGAAGAAGAAAATGCAGGAAGGCGGTGTGGAGGGAGCTCCCACGATGTTCTTCTATACGGTGGCTAAGAAATATTGAGACCAGGATACAAACACAAGACTGCCGGATTGATTCCGGCAGTTCTTTTTTGCAGCCATCCCTGCATGCCCGATCGCCCTATATGCAGCGGGTTAAAAATTGTATATTTAGAATATGAGAACTGCTTTACCCATACGATCCGTACAGGTCTTCGGGCTTGTTTGCTTCGCGGTTCTTGTCTTTTTACTCAGCCTGGGTTCCTATGCCCAATGTCCCCCGGATATCGACTTCGAGAACGGCAACTTCGACGGATGGCGTTGCTATACCGGGTTTATCCAGCAGGATGGAACGATACGGGTGGCACAATCCGCTCCCGCCCTCGACCGGCATGTCATCTACAAATCGGGCGGAACCGTGGAAAGGGATTACTGGGGAGGATTCCCGAAGGTTTGTCCGAATGGAAGCAATTATTCCATGCGGCTGGGCAACGACAATACCGGTCGTGGCGCCGAGAAAATATCGTACACGTTCACCATTCCTCCCGGGCAGAACAATTTCAGCCTGGTGTATAACTATGCCATCGTATTGCAGGATCCGGGCCATTCCGCTTTCCAGCAACCGCGTATGCGGGTGGAAGTGATGAATCTTACGGATAATAAGATCGACCCCTGCTCGTCTTTTGATTTCGTGGTCAATGGTTCCCTCCCAGGCTTCAAGGTATCGCCCATCAAACAGGATAGTTCGATCGTTCGCTATAAAGAATGGTCCGCTGCCTTTATCGACCTTTCGGGCAATGCCGGAAAAACCTTCAGCATCTCTTTTCTTACCACCGATTGTTCCCTCGGGGCTCATTTCGGGTATGCCTATATCGATATCAATTCGATCTGCAGCAATACCGTTCCGGGTTCGGTCTATTGTCCGGATGACAAATTCCTGGAGTTAACAGCTCCCCCGGGGTTTCAGAGTTACAAATGGTTCAACAGTGCGCAAACGGTATTGGGCTCCGGAGCTACCCTGCGCCTGGAACCTCCTCCCGCTACCCGCGACACGATCTATGTAGCGTTCGATCCCTTCAGCGGATACGGATGCTCGGATACACTCATCGCCTACCTGGCAGATACCCTGCAGTTAACCGCAAATGCGGGAGTCGACAACGAATTCTGCGTGAACCCGGCCATACAACTGGGGATAAACCCCAAACCAGGGGAGGTATACAAGTGGTCGCCATCAACGGGCTTAAGCGATCCGGACATTGCGAACCCGATCGCTTCGCCACGGTCATCAACCCAGTACACACTAACGGTGCAGCACACGGGCGGCGGATGCAGGACCACCGACCAGGTAAGTCTCGTAAAAAAATGTGATGTCATCGAATTCTACGTGCCTAATAGTTTTACGCCAAACGGCGATGGCCTGAACGACAGGCTGAAACCTGTACTGTACGGTTATTCGAAAGTGAATTATTTCCGGGTATACAACCGGTACGGCGATTTGCTGTACGAAGCCAACAGCGATCTCCCCGGCTGGGATGGAACCCTGAAGGGAAAGCGGCTGCCCACACAAACGGTTGTATGGATGATCGAAGCGATAGACGCGAACGGCATCGTGGAAAGAAGGCAAGGCAGTTCCGTTTTGATCCGCTGATCCTCACCGGTACATTACCAATGCACATTGACAATACCAGAGAGAACTGAAAATAGCTCAGACCGGTACCTGTTTCATCCGACGGATCAGGAAAAAATTGATCAGCAAGGCGCTTAATATCGGCAGGTAGATCACGCAGAAATAAAGGAAGTATCCCACGTTTACCTGCGGCACAGGCTTTACCTCCACCAGCAACTGGTTGCCGATCACGGTTTCGGAGAACACAACGCTGCTGATAAGATTCCAGCCCAGGTGTATGGCGATCGGGTAATAGAGCGAAAGGGTTTTACTGTACGCATACGCGTATACAACGCCCATCAACCCGGTGCTGACGAATTCGATGAGCATGGGTACCGGTTTACCGAACACGCCGTGCGAGAACCAATGATAGATGCCGAAACTTATTGATGAGATGATGATGGCTTTTACGGGGCCGATACGCCTGATCAGAATATACATGAGCGCCCCGCGGAAGATGAATTCCTCGAACAAAACCGATTTCAGGTTCCACCAAAGTCCGCTGAATATCAACCCGGCGCTGAGCTCCGGATTGAGGTACCAACGCTCTTGCCCGATCATCATCCGAAGCAGATAGAAAGAAGCGCTGCAGCAAGCGGTGACCAGGAAAAACAAGGCAAATCCTGCCAGCCGTTTGCGGTTCGGATAAAATCCAAAGACCTCCAGGCCTTTCTTCTCAAAGAGCCAGAGCAGGAACCAGGAAACAAGTAATTGAACGAGAATGCCGAGCATGCAGATGTTTTGCACAATGAATATAACCAAAGATGCCCACATTTCTTATGGTCCGGCGTTTCGCCTGGCCATAAGAGAAATCCCTCCTGTTTTCAGGAGGGATTTCTTTTATAAAATCACGTAAGGATTATCATCCCAATGATCGTTTGTTTTGATTCCTAATAATTTCTTGCAGTAACAATAGAAATGTTTCCAACGAATTCGCATAGGTCTTTTTCATTTTAACTGTTAAACAATATTTATTAAGAACTAACGGAAAATCCAAAACGGGTTTTCTATACATGGTCAGACGGGGACGTCAGACCATGTTTTAGTATCCGCCCATTCCGCCCATGTCGGGTGCGCCATGGCTGTGCGGCGCTTCCTCTTTCGGTTTGTCGGCGATCACGCATTCGGTGGTCAGCATCATACCGGCGATGGAAGCGGCGTTTTCCAATGCAACGCGGCTTACTTTGGTCGGGTCGATCACACCTGCTTTGAACAGGTTCTCGTATTTCTCGATGCGGGCGTTGAAACCGTAATCGGCCTTACCTTCTTTGATCTTGTTCACCACCACGCTTCCTTCGAAACCGGCGTTCTCCACGATGGTACGCAGCGGTTCTTCCACGGCCCGGCGAACGATGGCAATACCGGTTGTTTCGTCTTCATTGCTTCCGGTCAGTTTGGCCAGGGCTTCACCGGCACGGATATAGGCAACGCCGCCACCCGGTACGATACCTTCTTCCACAGCGGCACGGGTTGCGTGCAGGGCGTCATCCACGCGGTCTTTCTTTTCTTTCATTTCCACTTCGGTAGCGGCGCCCACGTAGAGTACGGCAACACCGCCGGCCAGTTTGGCCAAACGTTCCTGCAGTTTCTCTTTATCGTAGTCGGATGTTGTGGTTTCGATCTGCGCTTTGATCTGGCCGATACGTCCTTTGATAGAGGCCTTGTCGCCTTTACCGCCAACAACCGTTGTATTGTCTTTGTCGATGGTCACAGAGGCAGCCTGGCCGAGGTCTTTCAGTTCAACCGCATCCAGTTTGTTGCCCATTTCTTCGCTGATCACGTTACCGCCGGTAAGGATCGCGATGTCGGTAAGCATTTCTTTGCGGCGGTCGCCAAAGCCCGGCGCTTTTACAGCGGCTACTTTGATGGTACCGCGGAGTTTATTCACCACCAGGGTAGCCAGCGCTTCGCCTTCGAGGTCTTCGGCGATGATCAGCAGCGGGCGGCCGCTTTGCGCCACTTTCTCCAGGATGTGGAGAATATCTTTCATGGCAGATATCTTCTTGTCGTAGATCAGGATGAACGGATTGCTGAGTTCAGCTTCCATTTTCTCGCTGTTGGTTACGAAATACGGAGAGATATAGCCGCGGTCGAACTGCATACCTTCCACCACGTCTACAGTCGTATCGGTGCCTTTGGCTTCTTCCACGGTGATCACGCCTTCCTTACCCACTTTGGCCATTGCCTGGGCTATGAGTGTACCGATGGCAGCATCGTTGTTGGCAGAGATCGAAGCAACCTGCTCGATCTTCTTGTTATCGTTACCTACGGTTTGTGATTGTTTTTTCAGGTTCTCCACGATGGCGTCAACGGCTTTGTCGATACCACGCTTCAGGTCCATCGGGTTGGCGCCGGCAGCTACGTTCTTGAGTCCTTCGCTGATGATGGCCTGTGCCAGTACGGTTGCGGTGGTGGTACCGTCGCCGGCGATGTCGGCTGTTTTGGAAGCCACTTCTTTCACCATCTGGGCGCCCATGTTCTCGATCGGATCTTCCAGTTCGATCTCTTTGGCCACGGTCACGCCGTCTTTGGTCACAGAGGGGGCGCCGAATTTGCGCTCGATCACCACGTTACGGCCTTTCGGTCCGAGGGTTACTTTCACAGCGTTAGACAGGGTATCCACACCCTTCTTCATTTTGTTCCTTGCTTCAATATCGAAGAATATCAGTTTAGACATACACGAGTAGAATTTGATGATTTAAAATTTGATGATTTGAATCCGGATGCAGGAAGCAGGATACATGATCCCGGATCCTGTATCTTTTTTTATACGATTGCCAGGATATCGCTCTCCCGCATGATCAGGTAATCTTTACCTTCCACGCTGATCTCGGTTCCGGCATATTTGCCATACAATACGGTATCGCCTGCTTTAACGGTAACCGGTTCGTCTTTTTTGCCGGGGCCGGCAGCTACAACGGTTCCACGCTGGGGTTTCTCTTTCGCAGTATCCGGTATGATGATTCCACCGGCGGTTTTTTCTTCTGCAGCGGCAGGGAGTACGATCACCCGGTCGTGCAAAGGGGTAATGCTCAGCTTAGCATTCTTTTCTTTAGCCATAGTTGTATTTGTTTTGATAGATTTAAGGAAATAGTACCCGTTTTTCGGGGACGGCAAAGGTATATTAAATATTATACCAAGGCGGGAATAGATTTGCCGGATATGAGAAATTGACAGACGGGCGCTGACAATTGATTCTCAGCCAGAAAAAAAGACAGCTACCCCGAATTTTTTGGCAGGCCCAACCCGTAATACCAAACCCGTAACCTGTAACCGCCCGACAGGTGCGAATCCCTTATCTTTGCGGCCGTAAAAGTTCTTCAGCATGATCAGCAGACGAAATATCCGGGTAAAAGTGATGCAAACGCTCTACAGCATCGACAGCATGAGTAGCGACCTGAAACCCGGAGAGGCGGTAACCATTCTTACCAAAAAGATCGAGCAAAGCCGCCAGCTGTTTACCTACCTGGTCTATTTTATCACCGAAGTGGCCCGCTATGCCGAAACCGATGCACGCATCCGGGCTTCGAAGCACCTGCCCACGGCCGGAGACCTCAACATCAACACCAAGATCGCGGGTAACGAATTGCTCTGGAAGATCCTGGAAGAAGCCAGCTTCAAAAAAGCGGTGGCCGATCTCAACCCCCAGAACATCCTCGATGCCGAGCTTCTCAAAAAGACCTACCAGCAACTGGTGGCATCGCCGGAATACACCGAATACATCGAAGTACAGGCAAGGGATAAGCACTCCGAAAAAGAAATCCTCAGTTTCATCTTCACCAACCTGATGTTACCCAACGAAGATTTCATCAATCATGTGGAAGAACAGTTCATCAACTGGGACGACGACGCCGAAATGATGAATCAACTGGTGCTGAATTACCTCCAGAAACCGGCCAGTTTTAACCTGTCCGAGATACTGAGCGCCGACAAATGGGACTTCGCCAAAAGCCTGCTGCAAACGGTACTGGAGAAGCAGGAACTCTGCATGGAGATGATCAAACCCAAACTGAAGAACTGGGATGCCGACCGCATCGCGGCCCTCGACATGATCCTGCTGCAGATGGGTATCTGCGAATTCCTTTTCTTCGAAACCATACCCACCAAGGTTACCATCAACGAGTACATCGACCTGGCCAAGGAATACAGTACCGTACAAAGCGGGCAGTTCGTGAACGGGTTACTCGACAACATCCACAAAGAACTGCAGGCGGCTAACAAGATCCAGAAGAAGAGTTTTAAAAACAGTACATTATAAAATACATTTGCAGTCCATGAAAATGAGATACTACCTCCTGCTGGCCCTGGGAGCGTCAGCGCTCCTCTCCTGCGATTTCCGTCGCAAGGACAAGATCGTGGATGATTCGGCCAAACTTACCGAACAGGCGCTGAAGGATTCCACCACGGTGCAGCTCATCGATTCCACCTACGATTTCGGCACCATCGCCGAAGGCGAGAAAGTGGAATACAATTACCGTTTCAAAAACACGGGTACCAAACCCCTTGTCATCATAACCGCCAGTTCTACCTGCGGCTGTACGGTACCCGAGAAGCCCGAAAAGCCGATCATGCCCGGCGAGATCGGGTACATAAAAGTGATTTTCAACAGCCAGGGGAAAGTGGGCCAAACCGACAAACCAATCAACGTAACCTCCAACGCCAATCCGCCATTTGGTCCCATGCACCTGACCGGTAAAGTGGAACGAAAAGGCTGATCAACCAATCATTCAATCTAACATCAAATAAACAACAACATGCAATTACTTAGTATTTTCCTGATGATGGACCCGCAGGGTAAAGGAAGCGCCACCAGCACCATCGTCATGATGGGCCTGATGATCCTCGTTTTCTGGCTGTTCATGATCCGGCCGCAGGCAAAGAAAGCCAAGAAACAAAAAGAGTTCATCAATAACCTGCAAAAGGGAGATAAGATCGTAACCATCGCCGGCATCCACGGGAAAGTGAATAAACTGAACGACGACAATACCCTGGAGCTCGAAACCAGCCCGGGCAGTTACATCAAGATCGAACGCCAGGCCATCAGCATGGAATGGACCGCCAATGTGAACGCGGTACCGGCTGATACGAAGAAGTAAGTCCTGAATTCATAAAACTGAATACTAAATCCGAAATTTGACAAGAAAGATTTCGGATTTTTTATTGAACACTGGTTCCTGGTTTATCCGTTTACTGGTTTATTTGCAGACACGTGCGAAAGCAATAAACCAATAAACTACTAAACGATTAAACAAATCAACATCGCATGCTCCGTATAGGTCTCACTGGTGGTATTGGCAGCGGCAAAAGCACTGTTGCGAAGATCTTCGAGGTACTGGGCGTGCCTGTATACTATGCCGACGATGCCGCAAAAAGGCTGTTGAATGAAGACGAAAGCCTGAAGACTGAAATAAAAAAACATTTCGGGGAAGAGACTTACAAAGACGGAATGCTCGACCGCAAATACCTCGGATCGCTGGTATTCAACGCACCCGAAAAACTGGAACTGCTCAACAAACTCACCCACCCCGCCACCATCGCCGATGCCGAACGCTGGATGCAGCAGCAAACAACGCCTTATGCCATCAAGGAAGCCGCTCTTATCTTTGAAAGCGGCGCCCAGCGGCATCTCGACTACGTGATCGGTGTAACAGCCCCTGCCCCGCTGCGCATCCTGCGTACCATGCAACGCGATCAGGTTACCCGGGAAGAAGTGCTGGCCCGGATGAACAAACAGATGGACGAATCCATCAAGATGCGGCTCTGCGATTTTGTATTGAAAAACGACGAACAGCAATTGCTGCTGCCACAGGTGATCGCATTGCATGAAAAATTGCCGGGCCTGAAGCCATGATCCAAGTATCATGATGACGAGCTGATTCTTCCGTACTTTTTTCCTTTACAAACATGACCAGGAACAGTGTTTTCTGTTGGTATCTCCCCGTGTTCTTTCGTAACTTTAAACCATGAAGATCTTTTCCGCCGATCAGATCAAAAAATGGGATGCCTATACCATCACCCATGAACCCATCGCTTCGATCGACCTGATGGAAAGAGCGGCCACGGCCTGCTGCAAATGGTTATTGGGAAAGAACTTCGGGCAGCAGCATTTCCGTATCTTCTGCGGCAAGGGCAATAACGGCGGCGACGGACTGGCCATCGCCCGGATGCTGATCGAACACAAATGCCGGGTTACTGTTTACATCCTGGAATTCGGCAATATCGGTACACCCGATTTTCAAACCAACCTCGAAAAGCTGCACCTGCTCACCACCGATATTCATTTTATCCAATCGCCCGATTTTTTTCCTCCGATCCCCGAAAATGATATCGTGATCGACGCCCTGTTTGGTACCGGGCTTAATAAGCCCCTGGAAGGAATCAGCCAACTGTTGGTGAACCACATCAACCAATCCGGCTGTACAATCATCGCCATTGACATGCCTTCGGGTTTGTATGCCGATCGCAGTTCAGCCGGCAATACCGTGATCAGCGCCGGCATCACACTCAGCTTCCAGCATTATAAGTTGGCGTTCCTGGTGCCGGAAAATGAAGTGCATTGCGGCGAGGTACACCTGCTCAACATTGGTCTCTCCCGGGAATTCGAATCCAGGGAGTTGGCCGCTTATGAATGGATAGATCCCGCAATACCGAGGGCGCTGTACAAACCCCGGCCGATCTTTGCGCATAAAGGGAACTTCGGCCATGCCCAGCTTATTGCCGGCTCGTATGGTATGATGGGCGCCGCGGTTTTGAGCGCCCGGGCCTGCCTGCGCAGCGGTGCAGGCAAACTCACCTGCCTCGTACCGGAATGCGGGTATACAATCCTGCAAAGCGCCGTACCCGAAGCCATGTGCACAGTAAATGGCGACCGATTCATATCCGATACAGATGGAGTTGAAAAATATGATGCTATTGGTATCGGCCCGGGTATCGGCATACACGCATCCCACAGGCAATGGCTGGAAAGGGTTTTTCAAGAGGCCGGCGCTTCACTGGTCATCGATGCCGATGCCCTGAATGTATTGGCGAGGCACCCGGAACTTTTATCTTCACTCCCCCCTTTAACGATACTCACTCCTCATCCCAGGGAATTTGAGCGTTTGTTCGGGCCGGTACCCAACGACTTCGAACGGATCGGGCTGGCCATGGAATCTTCCCGGAAATACAATGTCATTATTGTTGTGAAGGGGCATTACAGTTTTATCGCCTGCCCCGATGGCCAAGGTTATTTCAACAGCAGCGGCAACCCGGGTATGGCCACGGCCGGCAGCGGGGATGTGCTCACGGGTATTCTTACTGGTCTGCTGGCCCGGGGATATCCCCCCAAACAAGCCACCCTGCTGGGTGTTTACCTGCATGGATTGGCCGGGGATATAGCCGCCGCCAAAAACTCCCCGGAAGCCCTTATTGCCGGGGATATCAGCAATTGCCTGGGGGAAGCCTTTATGCGCCTCCAGGTCGTTTGAAAAATCCTCATTTATACTGAGTTAGGGTCAATAAAACAGGCATTTATATCGGATTTTTGGCCCATTTACCCTATTTTTGCCGACCAATTTCAGAACAACACTACTTACTCTTATGACAAATTTGATTTATGCCGTTCCGGCAATGGGCGCCTTGGGTTTGCTCTATACCCTTTGGAAATTCAACTGGGTCAGCAAACAAGACGCCGGTAGCGACCGCATGAAAGAGATCAGCAACTACATTGCTGAGGGCGCTATGGCTTTCCTGAAAGCAGAATGGAAGATACTGGCCTATTTCGTAATTATTGTTAGCCTGCTGCTTGGTGTAATGTCGATGAGCAATACCCACAGCCACTGGAGCATCGCCCTGGCTTTTGTGCTGGGAGCCGTTTGCAGTGCCCTGGCCGGTTATATCGGTATGAAAGCCGCTACCAAAGCCAATGTGCGTACCGCTCATGCAGCCCGTACCAGCCTCAGCAAAGCCCTGAATGTATCCTTTACCGGCGGCGCCGTGATGGGATTGGGTGTGGCAGGCCTGGCGGTTCTGGGTTTGGGTGGATTGTTCATCATGCTGAAAATGTGGTTCGCTCCCGAAGCGGCTGCCAATAGCGACGAAATGCTCAAAACCATTGAAGTGCTGACCGGGTTCAGTCTGGGTGCGGAAAGTATCGCTCTCTTCGCCCGTGTGGGCGGTGGTATATATACCAAGGCGGCCGACGTAGGCGCCGACCTTGTGGGTAAAGTGGAAGCCGGTATCCCGGAAGACGATCCACGCAACCCGGCAACCATTGCCGATAACGTGGGTGATAATGTGGGCGACGTAGCAGGTATGGGTGCCGACCTGTTCGGTTCGTATGTTGCGACCGTACTGGCAACCATGGTATTGGGCCAGGAAACCATTTCTACCGATAACTTCGGAGGCTACGCCCCGATCCTGTTGCCAATGATGATCGCCGGTGTGGGTATTATCTTCTCCATCATCGGAACCTTCTTCGTACGCATCAGCGAATCGGCAGGTATCAATACATCCATTGTACAAAGGGCGCTGAATATGGGTAACTGGGGCTCGATCGTTCTGACAGCGATCGCCTGCGTCGGGCTGGTGTATTATATCCTGCCCGAAAGCATGACTCTCCGCGGTCATTCATTTACACGTGATGGCGTATTAGGCGCCATTGCAGTTGGCTTGGCTGTGGGAACCTTAATGAGCATTATTACTGAATACTATACTGCTATGGGCAAACGCCCGGTAAACTCCATCATCCGCCAATCCGGCACCGGTCATGCCACCAATGTGATCGGAGGTCTGGCCATCGGTATGGAGAGCACCTTTTTGCCGATCCTTGTGCTGGCTGGTGGTATCTGGGGTTCGTACGCCTGTGCCGGTTTATACGGTGTGGCTATCGCGGCCGCGGGTATGATGGCCACAACCGCCATGCAACTGGCCATCGACGCCTTTGGCCCGATCGCCGATAATGCCGGTGGTATCGCTGAGATGAGTGAACTGCCAAAAGAAGTGCGTGAAAAAACCGACGTGCTGGATGCCGTAGGTAATACCACGGCCGCTACCGGTAAGGGTTTCGCGATCGCTTCCGCCGCACTTACGGCCCTGGCTCTTTTTGCCGCTTTCGTTGGTGTGGCAGGCATCACAGGTATTGATATCTATAAAGCGGATGTACTGGCTTCCCTGTTCGTAGGTGGTATGATCCCGTTCATTTTCTCTTCATTGGCCATACGTGCTGTGGGTGAAGCCGCTATGTCGATGGTGGAAGAGGTTCGTCGCCAGTTCCGCACCATTCCGGGTATCATGGAAGGTACCGGGAAACCCGAATACGATAAATGCGTTGCCATCAGTACCGACGCTTCGATCAAGAAAATGATCGGTCCGGGCGCTTTTGCCATCATATCTCCCCTGGTGATCGGCTTTGTATTAGGCCCCGAAGCGCTGGGTGGATTCCTCGCCGGTGCCACCGTGAGCGGTGTATTGATGGGTATGTTCCAGAACAACGCCGGTGGCGCCTGGGATAATGCCAAGAAATCCTTCGAAAAAGGCGTTGAGATCAACGGTGAGATGTACTATAAAAAGTCGGAGCCGCATAAAGCTTCCGTTACCGGGGATACCGTAGGTGATCCGTTTAAAGATACTTCGGGTCCATCCATGAATATCCTCATTAAATTGATGAGCATTGTTTCCCTCGTGATCGCTCCTACCCTGGCCGGCATTCATGGTAAGGGCGCTTCGCACGAGATCAGCACACAGGTTACCAAGGAGATTTCCATCTCCAAACAGGATAGCGTAACCACTGTAACTACTACGGTGGATGCCGCCCCTGCTGAAAAACTGATCGAGGCACTGGCTGCCGATAAACTCATCGATAAGGATAACTTCACGCTCTCCCTGAGCAAAGGGAAATTAATCCTCGATGAAAAAGAACAAACGGCCGACGTAGTTGCCAAATACAAGTCGCTGATAGACGCCCTGGGCAATGCCGACCTGAATATCAAGAACACCAAGAAATAAAGCTTGCTATTTATTTACAAGGCCCCCGCCAGTCGGGGGCTTTTTTATTGCCTCCCCGTCACGGTTAATTATCGTTAAAATTTTTATAAACGGATTTGCTAAATACCACGCTTTTCGTACTTTGCCGTACGAAAATTATCGTATTATGACTTCCATTAAGAATAACCGGCCCACCGAGAGCGAACTGGAGATACTCCAGGTGCTGTGGAACGAGAAAAACGCCACCGTGCGCAAAGTGCATGAGGAATTATCAAAAACCAAGGAATCCGGTTATACCACTACCCTTAAGCTGATGCAGATCATGTTTGAAAAAGGCCTGGTAACCCGGGATGAGAGCAGTAAAACGCATATTTACCAACCGGTGGTGAGCCGCGAGAAAACCCAGAAACAATTCGTGAACCGGATGATCGATACGCTTTTCGCCGGATCTTCTTCGGACCTGGTATTACAAGCCCTGGGCGGACATAATGCCAGCAACGAAGAACTGGAAAAGATCCAGCAACTCATCGATCAGCTGAAAAAGGAAAAACACTAACCAAACAACGACCTGCCCGCGCTTATGACCCTGTTTTCGTATAGCTTCTGTATGGCGATATTGCACAGTCTCTGGCAAGCGGCCCTGCTGATGCTTTTGTACAGGGTTGCCACCAACAGTTTCCTGAAAAAAGATTCTCCCCTGGGTAAAAGAAATTTTCTGTTTGCCATGCTGCTCACCCAGGTCTTTTTATTCACCTATACCTTCTTTGTTTATTACGCGGAACTTGCCAGCCCCTCCGAACAACTGACCCGTATCTTTTCCGGTTGGCCATATAGCAATACCCTGCAGGCAATCGCTCCCTGGGTATTCGGGCTGTATACGGCTGTGATCCTGTTTAAGCTGACGGGCTCGGTTTATAGCTGGGTTCGTTTTCAAAATCAATTCAGGACCGGATTGCAGAAAGCCCCGGTCGACCTTAAACTGTTTACGGGTATCAAGGCCCGCCAGTTCGGAATTACGCGAAACGTACGGATCTGGCTCAGCCATACGATCCACACGCCGGTAACCTTTGGTTTTTTCAAACCGACGATATTGCTTCCCGTAGCCCTGGTCAATCACATCAGCCTGCGCCAGGCGGAAACACTGATCATCCATGAACTCATCCATATCCGTACAAACGATTACCTGCTGAACTGGTTCCTGCTGCTGGCTGAAACCTTGTTCTTCTTCAACCCGTTTGTATTGTATTTCTGCAACTCGATCCGGCTGGAAAGAGAGAAAAACTGCGATATGGGCGTGATCGCCTTCGAATATTCACCCGTACTCTATGCGGAAACACTGTTGCAGGCCGAGAAGATGAAGCAACTGGTACCGGGCTTTCAACTGGCCGCCGTTACCCGAAAAAAACAACTGCTGGAACGCATCCGTTTCTTTTCCGGCACGATGAATTTTAACCAGGGCAACGGTCTTCGTGGCCTGATACCAACAGCCGGTCTGTTGCTATGCATGCTCATTGGTTCAAGCCTGCTGGTGCGCTCGGTACAGGTTGGAAATTCGTCTTCCCCCTTCGAGGGATCTGCTGCCACCGCGTATATTCCCGCTTCTTCCATTGAGATCCCTGGCATTATCGGCACCGACGCCCCGGTAGCCGTAAAGGATCAGTATGTAAACAGCCGCAACGCAGGCCCGGAGCCTACCGGTACAAAAGAGCGTATAACTTCCGCTAAGTTGACGGCAACAAATGAAACGGTGGCCGTTGCAGAAAATAACCCGGCAGAAGAAATCTATCTGATGCCGGTAGCCATCACCGAAAATGATGGCAGCAAGCAGATCATCATACAGGAAGAGAGTTCAGGATCTGCCAAAACATCCACCCTTAAAACCTACGCCCTGCGTTTTGTAAACGGTCAATGGATCCTTGAACCGGTTTGGACCATCTCGGCCAAACAGGTACCGGAAGACTCAATCCTCAAAAAGATGGATAGCAGTGCAGAACCCGCACGTGCTAAAAAGATTTATCCTTCACAGCAATAATCGATCGTTTAATTCAGTCACGGTCCCAGATGAGAATATCAGACCGTAAAAAAGAAAAAGCCGCGGAATTACCACGGCTTGTATTGTAAGGCAGAATCGATCTCTTTTATTTTTCCCACACCACTGTCAGACCGTGTACCGGTTACCAGGCGCATCTCGGGCAGGTTTCCTTATAGCGGTTGCCCAGTACGAATCCCAACATCACTTCATGGGTTCCTTTCGTAAAGGTTTGCAGACGTGATGTAGTTTGATGTTCGTACGCATAGCTGATGTTGAATACATTGGAAATATTCATCCCGATCATGCCGGAATATCCCGCTACCAGGTCGGAATGACGGTAGCTGCCCCCGATCCATAAGAAGTCCTGGTACTGCAGCTTCAGGTTGGCATGCAGACCGAATAACTGCGGTTGCCAGTATTGTACCATAACAGATGGCAGGGCCGTGATCTGGTCAGTAAGGGCGAACTTATAACCCGCGGTTCCGAAATAGTTGATGGTATAGCTGGAGCCGTATTTATCGTTGGTTACAAACCGTGCTTTACCGGGAATGATATTCAGCGCAGACACACCCACAAAGTAACGGGCAGAATAGAGCCAGAGTCCCGCTCCTATCTCCGGTTTGATCTTGGATATCTCCCCGTTGCTGATGCCGATCGCCGGATCATTGGGATCGAGATTGCCCCACTCGATCTTGGAACGATCGAGGCTCACGCTGGTAACACCGGCGCTCAATCCGGCAGAGATGCTTGTTTTGGCTGTAATCGGAATGTGATAGGCATAGTTAGCCGCGATCGACCAGCGGGTGATATACCCCGTCTTATCATTGATCGCGGTAAGGCCTATGCCATGGTGCGGGCTCGACACTGCGTATTCATCCCAGGCCTTGGGGCCTGCAGGGTTTTGTCCGGGCACCGCGAAGGAGTTGATACCCGTGCGGAAATCCCGTTTGCCCAATGGCCCATGAATACTCAGGTAAGTGGTCAGCGGCGCACCGGTGATACCGGCCCATTGATTCCGGTAACTCAGTTTCACATCGGTATAGTTCTCTATACCCGTGATCGCGGGGTTCAGAATGTAGTTGTTTAAGATGTACTGGGTATAGTAAGGCTTCGCCTGGGCATGCGCTGTTTGTACAGCAGCGAGGCAGGCAACAGACAGTACCGCAAGAATTTTCTTCATGGCTTTCAGTTTATTTTCACAATGTTCAGGTTTATAGAAGAAGCGATTACGGCGAAGGTCATTCCGCCGCAATCGCGTCGTTATCATTATTTCACAATGGTCACATAACCGGTGAGCGGATCGCGGCCATTACCCGGTTCGATGATATAATAATACGTATCGAACGGTAATGGCTTTCCTTTGATCGTACCATCCCATGGTGTATTGTAACCCCTTGATTCAAATACCAGCTGGCCGGCACGGTTGAACACCTGTACCCTGTTATCCGGGTAGGTATTCAGGTAATCGATGCTCCACACATCGTTGATGCCGTCGTTATTGGGTGTAAAGGTGTTCGGAATCTTCGGGAACTTGAGCAGTTTCACGAACATCTTGTCGCTGGCAGCGCAACCGCCACGTGCTGTAACGGTAAGCGTGTAGGTCATGTCGGTCAGCGGCTTGTTCACTTTTACGTTCGCCACTTTATTATCGATCAGGTACTGGTTCGGCGTCCATACATATTGCAGGTCGTTACCTGTTACCACCGGCTGCAGGGTGATCTGTCCACCCTCGAGTATGTAACGATCCGGACCGGCGTCTACCACCGGGTATGAATGTACGGTGAAACTCTTCGTGATCGTATCACTGTTACAACCGATGCTGTTCACCGAGTAGAACGTGATGGTATAGGTCTTGGCCGTTGTATAGGTGTAATTGATCGGGTTGGTGGTATAGATACCGCTGCCATCGCCCAGGTCCCAATGCCATTGGGTGATGATACCATCCTTACCGTCCGACAGGTCGGTAAGTGTTACCGCGTCGCCGATACAAACACCATTCGGGTTGCTGAAGCTGAAGTCGGCCTTCGGTTGCGGATGGATATTATTCATCGGAATCGTCTTCGTGGTAACGCAACCGGCGTTGCTGGTAGCCGTGAGCGATACGTTGAATGGCGTTGCAAAATAATACTGGTGCGTGGGGTCCAGCGCTGAAGAAAGCGGTGAACCATCACCGAAGTTCCAGGAATAGGTCAGCGGCGTACCGTTGGCGATACCCGAGAGGTTCTGGAATTGTACAATCGCATTGGGCAGACATACGGAATTCGTAAAGCTGAAATCGGGAGCCGGGAATACATCGCTTACATCGATCACCACATCTGCCACATTCATATTCTGAACACAGGCCGTAGCGCTTCCATCACGTACACTCAGCAAGCGATACGTAAATGTGCCGGCAGCAGTTGGGTTATGCTGAAGTGTAACAGACGTATTGGCGCCGGTGGTACTGATCGTTTGCGGAGCACCGCCATTGACTGTATACGTGAACATGTATGGTGTTGTTCCTCCCGAACCGCTGAACGTGATATCCGGACGGTTGGTTGAGTTGATACAAACCAGTTTATTGCCGGTGATGGAACCGGTTGGCAATGGATTCACTTTGATCACCTGGTCGGGTATATTCATATTCTGGCTGCAGGCTGTAGCGCTTCCATCCTGAACGCTGATCAGTTTATACGTGAATGTATTAGCCACGGCGGTGTTTTGCTGTACCGTAACCGAGTTGCTCAATGCCGTGGTGGTTGCAACCTGCGGTGCGCCGCCGTTGATCGAATAGGTGAATGTATAAGGCCTTGTTCCGCCCGAACCGGTGAAGGTAATGCCCGGCCATACAGGATCATTCTGACAAACCTCCGTTGTTCCTGCCATGGTTGCCGATGGAACGGGGTTGATGGTAATGGTTCCGGACAGTGCGTTATTGATACATGGACCGGTGGTGGTAACGGTGTAGTTGAATGTGCCGGATACGGTTGGCGTGCCGCTGATCGTAAACACGCCGGCAGCGAATGTACCCGTTACACCGGCTGGCAATGCACCCGCGGTGATCGATGCGCCCGTGCCTCCTCCGCCAATCGTGTAGGTGATCGGGAGGATGGCATTACCGTTACACAACGACTGGTTATCGGTACCGGCCGCCGATGACAACGCGATGGTTGAATTCGCGTTCACCGTGATCGTTCCTGATAAAGTCGGGTTCACACAAGGACCAGCAGTTCCAACCGTGAAGTTAAAGACACCGCTTACCGTAGGTGTTCCACTGATCGTGAACACGCCGGCAGCAAAAGTTCCGGTTACACCGGCAGGCAGTGCGCCCGCTGTGATCGATGCGCCGGTTCCGCTACCCGCGATGGCGTAGGTGATATTCGTGATCGGGTTATTGATACATACGGTTTGTGTTGGCGTGCCGGCGGCAGATGTAAGGTTCAATGTTGCATTCGGCGTTACCGTGATCGTACCCGACAGGGAGTTGTTGATACATGGACCACCCGTCGTTACGGTATAGTTGAAGGTACCGGCTACGGTTGGTGTTCCGCTGATCGTAAACACGCCGGCCGCGTAGGTGGCGGTTATGCCGGCAGGCAATGATCCGGCTGTGATTGTTGCACCCGTACCTCCTCCACCGATCGCGTAGGTAATGGGAGTCAATGCGGTATTGATACATTTTGTCTGGTTATCGGTACCGGCCGCGGATGACAACGCGATGGTCGAGTTCGCGTTCACCGTGATCGTTCCTGATAAGGTCGGGTTCACACAAGGACCAGCGGTTCCAACGGTGAAGTTGAAGATGCCGCTTACTGTGGGTGTACCGCTGATGGTGAACACACCGGTAGCAAAAGTTCCGGTTACACCGGCAGGCAGTGCGCCCGCGGTGATCGATGCGCCGGTTCCGCTACCCGCGATGGCGTAGGTGATATTCGTGATCGGGTTGTTGATACATACGGTTTGTGTTGGCGTGCCGGCGGCAGATGTAAGATTCAAGGTAGCATCCGGCGTTACCGTGATCGTACCCGAGAGGGAATTATTGATACATGGTCCGGCTGTAGTTACGGTATAGTTGAATGTTCCGGCTACCGTTGGCGTTCCGGTAATAACAAAACTACCACCAACATACGTACCCGTTACACCGGCAGGCAATGCGCCCGCGGTAATGGATGCACCGGTTCCTCCCCCGGCAATCGCGTAGGTGATATTGGTCAACGGCGTATTGATACATTTTGTCTGGTTATCGGTACCGGCCCCGGATGACAACGCGATGGTTGAATTCGCGTTCACCGTGATCGTGCCGGATAAGGTCGGGTTCACACAAGGACCAGCGGTTCCTACCGTAAAGTTGAAAACACCGCTTACAGTAGGCGTACCCGTGATGGTGAATACGCCGGCAGCAAAGGTTCCGGTTACACCGGCAGGCAATGCTCCCGCGGTGATCGATGCGCCGGTTCCGCTACCCGCGATGGCGTAGGTGATATTCGTGATCGGGTTGTTGATACATACGGTCTGTGTTGGCGTGCCGGCAGCAGAAGTAAGATTCAATGTTGCATCCGGCGTTACCGTGATGGTACCTGTGAGGGTTCTGTTCACACAGGGGCCGGTTGTAACAACACTATAATTGAATGTACCGGCCACTGTCGGAGCGCCCGATATGATCACCGTGCCTCCGGCATAAATGCCGGTTACGCCGGCTGGCAAACCACTAACGGTTCCGCCGTTACCGCTACCCCCTACGGAATACGTGATATTGGTCAGCAGTGTATTGATACAGAGGGTTTGGTTATCGGTACCCGCGGCAGATGTAAGATTCAGGGTTGCATCGGGCGTAACGGTGATCGTACCCGACGCCGTCGGCTTCACGCAGGGCCCGGTTGTCGTTACCGTGTAATTGAATGTGCCGCTGGCTGATGGTGTACCCGTGATGGTGATCACACCACCGGCATAAGTACCGGTTACACCGGCTGGCAAACCGGTAACAGTACCGCCGGTTCCGCTTCCACCCACCGCATACGTGATATTCGTGATCGGGGTATTGATACACAGCGTCTGGTTGTTTGTACCCGCGGCAGATGTAAGATTCAGGGTTGCATCCGGGGTAACGGTGATCGTACCCGTAGTACTGGGAAGTACACATGGTCCTGCCGTATTTACGGTATAGGTAAAGGTACCGGCTACCGTTGGGATACCCGTGATCGAGATGATACCACCCGCGTAGGTTCCGGTTACCCCGGCAGGCAGGCCCGTTACGGTACCGCCGGTTCCTCCGCCACCTACGGCATACGTAATATTCGTAAGCACGGTATTGATACAGATGGTCTGGTTATCGGTACCCGCTGCGGAGGTGAGATTCAGGGTTGCGTCGGCATTAACGGTGATGGTTCCATTGGCCGTTGGCTTCACACAAGGGCCCGTTGTATTCACTGTATAGGCGAATGTGCCCGATACGGTAGGTGTACCCGTGATCGTGATCACCCCGCCGGCATAGGTACCGGTAACACCGGCTGGCAAACCGGTAACAGTACCGCCGGTTCCGCTTCCACCTACTGCGTATGTGATGTTGGTGATCGGCGTATTGATACAAACCGTCTGGTTATTTGTGCCCGCGGCAGATGTAAGGTTAAGCGTTGCGTCGGGCGTTACGGTGATCGTGATCTCCTGCCCCGTGATCTGCTTCACACACAAAGCAGATCCAAGCACCCTGACACTATCCAGTGTGTAGGTAAACGTTCCCGCTGCCGTTGGGTTATGCATAATAATAGCAGTGGCTGCTGTGGGAGATCCGCTGTTTACAGTCAGCGGTACACCGGGTGTAGTATGGTAATAGAATGTATACAAGCCGCTCGCCGGAGCTCCTGAACCGGTAAAGGTTACCGGTTGCTGGGCACCATTGATACATACCGTATTGGTACCATCGATGATCGCCGCGGGAAGTGGGGTCACCAGTACCTGGCGCATTACGGTATCGCTCACACAGCCGGGTGTGGTGATGTTTACGTAACGAACGTCAAAGGTACCGGGCGCCGTAAACGTATGGCTGGGCGCCGCCAGTATTGAATTATTGTTCGCTCCGCTGGCTATATCGCCAAAATCCCACCACCACCTGTAGATCGGGTTGGTGCTGCTGCTATTATCGGTGAATTGCACCGCTTCCGCCACACAATTCGGGTTGGTGAAATTGAAATTAGGGATAGAAGGCCCTGTTACTTCAATTTCAAAATCAATATCCTGTTCGCTACCGCAGCCATCGGTATTCGGGCTGTAGGTAGTCGCTTTAATTACATAGGTTCCCGGTGTGTTTACTATAAAATTGGTAGGAAGTGAATACCAGTAAATGGGTCTTACACCCGTGCCTGTGATCGAATCCGGGGTACCCGGAGGATAATAGGTCCAAACAGGTGTATATCCGGGCAAACTGCTTACATCCCAGTAGATCGAATCGGCCTGGTAAGGGAGAGGCAGTTTTATCTTAAAAGGCAAGTCTTTGCACACTTTATTATTCTCAATTCCATAAGGAGTGAATACCCCAGGAACATTTGGATCCTTGACGTAAGTGCCTGCAGAATACGCATACGATTCCACGTTACCCCATCCATAACAGATGGCATTGAATCCGCTATCAGCTGTTAGCCTGTATGAATTCGCTCCTGCCGGAAAGGATTGAACCAGGTATGAGAAACCAGGCATCGCAGCAAAATTTTGCCAGGTTCCTGTCGGCGGTGCTCCATTGATTGTAAAACTGGCAACGGCCGTGGTTTTAATAAGCACATTCAAATAAGGTCTGGATATATTTTGCCTGTTTGAAGTAAATATGGTTATATCACTGATGTTCTGTTCAACCGGATTAAGGATCACCATATCCGGGTCTCCTACCCTTCCGGCCGCTGGGCCCGGCTGGCCGGTACACACATCAGCCTGGGCAAATTGAGCGACGCAGATCGGCTTATCAGCTGTAATATTTGTTGGCGCCGTTAATACCTGCGGATTGGCAGTAAAGGCACCAGGATAGATCATGCCGGCATTCAGCGTTGCGACCAAAATGCCATCAAAGTAAACGTTTGTGTTATCCTCAGCAGCCATAACGCGGTATGGGTTTCCATTCGGATAGTCGGCAAATGGTACAAAACCAAAATTCTTTCCCCAGGTGGATGATGGATATAGCTGCTGCCAAAGCGGATCGTATGACCCCCCGTTACAAACAGGTGTTCCGAATGTAACATTGGAACTGCCGGAAAATACGGCTATCGGCAAGCAACCGCCCGATCCTGAAGCAACTGATTCTATAAGTGTTCCGGTCAGATCCTGTGTACCGGCTGCTCCATCAGGCGATTGATACTGGATCATGTCGCCGGCTAAAGGAAGCGTAATCGTGAAGGAAGTTCCTTTCGCTCCATTTTTCATCGGCGTTATCTGGATGACGGTATTATCTTTCACGGCGATAACCTGGAACTGAGATCGGGCCAGGTAAGCGCCGTTATTGGCTCCGGCCTGGTTAAACGACATGGCAAAGTATTTTTTACCAAGTACATTTGTTGGCAACAGCAAGGTGGCCGCACTGCGGGCGCCAGCCCACTGCTGGGCATAAGCCACTACGGCCGGCTTACCCGGATCAACCTTTACCCGGATCGACTTTTTTAATATCTGGGTCACCGTCTCATTGGAAGACTCCCCGTTACTGATGTGCACATTGGCATTCCAGGGTATTTGTATTTCTTGGATACCGTTGGCGGCAATATTAAAGGTAGATGCAAATGCCCCGTTGGGCATACTGATCGTTCCCGAACTGGCTCTGTCGGACGTTACAAAGATGCTCAGGGTTGCCAGACTTGCTCCACTGGGCACATGCTGTGGAAAGCAGAGATAGAAGTCTTTTCCTTTATTGCTGAAATCCTGTGCAGAGGCCGTAGTAACTGTAATTACTGCGAGCAAGAGAAGTACAAATTTTCTCATGTTGTTTGGTATGATGGCTGTTTTGCAATAAAAAACTAAATCCCGTAAACGGGATGCTTGCCTGGGGGGAATAAGGTTTACAAGGATGGTGGATCCTGGGTAGTTTCTGCAGAGGAATTGGGAGGCTTCAAATATATAAATAAAAAGTTAAAAAGCCTCATTTTCAGGAGGGTTTTTAAGCAGTTTTTCCACATTTTGAGGGAATTATTGGAGAATTTATAATATAACCAGTTATGGTATCCGGCTAGTTCGGGTCCCCGGGGTAAGGCTTTCGGATGGGTTGTACTACAGGTTCCCTGATATTGTTGCTGAACGCAGACCCTGACAACTTTCTGTAGATCGTCGGTAAAGCAGGCGGCGGCTAGTCAAAAAACAAAAAAGCCGCATAGAAATGCAGCCTTTGTTAAGAATCTTTCGATTCTGTAACCCCCAAAGAAAACTTCGTAAACCAAGCACTAACGTTTTTCTGCCGGGGGCACGGCATTAAACGTGGTTTAGGGCCTTATTATTTTGTTGCTGGTATAATTTCCGTGTTTATTTCCTGTTCCGATTTGTCGACCGGCATCAAGCGGTACGTCATGGCCGATTCGCCCCTTTTCCTCATTTTGGTCTTGTACTGGAACCGGTTTGCACCCTGGCGGGGATCAGGACCCAGCACGAGGGCAATGGTGGTAAAGGTTTGGCCATCAGCACTGCGCTGAATCTGCCAGTAATTCGCGTCCACCTGTCCGTCAGTCTGCCAGTCAATAACAAGCTGATCGCTGTTTTCATATACGTTGAAATTGGTGATAACAATTTTCGCATTGGCTTTCGTTGTTTCCTGGGCCTGGGCCTTACCACATACCAGTGATACGATCAGAACCAGGCTCAGCATTTTTTGTATTGTTTTCATTGTGCAACATTTTAATCTTTTGAAATGCCATAGGATTAATGTTTAACAATGAATAATGGATTTTGAAAAATGGAAGCTGACAGTTCAACACCACCAGCTTCCCGGAAAACTGGTTTAGGGTACGGGGTACTAGTTTTTGATAACACGCTGGTTATCGATCACTGCACCATTCATGACCAGCTGGGCGATGTACATGCCCGGAGCAAGCTGGCTCAGGCCTTCAACCTGTAAATTGTTGAAGCCTTTGGTAATAGATGATTGTTTGGATAACAAAGTTTGACCATAGCTGTTGATGATACGGATCTGGGCGGTACCATTTTCGGTAGCGGAGAAACGCATGCTGAGGTTTTCGGTAAATGGATTGGGAGATACCTGCATGGTAACCCCGGTTTTGGACTGGAGGCGCACCGCAAGCACATTGCTGTAGGTAAACTTACCGTCCACATCCACCTGCTTGAGGCGATAGTAAACCACCGTTTTGCCCTGCAGGTCGGCAATATTGTCTTTGAACTGGTAGCTCTTGCCAGTGCCATTTACAGAGAAACCGTCAAGCACGATTCCGGCTGTGCTGAAATCCGCCTTGTCGAAAGAACGCTCCACCACAAAATGACTGTTGTTCATTTCCCGGGCCGTGATCCATTTCAGCAATACCGTCTTATCAGCCACTACGGCGTCGAAAGATGTATATGTTACAGGTAAAATGCCTCCATTGGGAATACTTACGTTCGCGAAATAGCTGCAGTTATACCGATCCTGCACCGTGAAACCATTGCTCACTTTGCTTCCGATCCATACCTCGTTCACTTTATCGGTATTTGCATACCGGAAATTGATATTTGTAGGATAAGAAGAGGTATCAATATTATTCCAGTTCGTTACAGGACCAAGTGCCTTTGTCATTCCAGCCTGCGTAGACATGGTAAGTACGGAGTTATTAGAAACGGTATAGCTAGCGAAATCTTTTGCAGCTACGAATTCCTGAACCTTGTCATTATCCCCGTCCACATCAATGAAAGAAAGCTGAAAACAATTGAAGGTATGACTGCTGCTGTCTACTGAGTTCTTGTACTGTATCCGGAAACTGATATACGATTCACCTGAACCTGGGGCAGTTTTGGTCTTCACAACAGGTTGCCAGGCGGCACTATAACCATAAACGTTATCATCAATATTGGTAAGCGTAGCTCCACCCACCTTATTAAGAATCGTAATGTATGCATCCACGCCCGGTGCAACCGAGGGGAATTTATATACGGCGTTCACATTTCCAGCTGTTCCTGAGTATAGGAAACCATTCTGATATACCAGATTAGGAGCAGTGCACTGCGAATTTGCAGTATGTACGGTAAGAGAGAATAAAAGTACAAAAAGTACTAATGTAGAATTTGATCTCATTTCTTGTGTTTGTAGTGTTTCAGAGTGCGGTTCTACAGAGGACTTTGACGTAGGGACAGGGCCCGGACCAAATATTGGAGGTCGTTCGAGGAGTTTGGAGTTTCGGTCTTGAAAGCAGAACAACCGAGGTAATGGCCGTTTCCGATTTCGATGCAAACATACAGCGATTTTCGGAAAACGCAAATATGCCGCACCGTAATTTTACTGTCGTTTTGGTAAAAACACGGGTATCAAGCAATTTATTAAATCCCATCAATGCACCGCAACAATGGTCACTAAAATTATTTCATCAATCAAGTCAATATTTTAGAAATATTTTTTTATACGGCTTGGATTAATGTAGAAATCGTAACGAATCCTTGTAAATAGCAGAATGTATATAGTGATACGAAGAACACTATCTGAAATTCCTCAAAATTAAATTCAGTCATAGTGTCACTGATCAATTATTAAGATTTTGAGCGACAAGAGCTAATCTACATGGAAAATAAAGGCGGATAATCCTGCAACCAGGCTTGCACTTATTTATTATGAATAGAAAATATTATTAAAAGCTCAGGTGTTTTATTTTATGGCAATAAAAAAGTAGCAAAATATTATTAAATATTAATTATCAAATAATTATAATGATAAATTATTTTTTATTGAGTCGGTTTGCTTAAACGCAACAAAAAAGCAACTATTTACTCTAAAAGTAAATTTAAATATTTTCGATAACCAATTATTAGTTATTAATTATCATTTATTTACTACATTTTTAATTATACTAAATAATTGTTGGTATTTCCAATTCATTTAAAACCCCTGAAATCTGTTGAAAACTAAACTATTTACTTGAAAGTAAAACAATATTGGTGGCCCCGCCTTGGGATATTTAGCAACTTCGAGTAATTTCACTCAAAAATCACTGATGAGTAAGTTACCCGCCTCCTATTTAATCATTCTTGGATTCCTGCTTTTTTTTGCGTCATCCTGTCAGGTTCCGAGAGAGTTGGAATACCGGGAATTTAAAAACCTCAAAATTGAAAAAATCGGGTTCGGCGGGTCATCTCTTAAAGTAGACGTCATTTATTACAATCCGAATAACTTCGGACTACAGCTCAGGTATACAGACCTGGATATTTTTATCGACGGAAATTACCTGGGGCATAGCTCCCAGGATTACCAGATCACCATTAAGAAATTATCGGAATTCACCATGCCTCTCCAGATTAATCTGGATATGCAGAATCTTCTTAAAAACACATTGCCCACTTTATTGGGAAAGGAAGTAACGGTTAAAATCACCGGAAAAGTAAAAATCGGAAAAGCTAATGTGTATAAAACCTTCCCGGTTAGCTATGAGGCAAGGCAACGATTTGTCGTCTTCTAGAAGAAATTACTGTTTCTGGGCTCCTCCTGGAGGGGGTGTAGTCAGCGCCTGGCGATGGAGTTTACAGTCTTTAGCCAGTCTTTTTACTGCGGATTCCTCCGCCTCAATATCATCTGCGTCGTAACCGAGGTTAGCAATAGCTACTTTGATGTTCTCCAGGGTGGTACGATCATTCAGCCATGTTACGGTAGTCGTTTTCTGCTTTATGTTCACCTTTACTGAGGTAACGCCCGGTTCATGGCTGATGAAGAATTCCACCCGGTCTTTGCACACATCGCATTGTACGGTAGGTGTTTTAATAACGGCCTTACCCGCTACTTTCTGTTGCTGACTGTATTGAGCGAAGCCGGTTGTAGTGGTAAGCATCAGGGTTGTAACCAGCAGGAAAAATGTTTTCATAAACTGAAATTAGCGGAAATCAGGCATTCTGCATCCAATTGGCCGGATCAGAACGCCAGTTTAACAGCGTATTCTGCTCGTTTTCTCCCACAATTCCCTTTTCCACGGCAAGTCCGATCAGGTTCTGATAATTGGTAAGTGAATGATACGGGATTCCGGCGGCCCTGAAAGCCTCGTCGGCCACGGCAAAACCATAGGTAAATATGGATACCATGCCGATCACCTCCACGCCGGCTGCTTTCAGTACGTCGCAAACCTGCAGACTGCTCTTCCCGGTTGAGATCAGGTCTTCAATAACCAATACTTTCCGTCCCTTTTCCAAATGCCCCTCAATCTGGTTGCCAAGTCCATGTTCCTTTGGCTTTGGACGGACATACACATAAGGCAGTTTTAACTGATCGGCCGCCATCGCACCCCAGGCTATCCCTGCCGTAGCTACACCCGCCAGCACCTCCGCCTCGGGAAAACGTTCGAAAATAACACTGCACATTTCACTCTTGATAAAGTCGCGTACATACGGGAAGGAAAGCACCTTACGGTTATCGCAGTAGATCGGGCTTTTCCACCCGCTGGCCCAGGTAAAGGGTTGTTGCGGACTCAACTTTATTGCATTAATTTGTAAGAGCTTTTCAGCTACGGCCTTTTCATTCGTCATGCTGCAAAATTGATCGATCAAACCTGAAAATTGAAATTTATTTATGTACATCAAGATCTACTTTGGTGAAAAGCCCGTGTTCCTTTGCGACGAAATCGATCAGTATCTGAATGAGATACTCCATCACCCGGATGCCGTGTTTGTGGATGAAATATCTCCCCGGGCCATCAAGTCGATGCTGCATGAAATAAAAAAAGAAGAGTTTCATGCCGGTGTATTATGGAACGGGAACCTTAACGACCTGAAGAAGGCCTTTTTTAAGAACTTTAGCGTGCTGGAAGCAGCCGGGGGAATCGTGCTTAACAGCAATAAGGAACTGCTGTTCATACACCGGCGGGGTAAATGGGATCTCCCGAAGGGTAAGATCGAAAAAGGCGAGAATGAAGAAGAATGCGCCGTTCGTGAAGTTGAGGAAGAAACCGGGACCAAAAACCTGGCCCTGAAAAAGAAGATCGGCGAAACCTACCACGTTTATGAAGACTTCGGGAAGCACATACTGAAGATCTCCCATTGGTTCTATATGACCTGCCCGGCCAAGCAGGAAGCGGTACCGCAAACCGAAGAAGACATCACCGAGGTAAAATGGGTGAAAACCATGAACATCAAAGAGCCCATGAAGAATACCTATCCTTCCATCAAAGACATACTGAGTAAATTTTTTGATACCCCCTGAGAAAGGCACTGATTCATGATTTGGGGTCAGGGCCGTGGTTTTTTGAGAATCGCCACCGTTAAGCGGCTTACGCAAACCAATTTCTCCCGTTCATCATGGATCTTAATATCCCAAACATGGGTGGTGGCGCCCAGGTGCAGGGGCTTACAGGTTGCCGTAACATATCCTTTGCTGGCGCTGCGTACATGATTGGCGTTGATCTCCATTCCTACGCAGATGAATTTATCCGGATCGATCACAAAATGCGAAGCCACGCTTCCTACGGTTTCCGCGAGAGCACAACTGGCGCCGCCGTGCAGCAGTCCATATGGTTGCCGGGTCCGGTTATCGACCGGCATGCGCATTTTCAAATAATCATCGCCCAGGGCCACCCACTCCATACCCAGGTATTCCCCCATCGTATTCGGACCAAGGGGATTGAGGTCGGGCATTGCAAGATTTTTATTGAACCAGATCGGCATAAGAATCATTTCCTGGTCTTTATCGAGCGCTTCACCACTTCCGGCAGGAACTGGGAAACATCTCCTCCGTTACGCAACACATCCCGTACAAGTGTGGAGGCTACGGATGTGTATTGGGGCAAACAGGTGAGAAATATGGTTTCTATCTCCGCTTCAATGCTTCGGTTCATGTCGGCAATCGCCTTTTCGTACTCAAAGTCATTCACATACCGTATACCGCGGAGGATGAAACGGGCTCCCACCTGCCGGCAGCAATCAACCGTCAGTCCGTCGTAAGCGATCGCATCCACCTTCGGATTACCCTTATAGATCTCTTTGATCCATTTCAGGCGTTGTTTTTCGCTGAACATGGGTTTTTTATTGCTGTTGCGGCCGATACCGATCACCAGCTTATCGAACAGGGGCAGGGCCCTTTCAATAATGTCGGTATGCCCAAGTGTGAGCGGATCGAATGTACCGGGAAATAAACAGATGCGTTTCATGAAAACGATTTGGTGATTTGAATAGTTGCTGATCAGGGTTATCCTAATTCCTTAGTTTGCTTCGCTACCGCTTTTCCCTGCCAGCAGGTATAGTACAGCCATGCGAACAGCCACCCCATTCTCGACCTGTTGTAAAATGATCGATTGGTTGCTGTCGGCCACATCGCTGTCGATCTCCACGCCCCGGTTGATGGGACCGGGATGCATGATGATGA
The DNA here is from genome assembly GCA_017303335.1 of Chitinophagales bacterium. Taxonomy (GTDB): domain Bacteria; phylum Bacteroidota; class Bacteroidia; order Chitinophagales; family Chitinophagaceae; genus Ferruginibacter. The sequence goes on from JAFLBK010000004.1 coordinate 440,675, forward strand.
TCTCCTTTTTCAGTCCGTCGAGTATCCTGCGGCTTACGCCATACGCCAGGTTGTATTCACGCAGCGAAGAAAACAGCACCTGGTTCTGCCGCTCAAGCTGGATACGCAATACGTTCGCCACATCACACCACTCCAGCGCTTTTTTGAGATTATATTCCACTTTTGCATTCAGCGCTTCGCCCACGTATTTAGGAATCAGCGTTGGCGGCCCCGCCACCATCACTTCCGCCCCCATCTTGTTGAGCAGGTACATATTACTCATCGCCACCCGCGAATGCATGATGTCGCCTACCAGTAAAACTTTTTTACCCGCCAGGCTACCCAGCCGTTCCTGGATCGAAAACGCGTCGAGCAGGGCCTGTGTGGGATGTTCATTGATCCCATCGCCGGCATTCACAATCGCCGCGGGTATGTGTTTGGCCAGAAAATGCGGCGCCCCGCTGGCGCTGTGGCGCATCACCACCATGTCTACCTTCATGCTCAGGATATTGTTTACCGTATCTAGGAGGGTTTCACCTTTCGACACAGATGAAGCCGAGGCGGTGAAGTTGATCGTATCAGCGCTCAGCCGCTTCTCGGCCAGTTCGAAGGAAATACGGGTTCGGGTCGAATTCTCGTAGAAAAGGTTCACAATCGTCACGTCACGCAGGGATGGAACCTTTTTGACAGATCGTTGTAAAACTTCTTTGAACTGGGAGGCGGTGGTTAAAATGGTGGAAATATCGTGGGGAGTGAGATCCTTAATGCCCAGAAGATGTTTCGTGGATAGTTGCATTAAGCAGCGAAGTTAATGGTAAAAGTTGAAAGTCAAAAGGGAAAACCAGCAGGCGAAACAACCGGTTCACGTACACGCCGCACCCAATAAAGCGCTTCAATCATTCAGCTATATGGTTGGTTTTGCCTTTACGCTTTTGCTTAGTACAGTACTACAGCCTCTTTATCCCACTCCACTTTTACCTTCTGCGAGATCATGCTGTCGATGGCCTTACCGCAATAATCCGGCTGGATGGGTAATTCGCGGTTGAAGCGCCGGTCGACCAGTACGCAGAGTTCCACTTTCTTCGGCCTGCCAAAATCCTGGATGGCGTCCAAAGCCGCCCGGATGGTACGGCCTGTATACAGCACATCGTCGATCAATACAACCCGCTTGTTCTCGATCGAAAAAAGCATGTCGGTCTTATTGGCCACGTGCAGTTCCTTACGGATATCATCGCGGTAAAAGGTGATGTCGAGCAACCCGTACTGCACCTTATCGCCCGGGTAGAGAGACCGAATATTCTCCACGATCCGGGATGCCACTTTCACGCCGCGGGGTTGTATGCCGATGAACACCACATCGGAAAGCCCTGATTGATTTTCCATCAATTGGTGCGAAAGCCGTAACAGGGTGAGATGCAGTTGTTCTTTATCGAGGATCGTCTTCAATTCTGTTTGTTTACAGGGCGAATTTACCGGTTATCACCCGATTAAAAAAGCCCCGCGTGGGGGCTTGATTGCTTGTATTTTATTTTCCACCTTTCAGTTCATCCTGCCAGGCTTTGAGTTCTTCCCATTTTCCGGCGGCGGCGAGTTTCGCCTGCCTGGGCCAGGTCGATGGGTCGTGCATGTTATACTTAGCGCCGGCCTCCTCGAGAATGGCTTTCAGCTTTTTCACGGTTGCCTTGGCGAGCTGCTGGTAAGTGACGATCTCGTTTTTCCTGAGCAGGGTTTCTATTTTTTTACCGATGCCTTCGATCCTGCCGAGGTCATCTTTCGCCGCAAGCCCCCTGGGCTTTGCCGCTGCTTTCGGTTTCGTAGCCTTTGTTTTTTTCTGAGCGGGAATCTTTATCGCTTCCGGAATGCGTACAACACAATTTTCCACGGGGTACCCGTAGGCTTCGGCCACTACTTTATCCGCGTTGTCGTTGACCCAGCTGCCGTTACCAAGCAGGTAGCGGTATTGAAATTCCTGGCCAGCGGGTAATTCCACTTCGGCGCAGAGGGAACCGTCCTTGTCTACTTTCATAACAATCCCTTCCGCGGGATTCCAGTTGTTGAATTCTCCCAATAAAATACATTCCGTTGTGCCGATGATGCTGGCGAGCGGCAATGTAAACTTCACTTTCGTTGTCATCGTATGTTGTTTTTTATTTCTCCTGCATGAACGGATAACGGTAATCCGTTGGTGAATTGAATGTTTCTTTTATCGTACGGGCGCTTAACCAGCGGTAGAGGTTCAGGATAGAACCGGCCTTGTCGTTGGTACCGCTGCCCCGGGCTCCGCCGAATGGCTGCTGCCCAACCACCGCACCGGTTGGTTTGTCGTTGATGTAGAAATTACCGGCGCTGTTGCGTAGCCTGTTTGTCGCCAGATCGATGGCGTAACGGTCCTGCGCAATAACGGCGCCCGTCAACGCGTAATCCGACGTATTATCAACCAGTTTCAGCGTTTCTTCGTATTTGTTCTCGTCGTAAATATATACGGTAAGCACAGGGCCGAATAATTCCTCGCACATGGTAACATACTGCGGATCGTTTGCCTCGATGATGGTTGGCTCGATGAAGAATCCCTCCGTTTTGTCGCACTTACCTCCTACCCATATTTTAGCGCCGCTGTTTTTCTTCCGAGCGTTTTTGATGTATCCTTCCAGTTTATCGAAGCTTTTCTCATCGATCACGGCGTTGATGAAATTGGTGAAATCCTCCACCGTTCCCATCCGCATGGTCTTCACCTGCTCCACCAGTTTCTTTTTTACTTCAGCCGCCATATTGGAAGGAATATAGGCCCGCGATGCGGCTGAACATTTTTGTCCCTGGTATTCGAAAGCGCCGCGGGCCAGGGCGGTTACCACCACATCCGGGTCGGCGCTTTTGTGCGCAATGACAAAGTCTTTACCCCCCGTTTCACCCACGATGCGTGGGTAAGAGCGGTACATGGCCATATTCTTCCCGATGGTTTCCCACATTTTGTTGAATACACCCGTACTTCCGGTGAAGTGGATACCGGCAAAATCGCGGTGGTTGAACACCACTTCGCCAATGGTAGGTCCGTCTACAAACACCAGGTTGATCACTCCATCCGGCAAGCCGGCTTCTTTCAAAATGCGCATGAACATCTGTGCGCTGTACACCTGGGTGTTGGCGCATTTCCACACCACCACGTTGCCGCACATGGCAGCGGAGGTGGGCAGGTTTCCGCCAATGGCTGTAAAGTTGAAAGGCGTGAGGGCGAATACAAATCCTTCAAGCGGGCGGTACTCCATGCGGTTGCACATGCCGGGTCCGCTGATCGGTTGCTGGCGGTATATCTCGCTTAAGAAATGCACATTGAAGCGCAGGAAATCGATGATCTCGCAGGCCGCGTCGATCTCAGCCTGGAAAGCGTTCTTGCTTTGCCCGAGCATGGTGGTGCCATTCATATACGGGCGGTATTTCCCGGCAATGAGGTCGGCAGCTTTGAGAAATATGTTAGCCCGGTTCTCCCAGCTCATGGAAGCCCATTTGTCTTTTGCCTTCAACGCGGCGTTGATGGCCTTGGTCACGTGTTTGGCATCTCCCACATGAAAATGACCAAGCAGGTGCTTGCGCTCGTGCGGCGGACGAAGTTCCATTGTTTTGCCTGTTCGTACTTCCTCGCCGCCGATATACATCGGCACATCTATTTTGCTGCTCTTTAATTCCTTAAGAGTGGCTTTAAGCGCTGCCCTTTCCTTGCTGCCCGGAGCATAGCTCAAAACGGGTTCATTGGCAGGAAGGGGGTAGTAAAAATCTCCGTATTGCATAATATTAATTTGAAGATTTGATGATTTGAAGATTTGAAAACGATACGATGCTCATTCAGGTAGATTTTGCAGATCCGATTATTTTTGAAAGTACCTTAATTATAGAAGCACAACCTTTCAGCAACTCATCGCAATCCCTGTACCCTTCAGAATTTTTGCAAAGTAACAACCAATATTCTGTTTCGTCGGCCTCTTTTGCTGCTAATTTCATTTTGTGAATGAAATCGAGTTTACTTTCTGCGTTCTGAGCTTCCCTGACGCTGGCACCAATACTAGTTCCGCACCGGAGTAGTTGTCTCGCGACAATGTATCTACAGTCCGCTTCCAACTTACACGAGTATTCTATGATCTTTAGTGCGAATTCAAAACTAAGGTCAACAATAAGATTTCTCCCTTTGTTGTTCTGCATGGCAATTTGAAAATAGTTGGTCTGAGGTTTAGAAAATTATTATGCTTAGAACGGTTAATAATGCATAAAACCTCAACTAACCAGGATATTCTTCACATTTTCAAATTGTCTCACCTTCAAATTTTCAAATCAGCTTTCCGTCTCCTTCTCACTCATCAGGTAGGCTTTCACGAAGCCATCCAGTTCACCATCCATCACCGGGCCCACGTTGCCGACTTCGTAATCGGTACGGTGATCCTTGATCATTTTATACGGATGGAACACATAGCTGCGGATCTGGCTTCCCCACTCGATCTTCTTTTTCTTGCTGTTGGCGGCGTCCTTCAATTCATTGCGTTTCTGCAATTCCAGTTCATACAAACGGCTCTTCAGCATCTGCATGGCCAGTTCCCGGTTCCCGAGCTGTGTACGCTCCCGCTGGCAGATCACCACAATACCCGTGGGTATATGCGTTAACTGCACTTTGGTTTCCACCTTGTTCACGTTTTGTCCGCCCGCTCCGCCGCTGCGGGACGTTTCCATCTTCACATCGGCCGGGTTTACCTCGATGTTGATGGTATCGTCGACCAGGGGATATACGCTTACACTCGCGAACGATGTATGGCGGCGGGCATTGCTGTCGAACGGAGATATCCGGACCAGCCGGTGCACGCCCGACTCTCCTTTGAGAAAACCGTAGGCAAATGCGCCCTCGAACTCATAGGTACAGGTCTTGATCCCGGCGCCGTCGCCCCATTGCCAGTCGATCTCGGTAACCTTCCAGCCCTGCTTTTCGGCGTACATACGGTACATGCGTGCAAGTATCTCGGCCCAGTCCTGGCTTTCGGTACCACCGGCGCCGCTGTTGATCTGGAGTACGGCCGGCAGTTCATCTTCCGGCTCGTTGAGGGTGCTTTTGAATTCCGCTTCTTCGATCTTTTCGATGGCGGTATTATACGCCTGCTGCGCTTCTTCCTCGCCGGCTTCGCCTGCCTTCCAGAATTCGAATAACACGGCAAAGTCCTCCACAGCCATGTTCACGCTGTTATAGAGGTTGATCCAGTACTCGTTGACCTTGATCTCCTTTAGAATGGAAGTGGCGCGGGCATTGTCGTCCCAGAACCCGGGAGAAAGTGATAGTTGTTTGTCGTTTGCTGTTTTTGCTTCTCTGTTTGCGACGTCAAAGAAACCTCCCCAGGACCAACACACGGTCCCTCATAGATTTTAAATGCTCGATTGTCATGGGCGCAAAGATAAGGAGAAAAGAAGTTCGAGGTTTGAAGTTTGAAGTTTGAAGTTTGAAGTTTGAGGTTTGAGGTTTGAGGTTTGAGGTTTAAGATTTGGGATACTTTCAGTTCAGCTTCCAGGGAATTGGCGCCAACAGGTTTTCGGACTGTTTACAGGCAGCGGGGCAACTCATTTTCCTGTCTTTCCGTTGTATATAGGCAACAAAACATGCCGGTCTGCGCTTTTTATTTTAACTTTAAAGACCAACCCATCCATGAGATAACTGCCCGCTCATCACCGCATGCGAACCTTCCGATACATATTGACCCTATTCGCTCTCGGCGCCCTTTGCCTGGCGGCTGACAGGGTCATGGGTCAGAACTGCCCGCCCAATATCGATTTTGAATCGGGCGGTTTTACGGGATGGACCTGTTATACGGGATCGGCCGCGTCGATCAACAATACCAATGTGATCAACTTCAACTACCAGGGCAGCCCGGTATACAACCGTCAGACCATGCTCACATTCAACCCGGGCGACGGCATGGATGAGTATGGCAATTTCCCGAAGAATTGCCCGAACGGAAGCGGCCATTCGATCAAACTGGGCAACGACCAGGCCGGCACCGAAGCCGAAGGCATCTCCTATGATTTCACGATCCCGGCAAACGCCAACACCTACAATCTTATTTATAATTACGCCGTGGTATTCCAGGACCCGGGACACCTTCCGAGCGAACAGCCAAGAATGGAGATTGAGATCCGCAACCTGACCACTGGTCAACTGATCGACTGCTCCTCCTTTACTTTTTTTGCCAATGGCTCTCCCCTGCCGGGTTTCGAATTATCACCCATTGTGGTAGCCAATACACCGATCTGGTTCAAACGATGGTCGGCCGTTTCGATCAACCTCGATAACCTCGCCGGAAATACCATCCGCCTTTTTTTTAAAACAGCCGACTGCACGTTCCGCAGGCATTTCGGCTATGCCTATATCGATGTCAATACCGGTTGCAGCGACAAGTTCGAAGGCGCTAATTTTTGTCCCGACGACCTGGCTGTATTCGTTACCGCTCCTTACGGATACCAGCATTACACCTGGTACAACAGTACATTCACCCAAGTGATCGGTCAGAACCAGACCCTGGCTCTGGCGCCTCCCCCCGCGGCCGGCACCACAGTAGCCGTGGTACTGGAGCCTTATGCCGGGTATGGTTGCATCGATACATTGTACACCGATCTCACCGATACACTTCATTACCAGGCCGAGGCTGGTCCCGACCTGACCTCTTGTAACGAACGCACGGTTCAGATCGGCGTGCCCCCCAAACCTGGCTGGTTCTATACATGGGATCCGCCGACCGGGCTCAGTAACCCCAATACCGCCAACCCGCTCGTGAACATCACCAGCACCACCACCTACGCCTTATCGGTTGTACACAATGGAGGGGGATGCAGAAGTACCGACACCGTAACTGTTACGGCGGAGAAACTGGATAATACACTTACCGTGGAAGGCAAAGAAGCCTGGTGCATCGGGAGTGGCGACAGTACGGTTTTAAGTGTGTTGCCTGCCGACAGTATCCAATGGTACAAAGACGGATTGCCGATCACCGGCGCCAACCAAACCCGGTTTCGGGTCACGCAATCGGGCGTTTATTTTGCCCTCGTATTCAGCGATGCCGGCTGTGTTTTGCCTACTGAATCAAAAAACATATCGATCGCTTCGATACCCGTACCCATATTCAGTGTAAATACGCCCGACCAGTGCTTTGAGAATAACCGCTTCGTGTTCACCAACAGCAGTACCAACGCGGTGGGTGCCATGCAGTATCTCTGGGACCTGGGCGATGGATTCACGTCGTCGCTGCGGGAGCTGATCTATAGCTACAAAGCGCCGGGTACCTACCGGGTTGTGCTGTATGTACGGTCGAGCAGCGCCTGCTACGACAGCGCCATGAAGATCATTCATGTTTACCCCAATGTATCCGCCAGTTTCTCGGTAGATCCCGTATGCGTCAACCTGCCGGTATTACCGGTAAACAACACGATCGACCCTGGCAATACGGTGGTGCATTACCTGTGGGATTTTGGAAATGGCAACACATCCACCCTGCGCAATCCGCCCGCACAGGTGTATGGAACGCCCGGTAATTACGTGGTGAGCCTTTCGGTGAGTACCGATCAATGCCCGCGGCCCTTGAGTATCCAGAAGCGATTCGTGTTTGTAGATGCGCCAAAACCCGGCAAAAACAATCCCTACGCGGTGGCGGTTATTAACCTGCCCCTCACCCTCCAGGCCAGGAATATCGGTGACCAGGCCACCTGGGCACCCGCAACAAACCTTGATAACCCGAAAAGTTACACGCCTGTTTTTGTCGGGGAGAGAGACCAGTTGTATACGATCGAACTGAAAACAAATTCGGGATGCATCACGATCGATACACAGCTGGTGAAAGTGGTGAAGAATATCTCGATCTATGTACCCAACAGTTTTACCCCCAATAAAGATGGACTGAATGATGTATTACGGCCCGTGATGTATGGTATCAAAGAGCTGAACTATTTCCGGGTATACAACCGCTGGGGCCAGCTTGTTTTTGAAACACAGGATCCCAAACAGGGATGGGATGGACGCCAGCGATCGGCCCCGGCAGAAATGCAAACGGTTGTGTGGATGCTGGAAGCCATCGGCGCCGATGGTAAAACCTACCGGGCAAAGGGGTCAACGGTACTCATCCGCTGATTCGCCGCTTTCTTCGTATATTCATCAATCCGGTCCAAACATCATCCTTAACTCAATCGCATGCGTTTTTGCTCAGCACCTGCATGGTTATTCATCCTGCTGCTCGCAGCATCGGATGGATATGCCCAGAAGAAGACCGATCGCCTTGCGTCGGTCATGCGAACCTATCACGGTTACAATATGTTTGATGGCGCCGTACTGGTGGCGGAGAACGGAAAGATCCTCTACCAGGAAGCTTTTGGTATGGCCAACCGGGAATGGAATATCCCGAATACCGTCGACACCAAATTCATGATCGGTTCGGTATCCAAACCGCTTACTGCCATGCTGATGCTGGTTCAGGTACAAAAAGGATTGATCAGCCTGGACAAGACCATTGCCGATTACCTGCCCGAATTCAGGGGTAAACCCGGGGCCGTCATCAGCATCCGGCAATTGCTCAATCACACGTCGGGCATGCCCAATTACGATATCATCAAGGATTTTTTTCCCCGCATCAGCCGACAGCATTTCGAACGCGAAAATTATATCAAGGTTTACATGGACTCGGCCCTTTCGTTTACACCGGGCACCCGGTACTATTACAGCAGCTGGGGGTATTTTACGCTTGGCTATATCATGGAGCGGGTCACGGGCAAGTCGTATGCGCAACTGATGAAAGAAGATATCTTCGACAAGACCGGCATGAAAAGCTCCGGCTCTTATTTTCACACGCAGGTGATTGCCAAAAGAGCTACCGGTTACGATTATGTACCCGGTGGATACCAGAGCGCCGATTTCCGCGACCAGTCGAACACCATGGGCACCGGCGACATCTACAGTACCGCAGGAGACCTTTTCAGATTTCACCTGGCCATCAGCAATAACAGCCTGATCGGGAAATCGCTGACGGAAGAAATGCTCACCCCGGGTATCAAGCCCGCCGATTATGGCTACGGATGGTTCAACAAGAATTTCAAGTACACGGCTACCGACAGTGTGCCCGTGAATTTCCACCTGGGGATGACCGAAGGTTTCATTTCTTTTTTCCTGCGCATCCCTTCCACCAACAGCATGGTGGTGATCCTCTGCAACAGTTCCCCGACCGATTTTTTCGGCATAACCAAAAACCTCGTAAGCCTTCTTTACAACAAACCCGTTCGGGTGAAACAGCCCCTGCATAAAGTGGTGGAGCAGATCATCGGTGAAAAAGGAGCCGCTGCCGCCGTGGGAACCTTTCAACGGCTTAAAGAAGATACGGCACAGTATTATGCCGACTGGATATCGATGAATTTCATCACCGAACAATTACTTACACTTAAACGATACGAAGACGCGAGGATCATCGGCGAGAACAATGTCCGTGAATTCAACCGCGACCTGGTGATGGTAACCATGGGCAATGTATACCTCGAGTTACAAAGAAAAGAAGACGCAAAACGCTACTATGAAAAAGCGCTGGTACTCTATCCCGGGTATGAAGAAGCAAAGAACCGGTTGAAAGAACTCGAAGAAAAAAAAGAACCCTGACCCATCTTTTACATTGCAGTCCGCTTTCCTCCAACACGGTGAGCCGTTCCATTCACTGCATAATTCACATACCACGAACCGGGTAGTCATCAAAAAGAAAATGTCAATTGATCAGCTTAACCGGGTAAAAAATAATCAGTTACTGCGCATCAATCATCCGTATTCCGATATGCACATCACGGGGAAAACTGTGAAGATTTTATGTTTTTACGTGGATAAGTTCTCGCAACATGTACCCTTGCAAAATGGTAAGTTTGTACAAACCCTACTGCCCATGGAATTAGATTTTGTAAAAAACATCCAGTTCACCAAACTTGCCAAGGTAGGTGGACGTTTGAAAGAATTCAATTTCAGAAAGCCAAACAGCAGGCACGACGGCACCTTCACCGTAGATGTCATGGACGACAACGGCAACCGGATTATTTTCCGCATGGAACTGCACAGCAACGAATGGAAGATCGTCAGCCAGCAACTGCTCCCGCATTGGGTGGTCGAAAGCGAAACCACGTTCAACCAGATGATCTACGAGGAGTTCAAACTGAATTAATCAGCCTTGTATAAAAGAAAAAGCTTTTGCACCGGTGCAAAAGCTTTTTTATGCAGGGTCTCTCGTAATCAGAATTCTGCGTTTACGGAGATAGCTGGCTCTTTCGATACCTTTCCGGCCGCAATGGCGCCGCCGTTTACGTTAAAATCCTCCAGTTTGATCTTGAAGTCGGAAGTAGCTTTGATTTTCGATCCGCTCACCACAATGGTTCCTGTTGATTCGATGGGTTTTGTTACGCCGTGAATGGTGATCTCGCCGGCTACGGTTACTTTATACGAACCGTCTTTCCCGAAATTCACGTCCTTCAGGTTCTTGATATCGCCTTTAAAGGTTGCTGTCGGGAATTTATCGCTGTTCATCCAGCCCTCGGCATTGAAATGTTCCTGGATGCGGGGGTTCGAAAAAGCGAAGTTTTTAATGGTTACCTCAAAGGCCAGCTTACCTGTCTTGGTATCGAGCGATGCGATCGCCGTTTTATTGTCGGCCTTCGGTAATGCGTCGATGGCCGTGGTGGCATCGAAACTGATCACCGCCGAAGTGGTTGTTTTCTTTTGGGCGAACAGCGAACCGGTTGTCATAACCAGCGCAAGGATTAAGGTTGTTTTCTTCATTTGGTTGATTTTTGTTTTTAAAAGGTTTATTTAGTAAGTGTACATCGTTTGAATTCTATCTTTTCCGATTCCAGTATCTCGCTGTAATTTCCGCCGCTGCAGGATCCTTTGATCGAAACGCGGTCGCCGGCTTTCAGCGCCCTGGCCTCGGCGAGGTGCTGGTCCTGGAACGCGAAGATGATGTAGGAACCGCTCAGGCTGTCGTTGATCTTGATATTGGCGGTGGTATCAGCCATCTCGATGGCGGATATCACCCCGCTCACCACGATGATCTTTTCGGTGTATTTGGCATTTGCCTGCCTGATGTCTTTTTTAAATTCCTGCATGAAAGCGCCGGCTTCCACGGTATAATCCGCCTTTACCGTTTTGGTATCGTCGAATTTCTCGGTGAACAGGTACCACAGCACAGCCACGGCTGCCAGTAAAAGAATCACAGCTGCGATCAGCCACTTTTTAATCCCACTCCTTTTTTTATTCCCGGTCATGGTAAAATTTTAGAGATCAAATATACAATGTTTAAACACCGAAAGTGCATAACGGATGTCATTTTTTCCTTGGCAACCTGTTAAATCAGCATCGGGTAAAAGCGGGCAGGCGGCGAAACAGGGCATTATTGGCTATCTTTACGGCATCTATGAATCCCTGTCTGAACGAGAAGAATAAGCGCCGAGCGTTTGTTTGCCTGCAGTTCCCCTTATCCGGACTTATTTTCATCTTTCTTTTCCTGATTTCACCGCTGAGCCATGGAGCCGGCCTGCCGGTAACATCCAGCCGGGAGGAAGCGATCCGGTACATTGAGGAGATCAAAAACCTGGAACGCAGCAACCACTGGCCGAACATAAAGCCTTCCCTCTTCCTGCAGAACCTGAAACTGAATGTCACCGACCCGCTGAGCATCTACCCGGGAAACAGTACCAACTTCTGCGGGTACGGGGCGCTCTCCTATCTCTTCCTGCAGGATGATCCACTGGGGTATGCCAAACTGCTGGTTGAATTATACCAGGATGGAAAGGCTGTTTTCCACCAGGTGAAACTGGAACCATCCGAAGCCGTAAAAAGGGCGGCTGGCCAGCTCCGGTTTAAAGGAACACTCGACATACGGCCTGCCGAACAGATGCTGTTCATGACCCTGGCCGGCCACTACAAAGGCTACCTGAACTTCTTCAACCGCCGGTACAACCCGGGCGATGAGAATACATTCTGGGCTTCCTGCAACCTGGCCAAGTTCAACCGTATGGTGCGGCAGCTGCTGCTGTACAACGTAAAATCCCGGGGCGCCGATATGGCCCGGCCACAGATCGAAGACCTGCCCGGGTACATCCGGAAGCGGCTCGAAACCGGCATCGTGGTACTGTACATCAATAACCGGATCGTACACCGGAAGAACCATGTTACCATCAAACTCTCGGTACCCACCCACTTTGTGATCGCCGAAAAGATCGAGATCGAAAACGATAAGATCACGCTGGTATACTGGGACTATGGCCGTAAAACACTTTTACAGATGTCGCCGGCATTCTTCAAGCGGATCGTCTTCGGGGTTACCCATTGCACAAAAAAGGAAAACAATGCGGATTAGTATCCATACAACCCTTTTGTATGCGGCGCTTGCCGCAGTGCTCGGTTCCTGTTCGCCGAAAAACATTTCGTCGAAATACTATTACGAAAACGAGAAGGTACTCGATCGCATCGAAGAATCGTACAAGGAACTCAACAACCTCGCACCCTTCACGATAGGATTTACCGACCGTTCCTTCAGCACCCTTTCCCTGGAGATCATCACCGACACCCTCAGCTACATCTACGAATTCAACCTGGACGACCCGGGACTGGCCGATACCCTTTCCAAATACCATCCCAAGCCCGCCAAAGTGCTGAACCTGGTGACACTGATGCAATCGATCCGCTGCACCTGGATACGCAGCCTGGATTATTACGTGGATGAAAAAAAGAATTCGCTCATCTTTATGTCCATCAAACCCGTTGCACTCAAAGCGCCGCTCTCGTACCACAAATACTATGTGCTGACCTACTACCAGCAACCCCAGTATTTTGATGAAGAAGGCATGCTGCTCGACAACAAACGAACCGTACGCCGGCTGCGGAAAATAAACGGTGAAGTGTTCCGGAAGATCAACGACAAGGTTTGCTACACGATCTCGGGCAACTTCCGCTAGGCGGGAATGCAGCTTCAAAACGGCTCCTTTACATGCCGGATGGACCAGGGCTTTTAATGCCTTTCTAATAAAGCCCTGCTGCCGGTATTCTTACGATTATGGGTTATCTTCGGCATACATGAAAGCACTCATTACCCAACTGGTCAAGCGAACGATGCTGCGCAAAAAAAAAGCGGGCCGTGGCCGGCATGCCGAGTACAGCGCTTACGAGATCGCCATGGGTTTCCGGGAACTTAAGATCACCGTTTTACGTACCGGGCAGGATATCGTACTGATCATCGTCGGAATCTTTTCAGCGGCTTTCGGGCTCGAGAGTTTTCTGTTGCCCACCAATTTCATCGACGGCGGTGCCACCGGTATTTCCCTGCTCATCAGTGAACTCACGGGCATGCCCCTGTATTACCTGCTTATTCTCATTAACATACCCTTTGTGCTCATGGGCTTCAAAACCGTGGGGCAGCAGTTCGCCATCAAAACAGGCCTGGCCATCCTCGGCCTGGCGCTCTGCGTGGCCTTTGTGCATTTCCCTGATGTAACGCATGATAAACTCCTCGTAGCGGTATTCGGAGGGTTCTTCCTCGGGGCAGGCATCGGACTAGCGGTACGGGGCGGTTCGGTGATCGACGGCACCGAAGTGCTCGCCATCTTCCTGAGCCGTAAACTGGGTACCACCATCGGCGACATCATCATCGGCATCAACATCCTCGTTTTCTCGGCCGCGGCCTACTTCATAGATGTGGAAACCGCTTTGTACGCCATGATCACCTACCTGTCCGCTTCCAAAACGCTCGACTTCATCATCGAGGGTATCGAAGAATACACATCCGTTACCATCATCTCCTCGCACAGCGACCAGATACGGGAAATGATCATCAATAAAATGGGAAGAGGCGTAACGCTGTACAACGGGAAAAGCGGTTTTGGCAAAAGCGGCGAAACCCGGAACGTAGACATCGTCTTCACGGTCATCACCCGCCTCGAGCTCAACAAACTGAAAACCGAACTGATCAAGATCGACCCGAACGCGTTCATCGTGATGAGCAGTGTGAAGGATACCAAGGGAGGCATGATCAAAAAGCGCAGGCTCAAACATTAACCCACCCGGAAGAAAAGCAATTTCACCGCAAACAATACGATCAGGCTGCTCATGCCATAGCGCAGCCACTGCTGGTATTTCTCATTCCGGAAAAAGAAATCCGTGGCATAGCCGGCAAAGAAAACGACCAGGCAATTGGTGGTGAAACTGCCCAGCATCTGCAGGCCGCCCAGTACCAGGTTCTGTTTCCATACGCTTCCCCGATCCGGGTGAACGAATTGCGGGAGAATGGAAAAATAAAGCATCCACGAACCGGGGTTCAGCATATTGCCGATAAAACCATCGGTATAAAAACGCCGGAGTTTTAATTCGGGCTTGGGGATACCGGCCTCCTTCCACGCAATGGTTTTAAGATTCTTATAGGCCAGGTAAAGAAGATAGGCGATGCCGCAATACCGCACGATATCGAGCACCTTCGGGTGTGCAAGCAGGAGCGCCGTTAAGCCGAAGGATACCGCCGCTACGTGCAGCACAAAGGAACTCACCACTCCCGCCGCTGTGGCCCAGCCCGCTGTTCGTCCGTACTCGAAGGTATAGGTGAGGTAAAGCATCATATTGGGTCCGGGTGTGAGGGCGAATACCAGCACCAGTGTCATATACGGGATCAGTTCGTGCAGGGGCATGATGCTCATTTGTATTCGAAGAATATTTCCGTTGCGCCGTAACCGTATAAGTGATGGTATTGGTTCACGAAGGACTTTACTTCTTTTTTCAGCCGGAGTATATCATGGATCTCGTCACGCAGGCGGCCTTCTCCTACGCCATGGATGATAACCAGGGATGGCTGGTAATGAGCCACGGCCAGGTTATAATACTTTTCAAAAGTCTTGAGCTGCAGACTGAGTATCTCGAAATTGCCCAGGTGCTTCCAGTCGTTTGTTATCTTTTCAATGTGCAGGTCCACCACGCTGCGTGCCGGCTCAAGATGCTGCCGGGCCCTGGATGCGTCGTACAGGCGAAAACCACTGTTGCCCAGCCGGCTCAGGTCCATCTTCTCCTCTTCTACCTTGTCGGGATATTGTTCCAGCAGCGTATACCCGAATGAGGGTTCATTCTTCAACTGGATCTCCTCGATCTTCTTGAAGAGCTGCTTTCCCTTGAGTTTGAGGGAAGCTTCAACATGCGGGGCCTTGCGCTTATCGGGCTCTTTGAGGGAAAATTCAAAATCAAAACGGGGACTGTCGCTCAGGTCTTCGAAGGGCACATCGTGCAGGTAGAAATCACGCAGTGGTTCCAGCGTATTTTTCAACTGGAATTCGCTCTGCCCGCCGATCATCAGGTTATAGGTAAAATGGTAGGCCGTTTCATCCTCGTTCACCAGGTAGAGTTTCAGTTTATCCACCACATCGTCATCAAACACATCTTTATCAAATACCGGGAAGAAAGAAAGCCGGATTCCATGGCCCTCTTTTTTTCGGGCGGGTTCCTTCTCCTTCTTCACCTGGTCGATGTACACTTTCTTCTTCTCAGCCTGTCGTTTTTCGGTGAACATCTTGAAATATGGAAAATCGATCTGGTCGGTATACGCCGGAAACCGGACGCCTTTCACTTCGATCATCACCATCTTCTCATTCATGATCTCCACCACCTTGCCTTCTTCGTCGGTAAGTCGTACAATGATGGTATCGCCGGGTTCAAATTTCATACAGAATGCCAGGGATTATCCACACCGGAATACCAGCATGGTTTTGATTATGAGCACTTTACCGCAAATATACAATCTCTGGCCCAGCCAGCCGGCCAAAAGCCCCGACAATTTCAGTTAAACGAAACAACTAAATCGTTTTTTCGTTTACATTTATGTACACTTAAGACAGCGATTACCGCCACCAAAACAAACCCATTATGAAACCTGCTCTACTCGCTCTGTTATTACTATTATCCACTACATGTTCGATCGCTCAACGGGAATTGAAAAATCCGCTTATCGACAGCAAACAGGTGCTCGAAAAAGGATCGGAATTGTTCCAGGATGGAAAATTCAAGGAAGCGATCGATGAATACCTGAAAGTTCCTGTAAGCGACACCAACTACTCGGATGTGGTTAAGGAACTGATCAACAGCTATTACCGCGACAGCAACTATACAGCGGCTGAACAGTACAGCCGGAAAGCGCTCGACTATTTCCCTGAAAAGAAAGTGATCTGGCTGCGTTACCTGGCCGATATCTACGACGATACCAAACGCACCCAGGAAGCCCTCGGTATCTACGACAGCATCCTGAAGATGAGTCCGCACGATTATCTCTCGTTCTATAACCGGGGCGTTTGCCTCTACCGCCTCGAGCGGCGTGATGAAGCCACGGCCGATTTCCAGCAATGCGTCATCTACAATCCTTTTTATCCGCAGGGTCACTATTTCCTGGGCCTTTGTGCCATGCAAAAGGGAAACCTTGTACAATCCATGCTCAGCTTCAGCACCAGCCTGATGGTGTACCCCGGCAACCGGAACTACAAACGCACGTTTACGCTGATGTCGAGCATCTCGGAAGTAAATACCCTGATCACCGAGTTACTGAAAAAATACCAGGCCGGAAAGGAAGATGATTTCGAATCGATCCAGGATATCCTCGTCAGCAAGATCGCACTCGACAAAAAATACAAACTGAAGGTCGACCTCGAAGACCAGATTGTGCGGCAGTTGCAGGTGATCTTCGAAAAGCTGGAATACAATCCCAATGACAAAGGTTTCTGGATGCAGTATTACGTACCCCTCTACAAGAAGATATGGGATGAAAAAGCCTTCGAACCCTTTATCAATCATATATGCAGCGAACTGTCCATCGAAAAGGTGAAGGATTATATGAAAAAGGAGAAAAAGAAAGTGGAGGCGCTGTCTACCCTCGCCGTGGAATACCTCTCCCAGGTGCGTAAAACAAACCAGGTAGATTATACCAGGCGGGCTTCCACCCGGCAGGGATTCTACATCAAGAATTACCTGGTAGCCGGTAAGGGCGAACTCGCCGTAAATGAAAAAAACGACGAACTGATGGTGGGGCCCTGGGAATTCTATTACGCCGGCGGACAGGTGAAATCCAAGGGTGTGTACGACAATGCGGGACTCCGGCAGGGCACCTGGACTTTTTACTACGAAAACGGGCGGCTCAAGGAGATCAGCATATTTAAAGACGACAAAGCCGAAGGCAAAAGCGAGAGCTGGTACGATAACGGACTCCCTTACGTGATGGTGAACTACACGAACGATGAACGGGACGGGCTCGAGAAACGCTACTACTTCAACGGCAACCTGATGTCGGAAATAACATACAAAAAAGGACTTAAAGAAGGACCGGCCAGATACTACGAAGCCGATGGACCGCTCAGCAGCACCTGCACTTATGTGAATGACTTGAAGGAAGGAGAAGAGATCACCTATTTCAGAAGCGGCAAGGTATCATCGAAGTCCACCTATGTAAAGGATGAGTCATCGGGCAATTATACCGAATACCATGAGAATGGAAAACTGAAACGTTCGGGCCTGCTGAAAGAAGGAAAATACAGCGGTCCCTGGAAATGGTATTTCGATAACGGGCAGACCGAGTTCATATGCAACTACGAAGATGGCGAATTCGAAGGCGAATTCCTCTCCTTCTACGCCAATGGCAAACCCGAAACCCGCTGTTCGTACAAACAGGGAAAGGTAGACGGCAAGAAAGAATACTTTGACGACGATGGCATCATCTACAATGAAACCATTTTCGAGAAAGGCCGTTTACGCGACATCCGTTTCTTCGATAAGAAAGGCAACGTGATCGGAAGCACCTCGAGCCGGAAAGGCAATGCCAACATCATCTTCTTTGCGCCGGATGGCAGCAAGTCGCAGGAAGGCTATTTTTCCAAAGACGGTTACCAGGAAGGCAAGGGTGTAACCTATTACAAGAACGGCACGATCAGTTCCGAATCGAATTACAAGAACGGGATGCTGGAAGGGAAAAAGACCAGTTACTATGCCAACGGAAAGATCAGCCGGGAACAGGAATACAGCAATGATTCGAAGAACGGCTACAGCGTGAGCTACCACCAGAACGGTACCGTATCGGAGGAAGGATGGTATGTGAACGACGAACGCCAGGGTACATTCCTGTCGTACAACCAGCTCGGGCAGGTTACCTCGAAACTGTATTACCTCAACAATAAGATACACGGCGAAGCGGTTTACCTCGAAGCAAACGGCAAGATCTCGCATTACGAGTATTACCAGTACGGGTGGCTGATGAAGATTGCGCAGCTGGATACACTGGGTAACACCGTGGCAAAGGCCGAACTCGAAAAAGGCGAGGCACGTGTGCAGTTCAAATACCAGAACGGCAAACCCTACTTCGAAAGCAATTACAAACATTATAACCTCGAAGGCCCCTACCGTGTTTTCTATGGCGACGGCTCACGCAGCAGCCTCGGCTATTACAAATACGGCAATTCCGACAGTACCTATACCGCCTGGTTCAACAACGGCAAGCCGAAGATAGAAGGACGGTATAAGGACCTGGAGCGGGATGGGGTCTGGAAATACTATTTCCGTGATGGCGGGCTTTCGCAAACAGAACCCTACGTGAACGGCAAGCTGGAAGGAAAAGGAATTTCCTACAATGAGGATGGCACCGTTGATAAGGAATACAACTACAAGAACGGGAACATGGACGGCCCCTGCATCTACTACGGCGAAAACAAGCAGGTAGCCCTTGTCATTTATTATAAAGACGACGAAGTGATCGGTTACAGTTACGAGGATAAATCCGGGAACCTCCTGCCCATGATCCCCATCGTGCATGGCACGGGTAAGATCGTGGCCTATTTCCGCAACGGGAAGAAAAGCGCCGAGATCCAGATGAGTGAAAGCGTGGCCGTCGGCGACCGGGTGCTCTACTATTCCAATGGCAATGTGTATGTATCCGGTAAACGCGTCAACGGCAACGACGACGGCTTGAAAAAGATATACTACGCCAGCGGCAAACTGATGAAGGAAGAGAACTACCTGAATGGCAATCTCCATGGCACCAGCAGGTTCTACAACGAGAACGGAAGCCTCAAATGGGAACAGCAGTTCTGGGATGGGGAAGCCAACGGCGTTTTCAACTATTACGAAGGCGGCAAAATCACCGAAACCCATTATTACTATTACGGCTCGCTCCAATCTGTAAAAAAATAACCGTATGAAAACAACCCTGTACAGGTATACCCTGGCCCTGCTGGTAACGGCGGCAGCCACCACAAGCCGGGCGCAATCGGTCGAAGAGATCCGGCAGCAGTTTCCCGGCAAAACAGCCGTTTTCTCGAACGTGAACCGGCAGGTGGAGATCTCTTTCGAAAAAGGCGTGCCCTATGCCAGGGCCACCGAAATATCCGAAATGCTTATCCTCGACGACAAAGCGAACGGGGTGTTCAACAAAGACCGGGTATACCACAGTCATTTCAACGAACTGAAAAAAGTGGAAGCCTATACCACCCTGCCGGATAACAACAACAAGAAACTCTATGTAAAGGAATTCAAAACCGAGGCCTCCCCCAGCAGCGGTGTGTTCTACGACGACGTGAAGGAAACCTCCTTCGACTACCCGAAGATGTTCAAAGGAAGCGTGGCCCATGTGGAGACGGAGCACATCAACAAAGACATTCACTTCCTCTCTCCCTTTTATTTCAGCAGTTACCTGCCGGTGATCAACGCCAGTTTCAGCGTGGTATATCCCGAAGATGTGGAAGTGAAATACATCATCAAAAACGACGAGGCCCGGAAGATCACCGTTACCGAAACAAAAAAAGGACGTAAGCGCAAACTTGAGTTCACGGCCACCGGCATCAGCAACAACGAATATTTCCCCAGCGCCGTGTCTACCTCCTACTTCGCCAGCCATGTGATCGTATATGTAACACAATACAAGAACGGCGACGACGAAGTGGTTCCCGTGTTCGGATCGGTGAACGACCTCTACAAATGGAACGCGGGCTTCCTGAAAGGCATCAACACGCAGGTGGATCCGCTGGTTAAATCCACGGCCGACAGCATCTGCGCCGGCTTAACATCCAGCCGCCAGAAAGCCGAAGCCATCTATACCTGGGTGCAGAACCACATCAAATACGTGGCCTTCGAAAACGGCCTGGAAGGATTTGTACCGCAACAGGCATCCGAGGTTTGCGCCAAACGCTATGGCGATTGCAAGGCCATGGCCAGTTTGCTCACCGCCATGCTCAACGCCAGCGGCATCGACGCCTATTTCACCTGGCTGGGCACCCGCACCATCCCCTACACCTACAACGAAGTGCCCCTCCCCTTAACCGATAACCACATGATCTCCGTGGTACGCATCGACGGCGAGTGGATCTTCCTCGACGCCACCGATCCCAACTGCATCTTTGGTTTACCCACGCGGGGGATACAGGACAAACAGGCCCTGGTAAGCATCAACGAACACAAATATGAACTGGTGAAGGTACCCGTGGTACCCGCATCGGTGAACATCATTACCGACAGCGCCTTCCTCACCTATTCGGATAAAGTGCTCAAGGGAAGCTGCTCGGTAACCTACAGCGGCTATTTCGGAAACGATTTCTACAACAACCTGCTCTACAACAAAGGCGACGATGAACGGGTGTATGTACGCCGCCGCATGGCCAAGGGCAGCAACAAGTTCATCATGCAGGATTATTCCCTGCAGTATACCGACAGGGCCCGCAGGCAGGTCAATGTACGCTCGAACTTCGAGATACCCGAATACGTGAAGTCGATCGATGATGAGATCTACCTGAACCTCAATCTCGAAAAACTATTCAACACCAACATACTCGACAGCAACAAACGTAAAGTAGCCGTGGAGAACGATTTCCTGCATACCATCCACCAGGTGCACGACCTGAAGATACCCGATGGATATAAGCTCGATTACCTGCCTGCCGACTTCAGCATAGCGAACGAACTGGTGGAATTCTCGATCAGATACAAGGAACAGAACGGCCACGTGTCGGCCACCCAGCATTATGTACTCAAGACCCTCTACATACAACCCGCCGAATTCCCGAAATGGAACGACGTGATCCGCAAGGTATCCGCTGCCTACAAGGAAGAAGTGGTCTTTAAAAAGAAATGATTAACCCCGTAAAACAATACAATATGAAAGCGAGAATATGGCTTGGCATCAGCCTGCTCTTTACCCTTCCCGCCGCGGCCCAGATGAATGGCCTCTACGCCAACTCCTTTGCCGCCTGGAGCGAGAAACCCCCGTTGCACAACATACCGTCGCAGTTCCCCGACGCCAGCGCCGTATACCTGCAGGACGACCGCATCTTCCTCTACCGCTTCGAGGACAAGGAAATGTACCAATACAATTACGTGTACAAACTCATCAAGGTGGCCGACGATAAAGGCATCGAGATGTTCAATAAGATCTACATACCCGTATACCGCAATTCGGAAGTGAATGACCTGAAGGCCCGGGTGATCACGCCTTCGGGCAAGATCATCAATACGCCTTCTTCCGCCATCAAGGATGAAACCATCGAAGGCACCCGGTATAAGTTCTTCGCCATGGAAGGACTGGAAAAAAACGCCGAGATCGAATTCTCGTATGTGGTGAAGAAGAATCCCAGTTTCTTCGGTTCGGAGATATTTCAGACCAAATCCACCCCTTACAGCAAAGTAAACGTGTCGATCGTTGTACCCAAACACCTCAAATTCGAGGCGATGGGTTTCAACGGGTTCACCGTACTCAAAGACAGCGTCATCGGCGACCAGCGTATCATCGCCGGCTATTCCGAGAACATCAAAGCGCTCGACGAGGAAAAATACGCCCTGCGTGATCCCAACCTGCAGCGCATCGATTTCAAACTGAGCTATAACCTGAGCGGAGATAAGAGCAACGTAAAGATGTATACCTGGAATGAAGTGGCCCGCAACGCCTATAACAACCTCACCAATTACTCCGATAAGGAGAAGAAAGCGATGAACAAATTCCTCAAGGGCGCAGATATACCCGAAGACGCACAGGAGGAAAAAGTGATCACGATGCTGGAAGACTACATGAAGACCAAGATCAACATCGATGAGAAATTGGTGAGCGAAGACGCCAGCAACATCGAGGCGATCATCAAAACAGGCAACAGCAGCGATTACGGGGCTTCCCGTTTCTTCATCGCCATGCTCGAAAACCGGGGCATCAATTACCAGATCGTGTTCCCCTCCGTACGCGATGAACTGCCCCTGGTTGAGAACCTCGAGAACTGGAACCGGGTGGATGAAATGCTCGTGTACTTCCCTTCCACCCGCAAATACCTGCAGCCCTCCGGCGTTATTACCCGCTATCCCTACGTGGAGCCTTACTGGGCGGGCACCCGCGGCCTGTACCTGAAAGTGACCAGCATCGGCGATATGAAAACGGCCGTTGCCAAATTCGACACCATCCCGATGGTGCCGTTCGATCAGCATGCCCACAACCTCGATATCACCGCGAAGATGGATGAGAGCGGCGACTCCCTCATCATCGAAAGCAAACAGATACTCAAAGGATACGGCTCCATGTATTACCGGCCCATCTGGGCCTTCCTCACGGGCGACAAACAGGAAGAAGCCGTAAAAGACATCATCTCATCCGTGGCCAAGAGCCCCAACATCAATAATATCCGCGTAGAGAACAAATCGATGACCGACATCACCGACAACAAGCCCCTCGTCATCAGCGGCGTCATTCATACCGCCGAGCCGCTGGAAAAAGCCGGGCGTAAAATACTTTTCAAGATCGGGGAACTGATCGGGCCGCAGGAACAGATGTACCAGGAAAAGCCGCGGCAACTGCCGGTTGAACTCCAATACCCGCACGTGCTCGACCGGGTGATCCGCTTTACCGTGCCCGAAGGCTATTCCATCAAAAACCCCAACGACCTCAACATGAATATCGAGATCAAGGAGGGGAACGATGTGGTGCTCGGGTTCAAAAGCAGCTATACACTCAACGGCAATGCGCTTACCGTGAACGTGAATGAAACCTACAAGTTGCTGAAATACCCCATGAGCCAGTTCGAAACCTTCAAGCGGGTGATCAACGCCGCGGCCGATTTTAATAAGATCGTGCTGGTGCTGGAAAAGAAATAATACGTTACAACCAACATAAAAGCCGGACCCAGGGATCCGGCTTTTTTATTTCGGTAAACCCGGTCAGGCGACCGGTATGGCCAGTTTGCTTTTTTTATACCCATACAGGAAGTAGATCACCAGCCCCAGGCCCAGCCAGCCCATGAACCAGGCCCAGTTCATCGCTGTCATGCCGGTTAACAGGTACATGCAGGTGATCAATCCCATCAGCGGAATCAGTGAATATTTTTTTACAAAGGCCAGTACCGACAGTATGATGGCGCAGATCCAGAATACGATCAGGGATATATTGGGCGTGGCCAGTTGCATGAAACTCACGTTGCCGGCCTTCAGGTCTTCGTTGGCGCTGAAATCAAAATCGAAAAGGCCCGCGAAATAATTTTTGGAAAGCGCCTGCGCCATTACCATGGCGCCGATCACGATGGCCGGGAATATGAATTGTCCGTTGATATAGGGCAAGTGGAAACGGCCCGGCACTTTTTCTTTCTGCGGAATCAGCAACACCCCGCCGCAGACCAGTACAAAGGCAAAGAGCGTGGCGATACTGGTGAAATCGAGCACAAAGGTTTTGTCGGTGAACAAGATGGGTAATCCAACAACAAGACCCGTGATAATGGTGGCGAAAGAAGGCGTTTTATATGTCGGGTGTATCTTCTGGAATACAGGCGGTAACAGCCCGTCACGGCTCATGCTCATCCAGATCCGGGGTTGCCCCATCTGGAACACCAGCAGCACACTGGTCATCGCCACCACGGCACAAACGGCCACCAGGAACTGCATCCAGCCGATATTGAGATTACCCGGCTCGAAGATGAAAGCCAGCGGGTCTCCCACGCCGTCGAATTTTTTATAGTGTACCGCACCGGTAAGCACCAGGGTAAGCAGGATATAGATGACCGTGCAGATGACAAGCGACAATACCATGCCCCTGGGAAGATCACGCTGCGGGTTCTTGCTCTCTTCGGCCAGTACGCTCACGGCGTCGAAACCGATATACGCGAAGAACACGCCCGCCACGGCCGCCATCACACCGCTGAACCCGTTCGGCATGAAGGATTTTACGCCTTCATCGTTCGCCGGCATCCAGTTGAATGTAAGTCCGTTTGCGAATACCAGGTAGCCGCCTACGAAAATGATCAGGCCCACCACACCCAGTTTCAGCAATACCATCACGTTACTGAAATTCCGGCTCTCCTTGATACCCCGGTACACCAGGTAGGTGATCAGCAGGTTGATCACAAGGGCCGGCAGGTCGAAGATGATCCGCAGGCTTCCGATCATGGGCGCATTGTTCCAGGCGGCGATGTCATCGGCATTCGTTCCGCCCCCTGCAATGGTATTCTTCGCCTCCATGTAACTGGTGGAAAGATATTCGGGAATGTGTACGTTCAGTTTACTGAGGAAAGAAGTGAAGTAATCGCTCCAGCTGTACGCCACATAAATATTACCGATCGAATATTCCATGATCAGCGCCCAGCCAATGATCCAGGCGAACAACTCTCCAAAACTCGCATACGCGTAGGTATACGCACTGCCGGCTACAGGAATACGACTGGCAAACTCCGAATAACAGAAAGCCGTGAACGCACAGGCGATAGCGGTAATGATGAAGAGGATCACCACACCCGGCCCCCCATTGAACACAGCGCCGCCGAGGCTGCTGAAACTGCCGGCGCCCAGGATGGCCGCGATGCCGAAGAAGGTAAGGTCACGCACCGATAAGACCCGCTTGAGTCCGCCGCCGCCATGCGCATCATCGCTTCCTTCGGCTATAATATTCTCCACTTTTTTTGTCCGGAACAGGGAATTAGACATGTTGTTTTGGTTTTGAAGAAAGGAAATTAAGGAAATAAATTCAGATGTGTTGATTTGATGATGTGCTGATATGCTGATTTGAAGATTTGGTGATGTGATGATTTCATACATTCCGGAATCAGCACATTGACTAATTAATCAGCACATTAACGCATCAGCACATCAACTTTCCCGGGCCATTAAGTAATCGGCCAGCTCCTGCAGTGGCTTTTTGCGGGAAGAGATCACAGCGGTATCCTCGAGGTGCTTCAGGGCGGTATGCAGGTATTTCTGCTGCAGTTCTTTGGCCCAGGCATCAGCCTGGCAGTCGCGGAATATCCGCAGCACCCGTTCCACCTTATCGGCCGGATCGGTCTGCATGAGTTCTTTCAGTTCCTTCAGGCCGGCCGGGGAAGCCGTTTCGAAGGCATGGATCATGAGGAAGGTCTTTTTATTGGCCAGGATATCGCCGCCCACTTTCTTTCCGAATTTATCCGGGTTGCCGAAGGCGTCGAGGTAATCATCCTGAACCTGGAACGCAATGCCCAGGTTCTTGCCGAATTCGTAGAGGTGTTTCTGGTTGGCCTCGCCGGCGCCGCCGAGTATGGCTCCTAACTGCAGACTGGCCGCCACCAGCACCGATGTTTTCAGCGTGATCATTTCGAGGTATTCGTCGAAGCTGACCATCTCCCGCTGTTCGAAGTCCATGTCGAGCTGCTGGCCTTCGCAAACCTGGCTCGCGGTGATGTTGAAGAGATGCAATACTTTTTGCAGACTGGCGGGCTGTATCTTATTCAGGTTCTCGTAGGCTTTTACAAACATCACATCCCCGGCAAGTATGGCCGTTGATTCACCATACTTCGTATGCACGGTGGCCATGCCCCGGCGAACCGGCGCCTTATCCATGATGTCATCGTGTATCAGGCTGAAATTATGAAAGAGCTCGATCGCCGAGGCGGCGTGATAGGCATCCACCCCGATCTCGTCGAACAACTGGTTGCCCATGAGCACACAAACCGGGCGTATGCGCTTGCCACCGATGCCCAGGATATACTGGGCAGGATCATAGAGGGTTGCCGGCTGATCGGGAAACTGCCGGCTGTTGAACTTCTCTTCAAACAATTTCAATAACTCGATGAACGAATGCATATAACAGTTCAAAAGTTGAAAGTCAAAAACTAAAAATAAAAAGAAGGTTTTTTTACCGCTTTTTCTTTTTAACCGGCGCCGGTTTGGCTTTTGCCTTATGGGCTTTGCCTGCTTCCGGCACCCATTCATAATCCAGCTGGCGTTTGCTTAAATTGGCTGCCACCACCTTGATGCGTACCCGGTCGCCCATGCGGAATTTCTGTTTGGTATTGCGGCCCACGAGCGCATAATCGGCTTCATCCAGGCGGAAGTCGTCGTAAGCGGCCAGGTCGCGGACGGTAACCATGCCTTCGCATTTATACTCCACCGTTTCTACGAAGAAGCCAAAAGATGCCACGCCGCTGATAATGCCATCGAACTCCTTACCCAGGTAATTCTGCATGAACTCCACCTGCTTATACTTATTGGATGCCCGCTCGGCTTCCATGGCCTTGCGTTCACGCTCGCTGCAATGCCGGCACTTGTCTTCCATCTTCTTGTCGGGCACCAGGTGTTTATCGAGGCACTGCTGCACGATGCGGTGCACCAGCACATCCGGGTAACGGCGTATCGGCGAGGTAAAATGACAATAATGATCGAATCCCAATCCATAATGCCCGATGTTCTGCGGCGTATACATGGCCTTGGCCATGGTTCGGATGCCCAGTTGCTCCAGCACGTGCTGTTCGGGCTTACCCTGTACTTCCTTCAGCATTTTGTTGAAGGAGGCAGCCACCGCGTTTTCGTCGTGCATATCGAAAATGTACCCAAACTTACGGGCGAAAGCCACGAAGGGTTTCAGTTTTTCATCGTCGGGCGTATCGTGGATACGGTAAGGGAACGGGATCGGTTCTTTGTTGATCTTGATCTTCGAAACATAGGCGGCCACGGTGCGGTTGGCCAGCAGCATGAACTCTTCGATGAGCTGATGCGCTTCCTTGCTTTCCTTGATCACGATGCCGATGGGCTTGGCGTTCTCATCCAGCTGGAAACGTACTTCCTGTGAAGAGAAATTGATGGCCCCGTGGCGGAAGCGTTCCTTGCGGAAGCGTTGCGCCAGTTCGTTCAGCAGCAGGATCGCCTTGAAATGCAGCCCATCCTTCTTCTCAATGATATCCTGCACTTCCTCATAGGTAAAGCGGTGGTTGCTGTGGATGACGGTGCGCCCGATCCAGCTGTGTTTGATCTCGCCTTTGTTCGTGATCTGGAAGATCGCGGAGAAAGTATACTTGTCTTCGTGCGGACGAAGCGAACACAATTCATTCGATATTTTTTCGGGCAGCATCGGATTCACCCGGTCGGGCAGGTATACGCTGGTGGCCCGTTCATAGGCTACTTTATCCAACTGGCTGCCGTGTGTTACGAAATGGCTTACATCGGCAATATGCACCCCGATCTCGTAATTACCATTGTCGAGGTTGCGGATCGATATGGCGTCGTCGAAATCCTTCGCATCCACCGGGTCGATGGTGAAGGTGAGGATATCGCGGCAGTCTTTTCGCTTGCGCAGTTCTTCCCGGGTGATATCGGGCTTCAGCCGTGCCACCTCCTGCATCACTTCCTTGCTGAACTCCAGCGCAAAGCCCGCTTCGATGAGGATCTCTTTCATCGCCGCGTCGTTATCATCGGCGGCGGTCAGCACGGATACCACTTCGCCCACGGGTTTCTTATCATTCTTATCCCAGCTCAGCAGTTTCACCACCACGCGGTCGTTATCCTGTGCGCCGTTGAGTTTGTCATCGGCAATGTAAAAATCCGGGATCGGCTTTTCAGAAGCGGGTATAAAGAAGGAGAAACTCTTGCTGCGCTGGATATTGCCGATGAACTCGGTTTGCTTGCGTTCCACCACATCGGTGATCCTGCCTTCGGTACGCCGGTCTTTGGAGATGCCTTTGTTCACTTCCACCCGCACCAGGTCGCCATGCAGGGCCCGGTTGAAATCGTGGGGCCTTACGAGGATGTCTTTATCAAGTCCCTCCACGATCACATAGCCCATCCCGCTCCGGGATATATCGAGCCTGCCTTTAAGCACTTCTAGCTGGGAGGATTTCTTTTTTTCCTTTTTCTTCTTACTCATACATTTTCAAGCGCCCCCTGACTAATTTATACGTTGTGAGGATCTTTGACGGGGCGCCGTGTCAGGTTGGTTTATCGATCATGCAATTTAGCAACAATTTGCTACATTCGGTTAAAGCAAGCAGGTTGCAGGCTCCCACAAATTCTCCACAGCAGATCATTACCCGCACGATATGGATATTATCGCTGGTAAGCCTGTTTACCGACATGGCCAGTGAAATGCTTTACCCGGTAATGCCCATTTTTCTGAAGCAGGCCGGCTATACGGTCATTTTCATCGGCATTCTTGAAGGCGTGGCCGAAGCCCTGGCAGGACTCAGCAAAAGTTATTTCGGGAAGCGGAGCGACCTCAGCGGCCGAAGGCTGCCCTATGTTCAACTGGGTTATTCATTCAGCGCCATCAGCAAACCCATGCTGGCTTTTTTTACCTATCCCTGGTGGATATTCCTCGCAAGAACCATCGACCGGCTGGGTAAAGGCCTGCGAACCGGTGCAAGAGACGCCATGCTGAGCGATGAATGCAGCCGCGAAAATAAAGCACGGGTCTTTGGTTTTCACCGGGGCATGGATACCCTTGGCGCTGTACTGGGCCCCGCCATCGCGTTGACCTATCTTTATTTTTATCCCAACCAGTACAAAACACTTTTTCTGATCGCTTTTATCCCGGGCCTGCTGGCCATTCTTGCAACCCTCCTGCTCAATGAAAAGAAAAACCAGCAACACGAAACCAGTAACCAGAAACCAGTATCAGTTGGTTTCTTCGCCTTCCTGGGCTACTGGAAACAAAGTTCTCCGGAATACAAACGCCTTGTCAGCGGGCTCCTGCTCTTCGCCCTCTTCAACAGCAGCGATGTATTCCTGTTACTGAGAATGAAAGAAACCGGTCAGAACGATACAGTCATCCTCGGCATTTATATCTTCTATAACCTCGTGTATGCCCTGCTCGCCTACCCGGTTGGCATATTGGCCGATAAGATCGGGCTTAAAAAGATCTTCCTGCTGGGGCTGGTGGCATTCGCTGTCGTTTATGTTGGGTTTGCGCTCACTGACAATTTACTGGTCTATATTCCCCTCTTCGCCTTGTATGGATTTTATGCCGCGGCTACCGAAGGCGTTTCCAAAGCATGGATCAGCAATATCGCCGGTAAAAATGAAACGGCTACCGCCATCGGCACCTACACGGGCTTTCAAAGCATTGCGGCGCTCATCGCCAGCAGTCTTTGCGGTTACCTGTGGTTCCGCTTCGGCGCGGCAACCGCTTTTCTGACCACCGCGGCAGTAACCGGGGCCGTGTTCATTTATTTATCCTCATTCAAAAGAAAAGCAGGGGCCGTTTCGTAACTTTAGCAAAACCATTTTATGGAAGCATACGACACCGTGGTGGAAGCCCTGAACGGGTTGAAAGAAAGAGGCTATACCACCAACTTCAACATCGCGTTCGATAAACTGATCTGCTCCGAGAAAAAGCATGTCCTCAACCCCGATGAGTTTGAAATAACCGAAGTATACCGTTTTGAAGGCGACACCAACCCCGGTGATGAAGACGTGGTGTACGCGGTGGAATCCAAAAATGGCGATATCAAAGGCGTATTCTCCGGGGCCTTTGGCCTCTATGCCGATTCGGTATCCACCGATATGCTGCGAAAGCTCGCGATGCATAAATAATTTATCTTGCCTTTTAAACGACTGCTATGCCCCATTCATTCAACCGCAGAAAATTCATCAAAGCCTCTGCCCTCACCGGCGCATCACTGGCCATCGCCGATTCCATCAAAGCGTTTGCGCCCGCTAAAAAAGACAAGGTGCGCATCGGCATGATCGGCGTAGGGCTCCGCTCGCACGAACACATGGGTAATTTCCTGCAACGGGAAGATGTGGAGATCACCGCCATCGCCGATCCGCAACAGCGCAGCATCGACGAAGCACTGGTCGTATTCAAACAATACAAACGCCCCGAACCCGCCATCTATAAAAACGGTAATGAAGATTACAAGAACCTGCTGAAACGCGACGACGTGGATGCCGTCGTCATCTGCTCGCCCTGGGAATGGCACAGCATCCAGGCCATCGACGCCATGAACGCCGGCAAAATCGTGGGCGCCGAAGTATGCGGCGCCGTAAAACTGCAGGAATGCTGGGATGTGGTGAATACCTCGGAGAAAACAAAGATACCGCTGATGATGATGGAGAATGTTTGTTACCGCCGCGACGTGATGGCGGTGATGAACATGGTACGCAAAGGCATGTTCGGCGAACTCATTCACGGGCAGGGTGGTTACGAACACGACCTGCGTGGCGTATTGTTCAACGACGGAGTGACCGCGTACAACAGCGGCGTGGAATTCGGCAAGAATGCCTACAGCGAAGCGCAATGGCGTACCGAACACAACAAGAACCGAAACGGCGAACTCTATCCCACCCATGGCCTGGGGCCCGTGGCCGTGATGATGGACATCAACCGCGGCAACCGCATGACCAAACTCTCCTCCATCGCTTCCAAAGCGAAGGGGCTTCACAAGTACATTGTAGAACATCCTAAGGGCGGCGAAAATCATCCGAACGCCAACGTCGTGTTCAAGTGCGGCGATATTGTGAACACGCAGATCCAATGCGCCAACGGCGAAACCATCCTGCTCACCCACGACGTCTCTTCTCCCCGTCCATATAACCTTGGCTTCCGGGTGCAGGGAACCGAAGGGCTGTGGCAGGATTTCGGCTCCGGCGGAAAAAAACAGGGCCATATCTACTTTCAAAAGGAAATGAACCATAGCCATCGCTGGGATGATACCGAGAAATGGCTCACCGAACACGATCACCCGCTCTGGAAGAAATACGGAACGCAGGCCGAAGGCGCCGGGCATGGTGGTATGGACTTCTTTGTAGACCATGCGTTCATCGAATGTGTGAAAAGAGGTACCGAGTTTCCGCTGGATGTATACGATTATGCCAGCTGGTATGCCATCACACCCCTGAGTGAGAAAAGCATCATCGAAGGCGGGCAGGTGCAGAACATACCCGACTTCACCAGGGGCAAATGGAAAACACGGAAACAGATCTTTGCGCTGGATGATGATTATTAAAGATGAGACCGGATCGAAGAACCTTCATGATAAAAAGATAAAATGCTCAACAGAAGAAAATTCTTACAATTCTCCGCCCTTGCGGCTCCCTTGCTTACCGCCAAACGTTCCCTGGCTTCCTCCTTTGACACAGGCAATAAGCCCCTGGTTGTTTCCACCTGGGACAGCGGCATGGCCGTGAACGCCGAAGCCTGGAAGATATTATCCAACAAAGGGTCGGCGCTGGATGCTGTAGAAGCCGGCGCTGTACACATCGAAAACGAGATCAACTGCTGCGTGGGATTGGGTGGTTATCCCGACCGGGATGGCATTGTTACCCTCGACAGCTGCATCATGGATCATCAATCCAATTGTGGCGCCGTGGCCGGTATCGAACGCATCAAACACCCGGTATCCGTGGCCCGCAAAGTGATGGAGAAAACACCGCATGTGATTTTAGTAGGCGCAGGCGCCCAGCAATTCGCCGTGGAGAATGGTTTTCCGTTGGAAAGCAAAGAGCTGTCGGACAGCGGCAAGAAAGCCTACGAGGAATGGCTGAAGAAAAGTGAATACAAGCCCGTGATCAATATCGAGAACCTGCCCGCAAAAGAAGGCAATGGTCCGTTTGCGCCGCATTTTTTTGATGACGGCACACCCAATCACGATACCATGGGATTGGTGGCAATGGACATGAACGGCAATCTATCCGGGGCCGTTACCACCAGCGGCATGGCCTTCAAAGTACATGGCCGTGTGGGCGATTCGCCCATCATCGGGGCTGGACTGTTCGTCGATAATGAAGTGGGCGCAGCCACCAGCAGCGGCCTCGGTGAAGAAGTGATCCGCATCTGCGGAACCCACCTCGTGGTTGAATTCATGCGCCAGGGCTATTCGCCGGAGCAAGCCTGCAAAAAAGCCTGCGAACGCATCGTGAAACGCGATCCCGCGAAAGCGAAAACCCTGCAGGTTGGTTTCCTGGCCATCAACAAAAAAGGACAGTACGGCTGCTATGCCATCCAGAAAGGATTCGTGATATCGGTGAAGAGCGATAAAGAGAACCAGCTGCATCAATCGAAATACCTCATTTAAATATTCAATGTTCAACGTTTAAGGTTTAACGTTGAACATTGAACCTTAAACCATTTATGAACTTCAAGTTAGAAGTCATCGGCTTTTCCCTCGACGCCTGCGTCAAAGCACAGGCTGCCGGTGTGCACCGCATCGAACTCTGCGATAATGTTGGCGAAGGCGGCACCACCCCATCCTATGGCTTTCTGAAAGCAGCCCGTGAAATACTGCAGATCGACCTCTACCCCATGATCCGCCCGCGGGGCGGCGATTTTTTATACAGCGACGCTGAATTTGAAGCGATGAAAACGGATATCGCCCTGTGCAAACAACTCGGCTGCGAGGGTGTGGTGTTCGGCATCCTGCTGCCCGATGGCCGGATCGATAAACAACGGATGTCGGCGCTTGTTGAACTGGCTTATCCCATGGGTGTTACCATTCACCGGGCTTTCGACCGTTCCAACGATCCCTTCCAGGCCCTGGAAGATGTGATCGACATCGGTTGCGAACGCATCCTCACCTCAGGTCAGCAACCCAACGTGATGGATGGCGCCGGCCTGATCGCGGAACTCATCCGCAAAGCCGATGACCGGATCATCATCATGCCGGGCAGCGGATTGAAATCCGGCAATGTGCGGGAACTGGCGGAAAAAACAGGCGCAACGGAATTTCATACATCGGCAAGAAAGGATATGGGTAGCCGGATGGAATACACAAACGCCGCGATGCAGGAAAACCTGCGCTCGGTAAGCGTGGATGAAGAAGAAATAAAAAAGATCATTGAGACTCTTCAAAATCATTAAATGGCCTATACAGGGCATTGTCATGCTTCGTTCCTCAGCATGACAGGATAGGTTTCTATTCGAAATACATAACAGAAAAATGAAGTTGAATTTCAGCATACTCAGTTCAATACTTTTAATACTGGCTCAAACAAGTTTCGCCCAGTACAGGGTAACCGAACTCAACGAAGGCTGGCAGTTCCGGAACATGAAAGAAAATACCTGGTATCCCGCTACGGTACCCGGCACCATACATACCGACCTGCTGGCCAATCAACGCATCCCCGATCCCTTTTACCGCGACAATGAAACCAAATTGCAATGGATCGATAAAGCGGATTGGGAGTACAGGATGGATTTCGACCTTGCGAAAAAAGATATCCGCGACAAAAAAGTGGAACTGCAATTCGACGGACTGGATACCTACGCCGATGTATACCTGAACGGGAAGCTGATCCTGCAGGCGGATAACATGTTCCGCCAATGGACGGTGGACATAAAACCATTTCTGGGCAAGAAAAAAAATGAACTGCTGATACGGTTCTGGTCGGCCCAAAACCGTGTCGACAGCATCGCCAACGCACAACTGCCGCTGATACGGCCGGATAACAACCGGGTGTATGTTCGCAAAGCGCAGTTCCAGTTTGGCTGGGACTGGGGCCCGAAATTCGCCGGGTGCGGCATCTGGAAAAAAGTCCGGTTGCTGGTGGAAGACAAAAACAACCAGTGGATCATGGCGCCGGAACCTGTAAGCTGGAACGATGTGAAGCTCATCCGGCAAAAAGACGCCACCGGTACCTCCTTCTATTTCGAAAAGAATGGCAAACCCGTTTACTGCAAAGGCGCCAACTGGATACCCGCGGATATCTTTCTACCCCGGGTTACCAAAGACGAATACCGGAAACTATTGCTGATGGCCAAAGAAGCCAACATGAACATGCTGCGGGTATGGGGCGGCGGTGTGTACGAAGATGATTATTTCTACGACCTGTGTGATTCATTGGAGATCATGGTATGGCAGGACTTCATGTTTGCCGGAGGCATGTATCCCGGCGACGAATCTTTTATGAACAATGTGCGGGAAGAAGTGAAATACCAGGTTGGCCGGCTCAGGCATCATCCCTGCATCGTACTCTGGTGCGGCAACAACGAGATCGACGAGGCCTGGAAAAACTGGGGCTGGCAAAAACAGTTCAACCTGCATGGAGAAGATTCGGCCAGGATCTGGAATGACTACAAACGCCTGTTTGAAGACAGTCTGAAAAAATGGGTCGATCGCTACGATGGTACCCGCCCCTATGTTTCCACGTCGCCAAAGAACGGCTGGGGGCATCAAGAAAGTTTTACCGAAGGCGATAGCCATTACTGGGGCGTTTGGTGGGGACTGGAAGACTGGGAAGTGTTTGAAACAAAGACAGGCCGCTTCATCAGCGAGTACGGCATGCAGGCCATGCCCAACTGGCATACCATTAAAAGTTTTACCGATAGCACAGACCGTTACCTCTATTCGCCCGTTGTTCAGCAGCACCAGAAGGCGGGTGACGGGTTCAAAAAACTGAATCATTATCTTGCCCGGTACATCATCGACTCTGCCCGGATCGGTAAACTGTCGCTGGAAGAATACATGTATACAACACAATGCCTGCAACATTACATTCTCCGCAACAGCATTGCCATACACCGCGGCAAGTATCCCGTCAACATGGGCACCCTGTTATGGCAGCTGAATGACTGCTGGCCGGTGGCAAGCTGGAGCATTACCGATTACAGCCGGCAACCGAAAGCAGCCTGGTACGCGGTAAAGGAAGCGTACCGCAGCGATATAACACCGGCGCCGGAAGGCGGTTATCCCAAAGACATGAAATTACTCAAGCCGGTATACAATGTTACCGCCTCCGGGAATACCATTACGGTGAAAAGCAGTCAGCTGGCCCGGTATGTTTATTTATATACCGATGATCCGGGAATTGTGTTCTCGAATAATTATTTTACACTGTATCCCGAAGCGCCGGAGATCATCAGCAGCAATAAACCCGTGGATGCAAAAAAGATACGGGTGATGTCGTTGGCGGATCTGATGCATTGATAACCGTCATGGCGAGGAGGCACGACGAAGCCATCTCACAATTAGTACTGATAAGCAGATAAATGCGCCGCTCCCGCTCCTCGCTATGACGATTCAAAATAATGACGGGGTTAACTCCCGCCTGCGGCAGGATCGCAATCACGGAACTTTGGCATTTACGTACTAACTGGCAAGTATGAAAAAAATATTCTCCTTATTACTGCTCATTATCGCACAAACCGTTTCGGCACAGAAGCACCAGTTCTCCCTATCAAAAAACGATTTCCTGCTCGACGGGAAACCCATCCAGCTCATCAGCGGTGAAATGCACCCGGCCCGTATTCCCCGCGAATACTGGCGGCATCGCATACAAATGGCCCGGGCCATGGGCTGCAATACCATCGCCGCCTATATCTTCTGGAATTACCACGAAGAGAAAGAAGGCCGCTTTGATTTTAAAACCGGGAACAGGGACATCGCCGAATTCATCCGTATCTGCCAGCAGGAGAATATGTGGGTATTGCTTCGCCCCGGGCCCTATGTGTGCGCCGAATGGGATTTTGGCGGACTGCCACCCTACCTGCTTAAATACCCGGATATAAAGATCCGCTGCATGGACAGCCGGTACATGGCTGCCGCCGAACGCTATATCACGAACCTGGCAAAAGAAGTGGTTGCCCTGCAATGTACCAACGGCGGGCC
Source organism: Chitinophagales bacterium (assembly GCA_017303335.1). GTDB lineage: Bacteria > Bacteroidota > Bacteroidia > Chitinophagales > Chitinophagaceae > Ferruginibacter. The sequence goes on from JAFLBK010000004.1 coordinate 476,486, forward strand.
GATCCTCATGGTACAGATCGAGAATGAATACGGGAGCTACGGCAACGATAAGAATTACCTCGAAGCCTTACGGAATACCTGGGTGAAGAGCGGCATCAAGGTTCCCTTTTATACCGCCGACGGACCCACGCCCTACATGCTCGAAGCCGGGCACCTGAAAGGAACAGCCGTTGGATTGGACAGCGGTGGCAGTGATGCCGATTTTGAACAGGCCCGGAAATCGGATCCCGACATGCCAGCCTTCAGCAGCGAAACCTATCCCGGCTGGCTCACCCACTGGTTCGAAAAATGGCAGCGCCCCGATACCAACGACCTGAAAAAAGAAGTCGAATATTTATTAAAGAATAAACGATCGTTCAATCTCTACGTGATACACGGCGGAACCAATTTTGGTTTTACCGCCGGCGCCAATGCCTTTTCTCCCACCCAATACCAGCCCGATATCACCAGTTACGATTACGACGCTCCCATTAATGAACAGGGACAACCCACACCCAAGTACTTCATGCTGCAACGGCTGATCTCCCAATATACCGGTAAGCCCATCGCTGCCTTACCCAAGCCGGTACCCGCGATTGAGATACCGGCCATCGACATGAAGTATATGACCAGTATCTGGAACCGGCTTCCCGCACCGGTGATCAGCGCACAACCGAAAACCATGGAAGCGTTCGGACAGAACCAGGGACTGATGCTCTACCGTACCAAACTCATCGGGCATAAAAGCGGTAAATTGAAAATCTGGGAACCGCACGACTACGCCCTTGTTTTTCTCGACGGAAAATTCATCGATACAGTGTACCGGGATGGCGGCAACTGGACCGTTGATCTGCCCAAAACCGATTCGCCCAACCCGGTACTGGATATACTGGTGGAAGGCATGGGTCATATCAACTTCGCTCAATTCATGATCGACCGCAAGGGCATCACCGAACGGGTGACACTGAACGGCATGACATTGATGAACTGGGAGATCTACCGCCTGCCGATGAATCCCGAATTTGTTTCCGCCGCTGCCATGGCAGACCGTGGGCTCGATGACCGGAAAGGGATGTTCTTCAAAGGCAGTTTCACCCTTACGGATACCGGCGACACCTATTTCGACCTAAGCGCATACAGCAAGGGAATGGTATACGTAAACGGACATAATCTTGGACGGCATTGGAACGTGGGACCTCAACAGCGTTTGTATTGCCCCGCTTCCTGGCTGAAGAAAGGTAATAATGAAATAATCGTGTTCGACCTGTTGCAAACAGAACCAAAGCCTATTTTAGCATACAAAACCATCGAGTAAATGAAGCAGCTTCTCCTCACTACGGCCTTGCTTATCTCCTTTTCCGCCTTGGCGCAAAAGATCGAGAACATCATCATCATCACCACCGACGGGTTTCGCTGGCAGGAAGCTTTTACGGGTATGGACCCTGCCATTGCCAATAACCCGGCCTATAACCAGGGCGACAGCGCCGGCATCTTTAAAAAATACTGGTCGCCCAAACCGGAAACCAGAAGAAGCCTGCTGCTTCCCTTTTTATGGAACACGGTGGGTACCAAAGGCCAGTTCTACGGCAACCGCAAACACAACAACATGGTAAGTAATGCCAACCCTTACTGGTTCTCGTACCCCGGCTACAGCGAGATCTTCACCGGTTACCCGGATACGGCTGTAAACAGCAATGGCTATAAACCCAACCCGCATACGAACCTGCTCGAATTCCTCAACAAACAACCCAGCTACCAGGGAAAAGTGGCGGCCTTCGGCGCCTGGGATGCGTTCGACCGGATACTGAATGAAGGACGCAGCAAAGTGCCGGTATATTCAGCCTTCGACAAACTGGGTGGCACAAGGCCCAGCGATGCGGAAAAACTCATCAGCGATATGTCGGCCCAATCGTACAAACCTTTTGGCGAAGAAGAATGCCTGGATGTATTCACGCACTACGCGGCGATGAATTATTTGCAAACCAAGAAACCAAAAGTACTGTACATCGCCTACGGCGAAACCGATGAATGGGCGCACAGCGGGCGGTATAAAGACTATCTCAACGCGGCCCACCAGGTAGATCAGTGGATCGAAGATATCTGGAACTATATTCAAAGCGATCCGTTTTACAAAAACAGAACGGCCCTGTTCATTACGGTAGATCATGGAAGAGGCGATCTCAACAAGAACGAGTGGCGCGACCACGGAAGCGATATCAAGGACGCCTACCAGATCTGGTTCGCGGTGATGGGCCCCGGGGTGAAATCAAAAGGAGAAGTGAGAACAAACCAGCAACTCTACCAGAAACAATTCGCCCAAACGATCGCGTCCTTGCTCGGACTCACTTTCACCGCCGAACACCCGATCGGGGAAAAGATCGATCTTAAATAGTATTGAATTCCTGCAACCGCTGGAGAAGTACGGCCTGGTTTCCGGCCCGGACGAAATTATGCCCTTCGTAACGGGCACCGTAATACACATCATTATTGAGGTGATCGGTCAGAAAACGCAGCGCCTGCATGTAGATCATAAAGAGACCGGAAAAATGAAAACGCGATTGTTCGGTTGCATTCAGCTCATCCCCCATTTCCGATAAATAACCTTCCCGGATCGCTTTGTAATATTCGGGGCGGATGCGGATCCGTGAAAAGTCCTGCTCCTCTTCACTCACCGGGGAAAGATAGGTACGCATCATATCCCCCGCGTCGCTGATGAAATAACCCGGCATCACCGTATCGAGGTCGATCACACAAAGGCCCTTGTCCTGCGCATCAAACAATACATTACTGATCTTGGTATCGTGGTGGAAGCAACGGATTCTGAATGTTTGTTTCAACGATTCAAATTCATCAACAATATGCTTTTGTTCCTGCAGGAAAGCGATCAGTTCCCGCGACTGGCTGATCCGCCCGGCGTCGCCGTTTTGCAAGGCATCTTCAAATTGCCTGTAGCGCAGGCCGAGGTTATGAAAATCGGGCAGGGTTATCTTTAACCGGTGCGGATCGAGTTGCGCCAGCAATTTGGAAAACCGCCCGAATTGTTTGGCCGCTTCGAAAGCCTGTTCCGGCTTTTCCACCACATCGATCGTATGCGATCCTTCCACAAAGGGAAAGAGGCGGAAATAATCTTCCCCGTACCGGACCAGTTCGGCCCCGCCTGTTGTTTGCAGGGGTGCGATGAACAAATAACCCGGGTCCTTTTCGCGAAGGTAGTTGGCAAGAAGACGGATATTGGCAGCAATATCTTCCGGTGAACGGAACACCTTCGTGTTGATCTTTTGAAGTACGTATCTTTTTTCGCCCGATTCCAGCAGCCAGGTACTGTTGATCAGTCCGCTCCCCAATGAACGGATGCCGATCCCTGTTTCCAAAAAATCATATTCCTGTAGAACCTGTCGCATAAATGCTAAATTCGTGTAACCTGCCTGCCGGCAGGCAGGTTCGTTTAACAAATGAAATTAAGACAAGAAATATTAAAAGAACATTCCAAAGCCCAATGCGAAAAGATCGTGACATGGGTGGGCGGCAACCAGCAACGCTTCGACGAACTCTTTGATCTTTTCCTCCATGATGAATACCGGGTGGTGCAACGGTCGGCCTGGCCCATCAGCTATGCGGTGATGGATCACCCATCCCTCATCGGCAAACACTGGAAGCCATTGCTGAAGAACCTGCAGAAGCCCAACCTGCACGACGCGGTAAAACGCAACAGCATACGCCTGATGCAGGATATCGATATACCGGAGAAATACCAGGGAGAAGTGATGAACATCTGCTTTCAATACCTCGAATCACCCAACGAGCCATTGGCAGTGAAAGTATTTTCGATGAAGGTGCTGGGCCGGATGCTCAGGCAATATCCCGAAATAGGCCCCGAACTGAAACTGCTCATCGAAGACCAGTTGCCGAACCAGACCGCCGGTTTCCGGAGTTGTGCGAAGAAAGTGCTGAAGCAGATCGATCTATTATAACCGGCTTTTTTTCAATACCGATACGGCCGATCCTTCGGCAACAAATACCGAGTTGGGCGTTGCGGTATCCAATACAGAAAAGGATTTTCCATACAGACCGGCAAAATCACAATCGACCAGGTATTTGTTCACTTTGTAAACCCGCCAGGCCGGGTGCTGCACGTTGTATTCAAAGGTAGTAGCGGCGTTGTAACGGGAATATCCCCAATAATGTTCGGCGATGAATTCCGTTTCGCTGCCGGGCGGCATGGGGGAAGCATGTTTTTCAGTGACCGCCTCCATACGGTTCCACCTGCCTTTGTGTTTCCAACTATAACCCAGCGAACGGAAGTCTTCTTCTTCCTGAAGGAAATGATTCATCGGATGGGTAGCATATTTCTCGTGGTAGATCGTATTGGCCACAAAACTGATCGCGGGTTTGGGAACGATCTCTTTGATGAATACCGTACCGCGTTTCCACTGGCCTGCGTCCTTGTGGCGTACATAGAACCGCAGGTTCACTTCTTCAAAATGCACATGAAAGGGAATTCGCCATCCCAGCAGGCGGGTATCGGTGAACATGAATCCAACCAGGCTAACATACACCTGCCCATTGAAGCTGTCCAGTTCGGTACGGACCGGAACAAAGGGTTCCAGAATGGTCGGGTCGATGATGTAATTCGTCATGACCAGGTCTTTCCAGTTCGCGGTAAGAAAGGTGGCAGCCATGGTTAACCTGTTTTTTTATTCTCCCTGTAAAACTCTTTAAAGATCAGCCGCAGGTTCTGGTCGTAGGTCATGTAATTATAGAGCCAGTTACTGAATACAAAGAACCGGTTCTTCACACCCAGTATCTGCATCAGGTGCAATCCCATCCAGATCATCCAGGCAAAGAAACCCCCGAAGTGCAGTTTTGGTTTGGGAATATCCACCACCGCCAGGTTCCTGCCCACGGTTGCCATACTGCCTTTGTCGTAGTAGCTGAATTCCTTTTTCTCCGGAACAGCGCGGAAGTTCTTTACCAGCAGGTCGGCCATCTGCATGGCTACCGGCGCTACCTGCGGGTGCCCGTTCGGATAGGCAAGCTCTTCCATATACGCAACATCCCCGATGGCATAGATGTCTTCATATCCATGCACCCGGCAATAGCGGTCTACCTTGATGCGGTTACCCCTTGCGATCAATTCCGGGCTGATGCCTTCGGGCACATTGCCTTTTATACCGGCGGCCCAGATAACAAGAGACGCTTCGATCTTGTCGCCATTCTGCAACTGAACCGTTTTGCCATCGAAATCCCTGAGCAGGGTATTGGTAAGAACCGTTACCCCCAGTTTCCCGAGGTACTGCCTCGATTGTTTGCTGGATATTTCGCTCATGGCGGCCAGTGTTTTCCCCGTGCCTTCGAGCAGGTATATCTTCATCTTCGAAAAATCCAGTTCGGGATAATCCTTCGGCAGCACGTAACGCTTCATATCGGCGATGGCGCCGCTCAGTTCCACGCCGGTAGGCCCGGCCCCAACCACCACGATGTTCATCAGCCGCTGCAGTTCGAGCGGGTCGGTCACATGCAGGGCGTCTTCAAAATTGTGGATCAGGCGGTGGCGCAGTTGCAGGGCTTCCACGGTACTCTTCATCGGGAACGCGTTTTCGGCCAGGGCCCGGTTGCCGAAGAAATTGGTATCGGCGCCGGTGGCGATCACCAGTGTATCGAAGCTGAAATCCCCGGAGTCGGTAACCACTTTCTTTTCGGACGGGAGGATTTGTTTCACCTCCGCCATGCGGAAGCGAACGTTGCGGCTCTTGTGAAACACTTTGCGAAGCGGAAACGAGATGTTGCTGGCATCCAGTCCGGCCGTGGCCACCTGGTAAAATAAAGGTTGGAACTGGTGGTAATTGAACCGGTCGATCAGGGTGATCTCGAAGCCCGGTTTGTTCCTGAGTTTCTGTGCCAGCCTCAGGCCGCCAAAACCACCGCCCAGTATTACGAGTTTCATGGTGTGCGATTTTCTCCGCAAATATACAATGTTTTCAATAATTTTTGAAAATTTTAGAAATTATATTTTGGGCAAAAAAAAGCAGCTTACGGGGTAAGCTGCCAAAACTAAAACTAAACGCCTGAACTATTTTTTCGAGAAGGTATAGCGGAGCAATACCTCGTGGGCATCGGCACCGTTATCGAATTTGCTGATGGGGGCTATATAATTATCATAGGCATATCCCAGGGTGAGTTTCTTGCCGATATGGATGCCGGCCGAGAGCATGAAACTTTGGTGCGACCGGTACCCGCCGCCGAACCAGAACAGGTCCTGGAACTCTACCCGCGCCCCTACCTGGTAGTCGAGCGGTGCGTTGGGCAGGTAGATGAAAAGCACATTGGGTGTGATGACAGTTGTACCGTCTACATACCAATTGTACAATCCATGAAGGTAATAGTGCCGGTACAGTCTTGCTTCTTCCGAACGGGTAAGATTGCCGCTGTAGAAATTCAGCTTCGACTGTACGAGTTGCGATACGGATGCGCCGATCTGCACCCGCTTGTTTGTATACGAGATCCCGAAGCCGGCATCGTACTTAAAGCGGCTGTCGCTGGCTCCCAACACGGGATCCGATCCCAATGATTCACTCAGTTTGGCCTTGTCGATCGCGTATTGCTGGATACGGTTTTCGATACCGATGGAGAAAACACCGCCATTATTGCCCCGGATATGCTTGGCAAGCATGATCGACGCTCCGGTGCGGGATGTGGGTCCGGTTTTATCGTTATACACAACGGCGCCGATACCGATGCCAAAGCGGGCCACATTGAAGGATCCGAAAACGGTGGCCGTCTTCGGGCTGCCGCTGATGGCCGACCACTGGCTGCGGTAACTCAATCCAACCATATTATTTTCCTGGGTGCCGGCCACCGACGCGTTGTGGATCATTCCCTGCAGATCGTACAGCGACGAAGATTGCAATTGCTGTGCAGCCACGCCCGAGACAAGGCCGGTGAACAGTGCTGTGATGAATACTTTGTATTTCATAATTATGTTTATTATCTGGTTAGCGTAAAATGGTTACATCGCCCTTCGCGGGTACAATGGTTCCGTTAATGAGGTGGAACTGGATGGTATAATAATAGGTTCCATCGGCAACCGGTTTGCCCTTGTAGGTTCCATCCCATTCATTGTTGTAGTTATCGTTGCTGTATACCAGTTCGCCGTACCGGTTGAATATCTTCACAGCGATCTGCCGGGTGCAGGAGCCCCCGTTGGTAACGAGCCACCTGTCGTTGATGGCATCGCCATTGGGTGAAAAGGCATTCATCACTTTGATACAAACCGGGATCACTGTTACCACGGCATCATCGGTACCAATACAACCATTCGCATCGGTTACGGTAAGTGTGTACGTGGTGGTAACCGGCGGTTTCACCCAGATATTGAACGTACCCTGTCCGTACAGCACACTGTTCGCGGGTGTCCAGGCGATGGATGTGGGGCTGGTAGCCGCACTGCTTCCATTCAGCATCACGTCATAGCCTTGTACGATCGTCTTATCCGTTCCGGCGCTTACGCTCGGAACCGGGCGAACGGGAACCGTTACCGTTTTTGTATACACGTTGCAGCCGAAGTCGCGGATGGTGATCGTCTTGGTGCCGGGTGTGAGGCCGGTGAACACATTCGATTGCTGCGCCGGTCCACCGTTGATGCTGTAGGTATAAGGCGCTAGTCCGCCCACCGCGTTCACCGTAATAGAACCTTGTGCGGCGTTGGCACAACTGGAAACCACGGTTTCGGTAGAGGAAACATTGACAAGTGAGAAATTACCATACTCAAGGATATGGCTGGTGGAGTTAGGCAATGATGGCCCGGTTACAAAGATCCGCCGGTTGGCGAACGGTGTACCCGCCGGAACCTTCACCGGCGCAAAGGCCATGGTGGAGAACAGGTTGCTGCTGGCCGCGATATCCAGTCGCCAGGTGGCTCCTCCGTTATTGGTCACATACATTACACCGCCCGGGCCAACCACATAACCGTTATTGACGTCGTGAAACAGAACGCCGTTCAGGTTACCGCCACCGAGCGTTAAGATGTTGTTGGTGATATCCGTCCAGGTGGCGCCGCCATCGGTTGTCCGGAAAACCACTTTACGCGGAAATCCATTACCGGTTAAGAATACGGTGTTGTTATCGAGCGCATACATATCGGTGTACGTGATCTGCGGCGTAACACCCGGAGTAGGTAAGGGAAGCTTACTCCAGGTTACACCCGCATCGGTGGTTTTCCATATCGTATCCCTGCTGCCGGCAACATAGCCTACCTGGCGGCTGGGGAATTCAATGTCGGTAAATGTTTGTGAAGTGGTTCCGGCCGGGAAACTGCTGACGGTTGTCCAGGTGGTGCCGCCATTAAACGAGCGGAAAATCTTCGGAGACCGGCTGGCCGCCGGAACCGAAAACCCGCTGTATCCACAAGCCCAAACGCTGTCGTTACCCACGGTAGCCACATCGTTCACCTGTTCATTGCCATTAGCGAAAACCGGGTCGAGTGTTGGTGTGGCAGGTGGTGCCACGTTCATGTTGATCGATTTGTAGATGGTACCCACGCTGGTGGCAAAGTAGGCCACTGCTGGATTGCCATTGGCATAGGTAAGCGAGGTGATATTGATATTGAGCGAAACGAAGTCGGTTCTTGTCCGGTCGAACCAGGTCTTGCCTCCATCGTTGGTAACGGTAATGGTTCCGCCACCGGCAGCCATACCGTTGTTGCAATCGGCAAAATCGATCTTGTTGTAACCGGCCCCCGGAGAAACGATGTTGTAATTACTCTTCCACGGAGATCCGGCAATGGAATCGGCCACTACCCCGTTTGTACCAAGGGTAAGGAAACGGCCATTCGGTGCGATGTCGAGCGCCCAGGTTCCGTTGTTGCTGTAGTTCTGTCCCTGCGGCAAACTGTTTACCTGTATCCAGTTTCTTCCGGTATCAACAGAAGACCAGAAGCGGCCGAAGTTGCCGGATGCATATAATTTTCCATTGCCCGCTTTTTTGATCACATACGGATTGGAAGCAAGCAATACATTCGGGTTGGGAATTGGCGGACCTGCCTGTGGGCCACCGGTTGGCGGGAACGGGAAATTCAATACCGTGTATTTCCCTTTCTCCAACGCGTTCGACGCGTTCAGGTTCGGTGTAAAGTCGTTAACGCCGGTGCTTACACGCACTACGGTGTTATTATTAAACGACATCAATACAACCAGCGAATCATTGATTATACTCATCGCCCGGTAGGTTTGGGCGGCAGGCGCCAGGTTCGCGAAACCGGTGGTACAGGTAACCGTATTGGTATTGATACCGGAATAACCGATGCGCTCCTTACTGATGGAATAATCGGTTAAAACGCCGTTTTCGAACTTCCACAACAAGGCGGCTGTATGAGCGCCGGTTGTTAAGGTACCGGTACCCGGCAAACAGGTGGTGGAACTGGCATTCACACTCACTGCGGGAAACAAGGGACTTGCCTGTCCGCAGATATAGCCAACGCCGGAAGGCGTAAATTCGATCCGGTATATTTCTTTCAATTTGGCATCCACCGGCCAAAGCCGGGATGGAACGTTCGGGTTGTTGATATAGCCTACGCGGGTTACACCATTTACCGGGGGAGCCGCGATGGAATCCCAGGTGGCGCCGCCATTCAGCGTTACATATAATTTAGGCAGCGAGTCGATCGTGTTGTTGTTCTGCCCGGCAATATATCCTTTGTTGGCATCGATGAACCAGCAGGCATTGATGTTTTTGGCATTGGCGTACAAAGGTGTTTTCACGAGGGTCCAGGTAATACCGCCATCCGTGGTTTTTACCATCGCCCCCGGGCTACCCACCGCGTATGCCGTGGTAGGAGTAACAAAATGCACATCCGAAAAAGCCGGTTTTACCGTGGCCCCGGCAGCGCTCAGGAAGGTAAAACAACCATACACCCAGTTATTACCCGCGTCGGTGGTACGGGCAATACTGCCATCCGATCCCACCGCAATGGCTGTGTTGTTATCAATGAACTGGACATCGATCGGGGTAAATCCGAATTGCTTCGGATTGCTGAACCGCCAGTTGGTCGTGTTATAGGAGCTTTGGGCTGTTGCCAGCAGGGATGAAAAGGAAAGCAGAACCGCCAGCAGGCTATTCCACATCTTCCCATTGCAGTGCTTGTTCATTTGGTTTTCGTTTTGGTTTGTGCTGATTGAGGCAGCAATGTTACAGTGAACCCAAAGGGCTGTTTGTAGAATTAATTCTATCCGGTTTTTTTTCGTTCCGCCGGAATATTGCATCATGAAAGGCTGTATACCAAACCGACTGCTTCTATTACTGCTCTGTTGCACCAGCCTGTTCGGTGCAACGGCACAGGACAAATCCAATAAAGGCAAGGAATTCTGGCTGGGATATGGCTATTGCTGGAACTTCACATCCGAAGCGCCGCTCAATACGCAGGAACTGGTGCTTTACCTCAGTGCCGAAGCGCCGGCAACCGTTACCGTTTCCATCGCTAACACTTCCTGGAGCCAGACGGTGAACATACCCGCCAATACCGTCGACGCGTCGATCCTCATACCAAAGACCGGGGCCGATGACGCTCGCATATTCGTGGAAGGACAAACCAACCGGGCGATACATATTGTAAGCGATACGCCCATCGTGGTATACGCACATACCTATAACGGCATGATCTCGGCCGCTACCATGCTCATGCCGGTTGAGACCTACGGATTCTTATACTATTCGCTGAACTACTCGCAGGCGCAATCGGGCTCCAGTCCGCCCCTGCCCCCGATCAACACCACGCAGAATGGACCCGATTGGTATTCGTGGTTCTATGTCATCGCATCCGAAGACAACACCCGGTTACAGATCACTCCCGCGGATACCACCCGGAATGGCTGGCTTCCCAATCAAACCTATACGGTTAACCTCAACAAGGGCGAGATCTATACGGTAATGGGAAAACTCGGAAGCGGCAACCTCGATTGGGCCGCCAGTAAAGACATGACAGGCAGCAAGGTGGTGGCGGTACAGGGCGCCGATGGCAATTGCCATCCCTTTGCTTTATTCTCCGGAAGCAGCGGCATCCGGCTCTGCAAGAACGACGGCGGCGAAAACATGCAGCAACAGGTATTTCCCACCCAGGCATGGGGCACCCGCTACCTTACCTATCATACGCTCAACAATACCGCTACCGATATCAACGATCCGTTCAAGAATTTTTACCGGGTAGCTGTTGCCGATCCCACCACCATTGTAAAACGAAATGGCGTACCGCTCACCGGGCTGACTAGGAATTTCTATTACGAATTCCTCGACAGTACCGGCGGCGATTACATTGAAGCCGACAAACCCGTACTGGTGGCGCAATACACACCCGGCGGCAACCGCTGCTATTTAGCCAGCCAGTTCGCCTACGGCGATCCGGAGATGTTTTATTTAAGCCCGGTGGAGCAGGGTAAAAAAGATGTACTCTTTTACGCTACCCGCAAACAGAATATCGATTACAATTACCTGAACGTGATCGTTCCCACTGCCGGCCTCGGTTCCCTGCGACTGGATGGAAATCCCTTCGACCCGGTCAATATCAAAACACACCCGAACAACCCGGCCTTCTCGGTGGCCGTTGCCCGCATCACCGGCGCGGCGGCGCAACACCGGCTTGTTTGCGACTCCACGTTTACCGCTACCGTGTACGGACTTGGCTTCTTTGAAAGCTATGGATACAATGTAGGCACCAATATCAACAACCTGAATAATTACAGCGCCATCAGGAATACGCTTAACAGCAGCGGCAATATCGATACGTTCACCTGCAAAAACACGCCGGTGCGTTTATTCGTGAAACTGGCCTACCCGGCCACCTCCATCCGTTGGCGTTTCAGCCAGGTGAGTGGTATCACACCCAATGCGGATTCGGTCATCAACAGTCCTGTACTGCTCAATACCGAATCGATCAATGGCCGTACTTATTACGTGTATTCGCTGCAGCAGGATTTCACCTTCGCGGCGCCGGGTACGTACATCATCCCGGTTTCTTACACAGCCGCCCTCATCCCCAACTGCAATCAAACCGAATATGCAACGGTAACCGTGGTGGTGAAACAGGGACCCAAGGCTGATTTCACTTTCAGTTCCGCCTGCCCCAATCAATCCATCACATTCACCGGCGCTTCTACCACAACCGGTTTCAATATGGCCGGTTACCTGTGGAATTTCCCCGACGGCACAACACAAACAACCGTGAATGCGAGCAAGGCATTCCCCGCGATCGGAACGTATAACGTACGCTACCGCATTTACGCGGATAATGGTTGTATCGGCGATACTAATAAACCTGTCAGCGTTGGAAATCCCGTCAGCCTCTCGGTACAGGCGAGCGGCAAAGCCTGTGCAGACAGCCTGTTTACATTCACCTCTTCGATACCAGCCAACAGCGCCAACCCACCCAGCTGGTACTGGGATTTCGGCGATGGCAACAATACCGTTATCAGCAGCGGCAATACCGCAACACATGGCTATGCTGCCAACGCGGGACCGATACAGGTTCGTCATGCCGTTGGCTTCAGTACGGGTTGTGGTACCGACACCGTGCTTTATTCGATACCCGTCATTCATGCGAATCCTGTTGCATCCTTCAGTTTCGTTGCGGATACACTTTGTGAACTAAAGCCCGTTCAATTCAACGCGACGCTTACAGGCATCAGTTCCTGGGCCTGGAATTTCGGCGATGGAACAAGCACGGCAGCTCCGCCGCTTACACATACCTTCGGCAAGCCCGGCTCCTACCCGGTTACGCTTATTGTGCAAGATGTCAATGGCTGCGGTTCACAGCCAGCGGTCAATACGGTGATCATCAATCCAATGCCGGACATCGATGCCGGACCGGATAAGTTTTTCCGCATTGGCAGCTCCGTTACGCTCGACGCCAGCATATCCAATCCCGGTAATTATGATTTTGTGTGGACGCCGGGCACCTACCTGAATACCACCACCCTGCTCAACCCGACGGCGTTAACCGACCGGCGGATGACCTATTACATCACCGCAACCGATAAAGCCACGCACTGCGCCAATACCGACAGCATGGTCATTAAACCGATCAGCATTGTGCAGGTGCCAAACGCATTTACGCCGAATAACGACGGAAAGAACGACCTGTTCCGGGTGCTGGGTACCGAACTGGTTACCCGGTTTAACCTGCGTATATTCGACCGGTACGGGCAACTGGTATTTGAAACAAACGACAAGGGACAGGGATGGGATGGAAAACGCAAGGGTACAGATCTGCCCACCGGCGGTTTCGTTTATATCCTTACGTACAGCGCACCCAATTACCCGGCAGCGCAGGTGGAGAAAGGAAGTTTTATTCTGATCCGGTAAGAAGTTACATGGTCTGACGTTCCGTCTGACCATGTAACGCAGAATAAATTCTACAAAACGCAGCGATAAAATTTCGAAATTCGTAATAACGATCTGAGCAACCAGCTACCATGCATCCGAAGATACTCATCGCCGACGATCACAGCATGATCCGCAAAGGATTGAAATTGCACATGCAGTTGACCCTCGGCTATACCGACATTCACGAAGTGGGTACCTGCCACGACCTGATGATGGAGTTGGTGCGGAACAAATACACGCACCTTATCCTCGACATCATTCTTTCGGATGGAAGCACACTCGAAGTGATCCCCAATATCCGGCGGGTATACCCCAACCTGCGCATCCTTGTTTTCTCGATGCAGCCGGCCGAGATCTACGGCGAGGCGCTCAAGCAATACGGTATTCATTATTACATGTCGAAGGCGATCGGTGAAGAAGAGATGGTGCAGGTACTGCAGCAGTTCCTGCACAACGAAGAACCTGTCCGCCGCCATATCCAGCACCAGGACAATCCCTTTACCGCACTCGCTCCCCGCGAACTGGAGATCCTCCATTATATCCTCAAGGGAATCGGCACCAAGGAGATCGCCGATACCCTTAACCTCAAGATGAACACCATCTCCACCATCAAGAACCGCATCTTCGAAAAAACCACGGCGGGTAATATCAAGGAACTGATGGAACTGGCCACGCTGTACAATGTCAATTATTGAACGGGAAAGAGTAACTTGTTGCAGCAAAATACGCATGCTGCGATTCCTGCTTTATACCGCCTGCTTCATCCTGTCGTGCGCCGCCGCTTATGCCCAGGCGATCCCCGGTACCAACGTACAGCAATACACCACCGACAACGGGCTTCCTTCCAACGGCATCAAGGGACTGCAATGGGATGAGAAAACGGAATTCCTCTGGATGTCGACCGAGGCGGGCATCGTACGTTTCAACGGAGTCGACTTCAAGTCCTTCACCAAGGAGAACATGCCCGAGATCGGATCCGAACGCATGCTCTTCATTGTACGCAACAACTCGGGCAGCATCTATACATCCGACCAGCCGGGCAATGTATTCCTGATCGACAAGAGCCGGCCCGTATTATGGAAGAAGGCAGCCCCCGCCACCGGTAATACCAACCCGCAGCTCGGCCAGTATTACCTCTTAAGTGTGTCGGATATTTTTTTCAAAAGCCAGGTAGCCAAGCCCATGCCCCGCCGGTTTACCTCGGGCAACAACCGGGTGGCCGTTATCAATGATACCTCCTGCTTCATCCAGAACGGCACCATGCTCTATTATTTTTCCGTTGCGCAGGATACGCCGGTTGCATTACCCGTTCTGGCGAATAACCTGCTCACCCTGTTCATGATAAAGGACCGTTTCTTTATCATGAACCTGCAACGAGAACTATTCCTGCTCGACCCGGTAACGGGAACGATCGCCCCGGTTCCCGGAACCGGCAGCGGCATTGCCTTGCTGAAAAAAACCAATAAAGGCACCATGCTTTCCTGGCAAACAGGCATGGATTACCCGATCTTCATCGAGGAAGAAAAAGCCTGGCAGATCCTTTACGACGGGCGCTCCATCAACGCCACCCCGATCAGCAACAACATACCTACCGACGCCTTCATCAAGTCGGTGCAATACAGCGAAAAAAACAACCTGCTTTTCATCGGTACCGAATCGAGAGGGCTCTTCGTGATCAGCCGCAACCGGGTGCAGTCGAAAAAAAGATCCCGGGCAAATCCCAAGAACCGGAATTCCTATTACTCGCAGGTAGCCCTGCCCGACGGGAACATACTCACCAATGAAAGCGACGTCATCGGCGACCGGCCCACCGACGAACGCATGCTGCCCATCAAAGGAAAATTCAATTTCAATGTATCGCTCACCAGCGGGGGCTCGTTGTGGTATTCGCAGAACAACGCCAGGATCGGGCACAACTGCCTGTACGAGTACAATTATACAACAGGCGCCACCAAAACCTATCCCTCCATCATCAACAGCAATATCGTAACGGAACTCGGGGGCCGGATATTCATGGCCGATCTCTATGGCATCGGGCTGCTCGACGCCGATACGCTCCGCTACCTGTACCGGTATCCGAAAGAACTGGCTGGTACGGTCACGTTCGACTTCACCCCGCTGAACAACGAGGAACTGGCGGTAGCCACCTGCGCCGGGCTCCTGCGTTATCATATCCGCAAGCAACGACTCGATACGATCTTCTCCCAGGAGAATATCTGCGTGCGGAGCATCTGGAAATACAAAGACTATGTATTCTTCGGTACCTACGGCGGCGGCTTTTACATATACCGGAACGGATCATTCCGCCGCATGCCCCTCGATAAGAACAAGTACCTGCTCTACCCGCATTGCTTTGTACCCGATGCGGAAAATTATTGCTGGATCAGTACGAACCGGGGTTTGTTCAAAGCCAGCCTCCCCGAACTGATCGACGCGTATCAAAACAACAGGCCTTCTGTTTATTATCATTATTTCGGCAAGAAAGACGGCATGGAGATGACGGAACTCAACGGCGGCTGCACACCCTGCGCACTCCGGCTGAATGACAATACCATTTCATTCCCGACGATGGACGGCCTGTTGTGGGTGAAACCGGAAACGGCAAAGCCGGTATTACCCACCGGGGATGTATTCATCGATGAGATACGGGTGAACGGGGAAAAGATCAACAGCGATTCGCTCCGGCATAAAAAACTTTCCCCGCAAACCCAGGACATGGTGATTCAACTCGGCTTCCCGGCCTGGTGCAACAAAGAGAATATATATATCGATTACCAGCTCAATGATACCGTGAACTGGAAACCGGTGAATACCGGAAGCGAAGCGGTCATACGGCTCAGCAACCTGGGCCCGGGCAGGTACCTGCTGCGCATCCGCAAACTCAATGGGTTCGGCATCAACAATTACAACTACAAGACCATCGAATTCCGGATCAGTACACCCTGGCACAACCAATGGTGGTTCTATGCGCTTTGCATGCTGGGCCTGCTGGGCATTACGCAACTCATCTTCCACATCCGCACCCGGCAGTATAAGATCCGCCAGCACAAACTCGAGATGCAGGTAGCCGAAAAAACACGGGAGCTGAAAGAACAGAATGAAGTGCTCGAGAAAAACGACAGCATCAAAACACGCCTGATCTCCATCATCAGTCACGATATTGTAACGCCGCTGAAATTTGTAACCGTGGCAGGCAAGAACCTGCTGGACAAACGCAGCATGATGCCCGAAGAGCTGCAACTGGAAACGATCCGGGAGATGACCAATACGGCGCAGGAACTGCAACTGCTGAGCACCAATATCCTCAACTGGATCAAATACCAGAACGAGAACCGGAGGCTGGTGAAAGAACCCTTCAACCTGCACGAGTCGGTGAACCAGGTGATGGGCATACTCAATTCGCTGGCGAAACAAAAGAACCTCGTGCTCGAGAACCGGGTGCCGGAGGCATTACAGGTCTACCAGTATTTTGAGCCGTTGAAGATTCTTGTTTACAACCTGCTTACCAATGCCATCAATTTTTCGGAGAAGGGTTCGATACGCGTACTGGCTGAACAGCGGGGCGACCAGGTGATCCTGTGCGTACAGGACGAAGGCGTGGGCATGACCGCCGACCAGATCAAGAACATCATGGCCGATCAGTTCATCATTTCTTCGGCCAATATCGATAACCGCAAGGGCAACGGCCTGGGTTACCTGATCATCAAAGACCTGGTGAAACTGATGGGCGCCACACTGCATATTGAAAGTGAAAAAAACAAGGGCACACAGATCTTTATTCACTTACCCTCGCTAAAACCATCAAGGTCCGAACCATGAACCATGACCCATGAACTATGAACTA
This sequence comes from Chitinophagales bacterium, assembly GCA_017303335.1. Classification (GTDB taxonomy): domain Bacteria; phylum Bacteroidota; class Bacteroidia; order Chitinophagales; family Chitinophagaceae; genus Ferruginibacter. The sequence continues at coordinate 493,677 of JAFLBK010000004.1, forward strand.
TGATCCATGAACTATGAACTATGAACTATGATCCATGAACTATGAACCATGAACCAATACCCATAACCCACCCGCTCCGAACACTCAATACAACATCCGCACCTTGATCGTCGCTTTTACCTTCTTCAGCAATTCCAGGGCGTTCTTACTGATGTTTTTGTCTACGTCGAGCACCACGTAACCGATGGCGTCGTTGGTTTTCAGGTACTGGCCGAGGATGTTGATCCGGTTGCGGCTGAGTTGTGTATTGATCTCGGAAAGTACGCCCGGAACGTTGTTGTGGATATGCAGGATGCGGTGCGTTCCCTCCTGCGGCGGCAGGGCCAGTTCGGGTATGCTGTGCGACCCCGTACTGGTACCGCGTTCGAGGTAATTGAAAAGCTTGGCGCTTACGTCTTCCCCGATATTATGCTGCGCCTCCTGCGTGCTGCCTCCGATATGCGGGGTAAGCAGTACGTTGCTCAAGCCCTGCAGGGGCGTGAAAAAAGGATCGCCGTTCTTTTCGGGCTCTGCCGGAAATACGTCGACCGCGGCGCCGCTGATATGCCCGTCGGTGATGGCTTTGCGCAGGGCTTCCAGGTCCACCACCTCGCCCCGTGCATAATTGATGAGAATGCTTCCCTTGCGGAAATATTTCAGCGTTGTTTTGTTGACCAGGTTCTTCGTGCTCTCCAGTTCGGGTATATGGAGGGTAACGATATCGGCGTTGGACAATACTTCCTTCAAACTCTTTTTTGATTCGGCATTGCCCAGCGGAAGTTTTGTTTCGATATCGTAAAAGATCACTTTCATGCCGAGGCTTTCGGCCATCACGCTTACCTGCTTGCCGATATTGCCGTAGCCGATGATGCCCATTGTTTTTCCGCGGAGTTCGTAACTGCCGCTCGCTTCCTTCATCCACACGCCTTCGTGCGCCGCCTTATTTTTATCGATGATCTTCCGGATCAGCATGATCGAAGCGCCGATCACCAGCTCGGCCACGCTGCGTGTATTGCTGTACGGGGCGTTGAAAACGGCAACGCCGTTGCGGGTGGCCGCCTTCAGATCCACCTGGTTCACACCGATGCAGAAACAACCGATGGCCTGTAATTTCTCCGCTGCTTCCAGTACTTTTTTGCTGATCTGTGTTTTGCTGCGGATGCCGAGCAGGTGCACATCCTTCACCGCCGCGATGAGTTCCTGTTCGCTCAGGGCCCCGTTTATTTTTTTCACGTTGCTGTATCCGGCCGCGTGAAAATGCTTCACCGCCACATCACTGATATTTTCCAGGAAAAGAATGTTGATCTTTTCTTTGGGGTAACTCGTCTTTTTATTTTCAGCCATGCCGATAAGGATGTATTTTGCGCAAATATATTCTATCTAAAGCTAGATTGAATGCGAACAATATCCCGCTTCATCCTGAACAGCCTGCTGTATGTACCTGCCTTCTTCCTGTTCGCCTGCAATCCGCGGCAGCAGCAAGCGGCTAAAACGAATAAACCCGCAAGCCTCATCCGCCTGCCCGATCCCCAGCCTGTGCCCGCCGCAGAAAAAGAACGCATCCGCACAGGGTGCCAGCTTTGGTACGACAGTATCCTCGGCGCCCGCGGCTTCAACGGACAGGTACTCGTTGCCCGCTACGGCAGCATCGTGTTCGAGAAATATGCCGGCACCCTGCATATCCCCGGCACCGACAGCATCACCGACAGCACATCCCTCCACATCGCTTCCGTATCCAAAACCTTTACCGCCATGGCGGTGCTGAAACTGGTGGAAGAAGGCCACTGCCGGCTCGATGATGAATTCAGCAAATACTTCCCCCGGTTCAATTACCCGGGCGTTACCATCCGCTCCCTGCTTAACCACCGCAGCGGTTTGCCGAACTATACCCATTTCCTGGATAATATGGGTTGGGATAAGAACCGGCCGATCAGCAATGAAGAATTGCTCGACTTCCTGGTCGGCCAAAAAGACTCGCTGGCCGATATCGCCCCGCCCAATACCCGCTTCGCGTATTGCAATACCAACTATGCGCTGCTGGCCCTGCTGATCGAACAGGTATCGGGCCTGCGTTACCCCGAATACCTGCAGCGCAACTTCTTTGAGCCACTGGGGATGAAACATACCTTTGTTTACCAGCCCGCCGATTCGAACCGGGTGGCCCCGAGTTATAACTGGAAAGGAAAACTGGAACCGCTCAATTATATGGACCGGGTTTACGGCGACAAGAACATCTATACCACCGTACGTGACCTGCTTACCTGGGACCGTGCGCTTTCGTCGAACCTGCTTTTCGGGGCCGAAACGATCCGGGAAGCCTATACCCCCTACAGCAATGAACGCCCCGGCATCAAGAACTATGGCCTGGGATGGCGCATGCTCAATTACCCGGATGGGAAACGGATCATCTACCACAACGGCTGGTGGCATGGCAGCAATGCCAGCTTCATCCGGTTGGTGAACGACTCGGCAACCATCATCGTCATCGGTAATAAATTTACCCGGGCCGTGTATAATGCCCGGGTGCTGGCCGAACTCTTCGGCAACTATTTCGGCACCGGCGAGGAAGAGGAATCTGAACAGAATAACCAGGCAACCGCTCCGGGGTCCGACTCGTTGATGAAAAAACCCCCTTCCTCCGCGGTACCGGTAACAACAAAGAAGCGGCGCGGGTAGCCTGTGTGTGCGGAATGCTTATGCAGGTTTTTGAGGGTAATGTGCAATATTTTTAGCCGGAATCTGCGCTTTTTTGCATTTTTAATACTACTTTGAGTGGCAATCAAATTAAAGCTATCTGAGAAATGCAGGTGTACAGGTTATACCCAGGATATTTGTATAACATGAACGTACTGTTTCTGTTACCGGCACCCGACACGGATGGTTTTACCGGGTTAAGTCCCGGCCCTGATTCTCCCCCCAGATAAAACCGGATCGGTTCAACAAACATTTCGATCCCCCCTGAAAACAAATCCTGGAAGACCGCCATCATTTACTAAAACCAAAACACGACTATATGAGAAAATTTACAACCAGGTTATTTGCTCTCTTGTTCTTACTGGTTCCTCTGATGTCTCATGCACAGAACACCGTAACCGGGCGGGTTGTCAATGAAAAAGACGGCTCGGCGGTAGAAGGCGCTACTGTGATGGTACGAGGAAAGAGCACCGGTACGAAGACCGATGCCAATGGTAATTTCAGTATCAGCGCCAGCAAAGGCGATATACTCGTTATCAGCTCGGTGAATTTCAAACAACAACAGGTAAAAGTAGGCAGCTCCAACGCCATTACCGTGCGCCTTGTCAGCGACGACGGCACATTGGGTGAGGTGGTGGTTACCGCTATGGATATAAAAAGAAATCCCCGTGAGCTCGGTTATTCGGTTCAGAAGCTGGGCGGCGAGGAGATACAGGAAACACAAAGGGAGAACTTCCTGAATGCGCTTGGCGGCCGTATTGCCGGTGCAAGTCTGACCCCCACCAGTGGAAACGCTGGCGCCTCCACCAATCTTGTATTGCGTGGATACAACTCGCTCGCCCTGAGCAATCAACCGCTTTATATAATAGACGGAACCATTGTGGACAATTCAGTTGTGGACGAAAATAGTAACAGCGGTAGCGGCCTGGGCCTCGTTGAAGCCCCCGCAAGCGGTACGCGGCCGGTAAACCAGACCACCAACCGGGGTAATGATTATACCAACCGCGTGGGTGATCTGAACCCGAACGACATTGAATCGATCACCATCCTGAAAGGTCCGGAAGCCACGGCACTTTATGGCAGCCAGGCCAGTTCCGGCGCAGTGGTGATCACCACCAAAAAAGCCAAAGCATTTGTAGATCGGAAATTCAAGCTGGCAGGAATCAATTATGATAACAGTTTCCGCCTGCAGTTTGTAGAAAGGCTTCCCGAGGTATTTGATGATTATGACATGGGCATCAATGGCCGGCTCGACAGCAACTTCAGTTATTTCGGGCCCAAATTACCCGCCGGTACAACAAAACGGAACCAGGCCAAGGATTTCTTCAAAACCGGATTCGCGCAAACCCATAACCTGACCGTTGATGTCGGCAATAAAAACCTTAGTTTCAAGGTTTCGGGTTCGGCATTCGACCAAACCGGAACCGTTCCCGACAACCGGTATACCCGGTACACACTCCGGATCACCAACACTACCCGGTTTAAAAAATTCCTCGACATCACACCGGCTTACACCTATACCTACAGCAAGAATAAAAAGCCGATCCGCAGTTCGAATGGCTACCTGACCACCCTGCTGCGCTGGCCGGTGAATGACGATATGAGCCAGATATACAATCCCGATGGCACAAAAAGAGAATTGTATACCGCCGGCGACGCCAACGACGAATTCGATAATCCGCTCTGGAACGTGAAGAGCAACAGGAGTTATGATGAATTGAGCAAGCACAACGCTACGCTGGCCATCAATATTAATCCCCTGAAATGGCTTACTGTTTCAGGCCGTTTCGGCTATGAAACCTATAAGAATGACGGATGGACATTCTATCACCCCGAAACCTACCTGCTCACCAAGGCAACCAGAGGTTCGCAGGACAACTATTACCGCAAATACGAAGGCTACAATCACACGATCACGGCAACCGCCAAACGCAGCTTCAAGAAATTCAACGGAAGGCTGATGCTGGGTACCATGTGGCAGGATTATAAAACCAGCGCCTGGTCGGTATTCGGCACCGGTATTGCCGATCCTACCACCTTCAAGTTCGACGATACAAGAATCGGGGATTCCTCTATCACTACTCCCGTTACCCGCAACCGGCTTTACCGCAATAATAAATTCGGCGATTTCAACTACAGGCAAACACGGCAGATCGCTTACTTTGGCGAGGTTGCCCTCAACTGGAACAATATTGTGTTTGTAAACTATACACACCGCTTCGAAGAAGGATCCACCCTTCCGAAAATCAACCGCAAGGTGAACTACCCGGCCGGTAGTGTAAGTGTTATCTTCACCGACCTCATCAAGCCGCTGAAGAAAAGCAATTTCCTCACCTACGGAAAACTCAGGGCTTCGCTTGCCAGCACGGCCAAAGCCAACAGCCCCTACTCCAACCAGTCTTTCTTTGTACAGCAAACATCCAGCGGTGGCGGCTTCCTGTATGATTTCAATAACGCCAACTTCCTGCTGGAACCGGAAAAGCAGGCTACCTATGAAGTGGGTACAGAACTCCGGTTCTTCAAAAGCAGGCTCAGCATCGACGCTACCTATTACAATACAAAAAATACCGACCAGATACTGGAACTGGTGAGAACCAGTTATGGAACCGGCTTCGTTTTAAATACACTCAACCTGAGCAGCACCCGCAACCAGGGTGTGGAAATTTCCACCAACTATAAGGTTATCCAGAAACAAGACCTGACCTGGACCCTGGGTTTGAATTTTACCAAGACCTGGAACAAGCTGCTCACCCTGCCCGACAATCTCCCCGAATTTTACATTTCCGACACCTGGCTCTATGGAAATGCACGGGCCGGTTTGAAAAGAGGCGGCCCCACAACCAGTATCACTTCCTGGGGTTACCAGCGTAACAAAAACGGCGATATCCTGATCGATCCTGCCACCGGTTTACCGCTCATCGACCAGAACTTCGTGGTTCGCGGCGACCGCAATCCCGATTTCACACTGGGCATCAACAACAGCATCCGCTATAAGAACTGGACCATCAATATGCTGTGGGATGTAAAAGTGGGCGGCGATGTATTCAACGGCAATGAACTTTTCCTGACCACGATCGGCCGGAGTAACCTCACTGCCGACAGGGAAACGCCCAAGATCGTACAGGGCGTGCTGAAAGACGGACTCGAGAATACATCCAACCCGACACGAAACAACATTGTCATCATCCCCTACCTCAACAACACCTATTACCAGGGAACGGCCACCACATCATTGTTTAATGAAGAGTATTTCATCGAAAAAGATGTGAACTACGCAAGGCTGCGTGACCTTACCATCAGTTACAACTTCCGCAACCTTCTTAAAAAGACAAAGGCTATTAAATCGCTCAGTGTGTTTGCAACGGCCAATAACCTGATCCTGATTTCCAATTATACCGGGGCCGACCCCGCCGTAAATGGAACCACACCAGGCACCAGAGGCGTAGGCGCTTTCGGTTTCGACTTCGCTACGGTACCGGAACCGATCAGCCTTAACTTCGGGCTTCGTGCAGGATTTTAATGGATAAACTCAAAAAAACTATTTATGAAAGCGATACAGTATATAACCCTTGCAATGTTAACCGGTGCGATCATAACGTCCTGCACCAAAAAACTGGATGAGGTGTACCAGAACCCAAATGCTCCGGTTCGGGTAAAACCTTCCGAATTACTGCCCCCCATGCAATACCAGATGGCCATGAACCTTGAAGAAGACTTCATGTATCTTGGAGCCACGGCCCAGGTATTCGCCTGCCGCTATACATTCAACAATGTGCCCGCAGTCACCCGCGACCGTACCATTACCCGGCATGAGATGATGGGCTGGTTCCCCGGTATCGACAACAGTGCAGCCATCTGGCGCATGCACTATTTTAACCTGGGTGCAAACCTGAATAAAATGATCGAATGGGCAGCCGAAGACGGACAATGGGATTATGTGGCAGCCGGTTATGCCATGCAGGCATGGAGCTGGCTCACCACTACCGACTATCACGGAGAACTGATCCTTACCGAAGCATTCCGCACCGACCAGCTTGCATTCAAATACGACCCGCAGGACAAGATATATGATCACGTGCGCAACCTTTGCAGGCTCGCCCTCGAAAACTTCGACAAAGCCGGAACGGCCAGCCAGGACTTCACAGCCGCCGACCAGTGGTTTTACCAGGGTAATCTTAACAAATGGCGCAAATTCGTTTATGGCGTACTCGCCCGTAGCTACAATCACCTGAGTAATAAATCCGCTTACAAAGCCGATTCAGTTATCTTCTATTGCGATAAGGCCATGCAAACCCCCGACGAAGACGCCACCTATAAATATGTGGGCGGCCCCATCAATGCGCAGAACAACTACTGGGGCAGGTTCAGGGCCAACAATACCACCCTGCGCCAGTCGAAGTACATTGTTGACCTGATGAAAGGAACGCAGGGGGTTGGCAGTACCTTTGAAGGTGTCGACGATCCCCGCCGATGGTATATGCTCTGCACGGGCACAGGCGTGGATGTGAACAATATGTATGGCATCGAACCAACCAAGGGAGAAACCTTCAACCTCTCGGCTACGCAACGCCCTGTTAATTTCTGGGGCTCCACGGTGGTACCCGGGGTTGATACCGCACGTTTTATCTTCCGCGATAATTCGGAATTTCCACTCATGACCTCGTCTGAAATACAATTCATGAAAGCGGAAGCTGCCTACCGGAAAGGAGACAAACCGACCGCCCTCGCGGCTTACCGCCAGGGCATCTCCCAGCATTTTGATATGCTGCTCAGTAAATACAACGTAAATATCCGGGCAGGCAGAACCATGACAACAGCAACCCGCGACGCATTCCTGGCCCTTCCCCAGGTAGTTCCATCTGCAGCCAATCTGACCATGAGCCAGATCATGCAACAGAAATTCATCGCACTCTGGGGATATGGCGTTTTGGAAGCATGGACCGATCTGCGGCGATTCCACTACACAGATATTGACCCCGCAACCGGGAAACAGGTATTTTATGCGTTCACCCCGCCGCAGGGTACAGATCTCTGGCCCGACAACGGGGGCAAATACAGCTACCGGGTAAGGCCAAGACACAATTCGGAATATGTATGGAATATCGCCGAACTCGCTGTATATGGTGGCGACAAAATCGACTACCATTGCAAAGAAATGTGGTTCTCTTTACCTTAATCACTAAAAAAAATTACAATGACTAAAAGAATCTTCAGCATATTAACCGTTGGCTCGCTCCTGCTGTTTGCCTGCAACAAGAATGACCTGAACGAACAGCACCAGGGCTGGCAATTTCACAACACGGCCGATGCCCAGGTGAAATTCATCAATGCTTATACGGCACTTACACCTTCCGCTGCCACACCGGCTTCAGGACCTGCAGTGGATCTATTTGTGAATGGTGTGAAAGTAACCGCCACACCCGTGGCCTATGGCTCCTTGTACCCTGCTTTGGGCGGTGCCTTCGCAGCCTGTGCCAGCGGACTGGTAAACATCAAGGCCATTGTGAACCGTACCGGCGGCAATATCGCCGGCGATACCCTGGCCAATGGCAACTACCAGCTTGGCCCCACCACGCACAGCATCATCCTGGTAGATCCCAACCCGAACCCAACACCGCTGAGCCCCAACCTGCTGGTGGTGGGCGAATCTGTAAGCATGCCCGCTTATGGAAAGTATAAGATCCGTTTTATGAACATGATCGCCGGGCCGGCAGATACGCTCAACCTCTATTCACGCCGCCTGGGCGGAAATATTGGTACGAGCATCGTGTACAAAAACCTGTCTCCCTGGGTTGAGATGCCCGTAACCTCACTTTCTGATACCCTGGAACTGCGTAAAGCAGGCACCACCACGTCGATCATAAACATGAATTCATTCGTGGGAGCCACATCAAGGTCGTATACAATCCTGGCAAGGGGAAATACAAGTGTGAGTGGAAGAACAAGAACGCTCACTTCGTATATCAGTCAGTAATATACTTGTACACTGCATACATAAATGGATCCCCGGTTTATACCGGGGATTTTTATTATGGTGAGAGGATACTTTTTTGATATTCCTTCTTCTTTCTGTCATCCTTCTCCTCTCTTTCTGTCATCCTCTTCTCTGTTGTCATCCTGAGCGCCAGCGAAGGATCTCATCATGGCAAAAGGATGCTTCGTTCCTCAGCATGACAAAGCGCTGATTGATTCATGCCGCTAAAAAAGGAATATCGTATTTCGAAAGCGCCTTCATCCACTGGCTTCTTTTCAATGCTTCTCCTTTGTCATCCTGAGCGCAAGCGAAGGATCTCATCATGGTAAAAGGATGCTTCGTTCCTCAGCATGACAAAGCGCTGATTGATTCATGCTGCTAAAAAAGGAATATCGGTTTCGAATCCGTATGTCTGTTGTTGATTGCTAGCCGAAGAAAATATACGCAAGCGTGATCGCGGTGATCACACAAACCAGGTCGGCCAGCAGCATGGCGCCGATGGCATAACGGGTATTTTTGATCGATACCGAACCAAAATATACCGCCACCACATAGAAGGTGGTATCGGAGGCACCCTGGAAGATCCCGGATAATTTACTGGCGAAGGAATCCGGTCCGTAGGTAGCCATGGTGCTTACCATCATGCCCCGGGCGGCGCCACCACTTAACGGCCGTATGAGGGCTGTGGGCAGGGCATCCACGAAACGGGTATCCGGACTGAACAGCGCAAAGAATTGTTTGATGCCCCCGATCACCGCGTCGAAAGTGCCGCTGCTGCGCAGCATGCTTACCGCCACGAGAATACCGAGGATATAGGGAATGATGCGGATGGCCGTATCAAAGCCGTTCCGGGCTCCATCTACAAAAGAGGAAAAGATGTCGATCTTTTTATACAGGCCGCCCAGTATGATCAGTAAAAACACCAGCAGTATCAGCCCGCTGCTCAACACGCCGGAAAAAGATTGCAGTCCCGCCGCGTTGAGGCTGGTTATATAGATGACCAGCAACGCGATGAGTGCCGAAATGCCGAACACCCAGGCCAGGATCACGGGCTGCAGCAGGTTGATGCGTTGTTTGATGGAAACAATGATCATGGCCGCGATGGTGCCCACAAAGGTTACGATCATGCAGGGCACGAAGATATCCGTTGGGTCGGATGCCTTTTGAGCGGCCCGCACGGCGATCACGCTTACCGGTATCAGGTTGAGGCCCGCCGCGTGCAGGCAGAGGAACATGATCTGCGAATTGGAGGCCACGGCCTTGTTCGGGTTCAGTTCCTGCAGGCTTTCCATGGCTTTCAGTCCGAACGGCGTGGCGGCATTATCGAGCCCCAGCAGGTTGGCAGAAAAATTCATGATCATCAATCCATGCGCCGGGTGATCTTTCGGCACTTCGGGGAAGAGGCGGGAGAAGAAAGGCCCAACAATGCGTGACAGCAACCGGATGCCGCCGGCTTTCTCGGCAATGCTCATGAAACCGATGAACAGCGACAGAATGCCGATCAGTTTGAGGCAGATCTCCACGGCCGTCCAGCAGGTTTCGATCACCCCGTCGATGGGTTTTTGTTTGCGCCCCAGGATATACGACGCGGTTACGATCCGCGATGCGGCGAATTTCGATTGGATGCGGGCGGCCGAATCCTGCAGGGATGCGTCGGCAAGGATGTACCTGGTTTCTTTATCGGCCTCCTTTTGCAGCACATAGCTGTAGTCCTTCATCTGTGCGTGGATACCGGCGGTGCTGGCGCTGTCGAGCAGGGAAACATACTTAAACTCGTCCCTGGATGTTCCGGTCATCATACGGCTGAACACATCGTCGCGGCTGCTGTTGAAGAAGAAATGATACCCCGCCACCGAGATCGCGATGAGGATGAATGCGCTCCAGATCCTGCTTAATGCCATAAATAAAAATTAAGAATTGAAAATTAAGAATTAATAATTAAACGGCTTAAATACCGCATCGGCCATGCACAGCCCGAAGAAGCAATAATCGTTCTCAGATAATTGAATCCGGTATCCAGTATCCAGTATCCTGTATCCTGTATCCAGCATCCTTGATCCTCCCAAAATTCTCCATCCCAAATAGCCTTCCGTCCCTTACCTTTGCACCCAATTTTTAATTCTTAATTCCGAACTACCGACATGGCTTTAAAAGCAGGAATCGTGGGATTGCCCAATGTAGGAAAATCGACCTTGTTCAATGCCGTAAGCAACAGCGCCAAGGCGCAGGCAAGCAACTACCGTTTTTGTACCATCGAACCCAATACCGGGCTGGTGAACGTACCCGACCCCCGTTTGAATAAACTCGCCGAACTGGTGAAACCCGAACGCATCGTGCCCACCCAGATCGAGATCGTGGACATTGCCGGCCTCGTGCGGGGCGCCAGCAAGGGCGAAGGACTGGGCAATAAGTTCCTGGCCAATATCCGGGAAGTGGATGCCATCATCCACGTGATCCGTTGTTTCGAAGACGAGAATATCCTGCGGGATGAGGGCCCCATCAACCCGGTAAGCGATAAGGAGATCATCGAAACCGAACTCCAGCTCAAAGACCTCGAAAGTGTGGAAAAGAAGCTGCAGCGTACCGAGAAACTGGCCAAAACCGATCCCAAGATGAAGGCGGAACTGGATGTGCTGGTACGCTGTAAGGATCATCTCGACCAGGGTAAGAACATCCTTTCCCTCGGGTTAAGCAAGGAAGAAAACGTGGCCATTGCCGACCTGTTCCTGCTCACCGCTAAGCCGATCCTCTACGTGGCCAATGTAGACGAGGCCAGCATGCATACCGGTAATAAATTTTCAGCAACCCTGATGGAAGCCGTTAAGAATGAAGGAAATGAAACCATCGTGATGACCAATGCCATCGAGGCCCAGATCGCCGAATTTGAAGACCCCGACGATAAGGCCATGTTCATGGAAGAATACAAAATGACCGAACCGGCCCTCGACCGGCTCATCCACTCTACCTATAAATTACTCAACCTTTCTACCTATTTCACCGCGGGTGTGCAGGAAGTAAGAGCCTGGACCATTCACAAAGGATGGAAAGCTCCCCAGGCAGCCAGCGTGATCCATACCGATTTTGAAAAAGGATTCATCAAGGCCGAAGTGATCGCCTACGACGACTTTATTAAATACGGTTCCGAAGCCGCCTGCCGCGAGAACGGCCGGCTCCGCATCGAAGGAAAAGAATACCTGGTACAGGACGGCGACGTGATGCACTTCCGCTTCAATGTGTAGAACATGGTCCGACGTCTCCGCCTGCCTGCCGCAGGCAGGTCTGACCATGAACCTTTGCCGATTTGAACCGTCATGGCGATCCCCATTAAAAAACGTCATTGCGAGGGAGGCCCCGCCGACTGAAGCAATCTCCCCATACCAGAACGTCATTGCTTCTCCCCCTATCCGGCAATCACTTTTTATCCACCCCCCTTTGCCGGGCTGCCGGATTTGCTATCTTTAATTCAGCCTCATCCAATCTCTCTTGCAAATACCCAACCCGTATCCACAACCCATAACTCGCAACTCATAACCCGTAACCAGCAACACATAACCCAAAACCAACCAACATGATCGCCGCCATCCTTTTCCTCCTTGTCTTTTTCATCGTAGCCCTGATCATGGGCGCATTCCGGAAGAAAAATTATGTAACCGAAGAAGGCAGGTTCCGGCTGGCCGGGATGATCAGGCCCGTAGCCGCCTTCATCATAACCATTATACTGGTTGCCGTTAACCCCGTAAATGTGGAGCGCATTGATGCCGGCCATGTGGGTATCAAAGTGAGCAATGTGGGCGATGACCGGGGCGTGGGCCGTACCGAATATGTTACCGGCTGGGTATTCTACAATTCCTGGATATCCCGGATCTACGAGTTCCCCATCCACCAGCAACACATCGATTACGAAGCCAACGACATCGTAACCAAGGGCGGTTTCCGGGCAACCATTAAGCCTTCGTTCAACTATTCCATCAACCCCGGCAATGTGGCCGATATGTTCCAGAACCTGCGGGTGGGCGTTACCGAGATGGAACAGGGCTGGCTGAAGAACGCCATCGTGGGCTCGGTGAATGATGTGGCCAACCGCTATACCGTGGATTCGATCTTCAACCACCGCGAAGAATTTGAAAGCGATATCGTGAAGGAATGCAACAAGCGGGTATCGAAGTGGTTCAACGTATCGCAGCTGCGTACCAACATCGTTCCGCCCACCGAAATATCCGAATCGATCGTGGCAAAAACAAGGGCCATCCAGGAAGCCCAGGTGGCCGAAAACAGGCGCCAGGTAGCCGTTGCCGACGCCGAACGCAAGATCGCCGAAGCCCGGGGCGACTCGGCCCAGGCCGTGATACAGGCCGCCGGCCGTGCCGAAGCCATCCGCAGGGAACAGCTTTCGCTCACGCCGCTTTATATTGATTACATCAAGATCCAGAAATGGAGCGGGCAGGTACCCACCACCGTTGCCGGCAACTCGGGCCTGATGATCCAGTTACCCAAAGACAGTAAAGAGTAAGTCCGGGAAATAAAACATCGCCTGCCGGGAAAAAGATCAAACTGCAGCAAATCCCCTGTTGTAGTTTGAAGAATGAATCCGGTAGTACTCCGCCCCCTCTTTCACCGCGGCCGGGAATGCATTGCCCTTTTGTTTGAAGCCGATAAGGAACTGAACAGAGTGGTTAAAAAACTGCCCGGTGTAAGGTTCACAGCCACCCACTCCTGCTGGCTCGTTCCCCAAACAGCCGAAAGTATTGCCGCCATTGAGGAAGCCTTAGGCCCCCTTGTTCCCATCGATCGATCGGCACTCGACAAATACCTGCAGCAACGGAAAAAGATCGCCGAAGCGGGTAAAAAAGACCTCTTGCCCGAACCGGTTCAGCCCCCTCCATCGAGGCCCCGCCGGCCAGAGTCAAAACCCATTCTACGGGCCATCAGCACGGTGAATGAACACGTACTGCCCCTGATGGAGCAGCAACTGAAACTCAAAGCTTACAGTCCGTCCACGATCCGTACCTACCTGGGGGAGATGACGCAGTTCCTGCAAACCCTGCATACCATACCGGCCGATGCGCTGGATACGGATCATATCCGCCGGTACCTGGTATATTGCTACGAGAAGCAGCAGCTTTCGGAGAACACCCTGCACAGCCGCATCAACGCCCTGAAATTCTATTACGAGCAGGTATTGCACCGGGAGCGGTTTTTCTGGGAGATACCCCGGCCCAAGAAACGCATCATACTGCCCAAACTCCTGAATGAAACCGAGATCCGGAAGCTCTTCAACGCCCTCGACAACAAGAAGCACAAGGCCATGCTGTTCACCGCTTACAGCGCCGGGTTGCGGGTAAGCGAGATCGTAAAGCTGAAGATCGCCGATATCGACAGCAAGCGCATGCAGATCTTTGTGGAGAAGGCCAAGGGTAAGAAAGACCGGTATGTGAACCTGAGCCCGATCGTGCTCGACATTTTGCGCAGTTACCTGCAAAGCCATACGCCCCGTCCGCGGGTATACCTGTTTGAGTCGGACGACAGCCGGAAAGCCTACCCCATACGAACCGTACAGCAGATCTTCAGCAATGCCAAGCGGAAGGCCGGGATACGGAAAGAGGTTGGTATACACAGTTTACGCCACAGTTTTGCCACCCATTTACTGGAAAAAGGAACGGATATAAGGTATATCAAAGACATCCTGGGACATTTCAGTATAAAAACGACAGAACGTTACCTGCACGTAAGCCGGATGCAGTTGGTGAACATTATCAGCCCCTTCGACGACCTCTGGGGAAACGAGCAGATTGAGTGGTGATGCGGTACCCCAAAAAAGGATATTTAAATTTCTTAAAGCAACTGAATAGTATTATTTTAATATACCAAATGACTGTTTCACCTGTGACTCAGATCGGCGAAGCCTTGCAAATGCACTCCTCATTATTTTCCCCAGTTTTCATTGACGTAACAAACAATGCAAAATGTAGATCAGCATTTACTTGGTTATCAACGCCCGGTTTTCTTAACACGCTGCGTGTAATACGTCAATACTAATGTTAGGCGTAATTCGATGGCAGCGACATTGGTTGCTCCCTAAGTTTTGCAGGATGCTCAGCTCAGCAGTACAAATATTTTCAGACAGCGTTAAAGAAAGGACGGTTATCTGTGGTAGGCAACGACTG
>JAFLBK010000005.1 GCA_017303335.1 Chitinophagales bacterium
CAGTCGTTGCCTACCACAGATAACCGTCCTTTCTTTAACGCTGTCTGAAAATATTTGTACTGCTGAGCTGAGCATCCTGCAAAACTTAGGGAGCAACCAATGTCGCTGCCATCGAATTACGCCTAACGTTGAAGCATTGGCGCAGTGGGAGTGAGGTTTTGTTCGTCTGCCCGGCCGCGGATGCTTTTAGAATTTAGGAATTCGAATTTAAGGCGTTTTGCTCAAGGATCAGGTCAACCCCTGACCGCTGCTTGGTTTTGTTTTTAAGCTGAAATTTGCTTGTTCAGCCCCCATTGCCGCCAATGCCCGTGTTAGCAGCTGGCGGTTTTATTTTTTACTGTAAATTTTCCTAATCAGTCCTGTTATACATCCGCTACAAGTCACAGTTTCTGAATTTCTTTTTTTTATGCGTTTGATTATTTTACTGACGTCCGAGGCGATTGGATAACCATTGGTTTCCAATATCTTAAAACCACTTACCCCATAAGCTTGTGTTTCAACGCAAATACTTTGTAACATTTGAAATAGTGTATCTGTTTTTCCTTCTGCTGCAATTTCTTTAATCTGTTTTCCTTCTTCTGTCAAAGGAGAGCCGTCTCCACAGTAAAATGCAAAAACTCTGTATTCGGACATTTCCCTGATTAAATCTTTTAGTGTTTTCTGGGATTTATAGAACTTATTTCTTTGAGTCAGGTACTCGTTTACTTTTTCAAAGGAAAAACTTGAGTCAAAAGCTAAAGTCGTTTTATCCATTTCAAATGGATTATAGTAATGTCTAATTGTTCGTGCATAAATAGTGTCATTACGTGTAAGCAAATCAATTTGAAATCTCTCAAAGTTTAGTTCAACAGTTAAACGATGATGTCTGAATACAAAGTCAATGTCACGGTCAAAGGATAATGAAAAACTGCTTCTTGAAGGAATATACTTTGATTTTAAGGTGTCAAGTTTGGTTTGAAGGTATTTTGAGGTTGTTTCAGCCAATACAATACTGTCAACAACTTTAAAATAATGCTTAGGTGTCTGTCCATTAGTTTTAAATATAACTAAAACTAAAGTAAAAGTTGTAAGTAGTTTTCGGGTTGTCATGTGCTTGCTGCTAACGTTCGAGCATTTACGCTGTTGGAGGGAGGAGGTGTTACGTCCGCCCAGCTGGTGATGCTGTTTGGGATAGGGTGTTTGAAATTAGGTTAGTTTGTCTTAGGATCAGGTCCAGCCCAGAACTAAAGCCTGGCTTTGGGTTTAAGCTGAAGTTCGCTTGTCAGGCCCCAATAGCGTAAATGCCTTTGTTAGCGGCTGTTATGACTTAGTCAAAATTACTTTTTACGTACTCATCTAATTTATCAGTATCTGCTAAGGTCACTAACTTCTCTAACTCTTCATTTTTGGTTACTCCAATTCCTCTTTTATAAATACTTATAAGAGTAATTAACCCCGCTTTTGTAGCTGTTAAATTTGTAGTTGTTTTTTTGTTTTCAAGATAAAATTTTGAGTACCCGGCGAAAAACGTAAGTAATAGATCTGAATTGTCTCCGTATATAGCTTTTAACTTCTCAACTAAACTGATATTTAATGTAATGGTATCGATGTACCATTTTAAGACTATTGAATTTGCTGGTTTTCTTTTTTCTAATTCTACTGTTAGGCCTGTAGTAATAATCCAATTGGCAGCCTTTAGTACTTGTATTTCAGACGTGCTCAAATTTTCCATGGCTGCATTTGGCGAACTTGTCTGAGCTACAGTATATGTGCTAGTGATGAGGGACAAAAAAATCGCAAAAAATATTCTCTTTTTCATATAGTAGAGTTTTGGTAATAATTGCCGCTAACGTGACTGCATTGGCGAAGTACGTGGGAATTAGTATTCCGTCAAGCCGGGTTTGTGATTTTGGTTAAGAAATGAAATTGCCTGGGCAAACAAATGCAGCCAGCAGAACTAGGAGCGTAGCGAAAAACTGCTGGCGGATTAGGTTCAAGTCAGACCCAGAACTGACGTTTGGTAGTGGTTTGAAGCTAAATTTTAGGTGTCAAGCCCCGTATTTTGCCAATGCCTTGTTAGCAGCTGTTACTCTGTCTCTTTCTTTAAAACGACTTCATATTTGTTGCGACGTATTATTATCTCAACAGAGTCGATTATTTTAATTGGGATTTTCCAAATAGCACCATTAGTTATTCCAAAAGCGGGATATTCGTATTCCAATCCTTTAAACTTTACTGTCAAAGTATTATTTAATATTTTATAAATTCCTTTCCCGATAAATTCACCATGGCGATCCCAACTTCGATACTCAAACAAGCTATTGTTTTTAAAAGTCCAACAAGATCCTAGCCTAAATACAGTGTCACGGGTGCAATAGCAGCCCTTTGGATTAGTTTGTCCTTTTAGAATAAAAGGAAGCATAAGAATTAGCGCAAAAATGAACCTATACATTTGCTTTGCTCCAAAAATCTGAATTTGCAAAATAGCTGCTAACGGTCCTGCATTGGCGCAGTTGGTGGGTTTTGTATTTCCAACCGTCTGGCCGGGATTATTTTAAAATTTGAAATTACTGAGTTATTGCGCAATAGCCAGCGGCACTAAGAGCGTAGCAAGGAGCCGCTGGCGGTTTTGTGCCCAAGTCAGCTCATGCCAGGGGTTGGGTTAGATGCAAAAAACTGAAGTTTTGTTGTCTAGCCCCCAATTGCGCCAATGCCATGTTAGCCGGTCGGTTGCCTTCGAGTTGATAAAAATGCCAAATCAAGGTTCGCCTGTCGGGCGTGGCTGTGCATGCACTGAAGTTAAATTGATTGATACAGGCCACCCTGCGATTTATTTGCTGCTAACTTTTTAGTCGAGTTGGAAAAGCTGAGCAATTATTTATTGTTGAAGTTAGGTTACTGTCGCTCAGTTAAGCAGCAACTGCCGGCTAACGTCCCCAGCATTTACGCTGTTGGAGGGAGGCTTTGTACGTCCGCCCGGTTGGTAAAGCTTTTAGGGTTTGGGTATTTGAAATTAATGGGTTTGTCTTAGTATCAGGTCCAGCCCCGAACTGATGCTTGGCTTTGAGTTTTAGCTGAAAATATGCTTGTCAGGCCCCAATAGCGTAAATGCCTGTGTTAGCGGCGGTATTGTAGATCCGTCAGTTGTTTGTTCATGACTTGCTTTAACTCTTGTTTTGTCTTACTGAGCATTTCTGGATGATAGATTGTCGAGTCAATGGTATTTGTGCAATTTTCCTTTAAAAATTCATGAATTATTGATTCTTGCCCAATCATTATCATAGAGCAAGCCCATAATCTCCAGTCATAAAAATAGTATGGGCTTTTTGCATTCATCGTGTCTAATGTCTTTTTATATAATATTGCAGCTCTTTCGAAAGATTTTTGGGCCGATATTGTGTCTTGAAAAAATTGCTCAAATGTTGCAGCTTGAAAAAATAAATCTGCTGAATCGGGTCTGAAAGAGATTAGACGATTATTTGTCTTTAGAGCTGATTTGTAATTCCCTAAAGTAACTTCAAAGAAATATTTATTCTTATACAAATCGAATATTGTACTGTCTTGTTTAATGGCTTGATTCAAAAGTGCTATAGCTTGCTCATATTTTGAAGTATCCTCAAAATGATTTGTTATGGCTACTGCACTGTCATTTAGTTCTATTGCAGAAATTCTGGTTGCTGAATTATTACAAGCAAACAAAATGCAGATTGGAAGAAATATTAGTAGATGTCGCATGTGTATTGAATATCGCCGCTAACGTTCAGGCATTGGCGAAGTACGGGAATAGTTGTTCCATCCGCCCGGCCTGGAATGTATTTAAAGAAACGAAATTATTCTGACCAACGCAAACCAGCCAGCAGAACTAGGAGCGTAGCAAAAAACTGCTGGCGGTCTAGGTAACGGTCAAGCCCATAACTGAAGATTGGTAGAGATCTGTTGCTGATTGTTCTTCCGTCCGCCCGTATTTTGCCAATGCTTTTGTTGGTGGCATGTTGCATTAGTCTGTTACCGTTAGTTCGGTACCAAAATGCACTCCTGCTTCTTTGAAAAACTGCCTCAACAATTCATATTTTTCTATGCAGAAATCACCAGATCGAACATCCTTCGAACTGACTTTAAAACCATAGCATTGGAAGCATAGCTCAATGTAAGCAAATACAGTATTGGTATCATCCAAAAATAATATTGCATTTCTTGGGTAATAGCAACCTTCACTAAATGAGTAAAAGATACCCTTGTATCCAGTGTTATATAAAATATCAGACAGTGAAATAGTCTGTTTTTCATTTAAAGAAATGACTTCTTGCAATTTCGAGACATCTACAGCAGTTCCTATTTTGGGAATTTCATTGGTGAAGGATTTGGGTTGCAAGTCAAATGAGCACAACTTTACTTTACTGGCTTTCTTGAATGGGAAAAACCCAAGTCTTTGAGAAATTGAAAATTTAGTTAGATGAACGCAATGCTTATTGGCGCTATCTTGATATTGTTCTTTTTTTGTTAGAGGCCGTGGCTTACCAATACTTCGCAATTGGCAAAATACTGTCTGGCTGAAAAGAAATGAAACTATTAGAATTAGATACTTCACTTTTAATTATTGGAATGCCAAATGGCAATTGCCACCAACGCCCCCAGCATTTACGCTGTTGGAGGGAGGAGGTGTTGAGTCCGCCCGGTTGAGGATGCTTTTTGGGTTTGTGAGTTTGAAATTCCGATGGTTTGTCTGAGGATCAGGTCAGCCCCAGAACTAATGCCTGGCTTTGAGTTTTAGCTGAAGTACGCTTGTCTGGCCCCAATAGCGTAAATGCCTATGTTACACGCCGTTGTCGAAAGTAATCCATGAATTAATCTAATTTTGGGGTCTTATTTTAACTGAGTATGAGAAATATAACTTTATGCGTCTTTTTACTTCTTTTAAGCCATTCTTGTAGAGTGGCAAATCATGAAAGTGAAGATCCTTACGAGGTTTCAAAGAAATATTGCAATTGCATAGAAAATCAATTAGTAAATGCAAGGGACTCCTCTATAAATTTGAATGATTGCGAACAATCGATATTTTCAAGAAGTAGGCTTTTGTCAATTTATGCCGACTTTAGTAACAGCGAAAAATATAAAAAAGAGACATTGGATAGTGCCCATAAATTTGCCATAGAAGTAAGAAACATTACAGATACACTTTGCTACAACAAGATTGACTTTAAAAAGGTCAAGAAGTCTCGCCACTTTTAAGCTAAAACAAGCGCAGGTTTGGCTTGATTCCGACTGTTATTAACTGCCAATAAATGGCGTGTAACGTTCGAGCATTTACGCTGTTGGAGGGAGGCTTTATACGTCCGCCCAGTTGGCGATGCTTTTAGGGTTTGAATATTTGAAATTATGCTGTTTTGTCTGAGGATATGGTCCAGCCCAGAACTGATGCCTGGCTTTGGATTTTAGCTGAAGTTCGCTTGTCAGGCCCCAATAGCGTAAATGCCTATGTTGGGTGCTGTTAGTTTTCAAGACACTGGTAAATGTCCTGTGCGTATATTCTAAAAGTTTCATTTCCTAAACTGCCAAAGCTCAATTTAAATATTTTCCCATTGCGATCAATAATAACGGTATAGGGTACAAAGTCAGATAATTTGAAGGTTTCGCTGGTAATCTTTTCCGAATTAGGAATAGTGGTAAATCTAAAAGGAATCTTCTTGAAAAGCCTAGTAAGATCTTGCTTTGTATTGCTTGCAAATGATATAAAGAGCACGTTTTTGCTAGCAAAATGATCTGCAAGTTTATTCAATTCTGGAATGCTATTGACGCAGGGCTGACAGCTAATACCCCAGAAGTACAAGAATAGAATATTTCCTTTGTACTGTTGCAAATCAATTTTCTTTCCATTGAGTGAACGAGTTTTTACAGTTGGAGCTAGAACTCCAGTTAAACAACTGTCTCTTTGATAGATACTCCACGCATATAGAGAGTCGTCAGTCTGTTGATTTGAAACATGGAGTTTTGTGCACTTTTCAAATTGCTCAGAATATGTTTGAGCAGAACTCGATAAAGTCACAAGAAGAGGTATAATTTGTAAGAACGATTTCAAATGATAATCCTGCTAGGAAGAAGCACATTTTACTAATAGCACCCAACGTTCGAGCATTTGCGCTGTTGGAGGGAGGATGTGTTGGGTCCGCCCGGTTGGGGATGCTTTTAGGGTTTGTGAGTTCGAAGATACGGTGGTTTGTCTTAGGATCAGGTCAGCCCAGAACTGATGCCTGGCTTTGGGTTTATGTTGAAGTTCGCTTGTCAGGCCCCAATAGCGTAAATGCCTTTGTTAGCTGCTGTACATTCTTACTTTTTAAAGAACTCCAATAATCCGTCGATCCAGCCTGGAGAAAGATTATACTGGGTATAACCCTCTTCAGTCATATTGTACGTGTACTGTCCGACAAATTTTGGTAAATCCGGCGGGTAGTGGATTATAGTTTTGTCGAAAGATTTTGTTTCATAAGTGTATTTTCCTTCTATCATGCGCACTAAAGCGATACCATGCTGCTCGGCATACTCAACACATCCAGATTGAAATTTGGCTGTAGAAAAAATTATCCCCTTTTGTGCACCAAGTGAATGCATTTTATCTTTTAATAATTGAACAACCTCTCGTTTTATTGACGAAGAATGTCTCTTACATTCAACTAATACTGTAATCTTTGTTCCAAGCGCTTGAAATGTTGCTTTAATGTCTATTTGATACGTCCCATCATGAGATTCTTCTGTCGAATTATGAACTATTTTGAAGTCTTCTAATTTGGAACCGGCCTCCTTTAGAAAATTTAGAACTGTCAGTTCGAATTCCGTTGGTGTAATGTCTAGGAAGTCAGGAGGGATCATTTACTTTGTTTGTAACAAATTATAGTGGTATAGCAGCTAACGTTCAAGCATTGGCGCAGTGGGAGTGAGGCTTTGATCGTCTGCCCAGCTGGCGATGCCGTTAGAATTACTGAATTTGGAATTTTCGGGTTATTCCCAAGCATCAGGTCAACCCCTGACCGCTGCCTGGCTTAGTTTTATGCTGAAGTATGGGTGTCAGGCCCCCATTGCGGCCAATGCCCTTGTTGTGTGCCGTTTTATTTGGGGATTATTCTTTGTCCGTTTTTGTCAATGTAATGAACGCCACCACTGAAGTGAGGACCACCATAATATTCAATCAAGTCGCCTTGAAATCCCATATAACAGTGCATTGGTTGCTGACTAACAACTTGCCCCTTTGTGTTGATTATTGCGTCCAAGTAATAGTCATTGGCGACTTCATAAGGTTGATATTTTAGTCTTACGGCACATATTCCATTTTGAAAACGGTCTGCTAAATAATACCTTGGTTCAATTATTATTTCGCCTTTTAAGTTCTTGAATCCCCATAAACTGTCCTGTTTGAATTTAATTAAAGTGTCTGTCATTGGCGAAATGCCACTCTTTACTTTTTGGTATATTTCAATTCTTGAATATGTGTCATTTCCTATTCTGTTTCCTTTTGTGTCAATCGGATAAAAATTTGAAAACTCTATGTCACTCACATAAGCAATGCCGTTTTTAAATTCCTTATAACCGTCTTTCCAGGTTTTCTTAAATTCATTTATTCCTTTTTTGTTAATAAACCAATGTGCAGTAAAACTTTTTATTCTTGCAAATCCTTCACTAAAATCAGTTTCTGGAAAATTGTCTTGTATGTCAAACACTTCATTGCCTAAAGTGTCAATGCAAATCCATTTATAACCTTTTGTAATTACTTCTTTGGAAACAAAGCATAAACCGTCATTAAAATCCTTTACAATAAGGTAAATTGGTTTCACTTTAACTGTCCCTTTTTTGTCAATGAAACCGTATTTACCGTCGTTACCAGCGAACTTATAAAGTTGATTGGCTTGTCCAAAGGCAAGTGTCGAAAAGAGTAGAATTAGTATTGTCAATTTGAAACGCATAGTCTGTTGAAAATGGCACACAACGTTCAAGCATTGGCGCAGTGGGAGTGAGGCTTTGTTCGTCTGCCCAGCTGGCGGTGCCGTTAGAATTTAAGAATTTGAATTTACCGGATTTTTTTGAAGGATCAGGTCAACCCCTGACCGCTGCCTGGCTTTGTTTTTACGCTGAAGTATGGGTGTCAAGCCCCCATTGCCGCCAATGCCCATGTTAGCGGTTGTTATTTCCGGTTTAAGAGCTTGTCAAAGGACTGAACAATATTCAAATAGTCTTTAAGTTCAGTTACGTTGTCATAGAACTTTGAGTAACTGTCTGGATTGTCAAACTGATAGACTCTAAACTTATCTCCAATTTTTATTTCTATTGTATAGCTTTCTCCATCCGTCACATTAATTTTTCGTTCAGTTGTATAGCCGTCACTGTCCAACTGAACATCTTTGTGCATTTTGGATTTCAAGTCCGATTGATTTGGAAGTGTAAGAATATTATAAGAAAGAAGTCGCAAAAATAAACTGTCAAAACTTGGTTTAGCTGCCAACTTATACTTCTTGATTTTTACAGGCTTGTTCCATTCGTCATATTCAACTGCATTCCAAGTTGTGTCAACCATATAAAGTCTACGTAGTGTTTTTGTGTTGCTCAAAGAATGAAGTCGATAGAGTCTGATGTCAACCTTTGCGGATGACTTGTCAATTTGAACAAGTTTTATTCTGTCATTAAAAGCAAGATTTGGTGAATTGCTTATGCTGTCACCATAAATTCCGTCAGTCGGTATTGAAGTAATGCCTCTTATTGTGGTCTGTCCAAAAGAGATGTGTCCTGATAAAAGCAGTAATAATAATAATCTTGTCATTTCTGAATGATGCTTCTGACGGAAGGCTTACATAATAACCGCTAACGTTCAGGGCTTGGCGCAGTGGGGGAAAGTAGTTCCGTCCGCCCAACCCGAACTGATCATAAAGAAACGAAATTTTAAAGTTAAACGGCAGGCTTTCTAACCCCGGTCTAGCCAATGACTGAAGGTTGGCAAGGTTATGAAGTTGATGGTTATTCCGTCGGCCCCCATTGCGCCAAACCCCTTGTTGGTGGCATGTTGCATTAGTCTGTTACCGTTAGTTCGGTACCAAAATGCACTCCTGCTTCTTTGAAAAACTGCCTCAACAATTCATATTTTTCTATGCAGAAATCACCAGATCGAACATCCTTCGAACTGACTTTAAAACCATAGCATTGGAAGCATAGCTCAATGTAAGCAAATACAGTATTGGTATCATCCAAAAATAATATTGCATTTCTTGGGTAATAGCAACCTTCACTAAATGAGTAAAAGATACCCTTGTATCCAGTGTTATATAAAATATCAGACAGTGAAATAGTCTGTTTTTCATTTAAAGAAATGACTTCTTGCAATTTCGAGACATCTACAGCAGTTCCTATTTTGGGAATTTCATTGGTGAAGGATTTGGGTTGCAAGTCAAATGAGCACAACTTTACTTTACTGGCTTTCTTGAATGGGAAAAACCCAAGTCTTTGAGAAATTGAAAATTTAGTTAGATGAACGCAATGCTTATTGGCGCTATCTTGATATTGTTCTTTTTTTGTTAGAGGCCGTGGCTTACCAATACTTCGCAATTGGCAAAATACTGTCTGGCTGAAAAGAAATGAAACTATTAGAATTAGATACTTCACTTTTAATTATTGGAATGCCAAATGGCAATTGCCACCAACGCCCCCAGCATTTACGCTGTTGGAGGGAGGAGGTGTTGAGTCCGCCCGGTTGAGGATGCTTTTTGGGTTTGTGAGTTTGAAATTCCGATGGTTTGTCTGAGGATCAGGTCAGCCCCAGAACTAATGCCTGGCTTTGAGTTTTAGCTGAAGTACGCTTGTCTGGCCCCAATAGCGTAAATGCCTATGTTACACGCCGTTGTCGAAAGTAATCCATGAATTAATCTAATTTTGGGGTCTTATTTTAACTGAGTATGAGAAATATAACTTTATGCGTCTTTTTACTTCTTTTAAGCCATTCTTGTAGAGTGGCAAATCATGAAAGTGAAGATCCTTACGAGGTTTCAAAGAAATATTGCAATTGCATAGAAAATCAATTAGTAAATGCAAGGGACTCCTCTATAAATTTGAATGATTGCGAACAATCGATATTTTCAAGAAGTAGGCTTTTGTCAATTTATGCCGACTTTAGTAACAGCGAAAAATATAAAAAAGAGACATTGGATAGTGCCCATAAATTTGCCATAGAAGTAAGAAACATTACAGATACACTTTGCTACAACAAGATTGACTTTAAAAAGGTCAAGAAGTCTCGCCACTTTTAAGCTAAAACAAGCGCAGGTTTGGCTTGATTCCGACTGTTATTAACTGCCAATAAATGGCGTGTAACGTTCGAGCATTTACGCTGTTGGAGGGAGGCTTTATACGTCCGCCCAGTTGGCGATGCTTTTAGGGTTTGAATATTTGAAATTATGCTGTTTTGTCTGAGGATATGGTCCAGCCCAGAACTGATGCCTGGCTTTGGATTTTAGCTGAAGTTCGCTTGTCAGGCCCCAATAGCGTAAATGCCTATGTTGGGTGCTGTTAGTTTTCAAGACACTGGTAAATGTCCTGTGCGTATATTCTAAAAGTTTCATTTCCTAAACTGCCAAAGCTCAATTTAAATATTTTCCCATTGCGATCAATAATAACGGTATAGGGTACAAAGTCAGATAATTTGAAGGTTTCGCTGGTAATCTTTTCCGAATTAGGAATAGTGGTAAATCTAAAAGGAATCTTCTTGAAAAGCCTAGTAAGATCTTGCTTTGTATTGCTTGCAAATGATATAAAGAGCACGTTTTTGCTAGCAAAATGATCTGCAAGTTTATTCAATTCTGGAATGCTATTGACGCAGGGCTGACAGCTAATACCCCAGAAGTACAAGAATAGAATATTTCCTTTGTACTGTTGCAAATCAATTTTCTTTCCATTGAGTGAACGAGTTTTTACAGTTGGAGCTAGAACTCCAGTTAAACAACTGTCTCTTTGATAGATACTCCACGCATATAGAGAGTCGTCAGTCTGTTGATTTGAAACATGGAGTTTTGTGCACTTTTCAAATTGCTCAGAATATGTTTGAGCAGAACTCGATAAAGTCACAAGAAGAGGTATAATTTGTAAGAACGATTTCAAATGATAATCCTGCTAGGAAGAAGCACATTTTACTAATAGCACCCAACGTTCAAGCATTGGCGCAGTGGGAGTGAGGCTTTGTTCGTCTGCCCGGCTGGCGATACCGTTAGAGTTAATGAATTTGAATTTGCCAGATTTTCTCAAGGATTAGGTCAACCCATGACCCCTGCTTGGCTTTGTTTTATGCTGAAGTATGGGTGTCAGGCCCCCATTGCTGCCAATGCCTTTGTTGTGTGCTGTGCACTCAGTGTTGGAGCTTTAGTAAATATTCATAGTTCCTCCAGTATTGGTCGTTTTCGAATTTTCCAGAATTCGGTATAGGCAAATCGAATAAGAGGCCAATGGGATTTAAATTATCTTCGGTATATAAGTATACATCAAGTTGAAAGTGATCTATAGTTTGACCAACAAATAGAGCAATCCCATGTGCTTGAAATCTTTTTGTCAATAGATTCGCTATAGAAAGGGAGTCTTTGCCTAGCCAATTTGCAACAATAGAATCTTTTATATCAAATGTCGCAATTACTTCATTATCGCATTGTTTTTTATAGCGGAAATCTCTGTATGATTGGTTTACCCATGCAAGTATTGTGTCTTTGTATACTGCATTTAAGTGTTTCGTAATAGTATCAATTTTATATACACTCTTTGATTTCTTAGCTTCTTCCCATATACTAGAATCAGCGTTATCGCAGGATGATAAACTTGAAACTAAAAGAAGGAATATCGCAACTATTCTAGATGTCATATTGCATAGCACACAACGTTCGAGCATTTACGCTGTTGGAGGGAGGAGGTGTTCCGTCCGCCCGGTTGGGGATGCTTTTAGGGTTTGTGAGTTTGAAATTACGGTGGTTTGTCTTAGGATCGGGTCGAGCCCAGAACTTATGCCTGGCTTTGGGTTTTAGCTGAAAATATGCTTGTCAGGCCCCAATAGCGTAAATGCCTGTGTTACCTGCAGCCCGGCACCCTTAAAGACTTTTCCTCTTTTCTTTGTAAGAGAAAGTATTTATCCATATACTTTTCCGCATAGGGCATGATGAAATCCAAAATCTGCAAATAGTACTTACAGGATCTTTCTCTTAAAACAGTCAAATTCTTAACCGCTAAGGTGTCTTTGCCTTCATATATTAAGTCAGCTTCATTGAATAAAGACTTGATGAACTCGCCTGTCTGATAGGAATCCCTTGAGGGTTTCAACAGACTGAGGTATATTTTGAAGTGAATCTTGGCGCTGTCAAATAGTCCCAACCTTGTATAAGCAAAACCAATCGACTCATTGAAGGAAATGATATTCGGTTTATAATCGGTTGCATATTTCAATGCATGATTAGACCATCGAATAATTTGTCTCAAATCATTTTTGACAGAATAGCAGTCAACCATGTACATCCCAATAATACGATTCGTAGAGTCAATTCGATAAAGCTCTAATAATTTAGAAATCCTCATGTCATTCAAAGCAGAAACAGAATCGCTGTGACTGAAACTTGCCTTAAGATACTGTTTAGTCAATTCAACAAATTCTCCTTCGATTTTCTTTACAGCTGTTTGGTTAATGTCGTTGCCTTGACTTAACAATGACTCAAAAGACAGAAGCAATACTATTATTATGGAAGTTATACGAATTGTCATGTCACTAGGGTTGCAGGTAACGTTCGAGCATTGGCGCAGTGGGAGTGAGGCTTTGTTCGTCTGCCCGGCCGGCGATGCCCTTAGAATTTGAGAATTTGAAGTTACGAGGTTTAGCCTAAGGATCAGGTCAACCCCTGACCGCTGCATGGCTTTGTTTTATGCTGAAGTATGGGTGTCAAGCCCCCATTGCTGCCAATGCCCATGTTATATGGCGTTTTATTCAATTGTTGTCTGGTCCTTCGATGAAATATTTTCTGTCGGATTTTTTATAGTCTCCAAAAAGCACAGAAGTGTCGCCATTATTTACCCAAAAAAATGAGCCTGCATTTAGTTCCACTTTAAATTGTTGTCCACTTTGAACAACATTAACAGTCTTTGTGCAAGCCAAGACTAAAAAACTTAAGTCCCATGTTGTTCCGCCAAGCGGTTCTGAATTTTTAATTATTTTTTCAATGTCCAATTTGTTAAGTATCCAACGGCTGCATTTTGTTGTGTCGGTGTCAGTCGAATGTCTGTCAATGCTATTTGTGAATGAGATGATTTCAAATGACTGTTTATTGTCGAAAGGTTTAGCTGCTTTGTTTAATTCACTACTTTTCTTTTCTGCTGCTGGTACTGATGTAGTGTCAGGAACAGACGAAGCTTTCAAATGACTTTCTGTGTCCGAATTTGAATGACAGCTAAAGAAAAGGAGTGTCCAAAGGAAATGCTTATTCATAACGAAGGGTTATTAGAAATGCCATATAACGTTCAAGCATTGGCGCAGTGGGAGTGAGGCTTTGATCGTCTGCCCGGCCGCGGATGCTTTTAGAATTAAGAAATTAAAATTTACCGGATTTTACGCAAGGATCGGGTCAACCCCAGACCGCTGCCTGGCTTTGTTTTACGCTGAAGTATGGGTGTCAAGCCCCCATTGCCGCCAATGCTCGTGTTGGCTGCATTTGTTTTTTTCTTGTCTATGGATAGTATTTGCCTAGCCATTCTTTCCAGTACTTGGCAGAATCAGGCATATTAAGCCTTGAATAAAGATCTGGTATATATCTGCCAATTACTTTTTGAGATGTATCTAAAGCGAGTGCAGCTTGAAATTTATCAAGAGCTTTTCTAAAGTAAGGTTTCGCTTTTATAGAATCTGATATACTAAATTGCATTGCCTGAATTATATAATCTGCACCTTCTTGCCCCAACTTGTATATTTCTACACTTCTTGTTATGTAAAATTTACTAGAATCAATTTTTACCGTAGCCTGTGTTTTTTCTTGTGAATTAGAAACACATGATAAAAAAGAGCCTGAAAGAAAAAGGTATATAATATTTGTTTTGAAGATCATAGCATTAAAAAAGTAATCAATTGCAGCCAACGTTCGAGGCTTGGCGATGTTGGGGCAACAGCGTTTCGTCACGCCTGAACTGAAGTTAAATATAGTTACAAATGTTGATTGTTATTACAAATGCCGAACAGCGTTCTGTCGAGCTGGTGACGAAAGGGAAATAGTAGTACAACAGTTGAAATTTATTCCGTCAAGCCCCAATATTGCCAAACCTTTTGTTAGGCGCATTTTGTCACTCTTTAGATTTGTAAAACTTTGTTGTAAAAGATTTTTGTCGCATTGGGTCATATAAATCCCTCGTTACTACTTGTCCATTTTGGTCAATTATCAATAAAGTCTTTTTCTTAAGCAATAATTTCTGTGGGTGAGGTGTTCTGTTTTGTCCACCACCTGAAAGAAGTGTAGCAATGTAAGACAAACTGTCAATACGCTCTGAAATTGGATTGGCTGAAAGTACAAGTGTGTCTTTGTCTTGTGAAACCTTTAAAGTGTCAAATATTGTTTTGTTAATAAGAAAAATTGTGTCCTTCTTGAACGACCATGAGCCGTGAGACCATGAGGAAGATAAATCAAATCCAGTTTTGAATTCAAAGGTGCTGTCACTCTTTAGCAGAAGTTTATGTCCGAAGTTGTGGTAATAGTTTCCTATCACACTGCGTTGACAGGAAGCAGTCAAGTTGATAGCTGTAATTAAAAGATAAGTTGTTAATATTTTCATATCCTATGTCGGAAAGTGTCGGCTCTAATTGCGCCTAACTTTCGAGCATTGGCGCAGTGGGAGTGAGGCTTTGTTCGTCTGCCCGGCCGCGAATGCTCTTAGAATTTGTGAATTTGAATTTACTGCGTTTTACTTAAGTACCAAGTCAACCCCTAACCGCTGCCAGGCTTTGTTTTATGCTGAAGTATGAGTGTCTAGCCCCCATTGCGGCCAATGCCCATGTTAGCAGCGGTTTTATTCGGTTTCTTCGAGGATTTTCAGTAAATCCGAAAGTGAATTTCTATTTAACATACCCCATTTCATTCTGGCAAGACTAGGTGTTGAATAGGTCTGGCCTTCAAAACTTAGCTTCGTCATTCCAATGCACCAGCCGGTTTTGTCGTAAAAGAAAATGTGTCTATCAAAATGCGGAGTACCTATCTCACCCCAAATGTAAGAGGAACTGTCATTTAATGTTTTTAGGGTTTGTGATAACTGTTTTTCACTTAGAGCTTTAGGACTTTTAAGAAAGCTATCAAAGTACATTTTTGCATATACAGGTTTGTCTCGTGGAAATTCGACTTTCGTTTTATACTCTGTTTTACAATCTAGTAAATAGTTTTCTGGGTCTGAGGTGACTTCAGTGGGAAATCTTTGTTTAATTTCTTTCTCACATATACTACAATTAATTTCATCATAGTTATTGCAAGATGAAAGTAACTGTGAAGCAACGAAGTTGACAAAAATTATGATGATATAGTTTTTCATAAAATCGCTGCTAACGTTCGAGCATTTACGCTGTTGGAGGGAGGCTTTGTTCGTCCGCCCGGTTGGCGATGCTTTTAGGGGTTGTGAGTTTGAAATTACTGTGTTTTGTCTTAGGATCTGGTCCAGCCCACAACTGATGCCTGGCTTTGGGTTTATGCTGAAATTCGCTTGTCAGGCCCCAATAGCGTAAATGCCTGTGTTGGCAGTCGTTTTTACTATGGGTTAGAAACAACAAGCGTCTTTGTAATTTTGTCATATAGATTTTGACGCTTGGTATCCCACAGCAACCAAATAATTGGTATTATGATTAGGCCAAAGATAACTTTCAATATTTCACGAACCGCACCTGTAATTGGATTCTTCTGATTACTACCATCAACAGAAGATATCACTTTTAGCCCTAGAAGTTTATGGCCTAAATTTCCAGACCAGAGTGAGTAGAAGATTGCTCCAAGAATTCCACTGAGGATAGCTTGATAGAAATTTGTTTCAAGATCAAATGAGTTCCTATTGTAGAAAGGGCTATCGTCACCCATAAATAGATAAATGGGTAGATATATAAGTACTCCTTCAAGAAGCGCCGCTGCTAATCTTATCCAAGGGGATGCAAGCTTATACCCAAAGTTTTCCTCTACAGGAATATTTGATAAATAGTCTGTTTCTGGATTCATGCCGCAACTAAGTGCTCTTTCGAAATATTTAAAATGACTGCCAACGTTCGAGCATTGGCGCAGTGGGAGTGAGGCTTTGTTCGTCTGCCCGGCCGCGGATGCTTTTAGAATTAAGAAATTCGAATTTAAGGCGTTTTGCTAAAGAATCAGGTCAACCCCTAACCGCTGCCTGGCTTAGTTTTATGCTGAAGTATGGGTGTCAAGCCCCCATTGCGGCCAATGCCCGTGTTAGCCGCCGTTTTAGGGATTACCAAAATTTCCACCACTTTTGATTTGACGTTTCGTCTAAGTCCTTTTCTGCTAGCCAAGTTAGAAATGATACGTCGGAGCCTCCAATTTTTACGACTCTCTCTTTATGAAAAAGTATTCCAAGTCCATGCTCTTCGTCCC
Source organism: Chitinophagales bacterium (assembly GCA_017303335.1). GTDB lineage: Bacteria > Bacteroidota > Bacteroidia > Chitinophagales > Chitinophagaceae > Ferruginibacter. The sequence goes on from JAFLBK010000005.1 coordinate 16,599, forward strand.
ATTTGCAATTAAATTGAAATCCAAAATAAGCAATATTGTCTTTGGAGACATTAAGTATATGAACTTGTGACAACTCTATCAAATTAGAAAACTCATTCTTTTCTTTAACATTCGGCATTGATTGTTCGTCTTCATCATCATTAAATGAGTTATCGCCCCTTAATATTTGATATTCACTAAATAAGCTTTGAAGTATTTTATCTTTAATTAGGTTCTCATTTTGTAAAATGAAATTGTAAGCATTTAAATGTTGTTCGTTGACAGTTGGATTATCAACTACCATGTCCCCGCCAATACTTAAATCATATAAGTTATCCTTCTTTTCTTTGATATAAGTACTATTCATATTAAAATTAGCCCAGGATGTCAACTTAATATTTCCAAAGAGAGAATAGAAAGGGTCTTCTAATGAGCCTTCTTTAATTAACTTAACAAATGGAATTTTGTATTTAGCTTCTGACATTTTAGAGTTTGAGTAATGGCGGCTAACGATCCTGCATTGGCGCAGTTGGTGGGTTTAGTAGTTCCAACCGTCCGGCAGGGATGTTTTTAATGAATGAAATTACTGAGTTATTGCCCAATAGCCAGCGGCACTAGGAGCGTAGCAATGAGCCGCTGGCGGTATTATGCCCGGGTCAGCCCATGCCTGGAGTTGGGTTAGGCGCAATGAGCCGAGAATTTTCCGGTCTGCCCCCAATTGCGCCAATGCCATGTTAGCCGGTCGGTGGTCTTCGCGTAGATAAAAATGCCAAATCATTGTACAACTGTCTGGCGTGGCTGTGCATGTACAGAAGTTGAATGAATTGATCCAAGCCACCCTTCGAATTAATTGCTGCTAACTTTTTAGTCCCGGTGGAAAAGCTGAGCAATGGTTTATTGTTGAAGTTCGGTTCCTGTCGATCGGTAGAGCAACCACTGCCGGCTAACGCCCCCAGCATTTACGCTGTTGGAGGGAGGAGGTGTTGAGTCCGCCCGGTTGGCGATGCTTTTAGGGCTTGTGAGTTTGAAATTACAGCGTTTTGTCTTAGGATTTGGTCCAGCCCAGAACTGATGCCTGGCTTTGGGTTTTAGCTGAAAATATGCTTGTCAGGCCCCAATAGCGTAAATGCCTTTGTTAGCAGCCGTTTTGTTACCAGTCTCTCCATTTACTTGCAATTCCGTCTTGATAGTCTGGAACATTGAGTCCAACAGCATCAGCAATGTTATCAAAGAGGTCACAAAGTTCTTCTCTTTCACCAGTCTCAATAAAACTGCCATCCAAACTGGCATTAAGTTTATTAAGATTCAGAACACCTTGTTTTATCAATTCCTCTTTTCTGTCAAAGTCATTTTCTGCTACCTTTTCTAATTGGTTTATCAAGTCTAAAATAATCGTCTCAGCTTTTTTACAATTTTTCTTTGAATACTGTTCTAATCCGTCTTCTTTTTTTTCCGTCCAACTCATTATACTCAAATTCTCCCTTATGAGTTCTAAGTCGGATTTATGTGTCGCAACTATTGGGTCAATAATAACTTTGTTGTTCAAATATTCCTTTAAAGGTTTCCATCCTTTTAAGTTGTCAAGTTTATTTAATTTCTTGAGTGTTTCTACTAAGGGATAATAATCTTTATTTTGAACTCCAACCTTACTTGGATGTAGCATTAACATTTCAAGTCTGTTTAGATCTTTCAAAAAAGCCAAGCTGTCTAATTCGTTTATTTGATAAAGGCCTAATTGTCTTAGATTCGGAAGGGTCATTAAGGCATCTGCATTTTTTAACTTCTTGCAATTTGTCAAATGAACAGTTTGCAAGCTAATATTCCCATTACCGATGCCATCTAAAGAAATGAGTTTTCTGCAATTCTCTAAATCAAGTTGTGTCAAGTTAGCAAGAGTTGATAAACCATTCAGGTTTTCAATGTCAACCGAGTACATCCATAATTTCGTTAGTTCATTACAATGAGAGAATTCTTTAAAATCTGATTTCCTATAACCGAATAGATAAGTATATCTAAGTTTTGAAAGCTTGTCTAGGTTAACGTATTTTTTTGGCATTGAACCACCCAAAAAAATCAGGTCTTCAAATTTTGAAAAATCAAACTCAATTTTAATGTCTTCCGGTAAGCTAAGATGTGTTAAGTGTTTAAGGTTAAAAAGCGGCTCAATATTGGGGATTTCAAATTGAATCCTTATCCCTTTAATATTTTGGAGTCTTGGGTCGGAAAGGAAGTCAATGGTATTTGTTTGTAAGTGTATGTGCTTAACCTTTAATTTTTCTGTCGCTCTAATACAGTCTTCTATATTATGATTCTCATACCAAATTGTGTCAGTATCAATTTCATAGTTAGTGTCTATTGGCTTTATTTTTTCAATTCTTACGTTTTTGAAGTTATTAGTTCCAAAAGTGCCTTTTATTTTGTCAAATAGGTTCACTGTCTACTTGTGTAATTAGGGTGGTCGTAAAAATGGCTGCTAACGGTCCTGCATTTACGCTGTTGGAGTGAGGAGGTGTAGGTCTGCCCGGTTGGCGATGCTGTTAGGGTTAATGTATTTGAAATTACGGTGATTTTCTAAGGATCAGGTCAGCCCAGAGCTAATGCCTGGCTTTGGATTTTAGCTGAAGTTCGCTTGTCAGGCCCCAATAGCGTAAATGCCTATGTTGGCAGCTGGTGCTTTGCAGGTAATCATTTCTTTAACGACTGAGTCCAAGAAAAATCACCTTTAATGACATTTTCAAGCCTTTCTGTAATGAGTCTTTTTGAGGCCAAAACTTGTTCAGTTTTATCCCACGAACTTGTGCGGAAATTAATCTTGTCGTCTGGATATAAAGACTCCCACACAAAATAGAGTGGATAAATTGGATAGCTGGTTGGAAAATTATCTTCTCTTATTACTTTTTCAGCAGCTTGTCTTTCGGAGGGATTAACAAAACTAACCTCAATTGATCCAAAATCGTCGATAAAGCGAACGATGCAATTATCATTATATAATTCTATAAACTCCCAATGTTTACTTTTATCTTCTAAATGTAAATCGAATTTTTCGGTGATGTCTTTGAAAGTCGTTTCAACAATATTTCTAAGAGTTGGATTCATTTTACTTTTATAAGAAGTAGACTCATTTGCACTTGCTGCCAACATTAGTATTGACGTATTACACGCAGCTTAGTGATGAATAATGGTATTGAACATCAAAGAAGTGGTGATATACATTTTGTATTGGTTGTTACGTCAATGAAAACTCTGAAATGAGACAATCATGGTGGGGAAACATGGCTTCGCCCCCCTGAGTCCCAGGTGAAATGTTATTCTGAATATACAAAAGAATTTTAAACTGTCAAGCGAACCTAGGTCAAAATATTAGGGAATTGTTGGTACTTTCAGTTTAACTTTAATTGATTTATTAAGAAATAAATCCGCACAGAATATAGCTTTCAACCCCGAACAGTGTAAGTTCCTGCTAATCAATTTTGTTTGGGGTAATATTGATATGTTTCCCATAAAAGTTAAAGCAATTGTTGCAACTTTAGGGTAGAAAAATCCCTTTTTTCTGGGTGGAAATCCCAAGCTTTAAAGTAAGTTTCATACCACTAAAGCAGTATAGATTGGCTAATGTCATTTGGATCTTTCCATATTGCATAGCATTTCAGTAATTCTTTACTAGTAACGCATCATAACAGTAATGTTGCTTTTTTTACAGATTTCCATCGATGTAACCTCTTCTTTTAAGGGCTTGTTGAGAAGAAGTATCGACGGGGTAAAGAGGGGGTTTCTCCGAATCCTGACGTACGAACCGGGGTGGGGATAATTACTTTGTAGTTTCAGGATTAGGTAAACCTACATAGGCAATAAGCCACATATCAGCTGCAAATGAGTTCGACAATTGTTCTGTCCTCTCCACGAAGGTTCACGAAAGTGGGCCTTTTTTATTGAACCGATCGGTTTACTGCGTATCTGAAACAAATGCACGAACTGAAACGTCCTCTCTTCATTTCCCGGCACTCATCAAAGGAAAGCATGTCGAACATCAGGCAGAAGCCGTTTTTCGTAGACGATCGGGCTACCTTGGTACAATTTCCAGGCTGCGATGCATGAATACCGGTACTTTTAACCCAGGTATGAAGTAAGGCCATGAATAAACAAAACGGATCGCAGGGCGCATTTAGGAACTAACGCTCCCGCCGCGTCATCGGCCGGAAAATATTTCGGTTTCGATCCTTGTTCTTCACTTCATCGTGTATACCCTTACCGTATTTAAAATTGTCTTCCGGTATCATTCAATGCCGGCGGTATTTCCCGCTATGGCTTGTACGGATATCAAATGAGCATTAACCCATAGGTATATAAATTCAGACTCCTGTAAACAAGTAAAATAAAGCGTTATGAAAACGATATCCAAGCAGTTTGTATCGATCGGTTGGCTGATCGCGGCTTTTTTGCTTTTGAATGTTTCGGTGACCTCCTGCCGGAAGGCAGATAAAACGGATCCGCCGAAACTGCCGGCAAGCGATTCGGCAACAAGCATTCTTTTTGTCGGGAACAGTCTTACCTATACGAACGATCTGCCTGCCATACTTACCCGTATTGCTAAAGACAGCGGCGTTTCGATCCGTACGGTTTCACTCGCCTACCCCAACTATGCGCTCGAAGATCACTGGAATGATGGCGACATGCAGAAACTCATTGCAACCGGCGAATACCGTTTTGTTGTGGTGCAGCAGGGGCCTTCCTCACAGGCGGATGGCCGGGCGATGTTGCTTGATTATGGAGCCAGGATAAAATCGCTTTGCAATCAGCATAACGCCAAACTGGCTTTCTTCATGGTTTGGCCCGCATTGGTAAATTCGCACACATTCGAAGGTGTGATTCAAAATTACAGCGATGCCGCGGCGGCAACCAATTCGCTGCTTTGTCCCGTAGGCCAGGTATGGCGGAATTATTTCCTGGCCACCGGCGATTATTCCTATTACGGACCCGATGGATTTCATCCCTCGTTGAAAGGGAGTGAAAATGCCGCTGGAATCATCTTCCGGGCATTATTCCGATGAGTGCAGGTAAAGAGGTATTTGGCAGCAACTGTGTGCCGGCAGGCACAACGGATTGGATACAAGGGATAAAAATGGGAAGCACGAAGAAAAATAACACATGCAGAATAGGATGTCAGAAATAGTGATGCGTACGATGGCTGCAGGATTGATCGGTATCCTGTTTTTTACCGGGTGTGTACGTAACGGCACCGCAACTGCCGATGAGATTGTTCAGGCTTCCCTGGATGCTGTTGGAAATAAACGAGACAGGAACAAGATTCAAAACCTGGTTTCCTTCGCCGAATGTTCGTCACTCAACGGAAAGTATACCACAGAAATTCACACAGCTTCGGGCGGGTACTCTTACTTCAGGCAGGTGTACAGCTATAAGCCCGCTGTTTTTGAAGCAGTCATCGAGAACCGGACAAACGGGTACAGTATTGCCGATCCGGGGAAGCCGTTAAGTGCCGGATCAGTTTATACCATCAGGGGGCATGAATTCATCAATATGGTTCTTGAAACGGACCGGCGGTTTCATAATTTTGGTGAAAAGGAAAAGACCAGGATGGGTAGTGTTGAAACCTTCCGGCTGAAAGCAAAAGATGAGCTGAATCATGATTGCTCCCTCTTTATCGATATAAAAACAGGATTGTTATCTGCCATCCATTTGCAGAACCCGGAGGAGACAAAGGAGATTATTAAGATCAGTTTTTCAGGCTGGAAAGAAGTTGAGAAACTGCTCCTTCCTCATCAGGTGACCATTGACCAGGGTGGAAAAATATACAGCTTCAACTTTACCAGGATCATGTTTAACAGCCCCGGCTTTCAAATCAAACGAATACGGAACTAAATATGGGAACAAGCAACTATTTCCGGCAGCTTGCCATGGCAATCGCCATTCTTCTTCTACCCGGTTGCGGACAGAGGCCCGGGTTGGCAGAAGCGAGAGAAAAACTGCTGGCCCTGCATAGCAAACAGCAGGATGCGCATCTGCATAAAAATGCGAAGCAATTTGTGGAACAGTTCGCCGAAAATATGGTATCGGTTAACCGGGGTAAGATTTCGGTAGTGCCAAGGGATTCGGCGCTGAAGCGATTCCAAAACTACTTCAGGGATGTGGAGTTCATAAAATGGGAAGATGTGAGTCCTCCTGTAATAGAGTTTTCCGCGGATGCGTCGATGGCCTATATGCTTGTTGATAAGTTGGTGGTGCTTACCTATAAGGGTGAAGGGAAGGACCCAGTTGAAGAGACCACGCATTTTGCCTGGATATCTGTTTTTAAGAAGCAGCCAGATGGTGAATGGAAGATCGTATGCAATGTTTCCACCAATGAGCCGGCAGTGAAGAAATGACTACACAAACTGCGGGTTTAAACCATCCACGACTTTCTGTTTTCCGTGCAACACAGGTAACATATCCCTCTCGCTTGCCTGATAGGCCGTAACCTGGAGATCGCTTACGATGATTGATGGAACAGGCCATAAGAAAACGCCTGTTGCAATAAGCAGGGTAGTGGAATAATGAAAACCACCCGGGATGGGATTGGTGGTATACATATAGAAATATTCATTTGCCGGATATGAATAAAACAATAAGCTTGATAATGAAAAGAAGCATCCAGTTGTCGGTTTTGCTGCTGGTAACCGCTTTGTTACTGATCCAATGCAATGTGCTGTGGCTTCCTCCCAAAAAATATCATCCCGTAAATCGTGTAACATTAGCACCGCCCGTGATGACGCTGGAAGAATATACTTCTTCCGGACTTATCAGCAGGCATCCGCGGCCCTATGTATATACAATTGAAAGCAGGAACACCAGGGGGGCTGTGTTGGTTTTTGGAGCCGAGCATACTTTCGATCCAAACCATAAGCAATTCCCGGCAATGAAGGAAAACTGGGACCGGTTTAACCCAACCACAGCCCTGGTGGAAGGAAACCTCGACCTGATTCTTACCTGGTTCTTTAACCCCGTAAAGGCATCCGGCGAGGGTGGCTATACCCAGGAACTGGCAAAATCAAAAGGAATAAAAATTTATTCCTGGGAACCGGGCATAGAAGCCGAGATGGATGCGATACTGGAAAAACATGACCCGTTTCATGTTGCGGTTTTTTACTGTCTCCGGCCCTATCAAAACCGGTGGGATCAGTTTTCGAAAGCCGGCCAGGATTCGAAAATGGCTCATTTGATTGCGGATAGAGCTCAATACAAAACACTCCGGGGAACCCTTACATCGGTTGACCAGGTGGATAGTTTATGGAAGGCTGATTTTCCTTCCTTACCAAGCTGGCGCTCGTATAAACATCCTGAGAATGGCTGGCCCGATGGGATGCTGAAGCAAATAGCCGAAGAAACCAATATGGTCAGGGATGTGAATATGTGCAGGGCGATCATTGAACTGGTGAATAAGGGAGAGCGTGTTTTTATCAGTATGGGCGCCAGCCACGCTCCACGGATTGAAGGAACATTGCGGGGGATGATTCAATGAAATAAAGGGTATTTTATTTCTCCTAAATACTACAAATATGAAAGCCTATCCTGCATTAACCCAATTCCTGGTTATCAGTAATATTGTTTTAACGGGTTTTATTGCCTTTATTTTTCTTGCCGGCTTTGATAAAAAAAGTAAAGCAGGAACAATTGAAGAGATAAACGCCGAGCGGATCAATATCATAGGAGAAAACGGAAAGCCTGTTTTGGTTATTTCAAACAGGAGGCTGATGCCCGGCCCTACTATCAACGGGAAGGCCTATTCGAGAGATGTTGTCGACGGTCGGGAGTATATGTCGGGTATGCTCTTCTTCAATGAACTGGGAGATGAAGTAGGCGGTATCCAATATGCGGGAATCCGGAAGGATTCATCCGGTTATGCTGCCGTTGGACATTTATCCTTTGATCAGTGGCAGCAAAACCAGGTGATGGCATTGGACTATAACGACAAGAATGGAAACCGGTACGCGGGTTTGCGTATATGGGACAGGCCGGTGAATGCTTCATTCGATTATATGCTGGATATACTAAATGGGTTAAAGGAAGCGGGCGGGAATAAGCGGCTGAAAGACTCATTGCTTCAAGTATGGAATGCGGCAAAAGAGCGGGGTGAGAACGGGGTGGAGCGGCTTTTCATTGGCAGTAAGAATGAAGTGGCTCAAATACTTCTGAAAGATAGGAAAGGGAACGTCCGGGCAAAGCTATATGTAGCTGATAGCGGCGAAGCGAGGCTGGAATTTTTAAATCAACGGGGGGAAATAACAGCTGTTTTTCCAAAACACTAATCTGTAATGACGCCTTGAAACGGCGAAGTTATTTTAATTACAAAGCTGGATGTTTGTATCATAAGCCGGAAATGCGGCTATTGGCTTGCATGGTGGTTAATCAGTCTATAGGGCGCTTTTATTATCCAGTGCAGTTTGAACGACATCCTTATAACTCCGGCCGATCGGCAATTGTTTACCACTCACTTCCACATCGGTTGCGGTAAACGCGTCGATCTTGTCTTTGGCCACAATGAACGAGCGGTGTACCCGGAGGAAATTGTTCTTGGAAAGGATTTCTTCGATCTCCCCCAGCTGAAACTTGGTGATAATGGTTTTTTGCCGGGTGCATACCCGGATGTATTCCTTCAGGCTTTCGATATACAGGATCTCGTCGAGGAATATTTTTACTTTCTTCTTGCTTACATTAAAAAACAGGTATTCACGTTCGGATGGTTTCTGGGAAACATCTTCGGTATGCTCCTGTACTGCGCTTAGTCTGTTGACGGCTTTCAGGAAGCGCTTAAACTCTATGGGCTTCAGCAGGTAATCCAGGACATTGAGTTCATGCCCTTCCAGCGCATATTCGTGATAAGCCGAGGTGATGATAATATGCGGCGGGTTCGTAAGCGACTTGATAAAATCCAGGCCCTTCAGTTTGGGGAGATGGATGTCGAGAAAGACAAGATCTATTTTTTCCTCTTTAAGCGTTTCCATCGCATAGATCGCGTCTGAACAGGTTTTGATCAGCTTAAGAAAGGGAACCTGCCGGATATAATCCTGGAGCACTTCGGCGGCCAGGGGCTCGTCCTCAACAATGAGGCATTTATAGTGTTGCATGGTTGCCCAGGTTTAGGGTTAAAGATACGGCGAAGCGGTGAGGGGCGCTTTCAATTTCGAGCCTGTGCCCGGGATACAGCAATTCGAGCTGGCGCCGTATATTGTTAAGCCCGATATTTTCCGGTTTCTGGGTTACCGGGTCATCCGACTTTGAATTTTCAATCGCAAAATAAAGTTGTTCCGCTTCGAGACGGAGATCAATATTGATGTATGACCCGAAGCGGCTTTCGCTGGCACCGTGCTTGAAAGCGTTTTCCACAAAGGGAAGCAGCATCAACGGCGCGATGGGCTGCGAATCATCGTCGACCGACCTGCTGAACTGAAGACTGAGTTTTTCGCCGTACCGTATCTTTTCCAGTTCAATATAATCGTCCAGCACCCTGATCTCATCCCGCACCGGTATGGTATTGCGCTGCGATTCATACAGCATGAACCGAAGCAGCTGTGAGAGCTTCAGCACCACGTCGGCCGTATGATCCGATTTTTTGCGGGCCAGGGCGTATATGTTGTTGAGTGTGTTGAAAAGAAAATGCGGATTGGTCTGCGATTTCAGGAACTGTAGTTCGGTTTCCAGCTTTTTACGTACAATCTCCTGTTCCGTCTTCTTCTGGCGGAGGTAGAGCCGGATCAGCTTGATGGCAAGCGCCAGGCTGCAGCAGAAAATGAGTACGAACGCATTGTAAAGCACGGAATACGGGCTTATATACTCGCTGAATGTATAGCTTACCTTGTAGATGCGATCGAGCACAATCCATTTGGTCACCGGGAACATCGCGGCCACACTCAGTGCCAGCAGAACCAATATGCTGATAACGGTTCTTGCCCTGCTCCATTTCTTTGAAAGGAATTTTTCCGTGATGAAAAACAGGGTATAAACCATCGGCACTTTTACGATCAGCAATGACAGCTGCGCAAGGGTAAGCAGGGCCATCGCTTTAGCCGAAAAATTCGACAGCAGCGGGTTCGTACTGGCTCCCACATTAAGAAATGCTTTGAACAGCACATAGCCGATCCAGAAAGCGAGATGATATAAAAGACGTGTGTTTACCCGCATGGCTGGGCCTGGTGAATTGCCCGGATAAAAGTCACGCTTTTTTCATTACCAGCGGCTGTAACTATATCAACAACTGTTTATAAAGGCTGAAGAACCGGTTCCAATATATAAACGGTTTGTTGTTTCCAAACCGCTTTCGGTTTACCCGGGCAGGTTGTTCATATACTTTCTGCATGTGCCAGGTCTTCCACCGGTATCTTGGGTTTGTAAATTAAAAATACGGCCATGAAAAAATCTGTAGCGGTACTCCTGGTCCTGCTGTCACTTACTTCTTTCGCTCAAAGCAAGCTGTCCTTACAACCTGCTCCGCCAAATGCGGAACTATTCGCTCCGGGAATCATCAGCACCGGCTTTAATGAACGCGACTTTGCCCTTTCACCCGATGGAGCGGAATTGTATTATACCCTTCAATCACCCCAGGGTATCTTTCAGACCATACTATACATGAAGAAAGACGGGAAGGGCAACTGGAGCTCACCGCAGGTTGCGCCGTTTGCCGGTATGTACAGCGACCTTGAACCGGCATTCTCTCCCGATGGTAAGAAACTGTTTTTTTCATCCAATCGACCGGTAAGCGGCGATAAACCCAAGGATTTTGATATCTGGGTTGTGGAAAGACAGGGCGGCGGTTGGTCGGCGCCCAAAAACCTTGGTGCGCCGGTGAATACAGGCGAAGATGAGTTTTATCCTTCCGTAGCCCGCAATGGGAACCTGTATTATACGGCTCAATATAAAAATGGTGTCGGTAAAGAAGACATCTTCCTTGCACACTATGATAAGGGACGATACGCAGACCCCGTTGCACTTGATACCGGGGTGAATTCCAAGGCCTATGAATTCAACGCGTATGTGTCGCCGGATGAGTCGATCATTTTATTTACTTCGTATGGCCGAAAAGATGATAAGGGCCGGGGAGATCTCTACATGAGTGTGAAAGATGCATCCGGGCATTGGCTGCCGGCCGTGAACCTGGCAGCGATCAACTCGAATAAGCTGGACTATTGTCCTTTTATCAGTCCCGATGGTTCCACGCTTTTCTTTACCAGTGAACGCATCAATATACCTTCGTCATTTACCGGTACCGCTGCAACAGTCAGCCATCTAAAAGCGCTCTTTACATCGCCGCAAAACGGCGGCGGGGATTTGTACTGGATAAATTTTGAGGCGTTGCGGAAACAATTGCCACCCGCATATCAAAAGCAATAGCAGCCAGGTTAAACACGCCCCGTTTATGGAAAATGAATTGCGCAAACACTTACGGAACCTGCTTACCGAGGCTGCTACACAACGGAGATCTGTATGGCATAAGCTGGGAAATATCCTGCTGGAAATGGCCATCATCGTTTTTGCCGTGTGGTTCGCCGTTTTTATGGAACGAAACCGGGAGCATAGCGCCGAACAAAAGGAGGTGAAAGAGTTCCTGCTTGGACTTAAGACGGATCTTGAAAGTGATATCGTTGAGATGCGGGGCGATACTTCGGGATACGGTTATTCCGGGCAGGCCAGGGCGCTCCGTTATTTCGCGAGGGCAGACAGCATTCAAATGGACTCACTGAAGCGGTACTACCATGTTTTTCACTCGGAAACGCATCTCCTCATCAACAACGGACGGTTCGAGGGTTTTAAAGCCAGCGGTAAATTGAACACGATCGCCAATGTGGAGTTGCGCAACAGCATTCTCGACCTCTACCAGGAAAAACTGGTTGCACTCACCAAAGCCACCTCGAGGCACCTGGTGCTGAAACGCGAAATGTTGTCGCTGATCCGCAGGAACCGGGTGCTCATGCAGCAATCCGGGGATAACCTGGTCTCTGTATTGGGAATGCCCGAAGTGAAGAATTACTGTTTTCAGCTGAGTGATGTCTCTTATATCATAGAACGATACCAGGAAGCATCCCTCTTGTCTGCCAGGATCATCGCCATGATCAATGAAGCATACAGGCTCAATTAGTTCATTAAATCACCAGGTGAATATGAAAAAGATTTTACTGATCCCCATCTTCTTGTTTTTTTGGCAGGAAATCACCCTTGCTCAAAGGGGAATCGACACCACCGCCTTTAACATGAAAACCTTTGCCGACAGTATCGCCGGCCACGAAGCCTCCAATTATCGCCGGGCAGAGAAATTATTACAGTGGCTAAGCGGAAATTTCGATTGGCTGGCCACCGATTACAAAACCCGCACGGTAAAGGAGATCCTTGCCCGCGGCGGAGGTAATTGTTACGAATTGTCGGTGGTATATATGGCGTTGATCAAAGAGATGGGAATACGGTATCGCCCCGTGGCGGAAGTAAACCTGCATGTGGAAACGCCCCGCCGGCAGGAAGATGCCGCGAAACTGGTTCTCGAAAAAGGGAACCGGGTGACAATCTTCGGCTTCAACCACAACGACCACCGGTGGATCGAGATCTATAATGAAAAAACGAACGACTGGATACCTGCCGATCCTTCGCTGGGCGTCATCGGCCTGGAGAACTGGTTGAAAGCGAGGGCCTGGTTCGGCGAACGTAAATCACTGAACCAGGAACTCGCGAAAGATATGGTGGTGCCAATCGCCATTTTCACCGTTGGCCCTGGTGGGAAAATGCTGCAGAACCGGACAAAACACTACGTGGTCGACGAACTGGATCGCTTGTACGGCCGTAAACTGATACAAACACCGGAATGGGCCAGCTGGGTTTCGGGAATCGAAAAGATCAGTGAACAGTGCCGGGAAACTTTCCAGGGAGAACGCAACCTGCATCATTCGCAAAGTCTGATTAAGGATATTGGCCTGGTTTATCACCACATGAAAAAATCCCTGGAAAAAATGCAGCAGCGGAATATTCTAAAGGATACGCTGCGGATCGGCGCGGGGGATGTTGACACAAAACGGCTTATTCCCGGCATACACCGCTACCTGGTGTATTTTAAAATGGGTGTGGATTCGCCGCGATCGAGGCCGCAGTTCTGGACCCGGGAGATCCGGAAGGAAACCTACCAGGGAACCGATGCCATCATTGTTGTACAGGATTGGGAAGACCGCGATACGATTGTTCATAAAGTAAGAACGGTGTGTGATCCGGTTACCTTCGCAACGCGTTACCAGTGGAGCTGGTGGAAACAATTCGGGGAATCGGTATTCGATTTTACGAACAAGACAGCGAGCATGCGGGGCCTGCCGCTGAGCGATTCCGATACCGCCCGGAACCGGAAAGGCCCCTGGGACGCTTTTAAAAAGGCGACCAGTCAATATTGCCTGAACTGGCACCTCGACCTCGAAGTGTTTCCCCTTTTGGCATTCAAAGAAGGAAGAACATTCCTGGTTCCATTCTACGATCCCGGCTCTCCGGCTCCGACGGAGCAGGCCTACACGGTGGAAGGTTCCGCGAAACTGAAAGGATATGATGGGGCAGAATCAGATTGCTGGTTACTGAGTCATGGTTCGGCCGGCTCCCGGGAAATTTTCTGGATCAGCAAGAAAACAAGAGAAGTACTGAAACTGGAAAATGAGATCGGCGTTAACCGCTGGCGGTATAAGATAAAACTTGGTTTCAGTGAATAAATGAAATCTGTTACTGGAAGAGATGGTTTTATAAAACCATGTTTGCTTTAAAGCGGCTAAAGGGAAAAAGGAAAATTGAGATGCCCGTTCTCTATAGGGAATTGACAAAATTCGTCCCGATGTGGAATTGAATCCGGTGCATATTGGCATGAACCGCAAGGACCAGGTTACCGCTTGCTGGCTCTTAACTCCAGTCCGGGTTCATGGAGTACAAGCGAAACCACTTTTTCATTTTGAATAATAAACCGTACGGTTACCGATGGAGCGCCCTGGTAGGTGAACTCATTTTCCCCGATCCGGTACAGGGCCCCGCCCGATTTTCCGGGCTTGCCCAGGGATAGCATTTTTCGCATGTTCAGTTTGATGGTGAAACCATCTTCTTCGCCTTCACCGTATTTGTAATCGCCGAGGTATTTCACCTTTTCCTGCTCTTTCATGTCCAGGTATTTTATGCCATCTGCATCTCCGAGCGATTCCAGGTAATCGATCAGTTGCTGTGCGTTGCGTTTATCAACGCCATCTGCCTGCAGCCCTGTTTTTGCGTGTTGTAATAAGGAAATGCCATGCGGTCCCAGGGTCTTCTGAATTCCCGGGCAGGCGGTAATCATCGCTTTTACGGTTTCATAGTGTCCGAGCAAGGCAAATGTAAAAAGGGTGGGTGCAGCGCCTTTGCTGATCAGGTAATCAACGATGTCGCGCCGGCCTACATGCGTGGCGGCCGCCATAGCCGATTCCCAATCGCCGAAGCCCCAGTCCCAGGTAGCTTTCGCAAGCTCAGGCCGGGGATCAACCAGTTCCTTAAGCCGCTCCAGGTTAAAATGGGCCACGCCTACCACTTCGGATGCAACCGATAGCGGAATGGCCGGATACCGGTCGTGTGGTAATCCTGGCGAAAGCATGGATGAATGTTTTTCTTCCCCGCCGGTATGGCTGAAGCCGGATTTCGGAACGAAACCGGCCAGCATCATCAAAACAGAGTTCCGTACAAGCGATCTGCGGGAGATGGAATGAGTCTCTTTCATACTGAAATATAAGTGTTCGTGCATGGTAAAAGTGAACAGAAGTACAACAATGTAATTCTTTTGTAGGAACGGCGGATGCCTGCTTTGTAATGAACGGGCAAAGGGACATTTTTTACATATCCTGGTTTACAGGAGTCCTTCCCGGCAATGTTAAGCGATTTTCATACCTCCCGGTTTTGTAAGCTGCCCGACAACCAACAGGTAATTTCTCCTGCAACCTCCCTGAGTGTAAAGTACCGGACAACAGGATCTTTCATTGCTGATTTCCTTTGCCTCATAAAAAGACAGCAATGAAAACAAGTACAAAATCTGCCCAGTTAAAGGAAATACTGGCGCAAAAAGCAATGCGCAACCGGTTCCACAGGTTGTTCTTCACCATCCTGCTCCTGTTGGCAGCAGTAACCACGGGCATCACTGCGAAAGCACAGAAAGCCGGGGGAAAATACTTTAATAATGTAGATGAGCATGGCGTGATACTGGATGGCTATGATGCCGTGGCTTTTTTCACGGATAATAAACCGGTAAAAGGCGACCCGGCGTTTCAATATACCTACCAGGACGCCATTTATTATTTCGCCACCAACGAGCATAAGGAACTGTTTAAGCAGGATCCGGAGAAATATAAACCGCAGTTTGGCGGCTGGTGCGCTTACGCGGTTTCACTGGGCCGGATAGCGCCCATTGATGTGAATACCTTTTCCATTACAGGCGGGCGGTTGGTTATACAGCATAATGAACGGGCTGTGAAAGGATGGAATAAAGACGTGGCGGGTAATTTGGTCAAGGCCGACAAATACTGGCCGGCAGTATCAGCCAAAAACGGCCGCCAGATCACTACCGATGAAGAGAAGGGCTTTCTGAACAACACCGATAAGGATGGTCTCATCCTCCAGGGGTACGATGCGGTGGCTTATTTCACCGAAAACAGAGCGGTGATGGGCAGCGAGAAATTCTCGGCCCGGTATAACGGGGCTACCTACTGGTTCGCTTCCGAAAAGAACGCCTCCATGTTCAAAGATCACCCGGAAATGTTCGCTCCCCAGTACGGCGCTTATTGCGGGTATGCGATGAGCGTGAACCGACTTCGTCCCATCAACCCGGAAATATTTGATGTGATCGATGGCAGGCTGATTCTTCAGCATAGTAAAGACGCCTACGATAAGTTCCATGATGGACTTGCCGGTAACATCGCGAAGGCCGACGGGTACTGGCCAAAGAAAGTAAAAAAGAATGCCGGTAAACAGGTGGGTTTTGACGAACCGGCCAAATAAGACAATCATCACTAAAAAGTATAGCCATGAAATCGTATAAAAATCACATCGCTCTTTTGCTGATCGCCGCGGTGCTGTTCTCGATACCGGTAAAAGCGCAGGTACTGGCAACAAAGAATATTTCACTGGAAGCCGCCCGGAAAGTGGTAGCCGAAGCGGTAATCTACGCGAAAGCCAACAACGCACCGGGCGGGGCCATCGCGGTGGTGGACGCTGGCGGTAACCTGGTTTACCTGGAAAGACTCGATAATACATTCGCCGCCGCTTCGGAAGTAGCTATCAAAAAAGCAAACACAGCCGCTCTGTTCAAAGCGCCTTCCTCCAAACTGGAGAACTCCATCAATGGCGGCAGACAGGCCCTGATAACGGTAGGTCATACTTTCCTGCAGGGCGGCATTCCGATTATGTACCAGGGGCTGGTGATCGGCGCTATCGGGGTGAGTGGCAGCGCCAGCGCACAGCAGGATGAAGATATGGCAAACGCAGGCGCCAAAGCGAAGATTGATTAATTGATGTGCCAATGTGCTGATAAGTCAATGTCAAACCACATCATCAAATCAACACATTACCAAATGGACTAATTACCAAATCATGATAAAAATATATTCCATACTGAAGTTCTACCTGGTATTCCTGGTTATACTCTTCTTCTCTCTGTTGTCGTTTCAGTTATTTGCACAGGAGACAAGACAGTTATCGGTAGACAAACCACAGGCAATTGCCGATCTCCGCACCAATGAAGGAGCCGCGTTGGTAAATGCCAGGTGGTTCGTGCAGGAAGCGCATGTAAAAGAGATTGCTTTTAAAGCCCCGGGTCCTGGAACCAATGGCGATGCGATGCCTTTATACCCCACCGGGCCCGCCATAAAAACACATATCATTCATCCGCAGTTGGGCGCCGCCGATTTTGACAGGGGATTCAGACCCCTGCAGCCGACCGAACTGGAAACGCGGCAGGGTACCGGCCTCTTATCGTATGTGTGGTATAAGGTGGAGATCAGCATCCCGGCCCGCATCGGTAAACTCAACACGGCCGGCACAACGGCTGTTTTTGAGATCACAGTGGATGATTACAGCGAGATATGGGTAAACGGGAAACAGATGCAGGGGTTCGGACAAAGCGGCAATGGATTGGTGGCCGGGTATAATACCAGGAACCGGGTGATCCTTACCAATAATGCGAAGGTTGGCGATCGATTTTCCATCGCTGTGCTCGGTATCAATGGCCCGCTGGGTAAGATACCGGATAATTATATCTGGGTACGCAATGCGGTGGTGGATTTTTACCAGGAGTTTCCGGTGAATAAAAACGGGAAGAACATCGGTAACGTCTTTGTTATTGATGAGAAACTGAACAGGGTAATAGCGCCGGGCACCAGCGTGGAGAAAGTGGCCGACGGCTTTTCGTTCACCGAAGGGCCCGTATGGCACCCCGATGGATATTTATTATTCAGTGATCCCAATACCAACAGCATTTACCGCTACAACCCGGCCAATCACAACATCACGGTTTACATGAGTCATAGCGGTTATACCGGTGCCGATATCGGCGAGTATGGTCAGCCCGGAAGTAACGGACTGGCGATTGATAAGGAAGGAAGGCTGATCGTTGATCAGCATGGCAACCGGCGGGTGGTTCGGTATGAAAAGAAAGGTCCCCTAACGATTCTGGCGGGTACGATCGGCGGTAAGCGTTTCAACAGCCCCAACGACCTGGTCATTAAAAGCGATGGCGCCATTTATTTCACAGATCCGCCTTATGGCCTTCCCGCATTTTTCAGTGACCCACGAAAGGAACTTGACTATTCCGGTGTATTCATGATCAGGGATGGAAAAGTATCCGTAGTGTCGAAAGATCTTGGCGGACCAAACGGGATCGCTTTTTCGCCCGATGAAAAATACCTCTATGTGAGCAACTGGGATATCCGCGACATCCATCATACCAAAACATTGTGGCGTTATGAGGTGCAGCCCGATGGCACATTGCGGAACGGGATCGTATTCTTCGATTTCAGTTTTACGGAAGACGAAGAAGCCCTGGACGGCATCAAGGTGGATAAGGAAGGGAACCTTTTCGTATCGGCTCCGGGCGGCCTGTGGATACTGAATGCCGAAGGCAAATTGCTTGGAAAAATAGTTACGCCCGAACGGCCGGCGAATATGGCCTGGGGAGATGCGGATGGTAAGACGCTTTACCTGACCGCACACAGCAGCCTGTATAAGCTACGGGTGCATACCGGCGGCAAATACAGCTGGCAATAATAACATACATAATACCAAACAGAAAAACATGAAACAACATAAACGAACCGGTACAATCGCCCTGATCTTGCTCTGCGTTACCATCGCTTGTTCGGCGCAGCAGAATAAATTTCTCTTCACCACGGGTGTAGGTCTTATTAAATCACCGGGTCGACTCAGTAACGTACTTCATCCATCCGTCGCTTTCAACTCGGGGCTGGAGTATACGGGTAAAACAAACTGGTTCGCCCAGGTTACGCTCGACTTCAACAGCCTGAAATACGATCAGCGGAACCTCGATGCGAATTCACCCTACCTGTTCCAGCGTACCAGCAGTTCGCTGATACAGGGAGCCGTCAGCGGTGGGTATAATATCTATTTGGGACGAAAGAACAAATGGTTGCTTTCCCCGTATGCAGGCGGCGGGTATCTTAATATCGGCGAGCCCAGGCTTGTACGGAAAGAAGAGAATGTCTTCCGGCAACAAGTGATCCGGATGGGAGGAATATTTGGCAAGGCCGGCTACCGTGTCGGTTACAAAACGAAGATAAAATTCCTCCAGACGATCTACCTCGACGCGTCGTGGTGGCAGTCGCCGGTAACGGTCCAGGGCGCCCGATTGCAGGGGCTTTCCCTTTTTATCGGAACAAGAATGAGTATGTAAAAACGAAATCATGATGTATATGAAAAAAATTGTGTTGCCGGTTCTGGCGGCCATGATCCTTTTGGCAGCCTGCAGGAAAAACAACACCCCGGATCTTGTACTGAATGAACTGCCCGACAGTACGGCTATTCCGCAGGCAGTAGGTGTGTTCAACAACGGCCCTTACGGAACGGTAAGCGGAACGGCAAAAGTGCTTTTGACCGGTACCCGGTATGAGCTTAAGCTGATGAACCTGAGCAGCAGCAATGGCCCCGATCTGCGGGTTTATCTTTCCCGGGAAATGCTCCCCGTGAATTTCATTGATCTCGGTGCCCTCAAAGCAACGGGCGGTAACCAGGTGTACGAGATCCCCGGAACACCCGATCTTTCACAGTATAAATATGCGCTGGTGCATTGCAGGCGTTATAACCATCTTTTTGGCTGGGCCTTATTGCAATAAGCGTTAAAACGTGTATGAACAATAAAACCATCATTATAACCGGCGCTTCCGGAAATATGGGGCAGGCGGTGGTCAGGCAATTCCTGATGAAAGGATACCATGTTGTGGGTACCATCGCTCCCCATGATCCCGTTCCGTTCGAAATCAAACATCCGCAGCTCGAAAAGCCTGTGGTGGACCTCACCAGTGAAGAAGCCTCTGAACAACTTGTACAGCGGGTCGTTTCAAAATACGGAACCATCGATGCGGCCGTGCTCACCGTTGGCGGATTTGCCATGGGAGATATTGCCCACACCAGCACCGCGGATGTATTGCACCAGTACCGGTTGAATTTTGAAACAGCCTACAACATTGTACGCCCTTGTTTTTTGCAGATGATGCGGCAGGGATGGGGAAGGATATTCCTGGTTGGCTCAAAGCCCGGGCTGCGGGCCGAAGATGGCAACGGTATGGTCGCGTATGGATTGGCGAAATCACTGATCTTCCGACTGGCAGAGTTGCTGAATGAAGAGGCGAGGGGATGCGGGGTTGTAACGTCGGTACTGGTACCCGGAACTATCGATACACCGCAGAACAGGCAATCGATGCCCCAGGCGGATTTCAGCAAGTGGATCAAGCCGGAAACCATCGCTTCCGTCATCAGTTTCTATTGCTCGGCCCCTACTTCATCGATCCGTGAGCCGGTAATTAAATTATATGATTAGCGCAGGTAAGGAGTGTTTGTAAAAGCCGGAGCTGTATGCCCGGCTTTTTTTTGCCGGTTATTTACCGTGCGCTGTAAAGCCAGCGACAGTTTTTTTGCCGTACACGAAATAGATTTGGTACATAAAATGGAAACGCATGAAAAACATGTTTAAAAACAAAAAAGTACTGATCACGGCGGGCCCTACCCGGGAAGCGATTGACCCGGTGCGCTATATCAGCAATCATTCCAGTGGCAAAATGGGGTATGCCATTGCCGGAAAATTCCTGGAACAGGGGGCCGAAGTGATCCTCGTATCCGGGCCGGTGGCGATCGGGTTGCAGCACCCCAACCTCAGGATCGTACAGGTGAATACCGCCACCGAAATGGACCTTGCCTGCTGCAGGTATTATGAGCAACTGGATGTGGTGGTGTTCGCGGCGGCCGTTGCTGATTACCGGCCTGCATATATCGCCAGTCATAAAATAAAGAAGGACGACGCTTCCTTTACGATCCGGATGGTGAAAAATGTTGACCTGGCATACGAGTTTGGAAAAGTGAAATCCGCCCGGCAGGTATCGGTAGGATTCGCCTTAGAAACCAACGACGAACTGAGCAACGCCATCGGCAAACTTCACAAAAAGAATTTTGACATGATCGTGCTGAATTCGATGAACGACGACCAGGCGGGATTCGGGTATGATACCAATAAGATAAGCATCATCCGTTCCGACCATTCGCGGATAGATTACGGATTAAAGAGCAAGGAGGCGGTTGCGGAAGATATTGTGTATGAAACGGCAAACATGATGCAGCTGAAAGATGAACTGCTGCTTCAGCGCATTCCTATGAGCGCCTGATCCATTATTCGTGGGAGGATAAAGAACCGGCACCGAACATGCCGGTTTTATTGTGTGCAACCGGTACCGCAGGCGATGATCGTGGACGCGGGCCGGAACAGTTGAAGGGAAGAGATAGGCCGGATATTCTTCATGTCAGCCACATACATCAGGGTCCAGTCTCCGTACTGCACCAGCCTGGCTTCCAGTTCCACAGGCTCGGCTACATAATCCTGCACTGCTTTATTGATATCGATGCCCGTAGAAGATACCAGGATATAGTAATTACTCTCACCCTTATCATTCCATACATGCATCATGGGTGGAATGCCGCCGAGGATACAGCGAATGGCGCAATCGCGGTGAACCTTTCCCTCACCCGGCTTCATTACGCCGAAATAACATTTGGGGTCGATGATCTCACCTTTCACTTTGCGGAATCCCAGGTCTTTTTGCACGGTCGCTGTTTCTGCCGTCCTGCCGGGAACGATCTTTACGGAAGCGATTTCGTTGCTGCTTACCTGCATGATCGTTCTCCCATCGGTGTAGAGTAAGGTTCCTTTCAGGATAACCTGTTTATGATCCAGGGAGGTTTTATGCTCGATTTCAATTTCCCGGATAATGCCGTTTGCGCCGTGTTTGCCATAACCTACCAACGGAATGCTGATGTAGGAGGTGTTTCCCCAGATATCGTTTCCGGCGTTCACCCGGAGCATGGGGACGGGGTCTTTGAAATAAACGCCCGTTACTTCGGTGAGTTTTCCGAATTCGAAGCTGGCCGTACTAAATCTTTTTTGCAGCCATGCGAGCATAGCGCCTGTCAGGAGCACGACGGGTAAGATGGTCAGCAGCACCCTTTTTACATGCCTGGCAAATCCCTGCGGAGCCTTCGGCATCCATCCGATATAAAATTCGTTGTTCATTGTCATCAATTACTGGGTTGTGAAATAACGGTGCCCGGTCTTTCCGATCCTTCGGGAAACGGAGATGGATTCAGCCAGACCCTGTTCCCCTCGATCCGCACATCATAGGTACTCACCCGCTCTTTGAAGGGCGGAGGGGATTGTCCGTTGTTGGGTAAATACTGGTAACCATGCCAGGGGCAGGTAATGCATCCATCGATTATTTTTCCTTCACCCAGTGGCCCGCCCTGGTGCTTGCATACATTGTGAATGGCATACAGGGTATCACCGAAGCGGTAAACTGCGATCCGTTCGCTGTTTACACAGAATATTTTGGCCCGGTTGTCTTCGATCTCATTTACATCGCATACACTTACAAATCCATTCACGGCCGGATCAAAGAGGCTGTTATCTTTTTTGACTTCCCTGGTACCGGCCACCAGGTGAAGGGTAAGAACCGCTGCCGCTCCCAGTGCTATCAGCAGCACAAATGCCGGATGACGCTCGTATTGTATAGCGCCCAGCATCACGTGCATCAGTACGAGGAAGTAAGCGCCGTAAACAAACATGTGCAGTGTCTTCCAGGTTTTGGGCGACAGGTTGTGCAGCCAGAAATCGTGGCTGGTAATGGCCATCAGGAAAAAGATGACCAGGGCAAAGAAGCCCAGGGCCTGGAAGGGAAAGCCTCCTGCGGAATTATAATTCACGTTTGAGGTGAAGAGAGATACAAGAGGATTCACATTACTCAACGCATGAAAATGAATGATGCTGAAAATGCCGTGTGTGGCCGCCAGAACGAACATGGTTACGCCGAGGTGACGGCGGTTGTACAGCAGCGACAGGAATTTCCGGTTGATCCTGCTCAACGGGCCGATGCAGAGGATCACGTGCAGGATCAGCAGGGCCAGTGTGGACGTTGACCGGATCAATACCGTTTCGAACGTATACTCCGGGTTGAAAATGGCCGTCACCAAAATGAATGTCGACAGGTAGATACAGCAGAATCCGAAGATCAGCCAATCGTACTGTTTTTTCTGCCTGTTCCACCCGATGGCCTGGTATGATACGCCCATGATTAAAAATTTACACGGTCAATGACCTGGTGATGAATAATATCATACAGTATAAACCCGGGTATCGTGGACAGGTCGTTCTTCAGCGGGAAATAAAATGTTCCTTTCCCTTCGATCCGGCCGATCAGGCTGTTACTGGTAACCGAAGCAGATGGCCCGCTTGCCAGGTATATGAGCGCTGATGGACTCGAAAGGCCGCTTTTGCTGATCCATTCCAGTTGAAGAGAACTGCGTTTATTATCGCTCCGCAGGTTAACTGTATAATTCTTTTTTTGCAACGAGTAAAGTATTTCAGGCAATGCGGCCGTTTTGTCCACCGCTGCAGGTTCGGTTATGGGATTGGCCGGTATTGCCAACCAGCCGGTCACGATCCCGGCGGGAACAAGGAACAGCAATACAGTCCATACACGTGCATGTTTTTTTCTGAGGCCGCTGGTCATGGATCCTGTTTTTTTTGAGTGCGGGCATTCGCTGCATTGAGCCATTTCTTCAACAGCAGGGGCCAGAACACAATGCAACCCGGAAGAATCATTATCCTGAAACCAGGGCCCGACCCATGCGCTCCTTCATCGGTCTTTTCAATGCCTGCCAGGAGAAAGGCGGTACTGAAAATAAATCCGAGCAGCAGGTAGATGCCCGCTGTAGTCAGAATGCTGTGTATGATAAGAGTGCCCATGCGTTAATTTTCTACGAGCAAAACACTGTTGAATCCGCTGTGGCCATCGGGTTCGCGGTATGGATTGTCTACATCTTCCATCCACATGGTATCGTCCAGGAAGAATTTATACTGGTACTTGCCTGCGGGTAACAGGGGGATCTCTATTTTCCAGATGCCATTCATGCCCGGCTCCAGCAGCAGCACATCCTGCGCCCAGTGATTGAAACTTCCGGCCAGTGATATCTGCTGGGCGCAGTCATTGTGGATATAGAATTCGATGGTTTTTTTCGTTTTGTTGATCCGGGGCGATACAATCGGTTTCATGATGAATGATCTTTTCAGAATTTTTAATAATGACCTCCTGGGCTGCACCAGGCCATAACCCTGCCGTTCAGCCGGCAATCCTTCCAGGCGCATTGCCGTAGAGAAAAGTGTGTTTCGTATCATGGCCGGGGTGAGCGATGGTTCGGCTTCGAGCAGTTGGGCGATCACCGCACATACGATGGGCGCCGCGAAAGAAGTACCATCCACGTGCATGTAATCCGGGGAGATGTATTTACACTGCTGTATCCGGTGTACTATTAATTTACGGATACCTGCGGTATCTGCGCAGTTCCCTATTTCTTCCCCGAGCTGCGTTTTTGCATGTTCCTTCCGTAAAACCGAGCGGATATCCGCGTCTCCCGCTTCCAGGATGGCATGCAGCGCTTTGGATTCTGCGTGCTCCCGGGTGCCCGGCAGGATCGGGGCGGCAATCCAAATGGCGTGGGCCAGCAACTCCGGCTTCATCAAACCATCCACGGTTCTTCCGTAGTTTGAGTGATACAGTTTTCCGGGTGAACGGGTGAATGTATTCTCGTCATCCACGCCGCCGATGGAGATCACATTCAGGGCGTTGGCTGGTGGTTTGATGGAGTCGTTTTCATTATTGCCCACAGCGGCGATCACCACGATGCCTGCTTCAACCAGGCGTTCGGCCAGTATATCTACCTCGCTGTCTTTGTATGAACAGGCCTCGTCATCGCCGATGCTCATGTTTACGATGCGGATATTGTATTTTTTATGATGGCGCAGCACCCATTTCAACGCCTTGCAGATATTGGTGGCGCTGATGCGTTGCTGTTCATCCTGCACTTTCAGCAGTACCAGTTCGGCATCACTGGCGATTCCTTTATACAAACCATGACTGCAATAACCATCTCCGGCGCATACCACGCTCGTCATCGTACCATGCCAGGCAGATGGATGCGGCTTGCTGAAGAAACGCTTTGTACGGGATGGATCGCTGATGTCGACCATTTTTTTAATCCGCTTTGAATGGGCGTGCAGATCGGGATGCAGATAAAATCCGCTGTCGATGAAACAAATCGTTACGCCTTTGCCTGTATACCGCGGGTCGGCATCGAGCCGGAGACCGGTAGGGAGTATGATAAAGTCATCCGCGCTTTTGATGGGAAAATGCGGACCGGCTTCCGGCAGCACCCGCTGTTCGATCACGATGGTAGTGTGATAGTAATCGACACAGCGGCTGCAAACGCCATCCTGTTCGCTCCAGGACGGATTCTGTTCCTTTATTTTTTCCAGTACTTTTTTCTCGCTGTCGATGTGGAAACGGTAGTACAACCGGTCGACCGTATCCCTGCACAGCGGGCATATGATGGTATTTGACGTTTCCATGATGCAAAAGAAATACGATCAGGTAAAAGCGGTTGTCGGCTGGATGACTGTTGGGAAGGATTGCCGGAATCATTTTTCCCGGATAAGCAATGCATGCCCGTCGGGGTCGCGTACAATAAAGGCCCGGGTATTTTTTCCCTGTGTGCCGGGTAATAAGATAAGCCCTTTTGAGAGGACGCTGTAATGCAACGACGACAATGTTCTGTACAATTCCGCAGCGTTATCCGCAATGAGTGTAGTCTGCCATTGCCAGAGATCATCAGCCCGGGTGTCGGCCGGGTATTTTTTCCCGGGCCCGGGATTTATATACTGAAGAAATTCGAGGCCTATGCCTTGCGGAGCTCTCAGGCCTGTAATATGTAAACTGGCGCCTTCTACATTATTCAGGTGTTCCTGTTCCGTGCCTTTATTATGACTGTCGCCCTTTCGTTCAATGCCAAGAAGATCGCGGTAGAAACGCAGGCTGTTATCGGTGTCGCTTACGCCGAACGCGGTATGGTCGATGCCAAGGAATAGTTTACCGGCCGGATGTTGCCACTTATCCTGCCCTTTTCCTTTCGGGAAAAAGATCAGCTCAAGATTGTGCTTATCCGGGTCCTGGAAATAGAACGCTTTTACGCCCGCCGCTTCGGGAATGCTTGGCGGCAATGTCTGCGGACCGGTGGAAACATGTACCACCTGATGTTTGCGCAGTTGTTCGTAGGCCTTATCCATGTCGCTTACCACGATGGCTATATGCTGGAAGCTGAGGTCATTCGATCGGGCGTCTTCGGGGATGCTACGCCCGCCGGCGGTGAGGTAATCAATCAATTCGATCTCTTCGTCACCCAGTTTCAGCAAGGCGATACGCATGCGTATGCCAAACAGGCCTTCCAGTTTTTCATACGGATCTCCATACAGTTCCTGTTCGGCGATCTTCTGAAAAGGGAGAACCTTTGTATAAAAATCAAGTGAGCGGTCCATGTCGGAAACCGTGATGGAAACAGGGCCCGCGCCAACGATCTTTTGGGCAAAGGATACCTGGATGAACAGGCTTGCTGCAATGAGTAGCATATTTTTTTTCATGGCTATACGTTATATAACAAACTCTAGTGGTTCCAACAGGTTGTTTTTAGAGCGGTGGGCTGCGTAGCTGAACCGCCTTTTCTTTTTTTGAATATGAAGGAACAATTCCGCGGCGCCCAGCATGCCGGCAATGGGTGCAATAAGATATATCCAGAAGGCGGTCCAGGTATGGGCCGGAAGAGCGCTGGCAAAACTTCGGGCGGGGTTCATTCCAAAACCGCTTACCGGCCCGGCGATGATCAGGTACAGGCATACCAGCGTGGCAGCGATCAGCCTGGTGTATTTTTTCCAGCGTTCATGGGCCGATGTAAACAGTACCATCGTCATCATAGCAAATGCGGTAAAGAGTTCCATGAAGAAAGCCGCAGCGATACCTCCTTTATGCGGAACCGTGGCGACGGAGTTGACCGGTTGCGCTGTTAAAAGGTCTCCCAGCAACAACTGCATTCCGTAAACGGCGGCTGTTCCGCCTATGAACTGGAAAACAATATAGAAGAACGCATCCCTGCGATTGATCTTTCCGGCCCGCAGGAACGCGAGTGTTACGGCGGGGTTGATCTGGGAACCCGATGGAGCCGTGAAGCGGAAATAAAAAATGAAGAGCGCCGTTAATCCCATCGCGGCTCCCATCAGCAGATTCCTCCCTGTTTCACCGGGGATCCCCTGGTGAACAAAGGATTCCTTCGATTCAAGCACCGCTGCAAAAAAGCAGGCGGATATCATGAAGATGGCAAGTCCAAGCGCTTCCATCATATATAATCCCAGGTTCTGCCGAAAGAAATTTTTCATGATGCAAATAGAAGACTTCAGCCGGAGATGTCCTGTCGGGGAGATGACAGGATCAGTGATTTGATTTGTGATGAACTGCCTGGAGTTCTTTTTCGAGGAAATAGTTCAACGCGGTGCGTAAGACGGCTATCGCCGCCAATTTGCCGAGATCATCCCAACTGGGCGCTACGGCGGTGGCCAGTACATCGGCGCCCAGCAGGATCTCCAGCGCCACCGCGACAGCGATTCCGAACCGTACCCGGGTTTCTTCTGCCCCCGGCATAGTTTTATTGCTGAAAACCGGGCCGGCGTAGTCGAAGATCAACCTGCACAAGGCGGCGCCCACCACCAGGGCGGCAATGATCTCGAGCGCATGACTGATGCCGAGGGTTATTAGTTTAGCTACTTCTTCCATTGTTTAAAAAAGGCGACGGGAGAACCCATCGCCGGTCATTCATCAAAAGGCAAAACGCATTACTGATTGGATAACACGTCTTCCAGAACTTGGGGTATTACTTTTTTATCAAGGCCTGCGATATGCTCACCTACCCGTAGCGCATTCGCGGCAATGGTGAGCGCTGGATTGAAAGCGCCGCAACTCGGGAAAAAGCTGGCATCCACTACGTACAAATTATCCAGGTCATGGGCCTTGCAGTTCAGGTCGAGCACAGAAGTAGCGGGATCTGTTCCGAAACGAAGCGTTCCGTTCTGATGGCTCATGCCGCTTATATCCAGGTCGTACCCGTTCCATTGCACATCTTTATAATCTTCGTCGAGGGTTCCCAGGTTTGCAAAAACTTCCTTGAGTTTCGCTTTCAGTTTCTCATAGGCGGTATAATTATTCCGGGTGTATTCCACTTTAATGGATCCATCCTCCCGCAGTGTTACCCTGTTTCCGGGCGAAGGAAGATCTTCGGCAGTGAGCCAGAAATCGATGCTCATTTCCCTGAGTTCTTCATAGGTTTTACCCGGGTATATTTTTTCCGCCAGCCACAGGATCGTATCCGGATCGTTTCTTCCCATCAATTGAATCTCACCGAGCGGCAATTCGCTGTCATCAGCCCCGAAATAGAAGTCTGCGAGGCCAAGGCTTTTCTGGAACACACAATCGTTTTTCTTTTTGGTGAAAGCAACCAGGCAGCCATTGTGGTGAAGCATAAGATTTCTCCCGACCTGCCCGGAGGAGTTTGCCAGGCCATCCGGGTGCATCGGGTTAGCGCTGCGCAGCATAAGGGCCGCACTGTTCACCGCACCGCATGCAACGACGACCTGGTCCGCCGAGAACATTCTTTCTTCTCCTTCCACCAGCGCCACTACGGCGATCACTTTCCTGCCAGTGTCATCGGTCAATAACTTTTCCACGTAAGCGTGTGTAAGCAGGGTCACGTTGTCGTACATCAATGCATGATTCAGTCCCACGGTTTGTGAATCAGCCTTTGAATCCGTCGGATCGGGAAAGCCATCGAAATTTTCCAGGATCACCGGGGATACGCTTTTACTGGTATCCTGCGGGAGATTTACGCCCATCGGTAGGGGAAAAGGATTCAGGCCTAACTGTTTCAGTTTCGTTTCCAGGTCGCTGATCAGTGGTTCAAATGCCAGGGGTGGTAACGGGTAGGGAAGTTCGGTGGGTGGTTCCGTAGGGTCGGCGCCACGTTTTCCATGAACATGGTACATTTTCTCGGCCATATCATAATAGGGCTTCAGGGTTTCATACCCGAAGGGCCAGGCGGGGGATGTACCTCCATAGTGTTTTGTTTCTTCAAAATCTTTTTCCCGGAAGCGGAAAAGTGCTGCGCCGTACATCTTGCTGTTGCCTCCTGCATTGTAGTGTATATAGGGCAGGAAGGGCTTGTCATCCTTATCATACCAATACTCTTTCGGGCGGTAGCGGCCCGCGGTTACTACCTGGTGGGGATCCCAGTTCTCTTTTTCCTTGGGGATGAAGCCGCCTCTTTCCAGGATCAGTATTTTTTTGTTGGCTTCAGCCAGTTTCCTCGCAATGGTTCCGCCTCCACTGCCGGTGCCTATGATGATAACATCGTAACGATCTTGCATTGCTTTTCTGTTTAAGACACAAAGAGAAAGCAAATGGAAACATTCGCCTGTCGGATGCATGACTTTACCGGGAACTTATCCGATGCATTGGTATTTGTCGGACTGCCGACAAAGCGGAGTGCCGGCCCGCCATAGTTTTGCGTCAAATAAATGATATGAAAACAAAAATGTTAATCCTGGGCCTTGTGACGACGATCTCACATAGTTCACCCGCACAGAAATCGGAAGTATTTATCAAGGATGGCGCAGCCATACGTGGCTACGATCCCGTAGCTTATTTCAAAGAAGCAAAACCCGTGAAGGGAAATGAAAACCTGGGCTACCAGTGGAATGAAGCCACCTGGTTGTTCTCCAGCAAAGCCAACCTCGACAGTTTTAAACTGAACCCGCAGAAATATGCTCCCCAGTTCGGGGGTTATTGCGCTTACGGTGTTTCGGAAAATCACAAAGCGCCTACCGATCCGGAAGCCTGGACGATTGTGAATGATAAATTATACCTGAATTATAATCCAAAAGTGCAGACCTACTGGAATAAAGACAGGGATAAGCGCATAGCGGACGCCAATAAGAACTGGCTCCTGCTGAAAGATAAGGAATAGTAAAACCGATTCGTATTGCCGGGTGATGCGTTATTGCATCACCTTTTTTATTGCTTCGGATCAGCGAGGAGCTGGTTCAGGAAACCCGTGACGCCGCTCTGGCGGCTGCTGTGCAGAGTTGGTATTCGATTATTACCCTTAGTATTTCCGCTACTCCCCAGGCCTGGGCCATACAACCCCTGGGATGATGCGGCGCATCGGCATCAAAAATTTCAGCCACGCTGCCGATGCATCCTTCTTCCAGGTGATACTTGAAGTTCTGAATCACCTTTTTTGCTTTTGACTTTTCAGCTTTCACTTTGATAATGCTGTCAACATATGCTCCGAGTAGCCAGCTCCATGCCGTTCCCTGGTGGTAGGAAGAGTCTCTTTTCAATTGATCTCCTCCATAAACGCCCACATACCTGTTGTCATCGGCCGGGAGAGTGCGTAAGCCCACGGGCGTATACAGTTTCTGTTCTACGATCTTCAATACCGAATGGGCCTGCTTGCCTTCAAGCAGCGTGAACGGCAGGCTGACAGCAAATAACTGGTTGGGACGGAGGCTGGCGTCTTTGTGATCGCCATCAACCACATCATAGAGGTAACCGTCTGCGGCGTTCCAGAATTTGTTTAGAAAACTGGTCTTAACCTGTTCGGCTTTTCCGTTCATCTTATCAGCCGCTGCTTTTTCCTTATTCATTTCCAGCAAGGCCGCGAAGATGCGGAGGGCATTGTACCACAAAGCCTGTATCTCCACGGCTTTACCAGTACGGGGTGTAACCACCCAGTCGCCTACTTTGGCATCCATCCAGGTAAGTTGCACGCCGGCCTCACCCGAGTACAGCAGTTCGTCATCATCCACATGAATATGATAGCGGGTGCCATTGTAATGCCATTGAATGATGTCTTTTAGTACCGGGAGAATACGTGCCAGCACGAATTTTTTATCATTCGTTGCCTGCAGGTATTTATGTACAGCTATGAAGTACCAGAGGGTTCCATCCACATTGTTGTATTCGGGCGCCTCTCCGTTGTCCTGGAAACGGTTTGGCAACATGCCTTCGCTTACCGATTCCGCAAAAGCGGCCAGGATCTTTTTCGCGTCTGAATACCGGCCCGTGCATAAACATAATCCCGGCAGGGATATCATGGTATCCCTGCCCCAATCGGTGAACCAGTGATAGCCCGCGATGATCGTTTTCAGGTCATCGCCCCGTTTTACAATAAACTGGTCGGCGGCAAGCGCCAATTGTTGTATGGTTTTGTCTCCGGGCTGGTTGTTGAGAAGTGATTGCCTCCGCAGGCTTTCCTTGGCCAGTAATTCATGCGCCTCTTTACCGGCCGGGTCTTCGGTGGAAATGATGATGCCCAGTGAATCCCCTTTTTTAAGTTGTACAGACAGGCATCCGTACGAGAAAAGGTCTTCTTCAAAATCCTGCCCCCGGTATTTTTCTATTGCGTAGTTAAAATGATAAAACCAATCGGGGTTTGCCTGATGATCAGCACCGGGGGCTTTGATGTAAATATCCGGACTTCCTTCATACGACTTTGTTTTTAAAATATGATCGGTAAATACCGCGTCGCGGTTGATGTGGTCGTTGGCATGCAGCAGGCTGTGATATCCCCGCACCGCATACAGGGGTAGTAATTCGAGGGAGAAAGCATTCTTAGCTTTCAGTACATCATAGATCAGTACGGTTGTGTTTTCGCCCTGGATCATGGCGATTGTTTTGCGGATGCGGATACCGTTTACTTCGTAGATCCATTGCGGGAAGATATCTTTTGTAAACGACTGCAGGTACGTAAAACCTGTTGGATGAATGACGCCTCCATAATCACTTACTCCCAACTCAAAGCGCTGGTTGCCAGACAGGATTGTTTCGTCCAGTTTTGATACCAGGACCATGCGTTCGGCGGGTGGAACCGTGGCCGCCACCAGCAGGCCATGATATCGGCGTGTGTTGCAACCCGTCACCGAGGAACTGCTCCATCCACCAAGCCCGTTCGTTTCGAGCCATTCCAATGCTGCCGCATCTTCAAAGCGCTGCAGGGTCGATTTGTTTATTTTGAACATTATCTTTTATTGATGGAATGTGCTGTCAGGCTACGCGGTGGAGTTTATTTTCCCTGTTGCCGGTTCTGCGGGGTTTTGAAGCACTGATCCTGTTTATGAGTTCCGCAACAACACCTGTCCAGCCTGTTTGATGCGAAGCGCCCACGCCGCGGCTGCTGTCGCCATGGAAATATTCAAAGAATAGAACAAGATCCTTAAAATGCTCATCATTCCGGTAAATCAAATCTGTTCCATTCACCGGTCTCCTGCCTGTATCATCTTTTTCAAAAACGGATACCAGCCTCGCTGCCAGTTTCCCGGATACCTGGTCGAGGGTCATCGTTTCACCAGAGCCGGTCGGGTATTCCACCAGGCATTCTTCCTTATAATAGTTACCGAATTTCTGAAGGGCAAGCACCAGCAGGTAGTTCATTGGCATCCATACGGGGCCCCGCCAGTTGCTGTTGCCACCGAAAAGGGAAGTGGTTCCTTCGCCGGGCGTGTATTCGAGCCCGAATTCCTGTCCTTCTATATTCACCGAGTAGCCGCTTTGATGAATCTTTGATATGGAGCGGATTCCTCCACCGGACAGGAATTCGTTTTCATCGAGTAAGGCCTTCAGTAATTTTTCCAGTTTGGCCTTGGGTACCAGGGAAAGCAGGATATCGTCGTGATCATTGAGTTCCTCGATCACCAGGTATTGGTTGTTCTGCTCCCGGTATTGCTGAAACCATTTCAGCCGGTTATGAAAATCCGGCACTTTCCCGAGCAGTTCTTTCTTCAATACCAAAACGGCGAAAAGTGTTGATAAGCCAACCAGGCTTCGTACTTTCAGGGGGATGTATTTCCCACCGGGTAATTCGAGCACATCATAGAAAAATCCTTCTTCATCATCCCAGCTCCCGGTCCAGTCGGCGCCCATTTTATTCAGTGATTCGGCTATGTACACAAAGTGCTCAAAGAATTTTGTCGTCACGTCTTCATAACTGTCGTCATATTGCGCAATTTCAAGGGCCATCTCCAGCATGTTGAGCGAATACATGGCCATCCAGCTGGTGCCGTCGGCCTGTTCGAGTTTACCTCCACCGGGTATGGCGCTGCTCCGGTCGAATACACCGATATTATCGAGTCCGAGGAATCCTCCTTCAAACACATTATTTCCCTTCGCGTCTTTGCGGTTCACCCACCAGGTAAAGTTGATGAGCAGTTTTTGAAATACCCGCTTCAGGAAATGAATATCCCCGGTACCATTCTTTTCCTTATCAATTTTATAAACCTGCAGGCAGCTCCACGCGTGCACAGGCGGGTTTACATCCCCGAACGCCCATTCGTAGGCGGGCAACTGCCCGTTTGGGTGCATATACCATTCCCGCAGGAAGAGGATCAGTTGGTCTTTGGCGAACTGCGGATCAATCATTGCAATCGGCACGCAATGAAATGCCAGGTCCCAGGCGGCATACCAGGGATATTCCCATTTATCGGGCATGGAAATAATGTCTTCATTGTTGAGCGTTTGCCACTGGTGGTTGCGTCCGGTCTTCCTGTTTTGCGGGGGAGCGGGCTGACCGGGGTCGCCGCTGAGCCAGCGTGGTATATCTATATGGTAATATTGCTTGCTCCACATCATGCCGGCAAAGGCCTGCCGCTGGATGTTGCGGAGATCGTCGTTGGTGGCTTTACCAATCGACTCATAAAAATCATCCGCTTCTTTCCTTCGTTCAGCGAATACCTGGTCGAATGTGTTTCTGAACGGATTGTGAGCGATGGGGTTTTTGCTGAGCCGGAGTCTGACCACAACCGATGCGCCGGCTTTTACCTGGTACTCATACATCGGGGCGAATTTCGTTCCCTGCTTTTTCTCTTCCAGCCAGGTAAAATCATTTTGCTGTACGGCGGTATGAAACGCGTCTTTTACATAGGGAGAAGTATTGGGTTGTTTATAGAGCCGTTCGGTATTCGTTTCGTTTTCTGTAAATAGGGTACGGACCGGTTTTTCAAAGTAGAAGTGATAATTTTCAGCAAGGGGATGATCAATCTTCACTTCCCCATGCATGGTATTCAGCTCCCTGAGATACATACCCGGTTTCTCATTCAGCAAATCAAAACTCCAGGTATTCCTCAGCCAGAGCGTGGGGAGGAGGGCGAGGTAAGAGTCGGTGTTGCCGC
Source organism: Chitinophagales bacterium (assembly GCA_017303335.1). Lineage (GTDB taxonomy): Bacteria > Bacteroidota > Bacteroidia > Chitinophagales > Chitinophagaceae > Ferruginibacter. The sequence goes on from JAFLBK010000005.1 coordinate 50,455, forward strand.
GGTTGCAGATGGTTATACGTATGCAGATATCTTCCGCGTCGTTCTTGGCGTATTCAGTGAACACGTCAAAGTATCTGCCATCGTTGAATATGCCTGTGTCAAGCAGTTCGTATTCTCCTTCCTGTTTGGAGCGGTTCCTGTTCGTATGAACAAGATCGGCGTACGGGAATTCGGCTTGCGGGTACTTGTACAGGTGTTTCATGTACGAATGCGTGGGCGTACTGTCGAGATAATAGTACAGCTCCTTCACGTCTTCTCCATGATTTCCTTCATTGCCTGTTAGTCCGAAGAGACGTTCTTTCAGGATCGGGTCTTTCCCGTTCCACAAGGCAAGGGCGAAACAGATATGCTGCCTGTCGTCGCTGATACCCGCGATGCCGTCTTCACCCCAGCGGTATACCCGGCTCCGGGCGTGATCATGCGGGAAATATTCCCAGGCATTCCCGTGTTCGCTGTAATCTTCCCGCACGGTTCCCCACTGACGTTCGCTCAGGTAGGGTCCCCATTTTTTCCAGGCAGCCTGCTGCAGCCTCTGTTGTTCGGTATTCATTGAATTGCTTTATGGTAGTTTGGAATCGTTCAGTGAAGCATCGATGATATCGGCGATCTTTTTCTCGATGCCGGGTTGCTTGCCCAGTACGGCAAAGCGTATGATGCCATTGCCGTCGAGTACGATGTGGATGGGCCAGCCCGGCATGGGGTTGAATATCCGGGTAGGATCGATGGAGGCGGCCTGCCGATACCTGAAGGGGTATTTCTGAAAGAACTTAGCCAGTTGTTCCTGGCTATTCCAGGCGGCTGCAAGGAATACCACATTTTTTCCAGCATACGCCGCCACCAGTTCATTCAGCAACGGTATTTCGGCAATACAGGGGCCGCAGGTGGTGTACCAGAAGTTGAGCACCACCACTTTTCCTTTCAGGCTTTCCCGGGATAGTTTGTTGCCATGGATATCTGTCCATGCGAATTGGGGAAACGGCTTTCCGACAGGTTCCTTGAATATATCGATTGTCGAAGCGTGTTCAACGGGTTCCTCTTTGGCGGGAGGGATCGTACGTTCGTCGTCGATGATATTTATTTCACCCACCACCTCGTTATTCAGGTTCCGGATATTGAATTCCTGTTTCAGATAAACATCCTGCTCCAGCAGTTTTGTTTTATCCTTCAGGGATATCGGCGCCCCGTTCAGCCGGTAACTCACTTTCAGTACCTGGCCATCTTCAAATTGCTGCAGTTCGGTACTGTCGTTCAGTACGGTAACTGCCTGGGCGATGGATGTGGTGAACAGCAAAAAAGAGAATGCTGTCAGGCAGATCGATTTCATGGCTATATGGTTAAGATGTTAAGAAAGATGATTACCCATTGTCTTCGAAGCCCGGGTACAGGGTCATTCCGCCATCCACGAACAGGGTTGTGCCGTTCACGTAATCCGCGTCATCGCTGGCCAGCCATACGGCTGCTTTGCCGATATCCTCCACCTGGCCCACTCTTTTTTGCGGAATCAGTTTCAGTAATTCCTGTAAATGCGCCTGTGTATCCCATGCATCATGATTGATGGGGGTGGCGATGGCTCCCGGGGCAATGCTGTTGATGCGGATCTTCCTGGGAGCGAATTCCTGTGCGATGGTCTTCATCATAAGCATGACACCGCCTTTGCTGGCCGCGTAATTGGCATGGCCCGCCCAGGGAATCACTTCGTGTACACTGCTCATGCAGATGATCTTACCGGCGCTTTTGGATTTTCCGTTCACACCCCGACGCAGGAATTCCTTCACGGCTTCACGGGCGCACAGGAACTGACCGGTAAGGTTCACGTTCAGCACATAATTCCACTGATCAAGCGTCATCTCGGTAAAGGGAGCGTCTTTCTGAAGCCCGGCGTTGTTGATGAGGATATCAACCGTTCCGAATTCATTGATCACACCTGCGAACATCTCCTTTACTTCCTCTTCGTTGCTTACGTCGCATTTATAGGCCATGGCTCTTCCGCCGTTCGCCACAATCTCTTCAACCACTTTTTCAGCCATTTCCCTGGCCTGTGCAACGGGGTAGTTCACGATTACGTTGGCGCCTTCTTTGGCCATTTCTTTGGCGCATCCTGCCCCGATGCCGCTGCTGGCTCCGGTGATGATGGCCACCTGGTCTTGTAATTTTCGTTTCATTTTTTATGTAAAAGTATCAGTGGGTTACTAAAATCATTGTCGGGTTAATGACAGCGCCGTTTAATTCCAGGCAATCAGGTCATTCAACTGGATCTTTTTCCGGTCGTAGGCCAGCATGCCCGAATCACGCAGTTCATTGAACAGTACATTGACACTCTGCCGGGAAGTGGCAATAACGCCGGCGATATCGCTGTGGGTAAGATAATTGTTGAGTATGATCTTGTCGCCGATGCGGTTGCCGTCGGTTCTTGCCCAATTCTTGATGAAGCGGATCAATCTCGATTTGGCGTCGTGGAATACCAGGTCAGAATGCCGGGTCTCCAGTTTCTGTAATTTGTGATTTACCGTGTTGGCATAGTTCAGTGCCAGGGTGGTGTTTTCCTGCATCAGTTTTTTAAAATCGCCTACGGTGAAATAGCACACAACGGTATTGGCCATGAGCGCCTGCGCAAATTCATCGGCGGATGGACGCCCGTCGAGGCTGAGATCGCCGAAGATATCGGGCGCCGTGAGGATATCCTTGATCAATTCGTTGTCCAGCTCATCGCAAAGCGTAATCTTGATCTTTCCCTTGATGAGGAGGTATACTTTACTGTAACCGGAGGCTCCATAGTCGAAGGTTTCACCACGGTAGACAGTCTTTACCTTCGCCAGTTCGCTGGCTTCGGCAATTTGTTTTTCCGACATGTTCGCGAAAAGCGGGTGGCTTTTCAGGTAAACATACTTCAGTTCGTTGTTCATAATTTGTCTTTTAGTAGTGTGATAAGAAATTATTTGGATAATGCGGTCTCGATTTTTGCAATCAGTATGTTTTTGGGTATCAGCCCTACGGCATGGTCGATCAGCTGACCGGATTTGAAGAACAGTATGGTCGGAATCTCCATGACCCCATATTCCCGGCCAAGCGCTTTTTCCGTTTCATAATCCACGGTGTGAAAATTGACGACACCTTTGTAGGCGTTTGCCACGTCTTCATACATCATGGATACAATCTGTGAGGCGCCATTCCATTCGGTGGTAAAGTGTACAAGGGAAAGAAAACTGCTTTCGGCTACTTCTTTCTTAAAATTGTTTTTCGTAATCATCTTGCTCATTCTTTTTTTCAATTGAGTGTCCGGATGTAGCCAACCGGTGTGCCAGAATATTTTTCTGTAGTTCGTATTCGCCCTGAAACCCGCGCCCATACTGGATAAAAAGTTTTTTCCGTATCGGGTGTTTTTTCAAATGACTGAAATTCTTTTTCCCAATCCGTTGGGAATTTCCCAACCGGTTGGGAGCTTGTTTTATGGGAATGGGAAGGTGGATAAATGGGTTGGTAATGTCATCTGCGAGACAACAGGCGGCCGGATCAGTGCCTACCTTTGTATTGTAAAATCAATGATTATGCGTTTAAAAAATCTTTTCACCTTCCTGGCATTGAGTATAAGTATGATTCCCGCATTTGCGCAGGATGCATCCGTGAACCGGAAAAAACAATTTAACCTCGATGAGGGTGTTGGTATACAGGGATACGACCCGGTTGCCTATTTTACCATTGGTAAGGCGGTAAAGGGGAAAAAAGACATCGGTGTTGTATATCACCAGGGCGTCAATTATTATTTCTCTACCGCGGAGAATAAAGAAGCTTTCAAGAAGAACCCGGCGGCCTACGAGCCCCAGTATGGGGGATGGTGCGCCTATGCCATGGGGAACGACGGATCTAAAGTGGAGATCGACCCCGAGACATTTAAGATTGTTGGAGGAAAACTCTACCTGTTTTACAACCGCTTTTTCAATAATACCCTTAAATCCTGGAATAAAAATGAGGCGGCCCTGAAGGCAAAGGCCGATGCAAACTGGCAAAAAATCTTCCATTAAGCATTGGCTGGTATACGGCCTGATTATTTCCCGGGATGGAATCTGTGAGGAAACTTGTTGGCTAACTGCCTAAGCATACGGTTACAATCGATACCGAATGTGAAATGTGTTTTCTTCAAGCCGGTTATTGCGTTACGATTTCCGCTTAATGCCCAGTTTTTTCATCCTGGCTTCCAGCGTGGTTGGATTCAGTCCGAGAATTTTGGCGGCTCCCTTCTCGCCGCTTACTTTCCAGTTTGTTTTTTCTAAGACTTCAAGTATGTGCTCTTTCTCGAGGTCGGTTAATTTTTGAGGCGTGCTTTTGCCGGTTATGCTGGTGCCTGCTTTAACGGTGGGCAGCCAGGGCCCGGGTTCCAGTGTTTCGCCCGGGCATAGGATCATGGCACGTTCGATCAGGTTCTCCAGCTCGCGGATATTGCCCGGCCAGTCGTACCCGGTAAGCGCATCCATTACTTTGGCGGAAACAGCGTTCACCTTTTTGCCGATCCGGGGTTCATGTTTTTGCAAAAAGTGTTTTACCAGCAAGGGGATATCTTCCTTGCGTTCCCGTAAGGGCGGACAGGTAATGGGGAATACATTCAACCGGTAATACAGGTCTTCCCTGAATTCCTTTTTATCGATGGCCTGTTCAAGATTTCTGTTGGTGGCGGCGATCACCCGTACATTTACTTTCATCGTCCGGGGGTTGCCAAGCCGTTCAAACTCTCCTTCCTGTAATACACGCAGCAGTTTGGCCTGCAGTTCGATCGGCAGTTCACCGATCTCATCGAGGAATATAGTTCCTCCATCGGCGAGTTCAAAACGCCCGATCTTTCTTTCCATGGCACCGGTGAAAGCGCCTTTCTCATGACCAAATAACTCGCTTTCGATGAGGTTGGCCGGAAGGGTTGCGCAATTCACTTTAACCAGCGGGCGCTTGCTCCGGTTGCTGATGTTGTGAACCGCCCTTGCCAATAATTCTTTACCGGTGCCGCTTTCTCCCATGATAAGTACCGTCGAGTTGGTGGAAGCCACCTGTTCCACCTGCTGCAAAACCTTATGGAAATTCCGGCTCTTGCTTACGATTTCGTCGAAGTTGTGGTTGTGTTTGATCTCTTCCTGCAGGTATTGGTTCTGGGCCTGCAGCCTTGCCTGTTCCTGCTCCATCATTACTTTGTCGGTAATGTCGACGAACATGGTACGGGTAAACTGACCGCCGACATCCGGGTTCGACCACCATTGGATCCATATCGGTTGTCCATTGTCCTTACGCCTCAGCTCCAGCACCACACCGCGGGTGTCGGTTCCCCTGCCTACGGAATCAAACGCGTCTTTCAGCCGCTTCTGCGCTTCCGGGGTATCCGGCACCAGGCTCCGTCCGTACATGTTGGGAACTTCGTCGGGCCGTACACCCAATATGTTCAGGGCGGCCCGGTTCGCTTTGATGAATTTTGAATCGAGACCTTCATGCACATAGGCGATCGGGGCTTCTTCAAACAGATCGCGGTAGCGTTGTTCGCTTTCTGACAGAAGCGATTCCAGTTCGATGTTGGCAAGTTTTAATTTCTCTTCCGCTTTTATCCGGTCGATCTCCGCGCCTGCACGGGCGGCAAAAATCTTCAGGATCGAGGTCTGGTTCTTATCGTCGCTCATCGGCTTATCATCCAGCGCGGCGATATGGCCGATCACTTCGGTGTTCGAGGAATTGTAAATGGGTACCGCTACGTACGAATCGTATCCGGCTTCTTTCGGATACGAAGCGTCGACACCCGATGGAATAAAGACGTCGGAACCCTTGCCAGACATTACGAGTTTGCAGGGCGTACCCTCAATATCATATTCTATATTTTCTTTCAGGTTGCTGTCTTTGGTGTAGGCAAGCGTTCGCACCCGGGTCCGGTCTACGTCGGTACATTCTGTAATGATACAGGTCTTTACACCCAGGGAGATCGTTACATATTGGGTCAGGGCTTCAAAAAAGTCCTGTCCTACCAGGCCCGACGTGGCTTCGGATACCGTACGCAGCAATTCGCTTTCCTTCTTTCGTTCTTCTTCGGCTTTCATCCGTACCATTTCGGCGCCGATACGTGCGGCGAAAATCTTCAGGATAGCGGTAAGATTCTTTTCATTGCTGATGGGCCTGGTATCGCTGGCGGCGATATGACCGATCACTTCGCCATTTACATTGCTGATGATGGGAGCTCCGATATAGGATTCGATCCCCACGGCCCCCTTGTATAGTTTATGAGCGCCTTCCGAGAGGAAGTAGGGTTCGCCCTTCAGCATCATCTGGCAGGCGGAATCTTTGGCGGCATATTCAAAATTATCCATCACCTTTTCCCCGTCGGTGAATACAATCGTGCGGAAACGTGTCTTTTCCTTATCGGCACATTCGGCTACAAAGCAGTACTTCATTCCCATCACCCGGCATACATTCCGGCTGAGCTCAACCAGGAAATCCTTGCCCGTGACATTGGAAGTTGCTTCAGAGACCGTGCGCAGCAGTTCCTCCTCCCGTTTTTTGAGGGATATGTCCCGTACGATGCTGCAGGAATATTCTTCCCCGTTGTATTCAATATAGTTTTCCGTGATTTCTACATCATACAGGTGACCATTCTTATGACGGTGCTGCGAATCGAAGGAGAGTTTCCGGGCCCGCTTCAGCTTTTTCCAGAAGCGTTCGAAATCCTGCACCGGTTGAGCAGGGTTGATATCGGCCATGGTCATTGTAGTGAGCTCTTCTTTTATGTAACCTGTCATCTGGCAGGCCATGGCATTTACCTGGAAGATGTTTGACCGGGAGTCGATCATGAATACAGCCTCGTGGAGGTTCTCCAGGGAGAAATGGAAAAGGAGCAAATCCTTATCCGGTTCTGTAGATTTCAAACCTGGTTTTCCCATAATGCTGTGCGGAATGCTGTTCTATAAAGTTAAGTAATTGGCGTAAAATGCGTTTTTGGGTTCGGACCGATTGTCGTGCATTTGACTTTTATCCCAATTTGTATAAAAGAAAAGCGGTAATCGTGCAGTAGAGTGGTAAGCCTCTTTTTTGTGGGGCTGCGGATAATAACGATTGCCGGGTAAGATAAATACCTCAGAAAAAAAGCGAAAAAGCGGTTCCCTCTCCGGGCACGCTCTGCACTTTGATGGTGCCTTTGTGCAGCATCATGATCTGCTTGCAGAGGCTGAGGCCGATGCCACTGCCTGTTTTGCGGGTACTGAAGAAGGGGATGAAGATCTTGTCCAGGATATCGGGCGGAATGCCGATGCCGTTGTCGGCCACTTTGATCACAACCTTGTTCTGCGGCGTGATGTAGGCGGAAAGCTGGATGCGTGGACTGGCAGCTTCCTTCACCGCTTCGGCGGCGTTCAGTACGAGGTTGATCAATACCTGTTCGATGAGGCCGGTATCGGCCTCGAGCATCAGCTCGGGGTCTTTCAATATGATCTCCAGTTCGATGCGCTTCTGTTTGAACGTGGGTTCCATCAACCGGTGCAGGTTCTCAAACATATCCCGCACATAGATCTTTTTCAGGTTTGGGTTGGTGATCTTATTGAGGTTGCGGTAGGTTTCGGCAAAACGCAGCAAACCTTCGCTCCGGCGTTTGATCGTATCGATGCCCAGTTCCAGGTCGTCGAGCGAACCGGAATTATTGTTCAGGTCCTTGATCGAGGCCTGCAACCTGTTTTTCAGTGTTTCGGCCAGCGAAGAGATCGGCGCTATCGAATTCATGATCTCATGCGTCATCACGCTAAGCAGTTTTTGCCAGGCTTTTGATTCCGTTTCGTCCAGGGCTTCGTTGATGTTCTGGAAAGCCACCAGCTTGTATACCTTTCCTTCTGTCTGGAAAGCGGTGGCGGAAAGCAATACCTTAAATGTATTCTTATCCGTGGTGAAGGAGGATACCTTTGTTTCGCCCGGTTTCACCGTGTTGATCTCTTCGTAAAGGGCCGGGTCGCGTTTTTCGAGCGAGTGAATGGTTTTCAGGTAGGGTATGCTCAGCAGTTTTTTGAACGATTCGTTCATCCACATCACATCGCCATCCTTGCTGTCGTACGATATGATGCCGGTGTCTACAAGTTCGAGTATCTTCTGCAGGTATTGGTATTGGGTTTCCCGTTCCTTGGTGATGATCTTGAATGTGCTGTTGATCTCGTTGAATCCCTTGCGCATCGGTTGTACGGCCACCGGGGCGTTTTTTTCATCGAAATGCCGGGAGAAATCGCGGTAATGCACCGACTCCACAAACTGTTCCAGCTCTTCCTTGCTCTTGTTGGTGAAGCGGTACAGGTCGGAAACCTGCACGATCACCACCACCAATACAACACCCATGGCCAGGTAGATACCCTGGGCCAGCAGGAAGGCCGAAGCGCTCAGTGTTACAAAGAGCAGGGCGATCCGGGTAACCAGGTTCCAATCGTAGTTTTTAAATGTCATATTTACTTAATCGGCGGTACAATGCCGTTCGGGTGATGCCCAGTTCCTTGGCGGCTTTCGAGATATTTCCATGGTGTTTCTCGATCACCCGCAGGATGGTGTTCTTCTCCACCACACCGAGGTTCATGTCTTTGGGCTCGTTGTGTTCCTGCACGGCGGTTTCGATCGGCGAAAAGATGAGGTCGGTGGCCGACAGTACATCGCCTTCCATCATGATCACCGCACGCTCCATAGTATACTGAAGCTCCCGCACATTGCCGGGAAAATTATATTGCTTTAGTTTCTCGATGGCCTTCGCGTCGAATTCCGGGGTTGGCTTGAGGTATTTGGCAGCGTAGGTCCGGGCGAAATGCTTCGCCAGCAAAATGATATCGCCTTCGCGTTTGCGTAACGGGGGCACCACGATCTCTACGGTATTGATCCGGTAGATCAGGTCTTTCCGGAACCGGTTCTCATTGGCCAGTTCCACCAGGGGCAGGTTGGTGGCGCAGATCAGGCGGATATCGATGTTCACCAGTTCGTTGCTTCCCACGCGGGAAACCTGCCGGTTCTGCAATACGCTCAGCAGTTTCGCCTGTTGCTGCATGGAGATGTTGCCGATCTCATCCAGGAAGAGGGTGCCGCCGTTCGCCGCTTCAAAGCGTCCTTCCCGCTCTTCGCCCGCGCCGGTGAAGGATCCCTTCTTATGGCCGAATAACTCGCTTTCGAAAAGTGTTTCCGTAAGGGCGCCCACATCCACCTTCACAAAGGGTTTGTCTTTACGCAGGGAATGCTCATGAATGGCTTTCGCGATCAGGTCCTTGCCGGTTCCGTTTTCGCCCAGGATGAAAATATTCGCGTCGGTGGGCGCCACCTTTTCTATTTTAAGGAAGATATCCTTCATTACATCCGATTCGCCGATCATCTCCTTCCCGATGGAAGGAGCGGTTTGCATCGTACCGGAAGCGCTTCGCTCTTTCGACCGGAGAATGCCTTTGATGGCTTCCAGCAGTTTTTCGTTGTGCCAGGGTTTTACGATGAAGTCGGAAGCGCCTTCCTTCAGCGAACGAACGGCCAGGTCGATATCGCCGTAGGCCGTGATCATGATCACGGAAATATTTTCATTCAGCTCCTTCACTTTCTTCAGCCAGTAGATGCCTTCATTGCCGGTGTTGATGCTGCTTTTAAAGTTCATATCGAGCAGCATGATATCAAACGGGGTGGAGCTGATCAGCGACTGAAGCAATTCCGGGTTCTTTTCCGTCACCACTTCCTTGGCCTCGGTCTTCAGCAGCAGTTTCACCGCTGTTAAAACATCGGTATCATCGTCTATCACCAGTATGCGGGCATTCTTAAGGAGCATGTGTTGCAGTAATCTTCCGCAAGTATACCATATTTCAACTCATTTATTCAGCGAAGCGAAGAAAAAAAATCACCGCTGGTAAAACTGTATCAAAAGCGGATACGAACTGTATCGAAAGCGAACAGTTTCCGGGTTGGTTTTTTTACGTGGTATTGAAAAACAGCCTGTTAGGTTTTGGCACAGCGTTGCATAAAGGGTAGCAGAAAAAATAAATCAATCATCAATAAAAAGTATAGCCATGAAAATGCAATCAAACCGGTTACTCGCTCCGCTCCATGAAACGGAACTGGTACAACTCACCACCGAAGTAAAAGAAACACTCGCGACGGATCATCTTCGTTCCGACAAACGTGTTCTGAGTTCGGCCGAGCTCTGGGATATCCAGCGCCGCAAACGTGCACGGGTGCTCCGGAGATTCCTGTAAGACCCGGTGTATCGTTAGCGGACACAAACTGTATCAAAACCGAACAGTTTTTAGCGTCAGTAAATTCTAACGCCATGAAAATCAGAATGATACCTTCTGGCACAGCATTGTAAGACAACATTCACCCGGCCGTACCAACATATAATATATATACAGCCGGCGGAACCAAAACATAGAATCCATGGATCGAGTTATTGCGAAAAAAGGAATCGGTAAAAAGAAGATCATGCTCATCGCGGGCATCGCGGGTATTATTTGCCTGATTGCCGCCAGCTGGTACTTTACTTCCGGTAAATCCCGGCTCAATGTTAATACCGACAGGATATCCATCCAGGAAATCAAAAAAGGATCTTTCCAGGAATTCATACCGGTGAACGGCGTTGTGCTACCGAAAACAACCATCTACCTCGATGCGCTCGAAGGTGGCCGGGTAGAAGAGAAGTTCGTGGAAGACGGAACCATCATGAAGAAGGGACAACCCATTCTCCGCCTCAGCAACACCGACCTGGAGCTGAGCCTGGTGAACCAGGAAACATCTGTGTTCAACCTGCTCACCCAGATGCAGATATCCCGCAATGCCGCCCAGCAGAATACGATCGGCAAACTGAACCAGCTTACCGATGTCGACAATTCGTTCAAAGAAGCAGAACGTATATACAAGCTGAACAAAAAACTGTACGAGCAGAAAGTGATCGGTTCGCAGGAATTCAAGCAATCCGAGAATAACTATAACTACCAGTTGCAAAAGAAAAAACTGGCGGAAGAGGTTCTGCGTAAGGATTCGCTTTCCACACGCCAGGAGCAGGACCAGGCCAGGCAATCCTTTGGCCGCACCCAGAATGCGCTGGAAGTGATGCGTAAAAAAGTGGGAGACCTGATCGTTCGGGCGCCGATCGACGGCCAGCTTACATCGCTCGATGCGGAGATCGGTCAATCCAAGAACAAGGGCGAGCGCCTGGGCCAGATCGACGTGATGGATGGATTTAAAGTACGGGTGGATGTGGATGAGCATTATATCTCCCGCATATTCACCGGGCTGGTAGGCGAATGCACCGTTGCCGGCAAAAGCTTCAAACTGAATATTAAAAAAGTGTATACCCAGGTAACCAATGGACGGTTCCAGGTGGATATGGAGTTCAACGATACAATCCCGCAGGGAATCCGCCGCGGGCAAACCCTGCAGATACGCCTGGCGCTGAGCGACGAAACGCAGGCCCTCCTGCTGCCGAAAGGCGGGTTCTACCAGCAAACAGGTGGTAACTGGATTTTCAAACTGAATGAGAGCGGAACGGTGGCGTACAAGACAGAAATCCAGCTTGGCCGTCAGAATCCCGATTATTATGAGATCCTGCAGGGACTGAAGCCGGGCGATAAAGTAGTAACGTCGAGCTACGAGAACTATGGCACCATGCAGGAGCTGGTACTTAAGAAAGAGTAGACATTCATCATCATAAAACGACAAGTATGAAAAAGCAATTCCTGTTCCTGGTGTTGATCTCCTTTTCAACCTTGTTCATTCTTTCCCTGCGGGAAAATGACGTGAAAGCCTGTGGCAAAAAAGCGGCAGCGGCCGGTGTACGGGATTGCCGGAAGGTGAAACTCCAGGCCGAAGCCATCCAGGATGGCGCCGGGATGCCTGATAAATTCATGAACCCGTTTGCTCAATACTAAACAAACCGTAAAAAGATAGCTATGATCAAGATCACCAACTTAGAGAAGATATACCGTACCGAAGAAGTGGAAACGGTTGCCCTTAACAAGCTCTCCATGGAAGTTAAGGAAGGAGAATTCGTTGCCATCATGGGCCCTTCGGGTTGTGGCAAATCCACCTTGCTGAACATTCTTGGATTGCTCGACGATCCCGATGCGGGCAGTTTTGTTTTCAACGGAACGGAAGTGGCTCATTTCAATGAACGCAAACGGGCCGACCTCCGCAAACGGAACATCGGTTTTGTCTTCCAGAGTTTCAACCTGATCGATGAACTGACGGTGTTCGAAAATGTGGAACTGCCCCTGATCTATACCGGCGTGAAAGCGTCTGACCGGAAGAAGCGGGTGGAAGAAGTACTTGATAAGATGCAGATCATGCACCGCCGCAACCACTACCCGCAGCAACTATCGGGTGGCCAGCAGCAGCGTGTGGCCGTGGCCCGCGCCGTGGTGAATAACCCCAAACTGATCCTGGCGGATGAGCCCACCGGTAACCTCGATTCATCGAATGGTAACGAAGTGATGCAGATGCTCACCGACCTGAATGAAAAAGGTACCACCGTGGTGATGGTAACGCACTCCGAACACGATGCCCGTTACAGCCACCGCATCATACGCATGCTCGACGGACAGACCGTGATCGAGAACATCATGCTCTGATCCAGGACCAATATACCGAGAGAACCGAAGGCACTCACCGACTTAAACTATAGCCATGTTTAAAAACTATTTGAAAGTAGCCCTTCGCAACCTTTGGAAAAACAAAGGATACAGCGCCATCAACATCTTTGGACTGGCCATTGGCCTCGCCACCTGCCTGCTGATCGCACTCTACGTGACCGATGAACTGAGTTACGACCGGCATTTTAAAAATGCCGACAGGATCTACCGGATTAACTCCGACATACGTTTCGGCGGCGGCGATCTGCACATGACCCAAACCTCGGACATGATGGGTGAACTGCTGAAGAAGGATTATCCCCAGGTGGAAGAATACACCCGCATCTATTCAAACGACGGAAGCAAACTCATCCGTAAAGGAAACGAGTACATCAACGAAGAGCGGGTGGCGAATGCCGATTCAACCTTCTTTTCCGTATTCGCCCTGCCCGCCATCAGCGGCGATACCAAAAATGCGCTGAACGAACCCAATACGGTTGTGGTAACCGAGTCGACCGCCCGGAAATATTTCGGTAACATCGATGTGCTGGGAAAGAGCGTGGAGGTAAAGACCGGAGAAACCACCACCCCGTACCGGATAACAGCCGTTATCAACGACATCCCGAAAGAAACGCATTTCAACTTCGATTTCATCTTTTCGATGAAGAACGTGGATTACCAGTGGGGGCAGCTTACCAGTCATAATTTCAATACCTACCTCTTGCTGAAACCCGGTACCGACGCAAAAGCCTTCGCCCGTAATTTTGATACCTACATCGAAAAATACGTGCTGCCCTATGCCCGGCAATTCATCAAGGTTTCCAGCATGGAAGAGTTTAAGAAATCGGGCAACAAACTCGAGTACAGCATGATCCCCCTTACCAGGATCCACCTGTACAGCGATTTCAATTTTGAACTTACGCCGCCGGGGAGCATTCAATATGTATACATCTTTTCGGCCGTCGCCATTTTCATACTCGTGCTGGCCTGCATCAATTTCATGAACCTGAGTACCGCACGCAGTACCAAGCGGGCAAAGGAAGTAGGCATCCGTAAAGTACTGGGCACCGAACGAAAAACACTGATCGCCCAGTTCCTCGTGGAGTCCACGGTTACAGCGGTGATTTCGATGCTCATCGGCCTCACGATCTGTTACCTGGCGCTTCCGGTGTTCAACAGTATTGCCGCCAAGGCGCTTTCCCTGAAAGACCTCCTGGGTATTCACCTGCTTCCCTACCTGGTCCTGCTTCCCTTTGTAGTGGGATTGCTGGCAGGCAGCTACCCGGCCTTGTACCTTTCCCGGTTCAGGCCGATCGCTGTTTTGAAAGGTACCATCGCCACCGGTTTCCGGAAAAGCAACCTGCGTAACGGGCTGGTCGTATTCCAGTTCGCCACTTCAATCTTACTCATCATCGGCACCATCGTGGTGTACAACCAGCTCAATTTCATTCAAACAACCAAACTGGGATTCAACAAAGACCAGGTGCTCATCATTAACGGCGTGGATGCGCTGAACAAAAATCTCCAGCCATTCAAGAACGAAGTGCTGAATATGAAAGGCGTGAAAACAGGCACCCTCAGCTCGTACCTGCCGGTGAGTAATTCATCACGCAGTGATTTTACCTTTTCGAAAGAAGCCGTATTGAGTACCGAGAGCGGGATCGATATGCAGACCTGGGCCGTTGACTACGATTACATCAATACCATGGGTATGGAATTGGTGAAGGGACGGAATTTTTCGAAAGACTATGCCGATTCCTCTTCAATCATCATTACCGAAACCACCGCCAAAATGCTGGGATGGGAAGATCCGATCGGCAAACAACTCTATGGCGCGGGCCAGAACCCCGGCGACCCGGTAAGGTCGGCTACGATCATCGGCGTGATCAAAGATTTTCACTATGAATCATTGCACCAGAAGTTAGGTCCGCTTAACCTGCGCCTGGGTGATTTCGCCAGCCTCGCTTCTTTTAAGATTGATGCCGCGGACTCCAGGAGCCTGATCAGCCAGATAGAAAAAGCGTGGAAATCCATGGCGCCGGGTATGCCCTTCAGCTACCGCTTCATGAGCGACTCGTACAATGATATGTACCGCAGCGAACAGCGGGCAGGAACCATCGCACTGGTGTTTTCGTCGCTGGCCATCCTGATCGCCTGCCTGGGTTTGTTCGGACTGGCAACCTATATGGCCGAGCAACGCACCAAGGAGATCGGCATCCGCAAAGTGCTGGGCGCATCGGTAAGCAATGTAGCGGCCATGTTATCCAAAGATTTCCTGCTGCTGGTTGCCATCGCGGCTGTTCCGGCATTCCCGCTGGCCTGGTGGGCCATGAACAAATGGCTGCAGGATTTCGCGTATCGTGTCAGCATCAGCCCCTGGGTATTCGCGGCAGCCGGCATTGCAGCGCTGCTCATCGCCCTGCTAACCGTGAGTTTCCAGGCGATCAAAGCCGCTGTGGCCAACCCGGTGAAGAGTTTACGAACGGAATGATACAGCGTTCGCAAGTCGCGATTCAACAACACGGAACGATTAAATAATTAATGTGCACGCCATGATACGAACCTATTTTAAAATTGCCTGGAACAACCTTCGGAAAAACAAGGTTTTTTCTTTCATCAATATTTTCGGTCTCGCTGCCGGACTGGCCTGCTGCATGCTGATCACACTCTATATACGCAACGAGATCAGCTACGATAAATATCATAAACACGCCGCCGATATCTACCAGCTGGGTACCAATTTTATCCGGGAGGGAAAAGAAACCAAGATGTCGGGTACCCCGGCGCCGGTGGCGCAGGCCATGCAGTTCGAATATCCCGAGATCAAACAGACAACCCGGTTACTCGCCTTATTCAACGAAGACAAGACCTTGCTTCAGTACAACGAAAAGAATGCGGCGCCGCAATCATTCTACGAAACGAAGGGGTATATCGCCGACTCCGCTTTCTTCCGGGTATTTACCTACGACTTCCTGGAAGGAAACCCGGCAACGGCGCTCAACGAACCCCGGACCGTGGTACTGAGTGAAGAGATCGCCCGGAAAATATTCGGCAACCAACCGGCCCTCAATAAGCTGCTGCACATCAGCAGTGGTACCAATGGCGACTACGATTTTATGGTCACCGGTGTATTCCGCCCTGTTTCCAAACCTTCGCATATCGATGCACGATTCTTTTTGTCGTTCAAAGGAGGGGAGATCGAGCAATTGGCAAACCGGATGGCCACTAATTTTGCCAACAACAACATGTTCTTTACCTACCTGCAGTTGAAGCCCGGTACGGATGTAGCGGCGCTGCAGGCCAAATTCCCCGCCTTCATTGATAAGTATGCCGGCAAAGACCTGAAAGCGCAGGGTTTCTATAAAAAACAGTTTCTCACGAAGCTTACGGATATTCACCTGTATTCGGGCATGAACCAGAACGTTACACCGCCCGGCAGTGTAACATACCTGTACATACTCACTTCGATCGCGTTGTTCACCCTGCTGATCGCCTGCATCAATTTCATGAACCTGAGCACCGCCCGTTCTTCGAAACGAAGCGCCGAAGTGGGTATCCGCAAAGTGCTGGGTGCCGAAAAAAGCGCCCTGGTGCGCCAGTTCCTCGGCGAATCGGTTTTTATGAGCCTCATTGCTTTCGTGTTTGCGTTCGCACTTGTTTGGCTTCTCCTGCCGGCATTCAATAAACTGGCTGGCAAAGAACTCAGCTTGTCATTCTCGCAAAACACGATCAGCATCATCGCCTTCCTGGCATTATCGGTTATTACCGGTATTGTTGCGGGCATCTACCCGGCTTTCTACCTGTCTTCTTTCCGGCCGGTTAAAGTACTCAAAGGCCGCTTCAGCAATTCGCTCGCCGCGGTTTCGCTGCGCAAGGGGCTGGTCGTTTTCCAGTTTGTGATATCGGTGGCCCTCATCATTTCCTCGGTGGTTATTGCCAGCCAGATGCGTTACCTGCGCTCGGCCGACCTGGGTTTCGATAAAGACCAGCAGGTCGTTATTCCGCTTCGCAGCGCAACAGCCAAACAGATGTATCCATCCCTGAAAAATGAACTGGCGAAACTGCCAGGCGTTACCAATGTGGGCGCATCCCTGTTCAACCCGGGCGTTTTCAACCCAAGCGATAACCTCCTCTATAAAGAAGGACAAACCATGAACGACGCCAAGCGTACCCGGATGAACTGGGTGGATGCCGGTTACCTGCAAACACTCAATATCAAACCCGTTGCCGGCCGCCTGTTCTCCGAAGCGTTTCCCGCTGATACCAGTTTCCGGATGGTGCTCAACGAAACAGCCATCCGCGATATCGGGTTTCCATCGGCGCAGGATGCGGTGGGTAAAAAAGTATATTTCGATTACCAGGGCCAGCAATACGGCTTCGACATCGTTGGCGTGGTGAAGGATTTTCATTTTGAAGACCTCCACCTGCCCATTACGCCCTACGGTTACCAGCTCAACAGCAACCTGGATAATTTCAACTACATGCTGGTGCACACCCGCGGCGCTGATATGCGGGCATTGCTTTCTTCGATCGGGGAGGGCTGGCACCGGTTAAACCCCAACGAACCCTTCGAATACAATTTCCTCGATGAGGAATTTCAAAAGAATTACCAGGCCGAAGACCGGCTCGCGGGTATCGTGGGTTATTTCACCATGATCGCGATCCTGATCTGCTGCCTCGGCCTCTTTGGTTTGGCCGCTTTCAGCGCCGAACAGCGGGTGAAAGAGATCGGCGTACGGAAAGTACTTGGCGCCAGCGTAAGCGGCATCGTGGGACTGCTGTCGAAAGATTTCCTGAAACTCGTGTTTGTAGCCATTGTGATCGCATCGCCCCTGGCCTGGTATATCATGAATAAATGGTTGCAGGATTTCGCTTACCGGGTCGATATCAGCTGGTGGGTATTCGCCGTAGCGGGTGCCGGCGCCGTGCTGATCGCCTTTATTACAATCGGCTTCCAGGCCATCCGGGCCGCAACCGTAAACCCAGTTAAAAGTTTAAGAACCGAATAATAGAAGAACTATGCTGACGAATTTTTTTAAGGTCGCCTGGAGAAACCTGTTACGCAACAAGGGATTTTCATTCATCAATATAGCCGGACTTGCCATTGGCATGGCAGCGGCCATACTCATCACGCTGTGGATACAGCATGAGATGAGCTACGATCAGTTCCATGCCAAGAAGGATCGTATTTACGAGGCCTGGAACAAAGCGCATTTCAGCGGCAAACTGCAATGCTGGAACACCACACCCAAAATACTGGCCCGCACGCTCGAGAAAGACGTGCCGGAAGTGGAACGGGCCGTTCGGGTATACTGGCCGCGTAATATCCTTTTCTCCCTCGGCGAAAAAAGACTCACCGCTGCCGGCAACCAGGTGGATACCGGATTCCTGCAGATGTTTTCCTTCCCGATGCTGAAAGGAAATCCGCAGACAGCGCTGAACGACGGTTACTCGATCGTGCTTACCGAAAAACTGGCGAAGAACCTTTTTGGCGATGAAGACCCGATGGGAAAGATCCTCAAACTGGATAACAAGGATAATTTTACTGTCACCGGTATCCTGAAAGACCTGCCCAATAACAGCCGGTTCGGGTTTGAATTCCTGACCAACTGGGAACTGGTGAAACGCCAGGGAGAAGACGACAGTTCCTGGGGAAACAACTCCACACGCACCTATGTACTGCTGAAAGAGAATGCCAGCATGGCATCGGCCAATGATAAGATCAAAGGAATCAAAGTACGGTACTCGAAAGACGAAGATCCGAACTGGGAAATGTTCATCTATCCTTCGAGCCGCTGGAGGCTTTACTCCAGTTTTACCAATGGCAAGGAAGACGGGGGCCTGATCGATTTTGTAAAACTCTTCGGCGTCATCGCCCTGTTCATCCTGCTGATCGCCTGCATCAATTTCATGAACCTGAGTACGGCCCGCAGCGAGAAACGGGCGAAGGAAGTGGGCATCCGGAAAGTCGTGGGCGCCCAGAAAGGATCGCTCATCGGCCAGTTCATCGGCGAATCGATCATGATCGCCTGCATCGCGGGTATCCTGGCCCTCGGCCTGGTGCAATTGAGTCTGCCTGCTTTTGGCAAACTCACCGATAAGGAATTGCACCTTGATTTTGCCAACATCTATTTCTGGCTTTCCGCCATCGGCTTCATTGTATTCACCGGCATTGTGGCGGGCAGCTACCCGGCTTTCTTTCTTTCATCGTTCAAACCCGTGAAAGTGCTGAAGGGTACATTCAAGGCGGCGCATGCACTGGTTACACCGCGTAAAATGCTCGTGGTGCTCCAATTTACCTTCGCCATCATTCTCATCATCTGCACCAGCATTGTAAAACAGCAGATCGATCATGCGCAAAACAGAGAAACGGGCTACGACCGTAATAACCTGGTCTATCATTTCCTTACCGACGAACTGCGCAAAAGCTATCCGCTGGTGAAGAACGAATTGCTTTCTTCGGGAGTGGCCACCTCGGTGTCCCGAACCAGTTCGCCGCTTACGCAGGGCTGGAGCGATACCTGGGGTTTTGAATGGGTGGGAAAAGATCCGGCGGATAAAACCGATTTCGACCGGTATGTGGCGGATGAAGAACTCGTAAAAACAGCCGGCTTCCGCATCACCCGCGGAAGGGATTTCAACCTGAAAGAATTTCCTACCGACTCAAGTGGTATGATCCTGAACGAATCGGCGGTGAAAGCGATGAACTTCAAAGATCCCATCGGGCAGATCGTGAAAGACGATGGAAGGGAATATCATGTGGTGGGAGTGATCAACGATTTCATCCTGCAATCGCCCTACTACCCGACGAAGCCGATGGTGATCGAGGGTTGCAGCAACGACTGGATGAACGTGATTCATTTCAAACTGAATGCGGCGAACAGTACCGCGGATAACCTCACAAAAGCGGAAGCCATCTTCAAAAAATACAATCCCGAATATCCCTTCGAATACAAGTTCATTGATGAGGAGTACAGCCGGAAATTCAAGGCCGAGGAACGCACAGGTACCCTGGCGGCCCTTTTCGCGGGGTTGACCATTTTCATCTCCTGCCTGGGCTTGTTCGGTCTCGCAACCTATATGGCCGAGAACCGCATCAAGGAGATCGGTATCCGGAAAGTGCTGGGCGCTTCCATACCCGGTATCACGGCCTTGTTATCGAAAGACTTTTTGAAACTGGTGATGATCTCTTTTGTGATCGCCAGCCCGGTTGCCTGGTGGATGATGGACAAATGGCTGCAGGATTATCCGTACCATGTAAACATTCACTGGTACGTATTCGCCATTGCCGGCCTGCTGTCTTTCCTGATATCAGTACTCACGGTAAGCTACCAGGCCATCAAGGCGGCTGTTGCCAACCCGGTGAAAAGTTTACGAACCGAATAGACATACATCGTACAACGTTTAAGGGTTAACGTTCAACGTTGTTGTTTTGAAACTTTAAACGTTAAACCTTGAACCTTAAACGCATAAACGATTCATACGCCATGATCAAAAACTATTTCAAGGCAGCCTGGCGGAATATCTACCGCAACAAAGCCTTCTCGGGTATCAACATCCTGGGCCTGTTCCTGGGTATCGCCGTATTTCTGCTGATCATGCTTTGGGTGAAGAATGAAAAAAGCTATGATGGTTTTCATGCCGATAAGGACCGCATCGGGCTTATCATGAACAACCAACGCTTTGGCAGCAATGAAGTGGCCACCTTCCCGGCCACGCCATCCCTGCTTGGCCGCAGCCTTAAGAAAGACCTGCCCGCTGTGCAATACGCAAGCACGAGTTCCTGGGGCGATGTGCGGCTGCTGACCTATAACAAAAAGAATTTCTCGGAATACGGTTTATATGTAGAACCCGATTTCCTGAAAATATTTTCTTTTCCCCTGTTGAAGGGGAATAAGGAAAAAGTACTGCAGGAACCCAATACGATCCTGCTTACGGAAACGCTGGCCCGCAAATATTTCGGCGATGAGGATCCTGTTGGTAAAACAATCATGGTGGAGAACACTACACCCTATATGGTGGAAGGCGTGTTGAAAGACCTGCCTGCGAACTCAACGGTTCGTTTCGATTTCCTGATGCCGGTAAAGGATTACATCAACTGGGCCATGGGTGGAAATGAAAACTGGGAATCGAACAACATGCGTACCTATGTTAAACTCGCTGCCGGTACCGACCGGAAGCGTTTCGACAAATCGCTGGAAAAATTCATGAACAAATACACGCCGGAGAAGAACAAGGCCTCTCTTTTTCTCTGGAACCTTTCCGATTGGTACCTGCGCTACGATTTCAAGGAAGGCAAATACGCCGGTGGCGGTCGCATTACCTATGTGCGGCTCTTTACTGTTATCGCCCTGTTCATCCTGCTGCTGGCCTGTATCAATTACATGAACCTCTCCACCGCACGTGCCACGCAGCGGGCCAAGGAAGTAGGCGTGCGGAAAGTGATCGGCGCCGGTAAGCGATCGCTTATGTACCAGTTCATCGGCGAATCGGTATTCATGTCGGCCCTGGCCGCCTGCCTGGCCCTGGTGGCGGTTGCATGTGTTCTGCCGGTGTTCAACGAATTTCTGCGCAAGCAGATCCGGATCGACTATACGGATATGTCTTCCATCGCCTGGTTCGTAGCCATCATTCTTGTTACGGGCTTGCTGGCGGGCAGTTATCCCGCCTGGGTATTGTCGGCTTTTCGGCCTGCCACGGTATTGAAGGGCGCTAAAGACAACCGCTTCAATGGAAGTTTCTGGGTACGCAAAACACTGGTGGTAACCCAATTTGTTGTTTCGATATTGCTGATCATCGGCACCATCGTGGTACACCAGCAGATCAGTTATATCCGCAATAAAGACCTTGGTTACAATAAAGACCAGCTCGTCTGGTTTCCGAATACCGTAGCGCAGGATCTGACCGGTACAGCGGTGAATGAATTCAGGAAAGTTCCCGGCGTGCTGGATGTGTCGCGTAGCTCGATGACATTCACCAGTCCGAATAACCGCGGATCCGATGTGAAGTGGCCCGGAAAAAAGGAAGGCGAAGAAGTGTTCTTCAGTTTTATAACAGGCGATCACAATATCATATCCACCATGGGCATCGGGATGAAGGCCGGTAGGGCTTTTTCGGAATCCTATGGAACCGACACGTCGGCCTACCTGCTCAATGAGGAAGCCGTAAAACGCATGGGATTGAAGGATCCCATCGGGCAGATCATCGAAACACCGGCGGGCAAAGGCCCGGTGGTGGGGGTTACCAACGATTTTCATTTTGAATCGATGCACAACCCGATCAACCCGGTGATCCTGCAGTGCCGGCCCGAGTGGACCTGGTTGTTTTATGTACGCATCGACGGGCGGAATACACAGCAAACATTGCTTGGCCTCGAAGCGGTATACAAGAAACTCGCTCCCGGCTACGCGTTCGACTATACCTTCCAGGACAGCGAGTACGACCGTCTGTACCGCAGTGAACAGCAGATCGGAACACTCGTGAACTGGTTCGCTTTCTTCGCTATACTGATCTCCTGCCTGGGCCTGCTCGGACTTACCCTCTACACCGTGGAGCGTAAAACAAAGGAGATCGGCATACGCAAAGTGCTCGGCGCTTCGGTGGCCAATATTGTATCGCTGATATCAAAACAATTTATGGTACTGGTACTGGTTGCCCTGCTCATCGCGGCAGCGCCCGCCTGGTATTTCATGAACGACTGGCTCAATGATTACAGCTACCGGGTGAACATCAGCTGGTGGGTATTCGCCCTGGCCGGGTGTATTGCCATGGGCATCGCGATGCTCACCATTGGGTTTATGGTGATCCGTACCGCCGTGGCCAACCCGGTAAAAAGTTTACGAACCGAATAGATATACATCGTTCAAGGTTTAAGGTTCAACGTTGTTGTTTTGAAACCTTAAACGTTAAACCTTGAACCTTAAACGCATTAACGAACCATACGCCATGATCAAGAACTATTTCAAGACCGCCTTTCGCAACCTGTGGCGAAGCCGGAATTTCGCCGTCATCAATGTGGCCGGGCTGGCTGTAGGCATCGCCGTGTGCCTGGCCATCTTCCTCATCATCCAGTTCGAACTGAGCTTCGATGATTTTCATCCGAACAGGAACAGGATCTACCGTATGCTCTACGTCGGGCATAACAGCGATGGCGAACACAAAAGCGCGGGCGTTCCCTATCCCGTGCCTACTGCGCTGCATACGGATTTTCCAAACCTGTCCAGCACGGCTGTGTATTCGGATCGCGACGACCAGATCGTTCTTCCCGATGATTCCGGTAAAGGAATCCAGAAAAAGTTCAAGGAAGAGAACGGTGTGTTCTTCGTTGAACCGGCCTTCTTCTCTATTTTCCATTTTCCATTACTGGCCGGCGAATACCATTCGTTAAAGGAACCCCATACCGCCCTGCTTACGAAAAGCACGGCCGAAAAATATTTTGGCGACTGGCGCCTGGCGATCGGCAAAACATTCCGGCGCAACAACAGCGAACCGTTCCGGATCACGGGTATCCTGGCCGATCCTCCCGGTAATACCGACCTGCAGATCAAGATCGCGGCATCCTACGCGACCATGAAGGAATATATAACAAGCACCGACTGGATCAGCATCGCTTCCAATCACGGATGTTACCTGTTATTGCCGGAAGGAGCGGATGCGGCCGCCTTTAACAGGCAGATCGCCGCATTTTATAAGAAATACCAGAAAAGCGATAACCCGGAACGCCAGAACAGTACGATGGCGATCCAATCATTGTCGGAAGTGCATTATGATGCCGATCCCGGTAATTTTTCCGATCGCACCGTTTCGAAGAGCATGATCAATACCATGTGGCTGATCGCGGGATTCATCCTGCTGATCGCCTGCGTGAACTTTATCAATCTCTCAACCGCCCAGGCCTTCAACCGTGCCCGGGAAGTGGCTGTGCGCAAGGTGTTGGGCGGAAACAGAAAACAACTCCGGTTGCAGTTCTTCAGTGAAACAGCGGTCATTACGCTTTTTTCCATCCTGCTGGCGATCGGTATCACGTATGCCGCCCTGCCGCTGCTCAACCAGGTGATGGGGCTTCCGCTGTACCTTAACTTTTTCGGGAACCCGGTGGTGATCATCTTCCTGCTTGTCACCGGCGCCCTCGTTGTGCTGCTTGCCGGTTTCTATCCGGCCATCATCTTATCCCGCTTCAACCCGGTTACGGCGCTGAAGAGTAAGGTGGCGGCTGTAAATGGCAAAGGTATATCCCTGCGGCGGGGGCTTGTGGTATTCCAGTTTGTGATCGCCCAGGCGCTGATCATCGGAACACTGATCATTGTGAGGCAGATGGATTATTTCAAAAGCTATTCGATGGGCTTCGATAAGGAAGCGATCGTAAATGTTTCGTTTCCGCAGGATAGTGTGAGCCGCTCGAAACTGGATTATATCAAGAACCGGCTCACAGCAATTGATGGCATCCGGTCGGTCAGCTTCAGTTTCGCCAGTCCGGCCGACAATGGCAACTGGTCGTCCAATTTCCGGTTCGATCACGCGGAGAAAGAGACTGACTGGAACGCGAACCTGAAATGGGCCGACGCCGATTACCTGAAAACCTACAGCATACCGCTGGTGGCGGGCCGCAACCTGGCTCCATCCGATACGGCCCGGGAGTTCCTGGTGAACGAAACATTTTTGAAACGGTTGGGCATAACCGATCCGCAACAGGCGCTGAACAAAGAGATCGACCTGTGGGGCCAGATGAAATTCAATATTGTGGGTGTGGTGAAGGATTTCAATGCCATGTCGCTGCGCCAGGCATTGGTGCCGGTATTGATCACATCGGTTAAGGATTTTTATGGTGTGGCCGGTATCAAACTGCAGGGCAAGGATATACCCGCCACGATGAAGAAAGTAGAAACTCTCTGGAACGAAGTATACCCCGATTATGTATACGAAGAGCGATACCTCGATGCCAAGATCGCCAACTTCTATACGCAGGAACGGAAAATGTCGGATCTCTATAAGATATTCGCCGCCCTCGCCATCTTCCTGAGCTGTCTCGGGTTGTACGGGCTGGCCTCGTTCATGGCCCTGCAGAAAGTGAAAGAAGTGGGTATCCGGAAAGTGCTGGGCGCTTCGGTTAATAATATCCTGTTTCTTTTTTCCAAAGAGTTCATGTTGCTGATCGGGATCGCTTTCCTGGTTGCCACACCGCTGGCCTATTATTTCATGCACCGCTGGCTCCAGGATTTTGTGTACCGTGTTGATATATCCTGGTGGGTCATCGCCCTGTCGGGGATCATTGCCCTGTTCATCGCCCTGCTCACCATCAGCTTTAAGGCCATCAAGGCTGCCATCGCCAACCCGGTGAAAAGTTTGCGGGCAGAGTAGATATACATCGTTCAAGGTTTAAGGTTCAATGTTGTTGTTTTGAAACCTTAAACGTTAAACCTTGAACCTTAAACGCATTAAATGAACCATTCGCCATGATCAAGAACTATTTCAAAATCGCCTTCCGAAACCTGCAAAAGAACAGGAAACACAGCCTGCTGAATATACTGGGTTTGTCGGTTGCCCTGGCGGCCTGCATCATCGTATTCCTGGTGATCCGGTACGAGACGAGTTATGATAAGCACCTGAAGGGCTGTAAGAATATATACCAGGTGGTTACCCGCGACCAGGATGAGGCGGGTGAACATTTCACCGTGGGTGTACCTTTCCCGGCGATCAAATTCCTGCGCCAGGATTTTCCGCAGTACAAGTTCGCCCAGCTGATGTCTTCCAATAACATACAGGTGACCACGGAAGCGGCGGGGAAGGAGAGCGGTAAGAAGTTTTACGAGGAAACGGGAATGTTCTATGCCGAACCCGAGCTGTTGAAGATGTTCGAGATATCATTCCTGTCGGGCGATGAAAAAGTGTTGAACGATGTAAATGCGGTTGCGTTGAGCCGCTCCATGGCCATTAAATATTTTGGCG
Source organism: Chitinophagales bacterium (assembly GCA_017303335.1). Taxonomy (GTDB): domain Bacteria; phylum Bacteroidota; class Bacteroidia; order Chitinophagales; family Chitinophagaceae; genus Ferruginibacter. The sequence goes on from JAFLBK010000005.1 coordinate 75,972, forward strand.
ATTGGAAGCAGGCTGTCGGCAAACGGATCACGATCGACAATGCCGGTCACGATCTGCAGGTAAGCGCCGTTTTTGAGGATATTCCGGAAAACAGCGATTTCCCTTTTAAGATACTGGCTTCGTACAAGGGCTTTGAAAGCTACAATTCGGCGGGATGGCCCCTCGATGACTGGGGAGGCAATACCAGCAACCACCAGGTATATGTAACGATGCCGGCGGGTGCAAACAGGGCCGCCATGGAGCAGCAGCTTGGCCTGTTCGAAAAGAAATACAACACCAGCAATAAACAAACAACCCGTTCACATTTTTTACAGCCCCTGTCCAATGTGCATTTCGACGAACGCTTCAGTAATAACGGCGATCACATCACCACGCCCCGTTCGTTGTATACGCTGGCCTTTGTGGCGCTGCTGGTGATCCTGATGGCCTGTATCAATTTTGTGAATCTTTCCACGGCCCTGGCAGTAACACGCAGCAAGGAGATCGGCATCCGGAAAGTAATGGGAAGCAGCCGTACCCAGTTGCGTGTACAGGTACTCTTCGAAACCGGTTTGCTGGTTTTGGCAGCAACGGGTATCGCCATCGGGCTGGCCTATATTGTTTTGCCCTACGTAAAGAATGTCTTCGACGCACAGGGCACACTCAGCCTGTTCACGCCTGCCACCGCGTTGTTCATCCTGCTGATAGCGCTTGCAACAACCCTTCTTTCGGGTATGTACCCGGCGTTCATTATGGGTAAGTTCCGGCCGGTGGAGGCGATCAAGAATAAGATCAGCACAACCCGGGTGGGCAGTATCTCCCTGCGCCGGGGACTGGTTGTGCTGCAATTCGCTTTTTCGCAGATATTCATCATTGCCGCGATTGTTGCGGTGAGCCAGATGAATTTTGTAAAGAACGCCGACCTCGGTTTTACCAAGGAGCGTTTACTGATGGTGCAATTGAATACCGACAGCGTCACCCGTTCCCGGCTCAATACCTTCCGGGATGCGTTAAAGCAACGCAGTGATGTGAAGCTCGTGAGTTTTTCTTTTGATGCGCCCAGCAGCCAGAGTACCTGGGATGCCAATTTCGCCTTCGACAATATGAAGGACAGGGAATTCAATGTGCAATTGAAGCAGGGAGATGAAAACTACCTGGCCGCGTACGGGCTTGAACTGGTGGCCGGCCGGTTTTATTCGGCCAGTGATACCTGCCGGGAGTATGTTGTGAATGAAACACTGGTAAAAAAATGCGGCGTCAATAATCCACAGGATGCCGTTGGAAAACTGTTCCGCATCGGAGGCAGGCGCCCGATGCAGATCGTAGGCGTGGTAAAAGACTTCAAGCAGCAGTCGCTCAAAGAAGCGGTTACTCCCATCGCCATGTTCCCTTCGAAGCGCTGGTATCAAACCGCCGGCATCAAACTGGCCTCCGGCAACCTGCAACGGTCCAATGCCGAAATACAGCAGATATGGGACAAGGTATTCCCGGAGTATGTATATAATGCTACCTTCCTCGATGATACCATCAATGAGTACTACCAGCAGGAGAACAGGCTTAGCCTGATGTATAAGATATACGCCGCGTTGGCGATTTTCATCAGTTGCCTCGGTTTGTACGGACTTGTTTCCTTCATGGTGGTGCAGAAGACCAAAGAAGTGGGCATCCGCAAAGTGCTTGGCGCCAGCGTGCAGAGTATCTTATACCTGTTCTCGAAAGAATTCACGATCCTGGTGATCATCGCATTTGTACTGGCAGCCCCCGCGGCCTGGTACCTGATGCATACCTGGCTGAGCGATTTTGCCTACCGCATCCATATCGGTGTAAGCGTGTTCCTGGTGGGGATCGGCGCTTCGCTGCTGGTAGCCTGGCTCACAGTGGGGTATAAATCGCTCAAGGCGGCCACCGCCAACCCGGTGAAAAGTTTACGTACCGAATAGTAATAACGCGTTTAAAGTTCAACGTTCATCGTTGCCGTTTCTAAACCTTAAACCTTCAACGTTAAACGTTCAAAACCATGTTTAAAAATTATTTCATTACAGCACTGCGGAATTTTCGCCGCTTCAAGGTTTTCTCCGCGATCAATATACTGGGCCTTTCGATCGGCATCAGTTCAGCCCTTGTTATTTACCTGATCGTGCATTTCGAATTCAGCTTTGAGAAATCATGGAAGAACGGGAACCGGGTGTACCGGGTGGTGAGCAATATGCATTTCCCCGACCAGGATTTCAAGAACTCCGGCGTTCCGGGTCCGTTGCCGGCAGCTGCCAGGAATGAGATACCCGGGATCGAAAAGTCGGCTTATTTCTGGATCGGCAACGCCATGAATGTGAGCGTACCGCTGAAGAACGAAAAAGAAAATGTATTTCGCAAACAGGAGAAGATCATCTTCGCCGATGAATCGTATTTCCGGTTTGTCGATTACGACTGGCTGGCGGGTTCCCCGGATAAGGCGCTCGAAGAACCGGGTACGGTCGTGCTTACTGAAAGCCGGGCCCGCACCTATTTCCCCTATGCGGATATCCGCAACGCGGTTGGTCAAACAATCGTTTATGACGATTCGATCAAAGCCACGGTTACCGGTGTTGTAAAAGATAAAAAGGAGATCACCGATTTTACATTCGCCGAGATGGTTTCCTTCAGCACGTATAAATCCATCCTGGAGGAAAACAACGGCTTCAGCGAGTGGGGCAGTATCAGTTCAAACTCCCAGTTCCTGGTGCAGTTGAAGGAAGGAACGGATACAGCCCGTTTCAACAAGGAGCTGGCAGCGGTGCGCAGCAAGCATGAGAAAAACGCCTACCTGCAGACCGATCATTTTCTTCAACCCCTGAACGATATTCATTTCAACGCCGATTTCGACGCCTTTGAACAACGCCAGGCGCATAAACCAACCTTGTACGGGTTGCTCGCCATCGCCGCCTTCCTGCTGCTGCTGGGTTGCATCAATTTTATCAACCTGACTACGGCGCATGCTTCGCAGCGTGCCAAGGAAATTGGTGTGCGAAAAACCATGGGCAGTTCCCGGGGGCAACTTGTGCTTCAGTTCCTGGTAGAGACCCTGCTGCTTACGGTGCTGGCAACGGTCGTTTCGCTGGCGCTTACACCCTGGATATTCAAACTTTTTTCCGGTTACATTCCTTCTGAACTCAAATTTGATCTGCTCCATCAACCGCATATCTATGGTTTCCTGGCCATACTGGTATTGGTGGTCAGCCTGCTTTCCGGGTTCTACCCGGCCCTGATCCTTTCCGGTTTCAAACCGGTGCTTGTATTAAAGAACCTGGCCTATGCCGGCACAGCGCAAAGCCGCCGTACCTGGATCCGTAAAACACTCACCGTTGCACAGTTCATGATCGCCCAGTTCTTCATCATTGCCACCCTGGTGGTAGGGCAGCAGATCCGCTTTTCACTGAACAAAGACATGGGCTTTAAAAAAGACGCGATCCTCAATTTCGGGGCGCCTTACAATTTCCAGAACCCGGATAACAAGCAGTTCCTGTTGCAGCAGAAACTGAAAGCGATTCCCGGGATCCGGCAACTCAGCCTGGCGGGCGATCCGCCGGCGTCCATCGGCATCAGTATGACCACCATGAAATTCAATGACGGAAAGAAGGATGTGGAAACGTCGGTAGAGATCCGGGAAGCGGATACCGCCTTCTTCAACCTGTATAAGATGAAACTGGTGGCCGGGCGAAACCTCGAACAATCCGATACATCAAGAGAATACGTGATCAATGAAACCTATGCCCGTTTCCTGGGTTTTACCGATCCCGCGAAAATCGTTGGTCAATACATCAACCGGGGCAATGCACGCATTCCGGTTGTTGGCGTGATAGCCGATTTCAATACCAAGTCCCTGCACACGGCCATACCCGTGCTGGCGTTTACCTGCCAGGCAAACCGGCATAACAATTTTCATATCGCGTTGCCGGCTAAAGCCGGCAATACCGATGCATGGCGGGAAACGATCGCGAAGATTGAAACGGCCTGGAAGGAAGTTTACCCCGAAGATGAATTCAAATACAGTTTCCTGGATGAAAGCATCGCTAAATTTTATGAGAAGGAGCAAAAGACAGCCCGCCTCCTGAACTGGTGCGCCGGCCTGGCCATCCTGATCAGCTGCCTGGGCCTGTTGGGCCTGGTGATCTACACCACCACCCAACGCACCAAGGAGATTGGCGTGCGGAAGGTATTGGGCGCATCGGTAACACAGATCGTGACCCTGCTTTCCAAAGACTTCATGCAACTGGTGCTGGTGGGCTTCGCCATCGCGGCGCCGCTGGGCTGGTGGGCCATGACCAGCTGGTTACAGGATTTTGCGTACCGAACCCAGATCAGCTGGTGGATATTCGCCCTGAGCGGTTTGCTGATGACCGTGATCGCCCTGTCGATCCTCAGCATTCATACCATCCGGGCCGCTATGTCGAACCCGGTAAAATCATTACGAACCGAATAAACCAACTGTATGATCAAAAATTATCTGCGTACCGCCTGGCGGAACCTGCTGAACAACCGGACCTACAGCTTTATCAATATAGCCGGGCTTGGGCTCGGACTCGCCACCGGTTTCATCATCCTCATGTGGGTTTACCAGGAGTACTCGATGAATATGTATCATGCCAAGGCCGACCGCATCTACAAAATCAACGCGAAAATAAAATTCGGGGATGAGGAAACGGTTTGGGAAACCACCCCGGCGCCTGTTGCCACGGTAACCCGGGAAACCATCAGCGACGTGGAAAAGATTGCGCTCCTGAAAGTGAACTACGGCGCCAAGCAGGTGGTGAAATACGGCGACAAGGTGTTTATTGAAGATAAGATCGGTTATACCGAGAATACGCTCTTCGACATATTCGATTTTCCCATCGTGAACGGGAGCGAAAAAAAACCATTGGCCGAAGGATTATCGGTGGTACTTACCGAAGCGACAGCGCACCGCTATTTCGGGAACGATGATCCGCTGGGTAAAACGATCCGTTTCCGCGACACGCTCTTTACCGTAAGCGCCGTGATGAAAGATTTCCCGGCTTCTTCTTCGATCGAGGCGTCGATGTTTTTTTCGATGGATATCATCCGCCTGAAATTCCGCGGTAACGGTCAATGGAAAACCATCGACCAGGACTGGGGCAATCATAATTATGCCTCCTTCTGCCTGATGCGGAAAGGAGCCGGAACCGCCAATACTTCGCAGGCCCTGCTGGCAGCCACAAAAAAAGCCAATCCGAATTCTTCGGTTATTGCCTATCCCTTTGTTCCGTTGAAAGATATTTACCTGTACAAGCCGGATGGCAGTAAAGGACGGGTCATCATGGTGGAGATATTCCTTGTGGTGGCCGTATTTGTTCTGATCATCGCATGCATCAATTACGTGAACCTGGTAACGGCAAAGGCAACGCAACGCATTAAGGAAGTAAGCATCCGCAAGATCATCGGGGCGGAGAAGAAACAATTGTTCTGGCAGTTTTTCACCGAAGCGGGGCTGCTGCTGCTGTTCGCCGCGGTCATCGCCTTGTGTTTTACGGCCGGGCTGTTTCCGCTGTACAAACAGGTGTCGGGCAGCAACATTGTATACGATGCAGCCGATGGAAAATTATGGAAACTGATCATCGGGCTGATGGGCGCCGTTTGGCTGCTCACGGGTCTTTATCCGGCCCTGCTGCTGTCTTCCTTCCGGCCGCTGCAGTCATTGCGGGGCAATGGATTGCTTTCGAGCGCCGGCCTGTTGCGCAAATCGCTGGTGGTGCTGCAGTTCGTGGTGAGCATTACCTTGCTGCTGGGTACGGTGTTTATCCACCGGCAGATGAATTACGTGATGAACAAAGACCTGCACGTGAATACCGAAAATGTGCTGACTATTCCTGCCTGGAAGCTGGGCGATAAGGTGAAGGATTTTAAGGAAGACCTGCAGGCCTCGTCGTATGTAAAAGGAGTTACCGCTTCCAACCTTTCTTTCTTCGACGGAGGAAATTCGACCAGTGACCTCGATTGGCCCGGCCGGCCGGCCGACAGCAAGATCGTTATCTGGGATATCGCCGTAGACCAGCCATTCATGTCGTTCTTCAATACCCATATTGTTGCCGGAACTGATTTTTCAAAGACCAGTCCGGGTACACCGAATTACATACTCAATGAAACCGCTGTCCGCAAAATGGGATTGAAAAATCCTGTGGGTACCGTGATCAAATTCCACGAACAACCCGGAACAGTGATCGGGGTGGTGAAGGATTTTCATTTTGAAAGTCTGCATAAAGAACTGGAACCGGCCCTGCTGCGCTATGATACCGAAGAAACCGCGATGCTGTACGCCAAAGTGCCCCAGCAGAACGCGAAGGAAGTGATCGCCTATGCGCAGAAAATGTGGCGGGCTTACGAACCGGTGCTTCCGATGGAGTATTCGTTCCTCGATGATCAGCTGGCCAAACAATACGATAAGGAAACAAGGGCTTCTTACCTGTTCGACGCTTTCGCGTTGATCACCCTGCTCATTTCCTGCCTGGGTCTTTTTGGCCTGGCCGCATACAGCGCTGAACGCCGTACCAAGGAGATCGGCATCCGCAAGGTGATGGGCGCTAATGTGAGCCAGCTGGCTGCGTTGTTGTCGAAAGAATTTATTGTACTGGTACTGATCTCCATGGTAGTGGCCGTGCCACTGGTGTGGCTGGGTATGACGGAACTGCTGAATCATTTCGCTTACCGTATCCGCCTCGATTGGTGGATATTTGCCCTCACCTGCGTGGTGGCTGTACTGACAGCCTTGGCAACGGTCAGTTTCCAGGCTATCCGGGCGGCGATGGCAAATCCGGTAAAATCATTACGCACCGAGTAAACGGGCCGCATAACTGTTCGAATATGGGCAATGACTGTCCGTTTTCGTACACTTTTAGCATTGTTCTTCATGTAGTTTTCTTAAAATCAATAGTTTATCTCTTGGCATAGGGTTGGGCAGGCGATGGTATATTTATCCTTATTAAACGCTAAAGAATAACAAACTGTATATGCTGGAACTGAAGAAAATTTTCAAATGGGTGAACAACGGCAATAACCGGGTGTTCCTGCTCAAAGACATCAACCTGAGTGTGAAGGAAGGCGAATTCATCTCCATCATGGGGCCCTCCGGCTCCGGCAAATCAACCCTGCTGAATGTAATTGGTATGCTCGATGAATTCGATGAAGGCGAATACGAGTTCTTTTATGAACCGGTGCATAAGCTGAAGGAAAAGCAGCGTACCGCTCTCTACAAACAATACATCGGTTTTGTGTTCCAGGCATACCACCTGATCGACGAGCTGACGGTATACGAGAACATCGAAACCCCGCTGATCTACCAGGATATCAAAGCCTCCGAACGCAAGGCCATGGTGGCCGATATGCTCGACCGCTTCAATATTGTGGGTAAGAAGGATCTCTTTCCGCAACAGCTTTCCGGCGGCCAGCAGCAACTGGTGGGCATTGCACGTGCCCTCATCGCCAAACCGAAATTATTGCTGGCGGATGAGCCTACGGGTAACCTCAACTCCAAACAGGGCGAAGAGATCATGAACCTGTTCAGCGAACTGAATAAAGAAGGTGTTACCATCATCCAGGTAACGCATTCGGAAAAGAACGCGGCCTACGGTTCCCGGATCATTAACCTGCTGGATGGACGAATCGAACAATAAAACCATAAATCAACAGAAGATGAAAGCGAAAATTATTGTGTGGCTGAGTGTCTGTTTCCTGCAGGGATTCTCCCCGTTGCAGGCACAGAGCGGTAGTTCCAGAATCAGCCTTCAGCAATGCCTGGACATCGCCCTGGCGAACAATATACCCGTTAAGCAAAGCGAGTTGCAGGAACAGAACGCGAAAATGAACCTTACGCAGTCGAAAATGAACCGCCTGCCGAATATTGCCGCGAGCCTTAACTATGGTATCAACAACGGACGGAGCATCGACCCGTATACCAACAGTTATATCAACCAGCAACTGAATTCTTCCAATTCGTCGCTCACGGCCTCCATCCCCGTTTTCAAGGGCATGCAAACACAGAACAGCATCCAGCAGGCTTCTTACAATTACCAGGCGGCTAAAATGGACCTGCAGCAGGAAAAAGACAATCTTACCCTGAATGTGATCCTCGCATTCCTGCAACTGATGAACGACGAAGATGTACTGGTGCTGGCCAAAGCGCAAAAGGATGTAACCGCCAAACAGGTGGAACGCCTCGAGCAACTGAACAAGGAAGGCGCTATCGCCCCGGCCACGCTCTACGATATGAAGGGCCAGTTCGCTTCCGACCAGGTATCGGTGATGAACGCGGAACGGGCCGTGGAAATGTCGAAGCTTGCCCTGGCGCAATTCATGAATGTGCCCTATGATAAAAATATGCAGTCCGACAGGGAAGGACTCAGCCTCGATCTCAAACGCTACGAAGCCACCACGGATAATATATATAACACCGCCCTGCAGAAACTGGCCTTTGTGAAAGCCGCCGATCTGCGCAGCAAGGCGGCAGGCAAAGCCATCCGGGTGGCCGCTGCCGACCTGTATCCCACGCTGTCGTTGTTCGGTCAATTGGGTACCAACTACTCGAGTGCGGCCCGTACTTCCATTGCCACCGGAACCACGGATGTTGTTACCAGCGATTACGTGGTGGTGAACGGAACCAACAGCCCGGTGATCAGCAAGCAAACGAATTTCAACAGCCAGAAGATCGGGTTCTTCAGCCAGTACAACAATAACCTCGGTACGTTTGTGGGCGTTAACCTGCAGATACCCATCTTTTCTTCCTTCCAGGTACGTACACGGGTACGGCAGGCAAGACTCGAAGAGAAACGAACCGGTTATGTAGCCGAGAATACCCGCATCCAGCTTCGCCAGGCGATCGAACAGGCATACCTGAATATGAACACCGCCTGGAACCGGTATGAGGTCATTACCGGCCAGGTGGCGGCATTTGAAGAATCCTTCCGGGCGGCCGATATCCGTTTCGGGCTCGGCGCTATCAACAGCGTGGAATACCTGATCGTGAAGAACAACCTCGACCGGGCGAGGACCAACCTCGTTGTTGCCCGCTACGAATACCTGCTTCGCACACGAGTACTCGATTTTTACCAGGGGATATTAAAGTAACGATACAAGACGAACGATAGGGGATACAGGTTCGTAAACTGCGGATCCCATCCCGGGTGAGCGCAAGGAATATTCAATAAAATTCAGGAAATTACCTGTTCATCAATAAGCCCCGCTTATGAAACGGTATTTTCTTCCCTGGCTGTTCTGTCTTTCCGGTATAACCTCCGCCCACGCACAAAAAGACTATGCGCTCCGCGAAGTGAATTTTACCCAGGTTCACCTGTCGGATAGTTTCTGGCTGCCCCGCATCGAAACCAACCGAACCGTAACGATCCCCGCTTCATTCGAACGCTGTGAACATACCGGCCGGGTGAAAAACTTTCTCATGGCCGCGGAAAAGAAGGGCAAGTTCTGCACCCGCTATCCCTTCGATGATACGGATATCTACAAAACCATTGAAGGCGCCGCTTTTTCCCTGGCTACACATCCCGATACGAAACTGGACGCTTACATCGACTCCCTCATTGTGATCATCAAAAATGCGCAGGAACCCGATGGATATTTGTATACAGCCCGCACCATCGACCCGCTGAACACAGGAGGCTGGGTGGGCAAGGAACGCTGGGAGAAGGAACGGGAACACAGCCACGAACTTTACAACGCCGGCCATTTGTATGAAGCGGCCGCGGCGCATTACTGGGCTACCAAAAAAAGAAACCTGCTGGATATCGCCCTGAAAAATGCCGACCTCGTTTGTTCGGTGTTTGGTTTGGGTAAACGATCGGTAGCGCCCGGTCATGAAGTGATCGAAATGGGATTGGTGAAACTCTACCGCATCACCGGGAAGAAGGAGTATCTCGAAACCGCTAAGTTCTTCATTGAGGCAAGAGGCCAATACAACGGGTACGATCCCAAAAGCAAGGACCCCATGAAGAACGGATCGTACTGGCAGGACGATAAACCCGTAGCGCAGCAATCGGAGGCAGTGGGTCATGCCGTGCGTGCCGGCTATTTGTATTCGGCCGTGGCGGATGTGGCGGCGCTGACGGGGGACGACAGCTTGACCCATGCCATCGACCGCATCTGGGAAAATGTTGTTTCGAAAAAGATATACGTGCAGGGCAGTGTGGGGGCCATCGGCGATGGAGAACGCTACGGCGCCAATTACGAACTGCCGAACAATACAGCCTACAATGAAACCTGCGCAGCCATCGCCAATGTATACTGGAACTACCGCATGTTCCTGCTGCACGGGGATGCAAAATACATGGATGTGCTGGAGAAGACCCTCTACAATGGATTGATCTCCGGCGTGGGCCTCGATGGGAAATCATTCTTTTATACCAATGCCATGGAGATCCGCAACAGCTTTTCGCACCCGGATATGGAGCGGGAGCGTTCGGGTTGGTTCGAATGCAGTTGCTGTCCGACCAATATCTGCCGCTTCGTTCCGGCCATACCCGGCTATATGTATGCGCAGAAAGGGAGTGACCTGTTTGTAAACCTCTTCATCAGCAGCACAGCCGATCTTACCATCAATGATAAACAGGTGCAGGTCATCCAGCAGAACAATTATCCCTGGGATGGCGGGTTGAAGTTCACCATCAATACCGCCCGGCCCAACACGTTCCGGCTGCACATCCGCATACCGGGCTGGGCGCAGAACCAGGCCATCCCTTCTTCCTTGTATGTGTTCATGGATACAAATCCGGCGAAGCCTGCACTGACCATCAACGGCGAGCCGGTGAACTATACGGTAACAAACGGATACGCGTTGCTGGATCGTGCCTGGAAAAAAGGCGACCGGATCGAACTCAACCTGCCGATGGAAGTAAGAAAGGTGGTGGCGGATGCGCAGATCAAAAACAATATCGGGAAAGTGGCGTTGCAACGCGGCCCGGTGATGTATTGTGCGGAGTGGGCCGATAACCAGGGCAAGGTCTCGAATATCATCGTGCCCGCGAATACCGGATTCAGCGCCGCATTCAAACCCGAACTGCTGAACGGTGTTGAAACGATCCGTGCCACCGTTCCCGTGGTACTCATCGGCAACGACGAAACGGTGAGTACCCAACGGCGGGAGGTAACATTTATCCCGTACTGTGCCTGGGCCAACCGCGGCAAGGGCGAGATGATGGTTTGGTTTCCGGCAGCGGTGAAGGACATTGAGCTGTTAAGTAAATAGAAGTTTGATGACTGTGGCGATTACCTGTCGCATTGTTGTAACCCCCAACCCGTAACTTGCAACCCGAAACTAATTTTATTGCAACCATGAATAAAGCAGCGATCATAACCGGGGCCTCGGGCAACATGGGCCAGGCGGTAGTACAGAAATTTGTAGCGGAAGGATACCAGGTGATCGGAACCGTTACGCAACAGGATGCCGCCTTGAACCGTTTTGGCGCCGCGGTGGAACAGGTGGTGGTCGACCTGGCGGATGAGCCGGCCGCCGGCGCTTTTGTTGAAAAAGTGATCGCTGGCTACGGGCGCATCGATGCCGCCGTACTTACCGTTGGCGGTTTTGCGATGGGTGGTATCGCGGATACTTCCACGGCCGCGATCGCCAAACAGTATACCCTGAATTTCGAAACGGCGTACAATGTCGCCCGTCCCTGTTTTGTACAGATGATGAAGCAGGGAGCAGGCCGTATTTTTCTTGTAGGTTCCAGGCCCGGTTTAAACGCCCGCGATGGAAAGGGAATGGTGGCCTATGGCCTGGCCAAGTCGCTTATTTTCCGGCTGGCCGAGTTGATGAATGCCGAAGCCAAAGGCAGTAACGTGGTCACCAGCGTGGTGGTGCCCAGCACCATCGATACGCCGCAGAACCGGAGCGCCATACCCGATGCGTCGTTCGATACATGGGTAAAGCCCGAAGCCATTGCGGAACTGATCCACTTCCATTGTACGGATGCCGCGGCCACCCTTCGGGAGCCGGTGATCAAGGTATATAACAACGCGTAAAGAATGGGACCGGGGCGCTTCGGTTGCCTGTTCCGGTTTCTGCGGCCATTTCACACACATTTTTTAGGCGAGTCTCTTGCCGGGCAGTGTGTTGGGTAAGGACTCGCCGCATATTGGAATCGATAGGTCTATATCTTCGAGTTCCAGGAAATTCAATACCGGGTATATTCCATGCTCGCCTGTAATATAATATCTTGCGGAGCTGTGAATGTAGTCTACCGGATTTTCGGTAAGCATCCATTTTCCGGTGCATGGATTGTCGTGCATATAATTCAGTTTTTGAGAAGTAAATGAACGATTCCGGCACTCTTTCCAGTCAAAACTGTCTTCCCAAATTTCATGGCGCTTACCTCTTTTTTTATCGCTGTAGCACACCGCTTTTTCGAGTTCCCGCAGCAGGTTTACAGCTCCTTTTTCCTTTAGCCTTTGAATGATTGCGTAAGCGATAAATCGTTTACCATCACCTACGATCTTGTTGATGCATTTAGCGGTTTTCCGGAAAGCAATCATCACATGAATATGATTCGGCATAATAACAAAACCTGTTACGAGGTGACCATGCTGCTTTAGTACGTCAAACCAGGTATAAACAAGATCGTATCCTTTAACGAGTTCAAAAAGCGGAAGCCATTTATGGCAGGTGAAACTGATAAAATAATGGCCATGATCATAAGGTATCTGTGTCTTTACAGGCATAGAACCAAAGTAGCGAACCTGAGGTGGTTTGCGTAAGAATAGTCTTGCTTCTTTTCTGTTTTATTGGGGTGTAAAAAACATTTAGTGACGTCGAGTCCTGCGGCCATCACGTAAACCCTGGGGCAGAGACTCGCCTTGGAATGAGTGACGTCGAGTCCTGCGGCCATCACGCAAACCCTGGAGCAGAGACTCGCCTTGGAATGCGTCGAGTCCTGCGGCCATCACGCAAACCCTGGAGCAGAGACTCGCCTTGGAATGCGTCGAATCCTGCAGCCATCACACAAATCCTGGGGCAGAGACTCGCCTTGGAATGCGTCGAGTCCTGCAGCCATCACACAAATCCTGGGGCAGAGACTCGCCTTGGAATGCGTCGAATCCTGCGGCCATCACACAAATCCTGGGGCAGAGACTCGCCTTGGAATGCGTCGAATCCTGCGGCCATCACGCAAACCCTGGGGCAGAGACTCGCCTTGGAATGCGTCGAGTCCTGCGGCCATCACGCAAACCCTGGGGCAGAGACTCGCCTTGGAATGCGTCGAGTCCTGCGGCCATCACACAAACCCTGGGGCAGAGACTCGCCTTGGAATGCGTCGAGTCCTGCGGCCATCACGCAAGCCCTAGGGCAGAGACTCGCCTAGGAATGCGTCTAGTCCTGCGGCCATCACGCAAACCCTGGGGCAGAGACTCGTCTTGGAATGCGTCGAATCCTGCAGCCATCACACAAACCTTGGGGCAGAGACTCGCCTTGGAATATCTCCCTGCTTTATACGCTACTGCGTAACCCAGATATCGTTCTTTTCTACATTTGCCGCGTCGTAACCACCCGTTACATATATTTTCCCATTGAACACCGTTGCCTGGTGACCACCCCGGGCTCCGAAGGAAGCGTTGGGTTGCTTGATCCAGTCGCGGCCATTGGTGCTTTGCCATATTTCGTCGGTAGGAATGAACCCGGTCAATCCGCCAATGAGGTATAGGCGATTATTGAACGACAGCAACTGGTGCGAGTACATGGGCGAGAACTTCGGGCTTGTGGTTACTTCTTCTGTCCATCCACGGCCATCGGCACTGCTCCACACTTCATTCTTAAAACCGGTGGAAGCATACCCGCCGGTTATGTAGATCCTTCCATTGAATACGGCGGCCTGGTGCCCGGCTCTCGGACTAAAAACAGTACCGGTAAGCGTTTCCTGCGCCCAGTTGATGCCATCAGCGCTCGACCATACATCGTTCTTGGCTCCGCCGATGCCATCGCCCCCGATCAGCCAAAGTTTGTTGTTAAAAACGAGTACTGCATGTTGTGAACGGATGCTGAATGCTGCATTGGCGGTTACCTGGTTCCAGGTACTGCCATCGGAACTGTTCCAGATGTCATTGAGTGCAGCGCCGTTGAAAAGTCCGCCGATGACCCAGAGCTTATTATTAAAAACCACCACATGGTGACCACAGCGGGCGCTGAATTGAGGGCCACTCACCGTGGTTTGCACCCAGGAAGAGCCGTTGGCGCTCGACCAGATCTCATTGGAATAAACCGATACGGTTTTCCGTCCGCCAATGATCCAGAGTTTACCGTTGAACACAACCGCCTGGTGTTCGAACAATGGGGCGAACTGGCTGCCGGTAACGGTGAGTTTTGAAAAATGGATGTCGGGTGATACCGCCGGGGTATCGTCTTTTTTGCAGGCAAAGAGCAGGAGGGTGGAAAACAGCAATGTTGCGACATGGATTTTACGATTTTTCATGTACCAGAATTTAGGGTTAAGAATTAGTAATGACGGGTAAACTTAATTACAGTACCGGGTCGTTTGAGCAGCGTTTGACAGATGATCCGGGTTGTTTTACAGGTGCGGTTATCTTGTATGCTTCCGGAGATTGTTGCGGATGGATTGGATACGGGTACCGGGCCTGCGGTCGGTACTCCCGCCTTTCCGGGCGGGATCAGGCGAGGGGCGGATCTGGGTAAAACCCTGCCTGGCAAAGGAAAGTATAATAATAGTCGGCAACCCGTATCCTGTATCAGGCATCCCGTATTTCAAAAATATTTACCCCCCAATATTCGTTTTCCCTCTACATTTGTACCTTGGTTTTATGAACAACCCTGGTGAACGCTTAAATTTTCGGTGTGTCCAAACATGTAAATAAAGTGACCGCGGCCGGTTTGCTGGTGGCACTTGGAATTATCTACGGCGATATCGGTACCTCTCCGCTCTATGTATTTAACTCCATCATTAAAGACCGTGTAATTGATGAAACCCTGATCCTGGGTACATTGTCGCTGATTATCTGGACCATTACCATGCTTACCACGGTCAAGTACGTGGTCATGGTATTGCGGGCCGATAACCGGGGTGAGGGCGGTATCTTCTCTTTATTTGCGCTCGTGCGCCGGCGAAAGAAGTGGCTGGTGATCCCGGCGATGATCGGGGGTGCTGCGCTGCTGTCGGACGGTATCATTACGCCACCGATCTCCATCACGTCGGCTATTGAAGGGTTGAAGGAACTGCCTAAGTTTCACGACCTGAACCAGGACACCATTGTATATATCGTACTCGGCATCATCTTCCTGTTTTTCTTTACCCAGCAATTCGGCACTTCCAATATTGGTAAATTCTTTGGTCCATTCATGTCGGTTTGGTTCGCCATGCTGGCGGTGCTCGGCCTCATTCATATCAGCGATGACTTTGGCATTCTCAAGGCATTGAATCCCTATTACGGTATCCGTTTTCTTACGGTTTATCCCGAGGGTTTCTGGTTACTGGGGGCCGTATTCCTTTGTACCACAGGTGCCGAAGCATTGTACAGCGATCTCGGTCATTGCGGTCGCGGTAATATTCGTATATCGTGGATGTTCGTTAAAGTCTGCCTGTTGCTTAACTATTTCGGACAGGGAGCCAGTTTGCTGAAACATCACAGCGGACAGTTGCTCAACAAGGCTACGATCAATGCCGAAGGCATCAACGCTTTTTACGACCTGATGCCGGGCTGGTTCATCGTTCCGGGTGTTGTGATCGCTACCAGCGCCGCCATCATTGCCAGCCAGGCTATGGTAAGCGGTTCGTACACACTGATCAATGAAGCCATACGGCTCAACCTCTGGCCTAAATTGAAAGTTGTGTATCCAACCGAAGCCAGGGGGCAGATCTTCATCCCTGCCATCAATACCCTCTTGTTTGCCGGCTGCGTGGGTGTGGTATTGTATTTCCGTGAATCGGCCAAGATGGAGGCCGCGTACGGACTGGCCATCATCACCACCATGATCATGACCACCATCCTGTTTGCCAACTATATGGTATTGCACCGGGTGAATCCGGGACTGATCTACCTGTTCCTGGCCGCGTATATAACGATCGAGTTTTCGTTCCTGACGGCGCTTATGGATAAGTTCATCCACGGAGGTTATATCACACTCATGATCGGTTTCATGATGTTCACGGTGATGTATGTGTGGTACCGGAGCCGCAAGATCAAGAACCGCTATGTGGAATTTGTTCGCCTGGAAGAATACATTCCCAAACTGGAAGAACTGAGCAACGATACCTCGGTACCCAAATACGCCACCCACCTGGTTTACCTCACCAGCGCCAACAATCCCAAGGAGATCGAACACAAGATCATTTATTCGATACTCAGCCGCAAACCCAAGCGTGCCGATATCTTCTGGTTCATCCACGTGGATACGATGGACGACCCCTATACCTGCGAGTACACCGTTGAACACATCATTCCCAACGATATCATCCGGGTGGAGTTCCGCCTCGGTTTCCGCATGCAGCCCCGCATCAACCTCATGTTCAAGAAAGTAGTGGAAGACCTCGTGGCCAACCGCGAAGTGAACGTTACCAGCCGCTACGAGAGTCAGCAGCGCAACAACGTGGTCGGCGATTTCAAATTCATTGTGATGGAGAAATTCCTCAGCCAGGATAACGAACTGCCTTTCTTCGAACGCATCATCATGAAACTCTATTTCTGGCTCAAGGAGATATCGCTCAGCGAGGAAAAAGGGTTCGGACTGGAGCAGAGCATGGTGAAGGTGGAGAAATTCCCGCTGATCATCGCCCCGGTAAGCAACCTCAAGCTGAAGCGGGTATACGTGGATGAAGAAGAGAGCTGATCTCAAACCAACAATCATGTACTCCATTACGGTTGCCGAACTCAAACAAAAGATCGAAAACAAGGAGGATTTCCAACTCATCGATGTCCGCGAACCGGATGAGCATGCCGAATTCAATATCGGCGGCGAACTGATCCCGCTGGGAGAGATCGTATCCCGGTACAGCCGGCTGGCAACCGATAAGCCGGTCATTCTCTATTGCCGCAAAGGCATCCGCAGCCAGGTAGCCATCCAGCGCCTGCAGGAAAAGTTTCATTGCAGCAACCTCGTAAACCTGGTCGGCGGTACGGAAGCGTGGAAGAAGCAGTTTGGAGTTTGAGGTTTAGAATTTGTGGTTAGGGACAGAATCCCTATTTTACCGACCGCGAAACATTAAACATCAAACACCAAACCCGAAACTGACTTTTTGCTCCAGCTCATTCTCTATATCATCGGCGGTATTGTGTTGCTTTCTGTTCTTGCGTATTTCCTGCAGGAAAAATTCATTTTCAAACCCGAGAAGCTAAAACAGGATTTTGTTTATAAGTATGATGCGCCCTTTGAGGAACTGTTCTTTGATGTGGAGCCGGGCGTGCGCATCAACGGACTGCATTTCAAAATGGAGAAACCGCTGGGGCTTATCCTTTATTTTCACGGCAACAGCCGCAGCATCAAGGGCTGGGCCAAGTACGCCCGGGATTTTTACCGCTACAACTACGACGTGGTGCTGGTGGATTACCGCGGCTTTGGCAAAAGCACCGGCAAGCGCAACGAAAAAGCCATGCTCAGTGATATGCAGTTTGTGTACGACAGTTTACTGAAACAATTTCCCGAACACCACCTGATCGTTTATGGCAGAAGCCTGGGCAGCGGCTTCGCCTGCAAGATCGCCAGCGACAACAAACCCCGTTACCTGATCCTCGATGCGCCTTATTTCAGTTTCAAGAAAACGATCGAACGGTTTCTGCCCATCCTGCCGGTGAAATACGTGCTTCGCTATCACCTGCGCACCGATAAATGGATCAAGCATGTGAATTGCCATACGTATATATTACACGGCACCCGCGACTGGCTCATCCCCATCAGCAACAGCGAGAAACTGCAGGCGCTCAATCCCCGTATGATCACCCTCATCCGCATCCAGGGCGGCGGCCACAACAACCTGCCCTCGTTCCCGGAGTACCATAATTTTGTGCGGGATATATTGCAGTATTGATTCGGGATGCTGGATGCTTGATACTAGATACTAGATACTGGATACGGGATACCAGGTACCGGGAGACCGCCATTTTATTTTATAAAGTCATTATGGTGAAGCTCCACGGCTTGTATAAAGTTGTTTAGTTTTTTTCCGAGCATATTCAGTTTTTGATGCAAGCTGTGATACAGAAGATGGTCTTTTAAAGAGGCCGTCTCAAAAAGTGTTTCGAGGTGATCAATGGTTTCATCATTTGAAGAAAGTGCATAAATGAGGAATTTGATATAATCCGCTTTGTATTTCCTTCTGCCATACCCTTCTACAATACAACTTCTGACTGTCTTACTTGATCTCCTGATCTGTTGTGCCTCTTCGAACTGTTCAAATTTGGGAAGTAATAACGACATAGAGTGTATCTCAATAACGACCTGTCGGGCTATTTTCCATATTTCCAGATTTTTGTAACTCATAGCTGATGCGTAAAGCTGCAAACTAAAAATCCAGGGACTCAATTTCAACTAATCAACCTGTTTTTATCCCCCCCGAAATCTGTTTTTTCAAACCTAATGCCCAGCATCCAGTATCCAGCATCCAGTATCCAGAAACCAGCATCCAGTATCCAGCATCCAGCATCCAGAAACCAGCATCCTATTTCCCGAATCCTGTATCTTGCATCCATGAACCGCAAAAGGCTTCTCCGCTGGGCGCAGATCATCATCATCGTTTATTGCAGTATCGGCATTGCCCTGTATTACCTGCAGGAGAAATTCCTGTTTCATCCCGAAGCCCTGCCCCGCGGCCAGGCCTATGCGTTTGATATGCCTTTTGAAGAGATTGATATTCCGTTCAACCAGGCCGATACCATCAATCTTGTCAAGTTTTTTCCGAAAGATTCGGTGCGCAGGGGCGTGGTGCTCTATTACCATGGCAACCGGCAGAATATCGGGCGTTACGCGAAATTCGCGGAGCATTTCACCCGGGCCGGGTATGAAGTGTGGATGGAGGATTATCCGGGTTTCGGCAAAAGCACCGGGGAACGCAGCGAAAAGAAATTGTACGAGCAGGCGATGCAGGTACGCAAGATGGCGGCAGCGAAGTATGGTATCGACAGCGTGATCGTGTATGGCAAGTCATTCGGCACCGGCATCGCGGCCTATGTGGCGTCGGAATACAATTGCCGCAAACTGATCCTCGAAACACCCTATTACAGCATCCCGGCCCTGTTCAGCTGCTATGCGCCGATCTATCCCACATCCTATATGGCTACCTATAAGATCCGCACCTTCCGGTTCCTGGAGGATGTGCAGTGCCCGGTCAGTATTTTTCACGGTACCGATGACGGCGTGATACCCTATCGTTGTACGGCGGGGTTGAAGAAGAAACTGAAGCCCGGCGACGAATTCATTACCATTGAGGAAGGCACACACCAGAACCTCGCTGATTATCCCCTGTACCGTCAAAAGCTCGACAGCCTCCTGCGCTGATCTCAGATCGATACGATGTTTGTGGGTTTGTTCTTCCTGAGTTTTTCCGGCAATGCGCCGAGAAGGGATGTTTTCAGCAATTCCACCAGCCGTTTCTTGACCAGGTCGCGGTGAACGACCAGGCTTACCTCCCGTACCGGCGCCGGTTGTTTAAAATGGCGGAGCATCTGCAGTTGCCTGTTGCTGAGGTCGAGCGTGGCCAGTTCGGGAAGGATTGTGATGCCATCGTTCTGCTCTACCAGCCGGCGCAACGTTTCAATACTGCCGGCTTCGTAATCGAAATGCCCGCCTTCGGCGCTGGCCTTTCGGAGTTCACAGAGGTTGATGATCTGCGAGCGGAAACAATGCCCTTCCTCCAGCAGCCATAAATGATTGGGGTCGATATCCTGCGCCAGTACATAGGTCTTGCGGAACGCTTTGTCTTTTTTGGAAACATAGGCCACCAGTTCTTCGTAAAACAAAGGGTGCTCCCGTATACCGGGTTCATCGAGCGGGGTAACAAGTATCCCAACGTCGATCTTGCCTTCCTTGAGTTTTTGAATGATGTGTTCGGTGGTGAGTTCCGTAACGCTCAGTTTCACCAGCGGGTATTTTTTGATGAACTGCTGGATGAACAGGGGCAACAGGTAGGGGGCGAGTGTGGGGATGATGCCCACTTTCAGCAACCCGGTGACCACGCCCTTTTTTTGCTGTACGATCTCGCCGATCAGATTTTTTTCCGACAGTATTTTCCGTGCCTGTTCCAGGATGGCCGCTCCCGCTTCGGTGGGCATTACGGGCTGTTTGCTCCGGTCGAATATTTTCAGTCCCAGTTCATCCTCCAGTTTCTGCACCTGCATGCTGAGCGTAGGCTGCGTGATAAAACACTGGCTGGCGGCTTTGGCAAAATGCCGGCAGTTATCGACGGCTACAATGTATTCCAGCTGGGTAAACGTCATGCTGATAGATTTAATCTATGAAGATATACAAACAATCGATAAAAATTATTGGCTATCCCGCAGGAAATTGGGCTCTAAACCTAAAACATATGAGCCAAAAGAAATTAACTTCCGCCTCAGGTATACCCTATTATAATAATGAAGACACGCAAAGTGCAGGTCCGCGTGGTCCCTTGCTCCTGCAAGACTTTATCCTTCACGAAAAGATGGCGCATTTCAACCGGGAGCGCATCCCCGAACGGGTGGTGCATGCCAAGGGATCGGGTGCCTTCGGCACATTTACCGTTACCAACGACATTTCCCGGTACACCCGGGCCAAACTGTTCAGCCATGTGGGCAAGCAAACCCGGGTACTGGTTCGCTTCTCGACCGTAGGCGGCGAAAAAGGAAGCGCCGATACGGAACGCGACCCTCGTGGCTTCGCGGTGAAATTTTATACAGAGGATGGCAATTGGGACCTCGTGGGTAACAATACGCCGATCTTCTTCCTGAAAGACCCCAAGAAATTCAGCGATTTCATCCATACCCAGAAACGGGATCCGTATACCAACTGTAAGAGCCCGACGATGATGTGGGATTATTGGAGCCTGAATCCCGAAAGTCTGCACCAGGTACTCTTCCTGATGAGCGACCGGGGAACACCGGTAGGCTACCGGTACATGAACGGGTACGGAAGCCATACCTTCAGCATGATCAACGACAGGCATGAGCGGGTATGGGTGAAATTCCATTTCAAATCGGCACAGGGCATCCGCAACTTCAGCAATGAAGAAGCGGCAAAGATGAAGGCGGTGGATATGGACTTTGCGCAGCGTGACCTGCTGGAAGCCATCGACCGGGGCGAGTTCCCGAAATGGAACCTGAAGATCCAGGTGATGACCGAAGAGCAGGCAAAAACCTATAAATGGAACCCGTTCGACCTCACCAAGGTCTGGAGCCACAAAGATTTTCCATTGATCGACGTGGGTGTGATGGAACTGAATGAAAACCCGAAGAATTATTTCGTCAGCATTGAGCAATCGGCCTTTGCCCCGGCGCACGTGGTGGATGGCATCGGCTATTCGCCCGATAAAATGCTGCAGGGCCGCTTACTCTCCTATCCCGACGCACACCGCTACCGCCTCGGCGCCAATTATGAACAAATTCCGGTGAACCGTTGTCCCTTTGCTGTGAACAATTACGAACGCGACGGACAGATGCGGGTGGATGAGAATGGCGGCAGCGCACCGAATTATTTCCCCAACAGTTTTGATGACATCAATGCCGACCCGTCTTATAAACAACCCGCCTGGGAACTGGATAGCGTAGTGGCCGACTGGTACGACCGTAACGCGGAAGGTGAGAACGATCATTATACCCAACCCGGTATCTTCTACCGCGAAGTACTCCCGGCGCAGGATAAGGCGAATCTTGTAAACACCATTGTTGGTGCCATGAGCGGCATCAGCGGTCCGAAGAAAGCGGAGATCATCAACCGCCAGTTATGCCATTTCTTCCGCGCCGATATTGGCCTGGGAATGGCCATCGCACAGGGGCTCGGACTGGATATGGCATCCCTGCAACAGCACATGCCCGCGGGAAAGCATGAACAGGTAACCATTTAAATAATACGATCATGACTGATCATACAGCAAAACAAGAAATTGAAAAACCATTGAGTGTGATACGCAAAGAAGCGGTGACCAATGAACAACTGGCAGCGCAGTTGGCCAGGCTCGAGGCGCTGTTGGAGAAGATCGACCAGCGGCTGGGTACGCCACTCATTCGTTAAGTGTAAAACCGGTTGAGCGATCAGCCGGTTTTTTTTAGTCGGTCAGTGTAACTTTTTTACCGGTTACTTTGAGCGTGCAGGAGATGCCCACTTTCAAAGCAAGGTTCTCTTTTCCATGGCTTACCGGGAAGCCATAACAAACCGGGTAGGTATAGGGCGCCACGATTTCCCGGATCACTTCATAAACCGTTTTACCGAAGGGGCGTTCGGTATCTTTCATGTCGGTGAAGCCGCCTACGATCAACCCGGCCAGTTTGTCGAGTTTGCCACTTCGTTTCAGTTGGTACAGCATCCGGTCGATGTTGTAGGTGTATTCGCCAATGTCTTCGATGAACAGGATCCTGCCGCGGGTAGCGATATCGGAACCCGTTCCGCAGAGATGCGCCAGTAACGAAAGATTGCCTCCCACCAGCGTGGCGGTGGCGGTACCGGGTCGGTTGAATGAATGCCCCTTGCAGGAATAATCCGCTTTTACGCCGGCGATCGCGTCTTTGAAGGCTTTGATGTATTTATTGTTTCCATGGTTGAACGCGGAAGCCATGGGCGCATGCAGCGAAGCGATGCCGAGCCGGCTGATCAGGTGCGCATGCAAAACGGTGATATCGCTGAAACCGATGATCCACTTCGGGTTCTTTTTAAAGCGGGTGAAATCCAGCTGGTCGATGATCCTCCCCACGCCGTAACCGCCCCGGCCGCAGAGAATGGCCTTGATGGTTGGATCATCAAGCATCGCCTGGAATTCATCACGGCGTTCTTCATCCGTTCCGCTGAAATAATTTCTGGAGCCGCTACCCAGTGTTTTACCTACCATCACCTCGTATCCCCAGCGTTGCAGGGTATGGATGCAGGCCGTTGCCTTTTGCTTCTGCATGTAACCCGCCGGGCAGGTAATGCCGATGGTGTCGCCTTTTTGCAGGTAGGGGGGTGTTTTAATCATGTGGGAACTTTATGGCAGATAAGGGGCTTCAGGGCCCGTTTTTTGATTAGATTTAGCCCGCCAAAATTAATCAATGCGACTCTTATTACTTTCCTTTTTTTTTCTTACACTTTTTACAGACGTTCAGGCACAGTTATGCCAGGGGCCCGGCAGGGATCCGCAAACGGCCCAGGCTGTATGCGGAACAATCGCTTTTCATGAAACAAATGTGGTGAATTGCACCGGGCCGGATATTCCGAATCCAACATCCGGCTGCGGACAAGTGACATCGGATAACTCCCGCTGGTACAAATTTCATTGTTACCAGGCCGGTACATTGGGCTTTCTCATTACGCCGTTCAGTCCGGCCGATGACTATGACTGGGAGATCATGGATATTACCGGGCACCAGCCCGCGGATGTTTATACATTGGAGCTTCGGGTTTCGTTAAACCTGAGCGGACAAACCGGCCCAACCGGCTGCACCATCGCGGGTATTTCGGATATCAACTGTGGCGGCGGAGCCCCGGGAACGCAGTACAACAAACTGATGACATTGCAGGCCGGGCATGATTACCTGATGATGGTGAACAACTGGTCGGCCAGTAACCTGGGATATGATATCGATTTTACGGGAACCGCGACATTATCGGATAACCTTCCGCCAACAGTTACCAATGCGGCGATCGTTGGCTGTGATGCGTCGAAGATCAGGGTTAACTTTTCGGAAGATATACTTTGCGGCAGCATCACCAATCCCATCACGCTGGGTTCGGAGTTTACGATCACGGGGGGGGCGAATACCATCACCGGAATAACTTCTGCCTGTACATTAGGAGCCAACGGAGTACCGTATGTTATACTTGATCTGCAGGCGCCTTTAGCGGCAGGGAATTACCAATTGAATATTAATGTCGGCGGCGACGGCAATACGCTTGAAAATGTTTGCCGGATCGCCATGCTGCCGGCATCCATTCCTTTTACTGTTCCGGCCATAGTTCCGGTAGCGGTGAATACGGTTAATTACACCGGTTGTGCACCCACCACCCTGAACATCACGCTCACCAAGCCCATCTGGTGTACCAGTTTGTCGGCTGCGCCTTTCAGCGAGTTCAGCATCCTGCCGGGTAACCCCACGATCCAGTCGGTACAATCGGCCTGCACCGCCAGTGCTACCTATATCGACCAGTTGCAGATCGTATTGCAGAACCCGCTGGCACCGGGCAATTACCAGCTGATCGTGAATGCGGGAGCGGATGGGAATACCCTCATCGATACCTGTAATATGGTGGTAGCAGCCGGGTATAATTTCCCGTTTACCATCACCCAGAATAATCCGCCGCCGGTGATACAATCGGTGGGTTTCGACGAATGTCATCCCGATAAGGTCGTAGTGAATTTTGACAAACCCGTAACCTGCGCCTCTATTACCGCCGCGGGAACAGAACTGAGCATCACGCCCGGTACCTGGCCGGTGAACTCGATCACGTACAACTGTACCAATAACCAGTATACTTCGCAGATCATCATGAACCTGGCCAACCCGCTTACCGCGGGTAACTACAACGTGGTTGTGGGAACCGGTACCGACGGCAACACGCTCTCGGATACCTGTTTGTCGTTCATACCGGCTGGCTATGCAAGGCCTTTCACCGCTACCCAGGCGCCGGCTCCCGTTTTTGATTCGGTACAATTTGATAAATGCAGTGCCGGTACGGTGAAAGTATTCTACAGCCATCCCATTCTCTGCAGCAGTATCAGCGCCAATGGATCGGAGTTCAGCATCACCGGGCCATCGGCTGTGACCATCGTATCGGCAACGCCCGATGTTACCTGCGGTAGCCTGGGTTATACCCGCTGGATCAATCTGCAACTGGCTTCCCCCATTACACAGTCGGGCAACTATGTACTGCACAACGGCGTGGGTGCCGATGGCAACGGCATCGTCGATACCTGCAATGCCCGCCAGAACGTGAATGAAACGATCGCAATGAATATGCTGGGTAAGCCCTCGGCAGTGTTCAACGCATTGGTGAACTGGGGCTGTGTGAACGACGATATTGTTTTGTCGCATCCCGGTGGTAATGGCGTCAATTCCTGGAACTGGAGTTTCAGTGATGGGCGAACCGCCAGCGGACAGAATGTGACCATGTCGTTCCCGGTGGCAACACCCACGGTCACCGTTCGGCTGATCGTAAGCAATGGTTCCTGCAACGACACTACATCGCAAACGATCACGCTCGGCAATGTGATCACAGCGGCTTTCACCGCCAGCACCGGTGATACGATCTGCATCAATACGCCGGTCGATTTCCGCGATGCTTCCTCCGGTACCATCAGCAGCTACCTCTGGGATTTCGGCGATCTTACCCAATCCACTGCGCAGAACCCGCCCACGCATGTGTATGCCACCAGTAATATCTATACAGTAACCCTGCGGGTGACCGACAACCACGGCTGTACGGCAACGGCCAGTAAACAGATGCACGTGGATGCTTCGGCCCGGATCGACTTCACCGGGCTCAAACCGCAGTATTGTACAGGCCAAACCGTTTCGCTGAAACGGGTCATCTCCCGGAACATAACATCGTATGTATGGGATAACGGAGATGGCAAAACATTCACCAACGAAGTAGACATTACCTTCCCGTACCCCAACCCCGGCACCTATACCATCACCTTGTCGGGCATCGATAAATACTGCGGACCAGCCAGCATCAGCAAGACCGTTCCGGTGTATGCAGTGCCAAAAATTAATCTCGGTCCTGATACCGTACTTTGTGGCAACGACCAGGTGCTCATCGGTGTACCTGCCGAGCCCGGTTATACCTATACCTGGAATACAGGGGATAATACATCCCAGATTCTTACCTGGGCCTTTTTCAATACCGGGTATGCGCTTACGGTCGATAACCACGGTTGCCGGGCCCGCGATTCGATGCATGTAAAAGTGCTGCACTTCTGCCTGATACGGGTACCCAACGCCTTTACACCCAACCGCGATGGCCTCAACGATGAACTTAAAGTGCTGAATGCGGATATGGCGAAGAGTTTTGAATTCAGTATATACAACCGGGCCGGGCAGCGGGTATTTACCACCCGTAATCCATTGGAGGGCTGGGATGGCCGCTTCAAAGGCAACCCCGCCGATGCGGGAACCTATGTGTGGACGCTGATGTATATCGATCCCTGGAATGGAAAAACGGTGAAAGAAAAAGGAACGAGTATTCTGATACGGTAGGGTTTATTCGTTTACTGGTTTACTTGTTTATTGCAGAATGCTGTTTCATGTTAGCATACCAATAAACTACTAAACTAATTAACTATTTACCCTCCGGAAATTTTCACGCTTCTGTTAACCGGCATTCATTCAGGTGCACTCCCAGGGTATGCAGTACGCCGCATTTGAGCGCCACATTGTTCTTCTGGTGCCCTACGGGAAAATCGAAGCAAACGGGATAGCTGTATTCGGTTACTTTTTCGAGCACAATGTCTTCCAGCGTTCGGCCGAATTCTTCACCGGGATCATCGGGCTTCACTTTAAAACCGCCTACGATCAATCCTTTCAGGTTGCTGAGTTTACCGCTTCGTTTCAGGTTCCAGAACATGCGGTCGATGCTGTAGAGGTATTCGCCGGTATCTTCCACAAACAATAACTTATCCCTTGTATCGATATCCGATTTACTGCCCGCCAGCGATTCGAGTGTTTTCAGGTTACCGCCTACCAGTTCACCCGTAGCCAGCCCGGTCTTGTTTTTTTCATTGGGTGTAAATACATAGCGGGCCTTTTCGCCGCTGAGGCATCTGCGGATCGATTCGATCGTTTCGATCTGCACCGGCTCGGCCTTGCTCCAGTCGGACGGGAAGCTGTTGCACATCTTCGAATGGATGGAAGCGACGCGGCAGGTTACATTGATATGCGAATGCAGAACGGTTACATCACTGAAGCCGATGATCCATTTGGGATGCTGTTTGAGTTTTTTGAAATCGATGCGGTCCACGATCCGTACAGCCCCATAACCGCCCCGGGCGCAGAGGATGGCCTTGATCGACCGGTCTTCCAGCATCTGCTGAAGATCGGCCGCCCGTTCTTCATCCGTACCACCGAAGGTAAAATCCCTTTTACCGATGCTGGCGCCCACTTTTACATTGAATCCCCATTCGTTCAGTTTCTGCAGGGCCGGCTGAATATCTTCGGCGCTGATATAACCCGCCGGGGAACAAATGCCGATGCCATCGCCCTTCTTCAGGTACGGGGGCGTAACGATCTGCTTTTCCGGCTCAGGAAAAAACGGGCGGGCCCCGCTTGCCGGAAAGCCGGCTGCCAGCGGAATCACCGATGAAAGGAAGTCTTTGCGTTTCATGAAATAAAGTTATCGTAAGTTGACCACTTGCTGAAGTGAAATCGATGCAGCAGACAGGGTTGCCGGAATGAGCGATGCCGCCCGCAGCACTTGTATTAAATGTGCATGAAATTGTCGGCCACTATTCTTTTCGGGGTTTTTAAATGTTTACATTAGTGAAACGATTGTATAACTGCTAATACCCCTCACTTTATGAACAACTCCCTTTACATTACCGACCTGCACAAGGTGGGCATGAAGGACATCGACCAGGTTGGCGGTAAGAACGCTTCCCTGGGCGAGATGCTTCAGAACCTTACCCCGCTGGGCATTCAGATACCCGGCGGTTTTGTTGTTACTGTGGCCGCGTACCGCGAATTCATCCGGTACAACAACCTCGATGAACAGATCCGGAAGATCATCAACGACATCAAACTCGACGACATCGAATCCCTCCGCCGCGGCGGCCTGCAGGCCAGGCAATTGCTGAAGAACGCCAAATTCCCCCGCGAACTCAGCGACGCGATCATCGAAAAGTATTATGAACTCAGCCGGCGGTACGACCAGGACATCACCGACGTGGCGGTTCGTTCTTCGGCCACCGCCGAAGACCTTCCCGATGCGTCTTTCGCCGGTCAGCAGGAAACCTACCTGAACGTTCGGGGGCCCGCGCCGCTGATGAATGCCGTGCGTAACTGCTTTGCCTCCATCTTCACCGACCGGGCCATCAGCTATCGGCAGAGTTTCGGGTACGACCATTTCAGCATCGGGCTTTCGGTATGTATCCAGAAAATGGTGCGGAGCGATCTCGGCGCTTCCGGCGTTTCCTTTTCGCTGGATACCGAGAGCGGTTTCAAGGATGTGGTGGTGATCAACGCCTCTTTTGGTTTGGGCGAGATGATTGTGCAGGGCGCCGTATCACCGGATGAATACATCGTTTTCAAACCAACCCTGCAGAAAGGATTCAGCAGCATCATCGAGAAAAAACTCGGTACCAAGGATAAGATGATGGTATATGGCGATAACCCCGATGAACGGGTACAGGTGATACCGGTGGAGCGGCCCCTGCAGCAGCGGTATTGCTTAACCGACGAACGTATTATTCAACTCGCCAAATGGGTGACGCAGATCGAGGAATACTACACGAAACTGAAAGGACACTGGTGCCCGATGGATGTGGAATGGGCGGTGGATGGTTTGTCGAAGCAGCTCTTCATCGTGCAGGCCAGGCCCGAGACCATCCATTCGCAAAAGGATTTTTCGAAGATCACCGAATACGTCATGGATGACACGGTCGAAAAGAAAGTGCTGGTTCGCGGCATCGCCGTGGGGGATAAGATCGGCGCGGGGAAAGTATCCATTCTTTTCTCGCTCGATAAACGGGTTACCGACGGGCATGAGTTTGAAGCGGGTGATATC
Source organism: Chitinophagales bacterium (assembly GCA_017303335.1). GTDB lineage: Bacteria > Bacteroidota > Bacteroidia > Chitinophagales > Chitinophagaceae > Ferruginibacter. Next base: position 104,821 of record JAFLBK010000005.1, read on the forward strand.
CTCGTTACCGACATGACCGATCCCGACTGGGAGCCCATCATGAAAAAAGCTTCGGCCATCATTACCAATAAGGGCGGAAGAACCTGTCATGCCGCGATCGTTGCCCGCGAACTGGGCGTGCCCGCCATCGTGGGCTGCGGCAATGCCACGGAGATACTCAGCACCGGCCAGCTGGTTACAGCCAGCTGCAGCGAAGGGGGCGAAGGCATCGTATACGAAGGCAATGTGCCGTTCAGCAAACTGGAAACAGATCTATCCAGCTTACCAAAAGTGAAAACGCCCATCATGCTCAACGTGGCATCGCCCAATATGGCCTTCCGCTTTTCGCACCTGCCCAATGCCGGGGTGGGGTTGGCAAGGGAAGAATTCATCATCAATAATTACATCCAGGTTCACCCGCTGGCGCTCATGCAGCACCGGCAACTCAACGATCCCGAACTGAGCAAGGCCATCGGTAAAATGATCCTCGGCTTCAATACCGAAGAAGAATTTTTCGTGCACAACCTCAGTTACGGCATCGCCAAGATCGCTTCGGCTTTCTATCCCAATAAAGTGATCGTGCGTTTCAGCGATTTCAAGAGCAATGAGTATTACAACCTGCTCGGGGGAAAGTACTTTGAACCCCATGAAGAGAACCCGATGATCGGTTGGCGGGGTGCCAGCCGCTATTATTCGGATGCGTACAAACAGGCCTTCGGGCTCGAGTGTACGGCCATCAAACGGGTACGCGAAGAAATGGGATTGAGCAACGTGGTGGTGATGATCCCCTTCTGCCGGACGGTGGAAGAGCTGCACAAGGTGCACGGGGTTATGAAGGAATACGGACTGGAACGCGGCAAGGCCGGGCTTGAGTTATTCCTCATGGCGGAGATACCATCCAACATCATCATGGCCGAGGAGTTCGCCAAGCACATCGACGGTTTCTCCATCGGTTCCAATGATCTTACCCAACTCACCCTGGGGCTCGACCGCGATTCATCGCTCGTGGCTCACCTGTACGACGAACGCAACCCGGCTGTAAAACAAATGCTGCGTATGCTCATCGATACGGCCAAACGCATGAAGGTGAAAGTGGGTATCTGCGGACAAGGCCCTTCCGATTTCCCGGATTTTGCCCAGTTCCTGGTAGAGTTGGGGATCGACAGCATCTCGGTAACACCCGATTCCGTGATGAAAACGGTAAAAGCCATTGCTACGGTGGAGGCGCAGATCGGTAAGTAGATTTTTGAACCACGCAGGTTGTTTGGATCGCCTGTGTGGTTCACTGCTTTAAGTTTGGGCAATGCCTGTGTTTGCGGTATTTTTGTTCCGCAATGAACAATCCCAAACGATACCTGGTTACGGCGGCCCTGCCTTATGCGAACGGGCCCGTGCACATCGGCCACCTGGCCGGTTGTTATTTACCCGCCGATATTTACGTGCGCTACCTGCGGGCACAGAAAAAAGACGTGAAATTCATCGGCGGCAGCGACGAGCACGGTGTACCCATCACCATCCGGGCCATGAAAGAAGGCATCACGCCCCAGCAGGTGGTCGACCGCTACCACGCGATCATCAAAGAGAGCATGAAGCAGATGGGTATTTCGTTCGACATCTATTCCCGCACTTCCAATAAAGTACACCACGATACCGCTTCGGCCTTTTTTAAAAAATTATACGACGATGGTTTGTTCGAGGAAAAAGAAAGCGAACAGTACTTTGATGAGAAAGCCAATACCTTCCTGGCCGATCGCTACATCACCGGCACCTGCCCCGTTTGCGGCAACCCGAACGCCTATGGCGATCAGTGCGAGAAATGCGGAAGCAGCCTGTCGCCCGAGCAACTCATCAACCCACGCAGCGCCCTGAGCGACGCGGTACCGGTGAAGCGGAAAACAAAACACTGGTATTTCCCGCTGCAGAACTACGAACCCTGGCTTAAGGAATGGATCATCGACGGGCATAAAGAATGGAAGAACAATGTTTACGGGCAGTGCAAGAGCTGGCTCGACAGCGGCCTGCAATCCCGCGCCATGACCCGCGACAGCAACTGGGGCATCAACGTGCCCCTGCCCGGTGCGGAAGGAAAAGTATTGTATGTGTGGTTCGATGCGCCGATCGGTTATATCTCTGCCACCAAGGAACTTACCGACCAGTGGGCCGATTACTGGTGCCAGGCAGATACCCAACTGGTGCACTTCATTGGCAAAGACAATATCGTTTTCCACTGCATCATCTTCCCGGCCATGCTCAAGGCGCATGGCGGATTCGTGCTGCCCGATAATGTGCCGGCCAACGAATTCCTCAATATCGAAGGCGATAAAGTTTCCACCAGCCGCAACTGGGCCGTGTGGGTGCACGAATACATCAAGGATTTCCCCGGCTGCGAAGACGTGCTGCGCTATGTGCTATGCGCCAATGCGCCCGAAACCAAGGACAATGATTTTACCTGGAAAGATTTCCAGGACCGCAACAACAGCGAACTGGTAAGCATCTTCGGAAACTTCGTGAACCGCAGCTGGGTGCTGATGCACAAACTCTGCGGCGGTAAAGTGCCGAAACTGCACGAAGACATCCTGGATGAAAAAGATAAGGCGCTTGTTGAAGCCATCCGGCAAACGAAGACCAAAGTGGAAGGGCTGCTGGAGGAATACAAATTCCGGGATGCGCTCTTTGAAGTGATCGACCTGAGCCGTACCGGCAACAAATACATGCAGGAAAAAGAACCCTGGATCGTTGCCAAACAACTGGCCGAGAACCCGGCAGCACAAAAAAGCATCGATAACTGCATGCACCTCTGTTTGCAATTGACCGCTAACCTGGCCATACTCATCAACCCCTTCCTGCCCGATACGGCGAAGAAAATGCTGGGCATGATGAAAGTGGTGGATAAGATACTGGATTGGGAAAACGCCGGATCGGTCAAACTGCTGAGCGTGGGATACAGTTTGCGGGAGCCGCAACTGCTGTTCCGCAAGATCGAAGACGCCGAGATCGCCGCACAGGTGGAAAAATTAAAAGCCGGATTGATAAAACCAAACGAATCAAAAGTGGAAGAAACACAACCTCAAACGTCAATCCCGATAGCTATCGGGAGCAAACCGGAAATCGTTTACGACGACTTTGCCAAAATCGACCTTAAAGTGGGAACGATCGTTTCGGCGGAAAAAGTGGAGAAGGCCGATAAATTACTGAAGTTGCAGATCGAACTCGGCACTGAAACCCGTACGATCGTAAGCGGCATCGCCCTGCATTACCAGCCCGAAGCCATCATCGGTAAACAGGTGGTGGTGGTGGCCAACCTGGCGCCCCGTAAAATGAGGGGCATCGAAAGCAATGGAATGATCTTAATGGCGGAAGATAAAGACGGCAAACTGCATTTTGTGAGCCCGGAGAATATGATCAATGCCGGCAGCTCGGTAAGTTGATGGATGGTTCGTATTGTTAACGCTAAAACTGTTTTATGAAAACGAAAAATCTTTTACTGGTATGCCTGCTGTTTATAGCAGCGCCTGTTTTTGCCCAGGACGCGGACCTTTCCCTGGTGCCGTATCGCAAAGGAAAACTCTGGGGCTATGCCGATGCGCAGAAGAAGATCGTGATTGCCCCGGCTTATGAGGAAGCCGATTTCTTTTCCGAAGGATTCGCGGCCGTGAAGAAGGGTGGGAAATATGGTTATATCAATAAGGCCGGCAAACTGGTGATAGCCTGTAAGTTCACCGTTGCGAAACCCTTCCGTGTGGGCTACCTGGCCAAGGGGGCAAAGATCGTTACCGCCGATGATATCGACGACAACCAGAAATCGGTGCTGTTCGCCCCCGCATCCCTGCGGGCCGACGGCTATGAGATCTGCATCAATACCAGGGGTGAGGCCATGCAGGGTTGTCCGGCCATTCCGGAGAACGACCCGAACAAAGTGCCCCTGAAAGTGACGGAAAAAGACTACAGCACCGTTAAGAAGAACGATATATTCGATAAGATCGTGGGCGATTACAAGATGCTGGGCCAGGAAGATAATTTCTACATCGCTGTAAAGGACAGCAGCTATGGTGTTTTCAACAATAAGTTTGAAGTGATCGTTCCGTTCGAATATGCCTCCATCAAAAGTGCGAACATCGGGGGACTTACCTACCTGTTCGTGGAAAAGAATAAGCTGAAAGGTATTCTTTTCGGCAATGGTTCCGCGTATGTGGCTGTGGAGAACGATGCGATCGTACACGAGAAAGCCAAAAACGGGATGGATTATTTCATCATCAGCAAAGACGGTAAAACAGGCGTGAAGAGTTCCAACTATGCCGTGGTGGTTCCCTTCGAGTTCAAAGAAGTGGTGTACGACCGGAATGGCGCATTCCTCGTTACCGGCGCCGACGACCGGAAAGGGATTTATTTTCTCGGCGGTACCAAAACCGACGTAACGTATAAAGAGGTACGCATCATGAAAGGCGGTCAGTACGCCATCCTGGTTGGTGCCGATGGGCAACGGACCGTGGTGGATGTATACGGCAATACCTTCGCGGAGGATTGATGATCTATTTTACCGGTTTACCCTTGTAGTGGGCGCCGGCTTTTTGAATAAACGCTTTCAGTTCCCTGAGCAATGCATCCCGTACCGGGGATGCATTGTTGTTTTGGGCCAGGTTGTTTTTTCGCCTGGCATCTGTTTGATGATTATACAGGTACTCTACGGTATTGTTTCCGGTATTGAATCCAAGAACATAATTGCTATCCGTTACCTGGTACAGCGAACTGCCCGACTTCGCGAAGGCGAACCCGTTTAAGGAAGCAGGATCGAGCAGGTTACCGCCGTAGCTGATGAGGCTGTCGGCATAACCCGCGAGCGACAGGATGGTGCCGGGGATGTCGAACTGACTCACAACCCCGTGGCGAACTTCTTTTACTGCTTTCGACGGATCATACAGCAGGATGGGGATGCGGTAACCGGTAACGGGGTCGTATTTACCTTCTATGCCTTCGGGGAACATCCAGTGATCTGAGCAAAAAAGAAATACCGTATTGCTGAACCAGGGTTCATTTTTCGCCCGGGCAAAGAAGGTTTGCAGGCAGTGATCGTAATACTGCATCGAACGCATGGGTTCGGTATAAGCTGCCGGGAAATTGGGTCGGTAAGCAGGGGAAAGATCGTAGGGATAATGCGTGGAGATATTGTAGTGAATGGCCAGGAATGGCTTTTTTGTTTCCCGGATCTTCGACAGGAAAAAGGGGAGTACGGCCTCATCCTGCAAACCCATGGAATGCTTTGGCAGTTGCTGGTAACCCGGGATGGCTTCCTCGCTGTAATAATCATCCACACCAAGCCAGCGCATGCACTTGGCGAATCCGAAATTATCGTATCCGTCGCCGATGCAGAACAGCGACTGGTAGCCTCGTTTCCCCAGCGCCTGGCCAAGCGGTGTATGGGGTATGTTCACGTAAGGAGAGTGGTAGAGCGGAATGTCGGTGAGGGTGGGCAAGCCCGATAACATGGCGGTAATACCTTTGTTCGATTCGTGGGAATAGCAAAAGGCGTTCGTGAAAAAAGTACTGCGATCCATCAAGGAATCAAAAACAGGCATGGCTACCTTGAAGCGGCTGCTGCTGTCGAAGAAATCGTAGGCCACGCTTTCCATGATAAAAAGAACGACGTTCTTTTTGCCGCTGCTGTCGGCCGCGATGATCTTCTTACGTACCGGGAACAGCGAATCGCATTCCGCGTCGGTCATGTATTGATGCGGGAATACTTCATCTCCGCCACGGATCACCGAATAGAGGAAGGTGTTTGCTGAATTCTGTACAACCGGCAATTCATTGCTGGTAAGTTCGGTAAGCGGGTAGGCGGGCAACAGGATCCGGGAAAATTGGTTCCGGAATAAAAATGCCGCGACCAGGCAGGTAAGCAGGCCGAGCGTGACTACCCGGTGATTGCTGCCTTCTGCAAAATGCCGGCAAAGCCAGCGGTGCAGCTTCCATACGGCGAATGCGAGCAGGGCCACAGCTGCCGTAAAAGCAATAATGACCGGTATGCTGAAATGAAACAATTGGCCGAACGGGTGATTGATCACGTACAGCAGGTCGGCGCTTGCCCGTTGAAAACGGAACCGGTAATAAAATACGTCAAGCACATTGAGCAATAAAGCCCCCGTATTGACGATGCTGAAAAGGATACAGGTCAATTGTGCCGCAAGGCGGCTGCGTGTTATACGTGCCAGCTGCAGCAGGAAAAGGAAAACGGTATTGATGGCAAGCAGGCAAAGCAGGTCGGATACCAATGACCATTTTGCCAGCAGCCAGCCGCCCGAACCCGAACCTGCAGCGAACAATAATGAATGGTTGTATCTGTAAAATAGTATTTTTAGAACCGAATGAAGCAACAGCAGCACGGCGAGGAATACAAGAAAGGGCCGGTTGTTTTGCCAGGCAGATCGGGAAGATGTAGCCGTTGAACTCAATTTCATAAAACCGGGGATGATGCTGAACTGGTCAGCACGAAACAAATATAAATTAATACTGGCGATACTCTGCCTGTACCTCCTGCTCGATGGCATCCTGCACAAGGGGATGGTACGGGTCATGCTGCCGGCTTCTTACCCGGCGCATGCGGTACAACAACCATACAAGGGCGATAAAAGCAAACTGCTTGTTGGCGATAAACAGTGGGTGCAGGCGGTGAATACGCTGGACCGGTTGAACCGGCTTCCGGCAAACGCAGCGGGGCTCGAGTGCGATATTTATTTCAACAGCGCCAAAAACCGTTTCGAAGTGCATCACGATCCCGGTAAATCCACGGGGCCCGATCTGTCAACCTGGTTGCAAACCTATCATCAACGAAAGATGAGCGCTTCCCTCTGGCTCGATTTCAAGAACCTCGATGCGGGCAATCAATTGGCGGCACTTGCTGAATTGAGCAGGCTCCGGCGGGTATCCGGGCTTTCCAAAAAAATACTGGTTGAATCATCCGAAGCGACCCTGCTGACAGCTTTCAGCGACAGCGGCTTTTTTACATCGTACTACACACCCCTGTTCAATCCCTACCTGGCCGGCGATGCGGAAAAGAAACAATGGGCCGACAGCATCGCTGCGGTGCTCGGGCGTTGCCGGGTAGATGCCCTGTCGGGCTACTATTTTCAATATCCCTTCCTGCAACATTATTTCAGCAACTACCCGGTTCTTACCTGGGCCGTCGAGGATCGCTGGAGCCTGGCGGCTGCGCTCTTCCGCCGTAAACTACAGGCCAACAGTTCCGTTTTCATCCTGCTGTATCCCTGAGGCAATCCCCGCTTTTTTATTTTCCGGGGTAATCGATAATGTCTTAATTTCGGTTTCGCAAATAGTTGTTTAACTAACTAATTTTACCATGTCGAAAAGAATCATCAAAAAAGTGGCTGTTTTGGGAAGCGGGGTCATGGGAAGCCGTATTGCCTGTCATTTCGCGGGCGTGGGATTGCAGGTTTTGCTGCTGGATATACAACCCAAGGACCTGCCGGCGGATGCGAAACCGTCGGATCGCAATAAGATCGTGAACGATGCACTGGCGGCGGCCATCAAATCCAATCCATCTCCTGTATATACAGCCGATGTGGCCAAAAGGATCAAGACAGGGAATTTTACCGACAACATGAAAGACATCGCCGATTGCGACTGGGTGATTGAAGTGGTGGTGGAACGGCTCGATATCAAGCAATCTGTTTTTAGTGAGGTAGAGAAATACCGGAAACCAGGCACGCTCATCACTTCCAATACCTCGGGCATCCCCATTCACCTGATGACCGAAGGCCGAAGCGATGATTTCAAAAAACATTTCTGCGGAACGCATTTCTTCAACCCGCCCCGGTACCTGCGTTTGCTCGAGGTCATTCCTACGCCGCATACCGATCCGGACGTTGTTGCGTTTTTAATGCACTATGGCGATCTCACCCTGGGTAAAACCACGGTGCTTTGTAAAGACACGCCGGCCTTTATCGCCAACCGCATCGGCGTATACGGCATGATGGCCATCATGAATACCATGGAGCAATTGAAACTGACCGTTGATGAGATCGATGCGCTTACCGGGCCGGTCATCGGCCGGCCGAAATCGGCCACCTTCCGTACGGCGGATGTGGTGGGCATCGACACCCTGGTGAAAGTGGCCAAAGGGGTGTATGATAATTGCCCGGCCGACGAAGCCAAGGAACAATTCATCATACCCGCCTGGCTGAACAAAATGGTGGAGAACAACTGGCTCGGCGATAAAACAGGCCAGGGCTTCTTCAAAAAGACCAAGGGAGCGGGTGGTGAAAAGGAGATACTCTCCCTTAACCTGCAAACGCTGGAATACGGTGCCCGCCAGAAACCCAAATTCGCTATGCTGGAAACAGCCAAACCCATTGAAGACCTGAAGACACGAATTAAGGCCTTGTGTGCTGGAACAGATAAAGCAGGCGAATTCTATCGTTTGTTTCATTACAATCTCTTTTCGTATATCTCTCACCGCATCCCCGAGATCAGTGATGAATTGTACCGGGTGGATGACGCAATGATGGCCGGCTTTGGTTGGGAGATCGGGGCCTTCGAAAGCTGGGATACCCTGGGCCTGGCAAAAACCGTTGAAGCCATGAAGGCGGCGGGTCATAAGGTAGCTGCCTGGGTGGAGGAGATGATCGCGGCGGGTAATACCTCTTTCTATAAAGTAGAGAATGGTAAACGTCTTTGTTATGATGCCGGCAGTAAATCGTATAAGGTATTGCCGGGTGGCGACGCCTTCATCGTGATGAAGAATTTTGAAAACCAAACCATCTGGAAAAATGCCGCCTGCCGTACCTATCACCTGGGCGATGACGTGATCGGGCTGGAATGGTATACCAAGATGGGAAGCATCGGCGGCGAAGTGCTGGAGGGGCTGCAGCGTTCGATCGCGATAGCCGAAGAAAAATACAAAGGCCTGGTGGTGGCGAACGACGGACCTAATTTCAGTGCCGGCGCTAACGTGGCGATGATCTTCATGATGGCGATCGAGCAGGACTACGATGAGATTGATATGGCGATCCGCCAGTTCCAGAATACGATGATGCGGGTGCGTTATTCAGCGATACCCGTGGTGCTGGCGCCGCATGGATTGGCCCTGGGCGGCGGTTGCGAGATGAGCCTGCATGCCGACCGCGTGATTCCCGCGGCTGAAACCTATACCGGCCTCGTGGAAGTGGGTATTGGTGTGATTCCTGGCGGCGGAGGCACCAAGGAGTTTGTGTTGCGTGCCGCAGATGAGGTACACAACGGCGAACCGGAGACCATTCCGCTGCAGAACCGTTTCTTAACGATTGCTACGGCCAAGGTAGCAACCTCGGCCTTCGAAGCGTTCGACCTGGGAATATACAGGAAGGGTAAAGACTCGGTGAGCATTAACCAGGGCCGGAGAATATCCGAAGCAAAGCAGGCGGTGATCGAGATGTACAACGATGGGTATGTAATGCCGGTACAGCGAACCGATATCAAAGTGCTCGGCCGTTCCATGCTGGGGGCATTGCATGCGGGTATCAACGGTATGTGGCGTGCCAACTATGCCACCGATCACGACGTTACCGTGGCCAAAAAACTGGCTTACGTAATGTGTGGCGGCGACCTCAGTGAACCCACCCTGGTAAGCGAACAATACCTGCTCGACCTGGAACGGGAAGCGTTTTTAAGTCTTACCGGCGAAAAGAAAACCCTCGAGCGTATTCAATCTGTTCTCAAATCAGGCAAACCGTTGCGCAATTGATACTTGGTCTGACGCTCTCGTCTGACCAAGTATGATGAAAATAACAGTTTTTTCATGGGTAAAACCATCTGGATACTAATTCGGTAGACAATAATTTGTCATCGGTTTCGTGTAAGGCTTTCTGAGCGACTATCTAGTTTAATCTCCTGCCTGATCAAGTAAAACCGATATGAGATTCTTGCCCGGAAATGTTTACCATGTTTACAACCAGGGTAATAATAATCAGGTTGTCTTTGAGGAGGAAGTGCATTTCAATTATTTTCTACAGTTATACCAGCGATTCCTGGTTCCCAATTGCGAAACACTTGCGTGGTGCCTCATGCATACCCACTTTCACTTTATGATTTATGCCGATGAACGAGTTCTGGAATTAAAACATCAGGGGGCTTTGTCTTTGGATCCCGTAACGAATGGATTCCGGAAATTGCTGAGCGGCTACGCTCACGAATATAACCGAAAGAATAATCGAAGTGGTTCACTTTTCAGACCAAAAACAAAATCAATTTGCCTGAATGAGTCCACAGAGTGGGGGAGGGATATGCGATCTGGACAGGGTTACTATCTGACTTTGCTAAATTATATACACGATAATCCTGTAAGGGCAGGGCTGGTTTACCGGGCAGAGGAGTGGAAATGGTCTTTATGCAGGTTTTATAGGGATTTACAAGTAAATTCGATTTGTAACAAAGAACTTGCGAGGCAGATTTGTGGTCTCTGAAGCGAAAGCAAGGTTATCAGGTCTTGATCTGTCTTGTGTGAGAAAAGCAATAACAATTAATAAAAAATCATGGTCAGACGAGGACGTCAGACCATGTAATCTTCATGGGCGAAGCGGAGATATTACCGGGGAAGGGCCTGCTGGTCATTCATGCCGAACTGATATGTTACGGCGATGCCGCCAGCGATGAACTGTGCAGCCAGGTAGCCCGGGATGTGGAGGATCATTGGAATGAACCCCGGGGTACGGTGCTCATCCGGAGGCATTGGTTTTCCAAAAAGTCATACCGGGTGCTGTTCGATATCAAAGGCCGCTTCGATAAAAACCTCAGTCCCGAAACCGTTTATGCCAATACCAATCCCCGTAACAATTATTTCCGCATCGAAGAATTCGCCATCGGTAATATTTCCTTTGTTGATGGACTGAATTCAAATACCGGATATTTCAAACTGGATAACCTGCTCAATGGATCATCCACCGCCGCTCATGAATTCGGGCATACGCTCGGGCTCGATCATCCGCATGATCTCGATATCCGGGGTAAGGGCTCGCCCGGTATCATGTATCCGCGGGGTACATGGGTGGATCCGGCGTTTCAATACGATCCGAACGCTGCGGCCGGTCAGCCCGGCGGTACCATGAATCCCTTCACCCGCAAAGTATTGCCTTCGGATATCAACGACCTGGGTCTGCATCGCCTGGCATTCAACCGGGATGGCCTGGCCGTGGTGGGCGGCTTTACCTCCGTCTGGCACGAAAAGCATGTTGCGGTCTGATCTTTCTGAATTTCCGCTATCTTCACAGTCAATATCGTATAGCCATGTCTGTTTTAAGCATTGATAAGCTGAGTAAGAATTATCGTTCCATCAAGGCACTCGACAATGTCAGTTTCACCGTGCCGTCTCAAACTGTATTTGGAATATTAGGTCCGAACGGGAGCGGAAAGACGACCCTCCTGGGGATCATCATGGATATTCTCAAGGCCAGCAGTGGATCCTATAACTGGAATGGCCAGCAGAGCACGAACGAAGTACGCAAGAAGATCGGTACGCTGCTCGAAACGCCGAACTTTTACCATTACATGAACGCCGAGGATAACCTCCTGATCGCTGCCCGCATCAAGGGAAGGGGTGAAGGTGATATTGAAAAGGTATTACGGATCGTGAACCTGTACGAACGGCGTAAATCAAAATTCAGCACCTACTCATTAGGGATGAAGCAGCGGCTGGCTATTGCCTCCACCCTGCTGGGCGATCCCGATATACTTGTATTCGATGAGCCGACAAACGGATTAGATCCGGCCGGTATCGCCGAGATACGGGAACTGATCAAGCAACTGAACCGCCAGGGCAAAACCATCATCATGGCGAGTCATATCCTCGATGAGGTGGAGAAAGTATGTACGCATGTGGCCATTATCCAGAAAGGGGTGATGAAAACCTATGGGTCGGTGCAGGATGTGCTGCATCCATCGGGTGTGCAGGCCAGCAAGGTACAGATCGAGATCGCCGCCGCCGATACGGATAAGCTGCGGACCATTCTGCAGGGGATGCCCGGTGTTGAAAGCGTTACCGCGGCCGAGCAGGAATTGCTGATCCTTTGCGATGAATCCGTTTCCGCCGAACAGGTAAATAAATATTGTTTTGAACAGGGCGTGATCCTGAACAAGCTGCAGGTGAAACGGAAATCTCTGGAAACAAGATTCCTGGAGATCACCGGAAAACAAAGCGACCGTTAAAATCTATCGAACAACCATGACTGATCTATTAAAAATAGAGTGGATTAAACTGCGGAAATACATTGTATTTAAACTGATGGCTATTTTCTTCGCCGTTGGCGTGGTAGCGCTCAATTACATCGTTTACACGGTTAACAAGAATATCGTGAACAATGTGCCCGGCGCCGGCCTGGTGTCTTTCTCTCCCTATGATTTCAAAAACACCTGGCAAAGCACCAGTTACGCCACGGGTTTTATCCTGATCCTGCCTTCGTTGCTGCTGATGCTGCTCTTTACCAATGAGTACACCTATAAAACACACCGGCAGAATATCATCGACGGGTTGAGCAGGCGCCAGTTTATCAGCGTCAAGATCGCCATGGCGTTCATCTTTGCGCTGGTATCAACCGTGCTGGTATTTTTTACCGCCCTGGGATTCGGATTCGCTTCCGGAACAACATTTTCGTTTCACGGAGTCGTGTTCGTGGCCTACTTTTTTTTAAAGGCGCTCTCGTACAACATGGTCGCTGTTTTGTTTTCGGTACTGATCCGGCGTACGGGTTTCGCCACCGGCGTATTCTTTATCTATACCGGGGCGGAGAATATCATTTCACAATTGCTCAATGTACTTTGTATAAAAATAAAGCGGGAAGACGGCACCGACCTCGGCAATATCGGCGATTACCTGCCGATGAATGCTTCGGATAGCTTGCTGGCATTCCCGGATAATCCGATCAAGAACCTGAGCAAAGCGATCATGCCTACCGATTATACCTGGATCGCGTTTTCCCTGGCAATACTCTACCTGGTTGTTTTTTATCTCTGGTCACGCTGGAAATTCCTCAAAGCGGATCTCTGACGGCATGCAGGTTCTGCAAGGCTTCATCAATTGTTTGATACCCGAAAGCAAAACCGGCCTCCTGTATTTTCCGGGCGCTCACCGTGGCGCTTTTCAACACTTCGATGCTGCGCTGACCCAGCATGAGTTTCAGCACGAAGGAAGGAACCCGCACCGGTACAAAGAATTTACCGCGGGATACCCGGGCGAGGCTTACGGTGAGTTCCCTGTTGGAAACGGGGTTTGGCGCCACGGCATTGAATACGCCCTGCACATTTTCATTTTCGATACTGTAGAGTATCATGCGGCAGAGGTCTTCGATATGGATCCAGCTCACGATCTGCCTGCCGGTACCCAGTATCCCGGCCACTCCGAAACGAAGAGGTTTCTTAAATTCGGCTAATGCGCCTCCTTCATTGGCCAGTACAATTCCTGTTCGAAGTTTTACCAATCGCTTTCCAAGCACGCTTGCGGGGTCGATACCGGCTTCCCAAAGCCGGCAGGTTTCGCCCAGGAAATCGGTGCTGGCGGGTTCGCTTTCCTCAAAGGGTTTTACCGGGTCGTGATCGGGCCCATACCAGCCGATGGCGCTCATGCTGATGACGGAGCGAATGGTATTCGGGATGCTTTCTAAGGAAGTAACCAGCAAGCGGCTGCTTTCGGTCCGGCTCTCAACGATCTCTTTCTGGTAAGCGGGTGTCCATTTCTGCTCAACCACGCCTGCGCCTGCCAGGTGAACGATGTGATCGGCTTCCGCGATGGCTGTCTTGTCGATCTGCTGTTTTTTTACATCCCACAAAGCATAGGATATTCCTTTTATCTGTTTATGCCGGGGTAAACGGCGGGTAAGAATGGTTACGGCATAACCTTGCCGAAGCAGGAGTTTGGTCAGCGCCTTGCCGACCAGGCCTGTGCCGCCGGTGATCAGGATGGTGGGTGTTTTCAATGATTGCATTACGTGTGTAAAAACAAACCGGGGTTCATCTTGTTCGGTGTAATTTACTTCCGTTAGTTTTTAAATCGTAATTTTAATATCAAAGATTACTGTATGAAGCGGGTTCTTGTTGTTTTGCTTGCATTATTCTTATCCATCCCGTTCTGTATAACTGCCCAGAAGATCAGTTTTTCGGATCCCGACCGGGAGAATATTTCCGACATCAGTTTCGAGATCATCGGCAAACTCAATAATAAGATTCTTATCTACAAAAATATCCGTTCCAATCACCGGATATACGTGTACGACCAGGAGATGAATAAGGAAAAAGTGGTCGACCTGGATTTTATTCCTTCCCGTACCTATAACATCGATTTCGTGGTTTACGCGGATTATTTTTATATGGTCTACCAATACCAGAAGAATAGCATCATTCATTGCATGGCCGTAAAGATGAATGCCGGCGTGGAGCGCATGAATGAACCGGCGGAGATCGACAGCACCCGGATACCCGTGATGACAGATAATAAGATCTATTCCATGATGAGCAGTGAAGACAAACAGCGGATCATGGTCTTCAAGATACAGGCACGCAACCAGCGCTTTGATATGGTAACCCTCCTGTTCGACCGCGATTTCACCCTGCTCAAAAAGGCGAGGCATGTGACCGAATACAACGAACGGCGTGAAGGGTATGATAACTTCTCACTGGCCAACGACGGATCGCTGGTATTTACACACGTTCGGCAGTCCGGGTTGAGGGATTACAGCAATGCGCTGGATCTCGTTACCAAGCAACCCGACCAGGAGTCGTTCGTTTACCAGCCCATCGACCTGGGTGAGCGCTATATCGACAATGTGAAACTGAAGATCGATAACCTGAACGGGAAGTACATCATCAATACATTTTATTATAAAAAGAACAGGGGCAGTATCGAAGGTTTGTTCATTTGTTTCTGGAACAAGGCCGAAGCGAAGACCGAGAACGCGGTTTTTTCTGAGTTCGACGACCTGTTGCGCAGCGAGGCCAAGCGAAGCGGCCAGTTGCGCTACGCTTTCGATGATTATTTTATCCGGCAGGTGATCGTAAAAAAAGATGGGGGCTTTATACTGGCGGCGGAGGATTTCAGCAGCGATACCCGTAACAGCAATAATTCCTGGAACCGGTGGGATTACCTGTATAGCCCTTATTATCCTTCATCGGGCTATTATTATTACAACCCGTATACCGGCTATTACCGTCCGCTGGGGCGTTTCTCCGAAAGCACCCGCTATTATTACGAAAATATTTTTGTCTTAAGTGTGAATAAGAATGGCCGGCCGGAGTGGGCCCGGATCATCCAGAAAGACCAATACGACGACAATACCGACAGCTTCCTTTCTTTTTCCACCATGCTGATGTCGGGCGAGATCCATTTCCTCTTCAATAACGACCGCCGGTACCAGATCGTTACCGACCAGAGTGTACTGCCCGATGGAACCGTAAAGCGGAACCCGACACTCAAGAGCCAGGAAAAGGGGTATGAATTCATGCCCGGGCTCAGCAAGCAGGTGGGAGCCACGCAACTGATCATACCCTGCTCGTACCGCGGCAGCCTCAGTTTTGCCAAGATCGATTTTTAAGCACGCGCCGCCCTCCGGAAAGAGTTTTCAGTAAGTAACAATAAATGCTCATTTTTGCGTACCAACCGATTACTCAAATTCAATTATCTCTGTTGTGACCGGGATTTTCAGGGCCAATAATTCGTATAATAACTTCCTGCTGCTGTTGTATGCGGTATTGCTGAAGCTGCCCATTTTCCTTCACCCGCAGGTTCCGCAGGCCCAGCAGATCGATGGATTCCTGTACAAGGGATTGTTGAATTGGCTTAAGCCCGTGGGCACAGGCCTCCCCATCATCTACTCACTGATTGCCCTGTTGCTGCTGTATACACAGGCGGTCGCCTTCAACAAATTTGTGAACGACCAGCGTATCATGCAGCGGCCCAATTACCTCACGGGAATGAGTTACCTGCTGATCACTTCCTTATTCGTAGAGTGGAATGTGCTTTCTTCGCCGTTGATCATCAATACACTGCTGATCTGGGTTTGGGCCAAGATGAGTGGTTTGTACAACAGCCAGAGTCCGAAATCTGCCTTATTCAATATCGGGATCGTAATCGGTCTATCCACCTTTTTTTATTTTCCTTCGCTGGCCTTTTCGGCGCTCATCATTTTCGGATTGGCCCTCACACGACCCTTCAAACTGGCAGAGTGGGTGGTGGCCTTACTCGGTATCATTACACCGTATTACTTCCTGCTGGCCTATGTTTTCCTCGCGGATAAATGGAAGGGTTACAACCTGCCCGGTGTGGCGGTTACCCTGCCGGTGTTCGACCAGACTCACTGGGCTTACGCCGCCATCGGCATCGTGCTGTTTACCTCGATCATCGGCATATTCTTTATACAGCAGAATTTCAGGCGCCAATTGATCCAGGCCCGGAAAAGCTGGAATCTTATCTTTCTTTACCTGCTGGTGGCCTTATTCGTTCCGTTCATCAACGCCACACATACTTTTGAGTATTGGATACTGTGTGCGGTACCTTTGTCGGCCTTCCTGGGAGCGGCTTTCCTCTATCCGGCGAAAGGCTGGTTCCCGCTGCTGCTTCACTGGTTGATGGTGGCTTTTGTGATCGCCATCAATTACTTCTACTTCCTGTAGGCAATAGCAGCACATTTATTACCTTTGCGGCTCATACATCGTTCAACCCTCAATCTCTTTGCATGAAATTCGGCGTAGTGGTATTTCCCGGCAGTAATTGCGACCGCGACATGATGGAAGCCCTCCAGCACGACCTCAACCAGGAAGTGATCCCCCTCTGGCACAAGGATAAAGACATCCGTTCCTTTACCACCGATGATTGCATTGTATTACCCGGCGGATTCAGCTATGGCGATTACCTGCGATGCGGCGCTATTGCCCGCTTCAGTCCGATGATGCAAAGCGT
Organism: Chitinophagales bacterium; assembly: GCA_017303335.1. GTDB lineage: Bacteria > Bacteroidota > Bacteroidia > Chitinophagales > Chitinophagaceae > Ferruginibacter. The sequence continues at coordinate 121,727 of JAFLBK010000005.1, forward strand.
GATCGAATTTGCGAACCGGGGCGGAAAGGTACTGGGCGTATGCAATGGATTCCAGATCCTGTGCGAGAGCGGATTGCTGCCAGGCGTTCTGCTGCGCAACAGTCACCAGCAATTCGTGTGTAAGAATATATTTATGAAGGAGAGTTCCTCTGACCAGGACCCGGCCCTTAAAATTCCGGTGGCACATGGTGAAGGACGGTATTTTGCGAACCAGGCCACGCTGGAAGAACTGGAAATGCACCGACAGATCATCTATCGCTATTGCGATGAGAAAGGCAATATAACCGGGGCCGCCAATCCCAACGGAGCCATGCATAACATCGCCGGCATCTGCAACCGGGAGCGCAATGTATTTGGTATGATGCCTCACCCCGAAAGAGCCTGCAGCGCTATTTTGGGCAACGAGGACGGGCGCCAGGTATTCAATCACCTCTTTGGAATTAATTAACAAAGGCGGGGGCCGAAATGCCAGCCAGCCGACAACCGTATCGGCTACATTTTCGTATTTTTGGGGACGAAAAAATAGTTTCATGAGACCGATATTACTGGCCCTTTTATTCGCTGTTGTTTCCTCCACTGCAGAAGCGCAACTGGCTGACCCCATCAAATGGACCTTTTCAGCCAGGAAGATCGACGCTAAAACCTACGAAGTGCGCATGCTCGCCACGATTCAGACGAACTGGCATCTCTACTCGCAGACTCAGCCCAAGGACGCCGTCATCAACCCAACCGCAATTCTTTTCAATAAAAACCCCTTGGTGTCGCTCGACGGAAAAGCCAAAGAAGTAGGTAAAATGGAGTTGTATTCCGATAAAAAGCTGGGTATTTCGGCCAACCAGTATTCGGGGCAGGTGGAATTCGTTCAGAAGGTCAGGCTGAAAGCAGCCGCCAAAACCAATGTCAGCGGTACCGTGGAATTTCAAACCTGCGATGATAAGAAATGTCTGCCACCCAAGAAGGTCAGCTTTAACCTCGCACTGAATTAGTCGTAATAACAACGGGTTCCTTGGAACTCGTTTTTTGTGAATGCGCCATGTATAATTTTTTACGTCCCATACTTTCCCTGTTTCTTACTGCAACCATCTTGTTCGCCACGGGGCAAACCGATTCTGCCGGGCCTGTATTCAAATGGACCGTTACCAGTAAAAAACTGTCGGAAAAAAAATACGAACTTGTTTTTAAAGCGCCTGCTGTAGCGGGAAACAACCTTTATGCTCCCGGGCAGGACCTGGATGGTGTGCAATCGGCCGGCATCAGTTTCCCGGATTCATCGGTCATTAGCGGGGTTATCAATGGCGGATCGAATGTACAAACAACAGCTTCCGCAATCTTCTCAAAGGGAACGGTGCAACTGGTAAACGGCGATGCCGAATGGAAAACGGTTATTGAATTCAGGGATATCGTGCCCGCCAAGCTGCTGGGTGAACTGACCTTCTTTTATAACAAAGGTGAAGAGTTTAAGTCCGATCCTCCCTTCGCCTTCAGTACCGCGTTGGAAGGAGGCATTGCTACCGGAGGAAAGATAAAGATCGCTTCGATCGATATCAAAAATCCGGCAGAGCCCTGCGGTGACGATGCTGCGGAAAGCAAGAGCCTGGGCGGTATTTTTTTGTTGGGGTTCCTTGGCGGACTTATAGCGCTGCTGACGCCCTGTGTGTTTCCGATGATACCGGTAACGGTTACTTTTTTCACTAAAAAATCGCAAGACAGGAAGAAAGGTGTGGCCAATGCCCTGTTCTATGGCCTGTTCATATTCTTTATTTACATCGCCATCACCATCCCGTTTCATGTGGCCAGCAAAGCGATCAGCCCGGAGATATTCAATAATATTTCCACCAACGTTTGGCTGAACCTGCTGTTCTTTATCGTCTTCATCGTATTCGCTTTGTCTTTTTTTGGCCTTTTCGAGATCGGCCTGCCGGCATCCTTCGCCAACAAGGCCGATTCGCGTTCGGGACTGGGTAATTTACTGGGTATCTTTTTCATGGCCGGAACCCTCGCTATTGTTTCTTTTTCCTGTACAGGCCCCATACTCGGAACCCTCCTTGCCAATGTAGCCAACGAAGGACCCTGGCCGCTGACGGTTGGAGCCGCCGGGTTTGGATTGGCGCTGGGGTTGCCATTTGCCTTGTTCGCCATGTTTCCAAACTGGCTGCATTCCTTGCCAAAATCAGGCGGTTGGATGACGGAACTTAAAGTGGTACTTGGCTTTGTTGAACTGGCGCTGGCTGTTAAATTCCTGGCTAATGCCGATAATGTGGAGCAGTGGGGAATCGTAAAACGTGAATTCTTTATTGCCGCATGGATACTGATCGGCCTGTTGATCGTACTCTACCTGCTTGGTTGGCTGAAGATCGGCCATGGCAGCGGCAAACGGAAATTCTCCTTGGTCCGGTCAGGGTTTATACTCTTTTTTACGGCTTTCACACTCTACCTTATACCGGGCCTCACGAATACAAAATGGGCGAACCTCCGCCTGTTGAGCGGCTTTCCACCGCCAATTTCGTACAGCATTTACACGGATCATGTGCTGCTCGTAAAGGGCATTGAGCCGATCCACAATGATTACGAAAAGGCACTGGCGAAAGCCCGTGCGGAAAATAAACCCTTGTTGGTGGACTTCACCGGTTGGGCCTGCGTCAATTGCCGCCGCATGGAAGAATTGGTATGGACCAACCGTGAGGTGGACAGCATCATGCGAAATGAATTTGTGGTGGTATCCCTGTATGTGGATGAGCGGACAAAACTTCCGGCTACAGCGCAAACCGATTTTACAACCGGTACCGGCACGGTAAAACCGATCATTTCGGTGGGCGATAAGTGGGCTACCTTCCAGACAGAAAACTTCGGCGCTACCTCGCAGCCGCAATATGCCATCCTGAGTCCCGATGAAAAGGCGCTTACCAAGACCAAATTCTATACGCCCGATCCCGCCGAATTTGCCGAATGGCTGCGATGCGGTATCCGGGCCATGCCCAAAAAATAAAAACCTCCGCACGCGGAGGCTTTTACTTGTCGTTGGGGTGTTACAAAATTCTATAGAGCGATTTGTTTTTCGGTCATCATCTTGCGCAGGTTGATCAGGCCATAGCGCATGCGGCCCAGGGCGGTATTGATGCTGCACTGGGTCAGTTCAGCGATCTCTTTAAAGCTCAGTTCGGCGTAATGGCGCAGGATGATCACTTCCCGCTGGTCTTCCGGCAGCATATCCACCATTTTACGAACACGGTCGTGGCTCTGGCTGCTCATCATTTTATGATCGGCGCCTGCTTCGGAGAAATTCAGTACTTCAAATATGTCGCGGTCTTCGCTGGTTTTGATGGTGGGTGTACGCTTTACTTTACGGAAGTGGTCAACACACATGTTGTGGGCGATACGCATTGCCCAGGGCAGAAATTTACCTTCATCGGTATAACGGCCACTCTTCAACGTGTCGATGATACGGATGAAAACGTCCTGGAAAATGTCTTCGGTCAGGTACCTGTCTTTTACCAATAAATAAATGGAGGTGTAAATCTTGTCTTTGTACCGGGTGATGATGGTGGCGAGGGCATTGGCATCTCCTTCCATGTACAGGTGGATCAATTGCTGATCGGTAAGGTTGTTAAGGCATTTCATAAACTTCTACAGTTTTAGATTGTTAGGATTTTAGTAACAGGTCCAAAAAAGGTGAAAAGGAACGTAGAAGTCTAAGATAGGCTCTGACGGTTTTTCATTTTTCTGGATATTGGACAGTAAAAATAGAAGATGTTTTTTTATAAACCGTGCGTAAAAACCCTCAATTTTCAAAAACGCCAGGATGGTAAAAATACTAAATGGGAAATATGGGCAATACGAGGAAGGTCCCTTTAAGGAATATTTCACATATATAACACAGCCTAATTAAGTAGTATTTTTGAGTATGGCAATGGTAAAAGCGAAGGCAGCAAAGAACACGTCCACACCTGTATCCGGCATATATATTAAAGGAGCCCGGGTACATAATCTCAAAAATATCAGCGTAGAGATTCCCCGGAACAAGTTGATTGTGGTAACCGGCGTTTCCGGCTCGGGGAAATCATCCCTCACGATCGATACCCTGTTTGCCGAAGGACAACGGCGTTATGCCGAGAGCCTCAGCGCTTATGCCCGCCAGTTTATGCAACGCATGAACAAACCGGATGTGAATTATATCAAGGGACTTTGTCCTGCCATCGCCATCGAACAGAAAGTGATCACCCGCACCCCCCGGAGTACGGTGGGCAGTATGACCGAAATCTACGATTACCTGCGTCTGCTCTTTGCCCGTGTGGGTAAGACGATCTCGCCCATCAGTGGAAAAGAAGTGAAGAAAGACGATGTGACGGATGTGATTCATGCGATTGAAAAACTGAAATCAGGCGACAAGGTTTTGCTGCTGGTGCCCTTCCGGCAGCATGCGAAACGGAACGTGAAGGAGGAACTGAATATTCTCCTGCAAAAAGGATTTTCCCGCTTATATATTAATAAGGAGGTACAACGGATCGAGGATCTGCTGGAACAGGCAAAGCCCGAACCGGATAAGAAAAATACCTATATACTTATCGACAGGCTGGTTGTAAAGGATTTTGATGAAGATGAAAAACACCGCATCGCCGATTCGGTGAATACGGGCTTCTATGAAGGAGAGGGAGAACTTTTTGTAGAAGTGAACGGGAACAAGCCGCTGCATTTCTCCAATAAATTCGAAGCCGATGGGATGCTGTTTGAAGAACCTGTTCCGAACCTCTTTTCGTTCAATAACCCTTTCGGCGCCTGCCCGACCTGCGAAGGTTTCTCACAGATACTGGGCATCGACCCCGACCTGATCATACCCGACAAGAACCTGAGCGTATTCGAAGGGGCCGTCGCTCCGTGGAAAGGTGAGAAACTGGGTTGGTGGAGAGAACAGTTTGTGAAAGCCGCCAGGAAATTCGATTTCCCGATTCATAAACCCATTGCCGATCTTTCAGAGAAACAGGTACAGGAACTCTGGGAGGGTAATTCGTTCGCCAATGGCATCAACGATTTTTTTAAAGAGGTGGAGCAGAACCTGTACAAGGTACAGTACCGTGTACTGCTGAGCCGTTACCGGGGCCGTACCTTGTGTACGGATTGTAAAGGATACCGGTTACGTAAGGAAGCTTTGTATGTAAAAGTGGAAGGGAGGCATATCGGGGAACTTTGCGAGATGCCGGTGAAAGACCTGCAGCAATGGTTCTCCAGCCTAACGCTCAGCGACTACGATCAGCAGGTGGCCAAGCGGATACTGGTTGAGATCAATCACCGGATCAAAACACTACTCGATGTGGGGCTGGGATATCTTACGCTTAACCGGCTTGCTAATTCGTTGAGCGGCGGAGAGAGCCAGCGGATACAACTTACCCGGAGCCTGGGTAGTAATCTTACCAATTCGTTGTATATCCTCGATGAACCGTCGATCGGACTGCACAGCCGGGATACGGAGCGATTGATCCGCGTTTTAAAGGAATTACGTGACCTGGGTAATACCGTGGTGGTGGTGGAACACGATGAGATGATGATGCGGGAAGCTGATCACATCATTGATATGGGGCCGCTTGCCAGCCACCTGGGTGGAGAAGTTGTTGCGGAAGGCGATTACGATACCGTGATCGCGAATGCAGATAGCCTTACCGGGAAATACCTGTCGGGTGAACTTACGATCGATCCGCCGAAACAGGTACGTAAATGGAATCGCTCAATCTGCCTGGAAGGCGTACGTCAGCATAACCTGAAGAACATCACGGTCGAATTTCCCCTGAATGTACTATGCGTGGTAAGTGGTGTGAGCGGCAGTGGTAAAACAACCCTTGTAAAGCAGGTATTATACCCGGCGCTGCAGAAACTGAAAGGAGAGTTTACCGAAAAGGCAGGAATGCATAAGGCGCTCAGTGGTGATATCGACGCCATTACCCAGGTGGAAATGGTGGATCAGAACCCGATCGGTAAATCATCCCGAAGTAATCCCATCACGTATATTAAAGCGTACGATGAGATCCGCGACCTGTTCAGCCGCCAGCCGTTGAGCAAACTACGTGGTTTTCAGCCCAAACATTTTTCGTTCAACGTGGATGGCGGGCGTTGCGATGCCTGTAAAGGTGAAGGCGAACAGGTTGTGGAAATGCAGTTCCTGGCAGACGTGCACCTGACCTGCGATGTATGCGGTGGAAAACGTTTCAAGGAAGAAGTGCTGGAAGTGCGTTATAAGGAGAAGAATATTTTTGATGTGCTGGATATGAGCGTGGATGAGGCCATTGAATTTTTCTGTGATGAACCCGATGTTGCCCGGAAGATCCAGCCCTTACATGATGTAGGACTTGGTTATGTGAAACTGGGGCAATCATCCGATACACTTTCCGGTGGTGAAGCACAACGGGTGAAGCTGGCTTCGTTCCTCGGCAAGGGAAAAGCGCAGGGAAGTATTCTCTTCATCTTTGATGAACCAACAACCGGGCTTCACTTTCATGATATCCGTAAACTATTGGCCTCTTTCAATGCCCTGATCGAACAGGGACATTCTATTTTGGTGATCGAACATAATATGGATGTTATCCGGAGCGCTGATTGGATACTAGACCTTGGTCCTGAGGCGGGTAGCGGGGGTGGAAACCTTGTTTATGCCGGTAAACCAGGTGGGCTGAAGGCGGTAAAATCAAGTCAGACGGGGCTTTATCTCTAAAAAAAACCACCGGATTGTTTGTTTTTTCAGATTTTCATTTTATGTTTACACCCAAATTATACCGACAAGTTTACCGGTCGGTATTAAAATTTACCTCCCCCATCTGAAACTGATCGATAACCACAAGGGTTTTCAATCATTTTACTTGTAACAAATGAACACCTGTTATCAGTGTGTTTATGCTTTAGTTCCGACCCATCCTACTCAAAGCCGCTTCGTATCCATACCTATCGTTTGTAGCGAAAGAAATCAATCGACGCAGTTACCCTGATCCGTTCATCCTCGAATAAGCCGCAGTCCATCTCCTTCCCGACGCGTAAGCTTTGCTTATCTCAATAAATTTTAAATTAAAATGAACAACATGAAAAGGTTTTTACAAATGTCAAAGGCTTCAGTGTTAATACTGGTCCTGTTGAATTTGCTGCTTGCTTTTGATGCCGCAGGTCAGGCCGTGGGCGATTATCGCTCAGTGGGCGGTAACTGGGGTACATTGGCAAGTTGGCAACGCTTGAATGCTTTACCGGCTACATGGGCAACACCCACTGCGGCCCAGGGGTACCCGGGTGAATTAGCTGTACCAGGTACTGTAACAATCCTTGATAATGATGCAATTACTTTGAATGTGACGCCATCTTTTCACATCGGAACCCTTGTGATTTCATCAGGTACAAACTCCAGTACACTTACTTTCTCCGGAACGAATAGCCTGGTTGTCGATAACAGTATATCGATAGGAGCTGGTACGGGTACCGGTGATAACAAAACGATAGCAGTAGGAGCGGGGACGCTTTCTTGTGCTTCGATTTCTGTTACAGCGACTGGAAGTAATACAAGGAGTTCGGGACTTTCTGTTTCAACCGGAACAGTAAATGTTACTGGTAATATTACCATGGGCGATGTAAACGACGATTTTACGTTTACCGGTTCTGGGATTCTTAATATTGGCGGAAATATGACTGGGGGCACTTTTACAGCTTCAACAAGTACGGTAGATTATAATAACGCCGGCGCTCAAACTGTAGGAAATTACACCTACTATAATCTGAATTTATCGGGTAGCGGTACAAAAACCTTAAATGGAACTGCAACTGTTACCAATTTACTGACGGCAGGCGGAGGTACAACTCTGGATATGGCAAACACCAACCTGAGCGTTGGTGCGTTGACCGGTTCAGGAAATATTACAAACGCTTCTGGCGCAGCCGGTAACAGAACACTGTCTGTAACAGGCAATACTTCACCTGCTGCTTACAGCGGCATCATCAGCAATGGTACGGCTACCTCCGTTTCACTCACCAAGAGCGGAAACGGTACTTTGAACCTTACCGGTATCAATACGTATACAGGTGTTACCACCATTAACGCCGGTGTACTCGCTGTTCCTTCTATTGAGAACGGCGGTGTAGCCGGAAACATGGGCGCTGCGAGCGGTGCCGCAGGTAATATCGTGTTGGGAGGCGGAACCCTTCGTTATACAGGTTTCACGGCTTCTACCAACCGCAACTTCACCCTTACTGCCGGAACAACTTCCACCATCGAAATAACACAGGCTGCGGAAACGCTGACCATCTCTGGAGCAAGTACCGCTACTACAGGCGCTTTGACCAAATCGGGCGCTGGTACACTCGTTCTTACGGGAGCCAACCTCTATACTGGTACTACTACCATAACTGCAGGTACACTGCAGCATGGCGTTAATAATGCCCTGGCTTCAGGAGCCGTTACAGTTAATGGAGGTACCTGGGATATCGGAACATTCACCGATGCAGTGGGTGCTGTTACATTAACCAGCGGAACCATTTCGGGTACAACGGGGATCATCACCGGTGCTTCTTACACCGTATCGAGCGGTGATATCAGTGCGATCCTGGCCGGAGCGGTTACATTAAATAAAACAACAAACGGAACAGTGACGTTGTCGGGCCTGAACACTTACACCGGTACTACCACCATTACTGCCGGTACACTCAGTATAAATAGTATCCAGAATGTGAGCGGCGGTGCCAGTGCTATTGGGGCGCCAACTACATCGGGTAATGGTACCATTTCGCTCGCTTCGGGTACATCTGTTCTTCGCTATACCGGCTCAGGTCATTCCTCTAACCGTATTATCGCAACCACTACCGATGGATCGATCATTGATGCATCGGGTACAGGTACATTAACACTTTCAGGCGGTATTACATCCGGTGGTGGTAACGATGACCTGGAACTGACCGGAACGGGAGCGGCGATCATGAATGGAGTTATCGCAACCGGGTCAGGCGCACTTGATAAGACAGGTACAGGTACCTGGACGTTCGGTGCGGCGAATACCTATACCGGAACAACCACGGTAAGCGCCGGTTCACTCGAATATGGGATCAATAACGCAATTTCTTCCGGTGCTGTAACCGTAAGCGGTGGCACCCTCGATATTAAAACATTCACCGACGCGGTAGGCGCCGTTACGCTTATCAGCGGAAACATACTAGGTACCACCGGTACACTAACGGGAACCTCATACGCAGTACAAAGCGGTAGCATCACTGCGAATCTGGCCGGTGCCGGTGCTACCTTGACTAAAACGACTACCGGAACAGTTACCATGTCGGGTAACAATACCTTTACCGGCGCCAAGACATTGAGCGCAGGTACCCTGATTGCCGGAAGTACAACCGCACTGGGAACGACGGCTGCTTCCGTTGCACTGAATGGCGCTACCTTAAATCTTTCCACGGATGCAAGCATCAGCGCCTATAATGTAGTAGTGGGCGCAACATCAACGATCGTTTCCAACAGGGCTACCGCCGGCGCGGGTATCAACCATACCTTAGGTACCTTGTCGATCGGTAATTTCATTCTGAATGAGACTGTAGGCGCCAATGTGAACAGCGGTACTGCCGGTCTGACCTTCGGAGCCACTACCTTATCGGCTGCTACGCCCCGCTTTGATGTTGCAACAGGTGCAGAAATGACCCTTGGAGCAGTAAGCGGCAACTTCGCGTTCACCAAGCAGAATGCCGGTGTGCTGAACCTGAACAGCGCTTCTGCCCGTACAAGCGGAACGGTGACTGTATCAGGCGGTACACTGCGTCTTGGAAACGTAAGCGCCCTGGGTACAACGGCTGTTCCGGTTCAACTGAACGGGGGTTCGCTCGACCTGGCTACCGATGCTTCGGTGAGTGCATACAATGTTACCGTAGGGGGTTCATCCAGCGTGATCGCTAACCGGGCTACTTCCGGAGCTGCCATTACGCATACACTGGGTACGCTTTCGATCGGTAACTTCCAGCTTACATCAAGCTATGGCGGTAATAATGCCAGCGGAACGGCTGGTCTGATCTTCGGTGCAACTACGCTTTCTGCCGCTGCACCTGTATTTGATGTGGAAAACAATGTAAACCTTACCCTCGGCGCTTTGAGTGGCAACTTTGCTTTCTCCAAGCAGAACAACGGCTTGATGCTGCTGAACTCAGCTTCTGCCCGTACCGGCGGTACGGTAACCATCAACACCGGTTCGATCCGTCTGGGTAATTCCAGTGCATTGGGTACAGCCGCTGTTCCGGTGGTGATCAATAACGGCGCAGGACTTAACCTCGCCATCAATACATCGGTAAATGCCCACCCGGTAACCATCAATGGTAACGCCCAGGTGGTTTCGAATCGGGCAACATCCGGTTCCGGCATCACGCATACACTGGGAGCCCTGACCGTTGGCGCTGGCGCAACGTTGACAGCATATACTGGAGATAATGTTCCAGCTGCGATCGGCGGCCTTACATTCGGTGCAACTACGCTGAACGGTACGGCTGTGTTTGATATTCTTACGCCGGGCCTTACTACCACACTGGGTGCAGTTAGCGGTAACTTCGCTTTCACCAAGGAAAGCGGTGGTGTACTTGCGCTGAATACAGCTTCTGCCCGTACAGCCGGTACCGTTACCGTTAACAATGGTACCCTGTCGGTAGGCGCTGCGAGCGCATTGGGTACAACAGGCGTAGCCATTTTAATGAATGGTGGTACGCTTGACCTGGCTTCGGATGTTTCTGTGAACGCCTACAATACAACGGTTGCGGGTAACGCAACGATCATTTCGAACAGGGCAACAACCGGTGCGGGCATCACGCATGTACTGGGTACCCTGAACATTGGAGCCAATACACTTAATATCAACAAAGGGGCAAACGCGACCAGTGGTTCGTCTGCTGTTCAGTTCGGAAATCTTACCATGACCGGCGCTCCTGTATTGAATACAACCACGGCCGACCTCGTTATGGCTGGAAACGCCACCGGCGCTTTCAAGTTGACCAAGACCGGGGCCGGAACCCTCCAAAAAACAACCACTGCCTGGACACTGGGCGCCGACTTCGAAATTACCGGCGGTGTGTATGACGCCACCACGCAGAATACAACCCTGCTGGGTGATTGGTTGAATAACGGCGGTAGCTATACCGGAACCGGTGCGGCCAACTTTATCTTCAACGGAACCACTGGCCAGAGCATCGGCGGTACAACATCGACAACATTCAATAACCTTACTATTGATAACGCTGCGGGCGTTACACTGGGTACCAGCCAGGCTGCAAATGCCGCCGTTACCATCAACAACGGTAACCTGGTGATCCCGGTTAATAATACGCTTACCATCAATAACGGTAACGCGATCGGTGGAAGTGGCTTCAGCGCTTCGAAAGGTATTGTGACACAGGTGAACACAACTACCGGCGCGAAAGGCTTCGTGCGTGTGAATAATATGGCAACATCCGCCGCGTATACCTTACCGGTAAGCGATGGTACCTATTACCTGCCAGTTACCCTCACACCCAGTGATGTAACGGCCAACAATACCTACAGCGTTTGCGTGTTCCCGGGTATTACCGACAATGGTGAACCCAATGGCGTGGCTTTCAGCACGGCACAGAAGAACAATTGCGTGGATGCGGTATGGACAGTGAATTACAACGGTCCGGGAGCGCCAACAGCCGCTTCGGTTGATATGGTAGTTGGCTGGCCTGCTTCGCTGGAAGGTGTGAATTTCGCAGGCTACAGCGATGTGGTGATCGGTATCGCACACTGGGATGGTCCGCTTTGGGGCCAGGTAGTGGGTATCGGCGACAATACAAACAATACCGCTACCCGTACAAACATCACCCAGTTCTCACCATTTGGTGTGGGACGGATCGATCCTACCGGTGGAGTGCTGGCGATCAAGATCAACTATTTCAATGCGTCGAAGGCAACCGGGTATAATGTGCTGAACTGGCAGGCTTCCTGCTCATCCGCACAGGCGATCTTTGAACTGGAACGTTCGGTTGATGGTGTGAACTTCGTGAACATTAACAGCATCACAGCCACACAGGCCCGTTGCGCATCACCATTCAGTTATAACGATTTCACAGCTCCTGCCGGAACCGTGTTCTACCGGATCAAGATCATCGATGTGGATGGTAAGATCTCGTACTCGGCTATCGTGAAACTGAGCAACCAGGTTAAAGACATTGAATTGTCGGGCGTACAGCCGAACCCGGTGGTGAATATCGCCCAGATCAAGGTGAATACAACGAAGAAAGAGGTTGTTGGCCTGGTGGTGACCGCCGCGGATGGCAAGGTTGTTTACCGCAACAGCGTACAACTGCAGGCTGGTTCCAGCATCATCAACGTGGATATGACCAACCTGCCGACCGGTGTATACATGATCAACGGTGTATTTGCCGACGGACAGAGTAATACGATCCGATTCCTCAAACAATAACAAAACATCGATCTAGACCCAAAAGCCCCGTCATCAGCGGGGCTTTTTTTTTGTTTTTTGGATGTGTAAAAAGCAGAGGGATAGGGCTTTTCAGCTAAATCGGCACCAGCCCGGAAAAGGCAAACTTGTGATTTCAAAATATTAAATCTAACTTTAGTCGTTAAATTCTGGTAATCAGGGTCCCAAGCCCGGTTGCCTCTGTAAACTAACCCACCCCAATCCTTTGTTTGATTAACCACTACCAGGTTGCTGAAAGGCATTTTACGCTCTTCAGTAAGCGGAAGTGTCGATTTTAGAGTCCAGTATCTGTTGCATTCAGAAAACAAAAAGTACTACGATGAAAAGATTTTTACCATTTCAGAAATCACTTACTGCCGCCGGCGTATTCGCCATTTTATTTTCATTGATCACAACCGGATCGCTTGCTGCCACCAAGACCTGGAGCGGCGGCACCGGCCCCGGTAAAAGCTGGACGGTTGCCGGAAACTGGACGCCGGCCGGGGTGCCTGTAGCCGGAGATGATATCATATTTAATACTACCGGTACGATCACCTTTTCCACCATGCCCGCATCCACGGCCTTCGGTTCGCTGGAGATATCCAATGGCGCCGTTGTGACCTTTGCCAATGGCGCAGCCTGTACCTTAACCATTGGGGGCGGAACCCCGGATCCTGACCTTGCCATCAACAGCAGCGGTTCACTTACGTTGAGTACGAATGTGAACCTGGCCATGGCAGCCAATGGCAACGGAAATATCAGTACCGATCTCTTTGTCAATGCCGGCAGTTCCTTCACAGCAACAGCTTCCGGAGTTGCCGTAAGTGTTTTTGGTACCATCAATAACCAGGGTACCGTGAGTGGCACTGCGGGCACATTGACCTTCGGCGGTGGCGGCAGCTATGTTCATAACCAGAACGGAGGAACCGTACCCACAGCCAACTGGAATGTGGCTTCGTTTTGCATTCTCAGCGGAATAACCAACGCTCATCCGGCTGGTATGAGCCAGACCTTCGGCAGTCTTACCTATAACAGCGCATTTTCAACGGATATTACCATGCCGGTAGGTGTGGTTATCGGACAAGACTTTTTTGTGCTCAACACAGGCGGTAACCGGTTGCTCTTAACGGCCGCTTCCCTGAGCGTGGGCAGGGATATGGAAGTGGGCGCCAATATAACCATTGCCAATACTGTAAACAGAACCTTGTCGGTGGCCCGAGATGTGTTTGTGTCTGGCGGCGGTAATATCAATTTCTGCAGTGGCGGGGCCGGCAATGTAGGCACCCTGGATGTGGGAGGAAACTTCACCAGTTTCGGAGCGATGATTTCGAATGGTGTGGGAAGCAAGGGGCTTATCAATTTTAATGGAAGCTCGGTGCAGAACTTTAACCAGTCGGGCGCTTTCATTAATACGATCGACATTACCATTAATAATACAGCGGGCAGCACCGGCGTTACCTTTGCGAATTCGGTTACGCTGAATGGCGCTCTCACGATGACAAACGGAATCCTTACCATCCCGGTAAACCAAACGCTTACCATCGCCAACGGCAACCCGATCGGCGGCACGGGAAGTTCAACCACGTTTATCAACACAGATGCTTCCGGCGCTAACCAGGGTTTTGTGCGTATCGACAATATGGCCGCGGGAGCATACAGCATTCCTACAGGCAATGGTACTTCGTACCTGCCGATCACACTCACGCCTTCCACAACGAGCAGCTTTACGGTGGCAGTCTTTACCGGAATTACCGAGAATGGATTGCCCAATGGTACCGCCTTTACAGCATTAAAAAAGCAGGGTGTTGTTGATGCGGTGTATACAATCAACCGTAACTCGGGTACCCTGGGTGTAGACATGACCCTGGGCTGGCCCACAGCCCTGGAGGGATCATCATTCACAACATTCACCACCAACCAGATCGGTATCTCTCATTGGGATAACCCGACCTGGGGCAATTGTGTAGGTACCGGCGACAATTCAGCCAATACGGCAACACGTTCCGGTGTTACGGTTTTCTCACCTTTCAGCGTGGGCAAAACACCGTATGTGCTCCCGGTGAAATTCAGCTATGTAAACGCGGCCAAAGCCAACAGTTATAACACCGTTTCCTGGAAGGCCTCCTGCAGCAGCCAGGAAGTGACATTCAGTGTAGAACGCTCTTCAGATGGAAGCAATTTCACCCCGATCAATTCCATAACAGCCACACAGGCACGTTGCGCTGAACCGTTCAGTTATACAGATCAGGCTGCGTTGAGTGGAAATGTATTTTACCGTATCAAATCGGTGGAAGTAACCGGCGTGGTTACCTATTCGAACATCGTGAAACTGACAAGCGATGTTGCCGATATGAAACTGAAATCCATTACGCCCAACCCGGTCGTTAACCAGGCGCAATTGAGTATCGTAACGCCGAAGAAGGATGTTGTAACGATCGCCGTGGTTTCGATGGAAGGAAAGATACTTCAGCGGAGTTCGATACAATTGCAGTCGGGCACTACGATCGTGAACCTGGATATGAGCAACCTGCAGCCGGGTGTATACATGATCCGCGGTAATTTCCAAAGCAACGGCAATGCAAATACCCTCCGGTTTGTGAAACAGTAATCAGTCATTACCGGATACGAAAATGGCGACCCATCGGGCCGCCATTTTTTTTACCTGTTTGAAAATTATTATCGAAGCCGGTCGCTTTCCTTTACCATCTTTTCGTCTTTGTTGATGGCCCGTGCAGCCATGAAAAAACCCACGATGACGATGGTTTGAAGAATACTGGTAAGCGCCAGCGTGCCGGTACTGAATGTTCGTACTTCGCGGTAATAAAGGAAGATGAGTAAAGCTTCCAGTATGATCCCCAGCAGGCAGAGCCGGAGCTGCAGGGTTCTGTTCTTATACAGGAAGACCAGGAACAGGGCCATTATGCCGATGATGCCGGTGGCTGCGATCAGCAGGAAATTCTCGGTGGCGTTCAGTTGGTAATCGGCAATGCCTTTTGCATTGGTGCCGCTGTAATACGGAAATTTGAAACTGGCAAAGGCAGCGGCTGCGGCCAGCAAAAGCCAGATAGATTGTATACGTTGTATCATCGGAACTGTTTGGGCAAATATAATTGTAAATGGCAGAAAAAAAAGAAGCCGGTTGAGTCCGTGCGACACAACCGGCCCGGTTTAAACCTAAGAAATAATGCTTACTGATTCGGTGTTTGGTTCCTAGCAGCGGTTTTCGACTGCGTTGATGGCGGCGCTTTCGGATCGGCGGTAGACGGCGATGCCGGTACGATGGCCGGTTTTTCGGTTGCACCCGCGAGTATCTTCGCCGCATTTGGATCAGGCGGAGGAGCCGTGGCTGTATCCGCCAGTTTCATGACAGGCATTGGCTGATTTTCCTTTTTTACCAGCTGATCCCTTTTTTCCGGTGACGGGTTCGCCGTTTCCGGGTTGGCCGGTGCTTCTTTGGGGATGATCTTCAGTTCCTGCCTGGGCGGTTGTTTGTCGGCGATTTTGGTGGCAGCAGGTTGTTGCTGCGCTTTTGCCCATGAAGCTGCGACCAGGAAGGTGATCGACAGCGTTACATATTTTATTCGTTTCATGGTGTTTTTTTTAATGATATAGTTGTTGATTCCCATTTTAGTTTTATCAGTATAACCCTTTTTGCAGCTGTTCATTTTCTTCGGCTGTATATGTTAAACTACCGGATTGCTGTTACATAGAAACTCTCGGTTTGTGCAGCGATATTGGCTCCGGTGCCGTTGTTGAACCAGATCGTAACCTGGTCGGCTGCGGTTACCCTCGCATAGGCTATTATCGTTCCGGCCAGCAGCGCACTACCCGGTGATACGGAAACCGAACTGGTGGTGGTTGCGCCCGGAACAGCCAGCACTACGGAAACAGTACCGTTAACGGCAATGAGGGGAATAGCAACACCGGTTACTGTAACTTTTACTATTTCATTTAATACAGTAGCGCCGCCTGCAACGGTACCGAGCCTGAAGGTTCCGTTTACATCCAGATCGGCGCCGGGTGTGGTTGTACCAATACCCACGTTGGTGCCCACCTGGCCTAAAATCAGTGAATTGCTTTGCCCAACCACGGCATTATACCCAATCGCTGTGGCATTGGTAAGATTGTTTACGGAAACGTCGGACCCATAGCCTATCAGCGTATTGTTGGTGCCAAGGGTATTGGTATTGCCTGCATTGCGTCCTACACCGGTATTACCATCGGCATTCGTTAGCAACAACGCATTATCACCGATAGCGGTATTGGATGACCCGGTGGTTCCGGTTGATCCCATCGCGAGATTGCCAATAGCGGTATTCCGTATTCCGGATGTATGCGAGCGCATGGCCCAACTGCCCACCGCCACATTTTGCGTGCCGGTGGCTAAATTCTCCAGCGCACGATCTCCAAAGGCGTTATTATACCCATCACCAGTGCCATCGTAATTATAAAGTGCATTCCAGCCAAAGGCCTGGTTTACGTTTCCTGCAGTGTTTGAAAATAGCGCTCCATTGCCCACTGCCGTGTTCAGGTTGCCGCTCGAATCGCTGTACATAGCGCTGTAGCCCACTGCCACGTTGTTACTTCCCTGGGCAATCCTCCATAGTGAATAAGCACCCAGGCCCGAATTATAATTACCCGTATCTGCCGCGTAATTATTTCCTGGCGCCCGCTCACCCACACCCGAATAAGCGCCGATGAAAGTATTGTAAGACTCTTTCTGATTATAGCCGGCATTGATGCCCACTCCCGTATTATAATAACCTGTTTTATTATTCCGGAATGCGGAGGTACCCACACCGGTATTCTGGAAACCCGTGCTGTCCTGCTCCAGTGCAAAGGAACCCAGGCCGGTGTTATAGGTATAGCCGACCCCCTTGTGCAGAATCAGCGAATTATATCCTACAGCCGTATTGAAATCGCTGGCCAGGTTATCGCGGAGGGCATACATCCCTACGGCAACGTTGTAACTTCCGCTGGTATCAGCGGCGAGTGCCTGGCGGCCAAGCGCTGTATTATAATTGCCCGACCGGATATCGCTCAGTGCGAAATAGCCGGTAGCGGTATTGGAGCCACCCGTGCTGAAACCCGCAGCGCCCTCACCGGCATAACTTCCGATAAAGGTATTGGCGCCACTGGTAACATGGTAGCCGGTATTGATACCTACGCCCACGTTATCAAAACCGCTGACATTGGTCCGGAAGGATGAGGTACCGATGGCGGTAACACCGGCCGCGATAGTGGCGTTTTCCATAGCGTATAACCCGTTGGCGGTATTCCAGTAACCCGTGGTTATGTTGCTGCTGCTGTAAGCGCCCGTAGACGTGTTACCGGTGCTGGTATTAACTCCGTATGCGGCTTTTTTCAATGTTTTGTACCCGATGGCCGTGTTGTCGTTAACCAAAACAGCGGCGCCCATGCTGCTGTCGCCAATGGCCACATTGCGGGAGGATGTTATGCCCACACTTAACGCTTCGGTACCCACCGCGGTATTGAAAGCGCCGTAGGTATATGCCATGGCGCTATCGCCAATGGCCGTGTTCCGGCCGGTTGTGTTTCCATATAAAGTGGCACCATTAAAATTGTAATATGCCCGGTACCCGATGGCAGTGATCTTATTGCCCGCAAAACTGCTGTATCCAGCTTCGGTACCAACGGAGGTATGCTCTTTTGAAAAAAAAGTCGGACCCTGGAAACCCGAATACCATCCGGCCCTGTATCCAACAGCCAGCATGTCGTCTGTTTTATTGTAGAACAACGCTTCTTTACCAACGGCGGTGGTACGGGATGCCGTATCACTTGCGTACGATGCTGTGTATCCTACAGCCACATTATCTGTACCGGTCGAATCGTTGCGTAATGCGGCTGAACCGATCGCTGTATTCTGGTTACTGCTGATCAGCCTGCCTGCATCATTACCTACGGCTGTATTATTACTTCCTCCCGGACTTTGGAACATGGCCGCGTTACCCAACGCCACGTTGTTTATACCGGTTTTGTTTGCCGTAAGCGAGTAACTTCCTACCGCTGTGTTTGCTGTACCGGTGGTAGTGCTGTCCATGCTCGAATAGCCAATGGCCGTATTGGGGTATCCGCCCGATGCATTGACCAGCGCCCGGGATCCAACGGCCACATTCTGCGAACTTGCCACTGCATTGGACAAAGCCCGGAATCCCATCGCTACGTTATCGTTGCCGTTTGAAAAACGGAAAAGCGAACTATCGCCCACACCCACGTTGCGGCTTCCGTTAACGTAGAAGCCACTGCCATTCATGGATTGATACCCGATGGCGGTATTCTTCGAACCCAGGTTTATACCATAGCCTGAACCATATCCCAGGCCGGTGTTCTCGGCGCCCTGTGTATTATCGGTGGCCGTTTGGCTGTTATAGGTTAAACTGTAAGCGCCGATGGCCGTATTGTAATCCATCTTGTTGTAGTAACCGGAGTAGGTTCCAACACTAACCGACAGGTCGGCCGTATCGGCTGCATGGCCACTGGAAAAACCCAGCCAGGTATTATAATTTCCGCTTTTCGGTCCAAAGCCGGCAAAACGTCCTATGGCCGTGTTGTAGTTTCCGCTGGTATCGTTCTCGAGGCTTCCTACACCTACGGCTGTATTCTCGAATCCTTTTTTGCGCAGCCACATACTGCGCCAGCCAACGGCGGTATTGAGCCAACCGGATGTATCATAGCGGAGCGCTTCGAGGCCAATAGCGGTGTTATATGGATTGGTCACATGATTGGCCAGGGCATAGCCGCCAATCGCTGTATTACCATCGGTGGTTTTATTTTCGAACAGGGCAACTTCACCCACGGCTGTATTGTAATTGGCGGTTGTATTCTTAAACAGGGTGCCGGCGCCGAAGGCGGTATTCTGAATACCGGTCTTATTGGCCTTCATCGCTTCGTTGCCCATGGCGGTGTTATCCCAGCCGGTGGTATTACTCAGCATCGCGTTGTAACCAAACGCATTATTGTAAAAACCCGTGGTGGTACTATCCATGGCCCGGTAGCCGAATGCACTGTTGGTTTTTCCGGCCAGTCCGCCCGCATAGCTCAGGCTGCGGAGCGTACCATAACCGAAACTGGTGTTCCAGTTGATGCTGTCGATGCTGCCGGATTTTTGATTGTTCACGCGGAAGTAAAGAGCGCTGTCGTTGAGCGTACCCAGGAAATTGGCGGAGGTGATGTTGTTGTTACCCGAGGTGAGCCAGCCTGCGCTGGAGCTGGCGGTTGCCAGCCAAAGCCAGCTTGTACCGTCGTAGTAGTAGAATCCCACGCTGTCGGGGGCATTCTGAAATACCATCAGGCCGGTGGCTGGCGCAGCGATGGCATTTCGTTCGGCCTTGGTCATGCGGGGCACCAGCACACCTTTACTGGTACTTTTCACATCCAGCAAGGCGCTGGCGTGGGCGGTACTGCCATCGGTGTTGATACTCACAGATTGTGCGGTAGCGAAATAAGCGGAGCAGGAGAGCAGGCATACGCATGCTGCCCGGAGAACATGGGTCATGTGTTCAAACATTTTAGTTGTTGAAAAAAATCACAGGAACTGGATCTGTTCTTGCCGGGACAGGGTATGCTGGGTATTGATCGCTATTGCTGCTGAACCGGTGTTGAAGCCGGTTTTTTCCCTTCTGTTATTGTGGCGGGCACCGGTGCGTTTACAGGCACTGCGGGTACTGCAGGTCGTGGCGCAACGGCATTCGCTAACGGGTTTATCCTGGTGTCGGCGGGTTTGAATTCACCGCCAGGAACAATAGCTTTACCGTCATTGGGTTCGGCTGCCGCTTTTTCCAGTGTCAACGCTTTCGGCGCTTCATTGGCTGGCGCTGATACTGCAGGTGTTGGTGCTTTAACGGGTTTGGTTTCCTGGTTCGACTGTTGCGCAGTGGCATTACCGGCCAGGAAAAGGAAAGAACTTGTAGTGAATATGATCAGGAATCTTTTTTTCATCGTATCGCGATTGATTGGTTGTTATTGTTTGATGAAGCGATAGGTTTCTTTATCGCCATTTGTTTTGGTGATCTGCAGGATGTAGGTACCCGAAGCGAGGGATGATACATTCATCACCACCATATTGGCAGCGGGTTTCCGGCTGCTGATCAGTTTACCATCGGCGCCGAACACCGTGATCACACTGCTGTTTACGTACGAAGATGGCAACTGCACATTCAGCACATCGGTAGCTGGATTCGGGAACAACTTAACCTGTTCCATGCCTTTTTCGAAACGAACGGCACGAACGGGCGAATAGAAGAAGCTGCCCGACTTATCGATGATCTTGAGGCGGTAGTAGTTCCAGCCGGCAACAGGCGATGGATCGTAATCGGTATAGGCCGAAAGGGAAGTCTGCCTTGAACTGACAGCGCCCAGGTAGTTGAAGTTAACCGCGTTGGTGGATTTCTCGATCTCGTACACGCGGGTATCCTGTTCATTGGCTGCTTCCCAGTTGAGGCGAACCCGGTTGCCATCGGCAATGGCGGTAAAGTAGATCAGTTTCACCGGCAGGCCGTTGTAACGGCTGATGGTACCCAGGGTAAATCTTCTTTCATCGTAACTGAAGCCGCCAAAGCCATTGGAGCGTACCCATCCGGCGAGGCTATCGGCACCGGTAACATTGCCCGTTACCCAGTTGCCCGGCACATCCCAGATGAACGGAGGGCGGTTGATGTATTGAGCAACGATCAAACTGTCGCGGATGAGGGCGCTGGGGCTTACCCGGCTGTAACCCCGGTAGGATAAACTCACTTTGGCGCTGGCGTCGGCAACAGCCACGCCGGTCATCTCCCAATATTCCACCCGGCTGACGTGATCGATCGGCGGATTGAAAACATTGAGGTAATCGAATGGGAAACCAGTAAAATATTCAACGGTCCATACGGCCTGGTTGGTGGTTGCCTTTTCAAGGCGAACGGGTGCAAAGAGGCTGTCTGTTTTTCCTACGGGGAATAGGTAAAACGTGCCGATATTACCCACCACGTTTCCCGAACGGCTCAGCCGGCCGTTTACCCAACTCTTACTGTAACTGCTCGTTGAGGCGATCGCGTTGATGGCCGGGTTGGAAACCCAGAGGCTATCGTTGCCATATCCCGAGCGGGTGAAGATATAGCCTGTGTCGAGGTTCAGGATATTGCGCACTTCACAGGAAGACAGAAGCGTATCACCCGCGGTATTGCGGATGCTGAGGTCGTAGAACCTTGTTTTGCCGTAGAAACTCTGGCGCTGGCTGCCCCGGAAAAAAACATGGCCGGTGCTGCTGGCACTGAGTACACCGGTGGCGGTGGAATCCAGCCAGCCTTCGGGCGAAGGAGCCGTTGTTTTATAGATATGTGTTTCCCCGTTGTTGACCCAGTTGCTGGTGCCCTTGAAGGTGATGCCACCTCCGGAGATCACAACACGGGTTCCGGCCTCGGAGACCATTTGTACGTCGGTAGCCCGAACGATCTGTTGGGCGTTGGCTTGACTGGTCCAGAAGAGTAGGGAAACCAGTCCTATTTTTTTGAACAGCATGTGTTACTGTTTTGGTATTAAAATGATCTTTCAAGATGCATTAATCCGGGCAGGCCCGTATCCCCCTTCCGGGGGATATTGAAAGATATTATTTATTCTCTAATTTCTCAAGCCGTTTGATGAGTAATTCGTTCTGTTTTTTCAGGTCGTCGATCTGTTGCTGTTGCTCCTGGATGGCCTTGGTAAGTACCGGTACCATACCAATGTAGTTAACCGACTTGAACGTAATGGGTGCGTCATCCGCGTTGGCGCCGGGATGTGATCCCTGTTCCACCAGGTTGGGAAAATATTTCTCCAGGTCCTGGGCAACATAGCCAAACTGTAACTGCTTGCTGAAATTCATGTAGGGGAACTCTTCGTTCCGGGTATTGTAGCTGTAAACATTCACTTTATTCAACAGTGCAAGCACATTATCGAGTGGATTAAGATCTTTTTTGAATTTCTGGTCGCTGATCAGTGTCCAGGTTCCGGTATAGCCTCCGCTACCCGAACAGTATACGCCATAATTGTTTGTGGCGCCCGATGCGGTACCGTATACACCATAGTTGGTGGTTGCGGCTGCGGAACTGGAACCATACACACCTGTATTGGTGCTGGAGCCGCCTGTAGCTGTAGAAAAGGTTCCGTATGCCGTAGTGGCATTGGCCGCATTTACTGCCAGGTCGATACCGTAATGCGTACCGGTGTTGGTGGTATTGTTTCGCACATACAAGCCTTTTGTAGGGTTGCCGTTAGCAGTTGCACGTGCTGTAACCTCTGCTGCAAGAGCCCATTGACCCCGGATATAAGCACCGTATCCCAGACCGGCGGTGGTATTTTCATTTTCGGCAAGGAGGGCAGCAGTGCCGGCGCCGGTCGTAACCAGGTTTTCTACATACAAAGTAGCACCATTGCTTCCGATAGTAGTTGTATTGTTTCCGCTTATGTAAGCAGCGTTTCTGGAGGGCGTAATATTGTCAAGTACTTCAAGCTTTGAATTCGCCGGAGTGGTGGTACCGATGCCTACACTGGTACTTGCGGTCGCTCCGTTAATGCCACTGATACTTCCCAGTACCAGGCTGTTGCTCTGGTTGACCAGTGCATAAGCACCGATGGCAGATGCATTTGTCAGCCCAGCGCCGGTTACATCGGAGTTATAACCGAGCAAGGTATTGAATGTACCGGTAGTGATGGTATTGCCGGCTGTATGTCCGAGAGCCGTATTGCCATTCCCATTCACATTAAAAAGCGCCTGGTAACCCAGGGCTGTATTAAAACTTCCGGTCGAATTGCCTTGCATGGCATAGTTACCAACGGCTGTATTGGGTGTTCCGGTATTGTTGAACCACATGGCCTTGGTTCCGATGGCCATGTTCTCACTGGCGTTGTTGCCATACATGGCGCTGTCGCCGATGGCGATGTTGTAGCTGTAGGTTCCGCCATTGGCCATGGCTCTTGTGCCCACGGCCACGTTCCCGTTACCGGTCTGGTTGCCGTAGAGGGCGCCGAGCCCAACACCGGTATTGCTTTTACCACTGGTATTGTAGGTGAGGGTATATGCTCCGAGGCCGGTATTCTCGATGCCGGTCAGCGTATCGGTAACACCGTATCCGGAGTTTGAGCCTATGAAGGTGTTCTGGTTGCCCGTATTCCTGAAACCTGCAAAGGAACCGATACTGGTGACTTCATTCATGTAATAGTTACTCGTAGGTGTTCCGTTGTTGTCGCCAGCGGCATAATAACCCATCACGGTGTTGTATTTACCGCCGATGGCGATCATGGCTCCCCGGCCGATCGAAGTATTGTGGTAGGCCGAGTCGGAGAATTCGATGGTACCCACACCAATGGCGGTATTTTCGGATCCTGCCTTTACGTAGCGCAGCGAGCGCCAGCCCATGGCCGTGTTATAGGTGCCTGCCGTATCGTAGAACATGGTTTCATACCCCATGGCCGTATTGTAGTTGTTCTCTTTGTGGTTAAACATGGCATTGGTACCTACGGCTGTGTTTCCACCGCCCGTTTTATTGGAACGAAGCGCACTTGTTCCGATGGCGGTATTTACCGTACCGCTGAGGTTCTCGTACATGGAAAGATAACCGAGTGAGGTGTTGTATACACCGGAGGTATCATTGCGCAACGCTCCGGCGCCCAACGCGGTCTGGCCGTAGTAGCGGGTAAAGCGAAGGGCATCATTACCCACGGCTGTGTTATCGAACGGGTAGTTGAGGCCGGCCGGGTTATAGGCTTCGTACATGGCCGCATTGCCGATGGCGGTGTTATTGCCACCTGTTTTGTTCTTGGTAAGCGCATAGCTGCCCACCGCAGTATTGGCTCCACCGGTGGTCACACTGTCCTGGCTCGAATAACCGATGGCGGTGTTGGGGTAGGTAGCTGTTGTATTGTACAGGGCCCTGCTGCCAACAGCAACATGGAAGCTGCCATTAACATTCTTGCTTAATGCCATCTGGCCCATAGCGGTATTATCGTTACCTCCATGGTTGCCGGCAAGGGCCGAGTCGCCCACCGCCGTATTGCGGCTGTAGTTATATCCAACACCTTCCTGACCATACAAAGCGCCATAACCAACGGCGGTGTTTTTTATACCCAGCATATTCGAATAAAGTGCACGTGAGCCGAGGGCCGTATTCTCCTGACCGCCGGCACCGGCACTGAAATTATTGGCGAACAAAGCACCGTAACCTACCGCGGTGTTGAAATCATTCTTGTTGTAACGTCCGGCATAGCCACCGATCAAGGTTGTATAACTGGTGGTGTCACCAGCATATCCGGCGGCATAGCCCATGGTATTGTTGTGGTCGCCTCGTTTGTTTCCGTAATTGGCATACCTGCCTACTGCGGAATTATAGCTTCCGCTCGAATCCGATTCCAATGCTCCCACACCGAGGGCAGTATTTTCTATTCCGGTCTTATTATTTCGCAAGGTTCTCCAACCCACCGCGGTATTGAGTGAGCCGGCTGAGTCGAATTGCATCGCTTCCAGCCCGATCGCTGTATTGTTGCCATTGGTTGTTTTGTGAGAAAATAATGAGTATCTGCCCAGTGCCGTATTACCGCTGCTGCTGTCGCTGGTGAAAAGGCTCTGGTAACCGATTGCAGTGTTACTGGAGCCGGTAATGTTGTTAAACATGGTATTGGCACCGATGGCGGTATTGCCGCCGCCGGTAGTATTGACGGTCAGTACATTGGAGCCAACCGATGTGTTACCGCTGCCTGTGGTGGTAACAGCCTGGTTATAATCGCCGATGGCCACATTGAACGAGGCCGTGCTGTTGGCCAGCGATGCATAACCGATGGCGGTATTTACAAAGCCTGTTTTGTTGCTCCGCAATGCATGGTTGCCGATGGCGGTATTGCGGTAACCCGTGGTATTGCTGTCGAGCGCATTGTAGGCAATGGCCAGGTTGTCGAAACCTGCATTGCTCATCAGGGCCCGGTAGCCGATACCCAGCACGCCGCCGGCCGTATTGCCATAGAGGGCGCTGTCGCCAATGGCGATATTATGTGTAGTGCTGTTGTTTTGCAGGGCGCTGGCGCCGATGCCGATATTATGTCCCAGGGCCGGGTTGGTAAGTCCGGCCTGATAACCGAGATAGGTAGTGGTATCGTTAACCTGTCCGGCGAATATGTTGTTGTACCGGAGTCGTATTGAGTTGGCATCCGTGGTGCCCAGGAAATTGGTGGCCGGGTTGATGCCAGCGTTACCGGTGGTGAGCCAGCCGGCATTGGCGCTTGCCGTTGCCAGCCAAAGCCAGCTTGTTCCATCGTAATAATAAAAACCGATACTGTCGGGAGCGTTTTGAAAAACCATCAAGCCGGTGGCCGGCGAGGCGATGGCATTCCGTTCGGTTTTGCTCATGCGGGGAATGAGTACGCCCTTGTCGGTACTTTTTACGTCGAGCAGTGAACTGGCGTGGGCCGTACTTCCATCGGTGTTGATACTTACTGATTGAGCCTGGGCATGGAAAGAGAGGGTGATTGCAACAAAGCTTGCAAGCACGAAGGAAAGCAATTTGGTCATGGTAATGCGAATGCGGGTTGTTAATGAAATCGTTACAGCTTTCCGCAGGTATTGGGATCTCGTTTGCTGAGTAGGGGGTTTTGTCAGGTACTTACCGGGCGTAATATTAGTAATTTTTCTACCCTTGTGTAGAATCGCCGATGATTAAGTTATCAACGAATCTGGAAAACTCGGGCGAGCTAATTACTTGATTTCTACTTCTCCGGAAGTGGCCGCAAAGCTAAGGGCTGCTCCGAAATGCGGCAATACCATAAAGTGGTAGGTGTATAAGCCAGCAGTTGAAAAAAGGGGCTGAGGAGCTTATTGCAATACCGAAACAACATAATTGACCGCGGCCGGGTCGATGGCGGAACCGGTTTCGTTGCGGAAACGGATCTTAACCGTGTTGGCTGCCGAAACCCGGGCCCAGGCAATGACCAATCCGGATTCAATGTCGGCGGCTGGGGAAACAAAAACGGAACTGGCGGTGGTGCTGGCACCGGTTACGGTAACGGTGATATCGGATTCACTGTTGGCAGCGATCGAAGGCAAATTGATCGACGCGGTGGTTCTCAGGAGTGCGGTATGGACAACCCCCGCTGCGCCCAGCTTAAAATCGCCGTTCACATCCAGGGTCGCTGCCGGTGCGGTGGTGGCGATACCTGTTTTACCATCATTCCTGATGGTTAGCCTCGCTGCATAGCCGCCTGCGGTATTCATGGTATTGAAGTGTAGCCTGGTTGGCACAATACCGGCAGCAATGGCGCCATCGGCAAAAATGTCGAGTCCGGCAGATAAGATATAACTGGCGCCATCATAGTTCATGGTACTGAGGGCCGCTAAATAATCCCCGTTGTTTACGGTTACCGGGGCTGCCAATGTTCCCCGGGCATGCTGGAACACAAGGCCCGGTGCATAGCCTGCGCTGGTTGCCGCATTCCGGATCAGCAGGTCGGTGGGAGCGCCAAAGCCTTCGGAAGCGATCTCTACTTTTGCGAATCCATAGGTAGAGTTAGGTGTGATGGTGCCGAACCCCAGTGTCTTAGTGCTGAAATCGCCATAAATGAGTGGCGGGTTTGTATTATTATTGGCGATGTATAATTTGTTATTACCGGTTTCATTGTAGCCAGCCTGCAAACCCAGAAATACATTGCCGCTGCCTGTTGCCAGAAAGCCAGCCTGCAAACCTAAAGCCGTATTGTTAGAACCGGTAACATTGGAGTTAAGCGCCTGTTGTCCGAAGGCTGTATTGTTATTACCGGTTGTATTGGTAGTAAGGGCATTAACGCCGGCAGCCGTATTAAATATCCCTTCCGTATTAGCATACAATGCATTCACGCCGGTTGCTGTATTATTAATCCCGGTTGTATTGGAATTAAGGGCCCGCATGCCGGTTGCTGTGTTTTGCGAGCCGGTGGTATTTAATCTGAGAGCGTCCATACCGGTTGCTGTATTACTGGAGCCACTGGTGTTGTAAAACAACGCTGCCAGGCCGGTTGCGGTATTAAAGAAGCCATCAATATTGGAGTTAAGTGCCTGCATACCCATGGCCGTATTGTTATAACCCGTGGTATTCGACGAAAGTGCTGCCACACCTGTAGCTGTGTTAAATGTACCAGAGGTATTGGCGGTGAGCGCCTGAACACCGGTTGCTGTATTATTATACCCGGTTGTATTTGCTTTCATCGCATCCATGCCACTGGCGGTGTTGTTATACCCGGTGGTATTATTTTGAAGAGCCAGGTAGCCGAGTCCGGTATTAGCAGAACCAGAACTGTTATTAAGCAGGGCCTGGTAACCGATTGCAGAATTATACAATCCCGTATTAGCCGCAGGCGTTGCCGATCCTTTTAATGCTTCAAAACCTACAGCAACATTATTATTGGTGAATGGAGTGCTGGTATTATTGGCATACAGCATGGATTGGTATCCAATGGCTGTTGCATTGCTTCCGGCCACATTGTTGTACATGGAATAAAAGCCATAGGCGGTATTGTTGCTTCCGGTATTTAAGATCATACTCGCATATCCTGCCGCGGTGTTTTGTCCTCCTGAGATATTATCCCTGGAAGCAAGGTACCCAACAGCCGTATTGTTATTACCGGATTGGTTGGCTAATAATGATTGGTAACCCATTGCTGTATTGCCCGCCCCGGCTGTATTGGCATTCGCTGCCTGGTAACCAAAAAAACTATTGCCCGAAACCTGATCAATCCTCCCTGCTTTTTGATTATTTACCCTGAAGTTTAATGGTATATTGTCGGTGGTGCCGATAAAATGCGATCCATCAATCGTACCGCTATTGCCGCCTGTTCTCCAGGCCAGCAGGTCTGCATTGGAATTGGAAATAACCGGGCTCCATCGTGTACCGTCATAATAATGGAAACCGATGCTGTCGGGACCGTTTTGATAGATAAGCAAACCCGCAGCCGGCGATGCGATGGCATTTCGTTCGGTACGGCTCATGCGGGGTACCAACAAGCCTTTCTGGGTACTTTTTACATCCAGCAGTGCGCTGGCATTCGCCGAACTGCCATCTGTATTGATGGCCAGGGATTGCGCTGCTGAACGGGTATTGAAGAAAACGGAAAATACAAGAAGGGAAAGCAGGTATCGCTTCATACTAGTAGTTTGTATATACGAAGAAAATAAAAATACCTGGTTTAGCCAGCTATAAATTCCATCGGAAGGAAAACTTATCCTAGTTCCGGGTACAGCGGGAATTGCTGCATGAACGCTTTCACGTCTTCTTTCACCGAAGCGATCACAGCTTCGTCATCGGCATGCATCAGCACCTTGTCGATGAATCCAACTACATCTTGCATGTGCGCTTTCTGCATGCCCCGGGTGGTAATGGCCGGAACACCCACGCGGATGCCAGAGGTGACGAAAGGAGATTTGTCGTCGAACGGAACGGCATTTTTGTTTAAGGTGATGTGCGCCTTGTCGAGTGTTTCCTGCGCTTTTTTACCGGTTAGGTTCTTATTGCGGAGATCGATCAGCATGAGGTGATTGTCGGTGCCATTGCTGATGAGGTTGTACCCAAGATCAACAAAGGCTTTTGCCATGGCCTGTGCATTGCTGATCACCTGTTTGCCGTAGGCTTTGAAATCTTCTGAAAGGATCTCGCCGAAGGCAACGGCTTTTGCCGCGATCACATGTTCCAGCGGTCCGCCCTGTGAGCCTGGGAACACGGCCAGGTCGAGCAGCGAACTCATGGTGCGCAGGTTGCCTTTGGGATCTTTGATGCCCCAGGGATTTTCGAAATCGTGGCGCAGCATGATGATGCCGCCGCGTGGGCCACGCAGCGTCTTATGTGTGGTGGAAGAAACAATATGGCAATGATCGAAGGGATCATTCAGCAAACCGGTGGCGATGAGCCCGGCGGGATGTGCGATGTCGGCAAAAACGATGGCCCCGATTTCATCGGCGACGGCACGGATACGTTTGTAGTCCCAGTCGCGGCTATAGGCAGAAGCGCCGCAGATGATCATCTTGGGTTTTTCGCTTCTCGCTTTCGCTTCCAGTTGTTCATAATCCACGATGCCTTCTTTTGTTACGCCATAATGAATGGCCTGGTAGGTTTTGCCGCTGAAATTGGCCGGACTGCCATGCGTCAGGTGGCCACCCATGCTCAGGTCGAGGCCCATGAATTTTTCACCGGGTTTCATCACTGCCAGGAAAACGGCCGCGTTGGCGGAGGCGCCGCTGTGCGGTTGTACGTTGGCCCAGGAGCAGTTGAATACTTTTTTCAGCCGGTCGATGGCGAGATTCTCGATCTCATCCACCACTTCACAACCACCGTAATATCGTTTGCCCGGGTATCCTTCCGCGTATTTGTTGGTAGGCACGGTTCCCATCGCCTGCATCACCTGTAAACTGGTGAAGTTTTCCGAAGCGATCAGTTCGATACCATGGCGCTGGCGCTGTAATTCTCTGTTGATGAGGTCGAAAACCCGGCTGTCTTTCTGCATAATTAAATTTGAGGCACAAATATACGCAGTGGAGCAATTCATCTGCGAAGGAAGTAAAGAACAGTCTACGTGTTGTTTTTACACAAAATTCACTACTTTCACAGCCGTTTCAAGCATGGAGAATACATTGTAAACTAAATTCACTGCTCCGGCAGTTTAGTTTTATCGAATGAAGGCAATAATCCCGGTTGCAGGCGCTGGCACCAAGCTTCGCCCGCATACATATACACAACCCAAGGCCCTGATCCCGCTGGCCGGCAAAACCATTCTCAGTATCATCGTTGATCAGTTGCACGAAGCCGGTATCCGTGATTTTATTTTCATCATCGGCTACCTCGGCGAAAAGATCCAGGATTACGTAAAGGAAAAATACCCCGATCTTAACTGCCATTTTGTGCAGCAAAGCGAACGCTTCGGTATCGGTCATGCCATCAACCTCACCAAAACACTCGTGGGCGACGACCAGGTGCTGATCGTATTGGGTGATACCATCGCTGAATACGACGTAAAGGAAGTGATCAATAGTCCGCAATCCATGCTGGGCATCAAGAAAGTGGATGATCCGCGTAATTTCGGCGTGGCCGAAGTGGAGGAAGACGGAAGCGTGAGCCGGGTGGTGGAAAAGCCCGCGATTCCCAAAAGCAATATGGCGCTGGTAGGCGTTTACAAGATCCGGGAAACCGGCATACTCTTTACCTGCCTCGAAAAGATCGTGGCGGGCGGCGCCAAGAGTTATGGCGAATTCAACCTCACCGATGCCCTGCAGTGTATGATCGAAACCGGCGCCAGGTTTCAGTCATTCAAAGTGCAGAACTGGTTCGATTGCGGCCGCAAGGAAACCCTGCTGGAATCAAACGCCACCCTGCTCAAGAAATTCGGCGGTAATACCTTTGAAGCGAACCCCTATGAAAATACGATCATCATCCCGCCGGTAAATATTGCCGAAGGCTGCGATATCCGCAATTCGGTCATCGGTCCCAATGTGGCTATCGGCGAACACGCCTCCCTGAACCATGCCATCATCAAGGATTCGATCATCGGCGCTTATTCCAATCTCTACGAGATCGTACTCAGCAATTCCCTTATCGGCAGCGATGCCGAAGTGAAAGGTGTGAACCGCAGCCTCAACATCGGCGACAATACCGCCATCGACCTCAGCGGCGGTACCCGTTCCTGATTTTTCCCCGTGCCGGAAGCGCCAAAAAATGCCTGGAAAATGAAATAAAATCACTTACTTTGCGTTTCAAAGTACTTTTAATATCCTATTTTATTTTGCCGATATTTGAAAAAACGAACTGACTGAGATGCAAAACAGGGTAACCCGCTTATTTGAAATTGATTATCCCATCATCCAGGCCGGTATGATCTGGGCCAGTGGCTGGAGGCTTGCCAGTGCGGTAAGCAATGCCGGCGGATTGGGCCTTATCGGCAGCGGCAGTATGTACCCGGATGTATTGCGGGAACAGATCCGGAAATGCAGAGCGGCAACGGCGAAACCTTTTGGCGTGAATGTGCCGTTGTTATACCCCGATATTGATCAGCACATCCGCATCATCATTGAAGAAAAAGTACCGATCGTATTTACTTCGGCCGGCAATCCGAAAACCTGGACAAGCATGCTTAAGCAGGAAGGAATCAAAGTGGTGCATGTGGTGAGCAGCAGCAAATTCGCCCTTAAGTCGCAGGAAGCCGGTTGCGATGCGGTGGTGGCGGAAGGTTTTGAGGCGGGCGGGCATAATGGAAGAGAAGAGACGACCACCCTGGTATTGATACCGGCAGTTTCAGCGGCGGTTGATATTCCGGTGATCGCCGCGGGCGGGATCGCCACGGGCAGACAGATGCTGGCAGCGATGGTTTTGGGAGCGGAGGGGGTGCAGGTGGGAAGCCGGTTCATTGCCAGTCCGGAAGCATCTTCGCACGAACACTTCAAGCAGGCGGTGATACAGGCACAGGAAGGCGATACCCAGCTTTCCTTAAAACAACTTACACCGGTTCGGCTATTGAAAAATAAATTCTACCAGCAGGTGCAGGAAGCCGAACAGCGTTGCGCATCGGTGGAGGAACTCAAAAATATTCTCGGAAGAGGCAGGGCAAAAAAGGGCATGTTTGAAGGAGATATGGATGAAGGTGAACTGGAGATCGGGCAGGTGAGCGCACTGGTCAGGGAGATCAGGCCAGCGGCCGAGATTGTCAGGGAGATCTGGAGCGAATTCGAACAGTGCCTGCAGCAACCGCTAAAGTAAAGTACATTATCTTTGCGCA
Source organism: Chitinophagales bacterium (assembly GCA_017303335.1). GTDB lineage: Bacteria > Bacteroidota > Bacteroidia > Chitinophagales > Chitinophagaceae > Ferruginibacter. The sequence goes on from JAFLBK010000005.1 coordinate 153,904, forward strand.
TTATTTAAAATTTGTAATCTCAACCCCCAAAAAATGGCACTAACCCCAGGGCAATATTATATACGGTTCTGTAAAACGGCTACCGTTTTCCTCCTTGGTTTTTTTGTAACGGTTCAATCGGCTCATGCGCAGAACCCCGCAACGATCGACCCGAATGCCCCGAACATTCCGATACTTCCCACGCCCACCCAGATGCCCCCGGCCCAGCTATACAATGTGCTGAAGGATAATAACCCGCCCGGGTCTAAGAAAACAGGCGACGATAATAACAAAGCGCTCAAAGACCGGATCGAGAAAGACAGCCTGGTAAAAGAAACCACGCCGCAATCCATGAATCCCACCGAGGAAACCTATGGTATGCACCTGTTCCGTTCCGGCGTGGTGGCCTCTATCACTGAATTGTCGACACCGCCGCTTGACTACCCGATCGGTGTTTACGACCAGATCATCGTTTCCTTATGGAACGGCGCCGAAGCAACACTCGACTATACCGTGGCACGCGACGGTTCCATCTTCCCGGCGAGTATCGGAAAGATATACCTGCAAGGGCTTACATTCGAAAATGTTCGTTCCCTGCTGACACAACGCTTCAAAGCTTATGTGCCTCCCACGACCAATATCTCCGTTTCACTGGGCCAGCCCCGCACCATTTCGGTGAACGTGGCCGGCGAAGTAAAGAACCAGGGTCCGGTAACGGTATCCGCCTTCACCAACGCATTTAATGTGATAGCCCTGGCCGGGGGGCCTACCGATATGGCCAACCTGCGGGAGATACAGATCAAACGCAATGGCCGCGTGATCGATGTGCTGGATGTATATAAATACCTCACCACGGGCGATTTTGGGAAACACATCTATCTCGAGAATAACGATTTCGTGATCCTGCTGCCGGCCGAGAAAAAAGTAAAGGCCGAAGGACGCTTCAAAAGGCCGATGTTTTACCAGCTCAAAAAAGACGAAGGCATGAAGGCCCTGTTGCGCTATTCGGGCGGCTTGCAGAACGACGCGTTCTCGAGCGGGGTGAAAGTATACCGTACCGAACTGGAAAAGCAGATCATCAAAGATGTCAACGCGACAGCGATCATCAACCCTACGCAGAGCAAACAGCTCAGGGACCAGGATTTCGAACTGAACGACGGCGACATCGTAAAAGTGATCGCCATCAACCCGGGCCTTATCAATAAAGTAGAGATGAAGGGTGAGGTTTCCTATCCCGGGCAATACGAGATCCGCAAGGGCGATAAATTATTCGACCTGATCAACCGGGCCGGCGGTATCACCCGCAATACCTACCTGCCGCGTGCCTATATTTTCCGGGGTGGTGGCGACAGTACCAATATCAAGGCCAGCAAGGTGGAAGTGAACCTCAGCGGCATCACCACCAATGATACGGCCAGTATTTATAATGTGGAGCTGTTTCCGAACGACCAGGTGCTGCTGTTCAGTGCGAACCAGTTCGCCGACAGGCAATACGTGGAAATATTCGGCGAGGTGCGCAAAGAAGGACGGGTATACAAATACGGCGGTATGACACTGCAGGACCTGATCTATCTCTCCGGAGGTCTCAAACAATCCGCCGAATACGGCCGCGTGGAAATCTCCAGCGTGGTGGATGTGGATTCGGCCAAGGGCATGCAGCAACCAACCCGTACGGTATTAAAAACGATCCGCATCTCACCCAACCTCGAGATCGACAGCGTATCGAGCCAGATTGTACTGCGGCCTTACGACCAGATATATATACGTAAGAATCCTACGTTCGAATTGCAGCAGCTCGTGCAGATCAACGGGCTCGTTCAGTATTCGGGTCCGTACCCGAGGCTGAGCAAGTACGAACGCCTTTCTTCCTATATCGAAAGGGCCGGTGGCCTTAAAGAGAACGCCGACCTGAGTGGCGCTATCCTCTATCGTAAGAAAACACAGTACTATCGCGATAACGTGACCAACAAAGTGGCTTCACTTACCGACTCAATCGGCAGCATCGTTCTCGATTCGGCCCAGAAGAAACTCAGCGAGGTGGCCAAGGAACCGGTGAGCATTGACCTGTACCGTGCGCTTAAATACAAGAACTCCAAGTACGATATCATTCTCCAGGAAGGCGATGTGGTGTTCATACCGGAGATCAATCCGTTCGTGAATGTGGAAGGCAATGTGCAGTCGCCCCTGAAACTCACCTACGATAAAGAGCATTCCAATGTGGGATATTATGTAGATAAGGCCGGTGGATATGGAATACGGCCCTGGCGAAGGCGGATATTTGTAACCTACGCAAACGGCAAGAGCAAACGCACGTTCAACCTGTTCTTCATTCACTTCTATCCACGCGTGAAGGAGGGTTCCACCATTCACGTACCGGTAAGGCCCGAAGGCGCCGAAGTAACCGACGCGGTGGTACAGGTAGCCCTGTCGAGCATACCGATCGCCGTAGCCGCTTTCATCGCAAAAATCATCCAGTAAGCACCCACATTCTAAAACAACGAAATGAACAATATAGAACTGCTGAAAGAACTGGTTCGCCGGCTGAAAAAATACAGCTGGCTGATCCTCCTGGTAGCGTTGCTTTTTGGCGGACTCTTCTTTTTCATTGCCCGGCAAAGTGTTGTGCAGTGGACATCCACCGCTACGGTGTTCCCCCTGAACTCGACCAACCCAAGCAGCACGGGTTCAGCCATCAGCAACCTTCTGGGCCTCACGGATGCCCCAAAGTCGTTTACCGAAGACGCCTCCATCAACATCGTTGAACTGGCTACGAGCCGCCGTACCCGCGAAGCCGTAGCCATGGAACGCATACCTTCCCTGCAGAACAAGACGGTATCCGAACTGCTGATCGAGGAAAACAACCGGTATACGGGTTTCATGCAGAACGAAAAGATTGAAACCCCGCCCGACAGCCTGGCAAAAGTGAATATTGCAAGTAACCTGCTTCGGTTGTCGTTCAGCGCCAAGATCAATAAGAATGGAATCCTGGAACTCCATTACACGAACAGCAACCGGCAGTTGGTGCGGGAAGTGAGTTATATCTACATTGAGAAACTTTCGCAGTTTTACATCGAACTGAAAAAGAAAAAGGCGCAGATCGATTATGAGTTCTCCATCAAAAAGGCCGACTCCCTGCTGGCCGTGCTGAACCAGCTTGATAAGCGGGCAATCGCGTTGGACGAAAGCACGTTCTTTACCAACGAAGGATTGCAGCGTTACAGCATTCCCAAGGTGAACCTCGCCCAGGATAAATCCACCGTGCAATCGCAATACTATTACGCGGTGAATAACCGGGAATCCGCGGCTTACCGCCTGCAGAAAGAAACACCGATCATCGAGGCGCTCGATAAACCCGAACCGCCCTACGACCTGGTGAAGAAATCAAAAATCGTTTATGTCCTTATAGGTCTCATCCTCGGTACGATCCTCGGCATGCTGGCCGTGAGCTGGAAAGTGATCAACCGCTACCTCGGCGATGAGTTGAACAAAGCGATCGAAAAGGCCTCCAAGCCGAAAGAAGCTACGGCGCTGCAACCACAGTCGGAGCCGTTGAAATAAAAAGAAAGTCCCGCTGCAACGGGACTTCTTTTTTTGAATCAGTTTTCTGTCGTGTTTATTTTCGAAAAGCCCATTTCATCATTTCCTTCCAGCTGGGTTTTTTCCCATACATGAGAATACCCGTGCGGTAGATGCGTGCCGCGAACCAGGTGGTAAGCATGAAGCCGCCGATCAGCAGTGCCATCGACAAGGCCAGTTGCCAGATCGGAACGGTATTGGGCACGCCGAAGGGAACCCGGGCCATCATCACGATCGGGGAACTGAAGGGAATGATACTGGTCCATACCGCCAGGGGGCTCGAGGGGTTCGAGATGGCGGGCGTCATCAGCATGATGGAGAAGATCACCAGCATGGTAATGGGGAAACTGAGCGATTGCGCTTCCCGCATGTCTTCATTGATGGCGCTTCCGATGGCCGCGTAGAGCGATGAATAAAAGAAGAATCCCGCCAGCATATAGAAGATGAAGCAGCACACCACGAGCAGGATGTTCACGCTGGTGAATACCCGTTGTATGCTTTCAACGGTATTGGTCAGCATACCGCCCTGCTGGCCGCCGAAACGCCCGGCGTTATAAATGATGAAAATGCAGGCGATCCAGATGAGGAACTGGGTGAGGGCCACCATCCCGATACCAATGATTTTGCCAACCATCAGCTGGAAAGGTTTTACCGACGACACCACCACTTCGGCGATGCGGTTCGTTTTTTCTTCGGTAACGCCCATCATCACCTGCGATCCGTAGAGCAGCAGGATAAGGTACATCAGGAAACCGCACACATACCCGATAATGGTGGCGGATTGCGAATCGGCCGCCCTGTTTTTGATGTTCAGTATTTTAAGGTTGATCTTGCTGGTTGCCAGGATGGTCTTCTTGCCCGCATCGATGCCGAGGCTGTCGTTCTTGATCTCGTCCCAGAGACGGTTGAGTTTGCGTTCGACCGGAACGGTGGCACCGATGCCGTAAGTTTTGTTGGTGTTGAAGGAAAGGCTGTCGAGCCCTTTACGCCAGTCGAGCGTGGCGGGTATCACCACATAGCCGTTGTATCCAAGCGAGTCGTACCGGTCCCGCAGGATATCCTCGGGTACGTTCACCAGCGTGAGTTTATTGAGTGTGTCGTCCTGGTTCAGTTTCGCCAGGGCGGCTTCGGTAAAATATCCCGACTTATCGATCACGGCAACCGACAGGTCTTCCTTGCTTTTGTCGGCGATATAACCCGTACCGAAAATCAATCCCAGGTAAAGGAGCGGGAAAAGGATGGTGCCGATGATGAATGTTCTTTTTCGTACCAGGGTAAGAAACTCGCGTTTTATGATAAGTATGATCTTGTTCATGGTGTGGTGTGTTGTAAATGATTAAGCGGATATCTTTTCGAACTGGCGGGATGTGGGCGTGCCCTCCACCAGTTTGATGAAGATATCGTTCAGGGAGGGAAGTATTTCACGGAAGGATACCACACTGCTTCCCGAATCGATGAAATGACTCAGTACATCATTGGGTTTGTAGCCTTCATTGATGCGCACCAGCAGTTCGTTGCCGCGGGTGCTGATGGTTTCAAACGACGCGTTGGCTGTTCGGGCGGGCAGTGTTTCGAGTTGTATGCCGAAGAGGTTCTCTTTGAAATCGTGCTTGATGCCTTCCACGGTTCCGTCGAGTATCTTTTTTCCTTTGTTCACCAGTACGATGTGCCGGCAGATCTCTTCCACCTGCTCCATGCGGTGGGTACTGAAAATGATGGTGGTGCCTTTCTGCGAGAGCCGGTAGATCTCATCCTTGATGAGGTTGGCGTTCACCGGGTCGAGCCCGCTGAAGGGTTCGTCGAGGATAATGAGATCGGGCTCGTGCAATACGGTGATCACGAACTGCAGTTTCTGACCCATACCCTTGCTGAGGTCTTCCACTTTTTTGTTCCACCAGCTGTCCATTTCCAGCCGCTTGAACCAGTCCTTGATCTTGTGCATCGCGTCGTGGCGGCTGAGTCCTTTTAAGCGGGCCAGGTAGAGGGCCTGCTCGCCGATCTTCATCTTTTTATACAATCCGCGTTCTTCGGGCATGTAGCCGATAAAGCGGGCGTCGTTCTCGGGTTCAAAATTCTTTCCTTTGAAGAGGATATTTCCCGAATCGGGGTAGAAGATACCGGTGATCATCCGGATCAGGGTGGTTTTACCGGCGCCGTTGGGTCCCAGCAATCCGAAGATGCTGCCCTGCCCGATCTGGAGGCTGATGTCGTCTACGGCTTTCTGTGTGGCAAAATACTTTTTGAGGTTCTGTACTTCCAGTATGTTCATAAAGAGGGTTGGTTTATTGCGATGTCAAATGTAGTACTGTAAATAAGATCACGTATACCGATTTTACAAGTGGTACCCCGAGCGCAACGGCCAGTTGCCTTGCCACCCTTTCGCCATCCATGGCTGCGCTTACAATGCCCCCGGCATAACCGGCGCCCTCGCCGCAGGGGTAAAGGTTATTCAACTGCGGATGCGCCAGGGATTCATTGTCCCGCGGAATGCGAACGGGGGAGGATGTGCGGCTTTCAGTAGCCACCACCACCGCGTCGTTGGTGAAATAGCCTTTCATTTTTTTGCCGAACTCTACAAATCCCCGGGCCAGCGACCGGTAAATGAAGCCGGGCAACAGTTCTTCCAGGTTTACACTGGTCAGGCCCGGCTGGTACGAGCAGGCGGGCAGGGAAGAAGATGTTTTGCCGTTGCTGAAATCGGCCATGCGTTGTGCCGGCGCTTTCAAATGCCCGCCGCCTGCCTCGAAACATTCCTGTTCGATCTTCCGCTGAAATTGCATCATGGCCAGCGCATCATTCCTGATTTTTAATTTTTCATTCTTCAGGATATCGGCCAGTTCCACCTGTACCACCATACCGCTGTTGGCATAGGGATTATTTCGTTTCGAAGGGCTCCACCCATTCACCACCAGTTCACCGGGCGCTGTGGCGGCCGGAGCGATAATGCCCCCGGGGCACATGCAAAAAGAAAACACGCCCCGTTTGTTTACCTGCTGTACCAGGCTGTAAGCGGCGGGTGGAAGAAAATTGCCGCGGGTTACACAATGATACTGGATGCTGTCGATCAGCGATTGCGGGTGTTCGATGCGAACGCCGAGGGCGAAGGGCTTTGCTTCGATGCGGATCTCTTTCTTATATAAGAGTTCGAAGATATCCCGGGCGCTGTGGCCGGTGGCAAGTATGAATGCATCGGCTGCGAACGAATCGCCGTCGGCTGTTTCTACCCCTGCGATCCTGTCGTCCCTGATAATAAAATCGGTCACTTTTTTTTCGAACAGGAACAAGGCCCCGCTGTGGAGCAGTTGTTCCCGCATGGCGGTGATGATATGGGGCAATTTGTTGGTACCGATATGCGGATGGGCTTGGTAGCGGATTTTTTCGTCGGCCCCGAAATGTACAAAGAGATTCAGTATGCGGTCGATATCGCCGCGTTTATTACTGCGTGTATATAATTTACCATCGCTGTAGGTGCCGGCGCCTCCCTCGCCGAAACAATAATTACTTTCCGGGTTTACCAAACCTTCTTTGTTAAGCAGGGCCAGGTCTCTGCGTCGTGCCCGCACATCCTTGCCCCGTTCCAGGATGATGGGTTGTATGCCCAGTTCGGTCAGCTGCAGTGCGGCAAAGAGCCCGGCGGGTCCGGCGCCGATGATCACGGCTTTTTTGCCTGCCTTTCGTACATCCCTGAACAGGAAAGCGGGAAGTGACCGCTCCGTTACCGGCTCGCCGATAAAGCAGTCGAGGGTCAGGTTGATCCAGATCGTTTTGCCCCGGGCATCGATCGATTGTTTGAGAATGTGGTAACCCGAAACAGCGGAAAGAGAATGACCCGAATGTGCCGCGATCGAACGCCGGATGGCTTCGTCGTCGGCCGCCTCGGCCGGCGGCAGCTTGAGCGATATTTTTTGTTGCATGTGTTAGGTGTTTATCCTAAAAAGCATGAGGTGTTTCTGTGATCCCGGCTAAAAAGGCAGATCGTCGACCGCGTCGGGTGGTGTCTCCGAAAAGGTATCGAGCGGTTCTAAATAATCGTTGTCCATTTTGGCGGTGCCGGGTTGCAGTATCTGCTCGATGCGCCAGGCATCGAGGTTGGTGATGTAGTTCACTTTTCCGTCCCGTTCCCACTTGCTGCCCTTGATATTGAAATACACTTTGATCTCTTCACCCACGTTCACCCGGTCGATCATCGTTGTTTTATCCTGCACACACTGGAACTTTACATAGTTGGTAATGGTCCGGCCATTGATATCTTCACTCTTCTCCACCACAAACTCCCGGGTGCGGAAGGTTTCGGTGCGTTGCACCGTATCGTATTTGGCTACCAGTTTACCGGTTAATTCATAACTCATACAAAAAGTTTATTATCCAAAAGTAGTTTTATTTTGCCACAAATATTTTGATTCATTCGTTTCTTTGTTGTGTATAAAATAACTACCTTCCTTTTGTTTAACATCTGATTCAGGACATGCGTAAAATCGGCTCATTTTTTTTCGCCGGGGCGTTGACCACCGGCCTTCTCTTTTCCTGCACACTCAGTTACCAGGCTCAAAAAGTACAATACAACGATTACCGTATCGGTTCCGGTGCCACACAGGACAGCGCCATGCTGGTTCTGTTGAAACCCTATTCCGACAGCCTTTCCAAAAGCATGAACGATGTGGTGGCTGTTGCGGAAATGCCGCTTGAAAAAAAGCAGCCCGAGGGCACACTGGGTAATTTCCTGGCCGACGCCATGCTGGCCATGGCCCGCAAGAGCTACGACATGCAGGTGGATGCGGCCTTCATCAATTACGGGGGCATCCGCCTTCCTTCGATTCCCGCAGGCAATATCACCCGGGGCAAGGTCTTCGAACTTTCGCCCTTCGATAACCTGCTGGTCGTTCAGAAAGTGAGCGGCAGGGTATTGCAGGAATTCCTGGATCACACGGCTTATAAAGGCGGCTGGCCCTGTTCGGGCATCAGCATGCAGATAAAGAACAAGAAGGCGGTGAATGTATTCATCAACGGTGCTCCGCTCAATGAATCGGCAACCTATACCATTGCCAACAATGATTATGTGGCCAACGGCGGCGATGACTGCACGATGCTGAAACCGATCCCCCAGCTGAACAATGGCTATATTTTCCGGGATGCGGTGTTCGATTACCTGGCCGAACTGAAAAAACAGGGCAAATCAATTTCAGCGAAAACAGAAAACAGGGTTAGTAATGCAGAATAGACGGAAATTCATCGGCCAGTCGGTACTGGCGACAGCTGGTATATTGGCTTCCCGGACGGCCATTGCCGGTTTACAGGAAGAAGGCGTAAAAAAACTCACGATCCTTCATACCAATGATGTACACAGCAGGCTGGAACCCTTCCCGATGGACGGGGGCCGAAACCAGGGGCTGGGAGGCGTGGCTGCCCGTGCCGAACTGATCCGCAGGATACGCGGCGAAGAATCGAATGTATTGCTGCTTGATGCGGGGGATATATTCCAGGGCACGCCGTTTTTTAATATATATAAAGGCGAACCCGAGATGCGTGCCATGGCAGCGATGGGGTACGATGCCGCTACCATGGGAAATCATGATTTCGATGCAGGCCTCGAGAATTTCGCCACACAACTGCAGCATGGAAATTTTCCGCTGCTTATCTGCAATTATGATTTTACCGCTACACCGATGGAGCACAAATACCAGCCGTATAAGGTATTCAGAAAAGGAGGATTGAAGATCGGGATCACGGGTGTGGGGATTGAAATGGCCGGACTGGTGCCCGAGAATTTATACGGCAATACCAAATACCTCGACCCGATACAAAAACTGAATGAAACAGCGGCGATGCTGAAGAACGAAGATGCCTGCGACATGATCATCTGCCTGAGTCATCTGGGGAACAAATACAAGGACAATAAAGTGAGTGATGAAGTACTGGCCCGTGAAACGGAAAATGTGGACCTGATCATTGGCGGACATACCCACACATTCATGGATGCGCCCGCGGTGTACAAGAACAGATCGGGCAGTGATGTGATTGTAAATCAGGTGGGTTGGGCAGGCATTATGCTGGGCCGGCTCGACTTCGAATTTGCCGGCTACAAACGGAAAAATCTGGCCAAATCACATACTGTGGTGGTAGGCAAAAAAACAATGGAATAAAAAATTTTTTTTTCAACATTTTATTCGATATTCGCTGTCCTGCCAAAGATTTTATTCCTTTGAAAAACCAGAAGAAAAATCATCCGGCGAAACCACGGAACTAACTATTCTTAACTCGAGATATAAATTGCTTAAGGACTAATGGACAAAGCTTTTGATAAAGTTTGGACGAATTGTTTGGAGATAATAAAAGACATTGTTGAATGGCAGCATTTCAAAACCTGGTTTGAACCCATTAAGCCTGTTGCATTAAAAGATAAAGTTCTCACCATTCAGGTTCCCAGTCAATTCTTTTACGAATACCTCGAAGAGCATTATGTTTCCCTGCTTGCAAAAACATTGAAACGGGAATTGGGTAAAGAGGCGCGACTGGAATACCGCATCATGGTCGACAGCGGAAACAGCAAGAACAAACCGCAGACGATCGATGTTCCCGGACAGGGATATAAATCTTTCCCGAATAACGAAATGGATTTTCCGCTGGTGATCAACAACCCGGTGAAGAACCCCTTTGTGATTCCCGGGCTGAAAAAAATGCAGATCGACCCGCAGCTGAACCCGGCTTACACCTTCGACGCGTTTGTGGAAGGCGATTGTAACCGGGTGGCACGCCGGGCCGGAAAAACGGTGGCCGAAAAACCAGGCACCACCTCGTTCAACCCGCTGGTTATTTACGGCGGCGTTGGCTTGGGCAAAACGCACCTGGCCCAGGCCATCGGTAACGAAGTAAAACGGCTCCACGCAAACCGGATCGTATTGTATGTGAGCTCCGAGAAATTCATCAACCAGTTCATCGATCACAGCCGTAACGGAGCCATCAACGACTTCATTCATTTCTACCAGTTGATCGACGTACTCATCATTGATGATGTACAGTTCTTCAACCGGGCCGAAAAATCGCAGGACGCTTTCTTCTCCATATTCAATCACCTGCACCAGAGTGGTAAGCAGCTTATTCTTACCAGCGATAAACCACCGAAGGATCTTGAAGGTGTGCAGGAGCGTTTGTTGAGTCGTTTCCGCTGGGGTTTAAGCGCCGATCTGCAGGCGCCCGATTACGAAACCAAGATCGAGATCCTGGAGAAGAAAATGAAGAACGATGGATTGGATATGCCCCGTGAAGTGGTGAAGTATATCGCGTATAATATCAATAGTAATGTGCGTGAATTAGAGGGCGCTTTGATCTCATTGTTGGCACAATCTTCGCTGAACAAGCGGGAAATTGACCTCGAGTTGGCAAAGAAAGTCCTCCGCAATTTTGTTAAGTCTTCCAGCAAGGAAATCACCATCGATACCATCCAGAAAATGGTCTGCGAGTACTTCGATGTTCCCTACGACAAACTGTTGCAGAAAACACGCAAGCGTGAGATCGTTCAGGCACGGCAGATCACCATGTTCCTTGCCAAGGCCTTTACGAAGAATTCATTGAAAACGATCGGCGAACATTTCGGTGGAAGAGACCACACAACGGTTATTCACAGTTGCCAGACCGTAAAAGACCTCATGGATACGGACAGCCTCTTCAAGGAAAGCGTGATGGAGCTGCAGCAGAAGGTTCACCTGGCGGCGATGTAAAAAAGACCCATAACCAAGCACTAATAGTAGCCGGGTTCTGTAAAGAGCCCGGTTTTTTTATGCCGGGAAGCCGGCAAATGTTTTCCGATTTTGTTTTGGGTGGTACCTTATTGAATTGTATTTTTGCAGCCCCTTAATCAACGGGGAACGGAGAGGTGCCTGAGTGGCCGAAAGGGCCGGTTTGCTAAACCGTTGTACGGGCTTAAACCTGTACCGAGGGTTCGAATCCCTCCCTCTCCGCAAGTTCTTATATTGAGAGAAGGGCTTAAACCTGTTCCGCCGGCTGGCGGATCGAATCCCTCCCTCTCCGCAAGTTCTTATATTGAGAGAAGGGCTTAAACCTGTTCCGCCGGCTGGCGGATCGAATCCCTCCCTCTCCGCAGCAAGGAATTAAAGACGATAACCCAGTTCGGGATGTAGCGTAGCCCGGTTATCGCGCCTGGTTTGGGACCAGGAGGTCGCAAGTTCGAATCTTGCCATCCCGACACATCAACCTGAGCCCTTCGATATTTTCGAGGGGCTTTTTTATTTCGTTTTTTTGGTGCGTATGCCGGAGGTCGTCCCGCCGATGGCGGGACCATCCCGACACATCAAGCTGGGACCCTTCGATCAGTACTGAGCCTGTCGAAGTATCGAGGGGCTTTTTTATTTCGTTTTTTTGGTGCGTATGCCGGAGGTCGTCCCGCCGGTGGCGGGACCATCCCGACACATCAAGCTGGGTCCCTTCGATCAGTACTGAGCCTGTCGAAGTATCGAGGGGCTTTTTTATTTCGTTTTTTTGGTGCGTATGCCGGAGGTCGTCCCGCCGATGGCGGGACCATCCCGACACATCAAGCTGGGTCCCTTCGATCAGTACTGAGCCTGTCGAAGTATCGAGGGGCTTTTTATTTCATTTTTGGTGAATATGCCGGAGGTCGTCCCGCCGGTGGCGGGACCATCCCGACACATCAACCTAAGCCCTTCGATATTTTCGGAGGGCTTTTTTATTTCGTTTTGGTGAGCATGCCGGAGGTCGTCCCGCCGGTGGCGGGACCATCCCGACACATCAACCTGAGCCCTTCGATCCGTACTGAGCCTGTCGAAGTATCGAGGGGCTTTTTATTTCGTTTTGGTGCGCATGCCGGAGGTCGTCCCGCCGGTGGCGGGACCATCCCGACACACCAACCTGGGTCCCTTCGATCCGTACTGAGCCTGTCGAAGTATCGAGGGGCTTTTTTATTTCGTTTTGGTGAGCATGCCGGAGGTCGTCCCGCTGCATCAATTTCTGTTCTACGGTTTATGTTGGCGGACTTTGTTTCCCATCAACTCAATTCAGGTTGTATAAATAACAGGTCTCGTTTATTTTCGTAACTTATCGCTAAATAACGAGTTTATGAAATATGCCGCTATACAAAACTACGTCAACGGACAGTTTGTAACGCCTTCCTCCAACCGAACCCTTGAAGTTATTTCCCCGGTGGATGGGAAACTTCTTTCTACCGTGCCCATGTCTTCTGCCAAGGACCTTGATGCGGCCGTTAAAGCCGCCAAAGCCGCTTTCCCGGCCTGGAGCCGGACACCCATCAAAGAGCGGGTACAGGTATTCTTTCGCTATAAAACACTGCTCGAAAAACACCTGAAAGAACTGGCCGAATTGTGCAGTGAAGAAAATGGGAAAACCTATGGAGAGTCGGTTGCTGAAATAGAAAAGTGTATTGAGCTTACGGAGTTCGCAACTTCCCTTCCCCAATTGGTGACCGGAGAAGTTCTCGAAGTAAGTAAAGGCGTTGAATGCCGGACCGAGCATGTTCCACTGGGCGTGGTGGCCTCCATCGTTCCTTTCAATTTCCCGGCCATGGTACCTAACTGGACCATTCCCAACGCGATCGCCCTGGGCAATTGCATGATCATTAAGCCATCGGAAAAAGTGCCCCTGAGTTGCGGCAGACTCGCTGAACTTTTGAAAGAAGCCGGCTTGCCGGATGGGGTATTCAATATCGTGCATGGCGATGTAGAGATTGTTGAAGCCATCTGCGATCATCCCGGTATAGAGGCCGTATCATTTGTCGGCTCTACCAAGGTAGCCAGGATCGTTTACCAGCGGGCAACTTCCCAGTTCAAGCGCTGCCTTGCACTGGGCGGGGCAAAGAACCACCTGATGGTATTGCCGGATGCCAAACCGGATATGACAGCGCAGAACGTGGCTGCTTCGATGAGCGGTTGCGCCGGACAGCGTTGCATGGCTGCCAGCGCCATGGTAGCCGTGGGTGAAGTGGATCATATCATCAGTAAGATCTGCGATGAAGCCAGGAAGATTGTTCCGGGTGAGAACCTGGGTGCGGTCATCAGTAAAGAAAGCAAGGCAAGGATCGAGGGATATATCAGTGAGGCCGAAAAGAACGGAGCGAAGATACTGGTAGACGGGCGGGGTGCGAAAGTGAACGGGAAAGAGAACGGAACCTATGTGGGTCCAACCGTGATCGATTATGTTACGCCGGATATGAGCGTGGCCAAAGAAGAAATATTCGGACCTGTCATTTCCATTATGCGCACCAAAACCGTCGACGAAGCCCTGGCGATCGAGAACGCTAATCCTTACGGCAATGCCGCATCGGTATTTACCCAGAACGGCGGCATGGCACGTTACATCATCGACCGGGCAAGCGCCGGCATGATCGGCGTAAACGTAGGCGTACCCGTTCCGCGGGAACCCTTCTCGTTCGGCGGTTGGAATGAAAGCAAGTTCGGGGTGGGCGATATCACGGGAAAGAGTTCCATTGAGTTCTGGACCAAACTGAAAAAATCAACCACCAAGTGGAATCCCGAAGCCGGGGTCAACTGGATGAGCTGAAATAATATTCTACATGCTGAATTTTAAGTGTTGAATGATGCAGGGATCTTTCATTTATAATTCAGCATGCAACATTCAAAATAATAATCAAGATGTCATCAACAAAAGCAGTTTCCGAATCGGCCGAGATTATCCAGAACGCACAGGACTATACCCTGTTCAGCTGGAGCAAACAAAAAGGCACCAATCCCATCGCGGTTAAATATGCCGAAGGCGTTTACCTGTACGATTACGATGGCAACCGCATCATTGATTTTTCCAGCGGACTTATCAATATGAACATCGGGCACGGCAACCAGCGTATTACCGAAGCGGTGGTAAAGCAGATGCAGGAAGTAGCCTATGTAACACCCAGTTGTGTTACAAAAGTCCGCGCCGACCTGGGAAAAAAACTGGCCGAGATCTGCCCAGGCGATCTGAATAAATCCTTCTTCACCTTATGCGGCGCCACATCCATTGAAAACGGGATCAAACTGGCCCGTTTGTATACCGGGCGGCATAAGATATTAACCCGCTACCAGTCGTACCACGGCGCTACCATGGGCGTGATCTCCGCCGGTGGCGATCCGCGGCGCTTACCGGTGGATGCGCAGCAGGCACCCAACTTCGTTCATTTCGACCTGCCCAATTTATATCGCTGGGAATATGGAGAAGAGAATCTGCTGAAAGAAGCCGTGGCGCAACTCGAACGGGTGATCGCTTATGAAGGTCCGAATAATATCGCGGCGGTCCTGCTCGAAGGCGAATCGGGCACGTCGGGATGCCTGCAATACCCGAAGGGGTACCTGAAAGCCGTACGGGAGATCACCGCGAAGCACGGCATACTGATGATCATGGATGAAGTCATGAGCGGATTCGGAAGAACCGGCCAGTGGTTCGGATTCCAGAACCACGGTATTGTTCCCGATATGATCGCGATGGCGAAGGGACTTACCTGCGGGTACCTGCCCTTTGGTTGTTTGCAGGTGAGTGAAAAGATCGCGGCGAAATACGACGACGCGGTAATGCCATTGGGTTTGACCTACTCGGCGCATGCCGTATGTTGTGCGGCCGCGTTGGAAACACTACGGATATATGAAGAAGACGGGCTGATCGAGAATGCACGTGCGATGGGCAGGTACATGGAAGAGCAGGTGGAGAAGCTGAAGCAGAAGCATCCTTCCATCGGCGATTTCCGGAATACGGGACTGCTCGGCTGTATCGAACTGGTGAAGAACCGGAAAACAAAAGAACCGATGGCCCCCTTCAATGCAAAGCCGGAAGAAATGGCCGTGATGAATAAGGTAGCCGCGAAGATCAAAGAGCTGGGTATGTATACGTTCGTGCGGTGGAATTATATCTTCTGCGCCCCGCCGCTGATCGTTACCAGGGAACAGATCGACGAAGGACTTGCGATCATCAGTGAAGCGATTGCTATTGCAGATAAGGAAGGTTATACGGCTTGATTATTATGTATGTTGAATTTTAAATGTTGAATGACTTCATTTAAGATTCAGCATTCAACATTCACAATAAACCGCTTCATGACCGAACTGCGAAATTCATCTCTTTATAACGAAGACCTTGCTCCCGTTCCGGCCGAACGCCGTAAATGGAAAACCTGGAACTACGCGGCGCTCTGGATCAGCATGAGCCTCTGTATACCCACCTACATGCTGGCGAGTTCGCTGATCGAAGGTGGTATGAACTGGTGGCAGTCCATTCTCACCATCTTCCTCGGCAATACCATTGTGCTGGTACCAATGATCCTGAACGGGCATGCCGGTGCCAAATACGGTATCCCGTTTCCTGTTTTTGCCCGCGCCAGTTTCGGAACAAGGGGCGCCAATATACCGGCGCTGTTACGGGCCATCGTGGCCTGCGGCTGGTTCGGTATCCAAACCTGGATCGGCGGATTTTCGGTTTACCAGATGCTGCGTGTGTGGATCCCTTCCCTGGAAACGCTGCCACAGGTATTCCCCGATTCCTTCGGCTTGCAAACAGGTCCCGCCATCTGCTTCCTGCTTTTCTGGTTGCTGAATATGTGGGTGGTTTATCTCGGAGTGGAAAGCATCCGCAAACTGCTTGTCTTTAAAGCGTTCTTTCTTCCGCTGGCGGCCCTGGCTTTATTGTTCTGGGCCATCAATGCCGGCAATGGCTTGGGCCCGATTCTTTCGCAACCCGCCAGGTTAACCGGCGCCGCGTTCTGGAATTATTTCTTCCCGGCGCTTACCGGCATGGTGGGTTTCTGGGCCACCTTATCCCTGAACATACCCGACTTCACCCGCTACGCCCGCAACCAGAAGGCGCAGATCAACGGGCAGATCATCGGCCTGCCCCCATCCATGACGCTCTTCGCATTCATCGGCGTGGTGGTTACCTCGGCCACCTTTATCATTTATGGCGAAACCATCTGGGACCCGGTTGTGCTCGCCGGAAAATTTCAGAATAAACTGCTGGTAAGTTTTGCCATGATCGCCGTGGCCATTTCTACGCTGGCCACCAACATCGCGGCCAATATTGTGAGTCCGGCCAACGACTTCGCCAACCTGGCGCCGCGGAAGATCAATTTCCGCACGGGCGGATACATCACCGGCATCATCGGCATCCTGATCTTTCCCTGGAAACTCATCGCCGACCCGAATGGCTATATATTCACCTGGCTGATCGCGTACTCCAGTTTGCTGGGGCCCGTGGGCGGCATCCTGATCGCCGATTATTATTTCATCCGCAGGCAACAGTTGCAGCTGAACGAACTTTATTCCCACCAGGGACAATATGGATTTAGAAACGGATTCAACAGCGCGGCGATCGTTGCGTTACTGGCGGGCGTATTGCCCAATATCCCGGGATTCCTGTTGCAGATAAAGCTGATCTCAGCCACCGCGTTCCCGGTATGGGTGTCGAACCTGTACAATTATGCCTGGTTTGTCGGCTTCTTCATAAGCGGTATCATTTATATGCTTTTAATGCGGAATTATAAAGGGCGGAACGTAAATTTGGATAACAACGAAAACGATTGATCATGTCCTTGCTCATCAAAAACGCCCATATCGTTGGCGCTGCCGACGATTATGTGGGCGATATCTTCATCCAGGGCGAAAGCATCGCGGCGCTTGGTAAGAATCTCGACATCCGGGCAGACAAAGAGATCGATGCTGCCGGCCTCTATGCCTTCCCCGGATTCATCGACCCGCATGTACACCTCGAAATGCCTTTCATGGGCACCTTCAGCAGCGATAATTACGAAAGCGGCACCCGGGCCGCCCTGCACGGGGGCACCACGATGGTGATCGATTTCATCCTGCAGAAACAGGGACATTCGCTTTACGAGGCCTATAAAGAATGGAGCGGCCGGGCCGATGGCAATTGCGTGGGCGATTACAGCTTTCACATGGCCGTGACCGATTTCAACGATAATACCTGTAAAGAGATCGTGGACCTGATCGAAAAAGAAGGCATTACTTCTTTCAAGATGTTCATGGCTTACAAGGGAGCGCTGATGATCGATGATAAACAGATGGTGGGCCTGATGAATGAGGTGAAGCAACGCGGTGGCATGGTTACCGTGCATGCAACCAACGGCGATATGATCGATTTCCTTATCGCCAAAAACAGGGCGGAGGGAAACCTGGCCCCGCTGTATCATCATCTCTCTCAACCCGAAATAACCGAGGCCGAAGCTTCGGAACGTTTCGCTTCCATCGCGGGCTACACCGGTTGTCCCGGGTACATCGTTCACATGACCTGCGAAGGCGCTTTGAATGCCGTACGGGATAACAACCGCCACAACCAGAAAGTATTTGCCGAAACCTGTATCCAGTATTTATTACTCGACGCTTCTTTATACGAACAGAATTTCGACGGAGCGAAGTGGGTGATGAGCCCGCCCCTGCGGGAGAAGAAAGACCAGGAAGCTTTGTGGGCCGGCATCAACCAGGGGCTGGTACAGGTGGTGGCAACAGACCATTGTCCGTTCAAATGGGAACAGAAACTGATGGGGAAAGACGATTTTTCCAAAATACCGAACGGGCACCCGGCCATTGAACACCGCGTGGAATTATTATTCAGCGAAGGCGTACGCAAGGGCAGGATCACCCTGAACAAATTTGTGGAAGTGCTCTCCACCAACCCGGCTAAGATATTCGGCATGTTCCCCCGCAAAGGCTGCATCGCCCCGGGTGCCGATGCCGATATTGTTTTATTCGATCCCAACCAGGAACATACGATCAGCGTCAATACGCATCACATGAATACGGATTACTCGGCCTATGAAGGCTGGAAGCTGACCGGGAAATGCAAAACCGTTATACTCCGGGGCAACGTGGTGATCGACGAAGGCGAATGCCTGGCGGAGAGGGGATACGGAAAGTACATCAGGCGGAATAAAGTATCGCAATTGATTTAATCTATGTTCAATGTTGAATGCCGAATTTTGAATGAAGGCATTTGACATTCATCATTCAACATTCAAAATAATATACGATGCCAAGAATTATTAAGTCAGGGTTGATTCAAATGAGTTTGCCGAAAACGGAAGGAGAAGGAACCATCCAGGAGATCGTGAATGCGATGGTGCAGAAACACATTCCTTATATTGAAGAAGCGGGCAAACAGGGCGTGCAGATACTTTGTCTGCAGGAGATATTCAATACCCCGTATTTCTGTCCGGGCCAGGACCCGAAGTGGTATGCCAGCGCCGAAACCGTTCCGGGGCCAACCACCGAGCTGATGGCGCAGTACGCGAAGAAATACAATATGGTCATCATCGTTCCGATCTATGAAAAGGAGCAGGCCGGTGTGTTATACAATACCGCCGCGGTGATTGATGCCGATGGAACCTACCTGGGTAAGTACCGTAAGAATCACATTCCGCATACCAGCGGCTTCTGGGAAAAATTCTTCTTCAAACCCGGCAACCTGGGTTACCCCGTGTTTCAAACCCGCTATGCCAAAGTGGGTGTATATATCTGCTACGATCGCCATTTCCCCGATGGTGCACGGGTACTGGGTTTAAACGGCGCCGAGATCGTATACAATCCTTCGGCAACGGTGGCGGGACTGTCGCAATACCTCTGGAAACTGGAACAACCGGCACATGCTGCCGCCAATGGATACTTCATGGGCTGCATCAACCGGGTGGGTGAAGAGAAACCCTGGAACCTCGGTAAGTTTTACGGCAGCAGTTATTTTGTAGATCCCCGCGGCCAGATATTCGCACAGGCCAGTGAGGATAAGGATGAGTTGCTGGTGGCCGAATTCGACCTGGATATGATCGAACAGGTGCGAAGTGTATGGCAGTTCTTCCGCGACCGCAGGCCCGAGACGTATGGTAAACTCGTGGAATTGTAAATCATGCTACATGTTGAATGCTGAATTTTGAATGAAAGCATTCAACATACAACATTTAACATACAACATAATGATACAGAGCAACAGGCTGACAAAGGAACAATATACGGTCAACTTCAGCGACATTCATCCCCCGTTCGAAACAGCCGACGCGGCCCTCGTGGAGGCCAACCGCTGTTTGTTCTGCTATGATGCGCCCTGCACAAAGAGTTGCCCTACCGGGATCGATGTACCGAAGTTTATCAAACAGATCGCTACCGAGAATATCAAAGGTTCGGCACACACCATTTTCTCCAGCAACATCATGGGAGCAGGTTGCAGTAAGGTTTGCCCGGTTGAAAAACTCTGCGAAGGCTCCTGTGTTTTCAACCTGATGGAGGAAGAACCCATTCCGATCGCGAAACTCCAGCGCTATTCGACGGAAAAAGCGATGGAGAAAAACTGGCAACTGTTCCGGCGTAACGAGCCCACCGGTAAAAAGGTGGCCGTGGTAGGCGCCGGTCCGGCCGGGTTGAGTTGCGCACATGTGCTTTCGAGAGCCGGCGTGGACGTAACGATCTATGAAAAGGAGGCAAAGGGTGGCGGACTGATGACCTATGGCATCGCTGCCTATAAGGTAACACCGCAGTTCTGCGAGGATGAGGTGAATTACATACTGGGTATTGGGGGTATTGAAGTCAGGTACAACCAGGAACTGGGTAAGGATATTTCATTGACTCAATTGAAGAAGGACTACGATGCTGTTTACCTGGCCATGGGTGTGGGCATTGCCCGCAAACTGGATATACCCGGTGAAAAACTGGAGGGTGTGGTGGATGCCATACAGTTCATTTATGATATACGCTCTAACGGATTTTCATCGGTACCTGTAGGGGATAAGGTGGCAGTGATCGGTATGGGTATGACGGCCATCGACGCGGCAACGCAGGCCAAACGCCTCGGCGCATCAGAAGTGACCCTGGTGTACCGCCGGACAGAAGCCGAGAAGCCCTGTACCGACGTGGAACTGGATATCGCCAAACTGGATGGCTGCGAAATCATCTGGCTGGCAGCGCCGCTAAAGGTGAAGGGCTCGAACGGGAAAGTAAAACAGCTCGTTTGCAGCAAAATGAAACTTGGCGAACCCGATGCTTCGGGCCGGCGTTCGCCGGTAGATACCGGGGAAACATTTGCGATGGAAGTGGATATGGTGATCAAGGCGGCCGGGCAGGTACCGTATGAGAAACTGGTGAAAAAATACAAACTTGATAATAAGAACGGTAAGCTGGTGCTGAAAGATAAGGCAACAACCAATATCAAGGGCGTCTTCGCGGGCGGCGACGCCGTGAATGGCGGTAAAGAAGTGGTGGATGCCGTGCAGGCGGGGAAGGACGGAGCCAAGGCCATTTTGGAATTTCTGAAGTTGTGTTGAATGCTAAATGTTGTATGCTGAATGAAAACAGAAAATAAGATACTGGAATTGAGTTTTGATTTTTCTCTCCAGATCATTTCTCTGTATAAGATACTCGTTCAGCACAATGAGTATGTGATGTCAAAACAACTTTTGCGATCAGCCACCAGTATTGGGGCAAATGTTGAGGAGGCGAATGCTGCTCAGACGAAGAAAGATTTTATCATGAAAATGTCGATCGCTTCCAAAGAGGCAAGGGAGACAAAATACTGGCTGCGTCTTTTGGATAAAAGTCAGATTGTTACGTACGATTATGCTGAGTATTTAAAAATGGTTGAGCATATTATTAACATACTGACCAAAATAGTAAAGACATCCCAGGAATCTTTGAACGCAAAATAATTCAACATGCATCATTCAACATTCAACATATTATTTTATGGCTTCTCTTGAATCAAACTTCCTCGGCATCAAATCTCCCAACCCCTTCTGGCTGGCGAGTGCGCCCCCTACGGATAAAAAAGTGAATGTGCTTCGTGCCTTTGAAGCCGGTTGGGGCGGCGTGGTATGGAAAACACTGGGCAGCCAGGTGAAGAATGTCTCGTCCCGGTATTCATCGGTGAATTTCGGATCAAAGCGGATGATGGGTTTGAATAACATTGAACTCATCAGCGACAGGCCGCTCGACCTGAACCTGAAAGAAATAAAAGAATGCATCAAACTCTTCCCCGACCGGGCCATGGTGGTTTCGCTGATGGCCGATAATGATCGCAAGAGCTGGCACGAACTGATAAAGAAAGTGGAAGATACCGGGGCGCATGGTCTGGAACTGAACTTCGGTTGTCCGCACGGCATGACCGAACGGGGTATGGGCGCAGCGGTAGGACAAGACCCCGAGATCGCCTGTATGGTGGTGGAATGGGTGATGGAAGCGGCCACGATACCCGTGATCACCAAGCTTACACCCAACGTGCACTCGGTGGTTCCTACAGGCAGGTCGGTGGTGAAAGCCGGAACCAATGGATTATCCCTGATCAATACCATTCAATCGGTAACGGGTATCGACCTCGATACCTTTGTTCCGAATCCCTACGTGGCGGGTAAGTCGGTTTTTGGCGGTTATTGCGGACCGGCCGTAAAACCGATCGCCCTGAAGATGCTCACCACCATTGCGCAGGACGAGGTGACGAACAAAGTGCCCATCTCCGGCATCGGCGGTGTGAGTACCTGGAAGGACGCGGTGGAATTCATGCTGCTCGGCGCCAGTAATGTGCAGGTTTGTACCGCGGCGATGAATCATGGATTCCGGATCGTGGAAGATATGATCGAAGGACTGAACAACTGGATGGATGAAAAAGGATTCAACACACTGAACGACTTCATCGGTAAATCCGTGGAGAAGATCACCCATTGGGAAGACCTCGACATCAACTACCACCACATCGCAAAAATCAACCAGGATAAATGCATTCATTGCGGCTTGTGTTATATCGCCTGTGAAGACGCCTCGCATCAATCCATCAACCTGGAGTATGGCAAACCCTACAATACCTACACCGTAAAGGAACAGGAATGCGTGGGTTGCAATCTGTGTAAACTGGTTTGCCCGGTGAACGATTGCATTACCATGGAAGAACACCGGGTGGCGCCCGAGTACCTGAACTGGATCGAATTCCAGCAGCGGGGATTGCCGCTCAATGATCATTAAGTCATTCCTGTCCGGGAGCCGTCCATGCCGGATTCAGCCGTTTTGTTAGAAAGTATCTAAAGCCGCTACCTGTAAGCTGCTGAAAACCATCGCAACCATTCAAATTTCCTGTCGCATATTCATTATTGTGCTTTGGGTGGCTATATTTGTTTTACGAAACAGCGATTTCTTTAATTGAAACTTTAACTACTGCTATGAGAAAAAAAATACGCTTCCTTCTCATTTTCTGTATTTCACTGCAAACCGCAATCGCTCAAACCGATATCGATGGATTGATGATGCAAAAGAAATTCTTCTGCGTCGGTCCCACCGCGGGCTACAGCAGTTTTAAGAACTACTGGGAAGGAACGCTGAAGCGGGATAACCTCAATATGGGACGTGTGTCCACCACTAATTTTATGATCATGGGCAATTACGGGGTTACACGCCGGTTGAATGTACTTTTTGGATTGCCCTACATTAAAACAAAGGCCAGCGCCGGACAGATGGCTGGCCAAAAAGGGCTGCAGGATCTATCACTTTGGCTGAAGTGGGTTGGTTACGAAAAACACCTGTTCAAGGGCGACCTGCAACTGATGCTCATTGGCGGATATTCAACGCCGGTGAGTAACTATTCTCCCGATATTCTTCCCTTATCGCTTGGCCTGCACAGCCGTACCACTACCACCCGGTTCATGCTCGACTATCAGCGTGGGCATTGGTTCGGTACCGTTTCGTATTCATACAATTTCCGGGATAATGTCAAACTCGACAGGTATACCTACTATACCACCGAGATGCACTACAGCAATGAGGTGCGTATGCCGGACGCTTCTCAATGGAATTTCCGGGCCGGTTACCGCAGTGAAGTGATCATTGCGGAAGCCATTCTTAATAAGTGGACAACCCTGGGTGGGTTCGATATACCCCGCAACGGAAGTCCCTTTGTAAGCAATAATATGGATGCCACTTCCATTGGCATCAACCTCAAATATGAAACACCCCTGGATGGGTTATCGGTTGTAGCCAATGGCAGTACGGTGCTGGCCGGACGTAACGTGGGGCAAAGTACCGGATTCAATGCCGGGGTATTCTACATCTTCGATTTCGGCAAGAAAACAAAATCAACCAACGAAAAAGACAAAGGCAAACAGCCTAAAAAATAAGTCACATGAGAAAAAATCTGCTGTACACATTACTAGCCGGGATACTGCTGAACGGATGTTCCAAATCCATTGATGAGCAGAACATGCATTACCCGATGCTCAATCCGACCAAACCGGATGCGAATGCTGGAACCTGGAAGCCGATCCTGCTTGCCGCGGCCAATGAATTTGCCTGCCCGGCGCCGATCGCTACGACATCGCCAGACTATGTGATCCAACTGAATGAAATAAAGAGCTTTCAAAACGGCATCAGCAATGAGGAGCGGAAACTCGTTGAATACTGGGGCGCCGGTGCGGTATTGCGCTGGAATGAGATCATGCGGGAACTGGTGGCGCTGCACAACCTGCCGCCTTACCAGAACCCGGATGGCACGTACCCGGTGCCCAGCGCCAACAATCCATTGGCCTATCCTACCTTCCCCTTTGCCAACCCTCCCTATGCGGCGAGGGCCTATGCCTATTTAAGCGCTTCGCAGTATGATGCATTGGTTGCCTGTTATTATTATAAACAATTGTACAACCGGGCAGCTCCGTTTACCGTGGATCCAACGGGCATACAAACATTATTACCGAAATCGACCCTGCCTTCGTATCCAAGCGAGGATGCTGTCGTGATGGGCGTATCGGTAGAAATGCTCAAACTATTATTCCCCGGCGACCAGGATTATATTAATCAGCGGGCAGAGGAACACAAGCGTGCCCGGATCATCGCGGGAGCGAATGTTCGCAGCGACCTGGATGTCGGTGAAGCGCTGGGCAAACTGGTGGCCTCCAAATTCATCACCCGTGCACGGGGCGATCGTGCAGGAGCAGCCGTAGGTAACGCCACGCTCTGGAACAAACTGAAAAATGATTGCATCGCCCGGGGCGAGATACCCTGGATCAGCCAGGAAAGCCCCGAACGCCCGCCTATGTTGCCCGCCTTCGGCGCAGTTCGCACTTTCCTGTTCGACTCACTGACCATGGTTACCGCCATTCGACCGGGTCCTCCACCATCCACAGGCTCGGCTCAGCTCAAAGCGGAAACCGAAGAGATCTACCAGATATCCAAAGACCTTACCCGTGACCAGCTTCGCATCGCGATTTTCTGGGCCGATGGGTTACGCACGTACACGCCTCCCGGGCATTGGAATTATATTGCCGCCAATGATTTTGCCAATGAGCGGTTCAGCGAACCACGGTGGGCACGCAATATGGCCTTGCTGAACATGGCGATGATGGATGCCGCTGTTGTTTGCTGGGATACCAAGTTCACTTATTTCAACCCGAGGCCTTCGCAGATGGATCCCCGGATCAAGACGCCGATTGGTTTACCGAATTTCCCTTCCTATATATCGGGCCACAGTACATTCAGTGCCGCTGCTGCAACGGTGCTGAGTTATATATTTCCTTCCAAAGCGCAGCAATACAACGATTGGGCAAGAGAAGCATCAGTTTCGCGGATGTATGGTGGT
Organism: Chitinophagales bacterium; assembly: GCA_017303335.1. GTDB lineage: Bacteria > Bacteroidota > Bacteroidia > Chitinophagales > Chitinophagaceae > Ferruginibacter. The sequence continues at coordinate 179,032 of JAFLBK010000005.1, forward strand.
ATCCATTACCGGAGCGATTGTGAAACAGGATTGGTAACAGGCAACAAAGTGGGCGCCTATGCGGTGAACCGGGGTCATACCGACGGCGCTGAATAATTATCACGAATTAGTTTTATATAAAGCCTGCAGCCATGCAGGCTTATTTTATATCTGCCGGAATGCTATGAGAACTTGCGGAATTGTATTATCTTAATCCTGCTTCCTCGTGGTATTTGTATTCTTTAACCAATTTACCCGCTTATGAAAGTCGCAGATATTCTCCAGGCAAAAGGCAATATCATTTATTCGGTCACCGGTTCCACCACCGTGTACGAAGCCATTAAAGTGATGGGCGAAAAAAATATCGGCGCCCTGCTGGTACTGGAAGGCGGTAAGCTGACCGGCATACTTTCCGAACGGGATTACGCCCGGAAAGTGGTGCTGAAAGGCAAGGCATCGAGGGAAACCAGCGTAAGCGATATCATGACAGCCGAAGTGATCACGGTGATGCCCTCCGATACGATCGAGACCTGCATGGAACTGATGACCCAAAAGCATATCCGCCACCTGCCCATTGTAGAGAGCGGAAATGTGTTGGGCATGATCTCGATCGGGGATGTGGTGAACGCGATCATCCGCATGCAGAAGGAAACCATCGAACATCTCAAGAGCTATATCGCACAATAAAACATAATGCCTGCAAGGTCGGGTCGTCCGGGTACAAAACCAGAAATGTGTTACATGGTCAGACGAACGTCAGACCATGTCTAAACCACCCCTGCCAGCTCCAGGCTCCGTTTGCTGATCTTCCGGTATTCAATGTCTTCGATGACCGGGTCGGGGCAGAGGATTAGTGAAACACCATCCTGCTTCCACCAGTCGCCGGCAGCCAGTTTTTCTGCGTGTACCACGCCGATGAGCCAGCTATGGCTGATCTCGTTATGCCATTCTTCAATCCACTCCAGGTCGGCCTTGCTGATCTTTGTAATGTCGTCGGTGCTGATGAAAACCTTCAGGTAAAAATCGTTGCTCAGCGCCGTGTCGCGTTGGTGGAATATCTTTTTGTATTCGTATTTGTAGTTATACCGAAGGGCCGAGATATCACTGAGCACGGCCGAAGCGGTGGGGAAGGCTCCGGCACCTTTTCCTTTGAAGAAATGCCTGTCGGCAAATGTGCTTTCCGTGATCAGGGCGTTGAATTCATTTTCTACCTGGTATAGCTCATCCTTGGCCGTTACGAACTGGGGGAGTACAAAGGCTGCAAGTTTTCCGTTGTTCAGTTTTTTGGCGTTGGCCACCAGTTTGATGCTGTATTGCTTTTCCCGTGCCCGTACGGAATCGGGGGAAGCGATGTTTTCGATACCCGAGAAGATAAAGGTGCCCGGTTTGGCGATCACCCCGAAGGAATGGGCCAGCAGGATGCTGAGTTTGTTGACCGCGTCGAAGCCCCCGATATCGAGTTTGGGATTGCTTTCAGCAAAACCCAGTTGCTGGGCCAGCGACAAGGCCTCTTTGAATTCCAGCTGGTCTTCCTGGATCCGGGTGAGGATATAGTTGGTGGAACCATTGATGATGCCACGGATCGATTTCAGCAGGTCGTTATCGTAGTACTCTTCGAGATTGCGTACGATGGGCATACTGGCGCAGCAGGCCGCTTCGTAAAGGAAGGCGGTTTTGTGCCGCTGCTGCAGTGCGAGCAGTTCCTCGAAATGTTCCGCGATCATTTTCTTGTTGGCGCTCACGACGGCCTTGCCTTTTTGCAGGGCGGTTTTCACGATCCGGTACGCCGCGTCGGCATCGTCGATGAGTTCAACGATCACGTTGATGCTTTCGTCGTTGAGCAAGGCGGAGGCATCAGTGGTGAAATGCTCCGCCGCGATGCTGCGTTTTTTCTCCGGGTTTTTTATGCAGATCTTTTTGATCGAGGAGCGGAGCGTGGGCGTACTGTGGAGTACATCATAGAGTCCTTTACCCACCACGCCAAAGCCGAAGAGCCCGATGGTGAGTTTATCCGTTGATTCGTTTATTGGTTTATTCGGTGACAAGTTTAATGAATTTAACGTGTTCAATAATTTGATAGGGCACAAGAGTGCGACGCCTGTGAAGCCGGGCTATGCAGGAATGCTGGTGACCAGAATTTCCTGTTCCCGTTTGGCAAATGCCTGCTCCAGGTCGGCGATGAGGTCGGCTACTTCTTCCAGCCCCACGCTCAGTCGTACCAGGCTGTCGGCCACACCGGCGGCTTTTCGTTTTTCGGCCGGGATGCTTTTATGCGTCATCTGTGCGGGATGGCATAACAGGCTTTTCACTCCGCCGAGGCTTTCGGCGAGTTTGAAGTAGCGGGTGCTTTTTACGAAGGCGGTGGCTGCCTGTTCCGTATCATTTTTCAGGGTGAAGGAAACGATGCCGCCAAAACCCCTGCTTTGTTTTTGGGCGATGTCGTGGTTGCGGTGTGTTTTCAAACCCGGGTAGTAAACCTTGCCGACGGCCGGGTGTGTTTCCAGGAATTCGGCGATGGCCTGGGCGTTGCGGCTGTGCTGCTGCACACGCAGGTGCAGGGTTTCGATGCCGCGGATGACCAGCCAGCTGTCGAAGGGAGCGAGGATGGCGCCGCTGGCGTTTTGAATGAACTTTATTTTTTCGCCCAGTTCTTTTTCTTTGGTCACCACGAGCCCGGCGATCAGGTCGCTATGGCCGCCGAGGTATTTGGTGGCGCTGTGGATCACGATATCAGCTCCCAGCGTCAGCGGCTGTTGCAGGGCGGGTGATGCAAAAGTATTATCCACGCAAAGTAAACAGGAATGGGCCCGGGCGATCTTCGCGATGGCCGCAATGTCGCTTACTTTGAGCGTGGGGTTGGTAGGCGTTTCGAGCCAGATGAGTTTCGTGTTGGAGGTGATGGCGTTGAAAACATTTTCCGCATCCGTGGTATCGACATAGTTCACTTTCACACCGAATTTTTCGTAGATATGGGTGAAGAGCCGGAAAGCGCCGCCGTAGATATCGTCGACGGCCAGGATCTCATCGCCCGCGTTGAGCAGTTTCACCACGGCGTCGATGGCTGCCAGTCCGCTCCCAAAGGCCACACCCACACTTCCGTTTTCCAGTTGCGCAATCACGGTTTCGAGGGTAGCCCGGGTGGGGTTATTGGTACGGGCATAATCGTAGCCCTTGTTCACGCCGGGGGCTTCCTGTACATAGGTGCTGGTTTGATAGATGGGTACGCTGATGGCGCCGGTAAGGGCGTCGACGGGGATGCTGTGGATGAGTTGCGTTGCGTTGCTCATGATAAGATTTTTTTTTGGTTATGAAATTTCTTACCAGGAGAGGGAGGGGATTACCGGATGGAGCTTGATCATCAACCCTGTTAAACCTATAAGGTTTTTAAAACCTTATAGGTTTAAAACAGGTTTAAAACAAAAAAGCTCACCCGATAAATCAGATGAGCTTGAATATGGTGAAAATATTTTCGGCTTTGAATCTGACTTATCTGTCCCCACAGCGTTGTGGGGGTGGAATTGGCACCTTTCCGTGTTTGTGTTGCAAACGCGGCAGGTTGTCAAGGCGTCATCGGGCCATTACCCTCAGCCTTTCTTGATAAGTATAGCTGTAAAGAACTTGCCTACCGGCAGGCAGGCTAGGCAAATATACAGGCGAAATTTTAAAACCGCCAAATAAAAAACCGGAATATTTTTTCAGCGATCCGTAAAATCCTCTGCTGTAAAGGGTTTCGGGCGATAAAATTATTTGATGTTCTTTTCCATCCACTCGGCCTGTGACTGGGCTGATTGCTCCATGCTTACCAGTCCGGCGATCTTTTCCTGTCCCTTTATGATGGATTTGGATACGAGGTTGTGCTCGATCGCTTCGTTTTCCTTCATGCCCAGCATTTTGATCATGGGGATCACTTTATCGCTGCCGAAATGTTTGAACAGCGGTTCGTCGAGTGCGCTGAACACGATGATCTTTTCCTGGCTCCAGTTTTTGATGAGGTCGATCTCCCGGCTGTGCAGGGGGTAGTGCTCCACGAAAACAGGTTTCCGGCCTTCCACTTTGGAGCTATGAATATGGCGGGCTTCGGTGAGCAGGTTTTCATCCAGTCCCTGCTGGCGGAAGAACTCCCGGAAACGGCCGGCTGTTTCGGGGAACCAGCAGATGAACAGGCTTTCGGGTTCTTTGCGGGCCAGTTCGGCGCAGGCATTCATCTTGGCAGCGGTGCTCACATAGGCACGGTCGGTAAATACATGCTCATCCGCCGCGTCGTCCTTCTTTCCGAATAAATTAAAAAGCATAGGCAATATTGAACCGCAAACTTACGCAACAAAGCAGGGCCCAGCAAATCATCACCCAATTTGTTTGTACCTTTAGGTTAAGTAAGTACACATGGCGAAAGGAAAGAAGGCTTCACCCGAAGAAGTAATCTCCAACGATTTTATTGAAGTATTCGGCGCCCGGGAGCATAACCTGAAAGGGATCGACATACGCATACCCAAGAACCAGCTGGTGGTGTTCACCGGCGTGAGCGGGAGCGGAAAATCCTCGCTGGCTTTTGATACCCTCTACAACGAGGGCCAGCGGCGCTACATGGAAAGTTTCAGCGCCTATGCACGGCAGTTCGTGGGTGATATGGAACGGCCCGATGTAGACAAAATCACCGGGCTTTCTCCCGTCATCTCCATCGAACAAAAAACAACGAACAAGAATCCACGCAGTACGGTAGGTACGGTTACGGAGATCTACGATTTCCTTCGGCTGCTCTTTGCCCGCATCGGCGAAGCATACAGTTATAACACCGGGAAGAAGATGGTGAAGTTCTCCGAAGAGGAGATCGTATCCAATATCTTCGAAAAATTCGACGGGAAAAAGATCAGCCTGCTGGCGCCGGTGGTACGGGGCCGCAAAGGTCATTACCGGGAATTATTCGAAGACCTTCGCAAAAAAGGATACCTCAAAGTGCGGGTGGATGGCGAAGTGATGGACCTGAAACCGCGGATGCAGGTAGACCGGTACAAGATCCACGATATTGAACTGGTGGTCGACCGCCTGGCGGTAACCGATGATATGCGGGTGCGGTTGAGCCAGAGTGTTCAGAAGACCTTGCAGCTGGGTAAAGACCTCATGTTCCTGCTCATCAACGACGACAACAAAACAGCGCAATACAGCAAGCAACTGATGTGTGAAGATACCGGCATCAGCTACGAAGAACCTTCGCCGAACGCTTTTTCATTCAACAGCCCCTACGGCGCCTGCCCGGTTTGTAAGGGATTGGGCAATGTGTACACCATCGATATGGAAACCGTGATCCCGGATTATTCGAAATCCGTAAGGGAAGGGGGTATTGTGCCGCTGGGAGAGGAGCGGGATGCCAGTGTATTCCAGCAGGTGGTGGCGTTCGCTAAAAAATACAAGATCAGCCTCGACAAGCCGCTCAGTGCCGTTCCGAAGAATCAGCTCGACCTCTTGCTCTATGGCGACAAAGAGATCAGCGCTTCCCTCGAACTCGATATGAGCGATGAAAGCGTTCCGGATGCCTATACCGGCAGTTACGAGGGGATCATCCCCATGCTCAAACGCTGGTTCTCTTCTTCGCACAGCACGGATGTATTGCGGGAGTGGGTGGAAAAATACATGGTGCTGGCCACCTGCGGCAGCTGTAACGGCGCACGCCTGAAAAAGGAGAGCCTTTGGTTCAAGGTGGACGAACGGAATATTGCCGAGCTGAGCAATCTCAACCTCGATAACCTGGCCGCCTGGTTCGATGGCATCGAACTGCGGCTTGATAAGAAACAGAATACCATCGCCAAGGATGTGCTCAAGGAGATCCGGGAGCGGTTGCAGTTTTTGCTGGATGTGGGATTGACCTACCTGTCGCTCAACCGCCCCACACGAACGCTGAGTGGAGGTGAATCGCAGCGCATCCGGCTGGCGACGCAGATCGGTTCGCAGCTGCAGGGCATCACCTATATCCTCGATGAGCCAAGTATCGGCCTGCATCAGCGGGATAACCAGCGGTTGATAACAGCGCTGAAAAACCTCCGTGATATCGGTAACAGCGTACTGGTGGTGGAACACGATAAAGACATCATGCTGGCATCCGACTACCTCGTCGATATCGGCCCGAAGGCCGGTAAACACGGCGGCGAGATCGTGGCAAAGGGAACCCCGAAAGAGATCCTGCATTCCGGTTCGGAAACGGCGCAATACCTGCTGGGAAAGAAAAGTATCGAAGTACCGGAGGAACGGCGAAAAGGAAATGGAAAGTTCATCGAACTGAAAGGCGTGGAAGGCAACAACCTGCGCAAGGTGGATGTGTCATTCCCGCTGGGTAAACTCATCCTTGTTACGGGCGTGAGCGGAAGCGGGAAGTCGACCCTTATCAATGAAACGCTGTACCCCTTGCTGAGTAAATACTGCTATGGTTCAAAAGCGAACCCGATGCCGTATAAATCGATCAGGGGGCTCGATCATATCGATAAGGTGATCGAGATCGACCAGAGCCCGATCGGCCGAACACCCCGCAGTAATCCGGCTACCTATTGCGGATTCTTTACCGATATCCGGACTCTTTTTGCATCTGTTCCGGAAGCGAAGATCCGGGGATACAATGCCGGGCGTTTCTCCTTCAATGTGAAAAGCGGCCGTTGTGATGTATGCGAAGGCGGGGGTATGCGGGTGATTGAAATGAACTTTTTGCCCGACGTGTACGTGCATTGCGAAAAATGCAACGGCAGGCGTTACAACCGCGAAACCTTGGAGATCCGCTACAAAGGCAAATCGATCAGCGATGTGCTTGATATGACCGTGGATGAAGCGGTGGAATTCTTTCAGCCTGTTCCGTATATCTACCGGAAAATAAAAGTGCTGCAGGATGTGGGGTTGGGCTATATCACCCTGGGGCAAAGCGCTGTAACCCTGAGCGGGGGCGAGGCCCAGCGGGTGAAATTATCCACCGAACTCGGGAAAAAAGATACGGGCAAAACATTTTATATACTCGACGAGCCCACCACAGGCCTCCATTTCCAGGATATCCAGCACCTGCTGGACGTGATCAACAAACTGGTCGACCGGGGAAATACCGTGCTGGTGATCGAGCACAATATGGATGTGATCAAAGTGGCCGATCATATTATCGACATCGGGCCGGAAGGGGGCGATGGAGGCGGGCAGGTGCTCTTTGAAGGAACGCCCGAGCAACTGGTGAAGGTCAAGGAAAGCTTTACGGGTAAATACCTGGGGCCCGAACTGAAATGAAAAAATCCATGTCTCATAACCATGGATTTTTTTTAGATGGGTTTTAAAAGTAGTGTAACGGATGTCAATGAAGTGATTGAATAAAAGATTGTGGTTTCAGGGGTAAACTTCGGATATTAAAATATCCATAGCTATCCTTGGGGGTCTGCTTCTATTGGATCACGGTACACCTACAGCGTTTATATTGCTACCTGAATAATTGGATGGCCAGCAACACACAGGTGGTGAATATAACCACCGCTTTGTATGTTCTTGGGTTCATTTCGAAATTATCGCTCATAGTAATATTGGATTTTCTTTCTTCTGATTAATAAACCGACGGACAGCGTGTCTGGCGGGCAGCCCGCTTCGCAAAAGCGCTTTCATAGATCGGGCCGAGCCGGATACCGGCTTTCATCACCAGCGAAAAATACGTGTCGTAATCCTTCAGGTCACCGCGTTGAGAACCTGCGGGATACCTGGTCATACCCGGCCAGATGATGCCTTTAGCTTTATCGGATAACCGGTAGGCCAGGTTCGCTTCCTGGGGTGTCAGGTATTTATTGTAATAATTCACATCGATATAACGCTGACTTACGTCGTCGATATAATCGGTAAATGTTTTACGGTACAGGAATTCGAGACTTACGTTGATCCGGTCCGACATAAAGAATTTAAGACCGCCGCCGAACGGTATGTTCATCTGCGTAAGCTTATACGGCTTGCTGGCGGGATATTCCGGCATGCCCTGTCCTTCTAGACGAAGCGGGTGCAGGTAGTACCAGGTTTTATTGCCGGCGGCATCGGTGAGTGAACCCTGCGGGTTGAAATGGAATACACCCACACCACCCATTACATACGGTCTTAAGCGTGGCTCGTATTCGGAGTTACGGCTGAAGAGCATGGTAGGGAATAATTCGATCGCCAGGTAGCCTTCGAGGATCGTAGTCTTAAAATCGAGGTTACGCTGTTTGCGCCAGAGTTCGTCGATGCCGGTTGTATTGATGATGGCATCATCGCCTTCGAGGTATGTGTAGTCGCCGGCGAGGCGGATACCGATCCAGTTCTTGGGATACATGGTCACGAACGCACCTTTCATAAACTTGGTGAATTCGAAGTTGATATCTTTCAGGTTATTGGTACCCTTACCGGAATTACCACCGAGGTCGCCCATGAAAAAGCTGGGGCCGAAGTTGAAACCAACTTCCCACTTAACTTTTTCACCGAAAAGAAGGGCCTGGGCGCGGGAAGAAGAATGGAGGAACAAGCAGAAAAGCAGAACGACGAGGCTCTTTCCCACAAGCTTGTGTAAATTTGGTTTCATTAGAAATCAGATTTAGTCTTTCGACAGGTAAATGGATTATTTGCTGGATTAAACTGACATCCTGCCTTTTGGAGCAGGCGAAAATCTAAAACCACTGTTTGTAAACGGGAATTATAGTCCCTTATTGCCCCGGGAGGGGAATTTATTTGCTGAAGATCATCTCGATGTGCGGTATCCCGTCTTCCAGGTATTGAAATCCCGCGTCGCGGAATCCCAGCGACCGGTAGAATTGGTTCAGGTACAATTGAGCGCCAATACGGATCTCGGAGCAATGGAAGAGGCGCAGCGTATGTACGATACTTTCCTGCATCAGTTGGCGGCCCGCCCCGGTACCCCGGTAAGCGGGCGAAGTTACCACCCGGCCAATGCTTGCTTCGGCATACGAAATTCCGGGGGGAAGCAACCGGGTATATGCAACCAGTTTTCCGTCATTCCATCCTGCCAGGTGCCAGCAATGGGCGTCTTTACCATCAGCATCCTGGTATACGCAGTTCTGCTCTACCACAAATACCTCGTTTCGTAGTTGCATGATGGCATAGAGTTCAGCGGCGGTGAGTTCGGGAAAAGACTTCAATACCCAGTGTAACGGCATGGTCGGTTATTTCAGGAAAGATAACACCTCTTGCAGACTTACAGGCTTTTGCTGGTTATCGAGTTCCACCACGATGCAATAACCGTTCGGGCCCCCGGCCTTCCGGATGGCATTCACCAGTTTTTGCTGATCGCTGATCGACCGTTTTCCATCCTGCTCATCCCAGATCTCCCGGGTACACAGGCATCCCTGGGTAGGCGTTAAGGGATAATACGGATGATTGCGGTAGAATTCGGGGTTTACCGTTGTACCGTGAGCGATGATCTCGGTTCGGCCTGCCTTGCTGGCAAAAAAAGATTCAAACAGCGGCAGGTAGTCCTGCAGCGGTGCAGGCAGTAATTCTTTGTATACTTCTTCCGACCAAACGGAGTCGGTTGGGTTGGCGCCCAGGAAAAAGGCCTGTGGCGAGGTTTCGCAGGGCATCAGTAATTGCAGGTTGGTGGTGGGGCCGATGGCCATGCTCTTGCTTACATCAAAACCATTCATGCGGAAAATACCCTGGGGCGTATTGCCATTGGTAAGGTAAAAGGGCAGGTTGCTCAGGCTTCGGGCAAGTTGCGGGATGGCGATGATCTTTCCACTATCATCGGTCACCCAGTTCCCGTTCCGGTCTCTCACCAATGCAAGACCGGGCTGGTCGCGGTTCTTCCGCTGCAAACTCAGCAGGAGGGTTTGCCCGGGTAAGGCCTGTTGCAGGTTGCTGATCAGCCAGGCCGTACTTTCTTTGTCGGAATAGCCCTTGATCAAACCGGTGAGCAATCCATAATAAAAGGGAACGTGTTTGTCTTTGTCGGACCGCTTTGAAAAGATACGGATCACTTTATTCCAGGCATCGGGATCGGTGCCGGCGGCAAGGTAGTGTTCCGCGGCCATCGCGAAGATCTTCGGCTCGGTGGTCTTCAGCATGAGCTTTTCAGCCACATCGGTGTATTTGCCTTTGTAATTCGAATAAGCCATTTCGAGCAGGGCACGCTGAAACTCCGGACTTCTTTTTTCGATGGAATCGAAGGCCAGTTTCACACGGCTGTCTACAAAGGCCGATCGGTAGGTGGTGAGTTCAATGGCATCGAAGGCGTCGATCCAGTATTCTTCATTGACGGCGTTAAGAGGCCTCGAGAGGTTTTTGGTGATGCTGTTATTGATGAGGTTGCTGTGTTCTTTCATACGAACTGCCTTCACCGTGTTCTTCGCGTATACCACAGAATCCTTTTGTGCGAATGATGGTTGAGCGAAAAAAAGAAAGCAGAATATTGGCAGGTAAGCGGTTCGTTTCATTGCTGCAAAGTAAAATAAAAAATCATCCCGTAGCGGCGGGATGATTTACAAAAATTATTCCAGTATCGGTATCGCTCAGGGCACATTCGTGGCGAGGAAGGCCTGTACCTTATTAAAGGCATCGGTATAAGTAGCCGTATTCCAGTCGCCATGCCCGCCCGTGGGATAAAATACATAGTCGTTCACCACGCCGAAGGAAACAAGTTTATTTTTTAAAGCAAGCGATTGGGTTGTGGCGTTCACCACCGGATCCAATCCGCCCTGGATTATGATCGTTGGGGACGTGGCAGCGTTCACATAACTGATCGGGCTCGATTGCTGGTACATGGTCGGGTTGGTGCCGGGTGTACCGCTCATTAACAGCATGTAAGCAGGCTGGTTGGCAGGCGCATCGTTGTACATGGCAACCATATCCGTAGGGCCGAAGAAATCGACCACTGCTTTCACTTTTACCGGCGTATTGTATTTATAGGCATGCAGTAAAGAGAGATGCCCGCCCGCGCTGGCGCCCAGTAAAACGAATTTATCGCTTACCAGGTAGGTGCTCCGGTTGCCGAAAATGAATTCGATCGCCGCTTTTACATCGATCTCCTGGGTGGGAAACACATTGTTGGGCCAGGAAGCCAACCTGTAATTGATGTTGAAGATCGCGTAATCGGGCAGGCGTTTCTTCAGCGAATCGATCATCACATTGAAATCTGCTTTGTCGCCGCCGGTCCAGCCGCCGCCATGGATCATGATCACTACTTTGGTGCTGGTAACGCTGCGGTTGGCGGGCAGGTAGATGTCCATCTTCTGCAGGGGATCGGTTCCGTAGGATTCATTCAGCATTGTTTTGGCCGCTACGGAAGGAGTGCCGCCGCCGCCCGTTCCCGGGTCATCTTTCGAACAGGAAATCAGGAAACAAACCAGTAACAGGGGGAGAATGGCTGTAAGTCGTAGTTTCATGCGATTGATTTAGGAATGAAAAATACGGATAATATTGTCGCCGGAAAAACCTTGCGGAACCTGTTTAACAAAAAGGTCAGGCGATCTTCTGCATGAGGGTGAGCCGCTTGTAAATACTTTCCTCGATCTCGATCAGTTCGAAATGATTACCCCGTTCCACCACCCGACCATCCTGCAATATCAGTATTTCATCGGCCTCCTTGATTGTACTGAGCCTGTGGGCGATCACCAGCGTGGTTCTTCCTTCCATCAGGTTGTTGAGGGCATCTTGCACCAGTTTCTCCGATTCGGTATCGAGGGCCGAAGTGGCTTCATCCAGGATGAGGATCGATGGATTTTTGAACACCGCCCGGGCAATGCTCAGTCGTTGCCTTTGTCCGCCCGATAAGCGGATGCCCCGGTCGCCGATATTGGTCTGGTAACCCTGTTCGGTATCCATGATGAAATCATGCGCATTGGCGATCTTAGCCGCCCGGATCACATCTTCCTCTTTAGCGTCGGGCCGGCCGAGTGCGATATTATTAAAGATGCTGTCGTTGAAAAGGATCACGTCCTGGGTAACAAAACTCATCTGGCCGCGGAGCGATTCCATGGTATAATCGCGGATGTCTTTTCCATCGATGCGTATGCTCCCCGTTTTGACATCATAGAATCGCGGCAGCAGGTCGGCGATGGTTGATTTACCCACACCCGATGGGCCAACCAGGGCCAGGGTTTTGCCTTTCCCAAGGGTAAAGCTGATGTGCTGCAATACCGGTTTGTCGCTGTAACCGAAACCCACATTGTCGAACTCGATCCGGTCATGAAACGGTTTCATCTCCACCGCACCGGGTCTGTCGGCCACTTCAATGGGTGTGTCGAGCACTTCGAGAATACGTTTGCCCGAGGCTTCGCCCCGCTGGATATTGGCCAGTGCCACCACCATGGCCTTGGCAGGCCGGATCACCTGGGAAAAGATGGCGATGAAAGCGATGAATTCACTGGCCTGTAAGCCCGAGGCATTACCCGTCCTGTTCTGCAGGATCATGGCTCCCCCATATATAAGTATACAGGCCACCACGATCACCCCCGACACTTCCGAGAAAGCGGGCGCCAGTTCTCTTCTCTTGAATCCCTGTAAACTGGCTTTTCGGTAGATGTCGTTTTCCCGGCTGAAACGTTTCAATACAAAGCCGGTGGCGTTGAAAGACCGGATGATGCGCATACCCGTGAGGGTTTCGTCGATGATGGTGAGCAGGCGGCCGATCGATGATTGCATCTCGGATGCCTCTTTCTTCAATTTCTTGGTGACCATGGCAATGCCGAAGGCGGAGATGGGTATGATGAGCAGGGTGAACAAGGTCAGTTTCACCGAGATGGTGAACAGGGCGATGAAATAAGCGATCATCATGTAGGGTTCCTTGAACAGCACTTCGAGCGAATTGCCGGCCACGGCTTCGATCTCAAATACATCCGAATTCATGCGGGAGATGAGATCGCCCTTGTGTTCCCGGGTGAAATAACCCATGTGCAGGTGATTCATCTTTTCAAAGATGGCTTCTCGGATGCGCTTGACCAGCAGGGTGCGGGAATTGATCATGCTCCGCTGGGCCAGGTACCGGAAGAAATTCGTGAGTACCACCGCCAGTACGATCAGGGCTGCCATGAAGTAAAGCGCATAAACCGGGTTAAGGGTTTTTAAGTGATATACGTAGAAGTAAAAGAGATTTTTGAAGTACGATGCCGAAAAGGAGAACGAAGGCGCTGCCGCGTACTGCTTCATCGTTTCCACCGATTGGTGGTCGAAGAGAAAATTGAGCAGCGGGATAAGCAGGGTGAACTGGAATACACTGAAGAAAGCAGCGATGAGGGTGAACGTGAAAAAAGGTACCACAAAATAGCGGTACGGTTTGGCGAATTGCATCAGGCGGCGATAAGTCTTCATGTGCGCAGGTCAGTAAAGTGATCGGTATATGTTCCAGTATTCTTTGGCGGCCTGTTCCCAGCAGTATTCCTTTCCTTTTTGGATGATCTCGTGCTGCATATCAAATTGCTGGTAACGCCGCATGCCAGCCGCGAATGTTTCCTGCATCAGGCTGCCGGAAAAATCGCGGAAATAAAATGCAACATTACCACCGATTTCGGGAAGTGCGGCCTTGTCGGATAAAAAAAGCGGTTTGCCCACCGACATGGCTTCTGCCACCGGCAGACCGAATCCTTCGGCCACCGAAGGGAAGGCAAAGGCGTAGCAATTGTTGTAGTACCAGGATTTTTCCCGTTCATTCACCTGGCCGATGAGGTTGATGTTTTCCTGGATGCCCATGCGCTGCGCCGTATCGAGAATATGATCGCAATAGGAGGGATCTTCCTTCCGCCCGGCGATCACCAGTTCCATGTCCTTGTCTTTATCCACCAGCGGCAGCAGGGTATGAAAATTCTTTTTCCGGGTAATGCTTCCAAGCGAAAAGATGAAGGGCCGTTTGGGTTTGTACGAGTTTTTCTCCAATGCCGGCTGCTGCAGGATATTGGTTCCGTTGTAGATCGTATGTACTTCTTTGTGCCGGGTATCGCAATAAAAACCGAGGTCGCTTCGGCTGTGTTCACTTACGCAAATGATCGCGTTTGCACGATCGACAAGTTTTTGCAGACGGCGCAGAAAACGCTCTTTTTTCCAGGTGGCTTTGGAATCGTCGTACAGGTAGTTCAGGTCGTGCACCGTCAGTACAACCGGGATCCGCTTATCGCGGAACGGAAGGTAATGACTCTCCTGGTAAGTGGCATGCCAGAGCGCATAGTCTTTGAGTGAGGGCATCCGCAGTTTATGCAAACCGGTTTGTGCGATATGCCGGGCACCGGCGCCGAAAAGCTTGCCGCTCCCGGATGGCGTATAGAACAGCAACTCTTCTTCTGATTGATCCGCATAGCGGCTCAATCTGTTTCCCAACTGCAGGCAATACTGAAACAAACCGGTGTTCCCGTACTTCATGCGTTCGCAATCAAAAATTATTTTTTTTGGCATAGTGGTCAGGCAGTGGTTTTATTTTTTGTGCCGGCGATGATCAAAGGTAAAACGCAGGCAAGTAAAACGATTCGGTTATGGCGTACTGCGTACCGATATCCGCATCACCTCTATCAAGTTACTATTTAATAATTTTACAGGAAGCAATACTGACTGAACGGGCATAAATAATCGCTGAACAGGGATTTACCCAGCTTAAAAACCGACGCATATGTATAAGATCATCCTCGACTGCGACCTGATGCGTTACCCGGATTCCGGCCTTTACCATTATTGCCTCAACCTGGGAACCCACGTACAACGCATCCTGGAGAAGGAAAATGAAGGCCGCATGGCTTTTTACGTGCCAGCCGCCGAGAAAAAATCATTCGGCCCGAACGCAGCCTGTATCACCGAGCGGAAGTGGCATGAAAAATTCTTCCGGCCATACCTCTGGGATTGCGATATCTGGCACGCGCCGTTCCAGTCGGGCAGGGTGGTGCCAAAACCTAATGGGCGGATCAAAGTGTTGCTCACGATCCACGACCTGAACTGCCTGCACGAAGGCAGAACCGCCAAAGAACAGCGGGATAGTTTGCTGAAGACCCAGCGACTCATCGACCGAAGCGATGCCATCGTATGTATTTCGCAGCATTGCAAAAAAGATGTGCTGGAAAATATGGAGCTGGGCAACAAACCTATACATGTCATTCACAACGGAACGCACCAGGTAGATGAGCCGCCTGTGAACCCGGAAGCCTACAAACCGGCCAGGCCCTTCCTGTTCGCGATGGGATATGTAAATAAGAAGAAGAATTTCCACACGCTGGTACCCCTGCTGACAGGAACGGATGCGGAACTGGTGGTGGCCGGTAAACTGGATGACGCCGATTATGTGCACAGGATGAGGGTACAGGCCCGCAAACTGGGAGTGGCGGACCGCCTGCATGTGCTTGGTCCGGTTTCGGAAGCCGATAAAGCCTGGT
This sequence comes from Chitinophagales bacterium, assembly GCA_017303335.1. Lineage (GTDB taxonomy): Bacteria > Bacteroidota > Bacteroidia > Chitinophagales > Chitinophagaceae > Ferruginibacter. The sequence goes on from JAFLBK010000005.1 coordinate 194,343, forward strand.
ATTTTAAAAACTGCCTGGCTTTTATGCTGCCTTCGCTGGCCGAAGGATTTGGCGCCCCGGTCGTGGAAGCGATGAAATTCGGTAAACCGATCTTTTTGTCGGACCTCACGTCCCTGCCCGAGATCGGTGGTGATGTTTCCTTCTATTTTAAAAACTTCGATCCCGACCACATGCTTTCTGTTTTCCATGAAGGCATAGTCAGGTACCGGCAGAACGGGCTCGCGGAAGCGATCGTCAACCGGGGCCATTCCTTCGCCTGGGAAAAAAAGGCGATCGATTACCTGCATGTATACCGCTCGTTATTGAGATAAACTAAATCAACAGCCATGGATACCGGGTCAACCGAACGCAGGTGGAATAAACAATTGATCTACGATCATGCGAAAAGAAGATCGGAGCTTTGCAAAGCGAAGGATTTTCACGCCGCCTGGTTCCGGCATTGGTGCGATCAATTGAATGAAAAGCCCAACTTTCACCGGAAGCAATGGGAATTCGTTTATGTGATGCAGGCGCTCTGGGAACGGGGCTGTATCACCTCCGGCAAACGGGGACTTGTGTTTGCCGTGGGCACCGAACCGCTGCCTGCCATGTTTGCCAGCTTCGGTTGTGCCATTGTTGCCACTGATATCTTCCCCGAGCAAGGGGTGGAGATGGGATGGGATAATGCAAACCAGCTTTGTTTCGGGCTCGACTCCCTGAACAAGCGCCGGCTTTGTGATCAGGAAGACTTTGACCGCTTGGTCAGCTACCGCCCCGTGGATATGAATGATATCCCCGATGATCTGGTTGATTTCGATTTCAACTGGAGCAGTTGTTCCTTTGAACACCTGGGTACGCTTGATAAAGGTTTCCGGTTCCTGCAAAACCAGTTGAAAACATTGAAGCCCGGCGGGTGGGCGGTACATACCACCGAATACAATCTTTCCTCCAACGACGAAACACAGGAGAATAACAGCACGGTGCTCTACCGGCAGCGGGATATCGAATACATCATCGATGCGTTGCGCAGCGAAGGACATTTTGTGGAGGAACTCGACCTCTCCATGGGCGGGTTGCCCGAAGATTTTTTGGTAGACGTGGAGCCTCACCAGCAAAAGATACACCTGAAACTGCAGGTGGATAAATACGTGGTTACTTCCATCGGGCTGATCATCCGGAAAAAAAATTAGTACCTGTACTTATCCTTCCACAGGGAGCGAAGGAATTTGCGGAGTTCTTCTTCACGGGCATTGTTGCCGGGTTGAAAGAAAGCGGTTCCGCTGATCTCGTTCGGCAGATACTCCTGCGGCGAGAAATTGTTCTCGTAATTGTGCGAATATTCGTAGCCTTTCCCGTATCCTTCTTTCTTCATCAGTTTGGTGGGCGCATTGCGGATGTGCAGGGGCACGGAAAGATCACCGTGTTCTTTCACCGCACTCATGGCGGCGCCGATGGCGGTGGTGGCCGCGTTGCTTTTGGCGCTGCTGGCCAGGTAAAGGGCGCATTGCGACAGGATCAGTTGCGATTCGGGCCAGCCGATCTTATTCACCGCGTCGAACGTGGCGTTGGCAAGCAACAGCGCATTGGGGTTGGCATTGCCGATATCCTCGCTTGCCAGGATCAGCATACGCCGGGCAATGAATTTCACGTCTTCGCCGCCGGCGATCATGCGTGCCAGCCAGTACACAGCCGCGTTGGGGTCGCTGCCGCGGATCGATTTGATGAAGGCGGAGATGATGTCGTAATGCTGCTCGCCTTTTTTATCGTAGAGGGCGATGCGTTGCTGGGCGATCTCCATGACCGCGTCGTCGGTGATGATGGCCTTATCTCCCAGCGTATCGGTGACCAGCTCCAGCAGGTTCAGCAATTTCCGGGCATCACCGCCCGATATATTGATCAGCGCTTCGGTTTCTTTCAGCTGGATATCTTTTGTCTTGAGTACCGCATCGGTTTCAATGGCATGATGCAGGAGGCTTACCAGGTCGGTTGAATCCAGCGCTTTGAGAATATACACCTGCGAACGGCTGAGCAAGGCGCTGTTCACTTCGAAGGAAGGGTTTTCGGTGGTGGCGCCGATGAGGGTGATGATGCCTTTCTCGACAGCCCCCAGCAAGGCATCCTGTTGGCCTTTGTTGAAACGGTGGATCTCATCGATGAAGAGGATGACATTGCGCTGCTTCTTCGCCAGGTCGATGACCTCCCGCACTTCTTTCACGCCCGATGAGATGGCGCTCAGCGTATAAAAAGGAACCTTAAGCGTATGGGCGATGATGTTGGCGATGGTTGTTTTTCCCACGCCCGGCGGGCCCCAGAGGATCATACTCGGTACCTTACCCTGCTCGATGGCCTTGCGTAAAATGCTTCCCTGCCCGGTAAGGTGTTGCTGCCCGGTGAGTTCATCCAATGTATTCGGACGAAGGCGTTCGGCGAGTGGGGGAAGGGAGGACACTAATTAAGAATGAAGAATTAAGAATTCAAAATTACACATCTCTCACATATCCGGATTCATCTTTTACCGGGTTAGTTTTTCAAATCCAGCCTGATCTGCAATTCATCGAATTGTTTGGCATCGATCGAGGCCGGTGCATCCAGCATCACGTCTCTGCCGGCATTGTTTTTCGGAAAGGCGATGAAATCACGGATGCTTTCACTGCCGCCAAGGATCGAACAAAGACGGTCGAAGCCAAAGGCGATGCCGCCATGCGGCGGAGCGCCATACTCGAAAGCACCGAGCAGGAATCCGAATTTGTGCTGTTGCTCTTCCTTGTCCATGCCCAGGGCCGCGAACATCTTTTCCTGCAACTCCCGCTGGAAGATGCGGATGGATCCGCCGCCGATCTCGTTCCCGTTCAGCACCATGTCGTAGGCGTTTGCCTTGATGCCGGCATAGGGATGCTTCAGGTATTCGGCCGCGTTTTCAATGACCGGGCTGTTGTTGATCATCGTTTCGATCTGCGAGGGTTTGGGCGAAGTGAAGGGGTGATGCCGGGCTACCCAGCGATTGCCTTCTTCATCGTATTCAAAAAGCGGAAAGTCGAGCACCCAGAGCAGTTTGAATTCGTCGGGCCTGCGCATGCCCAGGCGCTGGGCCATTTCGAGGCGCAGTTCGCTGCTGGCTTTCCTTGTTCTTTCCTCCGCGCCGGCCAGTATCAGTACCAGGTCGCCGGCCTGGGCGCCGGTGGCTTCGGCGATGGCTTTCAGTTTTTCTTCGCTGTAGAATTTATCTACGCTGCTTTTGAAGGTTCCGTCGGCATTACACTTAATGAATACGAGGCCCTTCATGCCGATCTGCGGCCGCTTCACCCATTCCGTCAGTTCATCCGTTTGCTTGCGGGAATATTCGCTGCAGCCTGGGATGGCGATGGCGATCACGGTTTCGGCGTCGTTGAAAACGGCGAACTCTCCCGCGATGAGCGATGATATATTCTCTTTGGAAGGAAAGGTATGCGCCGGGAATTTCAGGTTGCAGAGCTTCATACCGAAGCGGATATCGGGCTTGTCGTTTCCGTACTGCCACATGGCTTCTTCCCAGGTCATGCGTTCAACGGTTTCGGTATAATCGATCCCTTTGACGTCTTTGAAAATCCGTTTTACCAGTCCTTCAAACATGTTCAGGATATCTTCCTGCTCCACGAAGCACATCTCGCAATCGATCTGTGTGAATTCCGGCTGGCGGTCGGCCCGCAGGTCTTCATCGCGGAAACACTTTACGATCTGGTAATAGCGATCGTACCCGCTTACCATCAGCAGTTGCTTGAATGTTTGCGGCGATTGCGGCAGGGCGTAGAACTGTCCGGGGTTCATTCTCGACGGAACCACGAAATCACGGGCGCCTTCCGGGGTGGATTTGATGAGAAAGGGCGTTTCGATATCCATGAAGTTATTCTCATGCAGGTAGTTTCTTGTACTTCTGCCTACGGCATAGCGTAATTCGAGATTCTTCTTCACCGCGTTGCGGCGCAGGTCGAGGTAGCGGTATTTCATCCGCAGATCGTCGCCGCCATCGGTATCGTCCTGGATGGTGAAGGGCGGTACGGCCGACTTGTTCAATATCCTGAATTCGGAAACAATGAGTTCGATATCGCCGGTGGGGATGTTCGGGTTCTTGTTGGTACGCTCGTTCACTTTCCCGGTGGCCTGCAATACGAATTCGCGGCCCAGGGGGCTTGCATCCAGTTGGGCGTTCAGACTTTCTTCGAATAATAATTGCGTAATGCCATAGCGGTCCCGCAGGTCAACAAAGGTGATGCTGCCGAATTTGCGAACGGTTTGCACCCATCCGGCCAGGGTAACTTGTTTGTTCTGGTGGGCCGATCGTAATTCGCCGCAGGTGTGGGTTCTGTACATATTATTTGCCTATAAAATAAGGGACAAATATACTGAATTTAGCGGGGTTTTGCCGGCGAAGTCCCTATTCAAATCCCCAGAGCAGGGGCGTACTTATTTGAGGTTATCCTGCACAGCCGGCGTCGTGTTAGCGGCCATCGGTAGATATCCGCAATCACAATTTTTAGGTTTCAGTTTTTCGGTCTCTTTCAGCGTTGCGTCGATCTTTTTTAGCTGTTCAGCGTTTTTCGATTCACCGACTTCCGCGTTTATATCATCCAGTTTCAGGGCCCTGATCTCGGCACCCAGCTGTTCTTTGCTGATCTCCCGGAATTCAAGTTCGATGGTTTGCCTGGTTTGGGTATTGAAAGATCTTTTGGCAAAAATGAGTTTGTCGTTCTTTTCGGCGAAGGCAATAATATAGGCCAGTGTATGCTGTGGCAGGTTGATCCGTCCGTCGTTCTCGTCAAACCCATATTCTTTTCCGTTTTTCAATTTACCACCCTGCACAAAGGTTTTGTAGGCAGGAATAATTAGGTTGACGGTCATGTCTATCTTGTAGTTTTCCTGCAGCCGTACGAACAATTCGCTTTCTACACAGCCGTTGTAATTCTTCAGTAAGATATCGATGTTGTACCAGCCTGTTGCCAGGATATTGATCGAGTAATAGGTGCCGCGGGTATTGCCCGGTGTTATTTTCGTGTAAGGTACTTCAACAACTGCCGCACTCGCTTCAGTTGACTCAGGAGGCGTTGTATCCATTACCGGGGGGATCGGAATATCCCTGTCGAGATTGAAGAAATAATCATTTTGTGCAACAAGCCGTTCCCGGTTTCCCAGCAAATACTGTTTTGCTACTTCATAATCGGCACAACTGTCGCAGCAGTCCTTGCCGGGTTTCATTCCCGGAGCCATTCGATCGCTTTCGCTTTTTACGTAGGCATAAAGGTTATCGAGATCTTTTTCGGTAAGATTGAGGAAAGAAGTCATTTCCGTGGGGCTGTATTTTCGCTGCAGGCATTTATGATAAACATATATCCAGGCCAGGTCATTGGCATTAAGCAGGGATGAAGAATCCGACGCCATGTGATCCCGTATGTACCCGCGTTGTACCGGATCCAATTTACTTGTATCAGTCGTGCGCCAGGAATTTTCAGTCAATAATTCACCGTTAAGAAATCGTGGATCGTGCGTAGTCAATGCATAGAGACGTGCACGGCTGATGCGATCGGTTATTCCAATTAATGGAGGCGCCGTAAAATACTGGTCGATCTTGTGACAACTTGCACAATTGGCTTTGTACAGGGCTTCTCCGGATTCTATCTTCAGGGTCGTTTCATCTTTGGGCAGTGGTTGGGGGTCTTTCCAGTCTATTTTCGCATTGACCGAATCACCCCGGAAAAGCTGCATATTCCGGTTATAGGTTTTGGTGGGTACCAGTATCTCAACCTGTTTTTTGATCTCGATCTTATAGCCCGAAGCTGCATTGAAATAAATCATTCCTCCGCTGCTGAGTGGCTGACTTCCACTCATGGTGGTAAGTCCGGCAAGTACCATGTCGGTATTGGTAAGCGCCTCGCGGATCTCCAGTTCCACCGTGCGGGTATCGCTTTGCAAAGACCCCTTGGGCAGGCGGATGATGCAGCCCTGCCGCGTAACCAGAACAGCATCTTTTTCGGTATCTACACTGAACAACTGGGAGGGAAGATGCTGTTTTCCCAAAACATTGCTGGCGGATCGTTTATTGTTTGAGCCGCAGGAGGCAAAAAGCAGTACAGCAACTAACAGGGACAGGTATTTTGCTCTCATAACAGGGTTTTCTATTTATTTACAAAACCAGCATAAGTAACCCAACAGAACCTGGTAAAAAAACAACTGGCCCTGGTTACAGTTTCTACATCGTTTCCACCACATCTTTATGCAGAGGCCGCCAGATAAGGTAATAGTAGATCAGGCAAAGCAGGCCCAGGCAAAAGGGGATCATCGCGGCCTGTTTCCCCGTAACACCCCAGAACAGGATGCGTTCATCGAAATGGAAGAACTCGCTGATCATCCAGAAACTATTGGCGCTGATCCAGAAAACGATGGCCAGGTTATGGCATACTTCGCTCATGAAGGTTTTGTTCCGGAACACGATCCAGATGGCTACGGCCAGGGTGGGAATCACCATGATGATACCGAGGGGTCTCCAAACCATGCACCAGCTGATATCCTTCAGCAGCCAGAATACGATGTGCAGGTTCTCCATCTTCCGGAAACGGAGGGGAATATTGTAGGATTGTTCTGCGGGCATACGAGTTATAAGTTATAAGCAGTAAGTAGCGTGCTAATGTACAAAACATTTTATACGATCAGCACCGTTGCTGCAACTTATGACCTGTAACTTATTGCTTCCCGTTTCTCACTCCACGTTCACCCGGATACCCTCGCTGTGCGCCGTGAATTCGGGGGCGTACATACACTGGATGGTTGTGATGCCGTTGCTGAAATTTCCCGCGTGGGTGACAAAAAGCGTATACTCGAATACATACGACCCACGGGGCAACCAGCCGAAGAAGAAGTTGGTGCTGGCATCCTTGGTGGATTCGTAATACCCGAGTCCGCCCTGCCACTTGTAGGAACTGAGCACATTCACCGGTTCCATGCAGGCGGCACGCATGTCTTTCATGTGCACGTATTCCATGTCGCGGTCGGCCTTCAGTTCAATCCGCACTTTCACCTTGTCGCCTACTTTCAGTTCGGCGCCGTCGGGCAGGGCCACCAGTTCTGGTCCTTTATCGCTGTTCTTTTCGACGAAGAGTTTTTTCACCAGCTTCAAGGGGGTCTCAGCCGGGGTTATTTTATCCAGGTCTTCGAAATACTGCCAGTACACAGATCCCCAGGAAGAGGATGTACTGGTTTGCTGGTTGGTTGATGGCTTGATGTTGACCGAGATATTACCCATTTCCGGGTTTACTTTTCCTCCCTCGATGCGTTTCTTGAAATAGCCTGTTCCGGCTTCAACCTCACCCCGGCCCTCTCCTGCAGGAGAGGGTGTTGCGGAGATATCAGCGGAGGAAATAATCACTTCACTTCCCACCCTGATCGTAATTTCTTTTTCTTCTGTTAACCAATTGCTGCCACCAAGTAATAAGGCATAACAGGCTTCGGCGGTGGCCTTGGTTGTTTTCCAGTTCTGGGTTTGCTTTTGTTTCAGTAACCATGTTTTCAGGTCGTCGACGGTGTTTGTGTTCTTATCGATATCCGTAAATGCCTCGATCATCATCGCCTGGCTTTCGATGGGGGCCTGGTGCCAGAAATAACCGCCCGTGTTCCATTCTTTCCAGTACATACCCATTTCTTCCTTGCTGATGGAATTCTCTTTAAGCGAGCGGATGATCGCCTTCGGTGTGGTGGCGTCGCTGCCGCGGTGCAGGGCCAGGGCGATCATGGCCTGCATGTACCTGCTGTTGCTGAGCCAGAATTTTCTGGCTTGCCCGGTATAATACGTATAGGCAGTTTGCGATGCCGCCGGTATTTTGTATTCAGGGAAGAAACTCCGCAGGTAGAGATATTGTACCTGCAGGTATCCGAGGTTGTTCCCGGAAAGTTTGATCCTGTACCGCAACAGGTAGTCGTAGTCTTCTTTTATTTTTTTATCGAGGTAAGGGATGGCCTTGTCAACGATGGTTTTCATCCTTTGGTAATCATCTCCTGCCAGGGCGTTCAGTTTCCGCAGGTGACCGATGCCGGTGAGGATGTACTGGGTCATGTAACGGTCGTCGCCTCCGCCGCGGAACCAGGTGAAAGCCCCGCCTTCGCTTTGCATCTCTTTGAGTTTCGTGAAAGCTTTATCGAGTTCGCCGCTCATCTTCACCATGTCGAACAGCAGGGCGATATTTTTCTTCTGCTGGGTTTCGTTTTGCGCATCCAGCACCCAGGGTGTTTCTTCCAGTAAGGCGGATTTCAGTTCCTCGTTCTTCTGCAGGTTCGAGAGCAGTGCGGCGGTGTCGGCGTTTTTCCATTTTTCAAAAACAGCTTTGATCCGGGGAGCGGAGCGGCTGATATGCGATGCGAGGGTATTGGCGTAATAGCGGTTGAAAGTTTGTTCGGCGCATTCGTACGGGTATTCCATCAGGTAGGGCAGGGCCTGAACGGCGTACCAGGCCGGGTTGCTGGTATATTCCACGGTCAATGCGTGGTTGGCGATGGTCGTGCTCCTGCCGCTGTTGAGCAGTTTGTCGAACCGGAACGACTTACTTGTTTGCTGGCGCATGTTGAGTGGCAACGACTCGGTTACCAGCATGCGGTTCGTAAGCACCGGAATGGCCATCTCTTCACCATCGGAATAATTTCCCGCTTTTGCCACGATGCGGTAGCTCATGGCCGAGTTGAAATTGAAAGGAATCTCCATCGGGAACTTTACGGCAGCGCTTTGGCCGGCGGCTACGGTGAAATACTGGTTGGGGAATACATTCTTGAACCAGCCGTCTACGGGTTTGTTGGTAGCAGCATCCAGCAGTTCGAGACTGGCAATGCCTGTTACTTCGCTGTCGCCCAGGTTCACGACCTTGGCGCTGAATTCCATCTTGTCTCCTTCCCGCATGAAACGTGGCGCATTGGGCTGAACCATCAGCGGTTTCTGGGTGATGGTATGCTTGCTGGCATAGCCACTGGCCATGTCCTTTGTATGTGCCAGGGTCATCAGTTTCCATTTGGTCAATGCCTCGGGGATGGTAAAGGAGAATTCAATATTTCCTTCCGCGTCTGTTCTCAGGTCGGGGAAGAAGAATGCGGTTTCATTGAAATTTTTGCGTACCTGGATGGGGCTGCCAGGCTCCTGTTGTTGTTGATTAACATTTGATGTGTCTGCACGCTGGTTTTTGTAAACGTTGCTGACTTTTGCACCGGAAGTCTTCTTGCCCATTGATTTGGAAACCACCACTTCTTCCAGGCGACTGTTTGCCATTGGGGCTGCATACGCATCATTGGCCATCGTTTCAGTGACTGCCCCTCTGATGCGGATATTCCCGGACCGGAATGCAAACCTGGGCCCGCTGGCATAGGACCCCAATAGCTGGTCATAGGTTTTTTCGGGCGACTCAAGCGGATCGTAGCCGAATTTGTTCAGCTCCGTTGATCCCACTTTTTCGAATCCATTGTTTTCCCAGCGTACCGGACTATAGAAGCCAGGCCATATAGAGGGTTTGCTCCATTGATGCGGCTTGAATTGGTCGAGACTGGCATCGTACATGCCTGCCAGCATTTCGGCTGCCGCTTTTTCTCCCTTATTGCCCTTGATCTTCACCTTCCAGGTTTCCTTACTGCCGGGAAGCAGTTTATCACGGAAGGTTTCGAATTGAATGTCCAGATCTTTATTACTCCAGGGGATCTCAATGCTTTCGTTGCCGCTGTATACGCGGTTGTTTTTTACGAAGGCATAACTCAGTCCGATACCACCCCGATCGGATTCATTGATCGACAAGGTGCTTTCCATGGGTAATACCGAAGAAATATTCTGGGAAGCGGGTTTGTTCCCATTGTTCATCCGGCTAACGATCTGAATGAGCCATACATTAGTGAAGCCCGAGCGGATCGAATAGCCGACCTTGTCGCCGGGTTCGGCCACGGGTTTGGAAATAGTGACAGAAAGCGGGTCTTCGACTTCGCTCAGACCCTGGCTGCCTGCACTTCGGCTTCGCTCAGTGCTACCTAGTACATGGATGTATTTCTCTGCTTTTACCTCTTCGCCGTACTTGTCCTTTGCCACCGCAACGATCTTATACCATCCCGCTTGCCAGCCGGTCAGTCCCAGAGACCATTTCCCGTCTTCCCGGGTTGTATCCGTTCTGTCGATGAATTTCTCTGCCAGTGGCCAGTTTTGTTTCTTGTCTTCATCTTTGTAGGCATCGTAGGGAAATAGCTGGTAGTATTCGTCTCGGCTCATCGTAAACTGGTCGGGCATATCCCAGAACCGGCTGCGGAATAACTTGCCGGGTGAGCGCAGGCGGTGGAATGTTACCTGCACGTTTGTCTTTTCAAAGATATCGTTGAGGTTGGTGCTGCGGATCGTGAATGCGTTAAGACTGTCGCCCTGTATTTTTTCAGGCATGTCAATATTGAGCTGGAGCGATTGGTAGGCAACGGCTACCGACGTACTGCCACTTCTTGTTTCGCCATTAAGATCGGTAACATCGGCTCTTACTTCATAATAGAACGTCGGTTGATCTTTCTTATCTACCGATGCATCCGGGATCGCTTTGAACGTGATGATGAATTCGCCTTTGCTGTCGGTGGTGGTGGTGCCGTTGCTGATCTCCATTTCCTCATTACTGCCCCAGCCGCCACGCTTGTAATAGCTCCAGCCCCACCATAGGGGGTATTGCACCCGGCGAACGACGCGGTAACTTACGCTGGCGCCATCGATGTTATTACCGGCGTAAGCTTTGGCTGTTCCGGTCACTTTGATGCTGTCGTTTACACGGTAGGTGCCTTTTGGCTTTTCTATTTCGGTTGCAAATTTCGGCCGCTTGTATTCTTCCACACTGATCGAAGCGAATGCGTTGTTGCTGGAATCAAGAATGCTGAAATAGCCATTCAGTACGCCCGTGGGTAGCCTGAAAGAGCCGTTGAAGCTGCCGAATTCATTGCTCGTAACATTAACCGTAGCGGTTTTCTGGCCATTGGCATCGCGGAGGAGTACGGTGGTTTTATAGCCGGGTAACACGCCGGTGCGGGAAATATTGGTATCCGCTTTAACCACGATACCCTTAAAGTAAACGGTTTGTCCGGGCCGGTAAATGCTTCTGTCGGTGAAAAGGAACGTATGCGGTTTCAGCTCGGGTTTGCTGTAACCGTTGTAATAAGCATAGTTGGATTCATCGAGCATGAATAGTTCGTCGCCGTTGTGCCTGATCTGGAGATTGAAATTCCGGTATTCCTTGGCGTCCTTCAGTTTGAAGAAACCGGTTTCATCGGTGCTGTACAACTCGGCCTTGATGTCTTCATAATTGTAGGTCTTCTGGTTGTACCGGCTTTCCCATACCTGAACCTGTGCTTTAGCCAATGGATGGCCATTGTCGCGGTTCAAAACATAGTAATCGTTATTACTGGTATGGATATAACTGATGTTGCTGCAGTAGATTACCTGCCGGGCGATGATATTCTTTTCTAGTGAAAAACCAGGGTCGGTACTTGCCAGGATGGTATAGATACCGGCAGGCAAGCCGTCGACTTTGATTTCGGTGCTGTGTTCCTGGTAGTCTTGCAGGTTGGGGAGCGTGATATCCCAGCTTTTAAGCGGGGTTTGTTCGGTGAGCAGTTTCCAGAACTTTTCATAATCGAGGCGTTGCTCTCTCTTGATCTCATCCCGCGAACTACGCAATACCCGCAAATAGATTTTCTGGACGTTTTTGTATTTCACCAGGGACCGGAAGGGCTGCATGGGTACATTTACTTTTTCCGTTTCGACATTGAGCGTGGGCTGTTCGATCTGCATGATCGTATTCCGGGCGTTGATGCCTCCCTCGGATTTCGGGAATTTGCTGTAAATGGCTTCAAACAATTCTTTGGCCCTTTTGATCTCGTACTGGTAAGCCGGTTTTGAAAACGGATCGTACCTGCGTCCGTTGGCAAGGTAGATACTTCCACGCAAGAATCCGGCCTGTGCGGTAGCCGGGTTGTTCGGGTATGCCTGTTCGATACGGAGCAACGCTTGTTCGTATAGCTTATCCTTTTCATCCAGGGTGGCATTGTTGTATACAAAGGCAAGCCGGATCAGGTCCGCGTCGATCAGCGCATCCGGGTTGGCGTCTGCGATATGATAGGCCAGGATATCCTGCAACAGGAGAAGCGCTTTATGCTGGAGGGAAGCGGTATCTTTTGTTGGAAATTTCGCTTTGATGAAACCGGTTGATCCGGTAAAGATCTCCGGATCTTCCAGCCTGAACTGGTATGCCGGTTTTGTGATGCCGGATTCGTCGTTCATAAAGAATTCCAGCGCACGATGGCCGAGGAAGTCGAACAGGGTGGGGCGCAGCTGGCGGGTATTTTTGCCTTTGAGCAGGATGGGATCGAAACCGTCGATTTTTACTGTCTTGAGCAGGTCTCCGTTAGTAAGCGAAGCTGTATACAACCGGGAAATGGTGTTGTATAGTTTATCAATGCTCCAGGTGCTGATGTCTTTGCTTTTTTCTTCGCTGAGCTTTGTACGGTTGTAGAATTTCCAACGATTGTTCTGCAGGTATTGCCAAAGCATTTCAGCCTGGATGCTCTGTAAGATATTACGAGCAGGCGCTTTTGTACTTCTGGCAAGCGTATCGACATAGAAAATGTTGTTTTCATCGCTGTCTTCATCCAGTATTCGCCTGTAACCGATCAGGATCATGGCAGCCTTGATCTGCTGTACGTCGTTATTGTCTTTGACCGCCAGCGAAAAGATCTTCGATACCTCTGCCTGGGCCGATTTGGTGAGCCCCTTTTTCTCGAGGCCTTCCGCTTTTTTCCATTCCGCTGTATAATCTTTTTTCTGTTGCGCCATATTGACGGAGTAAATGCCGGTTAACAAAAGGATAACCAGAACGATCTTCTTTTGAAACATAGGGGAAATTTGAATACAAGATACAATTTGAAATGTGCTAATCATGTAAGCGATACTAAAAATAGCAAAGGCAAGAGATGTTTAGCACAGCTTGTTTGCACATCCGGCAGCAGGTCTTTTTCTTTAACAATTCCTTTGTGGCAGTAGTGAACCCGGTGGCATGTCGATTGGTTAATAGGGAAGCAGTTTTAGAGCATATTCTTATGCAGACTAAACATTGTTTTATGGCTATACTTTAGGCCGGGGTGAAAACCCCGGTTTTTTTATTAAAAAAAATCCCGGCATCGCCGGGATATGAAAATAAGTTATAGATGTTCTATTTTTTCAATGCTTCCGCCATGGTCTTTCCAATGTCTGCCGGACTGGCTACTACATGTATACCGCATTCGGCCATGATCTTCATTTTGGCGGCAGCCGTATCATCCGCACCGCCAACGATGGCGCCCGCATGACCCATACGGCGGCCGGGAGGAGCTGTTTGTCCGGCTATGAAACCCACTACGGGCTTCTTATTGCCAACGGATTTTATATAACGTGCGGCTTCGGCTTCCATACCACCGCCAATTTCCCCGATCATCACGATGGCGTCTGTTTCTGCATCATTCATAAACAATTCCACGGCTTCCTTGGTGGTAGTACCGATGATGGGGTCGCCACCGATGCCAATGGCGGTGGAGATACCCAGACCCGCTTTGGCAACCTGGTCGGCCGCTTCGTAGGTGAGGGTGCCCGATTTGGAAACGATACCAATCCTTCCTTTCTTAAAAATAAAGCCAGGCATGATGCCTACTTTACATTCTTCTGCAGTGATCACACCCGGACAATTGGGCCCGATGAGCCTTGTATTTTTAGTGGTCAGATAGCTCTTTACCTTAACCATGTCCTGTACCGGAATACCTTCTGTGATGCAAACCACGAGGTTGATACCCGCATCGGCAGCTTCCATGATGGCATCGGCGGCGAATGCCGGCGGTACGAAGATGATGCTCACGTCGGCGCCGGTTGACTTGACGGCATCCGCCACGGTATTAAAAACGGGTTTATCCAGGTGAGTGCTTCCGCCTTTACCCGGGGTAACACCCCCTACTACGTTGGTGCCGTATTCGATCATTTGCGTGGCGTGGAAAGTGCCTTCGGTACCGGTAAATCCCTGTACGATGATCCTGGAATTCTTGTTGACTAAAACAGCCATGATTTGCGTAAGAATTAAATTAGGAATTTAGAATTCCGGCAAAGATAAGGGAGGACGGGGTGATTCAGAAAGGATATTTTGCCGTTTTGGCTACTTCAGCATGTCGTCCATATTCCGGTCGTTGGCGATCTTACCGGTGGCCTCCAGCATGCGCATATCCTTGGCATCCTGGAGGAATTCGCTGGCGAAAATGAATTTGTTGAGGCGTTCGTTCTTGGAGAAGATGATATCCTTCCTGTTGCCGCTCCATTCTTTCTTGCCATCGAACAGGTATATGATATTTTCGCCCATTTCCATCACGCTGTTCATATCGTGGGTATTGATCACCGTGGTCATGTTGAACTCCCGGGTGATGTCGAGGATGAGTTTGTCGATTACCATGGAAGTCTGGGGGTCTAGCCCCGAGTTCGGTTCATCGCAGAACAGGTATTTGGGGTTGAGTACGATGGCCCGGGCGATACCTACCCTTTTTTTCATACCGCCGCTCAGTTCGGCGGGATATTTTTTGTTTACGCCTTCCAGGTTTACCCGCTTGAGCACTTCATTCACCCGTGTCAGTTTATCCGAAAAACCCTGCGAGGTGAACATGTCGAGCGGGAACATGATGTTCTGCTCCACGGTCATGCTGTCGAACAGGGCCGATCCCTGGAAGAGCATCCCGATCTGCTGGCGCAGTTCCTTGCGTTGCTCAATATTCATGTCGGTAAAACTCACGCCATCATAAATGATCTCGCCTTCATCGGGTTCAAATAAGCCCACCAGGCATTTTTGCAAAACGGTTTTACCGCTGCCGCTTTGCCCAATGATGAGATTGGCCTTGCCCGTTTCCATCACATGGCTCACATCGTCAAGAACGATCTTGTCGCCAAACGCTTTCTTTAAATTTTTGAATTCGATCATACCAATCTTATTTTCCCAGCAGGAGGGCGGCCAATATATAGTCGGCAAACAGGATCATCACGCAACTCACCACCACGCTTTTGGTACTGCTGCGCCCAATCTCCAGGGCGCCGCCTTTTACATAGTACCCGTAATAGGATGGGATGGTGCTTATGATGAATGCAAAGGTGTACGCTTTTACCAGTGCAAAGAATACGTTGTAGGGAACAAAGTTCAGCAGGAGGCCCTGGTCGTAGGTATCGGCCGAAAGTATCTTGGTGGCCACACCGGCGAGCCTGCCGCCATAGATACCCAAACCCATGGAGAGGATTACCAGCAGGGGAATGGTGATGAGGCAGGCCATGATCTTGGGCATGATCAGGTAGGATTTGGTATTGATGCCCATGATCTCGAGCGCATCGATCTGTTCGGATACCCGCATATTGCCGAGCTCGCTGGCGATCTTGCTGCCCACCACACCCGCCAATACAATACAAACCACGGTGGGAGCGAATTCGAGGATAACGGTATCCCGAACGATCTGTGCGATGGTGGTAAGGGGAATGAGCGGACTCACCAGCTGGTAAGATGTTTGAACGGCGCTCACCGCTCCCATGAACACCGAGATAATAACCACGATGCCGAGCGAACCGATGCCGATCTCCACGCACTGGTGCATGAGTTCTTTCCAGTACATCCGCCAGTTCTCCGGTTTGGTGAACATGCCTTTCAGCATCAGCAGGTAGCGGCCAAAATGGTTGAAGAAAAGCATTACATGTTTCGGTTTACGGGTACAAGTTACTATATATACTGTTTACCTTTTCCGCCGGAATATCTCTGGCAGCCCGGCAGGCAAGGGCAAATCATCAGGCTTCCGCTTTCCGGCGTTTCCACCATTTGCTTCGCTTTACATGTTCCTGGGTATCGGTCTTGCATTTTGTCTGCGCATCCACCACCGCAATCAATACCATGTTGAAAATGGAACGGATGGAACTGCCCAGTTGAAGCACGTGTACCGGTTTGTTCAGTCCCAGCAATACCGGGCCGATGGAATCGGTTCCGCCCACTTCCTGGAGCAGGTTATAGGCGATATTGCCGGCGGCCAGGTTGGGGAAGATGAGGGTGTTCACTTCTCCGTTGAGCAGTTCGGTAAACGGGTAATTCTCTTTCAGGATCTCTTTGTTGAATGCCAGGATGCCCTGTACTTCGCCATCGCAGGTGAGGGAAGGATCTTTCGCTTTCACGATCTCCCGGGCCTGGCGTACGAGGTTGGCTTCGGGCGAGTTGCTGCTGCCGAAATTGGAGTACGAAAGCATGGCGATCCGCGGTTTGATGTTGAACTGCTTTACTTCCTTGGCTACCAGCAGGGTGATCTCCGCCAGTTCTTCGGCGGTAGGGTTGAAGTTCACCGTTGTATCGGCGAGGAACAGGGGCCCCCGTTTGGTGAACATGATGTACATGCCGGCGATCTTTTTCACGCCGGGCTCGGTGCCGATGATGTGCAGGGCCGGGCGGATGGTATCGGGGTAATTGCGGCTGAGCCCGCTGATCATGCAATCGGCCTCGCCGTGTTCCAGCAACATGCAGCCGAAGTGATTGCGGTCTTTCATCGCCTTGTACGCCTCATACCGGTTCACGCCCTTGCGATGACGTTTGTTGAAGAATATCTCACCGAATTGTTTGCGCTGCTCTTCGTGTTCATCATCCTTGGGGTTGATGATCGGCATACCTTCCAGGTCGATCCCATTCTCTTCCGCGATCCTGCGGATCCGTTCTTCCCGGCCAAGCAGGATGGGGTAAGCTACGTTCTCTTCCAGTGCCATCTGTGCCACTTTCAGAATTTTCACATTCTCGGCATCGGCAAATACCACGCGTTTGGGATCTTTTCTCGCCTTGGTGCCGATCACACGGCTCAGCTGGTTATCCAGGCCAAGCCGGCTGTTCAGTTCCTGCACGTATTTATCCCAGTCTTCGATCGGGTGTTTGGCTACGCCGCTCTCCATCGCCGCTTTGGCAACGGCGGGGGCCACGGTTGAAAGCAGCCTGGGGTCAAGCGGTTTGGGAATGATGTAGTTTGGACCGAACGTTATGGTCTTTTCATTGTATGCAAGGTTCACGATATCGGGAACCGGTGCCTTGGTGAGCTCGGCCAGGGCTTTTACGGCGGCCAGCTTCATGGCTTCGTTGATCTGCGTTGCCCGCACATCGAGCGCTCCGCGGAAGATATAGGGAAACCCGAGAACGTTGTTCACCTGGTTGGGATAATCACTGCGCCCGGTGGCCATGATGATGTCTTTGCGGGAAGCGACTGCCAGTTCGTAATTGATCTCCGGTGTTGGGTTGGCCATGGCGAATACGATGGGATTCTTTGCCATGTTCTTCACCATATCAGCCGTTACCACATCACCTACGCTGAGGCCGATGAATACGTCGGCATCCTTTAAGGCTTTCGCCAGGTCGTAGTCTTTGTATTTTTCATCTACACAGAATTTCAGCTTCAGTTCCTCCACATCCGGACGCCCTTTGTACAGGATACCTTTGCGGTCGAATACCATGAAGTTGCTGTGTTTGGCGCCCAGGGATTCGTACAGCTGGATGCAGGCCATGGCCGCTGCGCCGGCGCCGTTCACCACAAAACGCACTTTGTCTATTTTCTTTTTCTGGATCTCGAGCGCATTGAGCAAACCGGCAGCGCTGATGATGGCCGTGCCGTGCTGATCGTCGTGCATGATGGGGATCTTGCAACGCTTCTTCAATTCCTGCTCGATGTAAAAACATTCCGGCGATTTGATGTCTTCGAGGTTGATGCCGCCGAACGTGGGTTCCAGCGCCTGTACGATCTGTACGAATTTCTCGGGATCGTGTTCATTGATCTCGATATCGAATACATCAATATCGGCGAAGATCTTGAACAATACACCCTTGCCTTCCATAACGGGTTTACCCGCTTCGGGGCCGATATTGCCGAGTCCGAGTACGGCAGTGCCGTTGCTGATCACACCTACCAGGTTTCCTTTGGCCGTGTATTTATATACATCTTCGGGATTGGCGGCGATCTCTAAACAGGGTTCAGCAACACCGGGCGAATACGCTAGGGAAAGATCTCGTTGGGTTTTGGCTTCTTTGGTAGGAACTACTTCTATTTTTCCAGGCCGTCCTTTCGCGTGGTACTCGAGGGCCTGCTGTTTGCGTGACTCTTTTGACATAGTTAATGGTTAATGGTTCATCGCTGCTAGTAAAACGATCCTGATCTTCCTGTCTCCGGTTCTTACTACCAACTCATTGGAACTTGGGGATGCAATTTACGCAAATAGCCAGTATCTCAGTTACTATTCGGTTTTACCTTAAAACTCCAGGTGATGGTGAATTCGGCCACCACCTCGCCACTTTCGTTCCTGCCTGCCGACCGGGCTGTAACGATCCGTCCATCACCCGTACCAATGGCCTCTTCAATGCTTTGCCGGATCAGCGATCCGTCTTCACAGGTAAAACGGGTTTTTCCCGTGGCCTTCTTGATGAAGTTTCCTTTTACGTCGAGTACCAGCATGCTTACCGCCGGGTTGCGTTTGTAAATATGCGCCATGGCCAGCACACCGGTGCTCATTTCCGCAGCCATGGCCAGGCAGGCGAAATAGGTACTCCGGAACGGATTCTGGCTTAGCCATTTGAACGGAACCGTTACAACACATTTTTCTTCATCGGCCGAACGTACCCGCACACCGCAAAAGAAAGCGCTGGGAAGTTTGGCCAGCAGGAAGAGGCGGAACTTCAGCGGGCTGTTAACGAGCGAGAGGAATTGGGATGCGTTGGACATGAAGGATTTAATATTTAATAGGTAAGATTGAATATTTCTTTAACTATGTCAGGTGTATTTCCAATATTAAATATTCAATCATACATCTGCAATGATCAGTCTCCGTACATTTTCGGGTTCAACGCATTGGGGCTCCACATTTCGAGAAAGGCCTGCACCTGCGCAGGGTTGTAACTCTTCTTGCCGTCTTCCAGGTATTCGCTGTTCTGCGTATGGATGCGTTCTCCTTTTTCATTCAGGATGATGAATACCGGGAAACCAAAACGCTGGGCATAACCATACCGGGCATATGTTTTTTTATTCTCGTTCTCCTTGCTCCAGTTGAGGTGGTAAACAATGAACCCGGCTTTCAGCACCGAGTCGATCTTCGGATCTGTTTTGCTCACCCGGTCAAACTCGAGGCACCAGCTGCACCAATTGCCGCCTCCCATCAATAACACGTATTTGTTTTCAGCTTTCGCCTGCTGAATGGCTGCCGCGATGTCTTTTTCCGCGTCGGCATCGGGATGGTATAATCTGGTGCCGGTGTTTTGGGCATAGATGCCCATTGAAATAAAGCAGATACAAACCGTGAGAAGTTGTTTCATGTAATCGAGCTGTTGTTGCCGGTGAATAAAAAACCACATAAACAGGCAAATCGGTTTTACCTGTTTATGCGGTTCAGGTATTATTTATTTACTTCTACCAGGCATATCACCACGTCTTGCTGATTGCCGGTTGTGAAATTGATGGTACCCCCGTTGCCGGCCGCAAAACGAACATTGTTCATTCCGTTCTGGCGCAACGCGTCGGCCACTTTACCGGCATAATCCGAAGCGGTACTCTTGCTGATGGCGTTATTGATGGCAAACCAGTCGATGGGTTGCTTGGTCACCACAATTGAAAATACGTCTTTGGTTCCAACATTATCCGGCACTAAACTCTTTCCTCTCGGGAACAACCGGTAACCCGTGATGCCGCAATACGGCGAAAAGGCCGTCTTTGCCGGATCTTCCTTGCTGGGATAGGGGAAGAGGGTATAACTGCTGCCATCCGTTTCCTGCCCGAAGATGTAGGTATAGCATTCCACTGAATTCTTTATTTCCATTTTGAAGCGGGTGCCCGGGGCTACTTTGTTCACGGTTTCAAATACATTG
The DNA here is from genome assembly GCA_017303335.1 of Chitinophagales bacterium. Lineage (GTDB taxonomy): Bacteria > Bacteroidota > Bacteroidia > Chitinophagales > Chitinophagaceae > Ferruginibacter. The sequence continues at coordinate 214,247 of JAFLBK010000005.1, forward strand.
CCCGATCGCAACCGGAGGGGTATGTATTGTTTATCGTCGTTCTTTACCAGCCCGATGGCGCAATCGAAGGAAGCGCTTACGGCTGCGCCACGCTTGGGCATCGGATCGATGCCATAGGCCTCCCGAACGAATTCCTTGAAATCGGCATAACCCACCCAGGCCACGCCATTCACACCCCACTCGGGGCCCCAGCTGTTCATGATCTGGAAGGCGCCGGTATAGGTTTCGCCATTGGCATATTTGGCTACGCGACGGTCATCATACCCGATCACGCACATTGCATGACCGCCGAAACCCATCTGGCTGCGGTCCTGCTCGGTGGGTGTCCACAATTCCTTGCCCATCATTTCCTGCATGAAACTGCCGCCTACCATCATGCCGATCACCACGGGCGCATCTTTGGCCAGGTGTTCTTTGATGGCACGTATGCTGATGCCGTCGGTTCCTTCCCCGTTGGTAAGCCGGGTAAATCCGTGCATGCGGTTTTGCCGGGCATCATTCATCAGGCTATTGGTAGGCTGCCTGCTGCAATCCTGGTCGGTATACGGGAAATCATTGTAGGATACCACGCCTTTATTGGTCATGAATTCCATGGCGTTCTGGATATAGGCGCCCTGGCAACCTTCGAGGCCGATCTGGTTGTATACGAATGCCGGACTGTACGCGGTGCTGTTACCGCTTTGCCCGGTGGAAGCCGCTTCTACAATGGTACGGGCGGCATAGGCGCTGCTCCAGGCAACACAACTGCCCTGCTGACCCTGGTTACGGCGGTCGGGTGCAAAGCGCAGGAGGGAAACAGATTCGGGTAAGGGGTTCCTGGTATCATCATCGGCCAGGCCTTCGTACACACTGGCTTTCCGGAACGTATCGGCATTGTAGCTGTACCCGCTTTGCGAGAAAAGATTCTGCACCACATCACTCACACCGCCGCCTCCACCGATCCCGGAACAACCGGCGCCCTGTTTCGACATGAAGAAATAGGCCGCAGCGCCTACTACCAGCAGTAACAGGATCTTTTTGCCACCACCGCCTCCCCGGAACAGCATCAGCAGCAGGGGTAAGAGGTTCAATCCGCCCCCGCCACCACCACGGCCACCACCGCCGCCTGAGGTCTTACTTTCATCAAAGTCCTGTTGATCCTGCGGATCATCTTCCATACGAATAGGCATACAAAAGGTTTTTAGTGAATGAGTATTTAAATGTAAGAAGAAATTTGGTTACCGGGTAGCTTGCAGAAATCAGCCGGAATTAATATCAGTATGTCATGCTGAGCAGGGCGAAGCATCTTTTACATAGTAGGGTTAGATCCTTCGCTGACGCTCAGGATGACAAATAAAGGGGTGCTCAGGATAACAAATTAAAAGAGGGCGCACAGGGTGGCGAATCAATGGAAATCCAATCAGCATGTCATGCTGAGCAGTGCAAAGCATCTTTCATTACTATACAGCATTGGATCCTTCACTGACACCCAGGATGACAAAGAAACTGCGGGTTACTGTTTATCGAGAATCTCGAACTGCCGGCTTACGCTTACACCATTTTCATCCACGAGCGTGATGATGTGTTTACCCGGCGCGGGGTTGAGCCCGATCTGGTGGAAGTTTTGCGTGGTGCCGATGAATGCATCGTCCATGCTCCAGAATATTTTGGCGCCTGCCCGGCGATGTGCCGCCGTAAAGATGGTGCGCCCCCGTTCTCCCGTGATCTCCAGGGGTACGTAGATCTTCGCATCGGGTTGCGGATAGATGATCTCGATGAGTTTACCCGGTTCGGAAGCCGTGCATCCGGGTTTGAAAGCGGGCAACGGTATGTAATCGATGTTCTTCTGCTTATAATAATATTCCATGGCGGGTGAGAGGATGAACCAGCTCTTATGCTGCATGCTGGCAGGACTCTCACATTCTTCTGTTACCCGGTAGGTGCCGGTTGCGTCCAGGTGAATGATCTTGTGATAAGGGCATTGCAGCACGTTGTTCCCTTTCGGCGGCATAAACAGCGTATCCACATCCGGGCAATCGATGCCGGCCCGGTAACCGCTTTGGCGGCAAACGGGTACAAAGGAAAAATTGTATTTCGGTTTATCGAACCATTTGTTGGAAGGAAGCAAACGGAAAATGTCGAAGAGGATCGGGGCCGCTGTTTGTACGCCGATCAACCCGGGTCGGCCCTCGCCATCCGTATTGCCCACCCAAACCGCCACCACGTTCTTGGGTGTAACGCCGATGGCCCATCCGTCGCGGAAGCCGAAACTGGTGCCCGTTTTCCAGGCGATCTTTTGCGAAGAGGAGAACTGTTGCCACAGGCCTTCTTCGCCCGGCCGCATCACTTCCTGCATAGCCTGGAAGGTGAACCAGATGGAGGTGGCATCTAAAGGAATGTTACGGGTTACGGGTTTGATGTTTGAGGTTTGAGGTTTGTAGTTGGGTGGATGAAAGTCGGCGGGATCGGGTTTGCCGTGGTTCTTTGTTTGGTGATTCAAGGTCCGGGCCATAGATGCGTACAGGCCGGCGATATCCCACATGGTTACTTCGCAACCGCCGAGGATGAGGCTCAGGCCATAGGTATCGGCGCTGCGGTTGAGTGTGCTGATGCCGCATTGCTGGAGTGTTTCGTAGAAGCGCTGGTATTTGTACTGTTGCAGCATTTTGACCGCCGGAACATTGAGGCTTCTCGACAAAGCCCGGTCGGCCGGAACGGCGCCATCGTAGCTGAGATCGAAATTCTTGGGCGAATAACTGCCGATCTGTGTAGGGATATCCGGTATGACCGATTGCGGAAGGATCAGCCCGTCGCTCAGCATTGATGCGTACAATACAGGCTTTAAGGCGCTGCCCGGGCTCCGCGGCGCCGAAATCACATCCACATCGGCTTCCATGTCTTTGTTGAACGCGTCGGCGATATTGCCTAGATAAGCGAGGGTATTACCTGTTTCCACATCCAGCACAAGGGCACAGGCGTTGTTGATGCCGTTGCCTTTTAAAACCGACTGATGCTGCTGGAGGATGCGTGCCGCGTTTTTCTGCAGGTTGGCGTCGATCGTGGTTCTGATCTTTGTTTCCTGTTTCAGTGCTTTGTTTTCCTTGATGAACCGCTGGAGCAGGTGCGGGGCATGCTGCGGTAAGCGCAGGGGTTCGTCGGGCAGGGGTTCCAGTTTGGCAAGCTCGCCTGTCTTTGCATCGATCTTTCCGGTATTTACGAGTTCATCGAGCAGGCGATTTCTTTTCTTCAGCAGCACATCGCGGTTCTTCCCGGGATGTACCAGGGCGGGCGCATTGGGCAACACCGCGAGGGCTGCCATTTCTCCCCAGCTGAGTTTGTCGGCGCTGCGCCCGTAATATCGCCAGGCCGCGGCATCCAGCCCCACGATATTGCTGCCGAAAGGAGCGTTGCCTGCGTACAGCGCCAGTATTTCTTTTTTCGAGTACGACATTTCGAGCCGAACCGCAAGTATGCTTTCCTTGATCTTATTCCAGATGCTGCGGCGGTCGTCTTTGCGTGAGAGGCGCATCACCTGCATGGTGATGGTGCTTCCTCCCTGCACAACGCCTTTGTTCTTGATGTTTTTGGTGATGGCCCGAACGATGGCCACCGGGTCCACACCGGGATGTTTGAAGAAACGCCGGTCTTCAAATGTGGTGATGCAGGCGATGAATTTTTCCGGAACGTTTTTATTGTACGGGAAACGCCATTGTCCATCGGCGGCGATGCCGGCGCTCAGCAGGTTTCCGTCTTTATCTTCGAGCACATACGATGTAGGCGCATGAAACAGTTTGCCGGGCAAGGAAAGCCAGAACCCTGCCGACAATGCGAGGAAAATAAATAAAAGAATCTTCGTTCGCGTACGAAGCCGCTGAAAGCGTTGCGGTATGTTTTTTAAAAGGGCTGACATATAAAAACCGCCGTCAGGGTACAAGACCCTGACGGGGTTATTTTACAAGAGAATTTCTTGAATGCCTATTGATTCACAACTTCCACCCATTTCCCGTTCACACCCGCGGTGATGCTGTTGTCGTACATCGCTTCGCAGAATGTGCCGGGGAGGAAATACCTTCCAAGATAGGAGGCGTTCAGTTGAATGTAATAGGTCAGTGTTTCATTCTGCCGGATGTTGAAATAGGTATACGCCCGGTCGTCCCTGATATCCTGGTACGATGCGTAGGATGATTTGAACGCACCCTCGCCATCGAACATGCGGGCATTGAGTATCTCCCAGCCGCTGGGGAATATCTGTGTCAGCGCCATTTCGGAATAGTAACCGCGTTTGCCCGGGTTGGTGATCGTAACCTTGGCCACGAAGTCGGTTCCCTGTGTGAGCTTATTGATGTCGATGGCCTTACCATCCTGCGACAGATAGCTCACGTTCATATTCAGCACCGCCGGGTTGTTGTTCACCTTCAAACTATCACCTGCCAGTGGCTGGCCCTGCGTGATCAAGCGTACATAGAGCGTATTGCTTCCTTTGTTGACGATGTTCACGTTGCTGTTACCATTTTTGAAAACGATCGGCAACTGGCGGATATAGGAAGCCGAGTTGATGTTCACGGCTTTTCCATCCACCGTACCGTTGGCAATGATCTTGGCGCCGCTGGGGTTCTTGCCGCAGAATTTTGCCACGGCGATCAGGGTGTAGGCGGTGGTTTGGGTGCTGTACCACTGGTCCTGGGCGAGTTTGGCGCACAGGCTGCGCAGCAACTCTTCGGCCTTCGCTTTCCTGCCTAACAGGGTCAGTGTTTCAAGTACCATCGCTTCATCCCGTGTATCGGAACCATAGGTATAACCCCAATAGGTTCGAACGGGGAAGCTGGTACCAAGGCCGCTGATGAGATCAAGGGCCGTATTGTCCTGCCCGGCGAGTTTATAGGCGGCCGCCAACCGCCACTTCGCTTCGGCCGAGAGATACCTGAATTCTTTGAGCCTGTTCATGGCGCCCAGTTCCGGCGCCTTGGCGAGTGCGAGCGTATACAGGCGATACGACTGGGTCAGGTCGCCGCCATAGAAATTATCCGAAGAAGGCACCCAGCTGTTCGCTTTGCCACGCTGGTAATTCTTCCATTGCTGCAGCATGTAATCGCTCACCAGGTAGCCATTGCTTTGCGCTTCCACGAGGAAATGCCCGGCGTAGTTGCTGCCCCACTCATCGCTCTGCGCCATGCCGGGCCAGTAACTGAAGCCGCCATCGGGCCGCTGGAAATTCTGCAGGCGGTTGATGCCGGCACGGATATTCTTCTCGATCTGCGCCTTTTTATAATCGTCAAGATCCATCAGCTGATTGAGTACCAGTTGCGGGAATACCGCCGAGGTTGTTTGCTCGATGCAACCATGCGGGTATTCGATCAGGTAACTCAACCGCTTTTGCAGGTTCATGGCGGGTATGCTGGATATCTCTACCATGGCTGTACTGGTAGACGCTACGCCGATGGGCGCTGCCGTCGTATTCCATTGCTGCCCGGGCGCCAGGGTAATTTCGGTGATGCTGGTTACCGGCGGGTTGGGATTTCGGATATCGAGTTCCACTTCGTAATCGGCTTTTTCATTGCCGGAGCTGGCCAGGAGTTTTACCTTGCCGATGCCCACATTGGGTTTTACCCGTACATCGAAATAAACCATCTGTTCACCAACCTGCGTAAAGTTGACCGACTGCGCCGTACCGCCTGTTACTTCCAGGAAGGGATTTGCCTGCAGGGAGATGTTTACTTTCTTAACGAAGTTCTCCATCGCAAAAACCGTTACCGGCAGTTTGATGGTTTCGCCGGGGCCCAGTACCCGTGGCATCGTTGCCAGCATCATCAGCGGTTTTTTTACGGCAATGGCTTTTTCGGTGGCTCCATAACTTCCGTTGTGCGCCGCGATGACCATGGCCCGCACCGAACCGATATAGGAGGGAAGTGTGAAGGATTGTTTCTGCGTTTGATTTTTATTCAGGTGGAAGGGACCGAGGAATTTCACCACGGGTTTGAAACGGTTGGCGGTTTTTTGTTTGCCGCCGCTGGCTTCGTTATCACCGCCGATGGTGAGGATGCGTTCGAGATCGCCGCCCCAGGCGCCGATCACATAGTCGAACATGTCGAAACTTTTTACGCCGAGCGCTTCCCGTGCGTAGAACGCGTCGTGGGGATTGGGTGTTTTGAAACGGGTAAGATCAAGCAGGCCTTCATCCACGATCGCCACCACATAGGTCATTTCTTTTCCTGTCTTTTCACTCACGGTGAACGATACATTCTGTTCTGGGCGGATGCTGTTGGCGATGTTCAATACCGGTGTAAGCAGGGTGTTCTTGTCTTCCACGAACAGCGGGATAGATCCGTACATGCGGATCGGGAGGTCGTTGATGGTTTGCGAATGCGGTTGCAGCAAACTAACGGTCGCGTATACATTCGGCGCCATCGAGGCTTCGGCCCTGAACTTCACTTTTGTTTGTCCCTGCACGGTTTCCTGCCAGAAGGATTTGATCACTTTGCTGCCGTTCTCAATGCTTACCAGTACCCGGCCGCCCTTGCTGCTCGGAATGGTGAGTGCGATCTCATCGCCTACATTGTATTTCTCTTTGTTCGACGTGAAGGAAAGCATGGAAGCGGCGCTCTGGTCTTCGTTGCCTTCCCGGCTCTGCCAGTACGGTGTATCGATATAGAATGCTGTTCCGGTGATGTGTCCGCTCTTCGGGTCTTTGACCAGGATGAGGTAACGGCCCCATTCGTCTTCGGAAGTACCGAAGGTCCAGCTGCCGCGGCCGTTGCTGAGTTTTACCTTTTCGGTCTTAAGCAGTTTGTTGTACTGGTCTTGTGTGAAGTTGCTGAGGTTGTCGCTGTTGTCGTCCCACCACCAGCGCCACTGGATGCGGTAGAACTGCACTTCCACTTCAGCGCTGCCGCTGAGCAGGTTTCCTTTACTGTCTACATTCACGATCTGCATGGTATGGTTCTTACCCGCCAGCAGGAAATCGAAGGGTTGCTGTCCGTCGGGTAGTTTCATACCCACATAGCTGCTGTACGGACTGTACGGCATGCTTACATTATCAATGCTGAAGCTGCCACCCGGTTCAAATACTTTTACCACGAGGTTGGCGCTGAGCATGCCGGGCGCTGTTTCATCGAGTTGAAAATCGGTTTTGAGCGTTCCGTTTCCTTCGGCATCGAGGGTACCATCGTAAATGGTTTTGGTTTGGGTGGAATAATCCGCTGTCGGGTTATCGAAATCGAAGCCCGCGAATTTCGGGAATACGGTACCCCTGGAATACAGGGAGGCGTCGATCTTTGCCTTCAGGTTCTTGCCCGGTGCGCCGAAAAGCCATTTGGCGTTGATGGCCCCGGTATTGGGATTGCCTTCGCCCAATACGGCGTCTTTACCAAAGTCGATGTTTATCTTCAGCCGGTTGGGCATCACGGTTTCCACCTTGATCCGTTTTTCGAAACTTGCGCCGCCTACTTTTATTTTCGCCAGCCAGTTACCCGTTGGAGCCGATGCATCGGTATTTGTTTTGAAAAGATAGAAGCCGTCGGGTGCGTCGGATTGAACGGTGTGTTTGTAGAGTTGCCCCTGCGGGGTGAACAGGCTGAATTCGACGGGGTGATCCTTCGGCAGTTTGCCTTCTTTATCTTCCACGATAAAATTCAGGTACATGGTATCGCCGGGGCGCCATACGCCCCGTTCGCCGAAGATGAATCCCTTGATGCCGTTCTTTACCTCTTCGCCACTTACATCAAAACGGCTGAGGGCAAGCGAACTTCCGTCGTCGAGTTTGAGGTAGCCGCGTTCATTACCCTTGCGGGCGATAAGCAGGAAGGGTTTTCGTTTGAGATCCACGGTCGCAAAACCATCGCTGCCGCTTTTGCTGGTACTGATGATGGTTTGCTGGTAATCCCGCACTTCCAGTTCCACGCCGCTCATCGGTTCGGTGGTGAGGATATTACTCACCGCCACAAGCATGCTGTTGTCGTTACCGCGTTTGGCGGTAAGTCCGATATTGCTGGCGATGATATTGCGGGTGGCCCAGCGGTCTTTGTTGTAATAGGATTTGCTGGTGGGGTCGTCTCTTCGTTCCCAGTTATAACCAAAGGGGTAGTAGGTATCGTAGCGATCCCAGAATTCGTCGTCATCGTCTACGCTGCTGCGTTCATAATCGCTGTAATAATCCTCTTCAGAATCATCATCGGCTTTTGCCGTTGTGTCGGACGAAAGATACAGGGAGTATTCGGGGCGGAAGCCGATGGTTACGCGGTAGATGGCACCCTGTTCGGTTTTGAGGAACTTATCAATGTCGAGCGAGAAGTGTTGTTTCTTGCGCAGGTCGAGTGTTTTGTCGTCGTCGAGCCGCAGCGTTTTCTGTACGATGGGTTTGCCAACGCGGCGCAGTTCGGTATTGCCGCCCAGGCTGTTTTCCTGCAGGAACTGCGGTACGTTGTTCTCAAATATCTTGATGATGCTGATGTCGACCGCGTTGAGGTTGATGGCTTCGAAGGGCAGCACCAGCCTTCCGCTGTTGGGCAGGATGTTTCCTTTGCCATGGATTTTCACCGAAGGCATCCGGTTCTCAAAGTTGATGTTGGCGGCAAAGCCCTTGTCGAGCAGGTCGCCCCAGCTATTTTTGATACCGGCATTGACGTTAACGGTATAGTTGCCGTCGAGTTTTCCGTTGCCGAATACTTTTACTTCGCTGCCGCTGATGGTATAGGATATGTCGGACTGCCCGCTGACGCTGATGAGCCCGTCGAGCACCTGGCCGTTCTCGATCATGTCGCTGAATTGCACGGAAGCGTATTGCTGGGCTTCGTTCACCGCCATCACATTCAGCACTTTAAAATCGCCCTGCGCCGGAATGGCCAGTTGCCGGTCGCCTTTTACGTCCATGTTCATAGGCTTGCCGTCCCAGCGCAGATCGATATTGCTTACCGATTTCAGCCGTTCGATATTCTCGATGGTGAAGTGATGGATCTTGCTGACGTCGTTGTGTTGCCAGCTTATTGTAAGGTTCGAATTGTTCTGTTGCGCAGTGAGCAGTTTCTCTACCTGTTTACCATCTTCCACGTCGGCAGTTTCCAGGTCGCCGCTGAGGCTCATTTTATTTTTTACGCCGGAACTCCGCAGCCCTTCGTCGGTCAGCCTGAAAGAGGGTTTTACGGTTTTCATGCTGAAGCGGAAATCGGCGTACTTCGAAGGCACGTTGGTTACCTTACCCAGTTTGAAACTCACTTCATACATTTCATCGGGTGTCAGCCATTTCTCGGGTTTGAATTCGATCGTGCGTGCATCGAGCCAGAACGCTTTGCCCTTAACGGATGGCGAGAAGCTGAACAGGGATTCCTTCACTTCTTCTCCCACGGCATGGGTGGTGGAAGCGTCGGTGGCCAGTTTGATGCGGATGGCAGCTGTTTTGGAAATGGTGCCGGTTGTGTAGGCGTCGATGTACTTGCTGAAGCTGGGGTCAACATCGATCCATTTGACTTTTTTGTTGCAGGAGGGCAGAAAAAGGCTAACTGCGAGGATGAGAGCCGCCCAACCAAAAGATACTCCGAACCTTTTGATACGGGGTTCACGGTCGTGTTCCATAAATTTTGAAGTTGTTTGTGAAGTTGGTTGACATTGATGGAATCACCAATATCGGCATTTTTATTTGCTGCGTAAATGTTGAAAGAAATTTTGATTTCCACAAGAGGTGGAGAATCGGCCGGTCGTTAAAAGATGTTTAAATCAAAAATCAATTCACCCGGGTGGCTTCCACCCGGTAGGTGTTGGGGGCCAGGGTAGAGGATACCTCCTGGATATACCCGTTGTCCTTTGTTTCGATGATCTTCACCCGGATCTCGAGGTTGGCGGGGAAGTCGATCTTGTTTTCGTTGCGGATGACTTTGTCGAGCCGGAGGGTAAACGAGCAGTTGTCCTGCCAGGTTACCCGGAACCGTACCACGGCTTTCAGGGCTTCGCTGGATTCGGTCTGGTACATGCCTTTCCGTTCGGCAATGGTTACCACGCCGGCCTGGGTATCGGCGATGCGGAACTTGCCCTCCCGGAATTTAGCACAATCGGGCGATTGGGCTAAAGTTCTCAAACCCGGGAAACCAAACAGGAGAATAAGTATCAGCTTAAGCATGTGATGAAAATATTCATTAGGCCATATTCAATATTCAATTTTCAAGCAGGTGGTTGACCGTTTATTGCGCATTGATCATTGGAGATTGAGTATTCCTTGTCTATAATGCCTGGTTCTTCAACAGATCCTCAAACACATCTCTCCGGCGTATCAGCCTTGCTTCTCCGTTTTCTACCAGTACTTCAGCGGGTTTGAAGCGGCTGTTGAAGTTACTGCTCATTTCAAAGCCATAGGCCCCGGCATTGTAAAACACGAGCAGGTCGCCTTCGCGGATCTCGTTCAATTCCCGGTCCCAGGCGAAAGTGTCTGTTTCACAAATATTGCCCACGACGGAGTAGGTCTTTTTTGCTCCGGTAGGGTTGCTCAGGTTTTCGATGCGGTGGTACGCATCGTAGAACATGGGGCGGATCAGGTGGTTGAACCCGCTGTTCACACCAGCGAAGGTTGTGGCGGCCGTTTCTTTCAGCACATTCACTTCCGTTACCAGGTAACCGGCGCCGCTTACCAGGAACTTGCCCGGCTCGAACCAGACCTGCAGGTGTTTGCCATTGGGGTTTGGGTGGTTGGCAAAGGCTTCGGCAACTTTCTGCGCCAGCCGTTCGATATCGGTTTCGGGATCGCCCTCTTTATAGGGTACTTTGAATCCTCCTCCCAGGTCAACCGATTCGAGTTCGGTGAAATGCGGGATGATGTCGAACAGTACATCGATGCCTTTGACGAAAATGTCTACGTCTTTGATATCGCTGCCGGTATGTATGTGCAGGTTTTGGATGAAGAGGTCATGCGCAGATACAAGCGCCAGGATCTTATCGAGCTGGTCTACCGGTATGCCGAATTTACTCTTATCGTGCCCGGTGGAAACTTTAAGATTGCCGCCGCCCATGATATTGGGCCGAAGACGGATGCCCACCGGGTAGCTGTGCCCGTACTTCTTTCCGAATTTCTCCAGGTTGCTCAGGCTGTCGATATTGATGCGTACACCCAGCCGCTGCGCCTCCTCGATTTCGGAGAAATGAATGCCGTTACTGGTGTACAGGATAGTACCCGGTTCGAACCCGGCATGAAGCGCCAGCTTCACTTCGTTGATGGAACTGCAGTCTACGTCGCAGCCGATGTTTTTAATATGGCGGAGGATATGGATATTGGTGAGCGCCTTGCAGGCATAGAAAAAACGCGTATCCGTTTTAGCAAACGCGTTACGGAGCCGTTGATACTGCGCCGTGATGTGCCCGGCATCGTATATATATACCGGTGTTCCGTATTCGGTTGCGATGCCGAGAAGTTGCTGCTGCGTCAGGGGCATGCGTTATTATGGTTGGTGAATGATCGTTTCTGTTTACGCTGTTATCAGGCAACTATTTCCTGGATCTCGGTAGGGGCCAGGTTGGCGTTGCGCATGGCGATACCCCGAACGGCATTGGCGGCAAACTCCATAAACGCTTTTTGCGAAATGGCATCGTCGCTTACCATGGCCGGCACCCCGATGTCGCCGCCTTCGCGGATGCTCTGCACAATGGGTATCTGCCCGAGGAAGGGGATATCGAAATCGGAAGCCAGGTCTTTACCGCCGTCTTTCCCGAACAGGTAATATTTGTTGTCGGGCAGTTCGGCGGGGGTGAAATAGCTCATGTTTTCCACCAGCCCGATCACGGGTACTTTCAGTTGCGCCTGACCGAACATCGCGATGCCTTTCTTGGCATCGGCCAGGGCAACGGTTTGCGGTGTGGTAACCACGATGACGCCGGTTACGGGTACGGTTTGTACGATGGTGAGATGAATATCGCCGGTGCCGGGCGGCATATCGATCACGAGGTAATCCAGTTCGCCCCAATCCACATCGCTCACAAATTGCCGGATGGCGCTGCTGGCCATCGGGCCACGCCATACCACCGCTTGTTTTTCATCAATGAGTAAACCGATGCTCATCATCTTGATGCCGAATTTTTCGATGGGCAGGATCAGGCCCTTGCCGCCGTCGTCTTTCATCAGGGGCCGCTCGCCGCGAACGCCGAACATGATGTGCTGGCTGGGGCCGTAGATATCGGCATCCATCAAACCTACCTTGGCGCCACCCTGTGCCAGGGCCAGGGCCAGGTTGGCCGAAACCGTGCTTTTTCCAACGCCTCCTTTTCCACTCACCACCGCGATGATGTTCTTTACGCCCGTAAGAATGGTTTTTCCATCCTGCCGGTTGCTGCTGGTATTGCTGGTGAAGTTAACGGTAACGACCGCTTCCTTGTTTACCAGTAATTTGATCGCGTTGATGCAGGCGTTCATGATCATGTCCTTGAGCGGACAAGCCGGTGTGGTAAGCACCACGGTGAATGAAACATTATTGCCATCAATGGCGATATCCTTCACCATGTTCAGGGTAACCAGGTCTTTGCCCAGGTCGGGCTCCTGCACGTTGCTCAAAGCTTTTAAAATATCCTCGTTTGTCATCGTTCAATTATTTGTTAAAAAAACTGCATTCGAGCGCAAAATTAGCCACATAAGCGCTTAGTTTGACTGATTGAACAAAGAATGTTGGTATTTTTGGCAGGATGCCGGAATCTCAACCCGGTACGGATCGATGAAGAAACTTTTACCATACATACTGACTGCCGCTTTTTTCCTTCCTTTTTCGGCTAAAGCCCAGTTTGAAACATTCAAAGATTCGGTGGTTCAATTATATGGTATCGTGATGACGGCCGACAGCCTGAAAGGACTGGATGCCGTCAGCGTAATGATCAAAGGCCAGAACCGCGGCACCATCACCAACAACAAGGGTGTTTTCAGTATCGTGGTGATGAAGGGCGATGTCATCAATTTTACCAGCGTAGGTTATAAGCCAAAATCCATCACGATCCCCACCAACCTCGAAGGCAACCAGCACAGCGTGATCCAGCTGATGGTGAACGATACGGTTTACCTCCCCGCCACCATCATCAAGGCCCGGCCTACCCGGGCGCAGTTTGAGCGGGATTTTGTGAATGCCCAGATACCCGATGACTACATCACCATCGCACGGAAAAATAACAATGCCGCAACCCGGCGCATCCTGGCCGCATCCCTGCCCGTGGATGGACGGGAGGCCGGTAACATGGCCCTGCGGCAATACAGCAACAAAGCCTATTACTACGGACAGGCCCCTTCCCAGAATATCTTCAATCCTTTTGCCTGGGCCGAATTCATCAAAGCCTGGAAACGCGGCGATTTTAAAAAGAAGAACTAATAGCAGGGCAGTGATCGCCCTAAAAGCTATTTCCCTCACCCGCTTATACCCAATAATTGACTTTCTTTGCAGGAAGGATTATGGATATCTCACCGCATTCTTCACCTGGTATGCCTGCCGGCAGAATATTTCTTACCGGTTTTATGGGCAGCGGAAAAACATATTGGGGCAGCCGCTGGGCCCAACAGTATGGATTACCTTTTATTGACCTCGACGCGGAGATCGAGCGGGAAGAAGGGAAAAGCATTGCAACTATATTCGAAGAACGGGGCGAAGCCTATTTCCGCCAGCAGGAAGCGGCGTGGTTGCGAAAACGGGGAGGCGATCATTCTTTTATTATGGCCTGCGGAGGCGGAACTCCTTGCTTTCACAACAACATGCAATGGATGAATGCACAGGGCATCACGATCTACCTGCAGGCATCCGCTCAGCAGATCTATGATCGCCTGGTTCATGAAAAAGACAAACGGCCCCTGCTGAAAAATACCGACGCTCATTCCCTGCAAATTTTTATTGAAGACAAACTGGCGGAACGCGAACCCTTTTACCGGCAGGCCAGCTATGTTATACCGGTAAACGAACTGCACCTGGAGAGTTTGTCGGCACTTGATAAACAAACCCGCAACGCATAACTCAAAACCCGTAACGCATCATGCATAAAGGATTCTTACAAACAGCCGCTGTCCTGGGCGCTTTAGCCGTTGCGCTTGGCGCTTTTGGCGCACACGGACTGAAAAAAATACTGGAGCCCGATCAACTGCTCGTTTTTGAAACAGCCGTCCGCTACCAGTTCTATCATGTGCTTGCCTTGCTGGCAACCGCCGTATTGTACAGGGAATTTCCGGGCAAAGCGATGCGGTGGGCGGGCCGGCTTTTTATCACCGGGCTGATGCTTTTCAGCGGATCGCTGTACCTGCTTTGTTATATCAAACATGCCGGGTTGCCGCTTACCTGGGTCGGGGCCATTACACCTTTTGGGGGTGTGTCGTTCATCGCGGGCTGGCTGATGCTGTTTGTGGCAGTAAGCAAACGTGGTTAAACGAACGGCAATCTTCTCCGGAGGGTAACAAGGGTTCCGTTGTTGTTCTTGATGCTGAAATCGATCTGTACGTCTTCCATCCGTTTCTTCATATTCTTCAGTCCGTTACCAAACTGGCGTAACGAATTCATGTCGATACCCACGCCGTTATCCTGGATATAGAGGGCGAGTTCATCGTCTTCCCGCACAAGCCGTATCTCTACTTCGGTGGCTTTGGAATGTTTGAGAATATTGTTCAGCGCTTCTTTCACCACCAGGAACACATTACGCCGTATCTCGCCGATCACTTCCAGGTTCGGCAGGTTGTCGGGGATGCTGATGCGGCATTGTACGCCGGAATCCTCAAAATACTCGAGGGCATAACTGCGGATATACGCGATCATATTGCCCAGCGAATCGTTGCTGCTGCTCATACTCCAGATAATGGCATTCATCTTATTGAGCAGTTCGTTGGCCGAGGAGGAAATTTTTTCGATCTCAGGGATGTGTTGATCGCTGAGTTTGCTCTTGGCCAGTTCGCTGTAGAGGCGGATGGTGGTCATACCGGCGCCGAGATCGTCGTGCATATCGGCGCTGATCCGGTTCCGTTCTTCCTGCTGTGCCTTGATGACGGCGATCTGTGTTTCGAATTCTTTTTTCTTGGCTTCCATCTTCAGGGCTTCCTGTTCCTTGATGCCGCTGATGAGTTCACTCCGGTTCTTGTAGGTAAGTCCGATCAGGAAGAACACGAGTTCGAGAACAATGCCGATATAGTAATAGAACAGGGAGTTGGAGAATACGGTTTTATACAAAACCTTCAGCAGTATCATGGTGAAGGATATCGATGAAAAGATCACCAGCATGGCATTACCCGCCGCCAGGTAATGCAGCAGGCGGTCTTTCTGCCGGGCCGCGAATACGATAAAGAAAACGCCGATGGCCAGGATCACGAACTTCATGCTGTACTCCAGGTAAAACTGCGGCATGTAGGTTTTGGTGAAGAAGTGCAGGAAACTGTATACGCAGAGCAATGAAAACACAAAGTACTGGCTGTAGCGTAGTACCCGGTCGGTCGTCCGGTAGCTTTCCTGGGTACTTACGAATTTTCGGGTAAAGCTGATGTAGCAGATCACCCCCGATACCTGCAGGAAGAAATCGAGGTAGCTGAAATAAAATCCCGCGAATTCGGTGGTCCGCCGCGACATGTACGAATTGAAAAAGATCAGCAGGAACATGCATAGGGAATAGAGGGCGTTGTAGAGGAATTCGGGCCGGGGCGCCAGCATGTAGTTAGCCAGCATGAACAGGATCATCATCAGTACGATGCCGCTGAGCACCATGCCGAAAATATGAATGTCGTTGCGGGTGGATACCGAACTGGAAAGATAATCTTCAATGAAATCCTGGCTGATCAGCCGTACGTTGAACGAGTTGAAATCGTTTTTCAGGGGTCGGAGCCATAGCATGACATCGCTTGTTTCCCCCGCGTTCAGCGTGATCTTTACATAACCGGTTACCTGGTCATCGCTTACAGGGCCGACAGGCACATCCTTGATCTTGTAGCCCAGGATACGCCCGAAATACGAACCGGGATAGAGGTAGAACGACCGGTCGCCGGCCCCGCTGTTCGTGAAGCGCATCTTCATGGCAAAGGCATAGGGAATCATTTCCGCCGCGATCGCCTTTTTTCCTTTCAAACTGAGTATCGGGATAAAGGTTTGCCGCATCAGTTCTGCCGGGGAAAGCGAAGCGGTTTTGTCGACGTATATATAACAGCTTGAAAACAGCGAACTGTCGCCGGTGATGCGGGACACATCGACGGCGCTCGTATCGGCAGTTGATTGCGCATGGCCGCACAATACCAGGGTTGAGGAAAGAAGCAGGGCGAGAAACTGTTTCAACAACGGATGTTTCGTCAAACCTACATAAATTCAGTGATAACGGAAATGCCCGGGGCTTTTCCTTGGCGGGGAGCATCGGGTTTTCTATATCTTTGTGCCGATGGCGAATAAACTTAAATCCACCAAGGCCAAACAACCCGATCCGGAGCAGCTGAAGCAGGAGAAAGAGGAAACGGTAGAGGTGAAACAGCTACTGAAAGACGAACGCACCCATAAGATTGCCGGCAGCGTCCTGCTGCTTTTCGCATTCCTGTTCTTCATCGCTTTTACGTCGTATTTATTCACCTGGGGCGAAGACCAGGACAAGTTCAGCTACCGCATGTTGCTGGCCAACGACATCAAGGTGCAGAATCTCCTGGGCACTTTCGGGGCCTTTATCTCTGAAGTATTCGTGCGTCATGGTTTTGGGATCGCCTCGTACCTGGTCTGCAGTACGTTCTTTGTGATTGGCGTAAACCTGTTTTTTGGTAAAAAGGTTTTTTCCATCAGCAAGAACATCAAATACCTTATCCTGGGATTGCCCCTCATCAGTGTAGCCGCTTCGGTGATCTTTGAAGGCAAGGCGTTTCCGTATGGCGGCGCCGCCGGCGATATGATCCGCGACTGGATGTATACCACCATCGGCAAGATCGGCACCATCGCTGTGCTGGCTGTGGCGGTTCTCTCGTATGTTATCTGGCGCTTCAACCCGGTGTTCAGTCTGCCTGCCAAAAAAACAACTGCTGCGGGAGATGACGTGGTGCCCGAGGCGGAAAATATTTCCGAGAAAGTGGAATGGAACGGAAACGATGAACGGGTGCCTGTTGGCGGCAACTCACTCAAACAGGATACACCGATGCGGGATATGTCGCTGGCTGATGAAGAACCGGCGCCGGAGCTGAACCTGGTGGAAAAGGAAGAAGAAGTGCCGGTAAAACCCATCGTGAAAGAAGAGCCTGTTGTAACTGAGGTGCTCGTAACGCCTCCGCCCGTTAAACCGGCTACCCCGGTGAGCGACCTGGCGCTGGAGATAAAGACAGCCCCGGAGAAGACACCGGAAGAACCGGTGATCACCGCCGCCGCGAAAGTGGCCGCGTCTAAACCTTATGACCCGATCCTCGACCTGCGGGATTATAAATACCCGGTACTCGACCTGCTCGAGAATCATGGCAGCGATAAGATCGTGCAGGATGCCAATGAACTCGAGAATAACAAGAACCAGATCATTGGTACCCTGAAGAATTACGACATCGAGATACAAAAGATATACGCTACCGTTGGACCTACGGTAACGCTCTATGAGATCATCCCGGCCGCAGGTGTGCGTATCTCCCGGATCAAGAACCTGGAAGATGATATCGCCCTGAGCCTGGCGGCGCTTGGCATCCGCATCATCGCACCCATACCGGGTAAGGGTACCATCGGCATCGAAGTGCCGAATGCCAAGAAGACGGTGGTAAGTATGAAGACCCTTTTGTCGTCTGAAAAATTCCAGAAGAACAGTTTCTCCCTACCGATCGCCATCGGTAAGAAGATCGATAATGAGAATTTTATTGTAGACCTGACCAGCATGCCGCACCTGTTGATGGCCGGCGCCACCGGCCAGGGTAAATCGGTTGGTCTGAATGCCATCCTGGTTTCCCTGCTCTACAAGAAACATCCTTCGCAACTCAAGTTCGTACTGGTGGACCCGAAGAAAGTGGAACTGAGTATTTACAAACGCATCGAAACGCATTTCCTGGCCAAGCTGCCAGGCGAAGAAGACGCCATCATCACCGATACCAAGAAAGTGGTGCATACGCTCAATGCGCTTTGCATTGAAATGGATAACCGTTACGACCTGTTGAAGGAAGCCGGCTGCCGGAATATCCGGGAGTACAACGAGAAATTCGTTTCCCGCAAACTGAACCCGGAAAAAGGACATCAATACCTGCCCTTCATCGTACTGGTGGTGGACGAGTTCGCCGACCTGATCATGACGGCGGGCAAAGAAGTGGAAATGCCGATCGCCCGGCTGGCGCAACTGGCCCGTGCAGTGGGTATTCACCTCATCATCGCCACCCAGCGCCCCTCGGTGAATATCATCACCGGAACCATCAAGGCCAACTTCCCGGCACGGATCGCCTTTAAGGTGAGCAGTAAGATCGATAGCCGTACCATCCTCGACGCCGGCGGCGCCGAGCAATTGATCGGCAAGGGCGATATGCTCATCAGCTACAACGGCGATATCGTGCGTTTGCAATGCGCTTTCGTGGATACCCCCGAAGTGGATAAGATCGTCGACTTTATCGGCGAGCAACGTGGTTACCCGCAGGCATTCCTGCTGCCCGAATACATCGATGAGAAGGAAATGGAGGGTAAGGATTTCGATATGGGCGACAAGGATCCGCTTTTCGAAGACGCGGCCCGCCTGATCGTAGCCAGCCAGGTGGGAAGCACCTCGCTGTTGCAGCGCCGGATGAAACTGGGTTATAACCGGGCCGGCAGGTTAATGGATCAACTGGAAGCGGCCGGCATTGTAGGGGCCAACCAGGGCAGCAAGGCAAGAGACGTATTGGTTAAAACCGAGTCGGACCTGCAGCAGATGCTGGATACGCTTACTTAATTTCTTTTCTCCCCATGTCGAAATTCCTTCTTGTTGGTTTGGGCAATATCGGTCCTGAATATGCGGGAACCCGTCACAATATCGGCTTCGATGTGTTGCACACGTTCGTGCTGAAGCATAAAGGCGCATTCGAACCTGAGCGGCTGGCCTATGTGGCCGAAGTGAAGTTCAAAGGAAAAACGATCGTCTGCATCTGCCCCACCACTTATATGAACCTGAGCGGAAGGGCCTTCAAATACTGGCAGGAGAAGGCCAGGGTGCCCCTCGAAAATACCCTGACCGTGGTAGACGACCTGGCCCTGCCGCTGGATAAGATCCGGTTACGGCCTTCCGGCTCGGATGCGGGGCACAACGGACTGAAGGATATCCAGAACATACTCGGAACCGACAAATACCCCAAACTGCGTTTCGGTATCGGCAATAACTACCCCCGGGGCATGCAGGCCGATTTTGTACTGGGGAAATGGCGGAAAGAGGAGGAAACACAGGTAAAGCTGAAGATTGAAAAGTGTATCGAGGTCATTGAAATGTTCTTTTCAGCGGGCATTGAGCAGGCTATGGCAACGTATAATAATATATCGGTAAAGCCCTGACCACCCGTTTAGGTGGTTTATTTCGTATAATTGTTTTTTTTATGCCATTTGTCTATATTCGTGCCTGAACCGCAATACCTTAAAAAAAACGTGCAATGAAGATCATTTGTGTAGGACGAAATTACGCTGACCATGCAAAAGAGCTTGGGAATGAGATCCCCGATGAGCCGGTTTTATTCATGAAGCCGAAAAGCGCACTCCTGCAAAGCCACACACCTTTTTACTATCCCGAATTCACCAACGAACTGCACTACGAATGCGAACTCGTTCTTCGTGTGTGCAAGAACGGAAAATACATACAGGAAAAACACGCTCCCAATTATTACGATGCCATTACAGTGGGCATCGACTTCACGGCCCGCGACCTCCAGGATGAACTGAAAGCAAAAGGGTTGCCCTGGGAAAAAGCCAAGGCCTTCGATAATTCTGCGGTTCTGGGAAAGTTCATTGAACTCAAACAGCCCGATTTCAACCGCAAGAACATCAACTTCTCCCTGCTCAAGAACAAGGAAGAAGTGCAGAAAGCCAACTCATCGCAGATGATCTTCAGCTTTGAAAAGATCATCGAAAACATTTCGAAATATTTTTCACTGAACATCGGCGACCTGATCTTTACCGGAACGCCGGCCGGCGTGGGCGAAGCCGTGGTGGGCGATGTGCTCGAAGGATATATCGACAACCAGTGCCTGCTCAATATCGAGGTAAAATAATTCAGCCAACAATCCCATTACTGTATCGCCGGCCCGCTGCCGGCGATCTTTTATTTTATACCTTTGGCAGCGTTCATTCATTAAAACCGTTGCTGCTGTATCCATGACAGATACCGATATTTTACTGCGGGCTTACCGGCTGATGTGTACAGCCCGGTCGATGGCCGTTACCTATGAGGAAAACCGCCCGATCTGCAAATACGTGCACTCCACCAGCAGGGGCCATGAAGCCATTCAGCTGGCAACCGCCTTCAACCTCCTGCCCTGCGATTATGTGAGTCCCTACTATCGCGACGAAAGCATCCTGCTCGGACTGGGGTTCAAACCCTATGAGCTGATGCTGCAGTTGCTGGCCAAGGACGGTGATCTGTTCACGAGCGGAAGAGAATATTATTCGCATCCCAATTACCGCGGCAGCGACAAACCCGGTATCATACACCAGAGCAGCGCCACCGGCATGCAGGCCATTCCCACCACCGGCATTGCACAGGGCATTCAGTTCCTGGAAAAGATACAGTCGGCTCAATTGAAAAAAGGACCCCATGGAGAGCCCCCGGTAGTGGTTTGTTCACTCGGCGATGCCTCGGTTACCGAGGGGGAGGTAAGCGAAGCGTTCCAGTTCGCCGCACTGCACCAGTTGCCGGTTATTTACCTCGTGCAGGATAATGGCTGGGGCATCAGCGTAACATCGGCCGAAGCACGTACCTCGAACGCCAATGAAATGGTGAAAGGCTTCAAAGGCATCAAACGCATCAGCATCGACGGAAGCGATTTTGTACAGAGCTATGATGTGATGAAGAACGTGATCGAAGAAGTGCGCCGGGAACGTTATCCCTTTCTCGTGCATGCACGGGTTCCCCTGCTTGGGCATCACACCAGCGGTGTACGCAAGGAGTTCTACCGAACGGAGGAAGATCTTGCCAGGCATGGTGAAGACGATCCCGGGCCGAAACTTCGCAAAAAATTACTCGAACTGGGTGTACCGGAAGATCACCTGGAACAAATAGAGAAAGAGGCCGCACAGGAAGTAGCCCATCATTTCCAGGGCGCCGTGGCGGCACCCGAACCCGATCCGGCCACGGTGGAAAACCATGTTTTTGTTCCTACGCCTGTTACCGAAGAAATGGGCGAACGTTCGCCTGCGGGAAAAGAGAAAGTGCTGATGGTGGACGCAGCTTTATTTGCCATCCGGGAGATCATGGAAGAATATCCGGAAGCACTGCTGTACGGGCAGGATGTAGGAAGGAGGTTGGGAGGCGTGTTCCGGGAAGCCGCTACCCTGGCCGAGCAATTCGGCGATCACCGGGTGTTCAATACAGCGATACAGGAAGCGTATATTATAGGTTCAACCGTAGGCATGAGCGCCGTTGGGCTGAAGCCGATCGTGGAAGTGCAGTTCGGGGATTATATCTACCCGGGATTCAATCAACTTGTAACCGAGATATCGAAGAGTTGCTACCTGAGTTGCGGCAAGTTTCCTGTTCAAACCCTCATCCGTGTGCCCGTGGGCGCTTATGGCGGCGGCGGACCCTATCACAGCGGTTGCGTGGAAAGTACCTTGCTTACCATCAAGGGCATTAAAGTGGTTTACCCCAGCAACGCGGCGGATATGAAGGGCTTGCTGAAAGCGGCGTTCCTGGATCCCAACCCGGTGGTGATGCTGGAGCATAAAGGTTTGTATTGGAGCAAAGTGCCGGGTACCGAAGACGCTAAAATGGTAGAGCCATCGCGGGATTATATCATTCCGCTGGGCAAGGGCAATATTGTGTTGGCTGCGGATGCCGATTGCGTGGACGAAGGCGAAAGCTGTTGCGTGATCACATACGGAATGGGTGTGTATTGGGCAAAGGCTGCCGCGAAGCATTTCCCGGGCAGGGTGGAAGTGATCGACCTGCGTACCTTGTTTCCGCTCGACGAAGAGCTGGTATTTGCTACCGTCAAAAAACATGGAAAATGCCTGATCCTGGCAGAGGAACAGCAGAATAATTCCTTCTCCGAAGCCCTGGCCGGGCGTATATCGAAACATTGCTTTCCATGGCTCGATGCGCCGGTGGAAGTGATAGGCGCCTTGAATGTGCCCGCGGTTCCGATGAACATCGGTCTCGAAAAAGCCATGCTGCCCGATGCGGAAAAAGTATCCGCCCGCCTGAACAGCTTACTCAATACCTGATCATGAGAATATCTTTCTTTCTCCTCTTTTCTTTTTTTATAACCGGCGTGGTTGCGCAAAAAAGCAAAAACGATTTTACGCAGAATGTAAACCCTTTTATCGGTTCGGCCTCGCAGGCCAACAGTTTATCGGGCAGTGTATTCCCGGGCGCCTGCATGCCCTTCGGGATGGTGCAGCTGAGCCCGGATAATTTTGATGCCCCCGAAGAACCTGCTTCAGCCTATGACTATGTACAAAAGACCATTGTGGGGTTCAGTCATACGCACCTCAATGGCACGGGTGTGGGCGATCTGTACGATGTGCTGGTGCAACCCATAACCGGAACACCGCAGTGGCAGCCGGGTGATGCGGCAAAACCGCGGAGTGGTTACCGGTCTTCATTTTCCCATGCAACCGAAAAAGCGTCGCCGGGCTATTATGCCGTGAAGCTGGATGATTATAATGTAGACGTTGAACTGACTGCTACCTCACACGTAGGATTTCATAAGTACCGTTTTCCAAAAACAGACAGCGCTTATGTATTATTCGACCTGGATCATACCCTCGACAAGAAAAGAAATTACTGGGTATGTAAAGTGATCGCGGCGCATATGAAACAGGCAGATGCGTATACGATCGAAGGTTATCGTCTGCTTACGGGTTGGGCCCGGTTGCGCAAAGTATATTTTGTGGTGAAGTTTGATCAACCCATACAACGAACCCTATTTGCCAATGGCAGGCGGGTCTTTGCCGATGCGGGCCTCGTGAACGGCAATGCGGCAAAAGCGGCCTTTGGGTTCAAGAGCAGCAACGGAACAACGGTGCAGATGAAAGTTGCCCTATCCACCACCAGCATTTCCGACGCGTATAAGAACCTGGATGCCGAATTGCCCGGCTGGAATTTTGATGCTACGGTGGCTGCCGCAAAGCGGTCGTGGAACGATTTACTTTCTGTAGTGGATGTGGAGGGTACCGAAGCACAGAAAGAGTTGTTCTATACCGGCCTTTACCGGAATTTCATCCAGCCCAACAACCTGGCCAATGCCGATGGTACCTATTCCGGTACCGACTTTACCAAACATACAGCGGCAGACCGGGCGCATTACTCTACTTTTTCCCTCTGGGATACCTACCGGGCCACGCATCCTCTCTACACCTTGTTCGCTCCGCAGAAGGATGCCGCATTCATCAACAGCATGCTGCGGCAATACGATACCTATGGTTATCTGCCGATCTGGCAATTGTGGGGCGATGAGAATTATTGCATGATCGGTAATCACGCCATACCGGTGATCGCCGATGCCATGCTTAAAGGTATCAGGGGGTTCGATTACGAAAAGGCCTATAAAGCCTGCGTTGCCTCTTCAACCACCGATCACCCGGGGGCGCCCTTCAGCGTATGGAATAAGTACCGGTATTTCCCCGAGAACATACAATCACAATCCGTTTCGCTTACTCTTGAGATCGCGTACGACGATTGGTGTGTGGCGCAGATGGCGATGAAACTGGGTAAGTTCAAAGACGCGGAGTTCTTTATGAAACGTTCATCGTTTTACAGGAATCTCTATGATCCCGGTTCACGATTCTTCCGGGCAAAGAATGACAAGGGAGACTGGATCACTCCGTTCAACCCCCTGCAATATGGCGGTAACGGGGGCAATCCCTTTACCGAGGGAAATGCCTGGCAATATTTCTGGTATGTGCCCCAGGATATACCGGGCCTGGTTGCCCTGGCAGGCGGAACAGACGCTTTTAATGCGAAGCTCGACAGCATGTTCACCCTGCAGGCAAAAGACAGTGATGTGAACGGGAACGCTTCGGGTTTTATCGGTCAATATGCGCATGGGAACGAACCCAGTCACCACGTGGCTTACTTGTACAATTACAGCGGCCAGCCCTGGAAAACGCAATTCTACACCCATAAGATCATGAATGAGCTGTATGATAATACCGTTACCGGTTTGTCGGGCAACGAAGATTGCGGGCAGATGAGCGCCTGGTATATTTTCAGCGCTATGGGTTTTTACCCCGTGAACCCGGCAAGCGGCGTGTACGTGATTGGCTCACCCCAACTAAAACAAACCACAATACGGCTGGCCCCGGGAAAAACATTTACGATCCATGTGACGAATGCGGGTAAACCCTATATCAGTTCGGTTAAACTGAATGGGCAGCCATATACGAGAACCTATATCGCTCACAGCGATATCGAAAAGGGAGGTTTACTGGAGTTTGTTATGAGTGATGAGCCAAATAAGGAATGGGGCGTAAAGGCCATCGACCGGCCTGTCAAATAATTGGCTGATGAGAGAGAACATACGGGAAAATCGCCTATATTTGCAGCCCTAAATGCCGGGGTAGCTCAGCTGGTTAGAGCACAGGATTCATAACCCTGAGGTCGGCAGTTCAAGTCTGCTCCCCGGTACAGGAAAGGAGTTTTCAATTTCAAATTGAAGATTCCTTTTTTTGTTTTCAGAGTAATGTGTTGAAATTGAAGCAACTAGTTCAATGAATTGGTTTGATTTTCTGGTTAGATATTCGTGATTTTTTGGGTTGTAGAAGATTCCTTCCGGGAACAAGGTTTTATGTAGAATCCTCTTCCCTTCCAGGTTGCTTAAACCCCATATTTTACTTAAGTTTTCGAGGTTTTTCATGGCATTTTCTAGCAGTGTTTCAAGGTTAGATATTTTTACTTCTCCGCTATTCAATTCCTTATTAATTTCTAGTAAATGCTCATTGAGGTGGTTTGATGTGAGATCATACGTCTCTTTGTCAATCTTTCCCAGGCCAAACCGGATTTTCACCTGTTTAATTTCGCCCTTTACTATGGTTAATTGTTTTTCTAATTGTTCATTGGATACAGCGTTTTCCTCATTGTAATGTTCAAAAAGCTTTTTCAACTGAAGTTTAATCAGAGGAGCTATTTTGGCTGGCACCTGGTATTGTTCCAATAACTCGATAAACAATCGTTCTGCACTTTTTCGTCTTGATTTGATAGTGTCTTTCGCATTCAGGCTAACCCCATTGCATTTAAGGCAACGGTAGTAGTGGAGATTTTTTTGGTTGTTCTTATAGCCAACCATGTAACAATCACATAAATCACAGCGCAGAAGTCGTGTTAAAGGACGTTCATCTACTTCTTTTTTGTGTTGATACCCTGATGGGTTTTTCTGTAAAATTTGTTGAACTTTCATAAAATCCTCTACCGAAACAAGGGGCTCCCATTTCCCCTTAACCGGTTCTCCGGCTAATTTGTTGGTGTTGATGCCACAATAGAATGGATTACGCCACATGGCGCTTATCTTTTTTGCATCCAGATCTATCCCCAATGTGGCTAATTTCCCGAGTATTTGTACATCGCTATAATACCCGGATATTTTCCATTTCCAGGCCTCCCGCAGTGTCTTGCCAGTCTCATTTACAATGATACGCTGTTTTTGGCTTAGAAATCTACCATTTTTAACCCTAGGTCCATAATGATCATATCCAATCGGGGCTTTGGAAAACCAATTTCCAGCCTTAACAAAGGCTTTCATATTGGGTATAATGATCTCTTTTCTTTCAAGGTTCTCTCTAAATGCATGAAACAGACTTTCCCATATAGATGCCTTTCCCCGTTCAGTAGTTGAGTTTAGGCCGGTGCTTACCTCTATCAGATGTACTTTCAATTCATCAACAAGATGACTAACAAGCCCAATAGCATTTCCACCCGATCTTGAGAATCGGCTCATTTTGTAAACAAGGATCGCATATGGTTTTTTGCGGCTTTTCTTTACTTTGTCAATAAGCCGGGTGAATTCCTTCCTGGTAAAATCCGATTTTGCACTTTCATAAGTGCCCCCAAATTCTTCAACAATTGAAAGCCCATTAATTCTGGCATATTCTCTATTGGCTTCTATTTGTCTTTCTACACTGGAATTTTGCTCAAATTGTTCTTTGGAACTTACACGGGTATATGACCATACTTCGAAATTCGGTATGATTGGTTTATTATGATCTGTCATATACCTGTTGAAATATTCAAGATGGGCCATAGTTAAATGATTTATATAATACTAATGATATGCTATAAACGAAATCAGCCAACTCTTTTAATTTTGAAGGGTCTTCTTCAAGAAATTCCTTGAATTGCCTGATTTCATTGTCAGTTAATTTGCAACTTTTGACTTCATTCTCTGAGTCATTTGAGTAATGTTTTTTTTGCATTAATATTACCTGTTCGGGTAGGCTGTTTCAAACAGAAGAACCCTGGCGGACAATATGGAACCGTGGCAAACGGAATCATTTGAAAAATTGTTTTTCGGTGTATACGAAGGAAAGTGTTTTTCCGTCCCTTGTATTCAGTTCAATGGATGAATAATTCTTCAAACCTAACAACTTCATCACTTTCTTGGCATCTTCGCCTTTTATTAGGCCTTTTTGGTCACATTCGATTTTCTCGATGTTATGGTTTTGGTCATCAAAGGTTATCTTAATGGATTTGACATTTTTGTTTCGAATTTCCTTTACAATACGATGCTCATCTTCTGTTAGCAGGCCTGAACTGGTCAGAAAGTTCTGTTTGTCTTCATCGGTAATAAAATCTGTAATGTAATGTGAAATAGGAATGTAAATGTGAGGTCTTACATTATCTATTTTTTGTATCAAGTTTTCGGGAGTATTAGGTGGAGCTAAGTGAAAGGTTTCAAACTTTCCATCTTCATAAATTATTAATCCAGCCTCAGTTTTCGAGCGGAGACTGCCCTCCACCAGTTGTGAGAAATAGCTTATTTCATTTCTGAACTGGGTATTGAGTATTGGATAATGGTTGATGTCTTCTATGGCTTTTAATATTTCTGATTCGTCGGATGTTAGTGGCCGAATAGTAGCCAAATTCAAAAAGTAGGTACGGTTACTTTCTAATATTTTGGCAGCCAGGTTTTCTTCATATGCCTTTGTGAAAAGTTCATCATATATACTTTTCATGAGTTTTACAGAGCAGCCAAATTTTCTCATAGTTTCCAAAGCACATAGCCATAAATAGCCAATGATGTCCAATCTGGCCCATTTGCCTTTGTCTATAAAATCCACCAACCCTTTGGCTTTCCAAAATTGAAAAATCTTGGAATCAACTCCCGTATCCTTTAATAGGAAAACTTTTTCACGCATCAACTTGCCAATTGTTGAGGCGCCTTCTATAGAATCCAAATGAAAGTTCTTGAGACTTATTTTATTTGCCATAACAGAAATAAAAATACTAATAAGTTAGCAATTTAAAAAATAAAATATAGATTTGTAGTGATTATGAGAAATATATTACAAAAAAATCAAATTAAATCACGTGAATTCACGCAAAATCACATATAGTCCATCATATGAAAATGGACGCAGATGCCTTTATTGCAGCAAGCCTATCGCCGACCAGGAACATGCAGCCAGAGTTTTTTGTGAAAAGTATTATGACGAAATGGGTAAAGTTCATGATTGTAAGACTACCTACCATAGGAAACATGAAAAGCCCGATAAGTTGATTCAAAATTCGATTGGAAATAGTCATAGACTGATTACAAATAAGATCAGCAGCATGATTTGTAATATAGGGTTAACCGTTTCCACAGAAGATCTGAATGCTTACGGCATAGAACTGACAAAAGCGATAAGTTTTGAAATCATGAGTGATGGCACCTTGACCACCATTTTTCTGAGATACCGTATTGTATCTAATCCAAAAACCAATAAACATTTAATCTGTATTTATGAACAATAATCAATTGATGGAGTCTTTACTCCAAATGAACAAGGCTCACGAAGCGAAAAGACAATTAATCATGTTGAGTGTATGTATGGGAATAATAGGCCTATTTACAGTAGTCTATTTGCTGAATAAATTGCAGCAAAATTCAACGTATGATTCAAGTCATAATGATTTGTATAATAACATATGGAGAAATGGTTATTGTAATGAAAAATATGGAGAATCTTATGAGCAACATAAAAGCAATATTAAGACTGAAGTTTACTATGGCGATAGTGGATTTGGAAATACAATTAATTCCAACAGTCAGTAAACAGTTTTCATTTGAAATTCATGGAATTGAAGGTATTCAGCTATGTACTTTACATGATTTCACGTGATTTCACATGATTTCACGTGAATATTTATGATTCATGTAAAGCTTTTTATTCGAGCATTGTTTCAAAAAGCACTATTCAATGTTGGATAGCATTATTCCGAACTTAAATGAAAATCTCACATGCGAAAAAGTGCATGGAAATACTACAGCTTTATATAAGCTGATATGTAAAGTGAAAACAAGGGAAAAGGCCTGAATATTTCCAGCAAGCACGAGGGCCAATGGTATACACATGGTGTGCCTGGGATTCTGACGGTGGGGGTAAAATCAGCAGATTATTATTGATACACTTCAGAAACCGGTGCAGTGTGTGCCGGGTTTGTTCTGTTATGTAATGTGGGCGTAATTTTCAAATTTAACGGTATGCGATTTTGTGCCAAATATATACAGTTTGTGGTTTTCCTAGGTTAATATTCTTTGGCTAAAGGGCTTCGAAATTTTTACTTTCCAAGGGGTAAATTCTATATCCATGCAGGTTATTGAATAGGAATTTCGGTTGTTTTCGGAAACTCTAGATAATTAATTAGTGTGAGAAGATGAATTCATGAATCCATTTAGGATCATTGTTTTTAAAAGCAATATTATGTTTTGTGGAGTGACACTCATTTATAAGTATCATAACTGAATATGTACTTGAAATTCCCAATTGAGTCTTTTCGAAAAATAGTTACAACAGTACTGTTAGAAGTTTTGCTTACAGAATCTCCAACTTGGAATTTACTCTCTTGCGGTCTTGCAACATAAAAGGAATAGCCATCTTTAAAAGAGAATTGAACAGATTTCCCCCACCAATCATCTGAATTTATTATTACTGAATAAATTTCATGTTTGCGAAACCTATACCAGCGAATATAAGACCAAGCCCACCAAGTGAGGGGGATAGTTACCATGAGAAATAATAGGATTATTGTTGATGTCTTACTTTTTTAAGCTGCTACCATAGTTTAGGGAAACTGTATTTGTCATTGCTCACAACGCCCCCAGCATTTACGCTGTTGGAGGGAGGAGGTGTTGGGTCCGCCCGGTTGGCGATGCTTTTAGGGTTTGTGAGTACTAAGTTACTGTGGTTTGTCTGAGGATCAGGTCAGCCTTGAACTGATGCCTGGTCTTGAGTTATAGCTGAAGTTCGCTTGTCAGGCCCCAATAGCGTAAAAGCAATGTTGTGTGTAGTTTTACTTGTCAACATAGTAAGGTGACGCAAATAGCCAAAAGTCTAAACCTGGTGGATAGTCAGTTAACATACCAACACCTTGACTTTCAAACTCTCGTTGCCCCTTTATAGGAAATAGGTATTTGACGGAAATCATATTAGTTCTGTTATCAATTAATGTTTCAACCCTACAGTACTTTTCAATTACAATTCCGTCTTGCTTTGCTTTAGTTTCGAGGTCAGCAAATATCTTAAATGTAGTGTCGGAAATGACACAACCTGCGCCATATCTATACTTTCTTGGAAAAATTGTGTCAATAATTGAGATGCTCTTTGATAAGACAGTTGAGTCATAAAGAAATAAACTCCCTGAAAATACTTGAGGAAGTTTGTCTAAGAAGAAAATACTGTTACCGAGAAGGAGAAAAGAGGAATTATCAAGTTTATATTCTTCAAAAATGCTGTATTTGTTTGTTTCAAAATTGTAACCCTCAATTATGTAAACTTTGTCCGCTTTGATTTTTGTCAGCTTTTCTTTTAAGTAAGCAGTGTCCCTCTTTAAAATGAGCTTCTGAAAATTGTTGTAATACTGTGAAAGCTCAATTTGATGTGTCAGCAATTGTTTAGTTGTGAATTCGGAAAATCTCTGATAAGTCTGCCCGTAACAGGAAGCCGTAACAAATGCTGCTATGAAAAATAGAGGTCTCATAAAATTACACACAACGTTCGAGCATTTACGCTGTTGGAGGGAGGATTTGTACGACCGCCCGGTTGGTATGCTTTTAGGGTTTGAGTATTTGAAATTACCGCGTTTTGTCTTAGGATCTTTTCCAGCCCAGAACTGAAGCCTGGCTTTGAGTTTTTGTTGAGGTTGGCTTGTCAGGCCCCAATAGCGTAAATGCCTTTGTTGTGCGTTCGCTTTGTAGATTTAGAACCTGATTTTATCTCTGTCACAATAATACCGAGCAAGTCCAGCCACACAATGCCCAGCATTATAATGTCCATCAACAATGGGAGAGTAAACTGTATCACCATTTTCTAGGATTTGCCTTTCGGTAGTTGGTAAGGCATCTCCATATCTGATCTTGTAGGTTTTATCTGCTTTTCTACATTTAAGGCAAACAACTTGTCCTAGTGTGTTTCTTTTAGGTTTGGCTGGTAGAAGAAATGTCATAGATGGGGTGTCACTTTCGAACATTTTCACCGAAGCAATAAGAATAGTGTCAAAGCCCATGTATGCAGCAAAGAAATCAAATGACTTTTCCTTGTCAGGAGCAAAAGACACTTCGAAAACTCCGTTTTTATTAGTGAGAGCTTTTGCCAGCAATTTGTTATCACCTTTCACAATAATGGGAATCTGAGAAAGCGATATTGATGTATCTGAGAAGCCTCTTTTTATATAGCCGGTAATATAAACTGGGTTTATAGCTGTTCTAAATCCTAAGCCAAGCAACAATGCAAATAAGATCAATATGCTAAAAAGGGTTTTCAATGTCTATACAAAGTGACGCACAACGTTCGAGGCTTGCCGCAGGGCTGGTATTTTATAACTGTCTGCCCGGCAACTGAAGCCGATTTAAAAACTGAAGTTGAAGTTAACAACTAAACGCCAAATAGAATTCGGTCAAGCCCGATATTGGCTGATAGTAGTACAACTGACGATTGTTATCACGTCCGCCAGCCTTGCGGCAAACCTTTTGTTGTGCGTTCGCTTTTCATCGTGTCAAAATTTTTTGAATATCCAATTTATAATCAAGATTGTCTGTCATCCCATTATGTCCTTGTCCATGAAGTGTGATAAGTGTGTCTTGCTGTTTAAATTCTTTTTGCAGCTTTAAAGAAGAACCATAATAAATTACTTCATCTTGGTCGCCATGAAAAATTACAATTGGCATTTTACAATTCTTTATATACTCATCTGTCTCAAATTTGTATTTTAAAATAAAAGTCGGAATAATCGGATAAGTGTGTCGCATCATGTCGGTCAAACTGTAATAAGGTGCTTGCAAAATCAAAAGTCGTGGGTTGTTTGTAGATGCGATTTTCGCCGCAAGTCCTGTTCCTATTGAGTAGCCCAAAACTATTATTCTGTCTTCAGAATATTTAGTTTTTAATGTGTCATAAGCGTTTTGTATATCTTGAAAAAAATCACTTTGTCCATTAATTGCTCCTTCGCTTTTACCATAACCTGGGTAGTCCAACATAAAAACATCGTAGTGCAAGTCTGTATATGTCTTTGCCACGTTACCCCATGAACGTAAAGAACCAGCATTCCCGTGCAGGTAAAATATTACGCCTTTTGAGGTGTCTGCTTTAAAAAGAATTGCGTTTAGAAATTTGCTGTCAGTTGTTTTTATACTTACTTCTTCAAATTTTTGGTCGAAGGTAAATTTGTAATCACTTTCTAATTTTTCAGGAAAGAATATCAACTTCTCCTGAAAAAAGTAAAGAAGGATGCAAATGAGAATGTAAAGTCCTACAACAAGTTTTAGTGTTCTGAGAAGGATTTTTTTCATTGAAGGGTCTGTCTAAAGTGACGCACAACGTTCGAGCATTTACGCTGTTGGAGGGAGGAGGTTTTAGGTCCGCCCGGTTGGCGATGTTTTTAGTGTTTGTGAGTTCGAATTTAAGGTGGTTTGTCTGAGGATCAGGTCAGCCCAGAACTAATGCTTGGCTTTGGGTTTATGCTGAAGTTCGCTTGTCAGGCCCCAATAGCGTAAATGCCTATGTTATACGCCGTTACTTAAGTTCTTCATCAATTTTTGTTAATAGCGCCTCTAATTCCTCCAACTTCTGTTTTGCCAATTGGATGCCTTCATCAGCAATGTCTTTCGCTTTTTTGGGATTGTCCATAACTGAAAATTCAAAATGAGCTGATTCAATGAAAGTATCAAGATTTGCTTCTTGCAATTTTCTTAAACTGTCATATAGTTTACTTATATCGGTGAGGTCAAACTGAGTATTTAAGTTGACATCATCAGATAATTGGAGTAATTCGGCGAGATCTTGACTTATTTGTGGATTAAACTTAGTGGTTTCTAATTCTGAAGTGATTAATTGAATAACCTCTTCTCCATTTTGATATTTTTCACTAGTCTGATTTCTAAAGTCAACAATAGATTTGTTTTGACGAATGATGTTTTTTATTAAGTCCTTCAACATTTGGAGTGTTTCGATTAAATGGCGTATAACGTTCGAGCATTTACGCTGTTGGAGGGAGGAGGTGTTAGGTCCGCCCGGTTGGGGATGTTGTTTGGGTTTGTATGTTTGAAATTACGGTGATTTGCCTTAGGATCAGGTCAGCCCAAGACTGATGCCTGGCTTTTGGTTTATGCTGAAGTTCGCTTGTCAGGCCCCAATAGCGTAAATGCACTTGTTATAGGCATACCCTTCTCCGTCATTAAATGCAAGTGTTCAACAGTGAACGGTGCGTAGGAAAAGGCGCACACTTTTGCAAGGTTGGCTTTGTGTCTTGCCAAGTGTGCCTTGCAAATGTGTGTGCCTTGTGTGGCGGCGAGTTACAGTTTAATTTTAAACCCGCCATTCAAAACAAATCCGTCAACAGGTGCATAGATGTCACGGAAAACAGGATTTGTAATTGTTCCTGTATAAATCGTGTCAAATTTTGTTTGTCGTGTGTCAATAAAATTTTCAAAGTTGGCGAAGATTGAAAAGTGTTTCCAAAGTTTTTCAATCATAAATCCTGTGAGCCAATATGCTTTTCCTGTTGCACCGTCATTAAGTTTTTGGGGTGAATAATAATATGCTTCTAAACCTACTTTCAATTTGTCTTCAATTTCATAAACTAAAACATTATTCAAACGATGTTTTGCAACAAGGGGGAATTCTGTTGTTGTCGTATAATGTTGTTTTACGTCTGCGAAAGTGTAGCCAATAAAAAGTTTGAAGTTTTTGTAAGTGAGTTTAACGTTTGTCTCAATTCCTTTTGTGTCAATAAATCCTTTTGGCTGCAAATAGTCATAATAGCCATTTATGAGCTGTGTCAACACTAATGGATTATTAATTCTGGTATAGAAAAAAAGTTGATTAATGCTGAACGAAACTTTATTGTTGAATAAAGTTGTACGGTAGTTAATGTCAAGATTTCCTCCATAAGATTTTTCTGCTGTCCGATTATTAATATCAATCGGCAATACATTTTTAAATTGAATTCTTTCTGCATCCTCAGTAAATACGTTTGGCGTTTTATAACCCAATCCTCCACCAATTCGTGAAGTGAGATGATTATTGATTTTGAATAAAGCAGAAAACCTTGGCAAAAGAAAAAAGCCATAGTCATTTTGATAGTCGCCACGCAAACCTGTTTCAAGTGTTATAGTCCTTGAAGCGTTCCATGTGTTTTGGACAAATGCTCCAATTGTATTTTGATTGTAGTTGACTGGAATAATGGTGTCATGTTTGTCTTGTGTGAACTTATCGGTAAGAAAATTTATTCCGCTAATCCATTCAGATTTTTCTTTTTTGTAATTAAAATTTACTTCGCTGTAAGATGAAAGTTGTAGCCCTGAAAATAAGTAGTCAGGAATTTGAATGGAACGGTTGTAATAACTCACACTGTTTCTAAGACTGAATTTTGCTTTGTCATTTATTGTATGTTCAAAAGAAAGTTGTGTGCTGTAACGCTTGGTTTTATTTTTTTCAAAGTTTGAATGTGTGCTGTCGCCTTTCCCTTCAATGTATTTGATGTCGCCACCAATGCGATTTTCATAAGTTGCGTTCACTCCGAAATTTGCTGTTGTGTTTTTGTTGAAGTAAAAAAATAGTTTTGGATTGAAAGTGTAACGGTCAAATTTTGGAATTGCTGTTAAACCAATATTTGCAGGGTCGTAAGCTGTACCATGATTATATGATGCAAAAACTGTTGTTCCCGCCTTCTTAAACTTTTGCGAATAGAAACCGCTTGCATCAAGTCCTAATGCTGATGTTCCATTGACAAGAAAATTTAATTCTCTTTCTTCTTTTGGATTTTTTGAAACAAGATTTACCAATCCTGCAATTGCTCCGCCCCCAAAAAGAGTAGATGAACTGCCTTTGATTACTTCTACTTGTTTTAAGTCAAGCGGAACAATTTGCAATAAACCCAAACCTCCTGAAAAACCTGAATACAGAGGGAAGCCGTCACGAATGATTTGCGTATATTTTCCATCAAGCCCTTGTATGCGTATGCTGGAATTGTAACTCGTTGCAGATGTCTGTTGCGTTTGAATACCTGTGCTTTCGTTCAGCATCATTCGTATGTCTCCAGGTTTCATATTTCCTTTTTCTTCCAGTTCTTCGCCTGATATGGTTTCTATTCTTGTAGGAATATTGGCAATGGAACGACTGGTTCTTGTTGAAGTAACAATGACTTCGTTTTCTTCATGTTCTGTTTCTTGTAGGGCAATTTCCAAAAGGCTGTCAGTCGCAATGGGAAATTGAACTTCAATAGTTTTTTCTTCTAAGCCAACATGGGAAAATATAATTTCAAACTTCCCTGTTGGTATATTTTTAATTGTAACAATTCCATTACTGTCTGCAATTGCAGATTTATTAAGGGTTTTAATACTTGCTGTTGCACCTTGCAATGGATTTGCTTCTGCATCTTTAATAATTGCTTTGAAAGTATGCTGTGCGTATATAGTGAAACTACATAGCATCGCTATGCAATAGATAAATATAAATTTCATCATTTTAAAATTAGGCTAATAAATACTGTGTCAAAAAATAAGTATGTGTCAACCTAATCTTGGCGGTTGCCAAAAAGAAGAAACGTATTGAGGAAGATAGGATTGAATGTAGCCTGAAAAGGTTTGCTGTGTAAATTGTTGTGGTGTGTCAACCTGCAAACTGTTTGCAATAAAAGTAAAGCCAGCACAATTGCCACATAAGGTAAAGGGTGAACAATTTTTGCACCCGTCATTATGTTCATGCCTGTCGGATGTTTGGCTTTGTTGAACGTCATCATTGCAATTGTCAACCGCACAACATGGAACGGTTGAGAGGAACAAAATATAAAATGAGAATATGAATGTAAAAAGTTTCACTGTCGCAAAGATAGGGCTTGTGTCCAGTTGAAGGTTGCGGTGTTGGGAAAATTTTGGCTCTTTTGCAAGTTGGCTTTGTGTCAAGGTTTGTGTGCTTGCAAATGTGCCAAAATGTGCGATGGGCTGTTGAAATATTTTGTCGTCTGTCAAATAGGGAACTGTCGCTTGGTAGGGTTGCCTATAACGTTCAAGCATTGGCGCAGTGGGAGTGAGGCTTTGTACGTCTGCCCAGCTGGCGATGCCTTTAGAAGTTAAGAGTTTGAAGTTACCGTTTTTGCCCAAGGATCAGGTCAACCCAAGACCGCTGTCTGGCTTTGTTTTAAGCTGAAGTATGGATGTCAAGCCCCCATTGCCGCTAATGCCCCTGTTAGCTGAAGTAACTAGTTTTAGAGATTATAAATTCTCAAAGTTCTGAATTACTTTTCCATCTTCTTGCCGCTCCCTGAATATGCCTTTTGTATAAGCAGAAATTGTTTTATTCCAAAATTCTTGAGCAGGTTTATTACTTTCTTTTTGATAAACTTCCCAAATGCCTCTATGTAAATTGAAAATTTTACTGGCTACGGCCTTGCCAATTCCCTCACGTCTATATTTTCTTAATATAAAAAATTCGCCTATCGAAAAATGATTCTGATTCTCTGTATTAATGCGTTTAACCAAAACAAAACCTACGTAATTTGACTCTTTCTGTATTATATAAGGGAATTTAGCATTCTCGCTAGTCCAGTAATCTTCCAGATTTGGATACGGCGGGAATAGCCCATCTGATTCTACATCATGTTTAACATACTCAGAAAAATCATAGTAGTAGAACTGCATTAAATTTTCGATTACTTTTTTGTGCTGCAAAGAAGCTTTAACCAATATAAAGTTCATAGAGGCTTATTTATGCTCTGCTTTCTTTTGTTATTTCAGCTAACGTTCGAGCATTTACGCTGTTGGAGGGAGGAGGTGTTCCGTCCGCCCGGTTGGCGATGTTTTTAGTGTTTGTGAGTTTGAAGTTACGGCGGTTTGTCTGAGGATCAGGTCCAGCCTAGAACTAATGCCTGGCTTTGGGTTTATGCTGAAGTTCGCATGTCAGGCCCCAATAGCGTAAATGCCTTTGTTATACGCCGTTAATCTTTGTTCAATCTATAAAGTAGTCGCAAATTATCTAATTGAGCTGCTGTTGGCATAGCTTTATTGAAAATTTTGATGCTGAAGGCGACGCCTTGGTTTCTGGCAAATAAATAATAATAAAGGCCTGATGCATCAGTTATTTTAAATATTGCAAATCCTTTTTCTTTATCTTCTTCAACTTTGGCAAAGGCAATATCTTTATATTTTGCTTCAATGGATTTCCAATTGTAATAAGCTGTTACTGTCTCAAAATCTGTTTGTATCAGACGAAAGAATGGTAAACTATTTGCCTTAAAAAAACTAAATTCTAATCTTGTTGAGTCTTTGTCAATAAAAAATGGCTTCCCGTTTTCCTTAAGTTTTCTTTCCGAAACCCATTGGCATGGGATTGCTACTGTGTGTTCAACCGTGTCAAAAGACGCTTCAAGACTATCTAGCGTTAAGTAAGTTTTTTGAGAGTAACATTTTGAAATGATTAATAATAAGCATGCAATCATTAAAAATTTCTGTTTCATAGTGCTTTGCTTTTATTAATGGCGTATAACGTTCAAGCATTGGCGCAGTGGGAGTGAGGCTTTGTTCGTCTGCCCAGCCCGCGAATGCTTTTAGAATTTAGGAATTTGAATTTACTGCGTTTTATTGAAGGATCAGGTCAACCCCTGACCGATGCCTGGCTTTGTTTTATGCTGAAGTATGGGTGTCAAGCCCCCATTGCCGCCAATGCCGCTGTTGGCTGCTGTGGTTTTCTACATTTCCAATTCTACTTCCCAGTCTTCAAAAATTTCTGGGTTAAAAAACCATAAAGAGGCCCTTTCAATTGCATACTCTTGATTTATAACAATTCCATTTTCAATTTGTAAATTGTTAGCCCAGATTGCAAAAACGGTTTCCCAAAAAGTTGCTCCATATAAAATACTTTTCTTAAAAATTTGTTCTGACTTTGCCACTCTTTCAATTTTGTCAAAAGCCAATCGGTAAGCAAAGTCTTTAAAACAACTTGGAAAGTCTGTCCCAGTAAATTTAAAGTCAAGCTCCCAATTTTGAAAATTGTCCAAATGTGTAAAATTGTTTGGCTCTATAGTTTTGCACATATACTCAGCGACTCTCTTGTGCATAGTGTCAATGTCAGCCGTCGTTATTTTATGATTTATAAAAATGCAGAATGACTCAAAAAATAGTCTTGGATTGTTTTCTAAATAGTCAAGATAGAAAGTCTTTAATTGATTTCTTATTAAGTCAAAATTAAGTGTACCATTAACGAAATAATATGTAAAAAACCTTATGTCAGCTTTGGATTTTGTGTCAAGTCTCATTGCTTTTTTCGCTTAATTTGAGTGTCGCTATACCATAGCAGCCAACGTTCAAGCATTGGCGCAGTGGGAGGTAGGCTTTGTACGTCTGCCCAACCCGCGGGTGCTTTTAGAATTTAGGAATTCAAATTTAGGCGGTTTACTCAAGGATCAGGTCAACCCCAGACCGCTGCCAGGCTTTGTTTTGAAGCTTAAATCTGCTTGTCTGCCCCCATTGCGGCCAATGCCTTTGTTATAGGCATGCCGCTACTTGTCGAAGCTTGAGCCAAGTTCGATTTGATGAGTAAACTTATGTTTTAGCAAGAGTCCGTTAATGAACTTTCTCATTGATTTGCTCAAGCCATCAGCAATATAGTAAGCGTCTGCTCCAGTTCCTTGCTTACCTTGCTTTTTAGCTGGAATATCAATGTCGGATCTAAGTCTATTACAATCAATGCAGATTAATATTTGTGCAACAGGTTTTCCATTTAGAAAGTAAACAAATCCGCAATGAGGATCGAAGCATGAAGCTGTAACATTCCCATAAGATTTCCTGTCACCGAGTTTTAAGTTAAGTTTTGATATAGTTGAAGTGTCAAGTTGGACTTGCTTAATAACTTTTTGTACAGACTTTCCATTATTGTCTACTATTTGCGAACCCTTTTCACCAATTCCCTCGAAGTCATAAAACACAACTTTGTCGAACTTGAGTTTAAGAAACGGATTCTTTGTTTGTCCAAAAGTTGCAAAAGAGAGAGTCAAAAATAAAAAAAGGTTCAGTATACGCATGATGTGTCGTGTGGCGGTTGCCTATAACGGTCCAGCATTTACGCTGTTGGAGGGAGGAGGTGCTTGTCCGCCCGGTTAGCGATGCTGTTTAGGGTTTGTGTATTTGAAGTTACGGTGTTTTGGCTAAGGATCTGGTCAAGCCCAGAACTACTGCCTGGCTTTGAGTTTTAGCTGAAAATTCGCTTGTCAGGCCCCAATAGCGTAAATGCCTTTGTTAGCCGGTCGGTGGTCTTCGCTTAGATAAAAATGCTTAATCAAGGTGCAACTGCCGGGCGTGGCTGTGCATGTACTGAAGTTAAATTGATTGACCCGAGCCACCCTTCGATTCAAATACTCTTTTCGCCTAACTATTTAATGAGGTCTGAACAAAAGCTAAACAAAGATTTACTGCTGAATTTTGGTTCCTGTCGCCCAGTAAAGCAACCACTGCCGGCTAACGTTCAAGCATTGGCGCAGTGGGAGTGAGGCTTTGTACGTCTGCCCGGCCGCGGATGCTTTTAGGATTTGAAAACTTGAATTTAAGCCGGTTTGCTCAAGGATCAGGTCAACCCTGAGACCGCTGTTTGGCTTTGTTTTATGTTGAAGTATGGGTGTCTAGCCCCCATTGCCGCCAATGCCTGTGTTGGCTGAAGCCACATCACCTGAATCTTTTAGATCACTTATTCTTTTTCTTTTTTGTTTTTTCTTCATTTGATTTTGTGTCAGCCGGCCTAGGAATGACAGCGAGACTATTTGAGGCGCAGGTCCAAACATTCATATACTTTTCGCTTATGACCATGTAAGATTTCCACCCAGCTATATTTTGGTATAGCATTAACGTACAAATGTCCGTTGATGTTATTAAATCACCAGTTTCCGGAAGATGTGTATGCATAGAACCAACTACATCTTTGCCATCTACTTTATTCTCAGTTGAATTTTCTGCTACTATTATGTTCGCATGAAGTCGTTTCTTTGATACTACTTGATTTGCTTCATTAAAAACTATCAAATAATCATTGCCAAATATAACAGCGCCAGATTCTTTTGGTGCAGTTAGAATATAGACCTTCTTAGAGTTACCATCAATTAGAGGTATTAAGTTATAATTTGTGTTATTGTAGTATACAAAGAATGTGTCATTATTTACAAGCTCTAATGCCGAAGTGCGAATCAGCCTCATGTCAGTTTCAAAACTCGATAATGGCCGATTGCTTGTATCAACAATAGCTGAATTGACAGAATAGGTGCTATCAAATGAGATAGCGGTTAGAACTCTTGGAGAAGGAGATTTTGAAAAAAAGACGCAAGTAGCAACACCGTTGGCTACATAAGAAAAATAACCTCCGATGTCGTTTCTCTTTTCTGGAAATCTTTCTAGAAAAATATCCGTACCATACCAAGATGCCATCTCAGAGGCGTATAATCTTTTGCCCTCATCGACAACGGCTTGTTCCTCAGCGTTTTTTTGAGCATATAGAAGGGTGCAAGAAAATAATAGTACCAATAGACTTGAAAATCTCGTATTCATAATTTTAGTATTAGATATTATATGTGGTTGCAGCCAACGTTGAAGCATTGGCGCAGTGGGAGTGAGGCTTTGTTCGTCTGCCCGGCCGCGAATGTTTTTAGAATTTTAAAACTTGAATTTACCGGATTTTGTACAAGGACCAGGTCAATCCCTGACCGCTGCCTGGCTTTGTTTTAAAGCTGAGATTGGCTTGTCCAGCCCCCATTGCCGCCAATGCCCGTGTTAGCGGTTCGTGCTTTCCGGATTGATCTTTGAATAAATCTTACCTTTCCAGAACATTGGCATTTCTGAATCTTTGTCATGCCTAAACTTGAACTCAAAAACCGCTTTCACAATTCCTTTTTGCCATAATGATTCATCAATCGTTATATACCCTTCTTTGCAGTAAAATACCGCCCCATGGTTTTGAAATACGCTGTTTAGATTAATGACTGGAAAGCAAGTGTCTCCAACTATTACGAGTTCTAAACTGCAATGTGTGCCCACATTTAATGCGGTTTTTAAAAAGAAAGTATCTAAAGATGTTTTTGTAGTCTCGATAAAGTCAGTTCCAGACCACTCATAACTCCAGGCTGTACAGGAAATAGAGTGATAGAGATGTGTGGTGTCTAGAATTTTGTAAAAAGCTTTGAGGGAATCCTTTAATATTTTTCTATTATGATCAAGCATGTTTTCAGCTCCATTAGGACATAGGCCATCACATATTAATTGCCCGTATTTGTTTTTATAAACACCCTCTGGATATTCCCACTTATGTCTAAAGGAGAAATCTCCTTTTAGATTGGTAACCCATTTGACTATTATTGGAGTTGTATTGGTGAGTATCACTGGGACACAATTAGTACATCTCATCTTTCTTTGTCCATAAGAGAAATTAACGAGAGAAATAAAAATACAAAGAAGAATTATGGATTTCATAGAGTAGTTTATTTTCTTAGGAATAGCATGACCGCTAACGTTCGAGCATTTACGCTGTTGGAGGGAGGATTTGTACGTCCGCCCGGTTGGTGATGCTATTAGGGTTTGTATATTTGAATTTAGGTGGTTTGTCTTAGGACTAGGTCGAGCCCAGAACTGAAGCCTGGCTTTGGGTTTTGGCTGAAAATATGCTTGTCAGGCCCCAATGGCGTAAATGCTTTTGTTAGCGGCGTACCTTTCGTAGTCTCCAATTATTGTTTATCGACTTTTTCAACAGTCCTTTTTACAAGTTTCATTCTACCGTTCACAAGCTTTTTGAGTGTCGTTATGATTTTTTCACCTTCTTCTTTTACTTCTGATTCCTCGATTAATGTAGGCTTACCATTAATATATCTGTAGGTACTTTGCCCGTGGTCGCAACAACTTCCTCTCCAAAAGGAGTAAATGAGTTTTGTCTTTGAGTCAAACTCTGGCGATGTAATTTCTTCTAACGCTCTTTGTCGCCGGTACTTTTGTGTTGCTGGGTCATATATCCAATAGTAATAGGGCAAATTGGGAGCTGCCGGGAGAAACTGCAATAATCTAATGTCATTAAAGCCGTCAAAGTTTATGTCTTCAATGATAAAAATTTGGTCCTGAGGTAATCCGCAACTTGTATAGTTTTCGTCAGGTATGATTGTTTGGATTTGCTTACCGTCTTTAAGTCGTGTAACAACTATTGATTTTATTACACAATCATAATTGACGCTGTCGCCAGTCAATGTACTGTCAACAAACAGCGTAAATGAAAATGTTTTGTCGCCATAATTCAGTTGTATCTGGGAAACCGATACTATAGAATACAAAATGAGAGTTGAGAAAAGAGTCCACCTACGCATTTGACTGTATTATGATGACTGTTACACTAGGTCGCCGCTAACGTTAGAGCATTGACGCAGTGGGAGTGAGGCTTTATTCGTCTGCCCAGCTGGTTGCCTTTAGAAGTTAAGAGTTTGAAGTTACCGTATTTTGTTCAAGGATCAGGTCAACCCCTGACCGCTGCCTGGCTTTGTTTTATGCTGAAGTATGGGTGTCAAGCCCCCATTGCTGTCAATGCCATTGTTAGGCGTAGACCGCGTGGCACACAGAAGGCAGCGAAGCTGGAGCTGTGTGCCAGCGGTCGTAGTTCGATGCTGGCAGCTCCATAGTGTTTTGTTGCCCCGAAGTTTTGAATGTGTCATTGCGATAAATCGCCGATTTACGCTGTGACCTTCAGAATGTCAGGATGCAGCAGATGCGTCGTAGCATCCAGGTCAGCAGGTACAATGGTCAGACAGCTTTTAAAAATGTCCGGTTATCTGTGGGCAAAGTCCCGCTAAAACCTGTTGAAAAAACCGGGAGTATGTAGAATAAATCGCCGAACTTCGCTAAAAGTCGAGATCGCCGCTGCGATTGAAAGCGAGCTTTCCTCGGCATCGCCGCTCGACTTTTAGAGTCAACTCCTTTCAGTCGTTGCCTGCCACAGATAAGCGTCCTTCCTTTAACGCTGTCTGAAAATATTTGTACTGCTGAGCTGAGCATCCTGCAAAACTTAGGGAGCAACCAATGTCGCTGCCATCGAATTACGCCTAACGCCTCCAGCATTTACGCTGTTGGAGGGAGGATTTGTGCATCCGCCCGGTTGGCGATGCCTTTAGGTTAGTGTATTTGAAATTAAGGTATTTTGTCTGAGGATCAGGTCAGGCCCAGAACTAATGCCTGGCTTTGAGTTTTAGCCGAGAATTCGCTTGTCAGGCCCCAATAGCGTAAATGCCTTTGTTAGCTGCTGTTTCTTAGTACTCAGACTTTTCGACATGAATCGTCCAGTTATCATCGATTCTTCGAGAAACTACTCTTGTATTTTCAAACCAACTGCCTTGAAAATTGGGGGCTAGACGTAAGC
>JAFLBK010000006.1 GCA_017303335.1 Chitinophagales bacterium
CGATGTCGGTTCGTCACATCCTGGGGCTGGAGAAGGTCCCAAGGGTTCGGCTGTTCGCCGATTAAAGTGGCACGTGAACTGGGTTCAGAACGTCGCAAGACAGTTCGGTCCCTATCTGTGGTGGGCGCAAGTAAATTGAGTGGACATGACCTTAGTACGAGAGGACCGGGTCGTACGTACCGCTGGTGTATCTGTTGTGCCGCCAGGTGCAATGCAGAGTAGCTATGTACGGACAGG
Source organism: Chitinophagales bacterium (assembly GCA_017303335.1). Taxonomy (GTDB): domain Bacteria; phylum Bacteroidota; class Bacteroidia; order Chitinophagales; family Chitinophagaceae; genus Ferruginibacter. The sequence continues at coordinate 238 of JAFLBK010000006.1, forward strand.
ATAAACGCTGAAAGCATCTAAGCGTGAAACCTTCCAGAAGATGAGTTTACTTTTAAGGGTCGTCAGAGACTATGACGTTGATAGGCTACAGGTGTAAAGGTGGTAACATCAAAGCCGAGTAGTACTAATTGCCCGTAAGCTTTATTTTTTTATTTTTCTTCCGAAAAATGATCATAACCTTTTGTTGCTCTTAACTTACTTCTTACCCAATATGTCACCTTATTACGAGATATGAAACCTTGTTTTATACCTCAATCTACTTATGGTGGTTTTGCCGAGGGTGTTCACCTCTTCCCATTCCGAACAGAGAAGTTAAGCCCCTCATGGCCGATGGTACTGCACCACAATGCGGGAGAGTAGGTAGCTGCCATATTCATTTAAAGCCTTTCAGTTTTCTGAGAGGCTTTTTTATTTTATACCCGTCCGCCAAACCGGAACTTTGCCTGAAAAACTATGACAATCCTTCAACAGGCTTCTCAGAATGTTCCGGGCTTTGCCCCGTTCTATCAGAAATTTCTGCAGCGAATGACAATCTACGACAGGGCTAAAAGCACTACTGCCAGTTATGGACGCAGCCTTGCCTCCCTGGCGCTTCATTTCAACCGGGTACCTACGGAACTGACCCCGGAACAAATTGAAGAATATCTCTACACCATCAAGCAACGGTATACAGGCGGGTCCGACAACTGCTTTAAATTCTCGATTTACTCACTTCGTTTTGTATTCCGGCAGGAGGGTATGGGCGAATTGCGGATTAAACTCCCTCCGATCAAGCGCAGTAAAAAACTGCCCGTCGTTCTGAGTAAAGAAGAGATCACTACAATGATGAACTGCCCGCGCTGCTTACGGCACCGGGTGATTATTGCACTTTTATACGGATGCGGGTTGCGATGCGGCGAACTCAGAAACATAAAGATCACCGACATTGACCTGAACAGGGCTGTACTCCATATCCGGCAAGGAAAAGGGAAGAAGGACCGCTACCTTCCTTTGGGAAATACTTTACTTGTTTTGCTTAAGAAATACCTGGAAATCGAGCACCCCCGAAACTGGCTGTTCACAGGCAAATACCGGAACACCGAATACAATAGGACTTTTACATTGACGGAATCTAAATATGGACAACGATCTGTGCAGTGGATTATAAAACGGGCAGCCCTGCTGGCCGGCATCCGCAAGCCGGTGAACGTGCACAGCCTTCGCCATACCTATGCAACACACCTGCTGGAAGACGGCGTGAGTATAGTCACACTAAAAGAACTATTAGGTCATGCAAGTATATTCAGCACACTCATCTACCTGCGGGTGGCACAAGTGGTCAATTCTGAGAAATGCAGTCCGCTGGACAGTTTGAAGGATCTGAGGATTTTACCCGCAACACAAATGAGGTTTTCCTTTTAACGCTTGATGTTCTTTTCAATTCTGCTGTCGGGGATGAACCAGATGGCCGCTACCACGGAGTAAATGGAGAATCCCAGCCAGGGATTGATGAAGGCCAGGCCAATACCGATCAGGTAAAGGATCACAGACAGTATCCCCTTTATGTCGTTACCCAGCGCCCGGGCCAGTTCCGAATCTTTTCCGTGGATACCGGTCAGGCAATGGGCCAGTATATAATAGGCGATGCCAGCCATGAACAGAATGAATCCATACAATACGACGGGCCACCGGCTGAAATGATTTTCACCCATCCAGGCGGTAGCGAAAGGAACGAGGGAAAGCCAGAACAAAAGATGAACATTAGCCCAGAGGGCTGAGCCCGAAACACGATTCACGGCCTGCAGCAGGTGATGGTGGTTGTTCCAGTAGATACCGATGTATATGAAACTCAGTACATAGCTGATGAATACAGGCAGCAATGGCTGTAATGCATCTAAATTGCTGCCATGCGGAACTTTCATTTCCAATACCATAATGGTAATAATGATCGCCAGCACTCCGTCGCTGAATGCTTCCAATCTTCCTTTTCCCATAACCGGTAGTTTATAAGTTTATCGAATGCCCGAAAATAAAAAATCCTTTCAACCGAAAGGATTTTTATTGCATGATATGACAATATGATTAATAGTCTCTGCTGTAACCGCCGCCGCCACGGTTTCCACCACCGTAGCCGCCACGACCTCCGCCTCCGCGGTTTCCACCGCCAAAGCCGCCGCTGCGTTTTTTGAAACCGCCACCTTCACCCTGCGGACGAGGCTGTGATTCATTAACGATCAGCTTACGACCCTGTACTTCTGTTTCATGCAGGTTAGCGATGGCAGTACGGGCTGCTTCATCATCCGGCATTTCTACGAAACCGAAACCTTTACTGCGGCCATTCATTTTGTCCTTGAGGATCTTGGCGCTGGTTACGCTTCCATACTGGGTAAAGAGATTCATTAAATCATCATCGGTCATTGACCAACTAAGATTTCCAACATAAATGTTCATTGTAAAACTTTTAAATAAAAAAAATGATGTTCTATAATGGCTTAGTCAAAACAATGAACTGAACATGCTTACAGAAATCAGGTCAGCCAATGGCAAGAAACTAAAACATTAACGGTCCTAAAGATAGCAGCCTTTTCTGATTATCGGAACAAAATTTTACCATTCTTATTGAAGAACGATGAAAAATCGGCATAGAAGCTTGAAAAACAGTCATTTTTTGGAGACGGGAACGGTAAGGACAAAGAAAAACGCCCGGATTTCCGGGCGTTTTTCACATATCGTAGGCTGGGATTATTCAGCTACCACTTCAAAGTCCACTTCGGTTTCGTTTCCGTTTCCAAAGTCGATCTTCGCTTTGTAGGTTCCCAGTTCCTTTACTTCATCAATGATCGAAATACGACGGCGGTCGATCTCGTATCCTTTCTGATCGCGGATGGCCCGGGCGATCTGTACGGCAGTTACGCTGCCGAAAATCTTGCCGCTGGTACCGGTTTTGGCTCCGATCTTCAGGGCTCCATCCTTCAGCACAGCGATCACGCTGTTGATCTCAGCCAGCAACTTCGCTTCTTTTTTCGCCTGCTGCTTTTTCTTTTCTTCCATCATTGTGATGTTGGAAGGGCTTGCTTCAACAGCCAGTTTACGGGGAATCAGGTAGTTACGGCCATAACCGTTCTTAACCGATACCAGTTCATTGGCGCCGCCTAAATTGTTTACATCCTGGATTAATATTACCTGCATGATTTTGCATTTTTACCCAAACTGCCAGCTGGCAGTCTTTCTCCGCCGGCAGGCGGATTAGGGTGGTTAAAAATTATTATTTCAAAAGATCCGTAACGTATGGCAAGATTGCCATTTGACGGGCTTTCTTGATGGCTTCACCCACCTTGCGCTGATACTTCAGCGAGTTGCCGGTGATACGACGTGGCAACAGGCGGCCTTGTTCGTTGATGAATTTTTTCAGAAACTCTGCGTCTTTGTAATCAATGTAGCGGATGCCCATTTTCTTAAAGCGGCAGTATTTCTTCGGACGTTTCTCCTGCTTAATGGCAGTGAGGTATTTGATTTCGTTCTTTGCCATGATTATGCTTCCGCTTTTTCGGTTTCTGATTGTTTTACACCACTTCTCTTTTTTGCATTGTACTCGACGGCGTATTTATCGAGTGCAGTGAACATGTGACGCATCTGCGATTCGTCACGCAAAAGTTGAATTTTCAACTTTTCATTGAAGCTGGATGGCGCTTTATACTCCATAACCCAGTACAGACCGGTGGTCTTCTTGTTTATGGGATAGGCCAGTGATTTCAGTCCCCAGGGATTAGAGTGCAATACCTCACCTCCGTTTTCTACAACGAGGTCGGCATATTTTTTCTGAGCGGCTTTGAAGTCGTCGTCAGACAGCACAGGGGTAAAAATCACCATCAATTCGTAGTTGTTCATTTCCCTGATTTTTGGTTAAAAATGTGATTGAACCGCCCTTTTTTGAACGGGCAGCAAAGGTAGGACTTTACAGGCTAATACCGAAGAATTAACGAATGAAAATTACAGGTTTTTGCAAGCGGGAACGGAAAAGGGCCGCCATTGTTCAGAATAACAGTAATTCTCTCATTATCAACTGATTTTAATGCTCAGGTGTTACGGATTCAACCGGTAAACCGGGTAACGGTTATGTCCCGGTTCATAGTAGCGGGAATTTTTATAGATAAAATCGAGTTGGGCGGAGCCATTGCCGGCAAAAGCCGGATCGGCTGCTTTCTTTTCTTCCAGCTTTTTTTTCAGCCCGGGGTTGGCCCGAAGTACGTCCGCGGCCAGGTCTTCCCAGCGGTAATCACTGTATCCTTCTTTTTGCTGGAGGATCGCGTCAAAGAAATTCCAGGCAAAGAAACTGTCATCGCCGGTGGGCTCCAGCATTTCTACCAGGTAGCGCCGGGCAGGTTGGTCAAGGCTGATATAATAATCCCCCCTCAGAAACTTTATCTGCTGGGTGAGTATGCTTGTTTTGACAGATGAATTCTTGTGGTGTTTTTCGTAAGGCCTGGGCATCGACTTATAATCATCTATCCGGTATGCCTGCACTTCGATGATGGTATCGTTGGAGAATTGCCGCATCGTAACAGCATTCAGTTTCAGCAGGTCGATCACCGCATGCCAGCCCTGCGGGATGATATAGGCTTTAGGCGCATTGATGATGTCAACCGGTTTGAAACGGTTATAGAACCTCACCTGTTTCGTAAATGGTTTGCCGCGGTCGTAATACATCCGGTTGAGGCCGGTGGCATCACTGGGTTTATAAGCCTGTTCATATCCTTTGAACGTAACAAAACTGTAGTGAGAAGTATCCAGCGACCATCTCAAGGGAAAGCTGGCTGCGGAACGTACAGCTGCTTTCGCCTTCTTTCGTTCTTCGATCAGTTCCCCGGCCTTTTCTGAAGCCTGCTCAATGATCGTCTGTGAAAATGCGTAAGTAGAAAGGACCCGGTCTTTGAAGGGTTTGAGCATATGTGTTTCCGGAACAAATCCAATGGTCTGGAAAAGGGCGGCATATCCCGAAGAATAACGGGGCGGATCGTAGAACATCATCATGCCTTTGTCGGGGCTGCCGGTTTCGAAACTGACATAAGGAACCATGTCCCATTTTTTATCACGCATACCATTGTAAAGCCGGGGTTCAAACGTATCCCGCAACCACCCGCCAAGTCCGGCCCCCAGTTTATCGTATTGCGATGTGAGCATAGTCATGGTATGCTGGTAGTCGGCGCCGTCGCTCACGTGGTTGTCGACGAGGATTTCCGGGTCGAGCCAATGAAAAAGCCGGGCAAATGACCGTGCCTCTTTACTATCGCATTTGGTGAAATCCCTGTTCAGGTCGAGGTTCTGGGCATTGCCCCGGAAGCCATATTCGAGCGGACCATCCTGGTTGGCGCGGGAATAGGAATTACGGTTCAGGCATCCGCCGATATTATACACCGGGATAAAGGCCAGCGCAACATTATCCGGTAAACTGATTTTTTTGATGACGATATCCCGCACGAGCATCATGCTGGCATCAATGCCATCGGGTTCGCCGGGATGTATACCGTTATTGATAAGCACAACCACTTTGTTCTGTTTGTGCCATTGCCCGGGATCGAATTTTCCATCCTTGCTTACCAACACAAGGTGCAGCGGGTAGCCGGCATCCGTCATACCCATTTCCTTTACCAATACCTGTGCGGATTGTTTATCAAGGTTCCTGTACCATTCAATCGCCTCAAAATAGGTGGCGCTTTCCTTTCCATCCGATTTCTCGAACCGGCATTGCTGCGCATGCGCAGTTGAGCAAACAGAAACAGTAAGTAACAGGAGGAAAAGACTTCTCATGCAGTTTGATTTTGTCGACAAGCTACCATAAAACAGGTTTTGGAAAAAGCCGTTTGTATAAAACCCGCTGCTATTATTGCATTACAATTACAGATTCACGGATCAAAACCGATGCGTTACTGATCCGGATGATGTACCTGCCTGCCGGTAATTGACTCATGTTGAGCGAACAGGTGGATTGTCCGGCGGATATTTTTTGTTGCATCAAGGTTCGCCCGGAAAGGTCGGTAACAATGAGATCGCCCGATTGGGTAAGCGCCCGCGGAAGTTCCAGGGTAAGGTTTCCTTTTGTTGGATTGGGATAAACCAGCGCATGGGAGAAACGAATACCGGACCGAACGGAAACGATCTTGCTGTAACTGAATTTTCCGTCTATATCCAGCATCTTCAGGCGGTAATAAATGATATTGCCGGCCGGGAGGTTCTTATCTGTAAATGAATAGTTAACCAGGTTTCGTCCTTCCAGTGTGCCTACTTTATAAAAAGAAGACCCGTTCTCGCTGCGTTCGATCTCGTATTGTTTGAAACGGGTTTCGTAGGTGGCATACCATTTCAGCCAAACTTCCTCATCGTTCTTCTGCGCCGTAAATTCGATGATGGTAACAGGCAGTACACCGGTACATTGCCATACCAGGGCTACGTATTCGGGATGATCGATATAGGGATTGCGGTTGTTTTGCTGCGAATAGATCAGGTCGTTGCGGTTGCTTTCTTTGGCATCCACGGGATCGAGGTTATGCCAGGCATAGAGCATCTGCAGGTACGACAACTGGAAGGAAGGATACAACCCACCGCCCGTGGTTCCATCGGCCACGACCGACAAACCGGTAGCGCCATTCAGGGAAACCCAGTTGGACAATTCATTCTGGTAACGTGTGAGAATATAAAAATATCCGCGTGCGATATCTCCTTTCACACCGTCGTGCGGTTCAAAGGCCGAAGCAGCGGATACACCTGGATAATTGGAAGCGCCGATCTTGTCCAATACCGGGTTGGGCGGCATCGGGTAACCGGGGAAAGCGCCGGCTGTAGGAAACTGGTAACTCGTTGATCCTACCGTTGAGTAAGGGATATTCCCCCGGTTGCCGTTTATCTTGGAATCGGTTGGGCGAACCACGAAAAGATCGGCTTCCGTTGGTTGCTGGTATGAGGAGCCAGACAATTTGAACCAGCTGCGTGGAAACGTATGTTCTTTATTCCAGCATCCGCCTTCTGAAGAAGGGGTGGTACCACCGCAGAAGCCGCCCGATGAATTTTGCGATGCGTTAAAGGTAAAGGGTTCGGGACCGGTGGGATTGTTTGAATAGATATCCCAGATGATCGAACTGAGCCCGTTGTCGCTGCGGATCGTATCTACGATGGGCATTTGCACATCATCAATACTGCTGTATGATAAACTAACCTGCCCGTTGCTGATGATCGTACGCAAGCCGTTCTTTAAACTCTGGCAGGTGAGTGCGGCCACGGCATCGTAATAACCGGCAGGCGGTCCGCCATTGAGTGTGGTGGAGGTTCCGTTAAGGCTGGTTGTATTGTAAAACGGCTCGCCGGTGCAATTGCCATTGGCTGCAAAAACAAAAACATGATAGGTTGTATTACCCAGCAAACCGGTAATGATGAATGAAGTGCTGGCAGAATAGGAAACGATCTTATCCGGTCCGATGGTTTGTCCGGCCGTATAGGTTGTTCCATCGGCAGGCGTAAAACTCAGGGTATTGTTCAGGCTATAAACCACCAGGTAACGGTTGGCCGATAGTTCAGGGGTGAAATTACCAGTGATGGTTGTGCCGCCGGGTGTAAGGTTCAAGCCGGATGGAGGATCTGCCGGGCTGGTGCAGGGTGGAAAAGGAAGTGTACTCGCTGAACCGGTGAGCGGGTTCGCTGACTGGAAAGCAGGTCCGCCCGAACAGGAGGTATTGTTGTAAGCGAAAACAAAATAATAATAGAGGGTATTGGCAGCAAGACCATTATCGGTGAAGCTGGTGGTTGCGCTGTTGTCGGCAATAAAACCTGATCCGAGTGCTTGCCCGACCGTATAGGTGGTTCCATCCACCGGTGTTGCACCCAGGGTGGCTGAAAGACTTCGTACCACCAGGTATCCGCTGGCAGCGGGTGAGGAGGCGGTATACGATACCTGCATCGATGTTTGCGCCGGTGTAAATACGAGGCTGGTTGGCTGATTTACCGGTGCTGTGCAGGGGCCCCCGCTTTCTGCAATGCTGATCTCATCCAGCGCTATCCGGTCGCGGGAACCCGAACCACCGGCGATGGCCCAGTATACCCAGCGTATCTGAACGACTGCCTGGTTCTCGGCGGCAGCGGGTAATGCTTCGCTGTAGGATGCGGAATGACCAGCTACCTGTCCCGCACTGGAATAAGTAGAAGTGGTGCCGATATCGGTGAAATTGCCCGTAGTTCCGATGCGGTATTGAAGGGCTACGTTATTATCCCAGGCCGATTGCTGCAGGATAAGCCTGGCAGTCCATTGGATCTGAATATTTGTTTTACCCGTTGTGTTGATCGCCACCACCCAGGCACCGGCCGATTGTGAACCCGAAGCCAGAACACTCAATCCGCTGGCTGCCTCATCTTTCCACCCCCCTGCGGTTGAACTGGCGTTGTAGGGAAGGTCTCCATTACCTGGACTCAGGGTTCGGGTGGTAGGGATAGCGCCTGCGGTAGTGCCAAAACGGTGAATGGCAACACCGGCAGGTAAGGTGCCGCCGGTTTGGGTGGTCAGACTGAACGGCAGGGTTTGCGCAGCCGGGTTTGTCTGTGAATAACTTTCGCCCAGGCAAAAAAGGATTGAAAAAAGGATGGCAAGCAACCGCATCATAGATTTCGGTAAATGGGCGGTAAAAGTAGACATTTATTGCGTGCGAGGGGATATGATTTATCAACAAAAAGCCCGTCAGTAGTGGAACTGACAGGCTTTTAATATGGTGTCGAAGTCGGATTCTTATTTAGACAGAGCGTTCAGACGCTTGGCCAGCTTACTCTTCAGGTTGGCGGCTTTGTTCTTGTGGATGGTGCCACGCTTCGCCAACTTATCGATCATGGAAGCAACTTTAGGCATGTCGGCGGCAGCCGTTGTTTTGTCGGCCGCTTTAAGATCACGGATGGCGTTACGGGTGGTTTTTCCGTAATAACGGTTACGCTCGTTACGCTTTCTGCTCTGACGGACGTCTTTCTTGGTTGCTGAATGGTTTGCCATTTACATTTAAATTTTGGGCTGCAAAGATAGGGGAATCGGCCTTAAATTCAGGTACGAACGCCTACAAATTTTTTAATAAGACCCGTATTTGCGTAATTTGACCCAAAATCGGCTCATGAACAGGTATTTATTGCTCGTTTTGCACACCGCATCCCTTGTTTTGCTGGGTTTTGGCTGGGTGCTCAATATACTCCAGATCGATATCAGCATCCACCTGTTCGCGGATATCAACCTGTTCAACGAAAAACGAAGTGTACTCGGGCTGCTCGAGCGGCTATGGACCGATCAAAATTACTGGCCCTTCACCCTGATCCTGCTCTTCGGTATCCTCATACCCCTGCTTAAATCGGCGATCATCTATTACATCCTGCTCGTAAAAGAACACCATATCCGCTGGCGGCACCTGGTCGACTTCATCAGCAAATGGGCCATGGCCGATGTGTTTGCCGTAAGTATCCTCGTGGCCTTCCTGGGTGCCAATGCCATGCAGAATACCCGGGCCATCCTTGAACCCGGTTTTTATTATTTCTCGGGCTATGTTCTGCTGAGCGGCATTGTGGCCATGCTCTGCCGAAAATTGCCTGCCGGTTCCGCCACAGAAACCGCCTAATTCACCGATATTTGCAGCCTGTTTAACTGCAGAAACTGCCCAAATCATTTTTTGACCACCATGAAGGATTTCCAGTATATCACCAGCTCTCACCCTGCCTATATCGAAGGATTGTATAACGACTTTGTCAAAGACCCCTCCAGCGTCGACGCGGATCTGCGCAAGTTCTTCGAAGGATTCGATTTTGCCGTTACCAACGGCACAGCGGTAAGTGGAAATGCGCCTGTAAATGGCGCCGCCCCGGCGGGTATCGACTGGATGAGCGAGATCCGGGCCTACCGGCTGATCCTTCGTTACCGCAACAAAGGACACCTGCTGGCTGATACAAACCCGATCCGCAAGCGAAAAGACCGGGGCGCCAATCTTGATCCGGCTTCTTTCGGATTCACCGAATCCGATCTCGATAAAACCTTTCATGCCGGCTCCCTGATCGGGCTGGGTACGGCAACCCTGCGTACCATCATCGACCACCTCAAAAAATGTTATACCGGCCATCTTGGGGTGGAATATAAATACATCGGCGACCGGGAGAAATCGGATTGGCTTACCAGGGTCATCGAAAAGACCATGCTGGAACCGGTTCCGCTGGCGCAGAAAAAACGCATCCTTCAAAAACTGAACGAAGGGGTGATGTTTGAAAAATTCCTGCACACCAAATACATCGGCCAAAAGCGATTCTCCCTGGAAGGTGGCGAAACTGCCATCGCCGCACTCGATGCCATCATCAACACTTCCGCGAATAATAATGTGGAAGAAGTGGTGATCGGTATGGCGCACCGCGGCCGGTTGAATGTACTGGCCAATATCATGGGCAAAACCTATGAGCAGATCTTCAGCGAGTTTGAAGGAAACAGTCTGCCTGATACCACCATGGGCAGCGGCGACGTGAAATACCACCTCGGCTTCGGCAGTGATGTGGAAACCGCCGATGGAAAGAAGATACACCTGAAACTGAGTCCGAACCCTTCGCACCTCGAAGCCGTTGATCCCGTTGTGATCGGATTCGCCCGCAGCAAGGCCGATATACTTTACAACAGCGATTACGATAAGATACTCCCGATACTCATTCATGGCGATGCCTCGGTAGCGGGGCAGGGTGTGGTATATGAAGTGTTGCAGATGAGCGGGCTCAAGGGATACTACACCGGCGGCACCATTCATTTCGTCATCAATAACCAGATCGGTTTCACCACTGATTTCGACGACGCCCGTACGGCCGACTATTGCACCAGCATCGCGGCCATGGTTCAGGCGCCCGTGCTCCACGTAAACGGAGATGATGCCGAGGCCGTGGTGAAGGCAAGCCAGATCGCCACCCTGTATCGCCAGGAGTTCAACAGCGATATCTTCATCGATATGGTTTGTTACCGCCGCCACGGACATAATGAAGGCGACGAACCCAAATTCACGCAGCCGCAATTGTATTCGATCATCGAAAAGCACCTCAACCCGCGGGAAGTATATACCCAATTCCTCATGCAGAACGGCGAAGCCGATGCGCAGGCATTGGCCAAGGAGATGGAACAGAAATTCCTGGCCGATCTGCAGGAACGCCTGGATGAAGTGAAACAGAATCCGCTGCCGTATACCTACCAGCCACCGGAACTCGTATGGAAGAGCATGCGCAAGGCTACAGCCGGTGATTTTGATGCTTCGCCGGTAACCGCCATCAGCAACGACCAGTTCCGGTTACTCTTTGATGGATTGATGAAATGGCCGGCCGATTTCAAGCCGCTGCGTAAAGTAGAGAAACTGCTGCAGGATAAAGTGAAACTGTTCAGCGATGAAAAGAAGATCGATTGGGCCACGGCGGAACTGATGGCCTATGGAAGTTTGCTGGTGGATGGAAAGGATGTGCGCATGAGCGGACAGGACGTGAAGCGGGGCACCTTCAGTCACCGCCACGCCGTGATCTACGACGAGAATACCAACAAAGGATACAACCGCCTCAATCATTTTACCGAACAGCAGGCGCCGTTCCGCATTTATAATTCTTTATTGAGCGAATATGCCGTGCTGGGTTTCGAATACGGTTATGCGATGGCCAACCCCAATGCCCTGGTGATCTGGGAAGCGCAGTTCGGCGATTTCTGCAACGGCGCTCAAACCATCATCGACCAGTTCATTGCCGCCGCCGAAACAAAATGGCAGCGGATGAACGGCGTGGTGATGCTGCTCCCGCATGGATACGAAGGACAAGGCCCCGAACACAGCAGCGCACGCATGGAACGTTTCCTGCAGATGTGCGCCGAACTGAATTTCGTGGTTACGGATGTGACCACGGCGGCAAATTTCTTCCACCTGTTGCGCCGCCAGCTGGCATGGCCCTTCCGTAAACCCCTGGTGAACTTCTCGCCGAAGGCGAACCTCCGTCACCCGGGCAGCTACAGTTTGAAAGAAGAATTCACCAGCGGCGGGTTCAAAGAAGTGATCGATGACGTGGCGGCCGATCCATCGCTTGTAAAGAAAGTATTGCTCTGCTGCGGCAAGATCTATTTCGACCTGGCCGAGCGCCAGCAGAAAGAGAACCGCACCGATGTGGCCATTGTGCGGGTGGAGCAGATACACCCGCTCCCGCAAAAACAACTGGATGCCCTGTATAAGAAATACGGAAAAGCGATCTGGTACTGGGTACAGGAAGAGCCGCTCAACATGGGCGCCGCCACCTTCCTGCGCATGAACCTGAAGAATATCAACTTCTATATCATCAGCCGGCAGGCGAGCGCCGCCACGGCAAGCGGCTACGCCAAAGTGCATGCGAAAGAACAGGCGCAGATCATCGACACCGCTTTCAGTATTTAAACCGGGATCACGCTGTTGTTCACCACGGCAAAGGCTTTCTCTTTTTTCGATGGTTCCACCATATAGGTGCCGGTGAATTTTCCGAATGCCGGCAGTACCGCATATTGTTCGGTAAAATAGAAACAGGGAAAGCGAAGCGATTGCTTGCCCAGCCCCCGGATGACCACGGCCGGGTGTATATGTCCGCTGAAACAATAATTTTCTTCCAGGTCTTTTTCCGTTACATCTTCAATGTGATGCACGAAAAGGAAACCGTTCTGCCGCAAACTTTTCTCCGCCACGGTAATGTTCGCGTTGGTATACCAGGTATCGGCAATGATGTCGTGGTTGCCTTTTACCAGGATGAATTCGACGCCCGGAAAATCATTCCGCCATTTGAGGAACCAATCGTGCTCCTTATTCTCGAGGCTGTGAAAAAGATCGCCGACGATGATGAGCCGCGCCGGTTTGAAAAACTGGATACTGTCGACCAGCCGCTGCATGTCTTCGCGGGTAACCGAAGGCGGAACCGGTATCCCGCTTTTCCGGAAATGTCCGGTTTTGCCGATGTGCAGATCGGATACGATGAGGGCCTTCTCCTGCTCCCAGAAAACCGTCCGGTTGCCGTGGAGGATGAAGTCGTTGTTGCGTACGGTATGTTTGATAAATGACGCCATGTTATTTTTCCAATTGCTCCTGCATCCGCCGAACCCGGTCTTCGAGTTGCTCCGACGACATGTTCTCCCGCAGACTGTCTACTTTCAGCGGGAAACAAAAGGGGGTAAGTTGCTGCGGCCATTTGATAACAATATCGCTTTTTTGTATCCGTTGCAGCATATCCCGCAGCCGCACTTCTTCCATCTGCTGGTCGAACACTTCGGTATAGGCCTGTTTCAAAAGTATGTTGTTGGGTTCGTATTCGGTAAAAACATTGAAGAGTAACGAAGCCGATGATTGCAGGTGACGGGCTTTTTGTTTTTCGCCGGGCAGGCCCTGGAAGATGAGCCCGCCGATGACGGCTATATCCCTGAACTTTCGTTTGGCCATCTCCGAACTGTTCACGCTTTTCTGGATGTCTTCGAACAATTGTTCTTCGCTGAACAATTCATATACATTGCCATCATCGACCGGTATGGGCTGATCGCTCAGCAATTCAAAACCATAATCGTTCATAGCGAAAGAAAAGGTGATGGGCAGGATGCGGCTGATGCGGTAGGCCAGGATGGCCGCCATAGCCTCGTGCACCAGCCTGCCTTCGAAGGGATATACGAAGAGGTGATGACCGTCTTTTGTTTCGATGTGTTCGATCAGGAGTTCATTTTCCCTGGGGATATGACTGAGTTCCTGCTGGAGTTTGAACAGCGGTTTCAACACCTGCAGTTCTTCAACGCGGTTTTTTTTCTGGCTGGTATCCAGTGCCTGCCGGAGTTTCTTGCCCATGTTCGAACTCAGGCTCATGCGCCCGCCCATCCAGCTGGGGATGATGCTTTTTTTGGCATTCGATTTCTTCACGATCACCGTCATATCCTTGATCATCACCAGTTCGAGGTTCCGGCCGGCGATGGTGAACGAATCGCCCGGTTCCAGCCGCGAGATGAACCATTCTTCGATCATGCCGATATAGCCTCCGCCCATGAACTTCACTTTCAGCATGGCATCGCTTACGATGGTGCCGATGTGCAACCGGTGCCGCATGGCGATCCGCCGGCTGTTGATCTTATACAATCCATCCGGCATCACTTCCACTTTTTTGTATTCGTCGTATTGATTGAGCGCTTTGCCGCCGGCGGTGATGTGCAGGAGTATTTCGAGAAACTCTTCTTTGCTGAGTTCGCTGAAACAAAAAGTGCTTTTCACTTCTTCAAAAACCTGTTCGGGATAGAAACCATCGCCCACGGCCAGGGTGCAGAGGTACTGGATGAGTACATCGTAACACAAAAGCATGGGTGGTTTGCTTTCGATGAAATTTTCCTCCACCGCTTTTTTCAGGGCGGCCGCTTCCACCAGTTCGAGGCTGTGCGTGGGCAAAAAATAGATATTGCTGCTCGCATCGGGCCGGTGGCCGCTGCGGCCCGCCCGTTGCAGGAACCGGGCAACACCCTTGGGCGATCCCACCTGTATCACCGTTTCCACCGGGCGGAAATCGACACCCAGGTCGAGGCTGGCCGTACATACCACCGCTTTCAGTTTGCCGGTGTGAAGATTTTCCTCAACCCATAAACGCAATTCCTGTTCAATACTTCCGTGGTGTAATGCCACGGCCCCGGCCAGTTCGGGAGCGGCATCCAGGATCGCCTGGTACCACATTTCCGTCATGCCCCGGGTATTGATGAATACAAGCGTTGTAGTGCTTTGCTCGATGATGGGAATAATTTTATGCACCAGCTTGATGCCGAGGTGACCGGCCCAGGGATATTTTTCGATCTCATCGGGGAAGATGGACTGAATGGCGGTTTGCTTGTGCAGGTCGGCCTTGATAACCTCACCCCAACCCCGGGCCTCCCCAAATCCCTCCGGAGGAGGGGCTTTCAAATCAGATTTTTGGTGCAGCAATTTCACCGGGCTTAATAATACATCTCTTGCTTCCTCCAGGTTTCCGATCGTTGCAGATATCCCCCATACCGAACATCGAACGTTAAACTTTAAACGTTGAACGTTCACAATCCTGCTAAGTGCCAGCTCCACCTGAACGCCCCGCTTCCCGCCCATCAGTTCGTGCCATTCGTCTACCGCGATTGTTCTGAGTGGTTTGAAAATATCGGCGTTGTTTTTCTGCGCCAGCAAGAGATGCAGACTCTCGGGGGTAATGATCAGCACTTCGGGCATGTTGCGCTTCTGCTGTTCCCGTTCCTTAACCTCCGTATCGCCGTTGCGGATACCCACCCGCCAGGCCATGTTCAGTTGTTCGATCACTTCCTGCATGGCACGGGCAATGTCTTTGGCCAATGCACGCAACGGTGTGATCCAGAGCAACTGCAATCCATTATTCTTTTTGTTCCTGAAATCCTGCGGGTGTTCGTTGATGAAACGGATCAGCGCTCCCAGGAACACCGAATAGGTTTTGCCGCATCCGGTGGGCGCATTCACCAGCCCGCTGTTGCCGGCAATGATCTGCTCCCAGGCCTGTTCCTGGAACAGGAAGGGGCGGCGCTGGTTTTGAGCCAGCCAGTCGGCGATCAACGTATAGCCTGGAGTTTTGTAAAGCGACATCGGGCAGGCAAATTATTGCTTTTCTGAGTATCTGAGATAGCCGGATTCACAATAGACTACTCAAACCAGGATTGTCATGCTGAGGTACGAAGCATCTTGTCGTTGTTATCATTCGGAGCGTATAAGATCCTTCGCTTTCGCTCAGGATGACATTTCCTTTGAAGCGTGCTGCACGCAAGCCGACTTGCGTATTGCCGGCAGCCTTCATTTCCGTATTTTTGCACTCCTCAAAAATTACCGCGTATATGTTCAATTCGTTAAGTGAAAAACTGGAAGCAGCGTTTAAGAACCTGAAGGGACAGGCCAGGATCAACGAACTCAATATTGCCAATACCGTCAAAGACATCCGCCGGGCGCTGGTGGATGCCGACGTGAACTATAAGATCGCCAAGGAATTCACCGACCGGGTGAAGGACAAGGCCCTGGGCGAAAAAGTGCTTACGGCAGTGAGCCCCGGTCAGCAGATGGTAAAGATCGTACAGGACGAACTGACCGAACTGATGGGTGGCACCGAAAGTGATTTCAACATCAACGGCAACCCGGCCATCATCCTCATCGCCGGACTGCAGGGTAGCGGTAAAACAACCTTCAGCGGCAAACTGGCCAATTACCTCAAAACCAAAAAAGGCAAATCTCCCTTACTGGTAGCTGCCGATATCTACCGCCCCGCGGCGATCGATCAGTTGGAAGTATTGGGTGGCCAGATCGATGTGCCCGTTTACAGCGAACGGGAAAATAAAGACGCTGTTTCCATCGCCCAGAACGCGATCAAGGAAGCCCGCTCTAAAAATAAGAATGTGATCATCATCGATACCGCCGGCCGCCTGGCGGTGGATGAAGTGATGATGACCGAAGTGGCCAATATCCGCTCGGCCGTGAGTCCGCAGGAGATTCTGTTCGTGGTCGACAGCATGACCGGCCAGGACGCGGTGAACACCGCCAAGGCCTTCAACGACCGGCTCGATTTCAGTGGTGTGGTGCTCACCAAACTCGACGGCGATACCCGGGGCGGTGCGGCGTTATCTATCAAATACACCGTCAACAAACCGATCAAGTTTGCCAGCAGCGGCGAAAAGATGGATACACTGGATGTGTTCTATCCCGACCGGATGGCGCAGCGTATCCTGGGCATGGGCGATATCGTGAGCCTCGTGGAAAAAGCGCAGGAACAATTCGATGAGGCCGAAGCACGGAAACTGGAAAAGAAGATCCGCAAGAACCAGTTCGACTTCGAGGATTTTAAAACACAGCTCCAGCAGATCAAGAAGATGGGTAACCTCAAAGACCTGATGGGCATGATACCCGGCGTGGGTAAGCAGATCAAAGACCTGGATGTGAACGACGACGCTTTTAAAGGCATCGAAGCCATGATCAACTCCATGACACTCGAAGAACGTCGCAACCCCGATATCATCAGCCCCAGCCGCAAAACACGCATCGCCAGGGGTTCGGGTAAAGACATCGCAGAACTCAACGCTTTCCTCAAGCAGTTTGAACAGATGAAAAGCATGATGAAGATGATGAACAAGATGCCCATGGGCCGCATGCCGGGCCTGATGGGGAAAAGATAACCGGCTTCGCTTTTTTTCTCCTGAATAATTCTCTACATTCGGGTTGTCATCCGGCAGCTCTGCCACGAGCATGCCCACTGCTGTTCAGCCATAGAAATTTCTCTCTCAACCAGGTTATTCCCTGTCCTGTGACCAGCCTCATGCAGTAAACCCTCAAATAAACGCTATGCGTAACCTAACGATCCGCGGTATCAAACGGGAAGAGTTCAGCGCCGAAGAAATGGACAATGCCCGCAACAACAACCTCGAGCTGAAACAATCCATTGTATTCAGTACAGCCCGTAACATTTCCGATGAGCATACCATACAGGTAGGCGATACCGACCTGGTCGAATTTATATTTGAAGACGACACCAGTTGGACCGGCGGCGCCGATATCATCCACGACCTCTTTCCGCAGACGGCCCGTACAAACCGTTCGGGCGAGGCATTTGTCGTACCGATGAGCCTGGAAGCGGATTCATCCGACCGGGGACTGGGAACCATCGCGTTGAAACTGCTCAATGTTTTCGCCAAAAAAGCCGTGGCCAAAAAAGTGATCGACCTCGCCGCTTCCCTCGAAAAGAAAGCGCTCAATAACCAGAGTGGCGTGTTCGGTATCGACCCCGGCTTTCACCTGGGTAAATGGAAAATTACCGAAACAGCCAGGCCCAACCTGCTTTTTATACATGGTACCAATTCATCCACCTGGGGTTCTTTTGCCGAGATACGCGATTCGGTTCTGTGGAAGCACATGCAGGATACTTATGGTGGCAACATCTTCGGGCTGCAGCACGAAACGATGACCAAAAGCCCGATCCAGAATGTGATCGCCCTGTTCAAAGAATTGCCGCAAACCTGTACGCTGCATGTCATCACGCATTCCCGCGGCGGACTGGTGGGCGATGTGCTGGCACGATTCAGTAACGGGCACAAGGGTTTTTCGGAAGAGGAGATCGCCTACCTGCAGAAGACAAACCGTAAAACGGATGTGGATGATATCCGGGCATTGCAAAAACTCGCGGCCGGTAAAAACATACGCATCGAAAAATTCATACGGGTTGCCTGCCCGGCTTACGGAACTACGATCCTTTCCAAACGGCTCGATCATTTTCTCAACATCAGTTGTAACCTGCTGAGCCTGGCGGGCGGCGCCGCGGCCGTTATCGGTTCCGAACTCAAAGCCCTGATAGCCGCCGCCGTGGATACCAAGAACGATCCCAACGAATTGCCCGGACTGGAAGCGATGAACCCCGATTCGCCTTTTTTGAAAGTGCTCAACAACCCGGCGAATGTATTGGCCGATAGTCAGCTTACGGTGATCTCGGGAAACTGCGGCATGAAGTTCAATCTGAAAGCCTTGCTCATCATCGCCAGCAAATTATTCTACCTGCAGGAAAACGACCTGGTGGTGGATACCCGGTCGATGTACTGCGGCGCCAGGCGCAAAGAGAAGATCCGTTACTTCTTCGACGAAGGTCCGGAAGTGGATCACGTACATTATTTCCAGAATAAGAATACACAGGAAGCGATGCTGGCCGCACTGAAAGCGGTGGGCTCCATCCCCGGGTTTACAGATATGCTGCCCGCCGAGGAGAGAACGGCGCAGCGCAATGCCATACTGGGGCTCGACGGCGGCGATGTATTCTACCATGAAGTAAGCGGGAAAAAACCGATCGTTCTGTTATTGCCCGGTATCATGGGTTCGAACCTCGAAGCCAACAGCAAAAAAATATGGATCAACTACATCCGCTTTCTCACCGGCGAACTCACCAGGCTGGATATCGCCAAACCCAATATCAAGGCGGTGTCGCTGATCAAAACATCGTACCGGAAACTGGCCGATCATCTTCGCGACTCCGGGCATGATGTGATCACCTTTCCGTTCGACTGGCGCAAGCCATTGGCCGACGCGGCAGCCGAATTGAATGCCTGCATTGTTGACATCCTGAAACACAAACAACCGATCCGGATCATCGGCCACTCGATGGGCGGCGTGGTAACCCGCGACTTCATCATCAACCATCCCTCCACCTGGCAGAAACTGAATGCTTCGCCTGGTTTCCGCTTGCTCTTCCTGGGCAGTCCGCTCGGCGGTTCGTACCGGATACCCTATGTGCTGGCCGGCAAAGATTCCATCATCAATCAGCTCAGCAAGATCGACCTGGCGCATACGAAGAAAGAATTGCTGGATATGTTCCGCAAATATCCCGGCCTGCTGGGATTATTGCCTACCGCTGCCACACCCCATGATTTTGCCGACCCCAAAACCTGGGAAGCGATGAAGAATGCCAGTGTGTTCGACTGGAGCATACCCGAGAAAAGCGATCTGCAGTTCTTCGGCGCCTATCGCGATAAAGTAGTACAAGCGATGGGAGGCATCGATTTCAGCAAGGCGGTGTATGTGGCCGGTAAAGACGATGCTACCGTATGCGATTTCGAGATCAACGAAAACCTTCCGGACGAGAAGATCATTTTCAAAAGCACGGCAGAAGGAGATCAATCCGTTACCTGGGCAAGCGGTATACCGGTCAACCTGGATAAGGATAAGAACCTGTACTATGTGCCGGTAACGCATGGGGCGCTGGCCAACGAACCCGATATGTTCAAGGGCATCTCGGAAATACTGGCTACAGGCACTACGGAATTGTTCAGCAGGGATAAGCCCGTAACCCGCGCCGGAACAGCTGTTTTTGATACCATGGAAGAACGGGTGATGGATACCGATGAAGTGAGCCTGGAGAATACCCTGCTCGGCATCAAACCCAGGCGTAAGCAGGAAGCGGTGAAGAAAGGCCGCATGCCGGTGAAAGTAAGTGTGAGCAACGGCGATCTGTATTACAGCGCTTACCCCGTATTGGTGGGTCACTTCCTGACAGATGGCATTACCAGCGCCGAAGCGATCATCGACCGTTACTGTGATAATACCCTGCGGGAATGGCACCGGCTTAATCTCTACCCGGGCGATATCGGTACCGGCGAAGTGTTCATCAATACCGGCAAAGATTTCCGGGGCGCTGTAGTGATTGGCCTGGGAGCCCCGGGACGGCTCAGCGGATTCCAGCTGGCCCGCTCGGTTGAGCAGGGTACTATCAAGTACCTGCTCGAACTGAAGAAGACGAGGGCCGGCGATGCCGGTAAGGCGGAAGCAAGGGATACAGGCATTTCGGTATTGCTCATCGGTTGCGGATATGGCGGCTTGTCGATCGAAAGTTCGGTACGCTCCATCCTGCAAGGTGTTCAGAATGCCAACAACAAGATCGGATCCCTGAACCAGGAAGGTCTGCGCAGCATCGAACACATCGAGTTCGTGGAATTATATGAAGACAGGAGCCTGCAATGCCTGCTGGTGCTGAACAAGATCGCGGGTGAAGAAGACGGGTTGGATATACGCATGGCCGACCGGCAAATGAAGAAACTGCTCGGCTCACGCACCCGCATTCCCATGGACAATGCATCCGATTGGTGGAGCCGCATCTCCATCGCCCTGCAGCGGGAGAAAAATGAGGAAACCGGTGCGGTGGATACCGCCCTGCGTTTCAGCAGCAGCACCGGCAGCGCCCGCGAAGAACAGCGTGACCTGCAATCGAACCCGGTGATCGTGAACAGGCTCATCGAAGACATGTCGGTTAAAAACCGCTGGAGCGCCGACCTGGCTAAAACCGTCTTCGAGCTGATGATCCCCAACGATTTCAAAGACGATATAAAAAAGCAACCCAATACCATGTGGGTGCTGGATACCGCCGCGGCGGCCTATCCCTGGGAACTTTTGCAGGACAGTATGACCAATGCACGGCCTATCTGCTGTACATCGGGTATGATACGCCAGTTGCAAACCGATAAATACCGGCTGAAGATAAATGCCGCTTCGGGTAATAAGGTACTGGTGGTGGGCGATCCCGAATTGAACGGTAGCCGGCTGGCGCCCCAACTGCCCGGCGCACTTGAGGAAGCCAAACGCGTGGCCGAATTGCTGGGCGAGCATGGATACGAGATGCCCAACAACTGCATGCGCAAACAGGCATCGCAGATCGTGCAGGCCGTATTCAAAGACGAATACCGCATCATGCACCTGGCGGGTCATGGCATCTTCAACGAAAAAGATCCCGATCGTTCGGGCATGCTCATCGGGGATGGAATCTTTCTCAGCACCCGGGAGATCTGCCAGATGAGCAAAGTACCCGACCTTGTATTTGTGAACTGTTGTTACCTCGGCAAAGTAAGCGGGCAAGCGGAAGAAACGATGAGCAACCGGTATAAGCTGGCGGCCAATATCGGTACGCAACTGATCATGAACGGCGTGAAGGTGGTGATCGCTGCCGGCTGGGCAGTCGACGATGCCAACGCCTTGTTGTTCGCCAAACGTTTTTATTCGGAAATGTTGCGGGGAGAGGAATTCGGTAAGGCCATTCAAACCGCCCGGGCTGAGGCCTTTAAGGCATCGAATGGAAAAGACAATACCTGGGGCGCTTACCAGTGTTACGGCGATCCTTTCTTCAAACTCACCAATATACCCAGGCCCGCGCAGGCAAAAACCTACCAGCGTCAATATAAATTCCTCATCGCCCAGGAAGCGGAGGTGGAACTCAGTAACCTGATCAGCAAAGCCGATACAAAAAGTTATTCGGTTGCGGCGCTCGAAAAAGACCTGGAGCAGATCATCGCGGCCGTCGACAAAGCGGGTATCCGCAATTCATCCATCCTGGAAAAGGAAGCGACCGCATATGCGGAGTTGAATAATTATGAGAAAGCCATCGCCAAATTTGAAGACCTGCTGGATGAAGAGAAAGCGACCTTTACCGTGAGGGCCCTGGAGCGGTACTGTAACATACGGGCGAAACTGTGTGTGAAGAACTGGAAAGCGGGTAAGAACCGGAAAGCGCAACTGGTTGCCATCGGCAAGGTGATCGACGACATCAACCGGCTGAATGCCATGAGCCCTACTGCCGAGCGGTATAGTTTATTGGGCAGTGCGTATAAACGAAAAGCGCTGATGCTCACGGTTAAGAAAGACAAACTCAGCAGCATCTCCCGGGCCGCGGATTATTACCGCATGGCGCACCGGTTGCCCGGTAACCGGAAGCGGGTACATACCTTGTCGAACTGGTTGGAGATGGAATGCATCCTGGTCGACGCGGGTAAAAAGAAATGGCCGGCGCATGCTTCCAAAACCGGTACGATACCAACATTGAAGGATGCCCGGCAGGAGTTACTGGATATGATCACCGGCAAGGCGCTGGAAGATAACAGCGCCGATTTCCTGGCCGAGATCAGCTTGGCCAATGCGCAGTGCTGCCTCTGGCTGCTCGACGGAAAGAACAGCGCCGGGCTGAATGAGAAAATCCTGCTGGCCCATTATACAAGCGCCTGGCGTCAGTCGGGTTCGCAGAATAAGAAAATGGCCGACATTGAGCATCTCGACTTCCTGATCGACGCGTATTCGGGCCTGGTAAAAAAACCGGTTGTTTTGAAGACGCTCCGGTACATCAAATCGGGACTGAAAGACTTCCTCCGGTAGGGCAATCGTAATTTTACGGAAACGGGCGTGGTATTGACTATTTTCGTCAAATGTAGCTGGCCGGCTGTCCATTTTTTTGGCAGATAAGGCCTCGAATCTTATCTTCGTCGTCCCTTTCAAGGGATGAACCCTATTTAATAACAACCAAAAATTTCTATTTTATGGCTGTAAAAATGAGGCTGCAAAGGCATGGCTCAAAAAAAAGACCCTTCTACTTCATCGTTGTTGCTGATGGCAGAAGCCCCCGTGATGGCAAATTCATTCAAAAATTAGGTACGTACAATCCGCTGACCGTTCCGGCTACTATCCAGATCGATCGTCAGAAGGCATTGGACTGGCTGCAGAAAGGTGCTCAACCCACCGACACTGTACGTCGTATCCTTTCTTTCAAAGGCGTACTGTACCTGAAGCATTTGCTGCGTGGGGTAAGTCTTGGTTTGTTCGATGAGGCTTCCGCAATGGAAAAATTCACCAAATGGACCAGCGAACACGAAATGGCTGTGGCCAAACGCCAGAGCACACACAAGAAGTCCAGGAATGACCGTCGTGGCGACAAGCCCTTTGTGAAAAGGGTTGCTGCCAAGCCAGAAGCGCCTGCTGCCGAACCAGCGGAAACTCCGGCTGAAGAACCAAAGACAGAAGAATAAACAAACCCTCTGTTCAAATTCTTTGAGTCCTGGCCTTGTGCCGGGACTTTTTTTGCTCCTGTTCTCGAAGGACTACCCCCTAACTCGTAACCCATATCCAGTATCTTGCATCCCGTATCCCTTATCTTGCACTCCCATGCCGCAGTATTTTAAAATAGGAAAATTGGCCGCCAGTACCGGGTTGAAAGGAGAACTGGTATTACAGCACAGCCTGGGTGGCAAAACCTCCCTGAAAGGCCTTGAAGCGATTTTCCTGGAAGAGAAAAAAGACAGTTTCATTCCCTATTTCATCCAATCCGCAAAGATCCGCAGCGAGAACGAAACCATTCTGAAGCTTGAGGGTATCGACGTGGTGGAATCGGCCCGGAAACTGACACCCAAAGAAGTGTGGCTCGTGGAAGATGATTTCAAGAAATTCGCGGCCAAATCATCGCCCATTTCCCTGCTGGGTTTTACCCTCGTGGATGACGAAGGCCGGGAGATCGGTGAGATCATCGAAGTGATCGAGCAACCGCACCAGGTGCTTTGCACGGTGATGGTGGACGGGAAGGAGGCGCTTATCCCTGTTCACGGGGAAAGCCTCGAAAAGATCGACAAGAAGAATAAGAAGGTACACGTCATTATCCCGGATGGTTTGCTGGATATATACCGGTAAGTAAAACGTGAAAAGTCAAAACCAGGAAGCGATGGGTTGATTGAATTTTTGCTTTTCACGTTCCCCATTTGACTTTTCAACCTTGTTTGAATTATGAGCTCCCCGCAACGCATCATAGCGCATTTCGACCTGGATTCTTTTTTCGTTTCGGTAGAGATACTGAACAATCCTTCGTTGAAAGGAAAGCCTGTTATTGTAGGCGGGCGGGAGCGGGGCGTGGTGGCGGCCTGCAGTTACGAAGCACGTAAATTCGGTATACACTCGGGCATGCCTTCTAAAAAAGCATTGCAGCTTTGTCCGCACCTCATCGTTTCCAATGTATCGCGGGGCGATTACAGCCGGTACAGCCGCTGGGTTACGCAGATCATCGCCGCCAAAGCGCCTTTGTTCGAAAAGGCATCGGTGGATGAATTCTACATCGACCTTACGGGCATGAGCAAATTCTTTAAACCGCTTCAGTGGACCATCGACCTGCGCCAGCAGATCATCGATGAAACGAAATTGCCCATTTCCTTCGGTTTGTCGAGCAATAAGATGATGGCCAAGATCGCCACCAACGAGGCCAAACCCAACGGCTACCTCCAGATCCCTTTCGGGAAAGAAAAAGAATTCCTGGCACCCCTTACCGTGGATAAAATCCCGGGCGTGGGCGATCATACCCATGCGATCCTGAAATCCATGGGTATCGTTACTATCAAAGACGTAAGCGAACGGGACCCGGATGAACTGGAAGAGCGATTGGGTAAATGGGGCGCCGATCTCTGGCTCAAAAGCCAGGGCATTCACCACAGCGAGGTAAGCCAGTACCACGAGGCCAAGTCGGTATCTTCTGAAAATACCTTTGAAGAAAATAAAACGGATACCGGGTTCCTGAAAAGCGAACTGGTCCGGCTCACCGAAAAGATCGCCTATGAATTGCGGCAGGATGCCAAGGTGGCCGGCTGCGTGGCGGTGAAAATCCGCTACCATGACTTTGAAACCGTTTCCCGGCAAACAACGATCGATTATACCTGTGCCGATGATGAGATCATCCCGGTGGTAAAGGAGTTGTTCGACAAACTATACCGCAAGGGAGAGCCCGTACGGTTGCTGGGTGTTCGGCTGAGCGAACTCACCAACGACGCCATCCAGACAAACCTCTTCGATGATGTGGAAAGAAAGAGTGAGTTGTACAAAGCGATCGATAATGTTAAAAATCGCTTCGGAAAGAATTTACTTACCCGGGCTTCTTCGAATAAACGGACGCGTAAATAAATTTGCATCCTTTCCTAACCATTTAAATGAATACTATGAGTCTGCGTTTAGGGGATATCGCTCCCAACTTCAAAGCAACCACCACCGAAGGTGACATTGATTTTTACGAATACCTGGGTACCGGCTGGGGTGTCTTGTTCTCGCACCCGGCCGAC
The DNA here is from genome assembly GCA_017303335.1 of Chitinophagales bacterium. Lineage (GTDB taxonomy): Bacteria > Bacteroidota > Bacteroidia > Chitinophagales > Chitinophagaceae > Ferruginibacter. The sequence goes on from JAFLBK010000006.1 coordinate 25,619, forward strand.
TATACGCCGGTATGTACCACCGAACTGGGCCGTACGGCATTGCTGAAGGATGAATTCGCCAGGCGCAACGTGAAGGTGTTGGCGGTCAGTGTCGATCCGCTGGATAAGCATTTCGGCTGGCGCTCCGATATCAATGAAACGCAGCATTGTTCCGTCGACTTCCCGATCATTGCCGATGAAAGCAGGGAAGTGGCCAACCTGTACGACATGATCCATCCCAACGCGTCGGAAACATTCACGGTTCGTTCGCTCTTCATCATCGGCCCGGATAAAAAAGTTAAACTGATGATCACCTACCCGGCGTCTACCGGGCGAAATTTTTACGAAGTATTGCGGGTGATCGACTCCCTGCAACTGACGGCGCATTACAGCGTGGCCACACCGGCCGACTGGAAACAGGGCGACGACGTGATCGTGGTACCGGCGGTGAGCACCGAAGATGCCATCAAAAAATTTGAGAAAGGCGTGAATGTTATCAAGCCCTACCTGCGGTATACGCCGCAACCGGATATAAACCTATAAGGTTCTCTCATCTAAACCTATAAGGTCTTCAAGACCTTATAGGTTTAAACTTTCCGCAGTTGCTGTAAAAGCGCCCGCATGTCTTTGGGCATTTCGGCCGACAGATCATGAAGGGTACCCTTTTCGTCGGTAAAGCACAGCCTGTAAGCATGCAGGGCCAGGCGGCCCAGGATGGGTTGTTCGGTTTCTTCCCATTTGCTGAGTTTGTATTTCCGCTTGATGGAAGAGAGTAAGATCGGTTTCGCGTCGCCATACAATTCATCGCAGGCGAGGGGGTGACCCATATTCTTGCAATGCACCCGTATCTGGTGGGTGCGGCCTGTGTGCAGTTGGAATTGCAGGAGTGAATAGGTTTTGAATGCCTCCACCACTTCGTAATCCGTTACCGCGGGTTTGCCCTTGCGATGAACCACCATCAAACCCTTCTGTACGGGATGTTCGCTGATGGGTTCGTCCATCGTTCCCTTTGGATGGGCCGGGGAGCCGAGTACAAGCCCGAGATAATATTTTTCAATTTTCCGTTCTTCAAACAAGCGTGAATAATATTTATGCGCCGCTTCTGTGCGGGCAAAGAGGATGATGCCGCTCGTGTCTTTATCCAGCCGGTGAACGGTGAATATGCTTCCGTACTTCGCCAGCAGCATGTCTTTCAGTGAAAGCGAAGTTTGCTCCCGGTCGGGGATCGAAAGCAGGCCGGCGGGTTTGTTCAGCACGATGATCGAATCGTCTTCAAAAAGAATTTCTGGGAATGTTGGCTTCACGGTCATTTCTTTTTTCCGGCATTCATGTATTTGAGCAGGCGAATCTCTTTTTCGCTGAGGTAACGCCATTTGCCGCGTTCAACATTTTTCTTGGTGAGATTGGCATACATCACCCGGTCGAGCCCCTTTACATCATAGCCCAGGTGTTCGAAGATGCGGCGGACGATGCGGTTACGGCCACTGTGGATTTCGATGCCGATGATGGACTTGTCTTTGCTGTCGGCATAGGCCAAGCTGTCTACCTGAATGAGCCCGTCTTCCAGTTTCAGTCCTTTCAGGATCTTATCGAAGTCGGCCTTAACGAGGGGTTTATCCAGTTTCGCTTCATAGATCTTCTTGATCTCGTAGCTGGGGTGCGATAATTTCTGCGTGAGATCGCCGTCGTTGGTGAGCAGCAGTACGCCCGATGTGTTCCGGTCGAGCCGGCCGATGGGATACACCCGTTCGGCAGTGGCATGCTGTATCAGTTGCAACACGGTCTTTCTTCCCTGCGGATCATCGGTGGTGGTGATATAATCCTTGGGTTTGTTCAGCAGGATATACACGAGGTTCTTGGTCACGAATAGTTTCTTTCCGTTGAATATCACCTCGTCGGTGTGCTGTACTTTATAGCCCGGCTCTGTTACGATCTTCCCGTTCACTTTCACTTTTTCAGCGGCGATCAGCGCCACCGCGTCACGCCTCGAACAAACACCGCAGTGCGCCAGGTATTTGTTGAGAGGCATGGAAGAGTCGGGCTTGAGGCCTGTTGTTTCCGGTTTGCTGTTTGAAGTCTGAGTTTTGGGCTTTGCCGTTACGGGCCTGCCTGCCGGCGAGGCAGGTTGCGGGTTACGGGTTGCGGGTTGTTTGCCCTTGATGGTTTGTTGCGCAGCCCGTTTGGCGTTCCGTGCCTCGAATTCCTCTTTTTTCTTTTTTTCGAAGAAGGCGGCCCGCTCTTTTTTGGCTTTTTTCTTTTCCTGGCGGAAGGTTTCCTTGATAACGCTGTTCTTCTTTTTGCCGATGAATTTCTGGAAAGGCGACTGGCTCATGTACGTGGGTTTTACTGTTGTTTCAACAGGAATGTGGAACGAAGATAGTTTATTTACATGGTCTGACGTCCTCGTCTGACCATGTAAGTGGATAAGCCTTACTTTTTATTCGCTAATTGACCGCAGGCGGCGTCTATGTCCTTGCCGCGGCTTCTGCGCAGGCGAACATTCACCCGGTTGTTCAGCAGGTAGCTGGTGAATTTTTGTGTTTTGTCTTCGTCGGGTTTCATGAATTGCGCATTGTCGATCGGGTTGTATTCGATCACGTTGATGAGGTGTGTGGGTATGCGCCGGTAGATCTTGATCAGGTCGTTGGCATCTTCGATCGAATCATTGATGTCTTTGAAGAGGATGTATTCGAGGGTGATGTCGTTCTTCGTTTCCTGGTAGAAATAGTTGAGGGCGTCGATCAGCACTTCGATGTTATTGCTTTCGTTGATCGGCATGATGGCATCCCGCTTTTTATCGCTGGCCGCATGCAGGGAAAGCGCCAGGTTGAAACGGACCTTGTCATCACCCAGCTGGCGGATCTGCTTGGCGACGCCCGCCGTGGATACGGTGATCCGTTTCGGGCTCATGGCCATGCCATCGTTGGAAGTGATCCGTTCAATAGCGTGTAACACGTTTTTGTAATTGAGCAGGGGTTCGCCCATACCCATGAATACGATGTTCGAAAGTTTGGTATTGTAGATCTTCTCACTTTGTTCATTCAGCAGCGCTACCTGGTCGTAGATCTCATCGAAGTTGAGGTTACGCTTTCGGTCCATATAGCCGGTTGCGCAGAACTTGCAGCTCAGGCTGCAGCCGATCTGGGAAGAAACACAGGCGGTTTGCCTTTTCTCCGTGGGAATCAGCACTCCCTCTACATAGTGGCCATCGAAGGTTTTGAACCGCGATTTGACGGTTCCGTCGCTGCTCACCTGGTTGGCATCCACCGTAATGGCGGGCAGGGAGAACTGCTCCGACAATTTTTGACGCAGATCCTTGGAAAGATTGCTCATCTCCTCGAAACTGCGGGCATTTTTTTTCCAGATCCATTCATAGGTCTGAATGGCCCGGAATTTCTTATCCCCGATGGACTCAAAATACTCCTTCAGTTCGGGCAGGCTCAGCGTCCGGATATTTGTAGCGGTGGTCATGCCGCAAAGGTACTTGGTATCGGGCGTAAATCCATTCGTCAAAAGCCGGTAGCCGGTTGGGCGAAAAATGCTAGCTTCCGGGTATATAATTTCTGTCTATGCGAAAAATTTGTTTGTTCGTTTTCCTTGGCTGTTACAGTATGGCCGCTTGTCATTCGGCTCCGCGGAGCAAGGAGGAGAAAGTACTATATGCCGATTCGGTGCGGGTGGTCAAAAGCGGGTTAACCTACCCCTGGGAAATACTTTGGGGTAAGGATGGGTTTATCTGGATGACCGAACGGGGCGGAAAGATCAGCAAGATCGATCCAAAAACAGGCGCTACCCTTTGTTTCCTGGCCCTGCCCGACGTGGTAAGCCGTAACGAGGGAGGCATGCTGGGCATGGTTCAGCATCCCGGTTTTGCCGGCAACGGTTTGTTTTACGTGGTGTACAATTACAAGAGCGGCCCGGATTATCTTGAAAAACTGGTTCAGTTCCGGTACGAGAATAATGTCATCAAGCCGGTGAGAACATTGATTGAGAACATCCCCGCCACTACCAACCACAACGGCTCGCGGTTGCTGATCAGTAGCGGCTCCGACCCCAAGCTGTTCATGACAACGGGGGATGCGCTTATTCAGGCCAATGCCCAGGATCTATCCTCGCTTTCGGGTAAAGTGCTGCGTTTCAATCTTGATGGAACGATACCAGCCGATAACCCGTTTCCGAATTCCCCGGTATGGAGCTATGGTCATCGCAACCAGCAGGGCCTGGTGATGGTGAATGGGATGCTGTATGCCAGTGAACACGGTCCTACCATTGAAGATGAGATCAATATCATCGAAAAAGGAAGAAACTATGGCTGGCCTGTTGTAAATGGGCCCTGCGACCAGGCTGCCGAACGGGTATTCTGCAGAACGAATAACGTCAGGGAGCCCATCTGGAGCAGTGGTGGTAGCACAATTGCGGTCTGCGGGTTGGATTACTACAACCACAACCGGATCCCGGAATGGAAGAACTGCCTGCTGATGGTGATGCTGAAAGACGCCAGCCTGAAGGCCTTAAAAATCAGCCCCGACGGGCGATCCGTTGTAAGTGAGCAAACCTATTTCAAGCCACGTTTCGGCCGCCTCAGGGATATCTGTATCTCTCCGGATGGGAAAGTATACCTCTGCACCAGCAATGGAAGCGGCGGGGATATGTTGCTGGAAGTGGTTAAGCTTTAGCCGCTATATTTGTGCAGCTTTAGCTGTCAGGATGGAGTCTGCGCTATAGCTGACCTAATAAAGAAACTATGCAAACAGTCTACGTAATCGATGCCGTTCGTACCGCGATCGGAAAATATGGCGGCGCCTTGAGCAGTGTTCGCCCCGATGATCTCCTCGCACATGTGATCAAAGTACTCTTAAGCCGAAACGCTGCTATCGATGTGAACGCGATTGAAGATGTGATTGCGGGGGCTGCCAATCAAAGCGGGGAAGATAACCGCAATGTGGCCCGTATGGCCCTGCTGTTGGCAGGTCTGCCCAATACCGTGGCAGGAAATACCGTGAACCGGTTGTGCGCAAGCGGTTTGCAGGCCATCATGGATGCCAGCCGGGCGATTGCCTGCGGAGATGGGCACCTGATGATCGCCTGCGGGGTAGAGAGTATGTCGAGAGCACCCTTTGTGATGCCCAAGAGCAACAGCGCTTTTGCCCGGGAGCCGCAGATAGCGGATACAACATTGGGCTGGCGATTCATCAATAAGCGGCTGTCGGAAATGTATTATCCCTATACCATGGGAGAAACGGCGGAGAACGTGGCCAAACGCTGGAACATAAGCCGGCATGCCCAGGATGAATTTGCATTGGCAAGCCAGCAGAAATATGAGCGGGCCTTCCAGGAAGGAAAATGGAAAGACGAAATAACCCCCATACAGGTTCAGATCGGCAAGGATGTATTCGACTTCGAAAAAGATGAGCACCCGCGCCTGACCAGCCTGGAAAAGCTGAAATTGCTAAAACCGGCTTTCGCCAAAGACGGTACCGTAACCGCGGGCAACAGCAGCGGTATCAATGATGGAGCCGCGGCAATGTTACTGGCCAGCGAAACAGCTGTGAAGAAGTATGGACTGAATCCCATTGCCCGGGTGGTAAGTATGGCTGTAGCTGGAGTTGATCCCGCCATCATGGGCATCGGGCCTGTGCCGGCCAGCCAGAAAGCGTTGGAGCGGGCCAAATTACAGGTGGCAGACCTCGATCTCATCGAACTGAATGAAGCATTCGCTTCCCAATCCATAGCCTGTATCCACGACCTCGGCCTCGATCTGGAAAAGGTTAACGTAAACGGCGGGGCTATTGCCATTGGCCATCCGTTGGGTTGTAGCGGCGTTCGCATATCGGCCACCTTACTGCATGAACTTAAAAGACGAAAGGGTAAGTATGGGCTGGCTACGATGTGTATCGGGGTTGGACAAGGCGCGGCGATTATCTATGAAGGGATGTGACCAAACAAAGAACGTATCTTAGGCTTATCGGCTCTTTAAGTAGTTTGACAGATCCCCGAATGCGACCACTTCCTGCTCACCGGATCGAATATTCTTCACCGGGCATTTTTTCTCTTCCATCTCCTTACTGCCGATGATCACCACAAAGGGAATGTTCTTTTTTTCGGCATAGGTGAATTGCTTGCTGATTTTGGCATTCTCATGATAGAGTTCGCAGGCGATGCCGTTTCCGCGGAGTTGCTGCATGAGCGAGAATGCGGAAAGGCTTTCCTGTTCGCCCATGTTGAAGAAAAGAACCTTGGTGCTGATGTCGAGGTTGGGAGGGAAGAGATTCATTTCTTCCAGAACATCATAGATCCTGTCTACGCCAAAGGAAATACCGACACCCGGAATGCCGGGTACACCGAACAAACCCGTGAGATCATCGTAACGGCCACCACCGCCAACGCTGCCCATTTTCACTTCTTCCGGCGCCTTGGCTTCGAATATGATACCGGTGTAATAGTTTAAACCCCTTGCGAGGGTAAAATCAATAATGAGGTTTGTGTTTTTTGAGTGTGAGAAAACAAATTCCACTTCTTCAATACCTTCTTTACCGCTGTCTATAGAGCCGATCAGGTTCCTGATCGCGGTAAGTTTCGCTTCACTGCCGCCGTCGATATTCAGATAGCTTTCAATAACGGATACCTGCTGTTCGTTCAACCCGCGCTGCAGGAGTTCCTCTTTTACTTTCCCGAGACCGATCTTATCAAGTTTGTCGATGGCAATAGTAATATCTATCATTTTGTCGGCGCCACCACAAAGTTCTGCGAGGGCTGCCAATATTTTGCGGCTGTTGATCCGGAGTTCGTACCCATTCATTCCGAGTTGCAGAAATACATCATGGTAGATATTCGCCAATTCTACTTCGTTTATCAGGGATGTGCTGCCCACCACATCGGCATCGCATTGTGTGAATTCGCGGTAACGGCCTTTCTGCGGCCTGTCGGCACGCCATACCGGTTGTATCTGGTATCTTCTGAACGGGAAAGTAAGTTTACCATGGTTCATGGCTACATAGCGGGCAAAGGGAATCGTGAGGTCGTATTTCAATGCCCGTTCTGTGATGCCTTTTGCATTTTTCCCCTGAAGAATCTTTTCGAAATCTTCCCTGGCCTGCGATTCCTTTTCCGGGTTGTCGAGGCCATTGTTCAGTATTTTGAAAATGAGTTTGTCTCCTTCCTCCCCGTATTTGCCCATCAAGGTATCCAGGTTTTCCATGGCCGGAGTTTCCAGCGGTTGAAAGCTGTAACGCTCAAACGTACTTTTTATCGTCGAGAAAATATACGTACGCTTCCTTACGGTTTCAGCTGAAAAATCACGGGTTCCTTGCGGTATGGATGGTTTACTCATTTATGATAGTTAAATGCTTTTTTAAAATACACTCACAAACCTGGTCGATGATCGCATATACATCGTGATAACCTTGCTCGGGTCCGTACCATGGATCCGGTACGTCGCGGTTTTGGCCGGGGTAAAGTTCATTCAGGAACAAATCTACTTTAGATGGATCGAATTTGTTACGGCTGATTCTTTCTATGTCATCCAGCACATCACCAGCCATAGCGTAGATCATATCGTATTTATCAAAGTCTTCGGCAATGAACTTCCGGCTCCGTTGATCGCTGATATTGATTCCATGAGCTTTTGCCACTTTTACGCTTAATGGATGCGGTGGCTCCCCGATGTGATAGCCATTGGTTCCTGCGCTTTCAATATTCCAGCTTAAACCAGCCTTACAGGCCTTATCCTGCAATACCCCCTCCGCTAACGGGCTCCTGCATATATTGCCCAGGCATACCATCAAGATTTTCATGCGGCAAAGATAGAAGTAAGTTACAGATTTCAGGTGTTGAATGACTTGTGGAATTTTCTGCACGTCTCATCTCATTTCGGAACACGGCGCCGGGTTTGAATTTATTCCTTCATTCAAAACCCAACTAGTATGAACAACGAGCTGATTCTGAAAAGTGATATTCTTGATATACTTTTCGAAAAACGAAATAAAGCCTATGGGGCATATGTACTGCGCAAATCGTATGAGGGGCGGGTAAAAAAAGCACTCGGAATAATGATGTGTGTGGCTATTGCTTTAATCGGCCTTGCCTTTATTAAAGAAAGCCATCCCCTCAATTCTAATACTATTATATGCGAGATAGTCGAGCCCGAACTTGGAAAGGTAGAAACGAAGAAAGCGGAGATTAAAAAGCCGGAAAAAAAAATGGTTGAGGCCCCAAAGAAGAAGGATTTGGTTTTGAGATCTGAGCAGATGTACATCAATAATCTCAAAATTGTACGGAATACGGAGACGGTGGATTCGATTCGGTTTCTGGATGAAAAGATGCCGATTGGAAATACAAATACGAACAGCCCGTTTGCTCCACCAGCCACCGTGAATCCCGTTTCTACGGAACCTGTAGCTGGGGGTGTAGAAGTAAAACCGAACCGGGGTGAACCAGTTGAAAGTACAGAGGTGGAGGTAATGCCATCATTTCCCGGAGGCACTGAAGCGTTACTTAATTTTCTACGTCGCCATTTGGATAATCCTGAGCCAATGAATTCAGGTGAGTCGGTTACCGTAAAAGCAAGATTTGTGGTGGGTTATGATGGAAAACTGCAGGGCTTCAGGATCATACAGGATGGGGGAGATGTATTCAATAAAGAAGTAATGCGGGTGTTGAAGAAGATGCCTGACTGGGTTCCTGGGAAAGCAAAGGGTGAAAACGTGTCGGTATATTATACAATCCCTGTAAAGTTTACGGGTGAAGACTGATGAACGTAATTATTTTACTAATTTCACAGCCCCGCTAAAAAGCGGGGCACTATTTTAAAATGGCATTGGAAGAATTTGAAAAAGAACAACTTACCGAGCGGGATAAAGGTTACATCCGGATGCGAAGCATCATGGATATGGGTATGGGGATATTGTGGGCGGGGATGGGAGGATTCTTTTTATTCGCTCAGAAATTAAGCCCAGCTCTCACCGAACAGTATGATGCAAAATTACTCATGGTATTCGGGTCGGTTTGCGTACTCTATGGCTTATTCAGGGTATACAGGGGTATCAAGAAAAATTATTTAAGACGTTGACGAGTAAGAGAACACTATTTAATCGTACGCTTTTGTGGCTTGCTTTCATGCTGGCCGTATGGGTATTTGCAGGTTGTAGCGGATCAAAAAAAGACCCATTTTATGCCTTCCAGAATGGAACCATACATGTTAGTGTGGATGAATCGTTCAGACCTGTTATCGAAGAGCAAATAAAAGTGTTTGAAACATCTTTTCCGGGTGCTAAAATCATTGCAGAGTATAAAACGGAAGCGAATTGCCTGAAAGATTTCTTTTATGATACGGCCAATAGCATGGCTATTATTACCCGTGGACTTGGAGCAGAGGAAGAGAGTTACTGGCAGGATAGCCTTGGTCATTTGCCAAGTTGGAATGTCGTCGCCTATGATGCAATTACGCTCATCGTGAACAAAAATAACCCGGATACTCTGTTCACTATGGAGAAATTGCGTCTTTTGCTATCCGGGAAGGGCGACAGAAAACAAAAACTCATCTTCGATGGGTTGAATTCTACAAGCACCGTTCGGTTCATCTCCGACAGTATTCTAAAGGGGAGAAGTTTCGACACATCGGTAGTCAAAGCGGTAAAAAATAGCCAAGAGGTTGTGAACTATATCGCTAACAATGAAAACGCGGTTGGTTTTGTGGGTATAAGTTGGGTTGGAAATCCAGAAGATTCTGAGCAAATGAGGATGCTGGGCAAGGTGAAAATCGCATATGTAGCATGTGATGTTTGTTCCGACACTCCTTATGTAAAACCTTTACAATCAAGCATCCTAACACGACGTTACCCATTGGTACGTGGTTTGTATTTTGTGCACAAAGACGGAACAGAGGGATTGGCGAGGGGGTTTTCTAATTTTTTACGTAGTGAAAGAGGCCAATTGATTTTTAAAAGAGCTTATTTAGGAACCGTCATGGATTTTGAAGTGAGAAATGTAAAGCTGACCAAAAAATTATAGAAAGTTTACCGGCCATAAGGTCTGGGAAATTTAGAAAATTAATATTATTGTACAGACTTAAACAGCAAATGAAATGAAGAAGCTAAAATTTACCCTGGTTTTGATCGGCGCCATACTGATGGCCGCTGTCGTCGATGGGCAAAGTATTGAAGACGGAAAGCGTTTTCTGTATTATGACAAGTATATAAGCGCCAAAAATGTATTTCAAAACCTGGTGAATGCGAATCCGGCAAACGAAGAAGCCGTATATTGGTTAGGTCAATCCTTACTTGCTCCGGATGAAGATAAGGATATCGCTGGAGCGGAGGCCATTTATGCTAAGGCGCTGGCAGCGAACCAGAATAGTGCCATTTTGAATGCGGGTTTAGGGCACGTGGAATTGCTTTTAGGTAAGACTCAGGAAGCCCGAAATCATTTTGAGACAGCATTAAGTCTTAGTAAAGGAAAAAGTATAGAAGTTCTCGATGCGATAGGGGTTGCTAACGGTGACTTTGATTCTAAGTTCGGAGATGCTTCATACGCGGTAGAAAAACTGCAGCAAGCTACCGGTCTTAAGGGTTTTAAGGATGCACGGGTAATGACTGATTTGGGCGATGCGTATCGGAAAGCAGGAGATGGTGGGAATGCGCAACGAAGTTACGAAGCAGCTCTGGGATTTGATTCTAGATATGCAAGGGCCAAATACAGGCTCGGAAGAATTTATCAATCTCAAGGCGACTCTCAAAAAGATATTTTCCTGAGGTATTATGACGAGGCTATGGCTTTAGATCCGAATTATACCAAAGTGTACTGGACATTATACCAATACTATTATGAGACCGACGTAACAAAATCTGCCCTCTATCTTGATAAATATCTGGCTGCCAAAGGTAGCGATGAACCACAATCCTGTTTCCTCCATGCTCAAATGAAATTTGCACAGGGCCTTTTTGCAGAAACAATAGCGGCCGCTGATAATTGCATTTCTTCCAGTGCAAATCCCTACCCCAATTTGTATGGTTTGAAAGCGTATGCAGCCTATAAGCTGGGGGACTCAATTGCCGCCAAAAGTGGGTTTGATCTTTACTTTCAAAAGCAAAAACCTGAGAAAATCGGCCCCAAAGACTACGATACATACGCAAAAGTACTGCTGAAACTTCCCGGGAATGAGGAGTTAGCAGGGAAGTATGTAGACAAAGCGGTGGAATTAGATAGTACAGAAGCAGGGAAGGTGAATCTTCTGAAATCGATGGCATCTAATTATGAAAAAGCAGGACAATTTGCGCAAGCGGCAGATTGGTATAAGAAGGTGCTTGCTATCAAAAAAACGCCAACTAAAACTGATATATTCAATGCAGGTTATAACTATTTCAAAATTGGCAAATTTCCACAGGCAAGTGAAATGTTCGACGTATATACCCAGAAATTTCCAGATGATATCTATGGTTATTATATGATGGGGAGGTCGTATTGGGGTATTGATACCACAATGGCTTACGGTTTGGCTAATAATGCATTTGCCAAAGCGATCCAGGTGGGAGAAGCCTATCCGGATAAATCCAAGATTATAGCCCAGTTGGTCGGTAGCTATAAGTATATGATTGGGTATTCTGCAAATATTGATAAAAATAAAGACCAGGCCCTTGTATTTGCTGATAAGGCATTAGCTGTGGATCCGGCAGATGCAGAAGTGCTTGCCAACAAGGACATCCTTTCCAAGGCTACGCTTCGCCCACCGGTTAAAACACCGATTAAATCCGACAAAATAACCATAGCCCCGGACGGTACCATTACGACTGTAGGTAATGACGGTTCGGTCACGGTGATTGTTCCGGGCGGGAAGATAACTACGGTGAAAGACGGGATAACAACCATCATTGAAAACGGTAAGGTTACCATGCTCGATAAGAATGGGAAAGTGATCAACCAGCCCCCAACGCCACCGGGGAGGCCCGCCCCTCCTAAGACCAATGGAACTGCGCCAAAAAAAAAGTAAAATCAAAGGCTAAATAACCCGCTCCCCGTTACAGACCGTAACGGGGATTTATTTTTCAATATATTGATTATTGCTCCTGCTGCCTTATTTTTGCCGGTAATAGAAATTAGATCCTATGCATTTCTCTCTCCTTCAGGCAACCGATGTGAATAATGCAGCCAATTACCTGCCTATTGCCATTCAGTTGCTTTTTGCCATAGGTCTGGTTGCAACGATTATTATTCTCTCCGACCGGCTGGGCCCCAAAAGAAAAACGGCCGATAAACTCCAGAATTTTGAAAGCGGTATCGAGATAAAGGGAAACGCACGTCAACCGATGGCGATCAAGTATTTCCTGGTGGCCATTCTTTTCGTGCTTTTCGATGTGGAAGTGATCTTTTTTTACCCTTACGCTGTTAACTTCCGTGAACTGGGGTGGGGTGGTTTTACCGCCGTGGTGGTTTTTGTTGCCCTGTTCATCACTGGATTGATTTATATATTCAAGAAAGGAGCACTGAAGTGGGAGGAATAACTATTAAAATGTTGTAGGTTCAGTGAAACAATAATACTTCATTGGCTGTTCAACATCATCATTCAATATTTGAATTATGTCCCGTCCGGTACAATATAATACGCATATCAAGTTTGAAGGGATCCCAGAAGGATACATGGGAGAGGGCTTTATGGCAACCAATCTTGAGAAAGTGGTTAGTATGGCCCGGAAGAACTCAATCTGGCCCTTGCCGTTCGCTACCAGTTGTTGCGGAATTGAATTCATGGCTACTATGGCCAGCCATTATGATTTAGCCCGCTTTGGATCAGAGCGTGTGGGTTTCTCCCCCCGGCAATGCGATCTATTGATGGTAATGGGAACGATTGCTAAAAAAATGGGGCCGGTTGTTCGCCAGGTATACCTGCAAATGGCCGAACCACGCTGGGTAATGGCGGTGGGGGCCTGCGCCTCTTCCGGCGGTGTGTTTGATACGTATTCTGTGTTGCAGGGGATCGACCAGGTGGTTCCGGTGGATGTTTATGTGCCCGGTTGTCCACCCAGACCTGAAGCCATCCTCGATGGATTCCTGAAAATTCAGGAACTGGTGAATGCCGAGGGATTAAGAAGAAGATACAGTGACCAGTACAAAGAGTTACTGTCTGGATACGGAATACAATAAGAAGATTAATTGGAAGAAGCGCATATTCCTTCCGCCTTAATCTTTTAATTCTTGCAATTATGGCGTTGACAAACGAAACCATACAACGAAAACTAACAGAGAAATTCAGCGATCAGTTGATCGATTGGAAGGAACCCTACGGGATGCTTACGTTCACAGCACCCAAAGACCTGAATCTAAAAGTTCTCCAGTACTTATTTGACGATGAAGAATTGAAATTCCGGTTTCTGACCGACCTGCAGGCTGTGCATTATCCTGACAGAAAGGGCGAGGAACTGGCGGTCGTGTATCATCTGCACAACCTGGTCGACAATATCCGCATCCGGTTTAAAATATATGCTGATATTGAAAAACCCGATGTGTTCAGCGCAACGGCACTTTATCAGGCTGCCAATGTGATGGAGCGGGAAACCTATGATTTCTTCGGGGTTAATTTCGTCGGGCATCCCAACCTGAAACGGATATTGAATGTGGATGAGATGGATTATTTCCCGATGCGCAAACAATACCCGGTAGAGGATCAGTTACGTATCGACAAGGATGATGAGATGTTTGGCCGCTAATCAAGAAACGAACGAATCATGTTTAAAAAGAACCCAAAACACCGGATGCTGTTCCTGGTCTTCATGATCCTGGTTCTGGTAACCGATTCTGTGCTGAATTTTATTCAGTACGCAGAAGCCGGAAAAGGGATGAAATTAACCGGTGGAATACTGTTTGGGGGAATGGCTGTATTTTTTATCGATGAACTTATTGCGCTTATAAAAAACAATAAAAGAATCAACGAGGGGGCATGAACGATCACATTTTACTACCCGAAGGAAGTATCGAAAAGCAAACGACCACGCTGAACCTGGGACCTACGCACCCGGCCACGCATGGAGTGTTTCAGAATATCCTGGAACTCGATGGGGAACGTATCATGAAATCAACCTCTACCGTCGGATATATTCACCGGGCTTTTGAAAAGATCGCCGAACGCCGGCCGCTCTACCAGATCACACCCCTTACCGACCGACTGAACTATTGCTCTTCTCCCATTAACAACATGGGATGGCACCTTACCTGCGAAAAATTATTGGGCGTGAAAACACCCAAACGGGTCGATTACCTCCGCGTCATCATCATGGAACTCGCCCGCATTGCCGATCATCTTATCTGCAATTCCATTGTAGGGGTGGATAGCGGCGCGTATTCAGGATTCCTCTACCTGATGCAATACAGGGAATTAATCTACGAAATATATGAAGAAGTATGTGGGTCCCGCCTTACTACTACTATTGGGCGTATTGGCGGTTTTGAAAGGAATTTCTCAGCTGCAGCATTTGAGAAACTCGAAAAATTCCTGAGAGAATATCCCAAAACCCTGAAGGAGTTTGAAAAACTCTTCACCCGTAACCGCATTTTCATGGAACGTACCATCGGGTGCGGACCGATCAGTGCCGAACGTGCATTGAATTACGGTTTCACAGGTCCCAACCTTCGTGCGGCCGGTGTGGATTACGACGTTCGGGTACATACCCCGTACAGCAGTTACGAGGATTTCGATTTCGTCGTTCCCGTCGGTACAACCGGCGATTGCTACGACCGTTTCCTGGTGCGGAACGAAGAAATGTGGCAGAGCCTCAGCATCATTGAACAAGCCTACCAGAAAGTTCAGGAATTCAAAGGCGCAGAAGCTGAAGTATTTCATGCCGACGCACCTGCCTATTACCTGCCCGAAAAGAAAGATGTATACACCAAAATGGAGGCGCTCATCTACCATTTCAAGATCGTGATGGGCGAAACCGAGATTCCGGAAGGAGAAGTATACAGTTGTGTGGAAGGGGCAAATGGCGAACTGGGCTTTTACCTCATCAGCGACGGAGGAAGAACACCCTACAGGTTGCATTTCCGCCGCCCATGCTTCATTTACTACCAGGCATTCGAAGAGCTGGTGAAAGGGGGTATGCTCAGCGACGCCGTGATCACGATGAGCAGTCTGAACCTGATCGCAGGTGAAATGGACGCATAATATGAGAAGACTATTCTTTTTACTGACTGTTGTTTTGATGGCCCACCAGGTGCCTGCTCAGCAAAAAACGGCATTCGGTGATGAAGTAGGAACACTGGATGGGATTATAAAGGCCTACTACGATGTGGTAACCGTGAAGAAAGGGGAAAAGGTCAATTACCTGCGAGACAGCTGCCTGCACGTGCCTAATGCGCTCGTTGGCTCGGCACAGAAGGGTAAGGATGGTAAGGTTGTTTTGAAGCTGATTACCTTAAAACAGTTTCACCAGGCTTCCGACGCGTTCCTGGAAAAAGATGGATTCTGGGAAGCGGAGATCGGCAGAAGCGTGGAGAACTTCGGAGCCATCTACCATGTGTGGAGCACCTATGAAACCCGGAATTCGGAAAAGGGGCCGGTAATTGAGCGAGGGATCAACAGTATCCAGTTGTATTTCGATGGTACGCGGTTCTGGATCCTTTCCTGGGTGTTTGATAATGAAACAAACGGTCAACGGATACCGCAAAAATATTTATTAAAAGATTGATGATGCCGCAGTTTTCAGAAGACAGTATCAAAAAGGTGCATGAAATGATGTCGCACTATCCCCCGGGCAAGCATAAAAGCGCTTTGCTCGGTGTATTGCACCTGGCTCAGGAAGAGTTTGGCGGATGGCTGGATGTGCCGGTGATGGACTATGTGGCTGGGTTGCTGAAGATCGAACCGATCGAGGTATACGAAGTGGCCAGCTTCTACAGCATGTACAACCTGAAGCCTGTAGGTAAATACCTGTTCGAGGTTTGCCAGACGGGTCCCTGCATGCTCAACGGCAGCGACGACATCATCGCCTATATCAAAGAGAAACTGGGCATCGGCGTCGGCGAAACAACAGCCGATGGCCTGTTCACCCTCAAAACAGTAGAATGCCTCGGCGCCTGCGGCTATGCGCCCATGATGCAGCAGGGTAAACATTACCGCGAACACCTGACCAAAGAAAAAGTAGATGCCATCATCGCCGAATACCGGGCGAAAGCGAATTAAGATTGAAGAAGTTCCTGACGATATTATTCTTGTTTCCGGCGGCTGTTGCAGTTGCCCAGGGTCCCGATGAAGCAAAACTCATCCAGACCATGAAGGAGTTTCACCAGGCGCTGGTAAACAACAACACCGTTTCCATCAACCAGCAAACCGATAAGGCGCTGAGTTATGGGCACAGCAATGGGTGGGTGGAAACAAAGACAGATGTGATCAAAGACCTGGAAACAGGTTATATCGATTACCTTTCATTCCGGGAAGACAGCATCGCTGTTTCTATGAATGCGAACATGGCGAATGTGCGTTTTGTGGCCGAGATCACCGCTACCATGAAAGGCGCCACCAATACCTACCGGCTGAAAGTGCTGGAAGTATGGGTAAAGAAAGGGAAACGCTGGTTGTTGTTCGGGCGACAAGCGATAAGAGAATAAATATGAATTCAGAAGTCAAAACCTAAAACCAGAACTTACTTTTTGCTTTTGACTTTCAACCTTTGAATTATAAAATGGCTCGAAAACTATTATTAGAAAAGGCACACGTGGAAGGCATCCGCTATTTCGACACCTATCGTCGGGAAGGCGGCTATCGCAGCGTGGAGAAGGCCCTGAAAATGGCACCGGCCGATATCGTGGAAGAAGTGAAAAAAAGCGGCTTGCGTGGACGCGGTGGTGCAGGTTTCCCTACCGGTATGAAATGGAGTTTCCTGGCCAAACCCGAGGGCGTTCCGCGTTACCTTGTTTGTAATGCCGACGAAAGCGAACCGGGTACATTCAAGGACCGGTACCTGATGGAATTCATCCCGCACATCCTCATCGAGGGAATGATCGTGGCCTCCTTCGCCCTCGGATCAAACGTTTCGTATATCTACATCCGCGGTGAATATGCCTGGATCGTCGACATCCTTGAACAGGCGATCGCGGAGGCAAAGCAAAAAGGCTTCCTGGGTAAAAATATTTTAGGCAGCGGCTTCGATTGCGAGATCTATGTACACCGGGGCGCCGGCGCCTATATCTGCGGCGAAGAAACCGCCCTGCTCGAATCACTGGAAGGCAAACGCGGCAACCCCCGCATCAAGCCTCCCTTCCCGGCGGTGAAAGGATTGTACGATTGCCCAACCGTGGTAAACAACGTAGAAACACTGGCAGCCGTAGTGCCTATCATCAATGAAGGCGGAGAGGAATACGCCAAGATCGGTGTGGGCAAGAGTACCGGCACCAAACTGATCAGCGCCTGCGGCAATATCAACAAGCCGGGTGTGTACGAGATCGACATGACCATTTCGGTAGAGGAATTCATCTACAGCGACGAATATTGCGGTGGCATTCCGAAAGGAAGAAAACTCAAGGCATGCATACCCGGCGGATCATCTGTTCCCATCCTGCCGGCCAACCTGCTGCTGACAACCGCCAAGGGCGAAAAACGCATCATGAATTACGAGAGCTTGTCCGACGGAGGCTTCGCCACCGGAACCATGATGGGATCTGGTGGATTCATCGTACTCGACGACAGCCAATGCGTGGTACGTCATACCTATACACTGGCCCGTTTCTACCGCCACGAAAGTTGCGGACAATGTTCGCCCTGCCGCGAAGGAACCGGCTGGATGGAAAAAATATTGCTGAATATCGAGAATGGTAAAGGCAAGATGAGTGATATCGATTTGCTTTGGGATATCCAGCGCAAGATCGAAGGAAATACCATCTGTCCGCTGGGTGATGCCGCGGCCTGGCCGGTGGCTGCCGCCATCCGTCATTTCCGTGATGAATTCGAATGGCATGTTAAGAACCCGGAAGAATGTTTGAAAACGAACTATGGCCTGGCGCATTACGCCGATCCGATACATGTACCGGTGAGTGCCTGAGTAATAAGTAAAAAGGCAAAAACAAAAGGGAGAAACAACAAGCAGGCGGTTAGATATAGGGTTATACTTGTAACAAATCTGCCAGGTGGAGAAAGAAATCAAGATACGTTGTTACCGGTTTTCATTAGCTGTAATCAGATTTCTGAAAACAGTTGATTATAGCAATCTGAACTCTGTAGTTGTAAAGCAGTTGATGCGTTCAGCTACTTCGATAGGAGCAAATGTAGTGGAAGCGAGAAATAGTTCTTCAAGGCAGGAATTTAAAAGGTATTATGAAATAGGATTGAAATCCTGTAACGAATCAAAATACTGGATCTGCATTTTGAGGGATGGTTTTGAAATAAAAGGAGTTGAAATAAATAGTTTATTGAAGGAAGTAAATGAGATATCAAAAATTTTGGCTGCCTCAGTCATTAAGTTGAAAAAGTGAAACTCGAAGTGAAAGAAAGCATGAATAAACTTTTTGATTTTGACTTTTAACTTCTTACTTTATTATTATTATGGCTGACGAAATAAAAAAATTCAAAGTAACCATCGACAACATCACCATTGACGTTGATCCGGGTACTACGATACTGAATGCCGCAAGGCAGATCGGCGGGGATGTTACGCCCCCGGCTATGTGCTATTACAGCAAACTGCAGGGCAGCGGTGGTAAATGCCGTACCTGCCTGGTGGAAGTAGCCGCCGGCTCAACGGCCGATCCCCGGCCGATGCCCAAACTGGTGGCCAGTTGCCGCACCACGGTCATGGATGGCATGGTGGTAAAAAACATCACCAGCGACAAAGTGATCGATGCCCGGAACGGGGTGGTGGAATTCTTATTGCTGAATCACCCGCTCGATTGCCCGATCTGCGACCAGGCCGGCGAATGTCACCTGCAGGACCTGGGTTACGATCACGGTAAAGCCGGTACCCGCTACGAATTCAAACGCAGAACTTTTGAAAAAGAAGACATCGGCCCTTACATACAATTGCACATGACCCGCTGCATCCTCTGTTACCGCTGCACCTATGTGGCCGACCAGATCACCGATAAGCGGGTACACGGGGTGCTCGACCGGGGCGATCATGCCGAGATATCCACCTATATCTCCAAAGCGATCGACAACGACTTCAGCGGCAACATGATCGATGTGTGCCCGGTGGGAGCCCTTACCGACAAAACATTCCGCTTCAAGAACCGGGTATGGTTCACCAAACCGGTCGACGCTCACCGCAACTGCGAAAACCCGAAATGCTGCGGTAAAGCTACCTTGTGGCTCCGCGGCGATGAAGTGTACCGGGTAACGGCCCGTAAAGATCAATGGGGTGAAGTGCAGAGTTTCGACGGCAAGCCCGGATGGATCTGCAACACCTGCCGCTTCGACAAAAAGAAAACAAGCGACTGGACCATCGAAGGGTTGACAACGATCAGCCGTCACTCAGTGATCGGCGCCAACAAATACAAAGGACTGGAGATGCCGAAGGATACAGTGAAGGAAGTAATGGGAGGCCGTGATCCGAAACTGCTGATGGACATCCACAGTGTGAGCGGGGTGAACAAACCGGGCATTCAACTGAGTGAACTCGGTCGCCCGGCCAACAGCGATGATTTTTCAAAGAATGGTAAATAAAACTTTTAATACGGGGATATGCTTTTAGCACTTGACTGGCTTTTGATACTGGAGAAACTGGTTCTCATTGTCATCGTGGTGATGGCTTCTTTACTCATCGCCATGTACACCACGTTTGCCGAAAGAAAAGTGGCGGCTGTGCTGCAAGACAGGCGTGGTCCGAACCGGGCCGGTCCTTTCGGTATCCTTCAACCCGTGGCGGATGGATTGAAACTGTTCTTCAAAGAAGAGATCATTCCGAATTTTTCCTCCAAATTCCTGTTCATCATGGGGCCTTCCCTGGCTATGCTAACAGCGATCATGACCGGCGCTGTGGTTCCCTGGGGAGATAAAGTGCACCTGTTCGGCCGCGATATCGCCCTGCAGATCGCCGACGTGAACGTAGGTATACTCTATGTGTTCGCCGTGGTGAGCATGGGTGTTTATGGTATCATGATCGGCGGCTGGGCCAGCAACAATAAATATTCACTCATGGGAGGGTTGCGGGCCGCCTCGCAGATCATCAGCTACGAACTGCCGATGGGCATCTCGCTCATCGCCCTGCTGATGGTTACCGGTACCCTGAGCTTGAAAGAAATGGTGATCCAGCAACAGGGTGGTATGTGGAATATTGTATACCAACCCCTGGGCTTTCTCATCTTCCTGATCTGTGCGTTTGCCGAATGTAACCGTACGCCGTTCGACCTGCCCGAGGCCGAGAACGAACTGATCGGCGGGTATCACACCGAGTACTCCTCCATGAAACTGGGTTTTTATCTCTTTTCAGAATACATCAACATGTTCGTGAGCAGTGTGATCATGAGCACCATGTTCTTTGGCGGATACGATGTACTGCCTTTCGTGGACGAATCGCAGTGGGGACTTTCGGATAACATCATGGCCCTGATCGGGATCGCTGCGCTGATGATCAAAGTATTTTGCTTCATCTTCCTGTTCATGTGGGTGCGGTGGACGATACCCCGCTTCCGGTACGACCAGCTGATGCGCCTGGGCTGGCGTGTGCTGATACCGCTGGCGCTGGCAAACATGCTGGTAACAGGAGCGATCGTATTATTGAAACAGAACAACTGGCATTTTTAATAACATAAAATAAGAATCCCCTCGGGGATAGTGGTATGCAGGCATTAACCAACAGAGTGAAACAGGTCGATCGCCGGGAAATGAGTTTCCTGGAGAAGATCTACCTCGTGTCGATCTTCAAAGGCATGGCCATTACGTTCCGGCACATGTTCAAGAAGAAACCAACGATCAACTACCCGGAAAAAACAAGGCCTTTCAGCCCGGTGTTCCGTGGTTTGCATATCCTGAACCGCGACGCGGAGGGAAGGGAGAACTGTACAGCCTGCGGTTTGTGCGCTGTTGCCTGCCCCGCCGAAGCCATTACCATGGAAGCGGCCGAACGCAAACCCGGGGAGGAAAACCTGTACCGGGAGGAGAAATACGCGGCCAAATACGAGATCAACATGCTGCGCTGTATTTTCTGTGGTTTGTGCGAAGAGGCTTGTCCGAAAGACGCCATTTACCTGAGCGAAACCTTTGCGCCGGCCGATTACCAGCGCAAGCAGTTTATCTACAACAAGAACGAATTATTGATACCGCATCCGAAGAATGAACCCGAGGCCTATCAGAAGGCATTGGGCAACCGGGCGAAAAAATGAAAAGCTGAACTGAGCTTATGAGCATAACTGAGATCATTTTCTGGGGATTGTCTGTACTGGCATTGTTTTGCGCCATCATGGTGGTGGCCAGCAAGAGCCCCGTGCACAGTATCTTATACCTTATCGGCGTTTTCTTCGCCATTTCCGGTCATTACATCCTGATGAACGCCCAGTTCCTGGCGATCGTGAATATCATTGTATATGCGGGAGCCATCATGGTGCTCTTCCTCTTTGTGGTGATGCTGATGAACCTGAATGCCGATGCGGAACCCAAGAAGAACCGTTACCTGCAGTTCGCCGGGCTCATCTCCGGCGGTTGTTTATTCCTGGTGCTGGTGGCGGCGGTAACCAGGTCGGCCGATGCGGGCAGGGTCATGCAACTGGGAACAGGCGAAAGCGGCCTGATCAAAAACCTGGGCAGAATATTATTCAATGAGTACGTGATCCCCTTCGAGATAAGCAGTGTGTTGTTCCTCAGCGCTATGATTGGGGCTGTGGTAATCGGAAAGAAAAACTAAACATAAAGTCAGATGGTAAAGGCAAAACCGAAACATAATTTTCAGATTTCAGGTTTTCATTTTTGACTTTTGAATTAACAATTGTATGGAAATCAAATGGTATATAGGTTTGGCTGTTGCGCTGTTCTGCACCGGTGTGGTGGGGGTGCTTACCCGCCGCAACTCCATCATCATCTTCATGTGCATTGAGCTGATGCTGAATGCCGTGAACCTGCTGCTGGTGGCGTTCTCTAAAATGCATGCCGCTTCACCCGTGGCGCAGGCGCTGCCCAATGTGGCCAGCGATGCACAGCTTTTTGTATTCTTCATCATGGTGGTGGCGGCTGCGGAAGTGAGTGTGGGACTGGCGATCATCGTGATGATGTACCGGAACATCCATTCGGTGGATATAAACTTTTTGAACAGACTTAAAAACTAATAAGTCGAAACACGAAACCAAAAGTGTACTTCTTTTTGTTTTTGACTTTTGACTTTTGACCTGATTATGAGCAATGTTTTACAATTAGTGTGGCTGATACCGGCGCTTCCGTTGATCGGTTTTTTGCTTAATGGGTTGGGCCGCAAGATGCTGTCGAAAACCATGGCAGGCATTGTCGGCAG
This sequence comes from Chitinophagales bacterium, assembly GCA_017303335.1. Lineage (GTDB taxonomy): Bacteria > Bacteroidota > Bacteroidia > Chitinophagales > Chitinophagaceae > Ferruginibacter. Next base: position 48,010 of record JAFLBK010000006.1, read on the forward strand.
CGGAACCGTTTTACTGGCCTTCTTGGTGAGTCTGTATGTGTTCTTCCAGGTAAAGGGGGGAAATTCCCATGTGGCCCATTATTTCAACTTTATCAATATCGAAGGACTGAAGATCGGCTTCGATTTCCAGGTCGACCCGTTATCATCCATCTTCCTGCTTATCATCACCGGCGTTGGTTTTCTTATTCACGTGTACTCCACCTCGTACATGCACGAAGAAGATCCGAAGGACTTCGCTAAATATTTCGCGCACCTGAACCTGTTCGTTTTCTCCATGTTGCTGCTGGTGATGGGCGCCAACTACGTGATCATGTTCATCGGTTGGGAAGGAGTGGGACTTTGTTCGTACCTGCTCATCGGGTATTGGTTTAAGAACACCAATTACAACAACGCGGCCAAGAAGGCCTTTATCATGAACCGGATCGGCGACCTGGGATTCCTGCTGGCCGTATTCTGGCTGATCAGCAAAACCGGTTCGGCCGATTACCACGAGGTATTCGCCAATCTTTCCAAACTTACTACCAGGGATATTACAGGCATTACCCTTCTCCTGTTTGTAGGAGCAACCGGTAAGAGCGCCCAGATACCCCTTTATACCTGGTTGCCGGATGCGATGGCGGGTCCTACACCCGTGAGCGCCCTTATCCATGCCGCTACCATGGTTACCGCCGGTATCTACATGATCGCCCGGAGCAACGTATTGTATACGATGGCGCCTGCCACACAAACCGTGGTGGCCGTTGTTGGGTTAGCCACCGCGATCCTGGCCGCCACCATCGCTCTCAAACAAAACGATATTAAAAAAGTACTGGCCTACTCAACGGTAAGCCAGTTGGGTTATATGTTCCTGGGTCTGGGTGTTGGCGCCTTCACCGGCGCTGTATTCCATGTGATGACGCATGCATTCTTTAAAGCCCTGCTGTTCCTAGGCGGCGGTAGTGTGATCCATGCCATGGGCGGGGAGCAGGATATCCGCAATATGGGCGGGTTGAAGAAGCACATGCGTATTACCCACATCACCTTCCTGCTGGCCTGCTTTGCTATTGCAGGTATGCCGCCATTCTCCGGCTTCTTCTCGAAGGACGAGATCCTGGCTGCCGCGTATGAAAAGAACCCGGTATTGTGGGGCATCGGCGTGGCAGGGGCCATGATGACCGCCTTCTATATGTTCCGTTTGTATGCCATGACCTTCCTCGGTAATTTCCGGGGTACGCACGAGCAGGAACATCACCTGCATGAAAGTCCGGCAGCGATGACCCTGCCGCTGATCGTACTGGCGATCTTATCGGTGATCGGGGGCTTTATTGGTGTTCCCGAAGTGTTCATGCACGGCGGACACAGGCTGGAAGAATTCCTGGCGCCTGTATTTGCGCAGAGCAACGCGTTGATCAAAGAACATCATGCACTCAGCCATTCACAGGAATACATGCTTATGGGTATTTCTGTAGCCGCTGCATTGGCAGCCCTTGCCTTTGCCTGGAATAAATTCAGCAAATACCGGAAATCAGATAAAGAGGAGGCCGGTTTGGGTAAGGTGCTGGAGAATAAGTGGTACGTGGATGAATTGTACGACAGCATTATCGTTAAGCCGGTACTGGCCATCGGAAAATATTTTAATAACGTAGTAGAGAAAAGAGGCATTGATGGGTTTGTGAACGGCGTTGGCCGGGCTGTGAATTATGGCAGCCGGCAGATACGCTTGCTGCAATCGGGCCAGGTGGGCGCCTATGTGCTGATGATGGTACTGGGCATACTCGTATTTTTCATTGTTCAATTGTTTTTGTAAGAAGATATGGACCCTAAAAATATTTGGATAACATTCCCTGAACTGCTTGCCTGGTTTCCCCTGGTGGCGGGCCTCGTGGCGTTTATGATCCGTGATGAACGAAAGGTGCGTGCCTGGGCCATCGGGGCCTCGTTGATAACCCTCGGCATTTCAGTAGCGAGCCTGCTCTTCGCCGACAACACAAAACATTTCGCACTCAATACGGTAAGTTATTACTGGCTGAAATATATCGGCAGCAACCTCACCATCGGGCTCGATGGCATGGGGCATATGCTTACTGCCTTAACCGCCCTGGCTTTCCCGCTGATCTTTATAGCCGGTGGCAAGAACAGTTTCAAAAACGCCAGCGCATACTATGGGTTGATGCTGCTTACACAATGCGGCCTGATGGGCGTATTCATGGCCATGGATGCCCTGATCTTCTACTTCTTCTGGGAACTGGCCGTGATACCCGCATATTTTCTTTGCAGCCGCTGGGGCGGGGAGAGGAGGATCCAGGCAACATTCAAATTCTTTGTATACACGTTCACCGGTTCTTTACTGATGCTTACGGGCATCCTGTATGTTTACCAGCATACATTCGGAACACAGTTTTCCGAGCATTCCTTCGCCATGAATGCATTTTACAACGCTTCGGTGGATGTAAAAGATCAGAACTGGCTTTTCTGGCTCTTCTTTGTGGCCTTCGCCATCAAGATGCCGGTATTCCCGTTTCATACCTGGCAGCCCGATACCTACGAACAGGCGCCTGCTTCCACCACCATGGTGCTCAGCGGCGTGATGGTAAAGATGGGCATATTCGCCGTGATCCGCTGGCTGGTACCGATCTTCCCGCTGGCGGCGATCCGCTTCGACAATATCGTGATCGGTCTTTCGGTTGTGGGTATGATCTATGCCAGCCTGATTGCCATCCGGCAAGACGATATCAAGCGGTTTATCGCCTATTCCTCCATTGCGCATATTGGGCTGATGTGCGCAGCCATATTCACCCGCAGCCATATCGGTATGCAGGGGGTGATGCTGCAGATGTTCAGCCATGGCCTGAACATCATCGGCATGTGGATCGTGGCCGATCTCGTGGAAAAGCAAACCGGTACCCGGAAAATATCCGAACTGGGTGGCATTGCGCATAAAGCGCCGGCACTGACCATCTTCCTCGTCATCATTGCGCTTGCCAACATAGCCCTGCCGTTGACGAATGCTTTTGTGGGCGAATTCATGATGTTCGGCGGCCTGTTCAAATTCAGCATGATTTATACAGCCGTTGCCGGAACCAGTATCATCCTGGCGGCTGTTTATACCTTGAATATGGTGCAGAAGGTTTTTTATGGGGATACGAACGCTGTTACCGCAACCATGCAGGATATCGGCCTCAGCCAGAAATTTGTACTGGCGGTGCTGGTGATTTTTATTTTCATGCTTGGCGTATTCCCCCAGCCCCTGATCGACCTGACAAAGGAAACCGTAACGGCCGTTTTACTGCGATTTAAATAACAAAAGATAATCCCTGCGGGGAACGAGATATGAATGCAATTATTCTTACTGCTGTCTGGGGTGTACTGATGATGCTGGCTGGCGCTTTTGTAAAAAGTAAGTCCACACCCAAGTACCTGGCAATCGCCGGGGCTGTCCTGGCGCTGGTGGTTAACTGTATGGAAATGAATACAGGGATGCCACTGCTGAATATTGAAGACAAAAATATGCTGGCCACCAACAGCATGAACCTCACTTTCATCAATATCGCACTGGGATGTACCCTGCTGTATTTCCTGCTGAATGGCCGGGATATTGAAAAAGTGGGAGAGCATGTATCGGAATATTTTGCCCTGATCTTTTTTGTGCTGTGTGGTATAGGGTTGATAGCGACCTTCAATACCCTGCTCATTCTTTTCATCGGTATTGAGATCGTTTCTATTCCCCTGTACATACTCACCGGCAGCGACAAACGGAATCTCAAAAGCAACGAAGCGGCCTTGAAATATTTCCTGATGGGTTCTTTTTCCACGGGCATTATGTTGCTGGGGATTGCTTTTCTGTATGGTGGCAGCGAAACCGGCTCTTTTTACATAGCCAATATAATATCCGGTTCTGCGCCCATGCCGCCGATGATTGCCATCGGGTTGGTTTTATTGTTGATTTCAATGGCATTCAAGGTTTCGGCAGCGCCCTTTCATTTCTGGACTCCGGATGTATACGACGGATCGCCCACTGTTTTTACCTCTTTCATGGCTACGGTGGTAAAAGCCGCTGCATTTTTTGCATTTGTCCGCCTTTTTGAGAACGCTTTCGGAAGCCTCCAGGCTCAATGGCAAAAGCTGATCGTTGTGTTGATCGTAGCGACCTTGCTGATCGGCAATCTTACGGCGGTTTTCCAGCAAAGTGTGAAGCGTATGCTGGCTTACTCGAGTATTGCGCAGGCTGGGTTCATGCTTTTTGCTGTTTTTGCCCTGAACGGTTTGGCCAAGGAAGGCCTCGTCTTATACGCTGCTGCCTATAGCCTTGCCAGCATTGGACTTTTTGCGATCCTTACAAGAATGAATGATTATACGATCGACGGATTTAATGGTTTGGGGCAGCACCAACCCGTATTGGCGCTTACCGCCACCGTTTTTCTGCTGTCTCTTACCGGCATTCCCCTCACGGCAGGATTTATGAGTAAATTCTATATGTTGCAGGCCGCAATTCATACCGGCAAGCAAATGTGGCTGGTAATATTTGCGGTATTGTGTGCAGCCATCAGCGCCTACTACTATTTCCGCGTAATACAGGCGATGTATTTTAAAGACAGCAATGCGGATTCGGTTCCGGTTGAAACTTCTTCTGTCAGCACAGCTTTTAAAGTATTGCTCATTGTTACGGCCGTATTGATCATAGCCATCGGTCTGTTCCCTTCTTTGATCACCGACTGGCTGTATTTCTAAACGAAGGGCCTGCCACCCGTAAAACTTTTGTATCTTATTGGCTGCCTGTTGTTACCTTTAGGCAGAATACAGTATCATGACAATAAAGGATACATTTGCCCTTTCCTGGCGTAATATCTCCGGCAATAAATTGCGCACGGGGATTACGGTAGCGATCATTGCATTCGGCATCATGGCGCTTATCGGCATCATTACATCCATCGAGGCAGCCAGCCATAGCCTTACAACCAGTTTCTCCACGATGGGCGCCAATTCATTCAGTATCCGGTTTAAAGAAAGAAATGTTCGGATCGGCGGAGGCCGCCAGCGCTCCAACGCCAAACTCAGTAAATCGGCATTGAAAGAGCGCAAGTCGAATATGGGGAAAGTGATCACGTATGACGAAGCAAGGGCATTTAAAGAACGCTATCCTTTTCCGGCAAAAGTAGGCATCGCATTAAATGGTCCGCGTGGGGTTGTTGTTAACAATGAACGTAAAAAGACCAATCCAGATATTACATTACTCGGGGGCGATGAAAATTATGTGGAATTAAACGGGTATGAGATAGCGTATGGCCGGAATTTCACACCCACTGAAATTGAATCGGGCAGAAGCATATGCCTGTTGGGTAGTGGTGTAGCGCAGAAATTGTACCCGGGTAACCCCGAAAAGGCCCTGGATAAAGTGGTCAATGTCGATCATGTCCCCCATCGTGTTATTGGCGTGTTGGCCGAAAAGAGTTCCAGTGCTTTTTTCAATACAAGTAAAATTGTAATTACATCCTATAACGATATCAGGAGGTTGTATGCCAACCAGAACTCCTCATTCAATATCGGCATCATGGTCAACGACATAAAAATGATGGATGCGGCTATCGGAGAGGCAAAGGGGACTTTCAGGCCTGTACGCAAACTGGATGTAAAGGAGGAAGATAACTTTTATATCGACAAAAGCGATTCGATTGCGGAAAGTCTTATTACCAACCTTGGCTTCCTGGAGAAGGGAACGATCGGTATCGCTTTCATTACACTTATCGGTGCGGCCATCGGTCTGATGAATATTATGCTGGTGGCTGTTAACGAGCGGACGAAAGAGATCGGGTTGGTAAAAGCATTAGGAGGAACCCGCAGGGATATCCGTATTCAGTTTCTGGGTGAATCCATCCTGATCAGCCTGATTGGGGCCGTGGTAGGGATTCTGCTGGGAATACTTCTTGGGAATGCCGTTGCCCTGCTTGTGAAAACAGGTGTAGTTATTCCCTGGGGGTGGGTCATAGCCGGGATATTTGTTTGTTCCATTGTAGGGCTTTTGGCAGGCTTGTACCCTGCACACAAGGCCTCGAAACTTGATCCGATAGTGGCATTGCGATATGAATAAGAAGGCTTTTTTTTAATATTTTATCTACATTGTACGGTTTTTTATGTAAACGTCCCATTTTGTCATCGTAAAAAAATCTTTATAAAATAAAAATTTCGTAAGTTGGGGCCTTCAATTCAGTTTGCTGCGAAAGGGATTGCCGGAAGCAGGTCAAATAAAAATTGATGCTGTTCAACAGAGATAAATCAATAATTATTCATTAAAAGAGAACCAAACATTAACACTTAAAAATTTGAATTTTATGGCAGAGACAAAAGCAACTGTAAAACCATCAACTTCTGTTCAGGCTAAAAAATCCAGTAATGCTATTTCATTCTTAGCTCCGCTGTTATGCCTGATTGCCGGGTATTGTATCTGGAGGTTTGGACTGGGTAATCCTGGCAACTTTGGACATCCGGGAGAAGGATGGTTCTGGCCAAGTCATAAAGAGCCCAAAACTGCTTTGAGCAAAATGTATCTTGGAGGTATCATTGTGCCTGTTCTGATCGGCACATTCTTAACCATGCTCACGTTTGTGATTGAAAGGTTCCTGACCATTTCAAAAGCCAGCGGAACAGGTAGCAACGCTGATTTCATCCGCAAAGTTCAATATCAACTTGCCAATAAAAATATTGATGCAGCTTTGGCAGAATGCGATAAGCAAAAAGGATCTGTAGGTAATGTAATGAAGGCCGGGTTACATCGCTATAAGGAGATGACTACCAATACAGAACTTACTACCGATCAGAAAGTGATGGCTATCCAAAAGGAAGTGGAAGAAGCTACTTCACTTGAATTGCCCATGCTTGAAAAAAATCTTGTTTTCCTTTCTACCATTGCATCTATCGCCACACTGTTGGGGCTGTTGGGAACGGTAATCGGTATGATCCGCGCCTTCTCGAACCTGGGTGCTGATAGTGGGGGTAGTGGAGCGGCAGCTGAACTTTCAGTAGGTATATCGGAGGCCCTTTATAATACGGCCCTCGGTATCGGAACATCCGCATTTGCAATCGTATTCTACAACATCTTTACAACCAAGATTGATGGTATCACTTATGGCATCGATGAATCTGGATTTACATTAACACAAACCTTCGCCTCTCTGTACAAGTAATTTGTATGGATTCGACAGTGCGTCGCATCTCATTATTTACGATGCGATTGTGTAAGATAAAACAACAGAAAAAACCGAAATATGCCAAAAGTTAAAATACCAAGGAAAAGCACCACCATCGATATGACGGCGATGTGCGATGTAGCCTTCCTGCTGTTGTCATTCTTCATCCTGGCAACAAAACAAAAACCACCTGAGGTTTTGGCTGTAAAAACACCAAGTTCTGTTTCCAGCAAGGCAGCTCCGGATAAATCAATCCTGATTACTCTCACCAAAGAAGGCAAAGTGTTTTTAATGTTGGGAGATGATACCAAAAAGGCTGCTATTATTGAAGATGTTAATAAGACCCGGAACCTGCAATTGACATCAGAAGAACTGGCCCGCTTAAAGAAGGCCGAGTACATTGGTGTCCCTTTCAATATGCTTAAGTCTTACCTGGATGCCTCCAGTGAAATTCCGGCAACTACATTGCCCGGTATTCCGGTTGATACAGCCAACAATCAACTTACTGATTGGATACGCAGTGTCACCAATGTATATGCTGGTGAAGACCAACGTAAACTCCAGGAGATGTTGCTGGTGAAAGGAGACGGAGAGGCTTTGTACCCGCTGTTCAAGAATATCAAATCCGCGTTTAAAGCTAACGAGATATTCAAGTTCAGAATAGTAACAGAAGGTGAATCTGTGCCCATTGGCTCAGAATTGTACAAAACCGGGAAGAATAAAGAAAATTAAGTTTAAAACACTAAAAATATCTCGCTATGGCAGAAATGGATACCTCGTCGGGTGGCGGTCATAAGAAAGGCCCCGGCGTCAAAAAAGGTAAGAAACTTTCCACCCGTGTGGATCTGACTCCCATGGTTGACCTTGGATTCCTGCTCATTACATTCTTTGTGTTTACCACAACCATGAGCCAGTCCACGGCCATGAATATGAATGAACCCAAAGATGAAAAAGACAAGGAAATGAAGGTTAAGAATTCGGGAGCGATGACCATTCTTTTGGGAAAGGCCAACCAGGTTTATTATTACTATGGCCAGCTTGATCCGAATACAGTAAGCGAACAGTTCAAGTCTACTACATTCAAGGAGATTCGTAAACTCATCCTTGAAAAGAAAAACGGAACACCTATCGACGATCTTATGTTTATCATCAAATCGGATAAGAATTCGACATTTAAAAATGCGATCGATATCCTGGATGAGATGACAATATCAGCCATACCACCCGGTCACTATGCTGAAGTAGACATGACCCCTGTTGAGGAAATGCTGATACAACAAACTGAGACAGCGAACGGTATCAAATAGATTGTGGAACTGGACCTAATTTGAATCTTATTAATTAAAGAAATTATAATGGAAGCCAATAAAATTTTAAGTGCCGACATATTGGACATCATCTTCGATGGTAAGAACAAAGAATATGGTGCTTACGATCTGCGGAAGTCCTATAAGAAGACACTTACCAAAGCCCTCATCGTGACCGGGTTGGCACTCTTGCTCGTGCTTCTCGGAACCGTATTCGCAGGGATCGTGGAGAAGAATGCAAAAAAGGAATTTAAGGTAGTTGATACCCAGATGGCAGAGGTTAAGAATGAGGAACCGCCTCCACCACCGCCTCCGCCACCACCTCCGCCAACCCCGCCACCACCACCGGAAATCAACCAGGTGAAGTTTACACCTCCTAAGATTGTTAAGGATGAAGAGGTGAAACCGGAGGAGAAGATTGAAGAAATCAAGGAAGATCAGGTGATCAGTACCAAAACGGTGGAAAGCGATAATAAAACACAGATTGTACAGGCTCCTGTTGAGGAAAAGGGAACCCAGGTTGTGGAAGTGAAGAAGGAGGACGATGAGAACAAAGTGTTTACCAAGGTGGAAGTAGAGGCAGAATTTCCCGGTGGGCAGGATGCATGGAGGAATTACCTGCAGAAGAATCTGAATGCGAACGTACCGATGGATAATGGCGCCTCTGGCGGAAAATACACCGTAGTGGTAAAATTTATTGTGAGCAGGGATGGAAGTTTGAGTGATATTCAATGCGAAAATGATCCGGGATTTGGTATGTGCCAGGAAGCAGTTCGGGTTATCAAGAAAACCAAGAACTGGACTCCTGCCATCCAGAATGGACGGAATGTAAATGCATATCGCCGACAGCCTATTACCTTTATTGTAGAGGAATAATCGCAATAACAAAACGAGTAAAAAATCCCGGCAAAATTCAGCCGGGATTTTTATTTGTGGATTTCGCCAAAGCAGGGCTCTCAGTAAGAAATAATTCTTATGGGAGAGCTTGAAATCAAACAAACAGTTCCTGGCGTAAAACGCAGCCGCAAACTTTCCACCCGCGTGGACCTGACACCTATGGTTGATCTTGGATTCTTGTTGATCACATTTTTTGTGTTTACCACAACCATGGATCGATCAACGGTTATGAATGTAAATGAGCCTAAAGAGGATAGGAAGAAAACCATAATACCCAATTCCTGCGCCATTACCGTTTTTCTGAATGGCGAAAACAGGATCTCCTACTACGAAGGAATGCCGGAAAATCATCCCTCTGTACAGCAAACTTCATTCGCGAATAATGGAATGCGACAGGTATTGTTGAATAAGAAACAACGGGTTGGCGTTGCGACGGGTAACCCCGACAGCCTTATATTGATTATCAAACCTACTGCGGAGTCTTCGATGCAGAATTTTGTTGATATCATGGATGAGGTAGCTATCACAGGGATCAAATATTATTATGTTGCCGACATCGATGAAATGGACAGGCGCCTCTTGAAACGAAATTAACAGTCTTGGGTAAAGCATACCAAGTGGCTATCTTTGATGTATGCAACAGACAGTTTCAGGTTGGGATGATACGATTGTAGCGCTTGCAACGCCACAAGGTGTTGGAGCGATTGCTGTAATTCGGCTAAGCGGAACCCGGGCGGTTCAGATAGCCAATACGCTGTTTACCGCGAAGGACCTTTCTGTACAAAAAACTCACACACTTCATGTAGGACTTATTCAGGATGAAGGAAATGATATCGATGAGAGTGTTTTATCCTTATTTCGGGCCCCTAAAAGCTATACGGGCGAAGATGTGGTAGAAATCAGTTGCCACGGAAGCCCCTATGTTCAGCAACAGATAATACAGGCTTGTATCCGTCATGGCGCCCGGCTGGCCAAACCGGGAGAATTCACACAACGTGCTTTTTTGAATGGGAAACTTGACCTTACGCAGGCAGAGGCTGTAGCGGACCTTATAGCGTCCAACACCCATGCATCTAAAAGGAATGCACTCCATAACATCCGGGGAGGGTTTAGCAATGTATTACAGCAACTTCGGGAAAACCTGATTCAGTTCTCTGCCCTGATTGAACTGGAACTGGATTTCAGCCAGGAAGATGTTGAATTCGCGGACAGGAGAAAGTTCTATTCCTTAATTGAAGAAGCACACATAGTGACCCGTGACCTGATCGATTCATTTAAACTCGGCAATGTTATTAAAAATGGAGTGAGTGTAGCCATCGTCGGGAAGCCGAACGCCGGAAAAAGCACCTTATTGAATACATTGTTGAATGAGAACAGGGCCATCGTTAGCGATATTGCCGGAACAACCCGGGATACCATCGAAGAAGTTATAAATATTGACGGTATTCTGTTTCGGTTTATTGATACGGCCGGCATCCGGGATAACAGCACTGATGCAATCGAACGTATCGGCATTGAAAGGAGTTATGAAAAGCTAAAGGCGGCGGACGAGGTAATTTACATTTTTGACGTCAATACCGAATCGCCTGCAGATGTAGAGGCGGCTTCTGGTTTAGTGCGGCAGGTTAATCCTAACTATCTCCTGGTCGGGAATAAGGCGGATATAGCCGGGTTTGAGCTGGCCAGCACAAAGTTTTCGGGAGAAGATGTTTTGTTTATATCCGCAAAGAATCAACTGCATACCGACATATTGAAAGAGCGACTGGTCGATAAGATCATCCAGGGTAACTTAAATACTGAAAGCACGATCGTAACGAATGCCCGGCATTACGAAGCATTAAAGCAGGTTTATGAAGCCCTTTCTGATATAAAAACTGGTCTCGATAATCGCCTTCCCGGAGACCTGCTGGCACTCGATATCCGGAGATGCCTTCAGTATATTTCCGAAATCACCGGCGATATCACCAATGAACATGTTCTTGATTATATCTTCTCCAAATTCTGTATCGGTAAATAGACCGGATCGTACACATTAGATTATCCGGTTTAAAAAATATCCTATCTTCCCCGAAAGTAATTTTATGAAACTTTCAATACATCGCTCATTGGTTTGGGTATCAGCCTTCTTCCTGGTACTTACAGGATGTAATAATGAACCCGGAAAAAACATAACTGATCAAACCGAAACAAAGACGGTATCGGTTCATCCGGAATGGAGTGGACAAACCAATATTTATGAGGTGAACCTGCGGCAATATTCTGCAAGCGGGTCCATCGTGGAATTTGAAAAGCACCTGCCGCGGTTAAAAGATATGGGTGTGGAAGTGCTGTGGTTTATGCCGATCAACCCGATAGGTAAAGAGGGGCGGAAAATGAGTGAATCGGACCTGGGGAGTTACTATGCCGTGCGGAATTACAAGGGCTTTAATGAAGAGTTTGGCACCATGGAGCAATGGAAGGCATTTGTAAAACATGCGCAAACCATGGGATTCAAAGTGATCATCGACTGGGTTGCCAATCATTCGGCCCCGGATAATAACTGGATGAAAGAACACCCGGATTTTTACGCAAAGGATTCTTCCGGTAAAATTATTATTCCCTTTGACTGGACCGATACCCGCAAATTAAATTACCAGAACAGGGCGCTGCGGGATAGTATGATCGCCGCTATGAAATTCTGGGTTACCGAAACCGGCATTGATGGTTTTCGTTGTGATGTGGCCGAGGAAGTTCCGGCCGACTTCTGGCGGGAGTGTATTTCCTCGCTTCGGCAAATCAAGAATGTGTTCATGCTGGCGGAAGGGAACAAAGCCAATCTTCATGAAGCGGGATTCGATGCCACCTACGAATGGAGTATGATGCACCTGATGTCGGAACTGTATAAAGGATCAAAATCACTGAAGCAATTTGATTCGGCCGTGAAGGCAGATATCAGAGACTTCCCTGCCAGCGCTTACCGCATGTACTTCACCACGAATCATGACGAGAATAGCTGGAACGGGACCGAGTTTGAGAAGTATGGGGATGCGTATAAAACATTCGCTGTATTTACCCAAACCATGTACAGGAGCATCCCCTTGATCTACAGCGGTCAGGAAAATATGAACAGGAAAAGACTGAAATTCTTTGTCAAGGATACCATCAGCTGGCAGGGCGGATTTCCTGCCGCCCCATTCTACAAAACATTACTGACATTGCGCAAAACAAATCCGGCCCTGGCTGCCGACGCTTCGTTTGCAAGATTATCCGGTTCAGCTGATTCTGCCGTGTATGCATACCAGCGTGCGAAGGATGGCCATAAGGTGGTCGTAATCCTGAATCTTTCGAAGTATCTTCAGAAATTTACCATCCCGGGCGTCGCCGGGGAGCCGCTGAATGTATTCATGGGGACAAAGGAAAAAATTACCGACTCCCACCAATTCAGTATTGAACCCTGGGGATATATCGTTTACGATTACAATTGATTCCAGGAATCAACCGGGCAGGCGAACCACAGGGATAATATTTTTTGCCGGGTGGGATTTTATTGTATTTTTAAAAAAGTGTATTTCGTACACATCCTATAATCTCTCAAAACGATTGCTATGTCAGTAACCTCTTATACAGGTGTTAAACCGCATCTTGGATTTTGGCAGATATTCAACATGTGTTTTGGATTCTTCGGCATTCAGTTCGGCTGGAGTTTGCAGATGGGTAATATGAGCGCCATCTACGAGTACCTGGGCGCAAGTCCCGAAGAAATACCCGGTCTTTGGCTGGCAGCACCCATGACAGGACTTATCGTACAACCGATCATCGGGTACCTGAGCGATCGAACCTGGCACCCGATGCTGGGCAGGCGCCGCCCTTACTTTCTCATAGGCGCTGTACTCAGTTCTCTGGCTTTGTTTATTATGCCCAATGTATCGGCCGTTTGGATGGCGGCCGGCACACTATGGATACTCGACTCCTGCATCAACATCAGCATGGAGCCCTTTCGGGCGTTTGTTGCCGACAACCTGGATGAAAAACAACGTTCAAAAGGATTTGCCATGCAGAGCATGTTCATCGGACTTGCGTCTTTTATCGCTGGGTTTTTACCCGTAAAACTGGTAGAGTGGTTTGGCGTATCAAGAGATAAAGTAGGTGGAGCTATCCCGCAAAATATTTCGCTTTCCTTTTACATCGGTGGTGCTGTGTTCTTTGCGGCTGTTCTCTATACCGTGATCAGAAGCAGGGAATACCCGCCTTCGGATTCCGACTGGAGGAAAAAGATCAAGGAGTCGAACAAAGGTTTCGGGGGCGGCGTGAAGGAAATCATTTCCTCGATCGGCAGCATGCCACAGCAGATGAAACGGCTTGCGATCGTTAACTTTCTTACCTGGCCGGGTTTGTTCCTGATGTGGTTCTATTACAGCACCGGTGTGGCTACCGATATTTTTGGCGGTGATGCAACGAGTAACAGCGAAGTATTTACCAAGGGCCTTGAGTATGCCAATACAACCTCGGCGATATTGAACCTGGTTACATTTTTATTCGCCTTTACCATTCCGTTCTGGGTTGGCAAACTGGGAAAGAAATATACCCATACCGTTTGCCTGCTGCTCGGTGGAATCGGTTTGATCTCGGTGAATTACATCCAGCAGCCTTGGATGCTGTATGTAGCCATGTCAATGGTTGGCATTGCCTGGTCTTCCATCCTTTCCATGCCCTATTCGATGCTTGCCGGAAGCCTGCCGCAGGATAAGATCGGCATTTACATGGGCATTTTTAATTTTTTCATTGTGCTTCCGGAGATCATCGCTTCATTGTTCTTTGGAAAGATCATGTCGGGTTTCCTCGGAAACGACCGCCTGCTGGCTGTGATGATCGGAGGTTGCCTGCTGGTGCTTGCCGGAATTGTGTGTGCACTGATCGTGAAAGAAGAGAAAAACGGATCAATCCCTAAATCGAGATAGTATGAAAAGAATAGCACTTACACTAATCGTTCTCCCTTTTTCACTGCTGCTTTTGGCACAGCAAAAGGAAGTGCATTGCTATCCCACCCATTGGTGGACAGGTATGAAGTGGAACAAACTGCAGGTGATGGTTCATGGCGATAAGATCGCCGATCAATTTCCCATGATTAAGATGGGCCCCAAAGGAATACTCTTAGCGCCCGGGGTGACCCTGACAGGTATCAACCGGGTGGAGAATCCCAACTATGTGTTTCTCGATCTGGCGATAAGCCCTTCGGCCCGGCCGGGAAAATTCAAGATCCCCTTTGTCAAAGACATGGACCTGCAATACGAATTAAAGTCACGGCGGGCCGGCAATGGTTCGTTGTTTGCGCAGGGTATTACTTCAAAAGATTTTATGTACCTGATCATGCCCGACCGGTTCAGTAACGGCGACCCGGGTAACGATCGTGTGCCGGGTATGCGTGATCAAACCCTTCGCCGCGATACGGTTTACAACCGGCATGGAGGCGACTTAAGGGGAGTGCAAAATCACCTGGATTATCTTCTGTCGATGGGCGTAACAGCGATATGGCTGAACCCGGTAATTGAAAACGATATGCCGGATCGGACGGAACACGGCTATGCATTTACCAACCACTATAAGGTAGACCCACGGTTGGGAGGAGATAAGGCCTACCATGAATTGATTGAGGCAACGCATGCAAAAGGGATGAAAGTGATCCAGGACGCGGTGTACAACCATGTAGGATTGTATCACGTCACGGTGCAGGATATGCCTATGAAGGACTGGCTTAATCAATGGCCCGAGTATACCAATACCAGCTATAAAGACCAAACCCTGTTTGACCCTCACGCCAGTCCGGCTGAACAGAAGATCATGGCGGATGGCTGGTTTACCAAGATGATGCCCGACATGAATCAGCACAATCCGTTTGTGGCTAATTTCCTGATTCAGCATGCTCTCTGGACCGTTGAAGAGTTTGGCATCGACGGATGGCGGATCGATACCTATGCGTACAACGATCTTGCATTTATGAACCGCTGTAATAAAGCGCTGGAAGATGATTTTCCAAAGATCACCATGTTTGGCGAAACCTGGGTGCATGGCGTCATCAACCAGAGTTATTTTGTACAGAATAATTATAATGTGCCGTTTAAGAGCAACCTGCAGGCGCCTACCGATTTTCAGACCTTGTGGAGTATTACCGATGCCATGACGAAGGACTTTGGCTGGACCGATGGCATCAACAAACTTTATACGGTATTGGCGCAGGATTTTGTTTACAAAGATCCGATGCGCAATGTGATCTTCCTGGATAATCATGATATATCCCGCTTCTTTTCCGTGGTGGGTGAAGACGTTACCAAGTATAAATCATCCATCAGCTGGCTTTTAACCTGCCGTGGCATACCACAGTTCTATTATGGCGGGGAGATCGGCATGACGGGCGTAACCAGCCCGAACGATGGATTTGTGCGCCAGGACTTTCCCGGTGGATGGGCTACAGATCCTGCCAACAAATTCACGGATGCAGGAAGAACAGACAAAGAGCGGGCGATATGGAACCACCTTGCCCGGCTGGCCAATTTCCGCAAAACATCCTCAGCGCTTACAACAGGCAGGATGATGCAGTTTCTGCCGGTCGATGGCGTATATGTTTATTTCCGGTATGATGACAAACAAACAGTTATGGTGGTTATGAATACCGCGAAGGAGAAGAAGAATGTTACCCTGGGCCGTTTTGCCGAGCGAATCAGCGGCTTTACAAAATCCAGGAATGTTCAAACAGGAACCATCGCCCCGCTGTCGGAATTCACACTCGAGTCCTATGATAGCGTTGTTCTTGAGTTACTTAAATAGCCTCCGCATACCGGTCAAGAAGATTTTCGGGTAAATATTTTTGCGATTGAAAAAATAATGTGTTTATTTTACACATTAAAACGATTGCTCGTGAAAAAGATTTGCCTGCTCCTTAGTGTACTCACTATTGCCATAAATGTTCCTGCACAACGGCTCCTTAGCTGGACGCCGGAATTCCCTGTCGACAATTCCAACCTGGTCATGACCGTGGATTGCACCAAGGGCAACCAGGGCCTGCTCAATTATGAAGGGGGAAACTCCGCCAACATCTATGTGCATGTAGGTGTTATTACCAACCTCAGCACAGGGCCAACGGATTGGCGCTATGTGAAATTTACCTGGGGTACTCCGGATGTTAATGCCCATGCAACACCACTGGGCAGCAATAAATATCAATACACAATCACGAATGTTCGCAGCTTTTTTGGCGTGCCTGCCGGAGAAACCATCAGGAAGGTATGTGTGATCTTCCGGAATGCAAGCGGAAGCCAGAAGCAGGTGAACTCCGACGGGAGCGATATGTATAATCCGGTATACGGAAACAGCGAATATGCCGTACGGCTGAACCTGCCCCCCTTTGAACCTCGTTACATCCCCTGGATTGAACCGATCAATGTAAATGTAGGGGGAAGTATCAGCATCACAGGCGTAGCTTCCGTAAACTCCAATCTGACGTTGAAACTGAATGGCAATACGATCCAGACCGCTTCCGGTGCCAATACAATCTCCGCCACACCCACCATTAACACCGCCTGCACGCAGCAGGTTTTCCTGGAAGGAAACAATGGATCCGGAACAGTAAAGGATTCCTTCAGTTTCTATATACCGCCCACTGTTACGGTGGCTCCTTTACCAGCGGGCACGGTGGAGGGAATAAATTACGGTGCTAACAATACGTCGGCAACACTGGTACTTTATGCACCCGGTAAAAATAATGTTGTGTTGCTGGGTGATTTTTCGAACTGGGCGGTACTATGCGCAAACCAGATGAATAAAACACCAGACGGGAATTATTTCTGGATCACACTTACCGGCCTCGTACCGAGTACGGAATACGCGTATCAGTACCTGGTCGATAACAGCATCAGGATCGCTGATCCCTATGCGCAGAAAGTGCTCGATCCCGATAACGATCAATACATCGATGCCGTTACATATCCAAACCTTAAACCTTATCCGGTGGGATTAACAACCGGTATTGTCAGTATCCTGCAAACGGCGGAACCTCCTTACAACTGGCAGGTACCCAATTTCACCCGCCCCGATAAGCGAAACCTGGTCGTTTATGAATTGCTGATCCGCGACTTTACGGCACAGCACAGTTACCAATCCCTGATCGATTCGTTCAATTACCTGAAAAACCTCGGTGTGAACGCGATTGAACTAATGCCGATCAATGAATTTGACGGTAACGAAAGCTGGGGCTATAACCCGTCCTTCTATTTTGCGCCGGATAAGTACTATGGTACCAAAAACAAGCTGAAAGAATTCATTGATAAATGCCACCAGAACGGGATCGCCGTGATACTCGATGTGGTATACAACCATTGCACCGGGAATGCACCCCAGGCAAAACTGTACTGGAATTCCGTTACAAACCAGCCAGCGGCCAATAATCCCTGGTTGAATGTTACCGCACCACATCCATACAGCGTGTTCAATGATTTCAACCACACATCGACGGCCACACAATACCTGGTACAGCGATCCCTGAATCATTGGCTTACCGAATATAAAGTGGATGGTTTCCGGTTTGATCTTGCCAAAGGATTCACGCAAACACAAACCAACACCACTACGGTGGAGAATTATGACGCAACACGGGTTGCCAACCTGAAACGGTATTACGACGGTACCATCGCGAATTTTCCGGGTACCTACATGATACTGGAATTCCTTGGTACATTACCCAGCCAGGAAGAACAAGAGTACGCAGCCTATGGTTTTATGCTGTGGGGAAATAACAATGCGGTCTACAATCAATGCACCATGGGGTATGCTTCCAACTCAGATATATCCGCCATCGTATACAGCGATCCTAAGAAAGGATTCAATAATCCGGCAGAAGTGGGCTATATGGAGAGCCATGATGAAGAGCGTACCATGTATAAAAACCTCACATTCGGGAATTCTTCCGGTTCGTATAATGTAAAGACACTGGCTACCGCGTTAGCCCGGCAGGAAGCGGCTGCAGCGGTTTTCTTCACCGTACCCGGACCAAAGATGATCTGGCAGTTTGGGGAAAGAGGCTATGATATCCCACTGACCTTCGGCGGTTCGAATGTAGCGCCGAAGCCGCCGCATTGGGAATACATGAATGTGCCCGAGCGGAAACACCTCTACGATGTGTATAAGAGCATCATAGCGCTCCGGCTGAATAATCCGGGTATTTTCAATAACACGACATTCTCGTATGATTTCAATAATGGGGGTGGCTTGAATAAGTTATTCCAGATTGCCGACCCTTCACCGGCAGGCCTGAAGGTTACGGTGGTGGCAAACATGGATGTAGTTGCCCAGACACGAACGGTAACATTTCAATCGACCGGGAACTGGACGAACTATATCAGTAACGGAACCGGCACCGGCGTAAACGGAGCAACCGGTGTGAATTTTAGCCTGGGCGCAGCCGCACAAACGGTCACCCTGCAACCCGGGGAGTATCATATTTACCTCAGCATTCCTGCATGCGCTACCGCAGCTCCAACTGCAACCACGCCGGTCAATTATTGCCAGGGAGCAACAGCATCGCCGCTTACAGCAACCGGTACAAACCTGCTTTGGTATACTACGGCAACCGGTGGCACGGGCAGCAGCACCGCCCCGACACCCTCTACGGTTGCCACGGGAAGCACCACCTATTATGTGAGCCAAACTGTTGGTTGCGAAAGCCCCCGTTTTGCCATTGTAGTGAATGTGACCGCCGCAACTGCCGCACCGGTGGTTGTTACCCCGGTTACTTACTGCAGGAATTCGATCGCCATACCGCTTGTTGCCACCGGCTCTAATTTGTTGTGGTACACATCAGCTACAGGGGGTACCGGAAGTACAACAGCACCTACACCTTCCACAGCTACAGCAGGAAGTACGACGTACTATGTAAGTCAGACCCTGGCTTGTGGTGAAGGGCCGCGTGCTGCTATAACTGTCGTGGTCAATCCTACTCCGGCCCCTCCAACGGGTTTGGCGGTAACCAATATCGGAAGCAGTTCAGCCGTATTGAACTGGACAGCATCGGCCGGAAGCTATTATACGGTGGAGTATAAAGCGAGCACTGCCGTTACCTGGCTTACCGCTGCGGCGGCCATTACAACGGGTTCGGTATCTCTTTCTAACCTTGTACCGGGTACAATATACGACTGGCGGGTGAGCGCTAATTGTTCAGCAACGCCCATTACCAACTACAGTGTCGGGCAGTTCACGACTACCACCTATAATGGGCAGATCACGAATCTGAAAGATGGATTCGGACTGAAAATATCTCCCAATCCTGTAAATGCGGCTCCTTACCTCGATTATATCGTTCCCGGTTCGGGTGAGGTAACGATCACGGTACTGAATGCCTATGGGCAACGGATGAAGGTCATATATGCCGGTTCGCAAACAGCCGGACAGTACCGGCTTTCCCTGGCCGGGCAATTCAGCGGTTTTGCACGCGGGTGCTATTTTTTACGCCTGCAGCAAAACGGGAAAGGACATTTTATAAAATTTACCAAATAACCAACTGTTACGAGAAATAAATACAGAGGATTATGGCAAGTACGAATACCAAACAGGCCAATGCTGTTAAAACACTGCAAACCATTCAAACGGAAGTGCAGGGAAGTAACCGGATCGCCTTATCAGTTGATTGTGTGATTTTTGGCTTTGATGAGAATAAGCTTAAGGTATTGCTCATCCGGAGCGACTTGAAGGAATATCTTGGGAAGTGGTCCTTATTGGGCGACCTGGTAGGAGGAAACGAAGATATCCATGACGCGGCTTACCGGATACTGAAAGAACGAACAGGGCTCGATGATGTTTACCTCGAGCAGGTACATACATTCGGGACCGTCGACCGGCATCCGGCTGGCCGGGTAGTTACCGTGGCCTATTGTTCCCTGATCAATGTGCAGCACCACAAGTTGAAAATACTTGATAATGAACTTCACTGGCATGATGTGAAAAGTATTTCAGAACTGGCGTTTGATCACCAGGAGATATTCGAAACCTGTTACCGGTGGTTGCAAAAGCGTATACAGGAACACCCGTTGGGTTTCAATCTCTTACCCAAAAAGTTCTCATTACGGGACTTGCAGAATCTCTATGAAGCCATCCTGGATACGAAGATGGACAGGCGTAATTTCCGGAAGAAGTTCTTCGCGATGGATTTTCTGATCGACCTGGATGAAATGGAGCAGGATGTGCCGCACCGGCCCGGGAAGCTCTATAAGTTCAACTTTGAAAAATATGCCCGGCGGAAGAAAAAGTGGGTGGGTATCGACTTTTAGGTGCCGGAATTTGCCTGAAAACGGATGATTTCTGCCAGTTGCCGGCGTGTACCGAATGGCCCCTTTTTTTTGAAAAAAAAATTCACAAAAAATTGGCAATAATGAAAAATGCCGTACTTTGTGTAAGTTTTACACATTTATAGTGTGTAGAAAGTACGCAAAGTAGAATTCAGATCGCTAACTATTAAAACGAAAGCTTGTTTATGAGAAAGACTACTCAAACAAATTTCCGCATTCTGCTGCTCTTCTTAATGATGGCTTTTTCTCCAGCCGCATTTTCGCAGAATGTTGTGACAGGTAAGGTGACCGACTCCAAAGACGGGTCTGCACTTGCCGGTGTCACAATCTCCGTCAAAGGAACCAGAACGGTTACACAAACGGCTTCTGACGGAACCTTCAAGATCAATGCTCCAGCCAATGCGACATTGGTGTTTACATCTGTAGGGTTTGCAACCATGGAGGCTGTTGTAGATGGAAAGCCAAGTATCGATGTATCGATGGTACAGGTTAACCAGCAACTGAATGAAGTGGTGGTGGTTGCATACGGTACACGTCGTAAAGGAGACTTAACCGGTTCGGTGACATCCGTTTCGACAAAGGATTTTCAAAAGGGAGTGGTAAACTCTCCCGAGCAATTATTGTTGGGTAAAGTTGCAGGGTTGGAAGTAACGAATGGAGGTGGCCAGCCTGGTGGTGGGAGCAGGATCCGGATACGGGGCGGTGCTTCGTTTGGTTTGGGTGGAGCCAGTAATGATCCGCTTTTTGTGATTGATGGTGTTCCTGTAGATGGGGGTGGTATTTCAGGCTCCAGTAATATCCTGAATACCCTGAATCCGGATGATATTGAATCAATTAGTGTATTAAAGGATGCTTCTGCAACGGCCTTGTACGGCTCCAGGGCTTCCAATGGTGTGATTATCGTAACTACCAAGAAAGGTTCGAAAGGAAAACTGAAATATAACTTCAATACCAAATTGTCTCTGGGGATTGTTGCAAAAAAAGTAGACGTTCTTTCTGCGGATGACATCCGGAACATCATCTTAGCTGATGCCGCCAAAACGGGAAATAATACCTATAAGAATGTTCTGGGTAACAGCAATACCGATTGGCAGGATGAGATATACCGGCCTGCATTCGGTGTTGACAATAATCTTAGTGTAAGCGGAGCTTGGAAAAATGTTCCTTTCCGTGCTTCTGTCGGATTCCTGACTCAGGATGGTATTTTAAGGACAGATAACTTCAAGCGTATCAGCGGGTCTTTGAACGTAACTCCCAAGTTGCTTAATGACCATCTAAGTGTCAACGTAGCTTTGAAAGGCAGCAATACAAAGAATATATTCGCCGATCAGGGTGCGATCGGTTCCGCAATCGCCTTTGATCCTACTCAGCCGGTTAACTCATCTGCAAATGGTAAGTTCGGCGGCTACTATGAATGGCTGGATGGCAATGGAACCCTGATCGATCTGGCAACCAGAAACCCTGTTGCGTTGCTGAATCAGCGTGACAATACCTCCAGCGTAAACCGTTTGATCGGGAATGTGCAACTGGACTATAAAATTCATTGGCTGCCCGATTTGCACATCTTATTCAACCTTGGTATTGATTACAGCAAAGGCAAGGGCAATGACAATATTGACTCCTCATCGGCCACCAACTATAAAACCGGTGGGCGGAAGACATATTACGAGCAAAGCAAGCAAAATACCATTAATGATATCCAGTTATTCTACAGCAAGGAATTCAAAAAGCTAAAAACCAAACTGGATGTACTGGTTGGACATAGTTATCAGGATTTTGTTGTCAACGTGAAAAATTTTGCCTCTTTCAGCTACCGGTCTATTGCCGATCCCAATAACCCGCAGAAGAAAGATACCATCGCTGGTTCTGAACCAACATTCCTTACCGACAAGCCCGAATATCGCCTTGAATCGTACCTGGGGCGGATAAACATAGCGGTTGCAAATAAATATTTACTGACCGCATCACTGCGCAGAGATGCCAGTTCCAAATTTTCAAAGGACAACAGGGTGGGCTATTTCCCCGCTCTGGCTATTGCCTGGAAATTGAAAGATGAGTTCATGAAGTCACTGCATTTTGTGACTGACTTCAAACTTAGATTTGGCCTTGGTACTACCGGTCAGCAGGATGGCATTGCCTACTATTCTTACCTTCCTTACTATGTCCGCAGTAACACGGCTGCTCAATACCAGTTCGGAAACACGTATTACAGTTTCTTGAGGCCTTCAGCCTATGACCCGGACAGGAAGTGGGAAAGTACCACAACTACCAACCTGGGACTTGACTTCGCCTTCCTGAATAACAGGATTAGCGGTTCTGTGGATTATTACTACAAAAAAACCAAGGATCTCCTGAGTGTGGTACCGGTTGCAGCGGGAGGTAACTTTAATATTGAATTGCTCACCAACGTAGGTAACATGGAAAATAAAGGTATCGAATTCACTCTGAATACGGTTCCGGTAAAGAAAAAGAACCTGACCTGGGATTTCGGATTCAACTTTACCTACAATACCCGCAAGATTACCAATCTTCTGAGACAGCCAGATCCTAACTTCAAGGGACTGGAGGTGAGCGGAATCTCCGGTGGTACCGGCAATAACGTGGGTCGTTTCTTTGTAGGATACAGCCCATTTGTATATTATATGTACAAGCAGGTGTATGATCCATCCACCGGCAAACCCATTGAGGGTTTGTATGAAGACATCAACCGCGACGGCAGCGTCGACGAAAAGGACCGTTATTACTATAAAAAACCGGCCTCCGACATCTTCATCGGTTTAAATACACAGGTGGCTTACAAGAACTTTACACTTGGTATCACAGGTCACGCTTCAATCGGCGGCTATCTTTATAACAATTTCAGCTCCAACAACGGGGTTCTTAGAACGATCAAGAATCCGATAAACTTTATCGGTAACGCATCGACCAATTACCTGGAAAGCGGGTTCTCAAATAATCAGTATCTCTCTGATTACTACATAGAGAACGCTTCATTCTTCCGGCTCGATAATATCAATCTGGGCTACAATGCAGGTAAAATCCTTAACAATAAAGCAAGTTTGCGTATTGCAGCCAGCGTCCAGAATGTATTTGTTATTACAAAATACAAAGGACTGGATCCGGAAAGTTCTAATGACTCGGGTGTCGATAACAATATTTATCCACGGCCAATGACATTTTCACTTGGATTCAACCTTGATTTCTAACTTTTTATAAAACGATTGATATGAAAAATATATTAGTTAAATATCTGGCGGCAGGACTGGTGACAGTTATGATCACAGGTTCCTGTGCCAAGAAACTTGACTTATACCCGGTAAATGATCTTACCCCGGAAAAAGCCTATGCCACCGTAGCGGGTTATAAAAGCGTTTTAGCCAAAATCTACGGAACCTTGGCCATTACGGGAAACTCTGGACCAGCGGGTAATCCTGATATCAGCGGTGGATTGGATGAAGGCTCCCAGGTGGCATTCATACGGATGTTCTTCAATTGCCAGGAACTGCCAACCGATGAGGCGGTGGTTGCCTGGAATGACCAGACCATCAAGGATTTTCACAATCTGAAATGGACCAGCGCCGATCCGTTCCTGAAAGGGATCTACGCACGCCCGATCTATAACATCACCCTCATCAATGAATACATGCGGGAGAGTACCGATGATAAACTCGCCGAACGCGGGATCACCGGCGCTGATGCGACCGAGATCAAAAAATCGGTAGCCGAAGTACGTTTCCTGCGTGCTTTCAATTACTGGGTAATGATGGATCTCTTCGGTAAATCCACCTTTATTACCGAAGCCGACCTCATCGGTACCACACTGCCGAAAGAGATCAAACGCGGCGACCTGTTCCTGTATATCGAAAAAGAACTGAAAGCCATCGAATCTGAACTGGCTACCGCCAAATCAAGTGAATACGGTCGTGTAGACCAGGGCGCTGCCTGGGCATTGCTGGCAAGGATGTACCTGAACGCCGGTGTTTATACCGGAACCGACAGGTATACCGATGCCATCACCTATGCCAAGAAAGTGATCGGAGCGGGCTACTCCCTGTACTCGGGTTATGGCCGCGTTTTCATGGCGGATAATGATAAGGCTAAAGACGAATTCATGTTTGCCGTTAACTGCGACGGTTTGCGTACACAGGCTTACGGAAACACCACCTTCTTTGTACACGCCGCCTGCGGCGATGAAGGAGCCGAATACGGCGTAGGCGGAGGCTGGTATGGATACCGGGCAACCTCAGCCCTGGTGAACCTGTTCTCGGATCCTACCGGCGCAACCGACAAGCGGGCCATGTTCACAACATCGAAGTATGGCACCAGTCCTGCACAATTGACCATTACCGATATCAGCAACTTCGACCAGGGACCGCACGTTAAGAAATACGTGAACATCCGTTCCGACGGCGGACCCGTTTCTGATTCCAAGAAAGAATTCGCCGATGTCGACTTCCCGGTTTTCCGTCTTTCAGAAATGTACCTGATCTATGCAGAAGCGGTACTTCGGAATGGTACCGGAGGCGATCTGACCACCGCACTGGGTTATATCAACCAGATACGCACCCGGGCCTATGGCAATGCCAGTGGTAATATTTCTGCCGGCCAGCTCACCCTCCAGTTCGTACTGGATGAACGTGCAAGGGAATTGTACTGGGAAGGCCACCGCAGGACCGATCTTATACGTTATGGAGTGTTGACCAACAATGCCTATCTGTGGCCCTGGAAAGGAGGGGTTTCTTCCGGTACAGGTGTAGATTCAAAATACAACCTGTTCCCGATTCCTTCATCCAACCTGGTGGCAAACCCGAACCTGACTCAAAATACCGGTTATTAATCAGACATATTAAAACTGACTTAGTATGAAAAAAGCGATAAAATTATTCCTTGCCATAACCTTTTCAGCGGGGTTACTGGTTTCCTGCAAAAAGGATGAAAACAAGGTGTATTTCGAAGGAGGCACGCCTCCCTTGCTCACGGCATCTTCCACAACACCCATGGTGCTGAAAAGAGACGATAAGGATAAATTTGCGATCACCTTCAGCTGGACCAATCCCAATTATCATTTTAATACAGGGGTAAGTTCGCAGAGCGTGACCTATATCCTGCAGGTAGACACTACCGGGGCCAACTTCGGAAGTTCAAAACTGCAGGAGCAATCCATCAGCAGCGACCTCAGCATTACCATGACCGTTCGTGACGTGAACCTGTTCCTGACCAAAATGGAACTGGCCGCAGGTATGAACCACAACATGGAATTCCGTATCAAGTCGACCCTGGGCAACGGTTCCGTGCCGCTTTACTCCAATGTGCTCAAGATCGTTATCAATAACTACCTTGATTTTGCGGTTGAACCTCCGGGAACACTCGCCAATAATTACCTCGACGGTAGTTTGTGGATCGTGGGCGACGCGGTTGCTTCCGGCTGGAACAACCCCCTGCCGGCGCCATACGACGTGACCCAGCGTTTCTCCCGTGTTACGCCTACCGATGTGCTGCACTACACAGCCAACATCAACTTCAACGCTACGGGTGGTTACAAACTGATCCAGACACAAGGCGTTTGGTCTACCCAATACCATGCACTGGATGGAACCGCCAAATTATCCGGTAAGTTCGAGAAGAAAGACAGTGATCCGCAGTTCCCGTCGCCGGGCGCTGGTTTGTACAAAGTGGAGATCAACTTCCAGACAGGTGAGTACAAGCTGACCAAACTGTAAAACGATTGTAAAACAGACAGACCAATAAAACAGCTTTTATGAAAAAAATACTAAAACTAATTTCTGCTCCCTTGTTCCTGGTAGCTTTCCTGGCGGCCTGTACAAAAACAGACAACCTGAAGAAAGTGGAAGCCCTGCCGTATTACGAAGCAGGTTCTTCCCCGGTATTGAGCAGTTCCCTGGCCTCCGTGGCGCCCACATTGACCGATTCCAGTGCGGCGATCATCACCTTCTCGTGGACCGATCCGAAATACGGGACCGACCTGGCCAATACCAAGTACATCCTGATGATCGATTCCACCGGGAGGAATTTTGGTCAGACCAATAACAGCAAGACCGTGGTGGGAGCATTGAAAACGACCATGACAGGCCGTGAACTGAATACCTACCTGCTGAACCTCGGGTTCAAAGTGGGCGTACAGCAGAGCATCGACCTCGTGCTGATCTCTTCGTACAAAAACAATAACGAACGGTATCTTTCGAATGTGATCACCGTAAAAGTGACTCCTTTCGCCGATCCTTCCGTATTGTTCTCGCAAAACGCTTCGGTGGTTTGCACCTTGCCGAATGCCGATCAGCCTTCCAATAATTTCTTCTGGACACCTACGTTCAAAGGGTACACAGGCGCCATCACCTATACGTTGCAGTACGACTCCGCGGGTAAGAACTTTGTAGCCCCGATCGATATTGCCGTAGGCGCTTCCATCTTCTCGAAAGGACTCACCCAGGGAGAAATGAATACCACAGCCCTCAACTCCGGCATTGCCGGTGGCACCACGGGCCGGGTGGAATACCGCGTTAAGGCCGTACTGGCCAACGGTACCACGCTTTACTCCAACGTGGTAACGGTGCTGATCACCAGCTATGTTCCGATTCTGCGGGTGTACCTGCCGGGTGGTTACCAGGGTTCAACCGGTAACGGTAACGACTGGGATCCGCCAACAGCTCCCGAACTGATCCGCGACCTTCGTGGAGCCGTGTTCAACAAGATGTATTATATCTATATCTACTTACCCGCTAATGCCGAATTCAAGATCACCATCGGCCGCAGTTGGAACGTGAACTATGGCGGAACGGGAGGAAATCTTGTTCAGAATGGTTCAAACCTCACGGTACCTGCAGCAGGTTATTACCGCATCTGCGTGGATATCGCCAACCTGAAATACGATATCAAAGCAGGCCGCATGGGATTCGTTGGCGGCGCTACCGGCGCAGGCTGGAACCCTCCGGGTGTTTTCCCAACCTATGCATTGGGTAATTCAGGAACCAACCTCTTCGTGGGCCTCACCAACTTCACCAGCGGTGGCTGGAAACTGATCGATAACAACGAATGGGATAACGGAAGCATGACCGTAGGTGAAACACACAGCTATGGCAGCACCGGCGGTGATGGAAGCACCATGCAGATCAATGGCCCCAACTTCAACGACTATACATCCGCAGGCCGCTACCGCGTGATCTGGGATGGCCGCGACAGGGACAATATCAAGTACTTCACCAGCCCGGCTACCGAAATGCGCCTGGTGGGTGATGGTATGAATGTGCCCGGCGTGAATGACTGGGATCCGCCCACATCGCCGCAAATGACCTATAACGGCAATGGCGTATGGACGATCACCGTTGCCCTGAAAGCCAACAAGGATATCAAATTCCTCGCAGGCAACGCATGGGGCGCTTTCGATTACGAAGACAACAGCGGCGGCGTTCAGACACTGGGTACACCACGTGCTATCAAATGGGATGGCGGACCAAACTTTAAGACTCCGGCCACTGCAGGTACTTACACGATCACACTGAATGAGAATCTGCAGACCGTGACCATAAACTAAGTGTTAGTTTTTCATGTGTTACAAAGCAAAAATGCCTTCCACTTGTGGAAGGCATTTTTGTATAAGGTCCGTATCGGTCAGGCCCGCAATTCCACTTTGAATGCGAGGCTCAGGTATGTATAGAAACTACCGGGCAGTTCTTCCGAGGGAGATGCCCAGCCCATGCCCTCTTTGTAAGGCAGGTGGTTGACGCTTCCCGCGGCTTCGCCGATACCTACCAGGCCTGTTTCGCTGCGCAGGCGGAATCCGTAGGTCATTCCTTTCTGGAGCCGGAGTCCGTTCAGGGGGAAGGATATCCATTTACCGGTATCCATATTATTGAACTCAACCTGGGAGGCTGCCAGTACGGGCCCCCAGCTCTTTTTCTCGGCGTCGAAAGCATGAATGGCCAGTTCTACCGGCCCGCTATTGGTAACATGGGATGAGAAAACTTCAATGCAATCCAACTCACCTTCCGAGGGGCAAAGGAATGTTTGTCCGCTCACACGGTTCCTGGTTTCGCCCTTCCAGTGACCGATCCAGGAAGTGGTATTGTTGGTTACTTGTTGAACAACAGCCCGCAAATGAGATTTTGATTGTTTCGTTTCCATAAGGTTATTATTTAATGAGTGAATACCTGCAGGATACAGGATTTTAAACTATATGGAATAGTAACTTATTTGGGCGGGTGATTATTGTATGGGAGCCAGTGAATTTAATCAGTTTTTCAAAAGCGGAAATACACGAAAAGACGCCCGAAATTCTTACTGTCGTTCTCGATGCGGTGGTACAGGGGTTTGATGTGGGGCTGTTGCAGGAAACGCTCTACTTTTTTACGCAATTGCCCGCTGCCTTTACCGGGTATGATCTCCACCTCGCGGATCTTTTTTTCGATGGCATCATCAAAGGCCTGCTGCAGGGCCTGGTCGATCGCCTTGCTGTTGTTGTAAATATCGTGGAGGTCTACCTTGATGCGGGCCATGGCTGGTGAAATGAAGAATTAAAAATTAAGAATGAGGTACCCTCAACGGATCAACCCTGAAACGATTCAAACCCTGAAACCTTTTAAACGAGTTTGATCCCTGTTTTTTCCAGGCTGATCTTTCGTTGCCTGTACAGGTTGCCGATCGTCATTTTGAATGTTTTCTTGCTCATGCCGAAGAAGGAGTAAATTTCTTCCGGGTCCGATTTGTCGTAATAGGGCAGGTACCCGTTGTTCTCATTCAGCAGCCGGAGTATCTTCTCCGATTCGTCTTCCACCCGCTGGTAACCGGGTTTCCCGGCCGCCACATCGATCTTATTATCCGGGTAGATCTTTTTGATGAAACCCGGGAACCGGTCGCCCACGCCGATGTTCCGGTATATTTCGTTGTGGTGTAATACACCGGTGTGTTTATTATTGATGATCACCACATACCCGATATCGGTGCGGCGGTAAACGAGCAGGTCTACCAGTTCCAGCTCTTTGACCGTAAGCGGATCGTTGCCCAGGGATGAATCGAACTTTTCGGTAGCGGCCAGCCGGCCGGTTTGTTCGTCGAGGTAGATTTTTACCAGGTATTCGCCGTTGGGGATCATGCCCTGGAATTGCTGGGATTTGGGAACAAAGAGATCTTTCATCAATCCATTGTCGAGAAAAGCGCCTTGCGGGGTAACCGATACGGCCCTTAGTTTCACGATATCCCCGAGGATGCCCTTGGGTTGTTGCGTGGTGGCGATGAGGCGCCCTTCACCGTCGTGGTAGAGGAATACCGTCAGCTCATCACCGGTCTTAAGGCCCGCGGGAACAAAGCGCTTCGGAAGCAGGATGCCATTGCCGCCGTCATCGAGGTAAACACCGAAATCCACTTCCCGCAGTACTTTGAGCGTATTGTATTCGCCAACTTTTATCATGGGCTCAAAGGTACACTATTCGGCTTACCAGTAAACACTGAAGAGGGCTACCAGGATAGCGCATACGATCAGGGAACCCACAACGAAAGAAGTGTTCATTTTAAATAGGCTGCTGTCCACTTCCAGGCCGTTGGGCCTGATGCCCCGCCGGTTGTCGATGACACTGATGATGTACATGCCGATCACACTGAACAGGAATACAAATCCCATGCGGTCGAGGAAGGGGATCTCAAACACACCGTCCTTGTTCGCTTTTGAAAAACCGGAATCGGCCAGGAAAGAAAGGTCCACCAGGCCCGGCAGGAATTTGAAGAGCACCGATAACAGGAAACCGCCGATGATCGCAAAGAGTGCGGCGTTGGAACTGGTCTTCTTCCAGAAAAACCCGAGGATGAACATGGCAAAGATACCCGGCGATACGAAGCCGGTATATTCCTGGATGTACTGGAAGCCCTGTTTTCCTTCGCCCATGAGTTTTTCGCCGAGCGCAAGCGACAGCACGATCGCCAGTAACATCGATACCAGCACAGCCAGCTTGCCCACCTGTACCAGTTTCTTTTCATCCGCGTTTTTATTGATCGATTTCTTGTACACATCGAGGGAAAAGATCGTGGCGATGCTGTTCGATTTTCCGGCAAGCGATGCAACGATCGCGGCGGTAAGCGCAGCGAAGGCAAGTCCTTTCAAACCCGTCGGAAGCAGGTTGAGCAGGGAAGGATAGGCTTTGTTCACATCCACGATGCCTTTGGAGTCGAGCATCTCGGTTTGAAACATGCCCTGCTGGTAGAGCACATAGGCGGCAATGCCCGGCAATACCACGATCACCGGCATCAGCAGTTTTAAAAACGCGGCGAATAAAATTCCCTTGCGTGCGGTGGGTAAACTGGCGCCCAGCGCACGTTGCGTGATGTATTGGTTGCATCCCCAGTAATTGAGGTTGGCGATCCAGAGGCCGCCGAGCAGTACCGTAAGGCCGGGCAGGTCCATGTAGTTCTCATTATCCTTTTTAAAGATCATATGGAAATGATCGTTGGCCTGCGTGGTGAGTTGTTTGAATCCGTTCAGGATTCCTGTCTGCCCCGATTTTTCGGCTACGAGATTCAGGGCGATGTAGGTAGCCACCAGGCCACCCAGCACCAGGAAGAATACCTGTATCACGTCGGTATAACCGATCACTTTCATGCCACCCAGGGTAATGAAGATGGCGAATACGGCCAGCAGCCCGATGCAGAGGGTGAGGTCGAGACCGGATATGCCATGTATCGCCAGGGCGCCCAGGTACAGGATCGACATCAGGTTCACCACCACGTACAGCATCAGCCAGAAGATGGCCATGATCATCGCTACGGTACCGTTGTACCGCTGGTTAAGGAACTGCGGCATGGTGTAGATCTTGTTTTTGAGATACACCGGAATGAAGAAAACGGCCACGATGATCAGTGTGGCGGCAGCCATCCATTCGTAGGCGGAGATGGCCAGGCCCATTTTGAAACCACTGCCGCTCATGCCGATGAATTGTTCTGCCGAGATATTGGAAGCGATGAGCGAGGCCCCGATGGCCCACCAGGTGAGCGATCCCTCGGCCAGGAAAAAATCGTGGGATGCCGAAACGGTTTCTTTTTTCTTTTTCCGGTACACCCAGTACCCATAGCCGGCCACTACAATAAAGTACAGGAAGAATACGAGGTAATCATTCAATGTCAAAGAAGGCATAGCAGGTAGTTTTGTTGTTGTCTTTTATTTCAGGTATTGCTGGCTGAATCTGTCGTACAAAAGCAGGAGAGCGTTCGCTTTTCCATCCCGGTCGAAGAAACGTTCCCAGGTGCTGAGCGGTTCCCAGATGCAACTGCCTTTTCCTCTTCCGTTCGGTACCCGGAAGGCCCGTTCATTCACTTCTTTCTTCACGTGCGAGTATTCCACCACGATCACGTCTTTGTTGTACCGGCGGGAAAGGTCTTCCAGGTTGTATTCGAGATCAGCGAGCGTATTGTGCCACTTTGGATAATAGGAAAGCCCGATCACATCATAGGGTACGCCCCGCATATTCATCTGGTCGATGAAGTAACGGCTCTCGTCGTTTTGTCCGCCGAGGGCGATGTGCAGCATGATGCTGGTATGGGGGGAAGCTGCTTTAACACCCTGCACGCCGGCAAAGAAAAGCTGTGCCAACTGATCCATATCGGTGATGCTGCCGGCCGGCCAGATCATGCCGTGGTTGATCTCGTTGCCTACCTGAACCATGTCGGGTGCGGTGCCCTGCTCTTTCAGCGCCTGCACCACCATCTTCGTATACTCGTATACGGCTTTCTTCAGTTCGGTGAATGATTTGTTTCTCCAGGCCCTGGGCATCCATTGCTTTTGCGGATCGGCCCAGTAGTCGCTGTAATGAAAATCGAGCAACAGCTTCATGCCCGCCGCCTTAACGCGTTTGGCCATCTGCAGCGTGTGCGCAAGATCGCAAAATCCATCCTTGGGGGAGTAGCCGCTGTCGCTGGCGGGGTTGTTGAAAATACGCAGGCGCACATAATTCAATCCATGGTTTTTCAGTATCTGGATGGCGTCATTTTCTTTGCCGTCGGTATCGTAGAATTTCATGCCCTTGTGTTCCAGTTCCGGAAGGAACGAGATATCGGCGCCGAGCATCTTATCGATCTTTGTTTCTTTGAACGGAATGACCGGGAATGGATTGCCGGCAAGCACAACATTCGTTACCGGTGCCGGGAGTATGGTCATGATATCGGTGGCACCGGGCCAGAGGCTATCGGCCTTCGCTTCGAAATGGATCATGGAAACGCCAGTGCCTGCCTGTACGATCACCTGGCATTTGCCATTGAATAATCTTCGCTGCGCTACGGTATCGTTATACGAATCCCGTTCGTGACTGCTGGGATCACCATTGCCAACGCCGATGATCTTAGCATCGCCCTGTACGGAAAAATGAACGGGAAAATTCGCATCCGGTACTTCACGACCTTCCCGGTCGATCACGCTGATGTTGATGACCGTGGCGTCTTTTCCATCGGCCAGCATGGTCGTTTTGTACGGGCTCACCACTACTTCGAAGGGTTTTCCGGTAGTTTCCACTTTTGTGCTCAGTTTCCTTCCTTTCTTATATGCGATCGCTTCCAGTGCACCCGGTTCGTAGTTTACGTTCCATTGCAGGTGACCATTGCGGGGCATGTCTTTTTTGCCCAGGCTTTTTCCGTTCAGGAATAATTCTACATTGTCGGCATTGCTGTTCACCCACACATCGATGGGTTGTCCTTGTTTTCCCGGCCAGTTCCAATGCGGCGAAATATGCAGTACATCCTTATCGGTCCACCACGATTGGTAATAATAATAGATATTCTTCGGGAAGCCGCACATATCCATAATGCCGAAATGCGAATTGATATTGGGCCAGGTAAAGGGCGTGGGTTCGCCCCGGTAATCGAGGCCGGTCCATACAAAACCGCCCAGCCAGTAGTCGTTCGGCCCCGCCAGTTTCCACCAGGCTTCGGCCGTACTGGCCCACCAGGGAAAACTGATGTCTTGGTCGGGCAGGTAGCCGATGATGGAATCCCGAACAAACTGTCCCCGGGTTGTAACGGTGCTTCCCATTTCGGTACCCATCAGTGGTTGGTTGGGGTGTTGCTTGTGGTATTCTTCCACGGCCAGGTGGCGGTAGTTGAAACTGCGTACGGGTATCACTTCATTGATGCCAGGGAATTGTTTGCCGTTATCGGCGGCATAGGTGCTTGTTCGGGTGGGGTCCAGTTCTTTTTGTTTGGCAAGAAGCGATAGAGCGATCAGTTTGCCCGTGCCGTTATTGTGTACCCATCCTTCTTCGTTTCCGATCGACCAGAGGAATACGGATGCCCGGCTGCGGTCGCGTTTGATAAGCCATTCGAAGTCGTGCATGTATTGGGCACTGCTGTTGAGCAAGCGGTTCTCATCCATAACCAGCATACCCAGGCTGTCGCAGGCATCCAGCAGTTCTTTGGTTGGTGGGTTGTGGCTGGTGCGGTAGGCATTCGAGCCCATCTGTTTCAGCAGGAAGATGCGGTAGTATTGCAGGTAATCGGGCAGGGCGCTGCCAACGCCCGCGTGGTCCTGGTGGTTATTGGTGCCCTTGAGTTTGATGTATTGGCCATTGAGAAAAACACCGTTTGGTTTTATGTCGATGGTGCGTATACCAAAACGTTGCTTATCGCTGTCGATGATCGTTCCGCCGGACCGAACCACCGGAATGACCCGGTAGAGGTAGGGATCTTCAAGCGACCATAATTTCGGGTTGCTTAGTTTGACCGATTGCTTCACCGTTCTTGTTTCATTCACTGCCAGCGAAACGGCGGTGGCGTTTGTTTCACCAATCTTTTTGCCATCCCGGTCAGTGATGATGGCGGATACGGCAACGGTTGCCTGTGCATAGGATTCATTCAGTACGCTGGTTTCGATGAATACCGTGGCTGTATTGTTCTGCACCCGGGTATAAACGAACGCGGGATGCTCATCGAGATGAACCGGGTTGTACTGGTTCAGCCATACATGCCGGTAGATGCCGGCGCCTTCGTAGAACCATCCTTCGTACTGGGTGGCATCAACCCGTACAACCAGCGTGTTCTCCTGTCCGTAGCGCAGGTAATGGGTGATATCGTAGGATGCGCCCACGTAACCACTCTTGTTATTACCGAGATAGAATCCGTTGATCCAGCAGGCAGCGTCGCGGTAGATGCCGTCGAACTGGATTTGAAATCGCTGACCCGAATCGGACCTTGCAACGTTGAATTTCTTCCGGTACCAGCCAATGCTGGTTTCGGGGTAGGCGCCGCCCACGGGTTTGTAGCCGTGCGATTGTTCATCAAAACTTTTGGAATAAACAAAGGGCAGGGCAACAGCCCAATCGTGGGGCAGGGAAAGTTTTCGCCAGGCGCTGTCGTTGAATGCCGGATCGATGGCCGTGCCTTGCGCAGCGCCGGTTTTGGCAAAGATGGTTGCGATGCTGTAGTTGAAATCCTTTACGGGGTCGTTGGCATGGCCGAATGCGAATTTCCAGTCATTGTCGAGACTGGTCTTTTTGCGTTGCGAAAATGAAAGGCAATGAAAGAAAATGAAGATAAAAAACAGAAGAGTTCTCATTCCTGGATCAGTTCGTTTATCAACTATTAAATAAATTATTCACCAAATCACCAAATCATCAAATCATCAAATCAACCAATCATTTGAACGCATCCAACGCGGTTGTAGGTTTGCCCGAATTATCGAAAGCGCCCAGGGTATAGCCCTGCCAGTTGTTGTGTGCTTCGGGTTCCCAGTAAAACACACCAGCGCCCTTGCTGTTGGGCAGCGATCGTACTTTGGCAATGATATCGGCCAGGAATGCATGGCAGGCGGCGGATTGATCCCAGCTCATGCCTACCTCGCAGATCATCACTTCAGAACCATAGCGGGCGATCATGTCATTCATATTCGAAAGGCATTGAGCCGTAAGTGTACTCCAGTTGGAGGGCGAGGGGTAGAGCGACATGCCGATCACATCCCACTGTGCGCCGTTGGCTTTAAGTCCGTCGAGATTCCAGCGGAACAGGGCATTGTCGTACCCATTGGAAAGATGAACCATCACTTTGGAAGCGGGGCTTGCGGCTTTTACCGCGTTGTACCCGGCGATGAAGAATTTGGCGTAGTTGGCCATATTCGTGGATGCTTTTCCTTCGGGCCAGAGCATGCCATCATTCGTTTCATTGCCTACCTGTACCCATTCGGGGCTGATGCCATTCGCTTTCAGATCATTCATCACGCTGAGGGTATGGTTGTAAACGGAGGTTTGCAGGGCGGTGGCATCCTGAGCTGACCAGGCAACCGGTTTGGCCTGGTTTCCCGGGTCGGCCCAGGTATCGCTGTAATGAAAGTCGATCATCAGTTTCATGCCCAGGTTTTTCGCCCGGATGGCTTTGGCAACCACATCGGCGGCATTGTTCCAGCCTCCGGCCGGGTTTACCCATACCCGCAGGCGGATCGAATTCATGCCGAGTGATTGGAGTAATTGCATGCATTCCACCTGGGTACCGCTGCTGTTGTAGAATTTGATACCGGAACTTTCCATCTGGGTCACCCAGCTCACATCAGCGCCCTTGGCGATGGTGGGGATGAGTACGGGAGGCTCTGCGGAACCGGAACCGGATTTCTGGCAGGCAGAAACCAAAAAGAGCAAGATCAGTAAGGTGGTGCTGAGGCTTGTTTTCATTCTATTCAATACCTTGGTAACCGTTCAAAAAACAGCAAGTGCTGACAGGCTGTGTGCAATGCTTAAACTTAAGCAATTATCGCCCCCCGGCAAAATAATACTGAGGCAGGGAACTGGAAATGAAGGGTGTAAAACTCCCGCATTTCCGGCGATTCTTTCCATGGTCGGGCCAGATTCAGTATCTTCACCCGATTTTAAAAAACCACCGCTTGAAATTTACAGAATTCGGTTTCGACCCACGCCTGATGGAAGGCATCGACGCTTCCGGTTATGAAGACGCCACGCCGGTACAGGAACAAGTGATTCCCCTGGTGATGCAGGGCAAGGATGTGATCGCTTCGGCCCAGACGGGTACCGGTAAAACAGCCGCCTTTTTGCTGCCGCTGATTCATAAGATCATCAGTACGCCGCACGAGGATCACACCAATAATGCGCTGGTGGTGGTGCCCACGCGGGAACTGGCCATCCAGATCGCACAAAACCTGGAAGGGCTTTCCTATTTCACATCGGTAAGCTCTATCGCGGTATATGGCGGCGGTGATGGCAATGCCTTTGTGCAGGAGAAGAAGGCGCTCAGCCAGGGGGCCGACCTGGTGATCTGTACACCGGGCAAGATGATGTCGCACATCAAAATGGGGTACGTGAAACTGAGCGGACTGAAATACCTGGTACTCGATGAGGCCGACCGTATGCTGGACATGGGTTTCTATGACGACATCATGTTCATCATCAAACATCTTCCACCCAAACGGCAGAACCTGCTTTTTTCGGCCACCATGCCGCCCAAGATCCGGGAACTGGCCCGGAAGATATTACATCAGCCTGCAGAAGTGAACATCGCCATCAGCAAACCCAACGAACGCATCCGCCAGGAAGCTTTTGTCGTTTACGATACGCAGAAGATACCCTTGGTGAAATACCTGCTGCAAAAGAAAGAATTCAAGTCGGTACTTATTTTCTGCAGCAGTAAATTAAGTGTAAAGCAACTAACCCGCGATCTGAAGCGGGCCCGGCTCAATGCCGATGAGATCCACAGCGACCTCGACCAGGAGAAACGGGAAGAAGTGCTGATGCGTTTCCGCAGCCGGCGCCTGCCGATATTGGTAGCCACCGATATCCTGAGCCGCGGCATCGATATCGATAACATCGAACTGGTGATCAATTACGATGTGCCGCACGACGGAGAGGATTACGTGCATCGCATCGGTCGTACCGCCCGTGCGGAAGCCGATGGTACGGCGTATACATTCGTCAGCCAGCGGGAGCAACGGAAGTTCCAGGCCATTGAACGACTGATCGGCAACGTGGTTCCCAAAGCCACCATTCCGCCCGAGCTTGGCGAAACACCGTCATATAACACAGCGCCATCTGGTGGCAATCGTTCGGGTAAACGAAGATTCAATAAGCCACGAAGCAACAGGAATAAAACAAGGTAAGCACGTTTCTTTCCCGCTTTCCGAAAAGTATCGGCTTCCTGGCCGCTGTATATTTGCAGAAAAAGCGTATCAGCCAGCCGGTCTCCATATTGAACAATCCCATCGAGTACATCCAGGGCGTTACGGCTTTGAAAGCCGATCTGCTGAAAAAGGAACTGGGCATCTTCCGTTTCCAGGACCTGCTGGAACATTATCCGTTGCGTCATCTTGATAAGACCCGGCTCGACAAGATCGGGCAACTGAACGCTTCGAACGAATATGCGCAGGTGGCGGGTAAGGTCACGGATATAAATATCATGGGTGAGAAACGGAGTAAGCGGCTTGTGGTAACGATCGAAGATGATACCGGCGAACTGGAACTTGTCTGGTTCCAGGGGATCAACTGGGTGCAGAAGATGATCTTTCCCGGTCAGCCCTATCTTGTCTTTGGTAAACTGAGTTTCTTCCTGGGTAAACCACAGATGGCACATCCCGAGATCGAAGCGTATTCGCCCCAGAAAAACGCAACGAAGCCCTTCCTGGAACCGGTCTATCCTTCCACGGAAAAATTAAAGGCCAGGGGTTTGAATGGACGTGTGCTGGCCAAACTGACCGCTGCGCTTTTTCAACTGATCGCGGAAAAAGACCTCCCGGAGAATCTTCCGGCTCCACTCATCAGCCAGTATAAATTCATCAGCCGGTACCAGGCTTATCGCCAGATCCATTTCCCCGTATCGGAACAACATTACCAGCATGCGGTTCGCCGGCTGAAGTTCGAAGAATTATTCTTTGCGCAGTTGCGGATGGGGTTGATCAGGTCGGCCCGGCACCGGAACAGCCGGGGACTATTATTCGGCCAGGTGGGCGATCTGTTCAACAACTTTTACAACGAATACCTTCCTTTCCCCCTCACCGGTGCCCAGAAGCGGGTGCTCAGGGAGATACGAAAAGATGCAGGCAGCGGCAGGCAAATGAACCGCCTCTTGCAGGGAGATGTGGGTAGTGGCAAAACGATCGTGGCGCTGATGCTGATGCTGATCGCGGCCGACAATGGTTTCCAGAGTGTGATGATGGCGCCCACCGAGATTCTTGCCCAGCAGCACTTCAACAGCATCCGTTTGGTTTTGAAGGATATGCCTGTTTGTGTAAAGTTGCTTACAGGTTCATCCAAGGCCCGGGAACGGAAAGAGATATTGAAGTTGTGCGGGGATGGCTCTTTGCAGATACTGATCGGTACCCATGCTGTGATCGAAGACCATGTAGTGTTCAAAAACCTCGGCTTCGCCGTGATTGATGAGCAGCACAAGTTTGGTGTGGCGCAGCGGGCCCGCCTCTGGAAGAAGAATTCAATTCCGCCGCACATCCTGGTGATGACGGCCACGCCGATTCCCCGAACCCTTGCGTTGACAGCCTATGGCGACCTGGATTACAGCGTGATCGATGAACTGCCGCCCGGAAGGCAACCGGTGGTAACCTTACAGCGTTCCGAAAATACCCGGCACAAGGTGATGGATTTTGTGAAGGAGGAAATCGCGAAGGGCCGCCAGGCTTACATTGTATATCCGTTGATCGAAGAAAGCAGTAAAGTGGACTACGAAAACCTGATGAAAGGATACGAAGAAGTGAAATCCTTTTTCCCCGAGCCCAGATACTGGATCAGCATGGTTCATGGGAGGCAGGATGCGGAGCAGAAGGAAACCAATATGCAGCGTTTTGTGAAAGGTGAAACGCAGATCATGGTCAGTACAACGGTGATCGAAGTAGGGGTGAATGTACCCAATGCCTCTGTGATGGTGATCGAAAGCGCTGAAAAATTCGGACTTTCCCAGTTGCACCAGTTGCGGGGAAGGGTAGGGCGGGGAGCAGAAAAGAGCTTTTGCATATTATTAACGGGACCCCGGATATCAAACGACGCACGGGAACGATTGAAGATTATGACCGAGACCAATGATGGCTTCCGGATCGCGGAGAAAGACCTGGAGATACGCGGCCCGGGTGATGTGGAGGGTACACAGCAAAGCGGGATACTGAATTTCAAACTGGCCGATATTGTGCATGACCGGGTGATGCTGGAGGCAGCCCGGGCAGCAGCTGGGGGAATTCTGGAATCAGACCCAGATATGAAAGAAGAAGATAATATACCCGTGCGGTCCTGGCTTCAACAACAAAAAGGTAAAACGGCCTGGAGTAAAATATCGTAGGTAAGATCGGTCAGAGGGTCTGAACAAAGCCGCCTTTTATTGGTTTTATTTAGTAAATTGTAAAAAAAGAGTCACTTGAAGAGCCTGAGAAAAATAGCACTGCCCGCCTTCCTATTCATCACCGCATTTTTAATCACTCACCGAACAGCAGCCCAGGTGGAATTTATTCAAAACAAGGGGCAATGGGACAACCGGGTGGTTTACCGCGGGGATTTTTCTACGGGTTCCTTTTTCCTGGAAAACAACGGTTTTACCGTGTTACTGCATAATGTAGAGGACCTCATGAAGGTTTCCGAGCGGCTCCATGGTCATAATGCCGACCCATCCACCATGGGTCAGCCGGTTACACTCCGTTCACATGCCTACAAGGTTCAGTTCCTCGGTACATCGGCATTTGCCAACAAAGCGCCTCAAATCATACTTCCTGAGAAGATACAATCTTACCACAATAATTATTTCCTGGGTAACGACCGTTCTAAATGGGCTGCGGAATGCCAGCTGGCCCAGGCCGTCACATACAGGAATGTGTATCCCAATATCGACGTGCGCTATTACAGCGAAGGCGATCACCTCAAATACGATATCATCGTACATCCGGGTGGTAATATCAACGCGATTGCCATGCGTTATGACGGAGTAGATAAGATACAGGTAAAGAACAAAGAACTTTTGATCAATACCTCTGTTGGTGAAATGAAGGAGCTGTACCCGTACAGCTACCAGGTGCGGGAAGGCAGGCGCCAGGAGGTGGATTGCAAATATGTGATCGAGGGAAACATGGTGCGGTTCAAAGCCGGCAATTACGATCCCAAAACAACCATCGTGATCGATCCCAGGCTGGTTTTCTCCACCTTTACGGGCAGTACACAGGATAACTGGGGTTATACCGCTACGCCTGCGCCGGATGGAAGTTTCTATGCCGGCGGTATCGCTTTTGGTTCCGGCTACCCGACTTCCCCCGGTGCTTTTCAAACCACATTCGGTGGCGGTGTCAATGAAGACAATAATGGTCCTTTCGATATGGCCATCATAAAGTTCTCGGCAAACGGCTCCAACCGTCTCTTTGCAACATATCTCGGGGGAACCAGCAACGAGCAGCCCCATAGTATGATCTGCGATGCCCAGGGCAACCTGATCGTCGCCGGCCGGAGTACTTCTCCCAATTATCCCCGAACAATACCCCAGGTTGGTATCGGTGGCGGATATGATATTGTGGTTACGAAACTAAGCGCCGACGGGCGTACACTGCTGGGTTCGGTTAAAATGGGTGGCATCAACGATGATGGCGTGAACATACGCGGTAAATACGTGGCTCCGGACGGGGCTGATGGTACCCGACGCAATTACGGTGATGACGCCCGGAGCGAAGTGATACTCGACGGGGCTAACAATATTTACCTCGCCTCCTGCACGCAGTCGAATAATTTTCCGGTAACAGCAGGCGCCATACAGTCCACGTTTGGCGGGGGCAATACAGGGATCAGCCACTTTCCACAGGATGGTGTGATCATCAAGTTCGCCCCGAATCTTTCCGGTGTTTTATTCAGTACCTATTTCGGCGGCAGCGGTGATGATGCCTGCTTTGTATTATCGCTGAATCCCGTTACAGGGAATCTCTATGTAGGCGGCGGAACCAACAGTACCAATTTGCCCGGTGATAAGTTTGGTGCGCTGCACGATATTTACCAGGGTGGGGTTACGGATGGGTTCCTCACGCAGATTCGTAACGACGGATCCGCCATTATTAAAACAACCTATATCGGTACCAATGGCAACGACCTGGTGTATGGTGTCCAATTCGACAAGAATGGGTACCCCTACATCATGGGTACAACCACCGGTAACTGGCCTGTGATCAACGCCAACTTCAGCAACCCCAACAGCAAACAATTTATTTGTAAACTGCGCCCTGATCTTTCCGGTTATGAGTATTCAACTGTTTTTGGAACAGGTTCTTCTGTTCCCAATCTCTCGCCAGTGGCATTCCTGGTTGATCGCTGCGAAAACGTTTACGTATCCGGTTGGGGCGGTGGTTTGAACAATGCGAAGCAGTATCCGTCGGCCGGCACCCTCAACATGCCCGAGGTTAACCCGCTTCCGAATATTCCACCGGCCGATGGGCAAGACCTGTATTTCTTTGTGCTGGAGAAGAATGCGCAAAGCCAGTTGTTCGGTACGCATTTCGGGCAGAACGGTAGCCTGGGCGATCACGTGGATGGAGGTACAAGCCGGTTCGATGCCAATGGCATCATCTACCAGGCAGTATGCGGTTGCGGAAGCCGGGCTGCGATCAATCCATTCCCCACCACACCCGGCGCCTGGTCGCGTACAAATAATTCGGTTAGTTGTAACGAAGCGGCAGTTAAGATCGAAATGGATTTCTCGGGTGTCGGGGCTAGTGTGAAGGCAACCATCGCTGGTATCGTTGATACGGTTGGTTGTGTACCGCTAACGATCCGTTTTACCGATACGCTGGCCAAGGGTAAGCGGTATATCTGGAATTTCGGAGATGGGAGTCCTGATGTAACAACCCTTGCTCCCAATAATACCGTACTTCATACCTACAACCAGGTTGGTCAGTATTTATTAAGACTGATAGCCATTGATTCGGCCACCTGCAATATTGCCGATACAGCATATGTGCATGTTAAAGTGGGAAAT
The DNA here is from genome assembly GCA_017303335.1 of Chitinophagales bacterium. GTDB lineage: Bacteria > Bacteroidota > Bacteroidia > Chitinophagales > Chitinophagaceae > Ferruginibacter. Next base: position 90,604 of record JAFLBK010000006.1, read on the forward strand.
AACGTGGTAACTCCCGATTTCACATTCTTCAAACTGGACACCTGCAACAGCCTGCGTTACCAGTTCAATAACCTGACCACCGCCGTTGTACCCACGTTTACGAACCAATCATTCCTTTGGGATTTTGGCGATGGCTCGCCGAAGGTACGGAGCGGTATTGCGCCGATCACACATACTTTCCCCGCCGTAGGTTCCTATACGGTAACCATGATCATCGATGATACGGTCTTCTGCAATGCGCCCGATACCGTCATCAAAACAGTGCGTATCAGTCCGAACGTAAAAGCGATCTTCACCACACCGAACCGGGGCTGCGTTCCGTATACTCCTGTCTTTAAAAACCTGTCGCAGGGCGGTACCGACTGGATCTGGGAATTCGGCGATGGCAACTTCTCCACCGATTTTGAACCTACGCATACCTATACGGCTACAGGTACCTATAATGTACGCCTGATTGCCATTGATACATCAACCTGTAACAAAAGAGATACATCCGCTTATTTTGCCATCACGGTTTTCCCGATACCAACGGCCAATTTCACCTGGTCGCCCAATCCGCCGCAGGAAAATACCATTACCCGGTTTACCAATCTTTCTGTGGGCGCAACGAGGTATTTATGGGATTTTGGCGACGGCGAAACATCTACGTTGACAAACCCGACCCATCTCTTCAATGCTACCGGCGTTTACCAAACAACACTCTATGCCTTTAACCAGGCCGATTGTGTAGACAGCATTACGCTGGATGTGCCAACCCTGATCAGGCCTTTGCTGGATGTGCCTACCGCCTTCACCCCGGGTAAATTCGGAAAGAACGGCATTATTAAAGTGGAAGGATTCGGTATTGGTAAAATGACCTGGAAAATATACAACCGGTGGGGACAGGTCGTATTCTCTACTTCCGACAGGAACCAGGGATGGGATGGCACCTTTAAAGGACAGTTACAAGCCATGGATGTATATACCTATACACTCGACGCGGAATTCACAGATGGTACCAAGGTTCGGCGAACCGGCGACATTACATTATTGCGATAACCCTATGATTATTGAACGAAACGGCCAATCATGAAACGCAGCATAAACATATCGATACTGATCCTGGGATTGGTTTTTGGATCGGAGGCGCAGGACCTGCACTTTTCCCAATTTTTCAATACGCCCCTTACCACCAACCCGGCCAATACCGGGTTTATACCCGACGCCGATTACCGCATCGGGGCGCAGTACCGGAATCAATGGAGCAGTGTGATGTCGGTACCCTATAAAACCGTAAGCGCATTCGCGGATTTTCAACTGATGCGTGACAAGCTTGAAAATGGCTGGCTGGGCGTTGGAGCCGTGATCCTGAACGATAAGGCCGGTACGGGCAGTTTGCAGAGTACCAAGATATACGGTTCCGTGGCATACCATCAAATGCTGGGATTAAGCAGCCTGCTATCGGCGGGATTCAATATGGGCTGGGCCAACAAGAATATCAACCAGACCAAATTGACCTTCCCCGATCAGTTCGATGGGAAGTTCTTTGAAAATACATTGCCTACCTCTGTTGTATTGGCCAACAACAACGTGAGCTATTTTGATATGCAGGTAGGGATGAATTACGCCTATTTTCCCCAGGAGAATGTATATGTGAACGCGGGTTATTCACTGCAACACGTGAACCGGCCGAAAGAAAGTTTTTTTAAGGACAACAGCAATAATGGCAGGATACCGATGCGTCATACCGCCTTTGTCAATGGTGTCTTCAAGGTGAACGACCGAACGCTGGTGAACCCCAATGCTTATTTTTCCATGCAGGCAAGGGCTACAGAGCTGGTGTTGGGTGTGAATGCGCATTACGGCCTCAGCGAATACGGCGAGAAATTATTGCTGGCCGGCGTTTATTACCGGTTGGGCGACGCGGTGGTTCCCATGGTTGGCTTCCAGCTTAGTAATATTCAGTTTGCCTTCAGCTACGACGTTACCCTGTCTGGTCTCAGTAAGTACAACAATTACCGGGGCGCCCTCGAGTTCAGCCTGATCAAAAAAGGATTCTACCCGGAGAACGTAGACCGGAAATCGCTTTGTCCTACCATTTATTAAAAACTTCATCTTACTTTATAAAAAAAGCATCCGGAGCCGGATGCTTTTTTTGCAGGGGGAAGTTCTTATTCTTTCTCGATCCGGAGTTTGAAATCCTTTTCATCTTTGAAATATTTCCGGTATTTGTCGGTTACTTCCCGGGATTGTTTTTTGCCATCGAGGTATAATTGCCTGTCTTTATACTCAATCAGGAATCCTTTTTTGCTGTCGACCAGGCCGTCTTTCTCCATTTCTTCGATCATCTCCCTGGTTCTTTTGAGTTCTTCTTTGGCCTTACCTATTTCAACCTTTGCTTCCGACAGCAGTTTGTCCATATCCATGTTCCGGATCTCCTCTTTGCTTTTTTCTATTTCCTTCCGGGCTTCCTGCATTTCTTTTTTTATCGCTTCCTTGTCGATTCCGGCGATCTCTTTCCTGGCTTTCTCGATCTCTTCCTTCGCTTCTTTCATCGCTTTTTCAACAACCCCGTTTTCGCCTTCGAGGTCGATATGTTTGAGGGATTCGCCCACCGTGGCCAGTGTTTTATCCAGGTCGATGCTTTTGAGCGAGCGCTCCACCGTTTCGAGGATCTTTTGTTCGTCGATCTCTTTCAGTGCGGATTCGAGATGATCCTGGATACCCGAAAGATCGATCTTCTTTAGTTCTGAACTAAGTTGTTGGAGCGAGCGGTCCAGTTCGGCCTGCAGCTTATCAAAGTCTTTCATTTTGATGGATCCCTCGTTCTTTCCTTCCGGCACTGTATCCTGTTTGCAGGTACTGATCTCGTTGCTGTCGGGAACAGCAAACCGGTTGTAACTGAATGGAGAATCCTGGAACGACATCGCGATGCCGCCTACCAGTAAAAGCGCCAGGCTGGTGCCCAGCACACGCTTGTTTCTTACAATGAATTGTTTCATGGCTTTACTTTTTAGATGAATAATACGAATATATTCGTAGCAAATATAAATTCCGGTATTATGCGAATGTCATGCGTTAATGAATTTTAACAAATGCACCTGGTGGTGATGTATGGCACATTTCATCAACTCGTCATTTTATACGACTTTTACAGAAACAACAGTACATGCTACAGGAAGGTGTAAAAGCCGACAGATCACTGGACTACATAGCTTCTTTTCAAAGAATTACAGGAGAGCAATTTGTCTTTACCGATGCTGAAAGTCTGGATAAGTACGCCCACGACGAAACGGAAAATCTTCATTTTCTACCCGGAGTTGTCATCAAGCCAAGAACCGCCGAAGAGATCAGCGCCATCATGCGGATATGCAACGAACACCATATCCCGGTTACACCCCGGGGTGCCGGTACAGGTTTGAGCGGAGGCGCCTTACCGCATCGGGGAGGCGTGTTGCTTTCGATGGAACGTATGAACAGCATCCTTGAGATCGATGAGCGTAACCTGCAGGTTACCACCGAACCCGGGGTAATCACCGAAGTGTTACAGAATGCGGTAAAGGAGAAAGGACTTTTCTATCCGCCCGATCCCAGCAGCCGGGGAAGTTGTTTCATCGGCGGCAATATTGCTGAAAACAGTGGCGGACCCAAGGCCGTTAAATACGGGGTGGTGAAAGATTATGTGCTGAACCTCGAAGTGGTGTTGCCGAACGGCGATATCATCTGGACTGGAGCCAATGTGCTTAAAAACTCTACCGGTTATAACCTTACACAATTGGTTGTGGGCAGCGAAGGTACCCTGGGTATCGTAACCAAGATCGTATTGAAACTGCTGCCTCATCCGAAATACGACCTGCTCATGCTGGTTCCCTTTAACTCCTTGGAGAAAGCGGGAGAAGCGGTTAGCGCCATTTTCCGGGCCGGCTTTACCCCCAGTGCTATGGAACTGGTAGAGATCAACGCGTTGAAGATTGTAAGCAAATTTGTCGATAGCTCGGTAGTGCCTGTCACCGATGAAATGGAAGCGCATCTCATCATCGAGGTCGACGGCAACCATATGGATACGCTGATGAGTGAGATGGAAGCGATCGCGGAACTGCTGACCCGGTACGATTGCGGCGATGTGTTCTTCGCCGATGATGCCCAGCAGAAAGCCGAACTCTGGAAATTGCGCCGCCGGGTTGCCGAGGCGGTGAAAATAGATGGCTATACCATCGAGGAGGACACCGTGGTGCCCAGGGCCGAATTGCCAGCGCTTATCAGGGGGGTAAAGGAACTCGGCAGGCAGTACCGCTTTGATGTGGTTTGTTACGGCCATGCCGGCGACGGCAACCTGCACATACGCATCCGCAAACCCGGAAGTATTTACAGCCTCAATAACCCGGATGTGATCCCGGCGCTGAAAGCCTTATTCGAACTGGTGAAAAGCCTTGGTGGCACCATCAGTGGCGAGCACGGCATCGGGCTGGTACAAAAGGAATACATGGATATCGTATTCTCCGGCGCACAGATGCAATTGATGAAAGGAATTAAAAAAACGTTCGACCCGAATAATATACTGAACAGCGGAAAAATATTTGATGCCGAATAGAACATCGATCCGCTTTATCTTCTCTGTTAAACAATGAAAACACAGCACATGAAAAAACTCGTATTCGCCCTGTTCTTCGTCTCAGCCGCTTTCGTCAGTTTTGCCCAGGATGAAACCGATGAAAAGAAAGGCGGATTTAAAAAAGAAAACCTGTTCACCGGTGGCGGACTAACCGTTTCCTTTTCAAATTATACAACGGTGCTCGGCGCCAGCCCGGTACTCGGTTACAGCATTAATAAGTGGCTGGATGCCGGGGTTGTATTCAACATCAACTATGCATCCAACCGGCATGTTACCTATTACAACCCGGCGACGGGCCTTTATTATTACAGCGACGACAAGCTGCGGCAGACCGTATTCGGTCCCGGCGCCTTCGTGCGGGCATACCCGATCAAGTTTCTTTTTGTACAGGCATTGGGTGAACAGAATTTCATCACACAGAAACTGATTTATGATAACGGGAGCCCTACAGAAAAAACAAGTATATCCGCACCGAGCCTGTTGCTGGGTGTAGGATACGCCAGCGGCCGCGAAGGGATCGGCGACCTGTATTACTATATCTCCTTGATGTTTGATGTGATGCGGGACAGAAACTCGCCCTACGTGGAGGAAACCGCCAGCGGCAAGATCAATGCATTGCCCATCTTCCGGGCCGGTTTGCAGATTCCTTTATTCCAGGGAAAGCGGAACCGGTGGTAAGGTTCATCCAAGATATTGCTGTAGTGCCGCAACGGATTCAATTACCACCAGGCGGTCTTCGATCCGGTCGTACAGAAAACCCTCCTGTTGCATCGTACGGGCAAGCGCGAGCAGGTGATCGTAAAATCCGGCGGTATTCAGGATGAATATTTTCTTATCATGAATGCTTAACTGGTTCCAGGTAACCATTTCGAAGAACTCATCCATGGTGCCGAAGCCCCCCGGCAGGATAATGGCGGCATCGCATTTTTCATACAGCATCTTTTTCCGGATATGCATGTTCTCCACGATGATGAGTTCGGTGATGCCTTCATGATGCACTTCCCGGTCTTTTAAGATCGACGGAATGATGCCGGTGACCCGGCCGTTCTTCGCAAGGGCTGCATTGGATACGGCTCCCATGATGCCTTTGTTACCGCCTCCGTAGATGAGTGTGATGTTCTTTTCGGCCAGCAAATGTCCCAACTCTGTAGCCTGTGCTTCATATAGCGGATTGTTGCCTGATTTGGAGCCGCAAAAAACGGCCAATGCTTTTACCTGCATAAAACTTTGTTCCTGTTTACCCGCAAAGACACGATTTTTTCTCTATATTGAATTTTATTTTTCAGTAAACAGTTGTCTATGTCGCCCCTTTTGTTGTTCTCGTTTGTGATCGGCTATTTCCTGTTGCTGCTTGGTGTGGCATACCTTACTTCCCGGAACTCCAACAACGAATCTTTTTTCATCGGTAACCGCAACAGCAACTGGATGCTGGTGGCCTTTGGTATGATCGGCACTTCGCTCAGCGGTGTCACTTTCGTGAGTGTGCCCGGCGGCGTGGGAAGCGGCAACTTTTTTTATTTCCAGGTGGTGCTGGGCTACCTGCTCGGTTATCTGGTCATCGCCTTTGTGCTGATACCCCTGTATTACCGGATGAATCTCACCTCGATTTATACTTATCTCGAGAAACGGTTTGGGATCAATGCCCATAAAGCGGGCGCTTTCTTTTTCATTTTATCGAGGGTGGTTGGGGCCACAGCCCGTTTATACCTGGTGATCAGCATCCTGCAGCTGTTTATTTTCGATAAACTCGGGATCCCCTTTGAAGTAACGGCGCTGGTGATCCTCGTGCTGATCCTGCTCTATACATTCGAAGGCGGCGTAAAAACGATCATCTATACCGATACGCTTCAGACCACGGGCATGCTGCTGGGCCTGGTTGTTTGTATCATTGTCATCATCCGGTCGATGGGACTCGATTTCGGAAGCACGCTTTCCCTCATGCAGGAAAAGGGCTATACCCGCGTATTCAATACCGATATAAAAGCGGGCTCCTTCTTTTTGAAACATATACTGGGTGGTATGTTCATCGCCATCGCGATGACGGGGCTCGACCAGGAGATGATGCAGAAGAACATCAGCGTAAAGACGATCCGCGATTCGCAGAAGAATATCATGTCCTTTACCGCGGTACTGATGGTCGTGAATTTTCTCTTTCTTTTCCTGGGCGGGATACTCTACCTCTATGCGAGCGCCAATAACATCAAGGTGGCGCCCGATGATCTTTTCCCGACCATCGCACTGAGCGATGCGTTCAGCGGAACGATCGGCATCATTTTCATCATCGCCCTCATCTCGGCCCTTTTTCCCAGCGTGGATGGAGCCATCACCTCGCTCACATCCTGTTTTTGCATCGACATCCTGGGTATTCACAAAAAAGAAGGAACGGAGAAGGAGAAAAAGCGTACGAGGCTGAAAGTTCATTTCAGTTTTGCAGCGGTATTCTTTCTGATGGTACTCATCTTTAAGGCGATCAACGACAAACTTATCATTGATTTTATCCTCAAGTTCGCGGGTGTAACCTATGGCCCCCTGCTCGGACTCTTCTCTTTCGGTATCTTAACCCGGCGGCAACTGAACGACAAACTCATCTGGACGGTATGCATCACCGCACCAGCGCTGGCCCTGGGGCTGGATATGCTGAGCAGCCCGGAATGGTACGAGAAGAAACTGCACGTATCCCTGGGGCTGGGTTCACTCTCTGAGAGTATATTCCACGGGTACAAGATCGGGAATGAACTGATCCTGATAAACGGGCTGCTCACTTTTGCAGGCCTTTGGCTGATATCCAAAAAAGGCGACAGCAAAACCACGGTTTCTGCCTAACTTGCCCGGGTTAGTAACGTGCCATTCCGCACCCGGTAAGTGTGCTGGATGGCATTGCTGTTTAAACGATCAACGATGGAATTAGTAAACCCGGTTGCGGAGCAGTATGCCCGCCACCATACAAGCCCGCTGGATCCTGTACTGCAGGAAATAGAAGCGTTTACCCTGGCAAATCATCCGCATGCGCATATGCTCAGCGGACATGTACAAGGCAAATTGCTGGAAATGATCAGTTGCCTGGTAAGCCCGGAGTCCATCCTGGAGATCGGAACCTTCACCGGTTTCAGTGCGCTGTGCCTGGCAAAGGGCCTAAGGGATACCGGCACCTTGCATACCATTGAACTTCGGCCCGACGATGCAGATACCGCGGATCGCTTTTTTCGGAAAGCCGGAGAGAGCCGCATCCGGTTGCATGTGGGCGACGCATTGCAGATCATTCCGGCACTTCACTGCGATTGGGACCTGGTTTTCATTGATGCCGATAAGGTGAACTATATTCCTTATTACGAGTTAACTTTGCCGCGGGTAAAAAAGGGGGGCTGGATACTGGCCGATAATGTTTTTTTTCACGGTGAAGTGCTGGAAGAAAACGTTAAGGGAAAGAACGCCAAAGCCATCGCCGCCTTTAATGATCATGTGCGGCAGGATGACCGGGTGCAAAAGGTGTTGTTGACCGTGCGGGATGGTCTTCTGCTGGTTCAAAAGAAGTAATCAATGATACGCTGTATATCAATCATACTCTTTACTTGCTGCTTCCTGCATGTGCGGGCACAGGAGCGGATCACGATCGAGGAATACGTGGCCCGGTTCCGCGACATCGCCGTGAGCGAGATGAAACGTTCCGGTGTGCCGGCAGCCATCACGCTGGCGCAGGGAATTCTCGAATCGGAAAACGGTAACAGCGAACTGGTGAAGAAATCGAACAATCACTTCGGCATCAAATGCAAAAGCACCTGGGCCGGCGATTCCGTAAATCACGACGACGACGCGGAAGGGGAATGCTTCCGGGCCTATGCCAACGCGGAAGACAGCTACCGCGATCACAGTAATTTTCTGAAAGGCAATCAGCGTTATGCATCGCTTTTCAACCTCAACCCGGAAGATTACAAAGCCTGGGCACGCGGACTGAAAAAAGCGGGCTATGCCACCAATCCCCGCTACCCCGATTTACTGATTAAGTACATCGAGCAATACAACCTGCAGCAGTACACACTTGTGGCGTTGAATAAAATGACGGCACCGGAAATGATGGCCGCCGACACCCTCCGTTCAGCGACTCCTGCGGAAACAATGAGCAACCCATCCACGTCGACCAATACCGAACCGATTCCTGCCGATGCCGGCAGGATCATCAGCATCAACAAAGTAAAATGTGTGTACGCGGCCAGGGGCACTTCCTTACTGGCCCTGGCCACTAAGCACAATATCAATCTTAACCGGCTGATGGACTTCAACGACCTTACCGAAGAAGGCTTATTGCAAAAAGACCAGTATATTTTTCTGCAAAAGAAGTCGAGGACAGGCGAAAAGGAATTCTATGTTGTTCAACAGGGAGAAACGCTGCACGATGTTGCACAAAAGAACGGCATCCAGTTGCAGGCCCTGCGGGAATACAACAACCTGGATAAGACCGCGGCGATACCGGCCAGCACCAAACTCTACCTGCAGCCGGGATTGAACAAACAGCATGCGGAACAACAAAAGGTAAAAACACATAAAGTAGAACCCAAAGAAGGTTTGTATGCGATTGCCAGGAAATACCAGGTAACCGTACAGCAGTTGCGGGAATGGAATAAACTGGAAAGCGACGAACTTAAGATCGGCCAGGAACTGATCGTGGGAAAATAATTCATCAACGCCCTTGCGGCAAAATAAAAACAACAGTATATGGTGATCCAGGTTTTGGATAAAAAATTTCAGCCCTACATCCGGGCGGCACAGATCCAGGAAGAAGTAGCCCGCCTCGGTGCACAGATGAACGCCGACTACGCCGGTAAGAATCCCTTGTTCATCGCCATTCTTAATGGCTCCTTCATGTTCGCATCCGACCTGTTCAAGGAGTTAACGGTGGATGCCGAGATCTGTTTCATCAAACTCGCTTCGTACAAAGGCACCCGTTCTACCGGCAACGTCATCACATCTATCGGCCTCGATGAATCGCTGAAAGGAAGGCATGTGGTCATTGTGGAAGATATTGTGGATACCGGCAAGACCCTGTACGAATTCTTACCCCAACTCACCAACCAGCAACCAGCCAGCCTGCGCATCGCTGCCCTGCTTCATAAGCCCGAAGCCCTGGTACACCCGCTCACCATCGATTACCTGGGCTTTACGGTTCCTAATAAATTCCTGCTCGGGTACGGACTTGATTACGACGGGCATGGCCGCAACCTCAAGGAAATTTACCAGTTGGTAGGGGATTGACAGGCAACATTGCCGTAAAAAAAGTTATCTTGAGGGAGGAGCAAATAACGATTGTTCGAAAATAGCCTGCTATTGAAACAACTCATTGCCTATATCCTCTTTTTCTTTACCGCGTTCTCCGCTGAAGCACAATATTATCTCCGGGGTGAAGTGACCGACGAAAAAGGCATTGCCCTGCAACGTGTGAAGATTCTCCTGCATTCGAGCAGGCAATTATTCTATACCGGCCCATCGGGCGGTTTTGGCATCACAACACATACACTCTACGATTCGCTGACGCTGAGCATGGAAGGATTCGACAGTAAGACGGTACGGGTTAAATCGGATATCTGGCAGAACATCACGCTCAAAGTGCTTCCCTCCAATGCCAATAAGAATCGCCCCAAGCTCATATCTGTTACCAAGAACCTGAACCAGACCTCCCGGGTGAAATGGTATATTGATAACGAGACCTATTTCCAGTTGGTTGAGAACGATTATGTAAACGCGGATAAATATCCGAACACGGGATTTTCCCTGAACGTGAACAAGGCTTCCTACAGCAATGTTCGCCGTTTCATCAATATGCAGAGCGCCGTACCGCCCGATGCGGTTCGCATGGAAGAGATGATCAATTATTTCAACCTGCATTACCGGGAGCCGGAGGGAGCCGATCTTTTCCGGCTGGAATCGCAGCTTACTTCCTGTCCCTGGGATATGGAAAAAGCTTTGCTGGTGGTGAATGTGAATGCCCGTAAGGTAGACCTCAGCCGCATTCCGCCAAGCAATTTTGTTTTCCTGATCGATGCGTCCGGCAGTATGGATATGCCCAACAAACTGCCCCTGCTCAAGGCGGCCTTCCAGTTATTTGTCAAGAACCTGCGGCCGATCGATACGATATCAATCGTTACCTATGGCGGTACCGTTGGTATCTGGCTGCAACCTACCAGCGGAGCTGAGAAAGAGAAGATCACCAAATCCATTGAAGAACTGACCGCGATCGGGGATACACCCGGCCAGTCGGCGATCATGGCAGCCTATACACTGGCCAACAAAACATTCATCAAAGGCGGAAGTAACCGGGTGATCTTAGCCACCGATGGCGATTTTAATGTAGGGGCCGCCTCGGAAAAAGAACTGGAAGAACTGATCACCAAAGAACGCCAGAGCGGTGTGTACCTTACCTGCCTGGGTGTGGGAATGGGGAATTTCAAAGACTCCAAGCTGGAAACGCTGGCCAAGAAGGGGAACGGAAATTATGCGTATATCGACGACCTGAAGGAAGCGGAGAAAGTATTGGTGAAAGAACTTACCCAAACATTTTACGCCGTGGCGGATGATGTGTTCATGAATATTCAATTCAACCCCAAACTGATTAAGGAGTACCGGTTGATCGGTTTCGACAACCGCCGCGACGCCGTGGCCGACAGTACGATCGACCTGGAAGGAGGGGAACTGGGAAGCGGCAACAGCGTGCTGGCTTATTTCGAAATCGTTCCGGGCAGTGATCAGCTTTTTAAGGATACTGGACCATCGGGTGAAAAGCTGGCAACGATCGACCTGCGCTACAGCCTTTGCAACGACACCGCCCATCTCCGTTTTTCGTGGGATTGCCCGGCGAATTTCACCGACTTTAAAAGTATCGATAAAGAACTTCAATTCGCTACGGCCGTGGCCATGTTCGGCCTCAAGGTCAAGCAATCGAAATACATCCGGAACGCCGAGTGGATCGATATTCACAATATCGCACAGGCTTCTTACGACCCGAATGTATTCCTGCAGGCGGAATTTCTGCAGCTTGTAGATAAGGCCGAGGCCATCTATTCAAGGAAAAAAAAGAAGAAGAGTAAGAGCGACGATTAAGAGAACATCTCCCGTACCTTGTCGAAGAAGGACTTGTCGTTCTTTTCCGGTTTGGGTTTGAAATTTTCAGATGCCTGCAATTTCTCCAGCATTCTTTTCTCCTCATCCGATACATGCTGGGGCGTCCACACATTCACCTGGATCAACTGATCGCCTTTTTCATAACTGTTGACATTGGGAAATCCCTTTCCTTTTAACCGGAATATTTTGCCGCTTTGCGTACCGGGTGGGATTTTGATTTTAGCCCTTCCGTCGATGGTGGGAACTTCCACCTGCGTACCGAAGACGGCATCCGGAATGGAAATGTGAAGATCATATGCGACGTTGAGTCCGTCGCGGTGCAGTTGCGGGTGTGGTTCTTCTTCGATCAGCACGATGAGGTCGCCAGCGCTGCCGCCCCGTTCACCGGCATTGCCCCGCCCGCTTAAACTCAACTGCATGCCTTCCTGCACACCTGCCGGTATGTCGATGGTTACGGTTTCTTCGCCATATACTCTTCCGTCGCCCTTGCAGGCAGTACATTTATGTGTTACCGTGCTTCCTTCACCATTACAGGTAGGGCAGGTTGTTACGGTTTGCATCTGGCCCAGGAAGGTATTCTGTACCCGGCGAACCTGTCCGCTGCCACCGCAGGTACCGCAGGTTTGAACGCTGTTCTTGTCTTTCGCCCCGCTGCCGCCACAGGTATTGCAGGGTACGTATTTTTTAACCTTGATGGTCTTTTGGGCGCCTTTTGCGATCTCTTCAAAATTCAGTTTGAGTTTCACGCGGAGGTTGCTGCCCCGCTGTCCCCGCGCCCGGGAACCGGAACTGCGGCGGTTGCTGCCGCCAAAGAAACTGCCAAAGGGATTATCATCACCGAAAATATCGCCGAACTGGCTGAAGATATCATCCATGTTCATGCCGCCACCGCTGTATCCGCCACCGCCGCCGCTGCGCCCCGGACCAAATGCCTGGTGGCCAAAACGGTCGTACTGTGCACGTTTATCGGAATCACTCAGGACCTCATAAGCCTCGGCTGCTTCCTTGAATTTTTCTTCAGCCGTCTTATCTCCGGGGTTGCGGTCGGGATGGTATTGCATAGCCACCTTCCGGTACGCTTTTTTGATCTCATCCTGGCTGGCGCCTTTTGATACGCCTAATATTTCGTAATAATCTCTTTTCGACATGCTTGCTGTTTATTTTATTTGCCCACCACCACTTTAGCGAAACGGATGATCTTATCGTTCAGGTAATAACCTTTTTCCACTTCATCTACTACTTTTCCTTTTTTGTCTTCGGGTGTCTCGATCTCGGTGATCGCCTCGTGTTTCTCCACGTCGAAATCCGTGTTGATGCTTTCCATGGGTTTCAGCCCTTTCGCCTGCAGTTTACTGCGGAGTTTGTTGAAGACAAGCTGAACTCCCTGCTTGCTGCTGGCGATATCCTCACTTTCTGTCAACTGCTTTTCGGCTCGGTCGCAGTCGTCCAGTACTTCCAGTAAAGAGATGATCACATCTTTACCGGCGGTTTGTATCAGTTCGAGCCGTTCTTTTGCATTCCGGCGTTTGAAATTATCGAACTCAGCGAAAAGGCGGAGGTATTTATCCTTTTGTTCCTGCACTTCAGCCTGCAGTTTTTCGATCGTTTCTTCGTTTTCCGGGTTGCTAAGGTGGGTGTTTCCCGGAACATCTGCGTCCGCATTAATATCCATTTCCTGGTTCTCCTGCGTCATAGTGTCTTTTTCTTCCATATTCGGGATTTAAAAATTGGTTGCGAAGGTACAACAGTCAAACGTACTGCCAAGCCACGGTAAGCGGTCAAATTGACAAAAATATGCCCTTACTGCCTGTGAATCACTCGCTAATGGCAGGGTCATTACCTTTGCGGGTATGAAAGGAATTTACCTGAATAAGAATATCAGCCGCCGGGTGGAGTTGGGGCACCCCTGGATCTTTGCAAACGAAGTGAACCGGGGAAAGGCGCTGGACGCTGCCGCAAAGCCAGGCGAGATCGTGAATGTTTTTACCTACGATAAGAAATTCATAGGCCGCGGCTATATAAACCCGCAATCCCAGATTATGGTACGCCTGCTTACCCGGGATAAGGACGAGTTAATTGATGAGGGTTTCTTTCTGAATCGTATCCGCAAAGCATGGGAGTACCGGCAACGGATCGGTTATACTGAAAACTGCCGGCTGGTATTTGGCGAAGCCGATGACCTGCCCCAGTTGATCATCGATAAGTTCAATGACTATTTTGTGATCCAGACCCTGGCGCTGGGTATCGATGCCTGGAAGCCAGCGATCGTGAAAGCGCTTGAAACCATTTTTACACCCCGGGGAATTTATGAACGCAATGATGTTCCGGTGAGGGAACTGGAAGGATTGGCTCAGCAGAAAGGATTCCTGTCTGCCCCGTTTGATACCAATATCATTATCCGCGAGAACGGAATCCGCTTTCATGTGGATATTGCCAACGGGCAGAAGACAGGCTTTTTCCTCGACCAGCAGGATAACCGGCGGGCGATACAGCATATTGTAAAGGGAGCCGATGTACTGGGCGCTTTTTGTTATACCGGTTCATTTGAGATCAGCGCCGCGTTTTATGGAGCCCGGTCGGTATTGGGACTTGATATTTCGCAGGCGGCTATCGACATGTGTAACCGCAACGCCCTGCTTAATGGACTGGAAAACACCTGCCGTTTTGAATGTGTAAATGCGTTTGATGTGTTGAAAGAATGGTCGAAGGACGGTAAACAGTGGGATGTGGTTATGCTCGATCCGCCTTCGTTTACCAAGAACCGGGCGAGCATCGACAAGGCGGTGGCGGGTTACAAAGAGATCAACCTGCGGGGAATGAAACTGGTCAGGCCGGGTGGGTTCCTGGTAACATCCAGCTGTACCAACCTGGTACAGCCAAAATTATTCCTGGAAACGATACAGGCGGCAGCACTGGATGCAAAGCGACGGTTGCGGGAAGTAACATTCAATGCCCAATCGGCGGATCATCCGATCATTCCCGGGCAGGAGAATACCCAGTATCTTAAATTCCTTGTCGTACAGGTTATATAAGGGGTGATTTTATTTGACTACCTGGAATTTACCAGAGTCGATGATCTTTCCATTCTTATCCCGTAGCTGGTAGATGTAAATACCACGGTAGAACTCATCAAGCGGAACGGTGATTTTGGGTAATACTTTTCCGATCTCACTTACTTTTTTTCCCATGAAATTATAGATCTGAAGCGAATAGGAACGATCGTAGCCATACTGGAAATCAAAGTTGATCACCGAGCTGGCGGGTATTGGATACGGTTTTAGCATCTTTGTAACCGGGTCACCGGTTCCTGAAGGCCTGTTCTGAGCGAAAGAAGTAAAAGTTAATCCAATAAGTAAAATTGATATAAGTACAATTTTCTTCAATACAGTAAAAATAGCAAAATCTTTCAACAAACCAAGATTTTCAAGCCGGTAAATTGACTTCATTTCCGTTAAACCGGCTGAATTACATGGGTTTATATTATAACGTATGATAATGCCTTTTTAGTATCAGTTGAGCTTGGCCAGTAGCTCGTTAATAGCATTAAAATCGGGCACTTCACCGGCGTTTTCCAGTACTTCTGCATAGCGGATTATTCCTTTTTTGTCGATCAAAAAAGCGGATCGTTTGCTTACCCCTTTCATATCAAGGATCCAGTTCTCGTATAGACTGCCATAAAGGGCTGAAACCTCCTTGTTGAAATCGCTCAGGAGCGGAAAGTTATACTGCTGGTCTTCTTTATACCTGGCCAGCGTGAATACGGAGTCAACTGAAATTCCTAAAACCTGGGCTGTTGCATTGCTGTATCGTCCGATATCATCCCTGACTGCGCATAGTTCCCTGGTGCAGGTGCTTGTAAAAGCCTGTGGGAAGAAGAGCAAAAGCACGTTTTTTCCCTGCAAGGATGAAAGGGATACTTTGTTTTTGCCGCTGTCGAAAAGAGAGAAGTCTGGGGCTGGTGTTCCTGGCTGAAGCATTTTTTCTTTTTTGATTAAAGATATGGTTTGTGTAAAACTTGTTAACAGCCATTGAGGGCTTTTGGTTTTATTAGCAGTGAAATATTTATTACTAAAAACAACCAACTATGAACAAGTACATCACTGAAATGATCGGAACCTTTTTTCTTGTTTCCGGAGCTATGCTCGGCGGGGCAATGGGCGCTTCGTTGGCCCTGATGGTTATGATCTATGCCGGGGGCCATGTATCCGGAGCCCATTATAATCCCGCCGTCACCCTTTCGGTATGGATGCGGGGAAAGATTGAGATGAAGGATGCGGTGATGTACTGGATATTCCAATTCGTTGCGGCTGTGATTGCTGCGCTGGTGGTGATGTACGTTTTCAATAACGAAGGCAGTGGAGCCTGTAAAGAAGCGGAAGGCTGGGCTACAAAGGCTATCCTGGCCGAGATGCTGGGTACCTTCGCATTGGCCTATGTTGTGTTGAATGTTGCTACAGCGAAGGCTACCAGCGGAAACAGCTTTTACGGTTTAGCCATTGGAGGTACGGTGCTGGCTATGGCGACTGCCCTGGGAGGTTTTTCCGGGGGTGCTTTTAACCCGGCTGTGGCGATCGGTTTGGGTGTTCAAAAAAGTTTCTGCTGGGATCATATATGGGTCTATTTTGTAGGCCCCCTGGGAGGTGGTGCGCTGGCGGCAATCGTCTTCAGTTTCATTAATCCCGATGATAAATAAGGCATCCGCATAATAGGCAAAAACCCTTCTGGAAAGAAGGGTTTTTTTGTTATCCAAACAATCCATAAAAACAAAAAATCTTTGCTTGTTAGTACACGACTTTTGAGATATGGACTGAATTATCAGTGTCGGCGATCCGGAATGCAATGGTTTCAATCTGGAATAGGCAGCATGCAGGAGAAATATTTGCTGGATGCACAAATACGTGCGGGATTGGTTACTACTGAATTCATAGGATCGTATAAAACTGCTTGCAGCAGTATAGGAATAGTAAACGGTTTATCCGGGAAATTATTGCTATTGACAGGTTTTCAATGATATAGGAGTTTTTTATTTAGTGTAGTCCCGGGCAATAAAAAACCCCGCACAAGGCAGGGTTTTAGTGAATCAGGTGTTACAAATCAACCATTGCTTTTGGAAGAGGAAGATTTGCCGGCCGTTTTATTTGATTTGGCAGGTTGTGCCGGCGCATCGGTCTTTTTCTTGGCGTCATTCATTTCAGCCGCCCATTTTTCGTAGGCTGCGGGTTCCAGAACATCCCCGGTAATGGTAATGCTCTTGGTTTCATCCACACCGGCGAATTTCACGGTCAGGTGTTTGTCGAAATGACCAACGGAAGCAGCATTGAATTTTGCTGAAATAAACCCGGTAGCACCCGGTGCAATGGGCGACTTGGTATAATCGCCAATGGTGCATCCGCAGGTAGGGCTGGCTTGCTCTATGATCAGCGGTTCATTGCTGATATTGGTTACAATGAATTTAACTTCTTTGGGTTCGTTCAACTTCAGATTGCCCTGGTTGATGGTTTCGGTATCGAATTTAGCAACGTCGGCAACTTTCTTCTGTGCGAACAACGAGGTACCGAGTGTAAACGCTGTCGCCAGTAATAACAACTTCTTCATGGGATTAAATTTTAGTGTTTAGTTATTTTTTAAATCATTCAGGCCTTTGTTCTCCGGTGCAGAACTACCCGGTGTTTTCCATACTTCCCCTTTGATGATGATTTGCTTGCTCTGGTTGTCGTTGTACGAAATGGTGATAAACTTGGTAAAGGGTCCTTCCGCGGCAGCATTGTAGCCTACGGTGATCTTGGTCGATCCACCCGGCGCTACAACCTTGTCCTTCTCCCATTCCGGCGTGGTGCAACCACAACTGGCGTGTACGTTGGATATCTTCAGGTCAACATTGCTCTTGTTGGTAATCTCAAACACATGGGTTACAGGCTTGCCCTGCGGAATCTTTCCAAAATCGAATTCGGTTTCTTTCAGCACCAGCAGGTTCTCGGCCTGGGCGATACTCCCGCTTGTTGCTGCGGGTTTAGCCGCGGTAGAGGGGGCTGTGGTCAGTTCCTGGGCCTGGCTCATGGCGAAACAGGTCATTGCTGTAACGAGTGTAAATATTTTTTTCATATTGCTTTTTTTAGTGGCTATCAAAGATAGTAAAACGGATTCAAGGCCTCTAAATTGCAGTCCTGTTAAGAGTTTTTTAACAAAGCTCACCGGTAATTTCTATTTTTGCATTACATTGATACACTATGGATAACACGAACAACAACGATGCTGTTTTAGCGGGTAAACTGAGCTTCGATAATTTCAGGAACGAGGTTCTGAAAGATTACCGGGTAGCCTGCGAGAGCAGGGAAACGAGTTTGCTGGGCCGGAAAGAAGTACTGACCGGTAAAGCCAAGTTTGGAATATTCGGCGACGGAAAGGAGATCGCCCAGGTGGCGATGGCTAAATTCTTCCGGCAAGGCGATTTTCGCTCGGGGTATTACCGCGATCAGACCTTTATGTTTGCAAGCGGCCTGGCTACCGTTGAACAGTTTTTTTCGCAATTGTATGCCGATCCGGATGTAGCCAATGATCCGTTCAGTGCCGGTCGTCAGATGAATGCGCATTTTGCCACCCGGTGGGTAGACGGGAACGGCGAATGGCTGAACCTTACCGAACACAAAAATGTGAGCAGCGACATTGCGCCTACCGCCGGGCAGATGCCGCGGGGTTTAGGACTCGCGTTTGCATCCAAAGCATTCCGCAATATTCCGCAAACACATACCCTTACCCACCTGAGTAATAATGGTAATGAAATTTGCTTTTGTACCATCGGCGACGCTTCTACCAGCGAAGGGCATTTCTGGGAAACCATTAATGCCGCAGGTGTATTGCAGGTTCCGTTAGCTGTATTTGTATGGGACGACGGATATGGTATCTCCGTTCCCAAAAAATATCAAACCACCAAAGCGTCTGTATCCGATGCCTTAAAGGGCTTCCAGAAAAAGGACGGAACAAACGGACTCGATATCTATAAACTTAAGGGTTGGGATTATGCGGGTATGTGTGAAGTACTGGAAAGCGCCATTCAGAAGATCCGCGACACCCATACACCTGCCGTGTTTCATATTGAAGAGATCACACAGCCGCAGGGCCATTCTACTTCCGGCAGCCATGAGCGTTATAAATCGCCCGAACGCCTAACGTGGGAAAAAGAATGGGATGGGATACGCCAGATGCGTCAATGGATCATCACCAATGCACTGGCCGAGGAGGACGAACTGAACGAAATCGAAGAAAGCGCCAGGCAGTTTGTCCGCGAATGTAAACAACGTGGATGGGAGAAATATATTAACCCGATCAAAGCGCTGGTAGCGAAAACCCTCGATGCTCTTGGGCCTGTTGCCGCCTCGTTTCCGGAAGTTAAGAAACTTGCCGATGAACTTGCCGCTCAGCGGGAACCGATGCGTCGCGATATAATGAAAACCCTTGCCGCCGCATTGGATCTGGCGGGAAGCAATCCGGTATCCGCTGCGTTGCGTGCATTGCACCAATCGATGCAAAAAGACAACGCGAAACTGTACAACAGTTACCTGTACAATGAAGGGCCGAAATCGGCATTGCAGGTACCGGTGATCAAGCCTTATTATACCGAAGAAAGCCAGCAGGTGAACGGGTACGAGGTGCTGAATAAGTACTTTGATGAACTGTTTTCAACCAACAACAAAGTAGTGGCCTTCGGCGAAGATCTCGGATTTATCGGCGATGTAAACCAGGGTTTCAGTGGCTTGCAGGACAAGCACGGCGAGGCCAGGATATTCGATACGGGCATTCGGGAACTCACCATCATGGGGCAGGGGATCGGGCTGGCTTTACGCGGATTGCGGCCCATCGCCGAGATACAATACCTCGATTATCTCTTATACGGTTTGCAGCCGTTGAGCGATGATGTTTGTACAACCCATTACCGTACGGCCGGGCAGCAAAGTTGTCCCTTGATCGTCCGTACCCGTGGCCATCGCCTCGAAGGTATCTGGCACAGTGGCTCGCCCATGGGTGTTGTGCTCAATGCG
Source organism: Chitinophagales bacterium (assembly GCA_017303335.1). Classification (GTDB taxonomy): domain Bacteria; phylum Bacteroidota; class Bacteroidia; order Chitinophagales; family Chitinophagaceae; genus Ferruginibacter. The sequence goes on from JAFLBK010000006.1 coordinate 110,341, forward strand.
CTCCGCGGTATGTATGTATGTGTACCCAGGAATATGGTTCAGGCCGCCGGCATGTACAATACATTGCTCCAAAGCAATGATCCGGGCATTGTCATCGAATGCCTGAACGGGTATCGGTTGAAAGAAAAACTTCCCGCGAACCTGATGGCCTATACCGTGCCGCTGGGAGTACCCGAAACCATTAAAGAAGGTAGCGATATTACCATGGTCAGCTATGGCTCCACATTGCGTATCGTAAGTGAAGCCGCGGAAATGCTGGAGAAAAAAGGGATCAGTTGCGAGGTGATCGATGTACAGACCTTATTGCCTTTCGACATCAATCACCACATTGTGGCGTCGCTTAAAAAAACCAACCGCATTGTATTCATTGATGAAGATGTTCCCGGAGGCGCTGCGGCCTATATGTTCAATAAAGTGATGGAAGAACAGGGAGGATACCGCTTCCTGGATGTGTCGCCCCGTACGATAACGGCCAAGGCGCACCGGCCTGCTTATGGAAGCGATGGGGATTATTTCAGCAAACCCAATACGGAGGATATTATTGCGGTGGTTAACGAAATGATGGCGGAATAAGATGAAACTTACACTTTACCAGATCGACGCCTTCGCGAATAAGATCTTTGGCGGCAACCCGGCCGCAGTAATCCCGCTTGAACAGTGGCTGGATGCACCCCTGATGCAGCAGATCGCGTTGGAGAATAACCTTTCCGAAACAGTCTTCTTTGTTCCTGCCGCTAATGGCATTGCCGATTTTGAGATCCGCTGGTTCACTCCCGAAGTGGAGATCAACCTGTGCGGCCATGCCACGCTTGCCAGCGCTTATGTGCTTTACAATATACTTGGGTACGAAAAGCCCGGTATACGGTTCAGTTCGATGAGTGGTATCCTGCAGGTATCGCGGGAGGAAGACCTTATCTGTCTCGACTTTCCTTCCTGGAAACCTGAACGGCTGGATATTTATCCCAGTGAACTATCTGCCATCATCGGCCATGCAGAGATCGTGGGTGTATATAAATACAGGGATATGCTGGTGGAACTGGTTAATGAAGAAGCGGTGAAGAACTGCGACCCCGATTTTTCACTCATGAAAAAGCACGTCGATAAAATGATCATCACCGCCCCGGGAAAGAAGGTGGATTTTGTTTCCCGCTTTTTTGCGCCCGGAGCCGGCATCGATGAAGATCCCGTTACCGGCTCGGCTCACTCGCAACTGATTCCTTTCTGGAGCGAAAAACTTGGAAAAAACGAAATGCATGCCCTTCAGCTGTCCAAACGCGGCGGCGAACTCTGGTGTGAACAACGGGGCGACCGGGTACTGATGAAAGGCAAGGGTGTGTTTTACATGAAGGGGGAGATTTTTCTGTAATAAAAAAGCCGCGATATTCTGCGGCCATTTTGTAACGTTCCGGATCACCAGCGTTTATAGCCGGTGATTATTTCAGGTTGTGATATACTTTCTGCACGTCGTCGTCCTGTTCCAGGTTGTCGACCAGTTTCAGTACTTCATTGGCCTGCTCTTCGGATAATTCTACGGTATTGGTGGGGATGCGTGTCAATTCAGCGCTGATCACTTCGATCTTTTTTTCTTCCAGTGCCTTTGCCATATTGCCGAATTCATTGTAGGCTGTGCGTATGATAATATTACCATCCGCGTCCTCGCCGATCTCTTCCAAACCGTAATCGATCAGGTCGAGTTCGAGGTCTTCGGTATTGAGCCCGTTGTTCTTGACCTTGAATTCGCCCATGCGGTTGAATGTAAACGCCACCGATCCGCTGGTACCCAGGGCGCCCTGGCCCTTGGTGAAATGCATGCGCACGTTGGCAACGGTACGGGTTGGGTTGTCGGTTGCCGTTTCAACCATCACAGCTACGCCATGCGGAGCGTATCCTTCATAAACGATCTCCTCGTAGTCGGTCTTGTCTTTACCCATCGCCCGTTTGATGGCAGCCTCCACCCGGTCTTTGGGCATGTTGCAGGCCTTGGCGTTGAGGTAACACCTGCGCAGGGCCGGATTATTGTCGGGATCGGGGCCGCCGGCTTTAACGGCAATGGCGATCTCTTTTCCGATCCGGGTAAAATTCTTGGCCATTTTGTCCCAGCGGGCAAACATGGCGCTTTTCCTAACTTCAAATATGCGTCCCATTGGTGGTACTTAATTGGTTTATCGGGGGGCAAATGTAAGAAAATTCGGGCGAGGGAAAAAGAAAGCGGTACCCGTTGCCGGATACCGCCGTATTGCTGCATAGGGTGTTTAAAAGGTATAGCCCACCGAAACTTTGATCACCCGGTTGTAGGCCGCGTAGTTCGCGTTTTTGTCGAGTTTGGATAAGCCGTAGTCGTAACCCGCCTGGAGGTTGAGGCCATTGTCGAACTGGTAACCAAGGCCGCCGGACAGCCCAAGGTCTACCCGGTTAAAACGGTTTGTGATATCGATGCCTTTGTTGAATAGGGAAATACCCAGAACGCCGAGTTTCGCATTCAACGTGCTCCTGGCCAGTACCGATACCTGCGGACCGGCATAAATGTTCAGGCCTTTTGTAATACCTGCCCGGAGATAAAGGGGGATGTCGATGTAATGTTGTTGTACCCTGGCGCCCGCATTGATGCCGAGTACTTTGATGGCATCGATCTGGAAATCGCCCATCAGGCTGTATCCTTTTTTAGAGTAAGCAAGGCCGGGTTCGAAGGAAAATCTGCGGGAGATCGGAATGTTCACATAGCCCCCCACATGAAAACCGGTTTTGCCTTTTGTTTCCAGCCAGCCGTCGGTTTTGTCTACTAAATCTTCAATGATCTGGAGGTCTTCCCCTTCCCACTTGCTGAAATTGGCGCCCGCACGAATGCCGTATGTTACCTGGGCTCCGGCAAATTGAATCAGGAAAGAACTGCAGATGATTGTAAGGAAAAGAATTCTTTTCATAACTGGTAGCAGGGTTTTAAAAACTGCCGGGCCGCTCTTTAGAATACTATGCCACCTGTTTTTTCTTTCGGGAAGGATATGTTAAAGGGACCGCTGTTTGCGACCGGTTAACAAAAGCCGCTGCAGGATATAAGATGCGTAAACCGGGTTGCGCCGTAGGCTTGAAGAGCAGGCCGCTGTCATCTTATAACCTGTATCTTGTATCCGGCATCCCGTATCCTGATGAATCCGTAAGTTTGCGCACCTAAACGATTGTTATGGAGAAGCCTGTTTATTATGCCGATTACCTGCAGCTGGACAAGATCACCCGGGCGCAGGATCCCGAGAGTTTTAAAGCCGGTAAAACACCGGCGCACGATGAGATGCTGTTTATCATCATTCACCAGGCCTATGAACTCTGGTTCAAGCAGATCCTGTTCGAAGTGAATTCGGTGATCGGTATCATGAGTAAGCCGGTGGTGAACGATAATTCTCCTGAGATGCAAACCGTAGTGCACCGGCTGAAGCGTGTGGTGACGATCCTGAAAGTACTGGTGCAGCAGATCGATATCATGGAAACAATGACGCCGATGGATTTTCTTGATTTCAGGGATATGCTGCGGCCGGCATCGGGTTTCCAGAGTTACCAGTTCAAAGTGCTGGAAGCAAAACTGGGTTTGAAGTACTCACACCGCCACGGACAGAATTATTACGTCTCACAACTCAAAGAAGCGGATATCGCCATCATCAAAGACGCGGAAGACGGGAAATCGGTGCTGGAACTGCTGAATGCCTGGCTGGAGCGCATGCCGTTTATCAGCGATGATTTCTGGAATAATTACCAGCAGGTGTATACCGGAAGCCTGGCCGAGGCTGAAAAAGCCAATGCCGCGGCCTTTGAAGCGACTTTCAATACATCAGCTGCGGATCCGGAAAGGCATCTCTCGCCCAGGGCCTGCCGCTCCGCTTTATTCATCATGCTGTACCATGGTTACCCGATGCTGGAACAACCCTTCCAGTTGCTGGAAACCTTACTGGAAGTGGATAATCAACTGGGCGCCTGGCGGTACCGGCATATCAATATGGTGCAGCGCATGATCGGAAGCCGCATCGGTACCGGCGGAAGTACGGGAGCCGGTTATCTCAAAGGGGCCATGGATAAACATTATATCTTCAAAGAGATCGCCCAGCTGAACAGTTTCCTGGTGGAACGGAAGAAATTGCCGGCGTTGCCGAAAGAAGTAGAGGAGAGGTTGGGGTATCATTTTTAATTATTGAATGGATGGTCACCACTGTTGTGAAGTCAGTCATGTGTGATATAAGAGAGGAGGAAAAAGGTCATGAAAAGAAAGATGACATATGGTCCTATATCGGAGCCGGAATAACGATCAAAGACTTTCGTATATAGCAGTACAAGGGCCAGTACAGTTAAGCAGGTTAGGGAATACAATAGGATCCTAACGTTGAACAGGTAAAGCATACCTGTTTTTACGGAGTAACTGGTTCCACCTTTTTGGAATTTCAACGATAAGGATTTTCCAAAAGAAGAATACTGCATCATACAGAAGTCTCCGGGGCTCAATAAATCCGCAGTATTTTTTTGAACATTTAACTGTTTGCCATTCGAAAGCTGAATAATATAAATTTCCGCATATCTCTGACTGTGGTTTTTGGGATAGGATTCAATAGTAACGGGTTTGCTGTAAGATGGCAGGACATATGTATCCATCAACGGAACCAAGTAGAAAACAAGTGAAAGGTATAGCAACGATCGCTTCAATCGTTTCGGCCTAAGTTGCATATAAGTGCCGGGTTGAATTGCACTGCCAAGATAACTTACTTATTATCATTAAACCAATTCCTTCAGCTTCGCTACCACCGCATCCACTTCTTCTTTCGTATTGTGTTTGCTGAAACTGAACCGCACCGTAACCTGGTTGGGGTTGTTGTTGATGGCCCGGATAACATGACTGCCCTGGTCGGCGCCGCTGGTGCAGGCGCTGCCGCCGCTGGCGCAGATATTATTGATGTCGAGGTTGAAGAGGATCATTTCGGATTTCTCGGTTTTCGGGAAACTAACGCTCAGTACCGTATATAAACTCCTGCCCAGGGTATCGCCGTTGAAACCCACCCCCTTGATGTGCTTCTTCAGTTCATCCATCATGTAGTATTTCAGCGTACCGATATGGGCGCTGTCTTCTTCATAATTAGCTGTAGCCAGTTCCAGCGCTTTGGCAAAGCCCACGATGCCGTAAAGGTTCTCGGTACCGGCCCGCATATTGCGTTCCTGGGCGCCACCGTGTACAAAGGGTTTGATCTTTACATTCTCGTTGATGTATAAAATGCCCACGCCTTTGGGGCCGTGGAATTTGTGTGCGGCGCCGGTGATGAAATGCACGGGTGTATTGCGCAGGTCGAAGGGGAAATGCCCGACGGTTTGCACGGTATCGCTGTGAAAGATGGCGTTGTAGAGTTTACAGAGTCTTCCCACCGCGTGGATGTCGAGGATATTACCGATCTCGTTGTTGGCGTGCATCAGGGTAACCAGTGTTTTCTCTTCGCTGGCAGCCAGGAGTCTTTCCAGGTCGTCGAGGTCTATATGGCCGTTGGGAAGCAGTTTCACCAGGCTTACTTTGGCCACATCCATATTGTCGAGGTATTCCACCGAGTGCGAAACAGCATGGTGTTCGATGGGCGAGGTGATGATGTGCTTGCAGCCCAGGTCGCGTACCGAAGCGGTGATGGCCGTGTTGCTGCTCTCGGTTCCGCCGCTGGTAAAGAATATCTCGGCCGGGTGGGCGTTCAGGATCTTCGCTACGGATTTGCGGGCTGCTTCGATTGCCATCCGGGTTTCCCGTCCGTACGAATAGATGGAGGAGGGGTTACCGAATTTATCGGTCAGGTAAGGCATCATGGCTTCCAGCACCTGTGGGTCCAGTGCGGTGGTGGCGGCGTTGTCGAAATAGATTCTGTTCATATAGTTTGAAGTTTGTGGTTTGAGGTCTGTGATTGCTGTTCGCTGATTGAAAAGAATTCGAATGCTATTACCCTTTTCAACTTCAAACAACAAACCTCAAACCGGCCAACCGTTTACATCAATCTCCCGATATCCTGTATCAGTTTTTTGGCAATATTATCGGCCTTCGATTCAAAATCACTCTCGGCATAAATACGGATGATGGGTTCGGTATTGCTGGTACGCAAATGTACCCAGTCGTTGTCGAATTCGATCTTGAGCCCGTCTTCCGAATTGATCGGCTGATTTTTGTACAGTTCTTTGATATGGTCGAATATTTTCTTTACATCAGTTCCCTTAGTAAGTTCGATCTTATTCTTGCTGATGAAATAGTCGGGGTAGGTGTTGCGCAGCTGCTTGATGCTTTTTTTGCTTTCGGCCAGGTGCGTGAGGAATAAGGCGATTCCGATGAGCGCATCTCTTCCATAGTGCAGATCGGGTACGATGATGCCGCCATTGCCTTCGCCGCCGATCACGGCATTCACTTCTTTCATGCGGTTCACCACGTTCACTTCGCCCACCATGCTCGGATGGTACGCTCCGCCGTGTTTGATGGTAAGTTCCTTCAGCGCTTTCGTGGAAGACATGTTGGAAACGGTGTTGCCTTTCCGCTTGCCCAGTACATAGTCGGCCACGGCTACCAGGGTATATTCTTCCCCGAACATGGATCCGTCTTCACAAACAAAACAAAGCCTGTCTACATCCGGGTCAACCGCGATGCCCAGGTGCGCCTTGTGTTTTACCACGGCGTTGCTGAGGTCGGTGAGGTGCTCGGGCAGGGGCTCGGGGTTGTGAGCGAAATGGCCGGTTACTTCTTCATTCAGTACGATGATGTCGGTAACGCCCATCGCTTTCAGCAGGGCCGGAACGGCGATGGCGCCGGTGCTGTTCACGGCGTCGACCACCACTTTGAAATGTTGCTTTTTAACCAGGGCCGCGTCTACCAGTTCGTAAGCCAGTACGGCGTCGATGTGCTTTTTCAGCAGGCTCTCGTCTCTGGTAACGGTTCCGAGTTTATCCACTTTGGCAAATTCGAAATCTTCTTTTTCGGCGGTCTGCAAAATGCGGTTGCCTTCCTCGCCGCTGATGAATTCGCCTTTATCGTTAAGGAGTTTGAGTGCGTTCCATTCCTTGGGGTTATGGCTGGCGGTAAGGATGATGCCACCTGCGGCCTTCTCGAACTTCACCGCCATTTCAACGGTGGGCGTGGTACTGAGGCCGAGGTCGATGATATCAAATCCCAGTCCGACGAGCGTACTGATCACCAGGTTGCTCACCATTTCGCCGCTGATACGGCCATCGCGGCCAATGACGATCTTTTTATTGTTGCTTTGCTGCGCCAGCCAGGTTCCGTAGGCGGCTGCGAATTTTACGATGTCAACAGGGGTAAGGTTATCATTGGGTTTTCCGCCGATCGTACCACGTATGCCCGAAATGCTCTTGATCAATGCCATTTCCTTCTGAATTTAGGGAGGGCAAAGATAAGAAAACAGCGGGTTATGGCGGATGGTTCATGGCGGATGGATCATAGATCATGGTGGATAGTCGAAGCCAGTTCATTACAAGACCCTGTGTGCGATGAACCAAGGACTGTTAGCCAGGATTCATGAACTATAGGCTATGAACCATAAGCTATGAACTATTATCCCTGAACCATTAACTTTGCGCCATGCCCGAATCCTGGTTCAAAGACTGGTTCAACTCGCCGTATTATCACCTGCTTTATTTCAACAGGGATGACCGGGAGGCTGCGGATTTCATCGATCAGCTCATTCACTACTTAAAACCACCGGCCGGCGCTTCGATGCTGGATGTTGCCTGCGGAAAGGGACGGCATTCGGTACAACTGGCCAGCAAGGGGTTTGATGTAACGGGGATCGACCTGAGCGATGACAGCATCAATGAGGCGTTGCTATCGCAGTCGGAGAACCTGCATTTTTACCGGCACGATATGCGCCTTCCATTCTGGATCAACTATTTCGATTACGCGTTCAACTTCTTCACCAGCTTTGGCTATTTCCGTACCCGGCGGGAACACGACGATGCCATCCGAACCATTGCCCAGGCCATCAAGGTGAACGGAACCTTTGTCATGGATTTCCTCAATGTGCATTACGCGGAAGACAACCTAGTGCACCAGTCGGAAACCGATATTGATGGCATCAATTTCATCATCACGAAGTGGTTCGATGAAACGCACTTCTATAAAAAGATCGTGGTGGAGGATGAAACCCGGCAGGAACCCCTCATCTATACCGAACGGGTCGCGAAATTCTCACTCGGCGACTTTACCGAGATGTTCGCCTACCAGGGACTGCAGATCCAGGAAGTGTTCGGTGATTATTCATTTTCTAATTATGATGTGAAAAAATCGCCGCGTATGCTGATGATCGCGAAGAAAATCAAGGTATAGGCCTCGACTCCGCTCGGCCGGTATACTAGAGTCGATTAATCCTTTGACTCCGCTCATCCTTCGACTCCGCTCAGGATGATCCTCACTTATTCTTATTGTTCAGCAGCATCCACCTCGAGGTTTCGTAGATGGCCGAGGTAAGTTCGGAGAGTTGTTTTTTTACCGAGTCCTGCTGTTGCGGGGTAAGCGCCGGGGTATCGAAACGTACCGGTACCAGTTCTTCTTTTTTGATGCGTATGTTTTTCCGGTAGAAATAATCATCGGTAACCACACCGATCCAGCCGGGGGCGTGGTAGATGATGAAGGCGGCGTTCTCTTTCTTGTCTTTGTCGAACAGGTCGCGGCCCAGGGTGGAGTTGAGGTAGGGTTGCTGCAGCATGCCGGCGATGCTGGGCAGGATATCGATCTGCGATACGGTTTCTTTTCGCAACTGTGCCGGGAGCAGGCCGGGTGCGTAAAAAAGCAGGGGTACGTGTTCATCGCTGAGGCGCTGTTCGGTCCAGGCCCTGGGATAGATGGCGTCCGCGTTTCCTTCCACGCCATGATCGCCGGTGAATACAAAGATGGTATTGCTGAAATAGGGTTGTGTTTTCGCCTGCTCCATGAATTTCCGGATGCAGTAATCCGAATAGGCGAAAGCCTGGTATTCTTTCAGGGATTCGAAACCGTATTTCTGTAAGGTATCCGCGTCGATGGTGCGTTTTACAAAATCGCTGTCTTCGGCGGGGATGTTGAAGGGCCGGTGATTGTCGGCCGTCTGGATGATGGCGAAGAAGGGCTTTTGTTGTTTGGCGAGTACCTCATCGGCTTCCAGGAAGAGATTCTTATCGCTGATGCCCCATACGTTGATGTTCTCCGATTTGTATTTTCCTTCTTCGTACAGCTGCACGCCGTTGATGTTGGCGATGAGCCCGCCGAAATTGTTGAACTGGCTCCTGCCCCCGATGAAATAGAATTTTTCGTAGCCGTCGAAATCATTGATGATGGTACGCTGGTTGACCGACTCCTCGTTGCGGGTGGCGAATTTGGAGAGCTGTACATCCGGTATGCCGGTGATGGTGGCGAAAATGCCCCGCGCCGTACCAAAAGTGGGGGTAAAGCAACGTTCGAAAAAGATACCCTGCCTGCACATGCTGTCGAAATACGGCGTGCTGTTGAGGGGGTTACCGCTCATGCTGCTTTTGTACATGCTGAAGCTTTCGCAGATGACCAGCACCACGTTGGGCTGTGTTTCGAACGCACGCTTGCCGGGTTGTATCATCCGGCTGTAGCTTTGTGCCGGCAGGTTGTATTTGTCGAGGTTCAGGAACCGCGAGATGACAGGATAATATTCCCGGGCGTTGTTGGTATGATCGGGTTTGCGGAAGCGCAGGGTGGTGAAGAAATTCTGCAGGGGGTTCAGGGCCAGGTTGCTTTTGAATTCGTCGTTGAGGTTGAAGGCCCGGAAGAAATCCAGGGGCTTCAGGGTGAGAAAACCGTAGATGAACCAGCCGAGCAGGAGCAGGGCGGCGCCATGCCAGCGACGCCGGTACGTGAACTTGTGAATGTTCAGGTTCTTCTCTTCCACATCCACATGCATGCGCCGGAACATCCAGGTCATCATCAATACGGCGCCCGCCAGTCCGATCAGGATCCATACAACCGGGTAACTCTGCCATACCATCTGCAGGCTTTCCCTCGGGTCTTCGGCAAAGATCAACGCATCGGCATTGAGCCGTGCGTTGATGTACGCGAACTGCCCGAAATCGGCGCCATAGAAAAAAAGCACCAGCAGGGTAATGATGCCGAGATAAAGCGTCCACCTTCGCTTGCTGCGTTCGCTGTAAAACGGCGATAAGCGTGTGTACAGCGAGAAGAGGGCGATGGGTGAGAGGATGAGTGCGATCCAGCGCAGGTCGTATTTAAGTCCGAGCCAGAACGACGGACCCAGTTCAAAGACGCTGATCGATGCGGGTTTGAAGAAAATGACCGTGGCGATGCGGAACGCTGTGAATATGAAAAGATAGATGAAGAATAACTTCACGAGCCATTGAATCGTTTTGGGCACACGCCAGCTGATGAGCATCGTTTGTGTTTCTTAAGCCTGAACAAAGAAAGCGAATATACAGAAAGCGCTGGAAGGCATGGCGCTTCAGGGCTTTTTCTTGTTATTCAGCAGCAGGTACTTGACTGTTTCGTAATAGGCTTCGGTGAGTTTTTGGAGGTAGCTGCGCAGGCTATCGGTTTGTGGATTTACCGGAACGGGTTCGTTGCCTGTCATTGAAACCATTTCTTCCTTGCCCGTCTTCAGATTCTTCAGGTAATAGTATTGGTTACCCACCAGCCCGATGGTCTTTACATCATGATCGATCACGAAAGCGTACTTCTGCTGCTGCCCCGGAATGTTTGGAGGGGCAGGGGTTGTATCCACCAGGTTCCGGCCCAGGGAATTGTTCCTGTACCCGGTACCCGCCAGCGCAGCGATCGTGGGCAGCACATCCACCTGCGAGCACACATCGCTGATGCGTTTTGGCTGCAACAGTTTGGGCGCATAGAAAAGCAGGGGCACGTGTTCGCAGGTAAGACCCTGTTCGGTCCAGCTTTTTGGAAAATGCTCAAGTGTGCCGTTGTAGCGTATGCCGTGGTCGCCGATGAAAACAAAGAGCGTATTGTCGAAGTACTTTTCTTTTCTGGCCGCTTCCATGAATTGTTCGTAACCGAAATCGGTGTAGCGGAAGGCGTTCATCTCTTCGTTGCTTTCAAAACCGAAACGCTTCAGCGAATCGGCGGAGAAAGAGCGCAGTTTGAATTGATCCCTGTCTTCGGCCGGTATGGTATAGGGCCGGTGGTTATCGGCCGTTTGAATGATGGCGAAGAAAGGACTTGTTTGCTGCCGCAATACCTTATTGGCTTCGAGGAACAGGTTTTTATCGCTGATGCCCCATACGTCGATCTTTTTGGCGTTGTAATCATCCTGCTCGTAGAGTTTCAGGTTGCGGATATTGTTGGTGAGTACACCCCGAATGTTGGCCCAGGTGGCGCTTCCGCCGAGAAAATAAAAATTATTGTAGCCTTCAAAACTGTTGATGATGGTGTTCTGATCAACCGCGTTGGGGTTCCGGCTGGCCGTCTTCGGACTTTCCACATCCGGTATACCGGTGATGGTGGCCCATACGCCGCGGGCCGTTCCGTAAGCAGGCGTAAAGCAGCGGTCGAAGAAGATACCGTTCCGGCAGAGTTCTGCAAAATAGGGTGTTGTGTTCAGCGGGTTGTTGTACATGCTGCTTTTGTAGGCGCTGAAGCTTTCACAGATGACCAGCACCACGTTGGGCCGGTTGCCGCTGACACCCGAGGCCGGAACGATCCGCTCGAAGTTCAGTGCATTGCTGTCGGGCCGCGAAAGGCCCAGGGCGGATGCCATCAACGGGTAACCGGCTTTTACTTTCTGTATATCGTAGCTGGCATTCCGGAAATTGAGTGTGCTTAAAAAACTCTGGAACGGATTCAGCGCCAGGTTGGCCTTGAAATCGTCGCTTAAGGTATAGGCATCGCTCCAGCGCAGCGGAAACTGGCCGATCTTGCCGAAAATAAATCCGCCCAATACCAGGAAGGTGAGTACGTACAGCAACCGGGCCTTGCGTTTATAGAAGGATTCCTGTTCCATGTACCGGGCCAGCAACCGGCTGAAGAGCAGCCTGCCCAGCAGGAACGCCAGGATCAGTGCGAGCCCGACCCAGGGCAGGGGATAGCTTTGCCACATCATGCTGAATGAAATGCCCGCATCCTGGAGGTAGTTGAGTACGGTGGCGTTGAGGCGCTGGTGCAGGTAATCGAAATGATAGTAGTCGATGGCCAGTACCAATATCATCAGCAGGAAGAGAACGGGCAGGAGGATATTCCAGAAGGTTTTTGCCCGGCTGTTTTTAAAGGGATTGATATAGGGAATGGCGCAGAGCAGCAGCATCAGCAACCCGATCACGCACACCACCCGGGCATCGAACCGGAGCCCCATGATAAAGGCGGAACCGGAGAAGGCCTTACCGGGCGGGTTGAATTTCCAGAATATGATGAAACGGCCAAGGGTCATCAGCAGCAGGAACAGTAAAAGCACCGAAACGATCCAGCGTACCAGGCGGGGAATTCTTTGCAGGAAGAGCATGCGAATGTTTAATGACCGGGTAAAATTAGTTTAATTATTTTTGGCCGCGGCTACCTGCATCTTTTTCCAGATTATGATCGAACCGTTACTTGCATACGACCGGCGTTTTTTCAGGATTATCAACGATGGATGGAGCAATGCATTCTTCGACTGGCTCATGCCCTGGCTGCGCAACGCGGTCATGTGGTACCCGCTTTACCTTTTTCTTGTGCTGCTGGTACTGATCAATTTCCGGAAAACGGGCTGGCTGTGGGTCTTATTCACGGCTGGTACCATCATCCTTTGCAATTTTGTAAGCGCTGATATTCTCAAGGAGAATGTGGTTCGGCTACGCCCCTGCAATGAACCCGCATACCAGGACTGGATCCATGTGCTGGTGGGTTACCGGCCGCAGAGCTACAGTTTCGTTTCTTCCCATGCCAGTAATCATTTCGGCATGGCCATGTTCTTCTACCTCACCCTGCGGAGCCGGTTCAGGTACTGGCCGGCCCTGTTCTTTCTCTGGGCTTTCAGCATTTCCCTGGCCCAGGTATACGTAGGCGTGCATTATCCCCTCGACGTTACCTGCGGGGCATTAATTGGAATACTTATCGGATATTTGGCGGGCAGATCGTTTAACAGAACCTACGGTTTGGGTTAATTCAGCATGACAGAAATATTGATCATACTCGGACTGATACTTCTTAATGGTATCTTCTCCATGGCGGAGATCGCGATGGTATCGGCCCGGAAGGCCCGGCTCGAAGCACAGGCCAACAAGGGAGATGAAAAGGCGAAATCGGCGCTCAAACTGGCCAGTCATCCCGATGTTTTTCTTTCCACCGTACAGGTCGGCATCACGTTGATCGGACTGCTGACGGGTATATTCTCCGGCGAAAAACTCAAGGAACCGATCGCGGCTTATTTCGCCCGTTTTGAATGGGCAAAACACTACAGCGAGGGAATCGCTACCGCGATCATTGTAATTGTATTGACCTACCTCTCTTTGGTACTCGGTGAACTGGTTCCCAAGCGGATCGGACTGGCCCGTCCTGAATACATTGCCAAGAATTTTGCCCGCCCGATGGGTTGGCTGAGCCGCATTACCTTCCCGTTTATCTGGTTACTGACCAAGTCTACCAACGTTATGGTGAAACTGTTCAACCTGAAAGTGAAAGACAACCAGGTAACGGAAGAGGAGATCAAGGCGATCATCAGCGAGGGCAGCGAGCACGGGGCCATTGAAGAAGAAGAGAAGGATATCATCGAACGCATCTTTCACCTGGGCGACCGCAATATTACTTCGCTGATGACCCATCGCACGGACATCATCTGGGTGGATCAGAATGAAACCGTGCAGGGCATCAAAGAGCGGCTCGAAACATTCACCTATTCCACTTACCCGGTTTGCGATAAGCAGGTGGATGATATCATGGGCGTGATCTTCGTAAAAGACCTTGTGAAAGCCACGTCATCGACCATTATTAAAGACATCGCCAAGCCGGCCATGTTTGTGCCGGAAAACAATACACCCTACCAGGTACTGGAAAAATTCAAGGAAACCAAGAACCACAGTTGTTTCATCGTAAATGAATACGGTACCCTCGAGGGCATGATCACCCTCAACGATATCCTGGAAGCCATCGTGGGCGATGTGCCGCAGACAGGCCAGGACGAATACGAGATCGTTGAACGGCCGGATGGCACCTACCTCGTTGATGCGCAGATCCCCTTCTACGATTTCTTAAGTCATTTTGAGAAAACAGAATGGATGAACGAAGGGGAGCACGATTTTGATACGCTTGCGGGATTCGTACTCCACGAACTGAAGCACATCCCCCAAACCGGCGAACGGTTCGACTGGAATGGGTTCGATTTCGAGATCATTGATATGGATGGCCAGCGGATCGATAAACTGCTGGTGAAAATATCGGAAGAGATCAAGGAAGAGATGGAGGAAGACTAGTTCAAGGTTTAACGTATCAGGTTTACTGTTGAGCGAAAGGGAATGATCATGATTGCGTTCAAATGTATTGCAACCTTACACGTTGAACTTTAAACCTTAAACGGCCACTTAGAACTCAAAACTCGCCTTATCATCCGGGTTGTTCAGTTTGGTGCTCTTCCGGTTGCCGTTCACGATGGCGTGAATGATACTGATCTGTTCTTTTTTGTATTCAAAGAGGATGTTGTCGGTGATGTCGAGTTTTCTGACCGACGCGATATTGTTCACCTGGTAAAAACTCACGATCCCTTCTTCTTCCTGTTCATAACCGATGTATTGAAGCGCAACCGCTTTGCCATCGGCCTTCACCTGCAAATGCTTTGTAACATAGGCGGCTACCAGTTTTTCCATGGCAGGCCTGTCTTTGGGGCTGATCAGGTCTACAAAAGTATTGTTGTTCTGCTGCCGCAATGTTTTTTCAAAATCATCCGTGAAGATCTTGCAACTGATCTCGAGCGTTTTGTCTTTGGCGTTGTGTTCGATCTCGGTAACACTTACATAAATCGGGTGATGTGTGCCTGAAGAAGGGGTTAGTAAAATTCCGCCAACAAGTAGCCACTTAAATAAAATACCAGCCATTTAGCAAAGAGATTGGTAAAAAATCGTTTCTTTAAAGATATTTGAAAGCCAAAGCTACTACAAACAAATAACCGGACAAGTTTAATGGGCGATTTAGGATTTTATTTCAGGTTTGGATGGGATCATATCATTTCGCGGGACGCTTTTGATCATTTGCTTTTTGTTCTTGCATTGAGCGCCATCTACCTGGTCGGCAACTGGAAACAGGTCTTGATACTGGTAACGGCATTTACAATTGGTCACTCCCTTACATTAGCCCTGAGTGTGTATGACCTGGTGAGAGTCAGCAGCGGTTGGGTAGAGTTTCTTATCCCCTGTACCATCATTGTTACAGCGCTCTTTAATTTTTTCCTGAGCGATTATCAACCCCGTTCATTGCGCCTGAATTATTTCCTGGCTTTGTTCTTCGGGCTGATACACGGGTTGGGCTTCGCGAATACCATCCGGTTCACGTTGATGGGCAGCGGAAGTATTGGCTGGAGCCTGTTTGGTTTCAATATCGGCCTCGAAGCGGGGCAGATCGTTGTGGTGACCGTGATATTGCTGGCCAGTTACCTGGTAGTGGGGCTGGCAGGGCTGAACCGGAAGATCTGGGTGTGGAGTTTATCCGCCCTGGCCCTGGTGGCAGGATCAATGATCGCCTGGGATAATTTTCAAAAACTTTAATCAGTCTACAAATCAAAACCTCAATAGTCTAAAATGAAACAAGTATCAGCCATTGTGCTTTTGTTGCTTGCAAGCATCTGCACCAATGCACAAGACATCAAGAACAACCCCGGCAGCAATCACGGGAACCGGTTCGAGCAGTTGGGAACCATTCTTCCCACGCCGAACGAGTACCGTACCGCCAGCGGAGCCCCCGGGCCCAGGTACTGGCAGCAGCGCTGCGATTACGACATTACCTGCGAGCTGGATGAACCCAACCGCCGCCTCACCGGTAAAGAAACACTTACCTACTACAACAACTCTCCGGATGTGCTCACCTATCTCTGGTTGCAACTGGACGAAAACGAACACAGCAACACCAACAATTCCGGCTACCAGGGCAGCAATACCATGCCCCGCTCCATCACCGAGCAGGACATTGTGCGTTACAGCGGCCGTGTCGACAAAGACCGTGAGTATGGCGTGAACATTCAGCGGGTGGCCGACGTAAACGGCAAACTGCTGCAATACACCATCAACAAAACGATGATGCGGGTGGAACTTCCCACGCCGTTGAAACCGGGGCAACAGTTTGTATTCCGGGTCGACTGGAACTATAACATCATTGAGCGCACCCGTTACGGTGGCCGTGGTGGTTTTGAATATTTTGCAGAAGACGGCAACGACCTCTATACCATGACACAATGGTACCCGCGTTTGTGCGTGTACAGCGATTTCCAGGGATGGCAGAACCACCAGTTCGTAGGATCGGGTGAGTTTGCGCTTACCTTCGGTAATTTCAAAGTAGCGATGACCGTACCGGCCGACCACGTGGTGATGTCTACCGGCCAGGGCCAGAACTACCAACAGGTACTTTCTGCCGCCGAGTATGCCCGCTGGCAGAAAGCGCAAACCGCTTCAGACGTTACCGAGATCGTGACACTGGATGAAGCAAAGGCGAAAGAAAAAACAAAATCCAAAGCCAAGAAGACCTGGATCTTCAAAGCCGATATGGTCCGCGACTTCGCCTGGGGTTCTTCCCGTAAGTTTATCTGGGATGCAATGCCCGCCACCGTGGAAGGCAAAAAAGTAATGTGCATGAGCGCTTACGGTAAAGAAGCCTATGCGCTTTACCGCAAATACAGCACAAAGACAGTAGCCCACACGATCAAGAGCTATTCTAAATTCACCATCCCGTATCCATACCCGGTTGCGCAAAGCCTGGAGGCGGCCAACGGTATGGAATACCCGATGATCTGCTTCAACTTCGGCCGTTGCGAAAAAGACGCCAGCGGTGAATACAGTTCCAACAGCACCTACAGCGAAGGAACCAAGAACGGAATGCTTGGCGTGGTGATCCATGAAGTGGGGCACAACTTCTTCCCCATGATCATCAACAGCGATGAACGCCAGTGGACCTGGATGGACGAAGGCCTGAACTCGTTCGTGGAATACCTGACCGAAGAATTGTTCGATAATAAATACCCGGTGAGCAAAGGTCCGGCTTACAAGATCGTGGATTACATGAAGCTGCCCAAAGACCAGCTGGAGCCGATCATGACCAATAGCGAGAACATCATCCAGTTCGGCCCGAACGCGTACAGCAAACCCGCTACGGGTCTTAATATCCTGCGGGAAACGATCATGGGCCGCCAGCTGTTCGACTACGCGTTCAAAGAATACGCACGGCGCTGGGCCTTCAAACACCCGACACCTGCCGACCTCTTCCGTACCATGGAAGATGCCAGCGGTGAGGACCTCGATTGGTTCTGGCGTGGCTGGTTCTATGGAACCGAACCCTGCGATATTGCCCTGGATACGGTTAAATGGGCCGTGTTGAATACCGAAACACCCACTACGCCGAATACCAACGCGGGAACCCGTAAGATCCCGGTGGCTAAACCGCAGCTGAATACATTCGACGATATCTCCAAGATCCGCAACCGCGAAGACAAGAACATCGTATTCGCGACGGATGCCGATAAGTCGCTCCGTGATTTCTACTGGAATTACGACCGCGGACTGGCCAAAGTAGATACCACGCCGTTTGAGATCAATACGCCTGCACCCACTCCGAATAATTACACCGAAGCGGAACGTTTTGCCATCGCGGGAAGTAAATATCTCTATGAGCTTACTTTCAGCAACAAGGGTGGGTTGGTTATGCCGATCATTATCGAATGGACCTTTAAAGACGGTACCAAGCAAACCGACCGCATTGCCGTTCAGGTTTGGCGCAAGAACGAGAACAAAGTGATCAAAACCTTCATGAAGGATAAGGAAGTGGCTTCCATCCAGATCGACCCGATGAGGGAAACCGCTGATATCGACACTAAGAACAATACCTGGCCAACGTTTGCGGAACCCAGCAAATTCCAGTTGTTCAAGGCAGGTGGCGGACAACCACGCGGAGCCGGCGGCGGTGTGAACCCGATGCAGAAAGAGATCAAAAACTAAATTATTTCGATAGGAATGAAAAGCTGCTCAGCGATGGGCAGCTTTTTTTATGCTGAAAATCACCCGCTCCTGGACAAAAGATTTTCTATCTTTCTGTCACTTCATAAAATTGTAACAGGATGAAACAACCGATCCGCTTTTCCACGTCAATGTTCACAGGCTTTGCCGTACTGGCCATCTTTTTTTGCAAACCCGAAAATGCCGGAGCGCAAAGCCTGGCCGTGAACACCTCAGGCGCCACCGCCAGCGTATCATCCATACTGGATGTGAGCAGTACCAATAAGGGAATCCTGATTCCGCGTGTGTCGTTAACGGGTACAGGCGATGTAACTACGATCGCCAGTCCGGCAACCAGTCTGCTGGTGTACAATACCTCCAGCGCCGGTGGATTGACCCCCGGTTACTATTACTGGAATGGAACGGCATGGGTAAGCGTTGCCTACACAACAACCTGGTTGCTTCGGGGAAACAGCGGTACTTCGGCCGCTACTCATTTCATCGGCACCACCGATAATGTGCCGCTGGTTTTTAAAGTGAATAACCAAAAGGCCGGGTTGATCGATGTGGCTCCCAATCTTTTTCTTGGCTACCAGGCAGGTTTGGCAAATACGGGAAATGAAAATACCGGCTTGGGTTACCAGGCACTTTACTCGAATAATACCGGAGGCGGTAACACGGCTACGGGCACCTATGCGCTTGGGTTAAGCACAAGCGGCTCCGGCAATACGGCAACCGGCGCCTGGGCGCTTGCCTACAACCAGGCATCGTTTAATTCGGCATTCGGCAATCTGGCTATGTCTCATGTTTCAACCGGCGAGAACAATTCGGCATTCGGCGCCTATTCGATGGACGGTTCGCCATTCATGACCGGAAGCGATAACGTGGCCATGGGATACCTGGCCCTTACCAAAAATTTTGACGGCAATAAGAATGTTGCCCTGGGACGAGATGCCATGTATTTTAATACCAGTGGTAATGAAAATACGGGCATCGGGTATCAATCACTTTACCTGAATGGAACCGGCAATTACAATACGGCAACAGGTTCCCAGGCGATGAAGAACGTCGGCACCGGAAGTTATAACGTGGCGAACGGATACCAGGCCCTGTTTAATGGCAGCGGATCGAATAATACGGCCATCGGTTACTCGGCCATGGCGGGCTCCGGAAGCGGTTCGTTCAATACGGCGGTTGGAGGAGAAGCGCTTCCGCTCAATTCGACCGGGTTTAATAATACGGCGCTTGGGTATCATACACTGGGCGAAAACAGCACAGGGAATTACAATACGGCTGTGGGAAGAGACGCCTTACGGTCGAATCATATTGGCAGTTATAATGTGGGCATCGGGTACAATGCACTGATCAACGATAACAACGACGGTAATACCGCGGTGGGAACAAACAGCGGTATGAATGCCAGCAATGGTACCAACTGCACCTTCATCGGTTACCAGGCAGGGGTGAGCTCAAGTAGCCTGACCAATGCAACGGCCATTGGCGCCAATGCAGTTGTTGCAGCCAGCAACAGTTTGGTGCTGGGAGATTATACCAACATCAGTGTGGGCATCGGCATCACCGCTCCATTGGATGTGTTGCATGTAAAAGGCATCGGCGAACACCAGGTTACCATCGAAGCCTATGCCTTGCCCGTTGGATTGCTCTTTAAAGAAGCGGGCGCCGACGCGGCACGCATCCAGCATCACGGAAGCGGAAGTTATTTGCAGATACAAGACTATACAGCCGGATGGTTCGAAACAGGACTTGTCATCAACCAGGGAAGTGTTGGGATCGGTACCACCGGACCAACCGCCAAGCTTTCGGTGAACGGTACGGCCAATAATATTACCGGCAGCTGGGCTATCTTTTCCGACGAGCGTATTAAAAAAGTCAATGACGGGTTTACGGACGGATTGAATGTGATCCGGAAGATCAGGCCTGTTCTGTTTACCTACAACGATAAGGCCCCTTTTAAAAATACCGATGTGCAAGTGGGTGTTGTGGCGCAGGAGTTGGAGAAAATAGCCCCTTACATGGTAACGAAAAAGAAGTACGGCGATTTTACCGACCTGCGGGAGGTGAACAACCAGGCCTATGTATTCCTGCTCATCAATGCGGTGAATGAACAACAAAATAAGATCGAGGAATTGGAAAAAAAGCTGAAAGAACTTAGCTTGAAACTGAAATAGGATCTGATGAAATTTTTTCTTACCCTTTTAGCAGGCATTTTTTTTACAGGCATTACCAACGCTGCTACCGTCGATACAATCGCTATCTACAGCAACAGCATGCACAAGGATCTGAAGGCCGTCGTAATAAAACCCGACAGTTATAAAAAGCAATCGAACCGCTTTCCGGTGGTCTACCTCCTGCACGGGTACGATGGCTGGTACAGCAACTGGATCATCCGGGAACCGAAACTGAAGGAATATGCCGATGCCTGGCAACTGATCATTGTTTGCCCGGACGGAGCCAGGAGCAGTTGGTATTTCAATAGTCCACTCGACAGCAATTACCGGTACGAAACCTATATCGCCGTGGAAGTGGTGCGTGACATTGACCGGCGTTACCGCACCATCGCCGATGGAAAACACCGGGCCATCACCGGCTTAAGCATGGGCGGACATGGCGCCTTCTACCTGGCCCTGCGCCACCCGGATACCTTCGGCGCAGCCGGCAGTATGAGTGGTGGACTGGATATGAAGGAAGTCGGCTATCGGTTCGACGTGCCCTTGCGCATCGGTGATACGTTATCGTACCCGCAAAACTGGATCGATTACTCGGTAACCGGTATGATCGCAAAATATGCGGGCACGCAGGTGACACTCATCTTCGATTGCGGCACCGGCGATTTCTTCATCGGCAGTAACCGAAAGCTGCACCAGGAAATGCTCCGGCTGAAGATACCGCACGAATACACCGAAAGGCCGGGCACACACAGCTGGGATTACTGGAAGAATTCGGTCTCCTATCAACTGTACTTCTTCCGCAATTTCTTCAAGAAAGGGTAGTCGTGTGTAAATTTTACACATTAATGTATTAGATTTATGCCCTAAAACGACTGACATGCTATTCAAGAAAGTTCTGCTTGCCGCATTTGTTTCTCTCGCTGTTTGTTCCCTGCAGGCCCAACGCACCACCCTCAGTTCGCCCGATAAAAACCTTCAACTGGCTTTCTGGCTGAATGACAAGGGTACGGCTATGTACGAACTCAGTTATAAAGGGAAAGCGGTCATACTTCCTTCTTCATTAGGATTTGATCTGAAAAAGACCTACGACGATTCGCCCCTGCCAACGCTGAAGGAGGGACTGACCGTTACCTCCGCCACACAAACCAGCAATGATACAAAATGGAAACCGGTATGGGGCGACGTAAAAGAGATACGCGATAACTACAGCCAGCTTTCGGTTTCACTTTCGCAGAAAGGCGACAAAGCCATCCAGTTCAATGTCATCTTCAAACTGTTCAACGACGGACTCGGATTTCGCTTCGAATTCCCGGAACAAAAGAATATCCAGCACTTCATCATCAAGGAAGAAGCCACCCAGTTTCACCTGGCCGGTGACCATAAGGCTTTCTGGATACCCGGCGATTTCGACAGCAACGAATTCAATCCCAATACCAGTAAACTGAGCGAGGTTAATTCAGAAGACCCGAAGTTCGCGGCCAATATTTATGCGCATACGTTCTTCGATAAGAACGCGACCCAAACGCCGCTGATGATGAAATCGAACGACGGCCTCTACATCAATATCCACGAAGCGGCGCTGGTGAATTATCCCGCTATGAACCTGCTCGTGGATAAATCCACCAACACACTCACGTCGGTACTGGTGCCCGATGCGCTTGGTAATAGGGCCTACCTGCAAACGCCGGCCAAAACCCCCTGGCGTACGATCATCGTTTCCGATAAGGCTACGGATATCCTCGCCTCGCATACCATACTAAACCTCAACGATCCTTCGGTGATCAAGGATCCCTCCTGGATCAAGCCAACGAAGTATGTGGGTGTTTGGTGGGAGATGCACATCGGTAAATCCACCTGGGATTATGCCGGCAGCATGAATGCCACCAGTTTTGACGCGGCCGGACTGAAGCCAACTGGCAAGCACGGCGCCACCACGGCCAATGTAAAACGCTACATCGACTTCGCCGCCAAACACGGTTTCGACGGCGTGCTGGTGGAAGGATGGAACACCGGCTGGGAAGATTGGTTCGGGCAATTCAAGGAAAATGTGTTCGACTTCGTTACGCCTTATCCCGATTTTGATGTGAAGGAACTGCAGCGTTACGCCGCTTCCAAAAAAGTAAAGATCATCATGCACCACGAAACATCGGCTTCGGTGAGCAACTACGAGCGCCAGATGGATACGGCCTACCGTTTCATGAAGAAATTCGGATACGATGCCGTGAAGACCGGTTATGTAGGGCATATCATTCCACGCGGCGAACACCACGACGGGCAGTGGATGGTGAATCACTATGTGCGGGTGGCTAAGAAAACCGCCGACTATAAGATCATGCTCGATGCACACGAACCGGTACGGCCAACCGGATTAAGCAGAACCTATCCAAACTGGCTGGCCTGCGAAGCCGCCCGGGGGATGGAATTCAATGCCTGGAGCGACGGCAACCGCCCGGAGCATGACGTGATACTGCCCTTTACCCGTTTCATGGGTGGCCCCATGGATTATACGCCGGGTATCTTCCAGCTCGATCTGAGCTATTGGGATAAGAACAAGAAAGAAACGATTCATACCACCCTGGCCAAACAACTGGCTTTGTACGTGACCATCTGCAGTCCGCTCCAAATGGCGGCCGACCTCCCTGAATCTTATGAAAAGAAACTGGATGCCTTCCAGTTCATCAAAGATGTTGCGGTGGATTGGGACGACAGCAAATACCTCGAAGCCGAACCCGGCGATTACATTACCGTGGCCCGAAAAGCAAAGGGTAAAGAAAACTGGTTCCTCGGCGCCATCACCGATGAAAATGCACGCACCGCTACCGCGGATCTGGGTTTCCTGGAACCCGGGAAAAAATATACGGCCACGATCTATGCCGATGCGGACGACGCCAGCTACGATAAAAACGCGGCAGCGTACAAGATCAGTAAGCAGGTGGTAGACAGTAAAACGGTACTGAGCCTGAAACTGGCTCCAGGCGGTGGATGCGCTGTAAGCCTGGTGCCCATCAAATAAGCGTTTTTAATTTTGAGTATAGAAAAACTCCGGTGTATGCCGGAGTTTTTTTATTGGATAGATGCGATATATGGTATTGTATTTCTGATTACCCACCCGTAGTCCTTCCATCCCTGACCACTTTCTTTTTCCCTTTGTTCTTCTTCTCCCATTCGATCATCTCGGGTGTTTTTTCCACCTTCTTGTTTTTATCAGGAGTTACCGTGGGCGCTTTTACGGCATCACCGCCGGGTTTTTCGAGGTGGCCCTTGAAATAGGTTTCGGTGCGTATCAGTCGCCCGCCCGCCATGGGATCATAAAATTTCCATTCCCCGTGCTTAACGCTGTATTGTTCCGCTTTTACGATCTTGTAATCCACGATCTCGTTGTTGCCATCGCCGTATACCGGGATGGTATCATAGGGCGATTCGGGATCATAACCCAGCCAGGATTCCTCCCGGTATAATTCGCCGAGGTATGTATAATATTGCTGGATGCCGTGCTTGCCGCCAAGTTTATAATGCTCCACCCCGATCAGGTCGCCGTTGAGGTTGTAGATACGCCAGACACCCTCTTTCTTATCATTCTTGAAAACCCCTTCTTCTTCATACCCGGGCTCGCCCCGCACTTCATCCACATGTATCACCCACTTACCCTGTTTAAGCCCTTTGTTATCGATGGCATTGAGGGTATCGCCTGTTTCGGAAAGTTTATATGTTTTGTACTGGGCGGCTCCATTCATCAAAAACAAAAACTGGATGATGCCCACAAGCCACAATTGCCGTATTTTTAAAATCTGCATAATCGTGCATTTAGTGTTTTTCATACCAAAACCTGCTATCATGAAACAGTACGTCAAATTTACGCTAATCCTCTTTCTGTCAATTGTTAATTACGCCACGGGCCAGGTGAAACCGAGCACCACCGCTGAAAGAATGAACGGATTGCAGAAAAGAAAATTGCTGGAGGAGAAGACTGTTTTGAACGATATCAAATTCCGCAATGTAGGCCCCAGCATCATGAGCGGCCGGGTGGTGGATATCGACGTGAACCCCGCCGACCCGACGGAGTTTTATGTGGCCTATGCCACCGGGGGACTCTGGTACAGCACCAATAACGGACAGAGTCTTGTTCCCATCTTCGATAAAGAAAATGCCCTGGGCATCGGCGATATCGCCGTGAACTGGCAAACCCGTACCATCTGGATCGGTACCGGCGAGGCTAACAGCAGCCGCTCTTCCTATGCCGGGTTGGGTGTATACAAGAGTGCCGACAATGGAAAGAACTGGGAGTATCTTGGCTTGCCCGAGAGTCACCACATCGGCAAAGTCGTTCTTCATCCTGCGGATAACAATACCGCCTGGGTGGCGGTGCTGGGTCACCTGTACTCACCCAATAAGGAAAGAGGTGTTTACAAGACCACCGATGGGGGTAAAACCTGGAAACAGACCCTGTATGTAGATGATAATACGGGCGCCATTGATATGGACATCAACCCGAAAAACCCGGATGAACTTTACGCAAGCATGTGGTATCGTACACGGCGTGCCTGGAATTTTGAAGAGAGCGGAAAAACGTCGGGCATTTATAAGAGCACCGATGGCGGTAATACCTGGAAACTGCTGACCACAGCCGGAAGCGGTTTTGCAACGGGTAATGGCGTCGGAAGGATCGGTGTGGCGGTATTTGCAGCGAATCCCAATATCATTTACGCCACGCTCGATAACCAGGATCATCGCCCGGATACGGGGGTGAAAAAGACCGACTCGAATTATGTGCTGAAGAATTTCAAGGACCTTACGAAAGAGGCCTTCCTGGCGCTCGACGATAACAAACTGGATACCTTCCTCAAAAAGAACGGATTTCCCGAAAAGTACAAAGCCGCATCGGTGAAAGAGATGGTGCGTACCGACAAAGTGAAACCCACCGCCGTATACGACTATCTTTTTGACGCCAACACGGCCTTGTTCGAAACGCCGATCATCGGCTGCGAGATCTACCGGAGTGATGATGCCGGCCTGAGCTGGAAAAAAGTAAATACCAAAGAACTGAATCTCTATAATACCTATGGCTATTATTTCGGCAAGATATCGGTAAGCGCCACCAATGAAAATAAAGTGGTGATCAGCGGGTTCAGCCTGATGCTAAGCGAAGACGGAGGTAAAACATTCAAATCAACCGATAACGACGCCACGCATGCCGACTGGCACGGCTGCTGGATGAACCCCGCCCGTGATGGACACTGGGTAGCCGGCAACGACGGCGGTTGCAATATTACCTACGACAACGGTAAACACTGGTTCAAAGCGAATACGCCTTCGGTTGGTCAGTTTTACAAGATTACCGTGGATGACGCGAAACCTTACAATATCTACGGCGGTTTGCAGGATAACGGAACCTGGTTCGGACCATCCAACGCTAAAGACATTGACCAATGGGATTATGAAGGAAGCTATCCCTGGAAACAGATCGGCGGCGGCGACGGCATGCAGGTGGAAGTGGATACACGGGATAACAAAACAGCGTACACCGGTTCGCAGTTTGGTTTTTATGGAAGACGGAATACCGATGGAGGCAGGGGCATGTCCATCTACCCGCGGAACGAACTCGGTGAACCCAAACTACGCTTCAACTGGCAAACGCCCATCTGGCTGAGCAAACACAACCAGGATGTATTTTATTACGGAACAAATAAGTTCCACCGGAGCCTGCAAAAAGGAGAAAAAATGGAAGCGCTCAGCGCCGACCTGACCAATGGCGCTAGGGAGGGAGATATCCCCTTTGGAACCGCTACCACCATTGCCGAATCGTCTTTAAAATTCGGGCTGGTCTATTTCGGCACCGACGATGGAAATATCCAGGTGACCAGGGACGGTGGATATACCTGGACAAAGATCAGCGGCAGTTTGCCCAAGCAGGTGCAGGGAATGTATGTGAGTCGTGTTGCGCCTTCTGCCTACAAAGAAGGAAGGGTGTATGTAACGCTGAACGCATACCGCAACGATAATTTCGGGGCATACCTTTTTGTGAGCGAGGATTATGGAACAACCTGGATGGCCCTGGGCGCCGACCTGCCCGCTGAACCGCTCAATGTGGTGAAAGAAGATCCCAAAAAAGAGAATATCATTTATGTAGGAAGCGATAATGGATTGTATGCTTCCTTCGATATGGGCAAAACATTCATGCCGCTCGATAAGAACCTTCCCCGGGTACCGGTGCATGATATCGCCATCCAGCAACGCGATAATGAAATGGTCATCGGCACGCATGGCCGCAGCATTTATGTAACCAAACTGGAAGCGATCCAGAAAGCGTATGATAAAACGGCGGGAGAGAAGAAATAAAGTAGTGGTTGGCGGGGTTTCCTGATTCCCTTCGTAGCTTCGCCAAAAAATCTACACGAATGGAACTGAAAACATTATTTGAAAAAGCGGTAACGGAAAGCAAGGCATTGTCGGAAAAGCCCTCAAATGAAACACTGCTGCAATTGTATTCGCTCTATAAACAATCCACCGAAGGCGATGTAAAAGGAGAGGCTCCTTCCAATCCCTTCGATTTTGTGAACAAAGCAAAATACGATGCCTGGGCCTCGCTGCAGGGTAAACCCTCCGAAGATGCCATGAAGGAATATGTAGACTTGGTAAACAAACTCAAAGGCTGATCCTCGATAGCGATGAAGATACAGGACATGATCACGGTACTGGAGTCGATCGCTCCGCCCTCCCTGCAGGAAGGCTATGATAATGCCGGTTTACTCACCGGGCAGCCCGGCTGGGATTGCAGCGGTGTACTCGTAACCCTGGACGCCACCGAAGCCGTGATACAGGAAGCCATCGAAAAGAAATGCAACCTGGTGGTGGCTCATCATCCCATCATTTTTGGCGGATTGAAAAAGATCAACGGCAAGAACTATGTGGAGCGTACCGTGATCGCCGCGATCAAACATGATATCGCCATCTACGCCATTCATACCAACCTCGATAACGTGTTGAATGGGGTAAACGCCATGATCGCCGATACGATCGGGCTGGTGAACAGGGCGGTACTGCAGCCCAAAAGTTCTACCTTAAAAAAGCTCTACAGCTTTGTGCCAGGCAGTCATGCCGAGCAGGTACGCTCAGCGGTTTTCGCCGCCGGCGCCGGGCATATCGGCAACTACAGTGAATGCAGTTTCAACGCTCCCGGACAAGGAACGTTTAAAGCAGGCGAGGGAGCCACTCCCTTTGTGGGCAAACAAGGTGAGCGACATACCGAAGAAGAGATTAAAATAGAGGTGATCTTCCCCGCCTGGCTGGAAAAAAAGATCATCATCGCCCTCCTGGCTGCTCATCCCTACGAGGAAGTGGCCTACGATATTATTTCCCTCGACAATGAAAACCAAGCAATTGGAAGCGGTTTGGTGGGCGAGTTGGCGACCCCCCTGGCAGAAGAGGCTTTTTTGCAGCTTCTCAAATCCCGTTTTGGCTTATCAGTCATCCGGCACACGGCCTTGCTGGGCAGACCGGTCCAGAAAATAGCCCTTTGCGGGGGCGCCGGAGCCTTCTTGGCAGACGCTGCGAGAGCGGCAGGGGCCGACTTCTACATAACCAGCGATATCAAATACCACGAGTTCTTCGACGCCGAGGACAGGCTCGTGATCGCCGATATCGGTCACTACGAAAGCGAACAGTTCACCACGGAGCTTTTGTTTGCCATTTTGACCCAAAAATTCCCTACCTTTGCCGTCCTTAAAACAGGGGTAAAAACCAACCCGGTACGCTACTTCCTGTAATTATTAAAAGTAAATTTCTACTACATGGCCGCTGTTAAAGAATTCTCTATCGAAGAAAAATTAAGCGCACTGGTTCTGTTACAAAAGATCGACAGCAAACTGGACGAGATCCAGATCCTGAAAGGCGAACTTCCGATGGAAGTAAAAGACCTGGAAGATGAGATCGAAGGACTGCATGCCCGCCAGACCCGGGTTGAGGAAGAGATCAACGGTATCCAGGAATTCATCGAGCAGAAAAAGAACGGCATCAAGGAAGCCGAGGCCCTGATCAAGAAATACGAAAAACAAAGCGAGAACGTGAAGAATAACCGGGAGTTTGAAGCGATCAATAAAGAGATCGAGATGCAGACCCTGGAAGTGAAACTCTGCGAAAAACACATCAAAGACGCTACCGAGGAGATCGCCGAAAAGGCCAAGCAACTGGACCTGGCTAAAAAAGCGGTAGGCGCCAAAGAAGCCAACCTGTCGGCTAAAAAAGGCGAACTGGAAAAGATCATTGGTGAAACCGAGAAAGAAGAGAAACATTATAATAAAGAGGCGGAAACAGCCCGTAAACATGCCGATGAACGCCTGCTCATGAGCTACGACCGCATCCGCAAAAGCTACCGCAACGGCCTGGCCGTGGTGGCTGTGGAAAGGGATAGCTGCGGTGGTTGCTTCCACGCCATCCCGCCGCAAAAGCAAAGCGAGATCAAACTGCGCAAGAAGATCATGGTATGCGAAAACTGCGGCCGCATCCTCGTGGATACCGATCTCAACGACTCGGTAGTGGTGAAGTAAGCAATGCAAGATTCCGGATACCGGAGAAAAGATACAGGCCCGCGTTATGCGGGCTTTTTTATTGGGCTTTCACTTCGCCGGATCATTTTATTCCCATTCCGCTTTTCCGGCAGCGATACGCGGGTAAATTCACTAATTTGCCCCCTATATGCTTCGCAAACTGCAGATACAGAATTACGCGATTATCGACGAACTGGGGATCGAATTCTCCGGTAAATTGAACATCATTACTGGCGAAACTGGGGCGGGTAAGAGTATTTTAATGGGAGCCCTGGGTCTGGTACTGGGCGAAAGGGCGGATACGACCGTTTTGCAGGACAAGGATCGGAAATGCTTTGTAGAAGCTTTATTTCTTGCTGAAGGCAGGGAGCAGATCCAGGCATTCCTGAAGGAGAATGACCTGGATGCCGGTGATGAACTGGTGATACGCAGGGAGATCGCGGCGAACGGTAAATCAAGGGCTTTTGTAAACGATACCCCTGTTAATCTTTCCCAATTGAGACAACTCAGCCTGATGCTGGTCGACCTGCACCAGCAATTCGATACACTCGAGCTAAACTCGGCGGGTTTTCAGCAGGAAGTTCTGGATGCCCTGGCCGGAAATCTGCCAGGCATCAACGAATACCGCCGGGCATTCCAGGCCTGGCAACAATCCCAAAAGGAACTGGAGGCCCTGCAGCAGCAGCAGGCTGCCGCGAACGCGGCGCTCGATTACAACCAGTTCTTATTTGATGAACTGGAAGAGGCGGGCTTCAAGGAAAACGAACTGGAAGAGCTGGATGCGGAATTGAAACTGCTGAGCAATGCCGAGAATGTAAAATCCCAGCTGGGTGCGATATACTATGGCCTGGCGGAAAGCGATCAACCGGTTGTGCAGCAATTAAAAACCCTGCAGCATAAACTGCATGCGCTCGATCAGTACCATGCCGGCATCCCCGAATTGGCTAAACGCCTCCAAAGCGCCCAGGTAGAATTACAGGATATCGCCGATGAGATCGAACACATCAATAACAGCGTTCAGTACAGCGCCGAACGGATCCAGTTGGTGAATGACCGGATCTCACTTGGATATAAACTGCAGAAGAAACATGGCGTTAACAGCACCAACGAACTCCTGCAGATTAAAAACGATCTCCAGGCGAAACTCAACGATATCCTGAACATCGGGGAAGCCATTGCCGCCAGGGAGAAGCAGACAAATGCGCTTTGGGAGCAGGCAACTCAATTGGCTAAGAACCTGTCGGCGAACCGGAAGAAAGCGGCCAAACCCTTTGCCACCAATGTGAACGGGTTGCTTGCTAACGTGGGCATGCCCAATGCCCGGTTCAAGGCCGAGGTTACCGGTCTTGCCGATCTTTCAGACTCTGGATCGGATAAAATTGAATTTCTCTTTGATGCCAATAAAAGCGATCGTTTCGAACCGATTGGTAAAGTGGCAAGCGGGGGCGAATTGAGCCGGCTTATGCTCTGCATCAAATCGCTGGTTGCCCGCCAGCTGAAACTGCCCACCCTGATCTTCGACGAGATCGATACCGGCATCAGCGGGGAAGCCGCACGCCAGGTGGGTACAATCATGAAGGACCTGGCCGCATCGCACCAGTTGATTGCGATCACGCACCAACCACAGATCGCCGCACGCGCCGATGCGCATTATTTCGTCTTTAAGTCGATCAAGAATGATAAGATCGTAACCTCGATCCGCCTGCTGAACAACGACGAACGCATCACCGCCATCGCCCAGATGCTCAGCGGTGAAAAACCGACAGCGGCCGCTTTGCAGAATGCACGGGAAATGGTGGGGAATTGATGATTCAAACCGGTACTGATGTATAACCTGAAAGTTCTGTCACTTATCCTGGTTGCAACGGCACTTGCATACGCCACCCACCTTTTCCTGAAAAAAAAGATCGATCCCCGCAAATCGGGGCTTACGTTCATCTTGTACATGCTTGCTCACCTGGCCAGTATCGTAATCTGGGTATTCCTTTTCGGCCTTACGCTTACCTGTTTCAGGGATTGGTTCTTCCGGAAATAGCGCCCGGTTTCCGCTTTTGGGTTTAAGCAGCGTTTTGAATCTGATATGTATCTGGGATAAAAACGAATTCTATGCGGATCACCCTGATTATGCTGCTTTCCTTCGCTCTGTTCAGTTGCCAGAAAGAAGTCGCTCCCGGGAATAATACCGTTACATCCACCTTCGATAGTACCGTAGGCCGGTGGAAATACCTGTACGACTTCAGGCTGGTAACCACCACCACCGATACCCTTACCGTTATAGACAGTGCGTTTGGAGGAAATTATAATCCCTTCTCGTATTTTGAGATCAAGGCTGATTCCACATTCCGCTGGTGGCGTTCGTCGTCGCCAACGTTACCAATGTATGGCTGGGGTACGGGTGGCCGTATACTGACCGACGGCTCATCCCGGTATATGCGATTGCGGAGTGAATATACCACCGGGGATGATTTTGCTACGACCACAGCGCTAAACCCGGGCGGCACCGGTCCGCAGTATCGTATCAAGTACCTGAGCGCCGACAGCATGGTGTGTTCTTTTCCGGTCCCGGGCCCGGTTGGTTCAAATACGCTCTGGTGGTGGCACGATGTATACAAAAAATAATTCAATGCTCTTGTTGATATAATCCGGAATGATCCTTCCGGATTTTTTTTATTTTCAATTAAAGTTATCTTTACCGGATAAAAAACAGAACATGTCGTACAACTTACTGAAAGGAAAAAAAGGAATCATCTCCGGGGCTTTGGACGAACGCTCCATCGCTTGGCGCACCGCGTTGAAATGTCATGAGGAAGGTGCCGAACTGGTGCTTACCAATGCGCCGGTGGCCATGCGTATGGGAGAGATCAATAAACTGGCGGAAGCGGTGAACGCCCCCGTGATCGGGTGCGACGTGAGCAGCAATGAAGATGTGACCAGCCTCTTTACCAAGACCATGGAGCATTTTGGCGGCGGTATCGACTTTGTGCTGCATTCCATCGGTATGAGCATCAACGTACGCAAGGGAAAACATTATACCGACATTGATTATGGCTTCAATGCCAAATCGCTTGATATATCCGCGATGAGCCTTCACCGCATGCTGGCCACAGCTATGAAAATGGATGCCATCAATGAGTGGGGCAGCGTGGTGGCGCTTTCCTATATCGCCGCACAGCGGGTATTCCCGGATTATAACGAGATGGCCGATGCCAAGGCTTTGCTGGAGAGTGTGACCCGGAGTTTCGGCTACCATTACGGCGTGAAGAAGCATGTTCGGGTGAATACCATCTCGCAGTCGCCGGTACGAACAACGGCGGGCAGCGGGGTGAAAGGATTCGACGGCTTTATGGAGTATGCCGAGAAGATGAGTCCGCTGGGTAACGCCAGTTCCGACGAGTGCGCTAATTATATCGTGATGATGTTCAGCGACATGACCCGGAAAGTGACCATGCAGAATCTTTTCCACGACGGCGGCTTCTCGTTCACGGGTGTCACCGAAGCAGTGATCGAACAAATGGAGAAATAAAAAAAGGCTGCCGGTTGGCAGCCTTTATCAATTCGTTGCTTTTTTAATATTCGTCTTCATTGAAAAAGAAATCTTCCTGGCTGGGATAATCGGGCCAGATGTCTTCGAGGCCCTCGTACAATTCTCCCTCATCTTCCAGTTCCTGCAGGTTTTCCACCACTTCAATGGGTGCGCCGCTGCGGATCGAATAATCGATGAGTTCGTCCTTGGTAGCAGGCCAGGGTGCGTCTTCCAAATGAGAGGCTAATTCTAAAGTCCAGAACATCTTCTTAACGGGTTTAATTTTGTGCAAATGTAGAAGTTCAGCCGAAATAACCAAAAGTGTTTTTTAAACGGGTTTTCCCGGAATTTATTTTGCGTAAACGCCGGATACGACTGGGATGACCTGATACCGCTAAACTTAGGGGAATTGCCTATTTTCGGGGCATGTTAACCGCTGTCAATATTCAGAAGAAATATGGCCAACTGGCTGTGTTGAAGGGGGTGGATATCTCCGTTGATAAAGGGGAGATCGTCAGTATCGTGGGTTCGTCCGGAGCCGGGAAAAGCACCTTGCTGCATATCCTGGGCACACTGGATAAAGCCGACAGCGGCAGCATTTCCATGGATGGGCAGCGGATCGAATCCCTGTCGGGTAAGAAACTCGCCGCTTTCCGCAACAACCATATCGGGTTCGTTTTCCAGTTCCACCACCTGTTACCGGAATTTACCGCCCTGGAGAATGTATGTATCCCCGGGTGGATCGCCGGCAAAGCGAAAAAAGAGGTGCAGGCAAGAGCGGTAGAATTGCTGAATACCCTGGGTTTGGGGGATAGGCTGGAGAATAAACCCCAGCAGCTTTCCGGCGGCGAGCAGCAGCGGGTGGCGGTAGCGAGGGCATTGGTGAACGACCCCATGATCGTCATGGCGGATGAGCCTACGGGCAACCTCGATAGCACCAACGCCCGGGAACTGCACCAGCTTTTCATCGACCTGCGGAATCAATTCCGGCAAACCTTTCTGATCGTTACCCATAATGAAGAACTCGCCCGGTTAAGCGATCGTATCCTGCATATGAAAGACGGGAAGATAATTTACTGATAGATTGATGTGCTGATTAATTGATGACCTGGTCACGTAACGGGGATAATCTAATGCAGGTACTCCGTTTGATTGCAGGCGATTGCCTGTGGTTTGTTACGATCCCTCAAAAAAATGACACTATACACATCACCTCATCAGCACATCGATAAATCACCACATTAATGCACTCTTGGTTTCCAGGGAATGTCCTCTACCTTCAACAGGTGCCCGGCGTAGCGTGCCAGAACAAAGAGATAATCACTCAGTCGGTTCAGGTACTTGATGACCAGCGGCTCAACAAAGAGGTTATTCTCCATCATATTCACGCAGAGCCGTTCGGCACGCCGGCAAACACAGCGGGTGACATGGGTTGTGGAGATGGCCACATGGCCGCCCGGGAGGATGAATGATTTCATGGGAGCCAGTACCTCGTTCATGGCGTCAATCTCCTTTTCGAGGAGAACGATATCCCCTTCTTCCAGGTCGGGTATCCTGAGAGCCGGTTCCTTATCGGGGTCGCAGGCAAGGGACGAGCCGATGGTAAAAAGCCTGTCCTGTATCTCTTTCAGTATGCCTTTGCTGTGCACATCTCCCAGGTGATCGGCGGTCAGCCCGATGAACGAATTCAGCTCATCGATGGTTCCGTAGGCATCGATGCGGATATTGTTTTTAGCAACCTTGGTACCGCCGATCAGGCTTGTTTTACCCTTGTCGCCGGTCTTTGTATATATTTTAATGGCCATGTTCGTGCGGGCATTTGTAGTGTAAAGCAACAAAAAATACAGGGATCCGGTTGAACGGATCGGGAGAATCAGGCAGGAATAGTTGACGATACCGGATTGGCATTCTGCTTATCGGTTTCAATCAGGCCGTCGCGAAGCCGGATCACCCGGTGTGCGTATTGTGAAATATCTTCCTCATGAGTTACCAGGATAACGGTATTACCCTCGCTGTGTATCTTTCCGAGTATGTCCATGATCTCGTAGGATGTCTTGGTATCCAGGTTCCCGGTTGGCTCATCGGCGAGTATGATCGAAGGATTATTGATCAGCGCCCGCGCAATGGCTACCCGCTGCGCCTGTCCGCCACTGAGTTCATTGGGTTTATGGTGGCTGCGGTCATCCAGCTTTACCCGTTTCAATACATCGATGGCACGATCCTGCCTTTCTTTTTTCCCGATACCCGCGTATACCAGGGGCAGGGCCACGTTTTCGGCCGCCGTAAGCCGGGGTAACAGGTTAAACTGCTGAAACACGAAACCGATCTCTTTGTTCCGTACTTCGGCCAGGTCGTTATCGGGCATCCGGCTTACGTCTTTTCCGTTGAGCATGTACCGTCCGCCGCTGGGACTATCGAGGCAACCCAGGATGTTCATCAGTGTGGATTTCCCGGAACCGCTTGGGCCCATCAGCGCCACGTATTCATTCCGGTAAACATCCAGTGAAATACCTTTTAGTACGGGCAATTCCTGTTTTCCCAGGTAATAACTTTTGCGGATGTTCTCGAGATGAATGATGCTTTGCATCGGTGCTTGCTTTTTTCGTTTATTGGGTTAATGGCGTCAATATTCCCGTTTGATCACCTTCGGTACGTTGAAAAACCGGTCGTTGTGTGCCGGGGCGTTACGGAGCGCATCCGTTCGGGAAACACTTCCTTTCACTTCATCAGCCCGAAGCATATTGACGTTATCGCTCATGTGGAGGAGTGGTTCGACACCGGAGGTATCGAGTTCATTCAGTTTTTCCACGAAATGGATCATTCGCTGGAGGTCGTTTTTGATCGCCTCTTTTTCCGTTTCGCCGAACTGCAGCCGGGCCAGTTGAGCCAGTTTTTCCACTAATCCGTCATTGACTTCCATTGAACAAATATAACTGATAGTTGCCAGTTTCCGGAATATCGGTACCAGGGCCGGCCCAGGAGGTATGAATGGGAAAATTGCCCCTGTCCATCGCCTAAGGGGCAGTTTTCTTATCTTCGCCGCCTATGGAAGAAAAGAAGGAAATAGTAATGAGTGGTATCCGGCCCACGGGTTTTCTGCACCTGGGTACTTTTTTTGGCGCTATCCGAAATTATATACGGATGCAGGAGGAGTTTGAATGTTATTTTATGGTGGCAGACCTGCATTCACTTACTACCCACCCCGATACCAAGGAACTGAGATCCAATGTACACAGGGTATTGGCCGAGAATATCGCCTGCGGACTTGACCCCGATAAAGTGGCTCTGTATTGCCAGAGCCATGTGCCCGAAACGGCTGAACTATATCTCTACCTGGGCATGCTTGCCTACAAAGGCGAGTTGGAAAAAACCACTACGTTTAAGGATAAAGTAAGGCAAAACCCCCAGAACGTCAATGCAGGTCTGCTCACATACCCGGTATTGATGGCGGCCGACATTCTCCTGCACCGGGCCAAGTACGTGCCTGTGGGGAAAGACCAGGAGCAACACCTGGAGATGGCCCGGACCTACGTGAACCGGTTCAATCACCGGTACGGCGAGGTGTTTCCTGAGCCGCAGGCATTCAATTTTAACCAGCAACTGGTAAAAGTTCCGAGTTTGGATGGAACCGGTAAGATGAGTAAGAGCGAAAACCAGATGGCTACCCTGTACCTGGCGGATGATGATGAAATGATCCGCAAGAAGGTGATGAAGGCAAAAACAGATAGCGGGCCAACGGTTCCCCATGCACCTAAGCCAGACTATATCGAAAATATCTTCATGCTTATGCGACTGGTAAGTGCCGCAGATGTGGTGGAGAAATTTGAATCGGATTACAACAACTGCAGTATCCGGTACGGGGATATGAAAAAACAATTGGCTGAAGATATGGTGAATTTCATTTCACCCATCCGTAATAAGGTAGATGCTATTCTGGGAGATGAGAAGGGATTGCAGGCGATCATGGAGAAGGGTGCCGAAAAAGCGAATAAAAGCGCCCATGCAACGATGCAGTTGGTGCGTGAATCGATGGGGTTAAAGTATTATTGATGATTTGATTGTTTAAATCGAATATTTATTATTTTGTGCAAACGTCAGTGATGGGCTGACGTTTTTTACGGGGTTAAAGTAAGTACAATGGCAAAGACAAAAAAAC
The DNA here is from genome assembly GCA_017303335.1 of Chitinophagales bacterium. Classification (GTDB taxonomy): domain Bacteria; phylum Bacteroidota; class Bacteroidia; order Chitinophagales; family Chitinophagaceae; genus Ferruginibacter. The sequence goes on from JAFLBK010000006.1 coordinate 146,881, forward strand.
CAAAGCATATTGCTGTGGCCGGGAATATTGGCGCCGGCAAAACCACGCTGACCGAGATGCTGAGCAAGCATTACAAGTGGATTCCCCAGTTCGAAGATGTAGATCATAACCCCTACCTGAATGACTTCTACGAGGACATGCCCCGCTGGAGTTTCAACCTGCAGATATATTTCCTGAACAGCCGGCTGAACCAGTTGCTGGAGATTCACCGCGGAACTGAAACGGTGATCCAGGATCGTACAATCTATGAGGATGCGAATATCTTTGCGCCCAACCTGCACGATATGGGCCTCATGAGCAAGCGGGATTTTGATAATTACTATAAATTCTTCGAAACGCTGAAAACCATGGTGCAGCCGCCTGATCTGTTGATCTACCTGAAGGCATCGGTGCCTACCCTGGTAGCGCAGATACAGAAGCGGGGCAGGGAGTATGAGGAAAATATCCGCCTTGATTACCTGAAGAAACTGAACGAATTCTACAATACCTGGATCGATGGTTATAAAGAAGGGCCCTTGCTGATCGTGGATGCGGATAAGAATAAATTTGCGGAGAACGAAGAGCACCTGGGGCAGATCATCAGTAATATCGATTCCACCCTCTTCGGCTTATTTTAGACCTCTTTCTAATCGATCAGCGAATTCTTCATCGCATAGAAAACCAGTCCAACGGAGTTTTTCACGCCAAACCGTTCCATTAGCCGGTCTTTGATTGCTTCCACTGTACGGGCGCTTATATCCATTTTAGCGGCTATTTCGGCGGCTGTAAATTCCATGCACACGAGCGTAAGCACTTCTTTTTCCCGCTCACTGAGTACAACTTCGGAGGTCAGAGACGGGTTGAATTTCTGTTTGGCGTAATTCTTTTTGATCAGCACTTTATTTACGAACGGATTCAGGTAGAAACCGGTTCGCATTACATCCATGATGGCTTTTTTGATTTCGGCCGGTTCGGTGCTTTTCAGCAGGTACCCGGCGGCACCGCAATCCATGAGGTGACCTACAAAGCGTTCATCCTCGTACATGGTAAGAATGATAACCCGCACATGGGGGAAATTCTTGGTTATCATTTTAGTGGTGTCGATACCGTCTTTTACCGGCATTTTGAGGTCGCACAATACCACATCCGGTTGCGATTCGGGGATCTTGGCCAGTAATTCTTCCCCGTTATCCGCTTCCATCACAAATTTGATATTGGTATACGACCGCATGGACAGGATAACTCCCTTACGGAAAATCTTGTGGTCATCTGCAATGGCAACTTTGATCTCATTCATATCTAAAGCAGTTCGGTAAAATTAAGAAAACTACATGCATTTACAATGGCTACTGAAGGGAAACAGGGTATGCTTGCCGGATTGCGGGCCATTTACGGCTAAAATCATGCCCGGGAACGATCAAATCGCGGGTTCGCGGGGTATTTCAATGGTGACTTTATAATAGGTGTGGCTTGGGTCGATTTCAAAGAAAATACGGCCATTGAGTACTTTGATCCGGCTTGCGATGTTTTTAAGGCCCAGGCCGAGGGTGCTGTGATTGAGCTTTTCAAAATCGGCCTGAACGATACCTGTACCGTCGTGATGAATCCGGAAATACATTTTCTTGCCACTTACATTCTGTGTAAGGTGTATGAAGCCTGCATTGCTGTGTTTAAGGATATTGTTGACGAGTTCCTGGATAATGCGAAATACAAGTAGTTCCTGTTCTACTTTTAGCCGGGTGCGGTAATCGTGAAACCGGGCACTGGCATTCAGGCTGCCGCTGGCCCCGATCTTCTGGAAGAGATCGGTGGAGGCGCTTTCGAGTCCGAAGTTTTTTAGTGTTGGGGGCATCAGGCTGTGGCTGATGTTCCGGATGAGTAATATGGCGTCGTCGAGTATCTGTTTGGCGCTGAAAATGCTCTGCAGCTGCTGGGCTTTTTCCTGGTTCACGAGATTTTCGTTCAGGTAAAGTCGTGCGGTGGCCAAGAGGGGGCCGGCGTCATCGTGCAGGTCGGCGGCGATGCGATTCCGTTCTTCTTCCTGGAATCGGATGGATGCATTGAGTAAAATCTGTTGCTTTTCTTCTTCTAGTTTTTTAAGCTGGTTATTGTACCGGATAACCTTACGCTGGTGAAATATGACAAAGCCAACAATCGCTATTGCTAACGTAAGCATACCTAAAGTGCCAAGGAAGAGTGTTGTATTAATACCAGTAGAAGGATTCTGTACCTGCAAAAAAAACATGTGGAATTACTACTATTTTTTTGGGTTGATTGGACTGATTAAATCCAAATCAACATCAAATGTATGATTTGTTAGGTCAGTTTCAGGCAAATCCCTGATTGTAACTGAGATGCTCAGTAGGATATTTTTGATTACAGTAACCGTTGCATAAATTATGGCATATTGCTTTTTAAAAGATTCGTCATTGTAACTATTCGTCGAATATAGAAATAGGAAGAAGTTGCCTGAAAAATTGATTATAAATGCAACTGAAACCCAAAAAACAGGTTTCTGATAAATTGGTTCTGCTACTACTTCTTGAATTACTTCAAAAAAGTAGTACACGATGAGTATTAAATATATGATGTATTCGACACTGAAGGGTACGAAAGGCAAACTTGGAATACTCTGCCCTAAATAGTCATATAAAGAAAATAAGATAAATAGCGGGGATGAAATAAGAATTATCTTATTAATTACTTTTCGTTTTACATGCAAAGAGTAATAATAGGCTAAAAGGCAATATTCGACTATAATGTAGATTCGAACAAGGATGTAATAATTTTCCCTATCATGAAATATATACCTAAGTGGGAAGCCAATAATTATTAAAACGGAAACTAGTATGGAGTATAAAAAAAATACCCTTTTCTTTTTTGTGTTAATTCGTTTTAAAAAAACTAAACAAAAAAGAAAAGGTAGTAATTCGGATGAGTAGGTAATATATTTTAGACTTTCTAAGATAAATGGTGATTATATATCAAAAATAACCATTGAATCTGTAAATCAAAAATATACTTGGTTGCAATTAATTATGCAAAACACTCAACTAACAGTTCTACTAAATCGTAAGCCATTGTTAATAGTTTTTAAGGTTTCTAAGTAATTTGAGATGTAAACTTCACTCAAACGTCAAACCTTAGCAACCCCCAGTTCATAGGATGATTCTGTTAAAAAAAGGTCAAAACCAGTGCCAGAAAGGCTTTGGTGATAAAATGTTAGTAAAAAGCCCATGAAATTTCAGGTAAATATACTAAATAAATACCGTAAAATTACTATTCAATTTCGCGTAGGTTTCCGATGTGATTTTTACGATGATGAATGCGAATAAATACTAATGGGATGCAATCCTGTGGCGGATTGTAGCGTTTTATCCTCTTTGAGATACCAGGCTGTATTTGATTGAAATTGGCCTGTAAAAACAGGCCAATTTATCTTATTCAGTTTTTCTGTGTTCTATAAGTTCTTTAGGGGATGAAAGAAAGTTGATTGACACTGGCAACACAAGCACAAACAGGTTCTTCTTGGATAATTGGAGATTCTCTTGAGTTCTATTGGATATTTGGATATAAAACAGGTAGTGAACCAATGTCAATCAACTGGTACAAAAGTATACCGGCCAGGCTTTCTGCAAAAGAGCATTAGTGCCCTTTTTATCAGCTGTAATAAATACCTTCTGGCTGGGTAAAAGCGCTTCAACCCCTCGTATAACACCTATAAATTCTGACCGTATTTTTACGAAGTATAACCACGTTCATTTCTGATATTCAAGCCCTTAAAAAGGGAAACGCCAGGCCTCAAGGGTATAAATTGCTTGAATTGGCTGAAAATTGTACCTTGGGAGCCATTTTACTAACCTCAAGGAGAAAAATCTACCATGGCAAACGAGCTGCTCATTAAAGTTGCAATAGCCGATGACCACAAAATATTCAGGGACGGGATCAAAATGGCGCTTTCGGGCAAAGAAAACCTGAAAATGATCTGGGAAGCCGAAGATGGCAAGGATATGATGCACAAGATCGCTATTAAAAAGCCCGATGTACTGTTGATGGATATCCGGATGCCTGAAATTGACGGCATAAATGGTATCCAGTTGATCCGGAAGGAGTATGAAGACATCAAGATCATTGTATTGACCATGTATGACGATCAGCAGATGATCAGCAAAATGATGGAAATGGGGGCGAATGCATACCTGACCAAGACCACCGATCCCGAGGAGATTTATGAGGCCATACTAACCTGTATGAACGATGATTTCTACTTTAATGAACTGGTTAACAAGGCCGTAATGGGTAAATTAATGCAGAAAAAGAATGTGCGGCAGCATTATGGCAGTAATACACCCATCCATTTCAATGAGAAGGAGCTTAAAATTCTCAAACTGCTGGCAGAAGATAAAACTACAGAAGAGATATCCAAGATCATTTTCCTGAGCCCCCGAACAATTGAGACCATACGCCAGAATATGAAGGCCAAAGTGGACGCAAAGACTATTGGTGGTTTGATAATGTATGGTATGCGCAACAAACTGATCGAGTAAACTAAAAATTTACAATCCCGCTCTTGATAGCATAAATTGCCAACCCGACCCTGCTTTTCACGTCAAGTTTATCAAAAAGTGCGTCCCGGTAGCTGTCGATGTTCCTGGGCGTCATTTTCATTTCGTGCGCTATTTCTTTGTAGGTAAGATCGGAGCACGCCAACCTCAGAAACTGGATCTCTACATCATTGAGGGTGGCATTTTCCAGGGGAGATCTTTTTTCATCGGAATTACGAAGCAGTGAGGCGATTTTCCCGGTTGTTCGGTTGGAATAATAATATTCGCCTGCAGCCACTGCAATCAGGGCAGATCGAAGTTCAGCCGGGTGAATATCCTTTTTCAGGAAACCATTTACTCCAAGGCGCAGGAGCCGGATAAGCGTTATTTCACTGTCGTACATAGTAAGGATCAGAACTCTTATATCGGGGTGGTGCATCTGGAGCCACCTGGCAGTTTCAAATCCATCGAGAACGGGCATACTCAGGTCCATAAGTATGATAGCTGGCCGGGGGCCACTGCCTAAGGCTTGTTTTACCTCTTCTCCGTTCCCGGCCACAGCCACTACTCTGAATTCATCGAAGCTGTTGATCAGGTTTGCGAGCGCATCCCTGAGCAGAATATGATCATCAGCGAGAATGATGTTGAATGTATTATTGCTGTTCATGTGTTGGAATTTCGACTTTGATACAGGTTCCTTTGCCGGGCTGGCTTTCGACGGCAAGCATACCCTTCAGGCTCTGGGCTCTTTTCTTCATATTGAGCAATCCGGTTCCTGAGCTGCTGGATTGACCATTGAAACCGTTGCCGTTGTCGGAAACACACATCGACAATTTTTCCCGGCCATAATTAATAGTGATTTCTATGTGAGAAGCCATGGCATGTTTCAGGATATTGGCGATCGCTTCCTGGGCTATGCGGAACAGAATCAGTTCTATGCTGGCTTCGAGAAAGACCGGGCTCCCATTTACTGACAGCGTGAAACTGAATTTACCCGACTGTTCCAGTATTTTTCCTTCGTATTCGAGCGCCTTCAGTAAACCATTATTCAGAAGTATTTCATTGTTCATGCTCCGGCTGATATCAGTAAGTTCGGTGATCACATCCCCGATTATTGCTACCGACTCATTCAGAACATCATTTTTTGATTCCCGCCCCTGGTAGATAAGTGTATTCAGGTGGAGTTTGGCGAGGGAAAGCTTCTGTCCGATATTATCATGTATCTCTTTTGAGATGTTTTGGATCGTTTGTTCTTGAACTTCAAGTTGAGATTGTAATAGAGAGTTCGCATAGGAAGATTTTAGCTCTTCAATATCCCGGAAATAGGCGTTTTGTTTTTGTTGATACTTATATATGATTACCGATATAACCACTACTAAAAGCAATACAAGTATTATTGAAATGATTATAAAAACTATCAAGAAGTCTGTGGGTGCTTTAAGCATATAAAAGCCTTTATTATTAACAAATATTGGATAATAGCAGAAATATTGCAGAAAGAAAAAATAAGGTTTCTAATATTGTGATACTCTTCCTGTTTAGGAATAAACGGCACTAATGATAAAATTGGAATAGTGATACATGCTGAAAAAAAAATACCAAGAACAACCCAAAAAGAGGAAGATTTCCGGAGAATTACTGTAGGATTGTTTGAAACAAGGTTTTTAAAATAAAGTAGACTTAAAATGATATAAGTGCTTGCTGCGAACATGCTGTGCCTAATCTCAATTTTAGCTGTATGAACAAGAATAACAAGTAATAACTGGGATGAAATTGATATACTCAATAATAGGGAGATACTTTTTTTGTATTGTGACTTTTTCAAAATCTCCCAAAAGAATAGCCCAATTAAAACTGTTTGTATAATAATTAAAATTTCTTCTATAAATATTCCAAGTTGATAGTTCTTTCGCCAGTTATAATAATTTGAATTTATAGTATTAAGGGAGAGACTTAGGCCAGATAGTATGAATAGGAATATATATTTAAAATACCCGGGTTTTTCCTTTTTACTGAACAGTAATGCAACCAGGAAGGTGATAAGTATGACCCCGGTTCCTAGTTGAATTATGAGTATATGCAAATTCATGTATTGGTCACAACTATTTCTGGTACAATACTACCGTTCTTTAAAGATTTTGCTTGAGTAAAAAGCCCACACATGGCGTTGTTTTTCCCTTTCGAATTCCAGCATTGAGTCATCCAATATTTGGGATAATACCTTAGCTGGCCGTATTTTTTGTAGACATTTTTACCCTTTACATACTTTAAGGGACAAAGAAGAAGAAGGAGTTGTAAATGAAAGAGATATAAAAAGTGATAAAAAAGCTACCCAATGGAGGACTGTATTGGTTCAGAGGAAAGAGTTTTCCTTAAATCCTCAACAGCTATCTCAATTTCAGAATTGGTTAAATCGGGAACGCTTGGGAAAAAGTTAACCTCGGTTTCTCTTCGTTTTTCCCAACTGTCCTGAAGTCTTTTATGTGTGTACTTTATTATTTCTTCACATTCCGATTGAGTTGATGAAATACTTTCATCTTCAATATAATATGGGGTTTCCGCATCCATCCAATAAATTTGTGCGGTTTGATATAAAACCTCAAAATCCCATTTAGTTTCTAATATTAATTTGCCAAACTCAATACTTTTTCGGCTGCTGAAAAACTGCTGCGTAAAAAATTTAGTGGCATCTTGGCCGGAATATCGTATTTGTTCAATGGCGGTTGGCTCTGAATGGGAACCACTGCTAAAGGTTCCTTTTAGGGTAAACTTCATGGCGTAATAATTTAACGCTACTAATCTACTTCTTTTTGGTGGGAACTGGCGAAATAAGGGCTTTCATTACGTCCTCAAAGGAGCCGTTTAGCTGGAGTTTGTCCTCGTATTTAGTAGCCCGTTTCTTAGGCTTTGGCTTGGCTGTCTTTTTCTTTGTTGCCATGTACAAGTATTTTGTAGGGGAGTTTACCCTCGATCCGGCTCAAAGATAACTGAAATCTATCACCGTCCTTTAATTGCCTTGTGTTTCTGCGGTAGGCAAACTCATCACAATAGCGTTGGAGGTGCTTAAAACTCATATAGTGGTAAATGCCGTAGTACCCACGCTTGAACATACCCCAGAAACTTTCGATTGTGTTTACATGGACATCCCCTCTGGCCCATTCCGGTTTTACTAAACTGTGGTTAACACTTTCCCGGCTATATTCTTCCAGCCCTGTACGATACAAACTGCTGCTATCCGTATAAACCTTGGAACCGGGGGTAACATTGTCCTTTATATGCTGTTTGGCTGTTTTGCCGTCTATTTCGTTGTAAACTGTTACCCGAACATCACCGCCCCTTTGCGCTAATCCCATAACTGCCCCTTTGCCCTTTTGCTTTGCCTTGTTTGGGTTGCTCATTATTTCCTCTACCTGTTCGTCTGTATAGCCTTTGTAATCGGAAGCCAGTTTGCGGGTCATGTAGGTTTCATCCACCTCAACCGTACCACCTAATAACGGGCTGCCCTTTTCTTTCAGGCTTTCCCTTATCCGGTGCAGCATGAACCATGCAGTCTTTTGTGTAACCCCTAAGTCTTTACCTAACTGGATAGATGATATGCCCTTCTTATGGCTTAAAATGATGTACACAGCCGGGAACCATTTAGTCAGGGGTATATTGCTGGCATGGAAGATACTGCCCACCGTTACGCTGTACTTCTTATAGCAGGCATTATTACCGCATTTAAACCGCTTGCCACCCTCTATACTGTACCACTTATCTGAACCACAGTAAGGGCATTGCGGATTACCTCCCCAACGCTGCTGAACTAAGAAGTCTATACACTTCTTTTCATCGCTGAATTTCTCTATTAAGTCTTTAAGATTAGTTACCATAACCAAAGGTTTAGAATGCTAAAATAATACTTGTCCATCATTCTACCTAATATTTTACGTAATATTTTTTATGTACCTTAAAAGTTGAGGCTAAATTCTACACTATAATACTATAAGGGACTAACTAAATAAGATGCTACAACAAATACCAGACAAGGAATATATCGAGAAGGTTGTCACTTCTTATTTCCATGAATTTAAGCCATTGGCTGAGGTGCATAGAACGGCAAAAAAAGAAATACGAAAAACAAGTAAAAGACTGGCAACATTTGAAAAGAAGTACCAGTTTTTAATTGATTTAGTCAGTTTGGGAGCAGACGATAATTTCTTAGCAGATAAAGTAAAATTACTCTTAAAATATGCCGGATTTACAAAAGTGATTCACTACCGAGACAAGCGCCAAAAGGTAAAGAGGGAAGACATACAAGCATACCACGAAAACGATCTGTTTGTTATTGAGGTAAAGGGGATTAATTTCCACACTCCAAAACACGCAGATTTAATTCAGGTAGCTTCTTATCTAATAGAGAATAAAAAACGACAGCCCGATAAAAATGTGTATGGTTTAAGCATTATAAGCCATCAGAAAAATATACCTATTCAATACCGGGCAAAGAGATTTGATAATGAACAAAGCGAGAAAGACTTAGTAAATTTTAATATCGGAGCGTTGCCCATGATTGGGCTTTTATTGTTTTTCGGAAGGCTCAAAAGCGGTAAAATTGATTTTGAGGGGTTTAAAAATACCCTGAAAGAAACAGGGTACATAAAATACTGATAGCAAAAAGGGGGACAACGCTCGCAAGATAGGGCTATGCTTTCCGCTGCGACAGCGATTCCCGAAAGTGTCTATTATTCCCGTAAGTAACGGCTATGTTAGGCGCAAGGGCGAAATCCCCCTACCTGCTATCGGGACTACATACTTTCTGGGTGGTATATTTTTATATCATTTAATCATTTACCTAACTCTCTGATATATACTGTCCCTTATAGTATATGGTATATACATTTTTCTACATTAAAACTCCCTTCGGTAAACTCCCCGCAAAAGTTCGTAAAAACCCCATCCGGAACATCGGGTAATTACACGCATTATTATTTACCAATATAATTTGACCTTGCAGCCTACGTTATTATGGGGTATTCGTAACCCCTAAATACCAAACGCTTTATGATGCCGAACGACAATATGAGAGAGCCCATCAAGGTAATAATTGCCGATGACCATGTGCTGTACAGGGCGGGTGTTAAGACAGCGCTGAGTGCAAAAAAGGATGTAAAAGTAATCGCAGAGGCCGACAATGGTATGCACCTGCTGAATATGCTCAAAATGATCCAGCCCGACGTGATACTGCTGGATATCCAGATGCCCATTATGGACGGGATAACGGCGCTTCCGGAGATAAAAAAACTTTATCCCAATGTTAAGGTGATCATGCTGACAATGATGGACGATCACAGTATGATCACAAAGTTGATGGAAATCGGCGCTAACAGTTATCTGACCAAAACAAGTGATAGTGAAATCATTTACGAGGCAATAAAGACCTGCTTTGAACAGGAGTATTATTTTAACTCACTGACCAACAAAGCGCTGCTGACCAATCTCAAACAGCGAAATGATGCCCTGCCTCAGAAAATGGCACAGCAGGAAGCCCAGCTCAATGAGAAAGAAATTTTGATCCTGCGGTTGATGTGCGAAGAAAAAAGTACCAAGGAAATAGCCGATATCGTTGACCTGAGTCCACGTACTGTGGAAGCCATCCGGGATAAGCTGAAAGTGAAAACCGGAGCCCGCAGTACTGCCGGCCTGATCATGTATGCAGTAAAACACAATATTCTTGACGAAAGCCAATAAAGGCCCGTCCTAAACTCTGGTCTCTAAAACTGTAATGAAAAACTGTCCCCGGCTACAACCGGGGACTTTTATTTACCTACTTGTGTGATGGGGGAGGAAAATGCGGCTGTGAGAGATTGACACGAGGTAATTGGAAACTGTGTATTAACCTGTATTTCGGAATTATAGTTCGATTTTAGCCACGAGATGCCGAGCCATTCGTTTCAGGGAAATAGGAGGGAATTCGGTAAACTGTTTTAGCTTTAATAAGCTGCGAAATTACCTCAATCACCAAAGAAAAACAGGTCGCTAAGTTTAAGTCAGCTGCGTGATTAAAAGCGGGAGAGAATTTTGTAACTACTACATTATAAGTTGTTGTGATTGACCAAGGTGGTGTTGAGAAAAAAAATAGCAAGCCCAGCTTTTTGTTCGATAAATGCATGGTAAAACGAATCACTATAATATTCTCTGATATATTCCCATTACCAAGTTTTACACAATTGAAGCGGAGAAGGGGGGCTCATGGCAGGCGATGCTTTTTCGGTAAATGCAGTAACTGTTACGTTGTTTTACCAACTGATAAGGTCGAGCGCAGAACTGATACCTGGCTTTAGGTTTTGGCTGAAGTTCGCTTGTCAGACTCCAATAACGTAAATGCCTATGTTGTACTCTGTGTTTCTTCTTTATAGTAAAAGAAGGTGCCTGAAAAGAAATACGAGAATAGGCAAAATGCCGATTAGGAAGAGTATTCCAAGTTGGAGATAAGTTGACTTTGATCTTTGGTGTTGCTTATAAATTCGAAAAGACCATAAAAGGAAAATTACACTTATAGCCGATATAGTAAGCGAAATAACGATACCAAATCCATTGTCCGTTTCACCCCCAAGTTTATTCATGTCATAAACTGTAGTTATAAATGAACTAATCCCGAGCAAAAGAAATAGGATGAAGTATATTAATGATGCTAGAGAAATTGGTTTTACATACTTCATATTGAAATGAGGGTTGGATAACATTGCGTACAACGCCCCAAGCATTTACGCTGTTGGAGGGAGGAGGTGTTGGGTCCGCCCAGTTAGGTAGGCTTTTAGGGTTTGTTTATTTGAAATTGCATTAGTTTGTCTGAGGATCGAGTCCAGCCCAGAACAAATGCTTGGCCTTAGGTTTAAGCTGAAGTACGCTTGTCAGGCCCCCATTAGCGTAAATGCCTTTGTTGTGCGTTCGCTTTTATTTTCTTCATACCATTTCATCATCTGAGTTTTTAATTCAGATTCTGAGGTTTTGTCTTGTAGGAGTTGTTCATAGCTCATCTTTTTTATGTCAAGACAATATTTCACTAAATTCCAGCTATTGTAATAATCCTTGGGGGCGATAGTCCCATCTTCAAAAACTACCTCCCATTTACTTTTATCTGCAGTTTGGAGACGATTGATATTTAGAAGCAAATCTTTCTGGTTCTGGTTCTGGTCCTGCCTGGCTATGTATTCGGCATAACCTTCCCATTTCCAGGTTGGAATGTTTGCGACTGGGTTTGATTTCCAGAATCCAAGCTTTTTGTATTGTAAACAGTGAGTCATCTCGTGTACCAGCAGTTGAACAAGGTTCCATTTGTATCCGTTTAACTCAAGATAATTGGCAGTACAGTTCATCGTCCCATGTAAAATTACCTTGTTGTAGAATCCCCGGGCAAAAGCTGGTCCTTGTAGTTTTTTTATGAGTGTAGGGTAAATAGATCCATCGTTAAGACAAATATCAAGGATTAATTCGTTACCATAAAACTCGCTTGATTTTAGCAGAAATGTAGCTTGCTCTAATTTCGAAGTAAATGCCGGATTGAGTGCCTTGTTGTGATAAATAGAGTAACTGTTATAGGTTGTCTTGCTCGCGTATGTAAGGGGAGGATTAAGAATAATAATAAGTACAATTCCGGCAATTAAAAGAGTTGTGGCAAATATGCGAATCATCCACTTTCTAATTTGTTTTTTCATACGCAGGGTTTATTGAAAGTGACGCACAACGTTCAAGCATTGGCGCAGTGGGAGTGAGGCTTTGTTCGTCTGCCCAGCTTGCGATGCTTTTAGAATTGAGAAATTTGAATTTACCGGATTTTGTTGAAGTATCAGGTCAACCCCTGACCGCT
>JAFLBK010000007.1 GCA_017303335.1 Chitinophagales bacterium
TGCCGCGTAACCATCAATGGGGTCGAGGCGGTGAAGGGAAACCGGGTGAAGGAAGGAGATGTGGTGCTGGTGGATGGAGAACCCATCAAAAAGAAAAAGGATACCGTTTACCTGGCCCTCAACAAGCCCAAGGGAATTACCTGTACCACCGATCTCAAAGACAAGACAAATATCATCGACTTCGTGAATTTCAAAACGAGGATATTCCCGATCGGGCGGTTAGACAAGCGCAGCGAAGGCCTGATCTTTCTTACCAACGACGGGGATATTGTGAACAAGATCCTTCGGGCGGGCAACAAACACGAGAAGGAGTATATTGTTTCTGTTGATAAACCCATCACCCCGGAATTCATCCAGCGGATGCGGAACGGGGTGCGCATCCTGGGCACCGTTACCCAGAAATGTTTTGTAAAGCAGGAGGGGGCCGACCGCTTTAAAATAATCCTTACACAAGGGCTGAACCGCCAGATACGCCGGATGTGTGAAGCCCTGGGGTATAATGTAACCGCGTTGAAACGGGTTCGGATCATGCATATGACCCTTAACGGCCTCCCGCCTGGCAAATGGAGGTATTTTACCCCGGCCGAGATCGGCTCTATCGCCGAAATGGTCAAAAATTCCAGTAAAACGGCTGAGGGTGAGGGGGGAATGGATGAATAAGGCCAGCCCGCTCGAACGTTGATCGGGCTGAATGTAGCCGGAATTGCTCCTTTCTTTAAAAAAACTTCCCCATTGCCTTCGGTTTCAGGCTATTTCCCCTTATCTTTGCGGCCCGAAAAAGTACAGTTCTTTTTCCAGACATTTCCCACAAGGCTCAAAAAGTCTCCATCCGTTTGGGGCGCCAGCAGGGAGTAACTACAAACAGTTATGTAATGCCAAAGGTTAAAACCAACAGCAGCGCCAAGAAGCGCTTTAAAATTACCGGCACCGGTAAGATCACGCACCAGAAAGCTTTCAAACGTCACATCCTCACCAAAAAAACAAAGAAGCGCAAACGTGCCATGCGTAAAGACGGTGTGGTTAGCGACGCCAACCTGCACTTCGTGAAAAGGTTGCTGGCCCTCAAATAAGAGCCGCCATTTTCACGGAGGATTTAAAACATTCAACATTAAAATTTAAACGAATTAAGATATGCCACGTTCAGTAAATGCAGTAGCCAGCAGGGCCCGCCGCAAAAGGGTATTGAAAGCCGCCAAAGGCTACTTCGGCAAACGTAAAAATGTTTACACCGTTGCCAAAAACGTAATGGAAAAAGGCTTAACGTACAGCTACGTTGGCCGTAAGAACAAGAAGCGTGAATACCGTGCGCTCTGGATCGCCCGTATCAACGCGGCGGTTCGTGAGCAGGGAATGACCTACAGCGAATTCATCAATAAACTCGCTACCAAAAAAATCGACCTCAACCGTAAGGTACTGGCCGACCTGGCGATGAATGAGCCGGAAACCTTCAAAAAGCTTGTTGAGTCTGTAAAATAATGCAGGCTGTAAATACTTGTCAACCGGTGTCCCGTACACCGGTTTTTTTGTGCCCGAAATTTCAGCATTCTGTTACATTTGTAAAAAAAACAAACCACCCGTTAATCAGAACTGTAAATGGATAATACCTACCACACGCTCATTAACCAGACATTCAATTTTCCCCAGGAAGACTTCAAAGTAAAAAACGATTACCTGCAATACAACGATCTCGACATCAAGGCCCTGATCGATAAATACGGAACGCCGCTCAAGCTGACCTACCTGCCCAAGATCGGCAAGCAGATCAATAAGGCCAAGCAGATGTTCGCCGCAGCCTTCAAAAGGCATAAATACGAGGGACAGTACAATTACTGTTACTGTACCAAGAGTTCTCACTTCTCCTTCATCGTTGAGGAAGCCCTGAAACACGATATCCATATCGAAACCTCCTTTGCCTACGATATCGAGATCATCAAGAAACTTTATGAGCGTAAGAAAATAAACAAGGAAACCTATATCATCTGCAACGGGTACAAGCAAAAATCGTATACCAGCCGCATCGCCGGTTTGCTCAACAGCGGCTTTAAGAACGTTATTCCCATTCTTGATAATAAAGATGAACTCCGGGCCTACATCAAATCGGTAAAAGTGCCGTTCAACCTGGGGATCCGGGTGGCGGCCGAAGAGGAACCGAGCTTCCCGTTCTATACATCCCGCCTGGGCATCCGGGCCAAGGATATCCTGGAGTTTTATGTAGATAAGATCGAGGGAAATGAACACCGCTTCCAGTTAAAGATGCTGCACATCTTCCTTAACAAAGGCATCAAGGACGATATCTATTACTGGAGCGAACTCAATAAAGTGATCAACCTGTATTGCCAGTTGAAGAAGATCTGCCCCGAACTGGATTCGATCAATATCGGCGGTGGTTTTCCCATCAAACATTCCCTGGGCTTTGAGTACGACTACCAGTTCATGATCAACGAGATCGTACGCAACATCAAAGTGGCCTGTAAAAAGAGCAAGGTGCCCATGCCGAATATCTTCACCGAGTTTGGCAGCTATACCGTGGGAGAGAGTATGGCGCATATCTACAGTGTGATCGGTCAGAAAAACCAGAACGACCGCGAAACCTGGTACATGATCGATTCTTCCTTCATTACCACGTTACCCGATACCTGGGGCATCGGCGAAAAATTCCTGATGCTGCCGATCAACAAATGGGATAACGATTATCACCGGGTGGTGCTGGGCGGAATCACCTGCGACAGCCATGATTACTACGACAGTGAAGAACACATCAATGAAGTATTTCTGCCCAAGATCACGGAAGGAGAGCCTTTGTATGTGGGATTCTTCCATACCGGTGCGTACCAGGATCAGATCAGCGGCTACGGAGGTATCAAACATTGCCTGATCCCATCGCCCAAGCATATCATCGTCGGGCACGATAAGAATGGTAAGCTTACCGATTGGGTCTATGCCAAGGAACAAACCGCCCAGAGCATGCTCAAAATACTCGGATACAGTAAATAACCCAATCAAATAACAAAGCCATGAAACAAGTCAGCATTCTCTTCGCATTCCTGCTTATCGCCGTTGCCGGAAAGGCGCAAACGGCCGAAGACTCGGTTAAAGCAACCATCAACACCCTCTTCACCGCCATGAAGACATCGAACCCGGACCTGCTCAAATCGGCCTTTGCCGACAGCGCCATTCTGCAAACCATCACCCGGAACAAGGAAGGAAAGACGATCGTTAAGACCGATGCCGTAGCCGATTTCGCCAACAGCATCAGCAAACTTCCCAAAGACGCGGCGGATGAACGCATCACCTTTGATGTGGTTCGGGTAGACGGAGCGCTTGCCATTGCCTGGACGCCTTACAAATTCTACTTCAACGGTAAATTCAGCCATTGCGGGGTGAACTCGTTTCAACTCGTTCGGTTCAATGGCGAATGGAAGATACAGTACCTCATCGATACCCGCCGCAAGGCAGGATGTGAGTAAAAAATAAAGCCTTCCCAGGACTGGGAAGGCTTACCCGGTTTCTACCGGGAACAAACCAACTGTATGCTCATTTATGAAAAACTACTGCTTTACTGGATGGTGATTTCTTTTGTGCCATTCTTCACTTCTTCTTTTTTCGGCAGTTCGAGGGTAAGGATACCGTTCTCGTACCTGGCCGAGATGTTTGTGCTATCGATCTTGTTGTCGATGGTGAAACTCCGTTTGAAAGCACGGTGACTGAATTCTTTGCGGATCATCTTATCGGTTTCAGCCACGTTTTCTGTTTTCTTCTCGGCGCTGATGGTAAGAACATTGTTGTCGAGTTTAACGGTGAAGTCCGACTTATCCATGCCCGGAACGGCTAATTCGATCTGGTACAGATCCTTTTTATCCGTGATGTTGGCGGGAGGGAAGTGCAGAACATCTTCACGCAATGTTTTACCGAAACTCAGCGGCAGTTCATTGAATAATTCATTTACAAGGCCGTCGAATGAGCGGCTGATGGGGCTGTTAACTTTTACGAGTGTCATAGCTATTAATTTTTTTCGTTTACGATTGTTTGGTGAAGAGGGGTCAAATGCCGTTCCACCGGATTTTTGAGGACAAAATTTCCAGAACGGGGCAGCCGGGGAAGTCATATTGACCGATTGGGTCCTTGCGTGGTGACATTCTTTCTGGTTTATACTGATTTCGATATTGGGAAATGCTGATAGACCCGTTTACGCAATTAGGGAGAACTGCCTAATTTTGTGCTACCAAAAAATAAATCACTATGTATCCGGAAGAAATCGTAATACCGATGAAGGAAGAGCTTACCGAGAATGGCTTTTCCGAATTGCTTACCCCCGAAGCGGTGGAAACAGCCCTGGCCCAGAAAGGAACCACCCTGGTAATGATCAACTCGGTATGTGGCTGCAGTGCCGGTACCGCCAGGCCTGGCGTTTTACTGGCTGTAAGCAATGCCCCCAAAAGACCCGATCACATCACCACCACTTTTGCCGGGTTTGATATAGATGCGGTACGGAAACTGCGTGAACACCTGCTGCCTTATCCGCCTTCATCTCCGGCTATCGCGTTGTTCAAAGACGGGCAACTGGTTCATTTCATTGAAAGGCATAACATTGAAGGAAGAAGCGCCCGTATGATCGCCGATAACCTGATCGGCGCATTCGATCAATACTGTAATTAAGTATATATAAATACGAAATCCCACCAGACAAGCCTCCTGTAACCGGGAGGCTTTGTTTTGCTGCGTTGAATAAATGAATATATTGCACTTCTTTTTTTAAAACGATAATACAGCCGATGTATCCCAACTTATATTACGTATGCAAAGACTGGTTTGGTGTGGAGTGGAAGGCGTTAAGCTTCCTCAATACGTTCGGCCTCATGGTGGCTTTGGGTTTTGTGGCGGCCGCCATCAGTTTAAGCAAGGAATTGCAGCGCCGGGAAAAACTCGGATTGCTTTCGCCCCGGCAGGAAATGATCGTGGTAGGGAAGCCGGCTTCCTGGTGGGACCTCCTGTTAAACGCTGTTGGAGGATTCGTTTTCGGGTATAAACTCCTCGGATTATTTTTCAGCAAACCGGATGAGGTTACGCCCCAGGATTATATATTCTCTTCCGAAGGCAGTATAATCGGCGGTGTACTCGTTGCAGCGCTGCTGGTAGGTTTGAAATGGTGGGATAAGAATAAGCAGAAACTTAAAGAACCGGAGAACCGGAACGTACGCATCTGGCCACACGACCGGGTGGGGGATATTGTTATACTCGGACTGGTGTTCGGTATACTCGGCGCCAAACTGTTCGACAATCTCGAGAACTGGGATGAATTTATCCAAGACCCCATCGGCCGGATGTTCTCAGCCAGCGGCCTTACATTCTATGGGGGATTGATTGTGGCCGCGATCGCTATATGCTGGTATGCTGTACGTAAAGGGATCAAAGTAATTCACCTGGTGGATTCCGCGGCTTTGGCGTTAATGATCGCCTATGCCATAGGACGGATAGGCTGCCAGGTGGCTGGTGATGGCGATTGGGGTATTTACAATAGTGCGTATACCGTTGCTGAAGATGGCAACGTGGTGCTGGCTGCGCCTGGCGATTTTGAGAAAGGGCTGCAGCGCAACGCCAGTTATTTCCTCCTGGGGTCGGTCAGGGAAAAAATGCCTTCGGGCGTGGATAGTACCTTCCAGGTAACCGACCGGGTTTATTCCAGTCTTGACCGGGTTCCACATCGCTCATTTAAAGCACCTTCTTTTCTGCCTACCTGGATGGTGGCATATACATACCCCCGGAATGTTAATAAGGATGGGGTTCGCATCCCGGATTGTGAAGACGAACATTGCCGGGCCTTACCCATGCCTGTTTTCCCCACTCCTTTCTATGAAACCGTGGTTTGTACAATCCTCTTCCTCGTACTCTGGCTTATCCGGAAACGAATAAAAACGCCGGGAGTTATTTTTGGTATTTATTTGATATTTAATGGACTGGAGCGTTTTATTGTTGAATTAATCCGGGTAAATAATACTTACTCCATACTTGGATTTCAGCCCACGCAGGCCGAAATCATTTCGCTTTGCCTGGCGCTTTCCGGTATTGGACTGATCGTTTATTCAAAGATTCGGGCATCCCGCGAAGCTGCTTAATTCTCTTTTACCTTTTTTCACAACTGTAACTCTTTTATGTTTTCTGCGTATATAGGGATATTGCCAACTATCCCTGAAATTTGCCGTCCAATACAAAACAATGTACTATGTTAAACACAGTACCTACTTTTGTGAAGTAGTTATTAAAGTATAGAACTACGGATTTTAAATAGCCAAAAAACAAAAAGTTTAGCCATGAAAAAGTTATTCAGCCTGCTGGCTGCTATGAGCATCGCCGTATGCAGTTTTGCACAAACCGGTGGTAAAGTGACCGGTAGTATCAAAGACGGTGGGAATCAAAAAGTTATTGATGCCGCCTCTGTTTCTCTCCTGAACGCCAGCGATTCGAGCCTGGTAAAAACAGCCATAGCCGACAAGTTGGGCAATTTTGCGTTCGAAAACCTGAAAGACGGCAGTTACCTGGTAATGGCCACATCTGCAGGACACGCCAAGGCCTATAGTGCTGCCTTTGCCGTTTCGGCCTCGCAGCAAACCATTGCGTTGAACGTGCTGCAACTGGTGCCGGTCAGCAAGAACCTGCAGGAAGTATCAGTAAGTTCCAAGAAGCCCCTCATAGAAAGAAAACTGGACAGGACCATCGTTAATGTAGAAGCTTCGGTAACCAATGCCGGCAATACCGCCCTGGAAGTACTGGAAAAAGCCCCCGGCGTTTCTGTTGACAAAGACGGGAATGTGAGTCTGAAAGGTAAATCGGGTGTGGTGATCTATATTGATGGAAGACCCAGTTACTTAAGCGGCCAGGACCTGGCGAATATGCTCCGCAACATGAATGCGAATCAACTCGAACAAATCGAGATCATGACCAACCCGCCGGCTAAATACGATGCCGCCGGGAATGCCGGTATCATAAACATCAAAACCAAGAAGAACAAACAATTCGGGTACAACGGAAGTATTACCACCGGGTATACCCAGGGTAAATATGCACGATTTAATGAGTCGTTCAGTTTTAACTACCGTACCAAGAAGGTAAACTTCTTTTCGAACCTTAATTACAATCGTAACCACCGCGGCGATGCCCTGTACATCACCCGCAACTTCCGGGAGGCAAGTACCAAGCAGATCAAATCGATCTTCGACCAGTCGACAAGCATGGAGAATCAGCGCAACTATTATTACGCCAAAGTGGGCGCCGACTTCTTTGTATCGAAGAAAACAACCCTGGGAGTGGTGATGAATGGCTTTTACAATCCCAGCACCTGGGAAAGTACCACCAGCACCGATATCTTCGATCCCAACCGTGTGCTCGTGAGCAAGGCGGCGGCTAGTACCCGCAACGAGGAGAAATGGAGGAACTTCAGCGGGAACCTGAACCTGCGTACGGTATTGGATTCTGCCGGGCAAGAGATATCCGGTGATATCGATTTTATCCGTTACAAATCATCCAGCACACAGCCGCTTACCACGTACTACTACGATAACATGGGAAATCCGACACAGACCCCCGACCTGCTGCTGGGTACCCTGCCATCCAATATTACGATATACAGCGGTAAGGTAGACTATACGCTGCCGCTGAAAAAAGGAGCCCGTTTTGAAGCAGGCATCAAGTCAAGTTATGTGAAGACCGATAATGATGCCCGGTACGACAGCGTGAAAGCGAATTATTCAGTACTCGACAGCGCCCGCAGCAATCATTTTATCTACGACGAGAATATCAATGCGGCTTATGTGAATTACAGCCGGCCGCTGGGTAAAAAATGGAGCGCTCAATTCGGGCTGCGTCTGGAGAATACCAATGCAAAGGGTGTTTCCAAGGGTTATGCGTACAACACACAATTAAACAAATTCGAATACCGGGAAACAAAATTCAACAGGTCCTATTCGCAGCTGTTTCCAACCGTCTACCTCCAGTACACGGCCAATGAAAAGAACCAGTTTGTGATCAATTACGGCCGCCGTATCCAGCGCCCCGATTACGAGGATATGAATCCCTTTGTGCACTTCCTTGACCGGTACACGTTTGAACAGGGAAACCCGAACCTGAGTCCCCAGTTTGCGCACAACATCGAATTGAGTCATACCTATAAGAGTTTCCTGACAACAACAGTGAACTACACAGCCACTACCAACATCATGCAACAGGTACTGGAGCAAAATGAACAAACAAATGAAACTTATATCAAGCGGGCCAATATTGCCAGCAGCAAACAGATCGGCCTGGCCGTTTCTGCCAACAAATCACTCAATAAGTGGTGGAGCGCTAACCTCTATGCGAACGTATACAACAACCATTTCAAGGGTTTGGTGAACCAGGAATCCATTTCCATCGGTGTAACAACCTTCCTGGCCCAGGTGCAGAACCAATTCAAATTCGGCAAGACCTGGACAGCCGAACTGAGCGGTGTGTATCGTTCAAAAGGACTGGAAGGTGTTATCTACATTAAGCCGATCGTACAGGTGAACGCCGGTATCGGTAAGCAGGTGCTGAAGAACAAAGGAACGATCCGCCTGAGCATACGCGATATGTTCGCCGGAAGCGTTTTCAAGGGCTACAGTAAATACGGAACAGTGGACGCCAGTTTCCGCAATGTGAACGACAGCAGGGCCGTATCGCTCACGTTCACGTACCGGTTCAACAAAGGTCAACTCAAAGCTACCAGCAGCCGCCGGAACAGCAGCGCCAGCGACGAACAGAACCGGGTTAAAACGGGCAACTAAAACAGGCTTTCAGGATAACAAACACTATAGGCGCTTTTTGTAAAACCTGCCGGATTATTCCGGCAGGTTTTTTATTTTTGGAAAAAA